>NZ_JBQFJC010000001.1:2760000-3105000 GCF_056535985.1 Ruegeria sp. AO1
GGGGGTTCTAAGGTTTACCCCACAAAGCCGCAAGCGGAAAATTACATATCGGCGTATTTTTTTGCGATTTCTTATTTATTGAATTAAGATCAATAGGTTAATTGGCGTCGTCTAGCGCCAAATCAGCCAGATACAAGCACGCCAACAAAGGAATTACATAGCCCGACCGGAACTCCACAATGGCAAACCACAACATCTTGGGCCATGTTAACTCTTGGATACAATAAAGCCCGACTCGCGCCCGCGAGTCGAATCCGGTGACAGGCTTCAAAAACTCCGTTTTGCGCGTCGGTGTGGATCGCTCTTTACCTGTACTTGCGCATTTCATTGGGATGCGGTCTGGTTCCTGAATGACAAGAAATAATCCTATCTCGGCCCAAGTATGACTGAAGGTCTTTCCTACCCACTGGTACGCACCGTCGGGCTCGACGGGGCTTTGGTGACATTTGCAGACAAGATGGATGAGGCCGCAAACCGCGCGGCCCTGGCGTTTCGGGCGCAGGTGGACAGCTTAGCGCTGCACGGGCTTATAGAGACATCGGCCTCTCTGGGGTCTGCATATGTGCGCTTTGACCCTCAGGTGGTTTCACATCTCGAGATCACAAGCCAACTGCAGCAGATCCTGAACCAGCAGGACTGGTATAGTGCCCTTCTACCACAGGGCCGAAGACTATGGCGGGTGCCAACCGTATATGGCACGGACCTTGCCCCACAGCTGGAGGACGCCGCACATGTTGCTGGGCTGGATCCGGCCGAGGCTGTCCGGCGGCTTAGTCAGACACAAGTGCGGGTGCTGACCATCGGCTTTGCGCCGGGGCAACCCTATCTCGGGCCGCTGGGACCCGAATTCAACATACCGCGCCTGCAGGAGCTGACGCCCATGGTGCCCGAGGGCGCTCTCGTTCTGGCGATCTCACAATTTGTACTGTTCTCCGGCCCAACACCGACTGGGTGGCGGCATGTCGGCCAAACGGCGTTTCGCTGCTTTCAGCCAGACAAGGATCAAGCATTTACCTTGCGGCCCGGTGATGAGCTTCAGTTCACCTCTGTCTCGCGCGATGAGCTTGAGGCAATCCGCGCCAATAATGACGACGGCCTTGGTGGCGCAACCTGTCAGGAGTTCGCCTGATGACTCTGATGGTTCATCGCATTGGACCGTCTTGTACGGTTCAAGATCAGGGGCGCATCGGCTATTTGGATCAGGGTCTCTCTCGGTCCGGAGCAGCCGATATTCTGGCGCTGCATGAGGGTGCGGCCTTGCTGGGACAAAGCCCCGATCTAGCCGCGCTGGAAATGGCAGGCATGGGTGGCACGTTCGAAGCGGCGCAACGCACAAGGGTAGCTCTGACTGGTGCGACGATGCAGGCGAGCATCGACGGTTCCCCGATCGTATGGAACGCATCCCATGTTCTTGAGCAAGGGCAAACGCTGACGATCGGTGCGACCGTGCAGGGCAACTACGGCTACCTGCATTTGGAGGGCGGCATTGAGGCCGAACTGTTCCTCGGCTCGCGCGCGACGCATCTGACCGCCAAGATCGGCCGCACCGTAGCCGTGGGTGATGTGTTGCCCGCAGGGAAGACTGCGGGCGGTGGCAGAATGAAGCTGTCCCCTTCGGACCGGTTCAACGGCGGCACTCTTCGCATCGTCGCCAGCTTTCAAACCGCGTTGTTCGATGATGAAACGCTGGATCGCTTTGCGCAGACAGAGTTCACGCGTGGCGCGCGGGCCAACCGTATGGGGATGCAGCTGGAAAGTGACGGACCGGGCTTTGCGGCCAAAAATCAGCTCAATATCCTGTCCGAGGTGATCACGCCCGGCGACATTCAGATGACCGGCACCGGCAGCCCTTTCATTCTGCTGCCCGAATGCCAGACGACCGGAGGCTACCCCCGGATTGCAACCGTCTTGCCCTGCGACATGCCAAAGGCGGCGCAGACCCCGGCGGGCGGGACGGTTCGGTTTGAATTCGTGACTCTGGAACAGGCTGTAGAGATTGATGCTGCGTTTCGCGCGGATCTTGCGCGCCTTCCTGGACGCGTGGAGCCTCTCGTCCGCGACCCTCATGACATACCGGACCTGTTGTCCTACCAATTGATCGGCGGAGTGATCTCTGCCACCGACTAAGGAGACTATCTGATGCCGCGCGTGGATCTGAACGCCGATATGGGCGAGAGCTTTGGCCCTTGGAAGATGGGCGATGACGAAAACCTGCTGAAGATCATTACATCCGCCAATATCGCCTGCGGGTTTCATGCCGGCGACTGGGATGTAATGGCCAAGACCATGACACTGGCCGCTGAGAATGATGTGGGCATTGGGGCGCATCCCGGCTTTCCTGACCTACAGGGATTTGGGCGGCGCAATATGAAAGTGCCCCATGACAGCCTGCGCAATCTGGTGCGCTATCAACTGGGCGCGGCATTGGGTATGGCCGCAGCCACCGGCACAAAGGTGCGGCATCTGAAACTGCACGGCGCTTTGGCCAATATGTGTTCGGTCGACCTCGACATGGCGCGCGCCTGTTACCAAGGTGCGCTGGATGTCGATCTGGATATCATCATCATGGTGCTGGCGGCCACCAAGCAGGAAGACGCCGTACGAGAGCTTGGCTGCAAATGGGTGGGCGAGATCTTCGCCGACCGGGCCTACAATGACGATGGCACTTTGGTGGATCGCAGCCTGCCCGGCTCAGTGATACACGACCCTGAGATTGCCGGCCCGCGCATCCTGAACATGGTGCGCGAAGGGGCCATCATCACCGAATCCGGCAAACGGCTGGAGACGTCGATCGACACGATCTGCCTGCACGGAGACGGCCCAACTGCCGTACAGATCGCCCGGTCGGTTCGGGAAAACCTGATCGAGGGCGGGGTCGAGGTGACAAAGTTCACCCGATAGACATCAGCCCGTAATCCTGGGTCCCTATCCTATGACTGTTGCCTGAATTCAGTTCAGCGCATAGCATGCCCGCAAGTGCATGTTCTGAATACCGTATTTCTAGCAACGCTATTGGCTGGCCCCGCGCTCGCCGCCAGATGCCCGGCAAGGAGGCGCACATGTCTTTCGATCTGATGTCTTACACACCCCGAGGTGACAAGAAGAACTCGGACTTCTTTCACGAATACCTTCCGATGATCTACGAACGCAGGACCAGCTCGGGCGTCGCGGATCAGGTCGGGCCGATGCGCGCGATTGTCATCCAGGTCGAATCCAAGGCGCTGTTCGATACGATGGTCGAGCTTTATGTGATGACGCCCTACCGCCACTCGGCCAGCTATCTGGGGCAGACACACAAGTTCGCGGTCCTGCATTCGCATCCCGACTATCCAGCTCTGATCCTGATGGCCCCGCTGAGCGACACTTTCGAGGACTTCATCCCGCGCATCAATCGGATGTATCCTTTGGCCCGCCCGACCCCGCAAACGCGGTATGTGGGTGAGGTCTTTGCCGCCTGCGATCTGAAAGATCTTGGCAAAACTCTCGAAGAGCAAAACATCCGGTTTGAATACGCAGGTGACACAGAAAACCCGTTCTACACGCTGGATGGCTTTCGCTTCACCACGCCCTCGGATTTCACCTGCAACCGCGTTGGCTATTCCACCCTCGATTTCAACGACCCCGACAGTCTGGGCCTTGGCGATCGCGTTTTGCTGAGCGATACCGAGAAAGCGCGATTGGAAGAGGCTGCAAGTTTCGGCACGGATTCGAAAATTGCGCCGCTGATGCTGGGGATCGACCACCTCGCCACCCGGGTTCTGGCGGGCGAGCGGGAAGATGCGATCCTCGAGTTTCTGACGATGGTGCCCTATTACTTCTGGGGAGCTTACAACATCTTCGACATGAATTCGTCGACCAATGTAAACCGCAACGCCAATGTGGATGACGACAAGAAATCCCCGGCCAAGGTGTTTACGGCAAACAACACGCCGTCCTTCGTGAACTCATTTGCCAAACTGCCAATGCCGACGGAAGACTTCGTGCGCAATTTCGGCCGCCGCCTGCATCATATGGCGGTTGAGATTCAGGATGGCGACCATGGGGCTGGCGAAAAGAACGTGGATTTCGTCGTCAATACGCTCAAGGACAAGGGCGTGCCGTTCCTGGCCCATGTGGTGGGGGAATGCAAAGACGATCCCAACCTGAAACAGATCTTCTCGAAACACTCAAAGAATACGCTGCTGATCACCGAATATATCGAGCGGTGCCACCACTACGACGGGTTCTTCACCAAAGACAACGTCGCCGCGCTGACAGCCGCCGCCGGCCAGGATGAGCAATACGAACACGGCCATGTGTTCGACTGAATTGGTTTCATAAAAAAAGGGCTGCGAAACTTCGCAGCCCAGACCCATCAGGAGAGTATATGTCGGGTCTTATGACGGCCCGATCATGAAACAGGTGACATTGCGCGCCTGAAGGCGGCGGCATGCCAGATCTGCCTGTTCGCGGGTCATGCCCTGGAACGTGGCCTCGAACCCTTTGGAGCTTTGATTGACCTTGCGCAGCGTGCCGTCCAGCGCTGTCATCTCGGACAGGGCGGTTTTCAGCAGCACCTTCTCGGCTTCATAGCGCGTGGTATAGCGGCCAACATTCACGCCCCACAGATGCCCGCCCGAGGTGGACAGCCGCGTGACGACCTCTTGTTCCGGCTCCGGTTGCTCGGCCGGTTGAGCGGAAGCCAGAACCAGGTTGTCAGGCCGCAAGGCCGGACGTGTATCCGAGCTTTCGACCGGAGGTGCCGTCGGCGCAATATCCGCCTGTGCAATAGCTGCGGCGATCCCATCCTTGATGCGGTCGCGATTTTCATCGGCGGTGTCAACAACCGCGCTTGCAACCTGTGTCGCCGCAGTCGGACGCATCGCCGGGCGTAGGCTGGTCTTGGGTGCGCCGGTCAAACGAGCAACTTGCGTGCCACCCAAACCAGCATTGCCCGCGTAAGCCGGGCGCGCAGGACGGCGGATCGGGGCGCGCGACGGTGCGCGGCGGAACCCGAGATCCAGCAACTCAGCCACTTTGGCGTTCCGAGAAGCACCTGACTTGCCACCAAAGACCGTTGCGATGATACGCTCATCCTTGCGCTTGGCCGAGGCCACAAGGTTGAAACCGGCCGCGCGGGTATAGCCTGTCTTGATCCCGTCCGCGCCTTTATACGCAGCCAAAAGGCGGCGGTTCGTGTTGGGAACCGTCTTGATCCCGGCATTGGTCGATTGGCGCGAGAACAGGTTGTAATACTGCGGGTAGTCATACAGCAGATGCCGCCCCAGCGTGGTCATGTCACGCGCGGTCGACATATGCCCCGATTCCGTCAGGCCGTGCGCGTTCT
Source organism: Ruegeria sp. AO1 (assembly GCF_056535985.1). Taxonomy (NCBI): domain Bacteria; kingdom Pseudomonadati; phylum Pseudomonadota; class Alphaproteobacteria; order Rhodobacterales; family Roseobacteraceae; genus Ruegeria; species Ruegeria sp. AO1. The sequence continues at coordinate 2,765,327 of NZ_JBQFJC010000001.1, forward strand.
TGAAGGTTGTGCGGCTCATCCCCATTGCTTTGGCGGTGCGTGTCATGCGGCGGGCAAAGGCGGCCTCGGACCCGCTGATCGCAATCCCGATAGCCGTTGCGGCATCATTGGCCGATTTCACAGCCGCTGCGCGGATCAGGTAGCGGAACGCAATCGTCTGTCCCGAACGCAAGCCCAGCTTCGACGGAGGCTCGGCCGCTGCCGCCCGTGTGATGCGAACCTGAGTATCCAGCGTGATCTCTCCGTTCCGAACTGCCTCGAACGCGATATAGAGGGTCATCATCTTGGTAAGTGAGGCCGGGTGCAGGCGGGTATCGGCATTGCGCGAGTGCAAGACCTCCCCCGTTCGCGCGTCGATCACCATCGCCGCGTAAGGCGCGGCCAAAGCTTTGAGCGGCGCGAAAGAAAGCACCAAAATAAACGCTGTGAGGAATACGCCCATCCGGGCCGGGACTGTCCACCGACTCTGCACGATCTTCGCCTCTGTCTGCCTCGTTCCGCCGGGTTTTCCCGGTCGGATGAAATTTATTGATTATCGCTAAGGCTAACACAGGACCCAGGCAAAATAAACCAAAAGCTGGGGTTTTCCCGGCATCGTGAGGGGCGGGGACCCCTTCTATATATAGGCGAAGCCCCTGCACTGACCTACCAGATGAGCGATGATGACAGGAACAACGCAAAGGTTGCGCGGTTTTTTCTCAAACTGAGGCCGAACGGCAACATCAGCCTAGAGCGCGCACCAGATCCGAAAGTCCGCCAAGATCCGACAGCTCTCGGAATCGGGGATGGTCAGAGGGTGTTTCGGCATGCTCGACCTCCCACGCCAGCCCGTGCGGGACATGAACGCCCCAGCACCCGGCGGCAATGGGCGCCACCACATCCGACCGCATTGAGTTGCCCACCATCATCGCGCTCAAAGGCCCCTCGCCATGCTGTTCGAAGATCGTCCGATAGGTCTCGGCTGTCTTTTCCGAGACGATCTCGACCCCGTCGAACAAATCCCCCAAACCCGATTGCGCCAGCTTACGCTCCTGATCAATCAGGTCGCCTTTGGTGATCAGAATGACGCGATAGGTCTCGGCCACGCCCTCAACCGCCTCGCGTGCATGGGGCAGAAGTTCGATGGGATGGGCCAGCATCTCTTGCCCCGCGTCGATCAACTGGCGGATGACCGAGGCTGGAACCCGGTCTTCGGTCACCTCGATTGCCGTTTCGATCATCGACAGGACAAAGCCTTTGATTCCATAGCCGTAGTGCTGGATATTCCGCTTTTCGGCGGCCAGCAGACGCTCCATCAGGTGGTCCCGTTCTGCGTGGTCTGCCAGCAATTGGGCGAAATGGGCCTGTGTCAGTTGGAAAAACCGCTCGTTATGCCACAGCGTGTCATCCGCATCGAAGGCGATAGTGGTCAGTTTATTGTCCATTCCGAAAGGGTCCGCTGCCTCTTTATTCTGATGGCGTCAACGTTATATAAGCCCTCAGATAAACCCAATGCCTGAATCGGACAGTTGCGCGCGATGCTGGAAAACCCCTGGATGATGTCTGACAAATCGGATGACGACGGCGACTCGTCCGTCCTGCTGCAGACGCGACCCAAAACCAAGCGCCCTCCGTTGTATAAAGTGCTGTTGCTGAACGATGACTACACCCCGATGGAGTTTGTGGTTCACGTGTTGGAGCGCTTCTTCGGCATGACCCATGCGCAGGCGTTCGAGATCATGCTGACCGTGCACAAAAAGGGCGTAGCGGTGGTTGGCGTCTTCAGCCATGAGATCGCCGAGACCAAAGTCGGCCAGGTGATGGATTTCGCACGCCGGCATCAGCATCCGCTGCAATGCACGATGGAACGCGAAGAATAACGCAGGCTGGGCCGCCCGGAATTTATCATGTCCCCTCGTCTTGATCTTGCCCTGAACAGCGGTTTGACCCTGTCGCAACCGCTGGTGGTGATCGGCCCGACACCAGAAGTGGATCTGTCAGCCTTGTCGCGCGAGGCTCAGGTGATTCAGCCGTTCAAACCTTTCCATGATCATTTCGCTGGTCAGGGCTTTGCCACCAAACCCGCGCTTGACGCCGCTTGCAGCGATGCTCTGGTGTTCTTGCCGCGCGCCAAGGCGCTGGCTCGGTCGCTTGTCCAGCAGGCATGCAGCTATGCCAGCGGAACCATCGTTGTCGATGGCGCCAAAACCAATGGTGTTGACAGCATTCTGAAAGACATCCGCAAGCGCGTTGCCGTCGAAGGCCCTATTTCCAAGGCCCATGGCAAGATCTTCTGGTTTCAGGCCGACGCTGAGGCCTTCGCCGATTGGGCCGCCCCCGAGAATCAAAGCGTCAATGGCTACGTAACCGCTCCGGGTGTGTTTTCCGCGGACGGAATCGACCCAGCCTCGGCCCTCCTGGCGCAGTCCTTGCCGGACAAGATCGGCCCCCGCGTGGCTGATCTGGGCGCAGGTTGGGGGTATCTGTCAGCGGGTCTGCTGCAGAATGACCGCGTCAAAGCCCTTCATCTGGTTGAGGCGGATCACGCCGCGCTGACATGCGCGCAAGCAAACGTCCCCGATATGCGTGCTCAGTTTCACTGGGCGGATGCGGTGACCTGGACCGCGCCCGAGCCTATCGACACCGTCATCATGAACCCGCCCTTTCACACCTCACGCAGTGCCGATCCGGCGTTGGGGCAGGGCTTCATCAAGTCCGCCGCGAAGAACCTGACCCGCAACGGCACCCTGTGGATGGTTGCCAACCGCCACCTGCCCTATGAGGCAACACTGGCCGAATCCTTCGCCCAAGTTCAGGAAGTGGCAGGCGACAATCGGTTCAAGGTGTTTCAAGCCTCTCGCCCCCGGGCCTAAGCCCGGCTAACCTGCCCCAAATCAGGAGGATTCGGATGTCCTTTTCCATAGCTGGCAAGACAGCGATTGTAACCGGCGGGGCCAACGGGATTGGGTTGGCCATCGGGCGGCATTTTGCAGATGCCGGGGCCAATGTCGTCTTTGCAGATATGGATGAAAAACGGCTGGCCGAGGAATTGGGCGAGCAGGCCGACGATGGCAACATCCGCTATTTCGCCGGTGATTTGCGCGAAAAGCTGACCATCGCCAACCTGCTTTCGGCCACGCTGGATGCGTTCGATCAGGTCGACATTCTGATCAACGGCGCGCGTCAGGTGATCCCGTCCGATCCGCTGGACCCCGATGACGACTCGGTCCGGACCTTGCTGAACCAGAACCTGATGCCGGCCCTGCGCCTCAGCCAATTGGTGGCCAAACGGATGATCAAACAATCCGGCGAGGATGAGGAAAACCCGGCAGGCTCCATCATCAACCTGTCCTCGATCGCAGCACGGCGCACCCATCCGGATCTGATGGCCTATTCCGTCTCAACCGCCGCGTTGGATCAAATGACCCGCTCGCTGGCGGTTGCACTGGCCCCCAACCGTATCCGCGTGAACTCGATCGCGCTGGGGTCAGTGATGAGCGCATCGCTGCAATCAACGCTGAAAGAAAATCGCGATTTCCGCGACGACATCGAGAAACACACCCCTCTGGCCCGGATCGCCGCCCCGACCGAACTGACAGAAACAGCGCAGTTTCTGGCCTCGGACGCAGCAGGTTTCATCACTGGCCAGATCCTGACAATTGACGGCGGCCGCACCTTGCTGGACCCCGTTGCAGCCCCGGCGCATTGACCATGTTTGATACCGAAAAGACCACCGCCTCAGCCTGGTTCCGCCAATTGCGCGACGATATCGTTGCTGCTTTTGAAGCGCTGGAGGACAGCCACGACACCGGCCCGTTTGCTGACGCAACTCCCGGTCGTTTCGAAGTAAAAGAAACCAAACGCCAGTCCGAGGACGGCTCGGACGCGGGCGGCGGGCTGATGTCTGTGATGCGGGGCGGGCGAGTGTTTGAGAAGGTGGGCGTCAATGTCTCAACCGTCTACGGCACGCTGGGTGAGCGCGCGCAACAGGCCATGGCTGCGCGCAAAGGCATTCCCGGCATGACCGAGGACCCACGGTTCTGGGCCTCAGGCATTTCGCTGGTTGCGCATATGCAAAACCCGCATGTGCCCGCCGTTCATATGAATACGCGCATGTTCTGGACACCGCATGCTTGGTGGTTCGGCGGCGGGTCGGACCTGAACCCCTGCATCGAATATGACGACGATACCGCCCGTTTTCATGCGACCCAGAAGGCGCATCTGGACCCGCACGGACCAAGCCACTATCCGCGCCTGAAGGACTGGGCGGATGAGTATTTCTACATCCCCCACCGCAAACGCGCGCGCGGTGTTGGGGGTATCTTCATGGATGACTACTGCACCGATGACTGGCAGGCGGATTTCGCCCTGACGCAGGATATCGGCAAAGCTTTCCTGCCCGCTTTCCTGCCGCTGGTCGAAAAACGCCGGGTTCAGAGCTTTTCAGACGCGGACAAAGACACCCAGTTGGTGCATCGGGGCCTCTATGCCGAGTACAATCTGGTCTACGACCGCGGCACCAAGTTCGGGCTTGAGACCGGCCACGATCCGGACGCAGTGCTGATGAGCCTGCCGCCCTTGGCGAAATGGGTCTGAGGATCAGAACGCTAAATCCAGAAAGTTATCATAGCAGTAGTTCTGGGCCTTGGTAGCGGACATGTTCATTCCTACTTTTTTGACGGAAATTGAATAGCCCGGATCGGTATTTGCGCCCGGAGGCGGCGTCAGCGAGAATTGCACAGTGCGCACGCCCGGCTCATAGGCGCGATAGATATAGATTCGCGTCGGGCCCGGCACCCCCAGAGTTCGGATAGCAAAATCACCGATCCCGCACCAGTAGTTTACCGGTGCCGATGATCCGATGGCCCTGACCTCAAAGATGCCGCCTTCTAGTGGCGTGATCTCGGTCCGGTTCTGCGGCCCCACGCGGACACCGAAGCCGACAGCCTGCGCAAGCTGGGGTGCTATAATTAACGCCGAGGCTGCAATGAGTTTGGCAATACGCATCATCCGAACATCCTAAAATAAACTCTGTTCCATGAGAGTAACACAATTGGAGGTTGGGTCGAGAGGGGGCTCGGCAACAGACCGCAAACACATCAAAATACTTATATGCAACTGACATGGCGGCGCATATCATCATGATATTTATTGCAAGTCTGGTGTCCCTGTGAGCCAAACATTTCCAAAAGACTGGTTTGACCTCTCGCCAGAGAAATACGCCGATTTCGGAGCTATGTTCTACTTGGCAGGCCTGACCCCAACGCATCAGAAACGCAGTTTGGCGCAGGTTCTCTATGCCTTTGAAACGCCGTTGCGGCTGGGGCAGTATCACATCTTCCGCCAGAACGGCTTTCCCCGAGGGTTCGTAACCTTTGCTGGCCTCAACCGTGAGGCTGAAAACAGATATGCCATTCAGGAAAAGCCCTTGAAGGATAAGGATTTCACCAGCGGGTCCTCGTTCTGGATCGTCGATCTGGTTGCGCCGTTCGGGCAGACGAATGAAATTGTCGACATTCTCAAGGCAGAAATACCACACCCCCGCGTCCGAACGAATCGTCTGGTTGGTGACATGGGTCAGAACCGGATCGTAGAATGGAGCCGGGATGCCGCGGGCGAGGTCTACATGAAGCTCTATCGTAAGAAGGATTTCAAACGTCTGCTGGAACAGAGCGAGGGCTAGCATGGTCTCGGTTCCGGTCACGGGTGATTTGACAGGGGATGTCACGGGCTCACCGCCAAACGTGGCTACCGGCCAGGTCATTCTTGGCGACACCCCGGGAACATTCGACGTCAACAATTGGGCAATCGCGACCCCTGCGGCCAATGGGACGGCTACGATAGACGCGGATACCGGCGAATGGACCTACACGGTCGATCCCACCTTTTTTGACAGCCTCGACTTCAACCAAATCGCGACCGACACGTTCGTCATTCAGGGGTCTGACGGGTTCTTCTTTGGTCAGGCGACCATCACCATTTCTATTCAAGGCGTCTGTTTTACCGCCGGGACGCTGATCGAAACCGAAACCGGACCAGAGGTCGTCGAGGCCCTGACAGTCGGCGATCTGGTCCAGACCAAAGATCACGGGCTGCAGCCTATTCGGTGGATCGAGGCCAGCCCGATCCCACCCGAGCGATTGCGTCGTGACCCTGACCTGCGGCCCGTGCGTATCCTGCGCGGCAGCCTTGGGCCCGACATACCCTCGCGCGATCTTCTGGTGTCGCAGCAACATCGCGTCCTGATTCAGGGGCCGAAAGTCGAGCTGCTGTTTGGCGCCGCCGAGGTTCTGGTCGCCGCAAAACACCTGTGTTCATGGCCGGGTATCTTCGTCGACACCTCAGACCAGCCGGTCGAATACCTGCATATCCTGCTGGATCAGCATGAGATTTTGACCGCCGAGGGCGCATTGGCAGAGAGCCTGTTTCTGGGTGACGAAGCGTTGCATTCCCTTTCCTCGGACGGGCTGCAGGAGCTGGCCTCGATCTTCCCGGACCATACCCCGGATAAATCCACCGGCTTCGGACGCGCTGCTCGCATGATCCTGCGCGAGCATGAGGCCCGCGCCTTGGCCTGACTCTAACCTGTCGGGCCGATCCGTCCGCCAACATCCTGCGGCGCCAGCGCAACAGTCTTGATCACCGCATAGCATCGCGCACCCGGTTGCAGGCCAAGCCCGGCGACTGAGCGTCGGGTAATCCGCGCCAGCACGATACCTGCCGACGTATCCATCGAGATAATCGCACCTGGCCCGTCTCCGGCGCGGATCGTCTCGACCGTGCCCGACAGAACGTTCAGGGCCGACAGCCCCGCCGGAGGCTGGTTGGACAAGATCACCTCTTGCGCGGGGATGCGAATGCGAAGCTCTGCGCCGATCTGATGCGGGATACGCGGCAGAAACAGCGACTCTCCACCCGCGTCCAACTCGGTCAAACCGTCCTCATGATGGGCCCGCACACGTGCCTGCAGCACCGCGCCAACCGCGCGCACACCCGCAGGGGTTACGGACGGATCGGCCAGCACCTCAGAGGCCGGACCATGGCGCGCCACCTTGCCATCCTGCAGTGCAACAACCGAGGTCGCCAAACGTGCGACCTCGGCCGCGGAATGCGTGACATAGAGAATTGGAACTGAGACCTCATCCCGAAGACGCTCAAAGTAAGGCAGGATTTCGGCCTTGCGGCCTTCGTCCAACGCAGCCAGAGGTTCGTCGGCCAGAATTAGGCGTGGGCTGGCTAGCAAGGCGCGTCCGATCGCGACCCGCTGCTTCTCCCCCCCGGACAAACCAGCCGGACGACGGTCAAGCAAGTGACCAATGCCCAGCATCTCGATCACTTTGTCCGGGTCCTCACGCTTTGTAGACCGCGGAGCAAACCAGCGCCCGAAAGACAGGTTCTGGCGCACGGTCAGGTGAGGGAACAGACGTCCTTCCTGAAAGATATAGCCGAGCCTGCGTTTGTGCGGCGGCAGCCAAAGCTTGGTGTCCGTATCGAACAGGACCCAATCATCCACGGCGACGCGCCCGGCCTCGGGTCGCAACAGACCCGCCACGGCATTCACCACCGTAGTCTTGCCCGACCCCGAACGCCCGAACAGAACCGTCACGCCCGGCGGAGCTTCAAAGTTGAGGTCCAGATCCAGCCCCTCAAGGCTGTGACGCAGTCGAACGGACAGGCTCATGACCCGGCCACCCGTGCCGCCGCACGGCGCCCTACGTATTCTGACAACAATAAAGCCCCCATCGCGATTATGATCGAGATGACAACCAACCGGGTCGCCGCTGCCTCACCCCCCGGCACCTGCAGGAAGGCGTAGACGGCTGATGGCAGCGTTTGGGTCTGGCCCGGAATGTTCGACACAAAGGTGATCGTGGCACCGAATTCACCCATCGCCTTGGCAAAGGCCAGAATGGCCCCCGCGATGACGCCCGGCAGGATCATTGGTAATGTCACCGTCGCAAACACCCAAGGGCGCGAAGCCCCCAGCGTAGCCCCAGCCTGTTCAAGTCGAGGGTCAACGGCCTCGATTGACAGACGGATGGCCCGCACCATCAAAGGGAACGCCATAATCCCAGCCGCCATCGCAGCGCCCGTCCACCGGAAAGCAACAACGATCCCGAACTCGCCCAATATGCGCCCGATAGGACCCTGAATGCCGAAAGTCAACAGCAGCAGGTAGCCAGTAACCACGGGCGGTAGGATCAGGGGCAAATGCACTAGACCATTCAACACCTGCCGTCCCGGAAAGCGCCAGCGCGCCAAAGCATAGGCTACGAGTATCCCAAATGGCAAAGTCGCCAGCGTTGCCCAGAACGACACCCGCAAGGATAATTTCAACGCCTCAATCTCGGCAGGGCCCAACCAATCCACAAGGCTCACCGTTCAGGCAGAGAGAACCCCTGCCCCTTGAACACATCTGACGCGAATTCGCTTTGAAGAAAGGTCAGAAAATCCTGCGCCTCTGGCTTGGCAAAGGACGTCTCGGCGACCGGGTAAATGATGGGCGGGTGGCTGTCCTCTGGGAATCTGCCGACAATACCAACCCGCGCGTCAGCCTGAGCGTCCGTCCGGTAGACAATACCCATCGGTGCCGCCCCGGTTGCAACCAAAGCCAGTGCCGCACGCACATTGTCGGTTTGCGCGACCTGACGCTGCACCGCGTCCCACAGGCCAAGGCTCTGCAACGCGGCCTTTCCGTAGATCCCTGCGGGAACGGCATCGACCAACGCCATGGCAAGAAAGCCGCCCTCAAGATGTTCGGCCAGATCATAACCCGCTGAGACTTCGCCAATATGTGTCTGCGGCGCGGCTCCGATCAGAACCAACCCATTGCCCAGTAGGGCGACTCGGGTTTCGGGCTCGATCACACCATCCTGCTGCAACACATCCATCCAATCCTCATTCGCGGAAATGAACAGATCAGCCGGAGCGCCTTGCTGCAACTGACGCGCAAGAACCGAGGACGCGGCATATGAAATCGTGACATCGTTGCCGGTTTCGCGCTGATACGCGGTCGAAACCTCGTCCAAAGCGGTTTTCAGACTGGCCGCCGCAAACACCAAAATCCCATCTGCCCCGGCCCGAAGCGGAGCCAGAAAACACGCGCCAAGCACCAGCGCTGCCACAAGAAAACGGCGAGGGGAGTGTCGGGCCATGTCCTCTCCAGCCTGAGGGGTTTCGGTCCCTAACGGAGATATCGGAGGCAACAGGCGTCGCGCAAGCGCCTTTCAGACTTTGCCTTCAATCGGGTGTGCAGTGATGCCTTTGGCGGAACAGGCAGCCATCGCTGACGCGACACCTGAAGAAAGGCAAGAAATTCGTGCGAACCCTCTTGCACCCGTCCTCAGGCTTGGCTACATGCAGCGTCACGGGTGATTAGCTCAGTTGGTAGAGCGCTTCGTTTACACCGAAGATGTCGGGAGTTCGAGTCTCTCATCACCCACCATCCTTTACGCACGATGCTTCAAGGTCTTACGCGATTAGCGCCTCATGCTATGCTGCGTGTGAAACTGTGTCCGCTGCACCTCCGCTGCACTTAAACGGAAAAGATGTCTCCAACACAGGAGATATGGGCCATGGCAACAATCGTAAAAAGGCCTAGCGGAAAGTGGCAGGCGACAGTGCGGAAGGACGGACAATCCCGATCCAAGTCTTTTCTAAAGCGCGCTGATGCGACGAAGTGGGCGCGAGAGACCGAGTTGAGCGCGGACAGAGGATTGCTAACTCCAACCCTCGGTGCGAGCGCGTCCGAGATGAACCTTGGTGAGGTGCTGCGCAAGTACCGGGATAACGTCACGAGCGAGAAACGGTGCGCAGACAATGAGAGTTATGCAATCAACGGGTTCCTGCGCAAGTGCTCCAAGTTAGCCAGCAGGAAGGTCAGCAAGCTGCGATCCTCAGATTTTGTCCACTATCGTGACCTGCGCATCAAAACCATGAAGGCAGCGACTGTCGTTAGGGAACTGGGTTGGTTGCAGCACGCCCTTGATGTCGCCTGTGAGGACGGGGGACAAAACGTGCCTCAAGGAAACCCGGTCAAGTCTGTCCGACGACCAAAGATTGACAATCGCCGCGAGAGACGATTGCGGGAAGGAGAATGGAAAGCTTTGTTGGCAGCCGTGAACCAATCTCGGTCCCCGTTGATGAAGCCATTGTTGACGCTGGCTTTAGCTACCGGGATGCGACGTAGGGAGTTACTGTCGATGCAATGGAAGCATTTAGACCTTGAGCGTCGGACAGTGTTCTTGCCCCAAACAAAAAACGGTCGCGCCCGTACTGTTCCTCTCAGCCCAAATGCCGTTGCCGTGTTGATGGACCTGCCACGCGGTGACGAGCGGTGTTTGCCCCTGTCTGGTAACTCTGTGCGATTAGCCTTTGAACGTCTCAGACAACGGGCGGGCGTGGTTGACCTTACGTTTCATGACATTCGGCACGAGGCGGTGTCGCGCTTCGTGGAAAGTGGGCTTTCGCTAGCACAGGTGCAAATGATCAGCGGGCATCGGGATTTGTGGATGTTGATGCGTTACACCCACCTGCAGACCGATGACATCGTGGCAAAGCTGGCTTCCGCAGAACTTACTTAGATCGCCTTGATACGTTGCAGGGTGGTCGTAGTCTCCAGATGTGCAGGCTTGTACCACCCTAAGCCCCATCTAAAGACAAAGTGCCCTTCGGCGTCTTAAATGTCCGGTGGCTGGCCTAACGTCCGTCTTACATTTGGCAATGACAGCAGTCATTCCTCTAATGAACTCGCGGACGTTTTCTCCCTCAATTAAGCGAAACCCCTCCGTCTATAGAGAAAACTGGTTTCGATTGGTCCGTGCTGAACGGGTAGCTTTAATGTCGGGAACTTCCTTCAGTCCAGTGCGAGTGGAGCAATCGCTCTATAAGTATCTATAAATAAATACGAAATAAAGCTGACCTGTAAACAAAGGTACTGAAAACAGGGAACTATTAGCCCTTCGATTCAGCCATTGCTAGTTCACCAGGATTCTCTCCGCGCCGCCCCAATGGGGCAATTTCATCCGCTCGGCGTCCGCTAGAGCACTATCCCCAAAACGGGTCCAATGGACCAAACACAGGAGACTTTCATGTCCCATATTCGTATCGTCGACATGCCTTGTGGCTATGGCAAATCTACACAGATCAACCGCAGCTTCAAAAAACCGGAAAAGTACATCGCCGTTGTCCCTTACCTAAGTGAGGTAGAGAGGTTCATCAAAGGTGCCCGAACAGGTTCCGACTTCATCCTCACACAGCCTATTTGCAACGGAGGGAACAAAAGCGATCACTGCGAGAAGTTGATCCGGGCTGGGAAATCAATCGCTTGTACGCACGCACTGTTCTACCGGCTTGGAACTCTGGCAACCCAAAGCACAGGAATTGCGAGATGTATTGATTTCACCAAAGGCAACAAACCGAAAATTGAAGTCGATCACTTACTTGATGGATACAATCTCATCATCGACGAGGTCGTAAACCCCTTCGAGGTGGAGCAGACAGTCCGAAAGGTTGACTTTGACACAGCTTACCTAGGCCTTGGCATGGCAAAAGAGGAGCCTGACGGGCGTATTGTTCCGACAGAAATGTGGGATGAGCTATACCACAAAGGGAACAAGACATTTGACCGATCACTCTATGACAAGGCCAAATCGGGCGCACTGTATCGCATAAGCGAGAAGCTGTTCGTCCTCTCCATTCCCAAAGAACTCTTGCTCAAGCCCAAATCTGTGACAATTTATACGTACCTTTCGGAAGGATCGGTGCTGCTGCAATATCTGCAAAAACTGCAGAAAGACCATCCCGGCTCCTTCACTTTGGACGTGCAGCGTCTGGCCAAGGAAGTCGAGGCGGCATGGCGAGAAGATGTTGCTAACGCGCTGACGGTACTACCCATACTGGAACTAGAGAACCAAAAGTGGTCACATTGCGCCCAACTAAACACGATCAAAACGCACCAGCAGTGCTTCTCGATTGGACACAGGCTACGCAAGTTCAAGGCAAGAGAACTGCAAGGCGTAGACCCCAAAACGGTCATGCTGACGTGTGCACGTCGCCTGTGGCATGACGCTGCGACCGGGCAAAAGCCAAAGGCAGGAAGGCTAGCAACGCACACACGGTTGTTTGGTCGTGCCTTAAAGGAAGAGGTATACAACAAGGACACAGAGATCTTTGATGCAGTGTGGACCACAGACGGAGTTAGCTTCGTGCCCAACACCACACGTGGGACCAATGATCATATCGGGTGCACAACTGCGGTGTACCTCTATGACCAAAACCCCAACCCACAACTACTCACGTTCCTTGGCATGAAGCGCGACAGCACTGAGGCTCGTAGGTTCTCAGATGCCTATGCGTTGACCGAACTGGTGCAGTGGCTATTCCGATCAGCAATACGTGTGGGAGGTCTAAACGGAACCGGACACGCCTACAAACCGCGGCGCCGGGTAACGCTCTACATGCCTTCTCAGAGAATGCGGAACTTGCTGTTAAACTGGCTGCTGAAGGGACAGGTCAACAGTGGACCGGTCAATGCGAAAGGACAGAGACAGGTTGAGTTGCTTGCCCGGTTGGAGGGTCGTCAGGTGGCGGCAGTAGCCTAATGCCCTTTGACATAGCAGAGGAACAGATGTTCCTAACTCGTGAAGAGGCCGCCTTGCGCGGCCTTTCTCGTTTCTGGACGGGTCGACCGTGTAAGTACGGACACACAGCAGAGCGATACGTCAGCAATCGCCAGTGCGTTAAGTGCAACGCCGAGAAAACGGTGGAGAGGGATCGAAAGTGTCGTGCAAACGATCCTTCTTACCGTATGTTTCGGTCGGTACTAAACCGGTCAGGGCAAGTGCTGATGGGTCGGGAGAGACCATCCAATTCGGTTGGCTGTTCTAAGGATACACTAACGCGGCACATAGAGGCTCGGTTCTCAGACGGCATGACATGGGATCGGTATGGTCAATGGGAGGTGGACCACATCACCCCTCTCTCGGCTGCCCAGTCACTGGAGCACCTCATCAAACTTTGCCACTACAGCAACCTGCAGCCTCTTTGGAAACGGGACAACTTAGCAAAGGGCGGGGCATAAGCCTCGCCCGTGCGGGCTAGCATCTGTCTTCTTTGCACAAAGCTTTTTGGGAAATTGGTTAATTCCGCACCGATAGCGACCACTAAGGAAAAAAAGGCAAAGCCGACATCCCTGATTTTAGGCCGACCGTCCGTTCTGCGGACAAAGCGGGCACAAGGAGACATGTCCGAGAGTCTATTCTTGCGCTTCTTGGATCAGCGTAGTCTTTTGGTTTCTGAACATTTTTGGAGACACTCTCTCAATGCTTAAACACGTTCTAATTGCGGTACTTTCAGCTGTCCTACTCTCCATCGCTTCGTCTGGAGTCGCCGAGACAATGCATGTGAAGACCACTGTGACCTACCTGGAACGGATCGCGCTTCCGCCTGACGCCGTTTTGGAAGTCGAACTTCTTGACACTTCGCTTGCAGATGCACCTTCGGTTCGACTGTCTTCTCAGAGGTTCAAACTCGCGAGTGTCCCCAGAACGGTGGAAATTGCCTACGACACAGATCTCATCGATGAGCGCCATACCTACACAGTGGCTGCCAGGATCATTTCTGACGATCACGTGATATTTCGTTCAACGACAGCGACATCTGTACTCACCCGTGGCGCACCAGATTCTGCTGAACTCGTTTTAGAGATGATGCCAAGGAGAGCCGGGGGCAACGACGCAGACAAATCGATCTACGATACCGCTTGGGAAATTTACGAGATCGCAGGGCGTATGCTCATTGCTGAGAACCCTCCCTCCTTGACAATAGATCAAGATGGCCAGTTTGGCCTGTACGGTGGGTGTAACCGGTTTACAGGAATACTCGACGCAGCGAACGGTGAGTTCAGCATGCCAGGCAACTTCGCAGGAACGAAGATGGCGTGCCCTGAGGATCGGGAAAAGCTTGAGCAAGATACGATAGAAGCCTTGTCCGCGGCAGTGGGCTACGTGACAAACGGAACAAACCTGGCGCTCAGCAACGCAGCGGGTGTGACGGTTCTGCGTCTGCGCAAAATGTCAGAATAGGCACTGCGCCTTTCGAAGCGAGCTGGGACAATCATCCGACTTGTTCTAGCGACAATCAACGAGAACCATAGGCCGAAATTCCGAGTGGATCATAGACGGTAGACTGCGTCGTTTGCGAGTGATCGTGGTAGTGGGCCTTACTGCGTGCGTGGCGTAGTGACGCCATCAGTACACGTTCCGGATTATTGATGCGCTGGCTTGCATCGGCTTCGTCATTGTCTTCTCCCGCTGCAAGAGGAGCGGGCTGTAGACGGCCTTCAAGCACAGTGCCCCACACTTTGATATCGGCCAGCGTCAAAGGATCCACAGTTAGCGGATTTTCCTCGAGGATTGTGAAGTTGGCTAGTTTGCCGGGCTCGATGGAACCGATCTCATCCTCCAATTGCAGAGAATAGGCTGCGCCGATGGTGATACCTTCCAAAGCGTCTTCGGCACTGATGCGCTGGTCCGGACCAACGACGCGACCGCTCGTGGCTATCCGATTGACAGCAGCCCACATGTATTTCAACGGCTCCGCAGGAGCCATCGGCATGTCCGAGTGCATCGAGAAGGGGATACCTGCTCGAACGGCATCGCCTAAAGGCACCATGCGCTCTGTACGCTCGCTACCGACGCTGCCTGCGGCATAGCGATCTGCGAGGGTCGGAGTATAAACGGAGTTGCCGCTGACAATCGCGCCAAGACGTTTAATGCGTGCGATCTGATCAGGTTGAGCGTAGCCAAAGTGCACGACGACGGTGCGATGGTCATATCGCGGATTGCGCTGCATGGCTGCTTCGAGAGCATCCAGAAGAATGTCTAGGCCGCCGTCTCCGAGATTGTGAACATGGACCTGAAAGCCTGCGTCCCAATAAAGGTCGAAAACCTGCTTGAAGAAATCGGGCGTCATAATCCATTGACCTTCATGCCCGTCCAGGTAGCCGTCGCGCATGATCATTAATTCACTGAAGATCGCTCCATCCAACAACAGCTTGACCTGCTTTGGTAGGAACTGGGTTCGGCCTTCGCTCCACGCCAGCATGGCTTCGGTCTCGGCTAGTACTTTTTCGGGGCCCTCTGTGTTCAGAAACAAACCGCCAAGAGTCCGACCGTCCGGAATAAAGTAAAAGTTGAAAGGTGTGTCGTCTGGCCCGAATGCTTCTGCTACGAGTGCTTGGGCGTTCTGATCCACAGGGCCAGCAGGCTCTGCAAGGGTCGTGATCCCGCTGCGATGATAATAGTCCTCTGTGAACTCCAGCGCCTCCATAACCCTGTCGATGGATGCATAGACCGGAGCAAATTTCTCAAAGAACACATGCTCCCAGAATGCAGCTTCAAGGAAGAGGCCTTTTTCCAGATTGGCTTGAGACCTAGCCAACTCGCTCGACCAGCTGGCAATGTATTCTTCGGTGATTTCCAGTTGTTCGAGGGCCACGGAGTTGAAGTACATCTCGTGGGTGGAGCGTTGCCATACAGCCAGTGGAATGTCGGGGGCCAGTTCGTCCAAAATCGCGCGACTCATGTCGCCATGCCATGACGCATGATACCCCCAGACCATCAACGGCCGCCCGCTGCTGGGATCATATGTGTCGATTACCTCGGACAGGCGTGCGCGAAATTCCTCTTCGCTATTGGCAAGAGGCGCAAATCCGGCCGGCGATTGCCAGTCCTCGATGGAAATGATGGCATCCGACATCATCGCAAGCGCGCCCAGAAGCGGGTGTAAATGCTGTTCAATGAACCCAGGCACAATGACTTTGCCTTCAAAACTGCGCTCAATTGCATAGCTACCTTTAGGTAGGCGGCCCTCGATTTCCTCCAGGGTTCCGACGTCAGTAATTCGACCGTTTCTGACAGCCACTGCCTCGGCCAACGGGGCGTCCGGGTTCATTGTGAGAACTTCTCCACCGACGTAGACAGTTGTGCCGGGAAACTCAGGAAAACGGTCGAAGGCGTCTTGCAAAGAGGGAGACTGCGCAGCGCCGTGAAGCGGCATGAGTGCGAAAGCGAGTATGGTTAGAGACTTAGAGAAACTCATTGATGCCTCCGAATAGGATTGCGGACATAATAAACTGCTTCGATCAGAGCAGGCCGGTCTGTGATGTGTCAACCTAAGCCGTCAATCACTCAATACTGACTGAGCAACATAAACTTGAAGGCGACTTACGTTGCCCGCTGTAGTCTCGTGGCAGACGTTCGCCCAAATTCACAGAATGACTGCAATGCGAACAAAGTGTATATTTCACCAGGCAACGGAGAACGGCATTAATTGTCGAATTCCCGATAAATCGGACCATGCTTTGCCGGGCAAAACTACGGTGTTCATTTCTTTGAAAATCAGATTTTGATAAGCCGTCCGCGGCCGTACTTCAGTTGCAACTCATTTGGAGCGATACTGCCATGCCAAACACTTTATTACTTTCAAAGTCCAATTTTCCAGTTTTTGCGCTTATTGGAGGTTTGATTATGCAAAGCCTTGGAACATCTCCTGCACATGCTGAAGACGACCCATATGCGACGCCGCGAGAAGACTTTTCCATCCGTGACCTACGGAATGGTTACACGGCCGAGCAAGCCTACCACCTGAGTTCTGAATGGAATTTGCAGAAGTTTCTCGACATTACCGAAGCCGGGGCGTTTTCATACATGAACCTCGCCGAGTTCCTGCCGAGTTCGGTTATTCGCCGCGACGGGGCCGTCGCGATGCTTGCGAAAAACCCTAACGATGCCATAGGCGCGACGAGTGTCCCAGGCGCTGATGGCAATGCCGTCTCGCTCGACGAGATGATTAATACCGATGCTTCCACAGTGCAGGGCGTTATGGTTATTCACAACGGCGAAATCGCTTACGAGGCCTACCCAGGAAAGCGCCGGACGGACAATCACGTTTGGATGTCCAATGCAAAGATCCTCTCGAGCCTGCTTATCGGCCAATTGGAAGATGAGGGTAAGATCGATGTTCAGAAAACCGTTGGCGATTATGTGGATGGCACCAAAGGAACAGCTTGGGAGAACATAAAAGTCATCGACGTCCTGAACATGCAGTCTGGTTTGGATCTGGAAGAGAACCCCCTTTCGCGCAAAGCCGATACGCCATATGGGCGTTTTGTCAGGGCAGAGGTTGGTGTTCCGAACGAAGCAGGCGTCCTGCAAATGCATAACGAAGCCTTGTTTGCGATAAGACTGCATTATCCAGTATGGCGACAACGCTAAGGGGAGCCGATGCAGCAGCAACACCCAATCCAGCGCGAGAACATCCAGGGCAAGCACGAGAGCGCTGAGGATGTTGACCGCCAAAAACCTGCCCTAACACTCGGACTAAAGCTGCCAAACGACAAGGCAATCAATGGTATCAGAAATCCTGAGATAATCCTATATCCCTTTTCCGGGCATACCTGGTCCAAGACCCGCTCGACCAGCAGGGATCAGGATCGCCGGAGGGACATGGAAATGCGATGTTTTCTAAGCTCGAGCTATCCGTCTGGCCGCGCCGGCAACGGCTCTTTGCAACCGCTGGCAAACAACTTGCTAATGCCGTTGTTGGTAGCTAGCGACTTCCAGTGTTTTTGAAGACGACCCAGCCGCCCGCACTATAGGTCGGCTTTGCCTCTGCTATCGAACCATTTGCCACGGCGTCTGACGATAACATGATAACCCAGTCGGGCAATGGCACAAATGTCTCAAATTGGCTTAGTTCCAGCGCCGCATAGTATGAGGCGGATGCGCTGCGCCCTTCGGACCCGCTCGGATCACCCCTCAAATTCACATACCGGACAAAATTTTCCCGAAGACACATGTCAGCGAAAGGGAATCCATTGCCGCTATATGTTCCGCGCCCACTGATCAAAGGAATCACGATGCTCAACTTTACAGGCGCTGCAACCTCGTCTCCCGGTTTTGTGTTCTCGGCAATCCAATCGATGACATCTCGATCATTTTGACTTAGAAAAGCTGTGTCTTTTTTCTGATGACGAAGTGCCCAAGGCGCCCCGACGGAAAGCAATACCACGCCGACTAAAAAGATTGAACCGGCTGAGATAGGTAGAACCGGCTGAGACACACGCACCAGCAAGGGTCTTGCCAAAAATTGTATGGCCAACCCGATTAGTAGAATGAAAACGATCAAGGCGACAATTTCGTCAAATCCACGCATTACTTCATGAAACACAACTGCCGTCAAAACGATCAAACCAAGTTGCAGATAGAGTACGCGCCTTGACGGCGCGGGTTCTTCTTGTGACAACGGGCGGCTCAACGCGATGCAGTCTGCCAGAACCACAGCAATCATCAGGCCTACCGATACAACAAACATCCAATAGCCGAACGCTAGAAAACGTGACGGCGACAGCAGGATGATCGTTGTTGATACGGGATAGAGTTCCACTAGAACATACTGCGCCAAAAGTGAGCCACCATAGTACAGACTAAACCCAAGCGGTAAGATAGACAGGTACCGTCGACTGCTTAAGAACAGCACAGTGCTTGCCACGAGAAACCAAACCATGAGGAACCATACTGGATCGTACCAATGATCTGGGCCGAGTGGGAAAAAGCGCGTTGGCAGGTAGTGCTCTGGATGTAAATTGACGAAATACTGAACGTACTCTTGCGCCGAGAGGGCTCCAGAGGCCGAATTGAGTTTCAGAAAGATAGCACCAGCAAGCACGGTAGCAGCGGTCTTGCCACCAAGTGCCCAACCGCCGCGCTTGGCGATTGAAATGATCATCACAAATATGCTGGCTCCGATTGCGAAGGCGGGATGCAATAGAGCAGATAAAAAAATGCACAGGTACCCCAGAATAATAAAGCGTCGCAACTTTAAGCTAGTAAGAAACAGCCCGCCGAAGAATGCGCTCAAACTCAGCAAAGACGGGTGGAAATAGTATCCCCAACCTTGCCACCAAGCCACAGAAAACCTTTGAATTTTTTCGGGTTCGGCGATCGCAGCCAGAACAAATACGAACAAAATCGGACGCAACGCTGGAAGATCGCGGGGCAAAATACTTCCAAGGCCCAGGAACAAGGTTAACGGTAACAAAGCACTGTTGAGGTACATCCAGAGATATAGCGATTGATCCCATTCCAATCCCAGCCGAATGGGCCAATCCGTCAAGCGACCAAAAAGAGCACGCCCATTGTCGGAACTGAAGCAACCAGTGACAAAGTCACCATTAATAAATCCAGGCGTTTGAACTTCAACGTAGTAGTAAGCCATGTCTAGGCTAGGCCATCCCCAAGGGGAATACCCGCGAAGCACAAAAAGCACCACGGAAATCAAAAACAAAAAAATTGACGCAGTTGTTTCCGAGGAACTGGCGCCTGTATTAGGCTGATCATGTGCCATCATGTATCAATAAGAAAAGACAAGTAAATGGGGTAGGGCGAAACCAAGAAACCAAGCCGACCGTAGCTCGCTACCCTATCTTGGTCCTTCACTGTCAGCAAGAGGATGTGTGGCAAACTATGACGCCTATTTTACGAACATGTGTGATCTGACGTTTCTTCCCGCCGAATAGCTTTGAGCCGACATTTCCCAAGCGACTTGCTGTTAGCTCATATTCCTGCTTTCTACTCACTATATGAAGCCGGGAATTATCCTGCCGGTGCAAAACGGTATACCATCGCCTGAATTGTGGGTGAATAGCGTCATTCTTTCTTGTTTGAGTCTCTTGATGGCCTGCTGCGCACAGGTCTTAATCAGTGTTTGTTTTGGTTTCTTTGTTGTGACGGTCAAGCGGGTCTGGAGCAAAGCGGGAATGACTGGCGACGCCAACCTTGCGCTGTCACCTCAAGGAAACGGCATCATACACGGTCTGATCAGCAGCCGCTTGATCGACATGGCAAAGATAGGTCTGCTCTACACGCCGAGCTGGGACAAGACAGCGTCAGACCGCATTGTGTCTGAAAAGATGATCGACATGATCCAAACAGCGGGTGTCGCTGAAAACTACATGAAAGGAACGCTTGGCCCGCACCTTTCTGACGCATTCCGCGAACAACCAATGGCAAACGCATACCAATGGGATGCCGTTTTTGCCGATGGCGATTTCTACAAAAGTGGGATGAATGGCCAAGGAATTTATGTCTCGCCAGGAAAAGACGCCGTCGTGGTTTGGTACGCAACCGGAGGTGCCAGTATCGACATGGAAGCCTACGCCAGAGCCATTGTGACTTCACTGTAGGTCAGATCACGCACTGGCGTCTCTGGCCGCAGGTCAATGGATTGTCGGTCGTTTGGTGACTAGAGCATCCATTCGACCGGCAGCCACCTGACAACGGCCGTCAGGGCACGCTGTAAACCGGTGGTTTCCGGGTCTGCGGTATGAATGGTGACTGTCCCATCCTGCTCTTCTTGCAGCCAGATCATCTCGCCGCTTTCGTTGAGTTCGACGCGGTAAGAAAACTCAGGCCTGTTCAATTGCTCCGCAAGCGACGCAGCAATCGTTGGGCTTGCGATCATAAGGCCCATCTCTGTGTTTAGCCGCGCCGATCTGGGGTCGAGGTTGTAAGAGCCTATAAAGATTCGTTCTCCATCCGATCCAAAGACTTTTGCGTGTAGACCAGATGCCGATCCAGCCAGCATCTCTGGCAGGCTGCGCTCGCGATGTTCACGCCGCAAAGCTCGAAGCTCTAGCAACTCTACACCGCTGTTCAGCAAGTCTTCCCTGTATCGCATATAGGCCGCGTGAACCAGCATCACATCCGTGGCATCCAGTGAGTTGGTTAAGACGCGGACCTTCACTCCGGACTTTGCCAACCCTTCCAGAACCTCCGCCCCTCGTTCCCCCGGAATGAAATACGCAGAGACCAAGTCCAATGAGGATTGAGAGGTTTTGGCGAACTCGATCAGTTGTTCAACAATCAGGTCTTCACTTTCGACTTCGCCCAAACCTTTTGACGGGTCGTCGACAAAAAGAGTGACTTCGCTCCACTCGAACTTCAGATCATGTGCTGCTATCCGGTCGGCCAGTTCGTTATCCTGAATTGCCCTTTGATAGCCTGCGCCAACCGCAGTCTGGCGCGCGGCGTCTGCCTTTGCTTTCAGACTTTTTTCTGACGGAGGATCCAAAAAGAGCCCAGCGTCGTAAGCGGAGGCACTATTCCAGTATGCGTCGAAGGATTGCGACACCTCATCCACAATCGGGCCGATCGCTATCGCGTCTACATCCAGGTAGTGCGTTCCCGCACCGTAGTCGAAATAGATGTCACCAATGTTGCGTCCCCCAACTATCGTGGCGACCCCGTCCACAGTCATTGACTTGTTGTGCATCCGCCGGTTCAGGCGACCAAAGTCAAATGCATAGGACAGAAGTTTTGGGTTCCTCAAAGTGAACGGATTGAAGATGCGTACATTTGCATGTTGCAAGGCGTCCAGTTCGGCAAGCAAATCATCCAATCCGGAGATACCGTTATCGTCGACCAGCAATCTGACGCGCACGCCGCGCTCTGCTGCTGCCCTAAGTTCTTCAAGAAGCATCAGGCCGGTAACGTCATCTTGCCAGATGTAGTACTGAGCATCGATTGATGATGTTGCTTCTCTCGCAAGGATCGCCCGGGCCGCAAAAGCTGCGCGTCCATTGCCCAAAGGCCTTACACCGTCAAGCCCGGGGTTACGCTCAAGTGCATTTCTAATAGTTGCGCCTAATGGTCCGTCCCAATCGGCATCTTGCTTAAACGTTGGCTGAGAAAAATTTTCTTCAGGAAGTGGAAAGGTCCACCTTAACCCGACTATGGCCACTGCCATCAGCGCAACCGAAGTCAAACATACTCTGATCAGCCGCATTCCGGGCTCCGTGAATGGCAGGTCGGATTTGCCTTACAGTTGAGATTGGCCTATCGACAGATAGTTTTTCAAGAGCTTAGGTCGAAGCAACAGACGGAGCACCGAACTTTGTCCACTTTGGGCTCGGTGCAGACGTTCACAGAATTTTCACTAATGACCGCTCTGCGGACTTTGCTGCCGTTGGTCAATTGCATTCAAAAAGCTGCTCTGGGTACCTATGCGGAACTTCGGCAATTCTACCGAGCCTAAGAAAACGACCTACATTTGGACCAGAAAAATGCTTCAGCTACAGGTCTCCCTGTGCCTCCTGCCACGGATCACGCACGATACTTGGCAAGTTCATTCCAAACCAACTCAACCGCGGCAGACGTGTTCTGCGACTTGCGCGCTGCGCAAATGTTCCATGTAAGGTTCTGTTTCATCGACACGGGTTTGACAGCCTTTGCACGGATTAGCTCCGCGAACGTGTCCGGCATACCTCCCACAATGAAGTCAGGCTCCGCCAACAGTCCGGTCAAGAGGTTGTAGTCGTCGCATTCGATATGCGGCTGTGCATTGACCTTTTCGACAGCCTCGGCACCGTTACCAAGTGCTTTTGTCAAAGCGGCTTTCCAATGTTTGTGGAGATGGGGTGATGCAAAGGGAAAATCGAATATGCCTGCCATGGTTTGCGGGCCGCGCTGGTGAATCTCATGATCTCGATGAGCAACAAACTGGATGGGTTGTTTCTCCATCACCATGATCTCGACATCTTCGGCTTCAGGTGTGTAGGTTAGATCGCCAAGGAACACGTCGAATTCCCCTGACTGCAATAAGTCGAGCGGACGTGCATAGGCACTCACCAGAATTCGGAAGCGCAGGTCAGGCATTGCCCTTCGTACGGCGCGCAAGACTGGCAGGATCAAAGTTCTTGTGGTTAGCGGCCCGCAACCAATCAGCAAAGTACCCGGCCCGGTTTCACGCAAACCGGCCACACGGGTCGTATAGCGGTTCAGGTCTTCGCGCAGCGCCTGAGCGATTGGCAAAAACTCCTGCCCCGCGCGTGTTAACGTGCTGCTGTTTCGGCTGCGATGGAACAAAACAAGTCCCGTGTGTTCTTCAGCCTGCCCGACAAAGCGTGCTTTCGCAGCGCATAACCTTACGGCAGCTTTCAGCAATTTGTGAATGCCACGAAAAACCTCAAGACGTCGGGAAGCGGACACTCGCTGCAGATGCAAGTCCATTTGGCAGGAGGCGCAAATCGACCTTTGCGACGACGATTTCGGCTAGTTGCCGATACACAAAGAATCTCTCTGATATCGTGAATGGAGATCTCTTTGTCACGCCTGACGAAACGAAACGGGCGCTCCCATGGTTGGGAAGCTAGCCCGATTGAAAAGGCTTTTCGGCAACAACAATCGACCAATTGTGCAGCCGTCCGTAGGTTCAAAACCTTATGGAAGCTGTGAGTTCTCCAACAATACTGGATCCACCACCAAAGGTTGATTGAAACTCACCGCTGAAGCCTACCGCTCTGTTTCCATCGGCAGAAATATGTTCAAGCGTAAAGCCAAGAAACCCAGCAGCTGCATCTTCTGTGGACGCCACGAAAGAAAACGGCGTCGCCGCTACGATCGCGTCTACATCGTCGGAACCTGCATCGAAAGTTGCGTCAACTCCAACTGCCCAGTTCAGGTAGGTGCTCGATCCATTTGCACCCTCGTAGAGGCGGGGCAAGTTCAATTGCGCCCGCGTGTTGAAGACCGAAACGTTCCGATCTTCGACCGTAAGAGGAAACGCGGTTCCTGTTTCGGTATACTCGCCAAGTTTCAGAAATACATAGCTGGCGCGAGCACTGAAGAAGGCAGGTATTGGCAAAGCGTTGATGGGGGCCGAGATCGAGAGCGATGGAGCAACGAACGTCCCATCAAAATCGCCTTGCGCTT
Organism: Ruegeria sp. AO1; assembly: GCF_056535985.1. Classification (NCBI taxonomy): domain Bacteria; kingdom Pseudomonadati; phylum Pseudomonadota; class Alphaproteobacteria; order Rhodobacterales; family Roseobacteraceae; genus Ruegeria; species Ruegeria sp. AO1. The sequence continues at coordinate 2,789,077 of NZ_JBQFJC010000001.1, forward strand.
CGCCGCCATCAACGTTTCGAGTCACTTCATTGTCGGTTATGCCAGCAAGAAGAGCTGCGTTGATGCGATATTGTCCGTAGTCCCTTTCGAGGTAAACACCGCCAAAATATGACTTGATATCAGTATCACCTGCATCCTGATTCAGCGAGACGCGGCTATCGTCGTAGCCAACAAGAACACCAAAATCGCTGTTTCCGATGATCTCATTCGTTTCAGCACCAACCACAAAACCGTACATTCTATGGCTGAAACCAAGGCTTGAGCCTTCTTCTTCAACATCGCGATCTCCGCCGAAGGCTGAACCCCAAACATAGGGACCACCATCCTGTTCGGCATACCCGAAAGGACTCACATTCCTGCTGACCTGACCATCGGATGAGCCAAAGTCATAGGCGCTGGCGGTTTCAATCGTATTGAACACTGCGTCGGTCAGATCGCTGATAAAGGTGCCTTGGGCCACAAATCCTGTCGTATCCACCGAAACCGCCGTGAGGCCATTGTTGATCAAAACGCCTGTACCATCGAAATTGACGACTTCGGGGGCAGACGCAAGATCACTATCGCTACCCGATGCATCGGCAAAGTTGACAACCGCATTCACCCCGGGCGCAAAGTTCAGCGTGTCAATGTCATTCGGGTTCGTGCCCCCCATGCCATCATTGCCATTGCCGAAATCGACCGAACCGATCAGGGCTGAGCCGGGTTCGAGCGTCAACGTGTCGTTCCCGTCCCCGCCGAATACGATGGAAAAGCCTTCGCGACCGGTGATACGAGCCGAGTTTGTGATGGTTGCGGCGGCAGTGTTATCACGATCCTCGATCTCGATACCGTATTCGAACGCATCAATATTTCCAGTGTTCACAATGGTGATCGAACCCGTTCCATCTACGTCCACTTCGATCCCGTTATTGTCCAGCGAACGCAACGCCCCGCTGTTGGTGACCCTCGCGTTGCCGTCGCCGTTTAGCTCAATGTCGATCGCGTCGGAATCGGCGGTAAGCTGGGCAGAGTTTTCAATGCTGACGTCGCCACTTCCTTCGACATCCACTTCAATCGCATCGTCTTCGCGAGAGGTTATCCGACCCGAGTTTGTTATGAAGACATCGCCGTCTCCGAAGACTTCGGCGTCAATTCCTTCGTCGTTTCTGGCGGTTATGGATGCGGAATTTGTAATGCGTATGTTTCCGTTGTCGGTCACATGGGCGAAGATTCCGTCAACTTCGGCATCGATGGTGCCGGTTGCCGAAATGGCAATATCACCGCTTCCGTCAATTTCCGCGTTGATGCCGTCAATGCTATCTGCCGCTATATCACCAGACGCTTCAACCGAGATGTTTCCGTCGTCAGCCACAAAGCTACGGATCCCGTGTTCGTTAGCATCGATATCGCCATTCATCGTGATCGAGATGTTGCCGTCTCCATCAACTTCGGCTTCGATACCGTCATCCGAACCAGCTCGAATATCGCCCGTGACCTGAATACTGATATCGCCGGAATCCTCGGCATCTGCGTCAATGCCAATAGCGCTGCCAGAGATATTGCCCGCCACTGTGACGTCAATCACGCCTCCGGGGCTGCCGGTTTCCACATCGATCGCATCACTGTCACGAGATTCGATATCGCCCGTCGCATCGACGGTTACATTCCCGTCTTCTGCGTTGGCGAAGATCGCATGTTCTTCATCAGCCGAAATGTTGCCGTTGGAGGTGATCGTTACGTTGCCCGTTCCATTGGATGCACCGTAGATCCCATATTCCCTGCCGGTAACATCCCCGGAGCTGTCGATGACGACGTCACCCACGTCATTCACCGTTGCGTTGATGCCGTCGCCTGCTGCTTCACCGCTCACGTTGCCCCGGTTCGTAATGTAAATGTCGCCGTTATTGGTCACAAGCGCGCGGATAGCGTCCCGTGCTGACGAAATGTTGCCCGACGAGGTGACATTGATATCTCCCTCTCCGCCCCTTTGGCGCGCAAAGATACCATCCGCATTGTTCCCGGTCGTCGTGATGTTTCCAGTCGAACGGACTGTGATAGAGCCGTCGCCGTCGTCCTGCCGGGCAAATATCCCCCGGGCGTTGTTTCCGGTAGTCGAGAGGTCGCCCTCGGATTCAACAGTAATATTCCCCTCGCCGCCATTTTGGCGCGCCAAGATGGCATTCGAGTTGTTGCCTTCTGTCGTGATATTTCCCGTCGACTGGATCGCGATATCGCCATCGTCATCGCTTTGCTGTCCAACTATCCCGCCAGAGTTGTTAGCTTCCGTTGAGATATTGCCATCGGACACCACCGAGACATCCCCTTCGCCGCCACTCTGAAGAGCGGTGATACCTGTAGACCGACTTCCAGCTGTGTTGATGTCGCCCACTGAGTTGACTGATACTGCGCCGTCTCCACCGCCTTGATTGGCGCTAATTCCGTCTGAACGGCTGCCCGATGTGCTGATACGACCATCCGATACAACTGACACATTGCCATCACCACCTTGTTGAGTGACGCCGATTCCGACGCTTCTGCTGCGTCCGGAAGTTGTAACGTTGCCAGTCGAGTTCACCGAAACGGCACCGTCATCCTCAAGTTCGGATCGAATACCAAAGGAGCGCCGTCCGTTTGTTGCAATGTCGCCGGTCGAAGTAATCGAAACTTCCCCGGCGCCGTTTGCATCTACAACAATCCCATCCGCGCCATTGCCCGTGGTAATAATGCCGCCGGTTCCATTCGTCTGGATACTAAGGGTTGCGTTCCCTGATGGTGTGGAAAAAGTAACGCCGTCGGTTCCACCGCCAGGTGCAATTCCTGGTGCAGTAACACTATTGATATTGAGCGTTTCGATTGTGGGTCCGCTTGCCTGGACACCCGACGAAACATCTCCCGTGCAGGTGGCGACGTCATCCGCAACAGTGCACGGACCGTTTGACGGAGGAACAACCGTTTGCGCACCCAATGGAGTTGCCACTCCGATCGTTGCCCCCAAACCTATCGCGCCGGCCGCAACCGGAACCGCGAAGACGCAAAATAAGCCAGGTCTAGCCCGATGGTTGTTAGTAGACTGTGATTTGGAAAGCGCCGCCGCATGACGGAGCGCTCTACGGTTCAAACCGCATACTCGAAACATCTTGTTCACCACTTAAGGGTGGTTTGGAAACCACTACCGTTTTTTTTGGCGGAACTCTCCGCGCACATGTCAGAGGCAAAAAAATGATGGCTTTTTGATGTTCCAATTAACGATGTATTAACAAACTTCTGAATGGCCTCTTACATGATGCAATTTGATCACATGTATGATCTGAAAAACCGATAAGCGGCAGCTTTAGACCGTCCTTTGTCACGTCAAGGACAGCATTGCGTGGTGCCAACCAGTAAACACATTGTGCGGCATTTGCCAGTTTAGGCTCGCAGTAGTCATTCGACGAACTCAGACAAACGACCGCAGTGCGGACAAACCTGCTATCCGAGAAAAGAAACCTTTGAATTTGGATTTTACCGAAGCTCGAGTCAGCGCCCTATTTGACCAGTCCAAGTTGTTGCGCAATTGTGGCGCTGTCATAGTAGTCACGTCCCTCAACCACCTTCCCGTCCTTAACACGCATCACCGAGCAGTAGCGGACTTCAGCCCGCCTTCCAGTTGGTGGAAATTCTCCGAGGCTTGAGCGCAGTGTACCTGTGTGCGTGCCCGTGTTTCGGAACTCGACAGTAGCCCATTCGCCGCATTGGCTGACCACGACATTCTCAACTTTGCACAGCCCATCTGGGAAAGCCTCGCGCCAACGGTGGTAGTCTGCTTTGTATGCTGCCTTTCCGGGAAGTTTCTCGCCACGCGCGACGTCCTCAAAGTCGCAATCCTCAGCAATTACAGCTGCGCCTCGGTCGGGGTCACGCATATCCCATGACTCGTGAAACTGCCGAACTATTTTCTCCGTGGGGTGCATTGCCTTGATACCTCTCATTTAAGTGTGGGCAGTGTGCACACGCACTTACACCGACCATTCGAAGACCACTCATGGGAAGAGAATGGCAAAAGAAACTTCTATGTTTTAATGGGTCCACTTCCGCATCTCGGGATGGGGCGACCGCGATCAGCATATGCCAAAAACCTGACTATTTCTTCGGGGCGCGGCCCATCCGGTACACAAAGCGTCATTGTATCGAAATGATCAAAGGACCAGGGGTTGTCTTTGTGGCCAAGCGGCAAATCGATTGCAGTTCCAGCCGCTCCAATCTTTACGTTGGATGGAATGACTGCGTCGCCTCCATTGGCTGCGGCTCGCATCGGACCGCCGAGTCTGGAATGTATGACTGCGCCACCGTGCTCCATATCTCCGGAGACCCCAACAATCGCGGCCTTCCCATAGGATTCGGGCGCTCCTTTAAGCTGCGAAACGGCTTGTTCAGCGAGTTGTTGCCCAAGTTCAGCCCCGATCTCAAAAAGCGCTGTAAGGTCAGCTGCGAAACGGCCTGCAATCGGGTTTCGAAAAACTGCAGCAGCCGCAACGCGGCAAACCTGTTCGCATGGCTCGCCAAAGGCATCACACGTTATGTGCTCTCGCACTAATACAATCTTGCGCGTTTCGACCATGAACACCCCCATTTGCCTTGTCGAGGCATAGTGCTGACAATGCAGCTGCGCGTCGACTTCAATTTTCCCCACTGTCATGCAGATGATGGTTAACCAAGTCCGCTTTGGGCGCATTGCTGTCATTGGGACATCACGCTGCATCGTTCAAAATTGGCTCCCAGCGGTCGTTCGCTACCGATTATAAGAACATCCGCTTTGGGACCGGACGAGAGTTTGCAGCACATTTTTTTGGGAGGGTATCTATACTAACTGTGTAGCCAGTTGCCCCCATACCCCCCACGACGGGTGACGACCGCTGCGCCTCCGCTGCAAACGCGCTACAGATCTTACTGAATTACAGCGTTTAGGTAGGGGCAAACACACTTACAGCATTGCATTGCTTTGTCGACTGTGAGAGCGTCAAGCTACTGGCAACGCAAGACATCTTTCAATGGGGTGTCGGTGGCGGCAGTGGAAAACAGCACCTTGTTGCACGTGCGGATTAGGTTAGAGCGCTTCGTTTACACCGAAGATGTCGGGAGTTCGAGTCTCTCATCACCCACCATCCTTTCCCTACGATGCATCAAGGTCTTACGCGACAAGCGCCTCTTGATACGTTGCGCATGAAACTATGTCCGCTGCGTCTCAGCTGAGCTTAAACGGAAAACAATGTCTCCAACACTGGAGATAAACGCAGTACAACGCTCTACATGCCATCTCAGCTAATGCGGAGCCTACTGCAAAACTGGTTGCTGACGGGTCAGGTCAACTATGGACCGGTCATTGCAAAGTGGCCGCGTGAGACTGAGTTGCGCGACAAGGAGAGCGATTCGTGAAGACAAGCAAAGCTATCATTTAGCCTCGGTTCAGCTTTTAGCATTTTGAGGTTCGAAGGGGTCATTCTGATGCGATCTAAAGAAGAGCTGCGATGCGGACAAAACAGCCCTAGGCTGACTGGTTACTGATGATCGACTTCAGCCTAAAGTAGGCTTTCGGTTCTTACTGCTCCAAGACTCTGCGTATTAGTTTGCTCTGCGTTGTTCCGACTGATTGGGCCTAGACCCTCCCATTTTTGACATCATAGCCTTCGCATAGTCGCGTTTTGCCTGCGCAGGGTCCTCGAAGCGAGCATGCACGACGCAAAAGAAAAGGGCACCGTCATCTAAACCGTTGCGAGGCGTAAACCAATCAAACGGGTCGGTTGGCTTTACCGATGCAAACTGGTTGGTTGATGGCGCGGCGGGTGCGGCACTGGCTTCATTATTTGTGATATCGTCAAGCAGTGTTGGACGGACCGTGCCGGTGTCCGGTGTGAGGATACCCATGATCTGCTCGCGGCCAGCCGGTACAAAACGCCCACTTTCTTCGACTGGAAACCGGATCGGCTGCCCGGCATAAACATCACGCTGCACTTCGCTGTTCCGGACAACAATCGTTCCACTAACCAGCACATACGGAATGCCTTCTGACGGCAGACCTTGCTGACCAAGAGTATAGTTCGCCTTTTCGGTCACAGTCTCCGGATCAAAAATCGTGATATCCGCGACCATGCCTTCTTGCATACGACCCCGCACCTGCATTGCGCGCAACCCTGTGTCACCTAGTCGCTTCGCATGGATGTAACTCAGCTGCGTGAGCGTGAGCATCAGCGGCACATCCGCTTCGCGAGCCAGCCTCAAGACAAGCGCGTGGCTGCCTGCGGACCGAGGGTGCCCGGCATAGTCTTCGTAAGGGGCATCCCAACTCATCAGATTGCCCTCAATATCCAACCCGGCCATACCATCGCCCGAGATGCCATAGCCCGCGATGGTGATCCAATCATTCAACCATTGCTCTCTTGGCGGGCTAAAGACAATGGCCGTCCGTCCCGGTTCATTCTCAGCGAAGCTCAAGAATTCGTCTTTGGTCACAAAGCGATCAAGCTGGGGGTCAAAGATCGTTTCTTCGTATTTGTACCCCATCGACCCTTCCCAGTTTTCGGGGGCGATGATTGAAGCGCCGTAGTTTCCCGATCCAGCAGTCCAGGGATAGTAGCTGGACCAGACGTTATAGCCTTGGTCGCGGGCCATCTGGAGCTTTTCCTGATTTTCCCACCACCCATAATCATTGTCGTGGTGAATGTGCAGCGGCGCGTCGAGCACCATCGCATTGACCAGGATTTCGTTAACGCCGGTCTGTGTCTCGGTGGGCGTCGAAGCACTGGGATGAAACCGGTGGTGCACAGATGTTAACCGCCCATAACGCGACGCAGCCCGTTGTGCTTCGAACATCTCATAGGTTGTGATACCCTCGCGGGCGTAGCCGATGGTCGATCCCACGCCGAGGGCTCCAAGACGAAGCCCCTCATCCAGTTGGGCGGTGATTTCGTTCATCTGCTCGCGGTTGCTTGGAACCGATGACCAGCCTTCGACACCGTCTTCCACGGATTGTGCCCGCAGTGCGAAGAAGTTCCGGAAGTCGATGTCCCCACCTTCCAGAACAAGGCCGTCATGTACCCGCATCCGTGCGAACTCTTGTCCAACGACTGTGCCATAGTTTGCCTGCGTCACGCCTTGGCGCGCAGCGTACCATTGGTCGATATTCGCGGCTCCGACCTCAAAATCCATTTGCGTCGTAACGCCATCGCGAAGGTTGACCTTGATACCCCAAGGATCCAGCCCGTGTTGTTCAAGGTCGATAAACCCGGGCGCCACAACATGCCCTGTCGCGTCGATGGACTCTCTGCCGTCAATATCTTCGTCGGTAATCGCTGTGATCCAGCCATTGCTTATTCCAACGTTGGCGATCTGATCGAACCCGGTTTCCGGATCCATTACCCGACCGTTGAGGATCACCACGTCGTAGGTTTGCGCGACGCAGAAAGTGGAAAACACGGACAACGTGCCAGCCAGAAACAGGGTACGCATAGATAGATCCTCCCTTTGATCAGCAGAATTGCATATTTCAACGCTTTTGATGTCTGCTTTCGACCCACACTAGAAAACGATCCGGGTTCGCAGGCCGAACAGTGTAATGCTATCCTGAGAGGGGTTCAGCAGCGGGTTCGAAATGTACTGCAGGGACGGCGTGATCTGCAGCCCGGGTGAGATTGAAAACCGGTAGAAGGCTTCCAGAGTGAATTGATCGCCATCTATGCCTCGGGCCTCGGCCCAGTTCAGGCCCAGACCGGCCAGATCGGTATTGCGGCCATAGTAACCCAAACCGGCAGAAACCGACCGGTCATACAGCGCTGCGGTCCCTTTTGAGGCCCCTGCCCGAAAGAACGGCATCCACTTGTTGTCAACAAACCATGCGGCAGAAAACGTAGCGCCATAGTCTTCCGCCCGGCTGCCATCTTCGGCCGCATCCGCATGCCAGAGGGTCAGATGGACATTGTCGAAATAAATGCGATCAAAGCCTGACGTGTACCCAAGTTCGAGCGATTTGAAGAGGTTGCCGTCGCTGAACACATCAAAGTTTGGATCAGACGGATCGGCGTTTGCATCTGCAACGCTCGCGACAGCGTAGAAGTTTTCACTCAGCTTGATCCCACCGGCAATACCTAGGCCAGGGTTGGGTGCGTTGAGTGTCGGGTTGGTGTTGAAGGACAGGTTTTGGAAGCCACTATAGGGGCTTACCAACCCATAGATGTCCACAAAGTCCGTTACATCAATCTGCCCGAATTGCAGCGTCCACGAACCGTTTTCGGCCCTTTGGGTCCAGAACAGATTGGTCAACAGCAAACCGCTATCGTTGAAGGCTGTCCCGGTGATCGAAAGCGCTCCGCCATCCAGCCCAAGAAACTGCGGGGCCACATCGGTATAGCTGTGCCGGTCTTCGATCTTGAATGTCAGGGAACCCCGTTCCGTTGCCTGCCAACTCCCGTAGAAACGCGCGATTCCGCTGGACGCTTCGCCGGTTCCCAGAGCAGCATTCGTGGTTTGGCCCAGCGCCAGGTAATCAATATTGAACCGAAACCCACCCTCAGCCAGCCGGTCTTTCCACTCAAACCAACCCGGTGCGATGTTGCGTGGAAAATCGGAACGGTATTGTGGGTCGGTGAGCCCATCTCCGGGGGTAAGATCAGCTTCGACCGAAGAGGGCCCGGACAGTCCTTGCGCCGAGGCGGCGCCAGCGACAGCAATACTTAGTGTAGCAGCCAGTAGTCTTATCATTCAGACGCCCTTGCCCCACCGGTCTTGCGATTGCCCGCCGCACGGATGCGATCAGCGGCACGCTGCTTCCATTCCAGCCTGTCCGCCTTGTTTTCCAGAGTTTCGACACGTTCCGTTTCCAACTGGAAAGTCGCGTTCATCGGCATCTGGCCATCCACAACCATCATATTCTGAACAGACGGATCGATGGTCAGCATGCCCGTCAGCCGAACAGGTTCATGAAAATAGCTGGGCGCCCAGTCCCCGTTCAACCGCACACGGATCATCTGGTTGGGCGGAGGGGGAGGCATGTGACTACACATCCCGCGTTCCGGCACCAGGTACGCAACAGGCCGCCCGTCTGGATCATTCGGAGCAGGAATGGCGAAACCAGCCAGTGTGATTGTTTGACCATCGAATTGCGGATTTCCGTTTGTCCCCGCCTTTCTCCGACGTTCCATCACAACTTCGCGCTGATCGAGCAGCCAGTCGATATCAATTCCATCAGCAGCCAAGGCATCCTCAGTCTCGGTCAAAAGTACTTGCCACTTTTGCCGCTCTTCTTCGCTGCCACCATCCTGCTGCAGCCTGCCGCGCAATCGAACGACGTAAAGAACATCGTCGAATTGTTCAGGGCTGAGCTCGCGATAGGGGTCTTCAAAGACCTGCGCAGAAGGGTCTGGCAGGTCGGCCCAATCTAATGCGGTTTCAGGCGTTGCCAACGCAGAATGCCCACACCAAAAAAACCCTGCGCATACGACCCAGCGGAACCAATGGTGCATAAATTCTCTCCGGCTACTTAGACAGGTCAATTCAGTGTGTTTTTGTAGATAACGCCATCTTTCATGATCAGTCGAATCGTATCAGGGCTTTCAGGCCTCGGGTCGGCGCCGAACCACTGATCACCCGTACCAACCACCGAGAAATCCTCGAGCGGGTTACCGTCGATCAGCAGGATATCCGCATAGGCGCCTTCTTCGATCACACCCAGCTTGCCTTCGGGGTAGGGGTTCATGAACGGGCCGGATAAAGCGGCGATTTCACCGCCGGTAGATGTCATTGCGACCAGCGAGGCGTGAGAGCCAAAGAACTCATTATTGAGATGTTTTTCATAGGCAATTTGAATATTGCAGGCGGCTACGGAACCTACGCAATCCGTGTGAAACCCTCTTTTAGCTGGGCACTCATTCATATTTTTAATGTACCCGCCAAAAGCCTGCGTAGCTGACTGTGCCTTTCGCAAGCTGGCTGGGACATCTCGAATGGCAGGAATATCGAAGAGATTTGGATCAAATGCGGTGAGATTGGTCGTGATATAGGCCCCTTTCTCGTCCATCAGAGCCGATATTTCGCAATCAAACATGAACCCGTGTTCAATTGATCGAACACCAGCATTCAGCGCCGCCATAATCGTTTCCTTGCGATAGGAATGGGCCATGACATAGCTTTCGTATTCGCTAGCAACCTGAACGGCCGCTTCTAGTTCTGCCGTCGATCCAGCCAACAACTGCCACGGGTCAAATGCTGAAACTACACCGCCTGATTGCATGTACTTCAGTTGTGTTGCTCCCATCCGGAAGTTGTTTCGAGCAAACTTATACATTTCAGAGACACTATCGACTTCTTGGGCCATGTTCAGGCGGCTGAAGTTTGAAGACTGGCCGACAGGCGCCGTAAAGTTGGCAAAATCAGCATGACCACCACGCGTACTTAGGAAAGCAGCCGCAGGGTAAAAACGCGGCCCGGCAATGGTCCCAGAGTCTATTGCGCGACGAAGACCTCCGTTAGCTCCACCTGCATCTCGTACGGTGGTAAAACCCTGCATTAAGTACATCTCAGCCATTTGAGTGCCGTGAATCGCAAGGTCTTCCCAAGTGCTGTTGGCTTCCATCGCGGGTAATGTGGGCCCCGGCAGCATCAGGTGTGCATGGTTTTCAATGAAGCCGGGGGTCAGTGTGCGTCCCTCTCCGTCAATGACCGTGGCATTGGGGGCATCAATCGCATCAGTTGAGACGGCCTTGATCAGGTTGCCCTCGACCAGAACGCTGGTATTTTCGATACGCTGTTCATTCACACCGTCGAAGACATGCACGTTGGTAAACAGCGTTTGGGGTTCTTCCTGATCCTGAGCTTGTGCGGGCGCTGAAACAGAGAGACCTGCAGCGACAATTGCCGCCGAGCAAAGAGACATTCGCAGACCGGACATAAGTACTCCCTTCATATTCGTGTTTTGCCAACTGTAGCCCGGAAAATTTTGCCTCGGTTGCCAGTTTCGCATTAGGATGTTCGAATGTGACTGCAAAAATGGCCACTGATCACAGCATTTGATCCTGAAAGGGTTACGAGATTGCCGTTCAACTCCACCTCTCAAGAGCATAGCGAAGGGTTCATTCGCCTCGCATTGGCGGCTCCGTTTCTGGAGTATCTCACTGACCGCGAGATCGATCCGCAACCCGCCTTGAATCAGGTCGGCTTGAAGTCCGAACTGTTGTCTGACCCTTCTGTCTATGTCCACTCAGAGCTGGTCTACGGGCTGCTAAACGCCTTCTCTGATGTGTCAGGCGACCGATACCTTGGCCTGAATGTAGGAGAGACTTTTGACCTGCGGGGATGGCCTCCGTTCGCTCAGGCCCTACAATCGACAAACTCGCTGTTCGAGTTCTTTACCCGCTTTGTTGGGCTTGTCCCGCAGGAGTCCAATTCCGTGCGGCACAGCCTTGTAATCGAAGCAGACAAAGCAACCTATCGTATCGAGAGGCAACAGGAACCCGCTGTCCCACCCATTCAAGTGACCGGTTTTGGAGCCGCAATCTATGTACGGCTTCTGGAGACTGTGGTCGGAGAGTCCTGGGATTCCTCGCGTGTGCGGTGGGAAAGCCGGTATATTACGGGTCTACCGGTCAACTACAAAGGGATCGAGGTTGGCTTGGGACCTGATCCCGGAATGCAAATCAGTTTTCCTGTGGAATGGTTGTTTCTGCATCATGCCTCTGAGGGTTCTGCTAAACACATAGCCTCAGCTCGACAAAACGAAGAAGTAACGGTGGTGGCCGCTTTGCGATCCGTCTTACGCGACAAACTGGACGAAACCGATCTGGGACCAGAGGTTGTGGCCGGACTACTGGGAATACAGCCGGAACGGTTTCTGAAAGCGCTTCAACAACAAGGCACAACACTCCCCCGCGAAATCAAACGGCTGCGTGTCGATGTCGCCAAAGAGCACCTCAGAGATGACAAGATGACAATTGCGGAGATCGGTCTATTCCTTGGCTACTCCGACAAGTCCCATTTCACTCGCTTTTTCCGAGGTCAAACCGGAATGACACCGACCAAATTCCGCCTTGGTGCGTAATTTCGTTGCAACTTTGGGACCGCTTGCACCCTCATATAAAGTGCGGGTCGACAAGAATTTGCGACGGATTCTTGGAGCCCTATTCAAGGATCGCAGTGGGGAAATTGCCCCATACTGGAAACACGCCACTCACAAGAACAGTGCGTCAGATGTCTAGACCTATCTTGTCAGATCAAATTGGTTTGATACCGTTTTAGATACCTTTTTTTGTATCGCGACGCTCGACAGAGTCTTCTTCTCTGCAAATCATTTCATCCCAAGATCTTCCCAAAAGAGAAAACCAAAAAGGACGGCAGGGTACGACTTCTCCGACAGAGCCTTGCCGATGTGAGGGATGGCTAAGGAATAAATCCATTCGGCACTCCGAACTTCAATGAATCTACGCTGGTACCTGTCAACGAATGCAGAAAAGCAATCAGGTTTTGAATTTCCACCTCCGTGAGTTGGATTGGAACAATGTCGCTTCTATTGCGTTGACGCTCCATTTCATAGTCGTCCTCCCACACTATGAAATCGGTTTTTTGCAACCATGGCACCTCGGGCAAAGCAGCCATTTCAGGCCTCCAACTGTCTAGGCTTGCCTGTGGGTTCAAGTGATGGCGAATGATGCTTTCAAGATCGGGGAAAGCTCCATTGTGACCGTAGGGCGCGGTCAGGGCAACGTTGCGCAACATAGGGGTGCGGAACCTATAGGCATCCTCTAGGCGGTTGCTTTCGCCCATGCGGCCGACATCTCGGACGAAAGGATCCCACTGCCGGGTGCGGCCCGGTCCAAAGGGCGGCAAACCTAAAGCATGGAACTTCTGATCTGACATGAGAGGTCCGGCGTGGCAGCTGGAGCAACGGGCTTTGCCGTAGAAAAGCTCCATCCCATCCAATTGGGCCAGCGAAAGGGCATTCGTGTCATCCTCGAGGTAGTGATCAAACGGGCTGTCGGTGCTCCGCCACTCGATCGCCATGAAAGCGGCCAGAGCGTTGGCGACTTGCGTGATCGTGATGTCTTCGGTCGTCTCGACCTCGTCAAAGGCGGCGACGATGGCCGGACCATACCGTGGATCGGTGCGGACGCGTTTCGCCAGAATAGGCCAGCCTTTGTCTATCCGATCATGCACCGCGCCTGTGACCTCATTCTCGGCCACATTGCCTGCCATCTCGAATTGTGAGGTCAGGGGAAACAGAGCCTGTGCCGCCAGAAGGGAATTCAGGCCCTCGGGCAGCCACTCCTGCGCTGGGGAATTGAAGCCGTTGCCGTAGACGTCTGAAATACTCAGCCTGCCGTCGTGAAAGACTGTGTGAATTTCCTTGGCCCCAAGGTTCCACAAGCCCGGAGAGTTGCGAGGGATGCGTTTGCGTATTCTGTCTGCCCCGGTGCCGGGTGTGCGGTCCAGTCCCAACCCCTGCCCGCCTTCTCCTATGCCCAGTGACAACCCGTCAGAGGTGCCGAAATCCGGGTGGTGGCAATGGGCGCAGCTGATGTTCTGGTTGCCCGACAGGATCGGGTCGTAAAACAGTTGATGACCAACGGCGGCCTGTTCCATATCAAATGGGATAAAGTCATCATCGGTTAACGGTCGCGGCAAATCCTGTGCCGCAGCGGCCCCGACCCAGAAGAGAGCAACCAACCCATGCGTCAGCTTGTTTTTGCCCTTTGCATATTTGCGTCTCCGGCTCTGGCGGAACTGGAGCAAGCGCGCGACATGATGGAAGCCGGACAGTTCGAAGCCGCGCGTGAGGAGCTTCTTCCAGCCGCTCGCTCGGGCAACGCCGAGGCTGAGGAGCTGATCGGCGTGATGCACGGGCTGGGTCTCGGGGTCGAGCAGGATTACGAGCGCGCCTTTGAATGGTATCTGCGCGCCTCGATGAAGGGGCATCCGGGGGCGCAGTCGGGCGTTGGCTGGTACTATGAATTGGGTCTGGGTATGCCCGCGCCCGATCTGGTGCGTGCCTATATGTGGTACACGCTCAGCGCTATCGGCGGCGACCCCGATGCAGCGATCAGCCTTGAGGAAGTGGTCAAGAAAATGTCGCCAGAGCAGATCGAAAGGGCGCATGTGCTGGTCAACGACTACAAAGGGTGGATGTACCCGTTTCGGTGAGGGCCGGACGCGACGCCCGGCCCTGTTCGCTTAGTTCAGATCCGCATCGCGTGAGGCGTTCACATCGGCCTCAGCCGCAGCAACTGCCTCGGTCAGCGCCGCAAAGATCTCGTCCCCGCGGGCCACGTTGGACTGGAACCAGTCATAGACTGGCGTTGCAGCCTCTTTGAAAGCGGCTTTCTGGTCAGGGGTCAGGACGTAGAGATCGCCGCCACCTGCCACGAAATCCTCATAGGCCTGAATCGACTTGCGCTTGGGCGAGGCAAAGGTGGCCTGTTGCAGCGCATAGAAACCGTCGACCACGACGCGGCGCATATCCTCAGGCATCTCCTGGAACTTGGCGTTGTTCATCCACCACAGTGCGCCCATATAGGCGTGGCCGTCCAGCGTGACATATTGCAGACCCGCGTCGGGGAATTTCATGCCCATGATGTCGGTGATGCCGTTCTTGGAGCCTTCGACCACGCCGGTCTGAAAGCTTGTGAACAGTTCCGGCCACGGGATCGGAGTCGGCGACGCGCCCAAGGCTTTGACCAGCTCCTGCGGCAGGTCGGCGACCACAGTGCGGATCTTCAGACCTTCCATATCGGCAGGCTCGGCGATGCGACGCTGGGTGTTGGCGAAGTTGCGCCAGCCGCCGGTGTTGCCAATGGTCATCAAGCGGATCGCGCCGCCCGAGTCCTCCAGCGCCATGTTGCGCATGGTGCGGGTGAAATCACCCGACAGAACATGCTCGGCAATGCGGTCATCAGCCATCAGGTAAGGCAGGTCCAGAACCTGCACGTAAGGAAAGATGCCCGAGGCCCCGCCCGAGGTGGAGATATAGATGTCGATCGTGCCATCGGCCACGCCTTGCAGGCATTCCGCGCCGTTCGAACAAAGTTGGGTGCCGATGAACAGCTCGACCTCAATCGCGCCGTTCGAGGCGGCCTCGACATAGTTCTTGAAGACAATCAGACCATCATAGTCTTCGTCATTTTCGTTCGAGTTGGCAGTGGCGCGCAGCGTGTAGTCGGCGGCTGTGGCGGCCATAGCGGACGCGGCCACGAGCGATGTGGCCACCGCTGCGGTTTTGATAAAATCTCTGAGCATGCGTTTCCTCCCTATGGAACTCAGTTAGTTTGCAAATCCCGTTATCCTCGGGATCGTCATGGATAGTGCGGGGATATAGGTGATCAGGAAGATCACTATGATTTCAACGGCCAGGAACGGCAGGATCGCCTTGGCGATGGTTTCGACCCGCTCGCGCGACACGGCGGCGGCCACGAACAGCACCAAGCCCATTGGAGGTGTGGCGAGGCCGACGGTCAGGTTGACGCTCATGATGATGGCGAAGTGGATCGGGTCGACGCCGAGGCTGGTGAAGATCGGACCAAGGATCGGACCAAGGATGATGATCGCGGGTCCTGCATCCAAAAACATGCCGACGATGAACAGTAGCAGGTTGATCAGGAACAGCAGGATCAGCGGGTTCTCCGACAAGCTGAGGATCAGCGAGGCCAGTTGTTCCGGCGCATGGCTGAGGCTGACAACCGTCTTGAACGCCATCGCCGCGCCGACCAGCAGAAGGACGACGGCGGAAGTCATGCCTGCGTTGCTGAGCACCTCGGGCACTTCTTTCCATGTCAGCGTGCGCAGGACGAAGAAGCCGATGATGAAGGCGTAGCCCACGGCGACGGCGGCAGCCTCGGTTGGTGTGAAGATACCGCCCAGAATACCGCCCAGAATGATCACGGGTGTCATGAGCGGGAAGAAGGCTTTCAGGCTGGCCTGACGCCGTTCGGGCCATGTGTATTTTCGGCTGGCCACCGGGAAGTCATAACGGTCGGCCATGAGTTTGATCATCAGCATCAGGCCAACGCCGACCATCACGCCCGGCACGATGCCCGCAAGGAACAGCGCGGCGACGCTTTCGCCCATGACATAGGCGTAGATGATCATGATGCCCGAAGGTGGGATAATCGGTCCGATCACCGAACTGGCCGCCGTGATCGCGGCGGCGAATTTGCGGGTGTAGCCCTGTTTCTCCATCGCCGGGATCAGCATCGACCCAAGCGCCGAGGTATCCGCCACGGCGGACCCCGAGAGGCCCGCGAAGAGGATCGAGCTGAGGACGTTCACATGCGCAAGACCGCCGCGCAGGTGGCCCATCAGGGCCTGGCTGAACTCGACCAAGCGGATGGTGATGCCGCCGCGGTTCATCAGCTCTCCGGCGAGCATGAAAAAGGGGATCGCCATCAGCGGGAAGCTGTCAATCCCGTTATAGACATTCCGATAGAGCAACGTGATGTCGTTGGTCTGGCCGTTCAGCCAAAGAAGGATACCGGGCGCGGCCAAAAGGGCGAAAAAGACCGGCAGGCCGATCAGCAGGAAAACCAGGAAGGTGGGCAGGAACCAGATCAGCATTTATTCGGCCCCCACTGCCGCGTCAGGAATTTCGGGCAACAGGTGACCCCCGCCCAGCAGAGTGATGAAGGATCGCAGGATCAGCTCGATATTCACCGAAATCAGAAGGATGATCCCCACCAGCAACGAGGCCATCATCCAACTGCGGGGGATGCGGTACCATTCGTCGAACCCGAAAGAGGTGGGCAGGTACAGCGCGGCGGTGGCGAATCTGCCGCCAAAGCCAGTGACCTCAGACCAGCCGATATTGACCGCGACCAGCAAGACGGCGAGCGAAATCAGCAGCAGGAATAGGTTCAGCGATTGGCCGATCAAGCGCGGCAGAAAGCGCTCCAGCATATCAATGGCCACAAAGCCGCCACGCCGGAACGCGGTGGGGGCCATAAGGCCGGTCATCCACAACATGCAAAACCGCGCAGCCTCATCCGGCCAAGGCAAAGCATTGCCTAGCACGTATCGGAAGAACACCTGTATCAGGATTGCGATCACCATGAGTGCAATCGCAACAACACCAACTGCGCGGCCCAGACGCAGCACGGTTTCGTTCACGAATGCAATCGGTGCAAGCACCGATGCCAGTCCGCTCATGCGGATCCTCCCTTGTTCAGCCGCGGGTATGTCCCGCGGTCGTCAAATCGCGCTTAGTGCTGCGCGAATTGGCCGAGTTTCCCGGCGTAAAAGGTCAACGCGTCTCCGTCCGCCATGCTGGCCTTAAGAACCTTTCCCACCACAATAACGTGATCGCCCGCATCGTGATACGCGTGTTGTTCACATTCGAACCGCGCCAGGCAGTCCGGTAGGATCGGCGTTCCGTTTTCGCACCGCTCATGCTTGATGTCCCGCAGGGCAAAGGCGTCTTTAGAACAGCCAAAGCACAGCTCGGCCTGTTCCGAGGACAGCACATGCACGCTGAAATGGCGGGCGTTGTGGAAATAGGGGAAGCGGCGCGAGTTGCGGTCGCCAGCCCACATGATTAAGGGCGGGTCCAATGACAGCGACGAAAAGCTGTTGGCCGTAATGCAGACCGGCCCGTCCGCGCTGTCGCAGGTGACGATCGTGACACCGGTCGCAAAACGCCCGAAAGCGTCGCGCAGAGTGCGGGTGTCGTCCTTATGCGGAACGAAGGTGTGGGTCATGTCCTTTGAGATTGCATTCATCATGGCACCTCATGGCCCAGCGCCGCCTCATAGAGGCGGTACCAGCTTTCACGATCCAGTTTGACTTTCAACGCGTCCGAGGCACGTTTAATCCGGCCCAGATTGTTGGTGCCCAGAACCGGCAGGATGTTGGCTGGATGCGCCAACAAGAAGGCCACGGCAACGGCGGCGCGATCCACGCCGAACTCGGCTGCGATTTCATCCGCGACAACGCCCACCGGCGGGTTTCCGGCCATCAACAAACCGCCGCCCAGCGGAGACCACGCCATCAGTGGGTGGCCATGTTGCTGATGAAATGCCAGATCGCCATTGGTGAAGGGGCTGATCTCACCCAGAGAGACCTCGATCTGGTTGGTGACCAGTTGGGTTTTCATCGCCGATTGCAGCAGGGACCAATCCCAAGGCCGGAAGTTCGAAACGCCGACCGCGCCGACTTTGCCGCTGGCGACGACCTCGTCCAGAGCCGCTCCGGTCTCATGGTGGTCCATCATGGGATCAGGGCGGTGAATCAACAGCAGGTCGATATGGTCAATCGCCATTTCGGACAGGGACGTGTCCACCGATTTCACGATATGCGCGCGCGAGGTGTCATAGTATTTCACCTTGGCGTCTGCATAACGGCCACAGGGCGCGACGATGTCGCATTTGGTAACGATCTCCATTCGCCGGCGCAGACCGGGATTGGCGCGCAGGGCATTGCCCAGAACCGCCTCGGCCCCATAGTCGCCATAGATATCGGCCTGATCGAAGGTGGTGATACCCTGATCCAGACAGGCCTGAATCTTGGCTTCGACATGCGCCGCCGATGTGTCTGCATCGTCGCCCAAGCGCCACATGCCATAGACAAGGCGGCTCATTTCCAGCGAGTCAGATAGTTTCACACGTTGCATCAGCGACGAACTCCGTTGCCCAGCGGGGTCGCCGGGGTAGTTGCAGGCACGCGCCCATAAGCTTCGGGCAGCGAACAGGTTTTCAGGTTGGGCAGCACGCGGGCGCCGAAATGTTTGGCTTCGTCAATGTGCGGATAGCCCGAAAAGATGAAGGCGCGGATGCCCATCTTTTGGTATTCTTCAATCTTGCTCATAACCTGATCGGTCGACCCGACCAACGCTGCGCCACAGCCAGACCGCGCACGGCCAACGCCGGTCCAGAGACCGGGTTCGACATAACCATATTCATCGGCCAGATCACGGTTCTTGGCCTGATGCGCCACGCCGAGAGAGGTCGAGTCCAGCGCCCGTTCGCGGATTGCACGACCATATTCGTCATCCAGCTTCGAGACGATGAAATCCGCATATTCCTGCGCCTCGGCCTCGGTATCGCGCACGATCATGTGCACACGCAAACCGTAGTCCAGCGTGCGGTTGTAGTTCTCGGCGACCGCATGAACGGCCTTCATCCGCTCGGCAAGTTGGTCCTTGGTTTCTGGCCACATCAGGTAGACGTCGCAATGCTCGCCGCACAAGTCCAGCGCAGAGGGGGAATAACCACCGAAATAGAGCAGCGGCCCTCCAACCTGGTATGGCTTGGCCGGGTCAGTGGTCAGACCTGAGAAGTTATAGACCTCGCCTGCATGATTGATCTCGTCCTGCGTCCAGGCTTGCTTCAGAATCTCTACCACTTCGCGCGAGCGCTGATAGCGGAACGCGCTGTCAGCTTTCTCACCGGGAAAGTCGGAGGAGATGATGTTGACCGTCAACCGCCCGTTCAGCATGTGATCCAGCGTCGCAATGGTGCGGGCCAGCATGATCGGTTGCATCTCGCCACAGCGTACAGCGGCCAGCAGGTTGATCCGGTCGGTGATTGGGGCGCAGCCCGCGACAAAGCTAAGCGTGTCCTGACCGACCTGATAGGAGGACGGGCATAGGATGTTGCGGAAGCCCTGCGCTTCGGCCTCTTTCACGATGCCGGAACAATGCTCCCAACTTGACCGCAGGTCGCCATCGGGTACGCCAAGGAACTGGTAGTCATCGGAACACAGCGCGGCAAACCACGAAACTTCGGCCGCATCCAGATCGGGGGATGTGATGGGGACGATGCTCATTTGATTCACGCTCCGTACATCTTTGACTTTCCTCTTGCGTAGCAATCGCTTTGATGTAGATCAATAGTGTATCAATTTCTCCTGCGACCGAGTGAAGCGTCTGCCGTGCCTGCCTCCAACCGAAACCCCAATGCCCTGCCGGTATATATTCAGATCGCGGAACTTCTGATCCGCGACATCGCTGCCGGGCGTCTTATTGATGGTGAGCGTTTGCCGCCCGAGCGTGAGATGGCGGCGGAGTTGAATGTCTCGGTTGGAACGCTCCGAAAATCGCTCTCGGAGCTAGAAAAAAAGGGGATGTTGGAGCGTATCCAGGGCTCAGGCAACTACATCCGCGAAACCGGCACACAAAATAGCGTCTATGCAATGTTCAGGCTGGAACTACCTGAAGGTGGAGGCCTGCCACGTGCGGATATCCTTTCAGTTGACCATCTGAAGAAGCCCGTCGATCTGCCGAAATTCGGGGCTTCTGATGCCGGTTCGCGCGTCCGGAGGATGCGCTACCTGAATGATACAATCATCGCAGTCGAGGAAATTTGGCTAGACGAATCAGCGGGCCTGATCGACCAGAGCCTACTCTCCGACTCACTCTATCGCTATTATCAGCGCCAATTGGGCTTTTGGATCGCAAGAGCCGAAGACAGAGTCTCGGTCCAGCCGCTACCGGACTGGACACCTCCTGACTTCACCAAACCCGCGGGCCAATCGGTAGGCTACATCGAGCGGTTCAGCTGGTCGGAAAACGCCGAACCCGTTGAATTCTCAAAAACATGGTTCGACCCAGATCGGGCCAACTACGTACAACGTTTGAAGTAAAAGGAATCGCACATGACCCGGACCATCAATTACGGGCTGATTGGATGCGGCATGATGGGGCAAGAGCACCTGCACAACATCGGATTGCTGGAAGGCACCAATGTAGCAGCGATCTTTGAGCCCGATCCAGAAATGGCAAATGCCGCCAAGGCAATTGCGCCAAATGCGGCCATGGTGGGTTCCCTACAAGCGCTTCTGGCGATTGAAGAACTGGACTGCGTCGTCATTGTAAGCCCAAACCACCTTCATGTGGACCAGATTTGCGAGATCGCTGAAACACGTCCGCTTCCGCTTTTGGTGGAAAAACCATTGTTCACCGACCCGCAAGACGGGGCCCGTCTCGAGCAGTTGCAGAGCGATTACCCTCACCCGATTTGGGTTGCGATGGAATACCGGTACATGCCCCCAGTTGCTGCTCTGATCGAGAAGGCTCAGGTGACAGGTGGTATTAAAATGCTATCGATCCGCGAGCATCGTTTTCCGTTCCTGGACAAGGTCGGCCACTGGAACCGCTTCAACCGCAATACTGGCGGTACTTTCGTCGAAAAATGCTGCCACTTCTTCGACCTCATGCGTCTAATATTGCAATCCGACCCGGTACGCATAACGGCAAGTGGTGGGCAGGCAGTGAACCATTTGGACGAGAGCTACGATGGTCAAACCCCAGATATTCTGGATCACGGCTATGTTCTTGTGGATTTTGCCTCGGGTGCGCGCGCGATGTTGGAACTCTGCATGTTTGCCGAAGGCTCTCGCTATCAGGAAGAGATATCAGCCGTCGGACCAGACGCTAAAATCGAAGCGCTGGTTCCAGGACCGGTGCGCTTTTGGCAGGATCACTTGGGCGCTCCTCCACCTCCGCGCGTAATCGTGAGTCCGCGCAATCCCAAAGGCCCCGTATCAATGGACGTTCCAGTGGACCCGAACCTATTGGCGGCTGGTGATCATAATGGGTCGACCTACTATCAGCACAAAGGTTTCTTGGCCGTGCTTCGTGGCGAAAAAGCTCAACCAGAAGTGAGTTTGAACGACGGCCTCTGGGCGGTCAGAATGGGACAAGCGGCGCAACGGGCAATAGAAACCGGCGAAACGGTGTACATGGTCGATTGAACGGATTCAAAAACACGGGCGCGTGTTGCAGCCCCTAAAAGGCCCCATATCGCTCGAGTTTATGTCAGACATCACCAATCGATTTGGCAAAGGGCCATTTATGGCGACTGTGCAAGCCTGCGTTTGCGCAGTCCTACTTGGATGCTCCGCTAGACTTTTTGTCTTGCCTTCCCTGCTGCGAACGGCCGCCTTTCATGATCGAGTGAGTTGCTCTTGCGGATGCAGCTCAGGTCCGCTTGCCCCGGACAAACCGAAACACCTTTCTTCTGTGTTGGCGTCTAAGCTCCAATTAAACCAGTGCCTAACATGATGACGATGTCGTGCAACTTGCGATACCGGCGACGAACCTGTTCGATCGTCCGATGGCCCTTTCGGTTATACCCACGTACCCAGCATCGGGATCGAGATTAAATGTCGCGCTCTTAATCAGGATACGGAATGGTTGGATACATAGCCTGATCTTCGGTCACTAGAACCATTGTGTAGTCGGTTGCACAACTACGGTACCCTACTTAAGCAATGCGCTCGCATAGATTCGTTGGGGGTTCGTGTCTCTCATCACCCAAGATACCTCATTAGAAAGATGCGACTCCTCGCCCGACCTTCCTGTGGCATTGTTGCAACCGGTTGCAGCAATGCGGTCTTGGTGCATAATACGGGCACCATGATACTATCCAGCGACTTCCCCGCCCAATTGCCTGCAAGGTACCTGCCATGAGCGTCACCCTCAAAGATGTCGCTGCACTGGCGGGTGTGTCGCGATCAGCCGTTTCGCGCACTTTTACCGAAGGGGCTTCGGTTTCAGCCAAAACCCGCAGTAAGGTGGAAAAAGCCGCGAAAGAGCTGGGCTATAGCCCCAATGCGCTGGCCTCGTCGCTGACAACCGGGCGGACCAAGCTGATCGGGCTGATCTCGAACAACTTCCACAACCCGATCTTTTTGGAGGTGTTCGACCAGTTCACCCGCGCTCTGCAAGAACGAGGGCTGCGTCCTTTGATCGTGAACCTGACTGATGAGACCGAGCCTGCCAATTCCGTCCGGATGTTGCGGCAATACTCGGTCGATGCGGTCATTGTCGCCTCATCGACCTTGCCGCCGAGCTTTGCCAAGGCTTTCCACGATGCCGGGGTTCCGGTGGTGCATACATTTGGCCGCTCGGCCACCTCGCCCGAGGTGCATGTGGTCGGGATCGACAACGTGGAATGCGGGCGTATGGCTGCGCGAGAACTGGTGGCGCGTGAGTACACACGCGTCGGGTATCTTGGGGGGCCGAAGGATGCGACCTCGGCCATGGACCGGTATCGAGGGTTCATCGAGGAAACCGCGCAATATGCGAACCTCGAGGTATCCTATTCCTTCGCGCAGAACTACTCATTCGATGCTGGCAGGGCCGAGATGCTGCGGCTGTTGGGGGAAACCCCGGCCGAGGGGTATTTCTGCGGCGATGACATCCTGTCCATTGGCGCGCTGTCGGCCCTCAAGGATCATGGGCTGACGCCAGGGCGCGACATCGGCGTCATCGGCCTGAACGATATGGAAATGGCCCGTTGGGAAAGCGTCGACCTGACCACCATTCACCAGCCGATCAAACAGATCATCAACGCCTCGGTGGATCTGGTCGAGGAGAT
Source organism: Ruegeria sp. AO1 (assembly GCF_056535985.1). Taxonomy (NCBI): domain Bacteria; kingdom Pseudomonadati; phylum Pseudomonadota; class Alphaproteobacteria; order Rhodobacterales; family Roseobacteraceae; genus Ruegeria; species Ruegeria sp. AO1. The sequence goes on from NZ_JBQFJC010000001.1 coordinate 2,812,374, forward strand.
GTTGAAAGAGCCTCAGAGATACCCTGAGGCCCGTATTTTCCCATGTCGGGTGATCGAGAGAGGCACGCTGCGACCACGTCCATGATTAACGGAACATTGGCGGACGAGCGTCTTTCCACGCGCCGTCCTCTTTGCCTGACGCGACGGCGGCATGAACGGCGGCGATCGAACGCACACCGTCTGAGGCGCCGGGCAGACCGTCGCGGGCCTCACCCCGGATCGCATCGGCCAGATCGCAATAGATATTGGCCACGGCTAGAGGGAAGCCCTCGGGGTGGGCGATGGCCACGCGCGACAGTCGTTGCACTTCGTCATGCAGACCACCTTCGCCCTTTTCGATGATCTGGGTGCGCCCTCCGACTGGGGTGTAGATCAATTGGTTGGGCTGCTCGGACGCCCAGCGCAGACCGCCGGTTTCGCCAAACACTTGAATGTCGAACCCGTGTTGCCGCCCGATCGCAACGGACGACGTCCACAGGCGACCAACCGTGCCGCCTTCGGTGCGGAAATTGATCATCGCGTCATCTTCCAGCTCGCGGCTGGAAATGGTCGAGGCCATATCGGCGGACAGCGATTTCACCTGATCATCGCAGACAAAACTGGCCATATGCAGCGCATGAATGCCGCAATCGGCGAATTGGCCCGAGACACCCGCCATCGCGGGATCATAGCGCCAGCGGACCCGAGGGTTATCGGCATCCGTCGAATCGCCATGATGGCCATGGCTGAAATTGGTCACGACCAACCGCACCTTGCCGATATCTCCTGCCCGCACCATCGCACGGGCCTGCCGGACCATCGGATAGGCCGAGTAGCAGTAGTTCACCGCGCATATCTTGCCCGAGGCCTCGGCCACGCGCACGATCTCTTCGCCCTCTTCGACCGTCATGGTCATGGGCTTTTCGCACAGGACATTGAAGCCAGCCTCTAGAAACGCTTTGGCGATTTCGAAATGGGTGGAGTTCGGCGTGGCAATCGTGACCAGATCAATCCTGTCGGGGCGGTCTTTTTCGCCTGCCAGCATGTCCTGCCAGCTGCCATAGGCGCGGTCGGCGTTGATACCCAACCGCTGAGCATATTCACGGCCCACCTCGGGCCGGTGATCCAGAGCGCCGGCTGCGAACTCGAACATCCCGTCCGCCTGCGCGCCCAACCGATGGGCAGGTCCGATCTGGCTGCCTTCGCCGCCGCCAATCATGCCCCATTTCAGCTTTGCCATGGTCTTTGTCTCTCTTCAATTTTACGCAGCTAGAGCGATCAGAAATCGCTGATATCTTTCCACTGGCGCTGGTCCGACGAGGCCAGCGCAGCAGCCAGCACCCGGTTGACCTCATGCCCATCGCGGAAGGTGGGCCAGATCGGATTGCCGGTGTGAATGGCCTGCAGGAAATCCTTGGCCTCGATGATGATCTGGTCCTGATAGCCGGTACCGTGACCGGGGCCCTGGCAGAAGGGCTCATAATCCGGATGGGCAGGGCCGGTCAGGATCTTGGTGAAGCCACGCTGCCCTTCCGGCCCTTCGCGGCGATAGAGCCAGAGGGCGTTCTGATCTTCCTGATCGAACCGGATTGCGCCCTTGGTGCCCGAGATCTCATAGGCATAACCCATCTTGCGGCCTGTCGCGACGCGGCTGAAATAGAGGTTGCCCATCACACCGTTTTCAAAGCGGCACATCATCTGGGCATGGTCGTCATTAGTAACCTCCCCGCCCGGGCGCGTGCGATGAACGGTTTCGACATCGGCCATAACCTGCGAAATTGGGCCGATCAGTGCCAACGCGCCGTTCACCATATGCGGTGCCAGATCTCCGATCGTGCCGTTGGCCATGCCGGTCGTGCGCCACGTGGCGGGGGCGTCGGGGTCGGCATAGAAATCCTCGGTATGTTCACCGCGAAACCAGGTGATGTCGCCGATCTCGCCGTCTGCAATCAGCTTGCGTGCATATTGGCTGGCAGGGGTGCGGATATAGTTGAAACCCACCATGTTGACCACGCCGGCAGCCTCAGCCGCGCGCGTCATTGCCTGACTGTCCTCGAGTGATGCGCCCAAGGGTTTTTCGCACAGGACCGGCTTGCCCATGGCAAAGGCCGCCTCGGCGATCTGGCGGTGCGTTTCCTGAGGCGATGCGATGACAATCGCTTCGACCTTCGGATCCTCAAGCAGAGCGCGCCAATCGTCGGTCGCGCGCTGGAACCCATAGGCCGCACGGTATCGTTCGGCACTTTCAGTGGACGAGGCGCAAATCACCTCGAGCTGCGGACGCAGATCAGTGTTGAACACAGCGCCCACGGCGGACATGGCAACAGAATGCGCCTTGCCCATATAGCCGCCACCAACAATTCCAATTCCGATTTCAGGCATCTGTCGCGGCTCCGAACATACTATTTGCAACCGGTTGCAAAATCAGTATCGTGTGAATCGATTCAACGCAAGGTCCAAACTTTGCCGACGACGTTACGCCGGAGGAACATTACGTGAGCGCTTTGGTCGAGGGCATCAAAGGAAATCGGTTTGCGGTTTTCGGTCGTGCCGGAATGGATATGTTTGCCGATCCAATCGGCGTCAAAAGCGAGGATGCCGACACATTCCATGCCGATCTGGGCGGGTCCTCGGCCAATATTTGCGCGGGTCTGGTCAAGCTCGGCAGTCAGGCATCATTGGTTACCTCGGTATCGGACGATGCAGTTGGTCGATTCTGTCTGAACCGCCTGCAGCACTACGGTGTCGACACCTCTTTCATCCGCGTTGTCGGCGGTGAGTTCCGCATATCCCTGGCGATTTATGAAAGCCGGATCGAGAATTTTCAGAACGTTATATACCGCAATGGGGCAGTCGATTTCCAAGTCACCGAAGAGGACATGGACCGGATCGATTATTCGGCATTCTCAGCCGTGATATCCGCCGGAACTGTCTTTGCAGCGGAACCGTCACGCAGCGCCACGTTTCGGGCTTTTGACAATGCCCGCGCCGCAGGGTTGCCAATAATTTTCGATATCGACTATCGCCCTTATAGCTGGCCATCGCCCGAAGCGGCGGCCGATGTCCTGTCCCGGGCCGGAGAGGCCAGCGACCTGATTGTCGGCAATGACGAGGAATTCGGCTTCATGGCCGGCGGTATCGAAAAAGGGTTCGCAAAGGCCAAAGAATTGGCCGAAAAGCCGGGCCGCATCGTCATATACAAGATGGGTGAAAAAGGTGCCGTTACGATGATGGACGGCCATGAGATTCACACGGGCATCTACCCGGTTACCGCAGTCAAACCCAACGGAGCAGGGGACAGCTTTATGGCAGGTTTGCTGGCCTCTGTCGCTGCTGGCTATTCGCTAGAAGAAGCCGTCATGCGCGGCTCGGCCTGTGCATCCATTGTGGTTTCGAAACCCGGATGCGCCCCCGCCATGCCCACAACGCCCGAGCTGGATGCGTTTCTGGCCGACCACCCCGGCCCGACCAAATAGGAGGCCCCCATGCACATCGCGCCCCATGACAACCAAAACAAAGCCATCGTCGATGTCGACGACCCGCTGGTTCCGCTGAACTATTTCAACATCGTCAAACTCAAGCGCGGCGAGGCGTTCGAATACCAGGTGCCGGGCTATGAGACCTGCATCGTCCCCGCCACCGGCTCCGTGGATGTTGACGTCGAAGGCGTGCAATTCGCCAAACTGGGCAACCGGGGCGAGGACGTTTGGGATGGTGAGCCAGAGGGCGTCTATGTCCCGGTTGGCGCCAAAACACAGCTGGTCTGCTTGTCGGACGAGGCCGAGGTTTTCATCGCCGGGGCCAAGTATGACAAGGTTTTGGACCCGTTCGATGTACGCGAGCATGACCTTGTGCAATACGGCAGCGACGACACCAAAACGCATCGCAAGATCAAACATATCCTGGGTCAAAAACAACAGGATAAGGTCGGCCGCCTTTTGGTGAGTGAGCTGTTCACCGTTGGTCAGGGCGGCTGGTCAGGCTTTCCCAGCCACAAACACGACACCAACCGCCTGCCGGACGAGACGCGCCACGACGAGACTTATAACTTCCGCTTCAAACCCAACTGGGGCTCGGGCCTGCAGATGTTGCAGCGCGAAGACAATGAACCGGGTGATGCCTATCACATCGTCGATGGCTCGACCGTTTGTATCGACAAGGGCTATCATCCCTGCTGCGTGTTGCCAGGTTATGAGATGTATTATTTCACCATCCTCGGCGGGCTGACGCAGCGATCGTTGGTGCAGTATTTCCAACCCACCCATGCCTATCAGGTCGAGACGATTCCGGGCATTAAAGACATGATCGCGAAGTTTAAATGACCCTCGTCACCCTGAAAGACGTCCTGCAACCTGCCTATGAACAGGGCTATGCCGTCGGCGGTTTGGTAACCCTGGGCTGGGAGGACATGCGCGCCTATGTGGCCGCCGCCGAGGCCGAAAACGCACCGATCATCCTGCAAGCCGGTCCCAGCTGTCGCGAACACACGCCCCTGCCCATCCTTGGTAAAATGTTCCGCCATCTGGCCGAGGGGGCCTCGGTCCCCGTGGTGGCGCATTTGGACCATGGTTACACGTATGAGGACTGCAAGATCGCGTTGGACAGCGGATTTACGTCGCTGATGTTCGACGGGTCGCGCAAGCCGCTGCAGCAGAATATCGACGAGACCGCCGCCATAGCCGAAATGGCCCATGCGGCTGGGATTTCCTGTGAAGGTGAGATCGGTTTTGTCGGCTATTCCGGCGGAGAAGGCTCGAACGGAACTGACCCGGAGGAAGCCGCGCAATTTGCTCGAAAAACAGGCGTGGATGCGATGGCGATCTCGGTCGGGAATGTCCACCTGCAGCAGAACAAAGAAGGCGGTCTTGACGAAGACCGGATCGCTCGGATCGACGCGCTGACCGAGGTGCCGCTGGTGATCCACGGAGGCTCGGGCGTGCCGGTCGAGCAGCGCACGCGCTTGGCCAAAGGCACCTCGATCTGCAAATTCAACATCGGGACCGAACTGCGCATGGCCTTTGGCAACGCTCTTCGCGACGCCGTTAACGCCGACCCTGAGCGGTTCGACCGCGTGACCATCCTGAAAGAGACCCACGACCCGGTCGAAGCTGCTGCCCGTACCGTGATCCGCGCCTTTGGCGCGCCGCCGCAGGTATAGCTCGATCTAGATGTGAATGGCTACGTAGCTTAACCCTGCGCCTAGATAGATTGCCTTTCTCAGGCAGCGTTTGTGTATCTAGTAGTAAAGCGGCCCTTCGGCCAGCATGCGGTGAAAGAAGAAAAAGAGCCCTCAATACCGAATACTGCATATCGACTAAATGTCCGCTATGTGTTCTGGAGGTGCAATCGAGTGGGCCAACTTGGGCTCGAAGGCAACTCTGGAATTGCAGGGTACGTGGAGAAGCGGGATAGCGTTATGGCTCAGCAAAGTAAACGCATCGTACCTCAACCCAAGAAACTCGTATGTACCCCCCAGAACCACCGAACAACTGGAGGTCTGGAGTTCTGGTATGAGCACGAAAGCAAACGGATCGCTACGTCAAACCCTAGTGTATCGTTGAATTTTGTCAGAACCGGCGGAATGGAAGCGGTATTGTATTTGTTTTTAAAATTGGACGGTCTGAGTATTCAGATCGGTCAAAAGGGAGGCAGACCGTTCCCTCCCAGCGTTTATCAGGGGCCTAAGCGAGAAACGACTTGGGAAATAGGCTCTCTTGGTATGCCACTCTATTTCGATACATTGGCACAAACGCATACGTCACGCCACGTCCGCAACCCATCCCACCGCTTTGAGCCTGTTGCTCTTGACGAGCATTTTATCTCAATCGAGCAGCAAGAGGACGCGATAGCTTTTCTGAAAGAAGCTCTCGCAAAATACTCTGGGGAATGGATCGGTGCATGCCGAGGAGAGGAACAACACGCAAAGGTATACTTACGCCCAGAGTTAGAAGAACAGCTAGCGGCTGGGCAGTTCTTGAAATGAAATACTCGCCGGCAAAGCTGTCATTGGCGTAACTGTAGCGAAAGCTCAATTTGTCCCGCAACTCGTCCCTCGATGGAATCGTTTTGGATGGCAGGTTTCGAAACCATCTGTCTAAAACTATAAGCCGGTGCTTCATTGAGATATCCGGCGACGGGACAACAATTGCTTGGCCCATGCCGAATGATCAAACTAAGTCTAGATCGAGCCGCCCTCGACCATGAAATTCCCGGCGCTGCACATGGCGGCGTCGTCCGAGGCCAGAAATACCACCATCCGCGCCACGTAGACCGGGTCGATCGGGTCCGGCAGACATTGGCGGTCAACCTGTTTTGCCAGCGCATGGGGCGTGACCCACAGGTCTTTCTGGCGTTGGGTCATGATCCAACCGGGGACAACAGTGTTCACGCGGATCCGGTGAACTCCCAGCTCGCGCGCCATGGTTCGGGTCAGGCCATGCACGGCGGATTTGGCGGTGGCATAGGCAGGGAAACCTGCGCCGGCCTCCCACCAGGAATTCGACCCCAGATTGACGATTGAACCCGCGCCCCGTTCGATCATTGCGGGGGCAACCGCCTGAATGGCAAAGAACATATGGCGGATATTGGTCGCCATGCGTTCATCCCAATAGTCCGCAGTAACCTCGCGCCAGTCATGTCGGTCATCTTGTGCCGCGTTGTTGACCAGAACATGAGCGGGGCCCAGTTCCTCGGTCAGTTGCTCCAGCGCATCGCGCAGCGAGTCAATGTCGCGAAGGTCACATTGGGCAAAGGCATGCTCGCCTTCCAGCTCCGCAAGCAACTCATGGCCGGCATCCGCGTTGAGGTCCAGAAACCCCACCTTGGCCCCCTGCGCAGCAAAGGCCCGAACCGTTTCCGCTCCGATTCCTCCAGCCCCGCCGGTGATGAATACGGTCTTGCCGTTCAGACTGGGATAGGTGGCAAATTCTGGGGTCATCCGTCACGCTCCATGATCCATTCGACCTCGGGGGCCGCAACAAAGCGCCATTTCCGCAAGGGTCCGGCCATGACGTTCAGATAATACATCTCAAACCCGTAGGGTGCGCCACAAGGGTGATGGCCGCGCGGAACGGTCACAACATCGCCATCCGAGACCGCCATCGTTTCATCCAGCTGGCCGTCATCGGTATAGACGCGCTGAATTCCGAACCCGTTCGCCGGGTTGAGGCGGTGGTAGTAGGTTTCCTCAAGATAGGTGATACGCGGGAAGTCATCCTCATCATGGCGGTGGCTGGGGTATGAGGACCAATGGCCGTTTGGGGTGAAGACTTCGGTCACCAGCAGGCTATCGGCGTAGTCTTCATTCTCCATCGCGATATTGTTGATATGGCGTGTGTTCACGCCCTTGCCACGTTGGGTCAGAGTAATGCCATCCGGCCCAATCCGCCGGGCCTGATGCCCGCCTTTGCCGGGGGCTGAGCAGACGGCGATGACGCAATCGGTTTCGGCCACGGCCTCCCATTCGGTGCCGTTGGGCAGATAAAGGCAATGAGGCGGTGATTTCTCGAACACATTCATCCGGTCGCCCAGAACGCCCCAATCCTGCCCGGCGCCGGAGATCTGCGCCTTGCCTTCGACCATGACCAGAATGACCTCACGATCTCCAGTGACCTCGGCCGCCTTGTCGCCCGCGCGCAGGTGGTAGAGGCCGAACCCGACATAACGCCACCCGGCGCTGGCCGGAGTGATATCGTGGACCTTGCCACGGGTGCCGAATGGTTTCTTGAGCAAATCTGCCATGTTGGTCTCCGGTAATGGGCGGCCTTTCAGACCGCCCGGTTCTTATTTCAGGTGGATTGCCGTGTGGTCAGCGCCGAAAGCGCATTCGATAGCTGCACCTCAGACCACCCGTCAGCCACAGCGCGGCGCAGGATGTCTGCCTGACTGTCCGGCGCATTCCCCCCGACCGGAGGGTCCGTGTCGAGATTGGTTGGGAAAGGATAGCCTTCGGCAGTGGCGGCGATCGCGGCTTCAAGCTCTGCACTGGTCAGATCGCCCCGCTGCTTCAAAGCGATGAGCCACGGAAACACCGCCTCGGACATCGCGCGGCGATCCACGGCCTCCATCGCCCGACCGAAGGCCGAGGACACTTGAAGCAGGTTTGCCATGCGATGAATGTCCGCACTGCGATTTTCACCTGCCGCATGGAACAGCGCAGGGTTGAAGAACACGGCATCGCCCTTTTGCAAAGGTAGCTGCACGTAGTTCTCTTCGAAATGCGTGCGGTGATCCGTGTCGTGGAAGGCGAGATATCCTGGCGCATAAAGCTGCGAGAACGGAAGCAGTTTGGTTGGGCCGGACTCTACCGGCATATCGCAATGCGCTACAGCGCCCTGCAACGTCAAAGCTGACGTCAGAAAATGCGCATGCGCGGGGTATCGCGCAGCACTGTCTGCCGTTTGAAAGCCAAGGTGATAGTCACGATGCGCTTGCTGTGCCTGCCCGCCGGGACGCACCTGGTTGATCTGCGCCGTGACCTGATAGTTCGGGCCGAGCCAAGCCTCACCCGCGGCCGCAATCGAGGTGTTTCCGAAATAGAGCGCGAAGCCCTCGGGGTCGTGCAGGCACTGTTTCTGCAACGCATTCCAGATCCGGTCATTGGCCCCTGAGGCCGCAAAGTGGTCGCCCTCACCCCCATCGCCCTGACGTTCGTCGTCGATGATATGGCGGAACACATCTGTGGCCCGGTCAATCACACTCGTGTCCGGATACGCCTGTTTCAGAGCGATGACGCCTGCGGATTTGGCAAGTACCCAAGCCCATTCGGCCAGTAAAGCCTGCCGCTTGTCTGCTTGCCCTAGCACCGGTCGCAAAGCCTGCATGTCATAGACGGGCACATTGTTTTCCACGGACGCAGCAAAAGGCACCGCGTCCGCCGAAAGGGCCTGTGAGGTCAACACCTTGAATTCATCCAGATCACAGGATTCCCGGTCAAAATAGCCGACATATCCGAGTTCTTGATTTACCATGACTTTCTCCTTTCTCATGGCTTCGGTGTTGCCCCTTGGGGCGGTGTGCTAAGCGGTGATCTCCAATCCTGCCTTGCCGCAGACGTCAACGATATGGTCGTAGCCTTTTTTGGAGTACTCATAGGGCGGCGCTTTGGCTGGGTCCTGTTCTGCCTCAACGACGATCCAACCGTCATAATCCATCGCTTTCAGCGCATTTGCGACCGCCTGAAAATCAATGCAGCCGTCACTTGGCACCGTGAACGCGCCTGCAATCACGGCGTCCAGGAAACTGCGGTTGTTTTCCCGCACGTCCTGCACGATGGCGGGGCGGATATCCTTGAAATGGACGTGATGCACGCGGTCGCCCCAGCGGTTCAGGGTCGCCATCACGTCACCTCCGCCAAACAGCAGGTGGCCGGTGTCAAAGCACAGTTTCACCTCGGGGCCTGAACCCTCCATCAGCCAATTCACGTCATCTTCGCTTTCAATGATCGTGCCCATGTGGTGGTGATAGGCCATTGTCATGCCCTGATCACCCATCCATTTTGCCAGTTCGGTCAGCTTGGCCGCGTAGGAGAGCACCTCATCTTTCGACAGTATCGGGCGGTCATTGACCGGCGTCCCGATCTGGCCCTGAACGGTGTTGGAGCATTCGGCGTAAACGATACACGGGCTGTTCAGGGCCACGAATTGCGCGACCTGTTCCCGTACCGCGTCTTGTTCCGTCGCAAAGTCATTGACCAGCGAGGCACCGGAACACCAGCCGCCACAGAGCGCGATATCGTTGCCCTCAAGGTAGGCGCGCAGCCCCTCGGTATCGCTGGGCATACGCTGGCCCCGTTCGACGCCGGTGTAACCAATCTGACGCGACTCCTGCAGCGCTTGTTCCATTGTGTATGCAGCGGTCAGGTCCGGCAGATCGTCATTCTGCCACGCGATCGGAGAGATCCCGATTTTCACGCTCATTTCGTGTTTCTTTCCTTGATGGCAACCTCATAGGCCGCGCGTTTTTCGTTCACTTCGGGGCGGGTGCTGACCTCGGGCACCGCAACCTCCCACCATGTGCCGCCATATTCGGTCGAGGGGTAAGGATCGGTGTCGATGACAACCACGTAAGGCCCTGTGATGTCGCCGCGTTTGGCCAGCGCGTCCTCAAGCTCGGCAATCGAGCTGACCTTGACCGAGGTCGCCCCCATCGCCGCCGCATGTGCCGCGAAATCGATGTTCGAGGCGGTTTCGTGGACGGTGTGATCCAGCAGGTTGTTAAACTCGGCCCCGCCAGTGCCCATTTGCAGGCGGTTGATACAGCCAAAGCCCCGGTTGTCGGTGATTACGACGGTGAAGGAGACGCGCATCATCGCAGCCGTCGCCATTTCCGAGTTCGCCATCATGTAGGTGCCGTCGCCCGTAAAGCAGATCACGTCGCGATCCGGTTGGGCCATCTTGATGCCCATGGCGCCTGCGATCTCATACCCCATGCAGCTGAACCCGTATTCCATGTGATAGGCCCCGGGCCGTGGCGCTTTCCACAGCTTGTGCAGTTCACCCGGCATTGTGCCAGCGGCGCACATCACCACCGTGTCGTCATGCGAGGCGCGCTGAACTGCGCCCACCACCTGCATATCGGTGGGCAGAGCGTTCCCGTCCCCCGGCGCATCGGTTAGCCCGTCAACCTTGCCAAACCAATCCGCTTTGAGCGTGTCAGCCACGGGATCAGCACTGTAGCCCTGCAGCGCTGCGCCCAGCTCCTGCAAGCCAACGCGCGCATCGGATTGCAAAGGCATGGCGCCGTGTTTCTCGGCATCATAGGCGGCGGTGTTGAGGCAAATCATCTCGCGCGCGGGGTTCGAAAACAGACCCCAAGAGCCGGTCGTGAAATCCTGCAAGCGCGTTCCAACGGCCAGCACCAGATCGGCCTCGGCGCAGATGTCATTGGCCGGCTCGCCGCCTGTCACACCGATCGGACCCAGGTTAAGAGGATGATCCCAGGCCAAAGCGGATTTGCCGGCCTGCGTCTCGGTGATTGGGATATTGTGTGTCTCAGCAAAGCTCTGCAGCGCATCCGTTGCGTCCGAATAGTGCACCCCACCGCCCGCAATGATTACCGGACGTTTGGCCGCTGAAATCGCGGCCACAGCGCGCGCCAGCTCGCCTTCGTCCGGGCGAATACGGCGTTGGAACCACACGCGCGGTTCAAAGAAGCTTTCTGGGTAATCATAGGCCTCGGCCTGCACGTCCTGACAGAAGGCCAAAGTGACTGGCCCGCAATCCGCCGGATCGGTCATCGTGCGGAAAGCACGCGGCAGAGCAGTCAGCAGATGCTCAGGGCGCGAGATACGGTCATAGTAGCGGCTGACCGAGCGGAAACAGTCATTGGCACTGACTGTACCATCGCCAAAACTCTCGATCTGTTGCAACACCGGGTCCGGCCCGCGTGAGGCGAAGACGTCGCCCGGCAGCAGCAGAACCGGCAGGCGGTTCACGTGGGCCAGCGCGGCGGCGGTGACCATATTAGTCGCGCCCGGCCCGATGGACGAGGTCACCGCCATCGCCCGCGAGCGCCGCATCTGCTTGGCATAGGCAATCGCGCAATGCGCCATCGTCTGTTCATTGTGGCCACGATAGGTGGGCAGCGTGTCTTTGACGCCATGCAACGCCTCACCCAGCCCGGCCACATTGCCATGGCCGAAAATGGCCCAGACACCTGCGATGAAAGGCTCTCCGGCCTCATTCATCTGGGCACCCAGATAGCGCACCAAAGCTTGCGCTGCGGTCAGTCGGACGGTCTTGTCCATTGTGATCCCTTTCAACACAAGGCCATTCCGGCCAGTTCTGCGATTTTGTCAGATGCCCGAGGGCGCGGCGCTATACCGTTCCGCCCAGTGAGCCTTCGAGCTGGGCCATCTCCTGCCCGCCTGCCATTAGATCCTGAAGCTCTTCCGGGGTGATTTCACCGCGCTTTGCAGTGCCCAGCGTTTTGCCTCGGTTCAGCACGGTAAAGCGATCGCCCACGGCCAGCGCGTGGCGCACGTTGTGGCTGATGAAAACCACTCCGACGCCTTGGCTGCGCACCTTGTCGATGGTCGCCAGCACGTTCGAAGTCTGCCGCACCCCAAGGGCCGAAGTCGGTTCGTCCAAAATCAGGATCTTGGCTCCGAAATAGACCGCCCGCGCAATCGCAACCGTCTGACGTTCACCGCCGGACAAGGTACCCACGGCCTGGTCCGGGCCGCGCAGGTTGATGCCCATATTGCGCATCTCTTCCATGCAGATGTCATTGGCTGCCTCGACGTCGAACCGTTTCAGCAGACCCCTCCCCTTGGTCGGCTCACGCCCCATGAAGAAGTTCCGCGTCACGCTCATCAGCGGGATCATCGCGAGGTCTTGGAACACAGTCGCAATGCCCGCCTCCATCGCGTCGCGCGGAGTGTCGAAGTGCAGCGGTTTACCTTCGAAAAAGATCTCGCCTTTGGTGGGTTTGTGAACGCCGGACATGGTCTTGATGAAGGTCGATTTGCCCGCACCATTGTCACCTAAAAGGCAGTGGCATTCACCCGGCTTGACGTCAAAGCTGACGCCTGCCAAAGCGATGATGTTGCCAAAGTGCTTTTCGATATTCTTCATCTCGACGATGGGCGCGGCATCAGTGGCGTCACCGTGGTGGAACTTGGTATCTTCGGTCATATCAGCGCTCTCCCGTTACGCGCTTACGGATCGCGTTGTTGAACAGAACGGCGATCAGCAGCATGGCTCCCAGGAACACTTGGAACCAGTCCTGATCGAAATCGGTATAGGTCAGCCCGATGACCACCATGCCGAAGATGATCGAACCAAAGAACGCCCCAATGGCCGAGCCGTATCCGCCGGTCAGCAGGCACCCGCCGATCACGGCTGCGATGATCGCCTCAAACTCTTTCTGGAAGCCACGGCGCGCATCGGTCGACCCCGCATCCATCACGGTGATGATCGCCACCAGTGCGGCGCAACAGGCCGTCAGCATGAACAGAGACACCTTCACACGGTTCACCGGCACACCCGAGTTCGATGCAGCAGTTCTGTCTCCGCCCGACGCGAAAATCCAGTTCCCCGCGGGGGTACGCAGCAAGACATAGGTTGCGGCCAATGCCAGAGCGATAAACCACAGGATCTCAACCGGAATGCCCGGTACTTTCGGCGCACCGCTTTTGAATGTGTCGATGACGCCTTTCTCGGCCAGCCAGGTAAACAGACCACCAAAGGCCTCTCCCGAGAAGACCGGGGCCAGCCAGTCAGTTTCAGTGGCGTCGCGGACGCCGCGCAGCTGCGTTGACCCTCCGGTCGCCATTTTCAAGCCGACAAGCGACAGACCGCGCAGGATAAACAGAAAGGCCAGCGTCACGATAAAGGACGGTAGACCCGAGCGGATCACGATGTTGCCGTTGATCGCGCCCACCATGGCCGCAAAGACAAAGGTCATCGGGATCGCAGCGATCAGAGGCAGCTGCCATGTCACCACGCAAACGCCAAAGAACAGGCCCGAGAACGCCACCATGGAGCCGATGGACAGGTCGAACTCTCCCCCGATCATCAGCAACGCCGCACCGATGGCCAGGATGCCCAACTGAGCGGCGGGCGTCATGAAGTTCATCACCCCGGCCAGCGTGAACATGGAATCATCTGCGGTAATCGCAAAGAAGATAAACACCAAAATGACACCGGCCATGGCGCCAAGCTCGGGGCGTTTCATTTGCCGGGTTAGAAACGGTTCGCTTTTGACCCTTTCATCGGCGGCTGGCGCTGACTGGCTCATATTGTCCTCCCAATTCGGTTGAAACGGCGCAGTTCGCGCCGTTTCGTTTGTGTATGGCCAAAAGGCTTAGCGGATGCCCTGCGCCGACAGGTCGATCACCTGTGCCGCTTTGTCCTGCGTGATCAGGTTCGGGCCAGAAGGCACATTGCCGCCCGGCATCAGGCCGTATTTGGCGTGCAGACCCATGAAGTTCACCGCCAGGTAGCCCTGCAGGTACTGCTGCTGGTCGATGGCAAATGCTGCATCGCCATCCGCGATGGACTGCAGGAAGTTCGCCGACAGGTCGAACGAGGCGACATTCACATCGCGACCCGAAGCCTTGACGGCCTCAACCGTCGGTTCACCTGCAGAGCTCGCGCCCAGTGCCATAACCGTATCGACAGCCTCGTTTGCAGCCAGAGCCGCTGCAACTTTCGATTCGATTTCGGATGGGTCGTTCGAGGTTGGCAAAACTTCTACATCGCCGCCGAAGCCTTCAGCAAAGCCGGCGCAGCGCAGGTCAAGCGCCACGTTGCCGACCTCGTGGTTCACGCAGATCGCGGTCGAGCCGCCCATCGACGACAGTGCTTCGCCAGCGGCCTTGCCTGCATCGAATTCATCCTGACCCACATGCAGCAAGGCGCCAAGGTCCTTGGACACGTCCGAACCCGAGTTGATCGAAATCACCGGGATACCCGCCGCGACGGCGCGTTCGATTGACGGGCCAAGCGCATCCGCATCGGGGATCGAAACGATCAGACCATCGGGTTCCTGATTGACGGCGGCGTCGATCAGCTGGGACATCGCGACCATGTCGAAGGTCTCGGGCGCGCGGTATTCCACGTTCACACCGACATCCTTACCGGCCTGCTCAACGCCGTTTTTGACCACGTTCCAAAATGCGTCATTCGCCTGGCCGTGCGATACGACCACGATCTCCTGTGCAAATGCAGGGGTGGCGAGCGCCAGGGCACCGGCCGCCAACGCGCCTTTTACGAACTTGTTCATTATATCTCCTCCCATAAGAACAGTTTGTTTTCTGTCGAGGCGTCAGCCCCAATCATTCGGACGAACCGAATCTCTTGCACTCCTGAAACCGGCGGAGCTTTGCACAGTTTCCGGAAATCCTGTCATTTTGCAACCGGTTTCAAAACTTCAGCCAGATGAACCGGCCTACCGGACTGCGCCGACAGCGTTGCTGCCTCGGCCATGGCGAGGGCTGCAACCCCATCTTCCAGCGAGACCGGAACCTGCGCGCCCGAGGCCGCCGCCTCCACAAAAGCGGCCCACTCGGCCTGATAGGCTGGCATGTATCGTTCCAGAAAGAAATAGGTGGGTTTGGCCCCGACGACGCCGGCGGAGGTCGATTTGACAACCGTGTTCTCCAGCATGTTCTGCGCTTGCAGAAGACCTTCGGAACCCAGCAGCTCGATCCGCTGATCATAGCCATAGGCCGCCCGGCGTGAATTCTTGATGGCCGCGATACGACCATCCGCGTAAGTCATTGTGACAACGGCAGTATCCACATCTCCAGCCGCGCCGATTTCTGGGTCGACGATCGACGAACCAACAGCGGAAATCGTCGTCGGAACCCCTCCCATCAAGAAATTCGCCATGTCGAAATCGTGGATCATCATATCCCGGAACAGGCCACCCGAAACCTTGACATAGCTCACCGGCGGCGGTGCCGGGTCAAACGAGGTGATGGACAACAGTTCAGCCTTGCCGATCTCGCCTGCATCCACAGCCGCTTTCAATGCCGAAAAGTTGGGATCAAACCGACGGTTGAAGCCGATCATCACGGGCTGACCATGAGCTGCGACCGAGTGCTGGCAGGAAATGGCCCGCTGAAGGTCCAGATCCACGGGTTTTTCACACAAAACTGCTTTGCCTGCCGCTGTTGCGGCTTCGATCAGGTCTGAATGCGTGTCTGTCGGCGTCGCGATCAGCACAGCGTCAATTTCTGGATCCGCTATGATCTGGTCCGAGGTTCGAACCTCGGCACCGTGGTCATTGGCCAGATCCTCTGCCGCCTGAGCCATGGCATCCGAGACAGCACATAACACACTGCCCGGATGGGCCGATATCGCCCGCGCATGCACCCGCCCGATCCGTCCGGCGCCCAGCAATCCAACCTTCAACATCCAAACCCTCGAATCCTGTTTTCTGGCGCAACAATGGATTTTTTTGCAACCGGTTGCAATAGTTTTATCACTGGTCCTCCGATCAAGGTCTGCCGGCTATGTAGTCGGCACCTCAACCACAATTGAATGCGCGAAGCCTCAAATAACCTGACGCTCAAGATGACGTGAATTGGTCGAGGCCAAGAACCACCCTAGGGTGCGTCGCGAATTGTCTGTTCGGGCAACTCGAAGCAATAGTAAACATGATGGGTGTGTGATGGTTCTACGCAGTTTCTTTTCGATCGACAGCGAAAACATGATGGTTACGTCCAGCCCCAGCGCTGGGATCGTAGGCACACCGATCCGCAACAACTCGGACACGCCGGACGGTACTATTTTCCAATATACTGCGGGCGGCGGAACCACGATCACCGTGGATGACACCTCGGGCAATCCAGATGTGTTCGAAGATGATCAGGCCTTTGGTCACACAGTCACCGATGGCGGTGGCATCGTGGCCAATGGTACTCCTGTGGAATCCGAGTCCTTCATCGATATTCGGCAGCTTGACGAAAACGGAGTAGCAACCGGACCTGTTATCCGGCTGTATGTCTTTTCGCAAAACGGCGTGACCTCGGATGTCTGGGGCTTTGCGGCCTCGGAGCGGCTGATAGATGGGGCCTCCTACGTCAAGGTTGCGGGATCGAATGCAGGATCATCGCTGTATTCGGACTATGTGGCTTGCTTTGCTGACGGCACATTGATCGAAACAGCCGACGGCCTGGTTCCCGTGCAGCAGATTAATGTGGGTCAGAAGGTCTGGACACGGGACAACGGCCTGCAGCCCGTTTTGTGGGTCGGGAGTACAACCGTCCCGGCAACCGGGCGCTTTGCCCCTGTGGTTTTCGGCCCCAACACGCTCGGCAACTCGCGCGAACTGGTCGTCTCGCAGCAGCACCGGATGATGATCGACACAAGTGTAGCCGAGCTTCTGTTTGGCGCACCCCGCGCTTTGGTGGCGGCCAAATTCCTATGCGGCTTGGAGGGTGTATCGATTCGCGAAGGCGGGCATGTCAGCTATTGGCATATCATGTTCGATCAGCATCAGATCGTCAGATCTGAGGGCGTCCTCAGCGAGAGTTTTTTCGTATCCCCAACCTCGATCGGAGCGCTGGATCGCCCGCAGCGTGTTGAAATACTGTCACTTTTCCCAGAGTTGCGCGGAAATCCCGACGCTTATGGGCCGACGGCTGCACCTATTCTAAAGCCACATGAAGCGGCTGTTCTCAGGTCCCATCTATCCCGTTTGAACACCACAGGATCCCGCGTTGCGGCACAGTAACTACGGGAATCCCCCAATTTCGCGCGCTGTGCGCATTTGTTAACCATTGGTTACTGATTTACCTACCACTCAGTAACCCTCTTAAGAAGGGCTGGCGCGACCCCCTCAGCCAGCCCTTCTGACCCTTCCCCGCCAAAGCGAAGAACCGATCGGACAAACCGTGTTTTTTTTGAGTGAAATGGCGATCCCTGAAGGACTCGAACCCTCAACCTGCTGATTAGAAGTCAGCTGCTCTATCCAGTTGAGCTAAGGGACCGCTGCGCCCTTCTTGCTGGTTTTAAGGGCGGGGTTCAAGAGCCAAGCGCATGAAGGCGCTGTTTGGATCCTCTTCATACCCATAGATCGGGCCGCAATAGGAATAACCCAACGCCTCATAGAGCTTACGCGCAGCATCATAATCTGGCAGATGCGCCGCACCCGTTTCAAGCACAAGCGCCTTTGTGCCCTCATTGGCTGCCAGATCGGCAAGGTATGCCATCATCACCCGCGCGAGACCGCGCCCGCGTGCGACTTCGACAACGTGCACCGATTTCACTTCTGCCGTACCATCGGGTAGCGTCTTCAACGCGCCGCAGCCCAAGGCGCGGCCCTCTTCGAAAAGACCCCAGAAGCGGATGCCGTCACCCGACAAGGCCTCGGGCCCCATGGTGTGGTTGCTTTCCGCCGGACCCGCTTGTTCGCTATGGGCAAAATGCGCCTCAATCACAGGGCGCAAGGCATCCGACGTGGGGTCGGCCAAACGAATTTCGATCATTCAGTGCGTCCAGGGACTGCGACGGTCCGTTGCGAAATTCTCGCCATATCCGCGCGGACGCAGATTGGGCTTGCGCTTGTGCGGCTCGCTGACCTGCACGTCGATACCATTGTCCTTGGCGTAATCCAGCGCCTCTTCCTTGGTATCGAATTTCAGGCGCACCTGGGTCTGGGTGTCATCGGATGAGGTCCAGCCCATCAGCGGATCAACTTCACGCGAGGACGCAGGCGCATACTCCAAAACCCACTTGCGGGTTTTGGCCATGCCCGAGGTCATCGCATTCCGCGAAGGCTGATATATCCGTGCGCGCATCTCGCCTCTCCGTGCTCACTTGGCTGGCTATGTTTATGCGTCACAGCATCCATTCGGACAAGTCCGCAATTGTCGCAATTGCGTGCAATGGAAATGCCCCCTTGAACCGGAACAAAAACAGATCAAAATCAGGCGCGAAAGGAATCCCCCTCTATGGCCTATGCTCACTCCGACAAGACCCAGCTGACCTCAGAAGACGTCCGCGCCCGCCTCAAGCTTGAGGGCGGCAAGGCGTTCGTGATGCACACCGATTTTGCGCCTGCCGGAGACCAGCCCACAGCCATAAAAGAGCTGGCGGGCGGCGTTATGGACGGCGAGCGCGATCAGGTTCTGCTTGGCGCGACCGGAACGGGCAAGACCTTCACCATGGCCAAGGTGATCGAGGAAACCCAGCGCCCTGCCATAATCCTTGCGCCTAACAAGACGCTGGCCGCACAGCTATACGGCGAGTTCAAAGGCTTCTTCCCCGAAAACTCGGTCGAATATTTCGTGTCCTACTACGACTACTACCAGCCCGAGGCCTACGTGCCGCGCTCGGACACCTATATCGAGAAAGAATCGCAGATCAACGAACAGATCGACCGGATGCGCCACTCGGCCACCCGCGCGCTTCTTGAGCGCGATGACGTGATCATCGTCGCCTCGGTGTCCTGCATCTACGGGATTGGCTCGGTCGAGACCTACGGGGCGATGACGCAGGACCTCAAGGTCGGCAATGAATATGATCAACGGCAGGTCATGGCCGATCTCGTCGCTCAGCAATATCGCCGCAACGATCAGGCGTTTCAGCGCGGGTCCTTCCGGGTTCGGGGTGACTCGCTTGAGATCTGGCCCGCCCACCTTGAGGATCGCGCCTGGAAGCTATCCTTCTTCGGCGAGGAACTGGAACAGATCACCGAATTCGACCCCCTGACCGGAGAACGCGCCGCCACGATGGAACAGGTGCGGGTCTATGCAAACTCGCACTACGTGACGCCGAAACCGACGATGCAACAAGCGATCATCGGCATCAAAAAGGAACTCCGTATCCGGCTGGACCAACTGGTGGGCGAGGGCAAGCTGCTGGAGGCGCAACGTCTGGAACAGCGCACCAACTTCGATCTGGAAATGCTGGAGGCCACCGGCGTCTGCAACGGGATCGAGAACTACTCGCGCTATCTGACGGGCCGCGCGCCGGGCGAGCCACCCCCTACCCTGTTCGAATTCATCCCCGACAACGCGATTGTCTTCGCGGATGAAAGCCACGTTAGCGTCCCGCAGATCGGCGGCATGTACCGGGGCGACTATCGGCGCAAGTTCACGCTGGCCGAGCACGGGTTCCGCCTGCCGTCGTGCATGGACAACCGACCCCTCAAGTTCGAAGAGTGGGATGCCATGCGCCCGCAATCCGTCTTCGTCTCGGCCACCCCGGCCAAGTGGGAGATCGAACAGACCGGCGGCGTCTTCACCGAACAGGTGATCCGCCCCACTGGCCTCTTGGACCCCGAGGTCGAAATCCGCCCCGTATCCATGCAGGTCGACGACCTGCTGGACGAGGTGCGCAAGGTCGCCGCCGATGGCTACCGCACATTGGTCACCACGCTGACCAAACGCATGGCCGAGGACCTGACCGAATACCTGCACGAACAGGGAATAAAAGTCCGCTACATGCATTCGGACATCGACACGCTGGAACGTATCGAAATCCTGCGTGACCTGCGGTTGGGTGCCTTCGACGTGTTGGTCGGGATCAACCTGCTGCGCGAAGGGCTCGACATCCCCGAATGCGGACTGGTCGCCATTCTGGACGCCGACAAGGAAGGTTTCCTGCGCTCGGAAACCTCGCTGATCCAGACCATCGGCCGCGCCGCGCGCAACGCCGATGGCCGGGTGATCATGTATGCCGACAAGATCACCGGCTCGATGGAGCGCGCGCTGAACGAAACCAACCGCCGCCGCGCAAGACAGATCGCCTATAACGAAGAACACGGCATCACGCCTGCGACCGTGAAAAAGAATGTCGAGGACGTTCTGGCCGGGCTCTACGAAGGCGACGTCGACATGAACCGCGTCACCGCCACCATCGACAAACCGATGCACGGCGCCAATCTCGAAGCCCATCTGGACGGGTTGCGTGACCAGATGCGCAAAGCCGCCGAGAACCTGGAATTCGAAGAGGCCGCCAATATCCGGGATGAAATCAAACGTCTGGAAGCGGTCGATCTGGCCGTCGCCGACGACCCCATGGCGCGCCAATGGGCGGTCGAGAAAGCCTCGGAAGACGCGGTAAAATCGCGTGGTCGGTCAACGGCTGGCAGGCCGGGGCAGCGGGGTGGGAATGTGAAGAGACGGAAGAGGTAATAGTTTTGATTCAACTATTCTCGCATGACCGAACAAGGTCAGAGAATGAGTTAATGATTTTCTCATAGTCTACTGCTGACGCAGGTGTCGTTATCGACAGCTTTTGCGTGGGGGCATACTCGAGCCTAAGCGCTTCGCCCTGCATCTCATCCTCTAGAACTGTGTTCAACATAATCGCGAGAAACCGTTCTGCGGAGCCCTGATCAGGGAGTGCCTGTCGAGATGCCGCCCAATGGAAAGCCAATTCCGCTCGACGCTTCATGGTAAATAGCGTCCTGTTGCCTTGTCTGGTAATTCTCTCAATTTCACCAGCGTTAAATGCTATCACGTTGAACCAGAATCCTGTCTCCAGAGTTCCATCCAGACGCCCAAATACGTAGTTACAGGTTGTGTCGTCAAAAGCTGAGTTGACTATCTGGCCCTTTGGGCCATCCCACCAGCCTGAATAAAGCAAATTTGAATGCTCTATGTAAGCGGTCATGGG
Source organism: Ruegeria sp. AO1 (assembly GCF_056535985.1). Lineage (NCBI taxonomy): Bacteria > Pseudomonadati > Pseudomonadota > Alphaproteobacteria > Rhodobacterales > Roseobacteraceae > Ruegeria > Ruegeria sp. AO1. Next base: position 2,833,427 of record NZ_JBQFJC010000001.1, read on the forward strand.
AGTCAGGTCGGATTGAACACTTGAAATATGGGATTCATCAAAACAGCTTAGGCGAGCTATGTCGTTTTCAATTTTCGCGCAATTTCCATGTGACCAAACCATTGTTGGATACAAAAAAAACCCAGCCCATAACGTGAAAGCTGATGACAGAATTCTTGGGTTTTTAATTTTCATAATCGATACCTGGCTTAATCGTACTTATGACAGTTTGAATTCGGCCAATGTTCAAATCAACAAATTTCTGTATGGGAATAGCAAGCGTAGGATGGGTTTCCAACCCATCACTCCGATACCCCTAAACGCATGATGGGGTAAAACCCCATCCTACACGCCACCCATCACTCCACCCTTGCAGCCCAGCGCGCACTCCTCCAGTTTGAAATCACAAATTGTGATTCCAAACGGCTGCCATGACGAACCCGAACACCCTGCCCAGCACGACTAAGGTCCAAAGCGCCATTCACCGGGTGCGCGGCACCCGCGTGGTTCTGGCCGAGGATCTGGCGCAATTCTACGGAAAATCCGTCAGCGCCTTCAATCAGGCGGTGTCGCGCAACAAGGAGCTGTTCGAGGGATACCGCTTTCAACTGACCGACGCCGAAGTCGCCGATTTGATATCACGGAATGTGATCCCAAAACCCAAGGGCCGCGGCGGGCGGCGGGTCAATCCGTGGGTCTATACGGATTACGGCGTGGCCATCGCCTCGGCCCTGTTCAAGGACCCGCGCGCGATCAAGATCACTCGGATGATCACCGAGGCCTTTGTCGACGGTGCGAACGCGCTGGCCGAGACCCCGCGCAGCGTACCGGAAATCCTGCCGCCCGAAGGTGCCCCCGCCCCGCTGCTGCCCAATGGCGCGCAACTGCGCGATCTGGCCGAAAACATCCTCGATTCCGGTAAGCAGAGCCTTGTTGACTATATCGCCAGCCCCAGCACCAATCGCAAACAGGCTGTGGCAGCGATCATGAAGACGCTGGCCGAAACCGCCAGCGAAGATGTCCGAACCCAGCAGGAACGCCTGCGCCTGAGCATTGCCCAGCGCCTGGCCACCGGTGACTATGCTGACGATGATGACCGAAAGCGGCTGCTGGACTTGTTGAATGCAATGAAGGGCTAGCCCGTCACACACTTGCCAAAGGACAATCTGCGGCTAGGTTCCTCTCCATGCGCTTTGTCCTGCTCTCACTGCTGCTCGGCAGCCCCGCCTATGCGTGGAACGCCACGATTGGCGACATCTGCACGCTGACACACGAGACCGAGGCAGAGTCGATCAGGCTCACCTACGATCCGGCGCAGCCGCTCTATACCCTCGAAATCATGCGCCGCATCGAAGGCTGGACGCAAACGCCGTGGTTCGCCATGCGATTTGAAGGGCCAAACCCGATTGAGATCGGAACGCCACGACACAAGCTGTCGGACGATGCGATGTCCTTGTTCGTCTCAGACACCGGCTTCGGCAACGTCTTGGATGGCCTTGAGTTCAACCAAACAGCCTATGCCTTCACGCAAGACCACCTGAGTGAATTCTCACTGGAAGGTGCAGCGCCAGAGGTGCGCAAGTTTCGCACCTGCGCAGCGTCGCTGCTCTCGTAGCATTGTCTGAAGTGGCGCGGATCGGCCAGTGGTCAAACGTGCGTTCAGCCTTTGTCCCAATGGGCAATCACGTCAAAGCCTGCTGGGGTTGGCGGCGCTTCCATGAACTCGGCGAAATGCCCCCAAAGCTCGGCCACCTTTGGGGCGTTTGCGTTTGAGATATCCTCGCTTTCGACCACCGAGATCACGTATCCGGTGCCGTCCTCGTTCATCACATTGGTAAAACAGTGCATGCCGGGCATGCCCATGATTTCAGATTTCAATTCGTTCATCTTCGCCGTGGCCGCCTCGCGCGTGCCGGGTTTCATTTTAAATTGAGTTACGCGTGCAAACATCTTTGTCCTCCCAAACTGGGCGAAATTGCCCGATGGAGGCACCAAACTGGTACCAACGCGGCGCATCATAGCATGAACTGGCAGATTCCCGCAGCGTCACAGGCCAAGCGGTCGCGGAGGTAACGACCCTCAACCCACGGGTTTCAAGGCTTGATGAACTTGGCGTTGCCCAAGGACCTTTGGTTGGCAGTTGTTTCGCGGGGCGTGGTCATACTTGGCGAGGGGGCTGTTTGGCGCTGCGCCACATCCGGTCCACAGGCCACTCCATCACCGTCGGGGTCGTTGCGCGGATGATAGCCCGCATAGCCTTCGTAAAACGTGCCGAACCCCACGGCCCGAGAGGCATCGCAACCGGCCAGCGCGATCAGATGGACCATGGCCTCATCCCGGCCATAGTCTGAAAGGCGCACGAACATGTTAAAGGAGATCAACGCGACGGTCAGCGGCAGGCACAGAACCATAAGCAGAATACGCACCGGAGAGAGTGCGCGTCGCCGGGCGGCTTCGGCCCGGCGCTGACGTTTGGTCGGCAAGGGTTCGTCCAGATTGGATTTGCGAAACATCATGCCATCGCGATACAGGGACTTTGTGGCGAAGCCGAGGCAGAACACGGCTCGCACACAAAGATCAGCGGGTATAGGATTACCCTCACGCTCACCAATGCGAGGCACAATGCCAACCAAAGACCCCTACCAACCGTTGGACGACACCGCCCGGGGCCTGATCCGCGAATTGATGGATGACTCGACCCATGCCGCGCTCGCCGTTCTGAGCCCTGGCACCGCTTTGCCATCAGTATCGCGGATTGCTCTTGCAACAGATGCCGAGAGGCAGCCGATCTCGCTGATTTCAAGCCTGTCGGATCATAGCCGGGCGCTACAGAACAACCCGGCCTGCGCCCTTCTGATCGGGGATCCAGGCCCTAAGGGGGATCCGCTGACGCATCCTCGGCTGACCTTGCACGCGACGGCTCGTTTGGTTGCAAGGGGAACGGCGGATCATGACAACCTCCGCCAGAGGTATCTGTCACTTCGCCCCAAGGCTAAACTCTATGCAGATTTCGCGGATTTCAGCTTTGCCCGCTTTGAGATTGAAGATGGGCTGCTGAACGGCGGGTTTGGCAAGGCCTACCGCGTAGAAGCTACAGACATCTGACCCCAGAGCACGGGGCCTACGTCAATTGAATGTCTCAGCCACGTCATACATGACCGGCTCGAAACTCTTGCACAGCTCATTGATCTTGCGGTTGCGGTCGCGCATTTCTGGGGTACGCAGCATGGCCAGAAAATCCTCGCGCCGTTCCCATTGCGAGTAGTTAGCAATACGTGTCTGGGCGTCGTTGACATGCAGGCCGGCCGATACAAATCCGGGCTGTTTTGAGATGAATTCGGAATAGGCATCCGTCAGCGCCTCAAGCAGGTCCTGACAGGTGCCGGGTGTCATCTCAAATGTCGTGATAACGGTCTGAACACTGGCGGTTTTGGCTATGGTCGGCATCTGAGTCCTCCTTTGGCTTACCCTCAGCCTAGCACAGGATTCCCAAACGTCTTGTCTTTCCTGTCACCCAAAGCGAAGCCGCCCCGATACAGGGGCGACTGGCTGCTATCGTCACTCTTCCAGACGCATCTGTACCGATACATCGCCGCTCAGGCTTTCGGCCCAGCGCAATTGGACGGCATCGCCATTGCTGCCCTGTTCGACATCAGCATAGGGAAAGGAATAACGCACCGACCCCAGCGCCGTTCTGAGCGGCCCTAGAACCGCCACCGCATCGCAACTGCGCGCCTTGGAGCTAAACGGCAACCGACCGTCCGAGTCAATGGTCCAGACCTGCGAGGCCGAGTTCTGGCTGTGTCGCACACGCAGCGGGTTTTCGACCTTGGCGTCAATACCGTGATAGGTGTTGTTGCTGAACGTGACGTTGATGTGCTGATCCGCATCCAGATCCGCAAAGGACGTATCCACCCGGTCGGCGCGCTCTATGTCCGTCCCGCTAGAGCGGAACTTGTTCCCGGTCACCGCCAGCCCGTTCAGAAAATGCCCCGGACCGTGCGGACGGATCACGATATAGCTGAACCAGGGCGGCGCCTCGCTGGAATAGAAGATATTGTCGGTGATGCTCATGGCGCTGAAGGAATAGCCCGAGACATAGGCGGGTGTCGTGTCACGCTCGTTCGTCCATTGCACAAAGCAATTGTCCACGTAGTTCTCGGCGATGGTCGAGCTGTTGTAGGTACCGATCATGATCAGCCCTGCGGTCCGCACCCCTTGCGGAATACTGTCGCCTTGGAAGAAGTGGTTACCAAGGATCATGTTGTTGTCCCCGCCGATAACCGCAAAATGCTTGAAGCGCACCGCCCGGTTGTGGCGGATCTTCACGTCGTTCGAGGTGGTGTTCAGCGCGATCGACTTGCGGTCCGGTACAATGAACGACTCTTCTGACGACAAGAACTGGCAATTGTCGATCAGCATCCCCTTACAGCCCGTGCCGATCGAGGTGATGCCGCGATCCAGCGGACGGCTGATGAAACAATCCGACAGGGAAAACGTGCTGCCCGCAGGTGCCAGACGGATGGCGCTGCAGCGGCCGTTGCACTGAAACTCGATCTGCTCCATTCCGAACTTGCGCAGCACTCCGAAATTGACGAAATCCAGCAGGTATTTGAAGGACACGAAGGTGAAGGTCTGGGTGCCTGCCGCGTCATACATCGGCGCGTTCAGCGTCAGCTCTCCGGCGCTTTCATCTTTGCCGCGCACGTAGATCTCGCGCCCGACGCCGCTGCCCTGAACCAGCGAACCGATGGGGATGTTCGCGACGTTCGCCACATTGGTCAGCCGGGTCGAGTCTGCCGGATCATAAGTAGCGACCGAGGTGAAGGTTTCGGTATCCCAGGCCGAGCTGCTTTTGACATCGAACTGACCGTTACGAACGACGCGGCGGGTCGAAAACCCCGGCTTGTTGGGAACGGCGGCAAACATGTCGATAGGGGCTGTCACTTCGATCTTGCGCCCGCCCAGGTCCAGCGATTCATGGTCCGAGTTGTTCAACAGTGACTGAAACGCTTTTTTGAAAGCCAGCTCTTCATTCCCGAACGCGGCAATATAAGCTGGCAGGTCATAGTTTTTCAGCAGCAGAAGCATCTTGTCGTCAGGCATCGTCACAGTGCCCTCAAACTCGACCTCCGAGGACAGGGTGGTGTTCTCGGCCAGACGATAGGTGCCTTGGGGTACAAAAATGCGTCGGCCCCCAGCGGCCTGATCCGCTGCCTCGAACGCGGCCGAGTCGTCGGCATTGCCGTCGCCCACAGCACCATAGTCGCGCACGTCCACACGGCTGATGATCTCACGCAGGAACACGCCCGTGACATCCGTAATCTCCAGATCATCGACGCGGATGACGGCCCCGTTGGCGCCCTCAATATCAATGCCGAAATGACCGTAGAGCGCACTGACACCCCAAGCCATGTCCACGCCCGGACGCTGACCGGTGCCCACAATGGCGGTGATCTCGGTCACTGCACCATAGCTTGTCAGCTGGGTGGCTGGGCCTTGCTCGATCACGCCTGTCAGATGGGTGTCGCCTGCTGCACCGGCCCAGGCAGCGATCCGCACCTCGGGCAGAGGGCCACTGATCGCCTTGACCCGCGCCTTGATCTGCAAATAGCACCCCGGCAGGATCTGAGTCTGGCCCATGTATCGCAGCTGTTGCGGGTTGTTGATCTTCAGGATCTCAAGACAGCCGCCAAAATCCGCATCCGACGGCACAAACCCCCCGGTGCCCGAGCCATCATAGGTCGGTGAACCCGGCGTGCCATCGCCCGCAGACCACACGCCCAGACCGTTTTCGAAAGCAGGCGGCATGAACACAATGCCGTCGGTGATTGCCTTGTTCATAGAAATCCCTTTCCTCGTCGCGCAGCCCAATGGTCGCGCGTTCAAAAGCCATGTTCAGGTCCATCCCGAACGCGACGATCTGAGTATCCAAAAGGGATTAACCGCCAGTCATTTGACCGTGACGATGCTGTTGCATCAGGCTGCGGGATCGGCGCGCCCAAGTAGCTGTACACCGTTAATCTTCCAGCCATTCTCCTGCTGGATCATCTGATAGTCGAGAATGTGAACCGCACCATCGCCATCGGTGATCATGACCTTCTGCCATAGCGCGCCTGCGACCTCGCGCAGTTCCAGAAACCGCACATCAGAGGGACGCCAGACCATGGGATAGCCATTGCGTACCATCGCTCCGAAATTGTCCGGGTTTCCGAAAAGACGCTGAATATTGGGGCTGGCAAAGGTAAAGGCCGTGGCGAAATCATCCGCCTTGAAGGCCTGAATCTGGGCCGCGATATTGGCCTCGATCTCGGCGCTCTGGGCAAACGCAGCCGAGGCCAAACCGGCGCTCAGGGACAGGGCGAGCAGTAAACGACGCATGGGGCTACCTCCTGATGGAACGGTAGCCCCATGCGGCATCAGGTCAAATCAGACCAGCTCTCCGGCCAAGGCCTTGTCGATCAGCGCGATCGTTTCCGGCACGCCATAGAGGGCAATGAAACCACCAAAACGCGGGCCTTGCGAGGCCCCCAAAAGCACCTCGTAGAGGGCGGTGAACCAGCCACGCATCGGATCAAACCGCTCGCGCCCGATGGAATAGACCACCGATTGCAGTGCCTCATCTTCGGCCGGGCCGTCATAGGCCTCGAGCGCGGCTTTCAGAGCCTCCAGCGCCTCTCGTTCTTGATCCGTCGGGGCTCGGTGTTTGCGCGTTGGTTTGACGAAATCGTTGAAATAGCGCACGGCAAAACCGGCCGCCAAGTCCAGATCGGGGTGGCTTTCTGCCGTCGCCTCAGGCGCGTAACGGCGAATGAAACCCCACAGCGCCTCCTTGTCCTCTGCCCCTGAAACCGACGCGAGGTTCAGCAACATGGCGAACGGTACGATCAGGGTCGATTCCGGCACGTCACCGCCATGAATATGCCAGACCGGGTTGTTCAGCTGCGCCTTCAGATCCTGCCCTGGATAGGCCCGCAACTGCTGATGATATTCATCATAGGCTCTTGGGATGACGTCGAAATGCATCCGCTTGGCCGTCTTCGGCTTTTGATACATGAAATACGACAGGCTTTCCGTCGGCGCATAGGTCAGCCATTCGTCGATCGACACGCCATTGCCCGACGATTTCGAGATCTTCTGGCCGTTTTCATCCAGAAACAGCTCATACGAGAAATGCTCGGGCGCGCGACCACCCAAAGCACGACAGATCGCGTCATATATCTTTTCGTTGGTGGCGTGTTCCTTGCCGTACATCTCGAAATCGACGCCAAGCGCAGCCCAGCGCGCGCCAAAGTCCGGCTTCCACTGCAGCTTCACGTTGCCGCCGGTCACGGGCACGGTCCATTCCTTGCCGTCTTCATCGTCGAATGTCACGGTGTAGGTCTCGGCGCAGACCTTCTTCATCGGCACATACAGAACCCGCCCGGTTTCAGGGTGGATCGGTAGGAAGATCGAATAGGTCTGCTGACGCTCTTCGCGCAGGCTTTTCAGCATGATGGCCATGATGGCCTCATAGTTGTCGACAGCGCGTTTCAGCACCTCGTCGAACTGACCCGAGCGGTAGAAGTCGCGCGCCGAATAGAACTCATACTCGAACCCGAAGGTGTCGAGGAACCGGCGCAGCATCGCGTTGTTGTATTCGCCAAAGCTGGGATATTCGCCGAACGGATCCGGCACCGAGGTCAGCGGGCATTGCAGATAGTCCTGCAATTGATCCGGGTTCGGCACATTGCTGGGCACTTTGCGCATACCGTCCAGATCGTCCGAAAAACAGATCAGCTTGGTCGGGATATCCGACAGGGCCTCGAACGCGCGCTTGACCATCGTGGTTCGCGCGACCTCACCAAAGGTGCCGATATGCGGCAGGCCCGAGGGGCCATAGCCGGTTTCGAACAGCACAAACCCCTTCTCCGGAGCGTTCTTCTGATAGCGTTTGAGCAACCGGCGCGCCTCTTCGAAAGGCCAGGCCTTGGACGACATTGCGGTTTCACGCAGTTCAGACATCAGATTTGCTCCATCGGGAAAAACAGCGCCGGTCGCGCTTTGCAACCGACCGGCCCCTCCTATTGTGCCGGTGCAGCATGAGTCAATAAAAGCGCGGGGTTTTTCTAGCGCCGCCCCCTGCAAATAAGCATAAACTCAGTGCACTGAACCATTTTGAATTCCTGGGCAACGCAGTAACCTTCCTAAAAGATACACTGCACAAGCACGAGGTGCCTGATGAACCGCCCAGATATCTTTGCTTTTTTGCTCATCCTAGTGGTTAGCATCGCATCAGGCCCCAGATCGGCAACGTCGCAGCCAAGCGAAGATGTGAAGACTTGGCCGAGAGGGGCGCTGCGGTTGGAAACCCCCATTCCCGACTTAAGTGCATTGAACCACCGGCCTGCCGGCCGTCACGGTAAGATACAGGCCGTCGGCGATGGGCTTTTCTTCGCGGATGGTACCCCGACCCGATTTTGGGGGGCGAACCTTCAAGCCTATGCCCTGTTCACGACCGAACCTCGTTTCATGCGGGCCCACGCCCAACGCCTTTCTCGGTTGGGCTTCAATCTGGTGCGCATCCACCACCACGACTCGCATTGGGTGCAGCCCAACATCTTTGGCAGCGAAGCGCAGACAACCCGCAAGCTCGATGCCTTCTCATTGAAAAAACTGGACCAATGGATCGCGGCACTAAAGGCCGAGGGCCTTTACATCTGGCTCGACCTTCATGTCGGTCGCAGCTTTACACCCGAAGACGGGGTCGAGGATTTCGAAGAGATCGCCAAGGGTGAGACCTCGATTCGCGTCAAGGGATTCAGCTACATTTCACCCAGTATCGAAGCGCTGATGCTTGAATTTCAGGACAAGTATCTACCACACATCAACAAGATAACCGGGTTGTCATACGCAGAAGATCCTGCGGTCATCGCCGTTATGATCACGAACGAAAATGATCTGACACATCACTTCGGAAATGCGCTGTTGCCAGACAAGAACGTCCCCCGGCATAACGCTGTCTATATGGAGGCCGCGCGCGAATTTGCCGTTGAAAAAGGCCTTGACCCGGAACTCACCTGGCGATCCTGGCTACACGGGCCGTCCAAGCTGTTCCTGAACGAACTTGAACGCCGCTTCAATGACCGAATGATCGAGAACATCGAAGCCACCGGGTTTGAAGGTCTGATCACCACAACCAGCTTGTGGGGCGGGATGTCGATCGCCGGGCTGCCCTCTCTCACACGCGGCTCCATGGTTGACGGGCATAGCTATGGAAGCTCGGGCGAAATTTTTTACGACCCAAGAACGCAGTCCGGCTTTCTGGATTGGCTGGCCATCGGACAGGTGGTTGGAATGCCGTTCAGCATTTCCGAATGGAACATCGGCGAATTTCCCAGCGACGACAGGTTTATTGCACCGCTCAATGTCGCCTTGCGCGCAGCCCATCAGGGGTGGGACGCCCCCATCGTCTATGGCTACGCGCAGCAGCCCTTGAATGGCCCGCTTCGCCCCACCAACTGGAGCATGGCTGAAGACCCCGCGATGATGGCCATGATGCCGGCGGCTGCTCTTCTCTATCGGCAGGGTCATGTGCGCCTTGCGGACAAGACCTATGCCCTTTGCCCCGATCACGAGGCCTTTTTTGGCAGTTCGATAACCCCAGCATCCTCGGTCGGGATACGAACAATCGTCGAGCAAAGCAGATTGGTCACCTGTATGCCAGACACGCCGGCACTGCCTTGGCTGCAAGCCTCGGTCCTGGAGGGGCAGCCATATGAAATACTCGATACCGAGCGCTCTTACCTGGAACCGGACGCTCAAACCGTTGCGGCGGATACTGGTGATTTTTATCGGGCATTCAACGATGGCCTGATTGTCATTGACACGGCCAAGACCCAGGCCGCCGCAGGACACCTTTCGGACAAAACGGTTGCCACCACGAATGTGGCTTTCGAGGTCGAGAACCCAACTGCGGCTGTTGTTGTCCAAAGCCTTGATGATGAAGAGATCACAACTTCAGGACGCATTCTGGTCTCACTGGCCGGCCGCGCTGTTCCGGAAGAACTCTCCTTCCGGATCGAGCCTTTAGTCGGACGGCTTCAGATCAAAGCACAGCCTGAACTGACGCTTCGCTTCCCCGACCAGAGAAAAGCCGCCGTGGGAGCACACAGCTTTCAGGACGGTATGCATGTCATTGACCTTGAAAAATTGGGCACCGGGAACTGGTTTTATCTCGAATAAAAATCCGGGGGCAGCATGAAACCCGTGCGCAACCACATTCCAATTGAACCGCCCAACGCCCCCTCCTGTCGTGTCGGTGCAGCATGAGTCAAAAAAAGCACGGGGTTTTTCCGAAGGCAAAGGCCGTTTTAAGCGGTCAACTGGTCCAGTTTCGCCGCCCAGATAAAGTCATTCTCGCTGAGCCCGCCGATTTCATGGGTCGTAAGCCTGACATCCACATAGCCCCAGCCGAATGAGATATCGGGATGGTGGCCCTGCTGATCCGCCAGCCATGCACAGAGATTGGCCAGATATGTCGCCTTAGCGAAACCCTTGAACGCGAAGTGGCGGCTTAGCTCGGTCGATCCAGCGTTCAGTGCCCAGTCCGATGACAGCTCGCCCATATGAACATTCGCCTCGTCTGCCGTCAGGGCTGGAATGCCGCCGGAACAAGGTACGCACGTACGGTCTGACAAGTTGCAGGTTTGTCCTGTTGTGGTCATTTTCGATCACTCCGCTGCTGTTGCTTTGGGTGGGAACTTGTTGGGCAATAGACCGAGCGACTGCGCCTGTCTTACATCTGCCAACAGGTCCCTGTCGGCCGCGGCGAACAGCGCCTCGGGGTCTTGCAGAACAAAGTAGCCCATCTGGTGCATGTCGATCCGGTATGGAGTACGCAGGATCGTCAGCACGTCGAACGGGTCCCGGTCCGGCATATCACTTTCGACCGCATAGACAAGTTCAGTGGGCGAGGACGCCAGCCCCGATCCAAGCGCTTTGATCTCACCGTCTTGCCACCGTAACCCGAACTCGATCGAGAACCAATAGAGCCGGATCAGCCAAGCATAGTCCTTCGGCCCAGCCTGCACCCCGGCCTTGCCGATGGCCTGACTGAACGCCGCAAATCTGGGATCGCTGAGCAAGGGCGTATGCCCAAAGATCTCGTGAAAGATGTCCGGCTCCTCAATATAGTCGAAATCCTCGCGTGAGCGGATAAAGGACGCTGCCGGAAACACCCTGTCAGCCAGCATCCCGAAGAAGGTCTCGAACCCGATCAGAGCCGGCACAGGCTGAACCCGCCATCCAGTCAGGTCCAACAAACGTTCCGAGATATCCGTGCAGGAGGGCACACGGGTCTTCGGCAACTCCAACCGTTTTAGGCCGTCCAGATAGTCACGCGCCATGTATTTCTGCACGTTGTCCTGCTGCGCCGAGTAGAGATCAGCCCAAACGGCGTCCTCTTCAGCCGTATACGCGATATGACCCTTCGCATCGGCGATTTTAGCGCGGTATTTCGTTGATTTCGGCATCTTCTCCTCCCCTTCGCAGACATTCTATTCAAGCGAGATGGCGAATTCAGTTTCTCTCGGTGGAGAAATCGACTAAAGTTGAATGGTTCATTTTATTTTGGGGGGAAAGTTGACACAAACATTTCAGCCCGCTGACCTCGCCATCCTGCAGCAGCTACAAACAGATGGCCGACTATCGATGCATGAGCTTGCAGACCGCACGGGCCTGTCGGCCTCGCAATGCTGGCGTCGGGTGCGGGATCTTGAGGCATCGGGCGTTGTATCCGGCTACACCGCGCAGGTTCGCGCCAAGTCTGTCGGGCTGAACGCCATTGCCTACATCCACGTCGCTTTGCAGAGCCATCAGGAAGACAGCATCAACGCGTTCCTCCGGCTGGTAGAGACGGAACCTCAGATCGTGGAATGCGCGTCGATTACCGGGGATCATGACTTCCTCCTCAAGGTCTATGCCAAATCGCCCGAAGATCTTGAGCTTTTCATCATGCAGCGCCTTTTGAAGTCAGGCCTGGTACGTGACACCCGTAGCAATTTCGTGTTGCGCCAAACCAAAACTCGGGGGCCATTGCCAATTCTCTGACCCTTGCCAGCAAAAGCCGTTGAACCTGCCCGCCAGCCCTCCTATCGTGCGACGGCAGCAAATGACTCAGGACGACCCAATGACCGATCAAGTACCACACCCGATGTCTCCGCAAGATTGCCTTGTGGCGATCATGGTCGCGATCTCGGCGTCGGATGAGACGATCCGCACCGCCGAACTGGTCAAGATCGAAGGCGCGGTGAATATGCTGCCTGTTTTTGCGGGCTATGACATCGACCGCACCCGCCGGGTTTCGCAAATCGTGTTCGACCTGTTCGAACAGGAAGATGGTTTGGACGCCCTCTTCGGCCTGATCCGTGACAACTTGCCCGAACGCTTGAACGAAACGGCCTATGCACTGGCCTGCGACGTTGCCGCCGCAGACGGTTCACTGGCCGAAACCGAGCTGCGTTTGTTGGAAGAAATCCGCTATGAGCTGAACATCGACCGCCTGCACGCAGCCGCGATCGAACGCGGTGCCCGCGCGCGCCACACGATTTAGGTTCAACTGCCGTAGAGAGACCCCCAGCGTTCAATCAACGCCCGCTGCAGCTTGCGCGACCGGCGGTTCCAACTACGGGCACCTTCGGGACGCTCGCGTTGTTCGCGCGGGATCGTGGCGCGGTGGTCCACATCTGCCGTAAAAATCGCAAAGGCCAGTTCAGACCCGTCAGCCGTGGTCAGAAACCCACCAAGACCCGAAACGAAGTTCAGCGTTCCGGTTTTTGCATTCACCTTGATGGGGTGATCCTTGACCGCCCGACCCTGACTATCAGTCAGCGTGAAAGGTTTGAGCAGCGGCCGCAGCGCCCCGGTTTTGCGCGCCGCAACAAGCGCCTTCACCAGATCACCCGGAGGCATGCGGGACGCATCACCAAGACCAGAGTGATCCACCATGGCGATTTGGTTGGCACCATAGGTCTCCGCCGCCCAGCGGTTCATCTCAGCCGCCGAGTCCGCCAGATCACTCGGCCTCACCCCGCGTGCTTTAGTAACCGCCATACCAACCATTTCTGCCGTCAGATTGGTCGAGTATTTCAGCATCCCGCGCAGGATGCTCTCTAACCGGTCACTCTGATGCACAACCAACGTAGTGCCCTGCGGGGTTTCCTGCGTGACTTGCACCCGACCCAGAACAATCCCGTTTGAGCGGGCAAGCGTACGAAACACATCGCCCGCATAAAGCGCAGGTTTTCGAACGGGTAACCAACGTGCGCCGCCGTTGCCCAGCGCGCCTTTGGCCACGGTCCAGCGGTCCTGACGTGCGCTGGGTTGATAGGTGTAGATCGGCAGGCTGCGCGGTTCCACCCGCATCACGGCCATATCGACATCCGGCCGGTACTTGGCGCTGCGCGCATCCATCGTGACTTTGTAGTTCGTCCCGGCCCGCTTCCATTCGAAATGAACGCGGTTGAAGTTCAAAGAAATTCCACTGATCGCCGGGCTATAGCCCAGATGATCCGGTTGCCCGGGGTCGATGCTGAACACATAGGGCAAGGCTCCATCATAGACCTTGAACGCCCCGCGCACCTCGGTCACCCCGGCCTCGCGCAGATTGGCTGCCATGCTTGCCAATGCATCCGTGTCCAGCAGAGGGTCCCCGCCACCGACAAGGATCAGATCGCCCTTTAGAATGCCATTCTCAATTGGTCCATCCGCCAGAAGCTTGGTCTCAAAGCGATGATCTGGACCCAGTACGTCTAACGCATAAAGCGCGGTCAGCGCCTTGCCCACACTGGCCGGAGGCAACCCGGCCTCACCCCCGAACTCCTCAAGCTGAGTGCCTGTCTCAACATCTGCCACAGCAAAGATCACATCGCCCCGCAGCCCGGCTGCGCGCACGAACCGCTCGGCCCCGGTCAGTTGAGGCCCTCGGGCCTGAGGCCGCAGGGACACCAAGGGGGCCTGCGCCACGGCAGCCGCAGGGATCGCAGCTGCGCTCAACCCTGCCAGAAACAAACGGCGTGAAATACGATCAACCATGGGTCAATTAAAATCCCAGAGATGAAATTTGGACAACCATTGCATGAGAATATGCAGGCAATGTGGCTATTCGGGCAACACTCCGTTTGCCCAGTTGCCGCGATTGCGAAGATCAGTTGAACTGAGATTGACCATCGGCACGTTCACGAAACACCATGCCGGAGCCTGAGCGCGCCCCAATAAATGCCGCGCCTGCCCGTCAATCCTGTATGGCGCATAAACCCGTGCCGCTGGCGACATCCGCGCGGAAATCCGATCCCCCGGTCGCGCCACAACGCCCACGGGGACGCGGTCCATAATCTGCCGCCAGTCCTTCCACCGATGAAACTGCGCCAGATTATCGGCCCCCATGATCCAGACGAACCGAACCTGAGGGTAAAGCCGTTGGAGGACCGCCAGAGTATCCGCAGTCGCCCGCGTGCCCGTCAGCGCCTCGATGTCCGTCACCTCCACCCGAGGGTGCTGCATCACCGCCCGCGCGGCCTCTAACCGACGCGGCAAAGGCGCAGGCCCGTGCTGTTTCAGAGGGTTACCCGGAGAAACCAGCCACCACACACGATCCAAACCGAAAGCCTTCATCGCCTCAAGCGAAACATGCACGTGACCTTGATGCGGAGGATCAAAGGACCCTCCGAACAGCCCAATGACCTGTCCGGGTCGAGCATATGGTATCTGGCTGCGCAACATCCCTTGCTGATGTTCAGAACTGAAGCAGCTTGTCAATCAATCGGTTGCACCGTATCGCCCACCCGAACGCGTCCAAGGCGCAACACTTCGGCACACCACCCGCCATGCCCACGCACGGCGGAATAGCCGCCTTTTACCAGCGCTTGCTCCATCCGACTGCAGGGCGCACAGATCACAGTAAAACGCAGAACCGCCTCACCCACCTGCACCTCTCGGCCTTTAAGCGCGGAGAGGTTAATCCCCGAAACCACCAGATTGCGCCGCAATATCTCTGGCGCAATCGGCCCATGTCCAAGATACGAGCCAATCGTCGCCAAATGCTCCTGCTGGATCAACGTCACCGCCCGCTTGCCCGTGCGACTGCGATCTCCATCCAAACCATCAGCGGAAATCATAGCGTCGCCTAAAGTGACGATCTTCGCCCGTCGGGCTGGACGCAAACCAATCCAATCGACCCGACCGGGCTTTGCCCACCCGTCAATCAATTCCGCAAGTTCTGACATCTCACACGCCTCTCAAACCGAAGCCACTCTAGCCGCCCAAGGTCTCAGCAAAAATCACGAAACCACCAGCTTGCCCCGCCCGCCCCGCTTGGATATCAAGCGTTTCAACCTGATTTCCCCGACCCAGAGGACGCGACATGGCCGCCTATCAATATGTCTACCACATGCAGGGTGTCTCCAAGACCTATCCTGGTGGCAAGAAGTGCTTTGAAAACATCCACCTGAGCTTTCTGCCCGGCGTGAAAATCGGTGTCGTCGGCGTCAACGGCGCGGGTAAATCGACACTGATGAAGATCATGGCCGGCCTTGATACGGATTTCACCGGTGAGGCATGGGCGGCTGAAGGCGCCAAGGTGGGCTATCTGCCACAGGAACCGCAGCTGGATGAATCCCTGACCGTCCGCGAAAATGTCATGCTGGGCGTGTCCGCGAAAAAGGCCAAGGTCGACCGCTTCAACGAGATCGCCATGGAGATCGCTGAGAATTACTCGGACGAGTTGATGGAAGAGATGACCACCCTCCAGGACGCGATCGACGCGGAAAACCTGTGGGACCTCGACAGCCAGATCGACGTCTCGATGGAGGCGCTGCGCTGCCCGCCGGACGATGCCAACATCGCCAACCTCTCGGGGGGTGAGAAACGCCGCGTGGCGCTGTGCAAGCTGCTGCTGGAAGCACCCGACATGCTTCTGCTCGACGAACCGACCAACCACCTGGACGCCGAGACCATCGCCTGGCTGCAACAGCACCTGATCGACTACAAGGGCACCATCCTGATCGTCACCCACGACCGTTATTTCCTGGATGACATCACTGGCTGGATCCTCGAACTCGACCGCGGCCGTGGCATTCCGTACGAGGGCAACTACTCCGCATGGCTGGAACAAAAGGCCAAACGGCTGGAGCAGGAAGCCCGCGAGGACAAGTCCAAGCAGAAGACCCTGCAACGCGAGTTGGAATGGATGCGTCAGGGCCAGAAGGCCCGCCAGGCCAAATCCAAGGCCCGGATCAACGCCTACAACGAGTTGGCCGAACAGTCCGAACGCGAAAAGCTGACCCGCGCCCAGATCGTAATACCCAACGGCCAGCGCCTTGGTGGCAAGGTGATCGAGGTCGAGGGCCTGTCGAAACACATGGGCGACAAGCAACTGATCGAAGGGCTGGACTTCGCCCTGCCCCCCGGCGGCATCGTCGGCGTCATCGGCCCCAACGGTGCCGGTAAATCGACCCTGTTCAAGATGCTCACCGGTCAGGAACAGCCCGACAGTGGCACCATCACGCTGGGCGACACGGTCGAACTGTCTTATGTCGACCAGTCCCGCGACGACCTTAAGGATGGCGATACCGTGTGGGAGGCAATCACCGGCGGCGCCGAGATCATCCAGCTGGGCGACGCGCAGGTCAATTCCCGCGCCTATTGCTCGTCCTTCAACTTCAAGGGCGGCGACCAGCAGAAAAAGGTCTCGCTGCTGTCAGGTGGTGAGCGCAACCGCGTCCACATGGCCCGCCTGCTGAAAGAGGGCGGTAACGTCCTGCTGCTCGACGAACCGACCAACGACCTCGACGTCGAAACCCTACGCGCACTGGAAGACGCGCTGGTCGACTTCGCCGGCTGCGCCGTCGTCATCTCCCACGACCGCTTCTTCCTCGACCGGATTTGCACGCACATCTTGGCGTTCGAAGGTGACGCGCACGTGGAATGGTTCGAGGGCAACTTCGAGGACTACGAAGAGGACAAAAAGCGCCGTCTGGGACCGGATGCGCTGGAGCCCAAGCGGTTGAAGCATAAGAAGTTTGCGAGGTAGCTGATCTACCTAGAAATTAGGTCCATCACATTCCAAACGAGAGTACAAATGTCATTCAATTGGACCTGTCCTTACTGTAGCCAAACTCAAACTGTGACACGCGAACGCATCTCCTCCGATCGTTTTCATTTCCTCGTTGGCGAAACTGCTTGGGGCTTCTTCGGGTTAGAGGGACAAGCCATTTGCTGCTCAAACCCTGATTGTCTTAAAGTGACTGTGGACGTTAGCTTATTACCTGCGGAAAAATATTCACAGTATGGTGTCAACGCACTAGATGGACGGTTTTTTTCGTCTGAAGCCGACCCAATGCTTCACGAAAGACTTATACCGCGCAATTCCGCTAAGCCCCAACCTGATTTCATTCCGATTGCGTTACGCCCAGACTATATCGAAGCTTGCGAAATTCGGGACCTAAGCCCGAAAGCTTCCGCGACTCTTGCAAGACGATGCTTGCAAGGAATGATCCGTGATTTTTGCGAGATTAGGAAAGGTCGTCTAGTCGACGAGATCAATGAACTTCAAAAAAGAGTTGAAGCCGAAAAGGCTCCCAAGGGTGTATCGGCGGAAAGTGTAGAAGCTATTGATCATGTTAGGAAAATTGGCAACATAGGCGCTCATATGGAAAAAGACATCAATACTATAATTGATGTTGATCCACAAGAAGCACAGATTCTCATTGAGTTGATCGAAAGTCTTTTTGATGAATGGTATGTAGAAAGAGAGCGAAGAAAAAAGCGCTTCGAAAAGCTTGGTGAAATAGCCGCCAAAAAAGAAGCGCAGAAGCAAATAGCACAGGAAAAACCCATACAAATCAAGGGTCCCGAATAGGCGCAGCAGGTAGCAAGCGTAGGATGGGGTTTCACCCCATCACTCACTCAACGACCCTACCCGAACACACGCACGATCTGTTCCCGCGCACCAAACAATATGCTATGCAAACTCCGACCTCTCAAATGATGGGGTGAAACCCCATCCTACGGCTCTCCGAACGCGCCCTCGGTGACCATACCGCTCCACTCCGGATCAACCCTGCCCGCGCGAATATCGCGATGGAGAGACGAATGCGGTGGAGCCAAAGGTGAAATTTCGTCGGCGGATTCACGTTCAAATCACCCGTTACGCCCTGAATTCACAGCGCATCCTGTTCAATCCACTCTTGCCACACCCGCACCCCAATGCCATATCCAAAGGGCTAACGTTTTTCTATTTCGACCCACTGTCTCCTTCTACGGCGCTCAGTCATTCGATCCAGACCGACGACGCCAGGCTGCCGCATCCACGTGGGCAGCACTAAACAGGAGACACGGATATGCCTGCAGGCACCGTAAAATGGTTCAACACCACCAAAGGCTACGGCTTTATCGCACCCGAAGATGGCGGCAAAGACATCTTCGTTCACATCTCGGCTGTCGAGCGTTCGGGCCTGACCGGTCTGGCCGACAACCAGAAAGTCACCTATGAGCTGCGCTCGGGTCGTGACGGTCGCGAAAGCGCAGACAATATCGAACTGGCATAAGTCACTCAGACGGGCGGGGGTAAACCCCGCCCTTTTTTGTGGCCGAAAGGCCTCATATCACAATTTCGTAATATCTGCCCCATAATTGACCAATTAAGATATCATTCTGGAATTCGAGTGATGATTTTTCAGGTCAATTCAAGAGGCGCACATGTTTACACGTCGTGTTTTTCTGGCCGGAACGGCCCTGAGCCTTCTCCCCGGTATTGCCGTTGCCAAGAAGGCTGCCGAGTATGATCCCACACCGCAATTTGTCCGGATCAAAAAGCAGTTTCAGCCGGGGCAACTGCTGGTCGTGCCGCGATCATTCTACCTGTACTACGTGACCGAACCGCGCAAGGCGGTCCGCTATGGCTGTGGTGTCGGCAGAGCCGGGTTGGAGTTCACCGGCACTGCGACCATCGACGTGAAGAAGGAATGGCCCACCTGGCGTCCCACGCAAGAGATGATCGAGCGGGATCCGGTGGCCTATGCCCGTTTCAAGGATAACGACTATGTTCAGCCCGGCGGGGGCGACAATCCGTTGGGCGCGCGCGCACTCTATCTATTCCAGAACGGGGTAGACACCTATTTCCGTATCCACGGCACAACGCAGCCACAGACGATCGGGCGGGCCGCGTCGAACGGATGTATCCGGATGATGAACGAACACGTGGTAGATCTCTACAACCGTGTGCCGATCGGAACGGTCGTCACAGTGGTTTGACGGCCCCTAGCCCTGTTCACCCGACATCTTGACCAGTTCCAGCACGGATGGGCCAAGCGCCTCAACAATCCGCACGACGCCTTGGGCATTCGGGTGAATCCTATCAGGCTGCATGTATTGGCTGACTGCGTTCGGATCACCACTCGAGGCGAGACCGTCAAAGAAACTCTCGGCGTAGAGGACATCAAACTGTTCAGCCAAATCCGGGTAGATCGTGTCGAACGCCTGTTTGTAGTCCGGACCATAGTTGCCGGGGGCCTGCATGCCGATCAGCAAAACGTCGACATCGCTTGTTTCAGCCGCGCTCAGGATTGCGGTCAAGTTGGCGCGCGACAGATCGGGATCGAGACCGCGCAGCAAGTCGTTGCCACCCAGCGCAACGATCATCGCGTCCACATCCGGCGTCAAAGTCCACTCGACCCGCGCCGCGCCGCCCGCCGTTGTATCCCCCGAGACACCTGCGTTGATCAAACGAACCTCGGCCCCGTTCGCCTGCAGCCAGCGTTCCAGCTGTGGGACAAACCCATCCTGTTCGACCAGCCCATAGCCTTGGGTCAGCGAGTCCCCCAGCGCTGCAATTACGACAGGCTCGGCTGTTGCCGTATAGCCCCAACTGACAAACAGCCCTGAAACCAGAACCTTGCGAAGAGCTGCAAACGCTCCATATCCCAATAGACTGCCCTCCCATGGAAAGACCGATGACTTCAGCTGTTCTTACGCTCCAAAATGCCTCTTTGTCTCTGGATGGCAATGCCGGGCGGGTCGATATTCTGCATGAAATCTCTCTGTCCGTATTGAAGGGTGAGAGTTTGGGGTTGATCGGGCCATCCGGGTCGGGCAAATCTTCGCTGCTGATGCTGATGGGCGGGTTGGAGCAAGCGACCGGCGGTCGCGTCTCGGCTTTGGGTCAGGATCTAACGACAATGGATGAGGATACGCTGGCCCGCTTTCGGCGCGACACGATGGGTATTGTGTTCCAGAATTTCCACCTGATCCCCACCATGACGGCACTGGAAAACGTTGCCACCCCACTGGAGCTGGCCGGCCACAAGGACGCATTCACCCGCGCGGAGGCAGAACTCGACACCGTCGGCCTGTCCCATCGGCGCGACCATTATCCGGCGCAATTGTCCGGGGGTGAGCAGCAGCGTGTTGCCCTGGCCCGCGCCTCGGCCCCGCGACCCCAGATCCTTCTGGCTGATGAGCCGACAGGCAATCTGGATGAAACCAACGGTGCCGCAATCGTCGATCTACTGTTCGGTCTGCGGGACAAGCACGGCGCGACCTTGGTGTTGGTTACGCACAGCCCATCACTGGCGGCGCGCTGCGACCGCGTTGTGCGCCTGCGCGACGGCCGCATCTCGGATGAGACCAAGCAAGAGGCAGCGGAATGAGCCTGCGACTGGCCGGACGGCTGGCACGTCGTGAACTGCGCGGAGGCCTCCGCGGCTTCCGTATCTTCCTCGCCTGTCTCGCCCTTGGGGTTGCCGCCATCGCTGCGGTCGGCACGGTCCGCTCGGCCATCCAGACAGGGTTGACGCAGGAAGGGGCCGCCTTGCTGGGCGGAGACGCGCAGCTTGAGTTCACCTATCGCTTTGCCAGCGACGAAGAACGGCGCTGGATGGACGAGACAGCACAACTGGTATCCGAGGTTGTCGATTTCCGGTCTATGGCTGTCGCCGCGCAAGACATCGGAACCGAGCGGGCCCTGACACAAGTCAAAGCGGTGGATGGCACTTACCCTTTGGTGGGGGCCGTTACTCTGGCCCCGGAGATGCCGCTGGACGACGCTTTTACGGGCGCAGACGGCCTGCCTGGTGCCGTCATGGCCCCCGCTTTGATCGACCGGATGGGGCTGGCGGTCGGCGATCACTTCGCCTTGGGCACACAGGAGTTTGTCCTGATGGCGGCCCTGCGTCATGAGCCGGACGGTGCGGGCGGATTCGCCCTTGGGCCAAGAACACTGGTCCGAACCGAGGACTTGCAGGCCTCCGGCCTATTGGCCCCTGGCACGCTGTTTTCGACCAAATACCGCCTTAACCTGCCCAGAGGTACTGATCTTGCAGACCTCTCTCAGCAAGCCAAGGAGGCCTTCGATGGCACCGGCATGCGCTGGACCGATGCCCGCAACGGGGCACCGGGTATCACTGAATTCGTCAACCGCCTCAGCGCGTTTCTGGTTCTGGTCGGCCTTTCGGGGCTGGCAGTCGGAGGCATTGGCGTATCCGCAGCCGTCCGCGCGTACCTTTCGCAGAAGACCGAAACCATCGCCACCTTGCGCACCTTGGGGGCCGACCGCGCGACGATCTTCCAGACCTATATGATCCAAATCGGGCTGTTGTCGGGCATCGGAATAGCAATCGGCGTCACATTGGGCGGGGTTCTGCCGCTGGCTTTGGCCCCAATGATCGAAAGCCTGCTGCCGATCCCGGCGGTTTTCGCCCTCTACCCGCAAGCCTTGGCCGAGGCTGCGACCTACGGGATTTTGACCGCTTTCCTGTTTACCCTGTGGCCACTGGCCCGAACTGAGGAAGTGCGCGCCGCCACCCTGTTCCGCGATGCGCTGACGACGGCCCGCGCCCTCCCTCGACCCATCTATGTCATGGCCACCGGTTTCGGGCTGGTTCTGCTGATTGCAATCGCCGCGTGGTTCAGCGGCTCGGCCCGACTGACGCTCTGGACCAGTACTGGCTTGGTGGGCGCGCTCATCCTTCTGTCCCTGTCGGCCATCGCGATCGGCCGCATCGCCCGCGCGGGCAAACCCGCCGCGCGTGGCCGCCCTGCCCTGCGATGGGCGCTCTCGGCCATTTCCGACCCGCGGGAGGGTGCGGCATCGGTGGTCCTGTCCCTCGGTCTCGGCCTGTCTGTTCTGGCCGCTGTTGGACAGATTGATGGAACCTTGCGCAACGCGATCTCAGGCAACTTGCCTGACGTCGCGCCGTCCTATTTCTTTGTCGACATCCAAGAAGACCAGATGCCAGGGTTCACCGAGCGTCTCGAAACCGACCCATCCGTCAGCCGCATCGAAAGCGCACCGATGCTGCGCGGCATCATCACCCAGATCAACGGACGCCCCGCGCGCGACGTTGCTGGGGACCATTGGGTACTGGAAGGCGACCGAGGTATCACTTATTCGACCCGCCCGCCCGAAAACGCCCGCGTCACAGCAGGCGATTGGTGGGCCGAAGACTATTCTGGCGAGCCCCAGGTCAGCTTCGCCGCTGAAGAGGCCGCTGAGATGGGCCTGACCCTTGGGGATGAAATGACGGTCAACATCTTGGGCCGAGATATCACAGCGCGCCTGACGTCATTGCGCGAGGTCGACTTTTCAACGGCAGGCATGGGCTTCATAATGTCGATGAACCCCTCGGCGCTGGCCGGTGCACCACACAGTTTCATCGCCACCGTTTATGCCGAGGAACAGGCCGAAACCGCGATCCTGCGCGATCTGGCCAACCAGTACCCCAATATCACCGCGATCCGGGTGCGGGACGCGATTGACCGGGTGTCGGGCCTGCTGGCCGGGTTGGCGGCGGCAACCTCCTACGGGGCAGGTGTCTCGCTTTTGACCGGGTTTCTGGTCCTGATCGGCGCAGCCGCTGCCGGAGAGCCTGCGCGACGCTACGAAGCTGCGGTGCTGAAAACACTCGGGGCGAACCGGCAGCGCATCCTGCAAAGCTTTGCTCTGCGTGCTGTCTTGCTGGGAGCAGCCGCTGGGGGAGTCGCCCTTCTGGTCGGAATTCTGGGGGGCTGGGCCGTCGCCACCTATATCTTCGACACCGGCTATACGGTTATCTGGCCTTCAGCCGTTGGCATCGTATTGGCCGGAATGGTCGTGACACTGGGTGCAGGGCTTGCATTCGCTCTACGTCCGCTATCGGTAAGACCAGCCCGCATCCTGCGCGCCAGCGATTGACCCCTTAGCGCACGCAGGCGACGGGTTGCAGGATTTTCAACAAAGGATCGTTGTCGCAAACCAAAGCATCCAGCGTGATATCGTCCAACGAGGCATAAAACACCTCAGCCGCGTCCTTCAGCGCCAGTTTCAATCGGCATGCATCGGTCAGCGGGCAGGTGTTGTCGGCATCCGCAAAACACTCGGCAATTGGCAATGCGCCTTCCACATCTCGGAACACCGCCCCAACCCGGATCTCATCAGCCGAGCGCGCCAGCGACATGCCCCCGTTGCGGCCCCGTTGGGTGCTCAGATAGTTCAGTTGGCTCAACTGGTTGATCACCTGTGCCAGATGGTTTTCGGAAATGTTGCAGACCTCGGCGATCTCGGCCTTGGTCACCAGCCTGTCGGGATGTGCCGCGCAATACATCAACAGGCGCACGGCAATATTCGTCCGTTTGGTAATCCGCATAAGGGCCTCCCTAAATCAATGATGTGATCTTATTGCATGTCCGGCAAAAAAGCGGTTTGACATACATCAATCGACCCAAAGGACATCTCGCGCTGATGGCAGACCCCTATTTCTTTGGCTATGGCAGCCTCGTAAACTTGGCCACACATGACTTTCCCGATCCTCGGCCTGCAAAGCTCAAAGGTTGGCGGCGGGCATGGAAGCACACCGACTTGCGCTCGGTCGCGTTCCTGACGGCGGTACCTGATCCTGATTCCGAGATCGAAGGTATGATTGCCCACGTACCTAAAAACGACTGGGCCGCGCTGGATGAGCGTGAGTGGGCCTATGACCGCATCCCCGCCACGCCGTCAGTCACGCATTCGCTTAAGCAGGATGTTGAAATCGCTGTTTATGCAGTGCCGCAGGACCGACACAATGCGCCGACAGATCATCATCCGCTACTGCTGAGCTACATCGACGTCGTTGTGCAAGGATATCTGCGTGTTTTTGGGCCGGACGGGGTCGACCGGTTCTTCGCAACAACGGATGGCTGGGACGCACCTGTCGTGAATGACAGGGCCGAGCCAAGATACCCGCGCCACCAACAGCTCAAACCTGACGAGACAGACTTTGTTGACGATCGCTTGCGCCGGGCGTCGGTGCGGGTCATCCAACCGCACCAACAAAAAGAAGCAGACGAACTGCCTGCCTCTTTCAAGTTCTAAGGCCCGGCAATCAGCCTCGCGCGCGGATCACTTGCAACAGCGGCAAGAGTGCAGCCATCTCAGGCCCGCGCTCCATCCCGGTCAGCGCCTTGCGCAGCGGCATGAACAGGCCCTTGCCTTTGCGGCCCGTGGCCTCTTTGACGGCCTTGGTCCAAGTGCCCCAGGTGTCGCCATCGAAGGGGCCTTCTGGCAATAGCGCAATTGCCTCAGCGATAAAGTCACGATCCTCATCGGCGATCAGAGGTTCGGCCCCATCCCGGCACAGCTCCCACCATCCCTTGAGGTCAGCCAGAGTGGTGATGTTCTCGCGCGCCATGGCCCAGAACGGCTCAGCCAGTTCAGCAGGAACGCCCGCCTCGGCAACGGCGTCTGCAACATCCCCCAGCGGCAGCGATTGCAGGTGCTTCGCAGTCAGCGGGAACAGGTCCTGCACATCAAACTTGGTCGGAGCCGCGCCAAAACGGTTGATGTCGAACCCGTCGATCAACTCGGCCATCTCGGACCGCAGCTCAACCGGATCAGACGATCCTAAACGCGCCATCAGGCTCAGCAGCGCCATCGGCTGCACGCCCTGTTCGCGCAGATCACGCAGGGCCAGTGTGCCCAGACGTTTCGACAGCGCCTCGCCCTGAGGGCCGGTCAACAGAGAATGGTGGGCAAAGCGCGGGCAAGTGCCACCCAGCGCCTCGATGATCTGAATCTGCGTTGCGGTGTTGGTGACGTGGTCCGAGCCACGCACCACATCTGTCACGCCCATCTCGGTATCGTCCACGACAGACGCAATCGTGTAGAGAACCTGCCCATCGCCCCGGATCAGGACAGGATCGGAAACCGAGGCCGCATCAATCGAGATATCACCCAGGATGCCGTCATTCCACTCGATCCGCTCGTGATCCAGTTTGAACCGCCAGACGCCATTGCCACGCTCGGCGCGCAGCGCGTCTTTCTCGGCCTCGCTCAGGTTCAGCGCGGCTCGGTCATAGACCGGCGGCTTGCCCATGTTCAGCTGCTTCTTGCGCTTGAGATCCAGCTCGGTCGGTGTCTCGAACGCCTCATAGAACCGGCCCATTTCTCGGAGCTTGTCAGCGGCTTCGGCGTAGCGGTCCAAACGTTCGGACTGACGCTCAACCCGATCCCAATGCAGGCCCAGCCACTCAAGATCCTGTTTGATCGCGTCGACATATTCTTCTTTCGAGCGCTCAGGATCGGTATCGTCGATGCGCAGGATGAAGGTGCCGCCTGCCTTGCGGGCGATCAGGTAGTTCATCAGAGCGGTGCGCAGGTTGCCCACATGGATGTAACCGGTGGGCGACGGGGCGAAACGGGTGGTTGTCATGGGTGTCTCCTGTTGGCGCGGCTCTTGTCACAAAGGCGCGTTTTTGTCCAGCAGGCGTTTCGGACTACCCAAGCTCCTCAGCCCCCCAGATCGCAAGATGAACAAATATTAACACGCAATGTTCATCCACGCAGACTAAGTACCGGTGTATAAAGTGGCACGCGACCCGCAGCGAACTACCTTTTTCGCTGGCGTTCTGACAGGGAGACTAAGAAATGGCCATCAATTTAACACGCAGAGCGGCCTTGGGCGCCGCAGCAGCCCTTCCATTTGCATCCGCAGCGACCCCACTTTTGGCGGCCGGAGCCGAGACAAAGGCGAACTCGACTATCGCAAGATCATTCCAGCTGGGCGACTTCACGGTCACGACCCTGCTTGATGGCAGCCTGCCGCGCGACGGCGCGCAGGAAATCTTTGGTGGCGGCGCCTCGGATGAGGAATTCGCCAAAGTTTCAGCCGAAAACTTCATCTCGCCCGACGTGGCACAATTCTTTTTCACGCCGACTCTGGTAAATACAGGCTCGGAGCTGATCTTGTTCGATACCGGACTTGGTCAGGGCGGCATTCAGGCCGCTTTGGCAGATGCAGGTGTCACGCCCGATCAGATTGACGTGGTTGTGCTGACCCACATGCATCCAGACCATATCGGCGGCATGACCGCCGATGATGCGCCGACATTCGCAAATGCGCGCTATGTCACTGCTGCACCGGAATATGATTTCTGGTCCGCTCAAGAAGCCGGGAACCGGGTCGGCGATCTGGTTGCTGCCAAGGTCACCCCCCTGGCAGAGAAGATGACCTTTATTGAGGATGGCGGCGACGTGGCCTCGGGCGTGACGGCGATGGCGACCTTTGGGCATACCCCCGGTCACATGGTCTATCACCTGGAAAGCAACGGCCAGCGTCTTATTCTGACTGCGGACCTTGCCAATCACTATGTCTGGTCCTTTGCGCACCCCGAATGGGAAGTTCGGTTCGACATGGACAAAGCTGCGGCAACGGAATCACGCCGCAAGATTTTGGGCCTGCTGGCCGCCGACAAGGTGCCGATGATCGGCTATCACATGCCCTTCCCGGGCGCTGGCTATGTCGAGACCCGAGGCGACGGCTTCCGCTTTGTACCCGTCAGCTATCAAATGATGGGCTAAGCCCTCAATACCCCGGGTCCGGCCGGACCTTTGAGCCATCGGTGAAACGAGAAAGGCGAAATGCGGCCGGATCCACACAGGGCGTTCTGTGCATTACCAGATCTGCCATCAACAGGCCCGCACCGGGGCCGATGCCGAAGCCGTGGCCAGAAAACCCGGTGGCAATGAACAGGCCCGGCAGATCATCGACAGACGACATCACCGGGATCGCGTCGGGTGTCACGTCAATCATCCCCGCCCAGCTTTGGACGATCTCGGCCTGCTGCAGCGCCGGGTAACTCTTGCGCGCATTCGCCCATGCGCTGCGGATGACCTTTTGCGACGGCTCCGGATCCAGCACGCGGCAATGTTCGAACGGAGTCACATCGGTGGGCAGCCAGCGCCGATCCTCGCGCGCCTCGGTCGTCCATCGGCCTGACAGGCGAAAGCGCAGCGATCTCCATTCCTGCGCGAAGGCTGGCAGGAACTTGAGGGCCAGCCGGAAACTGTCGGGCACGATATCCACCGTGTTTTCATGGCCCGAAGCGATGGTATAGCCGCCATCCGCCCGCTTTCGGATTGCAAACCCATCCGACCACAACGCGACCTCGGGCCCCTCGGCCACGGGCGACACGCGCATGACCGTGTTCAACACCTTCAGTTGAGGCAGGTCGATCCCGGCATTTCCCGCAAACAGGCGCGACCACGCCCCTCCGGCCAAAACCACCCGGTCACACGCCACGCGGCCCCGTTCGGTGAACACTCCGGCAATGCGACCCGCTCGCATATCGACGCTACGTACGGCGCAACTGGTCATGACGATCGCCCCGCGATCACGCGCCGCCTCGGCGATGGCGGGGGCGGCCCATTGCGGCTCGGCCCGACCGTCTTGCGGCATATAAAGACCGCTTGAGATATCCGACTGCGCCCCGGGCATAAGCTCGGCCAGTTCGGCCCCGGCGACGATCCGTGCGCCGGTGTCCAACCCGTCGACATGGCGCATCCAACGTTCAAGATTGCGCGCATCCCGCTGGCCTGAAGCTCCGAACAAAATCCCAGACTGCGTATAGCCGGTCTGACGCCCGATCCGGTCATCCATCCCACGCCAAAGGCGCAGCGATTCTTGCATCAGAGGGATCTCCCTCGGGTCGCGCATCCCAAGACGCACCCATCCCCAATTGCGAGAGCTCTGCTCGCCCGCGATCTGACCCTTTTCGCATAGCAGGACAGAAACGCCCCGCTCGGCCAGTTCCAAGGCTGTGGATACACCAATGATACCGCCGCCAATCACGACGACATCGGTTTGTTTCGGCAATGAAAGATCGGAATCGAAGACAGTAGGCTTGGGACCGGGCATCAAAAGCTCATGGACAATCGCATGGACCGCCATGGAGACCGACCACTGCGCCACTGGCAACCTGTTTTTGAGGTTCACAACAGGATTGTGCAGACCTGTGGCGCGCACGTCAAAGGTGCCGCGAAATACGCAGCACCTTCTACGACTTTAGCCCAGCGATTTACGCCGCGCCTGACAGCTCAGCCCATTTCTGACGCAGATTGGCCGAGAAGCCGGTCGCCTCGGGCTTTGACCCGGTTCGGACCTCTTCCTGAGGGACAAGATCAGGGAATTCAGGCCGCTTCATCGGCGCGACATTCTGTTGACCCGCTTCTTCCCTCAGCATGTCCGCAATGGCTGCATCAAGCTTCGCCTCATCCAATTCCTGAGGAGGCGACTCCATAGTATTCAGCGCCCACGGCGCGTGAAGCGATTTATCATATTGCTCATTCATCGTAACACCACACTGTTCACTCAGACATCCCACCCGGATGTGGCGTCGTCAGGCTAAAAACAATTTGCCATGACCCTGCGCCCCTCGCAGCAATACGTCACACCCGCCTCACATGAGACAATATCCAAGCATAAATGTGGCGGAAAAATGTCACAAAAACAAGGACAGCCTGCGGATCACCCCGGAAAATGAACGGGGCACGCGCTCTATCGGAAACAATGCAAGAGCTCAGGGCAACACTAAACCACAAACGGGAAACAATGCGCCTTATTTACCCCTGATCACGCCAACAATTCACGATCGGATAGCGACGATCCAACCAGAAGGCCCGGCTGGTCAGGCGCGTGCCGGGGGCGGATTGGAACCGTTTATACTCGCTGATGTAAATCAGATGCTCGACCCGTTTAGCATCGGCCTCATCGAAACCGGCCGAAACACAATCAGCGATTGAGCCATCCTGATCGACCAGGATTTCCAAGATGCCATCCAGAACCGGATAGTCCGGAAGGCTGTCGCTGTCCTTCTGATCTTCACGCAGCTCGGCGCTTGGGGGTTTGTCGATGACCGACGGTCGGATGACCTCGCCTTCAGGCCCCCTCATCCAGTCGCGATGATTGGCGTTGCGCCAGCGGCAGGTCTCGAACACGCGGGTTTTGTAGAGGTCTTTGATCGGGTTGTAGCCCCCGTTCATGTCGCCATAGATGGTGGCATAGCCCACGGCGACCTCGGATTTGTTGCCGGTGGTCAAAAGCATCTCTCCAAACTTGTTCGAGATCGCCATCAGCAACACACCGCGCAGGCGCGATTGGATGTTCTCTTCGGTCAGATCGGCATCGCGACCGGCGAACAGAGGGGCCAGAGTTTCGGTCACCGCAGCACGACTGTCCGAGATCGGCACGTAGTCATAGTGAACGCCCAGCGCCTTGGCGACCGCTTCGGCATCGTCCAACGAGGCCTGGCTGGTGTATTCCGACGGCAGCATCACGCAGCGCACATTGTCAGCGCCAATCGCGTCAACGGCAATGGCCGCAACCAGGGCTGAATCGACCCCGCCTGACAGCCCGAGAACCGCATTTTTGAAACCGGTCTTACCCATGTAGTCTCGCAAGGATTGGACCATCGCGCGGTAGTCCTGCTCCCACACATCCGGTTGGGGGACGATCTCGGCCGGGACGATGCGCCAGCCGTCATCGCCACGCTCAAGGTCCACGTGGCGTATCGCTTCGTCGAATACGGGCATGCGGAATGCAAGCTCACCACCCGGATTCAGGCCGAAGGTTGCCCCGTCAAAGACCTGATCATCCTGCCCGCCAACCATGTTCAGATAGATCAGCGGCAGGCCGGTCTCGACCACGCGGGCCACCATGTGGTTCAGGCGCACATCGTATTTATCACGAAAATAGGGCGAGCCGTTGGGGATCAGTAGAAACTCGGCCCCGGTTTCCTCCAGCGTCTCAGCCACGTCCGGGTGCCAGCCATCTTCGCAGATTGGGCTACCGATGCGGAAATTGCCCACCGAGTACGGCCCACCCAGCGGGCCGGAATCATACAGACGCACCTCATCAAAGACCGTTTCGTTCGGCAGATGGTGTTTCAGGGACTTGCTGGTGATTCGCCCGCCATTCAGAATCACATAAGCGTTGTAGAGGCGCCCGTCCTCGACCCACGGCCCACCGATGGCAATGGCGGGACCCTCGGCACAGTCCACGGCCAATGCCTCAATCGCGGCCATTGCAGCGCGGTGAAACACGGGCTTCATCACAAGGTCCTGCGTGTTGTAGCCGGTGATGAACATCTCAGGGAAGGCCACCATGTCAGCCCCGGCCTCGCGGGCCTCGTGCCACGCTGCGCGCGCTTTGGCAGCATTGCCGGGAATATCCCCCACGGTGGGGTTAAGCTGCGCCAGAGTGATGCGGAAACGGTCGGCCATGCTGCCCTCTTGCCTTCGTCAGTCCATTTGCATTTAGCAGATCACCGCGCGAGTGAAAGGGCCATGCGGCAAAAGCCGTTGCTCTGCCCGTGACGGTCCCTTAGTTTTGCGCCGAAGAAAGCAAGCAATGATGACCGGGCAGGCAGGAACAACAATGGATGTGATCCGCAATTCGATTGCTGCAGGGGCCATGACCCTGATCGCAGCGGCAGCCTTTGCACAGGACGGAACCGTCATCGTCAAGGATGACGAGGTCGGAGGTGTCTATGAAGGCACCTTCCTGAACGGCTTGCGGCACGGGACCGGGTCGTATCGGCTACCCAACGGGTTCGAGTATTCGGGCGAATGGATCGAAGGCAAGATTCAGGGGCAAGGCACGGCGCGCTTTGCAAATGGCGCGATCTACGAAGGTTCCTTCGCCGATGGCCAGCCAGACGGCCAGGGCAAGATCACCTATCCCGATGGCGGCACCTACGAAGGGACGTGGTCCAACGGGGCCATCAACGGAACCGGCGTGGCCCAATATGCCAATGGCCTGCGATATGAAGGCGCGTTCAAAGACGCGCGCCATCACGGCAAGGGCACTCTGTCCGACCCCAACGGATACGCCTACGAGGGCGACTGGGTTGAGGGTGAAAAGCAGGGCATAGGCAAGATCACTTCGGCCGATGGATCTGTCTATGAAGGTGAGATCGAACAGGGTCAGCGCCATGGTCAAGGTCGTCTGGTTCAGTCGGACGGCGTTGAATATGACGGTCAGTGGCAGAACAACGTGATGACAGGCACCGGGCGGCTGACGCTGGCCAACGGGGATGTCTACGAGGGCTCATTGCTGGACGGGCGCCGTCAGGGCAAAGGCAAGGAAACCTATGCCAACGGCAACGTCTATGAGGGCGACTACGAAGACGATCAGCGCCACGGCAAAGGCACCTTCACCGGGACAGATGGCTACAGCTATACAGGCGACTGGTCCCGTGGTCAGATCGAAGGTTTTGGTGAGATCACCTATCCCGATGGCTCAACCTATATCGGTGAACTCAGTGCGGACCTGCCGCATGGCAAGGGCCAGAACACCTATCCCGACGGCACCGTCTATGATGGTGAGTGGGTTGCGGGTGTCTTCGAGGGCCGAGGCAAGGCCACATACCCAAACGGCGTCGTCTATACCGGCGAGTTCCGGAATGCGGTCAGCCACGGCACCGGCGTCGTCACCTTTGCCAATGGCTACCGTTATGAGGGCGAATGGGTCGATGGCGCGCGGCAGGGCAAAGGCAAGGCCAGCTACGCGGACGGCACGATCTATGACGGAGATTTCCTGAATGGCAAGCGCCACGGCAAAGGCACGATCACAACGCCTAGCACCTTCACCTACACGGGCGATTGGGTTGACGGCAAAATCAGCGGAGTGGGTGTCGCGACCTACAGCACAGGCGATGTGTACGAAGGCGGTTTCCTCGATAACAAACGCCACGGCGAAGGCACCATGCGCTATGCCAACGGCCAAGAGGAGTCTGGCGTGTGGGAGAATGACGCCCTGCCTGCGCAAAGCGCAGCAGAAGAAGCGCCTGCTCAAGAGGATGAACCCGCTCAGGCGGAAAACGCTGAGGAACCAACCGAGGCTGAACCCTCCGACGGTTAACCCACTACCACGGAACGGGTTTTCCGGCCCAGTCGAAGAACCCGCCCGTGTCATCAGTCGTCAGACCGTTGACCACGTTCAGCAGGTTCATCGCGGTCTCTTCAGGCTCTACTGCCGGATGCCGTCCAAGGTATTTCTGCGTGAAGGCCGTTTTGACGGTGCCGGGATGTAAAGACACGCAGATCGCCTGTTTGTGCGTGCGCGCCAGTTCAATGGCCGAGGTGTGGACGATCTGATTCACCGCAGCTTTCGCGGCCCGGTAGCTGATCCAACCCCCGATCCGGTTGTCCCCGATCGACCCCACACGCGCCGACAGGACACCAAAAACAGATCGCCTATCGCGTGGTAGCAACCTGTGCGCACGGCTGAGGACCAAGGCCGGACCAACCGAATTCAACTCAAACTGATCCATCATGGCCTGCGCAGATACAGTGCGGATCGTCTTTTCCGGCTCTGCCCCGTTGATCTCCAACGCGCCAGAAACCACCAGAACCAGATCGAACGGGTCAGGCAAGTCATCCAAAACCTTCAGCGCCTGTTCCGGTTGGGTCAGGTCAAACCCGTCAACCGACCGGGACAGGCTGGTGACCTGAATGTCCTGCTCCCGAAGACACATGCAAAGCGCCGAGCCAATTCCGCCAGAGGCACCTATAACCAAAGCTGTTTTCATGTCTCAGGACCTAGCGGCGGCGATGGGTGGATCAATGATAGGTCTCGAAGAATTCGCAGAGAAAGGAACATGCCCTCATTTTGGTTCTTTTCATTCCGCGCAAGCTGGGTATAACCTCATCTTCATGATCGACCGCGCAGATATCCTTGTTGCCGACACCGCCCATCGCGGTGCATCGCTGCGTGGCCTACTGATCCTAATCCGCCTCTGAGCGTGCCATCCGGCGCGCCCGCTCAGAGGAGGACGCCAGCGCGCCAAGAGGCTTTAGGACAGAAGAAGAAAGAGAACCCCATGACTAACGTGACCGACCAAGACCGCGTCTTGATCTTCGATACCACTTTGCGCGACGGCGAGCAGAGCCCCGGCGCAACCATGACCCATGACGAAAAGCTCGAGATTGCCGAGCTGCTGGACGAAATGGGCGTCGACATTATCGAAGCCGGTTTCCCCATCGCATCCGAGGGCGACTTCAAGGCCGTTTCCGAGATTGCGCAACGAGCGAAAAACAGCCGTATCTGCGGTCTGGCCCGTGCGAACTTCGCCGACATTGACCGTTGCTGGGAGGCGGTGAAACACGCCGAGAAGAACCGTATTCACACCTTCATCGGCACATCCCCCCTGCACCGCGCCATTCCGAACCTGACGATGGACGAGATGGCCGAGAAGATCCACGAAACCGTCAGCCATGCGCGCAACTTATGTGAAAACGTGCAGTGGTCACCGATGGATGCGACGCGGACCGAGTGGGACTACCTTTGCCGTGTAATCGAGATTGCGATCAAAGCGGGCGCAACCACGATCAACATCCCTGACACGGTGGGCTACACCGCCCCGGTGGAGTCTGCTGACCTGATCAAACGCCTGATCGAGACCGTACCGGGCGCGGATGAGGTGATCTTTGCCACCCACTGCCACAACGACCTTGGCATGGCGACCGCGAACTCTCTGGCCGCTGTTGCAGGCGGTGCGCGTCAGATCGAGTGTACCATCAACGGTCTGGGCGAACGGGCGGGCAATACGGCTTTGGAAGAAGTCGTGATGGCGCTTCGTACCCGCAACGACATCATGCCTTGGCACACGGGCATCGACACTACCAAGATCATGCATATCTCGCGCCGCGTGGCGACCGTGTCGGGCTTCAACGTGCAGTTCAACAAGGCCATCGTCGGCAAGAACGCCTTCGCGCATGAAAGCGGCATCCATCAGGACGGCATGCTGAAGAACCGCGAAAACTTCGAGATCATGCGCCCTGAGGATATCGGCCTGTCCGGGACCTCACTGCCCTTGGGCAAACACTCGGGCCGCGCCGCGCTGCGCGACAAGCTCGAGACGTTGGGATTTGATGTGGGCGATAACCAGCTCAAGGACATCTTCGTGCGGTTCAAGGACCTGGCCGACCGCAAGAAAGAAGTCTTTGACGACGACCTCATCGCACTTATGACCATGGACGAGCATGACGACTATCTTCAGCTTGTCTCGATGAAAGTGACCTGCGGCACCGGCGGTCAGGCCGAAGCAACCGTTGAGCTTGAGATGGACGGCAAGGACATCATCGCCACCGAGCATGGTGACGGGCCTGTGGATGCTACGTTCAAAGCAATCCGCGCGATCTATCCCAACACCGCCCGGTTGCAGCTGTATCAGGTTCACGCAGTGACCGAAGGTACCGACGCGCAAGCCACCGTCTCGGTCCGCCTGAGCGAAGACGGCATGATCGCAACCGGCCAATCGGCCAACACAGACACGGTTGTTGCGTCAGCCAAGGCCTATATCCATGCGCTGAACCGCCTGATCGTTCGTCGCGAGAAAACCGGCCCCGGAGCAGACACGCGTGAGATCAGCTACAAAGACCTGACCTAGAAACGGCAAAGGGCTCCCGCACCCGCGGCGGTCCGGCTTCGCCGAACCACCTTGGGTTTTGGGCCGGCGCGCGCCTGCGGCGCGCTGCCCAACACGTTTGACGGCATCTTTGATGCAGGCAAACGGGACGGGAGCTTTGCTTACTCCTCTCCAAGACCTCAAAGTTTTTTGAACAAAGCAGACAGTCTGTGGGTTTCCTGATCCAAACCAAAGGGCGCGTTGATCACAAACATTCCAGACCCGACCATCCCATGCCCTTTGCGCGCTGCGGGGAATGTCACCTCGTGTTTCAGCGCCTTCGGGAAATCCTGAGACGTCAGCGCATCCACCATCGACTTTTGACGCCCGTTTTTCAGGATCGGATACCACAAAGCGATCACGCCCACGTTCCACTTGCGATGCAGTTTGGCGATGATCCCCGGAAGGCGGTCATATTCCACCTTCACCTCGTAGCTGGGGTCAATCAACAGCATACCCCGTCTGGGCGTCGGCGGCAAAAGGGACTGCGCCAGCGCATACCCGTCCTGCTTGTAGACACGCGTATTGCCCCCCGGAACTGCCAGTGACAATGCCGCATATTCCTGCGGATGCAATTCGGCGAGGTGCAGACTGTCCTGTGACCTCAGCAGGCTAGCCGCAATCAGGGGCGATCCGGGGTAGCTGGCCTCTCCAAAACGCGCGCGGGTCAACTCGATCGCCTGCGCTAGCGGATGATCATCGCCAAACCATGCACCACGCTGCACCCGCTCGATCCCGGCGGCTGCTTCTCCGGTCTTGCGCGCCTCATCTGAATCTAGCTTGTAAAGCCCACGTCCCGAATGGGTTTCGACATAGGTCAGCGGTTTGTCCTTTTGGGTCAGATAGGACAGCGTCCATGCCAATAAAGCGTGCTTTTGCACATCAGCCAGATTCCCGGCGTGGTAAATATGTTGATATGAGAGCATATTGCCTTCTACAGTCCCTGCAAATGAGGCGAAAAGGTGCTGATTGCCGCGGAATCAGCCCTTTTACCGGGCGAGTTGGCACCCTATAAGTCATCCGTCCCGGAACCGTCGAGTCGCGGGCAGTAGAAAAACCGACATACAGGATCAGGGGAAACATGGGGATCTTTGGCAATCTGGGCGGCCTGTTCACAGCGGACATGGCTATCGACCTTGGAACGGCAAACACGCTGGTCTACGTCAAGGGGCGCGGTGTGATCCTGTCTGAACCCTCGGTTGTGGCCTATCACGTCAAGGATGGCGTGAAAAAGGTTCTGGCGGTTGGCGAAGACGCCAAGCTGATGCTGGGCCGGACGCCGGGATCGATTGAGGCCATTCGCCCGATGCGCGAAGGCGTGATTGCCGACTTCGACACCGCCGAGGAAATGATCAAGCATTTCATCCGCAAGGTGCATAAACGCTCGACCTTCTCGAAGCCCAAGATCATCGTCTGCGTCCCGCATGGCGCGACCCCGGTTGAAAAACGTGCGATCCGTCAGTCGGTTCTGTCCGCAGGCGCGCGCCGCGCGGGTCTGATTGCCGAACCGATTGCAGCGGCGATTGGCGCAGGCATGCCGATCACCGATCCGACCGGCAACATGGTCGTCGATATCGGCGGCGGCACCACCGAGGTTGCGGTTCTGTCGCTGGGCGACATCGTCTACGCCCGCTCGGTCCGCGTGGGTGGAGACCGTATGGACGAGGCGATAATATCGTACCTGCGTCGTCAGCAGAACCTTCTGGTCGGCGAATCCACCGCTGAACGCATCAAGACCACTATCGGCACCGCGCGCATGCCCGATGACGGCCGCGGCCAGTCGATGCATATCCGCGGTCGCGACCTGCTGAACGGCGTGCCGAAAGAAATCGAGATCAGTCAGGCTCAGGTGGCCGAGGCACTATCGGAACCCGTCCAGCAGATTTGCGAGGCTGTAATGACCGCGCTGGAGACCACGCCTCCCGATCTGGCAGCAGATATCGTGGATCGCGGCGTAATGCTGACCGGTGGCGGCGCTCTGCTAGGTGATCTGGATCTTGCCCTGCGCGAACAGACAGGTCTGGCCGTGTCAATTGCCGATGAAAGCCTGAATTGTGTGGCTTTGGGCACCGGCAAGGCGCTAGAATACGAAAAACAGCTGCGCCACGCGATTGACTACGAAAGCTAAGGCGCGCACCCTTTAGAAAATAGGGTAAACTCGGCCCGAGCAGCACGGGAAGGTAACCTGTGGCAAAAGACCGATCACAGCGCGACGACTACACGGCCCCACTGAGGCGTTTGCTTCTGGGGATCGTTGTACTGTGCCTGCTGGGCATCTTCATTGTCTGGCGGATCGACAGCCCTCGGGTTGAACGGTTCCGCGCGCAGGTTGTAGATGCTGTTGTGCCCTCAATGGATTGGGCCATGGTTCCGGTCACCGCAACCGTCAACCTGTTCCGTGATTTCCAAAGCTATCAGAGCCTGAGCGAGCAGAACCGCGAGCTGCGCTCGGAACTGCGGCTGATGCGCGCCTGGAAAGAGGCAGCGTTGCAGCTGGAACAGGAAAACGCGCGGCTACTGGATTTGAACAATGTGCGGCTCGATCCGCGCCTAACCTATGTCACTGGCGTTGTGATGGCCGATAGTGGCTCTCCGTTCCGGCAGTCAGTGCTGTTGAATGTAGGGGAACGGGACGGGATCGTCGATGGCTGGGCCACGATGGACGGGATCGGCCTGGTTGGCCGTATCTCGGGCGTTGGGCCAGATACTGCGCGCGTCATTCTGATGACTGACGCCTCAAGCGTCATTCCCGCAACCATCCAGCCCTCGGGCCAGACCGCTTTGATCACGGGCGACAATACCCCGGCCCCATCCGTCGAGTTTCTGGAAAACCGTGAGCTTGTGCGCCCCGGCGACCGGGTCGTGACCTCGGGCGATGGCGGCGTGTTTCCCGCCGGCCTGCTGATCGGCCAGATCGCCGCCGACCCCGGAGGCCGCTTGCGCGTGCGCCTCTCTGCCGATTTCGAACGGTTGGAGTTTCTGCGCGTTCTTCGCTACAACTCGGCCCCCGAAATCCGCGATCCAGGTCAGATTGTTGGCCCCTCACTGCCTGCTGCGTCACTGTCTCCTGAGGAAGCTGGTGATGGATAAACCTGCCTCTCATAGATGGGCGATGCGCGGTCTCTACGGGGGGCTCGCAGTGTTTGTTCTTTTCCTGCATCTGCTGCCGCTGGATACACAGCCGGACCGCTGGCCTTTTCCGGACTTTCTGATCGTTCTGACCTTTGCGTGGGTGCTTCGGCGGCCGGACTACGTGCCGACCCTATTGGTTGCGCTGGTCATGTTGCTGGCCGATCTGCTGCTGCAACGCCCTCCGGGCCTATTGGCCGCACTGGTGGTGCTGGGCGCGGCTTACTTGCGGTCTGCGGCACCTGGGATGCGAGATGCGGGCTTTGTGGCGGAATGGATGTCAGTCACAGCAGTCGTTGCTGGCGTGTTTCTGGGCAACCGGGTTTTCCTTGCGATCCTGTCTGTTGATCAGGCGGCTTTGTTACCGGTTATGATCCAGCTTGTGCTGACAATTCTGGCCTATCCGGTCATTGTGCTGCTGTCTCAGAGTGTATTCGGCGTGCGCCGCGTCTCGGCCGCCGATGCCAGTGCTGCGGGGGCGCGTGCATGAAACAGCGCAAAATCAAAAGCGAAGGTGTCGCCTACAAACGTCTGCCCCGGCGGGCACTGCTGCTGGGTGGTCTGCAGGCGGTTTTCATTGGCGGGCTGGCCGCACGCATGCGGTACATGCAGGTCGATCAAGCGGATGAATATCGCCTTCTGGCCGAAGAAAACCGCATCAACATCCGCCTGATCCCGCCGACGCGGGGGCGCATCTATGACCGCAATGGGCAGGTCATCGGGCAGAACTCACCGTCCTACCGCATCGTTATTGTGCGCGAGGATGCCGGTGACATCGACAAGGTGATCGCCAAACTCTCGGACCTGATCCCCCTGAACGAGGATGAGATTGAGCGCGCGCGCACGGAAATGCGACGCTCGGCCCCGTTCCTGCCGGTCACGCTGGTCGATCAGGTGACGTGGGAAGATATCTCGAAAGTCGCCGTCAATGCGCCCGCTCTGCCCGGTGTCACGCCTGAGGTCGGCCAGACCCGGCAATACCCGCGCTATGAGGACTTCGCCCATATCGTCGGTTATGTCGGCCCCGTCAGCGACTATGACCTCAGCCAAATCGAAGACCCAGAGCCGGTACTGCGCATCCCCCGTTTCCAGATCGGAAAGGTCGGCCTTGAGGCCAAGCAAGAGATCGACCTGCGCGGCCGGGCCGGTTCAAAACGGGTCGAGGTTAACGCCACCGGCCGCGTCATGCGCGAATTGGACCGGCAGGAAGGCCAACCGGGCGCCGATTTGCAACTCTCGGTCGACGCGGACCTGCAGCAATATGCTCAGGCACGGCTTGCCGGAGAAAGCGCCGCCGCCGTTGTCATTGATTGCGAAACCGGCGATCTGCGGGCAATGGCCTCGGCCCCCAGCTTCGACCCCAACCTGTTCGTGCGCGGTATCTCGGTCGCGGATTACCAGATCCTGACGCAGGACAAATACCGCCCCCTGGCCAACAAGACGGTTCAGGGCACCTACCCACCTGGATCGACCTTCAAGATGGTCACCGCCTTGGCCGCGCTTGAGGCCGGTGTCGTTGGCCCCGGTAACACCGTGTACTGCCCCGGCCACCTCAAGGTCGGCAGCCGCCGCTTCCACTGCTGGAAACGCGGGGGGCATGGCATGGTCGACCTTAATACATCGCTCAAACGCAGCTGCGACGTTTACTACTATGACGTGGCGATCAAAGTTGGCATCGACAAAATCTCAGAGATGGCGCGGACCCTCGGGCTTGGTATCAAGCACGACATCCCTATGTCCGCCGTGCGTGCCGGTCTGGCGCCCAATCAGGAATGGAAACAACGCACTCATGGCGAGGACTGGCTGATCGGCGATACGGCCAATGCATCGATCGGGCAAGGATTTATGCTGGCCTCACCGATGCAGCTGGCCGTGATGACCGCACGGATCGCCACGGGGCGGGCCGTGACACCGCGTCTGGTCCGCTCGATTGATGGGGTCGAACAGCCAACGGGCGCGGGTGAGCCGCTTGAGATCAGTCCGGCCAATCTGAACTACATCCGCGAGGCGATGTGGTCGGTCTCAAACGACCGGCGCGGCACGGCCTATCGTAGCCGGATCATCGCCGATGACCTCCGCATGGCGGGTAAAACCGGTACCAGCCAGGTACGCAACATCACCAAAGCGGAACGTGCGGCAGGAGTGATCCGCAATGAGGACCTGCCATGGGAACGGCGCGACCATGCGCTGTTCGTTAGCTTCGCCCCCTACGACAAACCCAAATACGCCATTGCGGTTGTGGTTGAACATGGCGGCGGTGGCTCCAAGGCGGCGGCCCCGGTCGCGCGCGACATCATGCTTCAGGCGCTTTACAACGGCACGCCGCCGCTCGAGGCCTACCCAGCCGGAGATCGAGAGCGCATCAAGGAACAGCAAAAACGGCTCGAGGGCGACCGTCGCCCCAAAGCGCGCCCCAGCGAGAAGGACCGCGCATGAGCTATCTTGAATATGCGGTCAAATCCACGCCATCGGGATTCCGTAAATTCCTATATATGAACTGGCCACTGACGCTGTTGCTGATCAGCACGGCCAGTGCCGGGTTCCTGATGCTATACTCGGTGGCGGGTGGCTCGTGGATGCCATGGGCCGAACCCCAGATCGAACGTTTCGGGCTGGGCCTGACAGTGATGTTCATCGTCGCGCTGGTGCCGATCTGGTTTTGGCGCAACATGTCGGTACTGGCCTACCTGGCTTCAATCGCACTGTTGGTGTTTGTAGAGCTGTTCGGCACCATCGGCATGGGCGCACAGCGCTGGATCGACCTTGGGTTCATGCGTTTGCAACCATCCGAGGTCATGAAAGTCGCGCTGGTGATGCTGCTGGCGGCCTACTATGACTGGCTGCCCTCGCACAAAACCTCACGCCCACTTTGGGTTCTGATCCCTGTCGTGCTGATCCTGATCCCTACCTTCATGGTACTGCGCCAGCCGGATCTTGGAACTTCGATCCTGCTGCTGGCAGCTGGCGGAGGGTTGATGTTTCTGGCCGGTGTACACTGGGCCTATTTCGCCGCCGTGATCGCGGCGGTCGTCGGCCTGATTGCGGCTGTTTTCAATAGCCGAGGGACCGAGTGGCAGTTGCTGAAAGACTACCAGTTCCGCCGGATCGACACGTTTCTTGATCCGTCTACCGACCCTCTGGGCGCGGGCTATCACATCACCCAGTCCAAGATCGCCTTGGGATCAGGCGGATGGAATGGGCGCGGGTTCATGCAGGGCACGCAATCTCGGCTGAACTTCCTGCCTGAAAAACACACCGATTTCATCTTCACGACATTGGCCGAAGAGTTCGGCTTTGTCGGTGGCATCACCCTATTGCTGCTTTACGCGCTCATCCTGATCTTCTGCATGGTCACGGCGCTGTCGACCAAAGACAGGTTCTCATCGCTGGTCACCATGGGGATCGCGCTGAACTTCTTCCTGTTCTTTGCGGTCAACATGTCGATGGTGATGGGGCTGGCTCCGGTTGTAGGGGTACCTCTGCCCATGGTCAGCTATGGCGGTTCGGCCATGCTGGTTCTGATGGCCGCCTTCGGCGTTGTGCAAAGCGCCCATATCCACCGCCCCCGCTGATCGGAAAGCCCCTCCATGCCCGTCAATGTCCTGTTCTCCGCACGTCCTGAGCTTTGGCCGGTGTACCAGCCGCTTCTGACCGAGGGGCTGCAAAAGGCAGGCGTCGCGTTCAATCTTGCAACCGAATTCCCCGAGGATGAGGTGGACTACATCGTCTACGCCCCAAGCGGCGGGCTGCTGGATTTCACGCCCTATACCCAGCTGAAAGCGGTTCTCAGCCTCTGGGCTGGGGTTGAGAAGATCGCAGGGAACGAAACGCTGACCGTGCCACTGGCGCGGATGGTGGATCACGGGCTGACCCAAGGCATGACCGAATGGGTCGTGGGACATGTGCTGCGCTATCATCTGGGGATGGACCAGCACATCAAAGTGCAAGACGGTGTGTGGACGCCTGACGCGCCACCATTGGCGAACGAACGTCAGGTCTGCATTCTGGGCCTTGGCGCATTGGGGCAGGAGGCTGCCCAAGCGCTGGCGGCATTGAATTTCAAAGTCACCGGATGGAGCCGCACCCCCAAAGCCGTCCCCGGAGTAACCTGCCTGAGCGGCGAAGATGGGTTGCGAGAGGCTCTGTCAAAGGCCGAGATCGCCGTTCTCTTGCTGCCTGACACACCGGCGACCGAGAACACTCTGAACGCCGAAACCCTTTCGCTGATGCCCAAAGGCGCGCGGATCATCAATCCGGGGCGTGGGCCTCTGATCGACGATGAGGCGCTATTAAAGGCGATGAACACAGGCCAGATTGGACATGCCACGCTGGATGTGTTCCGGGTTGAGCCTCTGCCCGCGGATCACCCCTACTGGGCGCATCCGAACGTGACGGTGACGCCGCATATCGCCTCGGAAACCCGACCGGTCACGGCGGCGCAGGTGATCGTCGAAAATATCCGGCGCGGGGAAGCTGGCGAGCCGTTTGTGCATCTGGTGGATCGCCAGCTGGGATATTGATCCCCCCAAGGACCGGGGGATAACGGTTTAAGCTGCGATCAGGCCACGCCCTTTCAACAAAGCTTCGACACCCGGCATCCGGCCCCGGAAGGCCAGATACAGCTCCTCAGCCTCGCGCGAGCCGCCGGTGGAGAGAATGTTGTCTTCCAGAGCTTTGGCGCGTTCGGGATCAAATGCACCTCCGGCCTCTTCAAAGGCCTCGAATGCGTCGGCATCCATCACTTCGGACCACATGTAGCTGTAGTAGCCCGAGCTATAGCCATCGCCCGCGAAAACATGCGCGAAATGTGGGGTCGCGTGGCGCATGCCTATGGCTGCGGGCATGCCGATGCTTTCCAGGACCTCGGCCTGTTTCGCCATCGGATCCGCCGGGGCCGCGCCCTCATGGAAGGCCAGATCAACCAAAGCCGAGGCGACATATTCCACCGTCTGGAACCCCTGATCGAAATTCGCGGCTTTCAGCACTTTCTCCAGCATTTCCTGCGGCATTGCCTCGCCTGTGTCCGCGTGGGTGGCGAACTCGGCCAGAACCTCGGGGACCTCCAGCCAATGTTCGTAAAGCTGGCTTGGCAGTTCGACAAAGTCGCGCGCCACGGACGTGCCCGAGATGCTTTCATAGGTCACATTCGACAGCATCTGATGCAGAGCGTGCCCGAACTCGTGGAACAGCGTGCGCGCGTCGTCATAGGACAACAAAGCCGGATCGCCTTTCGCAAAGTTGCAAACGTTGATCACGACCGGAGCCTGTTCTTTGGGGAACTTCGCTTGCTCCCGCATTGCGCTACACCAAGCGCCCGACCGTTTGGACCCACGTGCGAAATAGTCACCGATGAAGACCGCGATATGCTTGCCGTAGCGCGTCACCTCCCACGCCCGGCAATCAGGGTGGTAGAGCGGAACGTCCAGCGGTTTGAACTCCAACCCGAAAAGACGGTTGGCGCAGGCGAACGAGGCCTCGATCATCCGGTCCAGTTGCAGGTAGGGTTTCAGCGCGGCCTCATCCAGATCATGCTCGGCCTTGCGGCGTTTCTCGGCGTAGTAGCGCCAGTCCCACGCCGCCAGAGGGCCGTTGACGCCATCCTCCTGCATCATCGCGGTCAGCATCTCGGCATCTGCGTCGGCGCGCGCCTTCGCAGGCTCCCATACTTGCATCAGCAGGTCGCGGACGCGGTCGGGCGAGCGGGCCATTTCCGTCTCAAGCTTGTAGTCGGCAAAGCTGTTATATCCCAACAGCTTGGCGCGCTCTTCGCGCAGGCTAAGGATTTCGGCGGCGATGTCGCGGTTGTCGGTGTCATCACCATTCGCCCCGCGCGCGGTCCATGCGCGATAGGCTTTTTCCCGCAGGTCGCGACGGGGGGAGAATTGCAGGAACGGCACAATGATCGACCGCGACAGGGTGACTACTGGACCAACAGCGCCCTTTTCCTGACCCGCCGCGCGTGCGGCATCGACAACGAAATCCGGCAGGC
Organism: Ruegeria sp. AO1; assembly: GCF_056535985.1. NCBI lineage: Bacteria > Pseudomonadati > Pseudomonadota > Alphaproteobacteria > Rhodobacterales > Roseobacteraceae > Ruegeria > Ruegeria sp. AO1. The sequence goes on from NZ_JBQFJC010000001.1 coordinate 2,877,258, forward strand.
CCTGCAGGTCATCCTCGGACAGGTCCATGAACCAGTCGCGCTCATCCGCCAGCAGGTTTTGGGTGAAAGATGTTCCCAGTGACGCCAACCGTGCCTTGATCTCTTGCATCCGGGCGTCCTGCTCGCCCTCCAACGCAGCACCAGCCCGGACGAAACCGCGATGAGACAGCATCAGCACGCGCGCCTGTTCGTCGCTCAGGCCCAGATCATCACGTCGCGCCCACAGGTCCGCCACGCGTTTGAACAGCGCCTTGTTCGAGGATATCCCCGAAAAATGCGCCGCCAGCTTTGGCGAGAATTCCCGCTGCAGCTCCTCACGTTTCGGATTGCTGTCCGCGCCCGCTACTGTGAAGAAAACCGACAGCACTTTGTCCAGTTGCTCACCCGCCGCCTCAAGCGCTTCGATCGTGTTGGCGAAACTCGGGGCTTCGGCGTTTGTGGCGATCGCGTCAATCTGCGCGTTATGGGCCTGCAGCGCCTCATCCAAAGCGGGGGCGAAATCATCATCCGAAATCTTGGCAAAGGGGGCGAGTTCGAACGGAGTGGTCCAGTCGGACAGGATCGGGTTGGTCATTCAGATCTCCTTTGCCCACAACCTAGGAAGGGCCGGTGGGATGATCCAGAGCAACACGGCGTTTATTCACCACCGGCGCCGCAAATCGGGCAGTCAGAGCGCTTGGACAGAGTGATCTTGCGGCTTTCACCATAGAGCGCATCATAGATCAGCATCTCGCCGCGCAGCGCTTGGCCGGCCCCGGTGATCACCTTGATCGCCTCAACCGCCATCATGGAGCCAACCACGCCCGGCAAGGGGCCGATCACGCCCGCCTCAGAACAGGACGGGGCCAGACCGGCCGCGGGGGCTTCGGGGAAAATACACTGATAGCAGGGGGCATCATTGGTCGGGTCGAAGACGCTCAACTGCCCCTCCCATTGCGACAGTGCGCCCGAGATCAGCGGTTTGCCCAACGCAACGGCCGTGCGATTGGCCAAATAGCGGGTTTCGAAATTGTCGGTACCATCCAGGATCAGATCAAAGTCGCCCAATAGGTCTCGCGCGATCTCTTCACTCAGACGCCGATTGTAGGGCAGGACGGTGACGTTGGGGTTCTGCGCCTCCATCGCCTGCTGGGCCGAGAAAACTTTGGGCATTCCGATATCGGCATCGCGGTGGATGACCTGACGCTGGAGATTGGCGTTTTCGACCACGTCGTCGTCGATCACTCCGATCGTGCCCACACCCGCTGCAGCCAGATACTGCAAGGCCGGTGCGCCGAGACCCCCGGCCCCAATCACCAGCACGCGCGCCTTTTTCAACCGTTTCTGCCCCGGTCCACCCAGTTCTCGCAGAACGATATGGCGTGCATAGCGGTCCAGCTCTGTCTCAGTGAACCGGTCCGAGGGTTTGGCCTCGGCCTGATCCGCTTCGGGCTGCGCCCGATTTCGCAGCGCTTTCAGCCCCTTGCCATAGACCATGACCAGAGCGGCCGCCCCGGCAAGCATCAGCCACAGCGCCGCCGATCCTCCGGTTGCTTCGCGCATGGGGTGGCCGCTCGGCAAAACCAGATGCGACAGGATCACCCCGACCATAAGCACACTGACCGAGGTCACACGCGCCGTCCGGGACACGCCCGCGAGATAGCCGACGCCCCACAGACCCGCGGCAAGGACCAGAACCAGCAGCATCAGCCGCGCCCGGTTGAGCCGAACCCGCCCGACCCACGCGCGGTATCGCCAAGGGTTTCGGTCAGTTCAAACGTGGCCTGCACTACAGGCGCGACGATCAGCTGCGCGATGCGTTCTCCGTGAGTGACCTCGAACCGGTCCTGCCCTGCGTTCATGACGATCACACCCAGCGGGCCGCGATAGTCGCTGTCGATGGTGCCCGGCGTATTGGGCAGGGTGATGCCGTGCTTCAATGCCAAGCCGGAGCGCGGGCGGACCTGCACCTCATAGCCCGCCGGGATTTCGATTCGCAGGCCGGTGGGGACAAGGGCGCGCTGCCCCGGCTCCAGGAAAATCGACGCACCTTCGGGCAGGTTGGCGCGCACATCAGCCCCGGCCGCGCCTGAGGTCTCATATGAAGGCATTGGAACAGAGGCGTCTGCCCCTTCTTCCCGGATCACGCGGATAGCTACCATCTGTATTCCTTCTGTCTTATCCGGCCAGCGCGTCGGCGATCTTTTGTGCCAGACGCGCCGCGACCATGTCTTTGCCCATGCGCGGCCAGCTCTCGGCCCCTTGATCCGAGATCAGGACGACCGCATTTTCCGATCCCCCCATGATGCCGGTTGCCGGACTGACGTCGTTTGCCACGATCCAGTCGCATCCCTTGCGGGCGCGCTTTGCCGTCGCGTTGTCGATCACATCATCGGTTTCCGCTGCAAAGCCCACAACCAGATCAGGGCGACCCGTACCCATCTGCGAGACGCGCTTCAGGATGTCGGGATTCTCGGCGAAGTCCAGCGACGGCAGACCATCGCGGCTTTTCTTCAGTTTGCGATCCGAAGCGGTTGCCACTTTCCAGTCGGCAACTGCGGCGGCAAACACGCCTGCATTCACAGGGAGCGCCGCATCCACCGCGTCCGACATCTGCTGTGCTGTCTCAACCTCCACGACCTGCACGCCTTGGGGCGGCGGAACATCGGCAGGGCCAGTGACAAAAACCACCTCGGCCCCAAGCGCCGCCAAGGCGCGGGCAACGGCAGTCCCCTGCGCCCCAGATGAGCGGTTGGCGATGTAGCGCACCGGATCAATGGGTTCATGCGTCGGGCCGGAGGTCACAAGGATGCGTTTACCCTTCAACGGCCCGTCGGCCAGTTGCGCCTCAACGGCGGCAACGATCTCTAGCGGTTCGGACATCCGGCCCGGGCCATATTCACCACAGGCCATGTCGCCCTCGTTGGGCCCTACAAAGCGGATGCCGTCTTGCTGAAGCTGCTTCAGATTGCGCTGAGTTGCGGGGTGGTCCCACATACGCACATTCATGGCAGGCGCACACAGAACCGGCGTGTCCGTGGCCATCAGCAGGGTAGAGGCCAGATCGTTGGCCAGACCAGCCGCCATCTTGCCCATCATATCTGCGGTAGCTGGGGCAACCACGATCAGGTCAGCCGAGCGTGACAGCTGGATATGTCCCATCTCGGCCTCATCGGTCAGGTCGAAGAGATCGCGATAAGCTTTCTGACCTGCAAGTGCAGAGACCGACAACGGCGTCACGAACTCCTCGGCAGCGCGGGTCAAAACGGGAGTGACTTGCGCGCCGCGCTCTTGCAGCCGTCGGATCAGGTCCAGCGACTTATAGGCCGCAATGCCACCGCCGATGATCAGTAGAATGCGTTTGGATGCCAGCATGTTCAGCCCTTCCCGTCCCGATCGGTCCCGACATTAGGCAAGGCCACCCGGTAGTTCCAGCGGTTAATTCTGCGTTTCAAACGCTTTGCAGGGGTCTTCACGCTCAATTTCCGGGCTGTCGATCACCGCATCAAAGGTCCCGTCGATTGCGCCACCTTCAGACTGACCCAAAACGAAGACCTTCAGCCCCGGCTTCAGGCGCGACAGAAAGGTCGGGATACCCCGGTCAGTCCTAGCGTGGCCATTGCCGGTGATTACAGCAATCGGACCACCGGTTTCCTCGTCCGCGCGCAGGATCGCACGGGTCAGCACAGCGTCTCGCAGACGTTGGATCGAGACCATTTGCGGCAACATTTCGGCTGGCAGAGCATCGCAATGGGCAGCCAGTTGATCCGCCTCGCGCGCGGCTTGATCTTCTGGCGACAGAGGAACGGTCAGGCCATAGCGCGCAGCGTCTGCACCAAGGGCCGTGGCCGCACCTTTTTCCATCGCGGCGCGCGCAGCTGTGCGTGGAACCATGGCGCCATAGACTGGCGCGTCCGACGCCTTAAAGACTGGGTAATACATACTCAGTGGGGGCCAGCCAGACTCCGCCCAGCGCAGGATGCGAGACAATTCCTCGGGGTTGGAGGCGGCTGTCTGAGCCAGACGCTGCGCGCCTTCTTCGGTTACCATCTCCCACACCACAGCCGACGGAGCGATCGCGCCCAACGCCTCGGTCTGCACAAGGTGGTGACGCGGATTGTCGTGAATTTCACCAAGAATCACCACATCTGCGTCCTGCATGGCTGCCAGGACATCATCGGGGATCAACTCACCGGCTTGGACCGGGCGCACCGCGCTGGCTGTAAACGCCAGCACACACAACAGAATCGCAAATCTTGTCATGCGATGAAGTGTTGCACCTCACGCGATTGGGCTTCAAGGTTCTTGCGCATCTTGGTGAAGGCTGCGGCCTCAAGCTGCCGTACACGTTCCTTCGATAGACCCAGCTCATTCCCCAAGCTTTCAAGGGTCCGGGCCGGTTCGCGCAGCTTACGTTCACGCACGATAAATCTTTCGCGGTCATTGAGGGATTGCATCGCCATCAGCAACCATTCGCGCAGCTGCTCGGTGTCGTGGCGATGTTCGACCGCCTCGGCGGCCTGCTCACGATCATCTTCCAGCGCATCAATCCACTCACGCCCATCTTCATCCGCTGACTGCACCGCGTTGAGCGAAAAATCCGAGCCGGACAGACGCCCTTCCATCATCTCGACATCACGCAAGGGCACACCGATTTCCGTGGCAATCATCTGGTGCAGCTGATGCCGATCCAACTCCTGCCCCTCGGTGGCGGCTTCACGTTCCAACCGTGCCTGAACGCGGCGCATGTTGAAGAACAGAGATTTCTGGGATGAGGTCGAACCGGTCCGCACCATCGACCAGTTACGCATCACGTAATCCTGGATGCTGGCTTTGATCCACCACACCGCATAGGTCGAGAACCGCACACCGCGATCCGGGTCAAACTTGTCGGCCGCTTTCATCAATCCAAGACCGGCCTCTTGGATCAGATCATTCATCGGCGCACCGTAGCGCTTGAACTTGGCCGCCATTGAAATAGCTAGACGCATGTAGGCGGTGATCAGTCGGTGCAGTGCTTGTTCGTCACGATTGTCGCGCCACGCATAGGCCAGTTGCAATTCGGTTTCCGCGTCCAGCAGTTCGGCCTTCATCGCTTTGCGGGACATCGAGAAATCGGATGCGTTGTCCAGTGCCATGAAACTCTCCCTTTTTGCAGGCATCAGCCGGGCTTGCCTTGCCGACTTAGGGTCGATACGCAGATCATCACCAAGTGGATCACCAGAAAGGTAAGAATTGTGACCGCCAATTTAACCTTTGTGCTGGGAGGAGCCGCATCGGGAAAGTCGGCCTATGCTGAACAACTGGTTGTATCCTCAGGGAAAAACCGGGTCTACCTTGCGACATCACAAGTGTTTGATAGCGAGATGCGGCAAAAGATCGATCGCCACATCGAACAACGCGGGTCCGGCTGGGAAACCATCGAGGCACCGCTGGACGTTGCTCCGGTTTTGGCCGAACTCAACCCAGATCACGCCTGCCTGATCGACTGCGCCACGATGTGGCTAACCAATCATCTGCTGGCCGAGAACGATCTGGATCAGGCCCACGCCCAACTGCTGAGCGCCCTGCGCAGCTGCCAGGCGCAGCTTGTTATCGTTTCGAATGAGGTTGGTCACGGCATCGTGCCCGAAAACGCTCTCGCCCGCCGGTTCCGTGAGGCACAGGGCCGGCTGAACATCGCGCTAGCAGCACAGGCCGACCTGGTGATTCAAGTCACGGCGGGGCTGCCCATGGTCTTGAAGGGACACTTGCCATGACGCGTCTGCACCTGGTCCGCCACGGTCCTACCCATGCTAAAACGATGGTCGGCTGGTCCGATCTGCCCGCTGATCTAAGCGATCAGGCCGCGTTGCAGCGGTTGCACGATCACATCCCAGCGGACGCGGTTGTCGTTTCATCAGACCTGTCGCGCGCCGCGGATACGGCAACGGCGATCCAAGGCCAGCGCCTGCGTCTGCCCCACCATCCTGACCTGCGCGAGATCAACTTCGGCACATGGGAGCTGCGCGGTTTCGCCGAGATCGAAGCCGAAGACCCCGAGCTTGCCTTTGCCTATTGGGACAATCCCGGCGAAGTGCGCCCTCCGAACGGAGAAAGCTGGAACGACGTCCGCGCACGGGTCGACAAAACCGTCGATGCGCTGATGGCCGCACATGAGGGCGCGGATCTCGTCATTGTTGCCCATTTCGGAGTGATCCTGACGCAAGTACAGCGCGCTTTGAATATTGAGGCGCAACAGGCTTTCTCACACCGGATCGACAACCTGTCGGTTACCCAGATCGCCTATAACGCGGGCGAATGGTCCGTCGGCGCCATCAATCATCTTCCGTGATCCGGCAGGTCACAAATCACTGATTTACGAGCGCTTCCGGCTACGTCATCCTTTGATCATGACCTATGATCTCTTTATCGGTGACCGCCTGTTTTCCAGCTGGTCCATGCGCGGCTGGTTGATGCTCGAGAAGTTCGGCCTGCCCTATCGCAGCCACTTAGTTGGCCTCTATTCCAGCACCATGGCCGCGGATATGGAATCCCTTGCCCCGGCCCGCCTGGTCCCTGCTTTGCGTCTGCCCGATGGTACGGTTGTGGGCGAAAGCCTCGCGATGGCCGAGACATTGGCTGAACGGCACCCCGAAGCTGGCCTTTGGCCGTCAGACCCAGCCGCGCGCGCAACGGCCCGTTGGCTGTGCGCCGAAATGGTCGCGGGTTTTGCCACGCTGCGCGGGGAGTGCCCGATGCAGTTGGCGCATGTCTGGAAAGGTTTCCAGCCGTCACCGGACACTTTGAAAGACCTCGCCCGGATTGAGACGCTTTGGGCGCATGCCCGGGCGATCTCGGGCCAGTCAGAGGGGCCGTTGTTCGGAGCCTACTCGCTGGCCGATGTCTTCTACACCCCTGTCGCGGCTCGGATCATTGGATATGATCTGCCAGTCTCAGCCGAAAGTCGCAACTATTGCCTGAGCTTGCTGTCAGACACATCGGTCCGACAATGGCGCGCGATGGGACTGACCGTTCAATACAATCCGTACCCCTACCCGGAATATTCCCCCTCGGCCCACTGGCCTGTTGGAGAACCGTCCGAGGCACGACCCGCCGAAGAAGGCCCCTCGGTCAACGCGCACTGTCCGTATTCCGGCGATCCGGTCACCGATTTCCTCGACCTCGACGGCCAACGCTGGGGGTTCTGCAACACGTTCTGCCGCGACAAAACAGTCGCCGACCCGGGCGCATGGCCCAAATTCACCGCAATGCGCGCAGCCGTTAACCATTCTTAAACCTCGGCCATGGCAGCAACGTCCTGTTAACCAAGAATAGGATTGCCATGGTTGCCCGCGCTCACACGGTTGCGTTTCAAGGGGTTGATGCCCGCCCGGTCGAGGTGCAATGCGCCGTCTCACCGGGCCTACCCGCCTTTTCAATCGTCGGTCTGCCGGACAAAGCAGTGTCCGAGGCCCGAGATCGAGTGCGCAGTGCGCTTGGCTCCATGGCCATCGCCTTGCCGTCAAAGCGGATCACCATCAACCTGTCCCCCGCCGACCTGCCCAAAGAGGGTAGCCATTTCGACCTTCCCATCGCCGTCGCCCTCCTGTCCGCTTTGGAGATCATCCCAGCAGACGCGGCCGAGGGCACTGTTGCCTTGGGCGAACTATCCTTGGATGGGTCGCTGGTTCCGGTCGTAGGCGCTTTGCCTGCCGCGATGACGGCGGCGGCCGAGAATCGCGCCCTGCTCTGCCCCCGCGCCTCAAGCGCCGAGGCTGCCTGGGTAGACGCCACTCAGGTCATCGGAGCCGGTTCGCTGGGCGACGTGGTGCGCCATTTTTCCGGTCAGGCCCCGTTGGCTGCGGCCACACCGGGCGAAGTCAGCCTGTCCTCCAACACTCGCGATCTGCGCGATGTCAAAGGACAGGAACGTGCCAAACGCGCATTAGAGATCGCTGCGGCAGGGCGTCACCACTTGATCATGATCGGCACGCCGGGATCGGGCAAATCCACGCTCGCCGCGCGCCTGCCCGGAATACTGCCACCTTTGACCCCGGTGGAGGCGCTGGAAACATCGATGATCCAATCCCTATGCGGGTTATTGGACGAAGGCGGCATCAACCGGACGCGGCCCTTTCGCGAACCGCATCACACGGCCTCGATGGCGGCGATTGTCGGCGGCGGACGCGGTGCAAAACCCGGAGAAATCTCTCTGGCCCATAACGGGGTGTTGTTCATGGACGAGTTCCCCGAATTCCCTCGCACCGTTTTGGAAACCCTGCGCCAACCGATCGAAACCGGAGAGGTCATGGTCGCCCGCGCCAACGCCCATGTGAAGTACCCCTGCCGTTTCATGCTGGTCGCGGCAGCCAACCCGTGCAAATGCGGGTACCTGACCGATCCGTCCCGCGCTTGTTCCCGCGCACCGGGCTGTGGCGAAGACTACCTGAACCGCATCTCCGGCCCTTTGATGGACAGGTTCGATATGCGCATCGAGGTGCCTCCGGTAGCGTTCACCGACCTTGATCTGCCGCCGTCTGGCGACAGTTCGGCCACCGTGGCCGCGCGTGTGGAGCAGGCCCGCGCCGTTCAGAGCGCTCGGTTTGAAGGTCACGAGGGCGTACGTCAAAACGCTGATATCGAGGGTAAATTACTGGAAGAGGTCGCCGCCCCAGATGCTGAGGGCAAAGAGCTGTTGCTCAAGGTCGCCGACCGGTTCGGCCTGTCAGCACGCGCATTCCACCGCATCCTACGGGTCGCGCGAACCTTAGCTGATCTTGATGGCTCCCCTGATATCCGGCGACCACACGTGGCCGAAGCGCTAAGTTTTCGGATCGGCGCACGGGCCATGGCTTAGATGTTCGCACTCAGTTTGTTGCGAGGCTGTTTGGGGTACAAATTACGGCGGAACTGATCATTGCCCGTCGTCTTAGACAAGTCCGGCAGCTTACCGCTTGCGCCATGTTCAAGCGCGGAACTCGACCTTCAGTGCGACCGTGCATTCCAATGAACGGACCGTATCGAACAGCTAAGCGCCGCCCAACGCCTGTAGCGCTTAGACTTTGGCCTCGATTGCCTGCCAGATCTTTTCGGCGATGTTCTCACCGTTGAAACGCTCAAGCTCCTGAATACCGGTGGGGGAGGTGACGTTGATCTCGGTCAGGTAGTCTCCGATCACGTCAATCCCGACAAAAATCTGGCCTTTTTCCTTTAGTAGAGGGCCTATGGCCGCGCAGATTTCGAGATCCCGCTCGGTCAAACCGATCTTTTCGGGTCGCCCTCCGACATGCATATTGGAACGCGTCTCACCTTCGGCCGGGACGCGGTTGATGGCACCTACCGGCTCTCCATCCACGAGAATCACACGTTTGTCGCCGTTCTTCACATCCGGCAGGAATTTCTGAACAATCAACGGCTCGCGCGAAAATCCGGTGAACAGCTCATACAGCGAGGTCAGGTTGCGGTCATTGGCATCCAATCGGAACACCCCAGCCCCTCCATTTCCATAAAGAGGTTTAAGGATGATGTCCTGATGCTTGTCCTTGAAGCCCTTGATGGTCTGCATGTCCCGCGCAATCGTGGTCGGAGGGGTCAATTCGGGGAAATCCAGAACCAGCAGTTTCTCGGGGTAATTACGTACCCAAAACGGGTCGTTTACCACCAGCGCCTGACCTTTCAACCGATCCAGCAGATGCGTCGAGGTGATGTAATGCATGTCGAACGGCGGGTCCTGACGTAGCCACACCACGTCAAACTCAGCCAGATCAACTTCACGCTCGGGACCGAGGACCGCGGGATCTCCGGCAACGCGCTGAACCTGCATGTCTTGTCCTCGCGCGGTGATCCGCCCCTCCTGATAGGCCAATTGATCCGGCCCGTAGAAGAACAGCTCATGCCCGCGGGTCTGCGCCTCTTCCGCAAGGCGGAAAGAGCTGTCGGCGTTGATATCCACGGCCCCGATCGGGTCCATTTGAAAGGCGATTTTCATGGCATGTCCCTCAACTTCACGCCAGATACATGGCGCAGCAGGCCGAGGGGTTCAATGGGGCTTAGGCCGGTCCGAAGGCGTTTTCGATGATTTGAACAGCGCCCGTGCCATCGACCAGCGCTGCATCGAACCGAACATTCGTCAGTTGCCCGTCCGGTTCATTTTCAAGAAACTGCGCTGCAGATGCACAGATGCGCTGGGTCTGCCGTGGGGTGATCCGAGCCGCGGCCATGTCAAAACTGGCACTTTTCTTGACCTCAATGAAAACGAGCCCTTCGTCACCCCGCGCAATCAGGTCAATCTCACCCCCGGCACCACGCCAGCGTCTGTGAGCGATCGAGAATCCACGGCGTTCGTAGTCGGCTGCAACCCGCAATTCCGCAGATTGCCCCGCATGATAAGATACCGCCCCCCGCACCGCACGCTGCGTCATGTCATCCCTTTCCCAGTTTGAGGGCCTGCTGGTAAATGGGGCGTCGAGGAAGATCATACATCTTTGACACCAAATCCGCCGCATCCCGAACCGAATGGGTTTGCAAGGCCTGTTTCAAAGCCTCTTCTACGTCAGATTCGTTAACGCTTGGCGAATGGCTGCGATCCACGAGCAGAACGACCTCACCCTTGGGGGTTTGGTCTTGGTAGGCCTCAGCCAGGTCTTGCAAAGACCCACGTCGGACTTCCTCGAACTTCTTGGTCAACTCGCGGCACAAAGCTGCTTGCCTGTCGGCGCCTAGGATGTCGGACAGATCGGACAGGCAGCCCGCCACGCGCTTGGGTGATTCGTAGAACACCAGTGTTCCGGGAATATCCCGCAGCGCCTCGATTCGGCTGCGGCGCGCGCCCGACGCATTCGGTAAAAAGCCCGCAAAAAAGAACGCATCCGTTGGTAGGCCCGCCAGAGTCAGCGCCGTCAGCACGGCGGACGGACCCGGTGCGCACGTGACGGAGTAGCCAGCCTCGGCCGCCTGTCGCCCTAAATCGTAGCCTGGATCGGCGATCAGCGGCATACCGGCCTCGGACGCATAGGCAACGGATTGCCCTGCGGCCAAAGCATCCATGATCTTGCCGCGTGTACCCGCTCCGCTGTGGTCGTGATACGCCAGTATGCGACGTCCGCCCAAGGGGATACCGTGGATTTCCATCAACCGACGCAGGCTGCGGGTGTCTTCTGCCGCGATCATGTCGGCCGAGGCCAGCACATCCAACGCTCTGAGCGTAATATCGCGCGCCGTACCGATCGGAGTGGCAACAAAATACAGGCCAGCAGCCAAACTTATGTTTTGGAAATTCAAAGCTGGACCCTCACAGCGTGACGTTTATTATCGCGGCTCGATAGAACAGCAGCGTCGCAAGCCGCCGGATCAGGGAGTTTTCTTTTAGATGTTTACCGTTTGCAAGTCCGTAAGCAAGTTGGCCAAAACCACGATCGCCCTGACCACCGCCGTTTTTCTGGCCGCATGTGAAACCACCGGCGTCGGCGGAGGCCCCTCGATCAACACCTCGGAACCGGTGCCCGTTGCGCTTCTGGTTCCGCGCGGATCAGGCCAGTCTGGTGACGCGGCGCTGGCGCAAAGCCTTGAAAATGCAGCACGTCTGGCGATGTCGGACCTGCCGAACGTTACAATCGACCTGCGTGTCTATGATACGGCAGGCAATGCGGGTACGGCCTCGGGTGTGGCGCAACAGGCGGTGGCGGATGGGGCCAAGATCATCATCGGACCCGTCTATGCACAGGCCGCCAACGCGGCCGGCCTTGCGGTGCTGAACAACAACGTGAACGTCCTGTCCTTCTCGAATAACACCAGCATCGCGGGTGGAAATGTATATGTACTGGGGCCGACATTCCAGAACACGGCCAATCGACTGGCCAATTATGGCGGAAGACAGGGCAAGACCGGAGCAATCATCGTACACAGCAATGACGCCGCCGGAGAAGCTGGCCGCTCAGCCATTGCCAATGCGCTCGCCAGCAGCAGTATGAACAACGCTGGCAGCGTCGGTTACGACCGGTCCCAGCAGGGCGTGATCAACGCGGTGCCCAACATCAAATCCGCCATGGATTCGACGGGGGCGGACTCGGTCTTCCTGACTGCAACCACCGCAGGCGCGCTGCCCTTGTTCTCGCAGCTTCTGCCCGAAGCAGGGGTTTCGCCGTCAACCTCCCAGTATATCGGTCTGACACGGTGGGACATTCCCGCCCAAACGCTGGAACTGCCCGGCGTTCAGGGCGGTTGGTTTGCCCTGCCTGATCCCGCAAAAGCGCAGGCCTATCGTCAGCGCTACAATGCGACCTATGGCGAAGCGCCGCATCCGATCAGCGGGCTGGCCTATGACGGGATCGCCGCCATCGGGGCGCTCGTTAGCCAAGGCAAATCGAACGCTCTGACCGGGGCTGCGCTGACCCAGAGCGCCGGTTTTCAGGGCGTTGGCGGCATCTTCCGCCTGCGCTCGGACGGTACCAATGAACGCGGTCTGGCGGTTGCCACGATCCAGAACAAACAGGTGGTTGTGATTGACCCTGCCCCTCAAAGCTTCTCAGGGGCCGGTTTCTGACCAGCCTCACCTGACCGCAGTGCCTGAAAACACATTAATCTGCCCGCCAGAGGATATTTTCGACAGTGCCCGCGTTGACGCTCAGCTTGCTGCGGCGTTCGAGGCAGGCACTGACAACTCCGCGCTGCGCGCCGAAACGGTGCGCATTCTGCGTGAGGCGCAAAAGTCCGGGCGCGCTGCCATCGCCGAGGCGTTTGCCGCCCGCCCCTTTGACGCGCGCCCTCTGACCCGGTCTTATACCTACCTCACGGATTGTCTGGTCGGCACTGCGATGCGTGCCGCCAGCGAGCACCTGCACCCTTTGGCCACCCCGACGCAGGGGGAACGTATCGCTGTTCTGGCGGTCGGCGGTTATGGGCGCGGTGAGATGGCACCCGCATCGGATGTCGATCTGCTGTTCCTGACGCCCTACAAGATCACTGCTTGGGCCGAGAGCGTGATTGAATCCATGCTCTATATCCTTTGGGATCTGCGCCTTAAAGTCGGCCATTCCTCACGCACCATCAAAGATTGCCTGCGTCTGGGGACCGAAGATTTCACCATCCGCACCGCAATGCTGGAACAGCGCTACCTGGCTGGTGATACAAATCTTGCCAAGGAACTGGACCAACGCCTCAAGGCCGATCTCTTCAAGGGCACCGAGCGCGAGTTCATCGAGGCCAAACTTCAGGAACGCGACGAGCGCCACTTGAAACAGGGCCAGCGCTATGTGGTCGAACCCAATGTGAAAGAGGGCAAAGGCGGGCTTCGCGATCTGCAGTCGCTCTACTGGATCGCGAAATACATCTATGGTGTGCAAGACGTGGCCGAGCTGGTCCCGCTGGGCCTGTTCACACCCGATGAATTCAAGACCTTTGCCGAGGCCGAGAATTTCCTCTGGGCCGTACGCTCGCACCTGCATCTGGTGACGGGGCGCCCGACCGAGCAGCTGACCTTCGACATGCAGGTCGAGGTCGCGGCGCGCATGGGCTATGAAGACCGGGCCGGGCGGCGAGCCGTCGAAGTGTTCATGCAGCGGTATTTCCGCCATGCCACCAGCGTAGGGGAATTGACACGGATCTTCCTGACCAAGCTGGAAGCCCTGCACATGAAAGGCGCTCCGCTGCTGGAGCGGATTTTCCGCCGCCGCCCTCGGGTCAAACCCGGGTACAGCATGGTTCATGGTCGTCTGGACATTGCCGATCCGGATACATTCCTGACCGACAAGCTGAACATGTTGCGCCTGTTCGAGGAAGGCCTGCGCACAGGCATGCTGATCCATCCGGATGCTATGCGGCTGGTCACGGCCAATCTGCACCTGATCGACGAAGATATGCGCAACGACAAGGAAGCCCAGCGTATCTTCCTCGACCTGATGCTGAAACATGGCAACCCGGAACGCGCCCTGCGCCGGATGAACGAACTTGGGGTGCTATCAGCCTTCATACCCGAGTTCGAACCCATCGTAGCGATGATGCAGTTCAATATGTATCACAGCTACACGGTGGACGAGCATATCATCCAGTGCATCGTCAACCTCGCCCAGATCGAACGCGGAGAGCTTGTTGAATCGCTGCCGCTGGCGTCCTCGATCCTTGAAGGGGGCGTGAACCGCAAGGTCCTCTATGTTGCGCTGCTGTTGCACGATATCGCCAAGGGCCGGCCTGAAGATCACTCGATCCTCGGGGCACAAATCGCGCGGAAAGTGGCACCCAGGCTGGGGCTGAACAAATCCGACGCCGAAACCGTCGAATGGCTCGTGCGCTATCACCTGCTGATGTCGGACATGGCGCAGAAACGCGATATCTCGGACCCTCGGACCGTACGGGATTTTGCCAAGGCTGTGCAAACGGTCAAACGGCTGGATCTGCTGACCGTGCTGACCGTCTGTGACATTCGCGGTGTCGGGCCCAATACGTGGAACAACTGGAAAGCAACGTTGCTGCGCGCGCTGCATGCGGAAACCAAACGTGCCTTGGAAACCGGCATGGAGGATCTGAACCGTGCCAATCGCGGGGCCGAGGCCAAGAAACTTCTGCGCGCAGAACTGGCCGAATGGTCCAAGGCCGATCTGAAGACGGAAACCGGGCGGCACTATGCTCCGTACTGGCAGGGCCTGAACGTCTCGACCCATGTGGAATTTGCCGAGATGCTACGGGCGCTGGAACACAGCGGCGATCCCGGCGCGATGGAAATCCGCCTGCACCCGGACGAGGATCGAGACGCCACCCGCGCCTGCTTTGCCATGGGTGATCACCCCGGTATCTTTGCGCGGATCGCCGGGGCCTTGGCCTTGGTCGGTGCTAACGTCGTGGATGCCCGCAGCTACACGACCAAGGATGGCTATGTAACGGATGCGTTCTGGATACAGGATGCCGAAGGTCACCCGTTCGAAGCCAGCCGTCTGCCGCGTCTGACCCAGATGATTCACAAAACGCTGAAAGGCGAGGTCGTGGCCCGCGACGCGCTGAAATCGCGCGACAAGATCAAGAAACGCGAACGCGCTTTCAACGTGCCGACCCATATCACCTTCGACAATGACGGGTCCGAGATCTACACGATCATCGAGGTCGATACCCGCGACCGCCCCGGCTTGCTTTATGACCTGACGCGCACGCTGGCAGCGGCCAATGTCTATATCGCCAACGCCGTGATCGCGACCTATGGCGAGCAGGTGGTGGATACATTCTACGTCAAGGACATGTTCGGGCTGAAATACCACTCGGAAAGCAAACAGCGCGGGCTTGAGACCAAACTGCGCAAAGCCATAACCGAGGGCGCCGAGCGAGCGGCGTCATGAAGCAGATCCGGCTGTTTTCCGGCTTCTTCACAGTCGGCTTCTGGACACTGGCCAGTCGCATTCTGGGCTTTCTGCGTGAAATCCTGCTGACCGCGTTCATCGGCCCCGGCCCGGTGATGGACGCCTTCGTCGCGGCTTTCCGTCTGCCCAACATGTTCCGCCGCTTCTTTGCCGAAGGCGCATTCAACGCAGCTTTCGTGCCGATGTTTTCCAAGCGGCTAGAAGGCGGAGAGAACGCGCAAGGGTTCGCGCAAGACGCTTTCAACCTATTGATCGCTGCGGTATTAGCCCTGGTCGGGTTGGCGATGGTCTTCATGCCCGGCCTCGTCTGGCTGACGGCCGAGGGGTTCTACGGCGATGAGCGCTTCGACTTGGCAGTCGACTATGGCTATGTCGTTTTTCCTTACATTCTTTTCATGTCACTGGCAGCGCTGTTTTCGGGCGTTCTGAACGCGACGGGGCGGTTTGCTGCCGCCGCCGCAGCGCCGGTTCTTCTGAACATCTTCGCCTGCACCGCCTTGATCGCTGGCGCGATATCGGGAGGCGAGGTCATTCGCTGGCTCATCGCCGTGATCCCTTTGGCAGGTGTGGCGCAGTTGGCGTTGGTCTGGTTTGCCACCGAACGCGCCGGTATCCGCATACGTTTTGGTTTTCCGCATCTGACACCCGAGATGCGGAATATGGTCCGTATCGCCGTACCCGCCGCCTTGGCCATGGGCGTGACGCAGGTCAATCTAGTCGTAGGGCAACTTGTGGCCTCAAAAACTGAGAAAGCCGTCAGCTGGTTGTTTGCGGCAGATCGCCTGTATCAGCTGCCTCTGGGGGTCGTGGGGATTGCCATAGGAATCGTGCTGCTACCAGACCTGTCTCGCCGCTTGCGCGCGGACGACAAAGCTGGCGCGCGCAATGCGTTTTCGCGGGCTGGAGAATTCATGTTGCTGCTCACCCTGCCTTCGACCGTAGCCTTCCTGATCATCCCGAACCCGCTGGTCTCAGTCCTGTTCCAGCGGGGCCAGTTCACCGCTGAGGACACAGCCGCCACAGCCCTGGCCGTTGCGATCTATGGCATCGGCCTACCCGCATTCATGCTGCAGAAGCTGCTGCAACCGCTGTATTTCGCGCGCGAGAATACGCGGTCTCCGTTCCACTATGCTTTGGTGGCAATGATCATCAACGCGGCGCTTGCCTTTGGCCTTTACCCGATTTTCGGATGGATTGCCCCTGCCATTGCGGCCTCTGCCGCTGGCTGGGCCATGGTTGGCCTACTGGCCTTTGGCGCGCGGAATATGGGCGATGAGACGCGGTTCGACGACCGCTTCCGGCGGCGCGCGGGGCGGATCATCTTGGCATCGGTCGGGATGGGCGTGGTGTTGTTTGCCGCTATTCAACTGTTCGGCTGGACGCTTGATGTGCCCGGGTGGCGCTATTTGGCTCTGCTTGCGCTGATTATGGTTGCAGCGGTCAGCTACTTCGCATTCGGCCACCTATTGGGGGCATTTAGACTGTCCGAGTTCAAAACGGCCCTGCGCCGGTCTTGATCACTCACGCCGGATGCGGCCCTTGATCCGCTCCCAACCACCCGGCGCCAAAAAGAAGGACAGACCGAACCCGGTGGCAAAACCGCCCAGATCGGCCACCCAATCACCTGTGCCGCCAAAGATCAGGCCAAACAGCAGTTGAATGCCCATCAGCATCGCAATCAATTGAAACGCGCGTGCCTGATTGGCCCCAACCAACGAGAGCTTGCGCCACAACAACCAAGTAAATGCCCCGATCAGCCCATAAACTGGAGGGAACCCTCCGACCAGCGGATATGACGGGTCCAGAAACAGCGCATAGGCGAGCGCGCCACCAACACCCGACAAAACGAAAATCAGCAGCATCGGAAAGCCGCCAAAAACCTCACCCACCATCTTGCCCATGGCCAGCACGAAAACGCAGACAAACACCGCTTGCGTAAAACTCCCCGAAACAAACGGATAGGTCACAAAGCGGATGACATGCTCGAACGGCCAGCGCCCGTTTTGCATCATCCAATCGAAGATATCGGCCGAGAACGCGTAGCTCTGCAGCGCATCCAGCCTCCACCCGACCGCACCCGGCCCTCCGACCAGCCCCCGGGCGCCCAACGTAAACGTCAGCTCGATCCCCATGATGAACAGAACCAAGGCCACCACGACGGGCGGCAGAGGGTTCACGGCGGGTGTATAATGCTCACTGCTCATTGGGCTGGCCTTTCGCGGCTGTTGACGTCCCTTGGCCTCATGGGTAAGCGACGAGGGCTGATTTTTCCAGACGGGAGTTCCCTTCGATGACCCAGACCCAATTCACGCCGCGCGTGTTTTCCGGCATCCAGCCTTCGGGCGGGCTGACCTTGGGCAATTATCTGGGCGCGATGAAGCGCTTTGTGGATATGCAGGGGCCAGAGTTCGAAACCATCTATTGCATGGTCGACCTGCATGCGATCACCGTCTGGCAAGACCCCGCTGCCTTGTCACACAACACACGTGAACTGTGCGCGGGCTATATCGCGGCGGGCATCGACCCGGAGCAATCCATCCTGTTCAACCAAAGCCAGGTGCCCGAACATGCGCAACTGGCGTGGATCTTCAACTGCGTCGCCCGGATGGGCTGGATGCAGCGCATGACCCAGTGGAAGGATAAGGCGGGCAAGAACACGCAGAACGCCTCGCTGGGGCTGTTTGCCTATCCCGCGCTGATGGCTGCGGACATTCTGATCTATCACGCGACCCATGTTCCTGTGGGTGAGGACCAGAAACAGCATCTTGAGCTGACGCGCGACATTGCGATCAAGTTCAACAACGATTTCGGCGTCGACTTCTTCCCGGTCACAGAACCTGTGATCGAAGGGGCGGCCACACGGGTCATGAGCCTACGTGACGGCTCCAAGAAGATGTCCAAGTCTGATCCGTCAGACATGAGCCGCATCAACATGACCGACGATGCCGACACAATCGCCAAGAAAATCCGCAAGGCCAAGACTGATCCGGACGCGCTGCCATCAGAAGTCGACGGTTTGGAAGATCGTCCCGAGGCGCGCAATCTGGTCAATATCTACGCCGCGCTCAGCGACAGCTCGGCCGCGCAGGTGTTGGCCGAGGTTGGCGGCAAGCAGTTCGGTGAGTTCAAACCGATGCTCGCGGAATTGGCGGTCGAAAAACTGTCCCCGATCTCGTCCGAGATGGCCCGCCTGATGGGTGAACAATCCGAGATTGACCAGATCCTGGCCCGTGGCGCGGAAAAGGCGCGTGCGATTGCTGCCCCGATCCTGAAGCAAACCTACGAGATTGTGGGCATGGTCGGCGCTGCATCGCGCTGATTGCACTGGACCTTCGCCTGACGCCCTCCTAGGTTTGCCGAAAGCTGAGGGAGGGCGCTATGGCAGTCGGCAAAAATATCCGCACCTATTTCGAAGGCCAATGGCATGAAGGGGACGCACCGATCATGCGGGCGGCGGATCATGGATCGTGGCTGGGGTCCTCGGTTTTTGATGGCGCACGCTACTTTGACGGCATGGCCCCTGATCTGCTGGCCCATTGCGCCCGCGTGAACCGTTCCGCCGAGGCTTTGATGCTGACCCCGACCGTGACGCCGGAACAGATGGTCGATCTGGTGCGCGAGGGGCTGCAATCCTATGGCCCGGATCAGGCTGTCTATATTCGCCCGATGTATTGGGGCATCCACGGAGACGTCACGGCCATCGTACCCCAGAAAGACAGTACCGGTTTCGCCATCTGTCTTGAAGAGATCCCAATGGCGCCCGAGACGGCCTCGGTAAGGTTGACGACCACCCGGTTCCGCCGTCCGGTACTGGAATCCGCCGTGGTGAATGCCAAGGCCGGGTGTCTCTACCCGAACAACGCCCGGATGCTGACTGAGGCGCGCTCCAAAGGGTTCTCGAACGCGCTGGTCGCCGACGCGATGGGAAATGTGGCCGAGACCGCCACCGCCAATATCTTCATGGCCAAAGACGGTGAGGTCTTTACCCCCATGCCCAACGGCACCTTTCTGGCCGGGATCACCCGCGCACGGCACATCAAGAACCTGCGCGCCGATGGTTTCACCGTACATGAGTCAGTCCTCAGCTTTGATGATTTCCATGCGGCGGATGAGGTGTTCATGTCCGGCAACATGAACAAGGTGACGCCTGTGACCGCTCTGGACGACACGCAATATCAGGTTGGCCCTATCGCACGTCGCGCCCGCGCGCTCTACTGGGATTGGGCAGCAAGCGAGCGCTAGGGATTTACCCGAGTTGCCAGCACGCTATCGGTCGGGCATGATCCCAGAAAATCAAGAGGACCCAAATGCGCAAGTTTCTCGTCATTCTGGATGACAGCCGCGAATGCCTGAACGCCATGCGTTTTGCCGCGATGCGGGCCGCGCATACCGGCGGCGGTGTGACAATCCTGTCCGTGATCCCGCCGGACGAATTCAATCACTGGATTGGTGTGGCCGAAACCATGCGTGAAGAGGCCCGCGAACGCATCCACGCCCATTTCGAAGTCTTCGCCAAATGGATGCGCGACAAGCAGAGCGTTGAGCCTGAATTGGCCATTCGCGAAGGCGATCCGGTGGCACAGATCATCGAACACGTACAGTCCGACCCGGAGATTGGGGTCCTGGTTCTGGGCGCCGGCACCGACAAGAAAGGGCCGGGTCCGCTGGTGACTCAGCTGACCAAAAACTCGGGCAGCATGCCGATCCCGATCACCATCGTGCCAGGTGATC
Organism: Ruegeria sp. AO1; assembly: GCF_056535985.1. Classification (NCBI taxonomy): domain Bacteria; kingdom Pseudomonadati; phylum Pseudomonadota; class Alphaproteobacteria; order Rhodobacterales; family Roseobacteraceae; genus Ruegeria; species Ruegeria sp. AO1. Next base: position 2,897,291 of record NZ_JBQFJC010000001.1, read on the forward strand.
TGAGCAAGGAAAAACTGGAAGAGATTACCTGAGGCACCATGGCAGCACCCGTTCAGTTCTGGTTCGAGTTCGCCTCAACCTATTCTTACCTCAGCGCGATGCGGATCGAGCAACTGGCCGCTGAAAAGGGGGTGCCCATAGATTGGCAGCCCTTTCTTTTGGGGCCCATCTTTGCCGAACAGGGCTGGAATACCTCTCCATTCACGATCTACCCCGCCAAGGGCCGCTACATGTGGCGCGATATGGAGCGTTTATGCGCCGCGCGCGCGCTGCCGTTTCAGCGCCCCGATCCGTTTCCGCAGAATTCCCTGACCGCTGCGCGTTTGGCAGTGGCCATCACGTCCCAAGACCAGCGGGCCGCGTTTACCCGTGCCGTCTACATGGCCGAGTTCGGCGAAGGCCGCGATATCTCGGCCGCATCGACACTGACCGATTGCCTTGCAGCCGCAGGTCTGCCCGCCGCTTTCATAGAGAGCGCACAAGACCCAAAGGTAAAAGCGGCGCTCTTTGCTCAATCCAGCCGCGCCAAAGAACTCGACTTGTTCGGCGCACCCAGTTTTGTCGTCGGGGATGAGGTTTTCTGGGGTGATGACCGGTTGGTTGACGCGATAAACCACGCTCTCGCAATTTAGAACGGTTCCAAATCTTGACTTCCACGGCGGCTGCCCGCATATCAGAAGCAACGAAAACGGAGCTGCCTCATGTTCATTCAGACCGAATCCACCCCGAACCCGGCAACCTTGAAGTTCCTGCCCGGCCAGACGGTGCTTGAGGCAGGCACAGCCGACTTCCCATCCGCAGAAGCCGCCGAAAAATCGCCGCTTGCCCAGCGCATCTTTGCGGTCAGCGGCGTGACCGGCGTGTTCTTTGGCAATGACTTTGTCACCGTGACCAAAGCGGATGACGTCGATTGGGACCATATCAAGCCAAGCATCCTCGGCGCGGTGATGGAGCATTACCAATCCGGCCAGCCCGTCATGGGGGCCGAAGCGGCACCCGCATCCGGCCATGCCGAACATACCGGCGAGGATTCGGAAATCGTCGATCAGATCAAGGACCTGCTGGACAGCCGTGTGCGCCCAGCGGTGGCTCAGGACGGTGGCGACATCACCTTCCACGGCTTTGACCGCGGCGTGGTCTACCTGCATATGCAAGGGGCCTGCGCGGGCTGCCCGTCCTCGACCCTGACCCTGAAAATGGGGATCGAGAACCTGCTGCGCCACTACATCCCCGAAGTGACCGAGGTTCGCCCCGTTGCCGTCTGAACCGACCCTTCTGGCATTTGACACATCGGCCGCGCATTGCGCGGCCGCTTTGTTGCGTGGCTCTGAAATTGTTGTCACGCGGGCCGAGGCCATGTCACGTGGGCAGGCCGAACGCCTGCTGCCGCTGCTGGAGGAGGTTCTGTCTGAGGCCGGTCTTGGCTGGAAAGACCTGGACGCCATCGGTGTTGGCATCGGCCCAGGAAACTTCACCGGCATTCGAATCTCGGTTTCAGCGGCGCGTGGGCTTGCATTGGGTCTGAACATCCCGGCCGTCGGCGTGTCAGGTTTTGATGCCTTGACCGAGAACGTGCCCGACGGTCACCTACCCGCGATCTCGGCCCCGCGCGATCAGGTCTATGTACAGACCTCAGAAGGCCCACGCCTGATGCTTCGGGCCGAGGCCGAGGGGCTTGGCCCCCTCTTCACTGCCACGGACCCAAACGCGCATGTTCAGGCCATCGCCCATGTCGCGGCGCGCAGGTTCGGCACGGAAACGGAACCACCCGCACCGCTCTACATTCGTCCCGCGGATGCGGCGCCTTCTCGCGACCTCCCTCCTGTGCTGCTGGACGAATGACCCCGAACGACATGGCCCTGACCCACGCTGCGGCCTTCACACAGGCGCGCCCGTGGACGGCTGCCGAGTTCGAAGACCTGCTGCAAAACCGCTTCACCCATGTTGTCGGAGACCCCAAGTCCTTTGCCCTGTTTAAGGTCATCGCGGACGAGGCCGAGTTGCTGACCATCGCGACTCACCCCCTGTATCAGCGTCAGGGTTTGGCTGCAGCCAGCATGAAAAACTGGCATGCGGTTGCCGCTGATCTGGGCGCGGCGCGCGCGATTCTTGACGTGGCGGCAGACAATGGGGCCGCTATCGCGCTCTATGAACGCTTCGGATACAGCCCATGCGGGCGGCGAAAAGCCTATTATACACGCGATTCCGTCTCAAATTGCGATGCAATTGTGATGGAACGCGCCCTGCCTTGAATAAAGTCGCTATTTTTTAGACCAAGTGGTCAAAAATCAGTTGACCCTGCCTGTTGCATACGGCCTTAATTCCCGTCATCACAACGGTTATGCTCGCTATAGGTGGGTAAACGAGGCTAGTTTAACCTCGAACCGACAAAAACAACGGGAGTACCAAATGACCCTGATGAAATCCTTGATGGGCGCTGCCGCCGCCGTCGCTCTGACCGCGGGTGCCGCACTGGCCGAACCGGCTCTGATCTTTGACCTGGGTGGCAAGTTCGACAAGTCGTTCAACGAAGCCGCACATAACGGCGCACAGCGTTGGGCCAACGAAACCGGCGGCACCTATCGCGAGATTGAGCTTCAGTCCGAAGCACAGCGTGAACAGGCCCTGCGCCGTTTCGCCGAAGCTGGCGCGAACCCGGTGATCACCATGGGCTTTGCCATGGCCGATCCTCTGTCCGCCGTTGCCGGCGACTATCCTGACACCAAGTTCGTTGCGGTTGACGTCACCTGGCTGGACGCCCCGAACATCCGTCAGATCGGCTTTGCCGAGCATGAAGGCTCGTACCTCGTTGGTATGATGGCTGCGATGGCGTCGGAATCGGGCACTGTCGGCTTCATCGGCGGCATGGATATTCCGCTGATCCGCCACTTTGGTTGCGGCTATGCGCAAGGCGCCAAGGCTGTGAACCCTGACATCAACGTTGTTGCCAACATGACTGGCACCACCCCAGCCGCATGGAACGACCCGGTTAAAGGGTCCGAGCTGACCAAAGCGCAGATCAGCCAGGGCGCTGACGTGATTTATGCAGCCGCGGGCGGCACCGGTGTTGGTGTTCTGCAGACCGCGGCGGATGAAGGCATCCTGTCGATCGGTGTGGACAGCAACCAGAACCACCTGCACCCGGGCAAGGTTCTGACCTCGATGCTCAAGCGCGTGGACGTGGCCGTCTATGACGCGATGAAAGCGGGTGAAAACCTCGAAACCGGCGTGTTCGCCATGGGCCTAGCCGAGGAAGGCGTTGGCGTTGCGATGGACGACAACAATGCGTCGCTGGTGTCTGGCGACATGAAAGCAGCCGTCGATCAGGCGCGTGACGACATCATCGCGGGCAACGTGACTGTCGTCAGCTACTACGACAACGACAGCTGCCCCGCATTGCAGTTCTAATACAATAGCGAGGCGGGGATTTCTCCGCCTCGCCTCCCACTCTGCCGCGAACCGCGCGGCCCTTCGGCAACCCAAGGACAAGACATGACAGTCCCCGCCATTGAGCTCAAAGGGATTTCCAAAGCCTTTGGGCCGGTTCAGGCCAATAAAGACATTTCCATCAGCGTCGCCCCCGGCACGATCCATGGGATCATCGGTGAAAACGGTGCGGGCAAATCCACGCTGATGAGCATTCTCTACGGCTTCTACAAAGCCGATAGAGGTGAGATTTGGATCAACGGCACCAAGACCGACATTCCAGACAGTCAGGCGGCCATCGCCTCGGGTATCGGGATGGTGTTCCAGCACTTCAAGCTGGTCGAAAACTTCACCGTTCTTGAAAACATTGTTCTGGGCGCCGAGGATGGCGGGCTGCTGGCCCCGTCTCTGGCCAAAGCCCGGAAAGAGCTGAAAGCGCTGGAAGAAGAGTACGAGCTGTTCGTCGATCCCGACAAGCGCATCGATGAGATCGGCGTGGGCTTGCAGCAACGGGTCGAGATCCTCAAGGCGCTGTATCGCAAGGCCGAGATCCTGATCCTTGATGAGCCCACCGGCGTTTTGACCCCGGCCGAGGCCGACCAGCTGTTCCGCATCCTCGACCGTCTTCGGGCCGAAGGGAAGACGATCATCGTGATCACGCATAAGCTGCGCGAGATCATGGAGAACACCGATACCGTTTCGGTCATGCGGCGCGGAGAGATGACGGCCACGGTCAAAACCTCGGAAACCAACCCTGAGCATCTGGCCGAGCTGATGGTGGGCCGCAAGGTCCTGCTACAGGTCGACAAGGTACCCGCGCAGCCCGGGAAACCCATTCTTGAGGTCCAAGACCTGCGCGTGTTCGATGCGGCGGGTGTTGAACGTGTCAAAGGCATCGACTTGACCGTCCGCGCCGGTGAGATCGTCGGCATTGCAGGCGTCGCGGGAAACGGCCAGTCGGAACTGTTGGAAGTTCTGGGTGGGATGCGCCCTAGTCAGGGGTCGATCAAGCTGAACGGTATGCCGTTACCCCTCAGCGGGGCTGGCTCTGACGGTCAGGCGCGTCGCGCGCAGCACATCGCGCATGTACCGGAAGACCGTCAGCGCGAAGGTCTGATCATGGATTTCCATGCCTGGGAAAACGTTGCCTTCGGCTATCACCGTGACCCGGCCTACAAGCGCGGCCTGTTCATGGACAACGCCGCCCTGCGCGCGGACACCGAAGCCAAGATCGAGAAATTCGATGTGCGTCCCCCGAATGGCTGGCTGACCGCCAAAAGCTTTTCGGGCGGCAACCAGCAGAAAATCGTCGTCGCGCGCGAGATCGAGCGGAACCCAGACCTGTTGCTGGTCGGCCAACCGACCCGCGGCGTCGACATTGGCGCGATCGAATTTATTCACAAACAGATCGTGGCCCTGCGCGACCAAGGCAAAGCGATCCTGCTGGTCTCGGTCGAGCTGGAGGAGATCTTCTCGCTCTCGGACCGGATCGCCGTGATGTTTGACGGACATATCATGGGCGAGCGTCTGCCCCATGAGACAGATGAAAAAGAACTGGGCCTGCTGATGGCCGGTGTTGCGGGAGAGGCCGCGTAAGATGGAAAAAATGCCCAAATGGGCCGACGTCGTGCTGATCCCCATCATCAGCCTGGTGTTGGCCACGATCCTGTCGGCGCTGGTGATCCTCGCCATCGGAGAGAACCCGGTTGAGGCCGTGAACCTGATGGTCACAGGTGCGTTGGGGTCGACCTATGGCTGGGGCTATACGCTCTACTACGCGACCAACTTCATGTTCACCGGGCTTGCGGTGGCCGTGGCTTTTCACGCACGGCTGTTCAACATCGGCGGCGAAGGTCAGGCGATGCTCGGTGGTCTTGGCGTTGCCATGGTTTGTCTCTACATCCCATGGCCGCATTGGAGTATCGCTCTGGTCGCGGCAGGTTTGGGTGCCGCTATATTCGGCGCGGCATGGGCAGCGATACCGGCTTACCTGCAGGCCAAACGCGGCAGTCACATCGTGATCACCACGATCATGTTCAACTTTATCGCGGCTGCCTTCCTGAACTACATGCTCGTGAACGTCATGCGCCCGCAAGGCTCGCAGGACCCGGCAACCGCGCGCTTCCCCGAGGCGGTACACCTGCCGACCTTCCAATCCATGTTCTCAACCGCCGAGAACGTGATGTTCCGCGGAGCGCCTGCCAATATTTCGTTCTTCGTGGCGATCATCGCCTGTTTCGTGGTCTGGGCGCTGATCTGGCGCACCCGGCTGGGCTATGAGATCCGAGCCTATGGTCATTCGGAAACCGGTGCCGTCTATGCCGGGATCTCGCCGGTTCGCATCACCATCATCGCCATGCTGATCTCGGGCGGGCTGGCAGGTCTGATGGCGATCAACAACGTGATGGGTGAGGCAGAGCGACTGGTTCTGAACTCAACCGAAGGCGCGGGTTTCATTGGGATCGCCGTGGCGCTGATGGGCCGTTCGCACCCGTTCGGCGTGTTCCTCGCGGCGCTTCTGTTCGGCTTCCTCTACCAAGGCGGTGCCGAACTGGCCTTGTGGACATCCATCCCGCGTGAGCTGATCGTCGTCATTCAGGCGCTGGTGATCCTGTTTACCGGAGCGTTGGACAACATGGTGCGGATGCCGCTTGAAAAGCTGTTCCTTGCCCTGCGGAAGGAGCCTCAGTGATGGATTCGTTCGTAACACTGATCCAGGTTCTCGATTCCACCGTCCGTCTGGCGACGCCTTTGCTGCTGGCTTGTCTGGCAGGCCTCTATTCCGAACGTGCCGGGATTTTCGACATCGGGCTTGAGGGCAAAATGCTGATCTCGGCCTTCTTCTCGGCGGCTGTTGCTGCAGTGACCGGCTCGGTCTGGTTGGGATTGCTCGCGGGGATCGCGTCGTCTCTGGTCTTGTCGGCACTACACGGCGTGGCGTCGATCACGTTCCGAGGCAATCAGCTGATCTCTGGCGTGGCGATCAACTTCCTGGCCTCTGGCCTGACGGTTCTGATCGCGCAAAGCTGGTTCCAACAAGGCGGGCGCACCCCGTCGCTGTTCGGGCAAGGCCGATTTGAGCCGATCAACTTCCCCTTCGCCGAAGCGCTGAGCGAAGTGCCCTTCATCGGCCCGATCTATTCTGAACTGCTGTCGGGCCATTCGATCCTTGTCTATATCGCCTTCCTGATGGTGCCTGCGACGTGGTGGATCCTTTATCGCACCCGGTTCGGGTTGCGGTTGCGCGCGGTGGGCGAAAACCCAGCCGCCGTGGATACAGCCGGTGTCTCGGTCGTCGGCCTGCGCTTTGCAGCTGTCGCCATCTGCGGCGTACTCTGCGGTATCGCCGGAGCCTATCTTGCAACTGCGCTGCAGGCCGGGTTCGTCAAGGAAATGACCGCCGGTCGCGGCTTCATCGCGCTGGCGGCGTTGATCTTTGCAAAATGGCGGCCTTGGCACGCGATGTGGGCCTGTTTGCTGTTTGGTCTACTTCAGGCCATCGCGCTGCGGTTCCAGAATATCGACTTGGGCGGCATCGTGATCCCTGTGCAGGTGATGGACGCCCTGCCCTATATCCTGACCGTGGTGATTCTTGCGGGCTTCGTCGGCAAGGCGGTTCCGCCCCGCGCCGGTGGCGAGCCCTACGTGAAAGAACGCTGATAAGTCCAGTTCAGGGCCAATTCTGGGTCCTGTTCGCTGCAGAGCGGCATGCAGAGTTGATTTTGCATGCCGCAACCGCTCTAAGAGGGTATGTGCGTGTTTCCTCTGATAGAAAAGAGTGCAAACCTCCTCTCGTATTTGCCAAAGACGGGTGGTAGGCCTGTGACCGCAGCGCCCGATATTCAGGCTGCACGCATTTCCGATGCCGGCGGGTCCACCGCTTTGCACAGCCGAACTCAATACGACTAGAGCATGCCATGCAAATTTACCTTCCGATTGCCGAAGTCTCCGTAAACGCCTTTCTATTGCTAGGGCTCGGAGGCATGGTCGGCATTCTGTCGGGCATGTTCGGCGTCGGCGGCGGGTTCCTCATGACGCCGCTTCTGTTCTTTATCGGCATCCCTCCGGCGGTTGCCGTCGCGACCGAAGCCAACCAGATCGTGGCCTCGTCCTTCTCGGGCGTTCTGGCACATTTCAGGCGAAGGACGGTCGATTTCAGGATGGGCACGGTGCTTTTGATCGGCGGCCTTATCGGGGCCGCGCTTGGCGTTGTCGTGTTCAACTACCTCAAGAGCTTGGGCCAGGTCGATCTGCTGGTAACCCTGTGCTACGTCGTCTTCCTTGGCGTAATTGGTAGCCTGATGTTCGTCGAAAGCCTGCGCGCCCTGCGCAAGGCCAAGAAGGGCGGAGGCGCACCTGCCAAGCGCCGTCAGCGCGGCTGGGTCCATGCGATGCCCTTCAAAATGCGCTTTCGCACCTCGGGCCTGTATATCTCGGTCATACCACCGGTTCTGGTCGGCCTCTGCGTAGGCGTTCTGTCCGCGATCATGGGCGTCGGCGGCGGCTTTATCATGGTGCCTGCCATGATCTACCTGCTGGGCATGCCCACCAAGGTTGTGGTCGGGACATCCCTGTTCCAGATTATTTTCGTAACCGCCTTCACCACAATGCTGCACGCCACAACGAACTACACCGTGGACGTGGTTCTGGCCGTGCTGCTCCTGGTCGGTGGCGTTATCGGAGCTCAGATCGGAACCGTGATCGGCGCCCGGATGCCAGCCGAGCAATTGCGGGTTTTGCTGGCCGCGCTGGTGCTGGTCGTCTGCGGCAAGCTGGCGCTTGATCTGCTTCTGGAACCGTCCGAGCTGTATTCGCTTGGCGCCAGCGGGGGGCACTGATCATGGTCCGCTCATTGATCGCCGCCCTGTGCCTGTTCTGCCTGCCCGCCGCTGCCGCGGAAGAGCAGGTGGTCCTGGGCCTCAGCCAGGACCGGGTTGCCATTACCGCAACGTTCGACGGGTCCGAGATTCTGATCTTCGGAGCCATCAAGCGCGAAGCCCCGATCCCCGAAGGCCCTCCGCTTGAGGTGATCGTCACTGTTGCAGGCCCATCCGAGCCTCTGACCGTGCGCCGAAAAGAGCGCAAGCTGGGAATCTGGGTGAACACCGACAGCGTCGAGGTCGATCTGGCCCCCAGTTTTTACGCGGTAGCCACCAGCGGGCCATTCAAAGAAATACTCACCAATACCGAGGATCTCCGCTATCGGGTTTCCATCGAACGGGCCATCCGCTCGGTCGGGGCGGCCATGCATATTGAGGCCGCTCAGGACTTTGCCGATGCCGTGATACGCATTCGCGAGAGCGAGAGCCTGTATTCGATCCGCGAAAACACGGTTGCGGTGGATGAACAAACCCTGTTCCGTACTTCCATCGACATGCCCGCCGACCTGACCGAAGGCGACTATGCCGCGCGCATTTTCCTGACGCGGGGCGGCAATGTGGTGTCGCAATACGAAACCACCATCGACGTGCGCAAAGTGGGGCTGGAGCGGTTTCTCTACAACATGTCCCGCGAACAGCCCGTTTGGTACGGGCTGATGTCACTGGTCATCGCAATTGCCGCAGGGTGGGGTGCCTCGACGGCTTTCCGTCTGCTGCGCGAAAAGTAGCGCTCAGCCCCGGCCGATATAGGGCATGGTCGTGGCCATCACGGTCATGAATTGCACATTGGCCTCGGGCGGCAGATTGGCCATGTGCAGCACCGACTTGGCAGCGTCTTCCACATCCATGGTCGGATCGGGCGTCGTACCATCGGCAACCGCAGCATCAACCAGCCCCTGCACCATCTGAGTGCGGGCGTTCCCGATATCGATCTGGCCGCAGGCAATGCCAAAATCACGCCCGTCCAGCGACAGGCTGCGCGTCAGCCCGGTGATGGCGTGTTTCGTTGCAGAGTAATGCACCGAGTTCGGGCGCGGCACATACGCCGCGATTGAGCCATTGTTGATAATGCGCCCGCCTTGCGGCGTTTGATGACGCATGATCCGAAACGCCTCACGCGCGCTCAGAAACATGCCGTTGAGGTTGACGTTGACGCTTTGGTACCAGTCCTCCAACGCGATTTCATCAATCGTGCCGCCCGGTGCGAAGATGCCTGCATTGTTGAACAGTACATCCAGCCGCTCGGCCCTGTTCGAGAACGACCGAAAGGCGCGCGCAACCGCCACGGGATCGGTCACATCCGCAACCAGAGGGATCGCATTGCGATGCCCTTCGGCCATTTCCACCAGTTTGTCTTCGCTGCGGGCCAGCAGGCCGACGGTCCAGCCCTCGGCCAGAAACAGCTCGGCCGTGGCTTTTCCGATCCCGGAACTTGCGCCGGTTATGAGGATGGATTTCATGTCTCTTCAGCCTCCAGTGTCAGGGTCGCCGCCGGTATCGCGCGCAGATCATCGACGCGCAGAGGATGGGTGGGTTTGGACAAGCGATTGCGCACCACCCAGATCAACCGTTCCTGCGCGCGGGTGATGGCAACATAGGCCAGTCGTTTCCACAAGGGCTGTCCGGCCTCGGTCCGGCCCATGCGGGCCGCGGCGTAGATGTCCGGCGCAAAGACCTGCACCGTATCCCATTGCGAGCCCTGCGCCTTGTGGATGGTCACCGCCGCCCCATGCAGAAAGGTCGCGCCCATACGCGCGGCATAGGGGATGAACGGTTCCTCTTCATCCGGCTTTTCGATCTGCACTATCGACGCCGCACTGACCTGAGGGTCCTCGGCCCCCATGACATGCAGGCGCGAGAAACCGGGTTTTCGCCCCGGCCCCAGATAAACCACCTGAGCACCCTTGATCAGGCCGCGCGCCTCAAGATCCAACCGTTTCTTGCGGTGTTTCAGAGGCAGCTCAATCCCGTCGCAGATCAGCGGCTCACCTTCCAGCAATTCCGTCTCGGGGGCGCCATGTACCTGCCGGAAGGCCTGGATCAGACGGATGCGCGTTGCGTTGCGCCAGACCAGAACCGGGCTCCGGGCCATTAGATCAACCTCGACCCTCTGCCCCCAGACCACACGGTCATCGCGACGCGCGGTGTCTTCGACCAGACGCTCGAAATCCTCAAACCCCATGGCAGGGTCAGCAAGCGCATGTGCCAGATCGAGGATGGGATTGTCGGCATCCTGACGGTGTATGCGATGCAGGGTCAGCTTGCGCGGCTCGGGCAGGGTTTCGAACACCATGCTGCCGGATTGGTTGACCGGCGCCAGCTGTGCTGGATCGCCAAACAGCAGCAACGTGGGGAAGATCTCCTTCAGATCATCAAACTGGCGGTCATCCAGCATCGAGGCTTCGTCGACAAAACCGATGTCCAGCGGCTCTTCCCGGCGCTTCCAGCCAGTGATGAAATCCGACCCGCGCAGACCGGCGGCAGCCAAAGCACCGGGGATCGACTTGTTGTTCTGGTAGAAGGCAGCCGCCCGGTCCAGCGCCTCATCCGTCAGGCCTTCGATTTCGGGCCGTTCGTCATTGCCCTCAAGCCATTCGGCGATGCGCTCATATTCAGGGTCGTAGACGGGCGTATAGAGAATCCGGTGGATGGTCGTCGCGGGTACCCCGCGCAGGCGCAAAACGCTCGCGGCTTTGTTCGTGGGGGCCAGAATCGCAAGACTGCGCTTGTCACGAGACTTGCGGCTTTCATAGTCGCCTGAGACGATGTGAACGCCCGTCTCGGCCAGCGCCTTGTACATTTCCGCCAGCAAAAGGGTCTTGCCCGAACCGGCCTTGCCGATCACGGCCATAACACCCGATTCACCGTGTCCCGGCAGTTTCAGCAGGGCATCATCTTCAAGGTCCACCCCGGCAGAGCGCAGCATCTCGGCGATGCTGTCATAGGCGGCGGCCTGATCTTCTGAGAAGGTCACATTGGGCAAAGACATGGCGCGACCCTACAGGGCCGCGCCACCCTTCACCAGATACGGATTTGGGTTTTCAAGGCCCTAGGCCGACAGCGCAAACCGGTGCTGTTTGGCTGGGCCGAACGCGGTTCTGAACCACAGGCGCGAAAGCTCGCGCGGGATGCCCGCCCGATCCGCCACACGGTTGCAATCATCCGCGGAATACGGCCACAAACCAACCGAGATCTGATCGCGCCCTTTCCCTTCGGACCCTAACACAATTGGCGACGACCCAATCAGGCGGTAGATCCGGATCATCCGCGCATCAAAGACGCCGGCGATATGAGTCAGACCGAACCCCTCCATCATTTCACCGCCGCTCAGCATAATAGCCCCCGCCGTATGAGGGCTGGCTGTGCGCGATAGGCAAAAGCGCGTGACCTCCCAGATCAGAGGGCTGCAGATCGGCTCGCCCTCGTTGAGATGACCGAACACCTCGTTCACCATGACCGGGCCAGTGGTCGGTAGAACCCGCATTGAGCCGCCATGGCTGCCATCCGGTTCCTCCCAAATCACGTAGAGCGGGTTGAGATCATCGTATTGATCCCGCTCTTCCCCTTTTTCATTGACGTAAACGTCCCATCCCAGCCGGGTTTTGAACTGATCCGCGCGATCGCGAAACATCCCGTCGGCCAAAGCTGGAAATTTATGCAGCTCATCAGCATACAAATAACGCAACATAACTAATTCCCCTTGTCGTCCTGTGCAGGAACGAAAGGGGTACGAAGTCGTGGTTAATTTACTGTTCTAAGGCCGTACGTTGCTTAAACGACTATTAACCCACGGCTGAGCGCGGTCGCGATGGCGTGCGTCGTATTTTGCGCACCCAGTTTCGAGCGCGCGCTTTCAATGTAGACCCTAAGTGTGTGTTCCGAGATCGACAGCGAATGCGCAACCTGAGCGCGGCTGAAGCCCTGCGCAAGCAACGTCATCGCATCAATTTCACGCGGGGACAGACCTCGGGTCGCTTCAGGCTGCCTGTCCTTTTCAAACTCCAGTGCTTTGCGGTTGATGTAATGCGCCACGAGAATCAATTCTCGGCCAAAAGTCGAGATGAAATCCTGCCAAGTGCCATCGTCACAACTGTGATTGACGGTGAACAGCGCAAACTGCCCGTTCGGCCCTCGGATCGGGATCGAGTAACCCTGATTGCCCACCCCATTTCCCAATGCATCCTGAAGAAACGCTTTGGACACCCTGCCGGACCAGTCCAGCGATTTCCAATCAACCGGGCGAAATCGCTGGAAACACCCCAGTATCACAGGGTCGATGCGGTGATAGTTTTTTTCGCGATACCGTTCATCCCAGGCATCGGAATATGTGGTATAGCCGTACTGATCCCCAGCAGCATCCACCCAATGATATGTCAGATGTTCGACTTTCAGACAGTCGCGCAGGCGAATGGCGACTGAGCCTAGCTCGTCAAGCGTGCCGGTGTTTTCCAAATCCTTCAGGATCTGACCCAAGTCGAGTTCTGTTCCCATCCGCGGGCGCCCGTGCCTTATCTGTCATGGACGCGATCTCGGCTGCAGCGATCAGCTTGGTGTCGTCCAGCTGTTCGGCCAAGGCAGTCAACCCATTCGCAACAGCGAACGCGTTGAGATCCGACAATACGTCCAGTATCCACTCATTTTGCGCCATAAGGGTCTCTCTGAAACAGTTAACGAAGTGTTAACACAACCATAACATGTGCGATCTTTTTGACCTATTCACCGGTTTCTACTCCCCAAAAATAGTGAGGGCCAAAATTCCAACCTGTTGAAACAAAAAAGGACCCTCCAAGACGGCAAACACCCGCGTATCGGAGTTCCGATTCGCGGGTGTTTTTTTAGATATTTCAGGATGGGCTTATGGACGCGCGTCCAGAACCTCTTCCAAAGTGCGCATGCCGGTGCGCGGGGCCTGAACCAGAACCGACATGTTGCCCGGCTTGTGCTCGTTGCGCAGCATTTTCATATGCGCTTCGGGCAGATCGTTCCACGCGAACACTTCCGACATGCAGGGGTCCAGACGGCGTTCGACCATCAGCTTGTTGGCTGCTGCCGCTTGCTTCAGATGCGCAAAATGCGACCCCTGCAGGCGCTTCTGGTGCATCCACATGTAGCGCACGTCAAAGGTACAGTTGAACCCGGTGGTACCAGCACAAATCACGACCATACCGCCCTTTTTCACCACGAAGGTCGACACCGGGAAGGTGCTTTCGCCAGGGTGTTCAAACACCATATCAACGTTGTTGCCCTTACCGGTGATGTCCCAGATCGCTTTGCCGAACTTGCGGGCTTCTTTGAACCACTCGGCATATTCGGGCGTGTTGACTGTGGGCAGCTGACCCCAGCAGTTGAAGTCCTTGCGGTTCAGAACGCCTTTGGCGCCCAGCCCCATCACGAAATCCCGTTTGCTTTCGTCCGAGATCACACCGATCGCATTTGCACCGGCCGTGTTGATCAACTGGATCGCGTAAGAGCCCAGACCGCCCGAGGCTCCCCAAACCAGAACGTTCTGGCCGGGCTTCAGGTCATGAGGCTCGTGCCCGAACAGCATCCGGTAGGCCGTGGCGAGCGTCAGGGTATAGCACGCGGCCTGCTCCCAGGTCAGGTGCTTGGGACGCGGCATCAACTGTTGCGCCTGCACGCGGGTGAATTGGCTGAACGATCCGTCTGGGGTCTCATAGCCCCAGATGCGCTGACTCGGTGAATACATCGGATCGCCGCCGTTGCATTCCTCGTCGTCGCCATCGTCTTGGTTGCAGTGGATCACCACCTCATCACCAACCTTCCAGCGCTTGACCTTGTCCCCAACGGCCCAAACGATGCCCGATGCATCCGAACCAGCGATATGGTAGGGGGCCTTGTGGCCATCAAACGGGCTGATCGGCTGGCCCAGAGCAGCCCAGACGCCGTTATAATTGACGCCCGCCGCCATTACGAGGACCAGAACCTCGTTGCTGTCCAACTCGGGAACATCAACCACTTCCTGCTGCATCGCAGTATTTGGTTCTCCGTGACGCTCTTTGCGGATCGCCCAGGCGTACATCTGCTTGGGCACAAACCCCATAGGAGGGATTTCCCCCATTTCATAGAGGTCCTTTTCGGGTGCCTCGTACGACGCGATACCGCTTTCGGTGTCCAAAGCCATGCTGGCCTCCTTTTCAATATCTTTGCCGCGGCGCAGAATCGCCGCCTCTCCTACAGAGGGATAGGAGGGGTTGCGCAACATTGCAACCATCTTTGGTCTATTTTTGTAATTTTATGACCCAGCGGGTGCAGAAACATCTTTCGCGAGCGCAGCATTGGCGGATTTCACATGTTCGGGCACTGACTCTGCGTAGTATTGCATAAGATCCTCGCGCTGCCCGGACAGATTCAAAACCCCGTCTTCAAGGGTCAGAATGCGCCGTTCGACCATTTGATCCACAGCGCTGGTGATGGCGTCCTCTGATTCCGCCAGCGCCAGACCATCGGCTTCCATGAGGGCACGGATACGACTCCGCACCTCTTGTTCGGGCATAGGGCCATTCTCGCGCAGCAGCCAGCACGCGGCCGGCCCCGGCACCAAGGGAATCGCTGCGCCAATCCGTTTCATCAACGCGCGGGCGAGGTCGGTCATGACGTCATCACCGGCTCGTGCCTCGAAGTCTTTCAGCGAGATCGGCTTACCATACCGAACCGCGGCCAGTCCGAACCGCTTGTAGCGACCGATCAACCGACGCCAGATTTGCTTGAGAACCCAGCTTGTGATCACCCCGATCCGCGCGCGAAAACGTCGATCGGTTCCGAGGGCGGCACGCGTCAGGATCGTGTCCTCAAGAACGCGGTCATAGTTCAGGGCCACGGGCACAAACACCACATCGCGCCCCTCGGGCGAAGTGCCGTCGATGATGTATTTCAACAATCCCAGCTTGGGTCGCCCCAAAGCCCCGGTCAGGCTGAGCCCGCCTTCGGGGAACATCGCCTGGGTTACACCTGCTTCGGTCGCGTGGCGGACATAGCTGGCTAGAACCTGCCGATACAGCTCACTGCCCGATTTGCGCCGGATGAAATACGCGCCCATCGCGCGGATCAACCGGCTGAGCGGCCAGACCCGCGCCCATTCGCCCACGGCATAGGACAGGGCGGATTGCTGCGCCGCCAGATAGGTGACCAGAACATAGTCCATATTGCTGCGATGGTTCATCACAAAGACAACCGTCGCTTCGGGGTCGATATCCTTGATCGCGCTTTCATCCTTATAGCTGAGATGCACGTTGTAGAACGCGTTGCTCAGCAATCGGGACAGGCGAATGGCGAAGCTGAAATAGGCAAAAGCCGAAAAGGACGGCACGATCTCACGCGCGTATCGGCGGGCTTTTTCGAACGCAACGGCTTCGGGGATACCTTCGTCATGGGCATGCTGCTGCACCGCGTGCCCGACCTGAGGATCATAGATGAGCCGCTGGATCATGTCGTGCCGCCGCGCCAGCTTGAACGGTTGGATTGGCCGCTGCAGGCGCTTGTTCAACCGAGAGACCGCCCTCTCAAGCCTGCGGCGAAAGAACCAACGGACGGACGGGAACAGAAAATGCGAGGCAAAGGTGACCATGGCAAAGACCACGATCAACAGGAATAGCCACAGCGGAAGTTCCACGGTTCTCAACATCGGGCCACACTGCCACCAAACGAGACGGCTCACAATCTAGACAATTCGCATATGCCGCAACGCAGCGAATTGACAATGCCTGAAAATTGCGATTTAGAACCCGTAGACGTAATTTTGTTGCTCACCGAAACACGAGGCCCGCCCATGACGCAGATGCAGAAAGACCGCCCCTGGCTGATCCGAACCTATGCCGGTCATTCCACCGCCAAAGCCTCGAACGCGCTGTATCGCGGCAACCTCGCCAAAGGTCAGACTGGCCTGTCGGTGGCTTTCGATCTGCCGACTCAAACGGGCTATGACAGCGACCACACGTTGGCGCGGGGTGAGGTTGGCAAAGTGGGCGTGCCGATCTGCCATCTGGGCGACATGCGGGTGCTGTTCGATCAGATCCCGCTGGAGCAGATGAACACCTCGATGACGATCAACGCGACAGCCCCGTGGCTGCTGGCGCTTTACATCGCCGTGGCCGAGGAACAGGGCGCGGATGTCTCAAAGCTGCAGGGCACCGTTCAGAATGACCTGATCAAGGAATATCTCAGCCGCGGCACCTATGTCTGCCCGCCCAAGCCGTCGCTGAAGATGATCGCGGATGTGGCCGAGTATTGCTATACTAACGTGCCGAAATGGAACCCGATGAACGTGTGTTCCTATCACCTGCAAGAGGCCGGTGCGACACCGGAACAGGAACTGGCCTACGCACTCGCCACCGCCATTGCGGTGCTGGATGAACTACGCCCGCGTGTGCCTGCCGAGGACTTCCCTGCCCTATGTGGACGCATTTCCTTCTTCGTAAATGCAGGTATCCGCTTTGTCACCGAAATGTGCAAAATGCGGGCATTCGTCGATCTTTGGGATGAGATCCTTCAACAACGCTACGGTGTTGAGAACCCCAAGTTCCGCAGGTTCCGCTATGGCGTTCAAGTGAACTCGCTTGGGCTGACCGAACAGCAGCCGGAAAATAACGTCTACCGTATCCTAATCGAGATGCTGGCCGTGACCCTGTCGAAAAAGGCGCGCGCCCGTGCCGTTCAGTTGCCCGCCTGGAATGAGGCTTTGGGCCTGCCCCGTCCCTGGGACCAGCAGTGGTCGATGCGTATGCAGCAGATTCTGGCTTATGAGACGGACCTGCTGGAATACGGAGACCTGTTCGACGGGAACCCGGCGGTAGATGCCAAGGTCGAAGAACTCAAAGAAGGCGCGCGGGCGGAGTTGGCCAATCTCGACTCTATGGGCGGTGCCGTGGCCTCGATCGAATACATGAAATCCCGACTGGTCGATTCCAATGCAGAACGCCTGAACCGCATCGAACGGAACGAGACAATCGTGGTCGGAGTGAACAAATGGGTGGATGGCGAACCTTCGCCTCTGCAAACCGAAGATGGTGGGATCATGGTTGTGGACCCGGCAGTGGAACAGGAGCAGATCGACCGTCTGAACGACTGGCGCGCGGAACGCGACGACGCCGCGGTCAAAGCGGCCTTGGCAGCACTGCGTGAGGCAGCGCAGAGCGGTACAAATGTCATGGAGCCCTCAATCGCTGCAGCGAAAGCAGGTGTCACCACCGGTGAGTGGGCCGAGGAAATGCGCAAGGTCTACGGCACATACCGTGGCCCAACCGGCGTGTCCGGCTCGGTCTCGAACAAGACCGAAGGGTTGGAGGACCTGCGCGCCTCGGTCGATGCGGTTAGTGACCGGCTCGGGCGTCGTTTGAAATTCCTGGTCGGTAAACCGGGCTTGGATGGCCATTCCAACGGAGCCGAGCAGATTGCCTTCCGCGCCCGTGACTGTGGCATGGATATCAGCTATGAGGGCATTCGCCTGACACCAGAAGAAATCGTCTCGGCCGCGTCCGAGGATGATGCCCATGTGATCGGCTTGTCGATCCTATCTGGCAGTCATCTGCCCCTTGTCGAAGACGTAATAACCCGCCTGAAACAGGCAGGCCTGTCGCATGTGCCTGTCATTGTCGGCGGGATTATTCCGGACGATGACGCAGACGCTTTGAAGAAAATGGGTGTCGCCAGAATCTACACGCCCAAGAATTTCGAATTGAACGCAATCATGGGCGACATCGTCGCGCTGGTGGACCCGCAGGAAATCGCCGCCGAATAACACCCGTTTTGAAAAACTCTTGATGGCTATTCCCGAAATACCGGGAATAGCCTATATCGGCGTATGGAAATACGGCTTGTATTTTTCAACCGTAGCCACTCACGCCTGAAAGAGGAAAAGTAATGGGACTTGAGCTTGAAAAAGTGTCACGCAATGAACTTCTGCAATTGCGCGACGATATAGATAAAGCCCTGGTAGATGCTGAAAAGCGCGAGCGCAAAGCCGCTCTGGAAGCTGCCGAAAAAGCCGCAGCCGAATTCGGGTTTTCCTTGTCCGAGCTTTCGGACACCGGGCCAAGAAGCGCCAAGTCACAGAAATCAAAAGCGAAATACCGCAATCCAAACGCCCCGGAACAAACCTGGACGGGTCGTGGGCGCAAACCTCAATGGGTGCATGACGCGCTGAATTCCGGCACCGAAATCGCCGAGTTGGAAATCTGAATTAGAGGTCGTTTCAGAAATGACAATCCACATTGGCGCAGAAAAAGGCGACATCGCAGAAACCGTTCTATTGCCCGGAGATCCCTATCGGGCGAAATGGGCGGCGGAAACGTTTTTGGATGACGTTAGGTTGGTCAGTGACGTGCGCGGCATGCTCGGGTTTACCGGTACGTGGAAAGGGAACCCTGTCAACATTCAGGGCAGCGGCATGGGGATGCCTTCACTTTCCATTTACGTGAACGAATTGATCCGGGATTTCGGCGCAAAGACACTGATCCGCATCGGCTCCTGTGGTGGTATGCAGGACAGCGTCAATGTCCGCGATGTTATTCTAGCAATGACGTCGACCACACTTAGCACGCCATCCCGAGGCATCATGAAGGAGCTGAACTTCGCCCCCTGCGCCGATTGGGGCCTGTTGCAGGCCGCGGCCAATGCGGCGGCAGCAAAGGGAACGCCGACCCATGTGGGCGGGATCTATTCGTCCGACGTGTTCTATGATGAGCGCCCTGATCTGAACGAACAGATGGTGCGTCACGGCATCCTGGGGGTCGAGATGGAAGCGGCCGAGCTGTATATCCTCGCCGCCAGACACAAATGCCGTGCTCTTGCGGTTCTAACCGTCTCGGACCACCTGCTGACGGGTGAAGCCCTGCCCTCATCTGAACGGGAGCGTAGTTTTGGCGACATGGTCGAGATCGCACTGCAAGCGGCCTTCCCGGACGCAGCATAGAGTGAAACGGGCCGAGCATGTCTCGGCCCGATTTCTATTTGCCGATTGATTGCCGCAGACATTTCGAAGGACGATCTGAACCGTCGGATCGCGCGCCGCAATAGGCACAAACCCACAGATCTTCGTCACGATGCAATCGCCAGCGACAGTCGCGTGTCAGCGAAGACGTGCGGGACCGCCAGAAGAAATAGGCGAAAACCCCAGCGGCCAGAAGAAGCAGAAGAACAGGCATAGATCTGTTTGGCCCGTTCCAGCCGCAAATGGCAAGGCCGGTGTCACGCCGCGTTGGCGTATTCGAACAACTCAGGCTCTCGTTGATCGTGCGCGCCAACCGGTTCTGGCGTGTAATACGCCCACGCTTGCTCCAACAAGGTCAGAGCTTCCTTGGCGTCGGTTTTCGGTGTGTTTGCTTGTGTACTCATCGGAGTGATCCTGATTTCATCACTCCTCCCTTCCGCAAATATACGGCGTCGGTGGACCGACGACATCGGACGTTTTTGCAAAGGGGGCATGCGCTTGCCGCAGCACGGCAAGCGCATCGGTCGATCAGACAGAGCGTTCGACCATCATCTTCTTGATCTGCGCGATCGCTGCTGCCGGGTTCAGACCCTTCGGGCAGGTCTTGGCGCAGTTCATGATCGTGTGGCAGCGATACAGCTTGAAGGGATCTTCTAGCTCATCCAGACGCTCGCCCGTGGCTTCATCACGGCTGTCGATGATCCAGCGGTAGGCATGCAGCAAAGCTGCGGGGCCAAGATAGCGGTCGCCGTTCCACCAGTAGCTCGGGCACGAGGTCGAGCAGCTGGCGCACATTACGCATTCATACAAGCCGTCCAGCTTCTTGCGGTCTTCAATGGACTGCTTCCACTCTTTCGCGGGGCGGTTTGTCTTGGTTTCCAGCCATGGCATGATCGAAGCATGCTGCGCGTAGAAATGCGTCAGATCGGGGATCAGATCCTTGACCACCGGCATATGCGGCAGCGGGTAGATTTTCACGTCGCCCTTGATCTCATCCATGCCGTAGATACAGGCCAGCGTGTTGATCCCATCGATATTCATCGCGCAGGAGCCACAGATCCCTTCCCGGCACGAACGGCGGAAGGTCAGGGTTGGATCGATCTCGTTCTTGATCTTGATCAGCGCGTCCAGAATCATCGGACCGCAGGTGTCCATATCGACGAAATACGTGTCGACACGCGGGTTCTGGCCGTCATCGGGGTTCCAGCGATAGATCTGGAACTTGCGCAGGTTCTTCGCGCCGTCCGGTTTGGGCCATGTCTTACCGGTGGTGATCCGGGAATTCTTGGGCAGGGTCAGTTGAACCATGTCAATTCTCCATTCAGCCTGTCCGGGCGCGGTCAGACGCGCCTCGATTGTAGTGCCCCCAATGGGCAGTATTCACGTCAAAGTCCGCAGACAACCAGTCGGCAATCGCCTGAGGGCCGTCGCAGTCGATATCAAAGCGCAGGAACCTTGGGTCCCCGTCGAAATGGGCCTGCACCTCGGCATGGTGTACGTCGTACATCCGGCGCCAGCCCTGTTTCACCTCGTCTGCGCCCATCCCGTTGGCCTTACAGCAGCGTTCGAGATAGCCGCCATTGCTGTGCAGCGCGCGCGACGAAATCCAATCCTCGCGATCGCGCGTGTTCAGCAGGAAATAGGCATCCGGATATGCGGCGTGCAATTCACGGAAGAACCGCGTGCCATCCAGCATGAACCGTGCATTCACAAAGGCAATGTCGGTAAAGGCCCGGACCGAGCCGAACCCATCCAACGGTTTCCGACCCATGGCGATATTCGTCACCATTTTCTGGGCCAGATTATACCCCTGATCATCCACCCAATGCACCGACGCGATGCCGCTGTTCTGAAACAGTTTGTGCAGTGACGTGGTTGCACAGCGATTTAAGCCGATCAGGATGATCTTGGGGTCTCGCGGACCCGAAGGCAGCTGTTCAACTGTCATGGCAAGCACCCCTCACCACGCCCGAAAGGGGCGTTGGTCGTGTCGGTGGGTATGTGGCGCTTGCACCGCATTGCCTGATGGTTGCTCCTACTTAGAACGTCCGCGCTTTTGGCGCGATTTTTTTGAGGCTGATGCCGCCCTGATCCTCGTTGGTCAGAGGATCAACGATCACCGGACGGTAACTGAGTTCAACTTTGTTACCCTCGACCCGGCTGACGGTGTGGACACGCCAGTTCTCATCGTCGCGCTCTGCGAAATCCTCATGCGCATGTGCGCCACGGGACTCTTTGCGTGCTTCGGCCCCCACGATGGTGGCCAGAGCGCTTGGCATCAGGTTGGTCAGTTCCAGTGACTCCATCAGGTCACTGTTCCAAACCAGCGACCGGTCCGAAACCTTCAGATCGTCCATCTTAGCCGCGATCGCCGTCATCTTTTCGACGCCCTCCGCCATGGTCTTGGCGGTCCGGAACACAGCCGCGTCCTGCTGCATGGTCTTTTGCATTTCAAGCCGCAGGTCAGCGGTCGGGACTGCGCCCGAGGCGTTCCGTACGGCGTCAAACCGATCAAATGCTTTGTCAACCGATGCCTGATTCAGCACAGGGTTCGGCGCGTCTGCGTCCACTACTTTACCGGCCCGGATTGCCGCCGCGCGACCAAAGACCACCAGATCGATCAGAGAGTTAGATCCCAGACGGTTGGCACCGTGGACCGAAGCACAACCCGCTTCGCCCACTGCCATCAGGCCGGGAACAACTGCGGTTGGGTTGTCGGCGGTGGGGTTGAGAACCTCACCCCAATAGTTCGTCGGAATACCGCCCATATTGTAGTGCACGGTCGGCAGAACCGGGATCGGTTCCTTGGTAACGTCCACACCAGCAAAGACACGTGCCGATTCCGAGATTCCCGGCAGCCTTTCCGCCAACGCCTCGGCTGGCAGGTGGCTCAGGTTCAAATGAATATGGTCGCCATCATCGCCGTGACCACGACCTTCGCGGATCTCCATCGTCATCGAACGCGAGACATAGTCGCGCGGCGCCAAGTCCTTATACTGGGGAGCATAGCGCTCCATGAACCGTTCACCTTCAGAGTTGGTCAAGTAACCGCCTTCACCTCGAGCACCCTCGGTGATTAGGCAACCCGAGCCGTAGATGCCGGTTGGGTGGAACTGAACGAACTCCATATCCTGAAGCGCCAGACCGGCACGCGCCACCATGCCGCCGCCATCGCCGGTGCAGGTATGGGCCGAGGTGGCGCTGAAATAGGCGCGCCCATAGCCGCCGGTCGCCAGTACAACCATCTTGGCGTTGAAGACATGCATCGTGCCGTCGTCCAGCTTCCAGCAGACGACGCCCTGACACTGCCCGTCCTCGGAGATGATCAGGTCAATGGCGAAATATTCGATGTAGAATTCAGCGTTGTTTTTCAGCGATTGTCCATAAAGCGTATGCAGGATCGCGTGACCGGTCCGGTCTGCGGCTGCACAGGTGCGCTGCACGGCGGGACCTTCGCCAAACTCGGTGGTGTGACCGCCGAAGGGGCGTTGATAGATTTTACCCTCTTCCGTACGGCTGAAGGGTACGCCGTAGTGTTCCAGCTCGTAAACGGCCTTGGGAGCTTCGCGCGCAAGGTACTCCATCGCATCGGTGTCACCCAGCCAGTCCGAACCCTTTACGGTGTCGTACATGTGCCATTGCCAATGGTCAGGCCCCATGTTGGACAGGGACGCGGCAATTCCACCTTGCGCGGCAACCGTATGTGAGCGTGTCGGGAACACTTTGGTGACACAGGCTGTACGTAGGCCCTGCTCGGCCATGCCCAATGTCGCCCGCAGACCGGCCCCACCTGCACCTACGACGACCACGTCGTATTCGTGGGTTTCATATTCATATGCTGCTGTCATTGTTCTTGTTCCTTATCGCGCGTCACAGGGCCAGCTTGACCAAGGCAAACAGCCCCGTAGCCATCAGCGTGTAACCAAGCGCCCACATCGCAACGAGAGAGATTTTCTCAAGAATGCCATGGATATAGTCTTCGATGGTTTCCTGCGCCTCATACATAAGCTGCTGCAGGCCCACGACTAGCGTCAGGGCGGTGACAATCGCAGGGAAAGGACGGCTGAAATAGGCCAGAACCTCTTCATACGTGCCGCCGAGACCCAGTCCGAAGGTGATGATAAATATGGGAACCAGCACGGTCAGGATCATCGCGCGCACCATGGTACGCCAATGGGTTTGTGTTCCCGATTTCCCTGCGCCCAGGCCCTGCGCGCGTTTGCGGTCGGTCAGATATCGCATCTCCGTCTCCTTAAACCACAAGCACGGTGAGAATGGTCAGGACTGTGGCCCCGATGAACATGCCCATCCCCAGTTTTTCCGAGGTATTCACGTCGAGGCAGTAGCCGAGGTCCCAGAAAACGTGACGCAGGCGGCCCAGCGTGTGATACCAAAGTGCCCAGGTCGCGACGATGAGGATCAGCTTGCCGAACCAGCTGGTCAGGAACCCGTCGATCAGCGCAAATGCACTTTCCGAAGTTGACGTTGCCAGCAGCCACCAGACGACCAGAATGGCAACGGCAAACACCCCGAGGCCGGAAAACCGAACCATGATGGACGACATGGAAGTCATCTGTGGGCGATAGATCATAATATGTGGCGAGAGCGGGCGGTTGCCCCGATTGACATCGGCCATGGCGGCTCCTCTTACTTTGGCTACCAGACTTTTTACTTGTTTTTGCGCTTCTGTCACGTGCTGCACCTGCAAAAACAGGTAAAATTGCCTCAAAAACGGTGATTTTGACCAATTGTGATCACGCACTTTAAAAGTGTGATCACAAAATACAATGCGATCATTCTATGTTAGCGTTTTCAACGCAGAAGCATTGTGATCACGAATCCCTACAGATCATCGAAAACCGGCAGATTGCTGCGTCACCTCGCGCAGCAACTTTTTTCGTATGCGCTCCGGGTAATCAGCAAAACCCGAAGCCGACACGACAAACGCCCCCTCTCCGAAGATGACGTTCTCAAAGAAGTAGGCCGTCAGATCCGGTTCGCTTTCTTCGATGGCAATTGCGTTTACCGTCACGCCTCGATCTTTCAGAAGGCCATGAATCTGCGTCGGCTCAATCCCTTCGTTGGAAACTCCGTCTCCCGAGATATCAATCAGCAGTCGCCTGCACTCTGCCACTTCGTCAAACCGCAGCAGGGTGGCCTCTAAAGCTTCTCCGATCGCGGTTGAGAAGTTTCGCCAGACCCTTGGGTCCTGTGCAACTTGATCAGCGAACTTCTCCAGAGCGATAAAGCTGTCGATTTTCGTCCACGGGATCGTCACCCGCTGGCGGGATTCGCCCGTCCATTGCACCAGCATCACCTGTGCCTGACCGCGTACCAAGGCCTCGGACACCACGGGGTCACGCAGTCCTGCGGCAAGGCCATCCATCTGAATGCGATATTCGCTGCTATCGACAGAGCCAGAGACATCCACCGCCAAGGCTAGCGCCAAATCACAGGCCACGGCGGGGCGTGTAAGGCACAGGAAAAGGGTGAGAAAACGCAGCAACATGCCGCCACCCTAGCACGGATTGCGGGCGCTGTGTTCACATCACTGTAACCCGATTTTAGCGTTTCGGGTTATACCTGTGACAAGAATACCCTGCCACGCTTGCAGCGTTCTCGGGACATTCGTGTCACTTGATGATTCAGGTAAACCCGAAACGCTTTAGATCGGCATCAAGGCCCAATAGTCGAGGTCCAGCAGCACGTCCGACGTGTATTTTCCGTCTTCACCGCGCAGCTCGAACGGCGCGCCGCCTTTGGTCGCCACCAGGCGCAGGCGGATCGCTCCGACCCCGGGCACGTCGGTTTCAGCCTTGTCCAGAACCTCGGACCACGCCTTGATCGTGTCTCCTGCGAAACAGGGGTTGGCATGTGCGCCGCCATTCAGACCCACGATCATCTGCGCATTGGCCAGACCGTTGAACGACAAAGCCCGCGCCATCGAGATCACGTGACCGCCATAAATCAGGCGGCCTTCGGGGCGGAAGGTCAGGTCAAAATGCACCTTGGCCGTGTTCTGCCACAGGCGCGTAGCCAGCATATGCTCGGCCTCTTCCACTGTCACGCCGTCCACATGGTCGATGGTTTCACCGATCTCATAGTCCCCCCAACGATGCGGCTCACCCGCCAGGGTGAAATCGTAATTCGAGAAATCAAGCCCCTCGGGGATGACCAAATCGCTTGGCTCCAGCACTTTCTTCAACTTGGGCACGAGTGTTTCCGGTGCTGGCGCATCCGGGTTTGCCTTGCGCACCATCACCCAGCGGACATATTCCATGACCACTTCGTCCAACTGGTTCAGACCACGCGTCCGCACCCAGACCACGCCAGTCTTGCCGTTCGAGTTCTGCTTGACCCCGATCACCTCGGACACCGACCGCAGCGTATCGCCCGCATGAACCGGTAACAGCCAACGCCCTTCGGCATATCCCAGATTGGCCACTGCGTTCAGCGAGATATCGGGCACCGTTTTGCCGAACACCACGTGGAAGGCCGCCAGATCATCAATCGGGCTTTCCTGCAAACCACAGGACCGCGCGAACTCATCCGAGGAATACAGCGCATGGCGCGCAGGATAGAGCGCATGGTAGAGGCCACGCTCTCCCTCCGTCACGGTGCGAGGGACAGCGTGCGGCAGCACCTGCCCGACGGAATAGTCCTCAAAAAAGCGGCCCGGATTGGTTTTTGCCATTATTGCTGCCCCAGTTTCATCTCAGGTGAATAGTCCGCGTCGACCTCTTTGGTCACGGCCTGCGCGCACCGCATGACGTTGTTGGCCTGATCGAAGGCGTAGGAGGGATCGCCATAGAGCTCCCACCCTTTTGCCAAGGCGTCCGACACCTTGTGACAGAAGGCCGAGGTGTCCTCCTCGGTCAGGAGGCGATAGAGTTTTGCCATTCGTACAGGTCCTTATCATCCGAATGGAGACGGGCCGACCAGCCCGTGGATATAGCCGATCACACCCAGCAGCACGATCGAGGCAACAAAGAACATCGCGTCCATGCCATAGGTGCCGGGTTCGCCAGGGGTCCAGTCGGGTTCGGATTTGTTGATCACGATCACTTCGACCACGGCCCAGGCCAAAAGCCCGCCGAACAAGATGATCGAGGCCAAATCGCCGTTCACCAGCAGATGCGCAAAGGCCCATAGCTTGAACCCGCCCAGCATCGGATGGCGCAGCTTATGCAGCAGACGGCCTTTTTTGGGGGCTGGGCTCATCATGTAGATCGCGATCAGCACCAACAGGTTGTTGATATGGGTCATGAAGCTTGGCGGTGCCCAGACATAGATGAACTCGGTCATGCGGTAGCCGAAGATCATCAGCAGAATCGCGGCCACCAGCGCGAGCGCCACAGCCCCCTTGCCGCCATCGCCAATGGCCGCGCGCTGCGCAGGCAGGACGCGTTTGAACAGATGTGCGGCCCACCATAGCGCCACACCAAGGATCAGAAGAACAAAGCCCATGCTGGCTTACCCCGCTTGCAAAGCTGAAATCGCCTCCGCTTTTGCCAGAATTTCGCGGGCAGTTACAACATGCAGGTTTTCGACGATCTTACCGTCGACAACGGCAACACCCTGCCCTTGCGCCTCGGTTTCCTCAAACGCGCTGATCTGGCGGCGGGCGAGGTCTATCTCGTCATCCGACGGAGCGAAGGCTGCATTGGTGACCTCAATCTGCGCCGGGTGGATCAGAGTCTTGCCATCAAAGCCCATATCGCGGCCCTGTTCGCATTCCGCCGCCAAACCATCGGTGTCCTTGAAGGCGTTGTAGACGCCGTCAACGATGATCAGCCCCTCGGCCTTGGCCGCAAGCAGGCATAGACCAAGCGAGGTCATCAGCGGCAGACGGTCCGGACGGAAACGCGTTTGCAGGTCCTTGGCCAGATCGTTTGTCCCCATCACAAAGCCCGCCATCAGCGGATGCGCTGCAATCTCGGCTGCGTTCAGCATACCGCGCGGGGTCTCCATCATCGCCCAGATCGGCAGGTCCCCGGTGATCGCGGCCAAAGCATCCACATCTGCAGCCGAGTTCACCTTCGGCAACAGAACAGCATCCGCATCCATCTCGCGCACGGCTTTCGCGTCGTCTGCACCCCACGGAGTATCCAGCCCGTTGATGCGCACGATCTTGACCCGAGGGCCGTATCCGCCAGCGGCAAGCGCCGCCTTGAGGGTCTCGCGTGCATTGGCCTTTTCGTCGGCGGCCACCGCGTCTTCGAGATCGAAGATAATGGCATCAACCGGCAAGGTGCGGGCCTTGTCCAAGGCCCGGTCACGCGAACCGGGGATGTATAGAACCGAGCGATAAGGGCGCTGACGCGGGTGCATTGGCCTCTCCCGTTGTAATAATGTTGCGCAGAAAGGGGCATTTTTCTCAGGAAAGTTCAAGGTAAAAATCGCCGCAACGCAGCATTAGTGACGCAACGCTCTTTGCTTTAACGCAATATCGCCCTCTTGCCCGCAGGCTTGGAACGACTGGTGACAGATGGGGTCAGAGATGAAAAAGACAGTTTTGAAGATGACAATCGGGCTGGGAATCATGGTCCTCGCGGCGCAACAGGTTCAGGCGCAGGCCCGCAACTGCGCCCCTCGGGCCGATGTGTTGCAGCGCCTTACGGAAGCCTATGGCGAAACGCGTCGGGGGATCGGCATTGCCCGTCAGTGTGCGGTGATGGAGCTGTTTGCCTCGGACCAATCTGGCAGCTGGACGATCACGGTGACCCTGCCGGACGGAATGACCTGCCTTGTAGCCTCGGGGCGGGCCTATGAGCAGATGGCCGATGTCCTGCCGCCAAACACCTAAGTCAGTGCGTCCCAGATCAGCTTGCCTCCGGTCAGGGTCAGCAACACATAGGCGATGCCAAAGAACAGGCGTTCGGACAGCATGAAATGCGCCCGGACACCCAACCAGGCCCCCAATATGGCGAACGGGGTCAGCAGAAGATCCGCCAGCGCCGTGTGCCATGTGAACAGGCCAAGATAGGCATAGGGCACGAATTTCGCGGCGTTGATCACCCAGAACACCAAAACGGTCGAGGCCTGAAACTCGGTCTTCGACAGGCGCTGGGACAACAGATAGACGGCAGCCGGTGGACCTCCTGCATGGCTGACAAAGCTGGTAAACCCGGCGACAAGCCCCGCGAACAGACCTGCAGACGCAGGCAACCGGCGGGTGAAACCGCGAATCCAACCTTTGCTTTGGGCGACGTGCCAGATCACAAACCCGATCGAGATCCCTCCGATCAGCAGGCGCAGCAGGTCGTCATCCGTTACGCGGTATAGCCAGGTGCCCAGCAGAACACCCGGAACCGCGCCCAGGATCAGCAGACGCGAATCTGGCCAGCTCCAGCGTTTCCAATAGGGGCCCAGCGTGGCTACGTCGATCACCATGAGGATCGGAAGCATCAGAGCCAGCGCCTGCCCCGGTGTCAGGATCAAAGCCAGAATCGACGACGATGCAAAGGCAACGCCCGAGCCGAACCCACCCTTCGAGATGCCTGCAAAAATCACCGCCGGGATCGCGACTGCAAAAAACATCAGGTTCAATTCAAACATGCAGCGTCCCGGGAATTGGCTTGATTCACAGGCGGTTTAGCGCAACCGGATTGGGGATGGCAAACGGTATGCGGTGGCATGCCGCGCCGCAGGACCCTTGCGCAAATGCCATTTAACGACTAGCAAACCCGCGATTTCAATACCGACCGGAGATATTCCAAATGGCCAGACCCAAGATTGCGCTGATCGGCGCTGGGAACATCGGCGGCACGCTTGCGCATCTTGCAGCTGTCAAAGAACTCGGTGACGTCGTCCTTTTTGACATCGCTGACGGACTGCCTCAGGGCAAGGCGCTCGACATCGCCGAGTCCGGCCCGTCCGAAGGCTTTGACGCCGCAATGTCAGGTTCTAGCGACTATGCGGACATCGCAGGCGCAGACGTGTGCATCGTCACCGCAGGTGTCGCCCGTAAACCGGGGATGAGCCGCGATGACCTGCTGGGCATCAACCTGAAAGTCATGAAATCGGTCGGCGAAGGCATCGCAGCTCACGCGCCCGACGCATTCGTGATCTGCATCACCAACCCGCTGGACGCGATGGTTTGGGCTCTGCGCGAATTCTCGGGCCTGCCGCACAACAAGGTCTGCGGCATGGCGGGCGTTCTGGATTCGGCCCGTTTCGCACACTTCCTTTCGGAAGAGTTCAAAGTCTCGATGCGCGACGTCACCGCCTTTGTTCTGGGCGGCCACGGCGACACAATGGTGCCGTCGGTGCGCTATTCGACCGTCGCCGGTATCCCACTGCCCGATCTGGTCGAGATGGGCTGGACCACGCAAGAGAAACTGGACGCAATCGTTCAGCGCACCCGTGACGGCGGCGCCGAGATCGTTGGCCTGCTGAAAACTGGCTCGGCCTTCTATGCGCCTGCGACCTCGGCGATCGAAATGGCTGAAGCCTACCTGAAAGATCAGAAGCGCGTTCTGCCTTGCGCGGCCTATTGCAACGGCGAGTTCGGCGTTGACGGCATGTATGTCGGCGTTCCGACTGTCATCGGCGCCGGCGGCATCGAGCGTATCGTCGACATCAAGCTGAACGAAGACGAACAAGCGGGCTTTGAAAACTCGGTCAACGCCGTCAAAGGTCTGATTGAGGCTTGCAAAGGTATCGACGGCTCGCTGGCTTAAGCGCTCTAAGACTCAATCTCAGAATCGGCCCTAAATGGGGCCGGTTTTTTTATGCGGCGGGCCCATTACGTCACTAATCCGCCGCCTGGAATGTTAGGGCAAACGTCGCAACCGCCTATTTTGAAGCGGTTTTGAAACTCCCTTCGACGTGGATTCGAATCAAACGTCAATCCGTTGAATTTTGTGATCACACCCTAAAATACTGTGATCACAAATCGAAAAAATCTTCACTAAAAACCACTCCGAGGTCAAAAAAGCCTTTATAATTGCGCCCTAGACACCTCTATATCGGTTTAATCGTAGTCAGACGGGACAATTTCGATGAACATTCACGAATACCAAGCCAAGGCGCTTCTTCGCAGCTATGGCGCTCCGGTCTCCGACGGTCGCGCGGTTCTGCGCGCCGAGGAAGCCAAAACCGCAGCCGGTGAACTGGACGGCCCTCTTTGGGTTGTTAAGGCCCAGATCCATGCAGGTGGACGTGGCAAGGGCAGCTTCAAAGAGGCAGACGCAGGTGAAAAAGGCGGTGTCCGTCTGACCAAGTCGGTGGAAGAAGCAGCCGAGGAAGCAAAGAAGATGCTGGGTCGCACTCTTGTCACCCACCAGACTGGCCCCGCGGGCAAGCAGGTCAACCGCATCTATATCGAAGCCGGTTCCGGCATTGAGCGTGAACTGTACCTGGCCCTGCTGGTGGATCGCCAGACCAGCCGCATCTCTTTTGTCTGCTCGACCGAAGGTGGCATGGATATCGAAGAAGTGGCCGCGTCCACGCCCGAAAAAATCCTGTCCTTCTCGGTGGACCCTGTAACCGGCTATCAGGCCTATCACGGCCGCCGCATCGCGTTCTCGCTGGGTCTGGAAGGCGCGCAGGTCAAGCAATGCGTGCGCCTGATGGGCATCCTCTACAAAGCCTTCGTTGAGAAGGACATGGAGATGCTGGAGATAAACCCGCTGATCGTCTCAGACAGCGGCGAACTCAAGGTGCTGGACGCCAAGCTGGGCTTTGACGGCAACGCGGTTTACCGCCACCCAGACATCGCCGAGCTGCGCGACGAGACCGAGGAAGACCCCAAGGAACTCGAAGCCTCCAAGTACGACCTGAACTACATCGCTTTGGATGGTGAGATCGGCTGCATGGTCAACGGTGCTGGTCTGGCGATGGCGACCATGGACATCATCAAGCTGTATGGCGCCGAGCCTGCCAACTTCCTCGACGTGGGCGGTGGCGCGACCAAAGAGAAAGTGACCGAGGCGTTCAAGATCATCACATCGGACCCGAACGTCAAAGGCATTCTAGTCAACATCTTCGGCGGCATCATGCGCTGCGACGTCATCGCCGAGGGCGTAGTCGCCGCGGTGAAAGAGGTCGGCCTGCAGGTTCCGCTGGTCGTGCGTCTGGAAGGCACGAATGTCGAGAAGGGCAAAGAGATCATCAACACCTCTGGCCTGGACGTGATCGCAGCGGACAACCTGAAAGACGGTGCCGAGAAGATCGTGAAAGCTGTGAAAGGCTAAGCCCAATTCCGTGGAGTGGGTTTCGCCCCACTTTTCCGAAGAATTCTGGCAGGCCTTGGCCCGCCTAAAATAGGAGAACGCCAAATGGCAGTCCTCATCGACGAAAATACCAAAGTGATCTGTCAGGGCTTCACCGGCTCGCAGGGCACATTCCACTCTGAACAGGCCATCGCCTACGGCACCAAGATGGTCGGCGGCGTGACCCCCGGCAAAGGCGGGATGGAGCATCTGAGCCTGCCCGTGTTCAACTCGGTCCACGAGGCCAAGCATGTGACCGAAGCCAATGCCTCGGTGATCTATGTTCCGCCGCCTTTCGCGGCTGACTCGATCCTCGAAGCGATTGATGCCGAGATGGAAGTGATCGTCTGCATCACCGAAGGCATCCCGGTTCTGGACATGATGAAGGTGAAGCGCGCGCTGGAAGGTAGCAAATCGCGCCTGATCGGCCCGAACTGCCCCGGCGTCATCACACCTGACGCCTGCAAGATCGGCATCATGCCCGGCCACATCCACAAGCGTGGCTCGGTCGGCGTTGTGTCCCGTTCGGGCACTCTTACCTATGAGGCCGTCAAGCAGACCACCGATGTGGGTCTGGGCCAGTCCACGTGCGTTGGTATCGGCGGCGACCCGATCAAAGGCACCGAGCATATCGACGTGCTGGAATGGTTCCTGGCGGATGACGAGACCCACTCGATCATCATGATCGGTGAGATCGGTGGCTCGGCCGAAGAAGAAGCCGCACAGTTCCTGGCGGATGAGGCCAAGAAGGGCCGCAAGAAGCCGGTTGCCGGTTTCATCGCAGGCCGCACAGCCCCTCCGGGACGCCGCATGGGCCATGCAGGCGCGATTGTCGCGGGCGGCAAAGGCGGCGCCGAGGACAAGATCGAAGCCATGCGCTCGGCCGGTATCGTTGTGGCAGAAAGCCCGGCAACGCTGGGTGAGGCCGTGCTGGAAGCGATTGGGTAAATGATCAACTGCCGGGCATACGCTCTAAGGGCGGCGCCCGAAAAAAGGGTGGGCGCGTTGCGTCCATCCTTCTCATCTTTAGCTTGGCTGTGGTGTTTGTTCGCGACTGCGATGTTCGCATTTTCTACCGCTGGGCAAGCCAAAGCAATGGAATGTGAAGTTCGAATTGGCTGGTCCAGTGAGGGTCAGTTTATTCAGGACGAGGCTTGCGGCATACACAACGTTGCCAAGGCAAAAGGTTTTTTTGACCTCGAGGTATCGGGGAGCAAAAAATACCAGTTCCGCTTTCGCGCAAACAAAGAATCCACCAAGGATGAAATAGTGCAACGCGTTGGTTATGTTTGCGATTTGATAGGCAGCGAAAGGGCCGTTTTCTCAGCCAATCGCGGAAGGGAGCGTGCGCTGATCGTTTCTTTTTCATGTGACGACGCAAGGGGGTGAATTGACTGCAATGACCTTCTCCGACGCCATCCGCACTTGTTTTTCCAAGTTCTTCACCTTCTCGGGTCGCGCCTCACGGCCCGAATACTGGTTCTTTTTCCTGTTCATCGTGATCTGGAGCATCATCGCCGGGATCATTGATGCGCAGTTCTTCACTCAGGTCTCCGTGACCGAGGGGGATGGCGTGAAATCCGTAACCGCCACGTCCCGTCAACCGGTGCAAAGCATCGTCAGCCTGATTGTGTTCTTCCCGCATCTGGCCGTCGCATGGCGGCGGATGCACGATTCCGGGCGCAGTGGGCTTTACGCTCTGTTGCCGATCCTGCTGATCCTCGGGGCCTTCGCGGTTCTGATCTTCGGCATCGGCCTTGCCTCGAGTTTCCAGCATGGCGGCAATCTGGACATTCTGTTCACACGTGCCACTCTGCTGATCGTCATTCCGACACTGCTTGTTTTGTTTGTGTCGCCCCTCCTGGTTCTGTGGTGGCTGACCCGCCCGTCTCAACCAGGCACCAACCAATACGGTCCCAACCCATATGAGGTAGCCCAATGACCGAACATACGCCCAATTCCGCGTTCCATGCCTCAAGCTTTATGCAAGGCCACAATGCCGAGTATCTGGAGCAGCTCTATGCCCAATACACCAAGAACCCCGGCGCGGTGGATGCCGCCTGGGCCGAGTTCTTCAAGGCGATGGGTGACGCTTCTCCGGACGTTCAGCGCGAAGCCGAGGGGCCATCCTGGGCGCGAACCGACTGGCCGCCGATGCCTGCGGATGATCTGACTGGGGCGCTGACCGGTGAGTGGGCCGAGATTGACGCCAAGGCGGCAGGCAAGAAGATCAAGGAAAAAGCGGCAGACAAGGGCGTAGAGGTCAGCGATGACCAGATCAAGCGCGCCGTGCTGGACAGCTTGCGGGCGTTGATGCTGATCCGGGCCTACCGAATCCGGGGCCATCTGGCCGCCGATCTGGACCCGCTGGGTATGCGCGCGGCCAGCACACATCCGGAACTCGATCCGAAGACCTATGGCTTTACCGAAGCCGACATGGACCGGCCGATCTTTATCGACAATGTTCTGGGCCTTCAGATGGCGTCGATGCGGCAGATCGTCGAGATCGTGAAGCGTACCTACTGCGGCACCTTCGCGCTGCAATACATGCATATCTCAGACCCGGAACAAGCCGCCTGGCTGAAGGAGCGGATCGAAGGTTACGGCAAGGAAATCGCCTTTACCAAGGAAGGCCGTAAGGCGATCCTGAACAAGATGGTCGAGGCCGAGGGTTTCGAGAAATTCCTGCATGTCAAATACATGGGCACCAAACGGTTCGGTCTGGATGGTGGCGAAAGCCTGATCCCGGCAATGGAGCAGATTATCAAACGCGGTGGTGCACTGGGCGTCAGTGACATTGTCATCGGCATGCCGCACAGAGGCCGTTTGAACATCCTGGCCAACGTGATGGGCAAACCCTACCGCGCGATTTTCAATGAGTTCCAGGGCGGCAGCTTTAAGCCTGAAGATGTGGATGGCTCTGGCGACGTGAAATATCATCTCGGTGCCTCCAGCGACCGCGAGTTTGACGGCAACAGCGTCCACCTATCGCTTACTGCCAACCCCTCGCACCTAGAAGCGGTAAACCCGGTGGTTCTGGGCAAGGTCCGCGCCAAGCAGGATCAGTTGAACGACACCGACCGCACAAAGGTGATGGGCATCCTGCTGCACGGGGATGCGGCCTTTGCCGGTCAGGGTGTGGTCGCAGAAGGGTTTGGCCTGTCCGGCCTCAAGGGCCACAAAACCGGCGGCACTATGCATATTGTGGTGAACAACCAGATCGGCTTTACCACCGCGCCGCACTTCTCGCGCTCCAGCCCCTATCCGACCGATATCGCGCTGATGGTTGAGGCACCGATCTTCCACGTGAACGGCGACGACCCCGAGGCGGTTGTTCACGCCGCCAAAGTCGCGACCGAGTTCCGCCAGAAGTTCCACAAGGACGTGGTCATCGACATCTTCTGCTACCGCCGGTTTGGTCACAACGAGGGCGATGAGCCCATGTTCACCAACCCGATCATGTACAAGAAGATCAAGACGCATAAGACCACTCTGTCGCTCTATACCGAGCGTCTGGTCAAAGACGGCCTGATCCCCGAAGGTGAGATCGAGGATATGAAGGCCGCCTTCCAGGCCCATCTGAATGATGAGTTCGAGGCCGGCAAAGACTATAAACCCAACAAGGCCGACTGGCTGGACGGGCGCTGGTCGCATCTGGACAAGAACAAAGAGGACTACGTGCGCGGCGAAACCGCCATCGCCCCGGCGACTCTGGCCGAGATCGGCAACGCGCTGACCCACGCCCCTGCGGATATTGCGGTACACAAAACCGTTGCGCGCCTGCTGGACCACAAGAAACAGATGTTCGACAGTGGCAAGGGTTTTGACTGGGCCACAGGTGAAGCGCTGGCCTTTGGCTCGTTGCTGACTGAGGGCTTTCCGGTTCGACTGTCCGGTCAGGACGCGACGCGCGGGACGTTCAGTCAACGTCACTCGGGCTTTGTCCATCAGGAAACGGAAGAGCGGTTTTATCCGCTGAACAACATCCGCGAGGGTCAGTCGCACTACGAAGTGATCGACTCGATGCTGTCTGAATATGCGGTTCTGGGTTTTGAATACGGCTACTCGTTGGCTGAGCCCAACGCTCTAGTCCTGTGGGAGGCGCAGTTTGGTGACTTTGCCAACGGGGCGCAGATCATGTTCGACCAGTTCATCAGCTCGGGTGAAAGCAAATGGCTGCGGATGTCCGGTCTGGTGACGCTGCTGCCGCACGGGTTCGAAGGGCAAGGCCCCGAACACAGTTCGGCGCGTTTGGAGCGGTTCCTGCAGATGTGTGGTCAGGACAACTGGATCGTGGCGAACTGCACGACACCAGCGAACTATTTCCACATCCTGCGCCGCCAGCTGCATCGTACCTTCCGTAAACCGCTGATCCTGGTGACCCCTAAATCGTTGCTGCGTCACAAGCTGGCGGTCAGTACGGCTGAGGATTTCACCACCGGCTCCAGCTTCCACCGGGTGCTGTGGGACGATGCGCAACAGGGCAACTCGGACACCAAGCTGGCCGCGGACGACAAGATCAAGCGCGTGGTTCTGTGTTCCGGCAAGGTCTACTACGACCTGCTGGAGGAACGCGACGCCCGTGGTATCGACGACGTCTACCTGATGCGGATCGAGCAGTATTACCCGTTCCCGGCGCATTCGCTGATCAACGAGCTTGAGCGTTTCAAAGGGGCCGAAATCGTCTGGTGTCAGGAAGAGCCCAAGAACCAGGGCGCCTGGACCTTCATCGAGCCAAATATCGAATGGGTGCTGACCCGTATCGGCGCCAAACATACACGGCCGCGCTATGTCGGCCGCGCAACCTCGGCCTCGCCTGCGACGGGTCTGGCCAGCCAACACAAAGCTCAACAAGAAGCGCTCGTGAACGAAGCGCTGAGCCTCGAAGGAAAGTAAACGATGACCATTGAAGTTCGTGTTCCCACGCTAGGCGAGTCTGTTACCGAAGCCACGGTTGCGACCTGGTTCAAGAAACCCGGTGATGCCGTGGCCGTGGATGAGATGCTCTGTGAGCTTGAAACCGATAAGGTGACGGTCGAAGTCCCCGCCCCCGCCGCTGGCGTCATGGGCGAGATTGTTGCCGCCGAAGGTGAGACCGTGGGCGTCGACGCCCTGCTGGCGACCATCGCCGAAGGCGAAGGCGCGGCCCCTGCTCCGGCAGCAGCAGCGCCCGCCCCTGCGGCCGCTCCGGCAGCGTCGGGTGGCAGTGTTGAAGTGATGGTGCCCACACTGGGTGAATCGGTCACCGAAGCCACCGTCTCGACCTGGTTCAAACAGGTTGGCGACGCGGTCGCGCAGGACGAGATGCTGTGTGAGCTGGAGACCGACAAGGTCTCGGTCGAGGTTCCCGCCCCTGCCGCTGGCGTTCTGGCGGAAATCGTTGCGCCCGAAGGCACAACTGTGGATGCCTCAGCCAAATTGGCCGTGATCTCGGGCTCAGGCGCAGGCGCCACCCCAGCACCCGCCCCTGCCGCCGCGGCAACTCCGGCTGCAGCAGCAACCGGCAAGGATGTCGCCAACGCTCCGTCGGCAGAGAAAGCCATGGCCGAGGCCGGTATGTCCGCCACTCAAGTCTCTGGCACCGGACGTGATGGCCGCATCATGAAAGAAGACGTGGCCCGCGCCGTGGCAACGGCTGCTGCACCCGCGCCTGCTGCCGCTCCGGCTCCGGCACCTGTGCCGCGCGCGCCTGTGGCCGCCGATGACGCCGCGCGCGAGGAACGGGTCAAGATGACCCGCCTGCGCCAGACCATCGCCAAGCGCCTGAAAGACAGCCAGAACACCGCTGCCATGCTGACCACCTATAACGAGGTGGACATGACCGAGGTGATGGCCCTGCGCAGCCAGTACAAGGACCAGTTCGAAAAGAAGCACGGCGTACGTCTGGGCTTTATGTCCTTCTTCACCAAGGCCTGCTGCCATGCGCTGAAAGAAGTGCCCGAGGTGAATGCCGAGATCGACGGCACCGACATCGTCTACAAGAACTTCGTCCACATGGGTGTCGCCGCCGGTACACCCACAGGTCTGGTTGTTCCGGTCATCCGCGATGCAGACTCGATGTCTTTTGCAGCGATCGAAAAGGCCATCGCCGAGAAAGGCAAACGCGCCCGTGACGGCAAGCTGAGCATGGCCGAGATGCAAGGCGGCACCTTCACCATCTCGAATGGTGGTGTCTATGGCTCGCTGATGTCCTCGCCGATCCTGAACCCCCCGCAATCGGGTATTCTGGGCATGCACAAGATCCAGGACCGCCCGATGGCGATCAACGGTCAGGTTGTGATCCGTCCGATGATGTATCTGGCGCTGTCTTACGACCACCGGATCGTTGACGGCAAAGGCGCGGTGACCTTCCTTGTCCGCGTGAAAGAGGCGCTGGAAGACCCGCGCCGCCTACTGATGGATCTGTAATCATGGCAACGCATGTTCTGTGGCAAGCCGATGTGGCCGACTTTGATGCCTGGCTGAAGGTGTTTCGCGAAGACATCGCGATGCGCCAGGCCGCCGGTATCCACGACCTGCATGTCTGGCGTGACCCCGATCAAAAGGATCACGCCATCGCCATGTTCG
Organism: Ruegeria sp. AO1; assembly: GCF_056535985.1. Lineage (NCBI taxonomy): Bacteria > Pseudomonadati > Pseudomonadota > Alphaproteobacteria > Rhodobacterales > Roseobacteraceae > Ruegeria > Ruegeria sp. AO1. Next base: position 2,935,324 of record NZ_JBQFJC010000001.1, read on the forward strand.
AAGTGGATGACATACAAAAAGCCCGCGCTTTCTTCGACTCGGAAGAACTGGCCATGCATCTCGAACGCGGTGGGGTCGCCCATATCCAGGTGAAACTTCTGGACCCGGTCTTACCGTAAAAACTCTGCTGTGTGCGGGACCACCCCGCACACAGTCCCGCAAATACACGTGAAGCGCGCCTGCTATTGATGTCAGAGAATGCTAACCGACAAACGGACTCTGGTTGAAAAAGGATACTCGTCATGTCTTCCGAACTTTCCATTCTTGCTCTGTACGGCCTTCTGATCGTCGTAGTGGTTTTGCTGAATGTGCTGACAGCCATGTCGCAGGTCGGGTTGATGACATTGGGTGGCGCACGAGATGATATGCCCGCCCTGACCGGCGTTGCGGGCCGGGTCGAGCGGGCTCTGACCAATTCGGTCGTCGCCATGGCCCTGTTTGCCCCTGCCGTTCTGATCCTGTCCGCCAAGGACGCCTTCACCTCCGGATCGCTGCTAGCCGCGCAGATTTTTCTGATCGCGCGTGTCGTTTTCGTTCCGGTCTACGCCTTCGCAATCCCGGTTCCCTTCCTGCGCACTATCGTGTGGATGGCTGGGTTTCTTGCGACGATCTACCTTTACCTGCTAGCCCTATAGCTTAGTACGCCGCGCCAGGATGCGGCCAAGACACACCAAGGAGTGCCCTCAATGTCCAGCTATGACGTCATCGTAATTGGAGCCGGTCCCGGCGGCTATGTCTGCGCCATCCGCTGCGCCCAGCTGGGTCTGAAAACTGCCGTTGTCGAAGGGCGTGAGACGCTGGGCGGCACCTGCCTGAACGTGGGCTGCATCCCGTCCAAAGCGCTGTTGCATGCCTCTCATCAACTGCACGAGGCCGAGCATAACTTTGCCAAGATGGGCCTGAAGGGCAAATCTCCATCCGTCGACTGGAAACAGATGCAGGCCTACAAGGATGAGGTGATCGAGGGCAACACCAAGGGCATCGAGTTCCTGTTCAAAAAGAACAAGATCGACTGGCTGAAAGGCTGGGGGTCGATCCCGGCTGCCGGCAAGGTCAAAGTGGGTGATGAGGTTCACGACACCAAGAACATCATCATCGCATCAGGCTCCGAGCCGTCGGCCCTGCCGGGCGTTGAAGTTGACGAGAAGGTCGTTGTGACCTCGACCGGGGCGCTATCGCTGGGGAAGATCCCGAAGAAGATGGTGGTGATTGGTGCCGGTGTGATAGGTCTGGAACTGGGGTCGGTCTACAGCCGTCTGGGTGCTGAAGTGACGGTGATCGAATTCCTCAAGGAGATCACGCCGGGCATGGACCCCGAGGTACAGAAGACCTTCCAGCGTATCCTCAAGAAACAGGGCCTGAACTTTGTGATGGGTGCGGCGGTACAAAAGACCGAAGCGTCGAAAACCAAAGCGAAAGTCACCTACAAGCTACTCAAGGATGACAGTGAACATGTGATTGAAGCCGATACCGTCCTGGTCGCCACCGGTCGCAAGCCATACTCGGACGGATTGGGGCTGGATGCGCTGGGTGTCGAGATGACGCCGCGCGGTCAGATCAAGGTCGGCGCGGACTGGCAGACCAACGTGCCGGGCATCTACGCGATTGGAGACGTCACCGAAGGCCCGATGCTGGCGCACAAGGCCGAAGACGAAGGTATGGCCGCAGCCGAGCAGGTGGCAGGCAAGCGCGGCCACGTAAACTACGGCGTCATCCCCGGCGTGATCTACACCTGGCCCGAAGTTGCCAATGTGGGTGAAACCGAGGCGACACTGAAAGAACAGGGCCGCGCCTACAAGGTCGGCAAGTTCATGTTCATGGGCAATGGCCGGGCCAAGGCCAACTTTGCCTCTGACGGATTCGTCAAGATTCTGGCCGACAAGGAAACCGACCGGATTCTGGGTGCGCATATCATTGGCCCCGCCGCGGGTGATCTGATCCACGAGGTTTGCGTCGCGATGGAGTTCGGCGCGTCAGCCGAAGATCTGGCGCTGACCTGCCACGCCCACCCGACCTATTCGGAAGCCGTGCGTGAGGCCGCTCTGGCCTGTGGTGACGGCCCAATTCATAGCTAAAGCTCTCTGACCCCGGCAGCAATCAGCCTGTCGGGGTCAGCCAGGCATTCAGGTAAGTTTCAAGCCTGTCGGTGAAGGTTGTCGCCGAATGCAACGCGCAGAACCTCAGTGACATGGCCTGTATCGCAAAGGCCTGCACACCTTCAGCCAAAAGCTCGGACGGAACATCCTTGCGCATCTCGACTGCGTCCAACCACATCATCACCACCCGGAAATACCGCTCAAAGCAGTAAGCGATCGGCCCAACATCCGCGATGGCGGTTGCGCCGGAATACCGGATCAGCAGATCGAAAACATACCGCTCGGACATCATGAAACTGTGGACCGGTTCCAAGGCAGCGATAATCTGTTTGACGGTTTTGGGCGATGGCCCTGCCTCGGCCTGATCCAGACAGGCATTCAATCTGTCCGCGATCAGGATCTCCATTAACGCGTCCTTGTCGCGGAAATGCGCAAAGAAAGTGCCCTTGGCGACACCGGCCGTTTGCACCACCTCTTCCACCCGAAGGCCCTCATACCCGCTTTTCTGAATCAACTCTTCCGACACCGCCATCAGGCGGGCGCGGGTTTTCAATGTGCGTTTCTGAACTGTCTTCTGCATGAGGCCAGATTGCATGTTTTTTGACCGTGGTCAAATTTTATATTGACCACGGTCATTTCTATACTTACAAACTGACCACGGTCATTTTTAGGAGACATCCCATGCATGCCAAGAAAATCCTGATTCTCGACGGACACCCTGCCGAAAGCAGCCTGTCCCGTACTTTTGCGAAAACCTACGGCGACGCTGCGCGCCAGAACGGTCATGAAGTCCGCCTGATCCATCTGAGCGACCTTCAGTTCGATCTCGATTTTGGACAGGGCAACTATCACGAGTTCAAACCTCTTGAGCCCGAGCTTGAGAAGCTGTTGCAAGATTTCGAATGGAGCGACCATCTCGTTATGACCGCGCCTATGTGGTGGGGTGGCCTGCCTGCAAAGCTGAAAGGCCTAATTGATCGCATGTTCATCCCGGGACGAACCTTCGATACTCGAAACACCACCAAGCTGGGCTTTCCGGCCCCGATGCTGACGGGTCGCACCGCGCGCGTCATCCTGACCTCGGACACGCCCGGCTGGTTCATGCGCCTGATCTACCGTCAAGCACTGATCCGGCAAGTCCGCGATCAGATACTCGGCTTTGTCGGCTTCAAGCCAACGCGGTTCACATACTTCGCAGGGGCCAGCGAGCCAAAGCCAGGAAGCGTCGATCGCTGGATATCAAAGGTCGCCAGAATTGGCGCAGAGGCTATCTAGGTGCCGTGCCTACCACATCGTCTTTGCGGCGCGCGCGCCCCATTCAGAGTCGTATTGCGCGCCGCCTTCCTCACCGGATGAGGCTTCTGCAAGGATCTCGCCAACCGTGGGCAATCCACTGCTTTGATCGCCGCTGGTCCACGTGCCAGCCCGCAGCAAGGCCCGGGCGCATTGGGTGTAGATCTCGGCAATCTGGATGACGATCACGGTGGCCGGTTGCTTGCCTTGTTTTTCGAACCTGGTCCTCAACCCTTCATCCGCGGATACGCGTGCCGTCCCGTTCAGGCGGACCACAGTGTTGGAACCGGGCACGATAAACATCAGCGAAACCCTCGGGTCGCGAACGATATTGCGCAAGGAATCCAGACGATTGTTCCCCCGCCAATCCGGCATTGCCAGCGTGTTGGGATCAAGCTCTAAAACTACGGGCCCATCGTCCCCGCGTGGGCTGCCATCGACGCCTTCGGGGCCAACTGTGCTAAGGACACATAGGCGCGATGCCATGATCCATTGGCGGTAGAGCGGCGTCAGGCTGTGCGCGACCTTTCGCAATGACGGCGCAGCGGGCGTGCCATAGAGCGCTTCCAAGCTCGGGACATCTTCAATGAACTCCATCCGGATCAAACCCCACTTCTTTCATCAAAGCGTCTGAGCGTGTCTCGATCACATCTTCCAAACGGCTCAGAAACGCGTCCCGTTCGACGCCCGGTTCAATCGGATCGAGGAAATCGACAATCGCCAACCCCGGTTTGCGCAAGATACCATTGCGCGGCCAGAACACGCCGGCATTGGTCGCAACCGGCACGCAGGGAAAGCCCAGCCCGCTATACAGGATCGCCGTACCGACCTTATAGGGTTTGGATACACCGGGGGCGACGCGGGTGCCCTGAGGGTAGATCACCAGTTGGCCGGGTTCGGTGAACTCTTTAGCGACGTCTTTGACCATTTTGGCCACAGCCGCACCCTTCTTGCCGCGATTGACCGGGATGCAGCCCAAACGCCGCGCATACATTCCGATGACCGGGGTCCAGAGAAGCTCTCGTTTCATGATGAATTTGCCATGCGGGATGGCGTCGAAGATCATGATAATATCAAGGAAAGACTGGTGCTTGGCCCCGATGACAACCTCGCCGGTGGGTACCGTGCCACGCACCTCACATCTTATGCCGACCATCCATCGCGCCAACCACATCGTGCTGCGCGCGTAGGTTTTGCATGCACGCAAAGCGCCCTGTTTCGTGAAGATCGCATATGGCAGGTAGACGATTCCAAGGATCAGCATCCAAACGTAGATCACAATCATGAAGATCAGGGAACGGATCCATTGAAAGCCCTGTGACATCAGGAAAGCTCCTTCAACTTGCGGCGGGCGGCGGTCCAGGTGGCGAAGAAGGCAACCACAGCGCCCAGAACGGGGATCAGCAAGGGCAACACCCAGCCAAGCCCCTGAAACCCTACTCCGGTCAGAAATCCGCCTTCGTCCGAGGGGTCGGGCAAGAGCAGAACGCCCGTCATCCCCAACATCGTTCCGACAAATGCGCCAAAGAAGGCGCGGTAGGTAAAGCGGCGGACAAATGCGCCGGCGATGAACCGATCCCGCGCGCCCACCTGCCGCAGCACTGCGATGATGCTGGCATTCGCAGCAAGCGAGGCATTTGCCGCCAGCGTGATCATAGCCGCGGTTGCACCACCGATCAGCAGGATCGAGACCCAGCCCAGCCGTCGCAGGGACATCGCCGCATCCACTAAGGGCTCGCGCCAACGGGTATGGTCATCCAGAACGGCTCCGGGAACTTCGGCGCCCAATCGCAGACGGAGACCAGCCGTATCCAGACCCGGATCACCTTCAACAATTTCAATCAGTTGCGGTATGGGTAGTGTCTCAATCGGCAAGTCCGGCCCAAACCATGGGGAAAGCAGCGCAGCCTGTTCCTCGGCCGTCAACGCGCGGGCCGAGGCGACGCCAGGTGTCTGGCCAAGAACGGTCAGCGCGGTTTCTGTCTGTGCCGCCATCTGCTCGGCCGGGGCGTTGATACGCAAGGTGGCAGCCCCGGCCAATTCCGAGGCCCAACGATCTGCGATCCGGCCTGAGGCCAGTGACAGCGCCAGGGCAAACACCGCCAGAAACGCCATTGCGCCCGAGACAAACAGGGTCAGATGCGCGGTGTACCCGGTCGGAGGGACAACGCGATCCGCGCGTGTATCCCGGCGCAGCAGGTTTCGGATGTCGCCATTGCTCATAGGTCCGCTCCGGCCAGATGTAGTTTGCGCTGCGAGATGCGCAACACACGGGCCTGAACTTGGCTTTTGGCCGCCCGGATCAAGCTCAGATCGTGGGTAGCGATTAGGACTGTCTTGCCCATGCGGTTCAGCTCGATCAGCAGACGCAGCAGCCGTTGCGACATCTCCCAATCGACGTTGCCGGTCGGCTCATCCGCCAGCACCACGTCGGGCGACAGGATCACGGCCCGCGCCAGAGCCGCGCGTTGACGTTCACCACCCGACAGTTCGGGCGGATGGGCGTCAAGCCGAGCCCCTAGCCCAACCCAGGACAAAAGCTCGGTCAGGTTGTCCTGCTCTTCCGACTCGGCACGTCCCGACACCATCAAAGGCAGGGCCACGTTTTCAGCCAGCGTCATATGATCCAGAAACTGGCAATCCTGATGCACAACCCCGACCCGGCGCCGCAGCAGGGCCATCTGATCCCGATCCAGACGCGCGATATCTTCGTCAAACACGCTCAGCCGACCCGAGGTCGGCAACAACGCGCCATAACACAGCTTCAGCAACGTGGTTTTTCCTGCGCCCGAAGGTCCGGTCAGGAAATGGAACGAGCCGGGCTGCAATTTGACTGAGACGTCGCTCAGCAATGCGCCGTCGCCATAGGTATAGCTGACATTTTCCAGCTCGATCACAGGTGTCCCCAGTTCTTTTGCCGATCTTCTTGCCCGAGCTTGCCTGCGGTTTCAATGCCTGCACCGAGTCCAATTGGCGACACTTGCCCCATGAAACCGAAAACGCCCTTTGCTGTTGGGTCTTAACGGAATATCATCCCTGAAAAAACTACTATCGGGCCGAACATCAGGCCGGGGAGGCAGTATGAGACTTACATGTCCGAATTGCGGCGCTCAGTACGAAGTGCCGGACGAGGTTATCCCCGAAGAGGGGCGCGATGTACAGTGCTCCGCCTGTGACCAGACGTGGTTTCAGCCCAAGCACCCGGAAGACGCAGCACCCACTACCGACGCGCCTGAAGCCACCGCCGAGCCGGACGCTAAGCCGGAGCCGACACCTGAACCCGACACAAAAGTTGAGGTTGTTGATGAGACTCCGCCCGATAGCGGCAAGACCGGCAATGTCGACCCTGCCGTTGCGAGCATTTTGAAGGAGGAGGCCGCGCGTGAGGCGGAGCTGCGCTCTCAGGAAGGCAGCAGCCTTGAGACGCAACCAGATCTGGCGCTGGAAGATTCTGTCGAACCCGAGTTTCAGATCAAGCGCCCAACTGCGACCGAGACCGCCGAGGATGCGGGCCAAAAGGATGAGCTTCCTGACGTTGAGACCATCAATTCAGGCATGATGAGCGATGAGGGCGATGACGCGCCCCCAGCCAAACAATCCCGTGGCTTCGTGCGCGGTTTTGCCGTCATGCTGATCATCGGCGTGATCCTGTATCTGATCTATGGCAATGCGCAACAGATCAGTGAGGCCGTGCCGCAAGCCGATCCGGTGCTGGACTCCTACGTCTCTTTGATTGATCAGGCCCGTATCTGGCTTGAGACGCAGGCCGGGGCAGGCGCGCCGCAGGAATAAAGCGTTTCGGGTTTTACCTGAAATACCAAGTGACACGAATGTCCCGACAACGCAGAAAGCGTGGCAGGGTATTCGTGTCTCAGGATTAAGCCGAAACGATATAGCGGCTCAGAACCGTTCCAGCAGACGCTTGAGGTATTCCAGCTCGATCTCGGGCCGGTCGGTTTCTCCGGTCCGACGGCGGATTTCGTCCAGCAACTCACGCGCGCGGCGATAGACGTCTTCACCCTGCAGTAGGTTATCATCGGTTGAGATCGACCCGGCTGCACCGGGATTGCGGCCCAGCGGGTCGCGGCTGTTGGCTTGCGCCTCACCTTCCTCGGTGCCTTGTCCGGATTGGTTCTGCTGGTTCTGCGCCATGGCCTCACCCAAGGACCGCATGCCTTCGCGTAGGGCCTCCATCGCTTCGGACTGACGGTCGATCGCTTCGGCCAGATCATTGCCGCGCAGCGCCTCCTCCGCCTCTTCCATGGCACCTTCTGCGCGGCCCAACGCATCGCGCGCCGCGTCGCCTTCGGGGGTGCCTGCACCGGGCAAACCCTGTTGCTGTCGGTTCAGTTCTTGCCGCAGGGCCTGCTGCCGATCCGCCAAAGACCCCTCACCCGGTTGGCCTTCGCCCGCCTGATCCGAGCCCTGACCCTGACCGCCCTGACCCTCGTGGCTTTCGCCGCGGCCCTGACCGCCATTGCGGCCTTCATTGCCCTGATTTTCTCCGGCCTGAGCGCCGGGGTTGAACTGTTCCTGCAGATCGCGGAATGCCTGATCGCTCAGGCCTTGCTGTTCACGCAGGGTCTCGGCCAGGCCTTCCATGGCCTGTTGCCCCTCGGATTGACCACCCTGCCCTTGGCCTTGGGTGACGCGCATGTTCTCCATCATCTGCTGGAACTCTTCCAGCGCCTGCTGCGCCTCGGCCATGCGGCCCTGTTCCATCAATTCCTGGATGCGATCCATCATGGCCTGAAGATCGTCCTGCGTCATCTGCATGCTTTCGCCGTTCTGACCGGACTGGCGCTCATCACTATCGCCGTTTTCCTGGGCAAGACGCTGCAACTGGTTCAGGTAATCCTGCGTGGCTTCGCGCAGTTCCTGCATCAGCTCGGCGATTTCCTCATCGCTGGCACCATTTTGCATCGCTTCGGTCAGGCGCTCCTGCGCCCGGCGCATCCGCTCCAACGCGTCTGCCAGAGTACCGTCTTCGATCAAAACCGCCAGATCCCAAAGGGCCTGCGCGATCTCGGCCTGTTGCTTATCCTTCAAACCGTAGTCGTTGAAGGTTTCCAACCGCCGCAGCGTGACCCGCAGCCGCAGATAGGCGGTGTCGGAGCGAAACAATTCCTCGGGCCGGTGTGAGATCGCCCGCAGCACCTGAGCCACTCGCGGTGCATTGGTCCGCGACCAGAGCAGATCGCGGCGCTGTTCGATCACCGCAGCGGCCAAAGGATCAAAGAACCGGCGCGCGGGGAGATCTGTCAAATATGGCTCGGACGCGCTTTCCTGGTCCGAGGCGTCGCGCGCCATCAACGTGATACGAACCGGCAGATGCGCCCAGGGGTGCTGCGAGAAATCCTCGATTAGGTCTTCGGTGAAATCCGCGCGGTCACCGGTGATCGGCATTGGCAATTCGACCTCGATCACCTCGCGCGGTTCCGGGTCCGCCGTCAGACCATAGCGACGATCAACCGAGGCCATGTCCAACTCGATAACCGCCGAGCCAGAGACAATCCCATAGTCATCCGAAGCCGTAAAGGGCAGCTTCATCTGCCCGCCTGCCTCGGCTTCGGCCTTATCAGCAACCGCAATGCTCGGCGGGGTGTCGGGAATGACGTCCACCATCCAATCCCGTCCTGCGGGGCCATCAATGCGCATCTGGCCTGAACGGGCGACGGTGAAATCCTGCTCAGTTTCGGTCGCGGCCTCGGCACCGAGGGGAGAGCTTGTTTCGGTCAGGCTATGCGCGCCGACCTCGCCATAGAAACGCAGGGTGACGCGACTGCCTTGCGGGATCGACAGCGTGGGGCCGGTCTGATCGGCCAGATAGAGCGTCGGCAGTCCGGTATGGCGTGGGGGTTCGACCCAGCCTTCCCATGTCGGCCCTTGCCCTGCCACCGCCGTTCCGGGCGCCATCTCGGCCACCGAGCCAATCCGCCAGAAAGAACCGAACAGGGCCGCGACCACCAACGCGAGCAAAGCCGCGTAGCGCAGGGCGTAAGGATCGCGCAACGCCAGTCGGAGGTCGGGTTTGGCAACGCGCGCTTGCGCCGCGCGGTCCGCCATCCGCGCCTTGTGCGCCTGCCAGAGGGCAACCGAATCCGCATCCCCCGCACCAATCGCCTGATCATCCATCAATGCCTGAATCGGACGCCCGGGCAGGGTCTCATCCAATCGGGCCAGCGCTTCGGCTCGTGATGGCAGGTGGAATTGCCGAATCCCCCAGATCGCGCTGACCAGCAGCGCAATGGCTACGGCGACAGCTGCGCCCCACACGATCTCGACCCGCACAAGATCATGCAGACCCAGCATCAAGGCGGCCAAAACAGCCATCAAAACCGAGAAAAACGGCCAAAACGCGCGCAAAACCTGCTCGGCCAGCAATCCGGCATGTGTCATCCACACGGACAGGCGGGGTACGGGCAGGTTTGGTTTGTCGCTCAAAGCGGGCCTCCAGAGTTGGCCCGCGCGCCTACCGCGTCAGAGCCACTCAGGTATGGTATCGCGGTTTATGATTTCGTCAAAGCTTGGGCGTTCACGAATTACGGCAAATTGATCCCCATTCACCAAAACCTCGGGGATCAGGGGGCGCGTGTTGTATTCGCTGGCCATCACCGCGCCATAGGCCCCGGCGCTGCGGAAGGCGATTAGATCACCCGGCCCAAGCGGCGGCATGTTGCGCTGTTTGGCAAAAGTATCACCGGATTCGCAGACGGGGCCCACGATGTCATAGGGCTGTTGTTCGACCCCCGCTGCGGGTTCCTGTACCGCAACGATATCGTGATGCGCCTCATACATGGCCGGGCGGATCAGATCGTTCATCGCGCCGTCAAGGATGAGGAAATCACGCCCTTCGCCGGATTTCACATAGATCACCTTGCTGACCATCAAACCAGCGTTACCCGCAATCAGGCGACCGGGTTCTATTTCGATCTCGCAGCCCAAATGGCCCAAAGTCTTCTTGATCAGCGCGCCATATTCCAACGGCAGAGGCGGCGCGTCGTTTGAGCGTGTGTAGGGAATGCCAAGCCCACCACCTAGATCAAGGCGGCGGATATTGTGACCCTCTGCGCGCAACTGCTCGGTCAGTTCGGCGACCTTGGTATAGGCCAGCTCAAACGGCTCAAGCTCGGTCAGTTGCGAGCCGATATGGACGTCGATGCCGATCACCTCCAACCCCGGCAGCGCGGCCGCGTGGGCATAGACCTCCGACGCGCGCGAGATCGGGATGCCGAACTTGTTCTCGGACTTGCCGGTTGCGATTTTGGCATGGGTCTTGGCGTCCACATCCGGGTTCACTCGAACGGTGATCGGCGCAACCACGCCCAGCTCCGTCGCTACCGCGTTGATCACTTCCATCTCGGGCTCGGATTCGACGTTGAACTGGCGGAGACCACCGGTCAGCGCTGTGCGAATCTCATCCGCCGTCTTGCCAACACCCGAAAAAACGATCTTGTCGCCCGGTACACCGGCGGCCTTGGCCCGAAGGTATTCCCCGCCCGAGACCACATCCATCCCGGCGCCCGCTTGCGCCAGCGTCTTCAGGATCGCCTGATTGCTGGCGGCCTTCATCGCATAGCAGACAAGGTGATCAGTGCCTTCAAGCGCGTCATCGAACAGCTTGAAATGCCGCAACAGGGTCGCAGTCGAATAGACATAGAACGGGGTTCCGACCGCGGCTGCGATTTCGGAGATTGGGACATCCTCGGCGAAAAGCGCGCCGTCGCGGTAGAGAAAGTGATCCATAGAAGCGCGATTAGACCAAAACCGCCCTATGGATCAATGGATTCGCACTGAAACGATACGCTGCAGGGCGTTCAAAAATCGTTCGACACGCCGACACGCGCGTAGCCGGACACTGAGACTCCGGTTGAATTGGGCTCTTTTTGCGGCGCCGGCCGTTGGCTGGAGGTCGGCTCGCAAGCCGCAAGCGCGACGAGCGCCAGAAGAAATCCGAATATTCGCATGAGATCAGTCTCTGAGTACTAGAAAGAAGGGCCGCGCCTTGGCGTGCCAGACCCTACTTGGGTGTTTTGCCCGGAATTACAACGAGATCAGCGATTAAACGCCCAGATAGAGGCCAAAGCCCCCGCGGCGGAAGCCGATACCTCCGCCCACATGCGTTCCGCTCGAGCCGACGCCAACACCCACGCTTGCCGTTGGCTGAACCGGCTCACCATCCGCGCCACATCCGGCCAGCGCGAACCCAGCCGCTACAATCACCGCTATGCGTAGAACTGTCATCACACCAGCGCCTTCCATCGCTCAACCTGCGCCCGCACCTGATCGGGGGCGGTGCCACCATAGGATTGGCGCGAGTTTACCGAGTTTTGGACAGTAAGAACAGAATAGACGTCATCGGTGATATCCGCATGGACCGACTGCATGTCTTCCAAGGTCAGATCAGGCAGGTCGCAGCCCTTGTTTTCAGCCATCGCCACCAGCGAACCGGTGACATGATGGGCATCGCGGAACGGCAGACCCAGAACCCGTACAAGCCAATCGGCCAAATCGGTCGCGGTTGAGAAACCCGACCCAGCCGCTGCGGCAAGGCTGTCGCGGTTGGCAGTCATGTCCTTGACCATGCCCTCCATCGCCGCCAGAGCCAGCATCCAGTTGTCGGCGGCGTCAAAGACCTGCTCTTTGTCTTCCTGCATGTCCTTGGAATAGGCCAGCGGCAGGCCTTTCATCACCATCATCAGCGCGGTGTTCGCGCCATAGATGCGGCCGACTTTGGCGCGGATCAGCTCTGCCGCGTCTGGGTTTTTCTTCTGCGGCATGATCGAGGACCCGGTCGAGAACCGATCCGAGAGCGTCACAAACCGGAACTGGGCCGAGGACCAGATCACCAGCTCTTCGGCAAAGCGCGACAGGTGGACGGCGCAGATCGAGGCAGTGGACAGGAACTCCAACGCGAAGTCGCGGTCGCTGACGGCATCCAGCGAGTTCGCGGCGGGGCGGTCAAAGCCCAGCGCTTCGGCCGTCATATGGCGGTCAATGGGGAAGGAGGTTCCCGCCAGCGCAGCGGCACCAAGGGGGGATTCGTTCATCCGGGCGCGCGCATCGCGTACACGGCTGAGATCGCGGCCAAACATCTCGACATAGGCCATCATGTGGTGGCCCCATGTCACTGGCTGTGCGGTTTGCAGGTGGGTAAAGCCCGGCATGACCCAATCCGCCCCCGCCTCGGCCTGCGCCAAAAGCGCGCGGATGAGGGCCAGTAGGCCGGTTTCTGCCGCGTCCAACTGGTCACGTACCCAAAGTTTGAAATCGGTTGCCACCTGATCATTGCGCGACCGACCCGTGTGCAGACGGCCTGCGGGTTCACCGATCACCTCTTTCAGGCGTGCTTCGACGTTCATGTGGATGTCTTCCAGCGCGGTCGAGAACTGAAATTCTCCCTTCTGGATTTCTGACAAGACTGTGAGTAGCCCTTCCCGAATGGCCTGCGCGTCACTATCACTAATAACGCCTGTCGCCGCCAGCATAGCGGCATGGGCGCGCGAGCCTGCGATGTCTTGGGCTGCCATCCGCTGATCGAACCCGATCGAGGCATTGATTGCCTCCATGATCGCGTCTGGACCGGCGGCAAAGCGGCCGCCCCACATCTGGTTCGAGGATTGATCGGTCATGTAAGAAAACCCGGAGTTGATATGCGCCTATTTCGTCTGATCCCCCTTTATATGGCCCTTGCGCTGGGTGCAAATGCCGCTTTGGCGACCGATGCTGAAACGCTGGGCCCCTTGCGTGAAGACAGCCTGAAACGGCTGATCCTGCATAAAGAACCCAAGCCGGTGACGCCGGTTGATTTCCAACTGGAAGATGATGGCGGCACGGCCTCACTTGCGGACTACAAGGGCAAATACGTCCTGCTTAACTTCTGGGCCACCTGGTGCGCGCCCTGCCGCAAGGAAATGCCCCAGATCGCCGAGCTACAGGACGAATTCGGAGGCGACAAGTTCGAGGTTCTAACCCTTGCAACCGGGCGAAACTCGCCTGCCGGGATCAAGAAGTTCTTCGAGGAAAACGGCATCGACAACCTGCCACGCCATCAGGACCCCTCACAAGCCGTGGCGCGTGAGATGGGTGTTATCGGTTTGCCGATCACGGTCATCATCGACCCCGACGGGAACGAAATCGCCCGCCTGATCGGCGATGCCGAGTGGAACTCGGACAGTGCGAAGGCGATCATTTCGACTCTGGTCGAAGCCAACAGCTAAAGGGTTTAGATACTGGTGAAAACCATGCTATCCTCCCGCCTGTAATGAGTGGGAGGATTTTGATGAGACTAATTATTGCGATCGCCGCAGGTGCTTTTTTCATTTCCGGATTGGGTACCGATGCGCGAGCCAAGGATCTCAAGAAACAAAACCAGTTTATCGAAGCCGTGGCCGACAAAAAACTGGTCAGCGGCGATACTTGGTTGATCATATCGTCCGATGGTAAAATAGAAGGCATAGGTCGCAACAACGCAAAGCTCACAGGTGCCTGGGCATGGAGCAAACGCTACTGGTGCAGAAACGTCGTCGTTGGGCAAAAGAAATTCCCTGAAGATTGCTTGAAAGTCAAAATAGAAGGCAATCAGGTCGAGTTCGTTCGCAACAAGGGCAAGGGCGACGCAATCGTCTACACGATCGCAAACTAGGATTGAGAGCCCAACGAATCTCTGGGTCCAGCTTGTGCCAAAGCTGACGCAACGCCACCTTTGACAGCCCATCCTCTGATCCGCACTCTGTGCGCAGGAGGATGGAATGCCACTGGAAATTCTGTTGGTGCTTGTGGTCGGCGGGATCGCCGGGGTCACTCTGTTGCTGCATCTGACCGGCAGATCGCAGCGGTGCGTTCTGTCTCCTGAAACCGCGCGGGATCAATGGCTTCGGCATTTCCCGGATGATACCATCGTCGATGTCACGATTGCCCATGATCGCCACGCTGCGCTGGTGCGGACGGAAAAAGGGCCGGGTCTCCTCTGGTCATTCGGGGCGGATACTGTGGCGCAGCATCTGCTGGATTATGACTTGCTAGACCGCACCGACGGGTTCGAGATTCTGTTCCACGATTTCGGCACCCCCAAAGCCATCATCCATCTGGATGACCTCGAGCGCCCCCACTGGCGCAACCTGATGGAGCCCGCATGACCGATCAGATCACTTTTCCCGACGCCGTCCAATGGGCCGTCCCGTTCTTCATCGCCGCCATTCTGGCCGAGTTCGTCTGGATCGCCGTCAAAGGCCGCGGCGGGCGGTATGAGACGCGCGATGCTGTGACCTCTCTGATCATGGGGGCGGGCAATATTGCGTCGGGGTTCCTTCTGGGGTTCATCGCCTACGGGTTCTTCATGTGGCTGTGGCGGATCACGCCGCTCGATCTGGGTACGTCGATCCCGATTATCGTCCTGTGCTTTGTGCTGGATGACCTGCGGTATTACTGGGTGCATCGGTTCGGCCATCGTATCCGCTGGGTCTGGGCCAGCCATGTGAACCATCACAGTTCGCAGCACTACAACCTGACCACCGCGCTGCGGCAGACATGGACCTATACGTTTACCTTCATGATGGTGGTACGTGCGCCGCTGATCCTGCTGGGTTTTCACCCGGCGATGGTGCTGTTCGTGGGCGGCATCAACCTGATCTACCAGTTTTGGATTCACACAGAAGCCATCGGCAAAATGCCCCGCTGGTTCGAAGCGGTCATGAACACCCCTAGCCATCACCGGGCGCATCACGGCCGCAACGCGCGCTATCTGGATTGCAACTATGCTGGCGTTTTCATCATCTGGGACAAGATGTTCGGTACCTTTGTCCCCGAACAAGAAAACGACCGCGTCGACTATGGGCTGGTTCACAACATCGCCACCTTCAACCCGCTGCGCGTAGCCTTTCACGAATGGGTCGGCATATGGCGCGATGCGACCCAACCGGGGCTGACGCTGAAGCAACGCCTCGCCTATTGTTTTGCCCCGCCCGGCTATAGCCATGATGGAAGCCGAGACAGCTCAGCGCAGATCAAGGCAAAGCATCTGGCCCGCCACCCCGAAGATCTCGGAACGCCCGGATTCGAGCAAACCCGCGAAAACCTGCCTAATTCCGCAGCAAAACAGGCCTGATCC
This sequence comes from Ruegeria sp. AO1, assembly GCF_056535985.1. Lineage (NCBI taxonomy): Bacteria > Pseudomonadati > Pseudomonadota > Alphaproteobacteria > Rhodobacterales > Roseobacteraceae > Ruegeria > Ruegeria sp. AO1. The sequence goes on from NZ_JBQFJC010000001.1 coordinate 2,950,822, forward strand.
CGGCGTTGCACCACGCCGCTTCGGTTGAAATCCGGCCTGAACGGTCCATATGGAACTTCAGGCGTGACGTAACCAGTGACCGGAGGCCGGAATGACCCGAGTAACAACCGTATCAACCACAGTCGGACTGCTGGGCGTGCTTCTGGCCATGTTCGCCGCCATCGCAACGGCAGCATCAGCGCTTGTCCTGATAGGGTTCTCCATGATGATCCTTGGCGCTATGGGCGCAGTGTTCGGGGCAGCGGCCTCGCTCAGCCATGCGTGGCAATCTGCGCGCTAATCATCACCTGCATTAACCGCAGCTTCATCTGTTTCCTGCGACACTGCAACCGAAGAGCCATTCGGGATCAGCGCGCATGCGAGACAAGACAATTGTAGATGCCGAGGACGGGCCAGACAGCCCTTTGACCTCGGCGGTTTCCGGTCGGGATCAATCTGTACTGCAGATGGCGTCGGATGCGGTTCGGCACAAACAATGCAAACTGGCATTTCAGCCGGTGATGCAGGCTCAGGCCCCTCATAACGTTGCCTTCTACGAAGGGCTGATCCGCGTATTGGATGAAACAGGGCGGGTCATCCCTGCGCGAGAATTCATGCCTCAGGTGGAAAACACGCCAATCGGGCGCGAGTTGGATTGCATAGCGCTTGAGATGGGATTGCAATCACTGGTCAGGAACCCTCAGATCCGGCTGTCGATCAACATGTCGGCGCGCTCGATCGGGTATTCGCACTGGTCACGTATTCTGAATCGCTTTCTCAAACGGGACAGCAATCTGGGAGAACGACTGATTTTGGAGATCTCCGAGAAATCGGCGATGCAAGTACCCGAACTGGTGATCGACCTGATGGACAGGTTGCAGGAGCGTGGTATTGCCTTTGCGCTGGATGACTTCGGCGCAAGCAATTTCTGCTTTCGGCATTTCCGGGAATTCTTGTTTGATGCCGCCAAGATCGACGGTCAATTCATTCGTGGCATCAGCACCGACCCCGACAACCAGGCCCTCGTCCGCGCATTGATCGCGGTCGCGCGAGAGTTCGAAATTCTGGTCACAGCCGAATCAGTCGAAAATCCGCAAGACGCAGCTTTCTTGAGCGCAAGCGGTGTCGACTGCATGCAGGGTTTCCTGTTTGGCGCACCGTCGTTGTCGCCGCCGTGGAAGGCAGAAAGAAATTCCAAAACAGGGACTTAGTTGACCCACCGGCGCGCGAACACTTGCCTGATTGCCGCCTGAGGCAAGCTGTCCGTTGCTGCAAGTGCAGCATTACGCTATTGCAGAAGGCACTAGAGGGGGGAGAAATTGGCGCTCTGGTACGGGCAGAGGGAGCCCTCTGCGGTCCGCGTCGTCACATTTCCCGCTGGACCACGACGGTAAAGGACAAATTATATGACCAATGTAGTAATCGCATCCGCCGCACGTACAGGTGTGGGCAGCTTTGGCGGCTCGTTTGCCAATACCCCCGCACATGATCTGGGCGCTGCCGTCCTTGAAGCCGTCGCCGAACGCGCCGGCGTCGACAAAGGCGAAGTCAGCGAAACCATCATGGGTCAAGTCCTGACTGCTGCTCAGGGCCAGAACCCCGCACGTCAGGCGCATATCAACGCCGGGCTGCCGCAAGAAAGCGCGGCTTGGGGCATTAACCAGGTTTGTGGATCGGGCCTGCGCGCTGTTGCGCTGGGTGCTCAGCACATCCAACTGGGCGACGCGGATATCGTCGCCGCTGGCGGGCAAGAAAACATGACACTGTCTCCCCACGCTGCCGCCCTGCGCGCGGGTCACAAGATGGGTGATATGAAATACATCGACACCATGATCCGCGACGGTCTGTGGGATGCGTTCAACGGCTACCATATGGGTCAAACCGCCGAGAACGTCGCCGAGAAATGGCAGATCAGCCGCGACATGCAGGACGAATTCGCCGTTGCCTCGCAAAACAAAGCTGAGGCTGCGCAAAACGCAGGCAAATTTGCCGACGAGATCGTTCCGTTCACCATCAAAACCCGCAAGGGCGACATCGTGATGGACAAGGACGAATACATCCGTCACGGCGCAACAATGGAAGCAATGGCCAAACTGCGCCCGGCCTTCACCAAAGACGGCTCGGTCACCGCAGCAAACGCTTCGGGCCTGAATGACGGCGCGGCGGCGACCCTGCTGATGTCGGCTGAGAACGCCGAAAAGCGCGGGATTGAGCCTCTGGCCCGTATCGCATCCTACGCGACTGCGGGTCTTGACCCGTCGATCATGGGCGTTGGCCCGATCTACGCCTCGCGTAAAGCGTTGGAAAAAGCAGGTTGGTCGGTTGATGATCTGGATCTGGTCGAAGCCAACGAAGCCTTTGCCGCGCAGGCCTGCGCCGTGAACAAAGACATGGGCTGGGATCCTTCGATCGTAAACGTGAACGGTGGCGCGATTGCCATCGGCCACCCGATCGGAGCATCCGGCTGCCGTGTTCTGAACACGCTGCTGTTCGAAATGAAGCGCCGCGATGCCAAGAAGGGGCTGGCCACCCTCTGCATCGGTGGCGGCATGGGTGTCGCCCTCTGCGTGGAGCGCGACTAAGTGCGTTGACATCTAAATAGAAAAGGGCGTCCACTGGACGCCCTTTTTTGTTACAATCAAGCTTTACACAACCGCTGCGACAATATCGCCAGACAGAAAGACAAGATCGACTACGAAACGATATTGCGCAACATCCTCTCTCAGAGTAACAGAATTACCAAGACGACCAAAATTGGAGGAGTCATCCATGGCACGTACAGCACTCGTAACCGGCGGTTCTCGCGGCATCGGCGCAGCAATTTCCAAGGCGCTCAAGGCCGAAGGATACAATGTTGCCGCCACCTATGCGGGGAATGACGAAGCCGCAGCGAAATTCACCGAGGAAACCGGCATCGCCACCTACAAGTGGAACGTAGCCGATTATGACGAATCCAAAGCGGGTATCGAAAAGGTCGAGGCCGAGGTTGGTCCCATTGACATCGTCGTCGCCAATGCGGGCATCACGCGCGACGCACCTTTCCACAAGATGACGCCTGAACAGTGGCATCAAGTCATCGATACCAACCTGACCGGCGTGTTCAACACCGTACACCCCGTCTGGCCCGGCATGCGCGAACGCAAGTTTGGCCGCGTCATCGTCATCAGCTCGATCAACGGTCAGAAAGGCCAGTTCGCTCAGGTGAACTACGCAGCCACCAAAGCGGGCGATCTGGGTATCGTGAAGTCGCTGGCGCAGGAAGGCGCGCGTGCGGGCATCACCGCCAACGCGATCTGCCCCGGCTACATCGCAACCGAAATGGTTATGGCTGTGCCTGAGAAGGTCCGCGAGTCGATCATCGGCCAGATTCCGGCCGGCCGATTGGGTGAGCCAGAGGAAATCGCGCGCTGCGTCGCCTTCCTGGCGTCCGACGATTCGCAGTTCATCAATGGGTCGACCATCTCGGCCAACGGCGCTCAGTTCTTCGTCTGATTTCAGAGCATTGAAAGAAAACGGGCCGGTCCTTTTGGACCGGCCCTTCTTTATCCCGTAAGTCCGCGCGCGCTGCGGTCAGCGGGAACCAAACACCCATCCCAGAACTTTGTGAACAAGCTTGCTGCGCTCTTCATGGGCACGACGAATTGCAATCTGGACAGACGGGTTTGTTGACATCTCGATCATGGCGGATCCCCTTTGCTAAAGCTGAACTTGACTTGCCCTAAACATGACCCTTGATTGAAAAAGGCACAAACGAGAGTTTTCAAGCATTCAGATAAGTATTACTTAAGTGACATGAGTGATCGCCTTCCCCCTCTCACCGCTTTGCGCGCCTTTGACGCTGCCGCGCGGCACATGTCCTTTGCCAAAGCCGCAGAAGAGTTGAACGTCACGCCCGCGGCGCTGTCTTTCCAGATCAAGTCGCTTGAGGACCATTTGGGCCATCCGCTGTTTCGCCGCTTGAATCGCGCAGTCGAGCTTACCGAGGCGGGCAAAGCCCTCGCCCCAGGGGCTGCCGAGGGGTTTGCGTCACTCAAAGCGGCGTGGGCCGCAACACGAAGGCTTCAGGACAACACCTCCCTCACCGTGACGGCCGGACCTGCGCTGACGGCCAAATGGCTGGCTCCGCGTCTTTACGATTTTGCCCGCGCACATCCCGAAATTGACCTGAGGTTTTCGGCCACCCTGCGCAATATGGACCTTGAGAGGGATGACGTGGATGTCGCGATCCGGTTTGGCTATGGCGGGGATGATGGCCTCTATTGCCTGCCGGTTCGCAAGGAATGGCTGACCCCCGTTATGACGCCCGAACTGGCCGCCGAGTTCACAACTCCCGAAAGCCTTCGCGAAGCGCCTCTGATACATGACGATTCGATTGCGTTTCTGAAGCCTCCGGCAGATTGGCCGACTTGGTTTAGGGCTGTTGGCGTCGAGTTCACGCCGACCCACGGGGCGCATTTTTCCAACGCAGACCACGCGATTGACGCGGCTGTCGCCGGAGTTGGCGTGGCCTTGGGGCGACGGGCGATGATCATCAAGGACATGATGGAGGGGAGGCTTGTCGCGCCGTTCAAAACCGCCATTGAGACCAAAGGCCGCTTTCGATTTCTCTGCCTGCCCAGAGCGGAGAACCGGCCTCAAGTCGCAGCATTTCGCGATTGGTTTGTTGCGGAGATTGAAAAAACCGCTCATATCTCGGATGAATTCACCATCGTTCCTGTAGAAGACGTCTCATCCACATGACCAGACAACGCGCCACCGCCATCGGCTTCATTGCGGTTTTGCTTTGGGCGCTGCTGGCCCTGTTCACAGTCGGGTCAGCCCCAACACCGCCGCTTCTACTGAATGCGATCTGCTTCAGTATCGGCGGTACTTTGGGGCTTGTCTGGACGTGGCGATCGGGCGGATTGTCCCAGCTGCGCCGCATCAGTTGGAAAGTCTACGCCTTTGGAACGGTGGGCCTGTTCGGCTACCACGCGCTATACTTCTCGGCCCTTCGGATGGCCCCGGCGGCCGAAGCGGGGCTGATCGCCTATCTCTGGCCGCTGCTTATCGTCCTGTTCTCCGGCCTGTTGCCCGGAGAGAATCTGCGCGCTGGCCACCTGATCGGGGCCTGTTTGGGGTTTGCCGGGGCTGCACTGATCATAACTGGCGGTGGCAGCGCCGGGTTCCAAGCCGACCACCTACCGGGATACGCGCTGGCGTTCCTGTGCGCCCTGACATGGTCAGGCTACTCCGTTTTGTCGCGGAAACTGGGGGAAACGCCAACAAGCTCGGTCGCTGTGTTCTGCGTGTTCACGGCGATCGCCTCATGGGGCCTGCATTTCGCGCTTGAAGCAACGGTCTGGCCGGACACCACGCTCAGTTGGTTATCGACACTGGCCCTTGGTCTGGGGCCGGTCGGTCTGGCGTTCTATGTCTGGGATATCGGGGTCAAGCAGGGCGACATTCAAATGCTGGGCACCAGCTCTTACGCGGCACCTTTGCTGTCTACCGTGGTTCTGGTTTTTGCCGGGATCGCCATGCCGACATGGACATTGGCGATCGCGGCGGTCTTGATCACCGGCGGGGCCGTGGTTGCGGCGCGCGCCAGTCTTAAAGGTTAGGTCGATAAGCGCTCGATCTCTTCCTTCAGCCTTAGCTTCTGTTTCTTTAGCTGGGCGATATGAAGATCATCAATGCCTGGCGCGCGTTGAGCTTGTTCCACTTCGAGACCGAGAGATTCGTGCTTCTTCTTCAGTTCCGTCAGATGTGCGCTCACGCTCATGGCGATCCTCCTTGTTTACGTGTCTAGATGTCACGTAAGAAGTTGAGCATATCGTTTCCACCCTGTCACGCCGCAGACGCGAAGAAAAAGTGATAAATCCGACAAATTCGGCTGGTCATTGCCGATTGACGTGAAACGGCCCCAACGCAGCGCCTTGCCGCAGCACATCCGAGAGTTCCGGCGTATAGCTGTCACCGTCGCGCTCATGCCGTTGACCGGTGTGCAGGATGACCGGCGCATGTAGCCGGAACGCCGCCCGCCCGCCTTTTCGGGCCCGTAGAATCACAAGCTCGGCCTCGCGCCCCACGCGGGCCGCAAGCGGCAGCACTTCGACCGAGCCCAGACGCCCATGACAGGCCACAAGCATATCGTGCAGGCGATCCGCCTTTTGGATCATGTGCAGATAGCCGCGCGGGGCCAGCCGTTTGGCCGCGACATCAATCCAATCACCCAGAGGCGTCTGCTCTCCCAAAGCCACACTGCGCCCCCTGTCCGTAGCTGCGCTATGGGCCCCGGCGCGATAGTAGGGCGGGTTGGCGATGACATGGTCGAATTGGCGCTGCTTAAGATCGGAGGGCAGCTCATTCAGATCAGCCGAAACGACCTCTAACACCATATTGTTATCGGCGGCATTGCGGCGGGCCAGATCCGCATAGGCCGTTTGCAGTTCAACACCGTACAGGTCCAATCCGGGGATCCGTGCTGCAAGGCACAGGATTGCCGCCCCTGCCCCGCAGCCAAGCTCAAGCACCGATTGGCCGCTGATCGCAGGTACGCTGGCCGCAAGCAATACAGGATCGACCCCAGCACGATAGCCCGACACGGGTTGCCATAGACGCAGCCGCCCGCCGAGGAAATCGTTCCGGCTTAGCTCATCATCCTTGAACCCGGTCATCGCCCCAGCGGAATCTCATTGTCCCGCATCACACGCTCGGCACGGGTCAGGTCTTCGGTCCGGACCATCAGACGTCGAGGAAAGATTCCGATACCGCCTTCGAGGATGCTCATATTTACGTCCATCTGAAAGCAGTCTATATCCTCGCCTTCAAGAAGGGCGGATGCAAAGGCCAGGATTGTCGGATCGGTGCTGCGCAAAAGTTCTTTCATGGGGATGGATGTAAGGGCAAGGCAAGGCGAAAGTCGAGCCTTGTATCAGGAGTGTGATGGACATCAGCACAATCTCGAAGCCGCATGAGCGGCTCGCCGAAATTCTGAGCGGCGAGATGGACGCCGTGAATACGTTGATCCGAACCCGGATGGCATCCGAACACGCGCCCCGTATCCCCGAAGTCACCGCACATCTGGTTGAGGCGGGCGGCAAACGCCTGCGCCCGATGCTGACTTTGGCCGCAGCCCGGCTGTTTGGCTACACCGGCGAGCATCACGTGCGTTTGGCTGCAACCGTTGAGTTCATTCACACCGCAACCCTGCTGCATGATGATGTGGTCGACGAGAGCGCGCAACGGCGCGGACGACCAACGGCAAACCTGCTCTGGGACAACAAGTCCAGCGTATTGGTGGGCGACTATTTGTTTTCGCGCAGTTTCCAGCTGATGGTGGAAACCGGGTCCCTGCGGGTTCTGGACATTCTGGCCAATGCCTCAGCGACGATTGCGGAAGGCGAAGTGCTTCAAATGACGGCAGCCACCGATCTGGGCACCAATGAGGCCGTGTATTTGCAGGTTGTGCGCGGCAAGACAGCAGCTCTGTTTTCAGCCGCAACCGAAGTGGGCGGCGTGATTGCTGGAGCCTCAGACGCGCAGGTCAAAGCTCTGTTCGACTATGGCGACGCCCTGGGCATTGCCTTCCAAATTGCTGACGATCTGTTGGATTATCAGGGTGATAGCAAGGCAACCGGCAAGAATGTGGGTGACGATTTCCGCGAGCGCAAACTGACCCTGCCTGTGATCAAAGCCGTTGCGCAGGCCACAGCGGATGAGCGTATCTTCTGGGAGCGCACGATCGAAAAAGGCCGCCAGCAGGATGGCGATCTGGAACATGCGCTTGGGCTGATGAACAAATACCAGACGCTCGAGGCGACCCGTCAGGACGCGCTGGGTTGGGCGAAGAAGGCCAAAGCCTCGCTCGAGGTTCTGCCTGATCACGAAATCCGCACTCTGCTGCACGATCTGGCCGACTACGTGGTCTCGCGCCTTAACTGAGCGTCGTTGCGCGGCACCACCAATCGGGCTGGGCCGCGCCGATCTCATAGGCTGCGAAATGCGCGGCCTTCCTCGACGGATAAAGCGCAAAACAGGTCGACCCTGACCCCGACATTCGGGCCAGCAGCACATCCCTTGTGTCCGCCAACACTTCCAACACACGCCCGATTTGCGGGGCCTGGCTTATGGCGGGCTGTTCAAGGTCGTTTCTTTGGACGGCAAGCCAAGCGGCGCAATCTTCCACGCCTGCGAATGAAGGGATTTGATCCGGCAAGCCCGGATTGTCCCGCGACGACATAGCGCTAAAGACCGATCCGGTCGGAACCTCAACCCCGGGATTGACCAGCAGGACAGGCAATGGGGGCAAAGCGACCCGGTCCACCTGCTCGCCAATCCCACGCATCCGCGCAGCCTCGGCCACCATGCAGACCGGTATATCGGCCCCTAACGCGGTCGGAAGATGTGGCGGGACAACAAGCCCCTGCGCAGCCGCGTGGCGCAGCATGGCCGCCGCGTCCGAGGACCCCCCGCCAATGCCTCCACCATGAGGCAGCACCTTGTTCAACGTGACATGGCCTGTCCAACCGGCGCCCTCGGCCGCTTTCCAAACGAGGTTTCGGCTGTCCGTGGGAACCCCGTCGGCATGCTCTCCGCTCACCGAGATCGACAGGCCTGCGCCCGGCTCAAACGCTAGCTGATCGCCAATGTCGGCAAAAACCACCAGCGAATCCAGCAGATGATAGCCATCCGTGCGCTGGCCGGTGACATGCAGGGTAAGATTGACCTTGGCCGGCGCAAAGGCGCTAGTTGCCATTGGCAACCTTCAACGGATCCGCGCCCTCTTCGGACAGAACCGTGTCCAGACCGACCTCGAGCTTGCGTCGGATGCGTTCGGGATCAGCCTCACCATCGGTGTCTTCGGGATCAACAAAGGACAGAGCCCGTTTCCACTGGAACTCAGCTTCGCGGGCGCGTCCGACGGCCCAATAGACATCGCCCAGATGGTCGTTGACCACCGGATCAACCGGCATCAACTCAACCGCACGCTCCATGTGCTCGACCGCTTCGTCATAGCGACCAAGGCGGAACAGGACCCAGCCCAGGCTGTCGACGATATAACCACTGTCGGGGCGAGCCGCGACGGCGCGTTCGATCATGTCCAGCGCCTCATCGAGTTTTTCGCGACGTTCGACAAGCGAATAGCCCAGATAGTTCAGAACCTGCGGCTGATCCGGGTTCAGCTCAAGCGCGCGACGGAAATCGGCCTCGGCCTGATCCCATTGCTTTAGGCGCTCATGAGAAATCCCGCGCGCGTAGTGTAGGAACCAATTTGCGGCCGAGACGCCTTCGGCCAGATCAATCGCCGTGTTGTAGGAGTCAACGGCGGCGGCGTAGTTCTCCTCACGGCGCTGCAGATCGGCCAAAGCGACATGAACACTGGGCAGATCAGGCTTTTCCGCAGCCAGCGATTGCAGAACCTCAACCGCCGCATCGGTTTTGCCGGATTGCCCCAGAACATCAGCCCGGCCCAGTTCGGCCACGTGGTGATCGGTGCTGTCCTTGGGAACCGCGCGATACGCTTCGACCGCAAGATCAAGCTGGTTGAGTTCCGACAGAAGCTCAGCGCTCATCAGAAGGGCGTCGACGTGATCGGGCCGCAGGAAGCTGGCAGTGCGAGCATAGAGCAGAACGTAGTCCGGCGCGGCCTCGTCATTCAACGCAGCACCCACCGAAAAGAAGATCTCGGCCATGCCGTCTTGCGCCGTTCCTGCATGGGTGAAGGGCAGCGTTTCGCCATCAGACAATCGGCTTGTGTAATCTGCGATCGACGGATCGCTTCCGGCCTGAAACACATCGGCCAGGAAGGTCAGAGCGTCCTCATTCCGGTCAAGCTGCGACAGAACCTCGGTCCGGGCTAACGCGGCGCGGCGGGTGAACCGGGCCACGACCCCGTCATCGGCCGCGAAAATCGCCTCAGCCCCTTCGAAATCACCGATCGACGCCAAAGCCATCGCTTTGTGATAGAGGGCAAACTCGCGCAACCCTTCCTGGGTTGTGACCGAGTCGAACTGCTCCATCGCCTTGGTCATCTCACCCTGACCAAGATAGGCCCACGCAATCATCAACCCATCGACCAATGGACCCACGCCCTGCGTTTCGGGATCACGTGACAGCAGGGTCTCCCAATCGCCCTCTGCGATCAGGTTTGCGGCGATGGCAATCCGGGCTGCTTGGCTCGGCAGGCCATTCTCTTCAATGGTCTCAGCGATGGGCAGTGCGCGCTCAACTTCGCCCAGCGCCAGCCGCGCGACGACGACGCTTTCCAAAAGCAATGCGTTCTGCGGATCAGACCGTAACGCCTGCGCATAATACCTTTCGGCGGCGGCATAGTCGTTTTCGTAGATTGCCTGACGTCCGGCCAAATAGGCCCCGGACCCGGTATCCGAAAATGCCGGGATTGCGACCGAGGATGAAAGCAGCGCGGCCAGTGCCACGCGACGAACCAGGGAAACCACCAAAATCCTGCCTTGCTATCGTTGACTGCACGTTAAGCTAGGGCCTCGGCCGGCAAGAGGCAATGGCTCAAGGTTCACGACGCCGCCATTGCACCGGTTTTCGCCTAAGAACTGGCCACCCTGTTGCACGGATCAAGCAGGAGCGCCGTCCAACACTCAATGGCAGCTCATCAATAGGGCTTTTGGTTGGCTCACCCTGGCGGAGGATTTGGGTGCCCTTCGCGTTTCATAAAGCACATGTTCGGTTTGGGTGATTTCAACTCATTCAGAGTGAAATATTTTTGCGATTGCGCAAAAGGCCGACTGACGGAATGGTGCTTCCAAACACTGTTGGCAAACCAGACACGGTATGAACATACGATGAAGTCACATGCGAAAGTCGTAGTGGTCGGGGGCGGCTGCGTTGGCGCCTCGCTCCTTTATGGTCTGACCGAACATGGCTGCACAGATGCGGTGATGTTGGAGCGGACGACGCTGACGTCAGGGTCCACGTGGCATGCGGCCGGTTTGCTTGTGACCTTTGTACGGTCGCGAAACGTGTCGAAGATGACCATGGAAACCATCCGCATCTATACCGAGGTTGAGAAAAAGATGGGGACCTCGGTGGGCCTTCGCAAAGTGGGCCAGCTGCGCGTTGCCAATACCGAAAAGCGCTGGGATGAGTTCCAGTCCTATATCTCGATCGCCGAAGCCGCCGCGGTGCCGTGCAAGCTGCTGACACCGGAAGAGATTGCCGAGGTGCACCCTCTGCTGAACCAAAGCCCGGATATTCGTGGCGGCATCCTGCATACCGAAGACGGCTATGTGAATCCCGCCGACATCACCATGGCGCTGGCCAAGCTGGCGCGCGATGCCGGGGCCAAAGTCTATCAGAACACCGAAGCCACCGCTTATGAAAAGCTGGAGAACGGCCACTGGAAGGTAACCACCAACCAGGGTGAGATCACCTGCGAGCATCTGATCTTTGCCACCGGAAACTACGCCCGTGAAAACGCGCGCCGTGTGGGGCTCGACCTGCCCTGTATCCCGATCGTTCACCAATATTGGACAACCGAGACCGTGCCCTTGCTGAAAGAGCGCAAGGCACAGGGGTTGCCGGAATTCCCGATCCTGCGGGACGAGGATTATGGCGCCTATCTGCGAGAGGATGTGGGCGGCATCCAGTTTGGCCCCTATGAATTCACCAAGGACCTCAAACTGTTCGCCGAAGACCGCGTGCCACCGGATTTCGGCGCCGACCTTCTGCCCGAAGATTTCGATGCCGTGGAAACCCAGTGGGAGCGCGCAATCGAACGGGTTCCGACGCTGGGCGAGGTTGGCATCAAGGCCAACACCCGTGGCCCGTTCCAGATGACCCCGGACGAGCTGCCTCTGGCTGGCCCCGCACCGGGGCACGAGAACCTGTGGCTGGCCGAAGGGATGCCCGGCGGCATCCTGTGGGGCGGCACGGTAGGGAACCGTCTGGCCAAGTGGATCGTGGATGGCGATCCGGGCATGGACATGTCGGAACTCGACCCGCGCCGGTTCTCGGACTATGCCTCGAAACGGTGGACCATGGACAAGGTGCGCGAGACATGGGGCACCCATATGGATGCGCACATCCCCGGTGAGGATTTCCCCGAGGCCCGTCCGATGAAAACCGCGGGCTCCTACGATCTGTTGACCGCACATGGTGCCGTTTGGACCAGCTTCAACGGCTATGAATTCCCGCGCTGGTTTGCCAAATCGCCCGAAGAGGCGATCCCCGAACACTCCTTCCGCCGCACCAATCATATGGGGTTGGTACAGGAAGAAGTGCGCCGCACGCGGGAAGAGGCAGGCTTCATCGAGATGTCTCCGATGACCAAATTCACCGTGCGCGGGCCAGGCGCGGCCAAATGGCTGGATGGTCTGATGGCGAACAAACTGCCCAAGGTGGGGCGAATGACCCTGTCTCTGATGCTGAACGACAAGGGTGGGATGGATGCGGAATACACCATCGCACGCAAGGCGCAGGATGATTTCTATCTGATCTCGACCCCGAATTGGCAGGCCTATAACTGGGACCAGATGCAGCGTCTGCTGCCCAAAGACGGCTCGGTCGTGATGGAGGATATCTCGGAACAGCTGGGCGTGATCGCTCTGGCTGGTCCGAAATCGCGCGAGATCCTGTCGAAACTGACGGACAATGATCTTTCGAACGAGGCCTTCCCGTGGCTTTCGGCCCAGATGGGTGAGGTCGGCTATGCCAAACGCGTTCATCTGCTGCGCGTCTCCTACACCGGTGAGCTAGGATGGGAGTTGCACCATCCGGCGGGCTACAACCGTCAGCTCGTGAATCTGCTGCTGAAGGCGGGCGTGAAACCGTTCGGCCTTGAAGCGCTGGAGTCCATGCGGCTCGAGAAATCCTACCGCGCCATCAACCGCGAGATCTGCAAGGACCTGACCCCGTATGAGGCCGATCTGGGCCGGTTCGTTGCCATGACCGAGAAGATCGGCGGGCAAGTGGTCGAACGGGACTTCATCGGCAAACCCGCGCTGCTGAAACAGCAGGAAGCTGGGGGGTACAACACTCTGGTCACGTTGAAACTGCCCTATTGCGATACCTCGGTGATGTTTGACGAGGGTGTCTATTCCGACGGCAAACTGATCGGGCGTGTCACCTCGGGCGGGTTCTCATATTATTGCAACCATGACATCGCAATGGCGCTGGTGCCGCAGAACATGACGGCGCCGGGCACCAGAATGCAGGTGTTGGTCCATAACGAGATGCGCGAGGCCGAGGTCATCGACACCTGCGCCGTGGACCCCACCAGCGCCCGCGCACGCGCCTGACAAGAACAACAGGGGGGCTTGCGGCCCCTTTCACGAACACAAGGACAGGATTTAGCCTATGACCGATATCTCGACGAAAACGCTCTCACTCCAAGAGGTTAGGGAATTGGCGAAATCCGTCCTTGTGGCTGCGGGCATGGATGAGACGGGCAGCGACATGATCGCTGAAATTGTCGTGAAATCCGAACGTGACGGCCCGCGCAGCCACGGTTTGCGCATGCTGCCGGTCTACGCCCAGAGCTTCACCTCGGGCTATGCCAACTCCGTTGCCCACCCTACATTCGAGCGTATCGCACCGGGCGTTCTGCGCGGCGACGCCGACAACGGGTACTACCAGATCGCCGCGGCCGCAGCCCGGGACGAGCTGATTGCGATGGCGCGCGAAAACGGGATCGCCGCCTTCACCTGCGCCAATAGTCACCACCTTGGGGCGTTGCGCTTTGACACCGAACCGCTGGCCGAGGCGGGGTTGGTGGCTTTGGCTGTCGTCAACTCACTGTCCATGGTGGTGCCTCAGGGCGGTGTGCGCCCGGTCTTTGGCACCAACCCGATGTCTTTTGCCTGCCCGCGTGACGGCATGGAGCCCATCGTTTGGGACCAGGCGTCCTCGACGGTTGCATTGATGGATATCCGCATGGCCGCCGCCGAAGGGCATGACCTGCCGCGCCCAGCGGGTCTGGCCCCCGACGGCCAGCCTAGCGCCGACCCAAACGCCATTCTGGAAACCCGCAGCCTGTTGCCGTTCGGCGAACACAAGGGGGCCGCGATCGCCTTCCTGATCGAGGTCATGGGCGCGGCGCTGGCCGGTGGCACCCTCTCGGTCGACAATGCCGAGCGCGAGGCGCATGGCGCATTGAACGTCAAGGGCGGCGCGACCCTGATCGCGATTGATCCGACACGGTTCGGAAATGCCGCCTTCAACGACTATGTCACGCGCATCTGTGCCGAGATCGACGGCAACGGCACCGCCCGCATACCCGGTGACGGGCGGCTGAAGAACCGCGCCGCGTCTCAGGCCGAGGGTGTCAGCGTCAGCACCGAATTGCTGTCGCAGTTGCAAGACTTGCGGTAAGCTCTCGAACCGATGGCACGGGGGTCAGGGTAAGCTCAACTTGGCCATCCGCCCGCCATCGACCGTATAGACCTGCCCTGTGATAAAGCCGCTTTCCTCGGCAGCCAGAAACGCCGCCAATGCTGCCACTTCTTCGGGCCTGCCGGTGCGCGCGACCGGGTGAATCTGGCCGATGTCCCGGCGAAACGCATCCGGGTCGGGCATCGAGTCGATAAAGTCGAGGTTCAACTCGGTGTCGATCCAGCCCGGCGCAATCGCGTTGCAACGAATACCCTCGGCCCCGTGATCCACCGCCACGGCGCGGGTCAGCCCGTGCAGCCCGGCCTTGGAGGCGCAATAGGCCGCGTGGCCGGGATTGCTGCCCAGCCCCTCGATCGAGCCGGTATTGACGATGCTGCCCTTGGTTTTGCGCAGATGGGGCAAAGCGGCCTGAATCATCAGGAAGGGCGCGGTCAAGTTGACGGTCAGATTTTTCTGCCAGTCATCCAACGTCAACTCTTCGACGCGGGCCTCCTGCATCATACCGGCATTGTTGATCAGAACGTCCAACTTCGCGGCGCGGGCGATGACCTCGGCCACCACCTGTGCAGGCGCGGCAGGGTCGGTGAAATCGGCTGCGATCCCTTCGAAATGATCATCCCCGCCGCGCTGGGCGGTAAAGACGCGCGCGCCCTCCTCCGTCAGCCGTGCCGCGATGGCTTGCCCTATCCCCGAGCGACCGCCGGTGACCAGAACAACCTTGCCCTCAAACCGCCTCATGCGACCGGTTTCCCGCCATTGACCTCAACCAGCGTGCCGCACATGTAGCGCGCCGCATCCGAGGCGAGGAACAGGACCACATCGGCAATATCCTCAGGCTCGGCGATCCGCCCAAGAGGCACGGTCTTACCCAGTTCAGTCACGGCCTCGTCAGGATCAAACCCGCGCTTGGCAAAGCCCGAGCGCAGCATCGGTGTGTTGACCTCATTCGGGCAGACAGCGTTGATGCGGATGCCCTGATGCGCGTGATCCATCCCCATGCATTCGGTCAGCGAGGCGATCGCCGCCTTGGTCATGCAATAGAGCGCATGGTTTGGCCCCGGCGCCTTGCCGCCCCAGCAGGACGCCGTGTTGACGATGGCTCCACCGCCCGCCTCGGCCATCAGCGGAATGGCAGCGCGGCAAATCCGGAAAGGAGCCTCAACATTCACGCCCATGGACAAGCTCCAGTCGGCGTCCGAGGTCTCGGTCACCGGGCCACGGGTGATGACGCCGGCATTGTTGATGACGATATCGAGGCCGCCCAAAGCCTGCTGCGAAGCAGAGGCCAGCTGGTCGCAATAGGCCGGGTCCAACAGATCGCCGGGCAGATGCGCCTCGGCCTCGATCCCATCGGTCGAGCGATCCGCAACCGCGACCCGAGCGCCCTGTTCGCGCAGCTGTTTGACGATGGCCTGACCGATCCCTCCGGCCGCACCGGTGACGAGGGCGTTTTTGCCTTGAAACATGTCTTAGTCTTCCCAAATTGCGACGGCCTGCCCCAGCAGGTCTCGGTTCATTGTCACGCCGAGGCCCGGCGCATCGGGCGGCACAACGCCACCGTTTTCAATCGGGGCGTCGAACGCCCCTGTCTGGATCGTCACCATGTCGCGCGGGTCCAGTACGCAGCGCAGCAGCCGTTCGGGCACAGTGGCACCCATATGGAAGATCGACGCGGCAGACAGGGTTGACCCCACCGTGTCCTGCACACTGATCGTCAGCCCTGCGGCACGGCAGATGTCGCGGTGACGGCGGGCATGGGTCAGGCCCCCGGCTTTCGAGATTTTCAGTCCGATGCCATCGGCCACGTCCAGCGCCACCAGCTTGGCGATGTCGCCGTCCTCCTGCGCCAACTCATCCAGAATGATCGGAACGTCACAGCGCTGGCGCAGAGAAAGCGTCTCGCGCCATGTGGCACAGGGGGCCTCCAGCACGAAATCCAACCCGCTCGGCAGGGCGCGGAGCATCCGCAACGCGGTTTCCGGGATCAGGCCGCCATTGGCGTCAACGATGAAGTACTCACCCGGTTTCCGATCCGCCAATGAGGCCGCGATGCGTTCGGCGTCCAACGCCGGGCCGCCTTCGGAATCCATCGCACCGACCTTGACAGAATGGCCCATATAGCCCATCGCGCGGTGTTCCGCGACGCGGGCGCGCATATCCTCGGGCGTGCCCGAGTAGATCGAGCTGATCGCGGGCAGGCGATTGCCCGTCGCGCCGCCCAGCAGTTTATAGACCGGCAGGCCAACCGATTTGCCGAACAGATCCCAACAGGCCAGATCAAGCGCCGATTTCGCGTGGTTATGGCCCAGCAGCGCCTCATCCATGGCGTCATTGATCCGGTCCACATCGCGCGGGTCCCAACCGATCAGATAAGGGGCGATTTCCTCAACCCCGGCGCGGGCACCCCGTGCATGGGCGGCGATGTAGTTCGGGCCGAAGGGCGTGGATTCACCCCATCCCTCGGTCCCGTCATCGGCGGTGATACAGACGATGACACTGTCAAACCCTGTGTAAATGCGCCCGCCCGACAGCTCATAAGAGCCACCCGCATAGGGCAGATGCAGTTCAAAGAGCTCGATCTTGCGGATTTTCATGAGGCCACCTGCGGCGGGACCAGCACCAGTTGCCCGGTATGGGTTTTTGCCAAGAATTCCTCTTGCGCCGTTGCAATCTCACTCAGCGGATAAGTCTTGGCAACGACAGGGCGAATTTCTCCGGCCTCGATGTATTTCACAAGGTTTTCGAACACGATGTCCTCCTGAAACGTACAGCCAAACAGGGTGAGGTCTTTCAGGTAGAGCGTCCGCACGTCGATTTCGCAGATCGGTCCGGCAATGGCCCCGGCGTTCGCATAACGCCCGCCCCGGCGCAGCACGTCCAGCAGGCTGGGCCATTGCGGGCCGGCCACCAGATCGACCACCACGTCGACCGAGCCTTCACCCAGTTCAGCCACTAGATCGGCGTTGCGGTCCAGCACGCGATCTGCGCCCAAAGCCCGAACAGCCTCGGCTTTCGCGGGTGAACACATTGCGATCACATACGCGCCGCGCCGTTTCGCCAGTTGCACCGCGGCTGACCCAACACCGCCCGAGGCACCGGTGACCAGAACAGTCTCAGCCCCGACGCTGGCGCGGTGCAGCATACCCTCGGCGGTGGAATAGGCGCAGGCGATGGCGGCCAGTTCCACATCCTCCCAGTCGCAATTCACGGCATGGGTTTCCTGAGAAGGCGCGACGCAGAACTGGGCAAAACCCCCATCGCATTCACTGCCGATGGTCCAGCATTCAAAAGGGCGGTAGTCCACATAGGTCCGCAGCATGTTGCGCACGATTACACGCTCGCCAACGCGCGCCGGGTCGACCCCATCGCCTACGGCAGCAACATAGCCACAGACATCGGCACCCTGAATGCGCGGGAAGGTCAAGGGCGTGCCAGACCAGCTGGCATCGTCATCGTCCACAGTCTCAAAACCCGAGGCACCGCCGGAATTGGTGTCTTCGGTAACAGCCTTGGAGTACCAGCCGATCCGCGTGTTGATGTCGGTGTTGTTCACGCCCGCGGCAGCGACCCGGATCAGCACCTCTCCGCGCCCAGGCGTCGGAACCGGGACGTCCGAGCGGTAGTCCAGCATCTCGATACCGCCATGGCCGGTCAGTTGAACCGCATGCATGGTTTCGGGGATCATGGTGTTCTCCTTAGTATGAGGCGACGGGCGCGCCGAACAGCGTCTCGTCGGGGGTGACGCCCAAACCCGGCCCGGTCGGGCGCTGGATGTGACCGCCTTGGATAGTGATGCCGTTCTCGGGATCGTAGTTGCCCTCGATATAGGGGGCGGCGAGCCATGCGCCCTCCATCAGCGTCGGACGCACGGTGGATGCAATCTGCGTGCAGGCGGCGGCGATGATGTCCCCGCCCCAGCTATCATCGCAGGTATGCGGTAGATTGCGCGCTTCGCAGATGTCGCGGAAGGTGCGCATGTTCTGCAGGCCGCCGATGCGGGTGACTTTCATGCCAAACCCGTCCACCAGCCCGGTTCCGGCAGCCGAGATCACGGCGTTCAAGTCGACGCTGTTTTCATCCATGTAGATGCCATGGCTCACCTGAGGGCGGATCTTTTCCAGGTCCTGATAGGTGTTGCAGGGCTGTTCCATGATGAAGGGCACATCTGGGCATTCGCGACTGACGCGCAGCGCATCGCGCGTGATCCACCCGCGATTGCCATCGACCGCAAGGCGCATGCCTGTTCCGCCGACAACCTCCCAGACTTTGCGGATGGTTTCGATATCAATCTCGACCGGACGCCCGCCAACCTTGATTTGCAACCGAGGATAGCCCTCGGCCAGCTTCTCATTGGCAAGGCGCGCGATATCGTCCGGCGCACCCACACCCGTCGCGTAGTAAGAGGGCACGCGATCGGTCTGCGCGCCGCCCAGCAGGTCGGCGACATTGACGCCCAGTTTCTTGCCAATCAGGTCATGGGCCGCGATGTCGATGGCCGCCTTGGCATAGTTGTGCCCATTGAGCAGCCCGTTCATCCGGTGGTGCAGGGCCACAGGCCACAGATCCGCGCCGATCAGGCCCTCGGCCATTGCCTTCAACGCAGCCCGCGCGCCCTCTGCATGCGCTTCAGCATAGGTTGGGCCGACCGGGCAGGTCTCTCCCCAGCCGGTCGTGCCATCCTCGGCCACCAGCTTGACCAGCGTGGTGTCAAGCGTCCAGACCTCGGCGTTTGCCATGGTGTAAGGACCGTTTTTGACCGGCAGATCATGGGCGTAGATGTGGATTTCCTTGATCTTCATATCCGTCTCTTCTGTCGTTTGCCGGATGCCCGGACTAGTGAATATCGGCAGCGGCCAGCGACGCGCGGGCGCAACGCATTGTGGCCGCGGTTGCGACCTCAGCCCCCATTAAACGCGCGCTCTCGGTCAGGCCTTCGTGCAGGATGAAAAGAGCCTCGGCCAAAGCCTCGACATCGCAATCGGGGGCCACGTGGATCAGCCGCGTACGGAACATGTCGCGGACATGCTGTTTGTGCGTCGTGACGGCATCGCGGATCGCATCACTTTCGGGGTAGGCCGCCAGCGCATTGCGGAACAGGCATCCGGTGTTTGAAACCTCGCGCAGCCAGTCCGCCAGGCGGGTCAGAACGTGCAACACGTGATCCGCCCCCTGGAGTTGATCGGTGCCGATCCAATCGGAATAGGCGGCATCGCGGTGATCCAACGCGCCGATGACCATCGCTTCGCGGCTGGGAAAATACTTGTAGAGCGTGCGCAGGGAAACATTAGCGCCCTCTCGCAAGGCTTCTACACCTTGGGTGGCAAATCCCATCTCTGAAAACTGCCGGTCTAGGTTTTCTGCGATTTTCTGCTGTGTCTCAGTCATATCTCGGTGGTAGAGCGATCACTCTACCCACACATCACCGTTTGCGACACAGACTTTCTTCCCAACGACAAAAAATGCCACCGGCGGGACCGGTGGCATGGAACAAGGGCGGGATGGCGGCAGCGTCGCTCCGCCATTGCCGGAGTTTTCAGTTACATGTTGGGATAGTTCGGGCCGTCGCCACCCTGCGGAGTAGTCCATGTGATGTTCTGGCTCGGGTCCTTGATATCGCAGGTCTTGCAGTGGACGCAGTTCTGGAAGTTGATCACGAAACGCGGACCGTCGTCATCCTCGACCATCTCATAGACGCCAGCCGGGCAATAACGCTGCGCGGGCTCTGCGAATTTGGGCAGGTTGACGGCAACCGGGATTGACGGGTCGCTCAGCTTCAGATGGCAGGGCTGGCTTTCCTCGTGGTTGGTCATCGCGAAGGACACGTTGGTCAGACGGTCAAAGGACAGCGTGCCGTCGGGCTTGGGATAGTCGATCGGCTTGTGCTTGCTGGCCTCTTCGGTCGACTCTGCGTCGTTCTTGCCGTGACCCATCGTGCCGAACAGCGAAAAGCCCAGCGTGTTGGTCCACATGTCCAGACCTCCCAGCGCCAGCGATGGCATGAGGCCCCATTTCGACCACATCGGCTTGACGTTGCGCACTTTCTTGAGGTCCTGACCAATGGCCCCTTCGCGCACGTCGGTTTCATAGGCCGCCAGCTCATCACCGGACCGGTCAGCCTTGATGGCGTCAAAGGCGGCCTCGGCTGCGGCTTTGCCCGACAGCATCGCGTTGTGGTTGCCCTTGATGCGCGGCACGTTGACCATGCCTGCCGAACAGCCCAGCAGCGCCACGCCTGGAGCAACCAGTTTCGGCATCGACTGATAGCCACCCTCGGTGATCGCGCGGGCGCCATAAGCCACGCGCTTACCGCCTTTCAGCAGCTCAGCGACCATCGGGTGGTGCTTGAAGCGCTGGAACTCCATGTAGGGATACAGATGCGGGTTCTTGTAGTTCAGGTGAACCACGAAACCGACATAGACCTGGTTGTTTTCCAGATGATAGATGAACGAGCCGCCGCCTGCGTTGCTGCCCAGAGGCCAGCCCATGGTGTGCGTGACTGAGCCTTCCTTGTGCTTGGCCGGGTCGATCTCCCAGATCTCTTTCATGCCGACGCCATATTTCTGCGGCTCTTTGCCGGCAGACAGGTCGTATTTGGCGATGACTTCCTTGGACAAGGAGCCGCGCACACCTTCCGACAGGAACACGTACTTGCCGTGCAGCTCCATACCCGGTTCGGTGCCGGGACCGTAGGAGCCGTCTGCTTCCAGACCAAAGACACCGGCGACCACGCCTTTGACTTCGCCGTTTTCGCCGTAGACCAGCTCGGAACAGGCCATGCCAGGGAAGATTTCCACGCCCAGCTCTTCCGCTTGTTCCGCCATCCAGCGGCAGACGTTGCCCATCGAGACGATGTAGTTGCCGTGGTTGTTCATCAGCGGTGGCATCGGAGCATTGGGGATGCGCAGCTTTCCGGCCTCACCCAGCATGTAGAAGTTGTCTTCGTTCACCGGCGTGTTCAGCGGTGCGCCTTTTTCTTTCCAATCCGGGATCAGAGCGTCCAGCCCGCAGGGATCAAGCACCGCGCCCGAAAGGATATGTGCGCCCACTTCCGAGCCCTTTTCCAGAACCACGACATTCAGGTCGGCATCCAGCTGTTTCAGACGGATGGCCGCCGACAGGCCCGCGGGGCCTGCGCCCACGATCACCACATCGTATTCCATCGCTTCGCGTTCAATCTCGGCCATCGCGGGCTCCTTAGCTAACTTTCCGAATTGGCGCTTTTCTCATGCGGTCGGCGCAATTTTGTTTCACGGCTGATTACATGGTGAGAAAGACTCAGGTCAATCGAAACACGGCGTAACAATGCCGCTATTCGACACTTCACGTGTTTGGCGAGTCGCCCATAAGGTATCTGGGACCGCTACCATGTGATTTGGCGCGGTCATCGGGGTTGTAAAGGGCGCATTTTGGCAGGCTGAGGCACCCACAGCCGATGCAGCCGTCCAGATTGTCGCGCAATCGCGTCAGGGTATTGATTCGCTGATCCAGATGGGCGCGCAGCGTGACGCTGATGTCTTTCCAGTCCTGCGGCGTAGGGGTTCGGTTACCAGGCAGGCCCGATAGCACCTCACGGATCTCAGGCAGAGTCAGACCGAATTGCTGGGCGATCATCACAAAGCTCAACCGCCTGATATCGGCCCGTTGATATCGCCGCTGCCCGCCTGCATTGCGCCAGGGCGAGATCAACCCCTGCGCCTCATAGTACCGGATCGCCGACACCGCCAACCCTGTACGCCGCGCCAAAGCGCCAATCGACAGACCTTCGGAAGCTGCCATTTCACCCTCGCAAAAAAATACCTTGACCTAAAGTTAGGTTTAGAAATTACGCTGAGTCGTGACAAGCCTGAAAATGAAAGGACCTGCCATGATGGCCACGCTTGAACACACCAATTTCACCGTCAACGATCCCAAGGCTTCGGCCGCGTGGATGCATAAAGTGTTTGGATGGGACATCCGCTGGGAAGGCGCCGCGATGGCGGGCGGCTATACGGTGCATGTGGGCACGAAACACACCTATCTCGCACTCTACCGTCCCGAACACCCCGAGCCATCAAACGAAAGCAGCTATGACGTGGTCGGCGGCCTGAACCACGTGGGCGTTCTGGTCGAGGATATCGATGCGACCGAGGCCAAGGTGCGCGCGGCAGGTTTTACACCGCATAACCACGCCGATTATGAGCCGGGCAAGCGGTTCTATTTCGACGATGACAACGGGATCGAGTTCGAGGTGGTGCAATATGATTGAGATGTTTTGGCTCTGCACCCCGTCACAGCGGTGGCGCAGGAACAAGCCCCCGGACCACCGCCACAGGCGCGAACCGCCTCAGCGGAACGGCGTTAAGTCGCAAATCGACGTGTGACGCCCTCTTGGCCTCTTGCATTTCACGCTCCATTTGGGTCAGGTACTGAACGACCCATCATTCGCCCCGACGCTTTCCCCGCGGCGGGGCGGCTCAATTTATGCGTGGACAACAAGATTATGGAAAAGATTCCAATGACGCCTGCGGGCAATGCCGCGCTCGAGGCGGAGCTGAAAAACCTCAAATCCGTCGAGCGCCCGGCGATCATCGAAGCCATCGCTTCGGCCCGCGAACTGGGTGATTTGAAGGAAAACGCCGAATACCACTCGGCCCGTGAAAAGCAGGGCTTCATCGAAGGCCGCATCAAGGAGCTTGAGGGCATCCTGTCTCTGGCCGACGTGATTGATCCGGCCAAACTGTCGGGCGCGATCAAGTTTGGCGCCAAGGTCACGCTGGTCGATGAAGACACCGATGAGGAAAAGACCTGGCAGATCGTTGGTGAGTACGAGGCCAATATCGAAAAAGGCCTGCTGAACATCAAATCGCCCATGGCCCGCGCCCTGATTGGTAAGGACGAAGGCGACAGTGTCGAGGTTCGCACCCCCGGCGGTGTCCGCTCTTACGAAGTTCTCAACATCGAATTCGCCTGACCCGGAGGGTCTGTCATGTCGGGGCCACAACCTGACCAGGAAAGCGAACGGCCAACCTCGCTGGGCATCTATGATCGTCCTCAGCGCCCGTCTGTGACCTCGATCGAGATTGCGGCCGGGGTGCTAAGTGTCATCTGGCTGGTGGTCTCGGTCGTATTCCTTGTGCTGCCCGACCAGACACAGGGTGGCGGGTTCATTGTGACCCTATTGGCGGTTTTCTTGCCGGTAGCGATGATCTGGGTTGCCGCAACGGCGATGCGTGCCAGTCGCGTCATGCGCGAGGAAAGCGCACGGTTGCAAACCGCGATTGATGCAATCCGTCAAGCCTATGTCGTTCAGCAACAGCGCGCCGCCAGCTCGTATGAGCCGACGGTGTCCAAGAAGCTGGACGAAATCGCCGCTGTGACGAAAAAGGCCGAGGACGCGTTGGCCACCTTTTCCAGTAAGCGGCGTGAACCCTTGCAGGTCGACCCACCTGCGCCGGGCGGGCAAACCTCGCTGGCACTGGGCACCACCGCTGAAGAGATCACGCCGCCTCTGACCACCGATACCTTCATCCGCGCGCTGAACTTCCCCGAAACCGAGAAAGACACCGAGGGCTTCACCGCGCTTCGGATGGCGTTGAAGGATCGAAAAGCATCCAAACTGGTGCAGGCCTCGCAGGATGTTCTGACCCTGCTCAGCCAAGAGGGCATCTATATGGATGACCTGCGACCCGATATGGCCCGGCCCGAGGTCTGGCGTCAGTTTGCGCAGGGCGCACGCGGACGCTCGGTTGCTGCTTTGGGTGGGATTCGGGATCGCTCGTCGCTGGCGTTGACGGCGGCGCGGATGAAACAGGACCCGATTTTCCGGGATGCGGCGCACCACTTTCTGCGCCGCTTCGACAACATGATCGTCGAATTCGAAGCCAATGCCAGTGACGCGGAACTGACCGCCCTTGGAGACACAAGAACCGCGCGGGCCTTCATGTTGTTGGGGCGCGTGGCTGGCACCTTCGACTAGGCAGCAGGTACAGGCCAGCTCATCTTGGTGGCGCGGCTGAAGCCGAACAGGTGCCGAAATGGGCCGGTCTTCTCAATACCCACAGGTTTGAACCCTTCGCGCTCGTACAAGGCCTGCGCGCGTGGATTGGTATCGATCACATCCAACTGCACTTCGGCCATACCACGGCGCTGCGCCTCAGCCTTGATGGCAGAGAGCAGTGTTGTGCCAATGCCCCTCCCGCGGGCCTCAGCCGCGACAAAGATGCCGTCCATCTGGAACACACCCGGCTGCAGATCGCGCTCCAACACGCTCAGAACCACGCCGCGCCAGATCGATCCGAACCAGCCATAGACGCGGGCAAGGTCCGACAGGCTGCCGCCCGCCAAGCCGCCTTTGTTGGTCTTGAAGCCCGCAAGGCCCAGCATCCGGCCTTCAGCATCACGCGCAACCAGCGCGAATTCCGGGTCGAGGGCCGTTTCAAAGAAGGCCAAACCTCTTTCATCCGGCCCCATCACCTTGTACAGCTTGGCCGCAAAGGCCTGCCAGAACAGGGCAGCGGCTTGGGGTCTTTCAGCCTCGCTAAAGCCTTTGGAAACCGTGACCGTCACAGCCCAAAACTGCCGTAAGGGATAAAGCGCACCGGGTCGCCCGGCTGGATATGGCGCGCGCCGTCTTCGATCTCGACCAGACCCTCGGCCCAGCTTAGCCCGCTGATCCGGCCGGAGCCTTCCGAGTGAAAAACCTCAACCCGCCCTTCACGAATACGGGCGCGTAGGTATTCGCGGCGACCGGGTTTCTTGCGTTTTTCAAAACTGGCGGGGACCTCGAATCCTTGTGGCTCTGCCCATCCCTGCCCTGACATCTGGCACAGGGCCGGGCGGGCGAAGATCAACGTACAGACCTTGGCGGCCACCGGGTTGCCGGGCAGGCCAAAAACCGGCGTACCCGACCACATACCCAGTGCCAGAGGGCGGCCGGGTTTGAGCGCAATCCGCCATTCCTGCATTGCGCCCGCCTCGCGCAGCAGGGCCGAGACATGGTCCTCATCCCCCGCCGAAGCGCCGCCGCTGGTTAGGATTACATCGGCCTGCGTTGCGGCCTGATCCAACCTCGCCCGCAGGGTGTCGCGGTCGTCGGCGACACGTCCCAGATCGACCGGCACAAATCCCATGCGGTCGATCAAAGACAGCAGCATCGGCCTGTTCGCGTCAAATATCTGCCCGATGCCGACTGTCTCGCCCGGCTCGACAATCTCATCCCCGGTGGACAGAACGGCCACGCGCAGAGGTTTGCGTACGGGCACCTCGGAAGTACCGACCGCCGACAATAGCGCCATGTCGGCCGGTGTCAGCTTACGACCGGCTGTCAGAGCCACCTCGCCCGCTGAAACATCCTCACCCGCGCGACGCGTGTTTGCGCCCTGCTTCAACGGGCCGTGAAAGGCAATGTGGCCGTCCCGAACCGTCACGTCCTCTTCCAGAATGACCGTGTCCACGCCTTCTGGCAGAGCCGCGCCGGTCAGGATGCGCAACGCGTGGCCTGAGGGAACCGTGCCATCGAACGGAATACCCGCCGCGGCGCGCCCCTCGGTCAGTGGCATCACCTGCGCGCCTTCGGTCACGGGGCCTGCAAACCCATAGCCATCTACTGCCGTGTTGGGCTGCGGCGGGTTCGAACGCTGCGCTACCACGTCCTCGGCCAGAACGCGGCCCATCGACCGCGCAAGCGGCACCACCTCGGCCCCTGTGACGGGGCGCAAACGATCCCGCAGCAACGCGAGCGCGTCATCCACGGGCGTCCAATTCACCCCGGCGGGTAAGGCAAAACAATCGTTTCGCAATGGCGGAGGCGATATGTTCGGTTTGTCCTGCGCTACACCCAAGATCCACCCCTCCTCTGAGGCTGAAACGTTCAACTGACTGTCCAATTCCTGATCCGTCATCCGCGACAGAGTCAAGGCAACCTGTTCGACCTGCCACGCATCCTTGATCCGATCCGGCGGCGCTGCACCAAGGTTGAGCGAGGGCCAGATCTCGACAAACGCCACCGGCTTGTCCAGCGGCTGAAAGGGCCAAACGGCGATCTCGCCCGCGAAGGCGTGGCGTAGCCGGTTCAACACCGGCAGGCCCATCATCACCTGCCCACCGACTGCCCCTGCCCCAGCCATTTGCCAGCAGGTAAAGCTGCCTTTGGCTAAATGCTCGACCTTTCGTCGATCCGGAAACGGGTTGTGATAGTCCTGTTTCGTGCGCGGCAACCCGGCGATGTCGCGCCGCAGTCCATTCATCCAGAACGGGCCTTTCCCGCCAAAGCCCGCATTGATCTGACCCGCGAGGTCAAAGCGGTTGTTGGCGGTCGGAGAATCCTCGATCTGGTCTTCAAACCAGTCCCACAGGGTAAGCGGATCATGTGTTCCGGTGATCGCCTTGGCAAAGCCTGCGGGATAGCTGAAGGGGAAATCAAACCCCAGCATCAGGCGGCGACCAGCAGAAAGTTCAGTGTCGATCAGACTGTGCAGCCACTCCTCGGCGACCACCCGATTGCGTAGATAGTCCAGCGCCTGCACTGCGCCGTCGCGAACCACACAGGCCCAGATGGCGTCTTTGCGAGGGCGCGGTCCAGTGTCGTTGCCACCGGACCAATCGACCATCGCAAAGCTGTCGAAAAAGCTCACAAACCAACCTCGGAAAGGATGAAATCCGCAATGGCCGCCGTGTCGTTCAGATCGAACACAGGTCGGTCCAACTCCAGCGGAGTATCACTGGCCACAGCGCGGATCGTGTCATCCGACGGGGCGATTAGGTCATTGCCCGGCTCGGCGCGGAAGGCTTCGACCTTGGGGTGGCGTTGGCGTTTATAGCCCTCGATCAACACAAGATCGACTGGCGAGAGACGGGCGAGCAGAGAGGCCAGCGTAGGCTCCTCCGCGCCGCGCAATTCCTGCATGAGGGCAACGCGTTGACCCGAGGCCAAAAGAACTTCGTTGGCGCCTGCCATTCTGTGGCGATGGCTGTCGCGACCCG
This sequence comes from Ruegeria sp. AO1, assembly GCF_056535985.1. Taxonomy (NCBI): domain Bacteria; kingdom Pseudomonadati; phylum Pseudomonadota; class Alphaproteobacteria; order Rhodobacterales; family Roseobacteraceae; genus Ruegeria; species Ruegeria sp. AO1. The sequence continues at coordinate 2,978,110 of NZ_JBQFJC010000001.1, forward strand.
GTTGGTCGACGTCAAAGGAATGATGCGCGTGTTTGACGGTCGAGACGCTGTAGCCGCGTCCGGTGATCTCGGCCACCAGCCGCTCCATCAGCCCGGTTTTGCCTGCGTTCTTCCAGCCGGTGACGCCGTAGACCCTCATGCCTGCTCCAACAGTTTTTCAGCGCGTGCAAGGTCGTCCGGTGTGTTGACATTGAAGAACGGATCGAACGGGTCAGCGGGGAAAAGCGCCTCGCGCCCGTCATGCTTGTCGGTCCACAGTACGACCTTACGCAGCCCGTCGTTCAAAGCGGTACGTAGATCATCTCGCAGCGCCACGGGCCAGAGGCCAAATGTCGGGTGCCGGTTGACCCGTTTGCCGCCTGACTTCAAGGCCTCGTCCCCGGTGCGGGGCGTCGTGGCAAGGACCAAAGGGTGCGTTTGACCTTGAGCAGCCTCGGTCAGCCGCGCAACCAAATCACGCGGGAAGAACGGCGTGTCTGCGGCGGCGGTGACGATACTTTCCGCCCCTTGCTCTGCCGCCCAATCCAGCCCAGCTAGAACCCCCGCCAAGGGGCCTGCAAACCCCTCAATCGTGTCCGGCAAGACGGGAAGATTCACTTCCGCAAACCGCGCTGCATCACCATTGGCGTTCAACGCGAGGTCATCCACCTGCGGACCGAGCCGGTCGATGACATGAGACAACAAGCTCTGCCCGCCGATCTGCAAAAGCCCTTTGTCTCCACCGCCCATCCGGGTCGCAAGGCCACCTGCGAGGATCACTCCGAGGGGTTTGGTCATGTTGTCAGTCCTTTCAGCGTGGGCCAGTTCGGTGTTCGTAAAAAGATGACGACAACAAACAAAACCAGAAGACCACCCAACCAGAAAGACCAAATGCTGGCGACCAGAAATCCCGAAAGAAACATGGCCGCGGTGTTCAGCCGATATCGCCGCGCCGCGGTTCGGGTCGACCTATCCAGCCCTTTCAGCGCGGGAAGTCCCCAAAAAAAGATACGCAGACGCGTCGACTTTTGCTGCGATGAGCTACCGGGCGCACGAGAGGTTGCGATCAAATCGGTCAAAGCGCCCCATCCAAGCTGATCCATCACCTCGTCGGGATAGGTCGCCAGCGCCATATCTATCGCCAGCTCATCCGCATATTGGTACTTAAAGGAATAGAGCATCGTGGCACAGAGGATCGGGAGGACCAGCAACTCTTCAAGCCCTGCGAGCATTTCAATCATCCCGCGCTCTTCCTGCGATGTTTCTTTTCCTCGACGGCCACGCTCGCCGGGTCCACGTCGCGCAGCAGGCGATCCTCGCCGGACAGGCACACAAAGCGCTGCCCGCGCATGCGACCGATCAGGGTTAGGCCGACCTCGCGGGCGATCTCGACGCCCCAGGCAGTGAAACCGGACCGGGAGGCCAGAACCGGAATGCCCATCATCGCCGTTTTGATCACCATTTCTGAGGTCAAACGCCCGGTTGTGTAGAGGATCTTGTCCTCCGCCGTCTCGTTCTCGGACAGCATCCAGCCTGCGATTTTGTCGACGGCGTTGTGGCGGCCTACATCTTCCATATACACAAGCGGTCGGTTTTCACGGCAGAGAACCGTGCCATGGATCGCACCGGCCTCGAGGTACAAAGACGGCGTGCGATTGATCTTGGCGGCCAGATCGTAAAGCCACGAGGTCCGGACCGACACTTGCGGCAGGCGCACGTCCTCCAACCCCTCCATCATGTCCCCAAAGACCGTGCCAACGGCGCAGCCACTGGTGCGTGTCTTTTTCTTCAGTTTGTCCTCATACGAGGTTTCACGGGCCGTCCGCACCACTACTGTTTCAAGGTCATCGTCATAGTCGACCCGTGTGATTTCATCATCAACCAGCAGCATCCCCTGATTGCGCAGGAAACCCAGCGCCAGATACTCGGGATAGTCGCCAATGGTCATTGCGGTCACGATTTCCTGGGAATTGAGGAAAATCGTCAGCGGGCGCTCCTCGACCACCGAAATCTGGCTGACTTCGCCATTCTGGTCCACGCCTTCAACGGCGCGCGTCAAACGGGCCGCGCCGGGATCGGGGGCGATGATATAGTCCGAGACATCCAATTCTGTCACCAATTGCAACCCCTTCCCAAGACCGCTACTGCTGCTGCGAATACCATAGGATTTAGCCATGGCAGACGCCACATCCAAGTCATACTTCTGGAAAGGGTTTCGCGACGGGACACCCTTCATTTTTGTAGCGATTCCCTTTGGAACCCTATTCGGGGTTTTCGCCGCCGAGGCCGGGCTGGATATCGTGCAAGTCGTCGCCTTCTCGGCCACGGTTTTCGCCGGAGCAGCGCAATTCACCGCCCTGCAATTGCTGCAGGAGAACGCGCCGACAGCCATTGTGCTGGCCTCGGCTCTTGCGGTGAATTTGAGAGTGGCGATGTATTCAGCCTCACTGACGCCGTTTCTGGGGGCTGCCCCCATGTGGCAGAGGGCCTGCGCCGCCTATCTGACGGTTGACCAATCCTATGCCTGCTCGATCGTGCAGTTCGAGAAAGAGCCAAAGATGACCGTGCCGCAGCGCATGGCTTATTTCATCGGCTCGGTCACGCCGATCACGCCGTGCTGGATTCTGGCTACCTATCTGGGCGCGGTTTTGGGCACCCGGATTCCCGAGAGCTGGGCTTTGGATTTCGCCCTGCCGATTACCTTTCTGGCCATGCTGGGGCCGATGATGCGGACGCTTCCCCATGTCATTGCGGCCCTTGTGGCGCTGGTCGTGTCATTGCTAGCTGTGAGCGTGCCGTTCAATCTGGGCCTGCTGATCGCCGGAACCGCAGGCATGATCGCAGGTGCTCAGGCCGAGGTGATCTTGGATCGTAGAAAGGCGCACGCATGACGCAGATCGACCCCACCACCATGTGGACCGTCATTATCGGCCTGGCCATCGGCAGCTTTACCCTGCGCTTTGTGTTCATCGGCTTTGTCGGAGACCGCCCGATGCCACCCCGGCTGCTGCGCCACCTGCGCTACACCGCCGTGGCGATCCTGCCCGCGCTGATCGCGCCGCTGGTCGTGTGGCCCGCCGCGACCGAGGGCCAACCCGATGCGGCCCGATTGGCGGCTGCGGCAGTGACGCTGTCTGTTGGAGTGTTCACTAAAAACGTGCTGGCCGCGATCTTTTCCGGCGCGGCCACACTTTACGGTCTGCTATATCTACTGGCTTGAAGCTGCGTCCAGCTGGTTCAGAGCGGCGTTATTGGCTGCCAGACCTTTTTGCAGATCGGCATCGTCATTCTCGCGATATTCTTCAGTGATGACACCGGGAATTTCAGCGAACTGTTCCGAAAGTTTGATCGGAAAGAAGGTCACTTCGATCTGCTCGAATCCGGGCACCTGCTGCAACAGCCGCGCGGTGGAATTTGCGCAAAAAGATCCTGCGACAGGCCCGGTCTGCTTGGCCAATTGCAGCGCGATCTCGGCTTGTTGCGGCGTAACCTGAATGGTCTGGATGCGGGCAAAATGCGTCTCGCGCGCGTGAGAGCTGCGATAGGCACGCTCAACCGCTGGCGTGATGCCATAGAGAACATCATCCCGCACCGGAACGATATCCGCCCGGAACGAGCCTGCTGGGTCAAAAATCACCCTCTCGCTGGCACCGATCATCAACGAGGTATGCGCCCCCGAACCGGAGCGCGTGTTGATCATCGTATAGAGCGTCAGGGTCGACGGCCCCGGATCACGATAGGACCGCGATACGATCTCAGCCTGATCTGCCTGAGGGCGTTTAGAATTCGCGCAGCCAGCCACTGTTGCCGCCAAAAGGCAGGCGATCAAAATCCTGAACACGGTCGACCCCGAAAGATTTAGGAAGCGTAAAGCGCCAGCAGGAACGCCAGTATCGCGATGGCGACGCAGCACCAGACGGTGGCCTTGATGAAGCCCTCAAAGGTTTTGGTTTGAACGGTGATGTCCATTTCGCCGTGCTTGTGTTCAGCCATGAGTCTCAGATTCCCAGTTCGCGTGTTTTATCGCTGGATAATCGAAAATTTCAGGCCTGTCACCACGTCATTCCAGCGCAGGGGCCCTGTCACCCAACACAAAACACCCCGGATAGCCAAATCCCCAGCGCCACGGCAGTCCGCTGCAGGGGCCGCCACCGAATCGGACCGCGCCGTAGAGGGCGTCCGAGGTCAGCGAATGGACCGAGCGGATCTGCTCGGGCGTCATGTCATAGCGTTCCGCATAGGCCTGCGCGTGGGTCTCGCCATGGGTTTCGACACAGACCTGCAAAGCCTGATCGGCAGCAAGGCGTGCATCATAGCTTACAGCGGCCGTCTGCGCGCCACCGGCGTTGTGATAGGCGCGGTCATGGGTCACGCAGCAGTACTCCCAGGGCGGATGTTCCTGATACAACTCGCCGATCTGAGGGAACGTATCGGCCACCCAGCGCCAACTGGCCGACAAGCCGCCCGAGCATCCATCAGTTTCGAACGGGATCAGCTCGGCATCGCCGCGTTGTGCAATCATTGCACGGTGAGAGGGCATCTCGACCGCGCGCATCAGGTCTTGAGACGTGGCCGGGCTGGCCAGCAAGACCAGGCCCAGCGCCAGTTTATGGGCTGTCATCGCGCATCGCCTCGGTATCGACGGTCATGCCGAAGGTTGTGGCCAGCCAAAGCAGCACGCGTTCGGCAGGGCCCATTTCGGCGCGGACGCGTAGAACCTCGCGCGCCATGGCGGGACGGTCCGTAATCAGCCCGTCCACCCCCATCGAGGCCATCGCCGACATCTGCAGCGGGTCGTTCACCGTCCAGACATAGATCTCCTTCCCCGCCGCGTGGACCGAGCGGATCAGTCCCGGAGACACAGTTGCCGCGTTCACCGCAACAAAATCGCCTTCCAGCCCCGCCAGATTGCCCACCGCCGTCGCAGCCAGCACACCCGCGCGCCAATCCGGGCGCAGCGCCTTCATCTTTTGCACGGCCGGATATTTCAGCGACATGGTGGCAATGTCGTCCTGCATATCGAATTCTTCGACCAACGCGGCGACCCGGTTTTCCAGATCGACATCGTGGCCGTAATATTTTAGCTCGATAATGACTTTGGATTTGCCTTTTGTCGCCTCCAGCACCTCACGCAGGGTTGGGGTGCGTTGGTCGGCATATTCAGGGCCAAACCAGCTGCCGATGTCGATGGTTTCCACATCCTCCATCGTGGCGTCCCAGATCTTTGTCGGAACCCCGGCCAGTTTCATGAAGTCACTGTCATGGGCCACGATGACAACGCCATCGGCTGTTTCCTGAACGTCGATCTCAACCCAATCCGCGCCATCTTCGATCGCCTTAAGAACCGAAGCCATGGTGTTTTCGGGCCGCAGCGCCGCAGCCCCCCGGTGGCCGATAACATCGGCATGATCCTCGGCTTGAACGCGTTCCAGCAGATTGTGGCCGAACCAGCCACCCAGCAGAAGGGCAGCTGCCGCCAGCCCGACCGCTGTGAACAGCGAGGCCTGTATGCGGCGCGGCGCGGGGTGGGGTGGCTCATCCGTCTGAGGTTCAAAGAACTTGTCTAGCAGAACCGCCAATGCGCCCAGCGCAGAAGCGGCCAGCACCAGCCCGGCCAGAGACCACAGCCCCGCGATCGCGAGGCTATAGGTCAGCGCCAATTTTAGGTTACTGCTGCCTTGCAACGGCACCAGTCCAAACAAAAGCCCGGCCACCCATGCAATCGCCGCTGCAATCGCGAGGCGCATCGCCAGCCATGCGACCAAGGCCAATTTCAAGCGCCCGCGTTTGCCCTCCATCCGGGACGCGCTGATATTGAACACATGCGCCGGGTGGACGTTTTCAAACAGCACCAGATGAAGTGACAGAGCCCAGCCCGACAGCTTGCGGATCAGCACCCAAGCCATGGCCAGAGCCACCGCGCCGATCAGGGCCACAGCCACCATAAAGGCGGGCGGGTGGAAGGTCAGGTAGTAGTTGATGTCGTATTCGGTCAGCGTCCACCTTGCGATCAACGCGGCAACCGCCAGAAACGGCAGCGCCAATAGCAAAACCCGCAAAATGAACCGGGCCGCAAAGCCGAATAGCGATGGCAGGCGCGACAGAACCAAACCGATCGCCGCACTGCCCGCGCGCCACGGATCGGCCTCTCCCATCCTCAAAGAGGCTGCCATGACCGCGAAGACAAACACCTCGGCCAATAGAAAAAGGCTCAGCACCACGATGGCCGCGATGAAACCGGCGGGCGAGAGGATGAAGGCCGCGATATCCTGATCCGTCAGCGCGGTTTGATCGGACAGCGAAACCGCCAGATTGACCGCCAGAGCGACACCGGGTGCGACCAGCGCGATCAGCAGCAGCCGTACCGCAAGATAGATGGGCACAAAGACCCTGCGTCTTGCCCAGGCGCCGGAATAGGCATTTGTAACGGTTGAAAAAATGGACATGTAAACACCCTTGAATGATGCATGCATTCAAGGGTGTGCAGGCATGAATTGCAAGTCAGCTGTCTTCGAGATCCGCAGCCAGACGGAACCCGATGCGGTTGGCGGGCTTGTCCTCGACCGATTTGGGCAAAGCGCGCAGCATCACGTTCAACTGGCTGACATGCTGCACCAGCTGCGTTCGCGCGCCCGTTCCGTCCGAGCCGAAAAACGTGATGATATCTGGGTCGAAATAGCCCATCCCCTGAATCCGCATCACACCCGCGTCACCTCCGGTGAAACCCATTGCGACCTCGTGATCGCCATCGAGTGTTTTCTCGAAGTTCTGGATATAAAGGATCAGACGCTCATATGCCCATTGCGCGGCGCTTTTGGTTTCAACAGGTTTTTTCAACTGCCCCGGCAGGGGCTGGGTGCCGGACTCGGCCTCGGAATCTGCGTGAACCTCATAGCACCGCGGCAGGGCATCCGCTTCGGCAGCCTCAGCCGAGGTTTCAATCTTGTCCTGCATGCATCACCCTTTGCGCTGAAACGTCCACGCCCCGTCCGCGCGTCGCGTCCGGGTAACAGCTCCAGTGTGATGAAGATGATTCATATGTGCAACCGCTTCAACCAGCGCCAGCCCGTATTCGCCTTCGCGAATGGTACGCTTGAAGAGCGGCGCAAAGCACTCGGCGGCTGCTTTGGGTTGGTCTAGATAGGCTAGCAGACGCTCCAACGCACCGTGGTGGTTCTCGATCAGCTGACGCATACGCAGCGGCAGACCGGTGAAGGGCAGCTTGTGGCCCCCCAGAACAAGATGATCCGGGCGGGCCAGTTTTTGCAGCCGTTCGCAAGCCTCGATCCAATCGGAGACCGGATCGGCCATAGGTTCGGTCGCATAGACGCCCAGATTGGGACTGATAGAGCCGAGTATCTGATCGCCACTCAGCACCAGATGATCGTCGCGGCTCCAGAGTGTTAGATGTTCGGGCGCGTGACCGTTGCCCATATGCACGTCCCAGTCGCGCCCACCGATGCGGATCACGTCACCCTGTTTGACCCGCGTGAAGCCGAGGGGCATGGGATAGACCGTATCGGCAAAGTTGAACGGACGATCGGCCTTGCGCTTTTCCAAAAACGCAGGGTCCATCCCGGCGCTTTGGTAGAAATTCAGCGTCTCCTGCGGCCAGTTTTCCTGCACGTCCAGCGTCAGCATCCGCGAAAACAGCCAAGCGGTGCGGCTTGTCACCAGCTCGACCCCATGTTCGGCCTGAAACCAGCCTGCATTGCCCACGTGGTCGGGGTGGTGATGGGTGACAACAGCGCGCCGAATGGGCTTTCCGGCCAGAGGGCCCGACATCAACTCAGCCCAGATGCGACGGGTCTTGTTCGAGGACATCCCGGTATCAATCACCGTCCACCCGTCACCGTCATCCAGCGCATAGATATTCACATGGTCGAGCGCCATTGGGAGCGGCAAGCGCATCCACAAGACGCCCTCGGCTATCTCGATGGCTTCACCGGGGGCGGGCGGCTCGGGCCACGGATATCGGATGCCCGATGGCTCCACGCCGTCCATCACGCGCCCAGATCCTCGGCGCTGAGTGCGAATAGGTCATCCGCCCCGTTCTGCGCCTGCGCCAGCAGACCGAGATATTCGGGCAGCAAGGCATTGATGTAGTATCGCGCCAGTCGCGCCCGCGGGCCATCCGGATCGGCAAGGGCTGCGGCCAGATGGTAGTGCCCGCCCAAAACCCGCGCAAAGGCGCGCAGGTAGGCTGCGGCACCCGCAAAGCGCGCGTTCATATTGTCCTGCGCCACCATCCACTCGGTCGCTTCGCGCAGGGATTCCGTGGCCTCCCACACCGGACCGGCGAGATCGGGCATCTTGGAGCGGGCCTGTTCGGCGCGATCTTCAATCTCATCGAGCAAGCTGGCGGCAGCGTCTCCGCCATCCATCATCTTGCGGGCGACCAAATCCATCGCCTGAATGCCGTTGGTGCCTTCATAGATCGCGGTTACGCGGACATCGCGGTAATACTGGGCCGCCCCTGTTTCTTCGACGAAACCCATGCCACCATGAACCTGTACACCGGTCTCGGCGACGCGCATCCCGGTCTGGGTGCCAAAGGCCTTGCCAATCGGGGTCAGCAGAGCAGCTCGTGCGGCCCAGTCGGTATCTCCGGTCGCGTGCGCCATATCAATCGCTGCGGCATTCGCCAGCATGATTGCTCGCGCCGCAAATACATCCGCCCGCATTTCGGTCAGCATCCGGCGCACGTCCGCGTGGTCGATGATCGTGCCCGAGGGCGTCTTGCCCTGTTTCCGCTCCATCGCATAGGCCAGCGCGCGCTGATACGCGCCCTCGGCGACGCCAACACCCTCACCGCCGACACCCAGACGTGCGTTGTTCATCATGGTGAACATGGCCGCCATACCGCCGTGCTCTTGCCCGACCAGCCAACCCGTGGCCCCGTCATACTGCATCACACAGGTCGGAGAGCCATGGAGACCCAACTTGTGTTCCAGCGACACCACGCTCAGGTCATTGGCCGCGCCGGGGTTACCTTGTGCGTCGGGCAGGTATTTCGGCACCAGGAACAGCGAAATCCCCTTGGTGCCCGGAACCGCGTCGGGCAGACGGGCCAGAACCAGATGGCAGATATTCTCGCAGAAATCGTTGTCGCCCCAGGAGATATAGATCTTCTGCCCGGTGACCGCATAAGTGCCGTCACCATTGGGCTCTGCCCGTGTCGTCAAAGCACCTACATCTGACCCGGCCTGCGGCTCGGTCAGGTTCATCGTGCCCGAAAAGGCGCCAGACATCAGCTTGGGTAGGTACAGCGCCTTGAGCTCGTCACTGGCATGCGCCTCAAGCGCTTCGATCTGACCCTGCGACATCAAGGGGGCCACCTGCAGTGACAGGCAGGCCGCGCTCATCATCTCATTGACCGCCGAAGTGACGGCCATGGGCAGGCCCATGCCGCCATAGTCAGGGCTGCCGCTCATCCCGATCCAGCCGCCTTCCGCGATGGCTTTCCAACCTTCCGAGTATCCGGGTGAGGTGCGAACAACGCCGTTTTCCAACCGCGCCGGTTCCAGATCACCGGGGCGTTGCAGCGGGGCGAGAACCTCTTCGCACATCTTTCCCGCTTCCGTAAGGATCGCGCTGACTACATCCGGGGTCGCATCAGCGAATCTCTCGGTGGCCGTGATCTGATCGAGACCCACCACATGGCGGAACAGGAATTCATAGTCAGAAACTGGGGCGCGGTATGGCATGGCTTCCCTTGCGGTCTGTCGGCACGGCCGCACTTGGAATCTGCGATCAGCGCCGGTATGCATCTTTGCGTATTGGGATTACCTACTCTTCCCCATGTTGCAAGCAACCAAAACGCGGCGTCACCAGATATGATCCCCACCACTCTTGAGCTGACAGCCGACCCCAACGGCATCGCCCGTGCTGCAGATCTTTTGCGTCAGGGCCTATTGGTCGCCTTCCCGACCGAGACGGTCTATGGCCTGGGAGGTGATGCTAGAGACGGTGAGGCCGTGGCCCGGATTTACGAGGCCAAGGGTCGTCCAAGTTTCAATCCACTGATCGCCCATGTCGCCTCGATCGAGGCGGCGCAGCGGTTTGTGCAGTGGTCGGATCAGGCCGAGCGTTTGGCGAATGCGTTCTGGCCCGGTCCGCTGACCTTGGTTCTGCCGCTGAAGCCGGGGCACGGTGTGTCATCGCTGGTTACTGCAGGGTTGGATACTTTGGCCGTTCGCGTGCCTGCGCATCCCACGGCGCGCGCTTTGCTGGCGGCAGTTGACGGGCCGGTTGCGGCGCCATCGGCCAATCCCTCGGGTCAGATTAGCCCAACGACGGCAGCACATGTTCATGCGGGCTTGGGTGGTCGGATCGCCGCCGTTCTGGATGACGGCCCCTGCGGTGTCGGGTTGGAATCCACCATCGTCGGACTGGCCGGAGAGCCCAGCCTGCTGCGCCCCGGAGGCGTCGCGCTGGAACAGATCGAGACCGTCCTGAACACCCGTCTTCACCTGCACAAAGCGGGAGATATGCTGACCGCTCCGGGGCAGTTGCAGTCGCACTACGCGCCAGATGCACCGGTCAGGTTGAATGCCGAAACCGTGCAAGGGGATGAGGTTTTGTTGGGGTTCGGCCCGATCGCCTGTGACATGAACCTGTCTGAAACAAGCAATCTGACCGAGGCTGCGGCCAATCTGTTCGCCGCGCTACACAGCCTGAATGAAACCGGACGTCCGATCGCCGTCTCACCGATCCCCGATCATGGGCTGGGGGCTGCGATCAATGACCGTCTACGCCGCGCCGCCGCGCCGCGCGACAGTTAGCTAGGCACGGCCTGCGCTGGCCGATAGGGTCAGCGGGTCGACACCCAGCGTAGCCAGGGCCTTTTCCCATTTGTCGTCATCGGGCACATCGAACACCAACTCCGAGGATGCATCCGCCGTCAGCCAGCCATTCATCGCGATCTCATCCTCCAGTTGGCCGGGGCCCCAGCCGGAATAGCCCAGCGTCAGCATCGCGTTCAGCGGGCCACGCCCAGCGGCCATATCCTCCAGCACATCCAGCGTGGCCGTCATGCTGAAGTCATCCGAAATCTGCATCGAATGCAGGTTCGCATCGTAGTCGGAGCTATGCAGAACAAAGCCACGCGACATCTCGACCGGGCCTCCAAAATGCACCAGACGCTCGCCTATGATAGGAATGCGACACGGGATGTTGAGCTGCCCCAGCAGGGTTTTGAACCGCAGATCAGAGGGTTTGTTGATGATCAACCCCATCGCCCCATCGTCGCCGTAGCTGCAGATATACACAACCGAGTGATCAAAGCGCGGATCGCCCATCCCCGGCATCGCAATCAACAGTTTTCCGGTCAGGTCCATGCGAGGTTTCTCTTGCTCGTTACCCCTAAACAATGAACCTGCGGCACTGGTATTGGCAAGGGAGCAAAGCTGATTTCAGCAGATTTCACACAGGTGACCCGAACGTGACTTGGATTTCAGGTCCGCACGGCGCATGTAATGGGGTATGATGACTCGCATGAAATCTTCGGTTGCCCTTCTGCTCGCCTGTCTGGGCCTGTCCGCACCCGCCTCGGCGCAGGGTTTGGACGGCGTTGTTGCGCTGGATGTTCTGGACGGAGGACGCACGGCCAATGGGACCTATCTGGGCGCGCTGCGCCTGACCCTGAAAGAGGGGTGGAAAACCTATTGGCGTGCGCCGGGCGACGCCGGGATCCCGCCGCAATTCGATTGGAGCGGGTCCGGAAACGTGGGGGACGTGCGTATCACCTGGCCCGCGCCCGAGATTTTCGACCAGAACGGCCTGAAATCCATCGGCTACGAGGATCAACTGGTACTGCCGGTCGAGATTACCCCAAAGAACCCCGCCAAACCTGTGCGCCTGCGGGGTGAGATGGATCTGGGGGTGTGCAAGGACGTTTGCATCCCGCAGCGTCTAGATTTCGACCACAAGGTTGACTCTGATGCAGGTCGCAACCCCGCAATCGCAGCCGCTTTGGCGCAACGCCCCTACTCGGCCCGCGAAGCGCGTGTGGCAAAGGCCAGCTGCCATCTGACCCCAACCTCGGACGGTATGCAGATCGAGGCGCGGGTGACCATGCCTTCGGCCGGCGGGCAAGAGGTTGCGGTGATCGAGCCGGGGAACCCGGTCCTTTGGGCCTCGCAACCCGAAACGCAGCGGCAGGGTGGCACACTGATTGCCCGATCCGAGGTGATCAGCGCCTCGGGCGCACCTTTTGCGCTGGATCGGTCCGAGATTCGGATCACGGTTCTGGGCGCCAACCACGCTGTGGACATTCAGGGATGCTCTGCAGGCTGACCCTATGACGCAATCCCCCAAGATCGGTGCGCTGGCCGTTGTCCTGCATCAGGAAAACGTTCTGTTGGTGCAACGCAGCAAGGAACCGGATCGAGGCTTGTGGGGGTTTCCCGGCGGCCATGTGGAATGGGGTGAGACCGTCCTTCAGGCCGCCGAACGGGAATTGCTTGAGGAAACATCGGTCGCGGCTGAACCGCTGCACTATCTGGACAATCTGGACCTCTTGCGGCGGGATGCGGATGGGCAGGTCCTGTCGCACTATTTGCTGGTCGGCGTGGCCTGTCGGTACCAATCGGGCACACCTTTGGCAGGCGATGACGCGCTGGGCGCGCAATGGTTTCCCATCGAACAGATACTCAAAGGCGAACTGCCGATGAGCAACCGTGTGGCCAGCCTGTTGCAGCTTGCGCTAAAGGAGCGTTAGGCCCCGACCCGGTTTTTGAACCGGGTATAGAACATCCCGGAAAACAGCACGCTCAGGATCACGATGGGGATGGCGCCAGCCACAAACGCACCGAGCCCCATGCGTATAATCTCTGGCGCCTCCGCGCCTCCGTAAAGACCGTCCAATGGGTCAACAGGCGCACCCGAGACCATTGGCCAGACCAGCGTCACTCCGAACCAGAGCAGCAGCGCCAAAGCCGTCGCAGCCAGTGCGGCCTGTACCACGCGGTCCCGCGCATAGATGGCCCGACGCATCGCAGTCATTGGGCGCGCGAAATCGTTCAGGATTGCCAAAAGCGCGGGTACAAGCACTAGCACCAGCACCATTCCAAAACCCAGCCCATAAACCAGCGTGATCACCGTTGGCTTGAGGAACTGTGCCTGTTGCGAACCCTCATACAGAAGCGGCGTCAGACCCAGCACCGTCGTCAGCGTGGTCAGCATTACGGGGCGCAAACGGTCGGCTGTACCTTCGATGATTGAGGGCACCAACCCCCTCTCCTGCTGGTAGCCATCAATGGTGGTCACTAGCACAATCGAGTCGTTGACGATAATGCCAGTCATGCCCAGAATCCCGACAACAGTGAACATGCTCAGCGGCACGTCCCAGATATAGTGCCCCCAGATCGCGCCCACCAATCCGAACGGAATGATCGACATCACCACCAGAGGTCGCGACCAGCTGGCGAACACCCAGGCCAGAACAAGATAAATGCCGGTTAGGCACAGGATCAGACCGGTGCGCGCCTCGGACAGGAACTCGTCCTCTTGTTCGCTCAGACCCGCCATACGCCAGTCGACCTGATATTCGCCTGAAATGCGCGGCAGAATCTCTTCGTTCATTGCGCGCCCGATTTCGGCAGCGCGGGCGGGATCATCCTCGGAGATGTCGCCATTCACCGAAATCACCCGCAACCCGTTCTCGCGCCGGACGGTCGAAAAGCCTGATTTACGCTCGACCGAGACGATGTCGGCCAGCGGTACATAGACCCCGTCCGGCGTGCGCATCAGGGTGCGTTCCAGGAAATCTGCGGTCAGCTCGCCCTCGGGTAGTTCCACTCGGATTTCAGCGCTGCGGGGGCCATCAGGGAAGGTCGCGGCCTCAATCCCGTTCAACCGGTTGCGCAACACGCGGCCCAGCGTTTCGATGCGGAAGCCCAGCGCCTGACCCTGTGCTGTCAGGTCGAGGATGTACTCCTCTTTGTCATAGGCCAGATTGTCCTCAAGCGCCGAGACTTCTGGGTATTTTGACAGTTCGGTCTGCAAATCCTCGGAGGCGGCTTTCAGCGTGTCCACATCCGCGCCGTAAAACTGCACGTCAATCGCGTCCCCTCCGGGACCCGAGCGCCAGCCACGGAAGCTCAGCAGCTCAACCTTGGGATGGCGGGGGACGAAATCCTGAAGCTCACCAACAAATTCGAAGCTGGAATAGGAGCGTAGGTCGGCATCGATCAGCTCGATCGAGATACCGCCCAAAAGATCTTCATCTTTGCCCTCAGCGGCGGACAGACCGAACCCTGCGCTGCCGCCAACTTCGGCCAAAACATATTCCAGAGGATTGCGCCCTTGGCGGTCCTCGTAGATCTGACCCAGCTCTTCGGTGGCGCGCTGCAATTCGCGCATCATGGCGATCGTGTCAGCACGCGTCGCGCCTTCGGCCATGATAAAATTGCCGGTGACCGAGCCACGCTCAGGCGCGTTGAAAAACCGCCAGTTCACATCGCCGCGAATGAACAGGGCAGCCTGAGTCGCCAGGATCACCAGCATCAGTGCAACCACGACATAGCGTGCCCAGATGACCCAAGCGATCAGTGGGCGAAACAGGGTGTCCCGCACCCAGCGGAAGCCCCGGTTCATCACCCGGTTGGGCAGGTCATACCAATGTTCCTTTGCGGAATGCGCAATAGCGTGGGACATGTGGTTCGGCAGGATAAGGAAGCATTCGATGAGTGAGGCCGCAAGCACCGCGATCACTGTAAAGGGGATATCACGGATCAACTCTCCGAACCGGCCACCCACAAGGGTCAGACCGAAAAAAGCGATCACGGTGGTGATCGTGGCGGCAAAAACCGGCATGGCCATCCGGCGGGCGGCGCGTTCGGCGGCCACGATGGGCGGCTCTCCCAGACGGCGGGCGCGGAAATCGGCGTGTTCGCCGACAACGATGGCGTCATCCACCACGATCCCAAGCGTGATGATCAAACCGAACAGAGACACCATGTTCAGCGACAGGCCACCGATATACATCAGCGCAATCGCCGCCGACATCGCAACCGGAATACCCGCAGCAACCCAGAAAGCAATGCGCGCGTTCAGGAACAGGAACAGCAGACACACGACAAGGCCAAGGCCAACCAGCCCATTGTCGATCAGAATATCCAGACGGTCGGTAATGGCCTGCGCGCGGGTACGGATCATCTCGACCGAGACACCTTCGGGTAGGCTGGCCTGCATCTCGGTCACCACATCCTCGACCGTGTGCTGGATCGCGATTGCATCCCCCAGATTGGACCGGTCCACCCGTACCGACATGGCCGGGTTGTCGCCGACAAAATAGCTGCGGTTGCGATTGACCCCTTCCACCCGGATCTGCGCCACATCACCAACAAACAGTTTCGAGCCGTCCGCAAATGTCCGCAGAGCGATGGTCTCGATCTCTTCCGGCGTGCGCTTTTCTGCGCCGGTCCGGATGCGCGCGTTGGCGCCCGTCACGTCTCCCGCTGGGCTAGCATTGACCTCAGCCGAAATGGCCGAGGCGATGTCGGCCAAAGCCACATCATTGGCAATCAGCTGCGCGGTCGGCACCTCAACGACCACACGCGGGGCGGCGAGACCGCGGATCGTGGTGCGGGTCACGCCAGCGGCAAACAGGCGGTTGATCAGCTCATCGGTAAACTTGGCCAGTTGGTCCGGATCAACCGGGCCGGTGACGACCACATCTGTCACCCGATCGCGCCACGCCCCACGCCGGATCGTAGGTTCTTCGGCATCTTCGGGCAGATTGGTGACGCTGTCGACGGCGGTGCGCACCTCTTCCACCGCGCGGGACATGTCCCAATTCGGCTCAAACTCCAGCCGGATACTGGCAGAGCCTTCGCGAGAGGTCGCCGTGGTGCTTGCCACGCCTTCGACCGCCAGCAATTCAGGTTCGAGCAGTTGGACAATGCCATTGTCCACATCTTCGGGGCCAGCCCCTTCCCATTCGACGTTCACGTCCACCCGTTCCAGAACCACATCCGGAAAGAACTGCGCCCGCATATTCGGGATGGCCGCCGCGCCCAATACCAGCATCACCAGCAACAACAGGTTGGCCACGGTTCTGTGCCGGGTGAAATAGCTCAGGATACCACCGGCAGCGCTAGGGATGTCGCGCATCATGGCGCTTAGCCCCCGGCCAGGTTTTCAATGCGACGCACCAGAGAGACCGGAACCTTCGCCTCTTCCAACTGGCCGAGCATGCGTGTTTTCTCGGCCTCAGGCATATCCTCTCTAGCCTCGACATGAGTGATCAGTTCGGCCCGTTTCGCATCAGTCAATTCGACCAGATCAGGATCGGCACTGGCCTCGGGACGCAGGGGGCGCACGCGAACCCCGGACCCTAGCAGAGGTGTGCGGCCTATCACGACCTCGCGCCCTTCCAGCCCTTCTCCGCGCAGCAGAACCTCATCGCCCTGACGGCGGATCAGTTGCACAGGCAGGACTTCCAGACGATCATCCGCACCCAAAACCAGAACGGTTCCAGCTGCGTCCAGAACCGAAGACGGAAGGCGTGCGACCTGTTCCAAGGGCTGTTCCTGCACCGTCACGGTCACGAAGTCGCCGGGCTTGAACCCCGAGGCATCGTCGAGCCGGGCATAGATCAGACGCCCGGTTTGCCCCTCACCAGCCGAGCCGCTGTCACGGCTGATCCGGCCCCTCGCGGTCAGGTCGGCCCCCGTGACCTCAAGCGAGATGGTGAAGGGGGCGTTGATCAGCGCTCCGTCTTTGTCCAGCAAACGCACGAATTGCGCGGTTGAAACGCGGAAGGCCACCTCCAATGCGTTGGGGTCCACCAGTTCGGCCAGCTTCTCGTTTGCTGAAACCAAACGCCCTTCAACCAACGTGACATCTGTCAGCGTCCCTCCGAACCTTGCGCGGATGGTCATGTCCTCCAAGTCACGCTCTGCCGCTTCCTGCGCGATCCGCGCGCGGGCCAGCAGGGTTGTAGCCTGATCCACCCGCGATTCCGCCTGCGCAAGGGCAATGCGACGCGCCAGAACCGATTGTTGTGCGGCGGCGGCGATCAATTCGGCCTCTTCCACACTGGCGGGTGCCCCCACGCCGCGGGATTCAAGATCTCGCTGGCGCTGCAGGGCTCTTTCACGCAGTTCGGCTTGCGCCTCGGCTGATTTCAATTCATCCTGCGCCAGCAACAATGACCGTTCAGCGTCGCGTTCTTCGAACTGCGCATCCAATACGTCCGATTTCGCACGATCAAGCGCCGATTGTGCATCCGCCGGATCAAGCTCGACCAAAACCTCACCTGTGGTGACTGTGCCGCCATCCACGAAATCATCAGCCAATGCGATCACGCGGCCGCCCAGTGCCGCGCGCAACTCCAGACGGCGGCGGCTTTGCACCTCGCCGAAGGCTTCGAGATTGGGCGTGACGGTTTCGAATACAGCCGGACGGACGGTCACCGCAAAGACCCGCTCGCGCGCTTTGGGTTGCTCATTCTCGCGGATCAGAACCTCTTGCACAGCGCCCGTGACGATCTGAATTGCGACAAACAGCAAGGCCAACGTTAGCGACGCCAGAAACACACCGACCAGACTCTGCCTTAAAAAACGCATCTATTATTCATCCCGGTTGCAATTGGGCTGCCCTGCGAAAAATGTAGCGGAGGCACGAAATATGCCAAGCCACAAAGCGGTTATAAGGTGTTGAACGTGCGACCAGTCTACTTCCGTCGCAGATGTTCGTCCAATCTAGGCATTATTTCCACGAAATTGCAGGGCCGGTGGCGATAATCGAGCTGTTTCTCGAGGATACCGTCCCAAGCGTCCTTGCAGGCCCCGGGGCTGCCCGGAAGTGCAAACAGATAAGTGCCGCCTGCCACGCCACCTGTTGCGCGCGACTGCACTGCCGAAGTACCGATTTTCTCCATCGAGACGATTGTGAAAACGGTCCCGAAAGCGTCAATCTCTTTTTCATAGACGTCGCGATGCGCCTCGACCGTCACGTCCCGCCCGGTCAGCCCGGTGCCACCGGTCGAGATCACCACGTCGATCCCCGCATCCGCCACCCAGGCGCGCAGCTGATCGGCGATCTGGGCGCGTTCATCCCGGATAATCTTGCGATCCGCAACCACATGCCCCGCCTTTTCGATGCGGTCAACCAGTGTCTGGCCCGAACGATCCTCATCAACCGAGCGCGTGTCCGAGACGGTCAGAACCGCGATACGTATAGGGATGAAGTCGATCGTTTCGTCGATACGTGACATCAGGTGTCAGGCCCTTTCCATGATAGCAAGCCGCAGCGCCAACGCGGTGAAAATCCCGCCTGTTACCCATCCCATGATGCGTGAGGCGCGCGGGTTTCCGATCAGCAACCGGCCTGTGCCGCCTGCGAACACGCCAACCAACCCGTTCACGACAAAACCACCCAATGCGATGATCGCGCCAAAGATCAGGAATTGCCCAAGGATCGGGCCCGCCGCAGGATCAACAAATTGAGGGATAAAGGCCAGAACGAACAGAATGATCTTGGGGTTGGTCAGGTTCACCACCATCCCATCCCGAAACGCCATGCGCGTCGGCCTTGTTGGCCCTTCGGTCGAGACCGCTCCGTTGCGGATCGCGCCCCACGCCAGATAAAGTAAATAAGCAACACCCAGCCAGCGGATGACATCAAACAGCCATGGCATTGAGTTGACCAAGGCTCCAAGGCCGAGCCCGGCCAGCAGGACATGCACCATCAGTCCCAGCGATATCCCGGCACTTGCCACAAGCGCCGGTCGGGGTCCGGATTTCAGGCCCTGCCCAAAGCAGAACATCATATCCGCACCGGGTGTGAAATTCAGCACCATCGCGGCGGGGATAAAGGCAAGCAGAGTAACGGTTTCGATCATATCGCAACCTCAAACCAATTTGGTCTGGGGCCAAGATTGGCGATTTCTGAACGACCCAATGACCCGCGATAGCCCCAGCTATCGTGGATATGCCCACAAAAGACCAGTTCCGGTTGCAGGCGTTCCACCGCATCGCGCACGGCGACCGATCCGACGGACATCCCTTGCGACGTAGTATCGCCAAACCCTTTGGGCGGAGAGTGAACAACCAGCACATCCGTCCCATCGCAACGGTCCAGCATCTCTGCAGCTTCGGCCTCGCTCAGGTCACAGGACCAGTCGCCAAACGGCGTGACTGGCACGCCGTAGCCCAAGCCAAACAAGCGCAACCCGTCGACCGTCATCCCGGTTCCGTGCAACACATGGACCCCCTCAGGGGCCGCGTCCGTCAACTCAGCCGCGCTTTCGGCATTGCCGGGGATTAGAACCAGCGGTGCCGCTATGCCAGAAAGCATCTGCATCGCTTCATCGAGGCCCTGCCGCATGTTGCAATAGTCTCCGGCCCCGATCACCAAATCCGCATCGGCGCTGGCCGCCACCAGATCGGCCGCACGGTTGCGTGCCATGTGAAGATCCGAAAACGCCAGGATACGCATCACCCGGCCCCCAGTCGCGCTTTCAGCTCAAGCAGATCCGCCCAAGCCTGTCTTTTCATCTGCGGTTGTCGCAGTAGGTAGGCGGGGTGGAACATCGGGATGACGGGCAGGTCCAGCGCCTGATCCCAGTTCCCGCGCAAGCGTGTGATGCCGCGTTTGCCCAAAACCGCCTGACAGCTGATATTGCCCATCACCACCAGCACCTCGGGTTTGGCGAGCGCCACGTGACGTTCCAGAAACGGCTTCATCATGCCGATCTCTTCGGGTTTGGGATCGCGGTTCTGCGGAGGGCGCCAGGGCAGAACATTGGTGATGTAGACATCCCTAACGCGGTCCAGGTCAATCGCCGCCAGCATACGGTCCAGCAGCTGCCCGGCCCGACCAACAAAGGGTTTGCCTTCGCGATCCTCATCCCGACCCGGAGCCTCGCCAATGATCATCACCCGCGCACCCGGCGTACCATCGGCAAAGACCAACTGGCGCGCGCCGCGCTTCAGCTCACAATGATCGAACGCCTCCATCACAGCGCGCAACTGGTCGAGGGATCCGGCACCTTGGGCGGCAGCTTTGGCAATCGCAACCGGATCGACCTGTTTGGGTTTTTCCGGCGCGGCTTGCGGGGTTGCGGGCTTCTTCGCCTTGGGCGTCGTATCCGGCAAGGCATAGCGATCAATCGGCGCGTCTCCGATCGCCTCGGTCGCGCCCAGTTCGATCTGCCATTCCAGCAGCGCCTTTGCAGTATGATAGTCCAAGCCCGATTCCATGCCCATCAATCTAACCAGCTTTTGCCTGAGGGAAAGCGAATAGACCTTGCCTCGGCACCGGGACAGACCGACCATGCGAGCGTCATGCTGTCCTTTCTGCGATTCCTTCCGATTTGTCTGGTGCTTGCCTTCGGCGGCGAGACCGCCTCGGCCCAGTTGCTTGGCGGGGCGGATCAATGCCGGGCGGGTCAGTTTGCCTGCGGCAGCCGCTGCTGCTCGGGTGGACAGAGGTGCAGCTTTGACGGCCACTGCATTCCCTTGGGCGGAACCTATTGCGGCGGCGGGCGCAGCTGTGGCGCGTTCGAGCGCTGCGTCGCGGGTGGCACGCGCTGTGCGCCTGCTGGGGCAAACGCCTGCACCTCAAGTCTGGATTGCCCCTCAGGCAGCTTTTGCAGTGCGCGCGGCCAATGTGAAAAAACCATACCAGATTTCAACCCCAGCGCGCCTGAGGCCCTTGACCCGCCGCAGATATGCGATGACGGCCTGACCTGCGCGCGCGGGTCGTCGTGCCTGCCGGGTGGTGGGTGTACTCGCCCCGGATGGTTCTTGTGCGAGGAAACCGGATCGCAATGCCGCCCCGGCTTCAAATGCTCAGAACATCAGGGATGCGTTCCGATCAAGGCCATCGACTGTGGCTATGGCAAGTGGTGTAAACCCGGCGAGCAATGCCTGCCCGAAGGTGGTTGCGAGAAACTGCCCGAAGGGTCGGAACCATAGAGCGTTTCGGGTTTAACTTGAGACACGAATACCCTGCCACGCCTGCGGCGTTCGGGGGCACATTCGTGTCGCAGAATGATTCAGATAAAACCCGAAACGCTTTAGGTTGCCTCTGCCCGCGTGGCTTTCTATAAGCGGTCCGATTGTCAGACAGGAGCCCGCCATGCGTATTGCCCATCGTCACCTTCTTGGCATCGAGCATCTGTCGCAATCCGATATCACAGCCATTCTGGATCTGGCCGAAAAATACGTCGACCTGAACCGGCAATCGACCAAGCATTCGGACGTTCTGTCGGGGCTGACGCAGATCAACATGTTCTTCGAGAATTCGACCCGCACACAGGCCAGTTTCGAACTGGCGGGCAAGCGGTTGGGCGCAGATGTGATGAATATGGCGATGCAGGCCAGCTCGATCAAAAAGGGCGAGACACTGATCGATACGGCAATGACACTGAATGCGATGCATCCTGACCTGCTGGTGGTGCGGCATCCACATTCCGGGGCCGTGGACCTGCTGGCACAGAAGGTGAATTGCGCGGTTCTGAACGCAGGGGACGGGCGGCACGAACACCCGACACAGGCCTTGCTGGACGCTCTGACCATCCGCCGAGCCAAGGGCCGCTTGCATCGCCTGAACATCGCGATCTGCGGCGACGTTGCGCATTCCCGCGTGGCGCGGTCGAACCTGATCCTGCTGGGCAAGATGGAGAACCGCATCCGCCTGATCGGCCCGCCCACGCTCGTCCCCTCGCAATTTGCCGAGTTCGGGGCCGAAATATATGACGACATGAACGAGGGCCTCAAAGACGTCGACGTGGTGATGATGCTGCGCCTTCAGAAAGAACGGATGGACGGCGGCTTCATCCCTTCAGAACGCGAATATTATCACCGCTACGGTTTGGATGCCGCCAAACTGGCGCAGGCCAAGCCAGATGCCATCGTCATGCACCCCGGACCGATGAACCGCGGGGTTGAGATCGACGGCACGCTGGCCGATGACATAAATCGCTCGGTCATTCAGGAGCAGGTCGAAATGGGCGTCGCCGTCCGCATGGCCGCGATGGAGCTTCTGGCCCGCAACCTGCGCGAGGTCGCATGAGCGATCTGACCGTCGCTCCCCATGAACACGGCGTGATCCGCCTGTTCGCGCTGGACATGCGCCCGGAAGAGGCGAAGTTCCTGCGCGAGCCCGGTGCGGCCGATCAGATACTGGGTGTCGGTGGTCTGGACCCCGATCAAATCGATATCTTCCCAGTCTCCGACCTCGAAGACCTTGGGCTTTATGGATACCTGCACGAGGGCGGCGGTGTGTCCGAAAATCAACTGGATCGCAACATGCTTGAAGCCGTCGAGGGCTGGGTCATGGTCGTGCGCAGCGCGGCCTTTGGCGGGCGCGCAGCGCAGCTGAACCCTGATCCACGCCTGCATTTTCTGGGTCTGTTCATCGAAGAGGCCACGAACTGGACCGGCGGTGCGATTGAAACGGAAAGCGCCAAGCCTTTCTCGGCCCCGCAGGCGCCCATCGACAATGATGCCCCTCGCCGTGTCGGATCAGCCCTAATGGCGATAGTCGCCCTGCTCGTTATCGGAGGTGCCCTATGGCTGATCCTGTAACCTTCACACCGGACAAACGCGCCTATATCCAGACCAACCTGACCCTCGCCGCTATTGCGATGGCGGGTGCGATGCTGGTGCTGTGGCTGATCGGCAACCCCTATGTCTGGACCGGCGCGCCCGCCGGGTTGGCCGCTATCGGTTTTCGCGCCTGGTATCTGGCCTCGGAAGAGCTGAACAATACGTGGGAATTGTCTGACACCTCCCTCACCGGCCCCGGCCCTCGGGTCGTCGCGCTGAACCAGATCGAAGCCGTCAATACGATGGGCAGCTTTGTTCAGGTTGTGACTCGAGGCGGCGACAAGCACCTCATCAAATATCAGGCGAACCCCGCCGCCACCAAGGCCGCTATCGAAAGGGCCGCGGGATGAGCGACGGGTGGTGGCGACCCCATATCCCTGAGGGCGAAGAGGTCCTCTGGACCGGGCAACCGCATCAGGGGTATTTCCCGCCTCATGTGGGATGGGCTTACCGGCTTCTGATCCTGAGCCTCGTTCTGGCATGGCTGGCCAGCCCGTGGTTCGCCGACACCCTGCGCGATTATTGGAAACTGATCGGGTCCACGGGTTTCGTCGTGTTCCTTATGTGGTACGACCGCCTGCTGCGCAGGAGTCGTGTCTATGTGGTGACCACCCGCAACGCATGGTGGATCAGCAAGATCTTCAAGCCCAAACACGTCCCGATCGACCACGCGTTGAACTACCATCGCAGCGGTCAGAACGTGGTGTTTTCACGCCGCCTGTTTCTTGTCTTCGAATACCTGTCCGACCCTGATGCCGCTTTGGCGGCTCTGAACCAAGCCCGAGAGGCCTCAGCATGACTTCTGTCGTTTTCACCAATGCTCGCTTGATCAACCCGGAAACCGGCACGGACAGTCTGGGCTGGCTACACGCCGAAAACGGGCGCATTGTGACGCTGGGCGATGGAGACGCCCCTGCCATCAACGGTGACGTCATCGACTGCAACGGCAAATGCCTCGCCCCTGGTATTGTCGATATCGGCGTCAAGGTGTGTGAACCGGGTGAACGGCACAAGGAAAGCTACAAATCCGCCGGTCTGGCAGCTGCGGCGGGTGGGGTGACCACCATCGTCACCCGACCCGATACGCTGCCCGCCGTCGACACGCCCGAAACGCTGGAATTCGCCACAAGGCGGGCGCAAGCGGATGCGCCTGTCAACGTCCTGCCGATGGCCGCCCTCACCAAAGGGCGCGAAGGGCGTGAGATGACCGAGATCGGATTTCTGCAGGATGCGGGCGCGGTCGCCTTCACCGATTGCGATCACGTCATCACAAACACCAAGGTATTCTCTCGCGCGCTGACCTATGCCAAATCCTGCGGCGCGCTCGTCATCGCGCACCCTCAGGAACCGGGGCTGAGCAAAGGGGCCGCCGCCACCAGTGGCAAGTTTGCCGCTCTGCGCGGGTTGCCTGCTGTCTCGCCCATGGCGGAACGGATGGGGCTGGACCGCGACATTGCCCTTCTGGAGATGACCGGAGCCGCCTATCACGCCGACCAGATAACCACCGCCCGTGCCCTGCCCGCGTTGGAGCGCGCCAAGCGCAACGGGCTGGACATCACCGCCGGGACCTCGATCCACCATCTGACACTGAATGAGTTGGACGTGGCCGACTATCGCACCTTTTTCAAGGTCAAGCCGCCCCTGCGGTCCGAGGATGACCGGCAAGCCGTGATCGAAGCGGTGCGCACCGGCCTGATCGACATCATCAGTTCGATGCACACGCCACAGGACGAAGAAAGCAAACGCCTGCCGTTTGAAGAGGCCGCCTCGGGCGCGGTCGCGTTGGAAACCTTCCTGCCCGCGGCCCTGCGCCTGTTTCATGCGGGGCAATTGGACCTGCCGACCCTGTTCCGGGCCATGGCGCTCAACCCCGCGAAACGGTTGGGGCTGGACAGCGGGCGTCTGGCGCAGGGTGCGCCTGCCGATCTGGTTCTGTTCGACCCAGATGTGCCCTTTGTGCTGGACCGGTTTGCCCTGAATTCGAAATCTCAGAACACACCGTTTGACGGTCAGCGCATGCAAGGTAAGGTCCTTGCGACCTATGTGGCCGGCAAAGACGTGTACCGGAGAACCTGATGCCCGAATTCGACAGCTCAATGAATGTACTCGCCCTGTGGGCGGCCTTGGGATACCTGATCGGATCGATCCCTTTCGGCCTGATCATCGCGCGTGTCATGGGACTGGGCAACCTGCGGCAGATCGGATCAGGTAATATCGGCGCAACCAATGTTCTGCGCACCGGCAGCAAACCCGCCGCCGCGCTGACGCTGCTGCTGGATGGCGGAAAAGGGGCGCTGGCAGTCCTGTTGGCCCGCGCCTATGCAGGTGAGGACGCGGCGCAGATTGCCGCCCTTATGGCTTTTCTTGGCCACTGCCTGCCTGTTTGGCTGGCCTTCAAAGGCGGCAAGGGCGTTGCAACCTTCATCGGCCTCTGGCTTGCTTTGGACTGGCGCGTCGGCGTTGCGTGCTGTCTGACCTGGCTGGTCTCCGTCGCGATCTGGCGCATGTCATCGGCCGGAGCACTGGCCGCAGCGGCCTTGTCGACCACCTGGATCATCACTCTGACAGACGGAAAGACATTCATCCTCGGAATTGCCCTGACCTTCCTGATCTACTGGCGTCATAAGGACAACGTGGCACGCATCAAATCCCGGACCGAGCCGAAAATCGGGAAATCGTGACCCCGCCAGAGGATTTTCTGTCGGCACTTTTCGCCCTGCCCATCGGTACGTTCACTGGCCGAGCAGACGCCAAGCGCTATGTAGTGTCTCGTCAGGCTTTGGCGGGGGGCAAATCCCATAAGCTTGTCGCGTACGAAATGGGCGGGACGGACTATATCAGCCTGAACCTCTATCAGACGCGAAACAGCGGTGCGTTGCTGCGTCCCTGTGAAATGCCCGCAAGCAAAGTGGTGGATTTCGTGTTGGCGATGACCCCGGATATCTGATTGATATTTCGCATTTTTGCACAGCACCTCTGTGTCTTGGCACAATCACAATTCATTGTTTTGAACGTGATCAACCCGCCTCCCATCTGCATTCCGTGGCGGCCAATTACCGGTCTCACAAGATAAAATCCCGGGTCCGCAAATCGCAATTCAGGCGAGGTCGCGCGGCCCTTTCACGAAAGGTGAAGCTATGAACACGTTAAAATCTCTGATCGGCGGCGTTGCCCTGTCTGTTGCTCTGGCCACTTCGACCTTGGCCGCTGGTGTTGAACTCAACGCAAGCTCGACCGGCCTCGCGATGCAAGGCTATGACCCGGTTGCCTATTTCACCGCTGGCGAAGCAACCAAAGGCGACTACCGCATCACCACCCTGCACAACGACGCGCTGTACCGCTTCTCGTCAGAAGAAAACAAAGTGGCTTTTGAAGCTAACCCCGAGGCCTACCTGCCCGCATATGGCGGCTACTGCGCCTTCGGCGCGGCCATGGGCTTCAAATTCGACGGTGACCCGAACCACTGGAAAATCGTTGACAACAAACTGTACCTGAACCTGTCGCAAGACATCCAGGAACGTTGGGAAGGCGACATCCCGGGCTTCATCGAGCAAGCCAGCACCAACTGGGAAACCATCGCAGACAAAAGCCCGGCTGAACTGCAGCAATAATCCGCTGAAATTGAAGGCACGCGTCGGCGGCAGAGTGATCTGCCGCCGCATTTTATTTGAAGCTTTGAAAACGCTAACTATCTTATTGAGACAAGCCCGGGTCTATCGGGCGGACACAGGTCCAAACGGCCTTAACGATCCAAGACCTAGTACGGAATATGCCACGAACGATGATCCGGTCCTGAGGCAGGGCCGTATTTGAGTATGGATATGCGTAGCCAGATTTACAAATTGGCGCGCGGTTATTTGGAATGAAAGGATCAAGAAATGATAGGCAGATTGGCAATTGTGACAGCGGCGTCCACCCTGGCGGCAGGGGCAGCGATGGCCCAATCCTCGGGCAGCTGGACGGGGTTCTACGGCGGTCTGCAATTGGGCTATATCGACGTGGACACCAGCGTCTCCGGCGTCGATGGCGATGGCGCGATTGGCGGTATCATCCTTGGATATGACTACGATCTGGGCGACTGGGTCGTGGGCGGCGGCTTTGATTATGACTGGACCAATATCGATCTCGGCCCCGCAACTGTCGAGGAGGTATGGCGGATCAAAGTGCGCGCTGGCTACAAGGTAAACCCTCAGGGTCTTCTATACGGCGTTGGCGGCTATGCGGATGCTGGCACCGACAATCTGGGCAGCGACGACGGCTGGTTCATCGGCGCAGGCTATGAGCAGATCGTGGCCCCTAATGTCAGCATCGCAGGCGAGTTGCTTTATCACGAGTTTGACAACTTCAACTCGTCCAGCGTGGATGTTGACGCCACAACACTGCAGATCCGAGCGGCCTACCGCTTCTGATTTTTCCGGTTTTGTGCTGGAGCAGACCCGGCGTCCTGCGCCGGGTCTTTGCGTTTACAAGTCCAGAATTGTGCTGCCGGTGGTTTGCCGCGCCTCTAGCGCGCGGTGCGCTTCGGCAATCTGATCCAGAGGGAAGCGTTGGTCGATATGGATCTTGACCTCGCCGCCTTGAACCTTGCCAAACAACCGCCGCGCCATCGCCTGACAAACCGCATGATCGGCAATATGCGTAAACAGGGTCGGGCGGGTGATCTTGAGCGAGCCTTTCTGCCCGAGAATGCCGATATTAACCGGCGGCACCGGCCCGGATGCATTGCCGAAGGATATCATCATCCCCAAAGGCTTCAGGCAGTCCAATGAGCCGTCAAACGTATCGGCCCCAACGGAATCCATGACCACATCGACACCTTTGCCGCCGGTCAGTTCGGCCACGCGTTCGGCGAAGTTCTCGGTCCGGTAGTTGATGCAATGGGCCGCACCGTTGAATTGCGCTAGGCTGCATTTCTCATCCGTTCCTGCGGTTCCGATCAGCTTGATGCCCTCAGATTTCGCCCATTGGCAGGCGATCAGGCCGACACCGCCTGCAGCCGCGTGAAACAGAACCGTGTCGCCACGTTTCAATGGGGTGGTTCGATGGAAAAGATATTCGACTGTCAGACCTTTCAACATCATCCCGGCGGCAATCTCCGAAGGAATGCCATCCGGTAGCGGGCATACCTGCGCCGCGGGCATCACCCGCGCCTCGCAATAAGCGCCGGACGGGGCGCTGGCATAAGCTGCGCGTTGGCCCGGCTGCAAATGCGTCACGCCTTCGCCGACCGCCTCGATCACACCTGCGGCCTCCATGCCCAAAGCATGCGGCAATTCAAGGGGGTAGAGGCCCGTTCGTTGATAGACATCAATGAAGTTCAACCCGCACGCCTCGTGGCGAATGCGAACTTCGCCGGGGCCGGGATCGCCCAAAGGCTGGTCCTTGATCTGTAGGACCTCGGGTCCGCCGAATTCCTCAATGACGACTGTACGCGCAGTTTGCTGCATTCTGACCTCCTCTTGCCTATGCCCAAGCTAACACGCCAGCGCGGCAAGACAATCCGGGTGATGCGGCGGCGGCAATTCGGGAATTTCCAAAACCGTGCTATACTACACACAGGCGTTGCCGGCTGGTCCGGCCACGAGCAACCCTCAGCCGGATCCATTCTGCGGCGCACCACTCGCCAAGGAAGGGAACAAAATGGCAAAAACTATCGGTAATCCGATCAGCTGGGCGGCCCAAAGCCTTGGAGCAACTAGCGATCACGTCTCGGAAAGCGTCTCGCACCTGGGCAGCTCGGACGTGCGCCACCTGCCCATGGTTCAGCCACTCACATTCGACGACCTGAAATACTGCCTCAGGGCCGGATACACGGACTTTCTGGAAACCCGCGCGGATGCGATCTTTATCGTGCTGATCTACCCTATAGCCGGGCTGTTGATGGTCGGCTTTGCAATGAACATGGATCTGGTGCCGTTGCTGGGCCCCCTTATCGCAGGCTTTGCCCTGATCGGCCCGATCGCGGCCGTGGGTCTTTATGAAATCAGCCGCAAGCGCGAACAAGGCGGAGAGGTTCATTGGCTAGACGCGTTCGGCGTATTCCGATCGCCCTCCTTCGGGGCCATTCTGGCGCTCGGGTTTTACTTGGTCCTGCTGCTGCTTGTCTGGCTGATGGTCGCTCAAAGCGTCTATGCGCAGACGCTCGGCCCTGAACCGCCTGCCTCGCTGGGCGCATTTGCGACCGAGGTCCTGACCACAGGTGCGGGGTGGACAATGGTCATCTTTGGTACCGCTGCGGGGTTCTTTTTCGCGCTGATTGCGCTGGCCGTCAGCGTTGTCAGCTTCCCGCTTCTGCTGGACCGTAAGGTAGGGCTGCCCGTGGCCGTTGTGACATCCGTTCGCGTGCTGCGTCACAATCCCGGCGTCATCATGGGCTGGGGTTTCATCGTCGCGACCCTGCTGGTGCTGGGCGCGATCCCAATGCTGCTGGGGCTGATCATAGTAATGCCCGTTCTGGGCCACGCAACATGGCACCTCTACCGGCGCGCTGTTGCGTGACCCAAAAGGTGTCTAGCCTGCGACGTTCAGAACGATCTTGCCAATATGCTGCGAGCTTTCCATGAGCGCGTGCGCCGCGGCAGCCTCGGCCAGAGGGAATTCGCTGTGCATCACCGGCGCGACCTTGCCTGCAGAGAGAAGCGGCCAGACGGCCTCGTGCAGGTCCTGAGCGATCTTTGCCTTGGCCAGATCGCTTTGCGGACGCAGCGTGCTGCCGGTTAGCGTTAGGCGTTTCACCATCATCAGGGCAAAGTTCAACTCGGCCACGGGTCCTTGCAAAAAGGCGATCTGAACCAGACGTCCATCCTCGGCCAGCGCTTTTACGTTGCGCGGGATATAGTCGCCGCCAACCATATCGAGGATCAGGTTCGCGCCCCCTTCGGCCCGCACAACCCCGACAAAATCCTCATCCCGGTAGTTGATCGCTTTTTCGGCGCCCAAGCTGAGGCAGGCCTCACATTTCTCAGCCGAGCCCGCCGTCGCAAAGACACGCGCGCCAAACGCGTTCGCCAGTTGGATCGCGGTCGTCCCAATACCACTTGAGCCACCATGGACAAGGAACCGCTCACCTGCTTTCAGGCCTCCGCGTGTGAAGACATTCGACCAGACTGTGAAAAAGGTCTCGGGCAGGCAGGCTGCTTGCTTTAGGTCCATGCCATCGGGGACAGGCAGGCAATGCGCGGCGGGCGTGGCGACATATTCAGCATATCCGCCGCCCGGAAGCAGCGCGCAGACTTTGTCACCGATCGAGAGCCCCTCAACACCCGCACCTAGGGCAACCACTTCGCCCGAGGCCTCAAGCCCCGGCAGATCGCTTGCACCGGGAGGCGGATCATAAGCCCCGGCGCGCTGCAACGCGTCCGGTCGGTTCACGCCAGCATAGGCCACTTTCAAAACAACCTGCCCGGCCGCCGGCTCGGGAATCGGTCGTTCGGTCAGTTGCAGGACATCAGGGCCGCCGGGTTCGGTGATTTCGACGGCACGCATTGTCTGGGTCTCAGGCGAAGTCATGGGCAAATCTCCTTTGCCCAATGCCTAGCAGGCCAAAAAGCAAAGGCCCAGATGCTTACTTGCGCGGGTTCAACATCCCCGGCAAATCAGCCCGCATCTTCATCGGTGGTTTCACCTGAGCTGCAAACCAATTGGGAACGGCCAGCAAGGGCTTGAGCAGGGGGTTACCGTTCACATGCGCCTTGAGCTTTTCGAACTGCATCACGTTTTCGATCCGGCGATCCAGAAACGCCCAACTGTTCTGGTGATCCGGCGAATCATCCCCCAGCCAAAACAGCAACGTCGACGAATAGACCCCCGATAGGGTGGCGCGCTTGGTATACCAGTTCACATCATCCGACGTATCGCCCAGCGCATCCCAGATCAGATCGCAAGTGCCCCAGACCGCCTTGGCCCCGTCAGCCGCGTGGTTGGGCAGTGAAAACAGGGTCATGCCCCGGCGCACCAGCTCCTTGTCCTCGACCGCTTCAAGCCGGAACCGAACGGCGGCGGCAACTTTTTCGCGGAACTTCAGCTCGCTCATGTCAGTGGACTTGATTCTGTCCAGCATGACCTGATCGCCTCGCGCGTGGTAGGCCAGCGCCAGATCGACCGCGCCGCGCGGGCAGATCGCACGGGCCAGACCGTCATCCAGATCGCAATCGACAACGGCCGCGCGAAAGCTGGCCTCGGACCAGCCATCGAACGGGACATGCATCAGGATCGCGTCCAGCAGCTGTTTCTTGGTGTCTTCATATGTGACGGTCATGGTGGGTCTCCGGTGCTTGGGCGCAGTACTAGACAAGATAGAGCGGCTTTGCTATACGGCCAACTCCTGCAATTTCCTTGCAACTCTATCTAGAAAGGTGGTGACAACCACATGCAGGTTAGTGTTCGCGACAACAACGTCGATCAGGCGCTTCGTGCCCTGAAGAAAAAGCTGCAGCGCGAAGGCGTGTTCCGTGAAATGAAGCTGAAGCAACATTTCGAGAAACCGTCCGAGAAAAAAGCGCGCGAGAAGGCTGAAGCGATCCGTCGTGCCCGTAAACTGGCACGTAAGAAAGCACAGCGCGAAGGTTTGCTCTAAGCACCTGACGCTCGTCCAGCTTTGGATGACACTATTTGACGACCCCCGAGGCATCGCCCGGGGGTTTGTCGTTTCTAAGTGCGTTTTTGCCCGCGCCACTGCACAACCAGTGCGATAACTCGCCGAGCCTTAGTCTCGCCTCTTTCTCGGCGTTTTCCAGCGCAGCGAATCTGCGTCCGACTGCATCGTCTCGCCGAAAAGCGCCGATTTTCATCGCCTCTCTGTTCATGTCTTTGGTGGCCCCGATAACTGGGCTCGTCCACTCAGACAAAACATAAAACGGAGGCAAAAATGTCTACAGCAAGTGAAGTAGAACGAGAGATGCTGGCGCTCATCAACCAAGAGCGCACATCCCGCGGTCTGGACCCCCTGCAACTTGAAAGACAGCTTAACGAGTCATCAGAAGACCACAGCGCCTGGATGTTGAACACGGACCGGTTCAGCCACACCGGATCGGGCGGATCCAGCGCTACCCAGCGCATGCAGTCGGCCGGTTTCGATCTGGAAGGCAGCTGGCGCACGGGCGAGAATATCGCCTGGCAATCCGAGCGCGGCGCCCCAGGCATCAGCGATGATGTCGCGCAACTGCATCAGAACCTGATGAACAGCCCCGGCCACAGGGCCAACATTCTGAACCCCGATTTCAAATATATCGGGATCGGCGTTGAGACGGGCGACATGCAGGGCTTTGACGCGGTCATGGTGACGCAGAACTTTGCCACCACTGACGCAGAGGTCGTGTTGGACAGCGACGACACCGCTATGACGCCGCCCCCGGCTGAAGATCCAGTGCCCGAGGAACCGGAAACAGACGTGACCGAAACCGAAGACCCAACTCCGGAACAACCGGTGACTGATGTGACCGAGACGGAAGATCCGGAACCGGAACAGCCTGAGACTGATGTCACAGAGACAGAGGACCCGGAACCCGAGCAGCCCGAAACTGACGTCACCGAGACCGAAGACCCGGAGCCCGAGCAGCCTGAAACCGATGTCACCGAGACCGAAGACCCGGAACCTGAACTTCCCGAAACCGATGTCACCGAGACGGAAGATCCAGAACCGGAACAGCCCGAAATCGATGTCACCGAGACCGAGGACCCGGAACCGGAACAACCCGCGACCGACGTCACTGAGACTGATGATCCAGAGCCCGAGCAGCCCGAGACCGATGTCACCGAGATCGAGGACCCGGAACCGGAACAGCCCGAAACCGACGTCACCGAGACCGAGGACCCTGATAGCGGTTGTTTCGACGTCGCAGCTTTCCTCGCCGAAATTGAGGCGTTCATTCAACAGCTGCAGACGCAGTTGGATCAATTCGCCTGGAAAGACGATGCCATGACTCCGGACGAGCCCGAGGATGACTTGGATCTTGTGATGGTCGACGATATGGACCCATCCTTAGACGACACGTCGTGCCCTGACATGGCATCGGACGACTCCGGAGACGTCTTCTTCGTCAACTTCTTCAATTTCGATTGCATGATGGACGTCGCCTGACGGCCCATCCTGATGCGAGGCAGTCCGCTGCCTCGCATCTACACAGCGCGATCAGTAGATCTTGGGCACGTGCAGCTCGTCCGGCAGAACGCGGCGTTCGTAGTCCGGATTGTAGCGGCGGTCGGGCAGATTGACCCGCTCATGCGGAACATCCGTATAGGGGATCATGGTCAGAAGATGCTCGATACAGTTCAGACGCTCGCGTTTCTTGTCATTACCTTCCACAATGTACCACGGCGCCTCGGGGATATTGGTGCGGAAGAACATGTCTTCTTTGGCCTTGGTGTAGGACTCCCAACGGATGCGGGATTCCAAGTCCATCGGCGACAGCTTCCACTGTTTCATCGGATCATGGATGCGCATGAGGAATCGCAGTTGCTGTTCTTCATCCGTGATCGAGAACCAGTATTTCAGCAAGATGATCCCCGAGCGCACCAACATGCGCTCAAATTCCGGAACGTCCTGAAAGAACTGTTCGACCTGATCCTCGGTCGCGAAACCCATTACGCGTTCCACGCCTGCACGGTTATACCAGGAGCGGTCGAACAGAACGATCTCACCGGCCGCAGGCAGGTGCGGCACGTAGCGCTGGAAATACCACTGGCTTTGTTCCCGGCGGCTGGGGGCTGGTAGGGCAACCACACGCGCCACCCGTGGATTGAGGCGCTGGGTGATCCGCTTGATCACGCCCCCCTTGCCCGCACTGTCGCGGCCTTCAAACAGGATACAGACTTTGGCCCCAGTGTGCTGAACCCAGTCCTGCACCTTGATCAACTCGGCCTGAAGACGCAGCAGGTTTCGGAAATAGACCTTTCGGTCCAGCATGTCCGGATGCTGTTCCCGATAGATCTTGCGAACTTCCATCGACAGCATCGGCTCGCTGAATTCGATCTCGAAGTCCTCATCCAGCGTATCTTCCAGCTCAGCCTCCAACCAGTCTTTGGGGGCGCCATCGTTTTCGTAGGCCAAGGTCAACTCCTTATTATTCTTCGGCTTCCCACCCTGGCAGGTTTGTGTAACCGCCTGATGTCATCAGATGAATTGATGACATCGCACTGTCGGGATCACAGGGAGGCGCAGCGCGAGGGTCTCGTCGTTTCAATTTTGGACGCCCCGCCCTGGGGATACAAGCCGTAGAATTGACGCAAGGCAGTCCTTTGCCTTTCTGCGCGCAGAAAATAGGCGCCGTTCAAACCGGTAGAGCGGTTGTTTTGAACACCGTGCGCAAAGCGAACGAACTTTGCATCTGCGCCACCTTGGGCAGCCGCGACAGGTATTGACGGTGGATCCGGGCAAAATCCTCGGTATCTTCGGCCACCACTTTCAGGATGTAGTCGGCGGTTCCGGCCATCAGGTGGCATTCCAGAACGTCCGGGATGCGCGAAACCGCCTTTTCAAACGCATCCAGAACCTCTTCGGCCTGGCCCTGCAATGTGATCTCGACAAAAACGGTCGTCGGCACATTCATCTTGCGCGCATCCAGCAAAGCCACGTAATTGCGAATATAGCCGTCAGCCTCAAGCCTTTGTACCCGGCGATGGCAGGCCGAGGGGGACAGGTTCGCCTGCTCCGACAGCTCGGCATTCGACATTCGACCATTGCGCTGCAGTGCAGAAAGAATCTTCCGATCCGTCGTGTCTAGGCTCATTGCTGCAAGTCCTTTGCGAGATTTTTGCAGTTTACGCGAGAATCTTCCGACAAAAAACACAAAGCCCCGTCTTGTTTCACAAAAATTGCGCCTTGAATTGCACATAATTTAGGCAGTTTATGAACGGAGACGGTGCAGATGAAAATCGGTTGCCCCAAGGAAATCAAACCCCAGGAATTTCGCGTCGGCATGACGCCCAACGCCGCGCAGGAAGCGGTTGCGCGTGGACACGACGTGCTGATCGAATCCGGTGCTGGTATTGGCGCAGGATTTGACGATGCCGCCTATGTCGCTGCTGGCGCTGGCATCGTAGACACGGCAGAAGAGGTCTTTGCCACGGCCGACATGATCGTAAAGGTCAAGGAACCTCAAGCCGGTGAGCGCAAGATGCTGCGCGAAGGCCAGTTGCTGTTCACCTACCTGCACCTTGCCCCGGACCCGGATCAGACCCACGATCTGCTGGCCTCGGGCTGTACCGCAATCGCCTATGAGACCGTCACGGACGCAAGCGGCGGTCTTCCTCTGTTGGCGCCCATGTCCGAGGTTGCGGGCCGTCTGGCGCCTCAGGTCGGGTCGTGGACCCTGCAAAAGGCCAATGGTGGCCGAGGCGTGCTGATGGGCGGGGTTCCCGGCGTTGGGCCGGCCAAGGTCGTCGTGATTGGCGGGGGGGTCGTCGGCACCCACGCGGCCAAGATCGCTGCAGGTATGGGCGCAGATGTGACAGTTCTTGACCGCTCACTGCCTCGGCTGCGCTATCTGGATGACGTATTCGGCGGGCAGTTCAAGAACCAATACTCGACGGCTGGCGCAACGGCTGAGCTGATCCAGGACGCCGATATGGTTATCGGAGCCGTTCTGATCCCGGGCGCTGCCGCTCCGAAACTGATCAGCCGCGAGCAGCTGTCGACAATGAAGCCCGGTGCGGTGCTTGTCGACGTGGCTATTGACCAGGGTGGCTGCTTCGAAACCTCGCGTGCAACGACCCATGCCGACCCGATCTACGAGGTCGATGGTGTGATGCACTATTGCGTGGCCAACATGCCGGGCGCGGTGGCCCGGACCTCGACCATCGCTTTGGGCAACGCGACGATGCCGTTCATGCTGGCACTGGCGGACAAAGGCTGGAAACAGGCGTGTCAGGACGACCCGCACCTGCTGGCGGGTCTGAACGTTCACGCCGGGCAACTGACCTATTATGCGGTTGGTAAAGCCCTCGGCATTGATGTCGTTTCCCCCAATGTGGTGATCAAGTCGTAAACACTCCCGCACCTGAAATCGCCTTTTTGCCAAAAGGCGATTTACAGCGTTGGGCATGGCGCCGCGCCTATCGGCGCGGCGTGGTTGGTCTTGAATGAAACTCTATCCGCAAAACGAAAGCGCCGCACGAAAGTGCGGCGCTTGGCCCAACGGGAGGAGGGCATTTCCAATGCCCGCGCGACGGGCGGGAGGGTTCAGCCCTCTTTGTGGATCTCAACCGAATGTGGGTAGGGGATCGAGACGCCCTTCGCATCGAAGGCTTCTTTCACAGCTTTGGTCAGCTCGAATTTCACATCCCAATAGTCCGCCGCTGCGCACCACAGACGTGCTGTCAGATCGACCGAGCTATCGCCCAGATTGGTCACACGCACCCAGGGCTCCGGATCTTTGTGAATACGCGCATCCGCGTTCGCAACGTCCAGAATGATCTTCATCGCCTCATCCGCACTGTCGCCATAGTCGATCCCGAACACCAAATCCACACGGCGCGTGTCATGTGCCGAGTAGTTGGTGATGATCGACCCCCAGGATTGCCCGTTTGGCACGATGATCTGCACATTGTCCGGCGTCACCAATTCGGTCGTGAACAGGTTGAGGTCTTTCACTGTCCCGGCTGTCCCGCCGATGTCGACAAACTGGCCCAGTTTATACGGACGGAACACGACCAGCATCACACCAGCTGCCAGGTCGCTGAGTGTCCCTTGCAGCGCCAGACCAATCGCCAGAGACGCGGCACCCAGAATGGCCACGATGCTTGTTGCCTGGATCCCGAAAATCCCGAGAACAGCAACCAGAACCATCGCCAGGATCGCCCATTTGACAAGGCTGGCCATGAAGTTCCCTAGAGTCGGGTCGATCTGCGGTGTCGCGTTGATGCGCCGCCGCACCATGCCAGCGATTGCTCCAGCAACGATCCAGCCCAAAATCAGTACGATCAGCGCCTTGACCGCACTCATGATCAGAGGCGCAAAAGCACCCACCTGTGTTGCAACTTCATCCACGCGCATTTCCTTTCTCAAACATCAATCCCGCGGCTTTCGCGCGGGACTCGCTGAATTGTGAGTGAAAAACACAAATCGGTCTAGGTGCGAGTTACGGCAGTTTTCCCCATTGTTCGCCAGCAAACAACCGATGACCTACACCGCACAGCTTGGGGGGCTGACAAATGCACAAACGCATGCCTAACTCGAACGGAACCGCCCGAACAGGAGCTTTCGCATGTTGGACACCGCCACATTCCCGATCATGGCCAAATGGCCGCCGCAACACCCCGATCGCCTTCAGCTTTATTCTTTCCCGACACCCAATGGGGTCAAAGCCTCGATCATGTTGGAAGAAACCGGCCTGCCTTATGAGGCACACAAGGTCACCCTGGCCGATGCTGATGTCAAAAGCCCCGAGTTTCTGTCGTTGAACCCCAACAACAAGATCCCTGCGATCATTGACCCTAATGGCCCGGATGGCGCCCCCATTGGCGTGTTCGAGAGCGGCGCGATCCTGCTCTATCTGGCCGAGAAAACCGGGCAATTCATTGGCCAATCCGCCACCGACAAGCATCGCATCACGCAATGGCTGATGTTCCAGATGGGTGGCCTTGGGCCGATGCTCGGACAATTGGGCTTTTTCTACAAATTCGCCGGCAGCGAGATCGAAGACCCCCGCCCACGCGAGCGTTATATCAACGAGGCCAAGCGCCTGCTCAACGTCCTGAACCAGGAACTCGAGGGTCAGGACTGGATCGCCGGAGACTACTCGATCGCCGATATGGCCATCGCGCCCTGGTTGCGCGGGCTGGATTTCTATGGTGCCAAAGAGGTCGTTGGGTGGGACGACCACGCCAATCTCACGGCCTATCTGGATCGGTTCCTTGACCGCCCTGCCGTACAAAAAGGTCTGGTGACACCCGCCCGCGACTGACCCCAAAGGGGCTTGCGACCATCCCAGCGCGCAAGCCCTTTTCGCAACCTAGCCCGGCAGTTCGCCGGTCAAAACATAGCGCAGGATCTCCACCACCTGGCGTGGCTCCTCCGCAACCGCCAGTGCGGCAGCATCAACCTCTTTCAATGCGTGCTGATGATCGGGGCCGTGCAGCACAATGATCGACTTGCCCAACGCGGCCGCATAGCCCGCGTCAAAGGCGGCGTTCCACTGCTTGTATTTGTCACCGAACCGGACAACCACAACATCCGCATCCGAGATTCCCTTACGCGTCCTGATCGCGTTCACCATCGCACCTTTGTGGTCGTGCCAATACTTATTCGGCTCTGCGCCCAAAACGGCTACACCACAATCATCACTGGCCGCGTGATCAGTCACCGGGCTGCTGAACGTGACATCCAACCCTTCAGCACCCGAAATGATCTGCTCACGCCAATCGGTGTGAATCTCGCCAGACAGATAAACTTTCAACATCTTGCGTTTCCTCCCATGAAAAAGGGGCGCATTCGCCCCTTCATCTTTCTAAAAATCTTGTGACCGAGGGTGGATCACCCTTAGCCGCGCAGAACGCCGCCTGTGGCTTTTGACACCTTGGCAATGATCTTCTCTGCCACGGCCTCGATATCCTTTTCCTTCAACGTCGCCTCTTTTGGCTGCAAACGCACAGTGATGGCCAGAGATTTCTTGCCCTCACCCAGGCTACCTCCGATGAACTCATCAAAAACGCGAACGTCTTCGATCAGGGCCTTATCGGCCCCCGCCGCAGCATTCACCAAGGTCAGAGCTTCGACAGTATCGTCAACCACAAAGGCAAAGTCACGCTCGACCGCTTGTAGATCGCGCAGTTCCAGCGCGGCGCGGGTTGCGCCTGATTTGCGCGGCAGAGGCACCTCATCCGGCCAGATGGTGAACGCCATTGCCGGACCCTTGATATCCATCGCCTGAAGGATGCGCGGGTGCAACTCACCAAACACGCCCAGAACCTTTTTCGGGCCGAGGCAGATCTTGCCGTGACGACCCGGATGCCACCAGGCGTCACCGTCGCGCAGGATCTGAACCTTGGCGGGTGCGCCGATCGCGGCCAGAACCGCCTCGGCATCCGCTTTGGCATCAAAATGATCAACCGGGCGGGACGCGCCGTGGACGTCTTTGGGACCGTTGCGGCCAACCAGCAAGCCGGAAATCTGTGTCTTCTGATCACCCGGCTCGCCGTCATGGAAGACCGGGCCGACCTCGAACAAGGCCACGTCGGCATAGCCGCGCGCCTGATTGCGCGCCGCCGCTTGCAGCAGGCTGGGTAGCAGATCGGGGCGCATATGACTCATCTCGGACGAGATCGGGTTTTCCAGACGCGTCGCGTCATCTCCGCCGCCGAACAGCGCAGCCGAGGCCTGATCAATGAAGGTATATGAGACGCATTCGTTATACCCCAACGCGGCACAGGTACGTCGCGCCATCGACTGACGACGCTGTGTCGGGGTCATTACGGGCTTGGGAATGCCATCGGTCACGCGCGGCAAGGGCTTACCTTGCAGCTTGGTCAGAGACGCGATCCGCGCGACTTCTTCCACCAGATCGGCCTCGCCCATCACATCGGGAC
The DNA here is from genome assembly GCF_056535985.1 of Ruegeria sp. AO1. Lineage (NCBI taxonomy): Bacteria > Pseudomonadati > Pseudomonadota > Alphaproteobacteria > Rhodobacterales > Roseobacteraceae > Ruegeria > Ruegeria sp. AO1. The sequence goes on from NZ_JBQFJC010000001.1 coordinate 3,017,172, forward strand.
GCCAGCTGGGCACATGCGCCATCTCGCCTTCCAGACGGAAGCCCAGACGCGTCAGAGTCTGGCGTTGCTCGCTTTCGGGAATATCCATCCCGACCAGAGACTGCACACGCGCCGCATCCAATTTGTAGGCCCGCGCATGGTTCGGAGCCTTGCCAGCCTCAACCACCTTTGAGACCTCACCACCGCAGATATCAAGGATCATCTGCGTCGCCTGTTCCAACCCTTCCAGCGTGTATTCCGGGTCAATCCCACGCTCGAACCGATAACGCGCATCCGAGTTGATCTTGAGTGCACGACCGGTCAGCGCGATTTGCACGTGATCCCAGAACGCGCTTTCGAGGAAGACATTCACGGTCTCATCAGTACAACCGGTTTCCTCACCACCCATGATACCGGCGATGGACTCAGGCCCATTGTCGTCTGAGATCACCATCATGCCGGGCTGCAGTGTGTATTCTTTCTCATCCAGCGCCACCAGTTTCTCGCCACCTTTGGCACGGTGAACACGCAGGTTGCCCTGCACCTTGTCCGCGTCAAAGACGTGCAGCGGGCGGTTCTGGTCGTAGGTCATGTAGTTGGTGATATCGACCAAGGCCGAGATCGGACGCAGACCGATTGCCTTCAACTGATCCTGCAACCACTGCGGGCTGGGGCCATTCTTGACACCACGGATCAAACGGCCGGTGAAATGCGGCGCGCCGTCCAGCGTATCCTCATCAATCGTCACCTTGATCGGGCTGTCGAAATCACCCGGCACCGGTGCATAGGCGCGCTCTTTCAGCGTGCCTACGCCGCGCGCAGCCAGATCTCGCGCAATCCCCGCCACGCCCAACGCGTCCGGGCGGTTGGGGGTGATCGCAATCTCGATCATCGGGTCGATCTTGGACGGGTCATTCTCGGCCAGCCAGTCGACGAACGCATCGCCGACCTCACCCGAGGGCAGCTCGATAATGCCGTCATGTTCATCCGACAGCTCCAGCTCGCGCTCCGAGGCCATCATGCCAAAGCTCTCAACGCCCCGGATCTTGCCGACGCTGATGGTGATATCCAGACCGGGGATATACATGCCCGGCTTGCAGACAACGACCGTAATGCCTTCGCGCGCGTTTGGGGCGCCGCAGATGATCTGCAGATCGCCCTCATCCGTCGCCACCGTGCAGACGCGCAACTTGTCGGCGTCGGGGTGTTTCTCGGCATGTTTCACATGGCCCAGCGTAAAGCCCGCCAGACGGTCCGCCGGGTTCACGACCTCTTCGACCTCAAGGCCAAGATCGGTCAGCGCCTCAGTGATCTCATCAACCGACGCATCGGTGTCGAGGTGGTCTTTCAGCCAGGACAGAGTGAATTTCATTGCTCGGGGCCTTTTTTGGCAGATATCCAGTCGGCACAGGCAATGACAAAGAATGCGCCAAGGTGCAAGCGCTGCGGGCTACGGATAGGTGGGGGTGCGGCCCAAAAGCTCGTCCAATTGCCGCCCGATCCAGCCATGGGGGATGAAATGGCCACCTGGATGGGTATCCAGCACCACCTGCCCTTGCGCGCAATCGGTCCATTCCACCCGGCTGAGGGTCAGGATCGGCACCACGCTCCAATCGCCACGTGGGGTCGCGTCTTGGCAGTCGTATTTCGCGCGCCACAGGGCCACCGGATAGGTCGTGTCGCCATTCGCGCCATAGGGAAAATCCATCACCGTATCGCTGAGACCATGCACATGGCGCGCCTCAAGCGGAGCTTCGGGGCAATCCTCGGTCTGGCGGATACTGCCGGCGACGGCCAGCAAAGCGGCGACGTCATTGCCCGACTGGCAGACATAGCGCCACGCCATCGCGCCACCGAAGGAATAGCCCGAGACATAGATGCGGTCGGGATCAACCGGATAGCGCTTGGCGACATCCTCCAACACGCGGTCGGCAAAGGGCACATCGCCCGTGCCCGAAGTCCAGAAATCCCAGCTTTTGCCCAGCCCGTTCGGGGCCACCAGCAATACGCCTCGCAGCTTGGTCGCCCCGGCAATGCGTTCATGGTTCACCACCACGGTCCCCTGCCGCGCCCAGCCATGAAAATGCAGCAACACGGGCAGTGGCGTTTCGCCGTCCCACCCCTCAGGTTCCAACACATGGTACGAGCGGTCGCCGACCTCACAGGCCGTATCGCCATGGCAGTCGGATTTCCAAGGCCCCATGGCGAGCGCCGGGGTTGCGGTCAGCAGAAGAAAAAGCAGTCGATAAATCATAGGCCGGAGCCTAGCCGCCTGACGCCAACTGTCACGTCACAACCCTGTGGGAACCTGTAACAAGCCGCGCTATCGCCAGACCGCGGGATGGCGATCCTTGGTCTGTATTGGGCACTTTATGCCAGCCAAATCCGAGCACTGTTCGAGCGGTGCGCTGGCGGAGACAAATCGCCAGCCCGTTCGGGCGGTCTGGCGATAGCGCGGCGGCCTATCGGCCTTTGCTCCGCGCAGCCTTCAAGAGGCTCGCCAGTGTTCCTTGACACAATCTTCCCGCATGGCATCAGCAATACCGTTGAGCTTAGCTCTTATGTCGTCCCGACATTCATCAAAATTGGACGCATCTTCTTCCAGTCTCGCAAAGTTCACTATAGCCATGAGCAACGGCTTTGCTTGGTCAATGACCTTCTTTGATCCGTAGACTTTCAAAGCCAAAAAGGCTTCACGGTACTTTACAGTCTGCGCGTCGACTTTCTCTTCATCGCTTTCAGTGCACATGACGCGAAGAAGGTTTTCTGCCTCCGCCAAGTACTTCGTATAGATTACACGGCACTCTGAAAGAACTTGTTCTTTTCGGTCGACTTTCTTTTGACGTCCATAGGCCAGCAAACCTAATCCGGCAGCCACAAAAGGAGCAGCCAATTGTAACCAATCAATTATTGTGGTTTCGCCGCTCAACGCGACAAACCACCATGCAAGTTTGGCATATCCAACGCCGCGAACCCGTAGTGCCGCAGCCAGCGCAGGTCAGAATCAAAAAACGCGCGCAAATCCGGAATGCCGTATTTCAGCATCGCCAGACGGTCGATCCCAATCCCGAACGCAAAGCCCTGATAGACCTCGGGGTCGATGCCACCGGCGGCGATTACTTTGGGGTGGACCATGCCGGAGCCGAGGATCTCCATCCAATCGTCGCCCTCTCCGATTTTCAGCTGACCATTGTCCCACGAACAGCGGATATCGACCTCGGCCGAGGGCTCGGTGAAGGGGAAGTGCGAGGCGCGGAAGCGCAGTTCGACGTCGTCGACTTCGAAGAAGGCCTTTACGAACTCTTCCAGAACCCATTTCAGGTTCGCCATCGAAATGTCTTTGTCGATGGCCAGCCCTTCGACCTGATGGAACATCGGCGTGTGGGTCTGGTCATAGTCGGCACGGTAAACGCCGCCCGGACAGATCACGCGGATCGGCGCGCCCTGTTTCTCCATCGAGCGGATCTGCACCGGAGACGTATGGGTCCGCAGCACATGCGGCGGGCGATCATCGCCCTCGCCGCGATGCATGTAGAACGTATCCATCTCGGCCCGTGCAGGGTGGTGACCGGGGATGTTCAGCGCGTCGAAATTATACCAGTCGTCCTCGATCCGAGGGCCTTCAGCCACGGCAAAGCCAAGTTCAGCAAAGATCGCGGTCAGTTCCTCTGTCGCCTGGCTGATCGGATGGATTGAGCCCTGACGGCGCGCGCGGGTCGGCAGGGTGACGTCTAGCCATTCGGTGCGCAGACGCTCATCCAACGCGGCATCGGCCAGAGCTGCCTTCTTCGCGGAGAGCGCCGAGTTGATCTCATCCTTCAGGGCGTTCAGCGCTGGGCCTGCGACCTGACGTTCCTCGGGCGTCATCTTACCCAGCTCGCGCATCTTCAGCGCGACCTCGCCTTTTTTGCCCACGGCAGCGACGCGGATCGCCTCAAGCGCGTTCTCGTCGCCGGCCTCGGCGATTTGGCCCAGATATTTTGCCTTAAGATCGTCCATGACGCCCTCTGAATTTGGTCGCCAACCTGCTATCGGGCCAGCCCCGCGAATGCAAGCGGGACCGGGCGGATCAATAGCTGTATTCGGGGAAAATCCGGGTCAGGTCGCCGTTCCAGTCGCCATTGTAGTGTTCCAGCAACTCATCGGCAGGCACCTTGCCGGTGTCGATGCTTTCCTTCAACGCGTTCAGGAAATGCGTTTCATCCGGGACCAGACCGCCAGCACCGGGGAAAGCACGGGCTTTCAGACCGGCCTCAGAGATCGCCACGACCTCACGCGCCAGATCGTGCATGTTGATGTTCCCGACTTGGGCCTGCAACCCGTTGACCGCCGCCTGAACACGCAGTTCCTCGCGGGTTTCAGCATCCCAGCCTTTGACCAGATCCCACGCCGCATCCAGCGCTGTCTGGTCATAGGTCAGACCGACCCAGAAGGCAGGCAGCGCGCACAGACGACGCCACGGACCACCATCGGCACCGCGCATTTCCATGAATTTCTTGATCCGCGCTTCGGGGAAAGCCGTGGTCAGATGATCGGCCCAGTCGGACAGAGTCGGTGTCTCACCCGGCAGCGCGGGCAGCTCGCCCTTCAGGAAGTCACGGAAGGACATGCCCAGCGCGTTAATATACTGGCCATCGCGATAGACGAAATACATCGGTACATCGAGCGCGTATTGCACGTAGCGCTCGAACCCGAAGCCCTCTTCGAACACGAAAGGCAGCATGCCGGTGCGCGCATCGTCCAGATGCCGCCAGATGTGGCTGCGCCAGCTTTTCTGGCCGTTCACCTTGCCCTCAAAGAACGGGGAGTTCGCGAACAGTGCCGTTGCCACCGGTTGCAGCGCCAGTGCCACGCGCAGTTTCTGCACCATGTCGGCCTCAGACCCAAAGTCGATATTGACCTGAACGGTACAGGTCCGGCGCATCATGGCACGGCCCATGGTGCCGACTTCTTCCATGTAGTCGTTCATCAGCCGATAGCGCCCCTTGGGCATCAACGGCATCTCTTCATGGGTCCAGATCGGAGCAGCGCCCAGACCGATGAAGCCCACGCCGATCTCATCGGCGATATCCTTCACCTCGCGAAGGTGAGTGTTCACCTCATCGCAGGTCTCGTGGATCGTCTCGAGCGGAGCGCCCGACAATTCCAGCGCGCCACCGGGTTCAAGGCTGACATTTGCACCGTCTTTTTCAAGACCTATCAGATGGCCTGCTTCGCGCACTTCGGCCCAGCCATGGCGGTCGCGCAGCCCTTCAAGCACCGCAACGATGGACCGTTTGCCTTCAAAAGGCAGCGGTTTGAGGGTGTCTTTGCAATAGCCGAACTTCTCATGCTCGGTCCCGATACGCCAATCGGCCTTGGGCTTGCAGCCCGATTCCAGGTATTCGGCCAATTGCTCGTGGCGCTCGATCGGACCGCCGCCGGACTGAGGGATGGACATGAACCGATCTCCGATCCTGATGTGTCTGTCTTATCGGTCAGTCCTGAGCGCAAACCGCGCCGGTGTCAATGCAGCCTAAGGTGGGCCGGGCGAGAGGAGGTTTTTTCCCAGATCACCACCGGATGGCGTGACCCGCCGTGGAGTTCGGCCAGCATCTGTTGCGTTTTCAATCCCGGCAACGCCGAGAACACATCGAACAGGGCCTCGGCCCCTTCCGCATTCACAGGAATGTGAAGCGTAGGTTGCCCCGGTTGGTCCAGCACCCAATGCGCCGGGCTTGAAGTCGGATCAAGCGCGAGTCGCTCAATCTCGCGCGTTGCCACCATGCCGCCATCCAGCGGGCCGAGATAGGTGATCTGCCCCTCATCGACGCTGACGACGCCCTGCCCGCCTGCACCGGTGCGAAAGCGGGCACGCTGCACGCCGATCACGGTCAGAGCGACTGCGACAGCCACCAACACCCAACCCAGAACGCCCAGCAAACCGCCGGGTCCACTGACCCAACTGAGCCCCAGAACCAGCACAAAAACGGCAGCGACAACCTCGCGCCAGCGCCACAGGGCCAATTTGGCTTCGGGTCGAATGAAACTCATGTCGGTGTTCCTGTTTCGGCGCTTGGACGTGTTGGGCAATCCCCAGCCCCTCTCAAAATCGGGCCGAGCGGCGCATAGTTCAAGGGGGTGCTTCGTTTCCCGACCTAATCACGGAAAGCGCGGTCTTTGACGCGGATCAGCGGTTTGGTCAGATACTCCAGCACTGTCTTCGGCTCAGACAGCATATCGACCTGCGCGACCATGCCCGGGATCACGTCCGGCTTTCGCCCAGCCCGTGGCCCAACCGCTCTTTCAAAAAGCTGAAGATGTGTGATCAGAGGGTCTGTGGCGGTTAGTGTCATGGGGATATCACAAGGTTGGGTCAGTTGGTTGTGCAACGCCCAGCGCATCCAGAATATCACCTGTCACCGCAAGCACCGCATATTCAGCCCGACGCGCCTGTGCCTCAAGCTGGATCACCCGGACCTGAGCCAGGTTCAGCTCGCGCAGAGCATCCAGAATCTGCACGATGGTCGAACGCCCGATGTTGAACTGCCCCCGCGCCGCATCAAGTGCCTGTTCGTTGATCTCAACCGCTCGGCGGGCCGTCGCAAGACGCCGCTGGATCGAGTTCGTCTCTTCCAGAGCCTGAGACAGATTGCGCTGCAATTCGCGGCGCAGCTCTTCCGCATCGGCCTCACTTTGCTGGAGGTTGGCCCTTGCCGTTTCCACATTGGCGCGGGCCGAGCCACCCTGATAGATCGGGACATTCACGCCCAGACGGGCCTGCGCCCCATTGTCGATACTGCCTTCGTTAAAGTCGGTCTCTAGGATCGCGGACAAGGTTGGGCGCGTCGCGCGCTCGGCCACGACAACCTCTTGCTGGCGCACCTCACTGACGGCAACCTGTGTGCGCAGACGTGGGCTGCGTTCGACCATGGCCTGCGAGGTCGTACCCGCCAGAACCGGGGCCGGAGGGATGGTTGGAATGGCGCTAGGGCGGCTGCCGAACACTTCGATCCAAGTGGCGGTTGCCAGTTCGACATTCGTTTCGGCCTGAGCCAGCTCCGTCTCGGCATTGGATTGGCGGCCTTGACCCGCCAGCAAATCTGCCACCGATCCGGCACCGGCATCGAACCGGGATTGCAGATCGCTGACCAGTGCCTCTGTGCGTTCCAGGTTCTGCCGAGCCTGAACTTCAAGACGACGGTTGCGGTCAAGGTCAATGATGGCCTCGATCGCCTCAAAGCTTTGGGCGCTTAGCTCGGACAGTTCGCTCAACCAGGTCTGGCGCGCCTCGATCTGGCGAAGCCCGACACGGCTCGAGACCTTGCCGCCGTCATAGATGATCTGGCTTAGGCGTAAGATCGGAACCGTACCCCCGTCGGACGTCAGAGAGGTTTCGGCGTTCAGCTGGGGCCGGAACGCGCCCCTTTCAGCCTCGATCCGGGATTGCGAGGCCAGAACATTGGCGGTTCCCGCTGCAGTCGTCGGAGAGGTGGCAACGGATCTGCGCACCAGCTCGGCAAATTCCGTGCGCGCGACACTACTATTCAGGTTGCTTCGCGCCGCCACAGGCTGCGCGGCGGGTTCGGCCGCAGGGTCAAACGACTGCGTGCCCTGCAAATCCTTACTGCACCCCGCCAAAACGACTAAGGTCATCACAACCGACAACCAAGTTTTCATGGTGCCAATGCTCCTGGTTTCAATTCAACTTTGAATAGCAAAAAATCGGTTAAAGGATTCTTAAGAACTGTTGGAACAGCTCAGTGTCCCGGCTGACCGGTTCACCTATCTCGCCAACACAAGCTGGGTCCTTCCAGTTGCGAAAGATGTGACAATTCACGATACGACGAACTGAAAACGGAAAACCTCAGCAGAAACTGACAGAGGCTTAGGACTGCTACGTCGCCCTGCAGCAAAACAAGACTGCGATAATCCAGTGTCTCTTCGGCGGCCAAAACTATCTAATTGACCCAAGGGCACATAGTCCGCAAAGCCATTGTCGAAAAGACGCCACCAGCGCGAACAAACGCTGTCCTAAGCGAAAGACTGCGGCTTGGTTGAAAGCATTCGAACCTTTCGTATGGAAAGAACCTATTTTTGAGTGGTGTAGCTAAGACAGAAATTTGTCACTCCTTGCAGGAGCGCTTCAGAACCAATCCCCCAAGGCCTGCTGCCACATGGTCAGTGCGGCTACCGCCGCTGTATCAGCACGCAGAATGCGCGGGCCGAGGCTAACCACGTGCGAAAAGGGCAGTGCGGTCAAACGGGCGCGCTCTTGGTCCGAAAACCCGCCTTCGGGGCCAATCAGAATGGCCCAGGGTTGACCTTTTTCCTGCGCGGCCAGCCGTAGGGCTGAACCGACCTCGGCCTCATTGCAGAACATCAATTGCCGATCCTGAGGCCAAGTATCCAGCACGCGGTCCAGTTTTTGCAGATCCGCGACCTCGGGCACAAAAGTTCCGCCACATTGCTCGGCGGCCTCGACCGCATGCGCCTGAAGCCGGTCCTGCCGGATACGCTCGGAGTTTGTGTACTCCGTCTGCACAGGCAGGATGCGTGCGGCCCCCATTTCTGCAGCCTTCTCGACAATGAAATCCGTGCGCGCCTTCTTGATCGGTGCAAACAGGAACCACAAATCCGGTGGCAGTTGCAAAGGCTTGGTCTGCTGCAGGCAGGACAGAACGCCGCCGCGCTTGCCCGCCTCAGAGACTTCGGCCAGCCATTCGCCATCCCGGCCATTGAACAGCGCAATCTGCGCGCCGACGGATAGCCGCATCACGCCAAACAGGTAAAGCGCCTGCTCACGCGTCAAAGGAACCGATTGCCCCTGACCCAAGGGCTGCTCTACATACAGTCTGATCTTCGCACTCATGAGACCCTACATATGCAAGGCAATGCTCCAACACCAGACGGTCAGGTCGCTGATGCTGTCACCGGCAATTGGGTGGACACCCGCGCGCCCGCCTTCACCCGCCCCTACCTGCGGTTGAGCAGGGCGGACCGGCCCATTGGAACGTGGCTATTGCTCATCCCCTGCTGGTGGGGGCTGGCGCTGGCGATCCTCAGCGATGGCACGCCACGGCTGGAGGATGCATGGATTGCGGTCGGCTGTGCTATTGGAGCATTTTTGATGCGCGGCGCGGGATGCACGTGGAATGACATCACCGACCGTCATTTCGACGCGCAAGTCGAACGCACAAAATCCCGTCCGCTCCCCTCGGGTCAGGTCAGCGTGCGGCAAGCCGTGATCTGGATGGGTCTGCAGGCGCTTATATCGCTGGGCATTCTGCTCAGCTTCAATACTGGCGCTATCCTCATGGGCGTTCTGTCGCTGGTGCCAGTTGCTCTCTATCCCTTTGCGAAACGTTTCACGTGGTGGCCGCAGGTGTTTCTGGGGCTGGCCTTCAACTGGGGGGCGCTGCTGGCCTGGGTTGCTCACACCGGATCGCTGGGCTGGCCTGCGGTGATGCTGTATCTGGCGGGTATCGCGTGGACGCTGTTCTACGACACGATCTATGCGCATCAGGATACCGAGGACGACGCGCTGATCGGTGTCAAATCCACCGCGCGGTTGTTCGGGGCGGATACGGCCAGATGGCTGAAGTATTTTCTGATCGCCACAATCTCGCTGATGGGACTGGCGATCATCGACGCAGGCGTGCCGGATTCGCCGTTCTGGATTGTCACGATAGCATTGGGCGGGCCATGGGCCATGGGCTGGCATATGCTATGGCAGCTGCGCAATCTGAACATCGAGGACAATGCCAAATTGCTGATGCTATTCCGGTCGAACCGGGATACCGGCCTAATTCCGCTGATCTTCCTCTGCGTCGCGCTGCTGCTCTGATTGCACCTGCGCGCCGGGGCCTGTACAACCCCGCCCAAACGCCCGAGGAGTCTGAAGCCCGCATATGCGTCTGCCCTATTTTGTAGCTGTTTGCCTGATCTTTCTCGTCTCTGCCGGACTGTCCCTTTTGGCTGCGGGCTTTGCCGTGACAAAGGTCGAAGACGCCTCGGAATTCGCTGTCCGACGTGCGCTCGACCTGAAAGGTCACAACTGGGCCGAGGTCGAATCCGACGGCCTGCGCGTCATACTCACGGGCACCGCCCCGGATGAGGCGATCCGCTTCAATGCCCTGACCGCTGCCGGAACCGAAGTCGATACCTCCAGGGTTATTGATGAGATGGATGTGGCCGCCACCTCGGCGCTGGCCGCCCCCAGGTTTTCAGTAGAAATCCTGCGTAATGACAGCGGTGTCTCGGTGATCGGCCTGATCCCTGCCAGCGAGGATCGCGAGTCCCTTATTGACGGGTTACAGGCGCTGGACAGCGACCATTCCGTCTCGGACCTGGTTGAGACCGCCGACTATCCGAAACCCGATGGCTGGGACGATGCGCTCGCCTATGCCGTGCTGGCCCTGTCCGATCTGGCCCGCGCCAAGATTTCGGCCAGCCCTGGCCTTGTCCGGATCACTGCGATTGCCAACAGCCAGCAGGAAAAAGAGCGGTTGGAGCAGGACCTGACCCGCGCCGCGCCGCCAAGTGTCCGGATCGGTCTGTCCATATCAGCCCCGCGCCCGGTGATCACGCCCTTCACTCTGCGCTACCTGATTGACGAGGCCGGAGGGCAGTTCGACGCCTGCTCCGCCCAGGATGAAGACGCCCGCAATCAGATCATCGCAGCGGCAGAGGAAGCCGGTCTTGCCGGACCATCGTTCTGTACCATTGGTCTGGGTGTACCCTCCCCCCGCTGGGCAGAAGCCGCAGAACAGAGCATCAACGCGCTTGCTGAAATCGGGCAAGGATCGGTGACGATGTCGGATGCGGATATCACTCTGGTCGCAGCTCAAGGCACGAACCCGGCGCTGTTCGACCGCGTCGTGGGTGAGCTGGAAAACGCATTGCCCGAGGTGTTCGCCCTGCATGCCGTGCTGCCTGAACCCGAGGTCGCGGATGAGACCGGGCCCGTCGAGTTCTCTGCCACCCGCAGCCCTGAGGGCCTGATCCAATTGCGCGGCCGCGTCGGTGATGACGTTCTGCGCGACATGGTCGACAGCTATGCCCGCGCGGCGTTTGGGTCCGACAATGTCTATACCGCGACCCGTATCACCTCGGATTTGCCGATGGACTGGCCCGTACGTGTTCTGGCCGGGCTTGAGGCCCTGTCCCAACTGCATAACGGTGCATTGACTGTAACGCCCGAGTTGGTCGACCTGAACGGCATCAGCCATGATGAAGAAGCCAAGGCCCGGATCGCCGGTCTGCTTTCGGACAAGCTGGGCGATGCGCAGAACTTCACCCTGTCGATCACCTATGTCGCCCCGCCCGAACCCGAAGACGCCCTGCCCGATCCTGAACTTTGTGAAGAAGGTATCGCAGAAATTCAGGCCACCAGCAAAATCGCGTTCGAGCCGGGCTCGGCCACGATTGCTGCGGAGTCGCGCGATACGGTCAATCAGATCGCCGATATCTTACGTGATTGCGGACCGATCCGCATGGAGATTCAGGGCCATACCGACAGTCAGGGCCGCGAAGAGATGAACCAGCAGCTCAGCCAGGCGCGGGCGCAGTCAATCCTGAACGAGCTGCGCGGACGGCGCATTCCGACTTCAAGCTATACAGCCGTCGGCTATGGCGAAACACAGCCAATCGCCGACAATGACACCGAAGAGGGCCGTGAAGAAAACCGCCGGATCGAGTTCCGACTAATCCGGCCGGAACCCACCGAGGCCTCGGAAACCGGCCTCGAGGCGCTTGAGACCGGGGCGGAAGACGAGACCGAGACGTCCGCATCAGAAGACCAGACCGAGACGACCGCGCCGGATGCGGAAGCAGAGGACCAGTAAGTTGAACAGAGTAGAATTCATCATCGCCACCGCCGTCATCCTGTTCGCGGCTTTCTGCATGGGATGGTTTGCAAACTGGCTGGCCCATCGCCTGTCCCGTGTGCGCCAAAGTGACGTCGCCGATCTGGACCGTATGAGCCAGGAACTGCACGAGGCCGAGGAAACCCGCGATCAGGCCATCACCTATCTGCAGCAGCGCGAGGCCGAGCTGACCAACCAGCTGACCCAGACCGAGGCAGAACTGGCCGCTGCCATGGACGGCCTCCGCGCCGCCCGGCAAGAGGCCGAAGAAATGCGCGGACGCATCAACAACGCGGACTAATACGACCCCCTGAGTCTTTTTCTCGCGCTCCGTTCAGACGACCAAACGGGAGCATTCGCCGCCGTGGGAGTTAGTGATGGCGTTTCGGATTTTTCCTGAGTCATCCGGCAACACGAACGTCCCAAGACTTCTGAAAGCGCGGCAGAGTCTTCGCATCACGGGCTAAACCCAAAGCGCCTGCGCGGCTTGGGTCGGCGGGTTTTAGCCGATCCGACTCCGGTTTCTTTAGTTTTTCAACAAATTCAACATAATGAATGAGTGTGTTTTGCCTGCACACAGAATTGTCCTTTTTCTGTAAAACTGGAGTCTATCATGAATTTCCAAGTTACTTTGAAAACCGCCGCTACCCTTGCCGCATTTGGCGCAACTGCCGCCTTCGCCTCAAGCGATGTGATCCCGTCCGAGAACGACACGTTTTCAAAATGGGGCGAGGAATCCGGCTGGACCATCTATGTCGATGATACCCGCGGCTCATGCCTCATTGAGCGTGTCGACGAAAATAACAACGTCGTACAAATGGGCCTGACCAAGGATCAGGAAATGGGATACCTTGGTGTCTTCACTCAGAATGACATTGGCCTGAAAGGCAAAAAGGAAGACATCATCCTGTCGCTGGACGGTAATGTCTACGAAGCCAAAGCCTACAAGAAGACCAAGCATCTCGCGGAAGGGTATACAGGAGGCTACATTCTGGCCAACAACCCGCAATTCGTTGAGGACGTCATGAAAAAGTACGATATGACAGTCTTCCCGGAAAAAGAGAGCGGATTTACCGTAAGTCTTGATGGCACCTTGAAAGCGATCGAGGCGGCGCGGACCTGCAATACGGAGCAGAATAGCTAAGCTATTCCATTTGGCCCGGCACTTGGAAACAGGTGCCGGCGCCGACCGCTACCACCGCGTCAGGGCGTCTTCGTCTTCGTCCTTTGCGGCCACCCATTCGGCACCGGAATTGGTGATCTCTTTTTTCCAGAACGGTGCGCGGGATTTCAGGTAGTCCATCAGATATTCTGCCGCCTCAAACGCATCCTTGCGATGCGGTGCAGCTGTCGCGACCATCATGATCCGATCGCCCGGGGCCAGCCTGCCGTGGCGGTGGATCACCAGAACATCGCCCAACGACCAACGTTCCTTGGCCTCCTGCGCGATCTTGGTCAGCGCGCGTTCGGTCATGCCGGGGTAATGTTCGATCTCCATCACATCCAGATCGCCCGAGGCCAGATCGCGCACGACACCCGTAAAGGTCACGATCGCCCCGTTGGCGTCATCACCAGCTGCAAAGGCATTGGCCTCGGCCCCCAGATCAAACGCCTCTTCCTGAACCGCGATCCGCATCTCAGCCGCCCGTCATCGGCGGGAAGAACGCAACCTCACGCACACCGGCCAAGGGGGCATCAAAGTCCGACAACTCCTGATCCAAGGCCACTCGAAGCGCAGACAGATCAGCAAAGGCCGCGGCATAGCGATCCTCGCGCGCGCTGAGTTCGGCCACCAGATCAGACACGGTCGCAGCTTGTGTTTCGACCTTTTCTTTCGGCAGGCCGATGCGTTCGCGGACCCAGGCGAAATACAGCACGTCCATCGGTTAGCTCTCCTTCAGATGCGGCATGGCTTTACGTAGGTAGTCATAGCCGCTGATCAATGTCAGCGTGGCGGCAATCCAAAGCAGCCACAAACCAATGCGCCCTGACCAGAACATCCCTTCAAGGTGCCAGCGGATGTTGTTGATGTCCTCAGCCTCTCCGGTCAGGACCTGATCTATGATCGTAGGGTCCATGCCGAAGGTGGCCATGACGAAGTTGTGCTCAAAAATCCCCTGCGAGAACAGGATGGCGATGGCAAACATCTGGGCCGTGGTCTTCCACTTGGCCAGTTTGGTCACTTTGAGCGTTCCGGCAACATCACCCAGATATTCACGCAGGCCCGAGACGAACACTTCGCGAAACAGGATAACGGTGGCGGGCAGCACCAGCCATGGGGTCCAATGCTCGGTCGAATAGCCCACGAGGATCATCAGCGCGATCACGACCATGGCTTTGTCGGCAATCGGATCGAGCATCGCGCCCATCTTGGTTTCCTGTTTCCAGGCTCGCGCCAGATAACCATCAAACCAGTCGGTGATCGCGGCCGACATGAACAGGATCAGGGCGAACCAATCGGCATAAGGACGGGTGAAATACAAAAACATCACAGCCAGACCGGGCGCTGCCAGCAGGCGGAGCAGGGTCAAAATATTGGGCAAGTTCCACTTCATGAACCGACCCTACATCGCCACCGGAGGACAGAAAAGACAGACAAATGAAAAACCAACCCGTTCACAGAGGGTTGTGGGGTAAAAAGTCAAAGGGTCGCAACCAGGAACGCTCGGGCAGATACAGCTTGGCCCAGGACGGCTTTGCGGTCAGATTGGCGCACGGCCCAGCAGCGACGGAAGACCATGACCGCACATATTCGAACCGACCCCCGATCAAACCTGATCGGAAGCGCGTGGATGATCGCGGGCATGGCACTGTTCGCGCTCGAGGATGCGCTTTTGAAAGGGGCCTCGGCACATTTGCCGATCTGGCAGATCCTGATCCTGTTTGGTGCCGGTGGCGCGATCATCTTTGCCGCCGTCGCCCTGCTGCGTGGCGCCAGCTTGTTGCATCGGGATGTGCTGTCACGGCCCATGAAAGTGCGCGTTCTGTTCGAAATCCTAGGACGGATGTTCTACGTGCTGGCAATCACGCTGACACCTCTGTCAGCGGCGACTGTGATCCTGCAGGCGACCCCTCTGGTCGTAGTGGCAGGAGCAGCGCTGTTCTTCGGAGAAACCGTCGGTTGGCGACGGTGGAGCGCCATTCTGGTCGGCCTGATCGGCGTCGTGGTCATCATTCAACCGACCGGAGACAGCTTCTCGGCCCTGTCGATCCTAGCTGTTCTGGGCATGCTGGGCTTCGCCGGGCGCGATCTGGCCAGCCGCGCCGCGCCAGCGACACTGGGGACCGAGGTTCTGGGCTTCTACGGCTTCCTCTGCATCATCGTGGCTGGTCTGGCCTATCAGTTCTGGGAAGGGGTGCCGATGGCTCCGCTGGACTTGAACACTGGCCTGCACGTGGGCGGAGCGATCCTGATGGGCACGGCCGCCTATGCCGCGCTCATGAAGGCCATGCGAACGGGTGAGGTCTCGGCCGTTACGCCCTTCCGCTATTCCCGCCTGCTGTTTGGCGTCGGGCTGGGCGTGGTGATGTTTGGCGAGACACTGGATCAGACCATGTGGATCGGCAGCGCGCTGATTGTGGCCTCGGGACTGTATATCCTATGGCGTGGCCGGAAGGCCTAGCCCTTGTCGTGGAAGAAATCATAGACCTTCTGCGCCAACCCGGCCGAGATCCCCTCGACCGCTTTCAGGTCCGCCAGATTGGCCCGGCTGACCGCCTTGGCACTGCCGAAATGAGTGAGCAGCGCACGTTTGCGCGCCGCCCCTACACCGGGGATTTCGTCCAGTGGCGTCGCGCCCACGGCCTTTGCCCGTTTCGCACGATGGGTACCGATGGCGAAACGGTGCGCCTCATCTCGCAGACGCTGGATGAAATACAGCACGGGGTCGTTGCGTTTCAGGGCAAAAGCGCGCTGACCGATGCGGTGGAATTCCTCTTTGCCGTGATCCCGATCAACGCCCTTGGCGACGCCGACCATCGGGATGTCTTCAACGCCATGTTCGACCATAATCTCATGCACGGCACTCACCTGTCCGGCACCGCCGTCGATCAGCAGGAGATCGGGCCACATGCCCTTTTCACGATCCGGGTCATCCTTTTGCAGGCGGGTGAAGCGGCGAGTCAGCACTTCTTTCATCATGCCGAAGTCATCACCGGGCGTCAGATCGTCACCGCGAATGTTGAACTTGCGATAGGCGTTTTTCATGAAGCCCTCGGGGCCAGCGACGATCATGCCGCCGACCGCATTGGTGCCCTGAATGTGAGAGTTGTCGTAGACCTCGATCCGACCCGGCGGGTTGTCCAGATCAAACGCCTCAGCCACACCGCGCAGCAGCTTGGCCTGTGTGGCACTTTCCGACATGCGGCGGGCTAGAGATTCACGCGCGTTGCGCAGGGCCCCGGCGACCAGTTCCTGTTTCTCACCGCGCTGGGGCACGAGGATTTCAACCTTGCGCCCGGCTTTCTCAGTCAGCGCTTGCTCCATCAGGTCAGCGTTTTCGATCCCGTCCGACAGGATCAGCTGACGCGGTGGTTCCTTGTTGTCGTAGAACTGGCCGAGGAACGCCTCCATCACCTCAGCCGGTGACACGTCCGCACCGACACGAGGGTAGAAATCCTTGTTCCCCCAGTTCTGGTTCGCGCGGATGAAGAACACCTGCACGCAGGCCTGCACGCTATCCATATAGAGGCCAATCACATCCGCCTCGGTCACGCCGCGCGGGTTAATGCCTTGGCTGGTCTGCACCTGCGTCAACGCCCGGATACGATCCCGCAGACCGGCGGCGCGTTCGAACTCCATCGCCTCGGAGGCGGCCATCATCTGTTCGGCCAACTCCTCCTGCACCTTGGTGGACCGACCCGAAAGGAAGCGTTCGGCATCCTTGACACTTTCGCGGTAGTCGGTTTCCGAAATCAGCCCGACGCATGGCCCCGAACACCGCTTGATTTGATACAGAAGACAAGGGCGCGTGCGACTGTCGAACATGGAATCCGAGCAATTGCGCAGAAGGAACGCTTTTTGCAGCTGGTTTAGCGTCCGGTTCACTGCACCTGCGCTGGCAAATGGGCCGAAATACGCGCCCTTCTCTTTCTTGGCGCCACGGTGCTTTTTGATCTGCGGATAAGCATGATCCTTGGCGACCAGAATGTTCGGGAAACTCTTATCATCCCGCAGCAGCACGTTGTACTTGGGCTTAAGCTGCTTGATCAGGTTCTGCTCTAGCAGCAGCGCCTCGGTCTCGGTCCTTGTGGTCAGAAACATCATGGAGGCGGTTGAGGCGATCATCTTCTCGATCCGTCCCGAATGCCCCGGGCGCGTGTAGTTCGACACCCGCGCCTTAAGGTTCCGCGCCTTACCCACATACAAAACCCGACTGTCCGCATCCAACATCCGGTACACACCGGGCGAGCTGTCCAGCGTTTTCACATAGCGCTGGATGCAGGCATAGCCGGTGGGCTGAAGCTCGGGTGTCGATTCGTCCTGGGTTGTCATGGGCCTGAGATATGATTCTCTGTCTATGGCTGCAATCTTGGGCGCTTCAGTTCAAGAGAAAACAAATCCACGGTTTCTGTGGATAAGTATGAAGATAAGTTTCCGTGAGCGTAGAATCTTCCTTGTTTCCTTGCTTGTTCGTCAATTTGCACAAAAAACAGGCATATACTTAAGTGATTGTTTTTTATTGATATTTTTTTACACGCTTAGCAAGTGTATGAAAAATAAGACGTTTTTGTAACGGCTAAGTAACGCAAAAGAGAGCGGTGCAAAACTTGCAGCGGATTTACTTATTCTACGCCCAGCACATCCGGCGTTTGCCATCCCAAATGCTGCCCACCATCCACGCACAAAAGCTGCCCAGTGACAGCATGCGCGTCCAGAAAATAGCCCAGTGCTGCGGTGATATCTGACGGGTTCGAGCCCCGCTCCAGCACTGTGTTGGCGCGCTGGGTTTTGAAGTGCTGTTCGCTCTGACGATGTCCCTGCATGGTCGGTCCGGGACCGATGGCGTTGACGCGGATTGCGGGTGTCAGCGCTTGGGCAGCCGTGCGCGTCAGCGCCCATAGGCCCATCTTGGCGATGGTGTAGCTCATGAATTCGGGGGTCAGCTTCCGCACCCGCATATCGACCATGTTGACGATCAAGCCGGAGGCCTGCGGCTCTCCCTGCGCATCCGTCTCAGGTTGCAAGCCCTGTTCGGCCATGGCCTGAGTCAGAACGAAGGGCGCGCGCAGGTTACTGTCGAGATGCCGGTCCCAACTTTTGCGCGTGGCCGTATGGATATTGTCATACTCAAAAACCGACGCGTTGTTGACCAGACAAGTGATCGGACCACCCAGAGCCTCAGCCGCGCGAGGCAGCAGGGCGGTCACCTGTTCCTCATCCAGCAGGTCGGCCTGCAACGCCACAGCTTTGCGGCCCAGCGCCTGGACGTCTGCAACCGTCTCAGCCGCGGGCTGTTCCGAGGTCGCATAATGTACGGCTACATCATACCCGCGCCCTGCCAGATAAAGTGCCATGGCTCGGCCCAAGCGGATGCCGGCTCCGGTTACTAGCGCTCGGGACATGGATACCTCTTTCCGTCAGATCACATCAGCAATGTGGTGACATAAAGCGCATAAAGGAAAGTCAACACCAGACCCCAGATCCGCGAAATATCCTGTTTGAAGAACACAAACGGGATCAGCAGCAGCGAGGCGCCCAGCATGACCCACAGGTCGAATTCAAGGAATTCCGGATCAACCGGGATGTTGCCGAACCACGTGGCAATACCAACGATGGCCAGCAGGTTGAACATGTTCGAGCCGATCACGTTGCCCAGCGCCACATCCGCCTGACGCCGAAGCGCCGCCATAACGGTCGTTGCCAATTCGGGCAGCGAGGTTCCGACCGCCACAAGCGTCAAACCGATCACCGTTTCGGTGATCCCGTACATCAGCGCGATTTCGGTGGCATTTTCGACCAACAGATGCGCGCCCATAGGTAGACCGATCAGGCCAAGGACCACGTAGATTGAGATCTTCCAATAAGGCATGTTCGGATCGGCCTCTTCCAGACCGTCCAGTTCTTCGTCGTCGGCGCATGCCCCGGCTGCATCAGCGCAGGCTTTGCGATGCGCCTTGGCTTCGCGAAACGCGTTCCACAACACCAGCCCAAGGGCGGCCAGCAGAATGGCACCGCTGATCAGATTGAACACGCCGCAGAAGGCCAGGCCGATGAAAAGAACGCTCGCCAACAGCATGAAGACGTAGTTCTTGCGGCTATCGCATTCGCTGGTGTGCAGCGTTGCCAACAAGGCAGGCAGACCCAGAACCAGAAGGATATTCGCCGTATTGGAGCCAACGACGTTGCCCAAAGCGATACCCGGCGCGTTCTCCTTCACCGCGCTGATCGCAATCAGCAACTCAGGTGCCGACGTGCCAAAGGCAACGATCGTCAGGCTGACGATCAAGGCGGGGACACCCAGCCGCAGGCTTAGGTTCACCGCACCGCGTACCAGCGCATCACCTGCCAGCAACAGGATCACCAATCCGAGGCCGGAGAGCAGCCATGCCGTCATGTCCGGCCTCCTTTTTCACAGGCGCAGGGGCCTTTGCCGATCCTGAACCGCCCGCAACGCGGACATTTGGCAGAACTCAACCGATTTTGCCCCGGAAAGCGCAGCTTGCCGAACATCGCCAAAACACCCATGGCGACCAGAAACAGAGTGACGATCTTGATGATCACGTTACAGACCGAAACGCGCGAAGGCCGCCCGCTCCTCTAGCCCCGCCACGGCGTCCTGCGCCAGCGCGGCCCCGAAACGTGACCATATTGGTTTGCGCACGCCGTAACGGCGGAACTTCACCTTGTCGCCGAAACGCTCCTGCATCTTGGGTTTCAGATGGGCGATGCCTTCGATCAGGCCCAGTTCCTGCGCGCGTCGCGCCAGCCAGATTTCGCCTGTGAACAGATCAGCATCTGCGTCCAGCTTGTCGCCCCGACGGGTTTTGACATGGGTGATGAAATTCTCGTGGATGTCTTCCAGCAGGCGTTCAAGCCGCGCGACATCCTCTTCCTTTTCCGGGCGGAACGGGTCGAGCATGGATTTCGATTTTCCGGCCGTGTGAACGCGCCGCTCAAAACCTTGTTTCACCAGAAACTCATGTGCGCCGAACCCGGCCGAGATCACACCGATCGACCCAAGGACCGAGCTGTCATCGGCCCAGATCTCATCCGCTGCCGCCGCCAGCCAATACCCGCCCGAGGCCGCAACGTCTTCGACAAAGGCCACGACCGGTATCTCAAGCTCGTCCGACAGCCGCCGGATACGCGCGCCGATCAGAGAGCTTTGCACAGGCGACCCGCCGGGCGAGTTGACCTCGAGCGCGACGGCCGCAGGCTTGCCTTTTCGAAAGGCCTTTTCCAGTACAGGTGCCAGCGAGGTATCATTCAACGCACCGCGCCCGGCCATACCGATGGCACCGGACAGGCGAACGATGGCCACAACGGGCGGTTTTTTGACAAAAGGCAGGCTGAGTTTCATGGGTGCCGATGTAGAGTGCCCCCATCGGCTAAACAAGGGACTCGCGGAACGCAAAACGCGGCGTTAGACAATTTCCTCACACCGATGGGCAAAAATGCAACGCACTAGCTGCGGATGCGCCAGCCGGTTCTGAAGATCCACCAGATGATCGCAAGGCACAGTCCGGTGAAGGCCACAATGGCCAACAGGCTGAACACGATCGGTACATCTGCAAGCCCATAAAACGACCAGCGGAAGCCTGAAATCAGATAGACCACAGGGTTGAACAAAGTGATCGTCTGCCACAGCGGTGGCAGCATCGAGATCGAATAGAACGTGCCCCCCAGAAAGATCAGCGGCGTGACAACAAGCTGCGGCACCAGCGACATCTGCTCAAAATTGCTGGCCCATATCCCGATTATGAACCCCAAAAGCGAAAAGCTGAGGCAGGACAGCACCAGAAACGCGGCCATCGCCAGCGGATGCTCGATC
This sequence comes from Ruegeria sp. AO1, assembly GCF_056535985.1. Classification (NCBI taxonomy): domain Bacteria; kingdom Pseudomonadati; phylum Pseudomonadota; class Alphaproteobacteria; order Rhodobacterales; family Roseobacteraceae; genus Ruegeria; species Ruegeria sp. AO1. Next base: position 3,037,990 of record NZ_JBQFJC010000001.1, read on the forward strand.
CGGATGTCGACGAAGAATGTCGCGGTCGTAAGGATCACCAGACCCACGAACAGCGCCTTGGTGGCGGCCGCGCCTACATAACCTATGACAATCTCGATGAAATTGACCGGGGCTGAGAGTAACTCATAGATCGTGCCCAGAAACTTTGGAAAATAGATCCCGAACGACGCGTTCGAGATCGCCAGCATGACCACCGACAACATGATCAGCCCGGGCACGATGAATGCCCCATATGAGACGCCCTCAACCTCTTGAATCCGGCTGCCGATGGCCGTGCCAAAGACCACGAAATACAGCGAGGTCGACAAGACCGGCGACAGAAAGCTCTGAGCCAGAGTGCGGAAAAAGCGGGCCATCTCAAACCGGTAGATGGCGGCAATGGCGGTCCAGTTCATGCGGCCTCTCCCGATACCAGATTCACGAAGATCTCTTCCAGACTGGATTGTCGGGTCTGCACATCCCGCAGGACTAGCCCCGATTGGGCCACGTCATTCAGCAGCGTTGTGATCCCGGTCCGATCCGCATTGGTGTCATAGGTATAGATCAGCGCATCGCCATTTCCGTTCAAAACCAGATTATGCGCGGCCAAACCGTCCGGGATTGTCGAGATGGGCTCGGTCAGCATGACCTCAATCTGTTTCTTACCCATCTGCGCCATCAAGGTTTTCTTGTCCTGCACCAGCAGCAGCTCACCTTTGTCGATGACACCCACACGGTCAGCGATGGCTTCGGCTTCTTCGATGTAATGCGTTGTCAAAATGATGGTGACGCCCGCCTGCTTCAGCTCGGCGACAATCTCCCACATGTCCTTGCGCAGCTCGACATCGACACCGGCGGTTGGCTCATCCAGAAACAGAATGCGCGGTTCATGGGCTAAGGCCTTGGCGATCAGAACCCGGCGCTTCATGCCCCCGGAAAGTTCCTTGATCGCGTTCTTGCGTTTGTCCCAAAGCGACAGTTTGCGCAGGATCTCTTCGATCCGCGCGCTGTCATTGCCATAGCCAAACAATCCGCGGGAAAAACGGACTGTGTTATAGACCTTCTCGAACGGCTCCAGCGCAATCTCTTGCGGCACCAGCCCGATCATTTTGCGGGCGGCGCGAAACTCGGCCTGGATATCGTGCCCACCGACCGAGACACTGCCCGAGGTCGGCGTGGTAATCCCGCAAATGGTCGAGATCAGCGTCGTCTTCCCCGCCCCGTTCGGCCCGAGCAGAGCAAGGATTTCACCTTCCTCAATGTCCAGCGACACGCCTTTCAGCGCCTCAAACTCGTCCGCATAGGATTTGCGCAAATCCTTAATCGACAAAATGGTGGTCATGCCTGTTTCCCCGTTCTGGCAGAGACCCTATCGTTTCGCCTCCCGGTGGAACAGGCCAATTTCGCACAGAGCTCTGCGCAGAATTGCTGTAGGGTCCGGGGAACGCTGCACATACCGGAGAGATCCATGCTGAACGGAATACGCATTATCGAGCTCGAAGGCCTGGGCCCCGGCCCTTTCGCCGCCATGTTGCTGGCTGATCTCGGCGCGGATGTGATCACCATCCACCGCAAGGGCGGCGGCGTGACACCCGGCATGCCGGAACGCTCGGTGCTTGACCGGGGCAAACGGTCCATTGCGCTTGATCTCAAGGATGCAACCGACCTGAGCACCGCCAAGGAACTCATCACCACCGCCGACGCACTGATTGAAGGCTTCCGCCCCGGCGTGATGGAGAAACTGGGACTGGGTCCCGACATCTGCCATGCGCTGAACCCCAAACTGGTCTACGGCCGCATGACCGGCTGGGGACAGGACAGCCCTTTGTCCAAAACCGCCGGTCATGACCTGAACTACATCGCCCTTTCAGGCGCTCTCTGGTACGCGGCGCAACCTGAAACACACCCACAAACCCCTGCAACCCTCGTCGGCGACATTGGCGGCGGGGCGATGTATCTGGTCACAGGCCTCCTTGCCGGTTTGCTCAACGCCCAGCGCACCGGTCAGGGCACCGTCGTCGATGCGGCTATCTACGATGGTTCGGCGCATATGATGAACCTGTTGATGAGCATGCGCCAAACCGGCAACCTGTCAGAAACGCGCGGCCAAAGCCTGCTTGACGGTCCACATTGGAGCCGCACCTACCGCTGCGCCGATGATGGCTTTGTGACGGTCCAGTGCCTTGAGCCAAAATTCTATGCCGAATTCCTGAACATTCTGGGCCTGTCACAAAACCCCGACTTGCAGGAGCAATTCAACTCCAAACTCTGGCCGGACCAAACGAAGAAACTGACAGACCTGTTCCTGAGCAAACCCCGAGACCACTGGGCCGCGCTGTTTCACGAAACCAATGCCTGCGTCGCCCCGGTCCTTGATCCGGTCGAAGCACAAAACCACCCCATGAACACCGCCCGCCAAACTTGGCAAACCGTGGATGGCACCATGCAAGCCGCCGCCGCGCCCCGTTTCTCGACCATGCACTGGAGCGCCAAACCCAGCCCGGCCCGTGGCGAACACAACCAAGTCATTCTGAGCGAACTCTCCGCCCAGACCCAATCCGCCCCTTCATCTGGCTAAAAATTTCCCGGGCGATGAATTGGCCAACGGCCAAGAAGGGGGCTGGTCCCCTTCCCTCTACCGCCCGCGCACCGTGTCGATCATCAACTGCACGTTCTCAGGATCCGCATCCGGCGTAATCCCGTGGCCGAGGTTGAAGATATGCGGTCCTTTGGAGAACGCCTCAACAATCCGCCGCGTCTCATCCACCAGCGCCTGACCGCCCGTCACCATATGGGACGAGGCCAAGTTCCCCTGCACACAACCGTCCACCTGCACATGCGCCGCCGCCCAGTCAGGCGCAACCGAGTTGTCCAGTGCCACACAATCCACACCAGTTGCCTTGGCGAACCCGACATAGCCATCGCCCGCCTCGCGCGGGAAGCCAATGACCGGAATACCGGGATGGCGCGCCTTGATGGCCTGAGTGACCATGCGGCACGGCTCAACCGCGTATTTCTGGAAAGCCTCGCCTTTCAGCGACCCGGCCCAGCTGTCAAAGATCTTGACCACCTCGGCCCCGGCCTCGATCTGAGCCGACAGATACTCGATCGTCGCCAGTGTAATCCGCTCCAACAGCGCCTCGAACAGGGCGTTATTCTCCTCGCGCAGCGCGTGCGCGGGACCCTGATCTGGTGTGCCGCGCCCTGCGATCATATAGGTCGCGACAGTCCACGGCGCGCCTGCAAATCCGATCAACGTCGTCTCGGACGGCAGTTCCTTCGATAGAATACGCACAGTTTCATAGACCGGGGACAGGGTCTCATGAATGTCCTCAACCGGCTTCAACACGTCAAAGTCGGATTGCTGCGTGATCGTCGAAAGGCGCGGGCCTTCGCCTGTCACAAACCACAAGTTCGCACCCAGCGCTTGAGGAACCAGAAGGATGTCAGCAAACAGGATCGCGGCGTCAAACCCATAGCGACGAATGGGCTGCAGCGTGACCTCGGCCGCCAGTTCGGGATTGTAGCACAGCGACAGAAAATCCCCGGCCTGCGCGCGGGTTGCGCGGTATTCCGGCAGATACCGCCCGGCCTGACGCATCATCCAGATCGGCGGAATCTCCTGAACCTCTCCGGCCAGTGCCCGCAGCAATTTCTTCGTCTCAGCCATCATCGCCCTCAATCTTGCGTTTCGTCCACGGGTCGGCGCTCAGTGGCAATTTGTCAAGCACTGCCCCCATTGTCAGGGCAATGTGACGCGACTAAAGCTGGTGTCCATGACACTGACTCTGCCCACCCCCGCATCGCCGCTCAAAATTGGCACCCGAGGCTCTCCGCTGGCATTGGCGCAAGCTTATGAGACCCGCCAGAGGCTGCGCAATGCATTTGGGTTGAGCGATGAGGCGTTTGAGATCGTGGTGATCAAAACCACCGGCGACAACCGCGCCATGATCGACGCAGATCGCCCGTTGAAAGAGATCGGCAACAAAGGCCTTTTCACGAAGGAAATCGAAGAGGCGATGCTGCGCGGCGATATCGATATCGCCGTTCATTCGACCAAGGATATGCCCGTCGAACAGCCCGCTGGGCTGGTGTTGGATACGTTTTTGCCTCGAGAGGATGTGCGCGATGCGTTCATTTCCCCGCAATTCACCTCGATCCACGACCTGCCCGAGGGCGCCGTTGTCGGCACCTCTTCCCTGCGGCGTAGGGCTCAATTGCTGAACCGCCGCCCTGACCTGAATGTGGTTGAATTTCGTGGCAACGTGCAGACCCGCCTAAAGAAACTGGCGGACGGCGTGGCTGATTGCACCTTTCTGGCCATGGCCGGAATCCGTAGATTGGGGATGGAGGACGTCCCTGCCACCGCGATTTCGACGGACGATATGCTGCCCGCCATCGCGCAAGGCGCGATCGGCATTGAACGCCGCGAAACAGACAGCCGGGCCGCCGAACTGCTTGAAGCGATTCATCACGCTGAAACCGGTCAACGTCTGACAGCGGAGCGTGCGCTACTGGCCGGGCTGGACGGATCTTGCGAGACCCCCATCGCCGGGCTTTGCGAAATCGAGAACGGTCAAATGCGGCTGCGGGGCGAGGTTCTGCGCCCCGACGGATCAGAGGCTATTGCGGAAAACACAACGGGCGCAATTGAAGACGCCACCGAGATGGGCTTGGAAATGGCCGGCACTCTGCTGCGTCAGGCAGGCCCCGGTTTCTTCGATTGGAAAAAATCCTAAATAATTTTAACCAAAGTGAACTTGTTCACTGTGGCATTCCGAAAAGACAGGCATTAATAGGCCATACCGGTTGCAAGACTGGATAGCCTCGAAAGTATCGAAAGTTTTCAGATTGTTGGTGTTTTAACAAGTATTCGAGGGGGCGAGGCTACGCCCAGACTGCAATAGGTGAACGGGTCGCTGTCAATTTCGACAGCGGCCCGTTTTCTTTTGATCAGCCCAGTGCCGCGACCGCTTGTTTCACCGCTTCGCGCGTTTGCTCCAGATCGGCCTCGGTCACCGCCAGAGACGGGTAGAGTTTGCCCGGAGATTTGAAAATCCCGTTCTCCCGTAGAACATCATTGTAGAGCGCGTTCCGTTTGGGGTCGTCGTGTCTAGCGCTGCGGTAGTCGCGGCAGGGGGTTTCGGTGAAATAGATATCGAACAGCGTTTCATCACCGCAGATCTGATGGGCAATACCCGCTTGGGTCAGCTCATCCACCTGCATCTGCTGCAAGGCCGCGCCTGTTGCGCGCAGCTGCTCATATGTCCCCTCGCGCCGCAGAATCTCCATCGTTTTCAACCCGGCGACCGAGGCCACAGGGTTACCTGACAGAGTGCCCAGCTGCATCAGCCATCCGGCCTCACCCACCTGCGATTTATCGAAATGCTTCATGATCTCAGCGCTTGCGCCCAGCGCAGCCAGAGGAAAACCGCCGCCGGTGATTTTACCCAGCGTGCAGATATCGGGCGTCACACCGTACCGTTCCTGCGCCCCGCCATAGGCCAGACGGAACCCGGTGACGATCTCATCAAAGATCAGCAACACATTGTATTTGTCGCACAGCTCGCGCAGGCCCTGGAGAAATCCTGGCAGCGGAGGGATGATGCGCTGCAAAGGCTCTGCCATGATCGCGGCGATATCGTCATGTTCGTTCAGTAGGGTCTCGACGGCCTCAAGGTCATTGAAAGGCGCGATCAGCATCTGTTCGGCGACGCCTGAAGGAATACCAGCACTGTCAGGCACGGCTTGCGGGAAATTCACCTCGCGGCTGGGGGCGAGACTCATCTGCGCTTCGGCGCTCATGCCGTGATAGCCGCCTTCGAATTTCAGGATCTTGTCCCGCCCGGTATAGGCGCGGGCCAGACGAATCGCGTACATATCAGCCTCGCCGCCCGAAGCGACAAAGCGCACCTGTTCACAGCAGGGCACGGCGTCAATGATCGCCTCGGCTAGTTCGACACCTTTGCTGTTATTTGCAAAAAAGGTCATGCCCTTGGGCAGTTGTTCCAGAACGGCCTCAAGCACTTCGGGGTGGCCATGACCCAAAAGCATCGGGCCGGAGCCGATCAGGTAGTCGATGTATTCGTTGCCATCCTCATCCCAGACGCGGCTGCCTTCGCCGCGTGAGATCATGATGCCGGGGTCGAAATTGCCGAAGCCACCCGCAGGCAGAGCTGCCTTGGCGCGGTCGATCCATTCGGATTGAGAGTTGATCTTGAGCATATCACGCGATCTCCATCGTCAAGAAAATCAGAGTCTGTAAACGGCCGCCGGGACGCCCAGAGCGTCTTCGTCGGGATGCACACCAAGGCCGGGCGTGTCGGGCAGATGCAGATGGCCGTCCACGTTGCGCGGGCCGCGCCCGCCTGCGATGTCGACGGTGATCATGTCCTGACAGGCCCAGACGGCGTGGCAATTGTCATCGGGGATGGTGGCGGCCAGATGCAGCGCCTCGGTATCTGCCAGCACGGACCCTCCGGTCGCCATGACGAACATGTCGATCCCATGGGCTAGCGCGATGTCCCGCATCCGCGCGGCCTTGGTCAGCCCACCGACCCGGTTCAGCTTGATCCCGAATATCTCGGCCAATCCATCCCGCGCAATCCGGGCGGCATCCTGCAAGGTGACAAGAGACTCGTCCACCGAGACGGTTGACGCATGTTTCGCCGAAATCGCTGCGATGTCATCCAGCGTCTCGCCCGGCTGCTCAAACATCACATTCAGGTTTTCACAGGCGCTCATCACCCTCAGGGCCTGTTGCCGGGTCCAACCTCGATTGACGTCATAGAGGACAATTTCACCCGGTCGGCGGAGGCTTTCCACATCCCGAACGCGGGCGATGTCTCTCTCCACATCGCCGCCGATCTTGACCGAATGAGCGATGTAACCCCGGCTACGATAGCGTTCGATGACTTCGCGGGTTTCCTCAACGGTCTTTGCCCCGACAGACGAGGCAATCGGGCGCGGCGTGCGGGAACCTCCGCCCATCAGATCGGCGATGGGCAAGCCCGCCGCCTGCCCGGCGATATCCCAACACGCCATATCAATCGGGCTTTTGGCATAGAGGTGACCGGGCAGAGCAAGGTCCATCGCGCGTTCGACCTCCAGCAGCTTGCGGGGATCAAGACCCAGAATGAACGGAGCCATGGTTTCGATCCCGGCCCGGATACCCGGCCCATGTGCCGGCACATAGGTGTGGCCCCAGGGCGTGCCTTCACCCCATCCCGTCAGACCCGCATCCGTTTCAACCTTCACAATCGTTGCGTCGAGGTTTTCGAACTTCAGCCGCCCACCGGACAGCCAGTATGGATGCTCCAGCGGCAGATCGACCTGAAAAACCGTTAGTCGAGTGATCTTCATTTCAGTTCCACTTCGACAAAGGACATGGAGTGGTCCCCTGCATTGATCACATTGTGCTCGACCCCTTGGTCCCGGCGGTAGGATGTTCCGGCAGGCACTGTCACCTCATTGACCGTTCCATCAGGCAATTCCAAACGCATGTGGCAATCGGTGACGGCGGTGATCACATAGTCCATCGCGTGGCGGTGCCAGCCGGTTTCGGCACCCGGGGCAAAGTCAAACCGCGTAACCCGTACGCGCGCGTCGTCAATCATCTGGGTTGCTTTGGCTTGGTCTCTCACAGGCGGAACTCCTCTACCGGCGCGCCGAGGCTTTCGAAATCCGGCGTCACCCCCAGCCCAGGCGTATCCGAGGCATAGAGCTTGCCATTCCGAGACACCGGGCCGCCGATTCCGGTCGACCGGGTGTTGTAGTTCATCAGGTCAGTCGTGTTCTGAAGATACTCGGGCGGAGTCGATGCCGCAAAATGCGCCACGACCGCGCTTGTGATCTCACCGCCCCATGTGTCTTCGCTGACCACGGGGATGCGGTTTTCCACCAGATAGTCCCGCACACGTCGCGCCTTGCTGAGCCCACCGAGGTTCGAGATTTTCAGACAACAGATCTCGGCCCCACGATCCGCGACAATGCGTTGCGCCATGTGGATGCCCGTCACGCATTCGTCCAGCTTCATCGGCTGTTCGGCGACACGACGAACCTGCTGACATTCTTCATAGGTGCGGCAGGGCTGTTCGAGGATGAAATCCAGATCTCGCGTGGCCCTCGCCACCCGGATCGCATTGTCGACCCGCCAGCCCTGATTGGCATCCGCCATCGCCTTTTCACCCGGCTGAAGCAAAGGAACCGTGGTGCGGATACGGTCAATATCGGTGGCCCAATCTCCTCCGACCTTAACTTGAAATTGCCGGTAGCCTTGATCGCGATAGGCATTCATCTCGGCCACGGTCTCATCTACCGCTTTTTGCGGCGCGACCCGGTACATGGGTGCGCCATCGGTCAGCTTTCCACCCAGCAGCATCCAGACTGGCTGATCACAGGCCTGCCCCAAGATATCCCAGCAGGCCGCATCAAACGGAGCCTTCGCGTAGCCATGCCCCTGCACCAGATGATCCATCAATTGCTCGATCCGGCCGACCTGACGGGGGTCTTCCCCCAGCAAGTGCGGCGCGACCAGCCTAGACAGCGCAACAACGCCTTCGGAATGCGCGACCATGTAGTTCTCGCCGCAGGGTGTGAACTCACCACAACCCTGCAAGTCTGCATCCGTGTCGATGACTACGACCGAGGCGGTGGCCGTCTCGATGGCATTCCCCGCGCCCCAGACATAGGCGCCACCGACATAGGGCAGCCCGGTCTGAAACACGCGGATCCGGTTGATCTTCATGCTGCGTCCATTCTGGGCAAATCCCCCATCCCTTCGCCACGCCAAAGCACAAAGGTCAGGATCGGCTGATCCGTCGTGGTCATCGCGTGGCTTTGCCAGCTTTCATGACTGCGGGTCTGACCCTCGACCACAAACGCCTCATCCCCATCGACTTTGAACAGAGCACCCCCAGCCAGCGTCAGGTAAAGCTCCTCTGCCTGATGGCTGTGCCAGTCATAGGCAAGACCCGGCCCCCAATAACCGACATAACCTCGCAGCTGGGTTGAATGAAAATGACCGGTCGGGCCGAACAATTCGTAGTAGCCATAGCGGCTGAGGAACTCGGCACCGACCTCCTCCACCGTGTAGGTGTGTTTCCACTGGGCCAAATGCGCGGTCGCCTTGATCGCCTCGACCAAAGCCTGCGTCACAGCACTTCCTGAGAGGGTCAACTCGCGCACCTGATCCGCAGCAGGGATATGGTTCGGCTCAAGTTCTACCGCCGACAGGTCAGACGGCCACGCGCCAAAGGCGGACAAATCAGGGTGCGTTTGATGCACCAAATACGCGGCCTGCAGCAAAACGTCCAAGGTCATGGGATCACCACGATATTGCCGGTGTGTTGCTTGGCGATGAACGCAGCTTGCGCGTCCCGAAGCTCCTCAAGCGGATAGGTGGCTGCCAAGGCCGGTTTGATCTCACCCGCTTCAATGTACTTCACAAGGTTCTGCATGACCTGTGGGTCAATCACAGTTGAGCCTGTGAAGGTCAGATCGCGTAGGTAGAACGTGCGCAGGTCAAACTCGACCATCGGGCCAGCGATGGCACCTGAACAGGTATAACGCCCGCCCCGTTCCAGAATGTCGATCAGCTTCGCCCAATAGGGACCACCGACCACGTCGGCCACCACGGTGATCTTCTCATCGCCCAGCGCTGCACGCAGATTTTCTGGCGCGCGCGGCAGGATCATGTCTGGACCCAGAGCGGCAACATCGGCGTGTTTCGCCTCGGACGCCAACGCGATCACCCGCGCGCCACGCCGCTTGGCCAGTTGCACAAGCGCGCCACCAACGCCACCCGAGGCCCCCGGCACCAGAACCGTGTCCTTGTCCGTGACATTTGCTCGGGTCAACATGCCCTCGGCGGTGGAATAGGAACACGAGAAGGTCGCCAGTTCGGCATCCGACAGGTTCGATGTGATCGGTACCGCGTTGACGGCCAGCGTCGTTGCGTATTCAGCAAAACCGCCATCCCGTTCGGACCCATAGTAGCCCGTTTTGTCCATGTTGCTGGGATCATCCGGATCGCGCAGCCAGCCATCGGTGATCACCCTTTGGCCAATCCGCGCAGCATCCACACCCGCACCGACGGCAACGATTTCACCGCAGATATCGGCACCCTGAATGCGAGGAAAGGTAATCGGCGCGCCGCCCCAGGTCGGGTCATCCTCGCCCACCTCTTCAAACGCACCGCCCGTGGTCGCATCTGTGACGGTCTTGGAGTACCAGCCCGAGCGTGTGTTCACATCAGTGTTGTTCAGCCCGCAAGCGGCAACCTTGATCAACACCTCACCAGCAGCGGGCTCCGGGCGGGGCCAGTTTTCATGCAGCACCATCTGCTCCAACCCGCCGTGACCCATGGTCACCATCGCCTTCATTGTTTCAGGCAAACTCATCCAGTAGTCTCCTCAAATGCGCCGCAGGTCGGCAGAGGTGTTTCGGGGGTCACATACCGGCGTTTTCGATCATCTTGGTGCGCCCAGTGTGCGAATCTGCTCGACAGGCTAATTTCACATGTGTACCACGGTCAATAATGAATGACACAAATGTATCATCAATCGTTCTCGACCGTCTGGCCGAGGAATGGGAGGCCCTGACACCCGAGGCCCAAAAGGCCGCGCGCTATGTGTTGGAGAACCCCACCGATGTCGGCGTTTCGACCGTTCGTGAAATTGCCGAAGCCGCCAATGTCAAACCCAACACCTTTGTCCGCATGGCCCGACAAGTCGGCTTTGAAGGCTATGAGGATTTTCGCGCCCCGTTCCGGCAGGCGATCCGGCAAGGGTCGGTCTCATTTCCTGACCGAGCCCGGTGGCTTCAGGACATCGGGAAGTCCGGCGAACTGGGCGGGCTCTACGCCGACATGATCGGCGCGGCGATCCGCAATATCGAAGAGACCTTTGCCAGGATCGATGCCAAACAACTGCAGGCAGCCGCCGAAGATATCTGGAACTGCCGACAGATCTTTACGCTGGGCGTCGGGGTAAACAACTCGAACGCCCGCAACTTCACCTATCTGGCCTCGACCGGCATGAAGCAGTTTCACGCCATTCCCCGTTCCGGCTCGACCCCGGTGGACGATCTGGCTTGGGCGGATGAACAGGACGTGCTGATTGCGATCACCTGCCACCCCTATCGGACCGAAGTGATCGAGGCGATCAAGCTGGCACGCCTACAGGGTATGACGGTCGTTGGCATCTCGGACAGCCCGGCCAGCCCAGTGATCCTGAACGCGCAGCACGGGTTCGTTCTGTCTGCAGACACGCCGCAATTCTTCCCTTCGTCAGTATCGACCATTGCATTGCTTGAGACGCTTTTGTCCTTCGTGATCGCTGTTTCCAGCGATGAGATTGTCGATCGCGTCGCGCGGTTCCACCAGCGCAGGCATGAGCTTGGCCTCTATGCGGAAGAGCCCGAATAGTCACACCCGACCTCGCTCTGAAACCCTGTCATGAAATCGCCACATGGGCGCGACAAACACGGGTCGCACACCCGCCTTGGTCAATCCATGCGCGAGGCGCATTCTACCGATTGCGTGCCTGACGAGAGTGAACTAACGATAGCTCAATGCGTTTTTTGACGGCCTTATTTCTATCGTTTCTTTTCTGCGCTCCCACACTGGTGACAGCGCAAGAGAAAGCGCTTTCCCCAACCGAGCTTAGCCCCTCGGGGCAGGACTATCTAAAGGCCGTTCGCTATCGCGGGATTGACACGGATGTAGTGTATTTTGACCCCACCCAACCGGCACCTCCGCTGGACACCAAATTCTCACCCACACCTGACGAAGAGTCTCAAACCGTCTCGCTTGATACCAACTGGACGATGGGAATCATCGCGGCACTGGTTCTGGCCGTGTTGGCATGGATCCTGTACCTCAGCGTCGGCCGCACGTCGGTTTCTTTCCGGTCGGGGGCAGGCAATGCAAAGCGCGCTGGAAAGCAGTCAGTGGACACGCCCGAGACGGATGAGGAATTGCCCGATCTGGATGCCATTCTGAGGCAGGAAGATCGCAACCAGGCGGTCGTCGGGCTGGCGCAACTGGTCCTGACCCGTTGCCTCAGCGCCAATGAGGTTTTGTTCAAGCGCAGCTGGACTCACCGCGAGGCGCTGCGCAGCCTGCCGCAGAGCCTCTGGTACATTCCCGACTTGCGCGCACTGGTGCTGGAAAGTGAACGGGTGCATTTCGGCCATCGCTCCATCAGCGACCCCGACTTCAACGCCCTGCTGGCACGCATCCGCCCCATCCTGCGCGAGGTCCGCTCATGAGCGATGCGGTCAATATTGCAGCACCCGAGCGGGTCCGGGTCGACTGGATTATCTTTGGCATCATCGGCGCGCTGTGCATCGGCATATTCCTTTATGTGATGGCCGGTCGACAATATGCGCTGCGCGACTCCTCGACCGGATTCGACGGGCTAGAACTGTGGCTGCGCGATCAAGGCCACACCGCGCAAACCTTTACCGGAGGCTGGCCGCTGGACCGCAGCACCATCGGCCTGTTGATCCAACCCATCTATGACACCCAGCCGGGCAAAGATCGCGCGCGCGCGCAGACCAAAGACGAACTGCTCCTGCAACCGGATGAGTTCGATCAGACTCTGGACGTGATCCGCGAAAAGGCGCTCTCGACCCCAAGCCTTGTGATCTTGCCCAAATGGCGATCGGGCCTGAGGCTCACCGGGTTGGGGCACCCTATCCTGTTGTCCCCCGAACAAGGGATCGAGGGCGTTCTGCATAGGATCGTTGGCTCGGATGTCGGCAAAATCCGCTCGGCCCGAGTTCCGTTCACCGATTTTGACGTGGCCTCTGACGATGCGCTGACCGCCCGCCTCTACGCGGCGCAGGTCTTTGACGGGCAAGGCTGCGAGCCGCTGGTTGGGCGTCGGGGCGCTATGGTTCTGGGCCTTTGCCCGCTGCCCGGCGACGGTGAACAGCAGAAGGTCCATGTTCTGTCCGACCCGGATTTGATGAACAACCATGGGCTGGCTTTAGGGGACAATGCCCTGATCGCGGCGCAATTGCTGCCCGAGATCGCGGGCGAGAAGCGGATCATCATCGACTACAGCGACCGCAACTGGCTGACCGACCCGCAACAGCATGTCGCGCGCGAACGCACGTGGGACGACCTGAAACGCCTGTTCGAACCGCCTTTCCTGACCCTATGGATCGGTGCGGGGTTTCTGTTGGCCCTTGCGGTCTGGCGCGGTGGGGTACGCAGCGGGCCGGTTGCGGATCTGTCGCTGGGTCTCGGGTCAGGCAAACGCACCGCCAATCGGGTCCGTGCGCGGCTGATGCGGATGACCGATCAGGACGGGGCACTGCTGTCGGATTTCATCGACACCCGCCTGCGCGCCCGCGCGGCATCGGTCTTCGGCACCTCGCACGCCCTGCGCGGCACGCCCGAGGACGCGTACCTAACCTATATTCGCGCCCGAAAACCGGACCTGACTGCAAAACTGGAAGATCTGATCGCATCCATCCGCGCCCTCCCCCCGCATCTGGGGCCGGAACATGCCATTCCCTATGTGGACCAATTTGAGTTGATACTGGAGCAACTTGCCGATGACGCTTGATGAATTGTTTTCCCATGCCGAAAGCCTCAGGGCCGAGATCGGCAAAGTTGTGCAAGGTCAGGAAGAGGCGGTTGACCTGCTGCTGACAGCGCTGTTTGCGCGCGGTCACGTGCTGCTTGAGGGGCCTCCGGGCACCGCCAAGACGCTTCTGGCGCGCAGCTTTGCAGGGGCACTGAGCCTTGAGTTCGGGCGCATTCAGTTCACGCCTGACCTTATGCCCGGCGACGTGCTGGGCACCTCGATCTACAATTTCCAGACCAGTGAGTTTGTTCTGACCAAAGGCCCCGTCTTCAGTCAGATTCTGCTGGCGGATGAGATCAACCGCGCGCCGCCCAAGACCCAGGCCGCCTTGCTGCAGGCGATGAACGAACGCATGGTAACCATCGATGGCACCGACCATTCGCTGGGGTCCGAGTTCATCGTTGTTGCCACCCAGAACCCGATTGAACAACAAGGCACTTACCCGCTGCCAGAGGCGCAGTTGGACCGTTTCCTGTTCAAGGTAAACCTCAGCTTCCCGCCCGAAGACGTCGAACTATCGATCCTGCGCCAGCACGCCAATGCACCGCTGGATCCCCTAGGCGCAACGCAAACTGTGCGCCCTCTGCTGGATGCCCCAACGATGGCAGCGGCCCGGCAGTTGATTGATGAGATCGTGCTGGATGACGATATTCTGGCCTATATTCTGCGTCTGGTGCGCGCCACACGTGAAAGCGCGGATATCGCCTTTGGGGCCTCGACCCGCGCCGCGGATGCCATCGCCGGGGCGACCCGCGCGACAGCAGCCTTGAACGGGCGCGATTTTGCCATTCCTGACGACGTCAAAACCCTGATCATCCACGCGCTGCAACACCGCATCGTTCTGTCCCCTGCCGCCGAAATCGAAGGGCGCGGGCCGCAGCAGGTGCTGGAGAACATCCTCAACCAGATCGAGGCCCCCCGCTGATCCGTCCCTCGCGCATATTGCTGGTGGCGGCCTGCGTGGCCCTTGGCCTGTCACTGGTGGCCGTTGTGATGGGCGATGCAACCCGCACCGTTGCCGGGGTGCCATGGGTGGTTCTGTGCGCGCTGGCCATAGGTGATCTGCTGCTGTCCTGGCCGCGCCGCCGTTCTGTCTCGGTCGAGCCGCTGGGCGATATCTTCGTGGGCGAACAGGACGAGATCGCCTTGATCGTCACCCCAGCGACCTCAGGCATGACCGGGCAGGTACACTGGCCCGAAGGGGTCGAAGGACCGACCCGGTTCGATCTGTCCAGCGGACAGGTGCGCATTCCGTTTCGCGCCATTCGCCGGGGAAAATGGCGCCTCTCCCATCTATGGCTCAGCTGGTCTTCCCGGTTCAAACTGTTCGAATTCGTCCCGAAAATCGCCTTTGGTCTTGAGATAGCAGTCGTACCCAACATCCGCCGGGTGCAATCGGGTGAGATTTCGACAACGGTTCAATCCCGCCTGTTCGGCGTAAAGGAAAACCGCGCCATCGGTGAGGGCACCGAGTTTCACCAGTTGCGGGATTTCGTACCCGGCATGGATGCGAAATCAATCGACTGGAAGCGGTCGGCGCGGCATCGGTCTCTGGTGGCCAAAGAGGTTCGAGCCGAGCGCAACCACCATGTCATCATCGCCTTGGACAACGGCTATCAGATGCGCGAGGAGATCGCGGGCCTTCCCAAGATCGACCATGCCATCACCGCCGCACTTGCCACCGCCTGGGCCGCCGCCATCGGGGGGGATCTGGCCGGGCTCTACGCCTATGACGCCAAGCCGCGCATTTTCCTGCCCCCCGAACCGGGCCGCGCAGCGTTCACCCGATTGCGCAGCCGCACGGCCGAACTGCAATATGAAAGCGTCGAGACGAACCACACCCTTGCCATGACCGAGCTGAACGGGCGCACCCCGAAGCGCAGCCTGATCATCGTGTTTTCGGATTTCGTCGATACCACCTCGGCGGAACTGATGGTGGAAAACATCAACGCATTGGCCAAGCGGCACCTGATCGTTTTCGTCACCCTGCGCGATCCGATCCTCGAGGCGCAGGTCAACACGGCCCCGCAGGACATGAACGACGTGGCCGAGACCGTCTCGACCGGGCAGCTTCTGCGCGAACGCCGCCTTGTGCTGGAACGGCTGCAACAGATCGGCGTGACCGTGATTGACGCCGAACCGGGCGAGATCTCGGCGCGGCTGATCTCGACCTATCTGGAAATCAAAGCGCGAGAGATGATCTGATGTCTGACGCTGATCTGATCCGCTCGGCCCGGTTCCGGCAGGAACGCGAAGGCGACTGGCGACGCTTATCCGATCTGGTCGACAAGGCCGAAGGTCAGGGCCTGCACCGCATGAGCTTTCAAGAGGCGCGCGATCTGGCCGACCTCTATCGGCAGGCCACGACGTCGCTGTCCATCGCGCGCGAAATCTCATTGGACCGCGGCTTGCTGGAATACCTTGAGGCGCTGACAAGCCGCGCCTATCTGAGTGTCTACGCCCCACAACAACGGCTGGGCGGGATCATCCGCAAGTTCCTGACCAGTGGTGGGCCGCAAGCGATGCGGTCCTCCTGGCGCGTCACCCTTCTGGGGTTTCTGTGCATGGCCGCAGGAGCTATCGCCGGGTATTTCTTCTACTTCGACAATCCCGAATGGTTCTTTGTCTTCATGCCCACCGAACTGGCCGGAGGGCGCGGGCCGGATGCCAGCACGGACTATCTGCGCTCGGTCATCTATGGTGAGGAAGACGGGTCCGGGTTGGGAGCGTTTGCCACCTACCTGTTCTCGCACAACACACGCATCGCGATCTTTGTTTTTGGGCTGGGGGCGTTCCTGTGCGCGCCAACAGTTTTACTATTGTTTTATAACGGCCTGATTCTGGGCGTTTTTTACGCACTTCACATAGATCGAGGCTTGGGCTGGGACCTGTTCGGCTGGCTGTCGATCCACGGCGTGACCGAGCTGTCGGCGATCTGCATCGCGGGCGCGGGCGGGTTGAAACTGGGCCTCGCTGTACTGTTCCCCGGCCAGCTCACACGCCGCGCGGCATTGCGGGCCGCCGGGCATGATGCGGTGAAACTGGCGCTGATCGCCGCGATGATGCTGGTCGCTGCCGCGCTGCTGGAAGGTTTTGGCCGGCAGTTGGTACAGGACCGCACCACGCGTATCGCCATCGGCTGGGGGATCGGCGCGCTGTGGCTGCTGTGGTTCTGCATGGGCGGAAGGAAGCGGTCATGACCCAACCCAAGCTCGACCGTCTGCTGCCCCCCGAGGGTGTGCCGCTCTACTTCCGGGTCGCGGGTGTGGGCGTGCGTATGGCCGCCCAATTCGCCGATATCTTGATCACCGGGGTGGGTGCCATCGCCCTCTTCCTGCTTTTGCTGGCCATCGACATTGTCCCGCCCGAGGCGCTTGTGGCCGTTGCCGCGATGCTGTTCTTCGTCATCCGCATCCCCTACTACGCTGCGTCCGAGCTGGTGTGGAACGGCCAGACCATCGGTAAGCGCATGATGAAGATCAAGGTGGTCTCGGCCGATGGTCAGGCGCTGACAACGCAATCCCTCGTCGTTCGCAACCTGATGAAAGAAGCCGAGATTTTTCTACCTGGCACACTGGTTCTGACCCTGACTGCCGAGGCTTTGATCCCGTCTCTGATTTCACTGGCCTGGATACTGGGCGTGATTGCAGTGCCCGTGTTCAACAAGCGCAGCCAACGGCTGGGGGATATTGTCGCAGGTACCTATGTGATCCACCTTCCCAAGCCGATCCTGCTGCCCGATATGTCCAAAGCAATCAAACCCGCAACCGCCACCCAGCCCCGGTTTCAGTTTCTGACCCATCAGCTTGAACATTACGGCGCGTTCGAATTGCAGACCCTCGAAGGGTTTCTGCGCGGCGCAGCACGCTCGACCGGGCCCGAGGCACACAAACGGAAAAAGGAAACCATGGCCGCAATTGTCGAGCAGGTCCGGCGCAAGATCGACTATGCCGATGCGGTCCGCCCCGAAGACCAGCTTGCCTTTCTCGAGGCCTTCTACAAAGCACAACGCGCTTTTCTAGAACAGCGCCAGTTGTTCGGCGACAAACGCGCCGATAAATTCCACGCCGAGGCAGACAAGCAAGGCTAGCCACGCCTGTTGCAGATTTACCCAAGCGAGAAGCAGAAAAACGAAACTCGTCTTGAGGATGAACCCGTTCTCAAGGCTCTATCAGACACAGAACACAAAAGTAGTTTGGAACAAAAAATGACAGATACAGCCAATCCCGAAGACCCTGAGGCTCACATGCCCCTGGGCGTCGGAGCAATTGTCGGTGAGACGTTTTCGATCTTTTTCAAAAAGATTCACCTTGTGCTTCTGCTGGGATTCATTCCGGCGCTGATCGAAGTCATTGTGAACAATTACACGGTGGCGCAGTCTTTCGACGATATTGGCACCGCGAGTTTCGACAATACCGCCTTCTATTCTGGCGTGATCGTGTCGGCTCTGATCACATTGCTCGCATATGCCGTCACCACGGCCGTGATCATACAGTTCGCCTATGACGCAAAATTGGGGCGTGCGGCGCGTATTGGCAGCTATTTCTCGGCGGCTGTCGTCAACCTGCCCGCCATTGCAGTTCTGTCGATCGCAACGACGATCTTGTATTTTATCGGCCTTGTTTTTCTGGTCGTGCCGGGTATCTGGATCTACGCCGTGTTTTCCGTCATCGTACCGGCCATTGTGATCGACAGGGCCGGGTTCGGCGCGATGGGACGCAGCGCGACTCTGACCAAGAACTACCGTTGGCCCATCATCGGCGCGCTGATCCTGATGGGTCTATGTATTGTGCTGGTCGTCATGGTAGTCACATTTGTTTTCGCAGCTGCGTTCGGGTTCTCCGGAATTGCTGATCCAACAGCATCTTTGGGTCCCTGGGTTTTTTTTGAGGCCGCGCTCAACGCGATTGCCTACGGTTGGCTCAGCATCACGATCGCTCTGATCTTTGCCCGCCTGAAAGAGATCAAGGAAGGCGTCAGCGTCTCGGATCTGGTGGACGTGTTCAAGTAAATCCACGACCCGCGGCCCGGTCACAGGGCTGCGGGCATCCGCGCGTTTGGGCGTGACATTTTCGCGTACATTCCACAGGCCAATCACATCAACATGTCCGCAACGGCTGGCGGCGCGCGCTTTGCTGCTGTATCACTCCGGTGGTAATGCAGGACGGCGGGGTCATATCTACACAACAACAGGGCGATCTGGGGCAGCGGCGCCAGGTCTCGGTCCTGTTTGCGGATATGGTTGGCTATACGTCGATCGTCTCGAAACTGGACGAAGAACAAGCGTTGGAGTTTGTGCGTCTGGTCTACGACACCCTCGCGGGTGCGGTATCTCAGCATGGCGGCACGGTCCGCGACTTTGCCGGGGACAGCATCATGGCGCTGTTCGGCATCCCTGACGCGCTAGAGGACCCGGCCGAACGGGCCTGCCGCGCCGCCGACGCCATCCATCACGCTTTCCTCGCATCCGCACAAAAGATCGAGGCCCGCTTCGGCGTGCGCCCTCAGATGCGGGTCGGCATTAGTTCCGGCACCGTTCTGATGGCCGCCGTACAGGGCGCAGACGGGCCTGCAACAGCGGTGGGAAGCACGGTCAACATGGCCTCGCGCATCGAAAACCTGGCACCCTCGGGTGGTACGCTGATCTGCGACAAGACCCGCAGCCTTGTCGAATGGGTGACTGAGCTGCGCTTTGATGGGGAACATCAGCTCAAAGGCCTCGCCACGCCTCAGAAACTGTGGCAATTGCAATCCGTGCGGGCCGATGCCTCGCGGTTTGATGCCTCGGTCGCGCGCGGTCTCAGTACCTATGTGGGACGCGACACCGAACTGACTCAAATGGCCGATGCACTGGCTCAGGCGCGCAACGGCGTTTCGGTGGTGGATCTGGTCGCGGAACCGGGCTTGGGCAAAACCCGGCTTGCGTTCGAATTCCTCAACCGCCTGCCCCGCGATCAGATTGACGTCCTGACTGGCTATTGTTTTGCGGATCGGCAGCAGGTTCCCTTCCTGCCGATCATCGAGATTGTCCGAACCGCGTTTCGCATCAAGGATCGAGACAATCCGACCCGCATCGCCTACAAGATCGAGACCGGTCTGAAGGCCTGGAATTGCTTTTCACAGCAGAATCTGGGCCTGTTGATGAACCTGCTTGGCCTGACGCCACCGCCGGAGGCATTGGACGGGCTTGACGGCGTTCTCATTGGCCTGCGCACCCGTGAACTACTGCCTGAACTCCTAAAGGCGCGATGCGCCAAGCGGCCCGTTATCCTGTTCATCGAAGACAGCCACTGGATCGACAGCGCCTCGGAAGAGTTGCTGCAGGGCATCGTCAACCGGTCGGACCTGACCAACCTGCTACTGATCCAGACCCACCGCCCGGAATACACACCAGTGTGGCGCGACGACGACAAAGTTCGCACCATCGCGCTGAAACCGCTGATGACAAAGGACTTCGCCAATCTGGCGCGCAACCGACTGGGCGTGACCACTTTGCCCGCGGGGCTGGATCGTCAACTGGCCGAACGTGCCGGTGGCAACCCGTTGTTTGGCGAAGAAATCCTGACTTATCTGCTGGAACAAGGCAGCCTGCGGGTCGACGCGGCCGAAGCGCATCTGGATATCGACATGGCGCAGGCCGACCTGCCGGCCAGCATGCTGAACCTGCTGACTGCCCGCGTTGATCGCCTGTCGACCGAGGATCGGGACCTGCTGCAAGCCGCCGCCGTAATCGGGCGACGGTTTGATCCAGGTCTGCTCTCACAACTGGCCAAAGACCCTGCTGAAACCGGTGACGCCCTGCAGCGTCTTCAGGCTCAGGACGTGTTGTATCGCGACGAAAACTCCTCGGACTACGTTTTCAAGCACGTTCTTCTACGCGATGCCGTGTATCAAAGCCTTGTGGCCACGCGTCGCGCGGGCCTGCATCTGGAAGTCGCCGAGTGTCTGGTCCAGCGCAACGCAAACCGCCTGCAAGAAGTGGCCGAAATGTTGGCCTATCACTACGGCCAGACGGACCAGACCGACAAAGCGTTTCGGTATACGGCGATGGCCGGGGACAAGTCTCTGGGTGTCTATTCGCTGGATGAGGCCAACAATTACTACACGGCAGCCTATGCCCTCTATGAAAGCGATCCAGACTGCGCCTCAAAGCCCGAGTTCGCCGCGTTTCTGGCCAGCTTTGCGCTATGTGCGAACATTTCACTCAGGGTCAAAACGATCATTGACCTTGCCGGGTCTGTACGCCCCATCCTGGAGCAGGTGGGCGACAGCTCTCATCACGCTCTGTTCCTGCACCACTACGTGTCCTGCCTTGTCTGCAATGGCAAATACCGTGAGGCCCACTGGGTCCAACAGGATCTGACCGCCATGGCCGAACGTCTGGGCGATCCGGCCTCACGGGCCTATGCAATGGTGAATGAGCTTTCGGTGTCGATCTATTTCTCGCCGATTTCAAACGCCGAGTTCGAAGCCAAAGCGCGCCTGATCGAGGCCGAACTGGAAAAGATCGACGACGCCTATATCCAGAACTTTTACCTTGCCACCATCGGTTGGAATGAGCTGACCCGAGGACGGGTGGCCCGCGCGCACGCCACAGCAGACAAGATGATTGCGCTGGGCAAAAAGACCAACGACCCACGGGCTTTGGGCTATGGCACAGCGATGAAAGCCCTGATCGCCATGGTTGCCGATGACCACGAAAAAGCGCTGGCCATCGCGGAAGAGGCGCACAAGGCTTCAAAAGTCGAGTTCGAGCGCGCCATCGCCGAGGCCGCCCGCGTATCAGCCATGGTGCCCACGGAAACACCCGGCGCGATCGAGATCATTGAGGCCCATATCGACAATTGCAATGAACACGGCTGGACCCTGTTCACCATGGGCCCGGCAACGATGCTCGGGGTAGCCTACGCTCTGAAGGGACGCATCGCCGACGGGCTACGGCAGATCGAGCGAGCCGTTCAAAAGCGCACGGACGAAGGCACCAAAGTGTCGGCCGATTGGGCGCGTTTATTCCTGTGCGAAATGTATCTTGCCATCCTGACGGGTGAGGGCGGAGCGTCGGCTGGTGTCTTTCTTCGGAACTTCCGCTCAATCCTTTGGGTGCTGTTCTTTGGCGAAAAGAAACTGGTTGCGATGCTGGACGAAGTCCGTAGCAACCCTCAATTCGATGAAAAAGGACACTATATCGCCCGCTGCGACATGATCCTTGGGTTGCTCTACAAAGCGCGCAAGAAGAAGCAATTGGCCGTGCAACACTTGAGCAAAGCCCGCGTCATCGTTGAAACCGCGGGCCAATCCCCGATGCTGTCCCGGATCGACACGGCTCTGGCCGAGCTGGCGTAGCAATCTACTCGAAAGGCGCTAGAATTCGAGGTTATGGCGGAGATGAAGGCAGTATCACTAAGCCTGCAAAGTCCTGTTAAGTATATGATAAATTTCTAGTTATAGAGAAAAGGCCTCATCATACATGCCACACTAAATTCGATATCAAGCGAGGCGTAGCACAAGGTGTGATGTTATTGAACTTTGGTTAAACACTATAGCAGAAACGCACGTGGATTGCTGCAAAGTACTACTCTGAGTCCAAAGCGGTCACCTGCCTTAACCGTGACCATTTAGTTGACTACTAGTTTTGAATTTCCTTGTTGGTAACTGCTTGCGATCAAAATAAAGCGAGAGATCGCCTCTGAATATCTTCTTTGATTTTGGGCGGCGAAATACCAGAAAAACTACGCACAAGCTCGCACCTCGACCTAAGTTTCCCTTGCTTACTCAAGCTTATCCAAAAACTTGTAGTCTGTTGGCGGATCGTCGCAAATACCTGGCCCACACTCCAATAGAGCTGAGCCTGCGTTGGCGGCTCCCAAAGCTAAGATCAACATGAACGCGGTTTTGGCCAACTTGCTTCCACCGAACCGTTCCGATGCCCTAACGTCCGCGGCTAGATCATATTGCTTTTCAAAGACAAGCATCACCGCGGTCCCGAGTATTATCAATCCGAAGGCTATGCCGGCCCAAGTGTAAAAATGCAGACCAAGAACCGGAGACCCATAGTGCCCGGTGCCGGGCACTATGTGCAGTAGGATTTGGCGGATCGAAACGCTGATACCGAATATTGCTGCCACAAGGACGATGCCGTAGTTCCTTGCACGCGTGCCCCATAACAGATTTAGCCCTAGCCCAAACCCCACGGCCACGAAACCGACACGCTGCAATAGACATAACGGACAGGGTAATTCGTAGAGAACAAGTTGAAAATAGAATGCAAGAACCAACACTAGGCAGACAGCCAAGGCACCAAGCGCGTTCATATTTCGGGCAAATTCAGGTGACATGGAACGATCTCACAGTTGGATTGAAAGCGGCGTTGTTGCATGAAATTTTAGCCAATAAACGCTCGCCAAAAGCGTGACTACGAAGAGGGCGTATGAAAGGCGGACGAATTTACAGTAAGCGAGCCCGAGGGCGCATGTGAACAACGAAAATAATAATGCAATCATATTGATCCCTTTGATTTTTTGGCCTTGCCGAGACTAGCAGGTACTGAGGACACCCTTTCCTTTTCGAAAATCGGTTCCAAGCACCTTATCAAGTCTCGAATGATCTTCCGCATTGTTTGCTATACTGCCCCTCTGGGATTTCACTTTAAGCCTCTGGATCCTCCGAAGATTTCCCTATCTCAGCGAGGTCCTCCCAAACACCATCAGGGATGGACCACTCTGCCCATTCCATCACCTGTTGAACATGCTGAGGCCATGTCACTCCGCAAACGGTCGAAGTGATGTCGTCATTTTTCAAAGAGTGTTGCAACGCGACCGCCCCGACTGGGACATCGTAGTGACCGCATACCTCTTCAACAGCACGTATTGGCGCAAGTACTTCATCATCTGCAGGACGATAGACATAAAAGCGATGGATCGCGCTTCCTCGGGCAAGTGCACCTCCGGAAAAAGGTGCTGCGTTCAATATCGAAACGCCTCGTGATTTCGCGAGTTCTATCAGAGGTGCCGCGTTGTCGTTTACCAGCGTATGCCGGTTGTGTGTCAGGACCACGTCAAAATCCCAACCCTCCAAAATTGGCATCATCAAGTCGATACGTCCCGCTGCGATTCCGACCGCTTTTGCCAGACCTTCCTCCTTGATACGAAACAACTCTTAAATCGCACCTCCCCGTCCTTTGACCTCAGATAGGTCATTTGCATATTCGACATCATGGACGTGGAGTATATCGACGCTGTCGACGCTTAGGGCCGTAAGGCTTTCCTCGAATGACCTACGTGCCTGAGAAGCATCAAAGGCACCGGTTTCCATATCCCGGTCGACTTTGGTGGAAAGCACCCGCCCTTCCGGCCAACCGCCAAGCTCACGAATGACTTTACCTATGCGCTCTTCACTTCGCCCCATGGCATAGCAACGGGATGTGTCCAGGAACGCATTTGGCTGCGAAAGAATTACCCGAATTGTATCAATCGCGCGGTCTTCCTCAACTTCATACCCATAGATTTCCGGAATACTTCCCAACCCTGTCGATCCAAACCCGACGCGAGGAACCCGTATCCCTGTCTTACCAATTTCGCGTAGCTCCGCCATGCCAACCTCCCAATTGGTTCCGGACGTTCATAGATGTTGCGCGAGTAGCTTCTTGAAAACAAGTCAGACTTGTCGCTGAAGCTACTCACTGACCTCTACGCAATCGTTCTAGCCTCACATCCGGGAGGCTTCGTCGCGAATAGCAGAAATCTCCTCAAAGTAGACGTTGAGCAGATTTCACTGAATGACCGCCCCGAGCCCACTCTGACCGATGCTGCGCGATGCCCCAATTGTAGCGATACGCAGAAACCGGACTATGCAAAGTCCGGCGCGCGACCCATGACAGAACTTGAACCTTGCTTCGAAAAACGATGGCCATGAAACACACCGGCTCTCAACGATAAGTAGTCTCAATCGTCATTCTGCCACAAGCGCGACAATTCCTTCTCGAGGCTGGGAAGGTTGGTTCTTTGCCTCAAGCGGTTTGTCGAGCTTGACACGATACACCAACGCGAAAACGGGCGGTGTAAAATAGAAGGATACGACAGTCGACAACAGTACCCCTCCGGCGATGGCTACGGCGAATGGTGGCCAAAACGCTCCTCCGCCTATGATCAGGGGTAGGAACCCACCAAAGGTCGTGACCGTTGTCGAGATGATATGCCGACTTGAACCGGTCACAACACGCGCCATAGCTGCTCGGTCGCCTTGGCTTGCGTCAACGTCTTGTTGCAACCCAGTCAGAATTATGATCGCCGCGTTGATCGAAACCCCGATTGAGCCGATGACCCCGATTATCGCCGTTATTCCGAACGGGAATTGCATAACGGCCAGCGACAGCATGGAAAGGCCTGCAGACAATACGCACACGACCAAGGTCACGAGCGTCAGTCGGAAAGAGTTAAAGGTCAGAACGATGGTCGCGATGGAGAGTGTGACAATCAAACCGACAGAGGCAAGTAGATTGCCCACGGTGTTGGATCGGGCATCACTGTCACCGCCCAAGGACATCGAATAGCCTTGTGGTAACACAAATCCGGACGCATCAAGCGCCTCTAGTACGTCCTGCAACGCCTCTTCGGGTAAAACACCGGGGACGATAAACGCTTGAATAGTGTTTTCGCGCACGCCATCCGTTCGGGTTATAACGCTCTCCGCAGGTTCGATCACCGGATTGGCGAGTTCCGATAACGGCACAGCAGGGAAAACACTAGCGGCGGATATGGTGGCAGCATTGGGCAGCAGGATGGGCATACTGACAATGGCGCTTAGGTCTGATCGCACCTCGTCACCAAGACGAACTCGCACCGGCAACTGTTCAGTCCCTTCGATCAGTGATCCACCGGTGACGCCAACAAGTGCCGTGTCCAACTGACCAGCTATATCGGCCACGTCCAGTCCCAGCAGACGGGCTTTGACCTCATCAATCTCGAACCGGATTTGAGGATTGCCGCCGTTCACGCTGGCGCGCGCCTGCGTCACCAGGTCGAGATTGGCCATAACTGAACGCACCTCGTCGCCCAGATCGCGCAAAACCGTGATGTCCTGCCCCTGAATTTTGACTTCAACTGGTGCGTCGACCGGAGGGCCCTGCACGAGACTACGAACGATGATCTGCGCGTCCGGAAAGTCGGTATCCAAACGACCCTGCAGGGCTCCGACAAGGCGGGCTGCGTCGTCGGCCGTGCCGGTCGTGATCATGGCCTGCGCAAAACCGGGCTCGCGTGAACGGTTGCCAACGATGTTGTAGTAAAATGCCGGGCCGGATTCTCCCACCGTCCAATAGACACTTTCGACGCCATCATCTGCCAGCAGCATCTCATCGATCTGGCGGGCGGTTGCTTCGGTGGTGGCAATTGATGTTCCACCTGGCATGTCGACTTCGATATAGAATTGGTTGCGGTCGACGCCCGGGAAGAATTGCGCGGTCAGCGTTGGAAAGGCCGCAAAGCCAAGCACGGGCAAGATCAATGCCAACGCGATGGAGCGCACCGGATTAGTGACTGACAATCGAATTGAGGCCTCGAACATTCGGGCAAGCGGCGGGATGCTGATACCGCGGCTCAGCATTCCTGCGTCGGGGCGGTCGGACAGTACCCAGCCCGCAATCGCGGGGGTCACCGTCAAAGCGACAACTAGTGACCAGACAAGCATAAGCACCACGGCGATAGCGATAGCACCAACAAAGTCGCCGGCGGGGCCAGGCAGCAAGATCATCGGCGTGAAGGCGAGCGCCGTTGTTACAGTCGACGCCAGCAGAGGCGCAGCCAACCGGCGAACAGCATCTCGCACGGCTGAAAGTCTCTCCATCCCATCCTGCAAACGACGACGAATTTCATCCGTCATCACGATGGCTGCGTCAACGAGCAGACCGAGGGCAACAATCAGGCCAGTCACAGACATCTGGTGAATTGGCAATCCAATCATGTTCATCGTCGCAAGAGTTGCCAATGAGACAACCGGCAATACCAAGGCCACGATCGCAGCTGCACGAACGCCCAACGTAACAAACAAGACTGCCACGACCAGAGCCACGCCAATGGCCATGTTGATCCCAACCTCTGACAAACGATCCGTCGTGTACTGGCTTTGATCAAAAAGCAGTATTTCCTGCATGCCTAAAGGTACCGATGCGGCACCGGCCTCAAGCTCATCCCGTAGAAAGCCTGTCCAGCGGTCGATCTGCACGCCGTCCTGCGCCAGAATCCCCACCAAAACGGAGGGCTTTCCGTTGGCAAATGCGATTGAGGACTGCGGTTCGCGTGCGCCCCGGTCTACGCTGGCAATATCTCCGAGCTGCACCACGGCACCGTCTGCGTTTTCACGCAGGACGATGCTCCGAATGCGATCCAAACTCTCAATTTCTCCACTGACGCCTATGGTCAGGTCGACATCAGATTGCAGCCGCCCGGACTGAACCTTTCCATCTGCTTCGGCGATCCGCTGAGAAATCTCGGCAGCGCCAAGCCCAAGCGCAGCGGCCTTGTCCATATCGACACTTACGAGCACCTCTTCTTCGGGCTGACCGAAATAGTCGACGGCTCGAGTCGCAGGTATCGCGCGCAATCTGTCACCTAAGGCTTCGGCATGACGAGACAGCAAAGTGAGCGGGAAGTCAGGGTCCTCGGCCGCGACTGCAATGACAGCGGAATAGGCAGCAATACCCTCGGCATCAAACTCTGGCGGCAAAACTCCTGCCGGGAAGTTCTGGCGCGCATCCTCAACGGCGTCCCGAGCCTCGGCCCAAACCTGCTCAATGGTGGCTTCGTCTAGTGTTTCCAGCAATTCAACAGAAACGACCGACACGCCCGAGCGGGAGACTGAACTGATCTCATCCACCTCGGCGATCTTTCGCAGCTCTTCTTCGATTTCTGCGGTCACCAATGCTTCGACCCGTTCGGGGTCTGCGCCCGGAAACTGCGTGGTTACAGTTGCGAAGAGATTGGTGATCGTGGGGTCTTCCTGTCGCCCAAGCGATAGGAACGAAGACAGGCCTGCTGATACAAGCACCAAAATGATCAGGGCAACCAGCCGGGGATGGCGAAAGGTAAGGGTTTCCATCAGATCGCTCCGTTACTCGCCAGTGTTGAAGGCGACGCGCTGACCAACGCTGACCCGCTGCGGCCCCTGATCGATCAGGACGGTGCCTTCCGGAAACGCGCCGCGCACAAAGACGCGATCGTCTTCGGCATGCAGCACTTCGACCGTCGCCAGGCGCACAGTCTTTTGCGCGTCGGCAACCAGCAGTGTCCATTGCCCGCGCGTTCCTTCCTTCAGCGATGTTGTCGGCACCCAGGTTCCCGCACTTTGGACGGGATCGAGTACATGCACACGTGCGGTTTGTCCGAAAGCAACGTCCGACGCGTACTTCAGATCGAACAGCGCGGTACGGGTTCGGGTCACCGGGTCAATATCGGGCCGCAAGGTTGCAAGCTCAGCCCGATAGCTTTGAGCTGCAATCTCGATCTCAAGATCGGTTAGCAGCGCCGGATCAACATCGAGAGGGATACCGATCCGAACCTGCGGCGACACGACCTCGACCATTCCCAGAACCAGCTCGCCCGAGCGCAGAGTTTCGCCGCCGTCCACGTGTCGCGCGGTTATTTGACCGGCAAATGGGGCCTCGATGCTGGATTTCTCAATCCGAACGGTCACATCGCGCAAGGCCGCATCCAGCTCACCAATTCTGGATAACAATTCATCTTGCTGAGAAACGGCTTCGTCCAAACGGGCTTGACTGGTAAAGCCTTGTTCGATGAGTTTCGCGTTTCGCTCGACCGTTTTTCTTGCAAATTCAAGCTGGGCTGCAATGGCGTCACGCGATGCTGTCAGACGGTCGCGTTCGACCTCCAGCAGTGCGATGTCCAGTGTCGCAAGAAGTTGACCCTTTGCAACCTCGTCACCTTCATCCACCAGAATTTGATCGAGCGTCCCGTTGAGTTCGAAAGAGATATCTGCCGAACGCTGAGGTTCGACCTGCCCGATGAACACGCGATCGACTGTGTAGGCGCTCTCGGAGGTGATCGGCGTCACGGATACCGGGGTCACAGCGGCGGCATCCGGTGCGGGCACCGCCTCCGCTCTACGGGTGAGCTCGGATGCTCCGAAGTGAACAGCAGCCGCTGCGACGGCGATAAAACTGACGGTCACTCCCAAACGCACAGTGCCGCGTAACACACGTACAAATAGGCTCGGTTTGTTCGCTTCAGTAGATGAATTTGCAGGATTCGGCATTTGGGGACCTCATCAAGTTAGTATCTCTAACATATGTTAGAAGTTCTCACTTTGACAAGAGATACGTGATCTGGCACATGTTGGATCATGAGCAGCATCGAAAAAAATCATCCGACAAACAGACAAACGGCGGGTCTTTCCGTCAGCAAGAAGGCCTATCATCACGGCGATCTCCGTGCTGCACTGATCGAAGCAACCAGACAGTTGGTCGAAGAAAAAGGTCCGGACAGTTTTTCCGTATCCGAGGCCTGCAGACGCGCGGGCGTGTCAACCGCGGCACCTTACAAGCACTTCAAAGACAAGACAGAAATGCTGGTCGCCACTGTCCTTGAGGGAATGGAGCGGCACAGAGACAATATGCTTGCTGCGCTGGAAGGCGTTCCTGAAGGATCTCCCGAGCGCATCACTGCCATAGGGATGGAGTATATTGCCTTCGCGTTAAATGAGCCCGGTATCTTCAGATTGAAATTTGGCGGCTTCACAGACCGCATCGCGGATCCGCGGCTGGAGGAAGGCGGCCAGCAAAGCTTCGGGATTCTTTTGACTGAGGTAGCAAAATGTCTCGGTGAACCGGGAATCACAAACGAAGTTCGCCGCCGTGGGTTTTTGTTGTGGAGTTTCGTGCACGGGCTGTCCTTCATTCTGCATGACAAAGGGCTTGCCGAGAAAGGCGAAGAGTTCGATCTTCATACCCTCCTTGAGGAGGTTTCGGAAAGAATGTTGAGTTAAGCGATCTCAAGCCAAGTCAAACGCGACTGAACTTTGATGGCGGGAAAACTAAAGCAGTTAATCGCCTACGCTTATTCGACTGCTTCGGTTCAAGCAAAAGACACTTGAAAAAAGCTCAACGACTCTCCTCGATCCAGAATTGCAAGACCTCTTCGTGAGTGATGGCTTCGGATTGAGCTAGTCCCACTAGGTAGGGTTTGCAGCAGAATCTTGAACGCAAAACAGTCGTTCCGCGGCCCGGATTTGTGCACGCACGTTGTTAGCTGGGAACGTCCGCTGGCGCCAGGATCGTCATTCCCACTCGATCTGCCACTGCCATGATCGCCGGAATGTCTAGCGGTCCATCAGGCGCCGGAACGTCTGTCGTTCCGTCGGGCATTGCGTCACCGGCTTCAGTAAAGAACGAGTCATGCATGGCGCCGGGGGCGTTAATGCACAGTAACCGACCTGGCCGTTCCCCGGTACATGTAAAGGCGTGCACTGCGCCGTCTGGAACTTTGACGAAATCACCACCTTTTGCGTCGACTGTCTCACCGTTCACAAAAAACTCGAATTCACCATCGAGCACGTAAAAGCTCTCATCTTCGCCAGCATGATGGTTGGGCGGCGCACCGGCACCCGGCGCCGTCTTTATTTCGACGATTGTGCAACGATCTCCGGTCTCACTGGGAAAGGCGTGAAAGGTCAAAAGGTTCCCAAGAAGATGATAAATACGCGGGCGAGGTTCAGTCATAGCTGCGACTCCCTTTACTTGAAACAAACTGCGCTTATGATACATATATCTATTTATGAGACAAGTGTATCACAAAAGGTTTGTAATTGGCGCCTCGTACAAATCAAATCAACCGAACGCGAACAGCACTTCTTTCGGCTGCACGTGACCTGATGTCGGAAGGCAAGGAAGTCACGCTGGCTAAAGTCGCTGAACGCGCCAAAACCAGCCGTGCGACGGTGTATCGTTACTTCTCAGACCCGAGTGTCTTGGCTTTGGATGCGACGCTCGATCTTGACGTCATTCCGACGTCAGAACTCTTGAAGGGACTTGATGACGTTAGGAGCCGTATACATGTCGTCGCGCGATACTATCTGGATTTTTCTCGGATTCATGAGGCGCATTTCCGGCAGTTTCTGGCTGAATCACTCAAGGCATCCCTTGAGGATGGAACCGTAAAAATGCGTGGTGCCAGAAGAGTGGCGGCTTTTGCCGAAGCTCTTGCACCAGTTCACACATTGATGGAGCCTAAGGAAATTGACGATCTGGCCAAGCGATTGTCCATGACGACGGGGATAGAACAACTTGTTAATCTCGAAGACATCTTGCGTGTAGATGAAGCTACCGGCAACAAACTGCAAGAGGGGTTGGTCGACGCTCTGTTGGATCGGTACTTGCCAACAAACTAAAGCAGAATTCAGATGCCCTCTTTATCTTAAAACTGCTGATAAATAGACACTAGTTTACGTCCGCTTTGGGCTGCTACCAGCCAGCCATGCTTTCTGATGGGAACCGCAATACTGAGCCCTGAGCAGCCACGCCGCCTACCTTGCTCAGGCAAGCGCACTCTTTCAGCTTGAGCGATATGAGGAAGCGGCCGGTGCTTGTCGGGATGCTTTGTCGGTCCGATCCAGCTTCGTCATGAGTCATCTCATGCTGATCGCTTCTCTGGGGCACCTGACTGATGAAGAAGCCGCTCGCAACGCGGTTAAAGACCTGCAGATTTTGCGCCCGGGCTTGACTGCCGCTTCAAAGGAAACCCAGATACCAATCTTCACTGTTCCAGCCTCCGCAAACAACTGGCGTGAAGGGTGGTTAAAGGCAGGGTTACCCCAATAGGTGATCGGTAAAGTCGGTAAACAGAGACTAACGCCAATCCATGCGAAGCTAGCGAAACCTCAGAAACGTAAACCCGAGCAAACTGAAAGCCCACAGCAAAGGCCTTTCGCCCTGCCGCATTCAAAACTTCACTGTCTGCGTTGCGGCCGTTCACGCCAAGTAGAGCGATTGACTGCGCCGCGCCTAAAGCAGAAAGACTCGCCATCTCAGCAGTTCTTATCCGTTGAAGTGCGGTCCTTCCTCTCGAAGTAGACTAACGACCTTATCAATCGCAGGATGGCGTCTCGATCTATGTGGAAGCTCGAGGGCCAACACCCGACCCGTTCCGATACTTTCCGATGAAACTTTCTTGAGTTGCCCAGACTGAAGCGCCTGCTCAACCAGGCAGCTATGTCCCATAAGCACACCCGCACCGGACTTCGCTTCTTCTACGGCAAGGGCGTATAGCGAATATCTCGGCCCCCTTTGGGGATCACCAACTGAAACACCCGTCGCCTCTGACCAAATGGACCAGTCTTCATGCCACGTCTGGTCATGCAGCAACTGCGCGGTCTCTAGATCAAGACCATCTGCTATCTTTGGTGAACAAACTGGGAGGATTTCGTCTTCCGCAAGCACGATCTGATCCGGTGTTTCAGCCGGGACGGAAAAGAAAACCGACAGATCAAATAGTTCTCTCGACAGGCTGGGAGGCCTCTCCATCGCTGTCACCGAGACATTCAGGTCGGGACGCTTCTCGCGCAGCTTGCCCAATCGCGCTGGCAACCACAGCTGCGCAATTGAGGGCAAAGCGGCAATATGAATCTCGGGGTTGGGTGCTAGTTTTCGTAAACTCTGCGTCGCCGCCGCGAGAAGATCAAAGGCATGCGTGAACTCTCCTGCTAGCTTGCGACCAGAGGAGGATAGCGAAACACCGTGAGCACCTCTTTCAAACAAGGTAGTTCCGGCCCAGCCTTCCAAAGCTTTTATATGTTGTGAGACCGCGCCGGCCGTGACGCCCAACTCCTCGGCCGCGGAAACGAAACTTTCTAGCCTCGCCGCAGCTTCGAAGGCACGCAGAGCATTGAGGGGCGGCCCTTTAGGGCGACGTGGAGCGACAGCCATAGATCTCAGCCTTAGTTTTTCTAAGCCCAGAAATAGCAAAACTGGTTTGCGTTGTCATTCCGATCTGTCCAATCTGTGTGCAGCCAAGGAGGAAATTGCGATGACCATAGACATGAGAAACTGGGTGCCGGCCGACAGCGAAGCACTAGTCCAGAAGATCGCAACCGAAACGTCTCGCACCTCATCCAAGGCTCTGCTGGATCGGATTGAGCATTTAGCCACCCGAAACCGGGAAATCCATGAGCACGAATGCTTCAACCTGAATCCTGCAACCAATGTAATGAACCCGAGAGCTGAGGCACTGCTGTCTTCAGGAATCGGCTCGCGCCCGTCGCTTGGATATCCGGGCGAAAAATATGAGATGGGACTTGAAGCCATCGAAGAGATCGAGGTCATCTCAGCCGAGCTTTGCGCGGAAGTTTTCGACGCAAAGTTCGCAGAAATCCGCGTGCCTTCTGGCGCGATTGCGAACCTCTATGGCTTCATGGCCACCTGCCAAGCAGGCGATACGATCATTGCACCGCCGGCATCGATCGGTGGGCACGTAACACATCACATCGCAGGATGCGCCGGTTTGTTTGGTTTGCAAACAATAGATGCACCAACCGATGCCGATGGCTACTCTGTCGATCTCGACCAACTGCGCGCGCTTGCGCGAAGGGAGCGTCCCAAATTGATCACGATCGGCGGAAGCCTCAACCTTTTTGAGCACCCGGTCAAAGAAGTACGGGCCATTGCAGATGAAGTCGGTGCCAAGGTGATGTTCGACGCCGCGCACCAATGCGGGATTATCGCGGGAAGTGCCTGGCGTAACCCCTTGGCTGAGGGCGCACACTTCATGACAATGAGTACGTACAAAAGCCTCGGCGGTCCCGCTGGGGGGCTGATTGTCACAAACGATGCGGAGATCGCAAAGGCTCTGGATGCTATTGCATTCCCAGGCATGACGGCAAACTTTGACGCTGCGAAGTCAGCTGCTCTCGCTGTGACGATGCTTGATTGGCGCGACTATGGACAGGACTACGCTGCCGAGATGATCGCAATGTCCCGCGCAATGGCCCAATGCCTTGATGCGCAAGGTGTTCCAGTTTTTGCCGGGCGCGAGGGCTTTACCGCCTCTCACCAGTTCGCTGTTCTGGCAGAAAGCTTTGGCGGTGGACAGGCTGCATCCAAGACCCTGCGCAAAGCTGGGTTCTTGGCGTGCGGTATTGGTCTACCTGTGGTGGAAATCGAAGGTGACATGAATGGTCTGCGCATGGGTACGCCCGAGTTGGTGAGATGGGGCATGACGTCTGATCACGCCGACAGACTGGCTTCTCTAATTGCGCGCGGATTGAAGGGCGACGATATCGCCGCCGAAGTGGCTGACTGGCGCCGTCACTTCGCGAGCGTGCACTTCGTTCATAGCTAAGTCTGTAAAAATCGCCGCAGGGGAATAAAAAACTGCTTCATCCGCATTGCGGTTGTTCGCGACAACTTTCTCTAGCTTCCACTGTGCGGACGAAGTGGTCACTAATCCATACCCTTTTATGCGTTAGGAGGTACAAATATCTCAGATTGTGAAGTGGCGGAGACGAAGTCAGTATAATAAATTCTGCAGGTATATGTTAAATATATAATAAATTTATCTATTTTGAACATATACCACGATAGATACCACACAACGATCGATTTCAAGCGAGGCACAGCGCAAGGTATCATATTACAGAATGTTGGAAAACATAGTTTAGCAGACACTCACACAGATTGCAGCAAACGACTGCTTTGAACCCAAACCGGACTACCAGATATCTGATCTCAGTAGTTGGCTGAAGAACCAAACTGTCGTTGATAAACTTTGAGATGCAGATTTCAGATCGACAGCAAGTTCACCGTGAAAACATGAAAGTCTTCACCTGAAAATCTCTACCATTCGTTCTCGAGAGTGGTAATTGAACCAACCCAAAAGAATGACGTCTGACACTACGCTGGTATCGCAACAATCCTAGCGGCGTATCAGCTTCCCAGACACACTGATTTGACCTCTCGCAAATGCAATCCGAGCATCAGTAAGGTCGGCCAGAGGAGATAGGTTTGGATTTCGACGTTCTCTCCAAAAGTCAGCAGGAGAACAGTGAGCAACAGCCCGAGCGGCAGCCTCCCGCGTTCCGACTTTATGGCGTCCAAGGTGACGACCCAGAAATGAACGAGGAAAGGGATGAGAAACGCGGCAAATCCGGTCAACCCTTTGACGAATAGCAACCCGTACCAGGTGTGATGGCTGCCGATCGGCATGTATTCGACAAGATGCGCTCCGGGTCTGACTGTGCCGTGCCCGAATATCATAGCATCCGATTGCCACCGCTCATACGCAATACGCTGCAGCGTTTCGCGTACGCGTGTACTGTCGGCGCGCGCGGATCTGAAGCTGTAGAGGGCTCGGTTGCCGAACTCGACAAAGACTGCGCCCCAAACGGCTATGGCTGTGGTGGCTGTAGACAATAACAGCCATCCCAAGCTGCGGGCGACAAGCGGCAAAAGGCGGGGTGACAGCGAGCAGACTACTAATCCAACCAAGCCCATACGGGACTTGGACATCAGGATCATCAGAACTCCGGTAGCCAAACCGATCACCTTCCAGCTGCGGTGCTTTTCTTCGAGAGCAAACAAGACCATGCAGACGCCCAGCAAGGCCGCGAATGGCGACCAAGGCGCAAAGAACTGCCAACGCGGCGTGCCGCTGGCGGGGTCGATTGTATACAGGTAGACCGAGAAATACTCAGGCCCCGGGCCGCCCACTGC
This sequence comes from Ruegeria sp. AO1, assembly GCF_056535985.1. NCBI lineage: Bacteria > Pseudomonadati > Pseudomonadota > Alphaproteobacteria > Rhodobacterales > Roseobacteraceae > Ruegeria > Ruegeria sp. AO1. The sequence continues at coordinate 3,073,276 of NZ_JBQFJC010000001.1, forward strand.
TTTCAACGGAGACGTAAACAGCAGATGTGGCAGACCGGCATAGGGGGCGACCACTAGCAACGGCAGAAGGCACAAGGTCCAAAGGCCCAGTACGCATTGTCCTCTGACTAGCACCTCGCGTCGGATGGGCAAGACCGACCCGGCAAGGATGAACAACGGGATCAGCGCCCAACCCTTGGCCCATCCGATGCTCGATTTGATCGTTTTGGTGGGGCCGAGATTCCAATCCGCGTGGCCTGCCCAAAGTGAGACCAGCATCACTAGCATGCCAACGCTCCAGATCCAGACCAAAGCAGGTGCTGGGCCGGTTGCGCGCATGTCCGAGCGGATCGCCGGGCCGAGGTAAAGTGACAACCCGGCTATCGCAGCCAACACCCAACCTAACACCGGACCGACAACATAGAGCGCGCCAAGCCCGTAGAACGGCCAGGTCCAGATCAGCGTGTACCAGACGATCTTTTCGGCCGGGGTTTGAGGGGCTACACGCGTCAAACTGCGGCCTCTCTCTGGTCTTTCAGCAGCTTTGAGATCAGCGGGTTCCGGACCCATGCCAGCACCAAACCCATCAGCAGCATAGAGCTTGCGGCGATCCCGGCGGCAATCGAGATCTTCTTGTTCGGTGAAGTCGGGCGGGTCGGAAGCGACGGGTTTTCCAACATTTGGATCAACGGGTAGGAGGCGTAGACATCGGTTTTTTTCGACTCGGATCGAGCGATGGCAGAGGCGAATACGGCTTCTGCTACTGCGAAATCTCTCTGCCGGTCCTCCAGCTCAGCGGCGATGGGGGCGAGGTCTGACAGGCGCAGAGTTTCCAGACGAACTTGTGTGCGCAGCGTCGCGACGTGTTCTTCCAATCCCGCACGCAAGGCATCCTCGCGCACCAACTCGCTGAGCAACTGCGCCCGTTGCCCTTCCGGCGCGCGATCCAGTCCACCGAGCTGCTCGGCCGTCAAGCCCGTCACCTGCGACGCGCGTTGTAACGCAACCGAACGCGCCCCTTCATAGTCGTTTTGGGCATTCACGTAGATCGGATGGCGCGGTCCATAGGTCGCGTCAGCTTGCGCCAGCTTTGCAGCCCCCACCGACACGTCCTTAAGCAACGATAGGTACTGCGCATCAGCATAGAGTTTCAGCGTTGCCGCCGCTGCATCAGAGGGCAGATCCAACGCGACTTGAAGCGCGGCGACACGTTCCGATTGGCGTGCCAGCTCGCTCTCCTGCGTTTGCAGTTCCTGCTTTGCACGGTCATTTGCAGCGACCTGCTCTTGGTATTGCGCGACTGATACTAGACCGCTTTGCGACTGCAGCTGTTTGATTTCGGCCCGCGTGGCCTGAATTGCGCGCGTGTAGTCTTCGATCGCGCCCGTATTGCTGGCCTCGCGGGTGGCAATTTCATCGGCGCGCAGGGCGTCAATTTCGGCGAAAAAAGCCGCCACCAGGGCGTCACCATATTGCTGAGCGTCAGCCGGGGAGGCCGCTTGAAGCTCGATATGGATCAGGCTGGTTTGATCGACCAGTTGAACCCGCGGCTTGCCAAACGCATCTCGGTCAGCCTCTACCGCCTTGGCTGCCGCATCGAGGATGCGATCGGCCGACAGCAAACGCTTATATGTCTCGGTCGGGCTGATCGAGCCGTTGGCAAAGGCAGAATTCGCGTATGAGGACGCCTGACCGATATTGGCCAGATTGACCGATGCCGAAGCGCCAGACCCCGGCAGGATCAGCGATGCGTGAGAGGTGTATTTTACAGGCGCGGTTGCCAGATATCCGCTGATCGGGGCCCAGATGCAACTCGCCCCCAGAAGGAACAGTGCCACGTAACGGGGCAGGCGGCCTAGATCGCTAAGGCGCCCACCCTTTAAGATGCGACGCCACCCCAGCGATCTGAAATTGGATCGGGAAATGCGCACCCAATGCAGAAATTGCATGTCGCGCGTGGAATCAGAGGAGTTCGAAATCTGTTGCGGCATGGAAAAACCCTTTCTTGCAAGGGTGATACACCGCATCTGATCGCCGATCATTCGCTCAGCAGGCTAGGGGCCGAGGGGATTGGGAGCGCCCCCTATCCCTTTGGATAGTGACGCTTAGAACAACCCCGCCTCGCGCGCGGCCAAGGCGGCCTGGGTTCGATTGCTGACACCAACTTTGCGGTACAAAGTCTTCATATGCAGTTTGATCGTCGGCTCTGACAGATCCAGATCGCGGGCGATTTCCTTGTTGGATTTGCCCTCAGTCAGCCCTTTGAGAACTTGCCGCTCTCGCTCTGTGAGTTTTTGAGCCATAGGGTGGGAGTCTTCTGGCTGCTCCGCGTTCATGAAACCCGCAGGAAGGTATTGCTCGCCCATCGCCATAAAGCGGATCGCGTTAACCAGGGATTTGGCAGGTAGAGTCTTTGGGACGAAACCGGCCGCGCCAAGTTCCAGCGCGCGTTGCGCCAGATCGCGCGAGGTGTCGCCGGTAAACAAGGCCACATGCTGGGCACCGTCCAAAGCGATGCAGGTTTCAAGTCCGGCCAACCCGTTCATGCCGGGCATGTTCAGGTCCAGAAGGACCAGATCAAAGGCTCCGTCGTTCTCAATCAGAGTTTTCGCGGCTGGGAAATCCGGCGCGGTCTCTACCTCGATACCGCCTGCGGCATCTATAAAGGCAACGAGCGTGTCCAAAATAAGCTCGTGGTCGTCAGCAATAAGAACTTTCATTTCAAATCTCCGTCTGCCCCCAACCACACCCAAATGCGTTAATAAATCATTGAACCCATGGCATGAAGCCTTCCTGACGGACAGGTGAATATCCAATCGGATAGGTCAGCGGGCCGTTTCCACCACGCTATGTGCTGCGGGGTCGCTTGAATAGACCTATTCTCCGATCCCTCTCCGGATGCTCGCCTATCGGTTGCAGGATCACATTGGCAGTCTGAAGCCACAGATTGTCATCGTTGATCGGAGAGTTCCATGCAGTTCCTGTCAGTCCAAGATATGTACAAAGGCGCGCAGCCAACACCCATACTACCTCTGAAAAAGACCGCGATTTTAGGTTTGCCAATTGTGAATGCCCAATCCGGACAGGTGATCTCAAAACTGCTGGATGGGACGCGCCGGACGGTATTTTTCCTGAACGCACATTGCGCAAACATACGGGCCCGTAACCATACCTATCGAGCAGCATTGGCCCGGGCAGATATGATCCTACCTGACGGGATTGGGGTAGAGGTCGCGGCAAAGTTGCAAGGTGTCCTGCTGGCCGAGAACCTGAACGGTACGGACTTTGTGCCCAAACTGCTGAAACGGGCGGCGCGTCTTGGGCAGTCGGTCTACCTGTTGGGGGGACGTCCCGGAACAGCTCAGGCAGCGGCGGCCCGGTTGCAGCATATGATCCCCGATTTGGCCGTGGCTGGTACGCGCGATGGTTATGAAGGTGCCGCGCGGGTTGATGAGGCGATCGACGATATCAACCAGTCCGGCGCCGACATCCTGTTGGTCGCGATGGGTGTTCCGCTGCAGGAGTTGTGGATTACGCAGAACCGCCACCGGCTAAACCCTCGCATCGCGCTGGGCGTGGGTGCTTTGTTCGATTTCCTGGCTGGCAACGTGCGCCGGGCACCGCGCATCGTTCGACGCGCCCGGATGGAGTGGGCATGGCGGTTGGCGATGGAGCCCCGTCGCATGGCCCGCAGATATCTAATGGGTAATTTCGAATTCCTGGGGCGTGCCGCGCACAATTCTGTTCCCAAGGTCTCAGCATGTCGCCTGCTGGACCTCACTTTGGCGGTGGTCGCGCTGTCTCTTCTGGCCCTGCCCATGGCCGCAATCGCCGCATTGGTGCGATTGGACAGTCGCGGCCCCGCCTTTTTTCGACAGGCACGTATCGGCCGAAACGGGGTGCCTTTCACAATGTACAAGTTCCGCTCGATGACGCAGGACGCCGAAGCGCGGCGTGCGGATCTGCTCACCCATTCGGATCGTGAGGGCGTGTGCTTCAAAGCCAAAAATGATCCACGCATCACCCGTGTCGGGAAAGTTCTGCGCCGGTGCTCGCTGGATGAACTGCCGCAATTCTTCAACGTGCTGAAAGGGGATATGTCGCTGGTCGGCCCGCGCCCGGCCTTGCCCGAAGAGGTTGCCGCATATCCTGAACAAGCGCTGGAGCGCCTTCAGGTGCGTCCCGGTATCACTGGCCTCTGGCAGGTTTCGGGCCGCGCGGGCATCGGCTTTGACCGCATGATCGAACTGGATACGGCCTATGTCCGCGCCCGCTCGCCCCTTCTGAACCTATTTCTCATCGCATTGACCGCACGTGCCGTCGTCTCGGGCAGAGGCGCTTACTGATCAAACCTAGGAGCATTGAAATGACACGTATTCGCAAAGCTGTATTCCCGGTCGCGGGTCTGGGCACAAGGTTTTTGCCCGCCACCAAATCGGTGACCAAGGAGATGTTGCCGCTGATCGACCGTCCCTTGATCCAATATGCGGTGGACGAGGCCCGCGCCGCCGGGATTGATGAATTCATCTTTATCACCTCAACCGGCCAATCCGCGCTGGAGACGTATTTTGGGCGGAACCCGGGGCTGGAGCGCAAACTGAAGAATGGCGGCAAAACCACCCTGCTGAACCGATTACGCTGCACGAACCTTGAGGACGAGACATACAGTTTTATGCAACAAGACAGCCCGCGCGGACTGGGCCATGCAGTCTCTCTGGCACGTGACATTGTCGGTGACGAACCCTTCGCGGTGATCCTGCCGGATGATGTGATCCACGCGCAGCGCCCGGTCCTGGCGCAAATGGTCCAGAACTTTGAAGGCAGACACATGATCGCGACCGAAGAGGTTCCACCCGACCGGATCAGTGCCTACGGCGTGGTCGATATCGAGCATAGGACAGGGCAGTTACAGCATCTGAAAGGGTTGGTCGAAAAACCTTCCGCCGATCAGGCCCCATCCGAGTTTGGCATCGTCGGGCGGTATCTTCTTCACCCTTCGATTTTCGATCAGCTGAACGGATTGGCACCCGGCGCGGGCAATGAAATCCAACTGACCGATGCGATCGCCGCGGATATCGAATGCACCGGATGCCACGGTTTCGCCTTTCAGGGAGAGCGCTTCGATTGCGGATCGGTCGCCGGGTATCTTGAGGCAACCACCGTCTTTGCATTGGAACGGACTGAGTTGCGTGACGGGTTCACATCCATGTTGCGTCAGCGCATGAACCTCCTGTCTGCTGCTGCATGAGACCGAGGCACCTATCCGTTCGGATAGGTGCGTATCCCCATGCCCATCTGTCGCTGTGGACCTCTTTCTGGTTTCTTACGGTCAAAGAAATGGAGACTAAAAATGCGTCTGTTTTTTGCGATCCTCACAGCGGCGTTCACCTTTTGCCTGACGTCTGCGCACGCCGAAGACTTGGCGGCTCCGTCAGGAGAGGTAATTCTGACCATTTCAGGCAACATCGTGCAGACTAGGCCCGACGGGGCGGCGCAGTTCGATATGGAAATGTTGCAGGCGCTGCCGCAACGCAGCTTTGAAACCTCGACGATCTGGACTGAAGGCGAGACCAGCTTTGTCGGCGTTCCCCTTTCTGTCTTGCTGGAACGGATCGGAGCAGAAGGCGAGACGATCCGGGCAACGGCGATCAACGACTACGCGGTTGAGATCCCTGTGGAGTCGATCTCGGAACAGGACCCGATTGTCGCCTATGAGATGGACGGTGCGGCGATGTCACGGCGGCAGAAAGGTCCGCTATGGATCGTATATCCATACGACAGTGACACCAAGTACCAGACCGAGGTGATTTACTCTCGCAGCATTTGGCAACTCGACAGGTTGGAAATCGTTAAATAGCGTGGGGTTACAAAACAGTATGAAGCGGGCGATGCGGGCCAGACATTGACAAGAAATTTCCAAAACCACTCGCGGCGCCGGTGGGCTTTCGGGCTCATCGGCATCGCCGTTCTGGGTGCCCTAGCTTTGGTCGTGTTGCTGTCTGCCAAGGTGATATCCGATCTGCGCGACCGGCAGTCAGCCCGGACAGACAACGTGCAATGGACGCTGACGCAGGTCGAGGTCGAGTTCCTGTTCTACCTCAACGCGCTAGAGGCTGGTGTATCGGATGCAGAGGCAAGCACCGAAAACCTGGACCTTATCCGCCGTCGTTTCGATCTTTTTTACAGCCGTATCGATATTCTGGACACCTCGCGTCTGTTTGAAACGCTGCGAAGTGACCCGAAGTTCGCTGAACCTCTGAGCGACGTCTCCGCCTATCTGGAGGCCTCGGTGCCTACAATCGACGCTGGGGATCGTGGGCTCATTGCGGGGCTGCCGGATCTCTATGACGGCGCGCAGGGGATCGCTCCAAAGGTGCGAGAGCTTTCGGTGTCGGCGATCTCGTACTTTGCAAGCCAGTCGGATCATCGCCGTGAGGAAACCGCGCTCAGCCTGTTTCAACTGGCCGTTTTGTCCGGTGGGTTGTTTCTGACGCTGACTGCGGTCAGCGCATACCTCTTGGTGGTCAACCGCAAAGCTGATCGGCGGGGGCAGGCGATTCAGCAGGCAAACCGACGCATGAATACGATCCTTTCGACCTCATTGGATGCCGTGATCGTGGTGAACGCCGCCGGCACAGTGCTGGAGTTCAACGCGGCTGCACAAGCAATTTTCGGGTATTCCGAGGCAGAGGCCAAAGGGCATTCGATCGGTGAATTGATTGTGCCTTCGCATCTACGCGAGGCCCACAACCAAGGCATGGAGCGGATGCAGAGCGGAGGAGACCGCCACGTCGTCGGCAAAGGTCGCGTCCAGCTTGAGGCGATGCGCAAGAATGGTGAGGTCTTTCCCGTCGAACTTGCGTTGCAATCCGCCCAGGCCGGGGACGAGGAAATCGTAATCGGTTTCGTCCGCGATATCTCACAAAGCGTTGCGGATCAGAAAGAGCTTGTCTCGGCCCGCGACCGCGCTCTTGCCGGGGAAAAGGCCAAATCGGATTTTCTGACTGTTATGAGCCATGAGATCAGAACCCCATTGAACGGGCTGCTGGGCAACCTCACCCTTCTCAAGAATACACGCGCGACCAAACAGCAGTCTCAGTTTGTCCGCAATATGGAGATCTCGGGCCAGATTCTGCAAAATCATGTGGATGCGGTGCTGGATATTGCTCGGTTCGAGGCCGGAAAGCTTTCAGTCGCGCACGAGCCAACCGACCTGAACGCGATGCTGCAGGACCTGGTGGATGGTCAAAGCGGCAATGCGGCCTCGCGCGGCAACTCAATCTCTTGGCAATGGGTGGGTGGGGCCTATCCGCATGTCGCGACTGATGCGCAAAGGTTGCGGCAAATTCTGCTGAACCTTGTGGGTAATGCGATCAAGTTTACCGAAAATGGCCGTGTGTCGATCGAGGTCGAAAGATGTGAACCTTCGGATCAGAGTAAGGCACATGTCTACGAAGTGCGTGTGATCGACACTGGGGTTGGCATCGCCGCGGATGAGATCGACGCCATTTTTGATGACTTCTACACCAGCGACCCCTCTATCGGCCGCACGGTCGGAGGAACCGGGCTTGGTTTGGGGATTGCCCGTCGGTTCGCGCAGGCCATGGGAGGTGAGGTTGGGGCGGAAAGCACATTTGGCGAAGGCAGCGTTTTCTGGCTGAGGGTGCCGTTGCAGCCGTCAGCACGCGACCAACTGTTGGAAGCTGCAAAGATCAACACTGAGACCGTTCGCCCTCTGAACTTGTTGGTGGTCGAAGACAACGAGATAAACCTCGAGGTCATCTGCAACATGCTGGCGCTTGACGGTCACCGTGTAACGACGGCGGAAAACGGGCAGATTGGCGTCGACAGGGCCGGCAGTCAGAGGTTCGACGTGATCCTGATGGATATCAGCATGCCAGTGATGGATGGGCCAACCGCTGCGCGCCATATTCGCAATGGTCAGGGGCAGTCGGCAGATGTGCCGATTATCGCGGTGTCGGCCAATGTCTTGCCAGACGCGGTAGAAACCTTTCGCGCCGTCGGTATGACAGCGTTCATCGGCAAACCGATCTCGCTTGATGCCCTGCGCAAGGCGCTTTCGGTGGTCACGCGCACCGAGGGGCGGATTTTGGAGCACGCGCAGCTGGCTCAGTTGGCAGGGTTACAAGACAGCCTCGGGCCCGACGTCTTTGCCCGCCTGCATGCCAAGTTTATTGCCGAAGGGGATGAGTTCGCTGAACAGCTCGAAACCGGGGCTTTTGACCAGTCAGATTTGACCCAAGTCGCTCAGGTTTGTCACAAACTGGCTGGCAGTGCAGCGACCTTCGGCGCGGAAGAGTTTCGAGTGGCTCTAATTGCGGTAGAGACTGCGGTCAAAGAACACAAAGACATCACTGACAAACTCGCCGCAGTTTCTACCGCTTGGGAGCGGGCGAAAGCATCGCCCGCTCGGGATTGATTTAGGGGGCTAGCAGTGCCGCTGCGCCGACGATACCAACCGCGCGGGCGACCTCGGTCAAGCCGGTCACTTTGCTGTCGTAGCAGGCAATCGCATCACCCGGCAGAACATAGGGGTCATAGTCATCCCGATCCCCACGTCGCAGCAGCTTTTCGATATTGCGTTCAATGACGATCGAGTTCCCCGTCATCGGGTTGCGGGTGAACAGGACCGCACTGCGATTGGCGTTGGTCGTCTTGGCCCCGCCGACGCAATTGGTATCGACTACGGCCTGCAGGTAGCGCGTGCCATAAGGAACTTCACGTACGTCGCGTCCGATGGCCGACTCTGCGTTACCTGTGGCAGGTTGCGTAAGGTTGGACATATAAAGCGTCACGCCGGGCGGGCTGATCGGGCTGGGTCGCATCAAATCATCCTGGAAACACCCTCGGCTATTCACGACGATCTGATCCCCGGTCAGCAGCATAATGTCGGTCGGGTCCGAGCCTTCGAACACGCCGCGTAGGTCCATCCGGTAGATCGTGCCTTGCCGGTGCAGCTCGACCGCTGACAGATCCGCATCCGGGCGCACCCCTCCGGCGGCGCGAATGGCGACGGACAAGTTGCGCGCCTCGGTCGAGGCCCCCAGCACACCCTGACGCCCTCGATCCAGCGCGTCGCCGGGAGTGCCTCCGATCTCGACCGAGTGGGGTTCGAACACTGCGCCTTTCACGCCGACAGTGACCGAGGCGAAATCGCTGATGCGCGCCGTGACACGCGGGGTGTTGTCGTAGAACTGCGCCGCCACCAGAACGCGGGCGACATCCCTCTCCACCTGCTCGGTCGTTCTGCCCTGCGCGCGCACCGGCGGCAGGTAGGGCAGCTTCAGATCGCCATCGCGGGACACAACATAGGTGTCGCTGAGAAGCTCATCACCGTCGATGGTGATCTGCACCATGTCATTGCGCGAAAGCTTTTCGCCCTGCAGAGCGCTAAGCACGGGCTGAGACCATTTGGCAAAGGCGCTTGCGCCCTGATCCCTGGTCTGAGGCATACAGGCGCGCCCATTCATATGTTCCGCTTGCAGCAAGGGCCCATTTGCCCGGCGCCGCGAGGGGGCACGGTACTGCGATTGATAACTGTCGCCTTTTGCGACGGGTTCGATGTTGCGCGGGGTTTTCATGCTGCTGCAACCCGACAGAGCAATCGCACTGACGGCTCCCAATACCAATACTTTGAAATGTCGTGTCATTTTGAACTCTCCTGAACTGCGTCCACAGCTACAGCAGTGTCTTGATGTGCGTCAGACCGGCATCGGGATTGCCATTTATCCCATTCGGATAGGTCGCTCGCCGGATGGTTCTTCCTGCTGTTCGCCCGCGTCTGGGACAGGGATGTCGCGGCCAATTAGAACTGATCCCAACACTGTTTTTTGGACATTTGGCGACATGACTCAGCGATTGGCACATTCCGGTTTCTTGCGGCACTTGCTGGCCTACGCGGTGTCCGAAGTGGCGGCAAAAGCCTCGCGTCTTGTGGTCGTTGTCGTCGTGGCCCGCAGCCTCAGCCCAGAGGCGATCGGTCTGGCTGCTGCTGCCCTTGCGGCGGGGGATATCCTGAAGGCGTTGACTGAAAACGGCGTGGGGCAGAGGATCATCCAAGCCCCGCAGGCCGAGCTGGAACAACGCTGCAAAACCGCGCATCGTATTTTCTGGGTCTGGTGCGGGGCGCTGTTCTTGCTGCAACTGGCTATCGCTGCGTTCCTCTACGCGATAGGGCACGAGGCGCTGGCGCTGCTGCTCGCCATACTGGCGGGAGAGTACCTGTTCATGCCCGCCGGTCTAGTACAGGCCGCGCTTGCGATGCGTGAGGGCAAGCTGCAGCAGACCGCCGCCATTGCCGGAGGGCAGGTGGTTGGTGCGAATGTCATGGCGGCGCTGCTGGCGCTGCTCTGGGCCTCGCCGCTGGCTTTGGTGCTGCCCCGCTTGCTGGCTGCTCCGATCTGGCTGGTCCTAATGCGCCGCCTCCGCCCTTGGGCGTCGGACACCAAACAAGGATTTGCCGCCCTTCGCCCCTTTGTTGGGTTCGGCTGGGCCGTTCTGGGGGTCGAGATCGTCAAAGTTCTGCGTCTGCAGGCCGACAAGCTTGTCGTCGGCGCGATGCTGGGGGCCGAGAGCCTTGGCATCTACTTCATGGCTTTCAACGCTGGGCTCGGCTTGGCGACATCGTTCACGCAGGCCTTTTCAGTCGTTCTTTTCCCACATCTTTGCGCAGCCCCGGATAAAACCAAGGCGCTGCGTTATGGGCTCGGCACGTCCCTCCTGGTGCTGAGCCCGCTGGTTTTGCTGCAAGCCGCCCTTGCGCCGGTCTATGTGCCGCTGCTGCTGGGGGCCGAGTGGCAACAGATTTCACCGGTAGTCTCAGTCTTGTGCCTTGCCGCATTGCCAAGCGTCATCTGGTCGGCCGTGGCCGGTTGGCTGCGGTCCGAAAATCGCGCGATTACTGAGCTGCGGGTCAGCGCGGCTCTTGCTTTCGCATTGATCCTCAACACCGCGATCATGTCGCCGTTCGGGCTGATGCTAGTGGCGATTGGGTACCTGCTGACCAGTGCTGCCCTGATGCTGACGGCATCTTGGGTGCTGCTGCCTCGGGATCACAAAGCAACAGAAAGGCTCGGCTTCCAATGACCCGATTTACCATCATCGTGCCGTTTCACAAAGATGCGGATACAATTGCCGACACGCTGACCAGCATTCGCACGCAAAGCTTCACGAATTGGGAGGCGATCTGTATCGGCGACTGTCCCTCAAACGCGTGCCTGTCCATCGTGCTGGATCACATCGCGCAAGACCCCCGTATCCGGGTCGCAAGCAGCCCCTTTGATGGCCCAAGTGCCGCCCGCAACTATGGGGCCGAACTGGCCAAGGGGGACGTGCTGGCGTTTTGCGACGCAGACGATCTTTGGCACAAAGACAAGCTGGCGCAGCTAGACGAAACCTTCCAACTCGCCTCAACGGATGCGGTTTTTGGGCAGATCCGGTTCTTCACGGATCGGCCCGGAGATTCTCAGACATGCTCGACGGTTCCTAACGCACCACTGACCACTCAGGACCTGTTGGCTGAGAATCCAGTCTGCACCATGTCCAATCTTTCGATCCGCCGTGAGGTCTTCAACGCGGTCGGCGGGTTGGACACGAGAACGGTGCATAACGAAGACTTGGAGCTGTTGATCCGCCTCGCAGGCGAAGGGTTCACCATCAAGGGGGTCAATCAGTTCCAAGTTTGGTATCGCACCAGCGCCCGGGGCTTGTCGTCGGACTTGAACGCAATGCGCGCTGGGCGGGCCTACGCGGTCAAAACAGCCGCATCATATGGCGTGTTTCCGTCGCGGTCGTCTGAGGCCATCTATCTGCGCTATCTCGCCCGCCGAGCGCTGCGGTTGGGGCATCAGAGTCAGGCTCTGTCTTACACACGCAACGGCTTGAGCCTGCATGCGCGCAGTTTCCTTCTGCCCCTGCACCGAGGACTGCCCACCGCAGCAGCGGCCGCGCTGGCCCCGATCCTGCCGCAAGCGATCAAACGCGCGTTGTTTTCATGAGAATTCTGAAGGAGATCACCATGCCCACAGCATCCATCGTCGTACCCGCCTACAACGCCGAAGCAACCTTGGCCGAAACGCTCGCCTCACTGCAGGCGCAAACCTATGAAGATTTCGAAATCATCATTGTCGACGATGGATCGCAGGATGCGACTGCCGAGATTGCCCGCGCACACCAAAGCGACCCAAGCGTACGACTGGTCCAGCAAGCCAATCGCGGGCTGGCGGGGGCCAGAAATACCGGCATCGCTGCCGCGCGTGGTGCATTCGTCGGCTTTTGCGACGCCGACGATCTGTGGATGCCCGAAAAGCTGGCGGCTCATATTCACCATCTCAAGGCCGAACCGGATGTGGGGGTTAGTTACTCCGGCAGTGCCTTGATCAACGAGGCGGGGTGCGCGATGGGGATCAAACAAGCACCCCGCCTGAAGGATGTGACCGCAGCACATGTTCTGAACCGCAACCCAATCGGCAATGGATCGGCGGCCGTTATTCGAAAGACGGTGCTGGAGGCTCTGGCCTACCGCCCGAGCTTTGAAACCCAGCGGGATTGGGTCTTCGATGAGACATTCCGCCAGTCCGAAGATATCGAATGCTGGATGCGGTTGATGTTGAAGACCGATTGGCAGATCGAAGGTGTTCCGGGGCTTCTAACCCACTACCGGATCAACGCAGGCGGGCTTTCGGCGGCTTTGGATCGCCAGTTGGAGGCGTGGGAGCGGATGGTCGCGAAGCTGCGCCCGCTGAACCCTGAATTCTTTGCCCGGCACGAACCCTCGGCCCGTGCTTATCAGCTGCGCTATCTGGCGCGGCGGGCCATCACCAACCTCGATCAGGACACAGCTTGGGAGTTGTTTGCGCGCAGCGTCCAGGAAAGCCTCCGCCCGGTGCTTGAGGAACCTATGAAATCGTTCAGCACCTTCGCCGCGGCCCTTGTGTTGAAAACGCTTGGACCCGGCCCGATCACCCGGCTGGGACAAATGAAATCCAAACTTCAATCGATCTGAGAGAGGGGTCATCATGGAACAGAAAAAGATCCTACACCTGGTAGACGACACCACAGCGGGTGGCGTGATGCGGATGCTCGACCATCTTTTGGCGCAATCAGATCTGTCCGGCGCGGTCGAGCAAAAGGTGTTGAAAGTCAAACGGACAGCATTTTCTTGGGGCAAACTGAATGCGGATGTCATCGTGTCCCACGTCGTACCAAGTTGGAGAAGCCTGCCCGCGTTCTCGGCCCTTCGCGCAATGCATCTGGACACGCGACTGGTCCATGTCGAACACAGCTACACCCGGGCATTCACCGCCCTGAATGTCCCGCACAAGCGCCGGTTCTTTGCGATGCTGCGGGTGATCTATTCCTTCTTCGATCAGGTGGTCGCGGTCAGCCATGCGCAGTCGGATTGGATGAAGGAACGACGCCTGGCTGCTTCGGAAAAACTAACCGTCATTCCTCCGACCGTTGATCTTGAGCAGTTGTCTAGCAACACGATGCCGCCCAAGTCAAAGACCACAATTGGTGCCATCGGGCGGCTTGAACAGCAGAAAGGGTTCGACATCCTGATCCAGGGCTTTCGGTCAACCCGAACGCCGGGCGCGCGCTTGTTGATCTTTGGTGAAGGCAGTCAGCGTTCATACCTTGAGGCGTTAGCAGAAGGTGACCCGCGCATCGAATTTAGGGGTCATGCCAAAGATCCAGCAGAGGCTTATCAAGCCGTCGATATCATTGCGATTCCCTCGCGTTGGGAGGCTTACGGACTTGTGCTGGACGAAGCGCTTGCCGCGAAGCGCAATGTGATAGCCAGTAAAGTTGATGGGTTACGTGACCGTGAAGGAGATACGAGAGTTTCATTCTGCAACCTTAACCCTTATGATTGGCGACTTGCGATCAATAATTTTCTGCTTTCCAACACTATTGAGAAAAGCAGCTGAATCAAAATTTGACACTGGATCTTTTGCGTTTTTGCCGAGCCATTCGCTGCAAAGTCAATTGTGATTTCAAAGAAATTGCCTGAGTCCAGCTTTGCGTTTTGTGCGCGAGCCTACTTAGCGCAGTACATTTTGGTGACCTCTTTGGACTGCGAGCGGTCATTGCCTTGTGCTAAGTGGACGGCAGCTATGTCCGCCTAGCAGTCACCCGGCATAAATTGATGAACGACTGCTCCGACCCCAGGGCGGACTTTCATGAGGAACAATCGCGCCGCACTGCGGCCAACGGCAGGTTTGTCCGCAATTCGGACGTCCGCTGTAACTTGCTTGAACGTCTACTTTGCGGACAAAGCGTGCATTCGCTGCGGCTGCGCCAACGGCGGCTTTCGGTCCTTCGACGAAACCGTCGATGTTGTCACAAGCAACTGAATTTCGCCTAGCTTCCGGATAAGTCTGCGCTACCGTCCGGCAGATCATGCGCACCGATACAGAGCCGGTGATCCCCCAGAACCTCGATGACGCGACACTCTCCGGCGTGGCCTGGATCGTCCGCACTGGCCATCCGCACCAGTTCTTCCCGAAGCTGCGCGAGAATGGTCATGCGCCGGTCCACCGCCGCGAGCTGCTTGCGTGCGATCTCATGGGCAGGTGCGCAATCCTCTGACGGGGCTTCTGCCAAGGCCATCAGATCGGCGATGTCATCGAGCCCGAAGCCCAGTTCCCGCGCGTGACGGAGGAAAGCGAGGCGTTCGAGCGCCGCTGCATCATAGCGCCTCTGCCCGCCTGTCGTCCGCGCCGGTGCCGGTATCAGGCCCCGGCTTTCGTAGTAGCGGATCGTCGTCACCTTCACACCCGTCCGGCGCGACATCTGCCCGATGGAATATTCTTTCATGTCGCCTCTTGAACCTCCAGTCGCTGTAGATCGTATCTACACTGAAGTGATACGAATCGAAAGGAGCTACTATGGGGCACGGCCATCATCATCACGTCGATCCGGAAGCGGGCGACCGCCGGGTCTTCGCCGCCATCGCAGTCAATATGGGCCTGACGGTTGCTCAGATCGTCGGCGGCATCGTTTCCGGTTCGCTGGCGCTGATCGCCGATGCGCTGCACAACTTTTCCGATGCAATCTCGCTCATCATCGCTTTCGCCGCCCGGAAAATCGCGCGGCGACCTCGCGATGCCGACATGACGTTCGGCTACGGTCGGGTCGAGGTCGTGGCCGCGCTCATCAACTACACCACGCTGATCGTGATCGGCCTCTACCTGCTCTACGAAGCCGCGATGCGCTTTGCCGATCCGCAGCCGGTCGAGGGCTGGCTGATCGTCATCATCGCCGGAATTGCGCTTATCGTGGACGCCGTGACGGCTGCGCTGACCTACGCCATGTCCAAATCCAGTGTGAACATCCGCGCGGCGTTCCTGCACAACGTCGCCGACGCGCTCGGCTCCGTCGCGGTGATTGTCGCTGGCACGCTGATCCTGCTTTACGACTGGCGGCTGATCGACCCGCTCGTGACGGTGCTGATCGCAGGCTACATACTTTGGCAGTCGTTCCGGGAAATTGGCCCGGTGATCCGTATCCTGATGCTCGGCTCACCACCGGAAATCGAGACGCAAGCGGTGCTGGAGACCGTGCGCGGAATCGACGGGGTGACCGGCATCCACCACGCGCATTTCTGGCAGATGGACGAACACCGAGCGGCCCTCGACGCACATATCGTAATAACCGAGGGCCGTTGGTCCGACGCAGACGCGGTGAAGGAGCGGATCAAAACAGCGCTGGCAGACCGCTTCGACATCGAGCACACAACGCTGGAGCTGGAATGCGCGCGCCACGCCTGCGACGACCCGTCCGAGTTCGGCGGGCGCGGGCATGGCGAGGAGCGGCACGGATGACCGACTTTGCTTCCGTGGCGCTGACCGTCGCGCTTGTCTGTGAAACAGTTCTTATTGCGATGCTGCTTTGGTCGATCCTTGTCCCATCCCGCCGTCTCTGGCCCCCGCAACGGGTGAACTGGCTCAGCCAACTCATGGTCTGGCTCCCGACCCTCGCGGTCTTCAGTAGCGCGATCCTTGTGGGCTCCGCCGGATGGAATGCTCTGGATTGGCCGCTCTGGCTTCGTTGGAGCGTAGGCCTGCCGCTGATCATGGCGGGCAATGCCGTGGTCTGGCCTGCTGCCTTGGGCATCGGCCTCGACGCGACCAGCGGCGCGGAAGCCGAGCTGAAAACCGATGGTTTCTATCGTTGGTCGCGCAACCCGCAATACGTGGCAGACATGGGCATCCTGGTCGGATGGGCAATCCTGTCCGCCACTCCCGCTGCGTTGATCATCGCGACGGGCGGTGTGGTCGCCTTTGCTCTCGCCCCTTTTGCCGAAGAGCCATGGCTGGAAGAGGTCTATGGCGCGCCCTACCGCACGTATCGGAAACGGACGCCGCGGTTTTTCGGGTTTCCAAGCCGACAGAACGCTGACTACTCTGTGTAGCGTTCGCAGTCGCCGAGCCCGGTCGCGGTTGAGGCAAGGAGCCGATCCGCGGCACGGATCAGCTCGGCAACCCGCCTGTCCGCCAGGCGATACCGGACAAATCGACCTTCGCTGCGGCGGCTGACCAGCCCGCAATGCAGAAGGCAGCGCAGATGGTTCGAGACATTGGGTTGCCCCAACCCAGTATGAGCGACAATCTCCTGAACGCTGCGTTCGCCCGCCACCAGCGCATCGAGGATCGCCAGACGGCTGGGATCGCCGAGGCCCCGAAAGAGCTTTGCCCGCAGTTCTAGGGCGTCGGGTGCCAAAAGATCGTCTTGAACGTCTTGCGTCGTCATATCATTATCCACTGATACGTTAGCGGCGGCACTTTTGCTCGCCACTTTGAAGAGGATCGCACATGAACCAGGCCGAGAACAGCACGTTGCCGACGGCCTCCACGCCGATCCGAATGCGGGTGCAGGGCATGGACTGCGCCAAGGACGCGGCCGAGATCGAGCGCGCGGCCCGGTCTGCGGGCGTGGCCGAAGGCGATGTGAAGGTGTCTGCCGCAACCCACGTCATGACATTACGGATCGCGGAGGGTGACTTGTCGAAGGTGCGGCCCGCGCTCGATGCGACCGGCTACGGCTTTGAGAAGATCGAGGACGGCGATACATCCTCCGATCCGGCCTACAAGGACCCGAGTTATCGCCGCGCCCTCTGGATCGTGGTCCTGCTCAATCTCGGCTACGGCGTGGTCGAGATGTTCGGCGGGTTCCTGTCCGGGTCGCAGGCTTTGAAGGCGGACGCGCTCGATTTCCTCGGCGACGGCGCGATCACGTTTCTGGGCCTGCTCGCCATCGGTTGGAGCCTGACATGGCGTGCGCGGTCAGCGATGATCCAGGGCGTGTTTCTGGGGCTTCTGGGCCTCGGCGTCGTCGGCAGCACGCTCTGGCGTGTCCTCAACCAAACGACACCCGAAGCCGGGTTGATGGGAGCCTTCGCGGTGGGTGCGCTGATCGTGAACGTCCTCGCGGTCCTGCCGCTGCTGAAGCACCGCAAGGGCGATGCCAACATGCGGGCCGTCTGGCTGTTTTCGCGCAACGACGCCATCGGCAACCTCGCCGTGGTCATCGCCGCCGGGCTGGTCGCGTGGCTTGGCAGTGCATGGCCCGACCTGATCGTCGCGTTCGCGATCGCGGGGCTTTTCCTGCATTCGTCGTGGATGATCATCCGCGACGCGCGGAATGATCTGAAGGACGAGTAGGGGGCGCTTGCGTTAAAGAAGTGACCCCAAGTCCGATCCGACACTTGGATAGGCCGCCGTCATCGACTGAAGCTGCTTGGCCGTCAGGCCCAGCTTGATCGCCAACCCGAAGAAATTGATCAGCTCGCCGTATTCCGGGCCGAACAGGTGCGCGCCGAGAATCTTGCCATTCGACCTATCGACGAGGATCTTCGCGGCGGCGGAGGTTTCGCCGATCCGATAGTTCGAATACCAACCGCCAGTGTCGGTGAACCGGACATCTATGTCATGCCCGGCGTCCCTTGCCTCGCCTTCCAACATGCCGACACGCGCCACTTCCGGAACGGTGAAGACGGCCGTCGGAATACCGGCATAATCCGGTGCGGTTTGCGCGTCTTTGAGCATGTTGGAGGCCGCGACCTTCCCTTCGATCACTGCGACCGGCGTCAGCGGCATGCCATCGGTGTCGGCGGAATCTCCTGCGGCATAGACCGCGCTGTTTGTCGTGCTTTGCAGATGGGGGGCTACAACGATGCCCTTGTCACTGTGGTCGACACCAGCCGCCTCAAGATTCAGGTCGGCCAGGGCTGCAACCCGGCCCGCGCCATGCACGACCAAATCGGTTTCGATTGTCCGGGTCTGATCGCCCGACGCAACCTCGACAGTGAATGCTCCACTGGTTTCCGCGACCGAGACGATTTCGGTCTCGCGCATGAGGTCCACGCCGATACCGGCGCCGCGCTGGACCAGCATGTCGACCAAATCGGGATCGAAGCTGCCCAATGGGTGGGCCCCGCGATCCACAATGATGGGTTTGGCTCCGGCCCGCGCCGAGATATGCGCGAACTCAAAGGATACGAAGCCGCCACCGATGAAGAGAATCCGTTCGGGAAGGGCCTCAAGGTTGAGGAAATTCGTGCTGTCGATCACGAGATCGGCCCCTGTGAAGCCGAGCGGCCTGGGCATGGCACCGGCGGCGACAAGGAACCGCTTCGACAGATATGTCTTCCCATCAACCTCCAGCGTGTTGCTTCCCGTGAAGCGGGCGGCTCCATGCAGGGTTTCGACGCCATTGCCCGTCAGGCCTTTTTCCATCTTGTCCGGCACCGGATCGGTGAAGCCGCGCTTGTGGGCCATCAGATCGGCCCAGTTGATCGACAAATCGCCGGGATCGATCCCCTTGCCCTGCATGAGCCGTGCCGCGTCCATGATTTCCGCACCGCGCCGCAGGATTTTCTTTGGATCGCAGCCGCGCAATGCGCAGGTGCCGCCGAAGGGCAGCGCATCGACAATGGCCACACGCCATCCTGCCGCGCCACACTTGTTGGCCGCAGCCACGCCCGCCATGCCTGCCCCGATGACGATCAGGTCGTAGTCTTCGCTCATTTTCTGGTCCTAGTCTTGGGTCTATCCGGCGCAGCAGCTCAGCTTCGCCACATCCATGTCGAATGTCTGGGCCGCCAGCTTCAGCGCTTCCACGGTCGTCAGATACGGGAAGATCGTCTCCCCAAGTGCCTTTGTGGTCATGCCGAACTTCAGCGCCATAACGAGAGTCTGGATTGTATCGGACCCCTCGGGCGCGATGATTTGGCCACCAAGCAATCGGTCCGTCTTTCTGTCCGCCATCAGTTTGATCAATCCGCGCGTGTCGCGTGCGGCCAGCGCGCGCGGCACCTGATCGAGCGGCACGATGGACGTCTTTACATCGAAGCCCGCGTCCCGCGCCTGGGCTTCACCGAGACCGACGCCCGCGACCTGCGGGTCGGAAAACACCACCCAGGGCATCGCGGCGTTGTCGTAACGATGATCCTCGCCGAGAACCGCGTTTTTGGCCGCGAGCTTTGCACCATAGGCCGCCATATAGACAAACTGGTCACGGTCGGTCACATCGCCTGCGGCATAGATGCCTCGCACCGATGTCTGCATGTCCTCGCCGACGACGATGGACCCACGCGCGTCTGTTTCAACGCCGATTGCGTCCAGGCCCATATCTTCGGTATTGGCCCGCCTGCCAGCGGTCGAAACGAGGTGATCCGCTGTCACTTCGACAGGCTTTCCGTTCTGGATCACGCGTAGTGTCACGCCGGCGTCGTCGCGGCGCACAGTGTCGTAGCTTAACCCGGTCAGAAGGGTGATGCCTTCGGCCTCGAACGCCGCCGCCAATGCCTCCGAGACCTCTGGTTCCGCGCCGGGCAACAGATGCGAACGGGCGACAAGCGTGACCTTCACGCCCATGCGGCTCATCATCTGGGCCAGCTCCGCGCCGATGTAGCCCGCGCCGATGAAGATCAGGCTTTTCGGCAGTGCTTCGAGTTCCAGAAGACTGGTGCTGTCGAGCGCGCCGATGTCCTCGATGCCGTCGATGGTCGGCAGGACGGGACGCCCGCCCGTGGCGATGATGGTCCTCGGTGCTTTCAGGGTTCGCTCACCGACTGTCACGCCACCTTCGATCAGCCGCGCGGGACCGGCGTCGATGTAATCGACACCCTCATATTCCGGCAGAAGGTCCGCGTATTTCTTCTGGCGCAGGGTCGCGACCAGATCGTCTTTGGACTGAACGAGCATCTGCCAATCATCCACTTGTGCCCGTCCCGACAGGCCGGGGAACCGCTTGGCAGCCCCCGCACCGTGCACGGCCTCTGCCGCACGGATCATCGCCTTGGAGGGCACGCATCCCACGTTGACGCAAGTTCCGCCGATCGTGCCATGTCCTACGAGGGCGACACGCTTTCCGGCATCCGCGCCGGTAATTGCGGCGGAGAACCCCGCCGATCCGGCCCCGAGGACGATCAGGTCATAGCCGCCCTGTCCATCGTCGTTTTTGTTCAGGTCTTTCATCTCATCGCGCCTCGCCATAGTCGGGGTTGTTCGATTTGGCAGCGAACAGATAAATGATCGCGCCGATGGCGATCAGCGGTGTGAGCATGCCGAGAAGGCCGAAGACCATGCCGGTGGCGGTGCAACATCCCATCATCATGAAAGCGATCCTTTCTTTTGCGCACGGTTCAGGAGAACCGCGTAGAGGGCTGTGGCGGCGAAAACGCCGATTGTGATCCGTATTGCGAACCTGAACTCGAGGAGAATGATCAGGATCGACAGGGCTGCCGCGAGGCCGGTGGCCCAGAATTTCGGGGCCGGTCCCGATTTGCCAGCGCGCAGCCAAAGGGCCTGTGCCACCACGGCGAGGCTGAAAAACAGCAGCGGGAACAGGGCGTAATCGAGCCAGCCCGTGAGGGCCGACAATCCGACGCCAGCGACGATGACGACCAGAAGCGGTGTAAAGCAGCAGAGCGCGGCGAAGAGCGCACCGCCAAGCCCCCATTTCAGCAGACGGTCGGAATTTTCAGGTGTGTCAGTCAAGGATCCGTCTTTCTCTGTGATGGGTCGGGGCCGGAGGCGCGTTTCATTTGCGAACGACGCAGTGCGCGGACGATCAGGTAGGTCAGACCCGCCAAAACCAGCACGGCAATGCCACTCATTCCAGAGAGCCAAGCCCCAACGCCGCCGAACAACGCTGCAAGCACGGCAGTTCCGCCGCCGCAGCAGACGACCACGACCGGAGCTGCTATTCCGAAGGCCAGCAGGCCACCCATCAGATTGTCACGCATTGCAGACGGCTCAGGAGGCTGTGTCGGGCAGCACCTGCGCCGGATAGCCATTGGCCGTCACCGCGCCGATGATGCTTTCGATGGAAGTCTCGGCGTCATCGTAGGTCACGCTGTAAACACCCTGCCCGTATTCGGGGCCGTCCTGGAATGCAACGATCTCGACCGATGGCACACCACGCATCGAACTGGCAACAATGAACGAACAGGACGGGCATGTCAGTTCGCTGACGGCAATCTCGACCTGGCGCTCTTCAGCGAGGGCCGGAGTCGAGAGTGCGGCGATGGTCAGGGCGGGTAGCAGGAGGTGCTTCATGGTCGTTGTCCTCGTTCAGAATTTCAGGATGAAGGGGGTGATGTAGGGAAAGATCATGGCGACAGCGACAATCGCGGAAGCGGCCCAGAGGGTCGCCCGCATTATGCGGCGGTCGATGGGGCGGACGCAGGTGCCATCGGCGCAAGCCGCCGCGTCCACAGGCTTGTAGGCCTTGTAAAAGCCGTATCCCAAGAACGCGGCGCTCAGCGCGAAGGTGTACCATTTGTAGGCATAGAGCGCTCCGAGCTGCGCGATGAACACTCCTGTCACGCCAAAGCTGACCAGAACCAATGGAAGGATGCAGCACGAGGTCATCGCCAGCGCGCCGAGCACACCGAGGCCGGTCGCACCCCATCCCTTGGTGGTTTCGTCGCCAGACTGCTGTGACCGAGATTGCGGCAGTTCTGCCAAATGTCGTTCCATCGAATCGTCCTTGAACCGGTATTTCTACCGTTCTACGGTCTGTAGTTGATACAGGCTCAAGGGATTTTTCTGCAAAATGAATAACGGACGCGTGACTTCACTCCGGCGGGTCGATCTAGCCCGCGCTACGGGCTGCAATCTCGAAACCATCCGCTATTACGAAAAGATCGGCATCATGCCGGACCCGCCGCGCAGCACGAAAGGCTATCGCAGCTACGATGACGCCCATGTCAGACGGCTGAAATTCGTCATGCGGTCGCGCGATCTCGGGTTTTCTCTCGAAGAGGTTCGCGGGCTGCTCGGGCTGGTCGATGACCAGTCCCGGACATGCGCCGAGGTTCAGATCATCGCGGAAGAACATCTGACTGACGTTCGAGCCAAGATCGCGGACCTGCAGCGCATCGAGCATGTCTTGTCGGACACAGTTGCGCGATGCACCGGCGATGCTGTCCCAGAATGTGCGGTGATCGACGCGTTACTTGATGCGTGAGCAGATCAGCATTTGATTTGCGACCGCTGCGGCCCGAGGATGAAGCCGCCATTGGCCGCAACGCAGAAAATCGGAAAGATGGGCTCGGAGCAGCCATCCAAGCACTTCGCTCGAACGACCGCTTTGCCTTGCTTGCGAGGCAGTGCCGGGTCAGTCGATCAAATTCTGCAGTGCCCTGTCAGCGCGGATAAGTTCATTGATCGTCTTGCGCATTTCCGCGCTTTCTCTCGACCGTTCCCCATGCTTCCAAGACGGATGGCTTGGCCCAGCAGCGTGCCCACCTCTAGCCCCATGCATGCGACAAACACTCCAGCCCTGAACAGCGGGTGCGCGACATCGCTGGCCCGTGGACTTTGCCGTGGCGTTACATCTGGGTGCATTCCTGAGCCGTTTGGTGGGGTCCATGAGGTTGTCGTCACTTTTTGTCATTGGACCGCCCCCCGCTTTGAACGTTGCCAACGATAGCCTGACCACCTTGTTTGACCTCGACGCGTTCGACACGGACAGTTTGATCCGCCTTGGAGCGATACCTCTTCAGGCTTTCAACCTGGCTCGTGAAGGTCCGCGCGAGTTTGTTAAGAGCCCGTTCCGCTGAGTCTTGCTGTGGGAGAGTTTTTACGTGGTTCAGGCGCCGTGCCATCATCATCGTGGCCTGATGGATCGCGCCCATCTGGATCGCAAGCATGGCTTCGATCTCGTCTTGCGGCTTGACCCCGGCAACAACGGACATCACGAAGTTCGATGCGGTCTCAGAAACAGGGCTGTTCTGTTGCCCGAGAGTCGCGACTTGATCCATGACACCTTCGAAGAACCGGTGGTCTGCTGTGCCCAACTCATGCATTGCCAAAGCACAGGCTGCGTTTGGGTCTGGCCCTTTGTGCCCGACGGTGAGCCTTCGCGTCTCCTCCTCGAAGTTCAGCTTGATATCCGGGGCCCTGACACCTGATCTTTTTCGATCCCTCAGATCAGCAATCGCATTGGTCTCCGCTTCTGTGAGTTCGGATTCCTTTCTCTGAATGTCGCCGCCTCGGTCTTTCTGTGTCTTGCTCATGTCCGCCTCGCGTAACAGGGAGTGGTTAGTATTAGTGTTCCGATTCAGAACCGAAGGACCGACGAAAAACCGGCCTGACGGGTTCTGATTTGGAACCATGCGGGGTCTTTGGGTTCTCAAACGGAACCACAGAGGATGCTGACGGGTCCGTACCAGAACCGCGTTTTGTTTTTTCGGGCTGCCAGAACCGCCAGTCATTGGTGGCAGCTTTCTTGCCGGACCGGGTCTGCGTCGCCTTGGTCGTAAATCGCCACTCATGGGCCCGGCGATGATACCAGTTGCCTTCCTGCTCGAGCACGAGGAAGCCTTTGTCCTGTAGATCTTCGAAAGCCCGCTGAACCGTGGCCTTGCCCAGTCCGAGGATTTCCGCCGCTTCGTTCATCGACAGAAACACCTTGCCGTTGTTGCCGCCATTGAAGCGGGTGTGAAGCTCCAGCCAGAGCTTCACTGCAGGTCCAGACAGAGCCCGCCACGCCGGGGATTTGATCATGGCGTAGGGCAGAGGAACATATTGCCCTTCAGCCGACCGTTTGCCCTTCGGAGACCGCCGCCTACTCATCGCGACACCTCCGTGGGAAATGCTCGGGCAAACTATCCAGTTCGGGTATGTCACAGTTGATATGCGCCCGGACGAGCCGGGTTAGGCCGGATTTGGACACACAGTAGCCGAGCGTGTCCCACGCCGCTCCCCCGGCCGGAAATTGGGATCTCTGGCGCTGAAACAGCCATTGGACGCCGTCCCGGCATACGGCGATGCGGTAGATACCATGGCGCAAGAGCTCGCCGTTGTAGTTCTCATCGGTTTCTCGATGATCGGTTTGGGAAAGAGGGCCAGCGTCTGGCCCCCTATCGTGACTGGAAAGGTTCGATTTGGAAAAGGACATATCAGCCATGCTCGATCCGTCCTTTCCGCACGATCACCCGTTCCACCGAGTGGCTCAGGGGCGACCAGTAGTACCGGCGCTCGTTTTGTCTTGTCGGCGCGGGGCATCCTGTGGCATCAACTGAACTTGCTAGGGTGGCAGTTGATGTCACTGGAAAAGCCCCATCTCCGCGCTTGGAGTTGGGGTTTTTCATTATGCAGCCTCATTGTTGGGATCGGTGCGACGGGCCGAAAGCCAGGCGTTCAGATCAGCGCCGTGATAGGCGATCCGCCGACCGATGCGGATAAAGGCCGGACCGCACATGCGGTGGCGCCATTGAGCCAGCTTTTCCCGGTTTCCCAGCAATTGCATTTCAGGGTCTTCTGGGAAATAGACCCGGTCGTCACTAAAGACGTTTGCCATCGTTGAAATCCTCTTGGATCAGTTGCGATGGCTCCCAATTATGGGCAGCTTTACCGAAGTGTCACCAGACTTTTTCCTGCGCTTAAGCGTCTTCCCGAAGTGAGAAAATGCCTAAGCGTTTTTCCTGAACACCGCTTCGTACCTCGATTTGAAGGGCTCCTCTGACCGCAGCGCCGTTCCGTGGTCCGCATGAGTTTTTTGCGACTTAGGGAAGTCCTTTTGCTTCTCAATTGTCTTTTCCAGAGCTTGCTCAACTATGCGTTCTTCACTGAAAAATCCGACCGCGTCCGACAGCTGCTCGATTTGCTGCATCAGCAATTCCAGGTTTTGGAGCCTGCGTTCTCGTGATGCACGCGCCCCGGCTTCTCCAGCCTTTTTACGGGTGTTTGTTGCGAGAATTGCAGCCTCTTCTGTGCCACCCGCTATCGACTGAATTTCCTTGGTGAAATAGCCTGCAGCAAATTCATCTTTCGTCACGAACTGGAACAAAAACAAATGAGCAGCAAGGCTAGCGAGCGAAGAATCTGAAAAATGGTTGAGGCAGTATTCGAACTCGGCGACTGCAGACCAATTTTCTCCAAATTCGCTTTGCAGCCACTCAACGTGCTCTTCGCCAACCCATTCCAGGACACGAGGCGAGATCCCCAATGTGCCCTTTGATTTTACTCCTGCTTCCACCAAAGCTTGATAGCATACAGCATGAACATCATCTTCGTTACATCTTCTGAACATCGCGGACATTGTTCTTGCGGGATCATCATCTGAACCAAACAATTTCTTGAAGCGCTGCGGGTAGCCATAGTGCTCGCCGTAGACTAAACCGACGGGCATCGATTTTAGAAAGCTGCGCGCTGCCTCCTCAGTAGGAAAGTAGGATGCACCTGAAGTTTCTTTGTCTAAGCCAGTTAAAGTTGCGATCTAGACCTCCCAGACAGTGTCTCCTTCCTCAACACCATCAAAGCCTTCAATGAAATAGCCTCTTAGAAACTCGGCAGACGGAGCCAAACCTGATCCGACAACAATTGGCGCGATACGATGCTCAATTATTTCTGTTAGTCTGTTCGGTTTAGTCCACTTGGTGTTTTTTATCACTTAAAAGACCCTCAGAATCTAGTTGCAAACAGTGTTGCTCCATCGTTCGAAAAGTGCTCGCCGCCTCTCCAACAAATCCGACCGCGCATAGGCCCGCTCCACGTCGGACCCAACCTGATGAGCCAATGCCGCCTCTGCCAATTCACGCGGTGCATTGGCAGCTTCCGCTGCCCAATCCCGAAACGAACTGCGGAATCCGTGTACGGTGACGCCATCCTGCCGCATCCGGCGCAGCAGCATCAGCATGGACATGTTCGACAAGGGCTGATGCCGCTTTTGCCCTTCGAACACATAGTCAGAGGCCAACACGCGCAATGGCTCCAGAATGGCCAGCATTTCGTCGGTGAGAGGAACACGATGGACCTGCCCGCCTTTCATGCGCTCCGCAGGGATGGTCCACAGGCGCGCATCGACATCGACCTCGGGCCATTTCATCTCAAGCACCTCTGAGGTCCGGCAGGCGGTCAGAATGGTAAACTGCAACGCCTTGGCGGCCATGGCTGAGCGGGTCTGCAACTCGGCATAAAACGCAGGCACCTCCTGCCACGGCATCGCATCATGGTGCTGGACCTTGGCTTTGACGGTGGGCAGCACCTTGCCTTCGCGGATCGCGGTCACCGGGTTCTCCCCAGATCGAAATCCCTTTGACTTTGCCACGTCGAGCACCGTCTTGATCCGCTGAGACAGTCGCTTTGCGGTTTCGTGTTTCTCAGTCCAAATGGGCGACAAGCACATCAGCACTTCGGGCTGATCGATGCTGTCTACGGGCATACGGCCGATCTTGGGGAAAGCGTAGTCGCGCAAGGTGTTGAGCCACTGCTGTCCATGCTTGGCATTCTTCCATGTCGGCAGGCGGTCGATGTGGACCTGTCGACTGAGCTCTTCGAACGTTGGGATTTCGCGCTGGGCGTTAAAACGAGGGTTCAGTCCCGATTTTGCCATGCGTCGATATTCGAGGGCTCTTTCTCGAGCTTGGTTTAGTGTGACGACATCAGCGCCACCTAACCCGAAATCCGTTCTCAGCGGTGCACCCTTGCGGTTCTTCTGCCCTTTGACCGTTACGCGTACAATCCAGCGCCGTGCACCTGATGGATCAACAACAAGGTACAGGCCAGAACCGTCGCCATGCCGACCTGGGCCGAGATTCTCTACCAGTTTCTTTGTCAGCTTCCCGCTGAGCGCAGCCATGAAAATACCACAAAATATACCACTCAATGAAAGATACTAGGGACAACTAAGTAAAACTCAAGATGATACTATGAGATAGTAAGTGCCGATTATTTATAAGAATACGGCACGTTAAATACGCCATACCAATTCACTGAAATAGGTAAATGGCGGAGACGAAGGGATTCGAACCCTCGAGACGGTTTCCCGTCTACTCCCTTAGCAGGGGAGCGCCTTCGACCACTCGGCCACGTCTCCGCCGACGGGTATATCCGCGCAAGCAACGGAAGTACAAGGCCATTTCTTCAAGGATTAGAATTTTTTACTGGCCCGCGTGAAGCTATTGAAATAGCACGAAATAGCGCTGTTCGACCAAGGGCACCGACCCGTTCAACCCGCGCGGTACAGTTCACGATCATGACAAAACCACAACAGAATCGAAGCTTTTGAGCGTAGCCGTTGCATGTAGTCCAATTGAGAGACTGTAGATCACAGGGCGATCGCAGTATGCGGTCAGAATAGCCAAGCTATCCTAGGCGTTGCCGTAGCAAAGTCCCATATGAGCCTGACGAGGTATTTTTGCTACAAAAACAGTTCGCTTGACTGTTTGTAGTCTGATCGGGCTGTTTGGATTTTCTGACGCTGGTTGCGGGAGTAGGATTTGAACCTACGACCTTCAGGTTATGAGCCTGACGAGCTACCGGGCTGCTCCATCCCGCGACACTTTGCGTTGGTCTACCGCCTATTCGGCTACTTGAGACCATTTGTTGGCCTACCGCTTACGCTACTTGAGGCCGTGTAGTGTTCTTCTGATCGTATTAGAGAGACTGTGGGCTTTTACTAGGTTTGGCGGTGACCTACTCTCCCGGGGCTTAAGCCCAAGTACCATTGGCGCGGCAGTGCTTAACTTCCGGGTTCGGGATGGGACCGGGTGTTTCACTTGCGCTATGACCACCAAACCGAGGAAAAGCCCACGTCACGTCTTTGCCTTTGGCAAAGCGCGACGCGCAGGGGGAAGCGTCTTTTGTTTACAAAAGGCGCGTTCCTGCACGGTTATATAATCAACCAACATCGCGGCTTGGCGCTACGACGTCATCCATTGTCAAGGTCGGTGTATGCTTTTGGTTTGATTTGTCTTTCTGTTACTGGATCAAATCAAGCCTATCGGGCGATTAGTACCGGTCAACTGAACGCATTACTGCGCTTACATCTCCGGCCTATTGACGTGGTGGTCTTCCACGGCCCTCAGGGAGACCTTGTTTTGAGGGGGGCTTCCCGCTTAGATGCCTTCAGCGGTTATCCTGTCCGATCATAGCTACCCAGCACTGCCGTTGGCACGACAACTGGTCCACCAGTGGATCGTTCACCCCGGTCCTCTCGTACTAGGGGCAACTCCTCTCAAGTCTCCTACACCCACGGCAGATAGGGACCGAACTGTCTCACGACGTTCTAAACCCAGCTCACGTACCTCTTTAAACGGCGAACAGCCGTACCCTTGGGACCTGCTCCAGCCCCAGGATGAGATGAGCCGACATCGAGGTGCCAAACACTGCCGTCGATATGGACTCTTGGGCAGTATCAGCCTGTTATCCCCGGCGTACCTTTTATCCGTTGAGCGATGGCCCTTCCACTCGGGACCACCGGATCACTATGGCCGTCTTTCGACTCTGCTCGACTTGTCAGTCTCGCAGTCAGGCTGGCTTCTGCCATTGCACTCAACGAGCGATTTCCGACCGCTCTGAGCCAACCTTCGCGCGCCTCCGTTACGCTTTAGGAGGCGACCGCCCCAGTCAAACTACCCGCCACGCAGGGTCCCGGATCCGGATAACGGACCGCGGTTAGACATCAAGAGTGCGAAGGGTGGTATCTCAAGGGAGGCTCCACGGATACTTGCGTTTCCGCTTCAAAGCCTACCACCTATCCTGCACATCACAATCCTGATGCCAGTGCGAAGCTGTAGTAAAGGTGCACGGGGTCTTTCCGTCTAACCGCGGGAAGCCTGCATCTTGACAGGCAATTCAATTTCGCTGAGTCGATGTTGGAGACAGCGGGGAAGTCGTTACGCCATTCGTGCAGGTCGGAACTTACCCGACAAGGAATTTCGCTACCTTAGGACCGTTATAGTTACGGCCGCCGTTTACCTGGGCTTCAATTCAAGGCTCTCACCTCTCCTTTTAACCTTCAGGCACCGGGCAGGCGTCAGACCCTATACGTCGTCTTGCGACTTCGCAGAGCCCTGTGTTTTTAATAAACAGTCGCCACCCCCTGGTTTGTGCCCCCAGCCCCTAGTTGCCTAGGAACCGGGCCTCCTTCTCGCGAA
The DNA here is from genome assembly GCF_056535985.1 of Ruegeria sp. AO1. Classification (NCBI taxonomy): domain Bacteria; kingdom Pseudomonadati; phylum Pseudomonadota; class Alphaproteobacteria; order Rhodobacterales; family Roseobacteraceae; genus Ruegeria; species Ruegeria sp. AO1. The sequence goes on from NZ_JBQFJC010000001.1 coordinate 3,102,668, forward strand.
CTTACGGAGGTATTTTGCCGAGTTCCTTCAACATCGTTCTCTCAAGCGCCTTGGTATGCTCTACCAGTCCACCTGTGTCGGTTTAGGGTACGGTCTGATGGAGGGCTATTTCCAGGAACCACTCAGCAGCCCAATCAATCCGATAAGATTGAACTACACTTGTGATCCGTCACATCCTCCTGGCCTAGGAATATTAACCTAGTTCCCATCGCCTACGCCTTTCGGCCTCGGCTTAGGGGCCGGCTTACCCTGCTCAGATTAGCTTTAAGCAGGAACCCTTGGACTTTCGGCGAGTGTCTCTCACACTCTTTGTCGCTACTCATGTCATCATTCTCACTAGTGATCTCTCCACGGGATCGCTCACGCGCCCGCTTCATCGAAAGAACTCGATCCGTCATTACATCCAAGTGGATGCAAATACGGATGAGTTCTATGTCACACTACGCTCTGCTACCGATGCTTACGCATCCCTAGACTTCGGCTCATGGCTTGAGCCCCGTTACATCTTCGCCGCAGGACAACTTATTTAGACCAGTGAGCTGTTACGCTATCTTTAAAGGATGGCTGCTTCTAAGCCAACCTCCTGGTTGTTTTGGTCGTCCCACCTGCTTTCCCACTTAGCCATGAATTGGGGGCCTTAGTCGTAGGTCAGGGTTGTTTCCCTCTCTACGGACGTTAGCATCCGCAGTGTGTCTGCCATCTAGTACTCCCGGGTATTCGGAGTTTGGTTAGGATCAGTAAGCCTGTGGGGCCCCATTACCCATCCAGTGCTCTACCCCCCGGGGTATTCGGATGACGCTCTACCTAAATAGATTTCGCAGAGAACCAGCTATCTCCGAGTTTGATTGGCCTTTCACCCCTAGGCACAGCTCATCCCGATCCTTTTCAACGGATGTGGGTTCGGTCCTCCAGTAAGTGTTACCTTACCTTCAACCTGGCCATGCCTAGATCACTCGGTTTCGGGTCTGATCCCACGAACTCATGCGCCCTATTAAGACTCGCTTTCGCTACGCCTACACCTAACGGCTTAAGCTTGCTCGTAAGACCAAGTCGATGACCCATTATACAAAAGGTACGCCGTCAGATCTCGAGGATCCTCCGACTGATTGTAGGCGTTCGGTTTCAGGTACTGTTTCACTCCCCTCGTCGGGGTGCTTTTCACCTTTCCCTCACGGTACTGGTTCGCTATCGGTCAGCAAGGAGTACTTAGCCTTCGAAGGTGGTCCTCCGATCTTCAGACAGAATTTCACGTGTTCCGCCCTACTTAATACGTCCATCAAAGCTTCCTATACGGGGCTGTCACCCGCTATGGCCACGCTTCCCAACGTGTTCTAGTCACTTATCTGGCTCGGCTGGTCCCCGTTCGCTCGCCGCTACTAGGGGAGTATCAATTGATTTCCTTTCCTCCGGGTACTTAGATGTTTCAGTTCCCCGGGTTTGCTCTTAAAACCCTATGTATTCAGGTCTTAAGTACCTGTTTAAACCCCATATTGAGTATCAAAGATAACAATATGAAGCTTTCAGGTGGGTTGCCCCATTCAGAGATCCATGGATCAAAGCTTATTCTCAGCTCCCCATGGCTTATCGCAGAGTATCACGTCTTTCATCGCCTCTTGCTGCCAAGGCATTCACCAAACGCCCTTCTCGCGCTTGATTTGATCCAGAAAGAGAAAGACACACGATAGTTGTGCTACCGCCTATTCGGCTACTTGAGCACAAGTATGTCAATCGCGACCGCCCAGCTGGTAACTAAAGGCGATCTTTCTTCTGAACCAAAAGCATACTTTCCCGCCTTCCATCCTGGAACCCGCGCTGCCGATGTCGGTCGGCCCCACGCAGAGGATAGAAGACAATGCATAACCGTTAAGTTATGCGGGTTAGTGTACTTGACTTGGACAACTCTGTTCGTTTCAGCCGGGATATTCAAAGAGGGACGAGGAAACATCCCCAATCGAACCTCCTCCGAAGAGGACCAACTGAGATCAACGCCTCACTCGGCGCGATCAAACAGTGTTGATTGATTTCTCTCTATACGATGTCAATGCCTCCGAAGAAGCGACGTCCAATCGGACGGTTAAGAACCAAAAGGTGCTTAACGATCTGATCGGATAAATGGTGGAGCCTAGGAGGATCGAACTCCTGACCTCCTGAATGCAAATCAGGCGCTCTCCCAGCTGAGCTAAGGCCCCATTCAGGTGCTACGCACCCTAATCTAGTGGTGGGTCGAGGAGGACTTGAACCTCCGACCTCACGCTTATCAGGCGTGCGCTCTAACCACCTGAGCTACCGACCCAGACAGGCCGGTCGGCCTGATGTGTTCTGAAGAGATATGA
>NZ_JBQFJC010000001.1:3107500-3467500 GCF_056535985.1 Ruegeria sp. AO1
AGGATATCAGCCCAAATCTGGCCAAGCAGCTGAACGTCCAGCACCAACCAGACCAGCAGGTGCAGCGCGACATAGGAAAAGGCCAGCACGCCGATTGCTCGGCGGAACTTCATAAGGTTCAAGCCAAGATGCCGGCGCAGCGGGGTTACCGCCAGACCAAGAATGAGCAGCTGCAGGGCCAGCTCCCCCAGCTTGTGTTCGAGCGCTGTGATCGGCTCGACCCCGAGCCCCCCTGTGAGCGCAAGATACAGGAACCCAGGGGCCGGAAGGGCCCCAGCCAGATAGACAGCCCAAATGGGGATCTTGCGTATGGCCTGGTTCACCGCCTGCATGGCTCAATAGTATTCCTTGAGGTTCATACCTTCATACAGGCTGGCGACCTCTTGTTCATAGCCATTGAACATGAGGGTCGGAATACGCTTGGCAAACAGACCGCCGCCGATCTGGCGCTCGGACGCCTGAGACCAGCGCGGATGGTCCACATTCGGGTTCACGTTACTATAGAAGCCATACTCACGGGGCGCAGACATGTTCCAACTGGTTGGCGGCTCATCCTCGGTCAGTGTGATCTTCACGATCGACTTGATCGACTTGAACCCGTATTTCCACGGCACCACCAAACGCAGCGGAGCACCATTCTGGTTCGGGATCGGGCGGTCATAGATGCCTGTCGCCATTATGGTGAGCGGGTGCATCGCCTCATCCAGTCGCAGACCCTCGCGGTAGGGCCATTCCAGAATCGGGAAGCGCGTGCCGGGCATCTCATCGGGACGGTAGGCGGTTTCAAAGGCTACGTATTTAGCGCCCTCCTGCACACCCGCCATATTCAACAGGTCGGCCAGTTCGAACCCGTTCCACGGAATCACCATCGACCAAGCCTCGACACAGCGGAAGCGGTAGATGCGTTCTTCAACTGTCATCTCGGACATGATGTCCTTGAAGTCATAGGTGCCGGGGCGATCCACCAGACCGTCGATCTCAATGCTCCAGGGTTCAGTCACGAGGGTATGGGCATATTTGGCTGGGTCGTCCTTTCCAGTGCCGAATTCATAGAAATTGTTGTAGCTGGTGATCTCTTCCCAGGTGTTCGGCTCCAGCGCCTCTTGCGCCGTAGCGGGGCGGGCCATCGCAGTCAGCCCGACACCTGCCAGCCCGGCCATTACTTGCCGCCGGTTCAGAAACGCCGCCCTTGGGGTGACGTCGGCATGTGTCAAAGTGTTGGTCCAGCGATGCGCCATTTGGGTCTCCGTAATGAATCCGCCTCAGAGTGAGGTAGTCCGCTGATAACATAGAGCCAAGGAAACAGGCGTCACGATTGAGCGAACAGACTGTAACGCAACTGCGTCAGCCCGTGACTAAGACGTTTTTGGCGGCTGGTTCTAGCAGTCTCAATCAAGTATGCGGGAATCATCCAATAGTTGATCAGAGTTGGTCCCGTGCTCGTATTTCAGGCCTTTCCTTTCTCGCTGTCCGTTTTGTGGCGCTATATTATTGTCTTCCCCGTCCTGCTGGTCGCGCTTATCGTCTACGGGTTGATAGGCGGAATACTGAGCGCGCTGATCGGGCTGCTCATTCCGGGACTGTCGGTTTTGATTTCGTTTTTTGTAGGCGCATCCTCTGGCGTCATCCCGATGCTGGTCGGCAGCCGTTTGGGCCTGCAGGCCTGCGAGGTTTCCCCCAGTAACAGTTACCGCAAGTTTGTCTTTCCAGCGGTTATCTACGGCGCCGTCGAAGCCATTGGGATCAGTGTGGCCGCCGCCCTGATTGCCGCGCTGGCCGTCGGTGCCGTCAGTGTAGGGGGCGGCGTTCCCGAGGACCCGGCCGCGTTCTTCGCGACCCTGACGCCCGTGCATATTATGATGTTCTCGGGTGTTGTGATCCTGCTCTTTGCAGCGATCTGCGCGCTGAGGGCCGGATTTCTGGTGCCGATTGCAGCGGCCTCAATCGGGCATGACCCCAATGGCCGCCCTTATACGCCATTCAACCATTTCGGTGCGTTCTTCCTGCCGCTTTTCGCTGTGGTGGCGATCAGCTTTGTCGGTGCGGTCTTTTTCTTTGCTCTGTTTATCGTTGGACTTGCCGCAATCTACGGTCCGAGCGCTCTGGTCGACGACATTCAATTGATCGGCGAGATGACGACCGGAGCGGCCCCGTTTTCAGTCACTGCGCCGATGATCGCAACTGTCGTGGCCTATGTCCTTCTGGCTAGCTGGGCCTTCAGCTATCAATGCGCCGGCGGGGTTCTGGCTTATCTGCGTCTAAGCGGTGGCACCGTGCGCAAGACCCCAAGCACTGAGACATTGATTCAGCCCACGCCGCAGCCCACGACCAGCTCAGGCCCCAAAATGAGTTCGGAAGAGCTGCGCGCCCTACGCAAAAGCCGTGAGTTCCGCTAGGACGCCCAGCGCGTCTTAACAGACAGCACCCTTTACACAGAAGGGGTCAGCGCGGCACTCTGCCTGATAGGTGGTACGGTCCGCGACACCGGTCGCCCGACCCTGCCACCCATCAGGGAGGATACCGTATGTGTGATATCTGCGTAATGAATGCCGTCAAAGACAAGATGCTGTCCCGTCGGAGCTTCTTCAAAGCCGCCGCAGCCACTGGCGTGGCAGCCGCCGCAACAGGCGCGAGCGCTCCCGCGGCATTGGCCGCAGGGCATGGCGGGGTCGAGGACATGACCCACACCCTCAGCCCCGAGTTTCCGACATGGGGAGGAGAACCCGGCGTCTCCGCCGAACAGGCGTTCAACTTTGCGGATCACGGGTTCAACCTGTTCAACTTGTCGATCAACGAACATACCGGCACCCATATCGATGCGCCCCTGCATTTCTCGGCCGACGGAACCTCAGTCGATGAGATTCCAGTGACAGATCTGGTTGCGCCGCTCTGCGTCGTGGATATCGCCGCCCGCGCCGCCGAAGATGCCGATACTCGCGTGACGCCCGATGACCTCAAGGCGTGGATCGCGGCGAACGGAGACATCCCCGACGGCGCCTGTGTCGCCATGCATTCCGGCTGGGGTGGGAAAACTGCGACCGACGCGTTTCGCAATTTCGACGGAGAAGCGCAGCACTATCCCGGCTTCCACGCCGAGGCCGCCCAGATGCTGATGGAGGAAACCGGCGCGCGATCCATGGCGGTCGACACGCTGTCGCTGGATCACGGCATGTCCGCCGATTTCGCCACCCACTACGCCTGGCTGCCCACCGGCCGGTTCGGGATCGAGTGTCTGGCCAATCTCGACCGCGTCCCAGCCGCCGGGGCCACCCTGGTGATAGGAGCGCCCAAACACAAAGGCGGCACCGGAGGCCCCGCCCGGATTTTCGCGTTGATCTAGAGGTATCTAAACGCAGAGACTTGTTTACGTTCTCTTGTAAGCCGGGTGGATCTGCATCATCGTTCAAAATCCACCCGGTTCCTTGAGAAGACGCAAAACCAATGATCACAAGTCAACAAATGATGGATGCAACGGCCCTGCCCCCCGTGGCCGAACTCTGTTTTGATGCTTTTTCCGAGCAGGATCTCGTAAACCTGATCATGCAAAGATCCAAGATTATTTTCGATCAGCCTCGCTCTGGCAGAATAACCAAGGCGTGGAGCGCCGGAAACACTGACCCCGCTCTATCGCTGGTCGAAAAACACGGTATCGAGTTGGCCAAACGAGCCGCTGCTGTCATTTATCTTGAATACCTGCAGATCCGAGACACGATCCAGGACCTGAATCCACGATCTGTCGCCGACATCGGGTGCGGCTACGCCATGTTTGATCTGTTTTTGTGGAAAGATCGCCAATGCAGCCTGAACCTCATTGATCTAGAAACCTCTGAGGAAAGGCATTTCGGTTATCAGGAAAAGGGAGCAGCCTATTCGAGCTTGTCTGTCGCTCATTCGTTTTTGACACAAAATGGCGTCGACAGTAGCGACATAACTTGCTTGAATCCCAGAACAGACGATCTGGGCGAGGTTGGACCGATCGACCTTGCCATGAGTTTCATCTCCTGCGGCTTTCACTATCCGGTAAAAACCTACGAGACGTTCTTCAAGACCGCCGTCAAACCGAACGGTGCCATAATTCTTGACCTGAGACCGCGTCAATCAAGAGAGGGCAGGCGGATCCTCAAAGAACTTGGATCAGTTTCTAGCCTTATTGACATTGAAACAGGTGGTACGGATCGGGTGCTGGTCAGAAAACAGTAGCAGATTGCCAATCTTTTGCTCATCTGCGTGACTATGAGTAGATCTGCGAACCTTTTATTTTACAGTCCAGATTGAACGGTCTGGAACTCAACACCTTAAAGTGGCGACCCACCGTGTTTGGCGGGTCGCCTTTCACTCAACGTGTTTAATGCACTACGGCATCATCCGGGCGGGGGCGGTCTGAGGTGCCCAGCCGGTCGCCAATGATCAAGCCCTCAGCGCCAGCGGTGACGGGGACGGTCTCGCCATCCTTGATCTCGCCAGCCAGCAGAGCCTCGGCCAACGGGTTCTGCAAGGCGCGCTGGATCACACGCTTCAGGGGACGCGCGCCAAAGACCGGGTCATAGCCTTCGTTCGCCAGCCACTCCTTGGCACCCTCGTCCAGAACAAGCTCGATCTTGCGAGCGGCCAGACGTTTTTGCAGACGTGCCATCTGGATATCGACGATACCATCCATATCGGCCCGCTTGAGCCTGTCAAAGATGATCGTTTCATCGAGTCGGTTCAGGAATTCCGGCCGGAAATGTGCCCGGACCGCGTCCATCACGTCGCGCCGCGCCTGCGCGCTGTCTGCACCTTCGGGCAGTTGGCTGAGCGCCTGAGACCCGAGGTTCGACGTCAGGATGATCAGCGTCTGCTTGAAGTCTACTGTACGGCCCTGACCGTCAGTCAGTACGCCATCATCGAGAACCTGCAACAGTACGTTGAACACATCCGGATGCGCCTTTTCGACCTCGTCAAATAACACGACCTGATAGGGTCTGCGCCGCACGGCTTCGGTCAACACACCGCCTTCGTCATAACCGACATAGCCCGGAGGGGCACCAATCAGACGCGCAACCGCGTGTTTCTCCATGAACTCGGACATGTCGATGCGCACCATCGCATTGTCGTCGTCGAACAGGAAGTTCGCTACGGCCTTGGTCAGTTCGGTTTTACCTACGCCGGTGGGCCCGAGGAACAAGAACGAGCCCAGCGGGCGGTTTTCATCGTTCAGGCCCGCGCGCGCGCGGCGCACGGCGTTGGACACGGCGGTCACGGCGGCATCCTGGCCGATCACACGGGAGTGCAGATCGTCTTCCATCCGCAGCAGTTTCTCGCGTTCCCCTTCCAGCATCTTGGCAGTCGGGATACCAGTCCAGCGTTCGACCACGGATGCGATCTGTTCCGGGCGCACCGTTTCCTCGGCCATCATGGCGTTGCTTTCGGCGTTTTCGGCCTCGGTCAGCTTTTTCTCAAGCTCGGGGATGATGCCGTAGGACAGCTCACCTGCCTTTGCCAGATTGCCTTCGCGTTTGGCGATTTCCAGATCAGCGCGCGCCTTGTCGAGCTGTTCTTTCAGATCACGCGCACCCGCGAGCTTGTCACGTTCGGCCTGCCACTGGGCGGTCATCTCAGCCGATTGCTCCTGCAGATCGGCCAGATCCTTTTGCAGGGTTTCCAGACGATCCTTCGAGGCCGCGTCGTCTTCCAGTTTCAGCGCCTCTTCCTCGATCTGCATCTGCAGGATCTGGCGATCCAACTGATCGAGCTCTTCCGGCTTGGAGTCCACCTCCATCCGCAACCGCGACGCCGCCTCATCGACAAGGTCAATGGCCTTGTCGGGCAGGAACCGGTCGGTGATATAACGATGCGACAAGGTCGCCGCCGACACCAATGCGGAATCCGAAATACGCACGCCGTGGTGCAGCTCGTACTTTTCCTTGATGCCACGCAGTATGCTGATCGTGTCCTCGACGGTCGGTTCGGTGACCATCACGGGCTGGAACCGGCGCGCAAGGGCCGCGTCTTTTTCCACGTACTTGCGATACTCATCCAACGTGGTCGCGCCGATACAATGCAGCTCACCCCGAGCAAGCGCAGGCTTGATCAGGTTGGCGGCATCCATCGCGCCGTCAGATTTGCCGGCACCGACCAGCGTGTGCATCTCGTCGATGAAAAGGATGATCTCACCAGCGGCCTCGGTCACTTCGGTCAGCACCGCCTTGAGGCGCTCTTCGAACTCACCGCGATACTTCGCACCAGCAATCAGCGCGCCCATGTCAAGCGCCAGCAGCTTCTTATCTTTCAGCGATTCCGGCACGTCGCCGTTGATGATGCGCAGGGCCATACCCTCGGCAATCGCGGTTTTACCAACGCCGGGTTCCCCGATCAGAACAGGGTTGTTCTTGGTACGGCGCGACAGAACCTGCATCGAGCGGCGAATTTCCTCATCCCGCCCGATGATCGGATCGATCTTACCCTCGGCCGCGGCCTCGGTCAGATCGCGCGCATATTTCTTGAGCGCGTCATAGCCCTCTTCCGCCGACGCGGTGTCCGCGGTGCGACCCTTACGGATATCATTGATGGCTTCGTTCAGTTTCTGAGCAGAAACGGCCCCGGCCTCCAGAGCTTCCTTGGCTTTGGATTTGACCATGCAGAGCGCCATCAGCACCCGTTCCACGGGCACAAAGCTATCGCCCGCCTTGGTGGCAATCTTCTCGGCCTCGTCCAAAACCTTGGCGGTCTGGCCATCCATGTAAATCTGGCTAGCGTCACCGCTGACCTTCGGGATTTTCCCCATCGCGGCATCCAACGCCTCAACCACGCGGTTCGGCGCGCCGCCCGCGCGGGTGATCAGGTTGCTCGCCAGCCCCTGATCATCGTCCATCAATGCTTTAAGTATATGTGTGGGCTCCAGCCTCTGGTGCCCCTCGCGCAGCGCAATCGTCTGCGCCGCCTGCACGAATCCCCGTGCCCGCTCGGTGAACTTGTTCAAGTCCATAGCATTCTCCTTTTCTCAAGCGCCCCGTTTTGATGCGCCCGCTTGGCGGCACGCGTCGATTGAGGCCTCACATTCAATTTGGGTAATGTCGGCGTGTATTCAAGATTGTCTTGGCAGAATAACATGATGCATGCTGGGAAGCTGAATGATCTCGGTCAATTGCGAAAAAAACCGTGTTAGGAGCGCGCCTCTATGATCTCAGCCACTGCGCTACGCAGCTGCATTGCAGAACAATGGTCGCCCACCATTGGCGATCCAAGCGTGATCGGTTGGCTCACGGTTGCCGCATACGGTTTCGCCGCACTGCTATGCCTGCGCGCAAGGCGCAATTCCCACGTCCGGTGGTTCTGGCTGATCCTCGCGCTGCTGCTGTTTGCTTTGATGATCAACAAACAGCTGGATCTTCAATCCGCACTTACGGCCAGCGCCCGCTGCCTGTCGCAAATGCAAGGCTGGTACGAGGATCGCAGGTCTGTTCAGATCGGCTTTATCCTTGTGGTCGCGTTCAGCGGCTTCTGGATTGCACTCGTCAGCCTCTGGTTCCTACGCAAACACTTGCGAGAGGTCGGCATCGCCTTGATCGGCTTTGTCACCCTGATCTGCTTTGTGCTGATCCGTGCCGCCGGGTTTCACAACTTCGATGCTCTTCTGGGCGCCGAGATCATGTCGATCCGAATGAACTGGCTTCTGGAACTGTCCGGAATCGCCCTGATCGCGGCGAATGCAACATGGGTAGGCAGACGCCGTCAGCCGCGCGGAATGGAATACACCGAATAGCCGCCGGTTTGCGCCACTGGCTCCAACGTATACGTCTCGACCAAGGATTGTTCGGCACTGCTGCCGGTCGGGCACGAGACAAGATCGGCGGTGTGATCCAGAAATTCGACGGTAAAGGCGCTCTCACCCGTAAGCTGGCACCAATCATCCTCGGATCGGTAGCCCCGGACCAGAGGCAGGTTGTCATTGGTCGGCGCGGGCGCCGCGCCTGTGTCGGATGTGCCTGAGGCGGGTTCGTCGCAGGCGCCCATCATCAGCGCCACTCCCAGCAAGGCAAGCTTTCTCATGTTCTGTCCCTTCATGTGACCTATTGATCGATTTGAGCCACTGTAACACAGATCATCCTCTTTCGATTGAGCGGACCCGCATGGACAGTTGCGCCCGAACCCGCTAGGAGGCAGACGTTTGCCAGCAAGGAGACCCAACATGTCCGATGACCGCCTGATCGTAGCCCTTGACGTCCCGAACGCTCTGCAAGGTTTGGCGATGGCCGAACGGTTGGGTGATGCGGTCTCGTTCTACAAGATCGGGCTGGGAATGCTGACGGGCGGCGGTCTGGCTTTGGCCAATGAGCTGAAACAGGACCATGGCAAGCGCATCTTTCTGGACATGAAACTGTTCGACATCGGTAACACGGTAGAAAACGCTGTCCGTAGTCTGGCGCAGTTCGATCTGGATTTCCTGACCGTTCATGGCGACCCGCATGTGGTACGCGCGGCGAAAGAAGGCGCATCCGGCAAAGACCTGAAGATCCTTGCAGTAACTATCCTCACCTCGCTCAACCGCAATGATTTGGATGCCAGCCTGTTGAAGGCAGGCGATGTGCAGGATCTGGTGGTTGAGCGCGCGACCAAAGCGCTGGAGGCCGGAGCCGACGGTGTGATCGCCAGCCCGCAAGAGGCCGCGCTGATCCGCGCCCTGCCCCAGGCCGAGGGCCGCTTGATCGTGACACCGGGCGTGCGCCCTGCCGGGGCTGCTCTGGGCGATCAAAAACGCGTCGCAACGCCGGCCAGTGCGATCGGAGATGGGGCGGATCATATTGTTGTCGGGCGTCCTATCTATCAAGCGGAGGACCCGAAAGCCGCAGCCGAGGCCGTTCTGGCCGAGTTAAAATCATTGACACGCCATTGATCGCGGACGGGCATTCAACGCCTCAGACCTCGAAACAACAGTGATATCTTTACCTTAGGTCAATAGGGGGAATGTTCCCCGTTTTCCCCCTGTGCCCGAAAACACACAAACCCGGCACAACTTTTAGGGAATAACGCGGCCACCTATCTAAATATAGCGTTTTGAGCGAATCTAGGGCGGAGTTACTCCCCAACGAACTACCTCTTCCTGTGGTTCGTTACCTTCCCCCCGCCCCAAGCGGGGGGTTTTCTTGACAGTGCGACTCTCAGCTCAAACCGCCAGATTTCTGAAGACCGTCGAAGCCTCTGTTGCGTTCAGACGAAAGCCGATAGACACTATAGCTTCGAACACCCGGAGCCACCCTTTTCGGGTCGGGAAAAGCAACCATGCCAACGATCTGCCGCGAATGCCTGACCAGTTTCCCGGACGCGCAGCGCTGCCCGTCTTGCGGTAGCCCGCGGCTGAAATCGCACCCTGAGCTGTTTGACCTGTCGATTGCGCATATGGATTGCGACGCGTTCTATGCCTCGGTCGAAAAGCGCGACAATCCTGAATTGGCGGATAAGGCGGTAATTGTAGGCGGTGGGAGACGCGGTGTCGTTTCAACCGCTTGCTACGTGGCGCGCATCCGGGGCGTGCGCTCGGCAATGCCGATGTTCAAGGCGCTGCAACTGTGTCCGGACGCTGTGGTGATCAAACCGCGCATGTCGGTCTACGCCGAGGTATCCCGTCAGATCCGTGCGATGATGGATGAGCTGACACCCAAGTTAGAACCCCTATCGCTGGACGAGGCTTTCCTTGATCTTTCCGGCACCGAACGTCTGCATGGCGCGCCGCCAGCGGTGATGCTGGCGCGTCTGGTCAAGCGCATGAAGGATGAGCTGGGGCTGACCGGCTCCATCGGGTTGAGCCACAACAAGTTTCTGGCCAAGGTCGCCTCGGACCTGGACAAGCCTCGGGGGTTTTCCGTGATCGGGAAGGCCGAGACGGCTGACTTCCTGCACGACAAACCCGTCAGGCTGATCTGGGGCATCGGCCCGGCAGCGCAGGAATCGCTGGAACGCGCCGGGATCCGTACCTTCTCGGACCTGCTGCGCTGGGATCAGGAGGCGCTGACCGCGCGGTTCGGATCGATGGGGTATCGCCTGTGGCATCTGGCACGCGGTCAGGACAAGCGCCGGGTATCGGCCCATGAACCGATGAAGTCGATCAGCAACGAAACCACGTTTTTCGAAGACACCTCCAACCTCGAGATTCTGGATGGGCATCTGTGGCGCATGGCGCTGAAGGTCTCGGACCGGGCCAAGGCCAAGGATCTGGCGGGTCGGGTAGTGACGGTTAAGCTGAAAAAGGCCAATCACAAGATCATCACCCGCCGCGCTTCGCTGCGCGATGCGACTCAGATCGCGGATCGCATCTACAGAACCGCGCGCGGGCTGTTTGATCAGGTGGGAGATCAAGGTCCCTATCGTCTGTTGGGATGCGGGTTGTCCGATCTGTGCCCGGCGGATCAGGCAGATATCTCTGGCGACTTGCTGGACCCTAACGCGACACGCAGGTCTCAGGCCGAGCGCGCCACAGATGAGATTCGCAAACGGTTCGGAAGTGATGCGATCGTGAAAGGCCGCGCGCTGCGGTGAGGCTTACTCTGCCGCTAGCCGCTGCGGTTCGGAACCGATCTCGGCAATCTCGGCGATCACTTGCCGCAATATCTTGGAGAACGCCATGAAATTGGCATTGGGCGAGATCGTGTCTTCGTTCATGTAGATCGAGCGGTCGATCTCAACCTGAATCGCATGTTGCTGACGACCGGGGCGGCCGTAGGTTTGGGTCACATAAGCCCCGGCAAAGGGCGCGTTCCGCGCGACGACCAATCCCGCCGAGGTAAAGGCAGCTTCAATTCGGTCCACGATCTCGGTTGATGCCGATGCACCGAAACGGTCGCCCAGCACGATCTCGGGGCGTGTGTTGCGCGCGGTGCTGGCCATGGCCACCGCCTCATGCGGCATCGAATGGCAATCGACCAGAATCGCCTGCCCGAATTTCGCGTGTGACTCCGCCAGCAAGGCCTTGAGGCGGCTGTGATAGGGACGCCAATAGGTGTCGATGCGCAGGCGCGCCTCATCCATGGTTAGTTTGCCACGATAAATCGCCCGCCCATTCGCCACCACGCGGGGAATCACCCCCAGCCCCGAGGCCACACGCGGATTGTGCCCTTGCCGTTTTGCGCCTTGAATCAGGGCCGGGTCCAGCTCATCCGCGCTGCGGTTAAGGTCCAGATAAGCCCGTGGCATCGCCGCCTTGATCAGCGGCGCCCCAAAATCCGAGGCCGAGGCAAAGAGTTGATCCACAAAGGCATCTTCCGAGGATCGAATCACATCAGACCCCAAAACCGAGCGCGTCAGAAACGCCTCTGGATAGTCACGGCCACTATGCGGCGATGAAAAAACCACGCATGAAAGGCGGTTTTCGGGCATATCCAGAAAATAGGAAGGGTTCTTCATGGTCTCTCCGTGTTCGGGATTAACATAGACTGGAAAATAGTTCTTCCAAACCCCTTGAACCCCTTTGCGACTCCTTTTATAGACCCCGCTACCGGCGCGGGTATCCGCGCCCCATTTCGTTATGGGGCAGGACACGCAAAGGGACGTGGGCGGTTAGCTCAGCGGTAGAGCACTTCGTTGACATCGAAGGGGTCACAAGTTCGATCCTTGTACCGCCCACCATCTATTCACTGCTTCGGCTTGCCGGGGCACCCGACAAACCCAGGCGCTGGCCACGTCTTTGATGAAGGCGCCGCAGATTGGAGACAGACCCATGAAGGTCAAGAACTCGCTCCGCTCGCTCAAGAACCGGCACCGTGATTGCCGTATTGTGCGTCGCAAAGGCCGCGTCTACGTGATCAACAAGACGCAGCGCAAGTTCAAAGCTCGCCAGGGCTAAGAACTGCACATATCCTTCGAAAGAACCGCGCCTTTGGGTGCGGTTTTTTTGTGCCTGCTGGCTTTGATCGGCGTCGCTGATCAAAGTGCCCGAGATTTCGCACAATTTTTGTCGGGTTTTACTTGCAAACCAAATCCAATCCGTTAATTGAGTGTTTAACTCGGGTTTACCCCGGTGGAATACTCAATATTGGGAGCAATCATGTTTAAATCCACGACCTGTATCGCGGCTGGCCTTGCGGCCATGATCGCTACATCTGCAGCAGCAGAAGGCGAGCTGAACATCTATTCGTCGCGCCACTACGACACCGACGAGCGTCTCTATTCGGATTTCGAGGATGCAACCGGCATCACCATCAACCGAATCGAAGGTAAGGCAGATGAGCTGATCGCGCGTATGGAAGCCGAGGGCGTGAACTCCCCTGCGGATATTCTGCTGACCGTCGACACCTCGCGGCTTGAGCGCGCTAAGAACGCGGGTGTGCTGCAGACAATTGACAGCGCCGTGTTGGAAGAGCGTATCCCGTCGAACCTTCAGGACAGTGACAACCAGTGGTTCGGTTTCTCGCAGCGGGCGCGCATCATTTTCTACAACAAGAACGCAGTCTCCGAGCCGCCGCAAACCTACGCTGATCTGGCAGACCCCAAATACAAGGGCCAGCTGTGCATCCGCTCCAGCACCAATGTCTACAACCAGACCCTGCTGGCCTCGATCATCGAAAACGCCGGATCCGAAGCCGCCAAAACCTGGGCCGAAGGCGTCGTGGCCAACATGGCGCGTGACCCGCAAGGCGGTGACACAGACCAGCTGCGCGGCGTCGTTTCGGGTGAGTGTGACCTTGCCGTGTCCAACACCTACTATTTTGCCCGCGCAATCCGGAAAGACGTCGATGGCGTCTCGGCCGAGCGTGACGTGATCGGCTGGGTGTTCCCGGATCAGGACGGCAATGGCGCGCATGTGAACCTTTCGGGTGGCGGTGTTGCCGCAAATGCGCCGCACAAGGACAACGCCATCAAATTCCTTGAGTACCTGGCAAGCGATCAGGCACAGCAGTATTTCTCGGCCGGCAACGACGAATACCCAACGGTTGAGGGCGTCGCTGTTTCCGAGTCCGTGGCCGAGCTGGGCGATTTCAAAGCAGACGATGTTGATCTGTCTGCCGTCGCCAAGAACCTGCCCGAAGCGCAGAAAACCTTTAACGAGGTTGGCTGGAAGTAAGACTCCTCCATACCTACGAAGTATAAAGGGCGCGGTAAATTCTGCGCCCTTTTTCTTTTGCAATAATATATTTTGAAGCTATTATTCCCACATACGGAAACTATTCTCATAATTGATCAATGCTGGATTCCCTCACGAACCGCCTTGCCATCCGCCTGAAGGAGCTGCGTCAAAGTCGCGGTTGGTCATTGGATCAACTGGCGGACAACAGCGGTGTCAGCCGGGCAACCCTATCGCGTATGGAAAAGGCTGGGGTCAGCCCGACGGCAGAAACACTCGGCCGACTTTGCGCCGCGTATGGTCTGCCCATGTCGCGCCTGTTGATGATGGTCGAGGACAGTTTCGACACCAAGGTCCCCTTTGAACGGCAACCCGAATGGAGCGATCCGGAAACAGGTTTCACGCGCCGATCCGTCTCACCCCCTTCCACCGGGTTGAGCGGTGAGGTGCTGGAATGCCACCTGCCGCCGGATACGGTGGTTCGGTACGAAACGCCTCCGAAACCGGGGCAGGAACACCACCTGATCGTTCTGGATGGAAGCCTGACGCTCACCGTGGACGGCACGGCGCACGCGCTCGGTGGAGGTGACTGCCTGCGATACCACCTATCCGGCCCGACACAATTTGAAACCGGCGCCAGCCGAGGCGCGCGCTACATGCTGGTACTGATATGATCACACGACTGACCAATGCCACTTTCGACGCGGCGCTCAATGACCTGACCGAGATCCTGCATGGTTGCGTGCATGCGGGCGCGAGTATCGGGTTCATCTTGCCGTTCCACCACGCAGACGCCCAGCGCTATTGGGAGACTCGCGTTCGCCCTGAACTGCGCGCAGGGGCCTTGGACCTGTTTGTTGCGGAAAGCGGAGGGCGTATCCGTGGGACGGTACAGTTGATTCCGGCCTCAATGCCCAATCAGCCGCACCGCGCCGATGTCGCCAAGCTTTTGGTCCATCCCGATGCGCGACGCGAGGGCCTGGGGCGCAGCTTGATGAACGCGCTCTTCGCTCGCTCATCTGAGCTGGGCAGAACAACGCTTGTGCTCGATACGCGCAGCACCGACCCATCGCGGATTCTCTACCAAGGTCTTGGCTTTCAAACAGCAGGAGAGATTCCGAATTATTGCCGCAACCCGTTCGAACCCACACTGGAGGCGACAACCTTCATGTTCAAAGTCCTCAACCAAGCGCCAAAGCCATAGACCGGAGACGCACTTTGAGTTGATTTGTCCAGGTCGTCAGGTTTTCGGACGGAAAGCAGGCGACCCTCGTGACGGATCAAACGGGACTATTTGAACAAAGGCCATGGGTGCCTCGTATCAAGAAATGAGCGAACCGTGCTTGTGTGACGCAATCACCCCGCAGTTCACTTTTCGATCTTGGTGATCTTAGTGCCCTGAAGACCAGCGCCTGCCATAAGCCCTTCTTGCCCGAAGATGATTGGCACGATGTCGCCCTGCAAATCGTTTGTTCCCATCGAGGCCGACCAGCCTTCATCACCGCCAACGAGCGTGGGGCCACTGCCGACCTCCCACCCATCGTTGTTCTGCATATAGGCGAGGGCGTCAGAGTTGAGGAAAAACAGCGCGTAGGAAAAATGCTGAATACCAGCCTGAAAACCATAGGACGCACCGGCAATATTGTAGTACCCGGTCGTGATGCCGTTTTCACGCATCGCGCCTTCTCCAAACTGACCTCCAACCATCAGGCCGCCTTTGGTGATCCTGGGGAAAACCAAAACAGCGACTGCTTTGTTGGACAAATCCGCCGCCTCAAGGGAACTCGCGAGAAGTTGCGCCAGTGCTGCATCTACACTGGCGTCGATCTCGGACGCAGTTGCACCGTCCGCTGCATGCAGTACGGTCTCGCCTGCCGATTCAGCGACATCACCAACCTTTTTGGCCGCATCAGACACCCCTTCTGTCACTTTATCCAAAAAGTTCTGTGCGTTGGCAGCTGAGCTGTTTGAAAAGTGGAAAAAACCCACCATCGCGATGAAAGCCAAAGGCATAAAGCGCAGCATTTCTTCCTCCTCTCGGTTTTGTTTTTTGCAGAAACGTACCTGAGGCCCTTCGCAGTGAAAACCCGTTGGCTAGCATGTGGTACGAACGCTTGCTTCGCATGGCTTTGGTGTCCGAAACCGCCAGCCTTCGACCGATTGTTTTCACAAGTGAATTTTCGCGGCCAGCCTAGTTCAGATACCGGTTGCGGAGGGTTTCAATATCCGCGTCCGTCAACCCAAGTCCCTCACGCAGGTAGTCCTCCACCGAGCCGTAGCTAGCCTCAACGCTCTTGTAGAACTCATCAAGATAGGCCTCTCGCACCCCCAACGACGGCCAGACTGCTTCCGACGTCATATTTGTCCCTTCGGCCGCGTTGACCTCGGCCGCGATCTGTTGGGCCTTGTTGTCCGCGTCCTTGAGCGCATTGCTCATAATGAAATCCGATTGGATCTCGTCTTTGGAAACACCAAGCGCTGTCAGGACGAGCGCGGTCGCGACACCGGTACGATCCTTGCCGCCCGAACAATGATACAGAACCGCCTCACCCTCGGGCTGGTCCAGCAAGACATCGAACAGATCTCGATATTCCTCAGTGTAGTCAGTTGCGATATAGCCAAAAGCCCCTAAGAACAAACCATCTGTTTCTGCTTCGGTTGCCGTGCTCGCCTTGATGCTGGCACGCATATCATCAATCATCTGGCTTTCATTCTCCATCACCGGGAAATGATGGCGCGCGGGTCCCTCTCCTTCAGGCCATTGCGCGGGATGCGCCGTTGCCTCTGACGTTGTTCGCAAATCAACGATTGCGCTGACACCCATGTCGTCCAGGCGCTGCATGCTGGGTGCGCTGATCTGGTCGATCTCACCGGATCTGATGAGCTGCCCTGCCCGTACGGTGCGACCGTCTTCGGTTGTAAGGCCACCCAGGTCGCGCGTATTCAAAACCCCCTCTAGCGGGATGGCGCGATCTTCGGCCGCGAGAACAGGATGAAAGGTACCGGCGACAAACAGCAGAGTCGCAGCACCGATAGATCTGAATAGTCTTATGTCTCTCTCCATTGCTGTATCGAGCGGGACTGTGATCGCCGCGCCCCGAAGGGCGCGCCGTTGTAGGCTATTCTTGCCAGCTCATGAACACCTCGCGGGCCTCTTGGCTTTCAGGCCGCAGGTTCTCGATGCCGCCATATGGGATATCTTTGCCGATCTCGGAGTTCGGATATTTGGCGATCATTTTCTGATGGCGCTTGATCATATCTTGAAAAGAGGCACCGGCCCAAAGAGAGTATCCAACCAGCGGGTGTTCTTCGCGGGGGTCGCGATAGACGTTATAGGTCGGCGCTGCAGCTCCGGGGGCACCCGGCGCGGGCAGATGCATCTTGAACTCCTGCTTAACGACCGAACGCAGAACCGGCCCCTCATAGACATACACGTAGTCGCGGCGGCCATTGCCCTCACCCTCAAGAAGCAGGGCGGTCTGGTCGATCCCGTCAATCACTCGGTCGCGCGGGATGAAATCCGTTGCACCTGCGATGCGGGCCATCGTCGTGTAGATATCCGAGACGTGAAAGATGTCGCCGGCAGCACTGTCGGCTTCAATCACTCCGGGCCAGCGGATGAAGGCATCGGTGCGGACCCCGCCCTCAAGATGCTGGGTCTTGCCGCCGCGATAGATCAACTGGTTCAGGCCCGAGGTCCCCTCGTAGTGATACATCAACCCGTTGTCCGCCATGATCATGACGATGGTGTTGTCGACCTCGCCGGTCTCATCCAGTTTGGCCAGCACCTCTCCGATCCAGCCGTCGAGCAGTTGCAGCTTGTCGGCATGGAAGCCGCCGTTCCGCGACAGCGCCTGATCCGGGTAGGCGAAGTTCAGCGGGTAAAGCGGCCAGTATTGCAGAAAAAACGGCTCATCCTGCGCGGCGACTTGTTCAATCTGCTCCAATGCCTGCGCCTGATAGCGTTCGTTCATCTGTTCGTACTTGGCCTGCGTCCATTCTTCGCCCGCTTCCATGTCAACTTCGCGCGCGGTGCCGCCTGCCTGTGCCTCGACACCGGTGACCAGACCATAGGGCTTGAACCGTTCATCCAGCAGAAACTGGTTGTTCTGCCCCGAGGAGTGATATCCCAGCATGTTGTTGGCCTCCATGGCCTCGCGGGTCATCAGGCTGAGTTGAACCTGCTGGTGCAGCGGAAACACCGCGTAATCAAAGCCCTGATTGTGCGGATAGGCTTCTTCGATATCACCCTGATGCCACTTCCCCACATGCGAGGTGTTGTACCCGGCCTGTTTAAGAATCTCCGGCAGGGTAACCTCGCTCGCGGGCAGTCCCTCGCCGACAAGTGCGACCTTAACTTCCTCTACACCGGCCCGGATCGGGTGCCGACCGGTCAGCATGGCCGTGCGTGTTGGCGTGCAGGAGGGCTCCGTATACATGCGCATCAGCGACATGCCTTCACTGGCGAAGTCGTTGATATTGGGGGTCTCGATCCCCATCACATAGTTCATCTTGCGCTCGCCCATCTGGCCGAAGCTGATGTCGTCGATAAGAATATACAGAAAGTTCGGAGGCTTGCCGTCATTGGCCTCGCGGATCTCGGCCAACCTGGCCTCAATCTCAGCATCCTGCGCGTCCCATTGATCCCCGAACTGGGCCCGCAGGAATTCGAACTCACCATCATGAACGATCGCCTCTTGCTGCGCGCTTGCAGGCATGACGCCCAGCATGGCAAACAAACAGGCTGCGACACTGGTCTTACCTAAGGCTTTAGTCACTCTCGGACCTCCTTTTGACACTCGTAGATTCCAACGCCTGAACGATCAGTTCGTGGCATTTTGCGGAAAGGGATTGATTTGATCGTTTTGCCAGCTCTGAAAGCTGGCAATGTTCCGAAGGCGTCAGGAACGTCACCACCCGTTCGGATCGGGCATCCCCCTTCGGTAGCCGAGGGCGGCCCATTGTCGTATCGCTTGAAGACTCCGGCTTCACTTGACATTCCACCTATCGAATTCGTTACATTACCGGTAAACTGTCAGGATCTGGGGGTGGACCACATCAAGAATTCGCCAAATATGCGAAACGCGGCGCCGTCCGGTTGGGACGGAGAGTCACCGGCGATGGCCCTATCTCTTGATCATCCAAACAGAATCGGAGAGCTCACGCCTTGGGAGATCGACTTTCGGCAGCTCGATCCCGGGCGGTTGTCCACAGCGATAACCGTGCGTTCAGGTCAGGCTGTTTCTGCCCTCAACATCGCGATGAACCAGCGTGTCCACCAGCTTGGTGTTTCGCCTGACGGATGGAAAACGTTTGGCATCCCCACGCGTGGTGCCATCGAAAAGTGGCAGGCCAATGACGTCACTGACAGCGCCTTTCTGGTCTTCGGTGATCGGGATGGTTTTGATGGCATCACGACCGCAGGGTTTTCAGGAAGCGTTGTTTCGTTTGCAACCCAAAGGCTAGAAAAGCTGGCCGAAACCTGCGGGTTTTACATCGAGGGCGACGAACCGGAAGCCCGCAAATTGGGCACCAAAGCGGGGTTGGCCAGCATGGCGCGACTGCAGGGGGCCGTCGTCCGATTGCTGAACGACGCGACTGCCAACTGGTCTCAGGACACTGAAGAGGCGCTGATGCTTGAGGCCCTCAAGATCCTGACCGATACGGACGCGCATTTTGACAAAAGCCAAGCCGAAACCAGGCGGCGCGCCCTGAGCCGCGCAATTGATCTTATGCTTGCCAATCTGGAGGACCCGATCTCAATCGAAGAGATCTGCTCGGAATGCGCAGCCTCGTGGCGCACATTGGACCGCGCCTTCAAGGAACAGTTCGGCCTTGGCCCGAAGTCATATTACATGAGGCTCCGGCTGAACCGGGTTCGCGAGGACCTTCTGAACAGATCCTTCGATGGCTCAATAGCGGATGCTGCCAACCGCCACGGGTTTTGGCATATGGGCCAGTTTGCGAAAGACTACCGACTGTTTTTCGGCGAGCTGCCTTCGGAAACAAGATAAGGTGCCCGCTGGAGGGTGGGATCAATTACATTGATCATACCTGTAGTCCCCGTACTCCAGCCAGTTTGACGAGCCTTCGCTAAAAATCAGAAACTCGGACCTGTCTTCCCCAAGCAGGGCAACGACAAATCCGGCGGGCGGCTCATAGTTTCCGAAGTAACTGTAGGCCGTCATGGCTCTGATCGACTCGCCGTTGACCGTTACTCGCGCGTCCCATTCTCCCTCCGGGTTATCCAAAATTACGGGTTCGATGACTCGCTCTACCGCTCCGCCCCCACAATAAACGATGCCTTCTGGGGGTTCGTAGGAGGCCCCCTGGCTAGTACCTGAATCGCAGACTGAACGAAGGGACTGAATTGCCGTGCTGGAACCTTTCAAGTCAAAGATTCCGTAGCTGACATCTTGATCAATCATCGACAGATTAACTGAAGCATTGGCCGCAAGTTGGTCCAGTACAAAACCATAATCCTCCTGACTATTGAAACTGACCTCGACAGGATAATTGTCGACGATCTGCAAGGCAGCGTTTTCGGCGCCAACCTGAAATGCGCCAACTTCGGTGGTGCCGTTCTTCAAAAATCGAATGGAGAGCCCCTGCTTTTCCACGATGTCCTGGCTGTCCTCATATCCGGCCGGAGCAAAGCGGATACGATTACACTGAAGTTCCAGCGTCATGTTTCCGGTTTGAATAAAAGCATTAGGGTTAGGCCCGGAGTTGAACGACCACTCCGCTGATGCTGTGGTCGCCATTGCCATCATCAGTGTTCCAATGGAAATCGTTTTGAAACTCATTTTCTCTCTCCATGGTGTTGTGGTTCGTACTGTCATTCAGCCAGGGTTTCCGGCCCGTTACCCGGGCGAAAAAGTTAGGAAACAGGTGCGCCGTATTCGTTTGCGCCTTCTTGGGAAGGTCGCGTCAGCCACCAGATCATCAGGATGGACAGAACCAATTGAAGAATTGAGACAACAACAATACCGGTAACGCCCAGGACGGCCGCAGGTCCTCGCAATGCATCGGGATTTTCGGTCCCTTGCTCCAATACCGAAAAGAACGCCACCCCACCCAGCATAACAAAAAGCGTTGTAATGCTGAGCGCAATCGGCAGTAGCAAGTACCAGCCAGGTCGTCCTGTATCATGCAACCTCCGCCAACCGGCGGCCAGCATTGGTA
This sequence comes from Ruegeria sp. AO1, assembly GCF_056535985.1. Taxonomy (NCBI): domain Bacteria; kingdom Pseudomonadati; phylum Pseudomonadota; class Alphaproteobacteria; order Rhodobacterales; family Roseobacteraceae; genus Ruegeria; species Ruegeria sp. AO1. The sequence continues at coordinate 3,127,719 of NZ_JBQFJC010000001.1, forward strand.
TGAGAACGGCCAGTTGGAAAACCGAGGACAGAACCCGAGATCCCTGCCCCGTTTCGGGGTCGGTCCCGAATAGGATCGTGTCCAGCACAGCCAAAGCAGCACTCACGAGCACCACAAACAAGAAGAACCACCAGTATTCTGAGCGTATAGCCCGACCGGAGAACTGGAAGTATTTCGAGAAACACGTTTTGACGGCTTCACCAAATCCCATTTTTCAATCCTTTCTTCGTTTCTGCGCGGCCTCAGAACGCCTCGCGGACCCAAAAGCACACCTTCGCCCTTCTGGGTTTTCCCGCCTTCTATTTTTGTTTGAACGCCAAAAACCTATCTTTCAAAAAGGTAGCGAAATTTACGCGCGGAAAAAATGTTGATTTATGAAAAATAAGATTCAAACATGCGAATTCGACTAAGCTTTATTTGACCCCCGTTGTTATCGGCCCCGGCAATCAACTCAATATCGTTCTGCCGACCAATCCGTTGGCGACAAGGTTTTGGGAAAGGTGGGCACCGGATCGAGCTGTACTCAATTGGCTGAATAGAAGCGGGCGCTTCAAAAAGGAGTGTCCAAATTCATTAAGTTCGAAGGACCCTGATGGAGAAGAAAATGACCAAAAAGACAGTGATGATTGCAGGCACAACTTTGTTTGCATTGCTTGCGGCATGTGACGAAACGAGCACGTCGGGCGCATCTGCCGAACCCACACCTGCTCAGCAGGCATGTTTGCGAGATGTGGCCAAAACCACGAACAATTCGCAAGTCGTTGTTCTCTCGTCCGCGTTTAGCGAAGCTGGAACACAAGTCACTGTCGGTGTTGGTGAGGATCGCGCTCCTTGGAATTGTATTGCTTACACCGATGGCGCGACGGCTGGTATCGAGTTCCTGGGCGACGAAGGCGCATTGTAGTCTGCTCGCTGTGTATCTCGAAAGCACCAGTCGTGATCAAATTTGAATACCGGTAAGCTCAGACATTCTAACCTCGTAATAGGATTGGGCTTTAACTTGCTCAATCATGCTAAGGTTGTGGAAAATGCCCGTATCACACTCGGTTGTATTTGCGATCATCTGCACTTTTGTGGCCATTGTATCAGTCCCAAAATACAGCTTGGCCCAAACCTGGGACATAGCATCTCAGCACTCTGTCAGCGGCGTAACGGTGTATGATACGGATGAGCTGTTAACGTTTGCAGGTCAGTTGGCCTTTGATCGGTCGGGGCGCATCACAGCGGTGGATGTCGCATCAACGATAACGCAGATCTACCGAGAGGACGGTTACTTCTTGGCTGAAGCCTGGCCTGGTCCCGATGGGCAGAGCATTGTTGTTGATGAAGGGCGTATTCAAACCATCGAAATTGAAGGTGTAGATACGCGCACGTTCCAAACCTTGGAAAAGATCTTTCGCCCCCTCACCACCGCATATCCCATAACTCTCAAACGATTTGAGCGGGCCGTTATGTTGGCCGAGGACATACCCGACTTGGACGTGTCGACCGAACTTGATTACCCGGATCAAGCTGGTGCTCGGCTGAGGGTATTGGGAGAGCCTTTGCGCAAACAAGCCGGCAGCGCGACACTCGACAACCCTCCGCGTGAGCTTGGAGAAGCGCTCAGCTTCTATATCGTACAAGAATTTTTTTCGACGCTGACCGTCGGGGATTTGCTTCGATTTGAGGGGTCAGGCAACTACAATTGGGACAAAGACGACGAACACTCATTGTGGGGCGCTGTTACCTATCGCACGCCGCTGAACAGCAATGGTCTGTACGGTGAGATTTTCTACGGAAACATAAACGCAAAACGTGACCTCTCGGGTGATTTTGCAAGAACAGATGTTGATGGCGAGAACTTCACCGTCGCGTTGGGATATCCCGTGATCCGCGATGTGGCCCGCTATGGGTACCTTCTGCTGGATTATCGCATTTCCGAAGCGGACTCAGTCAGTGGTGGCGTTCCACTATCCAGTGACGCAAGTGTCGTTGGCCTGACATATCTTTACGGGCAAAACTATCCAAAAGGACAAGCTCTGGAAGCGGGGCTAACCTTGTCTTTTGGTGACAATGACAACGACACGACAGACGCGAATTTTGACGACGGAGACTCTTCGTTCTGGCATCTGCGGGGCGGCATTGGATACGAAAGCCCGCTATCGAGCTTGTCGCCCAACACAGCTTGGCGCACTGAGATTTGGGGGCAGTACACAACCGATCGGCTGCCCTCGGTCGAGGAGTACTTCCTTGGTGATCGTTATGCTTTGCGTGGATATCGGTTTGACGAAGTGGATGGTGATTCCGGGATTTCCGCGATTTTCGAAGTGTCTCACTCCTATTTTCCAAGTTCCCAAAGCATTCATCGCTTAACGCCCTTTGTCTTTTTCGACGTGGGCTACATCTCGAACAATGACCCTGCGAGTTTTGAAGTTGATAATGCTACACTGGCCTCGACTGGTCTGGGTTTGGACATTGAGTTTAAGCAAAACTTATTCCTGTCCGGATATGTCGGTGTCCCTTTGAGAGACGGTCCGTTGACTGACTCTGGCGATCCTGGCGCGTATCTTGCTCTGACAACAAGTTGGTGAGGATGTTATGAAACTGAACCGCATTGCTTTAATTGCCGCAGCTTGTTTGTTTGCAGAACTGGCCGCGACGCAGGTCGCCGCGCAGGGAAATCATTACGGTTGGTGCCGTGGCGTAGGGAATCCGCACCGGTCGAGCCAAGGATGTGGGCAGGCCGGTGGGCAAGGGGTAGGCAATCAAATTACCGGCCCAACGCAGCCGGTGGCAAATCAGTTGCCACCAAGAGGAACGCCGCAAACGCCCACGTCCGTTGCTGTGCCCGTCCTTGCGCCGGGCGCGGTCCCGAACGCAATTCCCGGTCGGGTTCCTATCGCGACGCCGATAGCGGTTCCCGGTCAAGTCCCAACGCTGGTCGTAGCGCCGACCCTAGCTCCGCCTTTGGTGCCAAATCCGACACCAAACCGGGTTCCGACAGCCGTACCCAATCAGGTTCCGCCATTGGCTACTGTGCCGCCGCAAGTTCCGACTGCGACTCCTAATCAAGTTCCGATAGCTGTCCCTGGCCAGGTTCCGCCTCAACCCAATGTACCGCCACTTGTGCCAACAGCGACACCCAACCAAATACCAGTCGCCGTTCCTGGTCAAATCCCGCCTCAGCCTACCGGCCAACCTGCTGTGCCACCGCTTGTCCCAACCGCGACCCCCAATCAGGTTCCAATCGCGGTTCCTGGCCAGGTTCCACAGTTGACGCCAAGACCCACGGCAACTCATGTAGCCGTCCCAGGACATCAGAACCCACAAGGTGTCGTGACAATCATGCGCCCAAGGCCGAGGCCGACAACCGGTACTGTTCAGCAACCTGGCTCAACACAAGTGACCCACCATTTAACCCACCAAAGCAATTCAAAGAAACACGATCATGTCGCAGCGACACCTGGACGGCATGACCCGCACGACCTACCGAGATTCCGCAACGCTGCGGCCAAGGAAAACTGGGAATGCGTTGCCAGCGGATTTGGACAGCGCCGGTATGATGCTGGTCGAGGCGTGTTGCTGAACAACGGAGCGTTGCGGCACCTTGGAAACGTGGACGCAATGGCACGGGATGTACCTGCAAGGCATCCAAAACACTCTGGCTGCATTATATCGGTCAAACGAAAGCAGCGGTGACCCGGTTTGGTGGATTGTAGGTTTACGAATTGCATTTCACACACCTAAATCTTGTGTAGGTGAGCGCGGAACGCTGCGCCGCCGTCACTGACTACATTCAGAAAACAACTGAGTACACACCCATAGCCTTGCGCGCCGTTTGCGCAAAAGTTTGCACAATTTACCCAAAACGCTGCTCTGTTCAAAGAGCCTATTCAATTGCTGGCAGTTGTCAGGCAAACCCATCAATTATAGGCATTATTTCTCAATCAAAGTTGCACTTTGACTAGCAGAGTCCAGTCCCTTCGAGAAGGATGCAAGGCAACTGACAACGACTTGGGACTAGCTCACCGATCTTCTTGCCGAGCATCAAGACCAGTATTTGGTACAGTCTTGTTACAAGAACAGAAACCTTGATCAGCGTTGGAACCGAGCTGGTCAGCCCCGCCCTTTCACCTCGTTCCTATAAGTCGACGGGGACATTCCAGACCATTTTCGGAAGGCCCTCGAAAATGCGGTGGAGTCTGCGTAACCAAGCCGCAATGCGGTCTCACCAACGGACTTCCCTACCGGACCCAACAGCTTCTTTGCTTCTTCCAGTTTGACACCAGATATGACCTGAGAGGCTGATTGCCCATAAGGGGCCAGCCGATTGTTCAAAGTCTCCCGGTGGAAACCGCATAGGCGCGCCAGTTCTTCAACACCAAATCCCGGATCGCCAAGATGAATCCGGATCAGGCCTTGAAGCCCGGCTAAGAAATCTTGAGGCGCATGCTGGTCGAGGGAATCGCTTGTCAGGTCTGACGGGTTTTTCAGTGATTCCGGGAGCAACTTATGGCTCAGCCAGGGTGAGGGAAACCGGATCGAAAATCCCTGTGGGCTGCACTTGATGGCTTGAACACCATGAAAGTGCTTGGGCAGCACGTCAGGTTCGCTAACCCGTAAAATGATCTGGCTCGGGTCCCACCTGAAATCGAGAACCCGATGCAGCAAGGATACCCAGATGCTCGCCAGAAATGCGTCGGTTTGTCCGGGCGAAACCGAAATGTTGAAATTCCGCTTGGCACTGAAATAAGCGTGCTCACCTTCGACAAGCAGCGATTGTGTGACAGCGTTGGTTTCTTTCGAGACGGCTTGAGTGTAGCGCGTAAAGAAGTCGCCCAGCGTCAACGCCTCGGCCAACATGTCACCAAGAGGCAGAAACCGAACAAGGTCAATTGATTGACCAACTTGCGCGCAGAAGTCTGGTGATGTTGCGTCAGCAGCGGCTTGATGGATTTTATAAATCGTCTCGTGTGGCAGGAAATTCTGGCGATCCATCACCTGAGCTTCGCTCACGCCCAGAGGGTCCAGAACAAAAGCCGGTTCAACACCGGCGCCACGCAAAGCAGCTACCACGGGTGCAGCAACTGATGCCCGAACCAACGGCAAGGCCTTTTTGGCGTTTTGGTCAAATGCGTCCATGCCGACCTCAAATATCATGAAGGTAACGACAGAAAGACAGAAAGCACACAAAAAGGTGCCAAAAGCATGCAGAATGCCAAATCAATTTGGCCAAGCCCGCCATACTGTCAGGCAAAATCCGGCAATCACTCTAAAATCATATTCAGAAACATACATCTGTGATTCGTATTTGGAGGGCCTCAATGACACCGAAATTCAAACACCTGGTGGCCATGACAGCCTTTTCTGCAGGCCTGGCAATCGCGGACCAAGGTTTGGCGCAGGAAGAGAGCTTTCCGATCCTATTTACCAACGTGCACGTTTTTAACGGTGTCGATGAACAGCGAATTGAGAACGCAAACGTTCTGGTCGTAGACAACCTGATCGCAGAAGTATCGGTGGAACCACTGGCCGTCGCCAATGCCCAGATCATTGACGGCGGAGGTCGCACGCTGATGCCGGGCTTGATCGATGCGCATGTACATATGGCAATCACCGAGCCCGTCGCGGACCTGAGGGACAATTTTGACTGGATGTATTGGGGCGCGGTTTCCACAATTGAAGCCGAGAAAATGCTACTGCGTGGTTTTACAACCGTTCGGGATGCGGGTGGCCCCGCAATTGGTCTGCAAAAAGCTATTGATCGTGGAAAGGCCGTAGGGCCAAGGATTTACGCATCAGGGCCGGTCATCTCGCAGACTTCCGGACATGGCGAGCATCGGGTCTATACCGAACCCCACCCGAACTTCATGGGGGCGCAGCCGTCTTTCTTCAACCAGCATGTCGAGTTCTTGGCCGATGGCGTGCCCGAAGTACTGCGGGCAACGCGAGAAGCGCTGCGCATGGGCGCGGTGCAAATAAAGGTGATGGCAGGCGGTGGTGTGTCATCTTCGGTTGATCCGTTGCACACTGTTCAAGGATTGCCGGAAGAGTTGGAGGCATCGGTTCGCGCGGCGGCTGATTGGGGAACCTATGTCATGGTCCACGCCTATAACGACGACTCGATCCTGCGGTCGCTCGAAGCGGGCGTCATCAGCATAGAACATGGGCAACTGATGACTGAAGTATCGGCACAGGCCATCAAGGATTCTGGTGCCTGGATTGTCCCGTTTTATTCCCTGCTTGGGCTTGATGAGGAAGTTGTGAAGAAGGCGCTTGGCCCTGCGGCAGCGCCCAAATTCCTTGATGTTCAGGCCGGTGCACGCAACCAGATGAAACTGTTGCAAGAATATGAGATCGAAAACGTCGCATTCTCGACCGACATCATCGGCGACCCGGTGGCTCTGACCAAGCAGAATGACGAGTTCAAATACCGGCTGGAGGCGTGGACTTCGTACGAAATCCTGCAACAGGCCACGTCAAAATCGGCCGAACTTCTGGCACTGTCAGGAAAACTCAATCCCTACACAGCAGGCCCGCTGGGCGTGATCGAACAGGGCGCATACGCCGATCTGTTGCTTGTTGAAGGAAACCCGGTCGAAGATGCCGAGATCCTGGTCGACTACACCAACAACATCGACCTCATCATGAAAGATGGCGTGATCTACAAGAATACACTCGATTGAGTGTCGCGCGGGGTGAATTTACCTCGAAATCCCGCGCTCCCTTAACTTGGAAAATGGGAGTACTGACACGTGAAAATACTGGCCTCACTGACAGCAATCGCTGGACTTGTTTCCATGGCAGCAAGCGGTGCCTTGGCGCAGGACGCGCTCCCACAAACCTTGTTCACCAACGTGCATATCTTTGACGGAATTAGTGAAGAGCGGATCGAAAACGCGAATGTTCTGGTTGAAGCCAATCTCATAAAGACAGTCTCGACCGACGGTATTGATGCGCCTGACGCGACGCTTGTTGACGGAGGTGGGCGCACGCTGATGCCGGGCTTGATTGACAGTCACGTGCACTTTTATGCCACAGGGCTCGTGCAATCCTTCTCGGGCCTTCAGGCCGCCAAATGGGATCAAATCGGGGCCACAGCAGCCGAAAATGCCCGCGACTATCTCTACGACGGCTGCACCACGGTGCGGGATACCGGCGGAATGGGATCAGGTCTGCGCGAACTGATCGACAAGGGGATTGTAGACGGGCCACGTATCTATGCGTCAGGTGCGGCCATCGGCCCGACATCCGGGCATGGTGACTGGCGAAACCCCGAGCAGCGAACCTTCAACATGGGATCGGACGACGTCGCCAATACGTTCAACCTGTCCTATATTGCTGATGGTGCCGAGGAAATCCGGAAGGCATCGCGGCTTAACTTCGCGCACGGGGCGAGTTTCCTGAAACTGATGGCCGGTGGCGGTGTGTCATCCGAGCTCGATCCGCTCTGGTCCGTTGCTTACAACGTTGATGAGATTTCGACAGCGGTCGAGGCTGCGTCGTTCTTTGATACATATGTGACTGTCCACGCCTATACCGACGAAACGGTCACAATGGCTCTGAACGCGGGCGTCAAGTCACTGGAGCACGCTCAGATGGTGAGCGAAGAGACCGTCAAACGTATTGCGGATGAAGGTATCTTCTGGGCCCTGAATGTAGCTGGAATGGATCCAGCGCTGCTTGATCACCCCAATTTCTCTATGCCGACAGTTAAGCCGAAACTGGAAGAATATTTGGTCGGGTCAGAAAACGTCATTGAGTACATCAAGAAGTACAAGCCCAAGATCGTGCATAACGTCGACACCGTGCTATCCACCATTGGATTTGGCCGCGCACACCGGGACTTTGAAAAGTACTATTTCGCTGAATTGCTGGGAAACCATGCTTTCCTGGTTGCAGCGACCTCGACTGGTGGTGAACTCGCTCAACTGACAGGGCGTCGGAACCCTTATCCCAACAAACTGGGCGTGATCGAAGAAGGGGCCTATGCAGACATCCTGATTGTCGATGGAAATCCGCTGGAGGACCTGTCGGTTCTTGGAGCAAATCCAAAGTGGTTTGATGCAGCACCGCGGGATCGGGGGTTCGAGACCATTCGCGTGATCATGAAAGATGGCGTCTTCTACAAGAATACACTCGAGTGAGCGGAGTATGCGGGAATTTGACACCTGCGCCTTCCATCGTCGATCCTGAACAGGGGAGCGATCAATGAACAAAGTAATCGCAGTAGCTCTTTGCGTATTTGGGATCGGCGTTACTGAAGCAGCAGCGGAACAAACCCAAAGCCGATACTATCTGGGGATCGGGGAACCAAACCCCGATACCTGGCAAATCATGATCGACAACCCGACCGACCGGGAAAAGGACATGGGCGCTGCACTCGCCGCAATGGGCGGTGAGATGATCAGCTATTTCTGGGGACTGGCCGATGGCAAGAACTACATCACCGTCCGTTTCCCAGACGATCCGGGCATGGTGCAGGCCATGTATGTTTCGCGTCTGAGCCAAGGGGTTCTGAAAGACTACAGGTTCATCGAACTGATGACGAGCGCGGACATGGTTGAAGCCCTGAAGCGCGTGCCGGAATTTTCAACTCCGGTCGAATGAAGTTAGGAAGCAAAGGAACAGTCTATGAAGATCGTATACGGAATTCTCGCAGCCTTATCAGTTGTGTTTTTCATCCTTGGAGGCAGCGATGCTTATGCCAAAGACAACAAGGGTAAGAAGCCGAACAAGGGAGGCAAGGACCGTGATGTCAGCATTCAGATCGAAGACAAACCCGGCAAAGGTCCAAAGGCTGTGCCACCTGGTCAGATCAAGCGCTACACGCGCGGTGCCAAGCTCCCATCTGATCTGGAGTTCGAGGAAATCGGGGACCTTTCCAAATGGAAGCTGAAGGAGCCGGGCAACGGAAACCGCTACATTCAGGTCGATGGTGAAGTCCTCGAAGTTACGAATGATCTGTCTACCGTTGTTGATGCCGTCGGCATCGTCGGTGATCTTCTCAACTAGACGAAAGTACGATGTTTCAGGGCAAGAATTACCTCGTTTGCCCTGACGCTGGCCGGGGCGACCTTTCTGTGAACCCCGGCCCAAGGTCAAAACCCGGACACCAGGCCTAGCGATGGAAAAACCGTTCTTGTACTTTTTGCGCTTGCTACCCTTTCGCCAGAACGCGTCGTGCTCGCGCAGGAATCCGTTGGAGCTTAATGATGACCTGCCGAAGCAAGTGGCATTGGGCGCTGCTTTGCCGGAAATTTAGGAGCAAAAGACAATGCGTCTTTCCTTTGTAGTAACAGCCGCGTGCTTTTTGGCTTTGCCGGTTCATTCAGAGGTCACGCGTGTCGAGTGGTCAGACCTGATTGATGAATCCGCTCAAGACTACGAAGATCCTTTCGTTGAATTGACTGACAAACAGCTTAACGCGCTTCGTAAATTGGTCCGGTTGCGCGCACGGCAAGAAAAAGGCGGAGCCACGCCAGAACAGCTGGACCAGATTCAAGTGGATATCGAGGCGACCGAAGCAACTCTTGCTGAGGGAGGAATTGATGCGAACTGGCTGATTTCCCAACGCTGGGTTGTGATGGAAAGACGCGAGATGGCGGGCACGGCCGCCAATGTTGACATCGATGGCGTGACCGTTTCATTGGGCGGATTTGTGATCCCGGCACCCCGCGACAAAGATGGCTCCCAAATGGCGTATATCGTGCCGGAACGTGGAATGTGCAGCCACGCACCGCCTCCGCCTCCGAACCAGATGGTGCGTTTGCGCCTTAGTGATTCCTGGAAGCCCTCGACGGTTTACGAGCCCATCGTTGTAACCGGTCAAATCAGGATCGACCCGACGCAGAAAGAAATGCTGGTTGTTGATGGTCCCGTCCTCATGAAGGCTGCGTTTACTTTGGAGGTCGATGACGTTCAGATTTTTGGACCAACCAAGACTTCCGAAGAGGCTACGACCAATAGGGCAAGTGTACTGATGGGAAGAATAAAAGCGACTGGCGGGGCTATCAAAGACGAATAGTGACACGGCCCAACTGACCCGAATAAGGTTCAGAAAGGGCATTCAGTTTAGTGGGCCGAATATCTGCTTGTGAGAGACTGAACGGCGAAGGCGGCGATAGGGGAGCGCATGAGGGTTTGGCTTTTTAGGATAATTGGGCTTGTCGCACTTCTCGCTTTCGCAACAGTCGCGTTTGTTTGGTTGTTGTTTGCTGCTCCGATGTTCTCGGACATGCGGCGCGACCTTGTGGAAAGAGTTCTTTCGGAACAAATTGGTCGGCCACTTCTTGTCAATGATGATGTAAGCGTCGTGCTTGGCCGCACGAGTTACATTTACGTCGGTGGTGTGGTCATCCCGAGCCTGACAATGCCGGAGGAAGCTCTTGTGGAATTGAACCTGCTGGAGCTGGAGCTGGATATTGCCGCTTTGGCCAACAGGCGCCTGCACTTTGACAATCTCGTCGTGGAAGGCCTCCAAGCAAATCTTCTGACGGCAGAAGACGGCACCACAAGCTGGCGAAAAGGCGAGCCAACACCCAAGCCAACTTCAGAGGAAACTGTATCAGCGGATGATCAAAAAGACGTCGCTAAAGCTGATGGTACCGATAAGACCGACACGGAAAGCAGTGGAATCCTGAACTTCCTGAGCGACAAGAACGTCAGCTTCAGGTCAATCGGGTTAAACATTGACGACAAGGTCTCGGGCTTCTCTTTTGTATTTGACCTTCAGTCACTCGCGCTCGAACAAGTAGATAATGGACAAAGAACAAATGTCTCTGGTTCCGGCTCCGTCAACGGTCAGGTTTTCGAAATCGAAGGCGACTACCCACACGCCGCACCGTTTACGACACGCGCCAGTTTTGGCGAAATGACCGTAAGCTACGATGGCGAGCCCTTCTCGGCAGACGAAGGGGGCGGTTATCGCGCAGTTTTAGAAATGGACACAGGTGAGTTCGGTGATTTTCTGGACGTCATCGGGCTGGAACGCGTTCTGGAAGGCAATGGTCAGCTGCAAGCAGAGCTCGTGTCTCAGGACGCTCTGAAGATCGAGGCGTTTACAACAACTGTAAGCCTGGAGGATGGGCAAAAACTCGAAGCTGAGGGTTCAATAGATGACCTCTACACCGCTCAGGGCGTTGATCTGCTTTTCAACGCGCGGCTTCATCCTGAAGGACAGCCGCCGCCAGCAGCAAAAAGTATCCAGGAACTTAAATTCACTGGCTTTGAAATGCATATGGTCGGATCCCTGGCTTCCTTCGAATTTGAGAAGTTGCTGTTCCAAACCAATGCATTCGACCAAGGGCTGGACGTAATCGGCCCAGCCTCAATCGAAAGTATTCGCCGCATGCCAGACGGACGGCTTGCCATGCTGGGCATTGCACTACAAGCGGGTCCAATTGAAGAGCCTGTCCTGAAAGCCGAAGGTGAAATCCTCGATCTGCTTCAGCTTCAGGACGTGACTTTCGATGGGGAGCTAAACGGGCCCGCCAAGTTGATTTTGCCCAACCTCGATGAAGACTACGTTGACCAGTTCGGCGGCATCAAAGCCGATTTCAACATATCCAACGCGGGTGGGCCGGTTTCACTCAACAGGTTTAACGCGACCACCTACGGCACCGATCTCTGGGCACTCGATCTCGCACTATCTGTCAACGAGATAAGAGGCCTTGCCGGTCTCGATTTCGACGTGGAATTGGACGTCGACGACAGCGCGGATTTTCTGACCGCAGTGAATCTGCAACCTGTCGAAATCGGATCACTAGCTATCAATGCTGAAACCTCCAAACAGGGCGAGGACTTTGATGCCGCAATCCAGTTCGAAGCAGGGTCCTCGCATCTTCTTGCGGCTTTGGACGCAAAATTTCCCGAGGGTGCTTCTGTTGTTCGGGGCAACATCACGAGCGAAAGGCTCGATCTCAACGACCTGAAAAACCTGACTGCCGTGCTGAACCAACTGAAAAGCTTGGTAGGCGAGACTACAAAGGAACCTGAAACCGAAGTTCAGCCTTTGGTTTTGCCGAAGGAGACAGACGTCCAGCCCTTGGTTTTGCCAAAGGAAAAAGGGAAACCTGCCGATCTTCTGGATGTGCAGCGCGTACTGCGAGAAGCTGACGTCGAGGTACAGATCGAATTCAAAGAGATTGTAGGCCAGCAAGGGGTAACGTCTGTTTCAAGCCAATTGTCTGCCAAAGACGGAACCGTGGATTTCGGGCCTCTTCAGATGGCTTATGGTGGCGGAAACTTCAGCCTGCGGGCTGTCATGGACCTGATTGACTCACCTGATTGGCTTTCGTTATCGGGATCGACCTCGGGATGGGAATTCGGTGAGATCCTTGATGAGTTGGGCATTGGTATTGAGGCCTATGGGCGTTTGAGCGGTGAGTTCAACGTTTCTGGCAGTACCGCCTCGGGCAAGGCCTTCGTCAATTCGATGCGTGGCAATGCGTCGTTGTCGATGTCGCAAGGTTACATTAGTACCAGCCTACTAGAGTTGGCCGGGCTAGGTATTTTCCCATGGCTCTTTTCAGAAGAGTTCCGACAAGGCTATACCGACATCACTTGCGTAGTCGCCCCGGTTGATATCCAGGCCGGACGGGTCAGTTCAAACTCCATCGTCATCGAAACAGGGTCAGTTCAATTGGTGGCCAGGGGGCAAGTGGACTGGCTGAACGATAGCATCGCATTAAGAGCGGAGCCTCGTCGCGTCGGCAAACCCCTATCCCGGAGTGCTTGGCCATTTGATGTAACGGGTCAGCTTTCGTCGCCAAAGTTCAAGCTGGATGTGGGTGGGTCTAGAAGCAAGGCTCCAGAGGGCGCTGACGCTATGCCTGTCAACAGGCAACCTTGTGTGCCGGACATCAATCAATTGCAGTAATCGGGCGCGACCTAGTTCTTCAGTTGTTCCGGTTGTTCGGCCTGACACGTCAGAACGGCCTCAATGGCTTTTGCAGACCCGCTGAGGTCGAGTTCAACCTCGGCGCCACTTTCACCAATAATCTTAACGCTTTGGCGTTTTCCAAACTCGGTCACAAACGCCGGGTTGTCGAAAAAGGCGTAGCCTCCGGGAACTCCATTCTTGTAGACACCAACCGCTTCGCCTTCGAATTTTGCATCACCAAAGTCGAACTTTACGATGCCGGTCGCGCCGTCCTCGATCTGCACCCAGGCCGGATTATAGGCGGCAAAAAAACCACCAGCCTGATTGGGAGACGCGCCAATTTCAACAGTCATTTCGTCTTCAAAGGGCTTCCACGCGAGACAGCCATTGCCCTTTTCGGGATCAATCAGGATTGTCCAGTCCCCGGATTCACCCCACCGCTCCATACCAGCAGCCCACACCGCGCCAGTGGAGATCAATGCCATTGCTGTCAGCGCCAACCTGTTCATTAAAAGCTCCACACGTGTTCGGCCAATCCTTTGATGCAATCAGATTATCGCGCGGGGTCAATCAAATACAACCATTCGATTTCCGGAATGTTGAACCATCGCTAATGCGACGTTGCCCTGAAAAGAATTCATCTTCAGCCTCCGCCATAGAAAATATGACGCTCACCTCCCCTAGAATTTGCCAGAGTTGTTCCAAGTCTCTTTCCGGCCAATCTGTTCCTGAACACTCCAGTGTTCGACGATCTTTCCACCCTAGAGCCGGAATAGGTCAAAAACGGCCCAGTCGTGCTCGTCTTGTTTTAAATGGCTAAAAGCGACCACGAAATTTCCTTGGCCGAGTGGTCGGTGAACTTTGATGTATTGCGCGGTTTTTCCGCCACTTGTCACTTCTCCAAGATGCTTGGAAAAAACTTCCAATCCATCGGCTACGCCCGTTGAGTGTAGCGTTTAGCGATCCGTAGGATTGCCGCCGCGCGTTCAGTGCTGCCGTTCTCCGAAAAGTACGTAAAGGCCGCTAGCAGCGTAAGGCAGACCTAGAAAATACGAAAATCCATTGGATTCCCAAAAAGATAGAGCATCATTTGGCTTGGTGGGATAGGCTGATAACACGAAAAATCTGCACAGGGTTGCCGATGCCCTTCAGTTCCCGTTCTCCCATTTCTTCTGTCTCCACATGTTCTTCTATGTCTAGAAGCGCCCGTTGGTTCAAAAGGATCTGCCCGTCGCTGGCAAAGTCGCAAAGCCTAGATGCGGTGTTCACAACCCCACCTATTGCCGTGTAGTCGGCGCGACCATGAAACCCGATAAGCCCAAGCGTCGCGTAACCACTACTGATCCCAATACCTAAACCCATCGCATGTCCGAGTTTCTGCCAGGGTGCTCGGATTCCTTCGAAAGCTTCGCTTATTGCCTTGGCCAGCCGCACGGCTTGCAGAACGGGCTGATCGCACGGAACCGGGTCATTGAAGAAGACCATCAATCCGTCTCCGGCTCGGTATCCGATTGTTCCCTTGTGTCGGGCAACTAAATGGCCAACCTCATCATGGAAATGCTGGAGAAGCGTAATGACATCTTCCGGCTCAATCGCCTCGGAAATCGCTGTGAAATTCCGGATGTCGCAAAAAAGGCAAGCGATGTATTGACGATGAGTATTCAAAAGATCGTCAGCGTTTTCTTCGACGACAAGCTCCGCAACTTGAGGCGCAAGGAATTGTTTGAGACGCCCCAGCCTGTCAATCTCACCTTCCTGGCGCTTTACCTTCTCAGTCAGTCTTTCGTTCAATGCTTCTATTTCATGCGTCTGGTTGCGAACCGTGTGGTTCAAAGCATCGAGTATGAAGTTCTGGTTTAGCAAAGCCGCGATCACCAAAAGCACATAGGCCAAAGCTTCGACGCGTTCATCATAGCCGAAGTACAGTGTGACAATCAGGATGACGGCAGCAATCCCACCAAGGACGAGTGGAAGCTCCTTGGCATGCCGTTTCCGGTCTCTCCATAAGAAACTAACCGCCAACAATGCAAACACCCACATGAGCACCGCTTGCGCATGAGGGTTTATGGAAAGCGCTTCGTAGCCAACCAAATAGGTCAGTAAAATCCCGGAATAGCACGTGGCCAAAGAAGCCAAAGCAGCCAAGACAGCTCCGATCCCGATTGGCATCGAGATTTTGAACTCCTCCGTTGCCACGCCGATACCGTCGGCCACAGCACGCCGCGAAGGCTCCGCAGCGGAGTTATTTCTGTGTTCGGGATCAGGCATGGTCCTCGTTCGCACTTGGTCGCTGGTAGAGTACGTTTGATTTGAGATTGCGTCAAAATCACATGCCAGCATGCGAAAGCTGAGGGTTTCACCAAAACAACGCCCAGCGAAACAGTCTCATGCTTCACAGAACAGACTTGCAATCACCCGTCTCGGCGTAGTCACCTAACTTTAGGGGATGGAGGAAGCTGATGACACGATGGAAGTTAGTGGTCTGTATTTTATGCACGCTGACCCTTCTTGCTTGCGCCCCCAAAACTCGCACATTTGAAAAGACGGTATCGGCTTCGCTGCCGGCGGACTCGCGCACAGCTCTCAGTCGGGCGGCCAATCGGCTTGGCGATCCCAAAGACGGTCGGTCGGGCGTAAAGCTGATCAGTGACGGCGAAGAAGCTCTTGTCTCAAGACTATTGCTCGCTGCGGCGGCCGAGAGAACGATAGACGCGCAATACTACCTTCTACACGACGACCCAACGGGTCACCTATTCGCCGCCAGTCTTTTGCAGGCAGCCGATCGGGGTGTTCGTGTCCGATTGTTGCTGGATGACATGGATACGTCCAGCTATGACGCGATGACAGCCGCATTGGACAATCACAAAAATATTGAGATCCGGCTATTCAATCCATTCTGGCGGGAACAAAGCCTTCTGATCGCAGGTTTGACCGATTTCAAACGCATCAATCGCAGAATGCACAACAAGTCCATGACCGCAGACAACGTGTTCACGATTGTGGGCGGGAGAAACATCGGTGACGAGTACTTTCTCGCGCGAGAAGAAATGAACTACGCTGATCTAGATGTGCTGGCAGCAGGCCCCGTCGTACGCCAGGTGTCGCAAAGCTTTGACTCATACTGGAACAGCGAATTCGCCGTTCCGGCTCGGGTAGTCGTTGGAGAACCACAGGAATTTGACCTTGGTGATGCGCGAGTCAGGTTGAACGAACTGTTCGAGGAAGCGAAGCAGACGCAGTATGGCGCGGCCCTCAGAAAGTCGGCACAAGAGAACTTCGCAGATGGAGCCCTGTCATTGGATTGGCTGCATGCGAAGCTCTATGCTGATCCGCCGTCAAAAACCGCAGGTCTCGAGAACTCAGGTCCCGTTCTGGCATCTCAATTGCTTCCGTACTTCGAGAATGCCAGCAGCGAAGTGAACATCGTCTCTGCCTATTTCGTGCCGCGCAACAACGGCGTTAAATGGCTGACCGAACTGGAGAACCGTGGTGTCGACGTGAAGGTTGTAACCAATTCACTTGCATCTAACGACGTCGCACCCGTTTACGCGCACTATGCCAAGAAACGCCGTGCACTTCTACGCGGTGGAGTAGAGCTCCATGAGCTGCGACCGGACGCCTATCAGGTCCAACGCCGCGGTATTAACTGGGCTCAATCCAGGTCAGGCCTGCATTCCAAGGCATTTGCAGTCGATGACCGATACTTGTTCGTAGGATCGTTCAACTGGGATCCGCGATCTGTCAACATCAACACCGAGATGGGAATTCTGATTGACTCGCCAGTATTGGCGACACAGACCATGGGTGCCTTGGACGACGCGCTACCCGCATACACATATAACGTGACTCTCGAGAAAGCTGGTCAGCTTAAATGGACGACAAGAGGCGATGATGGCAACGTTCTTGAGTACCAATCGGAACCGACAGGATCGACCTGGGATCACATAGTTGCCGGATTTTTAAGTATTTTACCGATTGGGTCTCAGCTGTAGGTATTTTGGCAAATACCCGACGCTACCAGAGAACTCCGGCCTGCAAAAACGGCTGGATTGGGTTCAAAACGTCCGTTGCTCCTTTCCAGCCGGTCATTTGAATCATCCGCCCGCCAGAATTTGCAAACTTCGCTTTCAGCGCATTGCAGACCTTCGCGAGAATCCAAGCAGAAAAGCCGCATGGAACCCAAGGGGCCTTAGAGAGGCCCTTTGTGGGGTTGAGCGCCGCAAAGAACCATGGCCGCATGACTACGACAAAAACTGATTAAATTCGTCGCTAAGGCAGAGAATCGCGCAGCGCAAGACTACAGGCAAACTACGCAAACTTATGGGGTGAGCGTAGTGTTATGCGCAAACCTAAGCATCATGTAAGCGCGCTCATAACGGTGCGTTCCTGCAATTGATTGCATTGATTAAGCTCAAGCGTGTTTGCGAATAACTCTTCACGATTTGCCCAGTAGTTTGCAAACTCCCCCCTACCGGTGTCTGACTACATCCTTCCGAAAGTCTCTTTGAGTTCTGTGACTTGTTCAGCATCCAGTAGGCGGGTTGGCAGACCGCGCAAAGCCACGAGCAGCTTGGCCGTTTCTTCTAGCTCTTCTGCTGCACAGACAGCAGAGAAGAGGTCCTTTCCCGACACGACCGGGCCATGATTAGCCAACAGAACCGCACTGTACTTGCCGCCCAATTCGCGGATCAAATCACCGGATTTCGGGTCACCCGGCTTAACGTATGGAACCAGTTTGACCGTGCCAACGCGCATCACCACGTATGGTGTTAGCGGTGGAATACAGTCATTGGGATCGGTGTCTTCCAAACACGACAGTGCAGTGGCCCAAGTTGAATGCAGATGCACCACGGCGCCCGCTTCTGGCCGCGTCTCGTAGAAGGCTTGGTGCAGAAAGACTTCCTTTGTCGGCTTATCGCCCGAGACGTGGCTGCCATCCAAACTAATCTTGGCGATGCGCTCTGGGTCGATATCGCCGAAGGTCGAATTCGTTGGCGTCATGAGGATCCCGTCATGTAGACGCGCGGAGACATTGCCCGCAGTGCCGACGGAAAAGCCACGCGCAAAAAGCGAGGCGCACAGTTCCGACATTTGCCGTCGCAGTGCCTGTTCTTCAGAACTCATTTGCCTGCCTCCATCATTTTCAGCGCTTTCGAGAAGAAATCTGGAGCGCCAAAGTTTCCAGACTTCAAAGCCAGTGCAATGGGTTCAGATTTTCCAACGCTCAAGACTGGCACGCCCGGATCAATCTCTGGCCCAATTGACATGGCCGGTGACCCCAGTGCCTGTGATACAGCCTTGGCGACAGCTCCAGACGTCTCTCCTCCTGCCACCACAAGGCGCTTGTACCCCGTTTCGGCAAGTTGTCGTGCTGTATCTGCAAAGAGATTGTCCAGCTTTTCCGCCACGGCTTCTTGGCCAAATTGACCTTGGATCGCGCGCACATCATCCGGGCTTCCCGATGAAAACGCGAGTGGCGCCTGATCCGGATGCGTTTTAAAGAAATCCAGAAGCGTTTGCGTGGTCACTTCCCCGGACATGACACCTGGAACATCAATGGCGAACGTCGGATTGGATTCCGCATGAACATCGATCTGCCCGCGTGTCGCACCTGAACAAGACCCTGCAAGGATAGCGGCGGGCCCAGCGATACCAGTGAACGCAATGCCAACACTTTTGGATGAAGCCTCTCTCAAGAAGTTTCTTGGTAACCCCAGTGCTAGGCCGGATCCCCCAGTAATGAGCTGGGCATCCTTTAGAGCCTCACCCCAAGCCAACAAATCTTCGTCCGAAATCGCATCACCGATCACAAATCGTTCGTCGGTGTTCTGCAAAGCTGTCGCAATCGCCTCTGGCCCTTGCTTCACAGTGTCAATTGGCACCAACCCAACCGCTTCTTCGGTCTGATGTTGCAACCATCGCTTGAGGTTGGCATCCGTCATCGGAGTAAGAGGGTGATTTTCCATCCCAGACTCGTTCAACAGCTTGCCGAGCACAAAAAGATGGCCTTGATAGATCGTTCGCCCCGTTGTCGGAAAGGCCGGGCAAAAAACCACCTTTTGCGCGCCCAGTTCGTTGGCCAACGCTTCCGCAACCGGGCCGATATTTCCCTCCATAGTGGAATCGAAGGTCGAGCAATACTTGAAGATGAACTGGTGGCACCCTTGACCCGCGAGCCACCGCAAGGCACTCAGGCTGTCTGCAATGGCTTCCTCGACCGGTGCAGTGCGGCTCTTGAGCGAGACGACGCCTGCTTCGATCTCCTCTTCGGCTGGGATATTCGGAATACCCGGAAACTGCGCGGTTCTTAATCCGCCTTCCGGCTTAACGCCTTTCGCCAAGGTGTTCGCAATATCGCTCGCACCAGTAAAGTCGTCCGCTATGACGCCGATCTTCATAGTTTGATGTCCTTGGTTGGCCCGGAATCCAGCCTATGGATATGGGGGGCCGCTCCGACGGGAAAAACCTCACGCACAAGTGGATCATGGCCGGGCACGATAAGTCGAGGGTGCGAGGCCAACTTTTCGAGCGTCTCGAAACCATCCATCATGTCTTGCAGGTCGACGACGATGGGAAACGCTTTGCGCGCCATAAAATTCTCGTAGTAATGCGAGGCATCAGAGGCGAGTACCATCCACCCGGCTGCCGTTCTCACGCGAACGCATTGCAACCCGCGCGAATGCCCACCGATGCAGTGCACCGTGATCCCATCTGCAATCTCGGCATCTCCATCGTAGAACACGACCTTGCCTGAATAGAGACGCTTTATGACCTCGCAGACATGGCCGGCCGTGAAAGGCGCGCGCAGATGGTCATGGCACATGCAGGGGCCTGTAGCGAAGGCCATTTCCGCCGACTGCATGTGCAACTTCGCGTTAGGGAACATATGCAGCCCCCCTGCGTGGTCATAATGAAGATGGGTAACGATAACCTCAGTCACCGCTTCCGGTGCAATGCCTAGGGGCCGCAAAGCCTCGCGAGGGTCTATCGCGATGGGACGACCACGAGCGGCGGCCTCATCGGAGTCGTAGCCAGTATCGACCAGAATGACTTTGTTGCCGCGTTTGAGTACCCAAACGAAATAGTCCATCGCATGGGGAGCGTCGTGATTATCATCGATGATGAAACTATCAGCTCGCGTCCGGGCGTTTCGATCCGCGTATTTCACGGCGTGGATTTCCCAATCGTTCATCGGATGACCTCGGAGAACTGGTGAACTGCCTTCGTGGCGATCATATCAGCCACTGCCGTATCAAAGGACTGAAAATGCGCGCTTTCTAGGTGGGCAGAGAATGCCACGCTGTCATCATAAACCTCATAGAGAAAAACTGTCTCAGGATCGTCGCCGAGACATACGTCAAACTGCTGGCATCCGGGTTCTTTACGCAAAGAGGTTGAAGCGTTTTCGACCATCAGCGGCAAGAAGGTGTCTCTCGTACCGGGTTTGAGAGTGAAGGTGACAGTAACCACAAACATCAGACGGAAAGTCCTTTCAGACGTGAGAAAGCGCGCTTCGCAACAGGCAGTTGGCTTAGGATCAGACCAGTGTTGAGCACCAACAGAATGGCGGCACCAGGTCGTGAAAAGAAGACCGCAAGATCCCCATCCGACAAGAACAGCGACCGGCGGAAGGTTTCATCGAACAGACTGCCCAGAATAACCCCGATCACCAGCGGCGCGATTGGGTACTTCATCAGGTTCATGAAATAGGCAACGGCACCGACACCAAGCATCAGGTAGAGATCATTAATGCCGCCACCAACGCTGAATGACCCGATTGTTGTCAGAACCATCACGACGGGCAAGAAGATGGTCTGCGGGATGGCGAGTATCTTGATAAATACCCGAGCGGTGAAAAGCCCCATCAGGAACATTGTCAGCGATGCCAGCACCAGGATTGCAACCACGCGGAGAATGATCTCGGGATCAATCGTCGGCCCCGGGATCACATTGTTAATCTTGAAAGCGCCCATCAAAGCGGCCGCAGGTGGTGAACCGGGTATACCCAACACCAAAAGCGGGATCAGCGCGCCGCCAATACAGGCGTTATTTGCGGTCTCAGAACACAGCAGACCTTCCAATGACCCTTTGCCGAACTTGTTGCCCTCAGTAGATACGGTCTTGCCAACACCGTAGCTGACCCAACCGGCGACATCTTCGCCAACTCCGGGAAGTGCTCCGACCCCTGTCCCGATCACGCCTGACCGGCAAATGGTGGGCAGGTAGCGCCGAATAGAACAAAGGTTCGGAAGAATGCGGCCTTTCAGGGCCAGAACTTTGCCGGCCTCAACGTGCCTCAAACCGTCTATGATTTGGGGAATGGCAAAAGCCCCCATCAAAACTGGCACGACCTGAAATCCGCTCATAAGGTAAGACCAGCCGAAGGTATAGCGCGGCTCAGACAACAGAGGGTCGAGGCCCACCATGGACATCGCAAGCCCGATCAGACCGGCGATCCATCCCTTAATCACCAGGTCTTCGCTCATCAAAGTGCCAGAAAGCAGAATGCCGAAAAGGGCCAGAAGTGCTTTCTCCGGGCTTGCGATGTTCTTTGAAACCAAAAGAAGCGCCCAGACAAAAATCAGAAGAGTGATGGTCCCGATAACTGTGCCTATGAAACTGGCCGTTGTGGTCAGCCCGAGTGCTTCGCCCCCTCGACCTGCTTTGGCCAGAGGGTAGCCATCCATGGCCGTGGCCGCGCTGGCTGCTGTGCCAGGTATGTTCAGCAGAATAGACGGATAAGAGCCGCCGTAAATCGCACCAACATAGGCCCCGAGCAAAGCGATGAGCGAATAGTCGAGCGGGATTTTGTTGCCGAAGAAACCTGTCAGGATCGTCACCGCCAGGGTTGCCGTTAGGCCGGGCAATGCACCGAACGTGATGCCAAGGAAAACGGATGCGATCAAATACAGATAGGTCAGCGGGTCCACTGCCAGGCCCACGAAAGCGGCCCCAAATCCGGCCAGTTGCGAAAGGATAAAGTCCATCCGGTCAGTCTTTCCATAGCGGACGAAGCGTCACGTAGTAGTGGTATTCGATTTGCTTGAAGATAAGCCCGCCGCGCGCAGGAACGTTCTGGTGGAAGACAAAGGCCATCGCGCAAACAAGGATCAGCGGGGCCAATATTGCGACGATTGGCACGACCCGCAAAACAGGCTCGGAAGCCGCTTTGGATAGCACCACAAGTGTGAGCGAGACCCATAAGGCCAGTGTAAACCAATCATCGCCGTGTGCATTCCAATCCGCCTGCGCGGGAAAAATGGCAAACGCAAAAAGCCCGGCAGAAGCAACCACGACACAGGCAACCAAAGCACGCCGAGCATGGCCGCCGTAGTAGCCGTACGTCAAAGCTGTTATCAGCAACCCAGAACACAAAATGAAGTCCACTCTGGGAACGAGCCCAACGACATATGCAAGAAGGATCAGGCCTATTGTTGAAGCTCGATAGGCCTCCGACTTGTCCCACCCGATCCCCAAAGCACTGAGCGCGCTTTGGGCTCCACCTGAGCGAATTGAAACAGCCAACAAAACGAAGGACAACGCAAGCAACCCTCCGAAGATGAACAGCGGCACAATTGCAGCCGAGTTGTACCAATCCGACCCACTTACACCTGCGCGGTTTTCACCCCAAAGGGGGATGTCCAACGTCTTCCAAAGAAAAAAGACGGACACTGATATAAGAACAATTGCTGCCCAAAAGTCGCGCGTCCGCATGACCAGTGTTTCGTCAGGTTTGTCCATTGCCTGCCTCCTGAGGGAAAGGGCGCGATCCAGCGCGCCCTTTCAAAAGTGATCGGATTAGGGCTTCTCAATACCCAGCGAGGCCGGATCGACGGTCGCGGCGCCTAAATCTTGCAAGGTGTAGGCAAAGGTAGCTTCGAGGTTCGCAAACAGCTCTTGAGCCTCTTCACCGTGCTGACCACCGACGTCGTAATTGTTTGCCGCAGCCCATTCAGCGACAGTGTCAGACGCAATAGCCTGCTCGAACGCATCGCCCAACGCAGCCTTAACGTCTTCCCCGGCCGAGTTGTGAACAGCAAACCCGATGGCCTGTTTAAGCGGCAGATACTGATCAAGACCGTCATAGATGCCGAAGGCAGACGGCACGGTTGCCCCTGCGATCTGCGCGTCCTCGGGCGTCAACATAGCAAGCGGTTTAAGTTGACCGCCTTCGATCAACGGAGCCTGCTCAGCCATTGACGTCACAACCAACGCAACTTCACCCGCTATCGCTGCCTCCTGCCCGGGCGCGGAGCCTTTGTATGGAACAAACTTGAATTCTGCACCGGACCCTTTTTCGATGGCCAGAAGGTTCAAGTGGTGGATCGAACCTGCGCCCGAAGCCGCGGCTGGAATAGTGCCCGGAGCAGCTTTCGCGGCGTCGACCAGTTCTTCCAAAGTATTGTAAGGGCTGTCCGCCGGAACCGAGATCAGATCAGGTGATCCGCCAACAATGAATGGATACCAAAAGTCAAATTTCTTATCCCAACCACCCTGCACAGCAGCGGTGACATTCGATTCAGACAGACCAACCAGTGTGTAGCCATCGTCTGGTTGGTTCATAACGTAGACCATACCGTTGGAGCCTGCGACACCACCTGTTTGATTGATCACATTGATCGAGACCGGAAGGTGTTTTTCCATCTCGGCCATGATCATACGGTTGATCGTGTCCGTACCGCCACCGGCCCCCCAAACCACAGCTGTGGTGATATCACGATAGGGGTAATCCTGCGCAGCAGCTGCGCCTGCAATACTGGTCGCCATCACAGCTGCGGCCGCCAACCGCCCTAGCATTAGTTTCATTTCCAAGTCCTCCCAAACAACTTCGCGTTTATTATTGCATTTATTTGCGTATACATTAAAGAATGCGTTGTCAACGGACTGTAGTGAAAGCTGCGATCGCGCTATGAATGCGAAACAGGAAGGAAGCGGGGCAAAATGAAAAAGACTTACGATATTGCAGTGTTCCACGGGGACGGGATTGGCCCAGAAATTATGGGCCCCACGCTTGAAATCCTGCGCCAGCTCTCGCTCAGCAATCCTACCTACGACCTGGCGTTTACAGACGCGCCGGCAGGCGCAGGCCACTACGCCAAAACTGGAGAATCGTTTCCGGCTGGATCACTCGAGACTGCGCGCAATGCTGACGCGATTCTGCTGTCGGCAATGGGTTTGCCCGATGTTCGATACCCGGACGGAACCGAGATTTCACCGCAGATCGATCTGCGAAAGCAACTGGGACTTTTCGCTGGTGTACGACCGGTAAAGGTAAGCAGCGGACAAATGACCCCATTGGCACTGCCTCCCGGAAAAGAGATCGACTTTGTCTTGATACGCGAAAGCACAGAAGGGCTGTTCTTCACCCAAGGCGCTGGCGAAGTCACCGAACATGAAGCACGTGAGACCTTGCTGATCACGCGTGAGGTGTCTGAAAAACTATTCCGTTTCGCGTTTGAACTTGCCCAGAACCGCAAAAGAACCGGGCGCGGCCGGGGGCGAGTTACATGTGTCGACAAGGCCAATGTATTCCGCGCCTTTGCGTTTTTCAGATCGATGTTTGATGCAGAAGCCACCCATCATCCCGAATTGCAGGCAGACCGTGCTTATGTTGATGCCACCGCTCTGTGGATGGTTCAAAAACCTTGGGAATTTGATGTTTTGGTCACTGAGAACATGTTCGGAGACATACTCTCCGACCTTGGTGCCGGTCTCATGGGTGGTCTTGGGCTGGCTCCCTCAGCGGATATCGGGTTGAATCATGCAGTATTCCAACCCTGCCACGGTTCCGCTCCGGACATTGCGGGACAGGGTATCGCCAACCCTTTTGCAATGATCCTGTCCGCAGCAATGATGCTTGAATGGTTGGGGCTGACCCATGATCACCCAGGCCTGTCCAACGACGGCGAACGATTGCGTGAAGCCGTGGAAAAGGTGACTGCGAACGGACAGAACCTGACGCGTGACCTAGGTGGCACCGCCGGAACGCAGGATGCAGCCGCATCGGTATTGGAAGCACTACGGGCATGAATACTCGACAAACCATCAGGGTTGCTTGTGTGGGCGCGGGATATTTCAGCAGGTTCCACTACGAAAGCTGGTCCCGAATGCCCGGAGCGGTTCCGATAGCGTCCTGCAACCGTGATATCAACAAGGCTAAAGAAACAGGACTTGCCGCTTACGATGATCTGTCACAAATGCTGGAGGCGGAAAAACCAGATCTCGTGGACATCATCCTTCCACCTGTAGCGCAGGCCGAAGCCATCCGAACGGTACTGAACTCTGGTATCAAGTGGCTGATCTGTCAAAAGCCATTCTGCATGTCTCTGGATGAAGCGGAGAAGATCGTCTCCGAGGCTGAAGCGGTAGGCGCAACTATTGTCGTGCATGAGAATTTTCGATTTCAGCCCTGGTATCGTGCGATCAAGGTGGCAATGACCGAGGGTCGAATTGGCACACCTCTTCAAGCGACTTTCCGGCTTCGGCCAGGCGACGGACAGGGACCACGAGCCTACCTTGACCGGCAGCCGTACTTTCAGGAAATGCCGCGTTTCCTGGTGCATGAAACAGCGATTCACTGGGTAGATACATTCCGATTTTTGTTCGATGCGCCCAGCGCAGTTTATGCGGACTTGCGCCAAGTTAACCCCTTTATCGCTGGCGAGGATGCAGGTTTCATCCTATTTGATCACCCCAACGGCTTGAAAGCCCTTTTCGATGGCAACAGATGCCTTGACCACAGTGCCGAAAACCTGCGTCAAACCATGGGTGAGGCTCTCATCGAAGGAACCGAAGGATCACTGGTTCTCAACGGCGACGGTTCAGTTGACCTCCGCGCTTTTGGTAAACAGGAGCGACAGCAGATTTTACCTCCGAGCGATCATGATGGGTTTGGAGGAGACTGCGTACACGCCTTGCAAAGTCACGTCGTTTCAGGCCTTGTAGAGGGCACGCCGCTGGAAAACACGGCCCGAGACTATTTGGACGTGATCCGCATCGAAGAGAACATCTATCTCTCGGCTGCGGAGGGACGAAAGATCAACCTGGAGACGCCGTGAAGGGTCAGGACGCAAAAACTCTTTCCAATACCCAACGCGCTGTTAGGGATTTGCGACAGATGATCCTGTCTGGCGAACTAGCAGCCGGAACTGACCATCTGGAATCAGAACTCGCCGAGACCCTTGGCATGTCCCGCACCCCGATACGGGAAGCTGCGCTGATGTTGGAAAGTAAGGGGTTGCTAGAAATGCGGCCCCGAAAGGGCGTGCGTATACTGCCTGTTTCATCAGATGATATGCGTGAAATTTACGACATACTGACAGAACTAGAGAGTCTCGCGGCACAGCGCGCTGCCGAAGCGGGTCATTCAGAAGATGAACTGTCGGTCCTTGCTGGATCAATTGCAAAGATGGATCAAGCCATCGAAACCGAAGACCTTGAAGCCTGGGCCGAGGCTGACGAGTTGTTTCATCAGGAGCTCGTTCGGTTGGGCGGCAACAAACGGGTCGAAGCGATTGTCGCCATGATGAGCGACCAGGTGCGCCGCGCACGCGCAACGACGTTGTTCATCAGGCCCCTGCCCGTCAAATCCAACGAAGATCACCGGGTTGTTTTTCAAGCGATTAGTGAAGGTCGACCGGATGTTGCCCGTGAACGTCATCGAGAACACAGGCTGCAAGCACAGGCTATGCTTTGCGGGATACTCGAAAAGCATCGACTCAACAGCCTCTGATCTTCTCGTATCCGGTCGTTAATCAACTAAAATAACTGCTTTTTTGGCGATATAAAAGGCGCTCCGAGTACTTGTCGATAGCGGCAGTTCGTGGTTGCGTCCGACTGTTCTGCTTTCCTTTTTTCAAATCACTTAACCAGTCACTGCATCGCTTGGGGTTGAATTAGTACGATTTCGTATTATTTAGTTCGATATCGTACTATTGGAGACTCAAGATGCCAAATCGAAGACGTTTTCTTAAGGTTCTGGGCGGAGGCACAATTCTGGCGGCAACGGGCGCGGTTGGGTTCCTCGCGACACGCACGCCGCATGACGCGTTGGCTCCGTGGACGCCAATACCTTATGACGACCCACGCAAAGCCGCGTTGTCCTACGCAATTCTCGCCCCCAATCCGCACAACTTGCAACCTTGGCTGGTCGAGTTGGTTGGGCAAGACACGGTGCGCATCCACCGTGATCCTGATCGCGAGCTTCCGGAAACCGATCCTTACCACCGCCAGCTCTTTATTGGCCTCGGCGCATTTGTTGAGACTATGATCCTGGCGGCAGGAGCACAGGGATTTGATACCAAGGTCAAACTACTGCCAAATGGAGATGACGGACCTATCGCAGAAGCAGTGTTTGTTCCCGGCGGAGCGCCCGATCCACTCTCAGATCAAATCCTCAACCGACATTCCAACAAAGAACCGTACACTGAACAGCGCCTCTCAGCCGACCAAGTGTCTACGCTTGGCAACTATGCAACCTTGATTACCGATGAAGATCTGGTGGCGAGTGTTCGAGACCTCACGAAACGCGCTTTCGAAATCGAAATGCGAACACCGCAGACCCTGAAAGAATCCGTAGACCTCATGCGGATCGGGAAAGCAGAAATCAACGCCAATCCGGACGGGATTGAATTGCGCGATCCCATGCTGGAAACGCTGCGACTTACCGGCCTATTGGACAATGAAACCCTTATGAATGTTGACCACCCAGGCACTCAGTCTCACATGCGAGGCTACTTCGCTATGCTAGACGCGACGCCGCAATACGCAGTCCTCACGACAGCTACAAATACGCGAAGTGATCAACTCGAAGCCGGACGTCAATTGATGCGTTTCTACCTGAAAACAACCGAAATGGGTCTGGGCGTGCATCCGGTCAGTCAGGCCCTTCAGGAATATCCTGAGATGGCCGATGAATACGCTCTGGCGCATGAGCTTCTTGCGCCACCGGGCCACACGGTGCAAATGTTGCTGCGTTTGGGGTATGGGCCTGAACCAATTGCCACACCCCGCTGGCCACTGGAGACACGAATTCTGAATGAAGCCTGAAGAAGAGACCAACGAAGTTTACCGGTTCTTCACCGAGGTCGGGATCATCAACCAGCTGATTTCGACCAAGCTTGAGGAGTTCTTACCTGGCAGAATGACCGCAACCCAATTTGGCATATTGGGCCACCTAGTCCGGCGCCCCGAGGGGGAAACGCCACTACAGCTATCGAACGCTTTTCAAGTGCCCAAGACGTCGATGACGCACATGCTCGCGAGCCTCGAAAACCATACCCTGATTACCCTTGAAACCAACCCCAATGACAAGCGTTCGAAAATAGCCCGGTCCACGCCGCAAGGTGCGGAGTTTCTGAAAGCTTGTACGAAGCGGATGTCGGAATCCCTGGCTCCAGTTTTGTCTGAACTCGGGCCAGATCCATTTCACAATTCGCTGCCGAATCTGACGCTCATACGCGAAGTTTTGGACAGCGAACGGGACTAGGCAAAAACCAGTATTGGCATGAATACGAAGCCAAATTCTCAGAACATCATGCAGTCTCCGCCCGGGGGAAGCGGCGGTGATCCTTCAGGCAAAGTGGGCGTGTAGTCAAATGTCACAATCTTCGCGCCGCCGTCGAATGCTACAAACAGTTGGTTAGATCCCGGCCTAATGGCGATGCCTTCCGGGTCCGTTCCGAATTCCAAAAGGCTTTGCTGGGCGAGCAGTTGGCCATTTGCCGTGAACTCATACAAGCTGTTTGACCCTTCCCAGTCATCAACAATCAACATGTGGCCGGTGCGTGGGTCAATCGCGATACCCTGTGCCTCACTTAAGGGGGGAGAGAGCTTCATGGTATCCAACCTCGCAGTCAAAGCACCCTCTGAAGTGAACCAAGACAACCGTTCGGGGTCATCCTCTACGGTCACGATCTGCCCCTCCGCATTGATCGCGATCCCCTCGGTGTCTGCGAATCCGCCGTCCAGTTTGAAAGGCGCTCCGAGTGGCTCTCCATCTTTGGTGACACGTTGAAGACTGCCGAGACCATCTCCCAGCAACAAGTGATCCCCTTCAATAGCAATTGCTTTGATACGGAAGAGATCGCTGGATATGCGGCGCAACTCATCACCTTGCAATGTAACGAGAATGGCATCGGGCCCCTCGTTCGCAATCCACAACCCACAAAACGTCGGATCGTAGTCAAGACTTGCGGGTTGATTGAGCTCATACCGCCCTGTTTCGCGAAGCTGCAATGCCGTGGCCGGGGTCGACACAGCAAAAAACAATAAGGCAATGGTCCTCACAAACACTCAGGATGCTCCTAACTGAGTTAGAAAGGTGGGGCGGTGTCGTGACGGGTCAATGCAAAGCACGATCGAGCTCCCCACAACAGAGGTCACCACATTGCCAGGTCAGAGAGACGCAGACGCCAAGAATCGGTGCCAGGCTACTCAAATTGGAGATTTACAGCGATGCAAACCAAGGTGAAGAACTAGAGCAGTTTCTTGCATCGCAGCGAGACCCGTATCGCGCAAAAACTATAGACGAGTTTTTCACGTCACCACTCTTGGCGCTGAGTTTTCCTTAGCTTTGGTGTTACCAATTGCAGAGTTCGATCTGATTTAACCAAATTCACAGACAATTTAGTGTCGAACCCCGAATCGCTTAAGCTTCGGCGATCAATGTGCCCCAACTGGAAAAGCCAGCGTCCGTCTCACAGATGATCGTTTCCATCCCGGTTACCGCATCGTTTCCAAAATAGCAGTCCGCAAACGCACCAGTGCCAACAAATGATAGGGTCAGGGCAACAAGGCCCAAAGCTGTAATCCTCTTCATGATACTCACTCCTTTAGATGAGCTTCATGTGGGAGTTGTCTTTTGCTGAATGTATTTTGCTTTGATTAAGTTTCATTAACTGAAGACTGCCTGTGGAGTTGTCTCTTCGGAACGCCGCACGCTGCAAATGTTCGCTCAGAAAAGACAGGTTCAGCACCCAAAATGAAGAAACAGCACATCCGCGTTCAGGCATTGGCACAACTCGATCTCAACCGGTGTCAAGCAGACCTATCTGAATATCACAGCCCTTTCTTGAGAGGCCTTCAGTAGAAACCAATCTCACTGACATCTATGCGGGCCTCGTGATCGCGCCCGAAGGCTACAACTCCAACTGAGGTAATTTCGTCAGCAACGGGAATAGCGCGCAACATGGCACCAGAAGCCTTGAAACCTGACAAAGGCAAGTGAACTTCGGTCCATTCGTCGGAAGTTGCGAAAGCGGCCTGATAGTATTGCCACGGAAGCACCGTGCCGCGGGTTCTGAGATGAACGAAATATTGCTCACCGTTCCCCCGTACCAATAACCTGACGCCTGATACACCCTCATCTGGCCGATCAGACAACTTGCGCCGGAACTGGATGAAGCCGCCGTTGTTTTCCGTACTGACGGTTCCGGTCAACCGCGCGAATGCAACATCACCTTCCGAAGGAAACTGCACCTGACCTGAGGACACTCCTCCCATGACGGTGTCAGCAACGTAATCCCAACGCGTCTCCGGAGACTTGGAGAAGTCTTCAGTTAATTTTTCATCAGCCTGAGCCATTGTGCATCCGATGATAACAAGACCTGAAACAAGCCCAATGAAGTTGGCACGCATATAGTTCCTTCTCAGTTCGATATCGCAATGGAAAGGTTCAGCGCCGTGGCAAATGCGACCCATGCAAAATACGGCAGGAAGGCCAGTGCGGAAACCCGATCTGAATTCCTGACCCGAGCAATGAACATGACGATCACAGCCAACAACGCGACAATGACAACAAGGGCAATCCACGGCAGTTGAAGTACGAAAAAGGCTGGGGACCACAAAAAGTTCAGACCCATCTGCGCCCACCACAGCTTCATGGCGGTCGAGCTTCGGTCTGTTTCGAACTGACGCCAACCCACCATAGCGATCAAGACATATAGCACCGTCCAAACCGGCCCAAAAACCCAATTTGGTGGATTGAAAGCCGGTTTAGAAAGCTGCGCATACCAATCGCCGGGTGCAGTCAGTGTCCCGATCAGGATGCCGCCGCCCACCATGAGCGCAAGGAATGCTATGCGGATTAACCAGTTCGACATTTTGGGATAGCTTTCAGCAGTCCTGTGTCGCCACGTTCACAAATGCTTCGGAAGAGAAGGTCGCAGTACTGGTCTCATCCGCATCGGTAAATGACACCGTGGCGCCTTCGATCTCCGACCCCGTTACGGTGATTTCGCGTTGCCCGATAGTATCATCGACATCGATGGTAAAGGCGAGTGTGTCCCCGGCTGCGAGGGAGGCGATCTCAAGTTCAATTGTATCTTGCCCGTCCACGACCCCTGGGATTTGCCGCAGAGCATCCGCACCCTCAACGAATTCGAGAGGTTGGAATACCTCCACGCCAGCACCCTTTTCGGTAACGTCGAAAATCAGACGTCCGGCAGATTGCGACAAGTCAATTTTGAGGGTCGAGGCTTCTACTTCGCAAGCTCCGACATTTGTCAGAACAAAACGGTCCTTGGGTGCGCCTTCTATAAAGCGAATTTGTACACCAGCTTGAAGGGACGTGGCTGCAAATAGTCCAACGGTGGCCGTAAGAATACTCTTCGAGAACATATTTATCTCCTAATTAAACGGTTCTTGATAGATACGCCTCGGCGGGTCTCCTGGATCAGACTTATACCCTTTGACTATCGTGGTTTAGCAGACAGCAGCTTTCGAAGTTCCATGCTCTGCAGTTAGAACGGCGAAGTCAAAACATGCCATTGTCATTCTCGCTGTTTGCTGGAACTTCCTGAAGAACGTCCCAGTGTTCGACAACCTTGCCATCAGCATCTAGGCGAAAAATATCGATCCCTGCGTACTCGAGACCATCGGGCCAGATTTGATGGCAATGCAGAATAACGTGATCGTCTTCAGCAAAGGCACGTTTGATATCCACACGCTTTCCCGGGTATTCGGCGGCCATGCGCTCGAAGTACTCGACAAAGGCTTGCTTACCGTCGCCAACATGCGGGTTGTGCTGCGTATAGGTTTCCCCAACAAAGGTTGCGATGGCCTCGGCGGGTCGACACGCGTTGAACATCATTTCGTAGAAAGCTATGACGTTTTTCTTGTTTGTTTCGAGGTCCGGCATGCTGATCTCCAAATTGACGTTTGTACCGCCAAAAAATGTTGGTCCGAGTAATTCTTGGAAGCAACCCGGCAAGGATCTCGATCATTGATCGGCAAAGAGTTACGAGCTTGATTTTGCGGCCCGACTATTCCGAGGGTTTGCACTTACTCGGTTTCTTCGAAATCAATATGAATATGATTTCCATCAGGATCGGCCACGTGGATTTGGACCATTCCAGTCCCCGGGACGTCAGTTTTGCGATACTGGACCTGACTCGAGTTCAGTTTTTCTTCGAATGCGCTCAAGCCCGTGGCTGAGAGCGCAAAATGCTCGAGCTTGAGCTTCACTTCGGAGCCGACATTTGGCGTTCCTTCGTGACCCACAAGGTGGACCACGGCGTCATCACCCGCATACAACCATGCTCCGGGAAACGGAAAATCAGGGCGGGCCCCAAGTTTCAAACCCAAGACCTTTTCATACCAAGTAACCATCTCAGGCAATCTGGTCGTAACGATATTCACATGATCCAGCCGCTCAATTCTCATCTAAAAACCCTCAAGCACAAGCTTCCCTTTGGCCTTGCCGCTTTCTAGGATAGCATGGGCTTTCATTAAGTTTGTAGCATTGATCCTACCGAGTGTATCAGTCGCTGTGGATCTGATCTTTCCATCATCTATCAACCCGGCGACCTGATTCAGGATTTCGCTTTGACGACTCATATCTCCAGTCCCAAAAAGCGACCGAGTGTACATGAACTCCCAATGCAATGAGATCGACTTAGGTTTGAACGGCGCGATGTCGAAGGTCTCAGGATCATCGATCAACCCAAAGCGCCCTTGGGGTGTCATCACCTCTCCAGCTTGGGGCGCATAAAGCTGGGAATGGTTTGTCGAATAGATGAAATCCACGCTTTCGATGCCGTGCGCATTGAGTTGTGAGCCAAAAGGTTCCGCGTGATTGATGACATGGTGCGCGCCTAGCTCTCGAACCCAGTCTTGTGTCTCGGGTCGGGACGCAGTTGCAATCACCGTCAAGTCAGTGAGAGCCCGCGCCAATTGAATGGTGATTGACCCGACACCACCTGCGCCACCAATAACCAGCAACGTATTGGTCCCGCCGGAAACGGTATCCAGGACTCGCAAGCGGTCAAACAGCATCTCAAAAGCAGTAAGCGTCGTGAGCGGCATAGCCGCAGCCGCTTTCGCCGGTATGGATTTTGGCGCGGCTCCGACAATACGTTCATCCACCAGATGAAACTCGGCATTGGTTCCCGGTCGGTTGATCGCCCCGGCATACCAAACTGTATCTCCCGGACTGAAAGTCCCAACCGTTTCACCAACGGTTTCGACGACGCCTACCGCGTCCCACCCCAGAATATCAGGTGCTGGACCTACAGGAGCACGTTTTTGCCGAATTTTCGTATCGACCGGGTTCACTGACACGGCCTGCACCTTCACCAACAAGTCGCGCCCCTTCGGCGTCGGTTTGTCGGCCTCGAAGTCGACTAAGGCGTCCGCCCGATCAATTGACCCTGTCTCGCGGTATCCCACGGCTTTCATGGCGTGCTCCTTTGTCCGGTTCTGTATCAACCGATGACTGTCATTTCATTCAACGTGAATTCTGCAACGGCGCCTTCGGTTGCTTCCAGGTAAGCCGTAAGGTGCTGAGCACCCATGTGGGTTTGCCAAAGCTCTCGGCTTTCCCAATTTTCGTAAAACACGAAATGAGCTGGGTTATCGTTGTCCTGGTGCAGGTCGTAGTTAATACAACCCTCTTCGGCTCGGGTTGTGTCGATGAGCTTGATCAGCTCACCTTTTACTAGGTCGATCTTGTCGGGGTTGGCTTTGATGTTCGCGACGATTGTCAGCTTGGCCATTGGAATGGATCCCTTGTGTTCTTGAGCGATGCGCAAGATTTACGCCGCAGCCCTTTCGGGATAAACAGGGCAAGATCGAACATATAATCCGGAAATTCCGTTTAATGCTTTTAGACAATCTTCGCTTGTTTCTGACGATAGCCGAGAAAGGCAGTCTTGTGGCCGCGGCGCGCGAGACGGGGATTTCTAGCACGACAGTGTCCGAGCGGCTCGCGGCTCTGGAGGCATATTACGGTGTGGTTTTGTTCAACCGCACCACCCGTTCTATTAGCTTGACCGAAGAAGGCCGGACACTAGCTGACGGCGCAAGAAGCGTACTCAGTGCGGTTGCGGACCTGGATACGCTAGTTCGGCACGGTGCCGAAACTCTGTCTGGTCCAATTCGCATAAGCGCGCCCATTGACTTGGGACGGAGCATTGTTTCCAAGGTTATCGCCGAATTCACCGAAGAGAACCCTGCCGTCTCAATCGAACTGTCCCTCTCGGACGGCTATGTCGACCTTGTCGGCCAGGGTTTCGACCTCGCCGTTCGCTTCGGCAACATAACAGACAGCTCGCTCAGGTTACGAAATCTAGGAAGCTACCAACGTTTCGTATGTGCGTCCCCAAGTTACCTGGCCTCATTCGGAACGCCTGAAAAACCAGAAGATCTATTAAACCACAACTGCCTGATTATGAGGTTTGGCGACGTGATTGACAACGTTTGGGAGTTTGGATCAGGACCAAATGCCCAGCGCGTATCGGTAAAGGGAAGTCGAATAGTCAATGATGGTTCACTGATCCGCGATTGGGCGATCGCAGGCCATGGGGTCGTCTTGAAGTCCGAGCTGGATGTCGGCGACGATGTTCGATCTGGCAGACTTGTTTCTGTCTTGCGCAACTTCCTCCCACCGCCGAAACCTTTGCAAATGATGTTTCCGCCGAGCCGAGCCCAACCACGTCGCATAACGGCCTTGGCCGAGCATTTGCGTCGCAAATTTGGTGTGCGTTAAAGCCGTAGGGGAAGTCACTAATCTGACAGCCGCTATGTTTGCTCAATGAATTTCAACGTTGCGTGTGCTAGCTCTCTGCCAGCATCTTCTTGAATGAAGTGCCCGGCTCTTGGCACAACGATATGATTATGACCAACTGCCCCGGGGATCGACTTTTGGAACAGTTTGTCTACCCCCGCCATGACGCTGTCATCTTCTCCAAAAACAGTCAGAAACGGAGTGTTCAGGGTCTTGAGGGTTTCCCATGCGGCTCGGTTGGCTTCTGAAGCTGGATTGTCAGGCGTGTCGGGCACCAACACTGGAAACTCACGAGCGCCTGCCAGATAGCGCGCATCCGGGAACGGTGCGTTATAGGCTGCGACCTCTTCATCTGAAATCTTGGATGTTGTGCCACCGAATACGATGCGTCCCGAATTAAATTCCGGCACGGATTGCGAGTATTCCCGCCATGAAAGAAATGCCTCACCCAAGGGCACGTCACCGGTAGGTAGGGCCGTGTTCGCCACAACCACACGAGAGAACCGCTCGGGCATACTCGCAACCAGCCGCAAGCCAATGAGTCCGCCCCAGTCTTGGCAAACCAATGTGATGCCCGTCAGGTCAACTTTCCGCAACCACTCGGACATCCAGTCTACATGGCGTTGGTAGGTGTAGTCGGATCGCTCAGTGGGCTTGTCCGACCGGCCAAACCCAATCAAATCAGGAGCCAGAACTCGATGGCCCGCATCTTTGAATAACGGAATCATGTGCCGATACAGGAAGCACCAGGTTGGCTCTCCGTGCATCAACAACACTGGCGGTGCCTGCGCCGGTCCCTCGTCCAAATAGTGCAGACGGAGAAGACCGCCCTCGGTATCATCCACATCAAGATAGTTCGGGCCAAAGTCGAAATCTGGCAATCCGTCAAACTGGTGGTCCGGTGTACGAAGGAACTTCATCGTGAACTCTCCAAAATTGCCGACGGTCTTGGTCCGACAACAGTGATTGATAAAACTAAAACGGTCCAGTTCCAGCGTTTACCGACTTCAGGTTTGGTTGACTTCGACGCATTGCTTCGGTCCCTCGCGGCGGAGGTTCTTTTTTGCAGACGTCTTGAATCTAACATCCGACAAAAAAATTTGGTCTCAAAAACCCTATATTATGAGTTCATCTGTACGGATCGCCGAGAGGCGGCTCAGAAGAAAATCGCAAGTCCAGTCATTGAAACAACCAAGAAAAGCAGAGTCATGATACCGCCCGAGCGAACAAAATCGACCACCCTGTAACCTGCCGGGCCCATGATCAACGCGTTCACCTGGTGTGTTGGGATCAAAAATGAGTTGGACGTTGAAATTGCCACGGTGAGAGCAAATACAGCCGGGTTTCCACCCGCCGATACAGCAATAGAAACTGCTAGCGGCACCAGCAGAACAGTTGCACCTACGTTCGACATGACCAGCGTGAACGCCGTCGCCAAAACGGCTATTCCTGCTTGCAAAGACCAGATCGGCCACCCCTTCAAAAGGGCCAACACATGCGCTGCAATCCAATCCGCAGTGCCGGTGTTCTGAACCGCCTGCCCCAACGGGATCAGTGAAGCGAGTAGAAAAACTGTGCTCCAACTTATCGACTCGTAAGCCTCATCAATCGACAGCACCCGGCTCAAAACCATGCCAACAGCGCCAACTAACAGGCACAACGACAAGCGCAGGTCAGAAAATAGAATTAAGCTCAACGCTATCAGGAAGAAAGCGAGCGCCCATCCGACCTTGTGTGGCCGCAACTCTTCCTGGGGAAAGTCCGAGGTGACAACGACGAAATCCCGGTCTGCCTTCACTCGTGTCAGACGGTCCCACTGCACGTGCACCACACACGTGTCGCCGGCTTGCAAAGGAACTTGCCCGATATGCGTAGCTGAATGATCTTCGGTCTCAACGTGGCTTAGTGTTTCTTCGCCACGCTGAATGGCCAACAAAGACAAACCATGTGTTTGGCGGAGACGTAAATCGATCGGAGTCTGGCCGATCACCGAAGAACCGGGAGGAATAACAACCTCGGCCACCCCCGATTGGGTCGCGGCGAAATCGTCTGCAAAGACATCTAGTTGGGGCAGGATCTCCAAGCCGTAAGGCTCAGCAAACTGGTGCTCAACCACCCGACGCAGGCCAAGCACGGCAAGCCGCGCCGGGGCTTCGATCTTGGTATCAGCCATCGGCGCGATGACCTTGTGGCCGCGATAAGATGTGCCCAGAATGTACATATTATGGGCGACCATCAGATCCGAAAGCGATTGCCCGATGATGATCGAGCCTTCAGGGACACGTATCTCAAACATATCGGCCCTCAGCCCGTATGTGGCTTCGACATAAGCCTGCATGGACCGAGCCGAGCTTGCATCTTCTCCACGCTCCCGCTGCGCTGGAAGGACCCAACGACCAAAAAGCACGAAGTAAAGCACCCCTGTCAGCACCAGCATCACACCGATGGGCGTGACTGAAAACAACCCAAATGTCTCCATTTGTTGGTCAGCTGGTAGGGATGAGTTTGCCGAAACAATCAGGTCATTCAACAGGATGAGGGGCGACGACCCGACCAATGTAATCGTACCACCCAGGATCGCGCAAAACCCCATGGGCATCAGCAACCTACTCATCGGGATTTCCGTACGTGCTGAGATGCGGCTCACAACAGGTAAAAAAAGCGCAGCTGCTCCGACGTTCTGCATGAAGGAGCTTATGACACCAACCGTTGTTGATATGATTGGGATAATCCGAGCCTCTGTCGTGCCACCATTCTTGAGGATCAAGGCCGCAACCTTTGACATAAGTCCAGTCTTATCGAGCCCAGCCCCAATTATCATAACTGCGATGATGGACATCACAGCGTTCGAGGAAAAACCTTCAAAGAGCCTAGAGACATCGGCAAGATTACCTAGCCCTGGTAAATAGCTCAGCGCACCAAGCAGCACCATTACAAGAATTGCTGCGACATCGATCCGTATTATCTCGGTAACAAAAAGTAAGACTGTAAAAGCTAGTAGACTCAGTACGGCTATCATTTCGTACGTCAGTGTTGGTAATTCCATATCGTACTCCCAACCTAACGTTACCTGATTAGCAGCAAATGCGAAGGACCAACTCTGCGCCGAAGGTAAGGCCAAAGTCCATCTGTCCGGCGCACCCAACTGGTTTTCTCGGAAATGGTGTGTGCTGAAGCCTGGATTTCCCCAACTTAAAGATAAGCTGATGATAAACTCAAAAGCGTATCTTAGTCACCGCAATCGGAGGGAGAGTATCCATTCGCAGACTTGTGATAAATCCCCGCGTCCATAATAGATATTGCCTTACACGCGAAAAGAGCGCGCCCAAACCGGCGCGCTCACTCTATTTGGTCTTGACTGTCACCAAGGAGTTAAGAGTGAGGCATCACTCTGCGGCAACCGCTTCCCCTTCCAAAGCCGGGTAGTCGATGTATCCTTTTTCATTCCCGCCGTAGAGGGTGGTTTCATCCAACTCATTCAGTGCGGCGTCTTTCTCCAGCCGAGAGACAAGATCCGGGTTGGAAATGAACGGTCGGCCAAAAGCCACCAAGTCGACGGTTCCGGTCTCAACCGCTGCAATCGCCATTTCGCGGTCATAAGCGTTGTTGCCCATTTTCGCACCATCAAACAAATCATAGAGCGCCTTTAGATCGCCACCTTCGGGAATATCACGCGGGCCGCCGGTCTTTCCTTCTACGAGATGGAGGTAAGCCAACCGATAAATTGTTGTAAGTACAAGCACATCGCTACATTCCTATATTTGATTTTATTCAGAATATTTGGGTGTCTTTGCCCGTAGTTTTGCACAGCATTTGCGTGCAACTATGCAGGATTTGCGCGCAACGTTGCATGAATGGTCATAGCGCATTAACGTCGAACGGATCTGTTCATCCTGCGTGGTCCTCCCGCGTTCATACGTTCCAACAAAGGTCCCGTCTTTGTTGCAATAGCGGTTCGGGATTGGATCGCAGCCGTAGGCTCTCAAACAGCCTACATCGACTCGGAATCGCCGTGGGAAAACGGATACTGTGAAAGCTTCAATGGCTGGTTCCGAGACGAACTCCTAAACGGGGAGATTTTCTATACCCTGCGCGACGCCCAGATATTGATCGAAGAATGGAGAAAACACTACGATGCGAAGAGACCACACAGTGCATTGGGCTACCATCCACCAGCGCCAGAAACCATCATCCCGATGGAACTGAGGCCAATCATGCACTAACCATCAAATCGGACCAGTCAGATGGGGGCTGCTCAGGAGTTTAGATGGCATCCCATAGAAGTCACAGAGTTTCTTTGAGGGTTATGCTCCAAGCGCTTCAATCAATGAGTGTATGGGTTGACCATGGGTAGAACAAGCGCGGTCAAACTGATGTTGGGGGCAGCTTTGAAACTCCTTTCATACGTGATCACAGCTGGTTCTTTTGCAATAGGGATGATGAGCCTGTAACCGCTACACTCAACCTGAATGATACTTAATCTGGCATTGTTCGAAGCGAGCGCGGCCGTAAGCCTCGCATCAATACAGTGTTGTGCGGCACCCAAGCGACTTTTGAAGACTTATGTTCAGGTACTCCCAGCTGAACGTGAAAAACTTAGTTCTCATTGTCCGCTTGGGGCTGACTGCGCTTCTTGGGTGAAACAAAGCGGATGGCGACAAAGTCCGCGGAGCAGATGTTGAGTCGAATTCAAGGAACGACTGCTTCTAGCCCATTCCTTTTAATGTCGCGGTTCAGCCGAAAGTCCGCTTTCATTCAAAGCATTCGTCACTGACTGCGCCATCGCAATGACCCTAAGCCAACGTGGAATAAACTTCGGCAACTCGCTGAAAGGTCCAAAAGCAGGCGATAGCCGCACATCCACCGGCTAGGCCCACTCGTAGGGACATCCACAAACTGGAGTTCACGCACCGACACATTATCAAGGCAGGCCAGAGCGCAAGAATAATGGCGACCTGGCCAAGCTCGACGCCAAGATTGAAAGCAAGCAGGCTTTGCCAGATGTTTGGAGATGTGACCTGCAAGATCTTGTGCAACACAAAGCTAAACCCAAGCCCGTGCAAGAGGCCAATCAGCGTTGTCAGAAGCACCATCGTGACTTCAGAGCGCGCATTGTCCTTAAAACTCATAAACGCTGCGACGGCTGCAAATATTATAGAAAGCGCGATCCCGGTTTCGACGGCGGGAACAAACCACGCGCCCGATGGTACAAACCCGAAAAACCCCAGCGACAGCGTTACACTATGCCCAACGGTAAAACCGGTTGCACGCAGCAATAGCGCCCTGAGGGTCTGCGCTCCAATGACCAAACACACAACAAACAAAACATGATCCAATCCTTCGAGGATATGTCGTATGCCTTCCCAGACGAAACTGAGGAATCCTCCGTATCCTTGTTGCTGAACAACCAATGGTTCAGTCATCAGACCCCGAGATCGGAATACCTGAGCTGTGTCTGACGCGTAGTCGAGAATGAGGTTGGCCGTTTGGTCCTGATCCGGCAAGCCGGGGTCCAGCAGGTTCGCAATGCTATACGATTGGACCGGACCGTAAGTATCATAATGCAGGACGAGATCAACAACTGTGTCACCAACAAAAAGCGGTGGCATGAGGGCCGTTTCGGTTTCCACGGCCTGTTGAGCTTCGGCCAAAGTTGCAAATCCGGGCTCATTTCCGACGCGATGCAAGCGAACGGTCTCAACTGTTCCTCTTAAGCGCCGATTGTCGACCAACAGACGTAGTCCACCTTCGGCGAATTGCCCCAGCCCATTGGGATCGCTCAAGGCAGCCTGCAAGTCGACAAAGTGGACCAACTGACCGTCGCTCATGGCATTAGTCGTGAATGGTGCAGCGTCCGGCAAGGCATCACCATTCTGATCACCGACCTTATCTGCAACCAAATAGGGCATGGGCGTGCGCATGTAGATACGTAGACCGTCTTCGGAATGCTCGACATGCGAAATTCGAACGTTGAGGTTAAGCAAAAAATGCGCCGAGGCCGACAGTGTCAGTGACAAAAACACACCGACAAACAAAGCGCCGAAAGCAAAAATCTTAGCTTTTAAACACTTATGCATTTGGATCGCGAGCCTCGATTACAGTTAATCCATCTAGCTTCCAATGGCCTGACTCAGGTATGATCTCCGCCAGCACCCGAAACGTAACGGCGCGCATGTGGGCGTGCCCCCAATGACCGCCTTGTGCTTTCACTGTCCATTTGGCCAGAGTGCTAAATCCACCCGGTGTGAGGGTTGGGTTAATGCGCTCTAATTCCAGTTCGCTGATATCAGTAACCGTAGCAAGACTACCTCCTGGCGTTCGGATCGCGAGCCCACGTTCAACCTCTGTTGCAATGTCACCCAGAGACGCTTCCGACACAATATGTGCCAGCTCTGACTTTCTTGCGGCCGGCGAAACTTCCAGAGTCACCGTGCTCAAGTTCTCGACCATTGAGCGCAGTATATCTTCCGCAACCTGCTGTTCAGGGGGCTCGGGCTTATTCCACGGTAATTCCAGCAAATATCCCGAAAATGCCAGGGTTGCCGAAGCAGCGACAATAACGGTTAGGCAACTTACACGC
Source organism: Ruegeria sp. AO1 (assembly GCF_056535985.1). Taxonomy (NCBI): domain Bacteria; kingdom Pseudomonadati; phylum Pseudomonadota; class Alphaproteobacteria; order Rhodobacterales; family Roseobacteraceae; genus Ruegeria; species Ruegeria sp. AO1. Next base: position 3,169,167 of record NZ_JBQFJC010000001.1, read on the forward strand.
TTTGCAACTTTGCCCTTGCACAGCAGGAAAAAAGCAAGTGAGGCGGCACTGATCATCCCGGAGATCAAAGCCATTGCCGGGCTCTGCCGTTTCTGTTGCTCGACTGGAATCTGAGTAACAGATGCTCTTTCGTATTGGAGCAAGTGGTTCTGCCAATGAAACTGAGGATCTGCTGGTGTCACAGCTCCAAAGAATGGCCCGGCGATATCGTTTGAAATGGTCGCAACGCGGGAAATTTCCTCGTCAAACATATCCCATGTGACTGTCACCTGATCGGGAAGGTCTGCCGATGAGAAAGACAGGATAGCTCCGATAAACGCATTGTTCACGAACACTTGCTTTCCCGGCTCTACAACCTGAAAACCCTGCGATGTGAGCTCCAGGAGTTTTGCTGTAGCGTTTGACGGTTGCACTAATTTGCCATCAATTGACACCGGGTTACGAGAAATCAAAAAGGACGCCGCCTGGTTTACGACCAAGGCGCTATGCTGTGGCGAAAGCGTTTGCCCCACTTCGAAGGTTTCACCAATCCAAGGCGCCAGTTCACGCAAGCGGATCAGCGTCTCATGCCGAACTTCACGGGGTTCGATGTAAAGAAACGTGGAGGTCCCGTCCTGCGCTTTTCGGTTCAGGCTTTCAGCAGAAAAGCGGCTATCCCACGGATCAGGCCAGTGAATCTTTAACTCTGCCGGCTTTGACAAGAAGCTGAAATCCGTGACCGGAACCTCACGGTCAAAAACCTGCATCCCGATAGTCACCAGTGGTTCGCCATCCCGCGATGGAGGCACAATAGTCAGCTCCTTGGGAACTGAGTTTTGAAACGGAAAGAACAGTTCGACGAAGAGAACGCGCGGATCTTTGGGCGGGCTGGGAACAATTTGACCCGAGAAGGGATCGCGCTGACCTGCAAGCGGCGAGGCCCGGTTTATGCGCGTTCGGTATTCCACCTTTCTGATATCAGCGTTTAGGGCCCGTTCGTCGCTTCCAACAATCGACAGCGCCCGGCCTTCGGCTTGCGCATAACCTTGATTGGTATCTTGTTCAGCCTCCGGCTCACCTCCGACGAAATCTGATGACCATCCTATTGGCAACATTTCCGCAAACAATGGAATATCTTCGACATAGATCTCAAGGTCGACGTAGACCCCATCATCTTTGACATGAAGGACAGCGATATTGGGGGCGACTTCTGATCCGTTAGTCAGAATGACATCCGCCGAAACGGCCTGTGCACTTGAGGCCATCAGGCTCAGCATCAGGAATAGTCGGTACAGATACTGCCAAATCGGAATTTTGCTCACCCCTGAAGGTTAATTATCCGGCATTGGCGGTGGCGTGTAACCCTCCCATTTTCCCGCATTGACTTTGTCGGATGGCTCTTTTTCTTTTGAACGCGGGGCATTGATGTACTCGTCGCTCGCAGCGGGTGGCAACGCATATTCATCAACACTCGCTTCCCGAACAACGATCTGGTCCTTTGTCACGTTGATCACCTGTAGATCTCGCGCGAGCGTGAGCGGCCCATCGTAAGTCGAACGGACGCCTTCCAAAATCGCCTGATAATTTTCGGGAGAAAGAACAGAGTGATATCCGAGGGCCATACGCGGTTCGACCGCAGACATCACTTTGCCAAAAGCCGCAGGTTCGGTATGAACGCGCGTCGCGACATAGGTCGCCTGTTTCATGTCCCAGCCAAAATACGGGGCCAAAGCATCAGGTGGAAGAAACGCCTCGTGAGAAGCGATGTCCGCCCCTTTGGCATATTCTACATACCATTTGTTCGGGTAGGTATCTCCGCCAAAGACGTATTTCAGCCCATTCCATTCCAGAGAATAACTTACCGAGCCATCTAAGCTGTGGATAGCAGGCCAAGACCGGATCGTGACGTCGTTCTCCTGATAAACGATCTCGTTTTCCTGCATGTAATCGAATTCAGTGACTTCAAGCTTGGCGCCATCATCCGGCAGTGCGCCCGTTCGCGTGGCCAAGTCCCAGGCGTAAGCTTTGGACATGCCATCAACATAGGCTCTAGTGCCCAGCTCATCTTCTGATCCGGACGGGCCGAAGATGCGGAGCGGGGTATATCTACCTGAAAGCCACCCCCCAACGTGGAGGCCCATGAAATCTCCAACGTGGTCAACATGCAAATGGCTGAAGAAGACCTTGTCGATCTTCGCAAAGTCCGGTCGCAGTGAGAACAGGTTTCCCGTTGCGCCAGTTCCTACGTCAAAAAGAAAAACGTCCCCATTCCCAAGTTCCACATAAAACGAAATCGAGACGGCTGCCTTGGTTTGGTTTGGCATACCCGTCCCCAATGCCGTGATACGCATTTCATCCGTGCCAAGGATTTCAGTGTTGGGAAAGTATGACGCTGGATAAACACCATTTTCTATTGCAGAAGCAGTTCGACCAGTCGGCAGCGCATTTTGCGCTGAAGCGGTGCCAGCCAACGACAAAGCCAAAGCCAATAATGCGCCAGTCGTGGAATTCATAATGCTTTTCATTGATCCCCCCATTTCTGCATGGCGTTTCTGAGAGCACGATGTCGTGAACTCCCAGTTGCCCATAGACTTCTCTACGGTACGACCATAGACTACTCTATGTCAAATAATGAATGCTATAATCTGAATGTCAGAAACTGTCACCCGAACCTCACCCAAAAACGCCGCGACCAAGGAAGACTGGATATTTCTGGCCTACAAAGTCCTCAACGAGGGTGGCGTTTCCGCGATAAAAGTCGTGCCAATGGCAAAGCGACTGAACCTGACAAGCGGCAGCTTTTACTGGCATTTCAAGAACGTCCGAGAGCTTTTGGATGAGGTTCTCAGATATTGGGAGCAGGAACTGACTGACAAAGTGATCGCACAGGCAAAGACATTTGGCGGTCCCCCGGAAGATCGCATTCTTCTTCTTATGAAAAAGGTCATAGAAGAGGACGCCGCCTTGCCGGATCACGCTGTCTCAGTGTGGGCGAATACCGATGAGAAGGTGAAAGAATCATATCAAAGAACCATCGGCAAACGGTTCCACTTCGCCGCCTGGATGTTTGAACAGGCCGGGTTTTCGAAAGAAGAAGCGAAAGCCCGTGGAAGATTGATGGTTACTTCGCTGATGGGAGACTCATCGACCGGTCTGAAAGCGCAAGGCGATTGGGAAAAGGTTATAGAGCGGGAACATGCAGTTCTTATGGGAAAGTAGAAGAAAAGTCAGGCTGTTGCCCTGCATTGGATGTTTGCTGAAATCGAACCACCGATTTTCCTAAGTGCACTGTGAAAAGACCGCACAGATGGATACTAAAGGCGACATTCGGCCTGTGCCCCTTGAGGTTTACTTCGCCCCTGTTTTGGTGCGTTTGTCCATCGTGTAATTTTGCTCACGCAGCGAATGGCAAGTTGGACGGACGCATCGCATCATCACCAAGTCAAGGCCAACGGAAATTGTTGGCCGTCCACCAAAGTTTGCAAAGTTCTCTATCTCTGTTTTCGATTTCAAGGGCGGGTTTAGATCGCATCGGGGTCATGGTTCTCTCCGGGGTCGAATGAGCCGCCCTATCATGGCGTTGGTGACGGGATGCCTTCCAAAAGCCCGCTGCGAAGTCACCCGTTGAGGTGCTTCGACTTTGCATCACGAGGTCGTCCTGTCTCCGTCCCGATAGAACAAGTTTTCCCCGGTTTGCGGAACTCTGTGTTTCAAATCACGCGTGCAAAGCCTCCTTTGTCCATGCAAACTCGGTTCCATCTCACCAAAAAGGATCATGCGAGATCTGGACTACAGCCACCTGGACCGAGTTATGAACCGGCGAAGGAAGGGGTAGCGGGATGTTGAAGGTGGTTGTCTATGTTGGTGATCAAGAGGTCGCCCGAGCTGTGGCTGAGAACGATTCAGAACTCGCGGACTTGTCCGATCACAATATCCGGTTGAACGAGCGTTCTGCCGAGCAATTTGGCATTAAAGAAAAAGGTCTCGGCGGCCGGATTAAAGGCCACCCTCGAAAACAGTCGGCCTGGGCGCTCGTCCGCAAGATCGCAGACCTTTGGCTTACGGGGACCGGCGCGGGCGAAGAAAAAGTTGATGCAGAGCTGCTGCCGATGATCCGCAAGTCTAACCGCAACGAATATGCCATAAACTGATTGAATGCGTCGCTAGTGCAGACAAACGCGCAGCGCAAAACTATGGGCAAACTACGCAAACTTATGGGGTGCGCGAAGTGCTATGCGCAAACCCACAAGTTTTGTAGGACACCGCGAACACGTTCGCATCGCCTCTCAAAAACATTGAGAAAATTTGCGTACAACAACCCAAAGAAATTCGCGCCGATTGCCCAAAACAATTCGCGATTCAATCTCGCTCGTGAACTCCCAAGGCAGAAAACAAAGTCATTTTGCGAGATTCACAAACGAACCCATTTCCCTAGTTTTCCATCCGAACAGCCTGAACATAGAAAGATGATTTTGCGCATTTTCTCGAGGCTTCGGGGATCCCAAATGCCTGTACAGTGCCGTCATCCCGAGCGTCTGAACGCTCGAGCCCAGAAGCTACGCACCCTCAGTTTCCATGCGCAAATGTAGCACCAATTGGTGTCCTGCTTAGACGGAACAAGCGTTTCAAGCGAGGCATGGAATAATGGATCTGTTTGTGAGAACTACTGGAAGAGGCGCTCGAGGCGCATCTGAAGCTTGAAAAGAGGGTGCCGCCAGAGCAGCCGACGACGCGACCTCTGTTCGAGTCCCGGCTTTTTCTCAAAGAGCTCCTTCATCATCTCATCAGCTGTCTCGGCAACAGAGTAGTATGGATTCACTGATGCAGGAAACGCCTGAGGTCACGAACCTTGAATCGTCGTCTTTGCGTTGAAATCAACAACTCTTCTAAATGGCCCCCCGCCTGCAGATAGCTTGGCCGAATTCCATCCTTCTCCATCTTTCTTCATTTACAAATTTAAACATTCATTTTATTGATTGTGTATGGGTGGAAATTCATTTTCTCGACGTACTTTCTTACACAACGCCGCGTGTATAGCGGCACTTAGTGTTCAGTCCAAAATCGCTTGGGCAGAGCTACAACTCGGTTCTTCGGCTCGGATTGCAACTATGTCAGACGGGTACCTGTCATTGCCTCCGGAAATGGTCTTCGGCGCCATGCCGAAGGAAGAACTCAGGCAGCTTCTAGACAGCTACAAGGTGGACGCGACCAAGTACGAGCCAGAGTGCAACGTGGCACTTTATCGAGATGATCAAAACACGGTGCTGTTCGATGTGGGAGCTGGACCCGATTTCATGCCGACATCTGGCAAGCTTCTGGAATCTCTTGAAACTATCAACCTATCGCCCGAAGACATCTCGCACGTGATCTTCACCCATGCGCACCCGGATCACATCTGGGGTGTTTTGGATGATTTCGATGACCTTCTTTTCCCCAACGCCACGCATCACTTTGGCCGCGATGAGTGGGATTACTGGTGGAACCCCTCGACGGTGGATACCATTGGAGAAGATCGCGCTGCGTTCGCTGTAGGCGCGAAGCGGCGTATGGCAGCAATTGAGGATCAGGTCGCTTTTTTTGACGACGGACAAGAGATTCTTCCCGGTGTTGCAGCACGCGCAAGCTTTGGACACACGCCCGGCCACATGGCGTTTGAAATTCGCAGCGGCAGTGAATCCGTGATGATTGTCGGCGACGCGTTGGGAAATCCACACGTAGCTTTTGAACGCCCCGACTGGCACAGCGGCACGGATCAGGATCAACAGGTAGCCGCAGCAACTCGGAACTCGCTGCTGGATCAGATTTCCCACGAGCAAATGAAAATAATTGGGTTCCACCTGCCGAATGGTGGAATCGGCCGGGTCGAAAAGACTGGGGCTGCTTACAAGTTCATTGGAGAACCATAATGATGCGATCGCTGGCGATTGTCTTGACCCTGGCCACACCAGCTTGGGCAAGTGAGAATATTGCAGACCAATATCCGAAAAGTGTGCTGTATTCCAAACCGGTCGAGTACATCCCCGGCGTCTATTCCGCCATTGGCGCAACCGCACCGCCGACCTACGAAAACTCTGGTCACAACAACAACCTCAGCTTCATAGTTACCGGGGAGGGCGTGGTCGTCATAAACGGTGGCGCGGCTTATTTGCTTGCCGAAGCGCTTCACCAGGAAATTCAGGCGATCACGGATCAGCCGGTTAAGCTTGTCTTCAACGAGAATGGTCAGGGGCACGCGATGCTTGGCAACGCCTACTGGTCAGAGCTCGGCGTTCCAATTATCGCCCATTCGGATGCTGCGGCTGAATTTGAGGAATACGGCCCTCAGATCCTTGAAGGAATGCAACGGTACAATCAGGACAAGGCGGAAAGAACGTTTCTGGCTGGCCCAACCGAGACATTCGAGGACGAATACGTAGTTGAAATGGGTGATTTCCGGATTGAGGCCAAGTATCTCGGGCCGGCCCATAGTCCTGGCGATATCTCGATTTGGCTACCGAAGCAAAGCCTTGTCATCGCGGGTGACATGGCGTTTCACGAGCGCATGCTGCCGATCTTTCAGGAAACCTACACGGCAGATTGGCTTGAGACTTGGGACAACGAGTTCGAAGCTTTGGGAGCCACATATGTCATCCCCGGCCACGGTCATCCGACAAACATGGATCAGGTGCGCCGCTATACACGCGACTACCTGATCTATCTGCGCGGCAAGATCCAAGAGCATATGGATGCCGGCGGCGATCTGGCAGAGGCTTACTACGTCGATCAGTCACCATATGCCCATTTGGACACGTTTGAGGAACTGGCGACAAAAAATGCCGGGCGCGTTTTTGAGCAGATGGAATTCGAATAGCTCAGGACGTTTGTGGAACAGGCATTCGCCTCAATAACCTATGCGTGCTGATTGCTCCAACCCACATGAAGAAAACGGCAAGCCATGCCGTCAATGACAGTGCGGACCCTCCGGAAAGCCCTGCTCCCACGGCGCAACCTCCGGCCAGCATGGCTCCAAACCCCATGAGGACAGCTCCAGCAAGGTAGCGCTCCATCGGAGTATCCGGGCCAAACCGTTCGATCTTCCACTCCCCTGCAGTTAAGGCCGCGCCTGCGGCACCAATTGCTACGCCTGGAACGAGGCCGATACCGAAGGACAACACAACGCTCCTCTCCGCAACTAACGCCATCAGTGTATCCGTGGCCGGTCCGGTAAATGTTATGGACGACACGGGCACGACGTCAAAAGATGCTTGCGCGATCGCAAAGGTCATCATCCAGCCAAGCGCCACAGCCACGCCAACGCCTGCGGCTGTTATGATTCTGACAGGCACGACTCTCCGGTGGAATGCGAATGCAATTGCCGACACCAATCCCAACGCTGCAACGGCTGTATAAGCCACTGGCGAATAACCAAGTATTTCCGAAAGATCTCTCGAGGCGCCTCCTGAGACAGTCCAGATCCCGGAAAGCAATTCGCGGGCGGGACTAAGAACGCCCGTGTAAGCAGCCTGAGCCACCAAGGTTAAAACCAATCCTGTAATCAGCGCGCGCAGATTACCGCAGGAGGCCAATACCAATAGGCGAGATGCACACCCACGCGCAAGAACCATGCCAACGCCGAACATCGCCCCGCCAATTATTGCGCCGCTAAGGCTGCCCGTCGACGCGATCGCGCGTGTCTCAGAAAGGTTTAACCACTCAAACGCGACAAACGCCTGTACTAAGGTGAGCGCAGCGGTGAAGGCGATCAGCCAAACCGCCAGGCGGGGACCAAGCTCGCCTTCGGCGACTTCGATGGTCGACGCTCGCAAACAAAAGTGAGACTTCTGAGCTGTCGCGCCGAACAAGATACCGACAATCGCACCGGCAAATGCCAAAGCGCCAGGGTCTCCCAACAAATCGATGAGCCTTTCCATCAAAAGAAACTCTCACTTCGTTGCTTGCGCGTCCATGTCCTCGGTCAAGTTGTCATTGTCACTGCGCAGCCATTGGCCTGCGCGCCAATTGGCATTGAGTCCACAACTCACCCAAGGCAGATACCAGTCGATCCACGTCTTCCGCGGAATGCACTGGCGAAGGTGTAATCCGTAGACGTTCCGTTCCCTTGGGGACGGTTGGATAGTTGATCGGCTGGATGTAAATTCCATATTCACGCATCAGTACGTCAGAGATGAAGCGACACTTGACCGGATCGCCGACCATAACAGGAATAACGTGACTTGGGTTCTGTGTATGCGGAATGCCCAGATCGTCGAGCCTGTCTCGTACCTCGCGCACGCGCTGCTGGTGTAGATGTCGTTCCGAATTGCTTTGCTTCAGGTGCCGAACCGACGCGGCAGCCCCTGCGGCCACGGCGGGAGGCAATGCAGTGGTGAAGATAAACCCACTGGCAAACGACCGAACAAAATCGACTAGCTGTTTCGACGCCGCGATGTATCCACCGACTACGCCGAACGCTTTGCCCAATGTCCCCTCGATGACGGTTAGCCTTTCCATCAGGCCTTCGCGCTCAGCTATGCCGCCTCCGCGCGGTCCATAAAGCCCTACGGCGTGAACCTCATCCAAATAGGTCATCGCGCCGTAGCGATCGGCCAGATCACAGATCTCGGCAATTGGTGCAATGTCGCCATCCATAGAATAGACGCTCTCAAACGCAATGAGCTTTGGGGCATTGGCAGGCAGTTCAGCAAGGTGCCTTTCAAGGTCCGCCACGTCGTTGTGTTTCCAGATACGCTTCTGACACCGACTGTGGCGAATGCCCTCGATCATCGAGGCATGGTTCAACTCGTCAGACAAGACTGTGATGCCAGGAATGCGAGACGCCAAGGTTCCCAGCGCGGCCCAGTTCGAGACGTACCCGGAGGTAAACAGGAGCGCAGCGTCCTTGCCATGCAAATCAGCAAGCTCTTGCTCCAGCAAAACATGCTGGTGGGTGGTTCCAGAGATATTCCGCGTTCCTCCCGCCCCGGCACCGACCTCATCGATCACCTTGTGCATTGCCGCAATAACACTGGGGTGCTGACCCATCCCCAGATAATCATTTGAGCACCACACAGTGACTTTCTCGGGGCCATTTTCCGCGTAGCTACGTGCTGTCGGGAACGCGCCGCGCTGTCGTTCGAGATCCGCAAAGACCCGGTAGTTCCCTTCCACCCGAAGCTGGTCGAGTTGACCACGAAAAAACTGCTGATAGTTCATTTCAGTTCCCAACGGCTTCTTCGACGATTCCTGACAACAGAGACTGGACCTTTTGCATTGGCCCGTCAGGGTAGCTTCGGTACCCAACCATCACGCCACTGTCGTCTTCAGCCACAAATATCCCGTAAGGGCAAAAGCCAATATTCATTGGGTCAGCTTCCATGACCTCACGCGAAATTTTTGCCGAGCAGAAAATGAAGATGTCTGCGGCCGAAAATATCTGCTTGTCGCTGCCAACATCTGCGCCTGTTCGATTCAGCATTTCCCCAACATGGCTCACATAGTCGATGACCAGCCCCTGTCCCACAATCGCGGACTCGACGGCGAACGTTGCATCATCAAAACTGCCGTCGAAGGGGATAGTGATGATCTCTTCTGCAAGCCCTTGGCTCGCCAGAACAGTGGAAAACGCGGCTGCGGCGATAAAGTGTTTCATGGTTTTAGTCCTCCTCCTAAACCGCATTTTCTCAGATTGATCATCGGGGTCTTTGACACCGGTCAAAGCCCCGATTGCCTCAACCAAACATGTCCGACGTGATACCGGCGTACCAACCAAGAGACTCTTCGTATGTTGCTTTCCTCAGGTCGGCATCCTCTCCGGTCTGGCTGATAAATCCGTCGACTTTAGCGATCTTTTCAGGCGTCGCCTCATAAGTCGCGCCAACTTTCACTCCATCATCGGTGTCAATGAGCGACCAGCATGTGTTCGAGAACTTGGCCGGGAATACTTTAGACCCGGTCAACGCACCTCTTACTGCGTTCGCACATACCTTTGCCTGGCTGTTTGCTGAAAAACCGGATTTGGGCATGTCACCCTGCTGGCTGGCATCACCAAGAACGTAGATATCCGGATCGGCTTTGGAAGACATGTCCGCAGCGTTTACTGGTGCCCAGTTGCCATCGGTCACTCCCGCCATTTCCGCAATTCGACCGGCTTTCATCGCTGGGATCACGTTGCAGACATCAACCTTCGTCTCTTCGCCGTCGATAGTCACCGTCATTGCTTCCGGATTCACGGATACATTGCCGCCGCCGAAATCTTCGCCGATCCAGTCGACCATTCCTTCGTAGTTGTTTCCCCAGCCTTCTTGGAACAATGCCATTTTCGAGAATTTCGGCTTCGGATCGGCTACAATGATCTTTGCTGTTGGGTTGTTTGCTTTAAGCACGTGCGCCACCATCGAAACCCGTTCATATGGCCCCGGCGGGCAACGGTACGGGTTTGGAGGAGCGACCATCGCGAAGGTACCGCCTTCGGGCATCGCCATGATCTGCGCCTTCAAAAGCTCTGTCTGAGAACCAGCCTTGTACGCATGCGGCATCTTGTTTTGGGCCGAGAGGTCCCAGCCTTCGACCGCGCCATCAACAAAGTCGATACCCGGGCTAAGGATCAGCTTGTCATAAGGAACTGACCCGCCACCTGCCAGGGACACCGTTTTTGCGTCGCGGTCGACCCCAGTGGCCCAATCATGCACGACGTTGATACCGTAGTTCGCGGCAAGCGTGCCGTAGCTGTGGGCGATGTCCGATAGCTCCTGAAAACCTCCCAAATAAAGGTTTGAGAAGAAACAGGTGTAGTAAGTCCGAGACGGCTCAATCAGCGTCACGTCAATCTCACCTTTGCTGTCCTTGGCTATGTAACGTGCTGCAGTCGCACCGCCGGCGCCGCCACCAACAACCACCACACGGGGCTTGCCTTGAGCCAGCACCATCGGAGCAGATAGCCCGGCGGCCACTACCCCGACGGCTCCAAGAAATACTCGTCTATTGAGTGTCATCGCGTTTCCTCCCCTTAGGCACTTTCATTCTGGATTATTGAAGTAGGCGGCCAATGCCGCGATCTCGTCATTGCTCAGCCGTCCGGCGATCATTTGCATGACCGGATGTGGCCGCTGTTTGTCTTTATAAGCGTGCATGGCGACCACGAAGTCTTCGTCAGGCCAATACACAATCGAAGGAATGCCCTCATCGCCTCCTTCGATCTGGTGACAAGTTGTGCATTCGCTGCTGAGATATGCGCCGTACTCAGGATCTCCTTGTATCGCCAGGATCGCGGGATCGATCGAATGATCCGTGCCTTTCGCCGTTGGGTCCGCTTCTGGGATGTCCTGAGGATTGTCCGAAAACGCCCGCAAATAGGCGATCACGTTGGCTCGGTCTTCCGGGTCTTTCAAACCGGGAAAACTCATCCGCGTGCCTGACGCAAATGCGCGTGGGTTTTCGATGTAGGCGGACAGAGTATCAGCGTGCCATTCCAGACCCGAGTTACCCGCACGCTCTAGGCTTTTTGAGTAATTGAAACCGTCCAGACCAGCAGCCTTGCGCCCAAAGACACCATTCAAATGCGGCCCGATTTTGTTTTTGGCTCCATCTCCAACCTGATGACAGCCTTTGCATTTGGCGAACACTTCTTTTCCGGCTTCGGCGTCGCCGAGGCCTTCGGTGGCGTGGGTCGATGGGGCAACAGCAACCATAACCGCCGCGCAGGTCAAAAAAATGTTCAACCACCGCATGATCAGCTTCCGAACGACTTGAGGTAAACGATCACGGCTTCAATATCGTCTGGTTTCTTAAGCCCAGCAAAGGACATGCGTGTGCCCTTCATGTAGTCCTTGGGTTTTGCCAGGAAGGCCGCCATTTCTTCTTCGGTCCAAACAAGACCAGCCTCGGCAGCTGTTTTCATAGCTTTGGAGTATTTGAACCCTTCAACCGAACCTGCGTTGGCCCCGATAACCCCGTTCAGCGCAGGGCCCGTACTGTCCTTTGCACCGTCACCAACCTGATGGCAGGACTTACACTTCTTGAAGACCTTCTCACCAGCTGCGAACAGTTCCGTAGTCTGGTCAGCCTCGTCGATTTCTTGAATAGCCGGTGTTGTGGCGGCTTCTTCCTCAGGCTTTGGCGCTGCGGTCGGAATGAACGAGGGCCCTTCCGCCGTGAACGTCGGTAACCCGTCCGCGCTGGCTTCATTCATGACCGAATTCGAACCGCCTTCTGGTGGTGTCTCAACCAGAAAGACAGAACGCATAGTAACCGCTGCCTCTGTCTTGCAGTTCTCCATGCAAGGCTCTTCTCGCCATTCCGCGTATTCCGTCTCGGGTCGCACATCGACGACAAAACCGTCCATATTGTACATCTCGAAATCGGCGAAGTTTTCCTTGCTGAGAACGAAATCGTCATCCACCAGATCGTTGGAATAAAGGATATATGCGACGATTGCGTAGGTCTCATCCGCCGTAAGTGTGCCTGCTTCACCAAATGGCATCGAGCGGGAAATGTAGTCCCAGGCGGTCGACAAATGCGGCCAATAAGACCCAACAGTTTTCACAGGATCTTCGTCGGCAAGTGTGTCGAAACCGCCGGCCAGAACAGGCCAATTGTCGGCGCCTTCGGCAAACTCTCCGTGACAGGACGCACAGCGATCGACAAACACTTCTTCTCCGGTCCAGACATCGCCTGATCCAACCGGCAAACCGCGCCCGTCGGGCAAGACATCGACGTCCCAGGCCGCGATCTCTTGCTCCAGCGCGGGACGCCCAAGCCCATAGGTGCCCTCGCTGCGGGGCGCGGGCGCGGTCAGGTTCATTCCGTTTGCGACCCGCTCGGCCGCTGCGGTCTGGATTTCTTCGACCTTGGCCGCCAGTTCGGCTGCCCGGCTGGCCTCTGCTTGCGCGTTTTCCTGGGCTGTAGCTGCATGTGCCTCTACCTGACTGATCCGGGTTTCCAAGGTTTCTATCTGCGATTGGCCGTAGTTCCGGTTCGCAATAGCCACTGCCGCCGCAAGCACCAACGCCGTGCCGCCGAATACAGGCAGGAAAACATGACTAAGAGACTTCGACATTCTCGGCGATCCCTTCTGCGCTCACGTACCAAGTCTGGATACAGTTGTTGTGGTAGACCGAGTTTTCTCCGCGCTTTTCACGCAGTTGGTCTTTGGTCGGCTGCACATAGCCGGTCTCATCTATCGCCCGGGCCTGTAACAACATTGGTGCTCCGTCCCAGTTCGTGTCGAGATAGAAACGCGTCAAAGCCTTGCTGTCGCCCTGCTTGCCAAGACGCGCCGTCTCCCAGGTGATCCCACCGTCCTTGGACACATCGACCCGCGTAATTTGACCGTGGCCTGACCAGGCAAGTCCGGAAATAACCAAAGGTCCCGGTCCATGTTTGATGGGCATTTGCGGACTGGGTGAAGTGATGACGGATTTTGCATCCATCACCCACGTCCATTTCTGGGCCGTGCCATCGGCGTAGACATCAGTGTATTTTGAAGTTTCTTCGCGGCTTTCGACCGCCATATCGACAACCTCAATGCGGCGCAGCCACTTGACCCACATGTTGCCTTCCCAGCCAGGAACAACCAGTCGCACCGGATATCCATGCTCCATGCGCAGTGCTTCACCATTTGCCTTGAAAGCCACCAACACGTCATCTAGTGCTTTTTCCATCGGGATGGAGCGGCCATTGGATGACGCGTCTGCGCCCTCAACATAGACCCATTTGTCTGGTGAGATATCGGCGCCTGCTTCCTGCAACAGCGTACGCAGCGGAACACCGGTGTATTCCATGTTGTGAATCATGCCATGGGTGAATTGGACGCCGTTGAGTTGCGCACCCGCCCACTCCATACCGGTATTTGCCGCACATTCGCAGAAATACACATGGTTTTCGCGCGGGAACCGCTCAATGTCGTCGTAAGTAAAAACAAGCGGGCGATCGACCAGCCCGTTGATCATCAGGCGATAGTCCTCTTTGCGCAGCTCAATCGCGCCCGAATGATGACGCTCAAAAGCGCATCCCTGCGGAGTGATCGTGCCATCAAGCGCGTGGATCGGCGTGAAGTTGATCGACGAAATCGGAGAGGCGGTCAGCCATTCCACGTTGCGCCGAACGACATGGGATTCGAAGCTGATCGGCAGGCCATAAGGTGACTCATCGACACCGGCGCCCGTATAAGACGCCCAATCCTGAAGCTCTGTTATCAGTGGATCGGGCGTGTCTGCCGCTGCCGCACCCGCGACTGACCCTGCGGCGACCGCAGCACTGCCTTTCAGGAAGGCCCGGCGGGACGGTTTGAACGCGTCATCCATATCTCTTAGGTCTCCATCTGTTTCTTAAGCGCCGACAACATCGACGCTGGTGTTCTCTTGCACCGTTACGGTACCAAGGTTGCGAATGTGGTTTTCGACGACATCCCAGATCGGCGGACCCTCAGTGCCTTCGTTGACACTGGCCCAACCAGCCACGACGTAGGTTTTCGACGGATCAATCGCTTCACCGGTTTTGAGCAGAGTCATTTCGCTGATCCGTTGCCCTTGTGGTTTGGTCACATCGATGCGGTAGCCAAGCCCACCGACGCGGACCATATCGCCGCCCTGCTGGTAGTAAGGGTCGGGATTGAACAGGTTGTCACCGACATCCTCAAGGATCAAATGGATGAATTCGCCTGTCATTTCTGTGCGATAGGCATTGGGATACGACATCGATGTGACGTTCCAGATGTCTTCGCGTGTGATATCTTGTCCTGGCAGGATTGAGGGCCCCCAACGGACGCCAGGCGACATCGCGATGTCTGCCTCACGCTCATTGATCAGGGCATCGCAAATCAGGTCATCCCAAGTGCCGTTAAAGTTGCCGCGGCGGTAGAGTAACGAATCCGTTTTGCCAATCACCTCACTCAGCGCAGCTTCATAAGGCGCGCGCTGATCATTTATCAGAGCGGTGATCGCAGGATCAGGAGCGATGACGTCAGAGAAGATCGGGATCAGCTTGTGCTTCAGCCCCATCATCTGTCCATCTCTCACGTCGAGATCCACACGGCTGACGAATTTTCCGTTCGAGCCAGACGCGATGATATGCGTTTTTCCGACCAGAACCGGCTCGGGAAGTGCGTCATGGGTGTGACCGCTGAGGATCACGTCGATCCCTTGCACCCGACCTGCCATCTTCTTGTCCACGTCAAAGCCGTTGTGGCTGAGGACGACAACAACATCGGCACCGGCATCGCGAACCTCGTCGACCATGGCCTGCATGTTTTCATCCCGGATGCCAAATGAATATTCTGGGAACATCCAGCCTGGGTTCGCGATTGGCATGTAAGGAAACGCTTGCCCGATGACAGCAACCTTTGCACCGCCCCGATCAAAGAACTTATAGGGTTGGAACAATTCTGCAGGTTCGTCCCATTCGGCATCAAAGATGTTCTGACCCAAGGCCGCAAAGGGCAAACCTTCGACGATTTCGTTAACCCTGTCGCTGCCCAACGTGAACTCCCAATGGAAGGTCATAGCATCGGGTTTCAGCGCGTTCATGACATTGACCATGTCCTGACCGGCCGTCTGATAGCAGGTGTAGGAACCGTGCCAGGTATCGCCTCCGTCCAATAGAAGGGCATCAGGACGGTCAGCACGTATGGCGTTGATGACAGTTGAGACGCGGTCCAATCCACCGACCCGACCGTAGGTCTTGGCCAGCGCAGAGAAATCGTTGTAGGTCAGCGCATATGCCGACGGGCTTCCATCTTCGATCCCGTAGGCCTTGCGGAAAGCCGCCCCTGTGACATGCGGCATCTGCCCTCGCGCATCGCCAATACCAAGGTTTATCTCAGGTTCGCGAAAAAAGATCGGCTTGAGTTGCGCGTGAATATCGGTGACATGGATCAAGCTGATATTGCCGAAGGTCTCGAACTCCAGCAATTGATCCTGCGTTAGGCTTTGCTGCGCAGCGAGCCTGGACCAGTTACCAAACCCGGACGCCCCGTACAGAGCCGAGGCTGCCATTGAAACCTGCAAGAAGTCACGTCGAGAAATCATCTATCAGCTTCCCTATAACACATATAAATGTGTGAATGTTATATGCATGAAAAACCCGCGCAGGACAGCGCCCGCGCAGCTCGTTCGTTATTGACGTACAGCAGGAGTTTCGACTGAAAGCCCGTTGCCACGCGAGGCCACATAGAGCTCAAGCGCGCGAAACTCGTCCGAACCTTCGGCAAAAGTTTCCGCCCGCGTATCGCGAATACAGCCGCGGAAACGATTGTGGCGCGAGATCAGCTTGGCCTGTTTCAGACGATATGTCGGGAACCCGTTGATCATACCTTGGCTCAGATGGTCGGCACGGATCATGTTGCCCCAGTTGTCTTCATGACAATTGGCGCAGCTCAACTCCAACTGACCATAGCGGGTATAATACATCTCCTTGCCTTGCTCCCAGTACGGGGCGGCATCGCCATCGATCGCGACATTCATTGGCAACCCACGTGATTGCAGACCGATCAAAGCGACCATGCCCTGCATATCGCCCCCGGACCATTTCCAGGCATCCGCTTCCATGCGGTCCGTACGGCACTTGTTGATCAGATCTTCCATGACGACCAGCTTGCCGGTTTCGGAATCCACCTTCGGCATGGACGCCTGCAATCCCTTGAAGCTTTCCACCCCATCGTGGCATGAGGCACAGCTCTCGCCAGCGGCGCCATCAACGGCCTCGAAGAGATCGGCGGCCTGATCGACGAAGATCATTGCAGGATTGTCGAAGTCATCAATTTGAAGCGCTTGAGTTTCATCCGTGCGAAAATGCCAACCCGAATAGATCGTGTCCAAATTTTCCAGATGTGCCGGAGCTTCAGTGACCGAGGTCATGTCCAGCTCATCATTGATCGTGAGATTGTCTTCGTCCGGTCCAGCCATCGCTGCAGCCGGGAAAACCAGAATTGCCGCGATCGCCGTAATTGCCTTGGTATTCATTGCGTTCCTCCCTTGGTGGATCAGCGCCAATTCCTCGGACCCGCGCTGATCTGCCTTAGTCGTCGAGCCGTCAGGCGATCTCGATCGTTTTCTTCTCATCGTAGACAGAGCCGTCATCATCGTACCAGGTGAAGACAAACTCACCGGCCTCGGGCACAGTCGCTTCGAACTGGAAGTACGGGTTGGTCGAAATCGCCGGCTCCATCGTCACATCAACCACCATTTCTCCGTTAAACTCGCAGGTGAAACGGTTGATGATCGAACGCGGGATGACGTTGCCTTCTTTGTCCTTGCGCTGGCCGCTTTCCATCTTGTGGCTGATCAATGTCTTGATCGTAACGGTTTCTCCAGCAGCGGCTGTCTTTGGAACCTTGACGCGGGGTTTTACACCGGATGCCATTGGTTAGTCTCCTGTTCTTCAGGGCGCGTGGCGATCAGCCGCCGCAGCCGCCGATTGTCACTTTTACGGTCGCGGACGCCTTGGCAAAGCTGCCATCTGCCATCTTCGCCACGGCAATGACATCCTGCGTTCCGGCAAGACGGATGCGAGTTGATGCGGCTTGCTCAGCAGCCAACGGACCGAAATTGAAAGTTGCAACGCCCGGTTCGGGGTTACCTGCAGCCACGATAAGAATTGCAGCTGCACCCGGAGCACTGACTTCGATTGGTACGGTATTGCCGTTTTCTGCGATTTCCGGTGCAGTCAATGTAACACCGCCGTCCGCCACATCTGCACCGCCTGTAAATGCCGCGATGGCATCTTCAGCAGCTGCATTTGCCCGAAGCGGCATAATTGTCAGGAACGCGGCGCCTAGCCCAAGGGCCAGTGTCTCGCGGCGAGAGAGTTCCATTTTCAATCTCCTTTGAAACTTCGAAAATTCACGCATCAGAGCGCGACTATTCCTCTTTCAGGGTCGCAAGAAACGCGACCACGTCCTCGATTTCCTGCGCTGTCAGGATCGACGTCAAAGGCGCGGTTGGCGCTTTTCCGGTATAGGCGTCGCCCGGGCGGATATAGCCGTCATCCTTGTAGAAAGCTGGCATCACCGTGCCTTCGAATGTCATCTTTGCGTTTGCGACCAACCCGCGAAGCTCTGCTTCGGTCCAACGATCACCGGCACCATCCAGCATTGGACCGACTTCACCGTGGAACGGGATGTCCGCCAAAACCGTGACCGCGTGGCACGCAACGCAGTTGCCTTTTGACTTGTCGCCAACGATGAGCGCGCCATTGGCCGCGTCGCCAGCAGCACCGGTCAACGAAGCCTCAATGGCACCATAGTCGTCATAGGTTACGTCCTGCGGGTCTGTATCTGCCGCATATGCAGCAACGCCCGTCATTGCGCAGACCAATGTTAAGAGTCTCAGCTTCATGATCCCTCCCATTTGCTAACGCGCCGACGGCGCCTTGCGACCCAAAGCCTCTGTGTACCGTAGTCGACGAGTACCGCTTGTCGCAACATTAAATTCATAATAATGAATTTTTTTATTTATAACGGCAGTGCTCAATCCTGAGAAACATTGTTTCGCTCTTGAATGCGCCGCGCATGATACCGTTGGAAATCTTCACCATTATCAAGCTCATATCGTTTTTCATCGACCCAGGTGAAAAGGTCCAAGGTTGTTCCTTTTGAAAACGCTCCGGGCATAACAGCGACCGCAGCATCGATGGCTGTAGCGTCCTCTGGCACCTCTTCCGGAAGAAAAACAAGCGTCGGGGTGAACAGAATCCCCCATTTTCGCATCAGCGCTCTTTGCTCATTTTCTTCCCCGTCAAAGTCGGTAGCGGCGGTGCTGCCATGCAAATCCAGTTGGACGACAAAGAAATTCTCTTCGATAAACGCTGCAAGGTCAGGCTGGGGGAACACCTCTTCATGCATCTTTTTGCAGTAGATGCAGCCTTGTTGTTCAATGAATAACACAAGCCTTTTGTCCTCGCTTGAGGCCTCTTCTAGATCCTCTCGGAGGTCTTTGAACGTGTCGCGCATCCACGGCGTTTTATGCAAACCGTCGTCGCCCAGTTCAGCGGCGGAAACTGCCCCGCCGATCAGGCACGCGATCAATACTGACAAAACTCGTTTCATATCTTCCTCCTGAATTATCCAATGGCTGCGAGCCAAGGCATATGGTCGAGCATCCATTGTGCGATGTAGTTGATCGAATTGGTTGCGATGAGGATGCCGAAGAGCACCAGGAATCCCCCCATGGCCTTTTCGATGAGGGGCAAGTGCTTTCTGAACTGCGCCATCCATTGCATGAAGGGACGGACCAGAAAGGCCGCCAGAACAAACGGTGCGGTCATTCCAACCCCGTAGACGAATAGAAGCACCGCTCCACGCCAAGCCGTCTCGGTTCCGGCCGCTGTAAACAGGATCGCAGCGAGCACAGGCCCAACACAGGGTGTCCAGCCAAAAGCAAATGCCAATCCAAGAACATATGCCCCAACAAGGCTTACATTTGATGTCTCACCGACGTCCGCACGAAATTGGCGATACAGGAACCCGATGCGAATGACCCCCAGGAAATGCAGCCCCATCGCAATGATAATGGCCGCTGCAATCCAGCGCAGGATGTCGAAATACTCTCGGACCAGCTGCCCGAATATCGAAGCTGTCGCCCCCAGTGCCATGAAGATCGTTATGATCCCAGCTGCAAATGCTATTGCAGAAAGCGTTGCCCTGCGACGAACGTCGGCGGAAAGTGTTGAGCCCGTAGATATCTGATCAATCCCGACGCCGGCCAGATAGCTAAGATAAAACGGCACGATAGGTAGGATGCAGGGCGACAGGAAAGACAACAGTCCTGCGACCAAAGCTCCTGCAAATGTAATGTCGAGCATGGTCAAACCTGTCCTGGCACGCTATCATTCACATATTCAAAATAATAAAGATATGTCGCTGCGGTCAATCGGAGCTTAAGATGCGCCACCTAATTCTGTTTTTACTTGCAATCACGTTGCTTGTTTCTCCGGTGATTTCACGGGCAGAAATGACGCTTCTGATAGCCGAAGAAGATGGGTGTATGTGGTGCGCACGTTGGGACAGCGAAATCTCGGAGATCTATCCCAAGACACCCGAAGGACATGCCGCGCCACTTCAACGCATCGATATCCACGCAGCTATGCCTGAAGGCATCGCGTTGGAGCGGCCTCTCTACTACACGCCAACGTTTGTTCTGCTGGACAATGGTCAAGAGGTTGGACGGATCGAAGGCTATCCCGGCGAAGATTTTTTCTGGGGGTTGCTGGGCGTTTTGCTGCGTGACGCTGGGGTGCCGATTGAGACCTCTGGATAAAATGTGGCGGATTAAATAAACTGTTTCGAATGCGTGAAGCTATGAAAGCGAGGCGATCTTGTTGGACAAATCTTCGAAACTGCCTGTGTTCTCCAAGGACATGTGCGCCGAAGACCTGGACAGAATGATGGAAAATGCTCAGACGGCGTCAAATTTCCTCAAGGCAATCAGCCATGAAGGGCGCTTGATGATCCTGTGCTACCTGTCTTCGGGTGAAAAATCTGTCACGCAGATGGAAGAAATGCTCTCGGCACGCCAGGCCGCTGTGTCTCAGCAACTATCTCGCCTACGCTTCGAGGGCTTGGTCAAAACGCGACGCGAGGGGAAAACGATCTACTACAGATTGGCGGATGATCGATCGACACAGATTCTGGAAGTCGTCTACGATCTATTCTGCAGAGAAAAGTAGAAGCCGCCAAAAATACCCGCCAGCTTTGGGAGGAGACTGGCAATGTTTGAAGCATTGGGAGACGCCAACACCGTCGCCCTGATCGGTTTGATCGGTGGCATCGTGTTGGGCTTGGCCGCACGCATTGGCCGTTTTTGCACGCTGGGTGCAATCGAAGACTACCTTTACGCAGATGATGACCGGCGGCTGCGCATGTGGGCAATTGCGATCGGCGTAGCAATTGTCGGCAGCCACTTGGCTATGGCTTTCGGGTGGCTGGACCCCGTTGGAACAAGGTATCTTGCGCAGACTTGGAACCCACTTGGGTCGATCGTAGGTGGCCTCATGTTCGGTTACGGAATGGCCATCAGCGGAAACTGCGGCTATGGCGCGCTTGCAAGGCTTGGGGGCGGCGACCTACGATCCTTCGTCATCGTTTTGATCATGGGTCTATCTGCCTACGTTGTCATGTCCGGGCCCCTGGCCTATTTGCGCGTTTGGGTCTTCCCCGAGGAAATGGATCTTAGTGGCCCCCAGAGCATTAGCTTCCTTGCCGAACAACTGACCTCTATTCCAGCTTGGCTCATTGGCTCCGTCATCGGCGTTGCGTTGGTGATTTTCTCCTTGGCAAACCAGCGCTTCCGCCGCACTCCAGCACAGGTGTTCTGGGGATCTGTAGTTGGGCTGGCGATCGTATCAGGGTGGCTCGGCACGAATTGGGTGGCGACGCACGGTTTTGACGGTGAACCGGTTCAAACCCATACCTTCGCTGCACCCCTTGGCGACACAATATTCTACCTAATGACAGCCTCCGGAAACACTTTGTCCTTTGCGGTTGGATCAGTCTCCGGCGTTCTCATTGGCGCATTCTTGGGGTCCTGGTCCAAAGGTCATTTCAGATGGGAAGCATGCGAGGATCCACGGGAACTCAAGCGTCAGATGCTCGGCGCGGCGATCATGGGGCCAGGCGCGATCATCGCGGTCGGTTGCAGCGTCGGACAAGGTATATCTGCCTTCTCACTTTTGGCCTACAGCGCGCCCGTAACATTCGCTGCCATCTTCGCCGGCGCGGCGATTGGGTTGAAACAACTCGTGTCTGGGCTGTCCTTCATAGCTGAGCGTTGACGTCACAGTTCAAACTAGAATTCACGTGTGGAGGACGGTTTCAGTAGTTCGCTCTTGTTGAGAAACCGATCGCTTTTAAAGGCAAATAGTCCGCAAACCATGCCCGTTAGCAGTTCGAAAAGTCAGATGACCATCGCGGTGCAAGCCGCCGGTGTCTAAACGACAGACCCGCAACTTCCGGTTTACGCCTCAAAACCTTCCCGTTTGTTTTGCCCATCGCTGCGGTGTGGTTCACCATAGGAGACATCCGCTGCCTTTGAGAGTTGGCATTGAATCCGAATGATCGGATAGTGAAATCTTTCACACGTGGAGCAAGGCTACCCACAAGAACGAATATGAGCTCGCGTCGATCTTGCTAAAGGTGATCCGTTTGACAGGCCCAACAATCCATTGATTATGTGCGCATGACCAAAGCTCAAAGACCGCCAAAGCCAAAACCAATTCCTTACACCCCGGAGCCGGACCGCTATGAGCGGATGGTGTATCGGCGAAGTGGGCGATCCGGTGTGAAGCTTCCTGTTGTCAGCCTAGGCCTGTGGCATAATTTCGGTGCGGACTCGACGCACGAAAACAAGCGCGCCATGTGTCGAACCGCGTTTGATCATGGGATCACTCACTTTGATCTGGCGAACAACTACGGTCCACCACCCGGTTCAGCCGAAGAGGCATTTGGCGAGATCCTTAAAACGGATTTCGCGGGTTACAGGGATGAGCTGATCATTTCCTCCAAAGCAGGCTACGACATGTGGCCGGGACCTTATGGAGAATGGGGGTCGCGCAAGTACATGATTGCGTCCTGTGACCAATCACTCGCGCGCATGGGGCTTGATTACGTGGACATCTTTTATTCCCACTGCTTTGACCCCGACACCCCGCTCGAAGAGACGATGGGCGCGTTGGATCATATCGTACGATCGGGCCGCGCGCTCTACGCAGGTATCTCGAGCTACAACTCCCAACGCACGCGCGAGGCGGTGAAAATTCTCAACGACCTTGGGACACCTTGTCTGATTCACCAGCCTTCTTACAATCTGCTCAATCGGTGGGTGGAGCGGGACGGTTTGCTCGATACTCTGGATGATCTTGGGGTTGGGTCGATTGCGTTCACGCCGCTGGCACAAGGCATTCTGACTTCCAAATATCTGACCGATATTCCGAGTGGCAGCCGTGCCACGCAAGGGAAGTCATTGCTCGATGGCATGATCAACGAGCGGTCATTGGCAAGTGTCCGTGCTCTGAGCGACATGGCTGAGGCACGCGGGCAGACTCTGGCGCAAATGGCGCTGGCCTGGGTGCTCAGAAATGGGCGCGTGACGACCGCTCTGATTGGAGCGTCCCGGCCGGAACAAATCGTAGATTGCGCGGGCGTTGTCGATAATCTCGACTTCAGTGCTGACGAACTGAGAAAGATCGATCAAATATGTTCAGAAGAAGATATCAATTTGTGGGCGCGCTCGTCAGAAACAGAATAACCATCCTTAGAAACACACGAAAAACTCAGGCCCTTCATCGTCCGCAATGCGGTCATTCGAAATCAGCGTAGCGAATTTCTACTTTCTGCCCAGACACCCCAAAGAAGTAGACGGTCCAAATCGACCATCCACTGTGACCTGCGATACCGCAGTGCAGCTTCTCGAAAACAGTTAAAGGCGAAATGCAAAAAATCTGGGCGAGTGGAGCCATCCTGGTAGAACTGTATCCAGACATCTATAGATCGCTATCGTTTGTGGCTTCGCAACCCATGGGATCAGCCATTACTTCCCGCCCGGGTTGTGCATAGTCTCAAAAAGGTATTCTCTGACTGCAACCTTTGAACAGTTGCGCATCACATATGAACGGTCGACATACCGAGATACTTTCCAAATGTCTTTCCATCGATCTGGAGGTGGATCCCAAAACCGCGAAGGTATTTGCCTTTGCCGCCGTCCGAAACGATGAGCAACCTGCTTTGAAGTCGGAATCCAGTGCGCTGGAGAAAGATCTCGACCGCCTGGAAGAGGCTATCGCGGGTGCCCCACATCCGCTTGGTCACAATTTCCTGCACCACGATATGGAACACCTAATTGCCGCCAGACCACGTCTGACCCAGATGATGCGGGCACCAATTGATACACTGTGGCTGAACCCGCTGGCCTTCCCACGCAACCCCTACCACCATCTGGTCAAACACTATCAGGACGGGCGGCTGGCCGCAGGGCATATCAATGATCCAGAACTTGACGCCCGGCTTGTTTTTGAGGTGTTCGCTAATCAGCTCGATGCCTTTCAAAACCTTGCCGAAAGCGAACCGGATGCGCTTTTAGCTTATCACTTCCTGACCACTCGAACGGAACAATCGGAAGGGTTCGATGCGGTTTTCAAGTACCTGAGAAAAGCCAATTGCCCGCCGCAGGATGAAGTCCTTGCCGCCATCCGTCGGATGCTGGACGGTCGGGCTTGTAGTAAACGGGTCGAACAGACTCTGGGAAGGCTTAGCAATCCCCGAAACGGATGGCCTATGGCCTATGCGCTATCCTGGATCACCGTAGCGGGTGGGGACTCGGTTATGCCGCCATGGGTTCGGGCGCAGTTTCGCGAGGCATCTCTGATTGTTCGGCATCTCAGGGATACGTCCTGCAAAGATTCCGCCTGCCAGTGGTGTGCTGAACAGAATGACCCGGTCCGAGCGCTGCACAGGTGGTTCGGGTTCGACAGTTTCCGCCCTCAGCCTGTGGACCCAGATGGCCGCGCTCTGCAGGAACGCATTGTCGATGAGGCCATGTCCGGAACAAGCCTGCTCGGCATCCTTCCAACAGGCACTGGAAAGTCCGTGTGTTATCAGGTGCCCGCTTTGTCGCGGTTCGACAAAATCGGGGCGTTGACCGTGGTCATTTCCCCGTTGGTCGCGCTGATGGCGGATCAGGTTCAGGGTATGGAGCGCGTAGGCATTTCCTGTTCAGTGACTGTGAATGGTCAGATGTCCATGCCCGAGCGACAAGACGCCCTGGACAAGGTCCGCATGGGCGATGCGGGCATATTGATAATCTCGCCCGAACAATTGCGCAGCACATCAATCCGGTCGGTACTGGCTCAGCGCGAAGTCGGCCTGTGGGCAATTGACGAGGCTCACTGCGTGTCGAAATGGGGTCATGATTTCAGACCGGATTACAGATATCTGGGAAGGTTCATCAAAGAGTTCTCGGGCGATCAAGCCCCTGCCCCAATCCTGTGTCTCACAGCCACCGCCAAACCAGAGGTCGTCGCCGATATCGTCGAGCATTTCCAGTCTCGCGCCGGGGTCGAGCTGCTCTCCCTTGACGGTGGAGCATCGCGGAAAAACCTGACATTTGATGTCAGGCCTACCACTAAGAACAGCAAACTGACCGATGTCCTGAACGTAATCGAAGAGCTGCTGCCCGCTGAGGGCCGATCCGGCGCCGTAATCTATTGCGCGACGCGTAAAGAGACCGAGCGCGTCGCCGAGTTTCTAAAATCACAAGGTATGGACGCCGCACATTTCCACGCTGGACTTGGGTCCGATGACAAACACGACGTCCAGGAACGCTTCCGGGTCGGAGACCTGCGGGTGATCGCAGCCACCAACGCTTTTGGCATGGGCATCGACAAACCCGACATCCGGCTGGTGGTGCATGCAGACATCCCAGGGTCCTTGGAAAACTACCTGCAGGAGGCCGGGCGCGCCGGACGCGACCGGGAAATCGCCGATTGCGTGCTTCTGTACACGGGGGATGATGTAGAACGCCAGTTCAGGCTGTCCGCGGGTTCGCGTTTGGCACGACATGAAATCGGAGCCATCCTCAAAGCCCTACGCCGGATCGACGAACGCACACGCAAAACCGGCAAGATCGTCGCCACTGCGGGTGAGATTGTCCGGTTCGAAAAAGATCAAGAATTTGAACGGGACAGCGCGGCTGATGACACACGAGTCAAGACGGCCGTATCTTGGCTTGAAGAAGCAACACTTGTTTCGCGAGAAGAGAACCGTGTTCGTATTTTCCCTTCTTCGCTAACAGTCCGCACACTGGACGAGGCGAAACAACGGCTTGCGGATGCGGAGATCACTCAAGCGCATCGCAAACAATTGCTGGCCATCGTGCAGCATCTGATTTTGGCCCCGGCGGATGAAGGGGTCTCAACCGATCAGCTCTGCGGCGTCAGCGGTTTGACACCCGGCGCACTGACCAAGGCGATGGCCAATCTCGAAAGCTTTGGCATCGCGCGCAACGACGTTGCAATGACGCTCTTCATCCATGTCGGTGTGGCGCAGTCTTCCTCCGGGCGCCTCACAGAGGCCGCAAACCTGGAACGGGATTTGATCGCGTCGATGCGAGAGCTGGCACCGGATGCGGACAAAGAGACTCCAATACCGCTGAACCTTCAGGAAACCTGCCAGCATCTGCGCAATCAGGACCACGCCGATGCGCGCCCCGATGTAATCGACAAACTGATCCGGGGCATAGCTCGGGATGGCAAGGGGCAGGATGGAGGCACCGGTAATATCCGCTTGCGCAAAATCAGCCGAAACACTCTAAACGTGACGCGGATAAGAACGTGGGAAGTCATTGCCCAAACCGCTGAGGTTCGGTGGCAAGCTGCCGGGATTCTTTTGAAGTTTCTGACGGGTCGACTCGACAAAGGCGCGCGCGGCAAAGATCTGCAGGTCGAAACTACCGTAGGTGACCTTCTGGCGCAGCTCACACAGGATGCCGTTCTGAAATCCAGCGGTCTGCGGGATATGACCAAACTGTTGGAACGCTCCCTGCTTTGGATGCATGAACAGGGTGTTTTGACACTGGGGAAAGGGTTGACCGTATTCCGCCCCGCCATGACCGTATTCCTCAATCCCGAAGGTGGTCAGTTCACGCAGTCGGACTTCCTCCCTCTGGAAGAGCATTACGCCGAACAGACGCTTCAGACCCATGTCATGGCAACTTACGCTGAAACCGGCCTCGAGAAGATCACAGACGCCGAACGCCTATCGGAGGATTACTTCCTGCTCAACAAAGAGCAGTTCATGAAACGTTGGATGCCGGGCATGGCACGAGAGGTCAAGCGACAGACGACCAGCAAGTCCTGGACCGCCATTGTCGAAGATCTGGACAACAAGGTCCAACAGGACATTGTTGCGGACGATCGGGACCAGACCAATGTGTTGGTTTTGGCGGGTCCCGGATCTGGGAAGACCCGTGTTTTAGTGCACCGGATCGCTTATCTATTACGGATGAAGCGCGAAGACCCGCGCGGTATCCTGGTGCTGGCCTATAATCGCCATGCCGCTGCCGAAATCCGTGTTCGCCTACGAGCGCTGGTGGGCGATGATGCGACGGGGGTTACGATCTCGACTTGCCATTCGCTTGCGATGAAGCTGGTTGGCGCCAGTTTTGCGGGGGTTCAGGCCGCGACAGAAGACTTCGACAATGTCATTGTGGAGGCGGTGCGCCAGCTCAACCCCGAAGGCCTTACAAAAGCCGAAGCAGAGGCGCAGCGCGAGAGCCTGATTCAGGGGTTTCGCTGGATTTTGGTGGATGAATACCAGGACATTGGCCCGGAGGAATACGCACTCATTTCCGCCGTGGCCGGTCGTTCTCTGGAAGATGCCGAGCTTAAACTTAGCCTGTTTGCCGTGGGCGATGACGACCAGAATATCTATGCTTTCAACGGGGCTTCCGTGGATTTCATCCGCAGATTTGAAGAGGACTATAAGGCCAGACCATCTTTTCTGATCGAAAACTACCGGTCGACAACACATATTATCGAAGCCGCCAATCAGGTCATATCCAAGGCGCCTGAACGCATGAAAATGGATCACCAAATCACAATCAATCAGGCACGGCTCTCTCAACCCAGCGGCGGGCGTTTGGAGGGGAAGGATTCCGTTGCCCATGGCCGAGTGCAGTTGCTTGACGTCCCACCTGGCGCTATGCCGCAATCTGCAGCAGCAATCGACGAGCTGATCCGCCTTTCTCGCCTGGACCCCAATTGGAACTGGTCCCGCGTTGCTGTGATTTCCCGAGACTGGAAATCACTGGATGCAGTTCGGACCTATGCCGAAGCACAAGGTCTGCGCGTGGATATGGCCAACGAAGACCTTCCAAATGTTTGGCGACTTAGGGAGACCCAACGTCTGGTGTCCGGGCTACGCGAAAAACAAGGCGCACTTCTGGGAATTCAGGATATCCTCACGGTCCTGAATGTTCAGTCTCGCAACAAATGGGTGGATTTGCTGGCAGAAGGTGTAGCGGAACTGGCCCGGGAGTTGGGCACCAAAACTATGCCGGTACCTGACATCATTGAATGGATCGCGGACTGGTCCCGGGATACACGCGGTGAACAACGTGGACTGCTGTTGCTGACGGCGCACAGGGCCAAAGGCCTTGAGTTTGACCATGTCGCCATTCTAAACGGCGGTTGGACCCGAGTCTCGAAAGAGGAGGATAACGAAGCCCCTCGTCGCCTATTCTATGTGGCAATGACGCGCGCACAGCAAAGCCTCACAGTGCTGACATCCGGAACGCACCCCTTTCTGAAAACGGGCTCAGATTCAGTTCTTATCAGGCATGTGACGCCCGATCTCGACGAAAGCTCTTTGCCTGCAACAAAATACCAGATGCCCGCGCTCGATATTGTAGATTTGTCATTCGCCGGTCGCCAAAGGGATGCACATGAAGTCCACAACGCCGTGCGCACAGCGAATGTAGGGGACACCCTTTCCCTTGTGTTTCAACAACCTCATTGGGTTTTGATGGACGCCCAAAAACGTGTTGTCGGACGTATGGCCAAATCGTGGAAGCCACCCGGCGGGCATGTATTTGCCACTGGCCAGATCGGGGCCATCATCAACTGGCGCAAGATCGATAGTGGAGAAGAGTACGCTCACTACCATAGGCGCGATAGTTGGGAGACCATACTACCAGAGTTGACCTTCCGACATGAGAATGCCGAAGCCTCGCATACGCATTCGACATCAACAGTCCGAGAGGAAGATCAAACGGACCGTGTCAGGGACAATCCATATCGACAAACTGCCGACCCTTCCGCAAAGGCATTGGATACCTCGGTTCCAAAACCACAGGCGATTGATAATCAGCCGGAACTGGACCTCAGAGCACTAATCCACAAATCCATTGACGACACACGCTCCTGGGGTGAGCTTTCGGCAGCGTTGAAAGATAAAGATATAGCACTGGCTGCCAAGGGCGGCGGCCTTGTGGTCAAAAACGCCTCAACCGGCGAGGAGATCAGAAAATTATCTGCGCTTGGGCTTAAATATATCGATCTGATCCGCCACTATGGCGCAGGTTTCCCTGATCACCCTGCCACATGGTTGGTCGAGAAAGCGTTAAACGACAATTACGTTCCCAAAGGCCCAAGACCCAGGAAAGCCAGAAACCGAAAAAGAAAATCGGGAGATGGCGACGATTTTTCGCTGATTGAAGACTGAAGGGTTGGGTCAACTTGCGGTGTTTCGGCCGTCTTCAAACGATCCTTAGCAGTCGCTCAACACGGTGCAGCCATACTGGCGGTCGCCCTCCGCATTGCAATCAACGACGGCCTTATGTTACTGAGTGCATTCACAGAGCAGCCGCTTTTCTCGAAAGGTAGCCCAAAAAACTTTCCGCTGAATTCTGGAAAGCGAACAACGACGATATCGCCGTCGTAAAATCCACCTTGAACTACCTGCTGCGTAGCCTCGGCGATTTCATCTAACGCTTCTTTGACATACTCCATGACCGGGCCACTAAACAAACTATAACCGTTTCAAGCTTCTGGACCATAAAGGCCTCACAAAACTGATTGATGAATAGTCACTGCCGGCAAGTTCTGTTTTAACGTTTCTGATTTGCAGAAATTGGAACCAAGTGGTTTTTAATGACTGATTTGGGCTCTTTCGGACCTCCTCAGCGTTTCGCTCCAAGGTCAGTTTAGCTATGACGGTAATCCTAAAGACGCAGGATTTGTTCACGTGAGCCAAAACGAGGTTAGGCGCAGTAATCGCCCTCTTGGAATACGATCAAACTATCAACGGCAGACGGAAATGCCATCGGGTGTGTCGCGACATCTTCCAAAGCACCCTGAAATCAAACAACCTCACATCCGTGAAGAGTACAAAGTTGACACCAAAACCGTGCTCCTGAATTACTTAAGCATTTGAGCATGATCCGCCATGAAAGAAAATCCAGAGACCAAAGATCGCCCGATTTTCCTTTTACCCTGGCGCCTTATCTTTTTGCTGTTCGCTGCGCTTTGTCTTGTAGCGATTGCGACGACGGCAGCCACCAGTCCTTTTTACATTCCCGGAGCCGTCTCTGGACTGCTCCTTGGTTTCTTCGGAACTGTCTTTGGTGGACGAGTAAAAACAATCTGCGCGGTTGTGAGCGTTGGTCTCGCGAGTGCGGTCACTGTCGCAATCCCGGCTTGGCTAAGCTTCTATGTGTTGGCACCGGCTTTTGCGATACTTGCAGGGACGGAGCTGGCACGTTTCGGCACGAGGGTCACCGTATTTGCAATCATGTCATGGATCACTCTGAACAGCCCTGCAACATCTGATGCAGAATTGCTTCCGCTGCTGCTCGTGTTTTCTGCATCTGCTACCGTTGGAACCATCATGGCTGTGTTGCTCGGCGCAGAGGGGCGTGTCGAACCATCGGAAATTGAACGCGGGTACGCTATCACGCATGGAATTGCACTGGCCATTGGATTGGTTTTCGCACAATTGATCGCCAGTCAGTTCGAGAATGCGCACTCACATTGGGTCGCATTGCTGTTCACTGCGCGGGCGCTGGATCCGCCTGGCAGTCATATCGCGCAGGCGAGGCGGAAGGGGCTGGCGATGGTGCTCGGCGCCGGAGTGGCATCGGCACTTGTGGCGCTCCCTCTGACGACTTTGCATTTCAAGCTTGTCGCAGTTGTGTTTTTGTTGATTGGCCTGCGGTACTTGCCGTCGAGGACGTCCGTTTCGCCAGCTTTAATATCGGCCGGGATCGTCCTGATGTCCTCTCCCACAACCGAGACGGCGTCGTTTCGGGCGGAAGCCGCCATGTTGGCTTGCGGGCTCGTTTTGCTGGTGTTTTTCGGAGCCCGCATCATCCGCCAAGCCATTTTTGAAAAACATGGCATTTGAACTCATTGAGATGGCAATTCTAAATGTAGCGGGTGGGCACCACAATGAAGTTTGAAAGTCTGCTGTGAAGAATTTCACCTCCGTAACACACCGATCGGTGAATGGCTGGTTTGGGCCGTTGTCACACATCCCGACAAACTGACTTATCGGAAGCCTTGTCCGCTTAGTGGTCATTCGCGATATTTCGACCAACGTCCGCGTTGAGCCCATAGAGGTCGCAAAAAAAATGCCGTGCCAAGGAAACTTAATGCTACACATAGAACATTCTTGATTATGAATATCACTACGGGATTTGGTCTAGCACGGCTCTAACACCCGAAACCGTCGGAAATGATGTTGACCGCAATCCCGTGTGTCAATGTGGAGGGAGGGTTAGAAATGCCTGCAACCAATAGATTGAAGCTAACTGTAGCAGTCTTGGTCTCATTCGTTTCCACTACTGAATTGGCGCTATCCCAATCGCAAGTGGGCTCTCCAGACGGAACCACCACAATTGATGGCAGGCAATTGCCTCCGCAACCTCCGGTGTTTGGGGGGGAAATTGAGGAGCAAGCGACCAATTCAACCCCTTGGTGGCCGCCGCGTGTTGTGCCACCTGAGAACGCGCCAAATATCCTCCTCATCATGTTGGATGATGCTGGGTATGGTATTCCTAGTACTTTTGGTGGCGTCATCCCGACTGATACGATGGATGAATTGGCAAAAGAGGGTTTGAGTTTTACGAATATCTATTCGACCGCACTTTGTTCACCGACTAGGGCAGCCTTGATGACAGGCCGCAATCATCACTCGGTCGGGTTCGGAGTGATTTCGGAATCTTCGACCGGGTATCCCGGCTACAACAGTATTATTCCAGACAACAAAGCCACTATCGGGAGGATACTTTCAGACAATGGCTATGCCACTTCATGGTTTGGAAAAAATCATAACACCCCGGCATTCGCGGCGAGCCAGGCTGGTCCATTTGACAAATGGCCGACTGGTTTAGGTTTCGAGTACTTTTATGGGTTTGTTGGTGGAGACGCGAACCAATGGCAGCCGAACCTATATCGAAACACCACCCCGATTTACCCGTTTGAAGGTGATCCTGAGTGGAACCTGATCACCGGAATGGCCGACGATGCGATTGACCACATTTCGCGGTTGCACCAAATCGAGCCAAGTAAGCCTTTCTTTGTCAAATATGTACCCGGTGCAACGCATGCGCCTCACCACCCGACCAAAGAGTGGGTCGAGAAGATCGAGGCGATGAACCTGTTTGATGGCGGGTACGAAGCACTTAGGCAGACAATTTTTGAGAACCAGAAAAAGTTGGGGCTTGTCCCGCAAGATGCAACGCTGTCGCCTTGGCCCGCAGACAAAATCAAGCCGTGGGATCAATTGACGGACGACGAGAAAAAACTCTTCGTGCGGCAAGTGGAAGTGTTCGCCGCTTATGCGGCTTATACAGACCATGAAATTGGGCGTGTGATTGACGCAATAGAGGACCTCGGAAAACGTGACAACACACTGATCTTCTACATCAACGGTGACAATGGCACCTCGGCTGAGGGTGGTCCAATGGGGACACCGAACGAGGTGGCGTGGTTCAACGGTATCGCAGAGATGCCTGCAAAAACACAGTTGCAGTGGTACGATGTCTGGGGAACCGAAGAGACCTACAACCACATGTCGGCAGGATGGTCCTGGGCTTTTGATACTCCGTTTGACTACTTCAAGCAGAATGCGAACAGGCTTGGCGGCATCCGACAGAACATGGTGGTGTCGTGGCCTGACGGCATCGCAGACAAAGGCGGTCAGCGAGATCAGTTCATGCATGTAATCGACGTCGTGCCGACGATTCTAGAAGTCACCGGAATTGATGCACCGTTGGAAGTCGACGGGATTGTTCAATCTCCAATTGAAGGCACCAGCTTTGCATATACTTTCGATGAGAAAAACAAGGATGTACCGAGCCGTCACCGAACTCAGTACTTCGAGATGATGGGACAATGGGCTTTGTATCACGAAGGTTGGTTATTGAGCACCAAAGTAAACCGGATGCCATGGGAAACGCCAAAGACACCAAACCCTGACCCTTTGAACAATCAAGTGCTCGAGCTTTACGATCTAACCACGGATATGAATCAAAGAAATGATCTAGCGGCGCAGCACCCAGAGAAGATTGAAGAACTGAAGGCTATATTTATAGAAGAAGCAAATAAGTATCAGGTCTTCCCGATGGATGCCTCGGTCACGTCCAGAATTTCATTACCTCGGCCAAGCATTGCGGCGGGACGAAACGAGTTCGTTTATGTCCGGCCAATGACTGGGGTTCCTCAGGGAGATTCCCCAAGTATTCTTAACAGCTCGTACACCATTACAGCAGAGATAGATGTGCCCGAAGGTGGTGCTGAAGGCATGATTTTGACATCAGGCGGCCGCTTTGCCGGTTACGGTTTCTACCTACTTGATGGCAAACCAGTCTTTCTCTGGAATATGTTGAATCTAGAACGGATAAAATGGGAAGGCAAAGAGGCCTTGGCACCCGGAAAGCACACTCTGGAGTTTGACTTCAAATATGACGGCCTCGGACCAGGAACCCTCGCATATGGAAGCACCAGTGGTTTAGGCCAGGGTGGCACCGGGACGCTGAAAGTCGATGGCGA
The DNA here is from genome assembly GCF_056535985.1 of Ruegeria sp. AO1. Classification (NCBI taxonomy): domain Bacteria; kingdom Pseudomonadati; phylum Pseudomonadota; class Alphaproteobacteria; order Rhodobacterales; family Roseobacteraceae; genus Ruegeria; species Ruegeria sp. AO1. Next base: position 3,202,656 of record NZ_JBQFJC010000001.1, read on the forward strand.
AGTCGTAGCAACCCAAAAGATGAAGAACACAATTCCCACGACCCTTCAGTGGGACGAGGCGTTTGACATAGGTTCTGATACATTGACTGGCCTTAACGACGACGATTACCGACCACCGTTCCCACTAACCGCTAAGCTGGAAAAGCTAACGATAAAAATCGACCGGCCCCAGTTGAGTAAAGCCGACATTCAAAAGCTCGAAGACGCGATGCAAAGAGCAAGCGACTAGTAGGCTCACAGGGTTGAGAGGTTGCCTACCTGCTGGAGTCGGGCAGAGGAAAGCCGGATGGTATATTTGTCCTCTTCGTCCGCAAAGCGGTCATAGGCTCGTTCTGATCGGACGTCCGACTTAATCAGAAGCGGCCATTGAGTGTTTTAAACTGCAGTTTGAGATGCGCGCGATCGGTTTCTATGATGGCAAAGACAGTAAAGTGCGCTGGTTGGCAGGGTGCCGATGCCTGGTGCGGGAGGGCTGGATGGAGACTTCACCATGTCCAGTATTCAGCTTCCAATAGTCAGACCGTCTCGGCCGCCGTGGAACAAGAACCGACTAATTGGTCAGAAACGTCCACTCCTGCCAAGACAGGTTTGGGCAATTCGTGCGCGGCTCGAACTCGCCAGGAACCCGCGCAACCTTGTGCTGTTCAATCTTGCTATCGACAGCAAACTTCGCGGTTGTGATCTTGTTCGCATGAAAGTGGCGGATCTGGTCGTTGCCGGAGCAGTTCGAGACCGCGTATCGATCGTCCAGAGCAAGACAGGCAGGCCAGTTCAGTTCGAAGTGTCCGAGAACACGCGAAGATCGATTTTTGAGTGGGTCAGATCGCCCGCAATGCTTGGTTGCGAGTTCCTCTTTCCAAGCAGGTTCCACAGTTCATCGCACATTTCGACTCGGCAATACGCACGTCTCGTGCGCAGCTGGGTGTCGGTCATCGGACTGGATCCTTGTGGGTACGGAACGCATTCTCTTCGGCGGACAAAAGCTGCGCTGATCTATCGGAAGACTGGCAACCTTCGGGCCGTCCAGCTCCTGCTTGGACACACCAAGGTTGACAGCACGGTCAGGTACCTTGGGGTCGAACTCGACGACGCGTTGAGCATCTCGGAGAAGATCGACATCTGACGGTTTGACGGACGGCAGCAACCGTTCGTCATCTCAAAACGGGTTCCGAAGTTTAGGCGCGAACGGCCGCTCCTTCGGATACCAGACTTTGGATTATTTGCGTTAAATGACCGCCATGCGGACAAACCGGCCGCCCGGCCCGATGGCGTCAACTGGCGCTTTCGGCGCTCAATTGCTATTTCTATGGACATACATGAACGGCAGCTTTCTGCTTCAGAACCTTCCGAACAATCTGCTTGGGACAACCAAATAGACTCTGCGGTTCACGTGAACATCGAATTTATGCTGCTCCAACCGTGCAAAAGCACAAATGCAGAAAGGGCCGCGGTTATCATCGCCGGAATGCCATCCTTCCATGTGTCGAATGTCAGGTGGCAGAAGATTGCGCCGATGGATGTCGCCAAAAGCGCCAGCGCCCCGAGAGGGCCCAGCCATTCGCCTTGAAACCAGATGGCGATAGCGCCAAACAGCTCGACGATTCCGACAAGAAACATGATATGCCGGTTCAAGCCATAGTTTTCGAACATATCCAACTGTATTTCGAAGACCTTCTTTTGCCAGCCTAGAAGTTTGATCGAGCTTGCGAGCAGGAAGAACGCCGACAGGAGCGCAATGACTATCGTTAAGGTCAATGTTCTGGTTCCCTATATGAGCGCTTGAAAGCCTGTGGAGACTGACCAGTCCACCTCCGGAAAGCCCGTGAGAATGCGGTCGGGTCGGAAAACCCGAGTTGCTGAGCGGTGTCCCTGACCGAGCAGGATTTCACACCCAACAGTTCAATCGCTTTCTCTCGTTTCATGCGTGCAATGACCTTGGATGTTGTCTCGCCACGTTCTGACAGACGCGCATTCAGGGTGTTTGGATGCAAACCAACCGAGCGCGCGGCCTCTTCCGCTGTGAATGCCGGATCGGACAACCGGGACCGGACGATGTCTTCGAACCCGGTCAAAAAATCGAGCGGGGCCGCAAGTTCCATGATTGATGGGTGATACTCGGGGTTGTTATCCAACATGTCCTCTGAGAGACGATGGTTCAGCCAGGTGGATGGGAAGCGTATCGAAAACCCTCGTTCGTCGGACGGAATGCCAGTAACTCCATAAAACTGTTTGGGCAAAACATTAGGGTTGGCCAGTTGAAGTACGATTTCGCGCGGATTCCAACGGAAATCGATCACTCGGTGCAGCAGCGAAATCCAGATCCCGATCATAAACCCATCGGCTTGGGCAGGTGATACGGACGTGCGAAAATGCCGTCGGGCCGCAAAGTAAGCATATTCGTCTTCTACGACCAAGGACTGAGTGACTGCATTTGACTCCTTCGAAACAATCTGGGTGAAACGTGTGAACAAGTCACCCAGCGTATAGGCCTTTGCAAGCTCCTGCCCTTTTGGAAGGAAGCGCTTGAGATCAACAGACTGGCCAACCCTAGTGCAAAAATCTGCTCCTTCGGCTTCAGATGCGGCATTGAAGGCTGCATATACGGTTTCATGTGACAGAAATTGCTCAGGTGCGATCATAGTTGCCGCGTCAAAGCTCAGATGTGAGAAGACCTCATCAGCATCCCGCCCCCGCGCGCGCAACGCAGCGACGACCGGCGCCAGCACTGTTGCCCGCACCAATGGCAGATCAGAGTCTTTAGGTGTTTTGCGATTCCCGAACATATTCGCTCCCTCTACCCGGATTCGTGCCACCTCTGTATCTGGCTTTCTAGAAAAAAAGCGGGAAACCTGACCATATCCTAACAAGAAAATTTCTGACCTATGGAGATGGTCAGGCATGCCGCGCGAGAAGTTGCCATAATCTGGACCGGAAAAGGTCGATTCAAGATCGACTATGCGCTCATGGAGATGACATGATCAGGCAGCTTACGTGTACTTTAGCAACATTCACATTCTCAGCCATGGTGCTGGTCGCTGGGACTGCTTTTGCGCAGCAGGAACCACCGTCCGTCACTTTGTTCAAGAACGTCATGGTGTTTGATGGGAACACCGATGGTCTTCTGGACCTGGATGTTCTTGTTGTCGGAAACAAGATCCACAAGGTCGCCGAAGACATTCCAGAGACCGGTACATGGGAAGTGCAAGCTGGTCCGAGTGGGCCATTGTATTCAGAAATTCATAGCGGCAGCAGTGGCTACACCTTCATCATCGAGGGTGAAGAAGGGACGCAGACAGTCAAACTGTCGCCCAATGTCATCGACGGCGGGGGACGCACCTTGATGCCGGGCATGATTGATAGCCATACGCATTTTAACCTTTCTATGGACGGCGGGCGTCCGGGCATGGAAATGGCCCGGTGGGACTATATGGCGGGACATGCCTCGTCTGCTGCGTTGGAGTGGTTCTACGATGGCTTCACGACAGTGCGTGATATGGGGGGCATGGCCGACGGATTGCGACGTGTCATCGACAACGGCCTAATGGAAGGACCTCGCATCTACAGCGCTGCCGGGATGATCAGCCAAAGCGCTGGTCACGGTGATCTCTTGTTTGAAAGCCAGACAAGTCCCCAGCAGAGTAGCACCTGGCGCAATGGCATATATCACATTGCAAACAGCCCTGATGAAGTTCGAGCAGCCGTTCGCAGGAACTTTAATGCGGGCGCCACCCATATGAAAATCATGATGGCCGGTGGTGTTGCCAGCAATAAAGGTCCCTTTGAGGCCTCTCAATACACCGACGCTGAAATTATCGCCGCAGTAGAAGAAGCTGCAACGCGTGGAACCTATGTTGCAGCGCACCTTTATCTTGATGAAGCCATTCGCCGTGCGCTCGATCTGGGTGTCATGTCAATTGAACATGGACAGTTCCTACAGGAAGACACGGCCATGTTGATGAAGGAAAAAGGTGCCTTCATTTCCCCTTACATTGCAGCCGTCATGAGCGAAGACATCCTGACACATCCGGTCTATGGCAATCCTTCAACATTTGAGTACGCCAGAACACTTATGATGAAAGAGGGAACAAAAAACTTCGCTGAAGTCATCAAAAAGGTGCAGCCGAACATTGTGTTCTCAATCGACATCGTGAGTACCAATGGCATGGCCGCAAGACACCACCGGGACCATGAGAAATGGATATTCGCAGATACATTTGGCAACTATGAAACACTGAAAGCAATGACGTCTACTGGCGGCAAGCTTGCCGCCTTGACCGGTGGCAGTAACCCTTACCCCGCACCTCTTGGTGTCATCGAGGAAGGCGCATACGCCGACATTCTGCTCGTCGATGGAAACCCACTTGAGGACATCACTGTGCTTGGTGGTAATCCGAAATGGTTCAATGCTGAACCCCGCAAGCGGGGCATCGAAACCATCAACCTCATCATGAAGGACGGCGTGATCTACAAGAACACGCTGAACTGAGCGATGGGCGGGATGGTTCACCTCGTCCATCCCGCCCGTTTGTAAAAACCAGTAGAGGAACCAAAAAAACGGACATAGGAGAGAGAGACACGTGGCAAGAAAGCTTTTGCGAGCCACACTGATCACAACCTTGCTTTGCGCGACCTTAGTGAACGCACAGAGCAGTGATCCGGGAGTTTTCAGTGCGGAAGGAGAAGGAATAGTTGTGCCAGCCAAAAGCTGGGATGTGTCGGCAGCCGCAGAAAACCAGATCGACACTGTCCACTTTATTGAAGGTCAATTCGTCAAAGAAGGTGATCTACTGGTGACTTTCGACCAGATCTTCAAGCAATGGGATGCCAAAATCGGTGAGTTGGCTCACCAGCAGGCCGTGGCTGAACTGGAGTTGGCCCAAGCTGACCTGTCCAGAAAGAAGCGGTTGGGCACCAATTCTGTTTCTGAAGTTGAGATTGCGCAAGCTGAAGCGCGCGTCAAAATCGCCGAAGCGACCGTTGAGACAAAGAGGCTCAATGCGGAAAAGGCCAAGGCTATCTCAGATCTCCAGCTCATCCACGCACCCTTCGACGGCCAGATGAGCGCGCCGCGGTTTCGCGATAATGCAAACGTCGTCGCCGACTCGCCCGAAATCGGAACCCTGTATCAACTTGATCCGATCCACGTTCGCGTGGAGGGCACGTACGAGAAGCATCAGGAACGCATCCTCGCGGGCGAAAGCCACGACAGTGTAATGCGCAGCCTGACACTGGTTTTGGAACTGCCGAAAGGTGCTGAGTTCCCACACCGGGGACGCCTTATATCAACGCCGTTCGAATTCGATCCGGAGACAGGGATTGGCTACAGCATCGCCGAATTTCCCAATCCTGAATTCCTATTGCGCCCCGGCATGAAGGTATGGGTCACGTCTTATGAGAACGCAAGATAGCCAACGAAAAGGACATTAAATGAAAACTTGGACATCTCCATTTCTGGCTTCGGCTGCATTGGCGGGAATGGCCACCGTTGCCGCTTCCGAAACGGCAAACTACGGATCGCACTGGACGTTGATGTCTGACGCTTATGCTCGCGTCGGCGAGATTCTGAATTCTGAGGAAGGCACCACTGCCGTCCGGCGCTTGAACGAAGAATTGTCCGCGCTGAAAGAGGCTTGCGATAAGTTGGAAGTGAAAAGTCAGAACGCTCCATGTCACGAAGATGTACGGCGTCTTCTTTCCATTGCGACCTTCAACGCTGACCCCAATGATCCAAATCGAAACAAGACATTTCCAACGCATATTCCCGATTATGTTAGCCCGGAAATGCGTGAGGTGATGGTTAACTGGACGCCCAATTGGCTCACCAGCAGTTGGGAAGGCTACCCAGATCCGGAGGATTACGATGCATGGCAGTCGTTGCACGACGAATTGATCGATCCGATGGAGGCCGCTGGCAAGCAACTATTAACGACTCTGAACTTAACTACCGAGGAACGAGAGATTGGCGGTGTCAGAACTGTTACAATCAAGCCCAGCGAGAACCGCCATCCTGGTAAGGTCTTAATTCACGCACATGGTGGGGCCTTTTACGGAAACACTCCCGAAACAACTTTTGACCGGACAGCACCGCTTGCCAATCATATGGGCATCGACATCGTTTCGGTCGACTATAGGTTGATGCCCGCCCCCGACTGGGACATTTTGGACCAGCGGGATCAGGTGATCGCCGTTTTTGATGCTCTGACCGGAGAGGGCGGTGGCTATAAACCGGAGGACGTCGGAATTTACGGTTGTTCCGCGGGCGGCGGATTGGTGGCGATGGCGACAAATGCCATGTCGCATCGCGGAGGAGCGCTGCCTGGTGCGGCCGTAATGCAAAGCCCGCAGACTGATTTCTCGTTCAACAGCGACTCGACATGGACGCTGCGGTACGACGATCCACGCACTAACGTAGATCACTTGATCGACTCAGTGTGGCCGATGCTGGGAATTACTGAAGAGAAAGCACAGGATCCACGCTACTCGACTGTCTATGACAATTTCGAGGGACGAGATTTCCCTCCGACGATGGTCCAGACTGGCTCTAAAGAAATTCAGATGAGCGACGGCATACGCATGTACGGAGTCCTGCGTAGTGCCGGTCACGAGGCGATTCTGGATGTTCACGACGCCATGCAACACTGCTTCCACGGTCATTCGGAGACACCTGAATCCGCTGAAGCGGTTCGTCGCGTCGCTGATTTCCTAGAAGAGCATCTTGGTTCGGAATGAGAAAAATTTATCGCTGAAAGGAGGGGGCGAGTGGCTCGGAGAGACGCTTTGAAGTCGCTCGCCCCATATAGAAAAACGTAAGAAAGTGGACGATATCAATTCTCAGCGGATCGAGGCCATTTTCCGCATTCCGGACCTATGATCCGAGCGCCGTGAACGGCCGAAGTCCGCCCGCAAACGACATTGGGGTACAGCTAGGTGAGAAATTTCAAGCGAAGTCTAGGGCATTCCTTTTGCAAGATTGCGTTAGTGTCAGTCATGGCTACTACCAAAGCTAACAACGCTTGCCATAGTACGTTCTCGAACGATTTTGCGTATTCCTACAAGTTTGTAGGTGCGCGCATAACGCTGCATTCCTTTCATTGATTTTATTCAGAAAACCTGGGCGTCTTCGCCCATAATTTTGCACAGCATTTGCGCATAAGTTTGCACGATTTACCCAAAAGTTTGCACGGTTCACTATACGCGCTCAATTGCCGATTGTCGTAGCGTGGCTCGGTCAACTTGAACGCACTAAATCTCAACCATAAGTGCATTAGCCGTGGAAGAATTCAATCCAAAACCGAACAGCACAAGTTCTCAGAAATCCAGATTCTCAACGCTCAGAGCATTCTGCTGAATGAATTCACGGCGTGGCTCCACCACGTCACCCATCAGTTTGGTGAAGAGATCGTCGGCCTCGACCATGTCGTCCACACGCACCTGCAAAAGGGTGCGCGCGTCCGGGTCCAGCGTGGTTTCCCAGAGTTGATCGGGGTTCATCTCGCCCAAGCCCTTGTAGCGCTGCAGCGATAGGCCCTTTTCGCCCTCTTCCAGAATGGCGCGCAAAAGGTCCAACGGGCCGTGGATCGCCTGCATCCGGTCGCGGCGGATCAGGGTAGCTGGGGTGTTGTAGACCTCTTGCAGGCTTTGTGTGAAGCTGCCGGTCTTGCGGGCCTCGCCCGAGCGCAGCATCGGGCCGTCCAGTGTGCGGACCTCTTCAACGCCGCGCAGGATACGGGCTAAGCGGATGCCGTGATCCTGCGTGATACGGCCCTGCCAGCCGCGCTCGTATTCCAGCGCGATCAGGTCGAGACGGGCGGCAACCTTGTCGGCAACACCTTGCAGGTCGGCATCGACAGCACCGGGGACAAAGGCACCGGCCACGGCGGCCTGTTCCAGAATGTGACGCGGGTAGTGAGTTGGGAAGGCATCCAACACGCGTTTCAACTGGCGCGCTTCGTCGACAACGCGGGTCAGGTCTTGGCCGACGATTTCTTCGCCAGAGCCCAACTTCAGAACAGCACCCTCTACCCCCTGATTGATCAGATAGTCGTCCAGCGCGGCCTGGTCCTTCAGGTAAACCTCTGATTTACCACGTGAAACTTTATAGAGCGGCGGCTGCGCGATGTAGAGATAGCCACCTTCAATCAATTCCGGCATCTGACGGTAGAAGAAGGTCAGCAGCAGGGTTCTGATGTGCGCGCCATCGACATCCGCATCGGTCATGATGACGATCTTGTGGTAGCGCAGCTTTTCGATGTTGAACTCATCGCGGCCAATGCCGGTGCCCAACGCCATCACGAGGTTCCCGATTTCCTGAGACGACAGCATCCGATCAAACCGCGCACGCTCGACATTCAGGATTTTCCCGCGCAAGGGCAGAACGGCCTGAGTCAGACGATCCCGGCCTGTTTGGGCGGAGCCGCCCGCCGAGTCACCCTCGACCAGGAAAACTTCGGTTTTGGACGGGTCTTTCTCGGAACAGTCCTTCAGCTTACCGGCCAGATAATTCACATCCATCGCCGTCTTGCGGCGGGTAAGTTCACGCGCCTTTCGGGCGGCCTCACGTGCCAATGCGGCCTCGATGATCTTGCCGACGATACCCTTAGCTTCATTGGGGTTCTCTTCGAACCACTCGGCCAGCTTTTCGTTCATCAGGCCTTCGACTGCAGGGCGGACTTCGGACGACACCAGCTTGTCTTTGGTTTGGGAAGAGAATTTCGGGTCCGGCACTTTCACCGACAACACGCAGGTCAGACCTTCGCGTGCATCGTCGCCGGTAAAGCTGACCTTTTCCTTCTTCGCGATCCCGCTGGACTGCGCATAGTTGTTGATCGTCCGGGTCAGAGCGCCGCGGAAACCGGCCACGTGCGTGCCACCGTCCCGCTGTGGGATGTTGTTGGTGAAAGGCAGAACCGTCTCGTGGTAGCTGTCATTCCACCACATGGCGATTTCGACACCGATATCGTCCCGCTCGCCCTTGATATAGATTGGCTCGGGCATGGCCGGGCTTTTCGACCGGTCGAGGTATTTGACGAATTCCTTGACGCCACCCTCATAGAATAGCTCGGTCTCCAGCCGTTCGGCAGGGCGTTCATCAATCAGGATGATGCGCACGCCCGAGTTCAGGAAGGCCAGCTCACGCAGGCGCTTCTCCAGCGTCTCAAACGAATATTCGAGGTTCGAGAACGTATCTGTCGAGGCCAGAAAGCGCACCTCGGTCCCGGTGCGATCGCCGCATTCGCCGACGACTTTCAGATGCTCAGCGGTCTCACCACGCTCAAAACGTGCAACGTGCTCTTTGCCCGCGCGCCAGATGCGCAGCTCCAGCCATTCGGACAGAGCATTCACAACCGACACGCCCACGCCGTGCAGACCGCCCGACACCTTGTACGAGTTGCTGTCGAACTTACCGCCCGCATGCAGCTGGGTCATGATGACCTCGGCCGCCGAGACGCCCTCTTCGGGGTGAATATCGACCGGAATACCGCGCCCGTTGTCACTAACCGAGACGCTGGAATCCGCGTGAATTTTCACAGTCACATGGTCGGCATGACCGGCCAGAGCCTCATCAATTCCGTTGTCCACGACCTCATACACCATATGGTGCAGACCCGAGCCATCATCCGTATCCCCGATATACATACCGGGACGTTTGCGAACCGCCTCTAAGCCTTTGAGAACTTTTATGGAATCCGCGCCGTATTCCTGGGGTGCCTGTGCGTCTTCGGACATGCCGTTAGTACCTATATTATTTTGGTAACTTATACGTTTTCTGGTGGGGAATGTCACGCGCTCCCCCAAGATTTTGTGGTTGAGATCCGATTTATCTGCGGATCAAAGCCGATCGAGGTCTGCCGCGATATCGGCGGCAATTTCGGCGGCGTTGACGTCGTCCCGTTCGGCCGTCAATCGCAGGCCCAGAAGGTCCGACTGATAGCGCGCAGCAAGGCGTTCGGGATCGTGATCGGGGCTGATCTCTCCGGCCTTCTGGGCGCGGCGGAACAGGTCTGCGAAACAGGATTTCATTGCGATCATGTGCGCGCCTGCCTGACCGGCCAAATCGTGATCCTTTGCCTGCAATTCGGCATAGGTCTTGGCCAGCATGCAAGCTTTGGTCGGCAGGTCAGAGGCAGAAATCACGCGATAGGGCTGCGCCTTGAGCGCCCCGAGCGGCCCCAGTTCCTCAGCCAAGGCCAGCATACTGGCAACCCCGTCCTGCGCGTAGCGCTCCAGCGCCAGCGCATAGAGGGCATCTTTCGAGCCAAACGCCGCATAGAAACTACCCGGTTTCAACTTCAACTCGCGCTCAAGGTCCTTCAGCGACGTCCCGGCCCAGCCGTGACGCCAGAAGATATCACGCGCCTGCGCGATCAGCGCGTCTCGATCATATGCGGGTTTGCGGGGCATTGGATCACCAATTCTTGAGCATTTGCTCAAATATATACTTGAGTGATCGCTCAAGAAACCCTAAATACGACTCATCGCGCCAGAAATCAGGAGTTTTGACATGGCCAACTTCCCGTCTCACGACCTCGAATCCGCCCCTGAGGGGTCCAAACCGCTGCTAGAGAAATCGCAAGCCGCCTTTGGCCGCCTGCCCGGTCTGCACAAGGTGATGGCGGAAAGCCCGCAACATCTTGAGGCTTATCAGGTTCTGCACGGCCTCTTCCTGCAAACCGATTTCGACAATGATGAGAAGACCGTCGTCTGGCAGACCATCAACGTTGAAAACGAGTGCCACTACTGTGTCCCCGCCCATACCGGCATCGCCAAAATGATGAAGATTTCGGACGAGATCACCGAGGCTCTGCGCAACGAAACCCCGCTGCCGACAGCTAAGCTGGAGGCCCTGCGCACTTTCGCCCTGCAAGTCATGGAAACCCGCGGCAACCCGACCGAAGAACAGCTGCAGGCGTTCTTTGACGCAGGCTATTCCCACCGCGCCGTTCTGGATGTTGTTCTGGGCCTCGCACAGAAAACCATGTCGAACTACGTCAACCACATGGCTAAAACTCCGGTCGACGAAGTCATGCGCGGCTTCTTGTGGGAACGTAAAGTGGGCGAACCGGCCTAAGCTACAGCCGAGCCTTCGCCGCTGTCGTTGACCGTCAGCGTTTGGGCCCGGTCGCCCAATTCCGCAAACAGCTCAGGCCCGGTTCCCGTCATCCAGGCCTGAGCGCCCAGCGCACAGATTTCATCATAGAGCGCCGCGCGTCGCCCGGCATCCAGATGCGCAGCTACCTCATCCAGCAGAACGATCGGCGGCGCGCCGACCATTCCCGCCAACGCCCGTGCGTTTGACAGGATCAGGGACACCAGCAGCGCTTTCTGCTCACCCGTCGAACAATCCTTGGCCGGAACCCCCTTGGCAGCAAACACCCCATACAGGTCCGAGCGATGCGGCCCGACCAAAGTCCGCCCCGCCGCCAGATCGCGGAAACGGCTTTCGCTCAGCGCCTCGCGCAGATCATCCGCAGCCTCGGGCATCGCACCTTCCGTTTGAATCAACTCCAAGTCTGCTGAAGGAAACGCCGTTTCGGCCTTTTCCTGCGCGGTACGCAAATGATCCAACGCCGCAAGACGCGCCGCGTGTATCCGGTACCCTGTCTCGGCCATCTGACCTTCCAAAGCCGTGTACCAATGGGCGTCCCGGACCTGATCCTTCAGCAGCCGGTTTCGCTCCCGCATGGCTTTCTCATAGGTCAGCGACGCTTCGGCATGCGCGGGATCAAAGCTCAACGCGATGCGATCCAGAAACCGCCGCCGCCCCTCGGCTCCTTCGATCCACAGCCGATCCATCGACGGGATCAACCACACCACGCGCGCAAGTTTGCCCAGATCGATCTGACTGGCAGCCTTGCCATCAATCCGAACCTGACGCGCCGCGCCGCCTTCGGACCATGTCTCGATCTCATACCGCCCGCCCCGCGCACTCAGCAGGCCGGACAGTTTCCAGCCCAAAGCCTCAGGCCGCCGGGTCATCTCCGCCGCGCTGGCCCGCCGCATCCCGCGACCGGGCGAGAACAGCGACACAGCTTCAAGGATATTGGTCTTCCCGGCCCCGTTCGGCCCATGGATCGCAACCGGGCGCCCATCCAAAGACAAACGCGCCAGTTTGTGAGACCGAAAATGCGAGACCGTAAGCTCGGTCAGGGCCAATCCCATGACCCCTCCCTTCTTCTGTTCAAAAATACCTCCGCCGGAGGCATCGCGCGCCAGCGCGATCAGACGCGCATCGGCATGACGACGTAAACCGCGCTCAGATCATTGCCTTCGCGCATCAAAGTCGGGTCACCGGCCGAGTTAAACAGGAATACCGCGTTCTCACGATCCACCTGCGACGCGATTTCGAGCAGGTATTTCGCGTTGAACCCAATCTCGAGACGTTCATCGCCATAAGCAACGGCCAACTCTTCCTCAGCCGCGCCGCTATCCGGGGCATTGACTGACAGCACCAGCTTATCCGCATCCAGTTGCAGCTTAACAGCGCGCGAACGCTCTGACGAAACCGTTGCAACCCGATCCACGGCTTGCGCGAACTCGGCAGCATCCACTTCCAGTTGGCGCGTATTGCCCTGCGGAATGACGCGTGTGTAGTCGGGGAAGGTGCCATCAATGACCTTCGAGGTCAGCGTAATATTCGGCGTGGCAAAGCGTACCTTGGTTTCGCTGACCGAGACAGCGATATCCATCTCGTCATCGTCCAGCAGTTTGCGCAGCTCACCCACGGTTTTACGGGGCACGATCACACCCGGCATGTCCGCAGCGCCATCCGGCAGGTCCGCATCAATCCGCGCCAGGCGGTGACCATCGGTGGCCACGCAGCGCAGGACCTTGCCGCCTTCGGACCCGTCCGCGACATGCATGTAGACACCGTTCAGATAGTACCGCGTCTCTTCGGTCGAGATGGCGAATTTCGATTTGTCGAACAACCGACGCAGCAACGCCGCCGACGCGGTGAAATTCGACTGGTATTCCGAGGACGCCATGACCGGGAAATCCTCTTTCGGCAAGGTCGCCAGAGAGAAGTTCGACCGCCCCGCCTCTACCGTCAAACGGCCAGCTGCGCTGTCCGCCGTCAGGGTGACAAGCGCGCCATCCGGCAGTTTGCGCACAATTTCATGCAGGGTCGTAGCAGCCACAGTCGTCGCACCCGCCTTTTCGACCTGCGCAGGCGCTTTGTCGACAACCTCGATATCCAGATCAGTGGCTCGGAACAGGGCTTGGTCGCCTTCGGCCTCGATTAGCACATTGGCAAGGATCGGGATCGTGTTGCGACGTTCCACAACGGATTGGGCCTGGGAAACGGCCTTGAGAAGGGTGCCGCGTTCGATGCTGATCTTCATACCCTCTGTTCCTCTGACTTGCGTGCCGAAAATGGGCGGGACTGGCACGTTAGCGTCTCAGCCCTGAGGCACAAGGATTTTTTACCGATTTCTGGGTGGGAATACCCCGGTGGTCAAGAGGTACGCGCGCGAAACGCGTCCATTCCTCCGCAACCGTGGAGAATAGCGCACAAGAAAATGCCCCGGACGCACTGGCCCGGGGCATTTACCGACAATGGTGCGGCTCAGGCCTCTAGCGAGCGGCGCAGCATTTCCACGTCTTCTGCGATCTGACCATCGGTCGTTTTCAGCTCTTCGATGCGCTTCACCCCGTGCATGACGGTTGTATGGTCGCGCCCTCCGAAACGGCGGCCGATCTCAGGCAGAGAGCGGCTGGTCAGTTGCTTGCAAAGATACATGGCCACCTGACGCGGACGAGCATAGGACCGCAGGCGCTTGGGGCCGATAATGTCGGACAGGCGAATGTTGTAGTAGTCCGACACTTTGCGCTGGATCTCTTCGACGGTGATCTTGCGCTCGGACGCGCGCAGCACATCCGCCAGACAGTCCTGCGTCAGTTCCATGTCGATCTCACGCCCCACGAGCGAGGCGAAGGCGAACAGACGGGTCAGGGCGCCTTCGAGAACGCGTACATTGGTCGAGATGCGATGCGCCAGAAACTCCAGCACGCCATCGGCGATGACCAGATCGGGATAGGTGGCGATATGCTGCTGGACCTTATTCTGCAGAATGCCCAGACGCAGTTCGTAGTCGGTGGGATGCAAGTCAACGACCAGACCGCATTGCAGGCGCGATTTCACACGATCTTCCAAATCCTTGATCTCACCCGGGGCGCGGTCGGCCGAGATGATGATCTGCTTGTTCTGGTCCACCAGCGCATTGAAGGTGTGAAAGAACTCTTCTTGGGTTGAGTCCTTGCCCGCGATGAACTGCACATCGTCCACCATCAGCACATCGACCGAGCGGAACAGATGTTTGAAATCCATCATCCGGCGTTCGCGCAGAGCCTGAACAAAGCGATACATGAACTGTTCCGCCGACAGGTAAAGCACATTCAGCTCGGGGCTTTTGGTCTTCAGCTCCCATGCGATGGCGTGCATCAGGTGGGTTTTACCTAGCCCAACACCGCCATAGAGAACAAGCGGATTGAACGTGACCGGGCCACCTTCGGCTACGCGGCGAGCGGCAGCATGGGCCAGCTCGTTGGGTTTACCGACAACAAAGCTGTCGAAGGTAAAACGCGCATCCAAGGGTGCGGCTTGCAGATCCTCTAGCGCCGCATTGGCAGATTCCGCAAGCGGTGCAGCAGCAGCAGCCAACTTGGGTTCATCCGTGACAACTGCCGGTCGGGTGGTCGAATTGGCTGCCGCCTTGAACGCAAGACGTTGGACGGTCTCACCCGCGGTATTCAGTTCATACAGAATCAAATCTGCGAAATTCTGGCTGACGTAATTCCCCATGAAGTTGGTTGGCACCGAGAACACGGCTACACCATCCTGAAGCTCCTGAAATTCCAGAGGCTCAATCCAGGTGGTGAAGTTGTTCTTACCAACGGCCTTCAGTAGTTTGCTACGCAGTTGTCCCCATTTCTCTTGTGTCATCAAGCGCCTCACGCATCCCATTTTTTTTGACCTGTCGGTCTTATCAATCGTCGCCGGTTTCCCGGTCATTGACGTTCACGCACAAGGGTACCCTGCGCCGGACTGTCCCATCCGGCGGGTAAATGAACACTCAGCATGCACAAATCGTATCCCGCAGCAGGATCCCGGAAAACCGGGGCACGCGTCGTAACCCAATTGTTTGACAGGGCTGAGATCGTCGGAAAACCCGAGACCCAGAGCAGATCGTTTCACCGGCCAAGGCCAGTTTCCGAACGCTGGTTCCTGCTGTCTGACTGATGCCCGTCAGTCAGATGGCTGGAACAGCCTGTCCCCCCAAGCGAGTGAATCGCTGACTCAGTGGTAGCAAGATGTTGCCTGTCGCAGCAACGAAACTCTGATATTGACTCGGGGTTCGGGGCGAAAGAATCTCTCGACTTCGTGAGGTCGCGGCTTTCTGGCAACAAACACGAAAGGCGCCGCAATGCGCGACGCCTTTACGTAGGAAAACACTTGACGCGTCCTAGCGGGAATCAACCCAGCGCTTTTACGCGTGCCGACAGGCGCGACATTTTACGCGATGCGGTGTTCTTGTGGAAAACGCCTTTGGTGACGCCGCGCATCAGTTCAGGCTGAGCTGCGCGCAGAGCTGCGGTTGCAGCGTCTTTGTCGCCGGATGCGATCGCTTCTTCAACTTTACGCAGGTAGGTGCGGATGCGCGAACGGCGTGCTTTGTTTACGGCGAAACGCTTTTCGTTCTGACGGGCGCGTTTCTTTGCCTGGGGCGAATTTGCCATGTGTCTCTGACCTTTGTTCGGTACGGTTATCTAGGGTTGCGCGCCACGGAATTATCCGCACCGGATCAGAAATCACGAGTGTGAGTCGGGCCAAGCGGGCCGCACGCGCATGTATAACGGCGGTCACTACCCAAGTTTTACAGGTTTGCCAAGCCGATTCTTGCCTTGTGCGCCCAACAAAAAAAGGCAGGCCACAGCCTGCCCTTTTGAATTTCCCTGTCGCGACCTTACTTATCGCGGAATTGCGCGGCGCGTTTTTCCAGAAACGCCGCCATGCCCTCTTTCTGATCTTCGGTGGCGAACATCGAATGAAAGACGCGACGCTCGAACAGCAAACCTTCACTCAGCGGTAGCTCATAGCTGCGATTCACCGCCTCTTTGGCGGCTGCAGCCGTTAGCAGAGATTTCTCAGCAATCTTATGGGCTGCACCCACAGCTTCTTCGATCAGCTTCTTGGCGGGAACCACACGGCTGACAAGGCCCGCGCGCTCGGCTTCTTCGGCGTCCATGAAGCGACCGGTCAGGTTCATGTCCATCGCCTTGGACTTGCCGACAAAGCGCGTCAGGCGCTGGGTGCCGCCGATACCGGCAATAACGCCCAGATTGATCTCGGGCTGGCCGAACTTGGCTGTATCGGCCGCAATGATGAAATCGCACATCATGGCGACTTCGCAGCCACCGCCCAGCGCGTAACCCGCAACCGCCGCGATTATGGGTTTGCGAATGGCCGAGACACGCTCGTTGACCGAGGCAAACAGGTCGGTGCTGAACACATCGACAAAGCTCATCTCGGACATTTCCTTGATGTCCGCACCTGCGGCAAACGCCTTTTCCGAGCCGGTCAGCACGATGCAGCGCACTTTGTCGTTCTGGTCCGCCTCTTCCAGCGCGTTGCACAGCTCACCCACCAATTGGGTGTTCAGCGCGTTCATCGCATCTGGTCGGTCGAGTTTGATAAGGGCGACGTGGTCTTCGATTTCGACGATGATCGTCTCAAAAGCCATGAGGTATAAGCTTCCGGTTGTTCCGTTCAGGTACGATTCCTTAACACGCGATTTCGCTGGATCAAGCTATCTTTGGCATTGCGCACAATAGAAGGATGAGCGACCGGACTGGGTGATTCTCTTGATTTCGGCACCGCAGCCCTGGGTTCGGCAGGGTTCGCCTTCGCGGCCATAGACATCAAAGCTGTGTTGAAAATATCCAAGTTCTCCATCGGCTTGACGGAAATCTTTCAGTGACGATCCCCCTGCTTCGATCGCGTCCTGCAACACCTGCCGGATGATCGGCACAAGGGCTGCGACACGCGCCGCAGAAATTTGTCCGGCTTTGCGACGTGGCGACACCTTGCCGCGATAAAGCGCCTCGCAAACGTAAATATTCCCCAACCCGGCAACGATTCCCTGATCCAGAAGTGCCGATTTGACTGGCGTGTTCTTGCCCTTGAACGCGTCAATCAGGTGCTGTTCGTGAAAATCATTGCCCAATGGTTCCGGCCCCAGAACGGACAGCAGTTTGTGGTCTTCTGCGGTTGCGGTTGGCAGTAAATCCATGGCTCCGAACCGGCGTGGATCATTGAATGTCACGCGGGCACCATTGGCCATGTGGAACACGACATGGTCATGCTTTTCGGGCATTGGATGGTCATGGACGAACTGCCCCAACGGGTCACCTGATACCGTCATACGCCCCGACATACCCAAGTGAATCAACAACGTCTCGCCACTGCTGAGATCAGCCAGAATGTACTTGGAACATCGCCTTAGCCGATCCACCCGCTGTCCTGTCAACCGCTCGGCCATACACTCCGGAAAGGGCCAGCGCAGATCGGGACGGTTCACATCTGCACGCTCGATTACCACCCCCTCCATCGCAGGGGTCAGGCCGCGTCTTACTGTCTCGACCTCAGGCAATTCGGGCATTAGATGGCTCCTATTCCAAAGGGCCGCATTGTGCCCGCCTCTGATGGCCCTATAACAGAGGCGAAATTCGACAAACGGCAAGGCAAATGTCCGACAACAGCGACAAGACCACTCATTTCGGGTTCGAAACCGTCCGCGAGGCCGACAAGGCCGGGCGCGTACAGGGCGTTTTCAACTCGGTGGCCTCGAAATACGACGTGATGAATGATGTCATGTCGATGGGCATCCATCGGGTTTGGAAAGACGCGATGATGGACTGGCTTGCCCCGCGCCCCGGTCAGCGCCTGCTGGACGTCGCAGGCGGCACCGGAGACATCTCGTTCCGTTTCCTGAAACGCGCGGGCTATGGCCACGCCACCGTTCTTGACCTGACCGAACCAATGCTGGTCGAAGGCCGTCAGCGGGCTGAGGCCGACCAGATGTCTGATAGCCTGAGCTGGGTCGTTGGCGATGCGATGTCCCTGCCGTTCGAGGACAACACCTTCGACGTCTACACAATCTCCTTCGGCATCCGGAACGTCACCCGCCCGCAAGAGGCGCTGAACGAGGCCTATCGCGTACTTAAACCCGGTGGTCGCCTGATGGTGCTGGAATTCAGCCAATTGCCAAATGACGGGCTGCAAAAGCTCTATGATCTCTACAGCTTCAACGTCATCCCGCGCATGGGCAAGCTGATCGCCAATGACTACGACAGCTACCAGTACCTCGTGGAATCGATCCGAAAGTTCCCCGATCAGGAGACGTTCCTGGGCATGGTCCGCACCGCCGGTTTTGAGAACGTCAAGTACCGCAACCTGAGCATGGGAATCGCCGCGCTGCATTCCGGCTGGAAGATCTAAATGCGTGGCCCTCACAACATAATGCGCCTGATCCGAACAGGCGCCACGCTAGAGCGCACAGGCGCGATGAATGTCGTGCTGGACGCGTTCGAAGCCCCCCGCGCGGTCCGCTTTCTCGCCCACGCGCTTGGCAAACCGTTTCAATGGCTTGGGTACAAAGGCGACCCCGAGATGCCCCCTGCCACACGCGCCCTGACGGCGCTGGGTCCGGCGTACATCAAATTCGGACAGGTCCTTTCCACCCGACCCGACGTTGTTGGCAACGAACTGGCCGAGCAACTGCGCGTATTGCAGGACAAGCTGCCCCCGTTCCCGAAGGCCGAGGCCATGGCTGAGGTCGAGAAGGAGCTGGGGCAGCCGATCTCAGAAATGTTCAGCGAGTTCAGCGAACCGATCGCTGCGGCCTCGATCGCTCAGGTTCACAAGGCCAAGCTGACCAGCACAGGCGAGGACGTCGCCGTCAAAGTCCTGCGTCCGGGAATCGAGCGCGCCTTCCGCAAGGATGTCGACGCGTTTTATTTCGCCGCCCGCATGGTACAACTCTGCGCCCCAGGCGCGCGTCGTTTGCGTCCAATGGAAGTGATCGAACACTTCGATGGCGTGGTGCGCGGCGAGCTGGACTTGCGTCTGGAAAGCTCGGCAGCCTCGGAATACGCCGCCAACACCAAGGATGATGCCGGGTTCTGGTTGCCTCCGGTCGTGTGGTCCCTGTCCGCGCGCCGGGTGATGACGCTCAGCTGGGCGGATGGCATCCCGTTGGGGGACAACGACGCCTTGGACGCCGCGGGCCACAACCGCCGCGATCTGGGTGAGCGTGTCCTACGCTTGTTCCTGCTGCACGCCCTGCGCGATGGCTATTTCCACGCCGACATGCACCAGGGCAACCTGAAGGTCGCCGCCAACAGCGATATCATCGCCTATGACTACGGCATCATGGGCCATATCGACGAATACACCCGCCGCGTCTATGCCGAGATCCTCTTTGGCTTCATCCGCCGCGACTACAAACGCGTGGCCGAGGTCCATTTCGAAGCCGGATATGTCCCAGCCAATCAAGACGTTGACGAATTCGCCCGGGCCCTGCGCGCTGTGGGCGAGCCCATCTTCGGCATGGACGCCACCCATATTTCGATGGGTCGCCTGCTGAACTACCTGTTCGAAGTCACCGAACGCTTCGGCATGGAAACCCGGACCGAGCTGATCCTGCTGCAGCGCACCATGGTTGTGGTCGAAGGCGTCGCCCGCTCACTCGATCCGCATATCAATATATGGGAGGTCGCGCGCCCGGTCGTCGAGGATTACATCAAGAAATCCATCGGCCCGCGCGCGGCGCTCCGCGACTTTGGCAAAACCGCGCTGGTTCTGGCACGGTTCGGCCCACGTCTGCCTGCGCTGGTGGAAGACGCCCTGATCGCACAAACCCAGAAAGACGATCAGTCCAACTCCCGCCTGTGGTCCAAAGCCCTTCCCGCCACGCTGGGAGCCGTGGCAGGCGCTGCTTTGGTCCTGTTGCTAGCGGCGCTCAGCTAGGCGCCAGCCGCCTGCTTCATCTGGCTGAAAATATCCTCGGGGGGAATCGCGCCCAACGGCGCGATGGGGGGCAGACAGCCCCCCACCAACATCTGGAATCAGAGAAGCTCAAAGGCAATGGCGATTCCCTGGCCGCCACCGATGCACATGGTCACCAGACCTTTAGAGCCGCCGGTGCGTTCCAGCTCATACAAAGCCTTCAACGTGATGATCGCTCCGGTTGCACCAACGGGGTGGCCCAGCGCGATGGCACCGCCATTCGGGTTCACCTTGGCCGCGTCCAGACCCAGCTCTTTATTCACAGCCAGCGCCTGCGAGGCAAAGGCCTCGTTGCTTTCGATCACGTCAAAATCTTCAACCGACAGACCGGTGCGCGCCAGCAGGTTCTGCACCGCAGGCACTGGACCAATGCCCATCACCTCGGGGCGGACACCGGCGTGGCCGTAACCCAGAATACGCGCTTTCGGCTTCAGACCAGCCTTCTCGGCCGCGTCTGCCGTGGCAAGAACCATCGCTGCCGCACCGTCATTGATGCCCGAGGCGTTACCCGCCGTCACCCGGCCATCCTTCTTAAACGCCGGACGCAGACCTGCCAGCGCCTCAATCGAGGTCGCTTTGGGATGCTCATCGACCATGAAGTCAACCATGTCGCGCTTGACCTTGACCTGAACCGGCGCGATCTGGCTTTGGAAATATCCGGCCTCAATGGCCGCAGCGGCGCGGGTCTGGCTGGTCAGAGCGAACTCATCCATCTGCTCGCGTGTGACCTGATGCTCATCGGCGACGTTCTCAGCCGTCACACCCATATGGCCGGTGCCAAAGGGGCAGTTCAACGCACCCAGCATCATGTCGAGCGACTTGATATCGCCCATCTTGGCACCCCAGCGCGCCTGCTGCAGGATGTAGGGGCTGCGCGACATGCTCTCAGCCCCACCAGCTACAGCAAATTCGGCATCGCCCAGCATCAGTGATTGTACCGCGGACACAATCGCCTGCGACCCCGATCCACACAGACGGTTCACGTTCATCGCGGGGGTTTCGACCGGGATACCTGCCTGTTTGGCCGCCGCACGCGACAGATACATGTCGCGCGGTTCGGTGTTGATCACATGGCCAAACACAACATTGCCAATCTGGCCGCCTTCGACGCCCGATTTCTCCATCGCGGCTTCGGTTACAACGGTCGCCAGATCAATCGGTGCGGTCGAGGCCAGAGCACCCCCAAACGTTCCAACAGCCGTACGGGCCCCATCCAGAATGACGATATCTTTCATGTCTCTTCTCCTCTTGGATTTGGCGGCACTATTACGCCCAGTTGGCGCGTTGTCCTATACGACGTACCGTCACAAGCAGAATTGACAACCCATCGGGAAAAGCGCATCAGATTCCGTCATGACGGAAAACACAGACGATATCCTGACCCTTCTGCCCGCCCGCCTGAAGGAGGCACGCCGCGCCAAGGGTCTGTCGCTGGAAGCTGTTGCCAATCTCAGCGGCGTGTCTCGATCAATGGTCAGTCAGATCGAACGGGGCGAAAGCAGCCCGACCATCTCGACCCTGTGGAACCTGACGCGGGCCCTGCAGGTGGATTTCGCAGGGCTGCTGGAAGAGACCAAAACCTCGGACCAGATCGAGGTTCTGCGCCAAGCCGAGGTGCCCAGCATCGACAATATGGGACAGAACTGCCGCATCCGTATCCTGTCGCCCCCGGAAGAGGCCGGAGGGCATGAGGTCTACGACATCCGCTTTGACCACGACGGCACACTGAACAGCCAGCCGCATGCCCGCGGCACACGTGAACAGTTGACGGTTCTGGAAGGCGCGGTGCGCGTCACCTCGGGCACTGCGATATCTGAGATGCAACAGGGCGACACCGCCCGATATGCAGCTGATGTGACCCATTCCATTGCTTCGAAAGGCCCCGCGCGGGTCTTTCTGATAGTCAAAAACGCTTAAATTCCGCCTTCACGGAAATTTTTCCCGTATAGTGTAATTCTCCTATTTGGGAATTGCATCCGTTATGTTAGACACCCGACTCAGATGAACGGAGGTCGCCATGGCAGATGCATTCCTGTCCCATATCACGGACACCCTCGCGCAGATCGAATCCGAAGGTCTGTATAAACGCGAACGCATGATTACATCGCCTCAGGGCGGCGAAATCAAAGTGGGCGACAAGCAGGTCATCAACCTGTGCGCCAACAACTACCTGGGTCTTGCCGACCATCCCGCGCTGATCGACGCGGCCACAACAGCGATGGGCCCCAAAGGGTTCGGCATGGCCTCGGTCCGGTTTATCTGCGGCACGCAAGACATTCACCGCGAGTTGGAACGGAAGCTGGCCGAGTTCCTGAACAAGGATGACTCGATCCTGTTCGCCGCCTGTTTCGACGCGAACGGGGGGCTGTTCGAACCCCTTCTCGGCCCCGAGGACGCAATCATCTCGGACAGTCTGAACCACGCCTCGATCATCGACGGGGTGCGGCTGTGCAAGGCCAAGCGCTATCGCTATCTGAACAACGACATGAACGACCTTGAGGCCTGGCTGAAACAGGCGCGCGAGGATGGGGCGCGGCATATCATGATCGCGACCGATGGCGTGTTCTCGATGGATGGCTATCTGGCCAACCTGCCGAAGATCCGTGAGCTGGCCGATAAGTATGACGCCATCGTCATGGTCGATGACTGCCACGCCACGGGCTTCATGGGACCGAATGGCGCGGGCACGCCGGATCATTTCGGTGTCGATGTCGACATCCTGACGGGAACCTTGGGAAAAGCACTTGGAGGGGCAATCGGCGGCTATATCGCTGGGCCGCAGCCAGTGATCGACCTGCTGCGGCAGCGGGCGCGGCCCTATCTGTTCTCGAACTCGCTGCCGCCATCCATCGTCGCCGCCGGGATTGAGGCGATCCGCCTGGTTCAACAGGGCGACATGCTGCGTGCGCAGTTGTTCGGCAATGCCAAATACTGGCGGGCGGGGCTCGAGAAGTTGGGTTTTGACCTTCTGCCCGGTGAACACCCGATCATTCCGGTCATGCTGGGAGACGCAACTTTGGCGCAGGATATGGCGGCCCGGTTGTTTGACGAAGGCGTCTATGTCTCAGGCTTTTTCTTCCCTGTGGTTCCGCGCGGGCAGGCCCGGATCAGAACCCAGATGAACGCCGCACTGACACGGCAGGAGCTTGACCAAGCGCTTGCCGCTTTTGAGAAAGCCGGCAAAGAGCTTGGGGTCATCAAATGACCCTTGCCTCTGTCATCGACGCTATTGGCAACACCCCTCTGGTGGACCTGTCGCGCATCTGCCAGCGGCTTCAGCTGGACGGTCGCATTCTGGCCAAGCTGGATTATCTGTTGCCCGGCTTCTCGAAAAAGGACCGCGCGGCAAAATCCATCATCGAAATGGCCCGCGCCGACGGAACGCTTGCGCCGGGCCAAACTGTTGTCGAGCTGACCTCGGGCAATATGGGAACCGGTCTGGCGATTGTCTGCGGAATCATGGGCCATCCGTTTGTCGCAGTGATGAGCGCCGGGAACTCGGTCGAACGCGCGCGTATGATGCGGGCGCTGGGGGCTGAGGTGATCATCGTGCCTCAGGCCCCTGGCAGCAAACCCGGTGAGGTTTCGGGCGCTGATCTGGCGCTGGTGGATGAGGCGGCGCAGAAAGTCACAGCAGAACGCGGCGCGTTTCGCGCGGATCAGTTTGGTCATTCGGGTAACCCAAAAGCGCATTCAACAGGGACCGGGCCGGAAATCTGGGAGCAGTCTGGCGGTGCGGTCACGGCCTTCTGTGATTTCGCCGGTTCAGGCGGCACCCTGGCCGGAGCAGCCGCGTTTTTCGCGCCGCATGGCGTGCGGTGCTATGCCATCGAACCCGAAGGCGCGCGGGCCTTGGCCGGTGAAGCCGTCGACGCGCCCGATCACCCGATACAGGGCGGCGGCTACGCCATGGCTGACCTGACCCATATGAACGGCGTCCCTCTTGCCGGGCACCTTTCGGTATCGGGCAACGCGGCCCGAGATTGCGCCCGGCTGCTGGCACAACGCGAAGGGATCTTTGCCGGATACTCAGCCGGTGCGAACCTTGCCGCGGCAATCGATTTGCTGCGCGGCCCGGAACGTGGCGGCTGCGTCGCGATTGTCATTTGCGACAGTGGCCTGAAATACCTGTCCACCGATTTATGGGAGTAGTGCAATGCGTCCCAATACGATGAAAGCACTGGAGAAATCCGAACCCAAGGAAGGCCTGTGGATGGTACAGGCCCCGGTGCCCGAGATCGGCCCGGATGAGGTTTTGATCCGGGTCAACAAGACCGGCATCTGCGGGACCGACATTCATATCTGGAACTGGGATGATTGGGCGGCGGCAACCGTTCCCGTTCCAATGATCACCGGCCATGAATTCGCCGGTGAGATCGTTGAGATCGGCCGAAACGTAACCGGGCTTGAGATCGGGCAGCGCTGCTCGGGCGAGGGGCACCTGATCGGAACAGACAGCCGTCAGAGCCGCGCGGGCAAGTTCCACCTCGACCCCGGCACGCGTGGCATAGGCGTCAACGAACAAGGCGCGTTTGCGCAATATCTGAAACTGCCAGCCTTCAACGTCGTCCCCTTGCCCGACGACGTGCCAGACGAAATCGGAGCTATCCTCGACCCTCTGGGAAACGCCGTTCACACCGCGCTCAGCTTTGATCTGCTGGGCGAGGATGTGCTGATCACGGGCGCGGGACCGATTGGCATCATGGCCGCCGCCGTTGCCCGCCACGCGGGCGCGCGCAATGTGGTCATCACCGACATCAACCCTGACCGCCTGAAACTAGCCGAACATGTGGTGCCAACGGTCCGCACAGTCGACGTCTCCAATGAGGACCTGCAGGATGTCATCGCCGAGCTGGGATTGAAGGAAGGTTTTGATGTGGGGCTGGAAATGTCCGGCTCACAAATCGCCCTGGACCAGATGGTCGAGGCGCTGGTGATGGGCGGAAAGATCGCTCTGCTGGGTATTCCGCCCGGCAAATCCCCGGTCGATTGGTCCCGCATCGTGTTCAAGGCCATCACCATCAAGGGCGTCTACGGGCGTGAGATGTTCGAGACCTGGTACAAGATGATCGCCATGCTGCAAAACGGTCTGGATGTCAGCCGTGTGATCACCCACCCGATGAAGGTCGACGATTTTGCCGAAGGGTTTGCCGCCATGAAATCTGGTCAATCCGGCAAGGTGGTTCTCGACTGGACCTGACCCTCTGGCGCTACGCGGGCTGACCCCTTACACATCGGGGAACCTCAGGCGTTTGGAGGAGCAAATGAGCGACACTGACAGGTATCTGGAACGCGGGATCGAAGACTCTCTGGTCACCGATTTCACCGAGACCCATCGCAAAAGCTATGGCGATTTTCTGCAACTCAAGACGCTGCTGAACCTGCAGAAGACATTTCAGGACCCCGCCCAGCCCGACGAGATGTTGTTCATCATCATCCATCAGGTCAGCGAGCTGTGGCTGAAACTGATGCACCATCAACTGGTCGAGGTGCGCCGCTTCCTGCAACAGGACGCGTTTGGTCCGGCGATGAAAAACCTCGACCGCATCAAAGCCATCCAGCATCAGTTGATTGCGGCTTGGGAAACCCTGCTGACCATGACGCCTGCCGACTACATGACCTTCCGCAACGCTTTGGGCAGTTCCTCCGGGTTCCAAAGCTATGGCTACCGCCAGATCGAGTTCATTCTGGGCAACAAGGACCCCTCGACCCTGAAGGTTCACGCCCATGATCCCGAAGTGATGGAAATGCTGAACGCGGCCCTTACCAAGCCGTCGCTCTATGACGAGGTGCTGCATATGCTGGCCCGTCAGGGCTTCGACGTGCCTCAGGACCTCCTGGAGCGGGACTATGCGCAACCCTACTCCGGCGATCCTCGGGTGGTGAAAATCTGGGTTGAAGTCTTTCGCGACACCGAAAAACACTGGGAGCTTTATGCGCTGGCAGAGAAGCTGATGGATGTGGAATGCCTGTTCCAACGGTGGCGGTTCGATCACGCAACCGCCGTTGAACGTGTCATCGGCATGCAGCCGGGAACAGGAGGCTCCAGTGGTGTCGGCTTCTTACGCAAAGCATTGGAATTGCGCTTCTTCCACGATTTGTATGATATGCGCACAGAACTGATCTATGCGGAGGACTGATGCTGTATCGCGGGTTTTCACAGGCTGAACTGGAACAGGAATATTCGCCGAGATCAATGATCGGCGGTGATCTGACGCCTTACATTGCCAGCTATAGCGCCCTCAGTACGCAGGCGAGGGCCAGTCTGACGGTTCAGGAAAATCTGAACTATGGTGGAGGCCCCGCACAGGTTCTAGACTACTTCCCAGCAGCCGAGGCAGGCGCGCCGCTGCATGTCTTTATCCATGGCGGCTATTGGCAGGCCCTTAGCCAGCGCGAGTCCGCCATGATGGCGCCGGCGCTGATTGAAGCGGGTCAGGCTTTTGCGACGCTGCACTATACGCTGGCCCCTGATGCCCGCATCGCGGACATGATCGACGAGTGCCGCGATGCGCTGCTCTGGCTAGCGTCGCAGGCTGAGTCCCTAGGGTTTGACCCCAGCAGGATCACCTTGTCAGGGCACAGCGCCGGGGCGCAACTGGCCAGCATGGTTATGGCGCAGTCTGCAAACGCTCTGGCCCGCGCCGGGTTGCGGGTACGCGACGTGATCCTGATCAGCGGGGTCTACGATCTGGAGCCGATCAGCCTGACCTCGGTCAACGATCCGCTGCAACTGACGCCGGTTGAGGTCAACGACCTGTCCCCCATCCGTCACGTACCCAGACCCGGACCGCGTTACCACGTGACCGTGGCCGAGAGGGACACACCGGAATTCATCCGCCAAAGCCGCGACTATGCCGAGCACCTGCGCAAGGCCGGACATTCTGTCAGTTTCGATCTGAAAAAGGGGATGCAGCATTTCGACATCATCATGCATCCGGGGACGTTCACAGCTTCAAAGCAGTCGGGAACGCCCTAGGCTTCGCGATGCCCCGGGGCTGGTCCCTGTTAATTCAAACTCGGGTCCTTGATGCCAATCCGTATGTTCAGGGATGACCGGGCCCAAGGGGATTGCACTCCCTCCGTTTCGCCGATCACTTCCGTGCGCACCTGATCAAACATCTGCTCAAGGGTCAGACCTCTGGTCCCGATCGCGCGCGCGATGGCTGCTGTGTACGGGCTGTTGGTCCCAGTCCCGTCCAATGCGACGTCGCCGGGTCCGGTGGCATATGCGATCAGGTTGTTGGTGCGGGCCGTCATACGCGCAAGCCCGTCGCCGACATCCAGTGCACCGTCCGTTTCTCTGCCAAATGGATTGTCGCGGCACGCGTCCAGAATCATGACACTCACGGCCTGAGGCGTGTGAATGCGATCCAGAACCCACTCGGCCGGAACAGCCTGATCTGCAATATCAGCCTCGGACTGAATGTTTACGCCCAGCGGAAGCAGGTAGTTGAACTCATCACTGCGCACACCATGTCCGGCAAAGTAGAACACCGCCAAAGCCTCGGACCCCGCCGCACGTACGGTACTGGCAAAAGCCTCGACCTCCTGCTCCATCTCTGCGCGACTTGCATCTGTCAGTGTCGTGACCGCAAACCCCGCGCCGCGCAGTTCTTCGCTCATCAAGCGCGCGTCGTTCACAGGGTTGTCCAGCGCCGGGACAGTTGTGTACCCAGCATTCCCGATCACGAGGGCGAACCGTTCATGCGCCAATGCGGGTCCGGCGATCAGGGTGATGACAAAGCAGAGTGCTGTAAAAATACGCGTCAAATCTATCTCCAAATCCTGTCGAACGAGAGAAGCAGGTCTCTTCGTTTGGCCCTTAAGTGCTGCGGGTCCGTTCAATCCCGACCAACAGTAAATCAAGACCGGGCCTCTAAAGTCCATATACGAACTTGTTACAGCCCCCTGCATAGCTTGAATGTAACGAGGAACACGTTGAACCAAAAAATAGACGTAGATCGCGATGTGCCAAAAAAAACAGCGGCCCAAGTTGAGCCGCTGTTTTCAAATTTACTTGTGTAACCGGATCAGTCCAGCGTGCGGGTGACTTCTTCGCGCTCGAAGATTTCGATCACGTCGCCTGCGCGGATATCGTCGTAGTTCTCGAACGCCATACCGCATTCCTGACCCGACTGAACCTCGGCCACTTCGTCCTTGAAGCGCTTCAGCGTCTTCAGCGTGCCTTCGTGGATCACCACGTTGTCGCGCAGCAGACGGACGCCTGCGGAGCGGCGGGCAACGCCTTCGGTGACCAGACAGCCAGCAACCTTGCCGACGCCAGTGACCTTGAAGACTTCGCGGATCTCGGCGTAACCGATGAACTTTTCGCGGATCTCGGCGCTCAGCAGGCCGGAAGCGGCGGCTTTCACGTCATCCACGAGGTCATAAATCACCGAGTAGTAGCGGATCTCGACACCCTTCTGGTTCGCTGTGTTCCGTGCCGATGCGTTGGCACGGACGTTGAACCCGAAGATCGGTGCGCCGGAGGCTTCTGCCAGCCCGACATCCGTCTCGGTGATCGCACCCACGCCCGAGTGCAGAACGCGCACGCGCACTTCGTCGTTGCCGATCTTCTCCATCGCCTGAACGATGGCTTCGGCCGAACCTTGTACGTCCGCTTTCATCAGAATCGGCAGCTCGGTGACGTTTTCGTCTTCCTTGGCCTTCTGCATCAGCTGCTCAAGGGTGGTCGCGGCACCGGCGGCGGCGCGTTTGTCCTTGGCGGCTTGCTCACGATAGGCAGCAATCTCACGCGCCTGCGCTTCGGTCTCGGTCACGTTCAGAACGTCACCGGCTTCGGGCGTACCGTTGAGACCCAGAACCTCGACCGGAACCGAGGGGCCAGCTTCCTTGACGCGGTCACCCTTGTCGTTGATCAGCGCACGCACCTTACCGTATTGCTCACCCACAACGAAGATATCGCCCTGACGCAGCGTGCCGTTCTGAACAAGAACGGTGGCCACGGGGCCGCGACCCACATCCAGCTGCGCCTCGATCACAGCGCCTTGGGCGGCGCGGTCGGGGTTGGCTTTCAGTTCCAGAATTTCGGCCTGCAGCGCGATGGCTTCCAGCAGTTCGTCCAGACCCTGACCGGTGATGGCAGAGACTTCAACGTCCTGAACATCACCCGACATTTTCTCGACGATCACTTCATGCTGCAGCAGATCGGTCCGCACCTTGTCCGGGTTTGCATCTGGCTTGTCGACCTTGTTGATCGCCACGATCATCGGCACTCCGGCCGCTTTGGCGTGGTTAATCGCCTCGATGGTCTGCGGCATCACGGCGTCGTCCGCCGCAACAACCAGAACCACGATATCCGTGACCTGAGCACCGCGCGAACGCATCGACGTAAACGCCGCGTGGCCCGGAGTATCCAGGAATGTCAGCGTGGTGCCGCCATCGGTTTTCACCTGATAGGCGCCGATGTGCTGGGTGATGCCACCGG
Organism: Ruegeria sp. AO1; assembly: GCF_056535985.1. Lineage (NCBI taxonomy): Bacteria > Pseudomonadati > Pseudomonadota > Alphaproteobacteria > Rhodobacterales > Roseobacteraceae > Ruegeria > Ruegeria sp. AO1. The sequence goes on from NZ_JBQFJC010000001.1 coordinate 3,232,172, forward strand.
CCTCACCGGCCACAACGCGCGCGTCGCGGATTGCATCCAGCAGCGAAGTCTTACCGTGGTCAACGTGACCCATGATGGTGATGACCGGCGGACGCGGCTGCAGATCATCTTCGCTGTCTTCGACCTCTTTGATGACGTCTTCAACGTCCGAATCGGAGACACGAGTGACCTTGTGGCCAAACTCTTCGATGATCAGTTCCGCAGTGTCAGCATCGATGGTCTGGTTTTGAGTAACCATCATGCCCATCTGCATCAGCGATTTGACAACATCGGCCACACGCTCGGCCATACGGTTGGCCAGTTCCGAAACCATGATGGCCTCGGGCAGCTGAACGTCACGGATGACCTTTTCGCGTTCAACCGAACCGCCCATAGCTTTCTGACGCGCACGCTCTTGCTTGCGCTTCATCGCGGCCATCGAGCGTTGGCGGTTGCCTTCGCCACCAGTGGCCTGACCCAATGTCAGCTTGCCCGAACGGCGGTTGTCGTCGCGGCCTTTGCCACGACCACGCTGTTCACGCTCACGATCCTGTTTGCGCGGAGCAGCCGCAGGTGCAGGCTTGCTGGCCGGGCTGCGGGCCGCTTTGGGCTCTTCTGGGGCCGGTGCGGCAGCAGCGCGTTTGGCAGCTTCTTCTGCCTCTTGGCGCTTGCGCTCTTCCTCTTCGGCCTTGGCGCGGGCTTTCTCTTCGGCCTCACGCTGTTCGCGTTCCTTGGCCTCTTGTTCCGCACGGCGACGGGCGCGTTCTTCTTCACGCGCCTTTTCAGCAGCCTCACGGGCGGCGGCCTCTTCGACCTCGCGCGCTTTGGCGGCTTGCAATGCCTTCATCCGGCGGGCCATTTCCGCGTCGGAGATCCCGGCAGGACGGCGCGACGGATCACCCGAGGGCGTTGCTCCGCCACTCGGCTTTCCGGCACCCGGCTTGGGGACCACCACGCGTTTGCGTTTGGTTTCCACCACGACATTCTTGGTGCGTCCGTGGCTGAAACTCTGTTTCACATTTCCGGGGCGTGCCCCGCCACGAAGACCCAATGTCTTTTTGCCGTCATTATCGCTCATAAAGCTTCTTACCCTTCCGCGCGGCCCCTGCCGCCGTCATCCGTTTCGCGCAAGCCACGCAGGCGCTGCGCTTCCTCTACAACACGTTTGGCGAGTCCGCCAGAGGCCAGCGCCGCATGAATCACGGTTTGGCGCCCAAATGCCGCCCCTAACTCGTCCGCAGTGAGCCATCCGATGTATTTTCCGAAGTGCGGCGTGCTGAGTTTCGACTTGCCGCGCCCCGATCCATCGCTGGCCTGAATCAGTACCTGAGCCTCTTCCCGGTCCAGCCACGTCTTGACCTTTTCGTATCCGGCGACCGCATCGCCGGACTTGCGCGCCAGGCTGAGAAGCTCAACCACACGACGCGCGACTTGTTTTTCGACCTCATCGGCCAGGTCCGCTTGGGCCGAGACCTGAGCCTTGAACCCGCGCGAGAACAGCTTTTTGCTGACCGCCTTGTCCAAGGCTGCGCGATCTGCCGCCACATAGACCCCACGCCCCGGCAATTTCGCCGCGACATCGGGATAGACCTGACCATCCGGCCCCGTCACAAAGCGGATCAACCCGTATTTGGGCTGAACCTCGCCCGTGGCGATGCACTTACGCTCAGGTCCGTCGGACCGATCCTTATGGACGCCACCGCGACCCATCTCAGCCACCCGAGGCCCTGAGATCAGGCCTCGGCCTCCTCTTCGGCTTCGACGTCTTCTTCTGCCTGCTCCAGCTCGGCCGGATCAACCCAGCCCAACATGATCCGAGCCGTCATGACCAGATCCTGCGCCTCTTCCAGCGTTACGCCGAACGGCTCAAGCACACCGTCATCCTTGATACGCTCACCATCGACCGTGGTCCAGCCACCGGCCAGTTCCCAGTCGGCACAGGTTGCGAAGTCTTCCAAGTTCTTCACATCATCCTTGGCCAGCGCTTCTACCATCTGGGGTGTCAGGCCTTCGAATTCAATAAGGCTGTCCTCGGCACCCAGAGCGCGCGCGGCATCCAATGCGGCCTTGGCCTGCGCCTCAAGGAAGTCACGGGCACGGGCCTGCAGTTCCTGCGCGGTGCCTTCGTCGACGCCGTCGATGACCAGCAGTTCGTCCAGCTCAACATAGGCAACCTCTTCGAGGTTGGTGAAGCCTTCGGAAACCAGCAGCTGGGCAAAGAACTCGTCCAGATCCAGGCTGTCCATGAACAGCTGGGTGCGGGCTTCGAATTCTTTCTGGCGACGCGCCGATTCCTCGGCTTCGGTCATGATGTCGATGTCCAGGTTGGTCAGCTGGCTGGCCAGACGCACATTCTGACCACGGCGGCCAATTGCCAGCGACAGCTGTTCTTCAGGAACAACAACTTCGATCTTGCCGGCTTCTTCATCCAGAACCACCTTGGACACCTCGGCAGGCTGCAGAGCGTTCACCAGGAAAGTCGGCTGATCTTCGTTCCACGGAATGATGTCGATCTTTTCGCCCTGCAGCTCGTTCACAACGGCCTGCACGCGGCTGCCGCGCATACCAACGCAGGCACCCACAGGGTCGATCGAGCCATCATACGAGATCACAGCGATCTTGGCGCGCGAGCCGGGGTCACGGGCTACGGCCTTGACTTCAATGATGCCGTCATAGATTTCCGGCACTTCCATTTTGAACAGCTCGGCCATGAATTCCGGCGCGGTGCGCGACAGGAAGATCTGGTGGCCACGCACTTCGCGGCGAACCTCTTTGATGTAAGCGCGCACGCGGTCATTCGGGCGATAGCTTTCGCGACCGATCTTGTCATTGCGGCGCAGAACGGCCTCGGCACCGCCCAGATCGACGATGACATTGCCGAATTCCTCGCGCTTGACCGCACCGTTGATGATGGTGCCAGCACGATCCTTAAATTCTTCGTACTGACGATCACGCTCGGCTTCGCGGACCTTCTGCAGGATCACCTGCTTGGCGGACTGAGCCGCAATACGGCCCATTTCAACCGGCGGCACTTCTTCCACGAACACGTCGCCAACCTCAGGCGATTCCATGTACTGACGCGCCTGCTCGACGGTCATCTCCGCCTGGTAGTTTTCCAGTTCCTCTTCCTCGACCACGGTGCGGACGCGGGTAAAGGTCGCCTTGCCGGTCTTGCGGTCGATCGACACGCGGATGTCCATTTCGGCGCCGTAACGGCTCTTGGCGGCACGGGCGAGCGATTCCTCCATCGCTTCGACAACCAGACCGGGGTCGATCATCTTTTCGCGGGCCACGGCCTCGGCGGTCTGCAGCAGCTCCAGCTGGTTGGCTGAGGTGATTGCCATCAGTTCGTCTCCTCTTCGGACCCTTCGGTCTCAATCTCGTCGAAAGCGTTTTCGTTCAGGGCACCGGCGTCTTTGCGCTGGCGCAGCATTTCCTTGATCAGGTCATCAGTCAGGACCAGCTTGGCATCGCTCAACCAGTCGAATTGCAGGCCGATGGTGATCGTTTCAGACCCTTCGGGGATGTTGATCAGAACCTCATCCCCTTCGATCCCGGCCAATTCACCCTTGAATCGGCGGCGACCGTCGATCAGCTCGGCAGTTTCGATCTTGGCCTCATACCCTTCGAAATTCTCAAAGTCCTTGAGACGGGTCAGAGGGCGGTCAATACCGGGGCTCGAGACCTCTAGCGTATAGGCGTCAAGGATCGGGTCCTCGACATCCAGCGTGGCGCTGACGGCGTTTGAAATCTCAGCGCAGTCATCCACTTCGATACCGCCATCGGGCTTGTCGGCCATGATCTGCAGCGTGGTTTGCTTGCCGCTCATCAAACGGACGCGGACGAGTTCATACCCCAGATCCTCGATCACGGGGGTGATGATCTCGGCCAGTCGCCGGTCAATGGCCGCTTTGGCTATCAGGTCGTTTGTCATCAGGTTCTCTACCCTTCGATCGGGCACAAAAAAACGGGCGCGCGGCCCGTCGAATTTTCCGGTGGAGCCTTGGACCAGAAGTCCAACGCGCCGCTGTTGCAACTGCATATACGCAGGAGTTCCCGAGTCTGCAACCCCCGGCGCAATTCGTGATCGGATTTACGCCAACCACCACCGTTCAGCGATGCGACCATCATCCAGCGTCGCTTTGCCGATCTGCCGCGGCATCCCGACCTGAGCCGCCACAGCCAGCGCCATATCCGATTCGCTAGGGTAGTAGCGCAGCCCCCGTTGGGACTTAAGTTCGCCCCTTTCGGGCAGGGCGGCAATGTCCACATACCCGTCGCGCAAAGCTTCGGCCCGAACACGCGCATCGGGGATCACGATGATTTCGACCGTATCGACCCAACCGGCCTGCCCGTCCTTGTAGTGCCCGGCAACTTTGCGGCCCAGGAAATGACGCCCATCCTCGGCCCGCTCGACCCGGTAGCATCCGGTCCCGTTGGCCGCATGCAAAGGCGTAACCGACTGCCCATCGCGCGTTACGACAAAACGGCTATCAGCCAGCAGGAAAGGAAGACCGGGATTGGCCTCGGCCAGATCCAGCCGCACGAGATCAGCGGCCAGGGCTTCGGCCTGCCCAAGTTCGGCCAGCACGGCCACAACATCGTCAGCGTGTAACGCCGTTCCATCGTGGAACGAGACGTCTTGGCGCAGATCAAACCGCCAGATGCGCGCGTTGTCTTTGGTCTGCCATCCTTTCGCCAACTCCCCACGCAACGTGCCATCCGGTGCGATCTCGGTCAGGGTGTCGAACACGGCCCCACGGGCCAATTGCTCCAAACTGTCATCGCGCGGAACTGCCAGCCGCAGCGCGCCACCTTTCTTCGGAGTATCGGCCAGCGACGCCCCCGTCGCCGCCAGCAACGCAGCGGCGGCACCCGATGCAAACAGGGCACGGCGGTCCATCCGGGTCATGCGCCCCCCTCGGCCACGCGGTCCATGATGCGGACCAGCTCGGCACTTATTCCGGGTTCCGATAGGGCGTGGCCTGCATGGCGAACCATCTTCAGTTCGGCATTGGGCCAACGCTCGGCCAGCGACCACGCCGCCTGAGGCGGGCAGATCATGTCATAGCGCCCCTGTACGATATGTCCGGGGATATGCGCGATGCGATCCATCTGATCCAGAATCTGCCCATCCTTCTGCAGAAAGGCATTGTTGGTGAAATAGTGATTCTCGAGCCGCGCAAAGGCCCGCGCGTATTCACCGGGGCTTTCGCCGGTCGACCCGTTCGAATGGATTGATGCCAGAGCGTTCTCCCAAGCTGACCAAGCGCGCCCGTACAGGACCTCGGTTGCCCGGTCGCCCGAGAATAGGCGTTTGTTGTAGGCCGCAATCGTGTCCGACAGCTCTTCCTCGGACAGCAGGGCGGTGAATTTTGCCCACTGCTCGGGCCAGAACTTGCCCGCGCCGCCGCCGTAGAACCAATCCAGCTCGGCCTGCGTCGCAAGAAAAACCCCGCGCAGGACTAGACGGCTGACGCGATCCGGATGCGCCTGCGCGTAGATCAACGCCAGAGTCGCGCCCCAGCTGCCGCCAAACACGGTCCATTCGTCGATATCCAGCAGCGACCGCAGCCGCTCGATGTCCTTAACCAGATGCCACGTCGTGTTGTCCTCGACCGAGGCATGAGGCCGCGATTTCCCGCACCCGCGCTGATCAAACAGAATCACCCGGAAAACACGTGGATCGAAGTACCGCCGCATCGCGGGACTGCAGCCACCGCCCGGCCCCCCATGCAGCACAACCACCGGCACCCCGTCGGGATTGCCGCTTTGCTCCATATAAATCTGGTGCCCATCGCCCACACTGACCAACCGCTGATCAAAAGGATCGATCGGCGGGTAGAGATATTGCACTGCGCGCTTTTGGTCCGGGTACTTGTCCATTATGGCCCTATATAGTCCTTAAGACGTAAAAGAGCATACGGAGACAGGAATGCAAGCGCATCCGAACACGGTCGACCCATCCGAGATCGCTAAATTCGAGGCGATGGCAGCGGAATGGTGGGACCCGCATGGGAAATTCAAACCTCTGCACATGCTGAATCCGTGTCGTCTGGACTATATCACACAGCAGATTGCGGGTGAGTTTGACCGCGACCTGACCGCACCTATGCCTTTTGAGGGCCTGCGCCTTCTGGATATCGGCTGTGGCGGAGGGCTGCTGAGTGAGCCCATGGCCCGCCTTGGTGCCACCGTCGTGGGGGCCGACGCCGCTGCGGGCAACCTGCCCGTCGCCCGCATCCATGCCGAACAATCGGGGCTTGAGATCGACTATCGCCACACCACCGCCGAGGACATGGCCGCCGCGGGCGAGCAGTTCGACGTGGTGCTGAACATGGAAGTGGTCGAACACGTCGCCGACCCGCTTAGCTACCTGACCGCCACGCAACACTTGCTGAAACCCGGCGGGCTCGAGATCTGCTCAACCATCAACCGCAACCCGAAATCCTATGCGATGGCCATCTTCGGGGCCGAGGTCGTCATGCGCTGGCTGCCGCGCGGCACGCATGAATGGAACAAGTTCATCACCCCCGATGAGCTATTCGACCTACTGCGCCAAGCCGGGTTGGAGCCGGTGGACCGCAAGGGCTTCGTGTTCAATCCAATCCTCTGGAGCTGGTCGATCTCGGACCGCGACTTGAGCGTGAATTATGTGACGGCGAGTGTGAAGCCGGGGTAGATTCAGCACAAATTTCAAAACAATCAGCAACTGGACAATTGGGTGGTTCCTTCCGCTCTATGATCGAAATCCGTTTGCCGGAAGCGTTTTGGGCTTAGCTTGCATATCTTCTTCGCTCATCGCGATTAGCGTGTTGATGCTTGCGATTGAAGAGATCACCGGAGTTTCAATACCAATATCAGAACTTGTATTGGCGCTTCTTATCATCACGCTGGTGAAACCAGTGTTTATGGTGATGTGCCTAGCATGCGAATTACTGTGGCGGAATTTTGGCGTCTATTCTCAGCTGAGAATTAGTGGTTGCCCTATTCGCGAAAGCTATGATTCTGAGGACCAAAGCAAGATCGCCTCGCGTTCTAAAGAGCCCAATTCTGGTGCAGAGTAGCATTTCTCACCGCTACTCCCCCTCCAACTGCAACCGCAAATCCCTCAACACGGGCAGCGTGCTGCGGACGCGCTCCAACCCCAGCTCTCCAACGACTCGGTTGATCAGCGGGGCAATCGAGGAAATCGCCTGATCGCGCGCGCGGCGGCCGGCGGGGCTGATGGCGACCATCTTGCGGCGGGCGTCGTCCCAGTCGGGGCGGATGTGGATGTAACCGGCCCATTCGAGCTTGGCCAAAGTGTTGGTCATCGCCCCTCGGGTCACGTGGAAGGTGCTGGCGAGTTGCGCGGGCGTCCGTTCTCCTCCGGCATAGGCCAGATGGTTCAGTACCGAGAAATGCGAGATTTCCATGCCCTTGGGCAGCACCCGGCTCAGCCGGTTGCGCAATAGCTGGTCGGCGGTCAGGATCTCGCTGAAAAGCGTGACCGCAAGGGCATTGGTGTCGTCTGTCATGGTCCGGTTCTGGTTCAGGGGCCGTCAAAAGCCCGCACATGGGTCAATGAGGGCACGCGACGGCGCGCCTCGGACACAGAACTATCATCCAATTCGAAAAAGTGAATGCCCGGATCGGTCCCTGCGTCGATCAGAACCTCTCCCCAAGGGGCGACGACCATGCTGTGACCATGGGTGTGGCGGGTTTTGCCCCGCGTTTTGGGATGGGTGCCGGTTTGCGCGGGGGCCAAAACCCAGCAGCCCGTCTCAATCGCGCGGGCGCGCAGCAGTGATTCCCAATGCGCGGCCCCTGTGACGGGCGAAAACGCCGCCGGAACCGTCAAAATCCTCGCCCCGGCCTGCACCAGCGCAGCGTGTAAGTGCGGAAAGCGTATGTCATAGCAGATGGTCAGGCCGACCTTGCCGAACTCCGTCTCGGCGATGACGGCCTTGCCACCGGGACGGTAATTGGCCGATTCGCGGAAGGTCTCGGTCTCGGTCACCTGCACATCGAACATATGTATCTTGTCATAGCGCGCCACGATCTGCCCTTTGGGGTCGATCATGAAGCACCGATTGGCGAAGCGACCATCCGCATCATGGGTCTTGATCCCCAATGATCCAATCAGCAGCCAAACTCCCAACTCAGCGGCCTGCGCCCGCAAACCGGCCAGAGTGGTGTCGTCTTCCTCATGCTGCAACACCTCGCGCTGCCGGGTGGTGCTGTTGGACACGCAATTCGTGACCTCGGGAGTCAGGATGAACTGCGCGCCCTGCTCGGCGGCCTCGGCCATCATGGCGCGCACCATTTGCAGATTCGCAGCCGGATCGTCCGACGAGGTGATTTGCAGCAGAGCAGTCTTCATCACGCCGCCAGAAGACGGTCCAGCTTGCCTTGGCGATCCAGCTCATAGAGGTCATCACAGCCGCCCACGTGATCGGGGCCGATGAAGATCTGCGGCACGGTGCGTTTGCCGCCGGCACGTTTGATCATCTCAGGCTTGCGCTTGGGGTGCATCAGCACATCGATTTCCTTGAACTCGACCCCCTTTTGCTTCAGCAGGCGCTTGGCCGCGTGGCAGAAGCCGCACAGAGGCGATGTGTAGATTTCAACAGGTTTCATAAATCCGTCCCTTCGGGTTTCACACAATCTTGTGCGAATTAGGCATCCTTGGCAACGCGCGCCAGTACCAACACGAAAATATGATTTGCCCCCGCGGCAAGACATGCGCGCGTACAGGCTGCGAGCGTCGCACCCGATGTCATCACGTCATCCACCAAAAGGATATTGCGCCCTTTGATGCGCTGATCCCGTTTGGGATGCGTCGCAATGACCCCATCCAGTGCCTCGGCCCGTTGAGCGGCGGTCTTGCCGTCCAGAACCGGGGTGCGCGCCGTTCGCACCAGCAGGTCTGGGCAGACTTCTAACCCTGTCTCGCGCCCCAGATGCTGTGCCAGAAGCGCCGATTGGTTGTATCGCCGTTTCACCAGACGGGACCAGTGCAGCGGAACCGGAGCGATCAACATGTCGGGCTTCAGAACCTCTCGGCCCGCCTGCGCCATCCAGCGCGCGGCGGGTTTGGCCAGTTCGGGGCGGTCGCCATGTTTCAAGGCCAGGATCATAGATTTCGCCCGCCCCTTATACAGCAACGCCGCGCGCCCGTCCTGCCACGGACGCGGCGTTTTACGGCAATCGTCGCAGTCGATCCGAATGCCGTCCCTTTCGCCGGGGACGGGCATGCCGCAACTGTCGCAGACCGTTCCGCCGATGAACGGCGTGTCCCTCCAACATGTGGCACACAGGCCAAAGTCAGATTCGGTCAGCTCTCCGCAGTTCATGCATCGCGGGGGATAGATCAGGTGCAACGCTGTTTGAACTCGGGGCCAAATGCGATACCTGCGGGGTATGAAAATGCCTGCGTCCAATGCACCCTCTCTGTTCGACCGAGCCACCCTGCGCCACCGCCGCACGCGGGCTAAGGATGAGGCCCTGTTTCTGCACCGCGCCGCTGTGGACGAGGTGCAGGATCGGCTGAGCATGGTTAACAGAACCTTTACGGCGCCCGCGATTGTGACCCCGTTTGCGCATATCTGGCAGGATGTCCTGCTCGGCGCGACGCTCGTGGCGGATGAAGAAACGCTGGAGCTTGCGCCCGGCAAGCATGATCTGGTGGTTCATGCGATGGCCCTGCATTGGGCCAATGACCCGGTCGGCCAGCTAATCCAATGTCACCGCGCCTTGCGCCCAGACGGGTTGCTTCTGACCGTCTGTCTGGGCGGAGAAACCCTGCATCAGCTGCGCGCCGTCCTGGGGCAGGCCGAAACCGAAGTGACCGGTGGCCTCAGCCCCCGAATCGCTCCGATGGGAGAGCTGCGGGATCTAGGAGCTCTGCTGCAACGCACGGGGTTGGCGCTGCCGGTGGCGGATGCGGTGTCTATGACGGCGGAATATCGAGACTTGAACCATCTGATGCAGGACCTGCGCGCGATGGCCGAGACCAACGTGCTGACCAACCGATTGAAATCCCCGACCCGCCGCAAGGTGTTCGAACGCGCGCAGAGCATCTACGCAGAAAATTTCGCGACGCCTCAAGGCCGCCTGCGAGCCACGTTCGAGCTGATCTGCCTGACCGGCTGGTCGCCCGACGACAGCCAACCCAAACCGCTGCGCCCCGGATCCGCCCGGATGCGCCTTGCCGAAGCCCTTGGCACCGACGAAGGCAAACTGTCCGATTGACGACCGGATATTTCCCCTTATCTCAGGCCAGACCTAGAAAATGCAGGAAGACCCAAATGTTTGACGCCACACGCCCCGTGCATGCACCAGCCGACCACCCCAAGGTTAAAATGGGGCGCGTGGGCATCCTGCTGGCCAATTTGGGCACGCCCGATCACTACAGCTATTGGCCAATGCGCCGTTATCTGAACGAGTTCCTCTCGGACCGCCGCGTGATCGACTATCCGGCATGGAAATGGCAGCCGATTCTGCAGGCGATCATCCTGACCAAGCGCCCCTTCAGTTCGGGCGAGGCCTACAAGTCGATCTGGAATCACGACAAGGGTGAAAGCCCGCTGATGACAATCACCAAGGACCAGACCGCCAAGTTGCGCGATGCGATGCAGGCCCGCTATGGCGATCAGGTGATGGTCGATTTCTGCATGCGCTACGGCAATCCGTCGACCAAATCCAAGGTCCGAAATATGGTGGCGGAAGGCTGTGACCGCATCCTGTTCTTCCCGCTCTATCCGCACTATGCCGGGGCCACGACGGCAACCGCCAATGACCAGTTCTTCCGTTGCCTGATGGAGGAACCCTGGCAACCTGCCAGCCGTACGGTGCCCGCCTATTACGACGAACCCACCTATATCGAGGCGTTGGCCCAATCCGTCGAACGCGCTTATGCGAAGATGGAGACCAAGCCTGATGTTCTGGTCTGCTCCTACCACGGGATGCCTGAACGCTATCTGCAACAGGGCGATCCCTATCACTGCCAATGCGTCAAGACCTCACGATTGCTGAAAGAGCGGCTCGGCTGGTCGGACGATCAGCTCGTCTCAACCTTCCAGTCACGCTTTGGCCCGGAGGAATGGTTGAAGCCCTATACAGTTGACCATGTGGCCGATCTGGCGAAACAGGGCAAAAAGAACATCGCGGTGATTGCACCGGCCTTCTCGGCTGATTGCATCGAGACGCTGGAAGAGATCAACGAAGAGATCAAGGAAAGCTTTGAAGAGGCTGGCGGTGAACACTTCACCTATATCCCCTGCCTCAATGACGATGATTCGCATATCGCCGCTTTGGGCAAGATCATCGAAGACAATCTGAACGGTTGGCTGGACTAACAAACCCCGATAGCTAGATATGAAAAAAGGCGGTGGAATGCTCCACCGCCTTTTCTCTGGATTGTGCTCGTCGACTTAGCTTGCTGCAATAGCTGCGGCAACAATAACCAGCAGGATCAGCGGCAGGACGATACCCTGCGACGTGCCCTGAGTTTCTTCAACAACAACAGGTGCCTCAACAACCGGCTCTTCCAGGTTACCAGCATAAGCGGTCGAAGCAGCAGCGGTCAGTGCAGCGGCGAGAACGAGTTTCTTCATATTAACCTCCAGAATCTGCACGGCTCCAGTCCGCGGAACCGCACAACTAAGACTTACCTCGTGATATTTTTCTAATCAGCAAAGCGGTTGGAATGCAATTGCAACTTGCCGATTAATCGAGTCGGTGAGCGAAAATGTCGTCAAATTAGCAACACTTGCGTGCCGACCTTCGCCATAGAGAACAGCTCGGCGATGTCTTCGTTGAAAAGGCCGATGCAGCCATTCGAAGATTTCCGTCCAATCTTGCGCGTGTCATGGGTGCCGTGGATGCGGTAGTACTTCCATCCAAGGTACAAAGCGTGCGTTCCCAATGGGTTATCGGGGCCAGGCGGGATGTAATTGGGCCATTCGGGGTTTCGCCTCTTCATCGACGGCGTTGGAGACCAGCTTGGCCCCTCAACCTTGCGAATGACGCTGGTGCGCCCGCGACGGGTCATCTCCTCGGTCAAAGGAACCGAAGAGGGGTAGAGTTTGTATACAGATTGATCATTTGACCAATAATGCAGCGCTCGCGACGTGGTATCGACCAGAATGGCCCCGTTTCTGGTGTTCGAGAAATAAGGCCGCCAGTCCTGAGCGCGGAATCCTGAGACATTACGCCGGACCGGCGCTTCAGGTTCAGGTGCAGGTCGCAGCGGGTCGCCCGGGATGTACTGCGCGATCGCAGGTGCGGCCAGCAGAGACGAGGCTCCGGCCAGAAACCCCCGGCGGGTCGAAAGAGGAATGTGCTTTTTAACCATGACAAAAGGTCCTTCGTTATGGCGAAATGGAAAATCTGGCCCATTTTATTGCCAGAATGCTTCAGTCGCAAACCAAACCGGCAGAATCATGCAGGCTTTGGTCATTGTGCGTTTGCTCAAGACAGCCTAGCGCGTTATGCCCGTTAGCGACACAATAATCAGGTCGATCATGACGCGTATCTTTTCTTTTCTGTTGATTTGCCTTGTCGCCTTGGCGGCATGTACCGACACGAGCACCACGGCACTGGGTGCCGATGGACGCCCCTTGCCCTCAGTCTACAAAATCCGTGGCAACCCCGAGAAGCTGCAGTTCCGCATGCTCGATTCGGTGAATGCGCTGCGGCAGGCGCAGGGCTTGCAGTCCGTACAACTGAACTCTCAGTTGAACGCGGCGGCCGCTACGCATTCCAAGGATATGGCCCGGCAGAATCGCCCTTGGCACTTCGGATCGGATGGCTCTTCCCCGATCGACCGTGCAGCACGTGTGGGCTATTTCGGGACATTCCTGGGCGAAGCGATCTCGGAAACCTATGAGACGGAAACCGAGACACTGGCCGCCTGGATGCAGGAACCCGGCCCCCGTTCTGTAATCCTTGACCCCAAGGCGACGCAGATGGGCTTTGCTTGGCATCAGGAAAACGGTGGTAAGATCTGGTGGACGCTAGAAATGGGCAACGGAGGCTAACAACCCGCCCCGTCCAAAAAAAAAGCCCGCGATTTTCGCGGGCTTTTTTTGTAATTTCACAAAGATTTAAGCGGCTTGCATGGACTGCGCTTCAGTCAGGATCGCGTATAGCTTGACCGGATCAGGGTTCGCCCTGAGCTTGGCGCAAACAGCGCTGTCACGCAGGGTGCGCGATACCAGTGCCAAAGCCTTGAGGTGATCCACACCCGCCTCTTCGGGCGCAAACAGCGCAAAGGCGATATCCACCGGCTGGCGGTCAACTGCGCTAAAGTCGATCGGCTTTTCAAGCATTACAAAAACGCCCGAGACCGACTCGATCCCGCCCAGCCGCGCATGTGGCAATGCCACGCCATGACCCACACCCGTGGGGCCGAGGCTTTCGCGCTCCAGCAGGCAATCCACGACGACCTGGGTATCCAGGTCCAAAGCACCGGCAGCGACGTCGCCGATTTCCTGAAACAGCCGCTTCTTGCTAGACGCGGCAGATAACACACGTACTGCTTCGGGCTTGAGAATGCTCGAAAGCTCCATGATCATGCTCCATAGCGGCCTTTGCGTGCTAAGGCCGACCTCTCTCAACTTGCCTGTTTAAGGATCAATCCAGCCGATATTGCCGTCATCGCGGCGATACACGACATTCAACCCATCCTTGTTCTCATTCCGGAACACTAACACCGGCGCTCCGGCAAGTTCCATTTGCATTACGGCCTCACCTACGCTGAGCGATGGGATCTTTGTTTCCATCTCAGCCACAATCATGGGCTGTAGCGATTCGGGTTCATCTGCCGTGTTCGATTCGTCAGAGGCGAGGATATAAGAGGACGCCCCAAAGAGTTCAACAGGCTCAGAACGATCCTTGTGATGGTCCTTCAGGCGGCGCTTGTAGCGGCGCAACTGTGTTTCCATCTTGTCACAGCATGCCTCGAACGCTGCATAGATCTCGGTTGCGTGGGCCTTGGCCTGAGCAGTCAGGCCGGTAGATAAATGTACTGTAGTTTCGCATACATATTCATGCGCCGAACGGGAAAAGACGACATTGGCGTCGGTCGGGCGCTGGGCATATTTGCCAACAACTTCGCCCAGTTCGGTCTGCACGTGGGTCTGCAGGGCCGCACCGATGTCGATCTGTTTTCCGCTGATTTGGTAACGCATGTGATCTCCTTCACAATTCACACCCATTCTGACGTTGCGTCACGCAACATGCTTGTTTTTATCGGGTGGGGGATATCGACATTTTGATCGGTTGCTGCCGTCCCAGCCCTTCAGCGAAGGGGTATCGAGATCCAGACTGGAACCGAATAAATGCCATACCCCAATTGAGACAAGAGGCGACGGAAGAGTCAATCAAAACAGCGGTGTATATACGCGATTTCCGCGAAGCGTCCGGCAGAAAATCGCCCAACCCTATGAAATACGGAAGTTTTCGCCCAGATAAACCCGGCGCACGTTTTCGTTCTCGACCACTTCGTCAGGTGTACCTGACATCAGGACCTGCCCGTCATGCAGGATATAGGCACGATCCACGATCTCGAGCGTTTCGCGCACGTTGTGGTCGGTGATCAACACGCCAATCCCTCGTTTCTTCAGATCAGCTACCAGATGCCGGATATCCCCCACGCTGATCGGGTCAACGCCTGCAAAGGGTTCATCAAGAAGCAGATATTTCGGATCGGCGGCCAGACAGCGCGCGATTTCTACCCGGCGCCGTTCACCGCCCGACAGGGCAAGCGCAGGTGCGCGGCGCAGGTGTTCAATCGAGAAGTCCGACAGAAGCTCCTCCAACCGCTCTTTACGGCGATGGGCGTGCTTGACGGTGATATCCAGAACCGAGGCGATATTGTCCTCGACGCTCATGCCGCGGAAAATCGACATCTCCTGCGGCAAATAGCCGATCCCAAGACGCGCGCGCCGATACATCGGCAGCGTCGTGACATTCTGCCCGTCTATCGTGACCTTACCAGCTTCGGGAAAAACTAAACCTGCGACCGAGTAAAAGGTCGTCGTCTTGCCCGACCCGTTCGGACCCAGCAGTGCGACAACCTCGGACCGGTCGAGCGTCATGGACACATCCCGGATAACGGTCTTTTTCCGATAGGATTTGCGCAGTTTCTCGATGCGCAGACCCGCGCTACCTTCCGCGACAGACAAGGTTGGGGCAGCCATCAGTTTCCGCCACCCTGCTGAAGAATGGTTTTAACGCGGCCTGTCATTGTTGCAGTGCCCGAGGTCAGGTTCGCAACCATCTGATCGCCACTGATCGTGCTGGGCCCCTGTGTCAGCAGAACGTTACCCTTCATCACGATCACGCCGGTGTCGATGGTATATTCCGCCTGATCCCCTTCGGCGGCATCCGGAGGGCTGACCAGAACGACATTCTCGGTCGCTTCCATCCGTTCGATGGAGGAGCGGTCCTGACTGTAGATCACCAGAACCCGCTCAGCAGACAGGCGCATTTCCCCCTGAATCACGATCACATTGCCGAGAAACTCGGCCGATCCATCCTCCTGATTGACGTTTAGTGAGTCCGAGGTCACCTCAACCGGCAGGCTGGGGTCGGCCTTGACCGAACCGAATGCAACCTGCGCTTCCTGTGCGATGGCAGAAACCGGGCCCATCAACAGAGCCATGCAAACAAAGAGAAATCGAAAATGGATCACAGGTTATCTTTCTGCTTTTGTTGGCTCATATACCAACTTCACGCCGTCTGTAAAAAGAATATGGACCGGACCGTCCTTTTTTTCAGTGCCAAATTGCATACGACCGGCAGAGAATGTTCCGATGACGCCGGTGCCATCAACCTGACCGGGGGTGTCGCCACGTATTTCTTCCAGCGATGTATTCAATAGGTCGGTCGTGACCTGAATGCCGTCCGAGGTGGTAATCACCACATCGCCAACAAAGGTAGCCGTCCCCTTGTCGGGCCGGATCAGGCCAGAGTTGGAGTCCAGCTTGATTTCACCGCCGTTCAGCATCCCGAACCGCCCGCGAAACTGCGATGCCGTCGGCTCTTCGCCCTCGGACCCTTGGGTCACTCTGGTCGACTCAATCTGGACCTCTTCGCCCTTTTTGGTGGTGCCGCGGTAGTTGGGTTGCGTAATAACCTGCCCGGCCAGGCGATCTTCGATATCCTCCTGCGAGAAGGGCACCGAGACATCAGTCTCGATGCTGCGCGACAGAAGGAAAACGGTGGACAGCAAGACAATCGCCGTCAGAGGCAGCAGCACCTTGAGGAACTGAACCATGCGGGAATAGCGATCCACCGTATCACTCCCTAACCCAGACCGACGCGCAGGCAGTCGTGGATATGCAGCAGACCCTGCGCCCGCCCATCCGCGTCAGGATCAACCACAAAAAGCGATGTGATCTTGCGGTCGTTCATGATGCCTACGGCCTCTTCCGCCATGGCGTTGGGTGCGATGGTCAGAGGATCGCGGGTCATGACCTCATCCGTGGTCTTGTTTAAAAGCCCGTCCATATTGCGGCGCAAATCGCCATCGGTGACGATGCCCAAAAGGCGATCCGCATCATCTGTCACACCCACCACGCCAAAGCTCTTCTGGCTCATGACCAGCAGCGCCTCGCTCATGGATGTGCCGGACCGTACCACGGGCAGATCGGCATGCATGAGGTCGCGGACGGTGGACAGCTGCGCGCCCAGTTTGCCGCCAGGGTGAAACGCGCGGAAGTCCTCGGGCTTGAAATCGCGGTGTTTCATCAGCGCGATCGCCAGCGCATCGCCCATGGCCAGCGTCAGCGTGGTCGAGATCGAGGGCACCATGCCGAACCCACAGGCCTCACCCATAGACGGGATCAGCAGATGCACGTCAGCTTGCTTCATCAACGTGCTTTCCGGCTTGCTGGACAGGCCGATCAGCGGAATGCCGAATCGGCGCGTAAAGGCCAGAAGGTTGACCAGCTCCGGCGCCTCGCCGGAGTTCGAGATCGCCAGAACCACATCATCCTTGGACACCATGCCCAGATCACCGTGGCTCGCCTCGGCAGGGTGGACGAAATACGCGGGCGTGCCGGTCGAGGCCAATGTGGCCGCAATCTTGTGGCCGATATGGCCAGACTTGCCGATACCGCTGATGATGATGCGACCGTTGGCTTGCAGGATCAGCTGCACCGCTTCGGCAAAATCCTCGTTCAGGCCTTCGGCCAGCGCGTCCAGCGCACGGGCCTCATCGGTGACAACCTGACGGGCGGTTTTCAGGAATGCTTCGGTATCGGTCATGAGTGCGCAAAAATATCAGTTTCCGGCCAGCCTGCGAGGTCGAGTTTCGCACGCATCGGCAGGAAGTCAAAACAGGCCTGCGCCATCTCGGTCCGGCCTTCGCGGGCCAGCCGTTTGTTCAGCTCATCCCGCAGACGGTGCAGGTACAACACGTCCGAAGCCGCGTATTCCAGCTGGGCTTCAGACAGAGTCTCGGCGCCCCAATCGCTCATCTGCTGTTGCTTCGAGATATCGACGCCGATCAACTCCTGACACAGGTTTTTCAGCCCGTGGCGGTCGGTATAGGTGCGCACAAGGCGGCTGGCGATCTTGGTGCAATAGACCGGTGCGGCCAGTGCCCCAAAGGCGTGGTACATCGCAGCGATATCGAAACGCCCGAAATGGAACAGTTTCAGCACGTCTGCGTCTTCCAGCATGGCGCAAAGGTTCGGAGCCTCGGTCTGCCCCTTTTCAACCTGAACGATATGGCTGTTTCCGTCGCCGCCGGACATCTGGATCACGCACAAGCGATCCCGATGCGGATTCAACCCCATGGTTTCACAGTCAATGGCCACGATCGGCCCAAGGTCCAGCCCGTCGGGCAGGTCGTTTTTATACAGGTGGTTTGCCACAGAGGTTTCCTTTGTGCGGTCTCGACCCCGAGATAGGCGGTTTATCCGGCAAACTCAACGCTGACCCTGTAGCTTGGCATTCTGTCGCTCTATGGGCTTGATATTATCCCCATGGGGGGGATAAGGATAAACCATGACTGATCACACGCATGAATCGCACCCGCTAATCACCGCCCGCCTGAAACGGGCGCATGGGCATCTGGCGAAAGTCATTGCCATGCTCGAAGATCACGCGCCCTGCTCCGACGTTGCTCAGCAGCTGTTTGCGGTCGAGAAAGCAATCACCAATGCCAAGCGGGTTCTGATCCACGACCATATCGACCATTGTCTGACATCCGAGGACGGGTCGGCCATCGAAGATTTCAAAACCATTACAAAGTACCTCTGACCCATGCTGAGCATCCTGCAAAACCGCACCTATCGCCACCTTCTGGCAGCTCAGGTCGTTGCGTTGACGGGGACCGGGCTGGCGACGATCGCGCTGGGCCTTCTGGCCTATGATCTGGCGGGCGAGGCTGCGGGGATGGTGTTGGGTACAGCTCTGACCATCAAGATGGTGGCCTATGTGGGGATCGCCCCACTGGCGGCGGCGTTTGCAGAACAGCTCGACCGGCGCAGGA
Organism: Ruegeria sp. AO1; assembly: GCF_056535985.1. Taxonomy (NCBI): domain Bacteria; kingdom Pseudomonadati; phylum Pseudomonadota; class Alphaproteobacteria; order Rhodobacterales; family Roseobacteraceae; genus Ruegeria; species Ruegeria sp. AO1. The sequence goes on from NZ_JBQFJC010000001.1 coordinate 3,250,641, forward strand.
TGCTGGTGGTACTGGATCTGATCCGGGCTGCGGTCGCCCTGTGCCTGCCCTTCGTGTCTGAGGTCTGGCAGGTCTATGTGCTGATTTTCGTCCTGCAATCGGCCTCGGCCGGGTTCACCCCCGCGTTTCAGGCCACGATTCCCGACGTCCTGACGGATGAGCAGGACTACACGCGCGCGCTGTCCTTGTCTCGCCTTGCCTATGATCTGGAAAGCCTGCTCAGCCCAATGCTGGCGGCTGCGTTGTTGGTCTTTGTCAGCTTTGACACGCTGTTTTGGGGGACCGGAGCTGGGTTTATTGCCTCCGCCCTGCTGGTGGTCTCCGTTGTTTTACCTTCGCCCAAACCCGCAGAGCGACGCGGAATATACGACCGGACAACGCGCGGCATCCGCATCTATCTAACGACAACACGTTTGCGCGGCCTTCTGGCACTCAGCTGGTCTGCAGCCGCGCTCAGCTCCATGGTGATCGTTAATACGGTGGTCCTTGTGCGCGCGGACCTCGCCCTGTCCGAAAGCGCGGTGGCGATTGCTCTGGCTGGGTTCGGAGGCGGCTCGATGATCGCGGCCTTCGTACTTCCCTCTCTGCTGGATCGGTTCAAGGACCGCCGGGTCATGCTGACCGGGGCGACACTTGGCGTGCTGGCAATGGCCGGAGCAGCCATGACATCCGGAGCACTCTCCCTACCGCTGCTCACGGCCTTCTGGGCCTGCGTGGGCTTCGGCTATTCAATGACCCTAACCCCCTCGGGCCGCCTTTTGACCCGCTCGGCCCGGCCCGAAGACCGACCCGCCGTATTTGCCGCCCAGTTTACCCTGTCCCATGCCTGCTGGTTGGTCCTCTATCCGCTATCGGGGTGGCTGATGACCCGTTTCGGCGCAACCGTGGTCATGACCACCACAACCTGTGTTTCTGCCTTGGGAATCGTTGCTGCACTGATCATCTGGCCGCGATCCGACAAAGCCCCCTCGGCGCAGAAGCCTTGAGCCTCCGGGCGCTTCTGCTCTACACAAAAGCGACCCTGCCGGAGGCCCCATGGATCAGCTCGACCGCCGCATCATCACCGCGCTGCAGCACAATGCCCGTGAATCGACCACGAATATCGCGGCCAAGTTGGGCGTGGCCCGCACCACCGTGCATGAGCGGATCAAACGTATGGAAGAGCGTGGCGTGATTGCGGGCTATTCCGTTCAATTGCACGCCACCGACGATACCCCGCGCGTGCAGGTGATCGTGATGCTTGAGGTCCAGCAAAAGGAAACCACCCGCATCATCAAACGGCTTGAGGCCTACCCCGAGGTCAAACGCTGCCTGTCGATCAATGGCGAGTTTGACCTGCTACTGTCTGCCGAGGCCCCCCGGATTGAGGATCTGGATATTCTGGTCGATGAACTGGCCAAAATCCCCGGCGTTCTGCGCACCAATACCAGCGTCGTGTTCGGGCGTAGGATCGACCGAAAATGATGGGGCGATAACCCTCTGTAAACCGATGACTGGCTAGCTTGGCCCGGAATGACCCGAATCCCGGACCGGCAGAATGCCCCATCGTTTCGTCTCGATCGTCTTTGTGCTGATGCTTGCGCTGATTGCGCAGGCCGGGCGTGCCATGCCGGACGCCCGAGCGGGTGATATCTGCGATCAGGCCGCGCGCCGTGCCGCGCTGTCCGAAGGCGTACCACTAGACGTGCTGCGCGCCATTTCACGTGTCGAGACGGGGCGCACCCACGATGGACGGCTGCAACCCTGGCCCTGGACCATCAATGTCGAAGGGCAGGGCTATTGGTTCACCTCCGAGGTCGAGGCAAAAACCTATGTTTTCCGGATTTTCAAAGCCGGCAAGCGCAGCTTTGACATCGGGTGTTTTCAAATCAACTACCGCTGGCACGGCAAGGCCTTCCGCTCGATTGACGCGATGTTCGACCCGCAGGAGAACGCCACCTACGCCGCACGGTTTCTCAAAGACCTCTATGCCGAACTTGGATCCTGGCCCGCCGCCGCCGGGGCCTATCACTCGCGCACGCCCGCCTTGGCCGAGGCCTATCGCGGTCGGTTCCAGGCCGTTCTGGCCCTGCTGGATGGGTCCGTTCCACCCCAAACTCATGTGGCGTCGCGGGACCCTTTCACAGGGGCAGCCGCTCCGCTGATCCCGGTGCAACCGGTTCAATCCAATGGTGGATATCTCGGATCTCTGGTTCCGGCGGCGGGTGCTGCCACCGCCTTCATCGCATTCAACTAGGAGGTCAGCGTGCCCACCATAAACGCCCGGTCACTGTTCTCGCCCACCGTCCTATTGGCACTGGCGCTAATGACCGTCATCGTGATGATGATCCTGCCGATGCCCGCCTGGGTGTTGGATGTAGGGTTGGCCGCCTCCTTTGCGCTGGCCATTTTGATTTTCACCCTGACCCTCTTCATCGAACGTCCGCTGGATTTCTCATCCTTCCCGACGATCCTGCTGGCCTCACTGATGCTGAGGCTATCGCTGAACGTCTCGTCCACTAAACTGATCATCGGTCAGGGCCATACCGGGCCAAATGCCGCCGGTAATGTCATCGAAGGCTTCGCCAATTTCGTTATGGGTGGCAGTATCTTTTTGGGCCTCGTGGTGTTCTGCGTCCTGCTGATTGTGAATTTCATGGTGATCACCAAGGGCGCCGCGCGGATGGCTGAGGTCGGCGCGCGCTTTGCTCTGGACGGGATGCCGGGAAAACAGCTGGCCATCGACAGCGACATGTCCGCCGGGGCCATCGACCACCAGCAAGCCAAAGAGCGGCGCGAACGCGAACAGCAAGAGACGACCTTCTTTGGCTCGCTCGACGGCGCGTCGAAATTCGTCAAAGGTGATGCAGTCGCCGGGCTGCTGATCACGCTGCTGAACCTTGTGATGGGACTGGTCATGGGCGTGATCGTGCATGGCATGCCGGTCACATCCGCCTTTGAAACCTACGCCATTCTGACCGTGGGCGATGGTCTGGTCTCACAAATCCCGGCGGTGATCATCTCCATCGCCTCGGCCCTGTTGCTCGCGCGCGGCGGCACGCAGGGCGCGACCGACAATGCCATCTTCTCGCAACTTGGCAAACACCCGGCCGCGCTGGGCACAGTGGCTGTGTTGATGGTTCTCTTCGCCCTCGTTCCCGGCCTGCCCTTCCTGCCTTTCATGCTGGGCGCGGGTGTCTTGGGATACGCGGCCTACAGGGTCCATCAAAAGCAGAAGGCCGAGACGCTTCAGGCCCAGACCCCCGCGCCCGAGGCGGAAATCCCTGTTTCGCAAGCAATCGGAGATATTCTGGATCTGGACGACGTGCATCTGGAATTCGCGCCCGACCTTGTCAGCATGGTGCTTAATCCCGGAACCGGGTTGGACGCGCGCATTGCGAATATGCGGACCTATGTGGCCTCGACCTTTGGCCTCATCCTGCCCGAGATTCGCCTGACCGACCGCGCCGAACTGCCCACCGGCACCTATGTCATCAAGGTGCAGGGCGTCGAACAGGCACGTGGCGTGCTGAACCCCGATCTGGTGTTGGCGCTGGTGCAGGACGGGCATGAGTTTCTGCCCGACGGCAATGACGTGACCGAGCCTGTCTACGGTGCCCCCGCACGCTGGATTCTGCCCAAAGATCAAGAGGATGCCGCCCTGAACGGGGCCACCATCGTCTCACCGCCCGAGATTCTGGCGACCCATCTGCTGGAGATCATCAAGCAGAACTTCTCACGCCTGCTGACATTGAAGTCCTTGCGACGTCTGTTGTCCGAAATGACCCGCCTCAGCGATCCTGTCCGGGCCGAGGCAAATCGCAAGCTGCTGGATGAACTGATCCCCGACAAGGTGCCGATCGATACGCTGCACGCGGTTCTGAGGTTGCTGCTGGATGAGCGTGTCTCGATCCGCAACATGGCCCTGATCCTGGAAAGCGTGGCCGAAGCACGCCTGACCACCACCCAGCCCGAAGGCATTTGCGAACTGGTCCGCCAGCAGCTGGGCTTTCAGCTGGTGGCCGAGATGAAGCGTGAGGATGGCTCAATCCCGCTGATCCAACTGGCCCCCGAATGGGAGGATACGTTTGCCAGCTACCAGATTGACGGCCCAGCCGCTGGGCTGGACGTGGCATTGCCCCCCAACCTGTTCAACAAGCTGGCCGACGGTGTGGTGGACAGCGTCGCACAATCCGCCGATCACGGGTTGTTTCCAGCCGTCGTGACCTCGACCCGCCGGCGCCGCCTGTTGCGCTCGATCATGCAGGCGCGCGGGGTGTCCAATCCGGTCCTCTCCTTCGAAGAAATCGGGCTCGAGGCTCGCCCCGCCCTGGTCGGAACCGTACCCGCATGATTGCCCTGCCGCCCGAACTGTTGGGACAACTCGGCACGGGGCTGTGGCATGCGTTTGCCGTTTTTCTGAGGGTGTCCGCTGTGGTCACCCTCTTGCCCGCCTTTGGCGAACGCAGCATCCCGGTCCGGGTCAAACTTGCGGTCGCCGCGGCCTTTACCCTGATCGTGTTGCCTGCGGTGCCCTCCCCGCAATCCAACCCGGGCCTGCTGCCGATGGCGCGTCTGGTCGGCACCGAGGTTCTGGTCGGCATGGTTCTGGGCATGGGGTTGCGCCTGTTTGTGCTGGCCTTACAGACCGCCGGGTCCATCGCAGCGCAATCGACATCGTTGTCTCAGCTTCTGGGAGGCGCGGCCGCCGACCCGGCCCCCGCGTTGGGGATGTTCCTGACCTTGGCCGGGCTGGCCCTCGCAGTGCTGATGGGGCTGCACATCCGCGTTGCCGAGTTCCTGATCCACAGCTACGCGATGTTCCCGATGGGGCGGGCCCTCTCTGCCCCCGACCTATCACAATGGGGCGTCAGGCAAGTCGCCCACAGCTTTGGGTTGGCCTTTGCGCTAGCCACTCCGTTCGTGATCGCCTCATTGATCTACAACCTTGCTCTCGGGGTCATCAACAGGGCGATGCCGCAGCTGATGGTCGCCTTTGTCGGCGCCCCGGCCATCACCTTTGCCGGGCTGTTCCTGCTATTTGCCGGGGCACCCCTGATCCTATCCGTCTGGGCGGATGCGCTGTTTTCATTCACCCTAAATCCGCTGGAATCCGGTCGATGAGCGCCGATGACGACATTGACAAGTCCTTTGACCCGACGCCGCAGAAGCTGCAGAAAGCGCGCGAAAAAGGTGAGGTTGCAAAGTCCAACGATCTGTCCGTCGTTGCCGCCTATACCGGTTTGCTGATCGCGCTGCTGACCGTCGGTAAATTCACAGTCGATCAGATGGGAACTCTGTTTGTGGTTTTGATCGACCAGTCGGATGACATCGCTCAGCTTGTTACATCGGGGCCTGCAACAGCACCGGTCGCCGGAATGCTTAAAGGCGCACTTTTGCCGGTGGCCCTTCTGTTTGCACTTCCCACGGCGGCGGTCTTGCTGAGCCTTATCGCCCAGCGCGCGTTGATTTTTGCACCCACCAAGTTGCAACCCAAACTCTCGCGGATCTCTCTCTTGTCCAACGCCAAGAACAAGTTCGGGCGGGGCGGGCTGTTCGAATTCGCCAAGAGCTTTGCCAAACTGCTGATCTACGGCACCTGTCTGGCCCTGTTCCTCAAGGCCAACCTGACCGAGATCGTTTCCGCCAGCGCAGCCCCAGCCCATAGCTCGATCTTGCTGATGATGAACTTGCTGTTTCGCTTTCTGTTCATCGTAGTCGCCATCGCGCTTGCGATAGGGGTCGTCGACTACGTTTGGCAATATGCCGAACACATGCGCAAGAACCGGATGTCGCGCAAGGAAATCCAGGATGAGACGAAGGACGCCGAGGGCGACCCGCATGTCAAACAACAGCGCCGCGCGCGGGCGCAGGAGATTGCGACCAATCCGATGATGGCCGATGTGCCGAAAGCCGACGTCGTGATCGTGAATCCGACCCACTATGCGGTCGCCTTGAAATGGTCTCGGGCGGTCGGCGCAGCCCCGGTCTGTGTGGCCAAGGGGGTCGATGAGGTGGCCGCCGCGATCCGGTCGGCTGCGGGCGAGGCCGGAGTTCCCAACCATTCCGACCCGCCAACGGCGCGCGCGATTCACGCGACCGTCGAGATCGGGCAGGAGATCGCCGAAGAACACTATCGCCCGGTCGCTGCTGCGATCCGGTTTGCCGAAGCCATGCGAAAGCGCGCGAAAGGACAGATTGGATGAAACGCCACGAACTGCCCGCCCTGAAATCGGTCACCGAAGCGGTCTATCAAAGCGAATATCAAAAGCTGCGCCCCGTGTTGGAGGCCGAAGCGCGTGTGCAGGCTCAGTTGGCGCGTCTTGACGCTCAGGTTGTGCAAACCCGTCAGGACAGTGCGGTGACCGACGGGTATCAGATCACCGGAACCGATGTTTTGTGGAATGGATGGGAAGCCGCGACACGGCGGCAATTGAACATGGAATTGGCGCGATGCCGGGCGCAGAAACTCGCAGCCATGCAGCAACTCCGCCAGGCCTTTGGGCGCAAACAAGCCGTTGAACGTTTGAATGACACCCTCAAGGCCGAACAGAAACGCGCGCGGTCACGGCCCAAACCGTGACGGCCTCAGGTATCCTGGCGGCTGACACTCATGATCAGGACCTTGGAGACATCATCGCCCAGATCCTTCTTCGCCACCTCAAGCAGAGATTTTCGCAAGGTGCCGAGGTTGTCGGAATGCGTGAAAGCACCGTCGAACCCTCCGGTATTGGCGTGATCGAACAGCACTTGCAGAAAACCGTCCCGCAGCTTTGGCTCGATCGCATAGAAGGTTTCGGTGATGGCCGAGTTTGCCTCAAGGCTCAGGGACATGGTGACGAGGGCTGAGATCTCCTCATCTTCCACAATCGGCACGACAAATTGCTTGGTGAGCTTGAGGTATTCGAAGCCGCCGCCCTCACCCTTTTTCCCTTTGTCCTTTTCCTTGGACTTGGCGGGTTTTTCCTTTGTTTCTTTGTCGGCCTTTTCCACCTTTTCGGTCTTCTCAGACTCGACCTTTGCCTCGCCGCCGCCAAGGAATTTCCCAGCGCCAATGCCGGCGCCCGTGCCAGCGATCAGAAAGATCACAGGAAGCAGTTTCTTGATCATGAGAACCCCTTAGAACGGCAAAACGGTATCGAGGATCTGCTGGCCGTAGCGCGGCTGTTGCACATCCGTGATCTGCCCGCGACCGCCATAGGACACACGCGCCGAGGCGATCTTGTCATAGGTGATCTCATTCTTGCGCGAGATGTCCTGTGGGCGCACATAACCTGCCACCAGCAGCTCTCGCAGTTCGAAATTCACGCGCAGCTCTTGCGCGCCCGAGATCGACAGCACTCCGTTCGGCAGCACGTCAATCACCGTTGCGGCCACGCGCAGGGTCAGTTTCTCATTCCGTCGCACCGATCCGCGGCCGGAACTTGAGGCCTCAGATTCGATCCCAACGGCCTCGTCGAACGAGGCCCCTTCGGGCAGTTTATCCTGTGCCCTTTGCGGCAACCCGAACAAGTTTGGCACTGACAGGTTTTCAGATCCTGACCGCGACCTGTTGGTGTTGTTGGAAATCTCGGCCTCTTCATCCAGCTCGATTACGACAGTCAGGATATCGCCTTTCTTTATGGCCCTCTGGTCACCTAACAGCGATTGCTGCCCTCCGCTCCACAGCGATGAGCGATCCACAGTGCGTTGCGGCTGGGTATGTAGCGGCAGGCCCGGCCACAGCATCGCCACCTGTTCCGGCGAATCCTCGGTCGGCGTGAAGCTGGGCGGTTTGCCCAGGTGATCCAGTCGCCCGCAGGCCGAAATCGTAAGTACCGCAAGAAGAAGGGGTTTTGACAATCCAGACATCATTTTACCTCGATTTGACCATCGGGCCGAATGCGGCCCGTCACTGTTGTCCGCGAGGACAGGTTCATTACACGAATTCGATCCCCCACCGCGCCCCGGCCCAGCGCGCGGCCTTCGGTGGTGATCGATAGCGGCTGGCTGCTGAACACCAAAACGACCAGATCGTTGCGATCCACAAGCGCGGGCGGACCGACATCCGCCGCGCGAATGGGGCGGCCGGGATAGAGCGCAACGCGGGCCTCCTGCCCGATCAGCACATTCGGATCGTTTACAGCGCCCGGCAGATCACGGGGCTTTACCTCAAGATCTGTGGGCGTGATAATCTCTTTCGCGCGGATCGTCCGTGTCGGCACCACAATCTCGGCGAGGGCCCCAACCGGAGCCATCAGGGTCAGGCCAAGCAGCAACACACGCATCAGCGCACCTGTGTCGTCGCGCTCATCATCTGATCGACGGCGGTGATGACCTTGGCATTCATCTCATAACCTCGCTGGGCTTCGATCAGTTCGGTCACCTCGCGCACAGCGTCGACCGAGCTGTCCTCAAGATATCCCTGCCGCAATGTGCCCAAGCCGTCCTCGCCCGTGACGCCCTGCACCGGCGCGCCGGAAGCCTCGGTCTCTTTGAACAGGTTGCTGCCAATGGCTTCCAACCCCTTGGCATTCGAGAAACTGGTTAAGGTGAATTCGCCCAACCGTTGACCTTCGGGGGCATCGTCGAAATAGGCGTAGACCTCGCCTGATGCATTGATCGAAATGGACCGCGCATCGTCGGGGATTGTGATCTCGGGCGAGACGGCAAACCCATCCGATGTGACGATCAGCCCTTCGGCCGAACGTTTCAAACTGCCATCACGCGTAAACGCGGCCTGACCGTTGGGTAACGTCACCTCAAGATAACCGCGCCCTTCGATGGCCACATCCAGATCATTGCCCGTAGCCGAAACGGCCCCTTGTGCCAGCTGCACCGTCACGGCGGCAGGGCGCACGCCCAGACCCAGCTGAATGCCCGTTGGCAACACGGTCCCGTCTGAGGCATTGACCGCGCCGGCCCGCGCCATTTGTTGGTAGTGCAGATCCGCGAACTCGGCCCGGCGGGCGTTGTATCCGGTGGTGTTCATGTTCGCGAGGTTGTTCGAGATCGTCTCGACCCGCATTTGCTGCGCGGTCATACCTGTTGCTGCGATTTTCAATGCCCGCATGTGATGTCTCCTTTCTTAGCGCATCAGCGCCTTGAGCGCGCCGCGTACTCGTTCATGTTCGGTTTCGAGAAAGCTCTGACCCAATTCATAGGCGCGCTGGATTTCGATCAGCCGGGTCACCTGAGCGATGGCGTTGACATTCGAGCCTTCGAGAAATCGGTGCAAAACGACCGGTTCATCAACAGGGTCAATATTGCCTGTCGTACTGAACCGCGTATTGCCCTCTCGCACCAGATCCTTGAGTTCTTCGACGCGGTAAACCCCGATCTGACCCAGCAATTGCCCTTCGACGCTGAGCGTGCCGTCACTGCCCACATCAATCGAGGCCGCGTCGGGCGGGATGAAAACCGGCGAGCCATTGCTGTCCAACACTCGCGCGCCATCCGGAGCGACCAAGTCACCCTCAGCATTGGGGGAGAAGCTGCCCGCACGGGTCAGCCGGTTGCCTTCGGGTGTTTCAACCATGAAGAAACCGTCCCCTTCGATAGCAAAGTCGAACTGCCCTCCGGTTTCGGTCAGGACCCCTTGCTGTTGAGAGGTATTGCGCGCCTCGGCCCGGCTCATGGACAGAGACGGATTACCCGGCATGTCGCGGACAAATTCCGAGAACACCAGCCCCTGCGCGCGATAGCCGGTAGTGTTGGCATTGGCGATGTTATTCGCCACCAGCCGCATTTCATTCATCAGCCCGGATTGGCGGGACAGGGTGACATAGGCGGTATCCATCAGCGACCTCCTGCGATCAGCGGAACCAGGGTTCCCGTGAAAAACGTGACAAGTGTCTGGGTCATGAACCCCATCGAAATCCAGAACACGACAACGATGGCGATCAGTTTGGGCACGAAGGTCAGCGTCATCTCCTGCACCGAGGTGAGGGCCTGAAACAGACCTACGATCAGGCCCGAGATCAGCGCCACCGTCAGGATCGGGACCGAGGTGATCACCGCGACCCAAAGCGACTGACGGACGATATCGTAGAAAAGACCTTCGCTCAGCATGGCTCAGACCGGCATTCTCAGGATTTCCTGATAGGCCTCGACCACCTTGTTTCGGACGATCACGGCGGTTTCGACGGCCAGTTCCGTCTGGGCCAGAGCCTGCACCAGCGCATGCGGGTCGGCCTGCCCGGTCATCGCGGCCTGCGACATCTGCTCGCTTTGCTTGAGGGTTGTGGCAAAGTCCTGAAACGTTGAACGCAGGCCTTGTGCCATGCCTTCATGGTCGGGATTGGCCTGCGTTGCAGGGCGGGCGACAGTATAGTTCTGTGCGGCGGTCAGGGATCGGATATCCATTCTGGTTCTCCTTTATTTTCTAAGCAATTCCATAAGTGCCGACGACATCTGCCGCGTCTGATCGAACATCTTCAGATTGGCCTCATAGCTTCGCTGGGCCTCACGCGCGTCTGCGATCTCGATCATCAGATCGACATTCGAGCCGAGGTAGTGCCCGCTTTCATCGGCAAGCGGATGACTCGGGTCGTGAATGCGAGACAGGTCGCGGCGATCCAGCTGCACGCGGCCCGCCTGAACCATCGCTTTTCCATCCTGCTGGACGGTCTCAAAAGGGACGGTTTTACGCCGGTATCCGGGCGTATCCGCGTTCGAGATATTCTCGGACACGTGCCGCAAGCGGGCCGCTTGCGCGCGCAAAGCACTGGCCGAGGCAGACAGGGAATGGGAAAAATCGCTCATATCAAACGCTCCTTACCCGCGGCCCAGACTGGTGCGCAGAATGCCAATGGACGAGCGATAGATCGCCAGGGCGCGGTCATGCTGGCGCTTGACCTCAATCGCTTTGAGCATCTCGCCTTCCAGCGAAACGCCATTGCCATTGGGATCACCGTGCGGCTCAGCCTCATACTCGGCCCAGTTCTGCCCGGTTGGGCTGCTGCCGTTCAGATGACCTTGCCGGGTGGCGGTCATTTCGGTCTTAGCCGAGGTGTTTTCGAATGCGGTTTTGAAGGCCTCGATATCGCGGGGCTGGTAGCCCGGCGTATCAGCGTTGGCCATGTTGCGCGCAATGACGGCCTGCCGTTGTCCGGCATGGGTTGCCATTGCGTACGCTGTCTTAAAGACGTTCAGGTCAGAGAACATCGGGGCTTCTCCCTCGATCAATTTCAATCAAGGCTTAACCCCGATTCCTTTAGAAACCGTTTTCAGAACCCAGTTGGAGAACCCACAATGTCCGATCTCGATCCGATGCTTCTGAAACACGAATTCGACAGGCTGTCTGCGGTGCGCCATGTGGGCCTTGTCTCCGGCGTGGCGCATGGGGTGATCGAGGTCAGCGGCCTGACGGACCACGCGCGAATCGGTGACCTGTTGACGCTCCACCGCCGCGCGGGTCCCGATCTTGAGGGCGAAGTTCTGCATGTGGGGGCCGAGCATATCCACATGATTCCCGGCTCTGCGCCCGATGGCGTCAGCCTTGGCGACCGTGTGAGCCTGAAGGCCTCGCCCGAGTTTGCGCCGGGGATGCATTGGTTAGGTCGGGTCATTGACCCGTTTGGCCGGGCGCTGGACGGAAAACCGCTGCTGCCGGGGGCGCAGGCGCGGGACATTGTGCAACCTCCTCCGCCCGCTGTGGAGCGCAAACCGCTGGGTGAACGGATGGCAACGGGCCTGGCAGTGCTTAACACCATGCTGCCGATCGTGCAGGGCCAGCGCGTTGGCCTTTTCGCTGGCTCGGGCGTTGGGAAATCGACGCTGCTGGCGACTCTGGCCCGGTCGATGCAGGCGGATGCGGTTGTCGTGGCTCTGGTCGGGGAACGCGGGCGCGAAGTGAATGAATTCGTGGCCCATGCGCTGGGGCCCGAGGCGATGAAACGCGCTATTGTCGTTGCGGCGACCTCGGATCAGTCCGCTCTGGCCCGTCGCCGCTGCGCGCGGTCAGCGATGTCGGTGGCCGAGTATCTGCGAGATCAGGGCCTCAACGTGTTGTTCCTGGCCGATTCGGTCACGCGTTTTGCCGAGGCGCATCGTGAAATCGCCGTGGCAATGGGGGAATCCCCCTCGCTGCGCGGGTTCCCACCGTCGGTGACCCCTTTGATCGCCAATCTGTGTGAGCGCGCCGGTCCGGGCACACAGGCTCAAGGCGACATCACGGCTGTTTTCAGCGTTCTGGTCGCTGGTTCCGATATGGACGAACCCGTTGCGGATATCCTGCGTGGCGTTCTGGACGGTCACATCGTCCTGAGCCGCGACATCGCCGAGCGCGGGCGATTCCCCGCGATCGACCTCAGCCGGTCGGTATCGCGCAGCCTGCCCGTTGCCGCGACCGAGGCGCAGAACCAGATGATCTCGGAAACCCGCAAACTTGTGGGCAGCTACGAGCAGTCCGAGGTGATGATCCGGGCCGGTCTCTATGCCGAGGGTTCGGACCCGCTGTTGGATCAGGCCGTGCGTGTTCATGATGAGCTGGACAGCTTCTTTGGCAAAACCGATCCGGAGGGTATTGAGAACAGTTTCAACCGGCTGTCCCTGATCCTGCGCAGGGCGTCGGCAGGCTTGCCGAGATGAGGCGAAATCCGAAGCATTTTAAGTGTTAAGTCGCCCTTAAGACCTGCACTGCTACGCCTGTAACTGGGTGATAAAAAGGTGGTGGAGATGGGTGCGCAAACCAATGCGGCGCCAATCATCATCAAGAAGAAGCGTGTATCAGGTGGCGATGGCCATCACGGTGGCGCGTGGAAGGTCGCATATGCGGACTTCGTCACGGCCATGATGGCCTTCTTCATGTTGATGTGGCTGCTGAATGCAACGACCGAAAAACAACGCAAAGGGCTGGCGGATTATTTCTCGCCAACGATTCCGGTGAATCCGGTCTCGGGTGGGGGCGATGGGGCCTTTGGCGGCAACAACATGTTTTCCGAGAAAACGATGGTGATGGACGGATCGGGCGCAAGCGCCCGTTTCCCGACCGATGCCCGAAAGGCGCGCGGCTCCACCGGGGTGGATGCCGACGGCGCAGGTAAGGGAACGACCGAGGATTTCTCGACACTCGAAGCGCAGCTTTTGGGACGCACGGGCGAGAGTATGGTGTCGGACAAGGTGCTGAAGCACATCGTCACGCGAGTCACCGACGAAGGGTTGGTGGTAGAACTGTTCGCCACCGAGGATCAGCCTCTGTTCGAATCGGGAACAGACAAGCCCACCACGATGATGCGCGCGCTTGCTCTGTTGGTGGCCCGATCATCGGATCTCGTGCGCAATGACGTCGCCGTCGAAGGGCATGTCAGCGCGTCTCCAGTGGTTCTGGCCGACAACCCGGCTTGGGATCTGTCCACCGCGCGGGCGCAGGTTGTCCGGCAGCTTCTTGAGGATAAAGGTTTTTTAGAACAACGGCTTGACCGGGTGACCGGGCGCGCGGACCGAGAGTTGTCGAACAGCAATCCCATGGCCGTTCGCAACAACCGGATCGAGGTGATCTTTTTGCGAAATGGCTAAAGGATAGGTGGCATTTTACCTGTTAGCGCGCTGTTAAGGCCCAGCGCGTTACCTGTTGCATCAACGATTGACGCAACAGAAGGGCGTGCCAATGACCATTTCCTCTTCGCTGAATGCCGGTGTGGCCGCGTTGAAGGCCAATGCCAACAGGCTGGCTACGATTTCAGACAACATCGCCAACTCCTCGACCTACGGCTACAAGCGGGTGGAGACGGATTTTCATTCCATGGTCACCTCGGGCCAGGGGGGCAGCTATTCCGCCGGTGGTGTGCGCACCACAAGCCAGCGGCTGATCGATCAACGTGGCTCGCTGGTCACTACCAACAACTCGACCGATTTGGCCGTGCGCGGGCGGGGTATGCTACCGGTGCGGCCAAGCTCACAGATTGTAGGCGGCTCGAATGAGATGCTACTGACCACCACCGGGTCGTTTCGCACCAATGATCAGGGGTATCTGGTGACAGAGTCGGGCCTGGTGCTTCTCGGTTGGCGTGCGAATCCGGATGGTTCGATCCCTGCTGTGCCGAGGGATACGCCAGCTGCGCTCGAGCCCATTCAACTAAGTGTGAATCAGCTGTCGGGTGCCCCAACAACACAGATGAACCTGCGCATGAACCTGCCCGCCACTGCCACAGATGCGGGCGCGCCAGGTGATACACAGCCCCTGTCTGTTGAATACTTCGACAACCTTGGCAAATCCGAAAGCGTCGATATCGAGCTGGTGCCGACCGTGCCGGCAACAGGGTCCAGTAATGAATGGACCATGATCATGCGCGATTCAGCGTCAGGCGGGGCGGTGATCGGCGAATACACTCTGACCTTCACTGACAGCCGGACCGCAGGCGGTACGCTTGCCACGGTCACTCCGGTAACAGGTGGCGCGTATGATCCGGCAACCGGCAGCGTGGTTGTGAACGTCGCGGGCGGCCCGATGGAGATCAATATCGGCCAGATCGGCGATGCGGATGGGATCACGCAATTGTCGGACACCTTCGCCCCCGTCTCGATCACGCGCGACGGGTCAGCGGTGGGAACGATGACCAGCGTTCAGGTTGACGAAAACGGATATGTCTACGCCTTCTACGACACCGGCGTCAGCCGCCGCATGTTCCAGATCCCTCTGGCAGATGTCCCAAACCCAAACGGCCTGACCGCGCTGGATAGCCAAACCTACGCACCGTCGCGTGAGAGCGGCACGTTCTTCCTGTGGAATGCAGGCGAGGGTCCAACGGGTGACCTCGTATCCTCTGCGCGCGAGGAATCCACCACGGATGTCGCGACCGAGCTGACCTCGATGATCAAGACCCAGCGTGCCTATTCCTCAAGCGCCAAGGTGATCCAGACCGTCGATGAGATGCTGCAGGAAACCACCAATATCAAACGCTGACTTTGACCCTCGGAAAGGACCCGTCGGATGAACCTGTCGACAGCTTTGAACAACGCCATGACCGGTCTGACCGCCACCAGCCGGGGCGCGTCGGTCGTTTCCGGAAACATCGCCAACGCCCTGACGCCCGGCTACGCAAAACGCTCACTGGAGCTGACCACCAGCCTGATTTCAGGCAATGGCGTCCGCACCGCAGGCATCATTCGACATCAGGACCCGGTTCTGACGGCCAATCGCCGCGCCACCGACGCCGATCTGGCCCATCACTCTGCCAAATCGGACTTTCACACGCGCTTCGAGGGGTTTGTGGGCACGCCCGAGGACCCGACATCAATCTCGAACCGATTGGTCGGATTTGAAAGCAGCCTGATCACGGCGACCAGCTTACCGGATTCGGTCGAACGACTGGATCAGGTGGCCCGCAGCGGACGCGATCTGGCAGCCAGCCTGGACCGAGCCTCCGAAGGTCTGCGCCAATTGCGCTCGGATGCTGATCGGACGATCGGGGCGCAAATTGCAAGCCTGAACCAAACCCTCAAGGATATCGAAGACCTGAATGCCAGAATCCCGGCGATCCGACATTCTGGCGGCGACATCAACGCCTTTCTGGATCAGCGGCAGGTTCTGATCGATCAGGTGAACGAACTGATCCCGGTGAATGTCGTGCCGCGCGACATTGACCGTGTCTCGCTGTATTCTGACGGCGGGCTGATCCTGCTTGAAGGAAAGGCCGCCGAATTTTCTTTTACCACCACTGGCGATACCCAACCGCATATGACCGTGGCCAACGGACTGCTGTCGGGGTTGGAAATGAACGGCAACCCGGTCCGAACCGGCGGGGACACCGCGCAAATCCGAGGCGGAGCTTTGGCCGCGCAGTTCGAAATCCGCGATCAGCTTGCGCCCAAGGCGCAGGTCCAGCTCGACACTGTCGCCCGCGATCTGGTGGAGCGTTTTGAAACACCCGGGCTGGACCCGACGCTTCTGGCGACCGACCCCGGGCTGTTCACCGATGCAGGCAACCGGCTTGATCCAACCGCGATCACAGGCCTCGCGTCACGGATCAGCCTGAATTCTAGCGTTGATCCCGATGCAGGTGGCGACAGCTGGAGGCTGCGCGCGGGATTGGGTGCTGCCGCTCCGAATGACCCCGGCGACTCGAGCCAATTGCAGGCGTTCAGCGCAATATTGGACTCAGCCCGCCCGGTGGTAGGCGCGCTCTTTGGCACCGGCACCATGCGCGCCGCAGAAATCACCGAAGCAATGATGTCCCGCGTTGGGGCAAACGTCCATGTTGCGGATCAACGCAGGTCCTTTGCCACCGGCGCGCAGCAGCAGATGGCACAGTTGGAAGCCGAACAGGGCGTGGATACCGATCAGGAATTGCAGCGGCTGATGCAAATCGAACAGGCCTATGCCGCCAATGCCCGCCTCATCTCGGTCGTGGATGAGCTGATGGAAACCCTTCTGAGGTTGTAAACATGACTTTGACATCCATAGGTGATCTCGCGCGCGGTCTGACCTTGCAGACCCGGTCGGCCGAGATCAAACAACAGATCGAAACCCTGTCCTACGAAATGTCGACCGGGCGGGTGCAAGACGTGTCCGGCCATTTGGGCGGTGACTACGCACATCTCCTTGATCTGGATCGCAGTCTGGCACGTCTGGACGCGTTCGGCATTGCTACCGCCGAGGCCGAATTATTCACGGACTCCATGCAGCAAAGCCTTGGCGTGTTCAGTGACTCAACTGGCGAGATGACGGCAACTTTGCTGGCCTTTGGGACGGCAAACCACGCCGTGACGCATGAACAAGCCTCGGTCCAGGCCCGGAATGAGTTGGACACTATGATGTCCGCGCTGAACACCCGGATTGGCGGCCGCAGCCTGTTTTCAGGCACTGCGACGGATGTCTCTCCGCTGCCCTCGGCCGAGACCTTGCTGACCGCGCTTGAGGCTGAGTTGACGGGCTTGGTGACCGTGACCGATATTCGCAACGCAGCCGAGGCCTGGTTCAACGACCCCGCAGGTTTCGACGCAGTGATGTACCAAGGGTCGAACGCCGCGCTGCCATCGATGCAGATTGCCGAAAATGAACGCATTACTCTCGATATCACGGCGACGGACCCTGCGCTGAAGGCGGCGCTCAGGGATGTTGCTATCGCCGCGCTGGTGGCCGACGATGCCTTGGCGGTGCCGAACGATCAGCGCACCGGGTTGTTCAAACAGTTGGGCGTTGCCCTGGCAAATGCGCAGGATAACACGGTCATTTTGCGGGCCGAGGTCGGTGCAGCCGAAGCGCGCGTCGAACAGGCGACAACCCGCAACGCCGCCGCGCGCACCAGTTTGGAATACACCCGCAACGCCCTGATCGAGGCCGATCCTTTTGAAACGGCCACCAAGCTTCAGGCCGTGCAGTTCCAATTGGAAAGCCTCTATTCCGTCACCGTTCGCAATGCGAACCTGTCACTGGTGAATTTCCTGAGATGAGGGTTCTTGTTTTTCTTCTGGCTCTGATGCCCAGCCTTGCGTTCGCCGGCGCAATCCGTCTGAAAGATCTGGTTGATTTCGACGGGGTGCGCGGCAACGACCTGGTCGGCTATGGCCTAGTCGTGGGACTGAATGGAACCGGCGACGGGTTGCGGAATTCCCCCTTCACCGAAGAGATCATGTCCAACATCCTCGAACGGCTGGGCGTGAACGTGAATGGCGAGGATTTTCGCCCCAAGAACGTTGCCGCCGTCCTTGTGACGGCCAGCCTACCCCCGTTTTCACGAGTAGGGGGGCAAATCGACATTACTGTCTCAGCTATTGGGGATTCGAGCAGCCTGTTGGGCGGCACGCTGATCATGACCCCTTTGAACGCGGCGGACGGGCAAATCTACGCTGTTGCCCAAGGCACAGTGCTGGCGGGTGGTGCATCGGCTGAAGGTGAGGCCGCGACCGTCGTTCGGGGCGTTCCGACCTCGGGCGTGATCCCATCCGGCGCGCGGGTCGAGCGCGAGATCGACTTTGACTTGTCCAACCTGACCCAAATGCGGCTGGCCCTGCGTGAGCCCGATTTCACAACAGCGGGTCGGATCGAAACGGCCATCAACCGCGAATTCAACCGCGCCGTGGCCATCATGCGCGATTCCGGAACCGTTGAATTGAACATCGCGGCCACTCAGTCCGTGTCGACAGCGCACGCGATCGGTCGGATCGAAAACATCTTAGTTGAGCCTGAAACCAAGGCCCGCGTTGTGGTGGATCAGCGCTCGGGCACGATTGTCATGGGGCAAGAAGTTCGAATTTCTCGGGTCGCGGTGTCGCAAGGCAACCTGACCCTGACGGTAGAGGCGGCTCCGATCGCGGTTCAACCCAACCCGTTCGCTGACGGAGAGACCGTCGTGGTGCCCAGAACCTTCGCAGGCATCGAAGAGGAAGAAGGCACCGGCCTGGCCGAGATCCCCGAAGCCACCACCCTGTCAGAGGTCGTGGCCGGGCTGAACGCCCTGGGGGTTTCGCCGCGCGACATGATCGACATTTTGAAAACGATCAAAGCCGCGGGCGCCCTGCATGCCGAATTCATCGTACGATAGAGGCCCCCTTCACGGGTCGGGCCCCTATTTTGATTTCCAACTATCCAGCCAACGGCGGAAACGACCGCGCCGTTCATCGATAGCGTCGCCTGCGGCATAGATCCCATCTTCCATCGACTCGAGCATTGGGTCGATCCGAGCCTGACGGAACCGGCGCCAGCGTACCCAAAGCGCCCAGACAATGGCAGCAAAGACCGTCAGGAAGACAATGTTGAACCACGGGATGATCCGCACGTCCGGCCCGTCGACCGGTTTGATAAAGACGGCGTTGGGAAAGATCGACATGAACTCATTGCGCCAGCCATAATGGGTTACAACAACCCAGTCGGGGTTGTTCTTGTCTGAGATCGCGTCATTGGCCTCGGTGTACAGGTTGGCGGTGTCGAACTTGAAATAGAACGGCCAGCCCCAGCCGGTATCCTCGTTCCGATAGACGATGGGCTTCCCGTTAGCACGGACGGCCTGGATAAACTGCACGTCGCGGTTCGACAGGCTGGCAGATTGGTCTTCGGGCTCGGACCAGAAAATACGGGTCCAGTCGTTCAGATCTTGCCGTTCTTCATAGGTGTTCACGATGCGCACAACATCATGCTGCGGCAGCGAATATTGCAGGATCACAGCGACAGTGCCCCAGAAGATGATGATAAACGCCCATTTCACATAGGCCATGCCGTAACCCTCACATATAATTCACGATGTAGATCAATGCGCCGATTGCCACCCAAGGGACAATATACACCGCCAGGATCAGTTTGCGCCGGAACGAATTGTCATAGACGTGCAGCCCGCGTTCCACAAAGGCCTCTTTATTTCCCTGTTTGCCCTTCTCGTCCCACCACGTCTCAAGCTTGCGACGGCGGACGCCGCGCGAATAGAGCGACAGCGCGAAATAAGCAATTGTCTGCAGAACCAGCAGGACCAGAAACAGGCGCATCGCTCCGAACATCTCAAGTCCTCCCGACTGCGCCCCAGGGGCCGACTCGCGCTATGATTGTATCGCTGACACGATCTTCTCCGCTCATATCCGGTTCGTGACCGAACAGAGCCGCGCGGGCGCCGGATTTGTCCACTTGATACTCGCGGGCCAGAAACTCGGCAACATAGGCCTTTTTGGCCTCGGGCCACGTGGCATAGGTTTTGTAGAACAGCTCTTTGTGACAGATGAACATCTGGCGGGGGTCCAGCGGAGCCAGTTCGGACAGCAACATATTCACCAAATCGCGGTATGGCGTATCCGCGGCGCGCAACGTGTAGAAATACGCCGGATGGTCCGAGGTGATCCGCGGCCAAGGCCCGCCATCCGTCGCCCAGCGCAACAATTGGGCAAGGCCGTGATACGCCTCGGGCAGGCGATCTGAGTGGTTTCGCGCCAAACGCCTCATATCTCGGCGATCCAGCCCCATCAGATCAACATCGGCATCTGCGGCGGCGGCAACGGTCAGGAAATCCATCTTTTGCTGAAGGATCGCCGCCGCATCCACGCCGCGCGCCTTTACGATGGGTTCGACCAGATCGTTATAGTCGAGGAATTTGGCAATCTGGTTCCTTTGGGACGGGTCAAACGTGTACTTGATTTTCAGATCGTCCGGCTTTTCGCCCATGCAGATCGCCGCCGGGTGATCCATGTCCGGGAACAGGTACAGCCCGCCGAAATGCGCCGTCCAGAAGTTGCGCTGCTCAAACGCCGTGTGACGCAGATGGACAGGGTTGCGGGTGACGTCTCCGGTTTCTTTCGCCGTTTCGATCATCCGGGCGATCAGCACGTCATCGAACCACGCATCCTCAGCGGTTTTGAACTGTTCGACCATGCCCGCCAGTTGCTCGGCCTTGCGCAGGGTGCCACCTGCGGTATCGGCCTCAATCTCGATCTTGCGTAGGTTCAGCAGATCATTGGGCGTGGTGAGTTTGAAGACCGAGTTCACCAGCTCTCCAGCCACCGCATCGGTGGCGGTCAGGGCAAACAGCTGCGCCTCGTTCATCTCGATAAACTCGCGCAGAATATCGCGCGAGGTCGAGAATTTGACGTTCAGCAGAGGCGCGCGTTTCTGCTCGGTTGTCAGCAGGATGAACTGCCTGTTGACCCCATTGGGGTTGAGGTAGAGCGGGTCGTCCAGCTCAATCCCCACCTCCGGCGAATAGCCCGAAACATCGACATGGAAATCCGTAAGCGCCGTGGTCTTGCCCGCCAGATGCTGCAGCGCGCGGTTATAACGCTCGACCAGAGCCGGGCTGGAGATGTGGACGAGGTTGCCGAACATCAGGCCTTTTTCGATGAGGCGGATCACGAAGCGAACTTTCCTTCCCTTTGTTTGATACTAGACGCTGGCAAAAAACTTCTCATCTATTGTCACCGCCTCAATCATTTGTGTCGCCACACCAAGATCATTTTCTTTGAGCAAATCACACAGGCGATCTCCATCAATGAGGTCAATCGCAGTAGCTCCATCTCGTGTGGCCTCGTCCGATGCTTGCGCGGTGAAGTTGCCAGTTGTGATGAATAACCCTTTGTCAGCTCGTCCCATCATCGCGCCTCTAAAATCGCGAATTTCTGACGACCCGACACTTCCTTTGTAGCGTTTGCACTGAAAGAAAACCTGAAAAGAAACGAGGTTCACGCGAAGTACACCAACACCATCAATTCCACCATCACCGGACTTCCCTCGGACTTCGACTTTGGTGAAACCCGCTTCCCGTAGCAAACGCTGTGCCAAACGTTCAAAAGCATAAGGGTCCATCTGCTTTAATGTCGCGAGCAACCTAGATTTCCACGTCTCTGTGTCAGGTGTCTCTTCGGACTTGTCGCTCTGATCAGACGATGAAAACAACTCGGGCTCGTCTCCGTTCTGCTGTTTCTTTTTCCGTCTTTCGCGCGCTCTAGCTTTTTCTTCTTCGTTAACCTGGTCGATTATCCGTTGAGTATCACCAATAGTCTCAATCGTGCTTCCAAACTCAGTTAGCGCCCAAATACCGCGAGCGGAATTCTCGAGGGCTCCGCCCTTCTTCAAAAAAGTTCGAGCCCAAGCGAGATAGTAGTTCAATCGTGGTTGACCCTGATTGGTTCCGGTCATCATGTAAGACTGTTCTTCCTCAGAGACGCCTTCGATTTCCGCAACCTTCTCGTCCAGTTCGTAAATACTTGCTGAACCCCCCACCTGCTTGATAGCCTCTACAGTTGCCAGCATCATGCCCGGCATCTCCGGGTAGCCTTCTGCTTCAATCACAAATCTTCTATTCAATGTTCTTTCCTTCAACAAACCGCCGCTTGGCCTCTTCTATCCGGCCCATCTCACCGACGGCGTTCTCGATGGCGAACTCGTCGCTCTTGTTGGCTATGCGGAACTCACCGTCGAGTTGGGTTTTCATCTTGCCTGCCACTTGTCTCATCCCACCCTCTTGAACCGACCAACAACCACAACCGCCAGCACCAACAAGGGCAATGCGAACGCCCGCCCTGTGATCTGCAAGTTGAACCCGAGGTAAGACACCACACTGCCCTCAAACAGGATCAGGGACTCTTCCCATGAGGTGCCCTCGAACCCGCTGCTCGCGTTGACACCGAACTGGGCTAGAAACAGCACCGCCACTGCGCACAGAAATCCGATCACGCCCCAGCGCAGAGGCAGGATCAGGCCCAGTACGAGCGCAAAGCCGGAAATCGCGTAAACGAGCATTAACCCTTCCCCTCCAGATACCGGCGCTTGGCCTCTTCCATCCGACCCATCTCGCGGACGGCGTTTTCGATGGCGACCTCGTCGCTCTTGTCGGCATAGCGGAACTCGCTGTCGGCGTAGCGGTTGATTTCCTGCATCACCATCTCAACGGTGATCGGCTGGCGCAGGTCCTCAATCATGGCCTTCTTGGCGTCGTAGTCGCGGAACAGGAACAGGTCGGGGTTTTCCATCCACTCGTCGGGCAGTTCGAAATCCATCGCGCGGACCTTGACCGCGTCGGTGATGTTCTTGATCGCGCGGCCGGTGAAACGCTCATCCGCTTGTTGGATCGCCTTGAGGTAGGTGCCCAGCTTGGCGATCGTGTCCATCTGGCCGATCTCACCCGACACCCGGTCATAGACCTGCAGCAAAGCGTCCTCATGCGGGCGGGCGTGGCTTTCGAAGCTGGCGGCGACGGCCTTTTTGATCTCTTGCGCGGCATAGGCTTCGTGTTCGCCCAGCGGGATGTCGTGGTTGCGGCCCATCAGCAGGTGCAGGATGTCGATGTAATCCTCACGTGTCTGCGGCCCGTCCACCAGGAACCGCGCACCGGCCCGCTGACGCAGGGCGTCGTCCACATTCTCGGGGTAGTTCGAGAACATGCCAAAGGTGCAGTTGCCGCGGACAACGGTGTTGGCGCCGGCAAAGCTTTCCATCAGCACGGCGGTGATTTCCAGCTGCCCGGCCGAGGACTGCCGGTCGCCGCGTTTGCCCGCAAGCTGGTCGATATCGTCGATCGTGCCGAAACCGATGACAGAGGGGTCGATGATCGTGTTGATAAACGCCTTGGCGTTCTGGCCGGATTTACCCTGATAGCTGTCGATATTGTCGGTGCTGAGGTTCTGATAGCGGAACGGATAGCCTGCGTTCTGGCAATAGTCGTTGATCAGCCCTGCCATCATCTGGATCAGAGTGGTCTTGCCCGTACCCGGCTTGCCGTCGCCCATGAAGGTAAAGATAAACCCGCCGAGTTCCGCGAACGGGTTCAGGCGACGGTCGAAGTCATAGGCCATCAGCATCTTGGCCAACTTCATCGCCTGATACTTGGCGATATGGTTGCCGACCACCTCGTTGGGTTTCTTGAACGTCATGGTCAGGGTGGTGGATTTGGCCTTAGAGGCCGGCTCAAACCCCCGGATCGTCAGATCGTCGGCCTCGATATGCCAGGCCGCGTTTTGGAAAGGGGCCAGATGGCCAGCGGATTGCGCACGCAGGGCGACCTTGTCCATCAGTTGCTCGGCATAGGCGCTGATGGCGGCGATCAGATGCGCGTCGTCGGGGGCGTGTTTGGCCAGCACCTGATCCAGCTCCCACAAGGCTCCGTGCAGGGCAAGCTGGCCGTTGTCGGTCAGAACCTCTTCGATCTCACCGATATCGACAGTGGTCTCGCCCAGATGGGACGACATCAGATAAGCCAGCGCGTTGCCCAGCACATGAGACGTCACCAGCGCCTCAGCCGTCAGCAGTTCCGAAAACTCGGTCTTGCGCGCGACAGGCAAATCCCCCGCCAGATTGGCCCGCTTCAAATCGGTCAACGGAATCTGATCAGCATAGGCTTCGGCCAAGGCCAGAGCGATGGCAATTGCGCGCCGAATGGCCTGCTGCGCGGTGGCCTGAGGGGGCGAGACCAGCGTATCACCATCATCCGAAGCCTCGATGCGCTCAACCAGATGCACCCCATCCGCTCGCACAGTGCGACGTGTCACCAATCCCGGCGTGGTCGATCGAAACCGCCGTCCAGTGGACACGCCCGATGACCGCTCTACCGCCACTTCAACGGGTTTCGCAATCCGCGGCGCGTGTTCGAACCCGTTCAACAAGGCGGTCGCCGCCGGGTAATGCTTGCGAATATCGTCTTCGCGCAATTCCATCTGATCTGACGTCAAACTCATCTCAAAAACCGCCCATTCTTCTTCTGTACAAAAATACCTCCGCCGGAGGCAAAAATTCTAATAGCGCAACACCTGCCCCGATTTGCTGACCACGAATTTGCGCACATCGGCAAAACCAGGAGGGTTTCGTTCTGCCAGAACCTGAAACGGACGCTGAGGCAGAATGATCGAACGCTGCGTGCGCGTCGCTCCGGTCTCGGCCCCCTGCCCGCCAAACGGGTCCAGCGCAAACACCTCACGCTCGACGGTCGAGAACCACCCGGCGCGTTCCTCGATCACCTCTTCGCTTTCCAGTTCTTCGGTGGTCCATGCCAGCGCCCAGTCCTGCCCCTCGGGCGCCTGCGCGTCCTCTAGCACCTGCCGCAAGGGGCCGGATTGCTCGGTAAAGGCCGAGGAATACATCGGCCCCACATGAATGCGGCGCAGGTGTTTGGGATGCAGGTCGTCGAAATCCTGATCGAACCCTTTGGCGATGGTCACCAGTTTCAATCCGCCTAAGGATTGCGCCATCAGATGCGCCTGCACCTCGGGCCAGCGGCGTTGATCCTTGGGCAGCGCCGTCTTGCCGCTATCCTCCAACTGCATCAGGTAGATGACCGGCAGATTGATCTGGCTGTCATAGACCGCCCAATGGATCATGAACTTGCGCCGTTCACCCTCATTCCCGATCCAGTGGCATTCGGGATCGTTGCGCACCCAGAAAAGCTGACCTTTCAGCAATTCTTCATAGTAGAGCCTTTGGGACAGGGCGAATTGCAGCTTGGTCGGGATTTCCTGGTCGCCGATGATCGTTCGCACCATGTCGGTTTTCAGATCATCTTCCGAGGGCATATTCGCCAGATGCACCTGAGCCTGCTGCGCGTCATTGGCCATGGTCAGCAACTCGGCCGCCACCGGAAAGCCGCTGTCGCGCTTGTCCATGGCGAGGCTGCCGAAGAACCGCCCCGTATCGCGCCCGACCAGCAGGTATTTCATGCTGAGCGCACGGAAGGTGTAGAGCAACCCCGAGAGGTAGCGCGACACGATCCGCACCTCTTGCTTACTGATCGCGCCCTCAGCCTCCATCGTCGCGGCCACGCGCAGGAGGTGGACGGTGATCACCTCGAATTTGCGGAAATACCGGCGCGAGGCGAAGGTGTCGGTCAGGCCGACATGGTCTTGGGTTGGGTTATTCATTTAGATTACCGACCAATAGAAGGAATACCTCGAATGCCAACCAAAGCGCGCCCCAGACTGCAAATACGGCTGAAACTCCAAAGGATCCAAGCGCGAAGACCAATGGTACGAAGAACATCATCAACCTCAGGTCGGGACCAAGGTATGCTGGAATCAATTGGGTCAGGTACCCGAATAGGATGAGAAGCGCCCCAAAGAGCGCAACGCCCACTGCTGAACTTAGCATCTTTAGCGGCGAACGGATTGAGTCCTCACCCTCCATACAAATTCTTATCATGCTTTTCGACAATCGAGGCGAACCGGCGGGCAAAGCGTTCATCTGCTTTGGCCTTTTTCTCCAGCACGTCGCGGGCAAAGACCATGTGGTCCTCATGCGCCTCGAGCATGTCGGCCATTTTCTGGTTGGTTGCGGTGCCGATGGCGGCCATGGCGGTTTGCGCCTCTTGATCCGTCTGCACGCCGATCTCGTTGATGCGGTGGGCCACGTCCTGCTGCTGAGCGGTTTTCAGCGATTTGGTCAGCGCGTCATACAGCACCACGCGCTGTTGCGTGTCTGTCTGCAGCTTGTTGATCAGCACCATCTGCGTCGCCGCCTGGTTCTGCAATGAATCAACCCAGGTCTTGCCCTTTTCGATATAGCGCTCCAGCGTCTGTGACTTGGCCAACTTCACCTGCTCTTCCTGAACTTTGGCGTTGTATTGCTTGTTCAGCTCGGCCAGCTCGGTTTCCAGCTGGGTACGCGCAGCGGCGTCCTGTTCGACGCTGATCTTGTTTTCCAAGGTGATGATCGTCGGGTCCATACCCTGAATTTCGGCCCGCAAAGCCTCGAGTTCCGCAACGGTCGCTTCACGGTCATCCAGCGTGACGGTCAGGTTGTCCTCGACCTTCACGCGCTGTTCTTCCAGCACGGACAGTTGCCCCTCCAGCAGTTTGACGATCACGTCGGATTTGGCGATCAGGTCCTGCAGCTTGTCGTCAATGTTGGCCGTGCGCATCCGCTCCTGCCGCATCGACTCGGATTTACCTTTCGAGAAAATGCCAACAAAAGATTCCCACCCAGTTTTCGAGCGCATCTCATCGAAATCTTTCGAGAACGCGCTGGTGACGTCGTCCAGACCCATAATCAGCTCAGCGATATTGGCGTTCATTACCTCGGTATGGGCATGCACATCCTCAAGCGTGGCGTTTTCGATGTCGATATCCGCCTCGGCCGTACCGATTTTGGCGCGTGCGGCCTCGATACGTGAGGTCAGGCCTTCGATCTGCGATTGCGACTCACGCACCTTGGACTGAGTCTCTTTGATCAATGCCTCAAATTGCTGGTTCGACATCTATGCTATCCCTTTTTCTTTATATTTCTATATAGATAGGCAATGTAACGCTCATTTACATCCCCTATAGCTCGGAAATTTCGAAAACTGTCGCAAACTCCCAAGAGAAATGAAAGCCATATGGGCACCGACAGGGTGCCAAAGTCGCTTCGCGGTGGGAAAGGGCAAACTGGGTTCATCGCCGCACAACAATGGACATAGACAAAGCGCATGACACCTGCTTGGGTGCGCGCAACGTAAATATTGCCGGAGGCTGACCCATGCTGGACGCAACGACCGATCTGAAATCCCTGCTCAAGAATCCCGACCTTCTGGTGACCAAAGCCTATATCGGCGGCCAATGGGTGGATGGCGACAACGGCACATTCGAAGTGACCAACCCCGCACGCGGGGACGTAATTGCCGAAGTTGCCGATGTCAGCCGCGCGCAAGTCGCAGGTGCCATCGCGCAGGCCGAAGCCGCGCAGAAGGAATGGGCCAAGCTGACCGGCAAGGAACGTGCCGCCATCCTGCGTCGCTGGTTCGACCTGATGATGGAAAACGCCGAGGATCTTGGCAAGATCCTGACCGCCGAGCAGGGCAAACCGCTGGCCGAGGCTGTTGGCGAAATCGGCTATGGGGCCTCTTTCATCGAATTCTTCGGGGAAGAGGCCAAGCGGGTCTATGGCGAGACCATTCCCGGCCATCAGCGCGACAAGCGGATCATGGTGATGAAGCAACCCATTGGCGTGGCGGCCTCGATCACGCCGTGGAACTTCCCCAACGCGATGATCACCCGCAAGGCTGGCCCGGCACTGGCCGCGGGCTGCGCCTTTGTTGCGCGCCCAGCAACAGAAACGCCGTTGTCGGCTTTGGTGCTGGCGCTGCTGGCCGAGCAGGCAGGTGTTCCAGCAGGTGTCTTCAACGTGGTGCCGTCGACTCAGGCCAGCGAGACCGGCAAGGAGTTCTGCGAGAACCCGGGCGTGCGCAAGCTGACCTTTACCGGCTCGACCGAAGTTGGCCGTATCCTGCTACGTCAGGCCGCCGATCAGGTCATGAAATGCTCGATGGAGCTGGGCGGCAACGCGCCCTTTATCGTGTTCGACGATGCCGATCTGGATGCAGCCGTCGAAGGCGCGATGCTGTGCAAGTTCCGCAATAACGGCCAGACCTGTGTCTGCGCCAACCGTATTTACGTGCAGGCCGGCGTCTACGATGCCTTTGCCGCCAAGCTGAAAGCTGCGGTTGAGGCGCTAACAGTCGGCGACGGACTGAGCGCTGGCACAACCACCGGCCCCTTGATCAACGACGACGCAGTGGCCAAAGTCGAAGAGCATATCAAGGATGTCACCGACAAAGGCGGCGCGGTTTTGACCGGCGGTCTGCCTCATGATCTGGGTGGCACTTTCTTCCAACCCACGATCGTGACCGGCGTGACTCAGGACATGATGGTCGCGCAGGACGAGACCTTTGGCCCACTAGCACCCTTGTTCAAGTTCGAGGACGAAGATGACGTCATCGCCATGGCCAATGACACGATCTTCGGTCTGGCTTCGTATTTCTATGCCAAGGATCTGAGCCGTGTATACAAGGTGGCTGAGGCACTGGAGTACGGGATCGTCGGCGTGAACACCGGCATCATCTCGACCGAGCTGGGCCCGTTCGGCGGCGTCAAGCAATCCGGCCTAGGCCGTGAAGGCAGCCACCACGGCATGGAAGACTATATGGAAATGAAATACGTCTGCCTGTCGGTCTGAACAGGAAGACTGCCCCCTCTCATCGCGTTGAGGGGGCAGTTTATACGATAGGGCACGACGCATCTGACATTTCACCATTCCCCAAAACAGAACGAAGATGCGCGTAGGTGGGCGGATCGTAAGGCATGCGCGCGTCTCAACACTTCGCGCGTCTCGGGTATTCCCTGTAGCAGGGATGAATGTTGAGACATAGGTGGTGCCGCTGAAGGGACTCGAACCCCCGACCCCATCATTACGAATGACGTGCTCTACCAGCTGAGCTACAGCGGCACCGTTGGTCTTCCGAAACTGAATTCGGAAAGATGCGAAGGCTTCTTTAATTCGTCAGGTCTGCGCCTGCAAGCCCGGATCAGCGCGCTGAGGCTTCATGAAAGTTCTGTGACAAAACAGGTTTCCCGGTTGACCACCAATATATATTTCCATAATTCATGAAATATGATAGAAGAGATTACCGATCAGCTAGCCATTCTGGGCCATCCGCAACGCATCACTGTCTTTCGCATGTTAATGCGACGGTTTCCTGACACCGTGCCCGCGGGTGAGCTGGCCTCGGAGCTGGATATCAAACCCAGCACCATGTCGAATTACCTGAGTGCGCTGCAAAGGTCCGGGCTGGTGACTCAGGAACGCTCAGGCACTTCCCTGCTTTATTCCGTCAATATGACTAAAGTGCAGGGAATGCTGGATTTTCTGGTTGTCGATTGCTGCCGGGGTCGTCCCGATATCTGCATGCCTTTCACACAAGGAAATGAAGACATGACTGACCGCAAGTTCAACGTCCTGTTTCTATGCGTGGGCAATTCCGCCCGCTCGATCTTTGCCGAAACCCTGCTGCGCGAGTTGGGGGATGACAGGTTCACTGTCTACTCAGCCGGAACGCAGCCCGCGTCCGAGTTGAACCCCTTTGCCGTGCAAGTGCTGCAGGACAAGGGTCACGATACCTCGGTCCTGCGCTCTAAGCATATGTCGGAATTTGCAACCGACGGTGCGCCGGAAATGGATTTTGTCTTTACCGTCTGCAATCAAGCCGCGAACGAAGAGTGCCCAGCTTGGGAAGGCCAACCGATCAGCGGCCATTGGGGTATGGAAGACCCGGTGAAAGCCACCGGAACCGATGCCGAGAAAAGCCTCGCCTTTCAAAACGCCTATGGCGCTCTAAAGCGCCGGATTGAGGCGTTTACCTCTTTGCCGGTCGAAAGCCTCGACCGGATCGCCCTACAATCTGCTGTCGATGATATCGGCAGAACCTCTTTCGGAGACTGAAATGACCACATATGCTGTGAATGGCCTGGGCCGGATGGGAAAGCTGGCCCTGAAACCGCTGTTGGAGAAAGGCGCCAAGATCGCCTGGATCAACGACGCGGTCGGTGACGCCGAGATGCATGCGCATCTGTTGGAATTCGACACGGTTCATGGCCGTTGGGACGCCAGTTTCGAGCATGATGACGAAAGCGTCACCATCAACGGCACCCGCCTGCCCTTCATCGGCACCAAGGATCTGAGCGCTCTGCCGCTGGACGGCGTCGATGTGGTGATTGACTGCACCGGTGTCTTCAAGACCGAGGCAAAACTGGCCCCCTATTTCGATGCGGGCGTAAAAAAAGTTGTCGTCTCGGCCCCGGTTAAGGACGGCCCTACCGCCAATATCGTGATGGGCGTGAATGATGACATCTACGATCCCGCGGCCCATCAGATCGTGACCGCAGCCTCCTGCACGACGAACTGTCTGGCCCCGGTGGTGAAGGTCATCCACGAGAATCTGGGCATCCGCCACGGCTCTATGACCACGATTCATGACGTGACCAACACGCAGACCATCGTGGATCGTCCCGCCAAGGATCTGCGCCGGGCGCGCTCGGCCCTGAACTCACTGATCCCGACCACAACCGGCTCGGCCACGGCGATCACGCTGATCTACCCTGAACTCAAGGGGCGTCTGAACGGCCATGCGGTGCGGGTGCCGCTGTTGAACGCCTCACTGACAGACTGCGTGTTCGAGGTGGAGCGTGAAACCACTGTCGAAGAGGTCAATGCCTTCTTCAAAGCAGCCGCCGAAGGTGAGTTGAACGGCATTCTGGGCTATGAGACCCGCCCGCTGGTCTCGACCGACTACACCAATGACGAACGCTCTTCGATCGTCGATGCGCCGTCGACTATGGTTGTGAACGGGACACAGGTGAAAATCTATGCCTGGTATGACAACGAGATGGGCTATGCCCACCGTCTGGTCGATGTTGCGCTGATGATTGGGGCCTCGCTGTGACCGATCGGCCCGAGGGGCTGTCGGCCTATATCGCGGTCACGGCGGCCTATTGGGCCTTTATGCTGACCGACGGAGCCTTGCGGATGCTAGTGCTGTTGCACTTTCACACGCTTGGCTTCTCGCCGGTGCAACTGGCCTATCTGTTTGTCCTCTATGAAATCGCTGGGATGGTGACGAACCTTGCAGCGGGCTGGATCGCAGCGCGGTTTGGCTTGACCTCGACGCTCTATGCCGGGCTTGGGTTGCAGGTGGTGGCGCTGCTAGCGTTGACGCAACTAGACCCTAATTGGGCGATTGGCGCATCTGTGGCCTTCGTCATGATCGTGCAAGGCGCAAGCGGAGTGGCCAAGGATCTGGCCAAGATGTCCTCAAAATCCGCAGTGAAATTGCTGGCCCCGACCGAGGGCGGCGGGCTGTTTCGCTGGGTAGCGGTGCTGACCGGATCCAAGAACGCGGTCAAAGGGCTGGGCTTCCTTCTTGGTGCAGCCATGCTGGCAACGCTGGGCTTTCAGGCGGCGATCATCGTGATGGCACTCGTTCTCGCCGTGATCCTGTTCGCCGTCATCCGCTGCATGCCCCCCGGCCTGCCTAAAGGGCGCAAGGGCGCGAAGTTCTCTGAAGTCTTCTCTAAATCTGCCAACGTCAATTGGCTGTCCGCCGCGCGGGTCTTCCTGTTCGGTGCCCGCGACGTGTGGTTCGTGGTCGGCATTCCGATCTATTTCTACGCCGTCCTTTCGGATAGCACCGAAGAGGGCAACCGGGCCGCGTTTTTCATGATCGGCACCTTCATGGCGTTCTGGATTATCCTCTACGGCGTTATTCAGGCCAACGCGCCCAAGATCCTTCGGGCCTCAGACCGGTCCGAGGGCGATTTGATCCGCGCCGCGCGCAGCTGGGCCGCAATGCTTTTCTGCGTTCCTGCGGCTCTAACACTGGCAGTTTTGCTATCTTCCGAGCCGGAGACATGGCTGACAGTCACGCTGGTTGTGGGCCTTTTGGTGTTTGGAGCAATCTTCGCCATCAACTCATCCCTGCATTCCTATCTGATCCTCGCCTTCACAAAGTCCGAGCGGGTCACGATGGATGTCGGCTTTTACTACATGGCCAACGCGACAGGACGCCTTTTGGGCACCGTCCTGTCCGGCTTTACCTATCAGGTTGGCGGCCTCCCCCTTGTGCTGGGCACAGCGGCTGTCATGGTGGCCCTTGCGGCGCTCACTTCGGGCAAGCTGACCGACCACTCAACCGAGGCATATTCATGAACATCTTCGAGCGCTATCTGACCATCTGGGTCGCCCTCGCCATGGTCGGTGGCGTGCTGATCGGACTGACCGCGCCTGGTCTGGTCGGCCTGATCGCCGGGGCCGAGGTAGCCAGCGTCAACCTCGTCGTGGCCCTGCTTATCTGGGCCATGGTCTATCCGATGATGGTCGGTGTCGATTTTAAAGCGGTCGCAGGCGTCGCCCGACAGCCCAAAGGCCTGATCGTGACGCTGGTCGTCAATTGGCTGATCAAACCCTTCACCATGGCTCTACTGGCAGTATTGTTCTTCGACTATGTCTTCGCCCCGTGGATCCAACCGGAAGATGCTGCACAGTACACCGCAGGTCTGATCCTGCTGGGGGCCGCGCCCTGTACCGCGATGGTGTTTGTCTGGTCGCAACTGACCAAAGGCGATGCGACCTATACTCTGGTGCAGGTCTCAGTAAATGACCTGATCATGGTGGTGGCTTTTGCACCTATTGTGGCCTTTCTGCTGGGGGTCACCGATATCTCGGTCCCATGGCAAACGCTGGTTCTGGCCACCGTTCTCTATGTGGTTCTGCCCCTGATTGCCGGTTTGATCACCCGCAAGCGGCTGAGCTCGCAGGAGACCATCGATGCCTTCTCCGCCCGCATCAAGCCTTGGTCGATCATGGGCCTGATTGCAACGGTGGTGATCCTGTTCGGCCTTCAAGGAGAGACGATCCTGGCGAAGCCCATGGTCATTGTCCTGATCGCCGTGCCGATCCTGATCCAAAGCTATGGCATCTTCGCGCTGGCGTACGGAGCTGCCTATGCCCTGAAGGTCCCGCACCGTATCGCGGCCCCTTGCGCCATGATCGGGACCTCGAACTTTTTCGAGCTGGCCGTAGCGGTCGCTATCAGCCTGTTTGGCCTGAACTCCGGCGCGGCGCTGGCAACGGTGGTGGGTGTTCTGGTCGAAGTGCCGGTGATGTTGTCACTGGTTGCCTTCGCCAACCGCACGCGGGCCCGGTTTCCCGAACCCGCGACGCAGTAACCTATTTAGCGCACCGATTGATCATACAGCACCGCAATCGCCGCCGAGGCGATGCGGGTGCGGCGATCATCGGCGCGGCTGGTCAGCATGATCGGAACCTGCGCACCCAAAACGATCCCTGCGGCCTCGGCTCCGGCCAGATACATGAGCTGCTTGGCGATCATGTTGCCGGCCTCAAGGTCCGGCGCGACCAGTATATCGGCCTGACCTGCTACATCGGATTTGATGCCCTTGGTCGTGACCGCGCGCATCGACACGGCGTTGTCAAAGGCCAGAGGGCCATCGAGCATACCGCCCGTGATCTGCCCGCGATCCGCCATTTTGCACAGCGCACCAGCCTCGACCGTGGATTGCAGCCGGGGTGTGATGGTTTCGACCGCTGACAGGATCGCCACCTTAGGCGTCTCGATCCCGATGGCGCGAGCCAGATCAATGGCATTCTGAACCATATCCGCCTTGGTCTGCAGATCGGGCGCTATGTTGATGGCCGCATCGGTGATCAGAAGCGGTTTGGAATAGGTCGGCACGTCCATGACGTAGACATGGCTCATCCGGCGTTCGCTGCGTAGACCATTGGCCTTGGAGACGACGGCCGACATGACCTCATCCGTGTGCAACGCGCCCTTCATCAGGGCCTTCACACGACCATCCCGCGCCAGATGCACCGCCCGTTCGGCCGAGGCATGGCTGTGCGGTGTATCAATGATCTCGAGCCCGCCGATATCCAACCCGGCCGCATCGGCCGCATGTAGAATTCGGCTGCGCGGGCCGACCAAAACAGGCTCTAACAAACCTAAATCCCGGGCCGAGAGCGCCCCCTCCAACGCGCTTTCATCACAGGGATGGACCACGGCTGTGGGCAATGGGTCCATTTTCTGAGCCGCGCTCAGCAATCGGTCATAGGAGGCGCCCCGGTGATGCAAAACCAGATCCGGCATCGCCATTCTGGGCCTTTTGACCTTTTTGTCCGGCGCGATCACAACGGCCTGTCCGGTGATGACAGACTTGCCATCGCCAGTCGTACACAGGCAATCCAGAGTGACGTGCTTATTCTCGGGCTGCTTTTCGGTCACGGTGACGCGCACAGTGACTGTATCGCCGATACCAACGGGTTTGAGGAATTTTAGAGTCTGATCCAGATAAATCGTACCCGGCCCCGGCAATTGAGTGCCCAACACATTGGATATAAGCGCACCGCCCCACATGCCATGCGCGACCACTTTGTGAAAGACGTCCTCCTGCGCGAAGGCCTCATCCACATGGGCCGGGTTCACATCGCCCGAGACCGCTGCAAAGGCGTCGATATCCTGTGCGGTCAGGGTGCGGGACAACTCGGCGGTATCTCCGACACTTATCTCATCAAAAGGCCGATTTTCGATGAAGCCGATGCCGGTATCCTCATCCGATGACATCCATTCCCCTTTCAATACAAAAGCCAAACCTTGGGCAGACAACCCGAACAGTTGCTGTTCAACGACCCATAAAGGCTCAATATGACAGAGACATGCAAGCGCCGCGACGGTCAGACCGCGCGATCCTGTGCGCGATACGAACCCGGGCTGCGGTTGGTCCATTTCCGGAATGCGCGGTGAAAATTCGCCGGGGCCGAGAACCCCGTATCGAACGCAATCTGCTCGATACTGTCGCCGCTTTGCTGCAGGGCGCGGATCGCAATATCGCGGCGCAGGGCGTCCTTGATGTCCTGAAACGAGGTGCCCTCGTCCTTGAGACGCCGGTTCAGGGTCCGGGGCGTCATCTTCAGAGCCAGGGCCGCATCGGGAAGCTGGCTGCTTTTCCAGGACGTCCGATACAGGAACGCCCGGACCTGCAGGCTGTTTGTATGGGCGCGTGAGTTGGTGAAAATCCAGTCGATCGGTGCGCGTTCCAGAAATAGAGACGCCTCAGCCGGACTGCGCGTGATCGGGGGATCAAAGCGGCGCGGATCGAACAGAATGCTGGTCTGCGGAGCATCGAATGTGACCGCGCAGGGGAAGACAACCGCATAGTCCGCCGCAAAACTTGGCCGCGCAAAGGCAAAGCGAACGGCCTTTACCGGCGTTTCCGATCCGCCCAGCCATGACAGCAGCCCATGCGCAAGTTTTAGGATCAGCATATGACCAAAGCGCTGGGGTGCCGTGTCCTGCCGATACGGTACCAGCGAAAGTTCAGCCAAATCCGGCCCGGTGCGCAGATCCAGATGAAAATCATCCAGCAATAAATTCCAGAATGTCGAGAAACGATACAGCGCCGAGGTCAGGCTGCTTGCTTCGCGCAGGACGGTCACAAGATGCTGCAAGGCGCGTGGCCGAATGGGACGGCTCCAGAGGCCCATCATTTCGTCCCCAGTCTCAGGCGCGGCCAGTTGGTACAAGCGGGCGATTTCCTGAAGTGTCACACGCTGCGCAGGCTCTGACGCACTGGCGTGCAGGCCCGAACGGTCCAGTAGGAACTTCATCTGATCTGCGCTGCAACACACCCTCAGCGCCTCAAGCCAATCCTGGATGAAACCGGCAGAAACGGTTGTAAGTGAGATGGGGTCATTGCTGACCATGATCGCCCCCAATTTGGCAATATCGGATAGCAACTTGGCAATATATGAGCTTTTCGGCAAGCTGCACGGCAGATAAATGACGTGAAACCACAACTACCATTGGGGGAATCTGGCATGTCCTATCAGCCACCCGTGCAGGATCTGATGTTCTGTATCGAACACCTGTCCCATTGGGAAACAGTGTCCACTCTGGAAGCATACTCGGGTTTCGAACTGACCGATATCGGCGCTGCGCTGGAGGGCTATGCCCGGTTCTGCAGCGAACAGATCGCGCCCCTGTCCCATGTCGGCGACACGTTGGGCGCACAGTTTGACAATGGCCGCGTGACGATGCCCGAAGGGGACGCACAGGCCTATGCGCAATTTGTTGAGATGGGCTGGCAGGCCCTCACGCACCCGCCAGAGTTTGGCGGTATGGGACTGCCGCGTACGGTTGGCGCGGCGGCAGTCGAGATGCTTAACGCTGCCGACATGAGCTTTGGCCTGTGCCCATTGCTGACCGATGGTGCGATCGAGGCGCTGCTGCTCACGGGCTCGGACGCGCAGAAAGCCACCTATTTAGAGCCTTTAATTGCTGGACGCTGGTCGGGCACGATGAACCTGACCGAACCGCAGGCGGGCAGCGATCTGGGTCGCGTCTCGACCAAGGCGGTGCGGCGCGACGATGGCAGTTACGGCGTATCCGGCACCAAGATCTTCATCACATATGGCGCGCATGACTTGACCGAGAACATCATCCATCTGGTTCTGGCACGCACCCCTGACGCGCCCGCCGGACCGAAGGGGCTGAGCCTGTTCATCGTCCCGCAGAAGATGGTGGCAGAGGATGGCTCGGTCGGGGCCGAGAATTCGGTGAACTGTGTCAGCATCGAACACAAGCTGGGCGTACGCGCCAGCCCGACGGCGGTGCTGGAATACAAGGACGCCAAGGGCTTCCTGATCGGTGACGAAAACCGCGGGCTGGAATATATGTTCATCATGATGAACGCGGCGCGCTTTTCGGTCGGCGTTCAGGGCATCGCGACATCAGAACGCGCCTATCAGCGCGCCTTGGCTTATGCGCGGGACCGGGTCCAGAGCCGCCCCGTGAATGGTCAGGTCAAGGACGCGGTGGCGATCATTGAACACCCCGACGTGCGCCGCATGTTGATGCGGATGCGCAGCCTCACCGAAGGCGGGCGGGCGATGGCGGCGGCCACAGCCGGGCTGCTGGACATCGCACATCATCAGGATGATCCGGACATGGCCGCCCTGGCCGAGTTCATGGTTCCGCTGGTCAAGGGCTTCTGCTCGGAACGCGCGGTCGAGGTCGCCTCTCTGGGCGTTCAAATCCACGGCGGTATGGGCTTCATCGAAGAAACCGGAGCCGCACAGCACTATCGTGATGCTCGCATTCTGCCGATTTACGAGGGCACGACCGCCATTCAGGCCAACGACCTTCTGGGTCGAAAAGTCATGCGCGACGGGGGCGAGACCGCCCGCCGGTTCGCCGCGCGTATAGCTGCAACTGAGGCCGAGTTGGCAGAAGGCGATGCCACCGCGCAAGCCATCGGCGCAAACCTTGCGCAGGCACGCGGCACGTTTGAAGCCGCGCTGGAATGGCTGTTGGAAAACAGCCGCAAGGACATCGACGCCGCTTTTGCGGGCTCGGTCCCGTTTTTGATGCTGGCAGGTACGCTTGCGGCGGGTTGGAAACTGGCAAAAGGTGTCACCCCGGCGCAGGCGGCTTTGAACAATGGGCAGAACACGCAGTTCATGACCCAAAAGATCGCCACCGCGCTGTTCTTTGCCCAACACATCCTGCCCGAATGCAGTACCGAACACACCCGCATCTTGCACGGCGCGCGTAGCCTGCTTGACGCGGCCTTCCCCGAATAACGCCTTTAAAAGGATCCGCAACATGAACGATGTCGTGAACCCCGCCACCTATGAGAACCTCGCGATTTCCGAGCGTGACAATGGCCTCTTTACCGTGACCCTGAACCGCCCGACCAAGCGCAATGCATTGGACGTGGCCACGATCGAAGAACTGATCCGCTTTTTCAGCGGCGCGCGTACGGCCGGCGTGCGGGCGGTGGTGCTGACCGGCGAGGGCGATCACTTCTGCGCGGGTCTGGATCTGGTGGAACACTGGAAAGCCGATCGCAGCCCCGATGACTTCATGCATGTCTGCCTGCGCTGGCACGAGGCGTTCAACAAGATGGAATATGGTGGTGTGCCGATCATCGCCGCCCTGAAAGGCGCGGTGGTTGGCGGCGGGCTCGAGCTTGCCAGCGCCGCCCATATCCGCGTCATCGACCCCGGCACCTATTTCGCCTTGCCCGAGGGACAGCGCGGGATTTTCACGGGCGGAGGCGCAACCATCCGCGTCTCGGACATGATCGGCAAATACCGCATGATCGACATGATCCTGACCGGCCGCGTCTACCAGGGGCAAGAGGCTGTCGATCTGGGACTGGCGCAATACATCACCGAAGACGGTGGCAGCATGGCCAAGGCAATGGAACTGGCAGACCAAATCGCGCAGAACCTGCCTTTGACCAATTTTGCGATCTGCTCGGCGATCAGCCATTTGAACAACATGTCCGGCATGGATGCAGCTTATGCCGAAGCCGTGGTCGGCGGCGTGGTCAACACCCAGCCCGCCGCGCGCGAACGGCTGGAAGCCTTTGCCAATAAAACCGCCGCCCGCGTGCGGCCCAACAGCTAAGACAGGCAGGACCCGGATGCGTCACCATTTCGAAGCTCTTCAGAAGACACGGGCCAATCATGTGCCTTTGTCCCCTTTGTCCTTCCTGCGCCGCGCCGAATCCCTGCACGGCGCGCGCACAGCTGTTATCTATGGTGACATCCGACGAAGCTGGGCGGAAACCGCCGCCCGCATTCGCGCGGTGGCCAGTGGGTTGGCCGCACTTGGGGTGCAGAAGGGCGATACCGTCTCGGTCCTCAGCCCGAACATCCCGGAACTCTTTGAGCTGCATTTCGCCCTGCCCCTGACCGGAGGGGTGCTGAATACGCTCAACAAAAGGCTCGAGCCCGAAACCATCGCCTATATTCTGGATCATGCGGACACCAAGCTGGTGATCGTGGACCGTGAATTGGCGCCGCTTCTGTCCAAAGCGTTTGATCTGCTGGGGCGCACAATACCTGTCGTCGAAATCGCCGATCCTGCGGCCACTGGTGAAACCCTCGGCGGCCAGACCTATGAGGCGCTGACCACAGCCCCACCCCTGCCGATCGATCTGCCCGATGATGAGTGGGACGCGATTGCGCTGAACTACACCTCGGGCACCTCGGGCCGCCCCAAGGGCGTCGTCTATCACCACCGTGGCGCTTACCTGATGGCGTTGGGTACGGGCACCGCATGGCAGATGCCGCCCTATCCGGTTTATCTGTCCGTCGTGCCGATGTTCCACTGCAACGGCTGGGGCCATCCCTGGTTGATGGCGATGCTTGGAGGGACGGTTGTCTTTACACGCATCCCCGCCGCGGACCGCATTCTGGAGGCGATCCGCACCCATGGTGTGACCCATTTCGGTGCCGCCCCCATCGTTCTGCAAATGCTAGCCGAGGCCGAAAGCGACGCCGCCCCGTTTGATCCCGCAATCCGGGTGCTGACCGCCGGCGCGCCTCCGCCCCCTTCGGTCTTGGAGAAAACCCGCGCGATGGGGTTTGACGTCATGCAGGTCTATGGCCTGACCGAGACTTACGGCCACATCTCGCAATGCCTCTGGCAAGAGGAGTGGAATGATCTCAGCCCGGCGGAACAGGCTGAATTGCAGGCGCAGCAGGGCATCGCCTTCCCGATGGTCGAAGAGGTCACGGTGATCGACCGCGACAGCGGCGCACCGGTGCCGCGCGATGGTGCCACGCAAGGTGAGATCGCCATCCGGGGCAACACGGTCATGGCCGGGTACTACAAAGACGCCGAGGCGAGCTCAAACGCCTTCGAGGACGGCTGGTTCTGGTCCGGCGACGGAGCTGTGATGCATGAAAACGGCTACATCCAGATCCGCGACCGGCTGAAGGACGTGATCATCTCGGGCGGCGAAAACATCTCATCCGTCGAGGTCGAAGCGGTGCTGTATCGCCATGACGCGGTTCAGGCCGCCGCCGTGGTCGCAATGCCGCATGAGAAATGGGGCGAGGTCCCCTGCGCCTTTATCGAATTGCGCGACGGGGCCGAGGCAACCGCTGAGGACATCATCGCCTTCTGTCGCGATCACTTGGCCGGGTTCAAAGCCCCAAAAGCAGTTGTTTTTGAGACGCTTCCCAAGACCTCAACCGGTAAAATCCAGAAATTCCAACTGCGCGACCGCGTCAAAACACAGTCGCTTTGACACATCTCTGCCCGGGTTTTTCCAACAAAGCTCGGGTAAAGCCTCAAACCTTGGCAAACGCGTCTCGGTTCTGTCTGGGAAATCATGGTGCTGCTGGAGAGAATTGAACTCTCGACCTCTCCCTTACCAAGGGAGTGCTCTACCTCTGAGCTACAGCAGCATCGTGGGCGGGTGATTAGACTCAAACGAAACGCGGCGCAAGGGTGTCTGGACGGTTTTTTTCGCCTCCTGTAGAGAAAGACCATGGCAGACAAAGATACACCTAAAAAACACGGCAAATCCGGTGATGCGCGGGAAGAGCGGCTGAAAGCAGCACTCAAGGCCAACATGGCTCGGCGCAAGGCGCAGGCCAAGGCGCGGGCGGCCTCGGATGACAAAGCCGACAAGGATGAGGGATAAGAGCAGATGGATTCGATTCTGGTGACGGGCAACGGGCCGCTTAACGGTCAGATACCGATTGCGGGGGCCAAGAACGCGTGCCTGACGCTGATGCCTGCGACGCTTCTCAGCGAAGAACCGCTGACGCTGACCAATGCGCCACGCCTCAGCGACATCAAGACCATGACAGCGCTTCTGCAATCGCTGGGGGCCGAGGTGTCCGCGCTGCAGGACGGGCAGGTCATCGCGATGTCCAGCCATGATCTGACCAGCCAGACGGCGGATTATGACATCGTGCGCAAGATGCGGGCCTCAAATCTGGTGCTGGGGCCGTTGCTAGCGCGATTCGGTCAAGCGGTCGTGTCGCTGCCGGGCGGCTGTGCCATTGGCGCGCGTCCGATGGACTTGCATGTCGAAGGTCTGGAGGCTCTGGGGGCCGAAATCGAACTGAAAGACGGGTATCTGCATGCCAAGGCTCCGGGCGGGCTGAAAGGCGCGGTGCACGAGATGCGCTTTGCCTCGGTCGGAGCGACCGAAAACATCGTCATGGCTGCAACCCTGGCCAAAGGCACCACTGTCCTGAAGAACGCCGCGCGCGAGCCCGAGATTGTCGATCTGGTGGAGTGTTTGCGCAAGATGGGCGCTCAGATCTCGGGTGAAGGGACATCGACGATCGAAATTCAGGGCGTCGACCGTCTGCATGGTGCCACCCATCAGGTGGTGACGGACCGGATCGAATTGGGCACCTATATGTTGGCTCCTGCGATCTGCGGTGGCGAAGTAGAACTGCTGGGCGGGCGCATGTCGCTGGTCAGTTCCTTCGTGGAAAAACTCGAAGCCGCAGGCGTCAGCGTTTCGGAAACCGAAAAGGGCCTGAAAGTTGCGCGCAAGAATGGTCGCGTGCGGGCCGTGGACGTGGTCACCGAGCCTTTCCCCGGCTTCCCCACTGACCTGCAGGCGCAGATGATGGCGCTGATGTGTACGGCCGAAGGGACCTCGGTTCTGGAGGAGCGTATTTTCGAAAATCGCTTCATGCACGCGCCCGAACTGATACGCATGGGCGCGAATATCGAAGTGCATGGCGGAACGGCGACTGTTACCGGTGTTGAAAACCTCAAAGGAGCGCCAGTGATGGCGACGGACTTGCGGGCTTCGGTCTCGTTGATACTGGCGGGTCTGGCGGCAGAAGGCGAAACAACTGTCAGCCGGGTCTATCATCTGGACCGCGGATATGAGCATGTGGTGCGCAAGCTGGAAGGCGTGGGTGCCAAAATCGAACGGATCAAGGGCGAATGACAGACGCAAGTTTTGAAGACGGCCGCGAGGCGCCGCTGAATCTGGGTGCCGAAGACGGCGATGACCTGCAGGTGATCTCATCGCTTGCGCAGGATGCGGTGTTCCCTGTGACCGAGATGAAGTGGCAACCCTCGCAGCGCCGTTTCGGGCTGTTGCTGAACCGCTTTAGGTGGGAGGACAAGGATGCCGCCACTCGCCGCGA
Source organism: Ruegeria sp. AO1 (assembly GCF_056535985.1). Lineage (NCBI taxonomy): Bacteria > Pseudomonadati > Pseudomonadota > Alphaproteobacteria > Rhodobacterales > Roseobacteraceae > Ruegeria > Ruegeria sp. AO1. Next base: position 3,292,240 of record NZ_JBQFJC010000001.1, read on the forward strand.
CCGACCTTTTGAACGTGTGCAGTCGGTTCTGGTGTTCGACTCGGTGCTATCCGTCGCCAGTCAGGGCATCGACCGCCGCGACACGGATATGGTGATGTCCTTGCTCTCGGTCGATTTCGAGGCGGGCGAGGACGGCGCGGGACAGATCCTGTTGACCCTTGCGGGTGACGGCGCGATCCGTCTGACGGTCGAGGCAATTGAAGCCACCCTGAAAGACGTGACGCGCCCCTATAGCGCCCCCTCGGGCCAGGCACCGCATCATCCAGAATAAACGCGGCATATCGCAGGCCTTCTCTGGACCCGCCTCGAGTCTGGAGCTGCGCCGTGCGACCGTGTTTGATGTGTTCCAGATCAGCCAGGTGTTGATCCGCTCGATCACCCATCTCTGCGCGGCGGATCACCACAAAGACCCCGAACTTGTGGCGCTGTGGACATCCAATAAAGACCCGCAGACCGTTCGCGGCTGGATACAAAGCGGCTCGGATATCTGGGTGGCTGAGCTAGACGGACAGATCGTGGCCGTCGGAGGGCTGCGCCACGGCTCGATGATCTCACTGCTTTATGTCGATCCCGGCCATGTGCGGCGTGGTATCGGGCGGGCCCTGCTGGCCCGGCTTGAACAGGAGCTGGCGGATCAAGGTTGCGCACAGGCCTATCTGGATGCCACCCACACAGCACGGGCCTTCTACCTCAGATATGGCTGGGTTTCGGCGGGCGATGTGGAAGAGTGGCAAGGGATGACCCAATTCCCCCTGCGCAAATCGCTGCACCCGGCCGAGAAGGGTTGAGACCAACCCTTAAGGGCGATATGTCCCCGTGAAACGCTCCGGAGTGCCAGATCATGCCCGTTTTTCTCGACACCACCTCGCCCGAGTTTGAGGCCGCCTTTCAAACGTTGCTATCGGCCAAGCGCGAAGACAGCCCGGATGTGGATGCGGTGGTGGCCGGGATCATCGAGGATGTCCGCAGCCGTGGCGATGCGGCGGTGATCGAGCTGACCGCAAAATTCGACCGGCTGGAACTGACGCCTGAGACATTGGCGTTTTCGGTTGACGAAATTGCCGAAGCCGTCGAACAGGTGACCCTCGAAGACCGCGCCGCGCTGGAACTGGCGGCAGAGCGCATCCGCGCCTATCACGAAAAGCAGATGCCCGAAGACCACCAGTGGACCGATGAGACAGGGGCGACGCTCGGCTGGCGCTGGTCGGCCGTCTCGGCGGCGGGTCTGTACGTGCCTGGCGGGTTGGCCTCCTACCCCTCGTCCGTTCTGATGAACGCAATCCCGGCCAAGGTGGCAGGGGTCGAGCGGCTGGCCATCGTCGTGCCGACGCCGGACGGACAGGCGAACCCGCTGGTCCTAATGGCCGCGCAACTGTCCGGTGTGGATGAGATCTACCGTATCGGCGGTGCGCAAGCCGTCGCCGCGCTGGCCTATGGCACTGAAACGATAGCTCCGGTCGACAAGATCACCGGCCCGGGCAACGCCTTTGTCGCCGCAGCCAAACGCCGGGTGTTCGGCAAGGTCGGAATCGACATGATCGCGGGTCCCTCAGAAATCCTGGTGATTGCCGACAAGGACAATGAGCCCGACTGGATTGCGCTGGACCTGCTTAGCCAGGCCGAACATGATGAAAGCGCGCAGTCGATCCTGATCACGGATGACGTCGAGTTCGGTCAGGCCGTGGCGCTGGCCGTCGAAAAACGCCTTGAGACCCTACAGCGCCGCGCCATCGCCGGGGCCAGCTGGCGGGACTTTGGCGCGATCATCACCGTGCGCGATCTGGATGAGGCCGCCGCGCTTTCGAACCGCATCGCCCCGGAGCATTTGGAACTATGCGTGGCCGACCCGGTGAATTTGAGCGAAAAGACCATCCACGCAGGCGCGATTTTCCTTGGACAGTACACTCCGGAAGCCATCGGAGACTATGTCGGCGGCCCCAACCATGTGCTACCGACAGCACGGTCGGCGCGGTTCTCATCCGGCCTCAGCGTGATGGATTTCCTCAAGCGTACCACCCTCAGCCAGATGACCCCCGAAGCGCTGCGCGCGATCGGCCCTGCAGCTGAGACACTGGCGCAATCGGAAAGCCTCGAGGCGCATGGTTTGTCCGTCACCGCACGCCTGAACCGGCTGAACGGCTGATGGGAGGCACAGATCGCCAGCTTGAGGCGTTTCTGTGCGTTGCCCATTGAAATCCATTGTTATAGGTCTGAGCAGACGTGAAGGATTGTGACCGTTAAAATGACCCGTATCTCGCATATCGAACTGGATGACCGGAACCTGCCCCCGCCGACCCCTGAGATCGAGCAGGAGCGTAAGGTCGCCATCTATGATCTGCTTGAGGAGAACAGCTTTGACCTGCCTCAGCGGGATGATCGCGCAATTCCCGACGGCCCCTATCACCTGCAGCTTTCGATCCGCGACAAACGTCTGGTCTTTGATATCAGCACCGAAGACAGCCAGAAAGCCGCTGAATTCCACCTGTCCCTCGGGCCGTTCCGGCAGGTGGTGAAAGACTATTTCCAGATCTGCCAAAGCTATTTCGACGCGGTCAAATCTCTGCCTCCCAGCCAGATCGAAACCATCGACATGGCCCGGCGCGGCATTCACAACGAAGGCAGCCGGGTTCTGCAAGAACGGCTGGAAGGCAAGGCCGACGTAGACACCGACACCGCCCGGCGCCTGTTCACGCTGATCTGCGTTCTACATTTCGGAGGCTAACGGGTGACGCCTCTGCCGCAGTCCATTCTGTTCTGTTGCGACCACAACTCGGTTCGGTCTCCGATGGCCGAAGGCATCATGAAAAAGTTCTACGGTACCGGCACCTATGTGCAATCCGCTGGCGTTCGCAACGATCTGGACATTGACGGTTTTTGCATTGCCGTCTGTCAGGAAATGGGCGTTGAACTTTCCCGCCACCGCACCCGATCCTTTGACGAGATGCAGGAATGGGGCGACGACCTCAGCTCGTTCGATCTGATCGTCGCTTTGTCCCCGGCCAGTCAGCGGCGGGCGCTGGAGCTGACCCGGATTTTCCACCTCGATGTCGATTATTGGCCAATAATGGACCCTACCGGGATGGGCGAGACGCGGGAATCAAAGCTACATCACTACCGACAGACCCGCGATCAGATCATCAAGCATCTTAAAGACCGCTGGGGCGAACCAACGGAGTGACCCATGAACCAGACCGTGAAGACCTATTTCAACGCCTTCAACGCCGGCGATGTCGATGGCATGCTGGCCTGTCTGTCCAATGACGTGGCCCATCATGTGAACGAAGGCCAAATTCGAGTCGGCAAAGAGAAATTCGCAGCTTTCTGTGCCCATATGAACCGCTGCTACAAAGAGAACCTGACCGATATCGTGGTGTTCGATGCCCAAGGTGGCACCCGCGCCGCGGCCGAGTTCATCGTCAACGGCACCTATCTGGAAACCGACGAGGGCCTGCCCGAAGCGCATGGCCAGACCTACCGCCTGCCCGCAGGCTCGTTCTTTGACCTGCATGACGGCAAGATCACCCGCGTCACCACCTTCTACAACCTTGCGGACTGGACCAAACAGGTCTCGAATGGCTGAGGTCACATCCGTCCGGCCCCTGACCGGAGCGGCGCTTGAGGCCGCTCTGGACGACGTCGCGCGCCTGCGGATCGAGGTGTTTCGGGCCTGGCCCTATCTCTATGATGGCGACCTGGAATACGAGCGCAGCTACCTGCAATCCTATCGCGACAGCGACAAGGCCATCGTTGTCGGCGCCTTCGACAATGACCGCCTGATTGGAGCCTCGACGGGCGCGCCTTTGACCGACCACGCTGACGATTTTGCCGCGGCGTTTCAAGGCACGGGTCTGGACCTGTCACAGATTTTCTACTGCGCCGAATCCGTCCTACTGTCCGACTACCGAGGCAAAGGTGTCGGTCACAAATTCTTCGATCAACGCGAGGCCCACGCCCGCGCGCAGGGTTTCACCAAATGCGCTTTCTGCAGCGTCCAACGCCCGGCAGATCACCCCATGCGGCCTGCAACCTATCGCCCGCTTGATACGTTCTGGAAATCCCGCGGCTACGAACCATTGCCCGGAGCCATTGCTCAATTCTCGTGGAAAGATGTCGGGGACGAGGGCGAGACACTCAAGCCATTGCAGTTTTGGATCCGGGATTTGTCAGCATGAGCCTTGCCGGCAGTCTCCGGTGCCATACCCAATCAACGCAGGCTTAAACTGCAGCCACGTTCTGAGAAAGTCCTGTAAGACCAGCGAGGCAAAGTTCTCAACCTTGACGCCTTCGACTGATTAGACCGTATTTCACGGCCCAGCCGCGGAGTGACCTGGTCTTGCGCTTTTTCGGGACCACGCTGTCTTTGCTCTGGGCGTCGCCTTTGCGATTGAACTCATAGACGTCAATGACACGTTCCGCGCAGCCGCAGGCCTCACCCATGCCGACCTTGGCGAAATAGAACTTCTCGAAGCTTTCCGGTTTTTGCATGGTGTCCTCCGGGTTCGATTAAACCACATGGGCCTGAGGCCTCCAATTCACTTTGTCGTCGTTTCTTCCGACCGAGAGGTTGGGCCTGTACACGCCCGGCCATCGTCACTTAGTGTCCCGGCAAATCAGTATCGAAGGACAGATTCATGAGAGTCGCCACCTCCGCCTATGACCTCGATTGGCTCGACAGTTGGGCGCAATACGAGGACAAGCTGAACGCCTGGGTGGCGCAGGCCGCCGGGAACGGGGCCGAGTTGCTGGTCTTTCCCGAATACGGCGCAATGGAACTTTCGACACTGGACGGGGCCGACGTGGCGGTTGATCTGGAGCGGTCGATTCAGGCGGTCTCGGACCGGATAGAAGATGTGCAGAACCTGCACCAGCGCTTGGCGAAGGAATACAAGACGTACATCCTAGGGGCTTCGGCCCCAGTCGCAACAGGTGCAGGGCGTCCGGTGAACCGGGCGGAACTTTATGCGCCAGATGGCCGTCAGGACCATCAGGACAAGCAGATCATGACCCGGTTCGAGCGCGAACAATGGGACATCGCCCCCGGCGGCCCTCTTAAACTGTTCGACACGGCATTGGGCAAGATCGGCGTACTGATCTGCTATGACAGCGAATTCCCCCTGCTAGGCCGCGCCCTGAGCGATGCGGATCTGATCCTTGTCCCCTCCTGTACCGAAGCGTTAGCGGGGTATTGGCGCGTGCGCATCGGGGCGATGTCGCGTGCCTTGGAAAATCAATGCGTTACGGTCATGGCGTCCTTGGTGGGGAACAATGAATGGTCCGAGGCCGTGGATATGAACACCGGCACAGGCGGCATTTTTGGCCCGCCTGACAAGGGCTTTCCACAGACGGGCGTTCTGGCCGAAGGTGTGTTGAACCAACCGGGCTGGACCTATGCCGATATCGACCTGAGCGCCATCGCCGATGTCCGCGCCGACGGGCATGTCCTGAATCGAACCCACTGGGACGAGCAATCCCCCCGAGTCGAATCTGTCACATTCTCCGCGCTTTAATGATTCCGCCCTTGAAATAAGGGAAAAATAGGCTCATTTAAGCGCAGATCCTCGCAGATTCTGCGAGTGCAACGTAATGATGGAGACAACATGGCCAAGGAAGATACGCTCGAATTTCCCGGTGTCGTGAAGGAACTCCTGCCTAATGCGACGTTTCGGGTCGAGCTGGAAAACGGCCATGAGATCATCGCACATACGGCAGGCAAGATGCGCAAGAACCGCATCCGTGTTCTGGCCGGCGACAAGGTTCAGGTCGAGATGACCCCTTACGATCTGACCAAGGGTCGGATCAACTACCGCTTCAAGTAACGCCCTACCTCATGGCGTTTATCCTCGGATCGGGCAGCCCAAGGCGGCTGGACCTGCTGGCGCAGCTTGGCGTGCAGCCCGATTACGTGCGCCCTCCTGACATCGACGAAACGCCTTTGAAGGGCGAGCTTCCGGTTCCCTATTGTAGCCGTATTGCGCGCGAAAAAGCGCTGGCTGTTCAGGCGGAAAGTGCAGATATTGTCTTGTGCGCGGACACCACGGTGGCGCTGGGGCGTCGCATTCTGGGCAAACCCGAAAACGCAGGAGAAGCGGCCGAGTTTCTGCACGCTCTGTCCGGGCGTCGGCACCGGGTCGTGACATCGGTCGCGGTGCGCTGCGGAGACCGGGTGTTGCAGCGAGACGTGGTCTCTCAGGTCAAGATGAAACGCTTGTCGGATCTCGAGGTGAACGCCTATCTTGCGACAGATGACTGGCAGGGCAAGGCGGGTGGTTATGCCATCCAAGGTCCGGCTGGGGCGTTCATTCCCTGGATTTCCGGATCGTTCACCGGCATCGTGGGCCTGCCCCTGTCCGAGACAGCCGCACTTTTGCAGGCAATCGGCTACCCATTGCACAGAGAGGCGCCATGAAAGGCCGCACAATCGTTCTGGACCATATTGAAGGCCGAGAAGCAGCCGCGCTGATGGTCGACGGAAAGCTCGACGATTTTCTGATCGCCGGAGACGCACCGCCTCCCGGCACGATCTACCGCGCCCGCGCGGATCGTCCGGTCAAAGGCCAGGGCGGCATGTTCCTCACCACCCCGGACGGGCCTGCCTTTCTCCGCCAGGTCAAAGGTCTAGCACCCGGAGCGCTTCTGCTGGTGCAAGTGACAGGTTTTGCCGAACCCGGCAAAGCCGTTCCGGTCACCGATCGCGTTCTGTTTAAAAGCCGCTATGCGATTGTCACGCCCGAGGCTCCGGGCCTGAACATCTCGCGCAGCATCAAGGATGAGGATGAGCGCGACCGCCTGCTGGAAATCGCCCACGAGGTCATGGGCGACAGCGCCTACGGCCTGATTCTGCGATCCTGCTGCGTTGGTGCGGATGCGGATGAGATCGCCGAAGATATCGGCGCCATGCTGACGCAGGCCGAACAGGTCCTGAACGATCCGGGCACCGAGCCAGAAACATTGGCCGAGGGTGACGGTCCACATATCCTGGCCTGGCGAGACTGGACTGACCCAGCAGATGTCGTGACCGAGGCCGGTGGTTTCGAACATCACGGCGTTCTGGACGCGCTGGACATCGCCCGTGGCATTGCCGAGCCCCTACCGGGCGGAGGTCATCTATACATCGAACCCACTCGCGCGCTTGTTGCAGTGGATGTGAACACCGGCGCCGACACTTCGCTCGCAGCCGGCACAAAGGCCAATTTCGCCTGCGCCAAGACCCTTCCACGCGCTCTGAGGGTGCGCGGTCTGGGCGGGCAAATCACTATCGACATGGCCCCGATGCCTAAGAAAGACCGTAGTGGTCTGGAGCAAGCACTACGCGCCGCGTTCAAAGCGGACGGGATCGAAACGACGATAGCAGGCTGGACACCACTGGGCCATTTCGAGTTGCAACGCAAACGAGGGCGTATCCCTTTAAGTGAGGTGCTCGGATGACTTGCCCGATCTGTCAGGAAAAGACGGTTTCCAAATACCGCCCGTTCTGTTCCAAACGCTGTGCGGATCTGGATCTGGCGAAGTGGCTGAACGGATCCTACGCCGTGCCCTCGCAACGCGAAGAGGATACCGAGGACACGATTTCCGAACCCGAAGACATCCCCCGCCGTCCGCACTGAAAAAATGTCAAAAAGCCTCTGGACACCGCTTGGTGCAAGTCATAGAAGGCCTCCACCCAATGGCAATTGCCATTCCCGTGCCCGGGTAGCTCAGGGGTAGAGCAGTGGATTGAAAATCCTCGTGTCGGTGGTTCGATTCCGCCCCCGGGCACCATTCGCAGCGGGTAAGCTACTGTTTCCCTTCAGCTTTCACTGGAGCTGACCAAGGGCGTAGTACATGCTGGAGAGCAAAACCGTTCCCTTCTCATTTGTGAAAGCAGGGGGCTTGTACTTCACACAGCGGGTACCGAAGGACCTCGATCACCATTATACCACCGGATAAATATCGTTTTCGCTGCGGACAAGATCAGCGGCGTCCGCAAAGTCCCGAGCGCAAAGAACTTCTCAGCAATTGGATGACCACTGGTATCATCTATGTATCCAATACGTAGACCTACCGGGTAAGCATCTTCTGAGGATGACTGCCCTCTCTGGATGAGACGAGACTAGGTCCCGTCAGATTCACTAAACTTTCGACTCTATGATGTTTTGTATTCCAGACTTAGGGGATGCTTCCCCTATGGGCCAGCGATGACCGCAGCGCCCAGTTCTCAGCGGTCAATATTATCAGGGGTGACTGGAAACGAAGTCCAAACCGATATCAAGGCAGGGTGCGCTGTGGGTGATCCAGCCCATGGAAATCAGATCGACCCCGGTTTCAGCCACGACGCGCACGGTGTCGGGTGTGATCCCGCCGGAGGCTTCGGCAATGGCTCTCCCATCAATCATACCCACTGCTTCGCGCAAGGTGGCCGGCGTCATGTTGTCGAGCAGCACAGCATCGGCACCAATTTCCAAAACCTGTTCCAACTGCGCGAGCGTATCGACCTCGATCTCGATCTTGATCATATGTCCGACCGTTTGTTTCGCGCTGGTCAGGGCCGGGCCGGCGCCTCCGGCAATGGCGATGTGGTTGTCCTTGATGAGCACCGCGTCGCTTAGGGAATAGCGGTGATTCATGCCTCCGCCAGCGCGTACGGCATATTTTTCCAGCGCGCGCAGACCCGGGGTTGTCTTGCGGGTGCAGGCGATCGAGACATGCGTGCCTTCGACACGGCGCACCAGATCAGCGGTTACACTTGCGATGCCTGAGAGATGACCCATGAAATTGAGCGCGGTCCGCTCAGCGATCAACAGGCTGCGGGACGGCCCTTGGAAAGTTGCGATCGGCGCGCCGCTCGAAACCGAGTCTCCGTCGTTCACATGGCGGGTCACCGTGATGGCCGGATCAACCAAGGCGCAGGCCAGCTCGGCACAGTCCAGACCGGCGATGCAACCGGGTTGACGGGCGCTCGCGACGACTTCGGATCGGTGATCTGGCGGAATGACGGCGGCAGAAGTGACATCGCCCGCCAGGCCGAGATCTTCATCCAGCGCGCGCCGGATCATCGGCTCAAACATCGTGCGCGGCAACGGGGTTAGGGGCATGGCGGTCATGGATCAGGCTGTCCTCAGCTGGGGTTCTTGGTCGACCGAACCCGCATGCGACAGGATTTCGGTCAGGTTCATCAGGGTTGATCGCAGATTAGTCTCTGGCTCAGGGAAGTCGCTACGATAGTGCCCGCCGCAGGAGCCTCGGCGCTTTTCGGCGAAAACTGCGATTGCAAGCGCCACGAGGGCCGGGTCCGAGGCAGGCCCGCACGACCGAACCAGCGGCAAAAGGTTCGAGATCGCGTTCCGCATCCCGGCCCCATGCCGGATCACACCCAGATGCCCCGACATCATCGGCCGGACAGCGCCGGGATCGGGATCAGGCAATGCAGCGGGGTTGGGGACAAAAGCCCGGTCTCGCATCTTGCTGGCCGCAACATCGCTGGCGGCGCGACGAGCCATTACAACAGCCTCAAGCAGAGAGTTACTGGCAAGGCGATTGGCCCCGTGCAAACCGGTCGCCGCACATTCACCGATGGCCCACAACCCGGGCAGCGTGCTCTGGCCGGTCTGGTCAACGGCAATGCCACCCATTTGGTAGTGCGCAGCCAGGCGTATCGGAATCGGGTCGTGCGCAGGGTCGATACCTTGGGCCGCGCACAAGGCCTGAATGCCAGGAAACCGTTCAGCAAAGCCCGCACCCAGCGCGGCACGAGCGTCAAGAAACGCGCGCCCTCCGCCTGCGATGACCTGATGCACAGCGCGGGCCACCACGTCCCGCGGTGCCAGTTCGGCATCCGCGATATGCGCCATGAACCGCTTACCAGTTTGGTCGATCAGAGTTGCCCCCTCACCCCGCACGGCCTCGCTGATCAAGGCCAAAGGTGCTTGGGCAGTCGCCAGTGCGGTCGGGTGAAATTGCACGAATTCCATATCGCGCAGAGCTGCGCCTGCACGTGCGGCCATCGCCGAACCTTGCCCGAAATTGCCCGACGGGTTGGTGCTGGCGTCGAACAGACCCCCGCAGCCACCTGTCGCCATGATGACCCGAGCTGTCCGCAATACGGCCGCTTGACCCATCGCTTGCAGATGAATACCGGCAACGCACCCGTCGGCGGTCACAAGACGCCGGGCTTCGACGTCCGTCAGGCAGGTGATCGAGGGGCAATGCTGTACCGCGCGGGTCAGAGCGGACATGATCTCGGCCCCGGTACGGTCGCCGCCGATATGGAGTATACGGCGGCGGGAATGCGCGGCCTCGCGCGCCAAGGCAAACGTGCCATCCTGCGCCCTGTCGAAGCGAACGCCATAGCGCTCAAGCACCGCGATCGCCTCGGCGGCCTCTGACAGGATGCCTGAGGCGACAGTTGCATCACACAGCCCATCTCCGGCCCGCAGCGTATCGGCCAGGTGCTGGGCAGGATCGTCATCAGCGCCCAGCGCGGCAGCAATCCCCCCTTGCGCCCAGGCGCTAGAGCATTCCTGCCCCAGCCCGGCGCGGGTGATCAGCACCACAGGCTGCGGCGCCAATTCCAGTGCGGCCACTAGCCCTGCGATGCCGCCACCGATGATGGCGATCCGGTCATGGAGCCTCTCAAGCCGGATCATTTCACGGCCAGCATCCGCTCGACCGAACGGCGCGCATCGTCAGCGATGGCCGGATCGACGGTAACTTCGTGGCGACCCAATTCCAAAGCTTCACGGATATTGCCCAAACTGATGCGCTTCATATGCGGACACAGATTGCACGGGCGCACGAATTCCACATCTGGGTGGTTCAGTGCCACGTTGTCGCTCATGGAGCATTCGGTCAGAAGGCAAACCCTTGAAGGTTTCTTGTCGCCGACGAAGTCCGACATCACGGCGGTAGAGCCTGAGAAATCCGCCTCGGCCACGACCTCGGGCGGACATTCCGGGTGGGCCAGCACTGTGACACCCGGCCACGCCTCGCGCATAGCCCGAATGTCGTCCGGGGTGAACAGCTCATGCACCTCGCAATGCCCGTGCCAGGCGATCAGTTCAACATCGGTCTCTTTGGCGACGTTCTTGGCAAGGTACTCATCCGGTATCATCAACACGCGCGGCACCCCGAGGGATTCCACCACTTTCACCGCGTTGCCCGAGGTGCAGCAGATATCTGAGGCAGCCTTCACCGCAGCCGATGTGTTGACATAGGTGATTACCGGCACACCCGGATGGGCTTCGCGCAGCAGCGCGATATCTTGGGGCGTGATGGAATCCGCCAGCGAACACCCCGCCCCCATATCGGGGATCAGCACGGTCTTCTCCGGGTTCAGCAGCTTGGCGGTTTCGGCCATGAAATGCACGCCCGCCAGCACGATGACATCGGCGTCGACTTCAACGGCTTCGCGCGCCAGGGCCAGGCTGTCGCCTACGATATCGGCCACGCCGTGAAAGATCTCGGGCGTTTGGTAATTGTGCGCAAGGATGACGGCATTCTTCTGCCGCTTCAGGTCGAGGATGGCTTCAAGATCCTCTTCGTACTGCATCCATTCGGCTGGCGGAATGACTTGCTTAACCCGATCGTACAACTCTGGCAGGCGGAAATCTTTCATTGGCTCCTCCAATTATACTCGATTCGAGTACATTCGAGCCGTAATTATTCTCGATTCGAGATTATGTCAAGCGGGACTCAGGATTTGGACAGAGGCAGCCTTGCGCCCGACAGCATGCGGGCCTCAAGAATAGCAGGTCGATATCGGAACAGGCGCGCCGGGCGACCGCCGGTGCCGCTCGAGATTTCGCCTGTTTCTTCAACAAGTTCCTGCTGGTCGATCTGGCGGCGGAAATTGGGTTTGTGCAAGTGCAGACCCGACAGCGCCTCGACCGTGCGCTGCAATTGAAGCAGGGTAAAGCTTTCGGGCATTAGCTCGAACACGACCGGAGAGTATTTGATCTTGGCCCGTAGCCGCGAAATGCCAGTGGCAAGGATGCGGCGGTTGTCGCCCGCCATGGGCAAGCCAAACTCGGGCACATCGACCAGACCGGCCTCATACATCAACTCGTAGCGCTGCAGAACCAGTTCCTCGTTCCACGTCTTTCCATTCAGACCGAACAGATAGTCGACACGCTGTGCCTTGAGCGGATCTGCCCCAGCCCAAGCTGTGAGGCGATCGGCGATACGCGGCACTTCCTCGGGGATACTGTCGCGATGGTCTTCCCACGGGAAGTACCGGTACCAGCTGCGCCAGGACGGGCGCCCTGCTCCGGCTGCATCCTGTTCGCGCACCAGTCCAAGATAGCTGATCGAAATCCGCTGCGAGGTTTCAACATCCCCGGACCGAGGGTCGCGATCCCTGTCCGCAAAGGTATAGAGTTGCTCAAGATACCCCACGGGATGGCCGGTCTGCGCTTCAATCCAAGCACGCAGGCTGCTCTGTAGGCTGCGATGAGAAGATTCGAACGGCCCCGATGGCAGCGCCTCACCCCCCCGCAAGGTCATGACACGCGGCTGGTTGTCGGTCACGGCGACAAGGATTGCGATCAGTTCGGCAGGGGCTAGTCTGCTGGGCAAGAAGATACCTGTGTATTGCGCGACGCCAGTCATTGACATCCTGTTTGATTTCTAACCCAGATTTCAAACCTTTGCTTGAGGAAAATGTCATCGTGCGAACACCGACCTCAAGATGAGGTTTTCGCCGTTGATTGAAGGTATTTCCGGCATCTGCAGTGGCGACCCCGGCAGGATTCGAACCTGCAACCTGCCCCTTAGGAGGGGGCTGCTCTATCCAGTTGAGCCACGGGGCCGTGCAAAGCCCTCTCTACCTTTGTTTTTTCGGCTTGTCATGGGGTTTACTGTGGGTTTGCTGTAGGCGTGCTGAACAGTTGTAAACTGCACGGTGTTTACGCTAGCATCAGATAAAACAACAACGCAGGTGCCTTCCGTGAACACAGAAACAAAACGCCCGCTTACCCTTCGCGATGTCTCTGAGGCTTCTGGGGTATCCGAGATGACGGTCAGTCGGGTCCTGCGCAATCGGGGTGATGTGTCGGATGCGACGCGCACCCGCGTTTTGGCCGCCGCGAAAGAACTGGGCTATGTGCCCAACAAGATCGCGGGCGCGCTGGCCTCAAGCCGGGTCAATCTGGTGGCGGTTATCATTCCATCCCTGTCCAACATGGTCTTTCCCGAGGTTATGACCGGCATAAATCAAGTGCTGGAAGACACCGATCTGCAGCCGGTTGTCGGCGTCACCGACTACCTGCCTGAGAAAGAGGAAAAAGTGCTGTATGAGATGCTCTCCTGGCGGCCCTCGGGGGTGATTATTGCCGGGCTCGAGCATACAGACGCGGCGCGGGCGATGCTGGATTCGGCCGGAATTCCGGTGGTTGAGATCATGGATACCGATGGCAAACCGGTTGATGCGATGGTCGGGATCTCTCATCGTCGCGCCGGGCGCGAAATGGCGCAGGCAATCCTGAAAGCGGGCTATGAACATATCGGCTTCATGGGCACCAAGATGCCTCTGGACCACCGGGCGCGGAAACGGTTCGAAGGCTTCACCGAGGTCATGGGCAAGCACGGGATCGAGATCGAGGATCGGGAGTTCTATTCCGGCGGCTCGGCTCTGGCCAAGGGGCGTGAGATGACGCAAGCCATGCTGGAACGCTCGCCAGATCTGGATTTTCTGTATTATTCCAACGATATGATCGGCGCGGGTGGTCTGTTGTATCTGCTAGAGCAAGGCATCGACATTCCCGGCCAGATCGGCTTGGCAGGTTTCAACAACGTCGAACTTCTGCAGGGCCTGCCCCGCAAACTGGCGACGATGGATGCCTGCCGACTTGAGATCGGACAGCAAGCGGCCAAGATCATCGCCACGCAGCTTGACGATCCGAATGCCGAGATCGAGACCCGCGTGACTCTGACCCCCAAGGTCAACTTTGGGGACACGCTAAAACGGCGCTGATATCGTGGCGCTGAAACGGCTGGACAACCGCACGGCGCGGGCGATCTTCATGGATCGCCACGCGCTGGCCGAATCTCCTTCGGGCGGATCTAAGGGCACCGATCTGCTGGATCTTATTCAGAGGCTGGGCTTCGTTCAACTCGACAGTATCAATACGGTGGCGCGCGCGCATGACATGATCCTGTTTTCGCGCAGGCCCAGCTATCGCAGCGGTAACCTCAAACGCTTGTATGAGCGGGACCGCGCGCTATTCGAACACTGGACACACGATGCAGCCGTCATTCCGATGGAGTATTACGCGCACTGGCATCTGCGGTTTCAGCGCGATGCGGATCTGTTGAAATCGCGGTGGAAGAACTGGCGTCGGGATGGGTTTGAGCAGCAGTTCGAAACCGTTCTGAGCCATATCCGCGATCATGGGCCAGTGTCCTCGTCCGACGTGGGGAAGGATGAAAAGAAGGGCTCTGGCGGGTGGTGGGATTGGCACCCGTCTAAGACCGCGCTTGAGTACCTTTGGCGCTCTGGCGCGCTGACAGTTGTCGGGCGTGAGGGGTTTCAGAAACGATATGATCTGACCGAGCGGGTGATCGAAACTCATCTCTGCCCCGGTCAGCGACCCTGTGACGCCGAGGCGACGGTTGATTGGCTGTGCAATGCGGCGCTGGACCGTCTTGGCTTTGCCACTTCGGGTGAGCTGGCCGCGTTCTGGGACACGGTCAGCGCGGCTGAGGCAAAGGCGTGGTGCGCCCAAGGTTTGCAATCAGGCGCTTTGGAGGAGGTCGAGGTCGCTTGCGTCGACGGACGCCTGCGCAAACTGTTTGCCCGCCCCGATCTGACCGATGGTCTGAGCGATCTGCCCACACCAAAGGGCCGCATCCGGGTTCTCAGCCCGTTCGATCCGATGCTGCGTGATCGGAACCGGGCCGAGCGGCTGTTCGGTTTTCACTACCGGATCGAAGTCTTCGTGCCCGAGGCCAAGCGGACCTACGGTTACTATGTTTTCCCGCTTCTGGAAGGCGACAAGCTGATTGGCCGGATCGACATGAAAGCCCATCGCGACGAAGGCGTTCTGCGCGTCAAAGCCCTCTGGCCGGAGCGCGCGATACGCTGGTCGGATGCGCGCACGCGACGACTGGATTCCGAATTGGACAGACTGCGCCGGTTTGCCGGTCTTGATACGGTCGAATTTGCCAATGACTGGCTGAAAGAGCCTAAATAGACTCTATTCTGCGTCCGTCAGGGTCAGGTGAATGGGCTCCAACCCATCTATCCCACCTTCAATTTCATCCCCTGCTGTAACCGGCCCTACCCCGGCGGGGGTGCCTGTCAGGATCACATCGCCGGGACGCAAGTGATAGAAACCGGACAGGTGGCATATGATCTCATCAATTTTCCAGATCAACTCATGCAAAGTCGCGTCTTGCCTAACCTCGGCGTTGACGTTCAGGTGAATGCGCTTGTTGTCCTCTGGGGACCACTCGGCGGCTCGGGTCAAAGGCGCAAAGACAGCGCCGTTCTCCACATCCTTGCCCAGATCCCAAGGGCGCTGTTTGTTGCGTTCGCGGATCTGAAGATCGCGACGGGTCATATCCAGCGCGCAGCCATAGCCGTAGACTGCCGCCCAAGATTCAGCGCTGGTGGCACGGAACACAGGACTTCCGATGGCGACGGCCAGTTCCATCTCGTGGTGGTAATTTTCGGTCCCCAGCGGGTATGGCACGCTCGCTCCGGTCAGAATGGCGTTTGCGGGAGACTTGGTGAAATAGAACGGCGCCTCGCGGTCTACCTCATGGCCCATTTCAGCGGCATGGGCTGCATAGTTGCGCCCAACGCAGAATATCCGACCGATGGGATAGGTCGCCTGCTCATCGACCACGGGGATCGAGATGGGTTCGGGTAGTGAAAACAAATGCGGCATGGCGATCCCCTGAGTGTTGCGCCGCGCAGCTTATCGTCTGGCACGCAACTGGCAAGCCGTAGCTATGCGCCGGTTCACGCCGACATCTGCGGCGTGATCTGGCGCAAAGCCGCCCAATTCCTACCGCGGCGCATCTGGGCGTATGAATCCCTTGGAAACAGGTAAAATCGCGCTAGATAGCCTAGAAGATTTGAGAATTGATGGCACCCCCACAACCTGCCCGGCACAGAAGTTCTGCCGGAAAGATCAATACGAATGAAGTGACCTGAAGATACCTCTTGCGGACGCCTCAACATGTCGGCATTGGGACGTGAACGTATCGGAGACGGCAGGCGAAGACACCCATCCCCCTGGGAGTTTCGCCCGTGTTAGACCCTGTTTCAGGGCAGACGCGCCCTCCGACACGTGGGCCGGGCCGTCGGGTAAGACGACACGCAACGGCCTTGGGCCAGGCACAGAATCCAACCCGGGTCTGGCCACCCCGCCGGAGAATTCCCCCTACCTTCTCCGGCGGGGTTTTAGTTCACAGGGTCACTCTTTGAAGTTTTTCAGCTCGTTTAGGATATCCAGAAGCGTTTCATGCTTTTCGGGACCAAGATGCGCGCGCATACGATCGGCCTGTTGAACAATGCCCGTCAGGTTGTCCTGAATGATCTGTTCCCCCTTCGCGGTGATCTCGACGATCTGACGCCTTCGATCCTTGGGGTGACAGCGGCGCTTAATCAGGCCCTTGTCTTCCAGTTTTTGCAAGATGCGCGTCAGGCTGGGCAACAACAGGCAGGCCCGTTCCGAGATATCAGTCGGTTCGCTTGCACCTTCTTCTTTCAGCAAGCGCAGCACGCGCCATTGCTGCTCGGTCACCCCGGCATCAATCAGCAATTTGCGAATAGGACCCATCACCCTTTCTCGGGCGCGCAGCAACGCAATGGGAAGGGATCGCGACACCAAGGGGAGTTGATCGGACATGTTGAATCATCGCTGAAAAAACGAGAAGTCTCAAGCCGCCCCGAGAGGATAGGCTTATAACACGCTGAAAAGTATCAGTTTAAAACCACTGGCGGCAAGCTATACCCGCATCGCTTCAGCGGCTTTTGCATAGCCACCCGAAGCCCCATCCACGAAATGCACATGATCGTCCCGCATGGCTGAGGGTACAAAGCAGGTCATCATCGCCTCATCCTGTACGTGCAATCCGTAGCGGATTTTGCCGCGCCCGCGGGCTTCATCCAGCATACGCTGGAGGCGGTCCAAAGTGGCAGGGTCACAGTCCAGTGTCATTTTCAGGCCATCGTCGAATTTGCGGTAGTCTGCATTTTGGCTGACCATACGCCGATAGTGGCCGGGTTCGAACTGCCCCAACCGCTTGCCCGTCAGAAACAACAGGGCGATCAACAGGTTCTGACCAAGCAATTTCAGCTTTTGCGCAAACAGATTGCCCCCTGCTCGCGAGACATGAGCGTCCAGCCCAACATCCGGCGGCGGCCATGTCATCGGAGGTCCGTTTTCCGGAACCGGATGCCCCGACCGATCCAGTTCGGCGGCCATGGTGACAACGGATTGCGCCAGATCCGCAAAATCCCGCTCGGTCGCCTGGGCCGTCGGCTGCACCACGACCGAGACGATCTGTCCATGCTGCGCAGGACTGTTGGACCAGCGGCAGGACAGGCCGGTCAGGTTTGGCTGCGCGTTGGGCGCGGCGGGCTCGACCGAATAGTGCCCGGATTTCATCTGCGCCTCGGCCCAGGCCAGACCTCCGCCCGAGAACATGGCATAGTCCACCCCGTTGGACGGGGCATAGCGCGCCACCCTCAGGTCTTTCCCAGCTTTGCGCAACTCGGCCACTGGAACGAGGGCCGCGCGCAACGGCATCTCAAACTCCTCTTCGGCCCAGCACCGCAGGGTTGCCAACGCCCCCGCCGCGATATCCACCGCACTGGGGGGCACGGCAAACCCAGCCCCGTCGCCACCAAAGACATAAGGAAAAGGCTCGTTTTCCAAAGCGTTGATCATGGCCGAGATCACCGCAGCACCGACCATGTTGACGGTTTTGTACCGTCCCTGCGCAATCTGTGTCGTCGAATCCACAATGTCGGCAACACCCACAACCCAATCGTCCGGAACCGAGGCAAACTGCGCCGGGTCCGACAGAAGGGTAAAATCGCGCCAAAGCGGCAGGGACTCGTAAAAATCTGAATGGAGGTCTTTCATCGTCCCCCCTTTGTTCCAATTGGAGGATAAGCTAGCCCGAATGTGATCGCTGTCCTCCCCTTGCAACATAGTACACGTGCTTGTGCGTTTTGCCACGGCGTGCCAATCAGGGCGGTGGAAGTGCGCAGGAAAGGGCCATTCATGCAGGCAGGTTTGGTTGTACTATGTCTGGCTTATGTCCTGAGCCAGTTTTTTCGCGCATTTCTGGCCGTTCTCAGCCTTGATCTGGCGCGCGATATCGGCGCCTCGCCCGAGGATTTGGCCTTCGCCTCGGGCCTGTGGTTTCTCGTCTTTGCCGCGATGCAGCTGCCGGTGGGCTGGGCGCTGGACCGTATTGGACCACGGCTCAGCGCATCCGTCCTGCTGCTGATCGGCGGGGCCGGAGGGGCGCTTGTTTTTGCCGCAGCCACCAGCCCGCTGCATGTCAGCGTCGCGATGGCCCTGATCGGTGTTGGTTGTTCCCCGGTTCTGATGGCCTCGTACTTCATCTTTGCACGCGAGTATCCTCCGGCCCGGTTTGCCACGCTGGCGGCGCTGATGCTGGGCGTGGGGTCGGTTGGCAATCTGGTTGCGTCCTACCCAACGGCGCTAGCTGTCGAGCTGATGGGCTGGCGCGCCACGATGGTTGGGTTGGCGGTTCTGTCCGCCGCAATCGCGTTGGGCATCTGGTTCAGCGTGCGTGATCCGAAAAAGGTCGAGACCGACCACAAAGGATCTTTGCTGGACTTGCTGAAACAGCCTGCCTTGTGGCTCATCCTGCCCTTGATGCTGGTCGCTTACGCTCCGGCGGCTGCACTGCGCGGGCTTTGGGCGGGGCCATACCTGAACGATGTGTTCAGCCTGACCACCACGCAGATCGGCACGGCCACGTTGGTGATGGGAACCGCGATGATCGCGGGGACATTTGTTTATGGCCCGCTAGATCGTCTTCTGGGCACCCGCAAATGGGTGATTGTTGGCGGCAATGTCCTCTGTGCGGTCGCGCTTGGGCTTTTGTGCCTGTGGGTCGATAGCGCTGTCTGGGTGTCAGTCGTGATGTTGTCGCTGATCGGATTTCTGGGCGCGAGCTTTCCGGTCATCATGGCCCATGGCCGAGCCTTCATCCCGCCGCATCTGACCGGGCGTGGCGTGACCTTGCTGAACCTTTTCGGCATCGGCGGCGTAGGGCTTGCGCAATTTGCCACCGGGCAGATTCACGCCGCTTATACCGACGTCAGCCCAACGGCACCCTACACGGCGATATTCGGCTTTTTCGCCGTGACCCTTGCCATTGGATGCGTGATCTATCTATTCAGCCGGGATAGCGTCGACTGACGCAACGATCAGGAGAGCCCGGTGAAAGACCCCGTCGTCATTGCCCCCAATCTCAAACGCAGGCTTTCGGGCGTGACGGCAACGATTGCGCGGCTGGTCCCCCTGCAGGCGCAACAGATCGACATCGCCGCCACCGGGCCGGGGCTCCCCGCCGACATTCCGCATATCCCACTGGGCCGCCTGCCTTTCCTGTCCCGTCGAACGCTGCGGGTCTGGCACGCGCGCCGCAATACCGAGATGCTGCTGGGCCTGATCCTGCGCAATGTGTTCCGGTTGAAGCTGAAACTGCTGTTCACAAGCGCCTCGCAACGGGCACATACGGGTTATACGAAATGGCTGATCGACAAGATGGATGCGATTGTCGCGACTTCGCGCAAGACCGCGGGCTATCTGGAACGAGACGCACAGGTGATCATGCATGGCATCAACCTGGACGACTTTACCCCGCCTGAGGACAAAGCTGCCCTTCGCGCACGGCTAGGGCTACCAGATGGCCTTTTACTAGGCTGCTACGGGCGCATCCGCCATCAGAAAGGCACGGATGCTTTCGTCGACGCAATGATTGATCTTTGTGCCCGGTCCCAAGATGTCTCAGGCATCGTCATGGGCCGCGCGACGGAAAAACACACGGGTTTTCTGGCCGAGCAAAAAGATAAGGTCGCCAAGGCGGGCCTGTCGGACCGTATCCTCTTCATGCCCGAAGTGACGGTCGATCAGATCGCCAAATGGTATCAGGTACTGGACCTGTTCATCGCCCCCCAACGGTGGGAGGGTTTCGGCCTCACCCCGCTTGAGGCGATGGCCTGCGGCGTGCCCGTTGTCGCAACCGACGTCGGCGCGTTTTCCGAGATCGTGACCGACCCGTCTCTGGGCCGGGTGGTGGCCCCGGGTGATATCCCGGCACTGGCCGATGCAGCCGCAGAAATGCTGGAAAATCGTGATTCCCTGTCTCAGGCCGGACAGGCCGCTCGCAGACATGTTGAGCAGAATTTCGATATCCAAGGCGAAGCACAGACCCTCGTGGCCCTCTACAAGCGCCTGCTGAGCGAGTGAAGCGCCTCAAATCGGCGTCATTCGTTAAAATACATTGCGAAAGCTCTTTTGTCCCGACGGCAACGCGGCTATGAACGCGCGTCCTTAACTTTGGAGACATGAAATGGGCTATCGCGTCGTCGTCGTCGGCGCCACAGGTAATGTGGGCCGCGAAATGCTGAACATCCTGGCGGAACGCCAGTTCCCCGTGGACGAAATTGCCGTGCTGGCAAGCCGTCGTTCGCTGGGTACTGAGGTGACATTTGGCGACAAGACACTCACGACCAAAGACCTGGATACCTTTGATTTCACCGGCTGGGATATGGCCCTGTTCGCTGTAGGCTCTGCCGCGACCAAGGACTATGCGCCCAAGGCCGCTGCGGCGGGCTGCGTGGTGATCGACAACTCGTCGCTCTATCGCTACGACCCCGAGATCCCTCTGATCGTGCCGGAATGCAACCCGCAAGCGATCCACGACTACAAAAACAAGAACATTATCGCCAACCCCAACTGCTCGACCGCGCAGATGGTCGTCGCGCTGAAGCCGCTGCATGACCGCGCCAAGATCAAACGCGTTGTTGTCTCGACCTATCAGTCGGTGTCCGGTGCAGGCAAAGAGGGCATGGACGAGCTGTGGGAGCAGACCAAGGCCGTTTACAACCCGATCAACGAGGTTGAGCCGAAGAAGTTCCAGAAGCAGATCGCGTTCAACGTCATCCCTCAGATCGACGTCTTCATGGAAGACGGCTCGACCAAGGAAGAGTGGAAGATGGTTGTCGAGACCAAGAAGATCGTCGATCCGTCGATCAAGGTCACGGCCACCTGCGTTCGCGTGCCTGTATTCGTTGGCCACTCCGAGGCCGTGAACATCGAGTTCGAAGAATTCCTGGACGAAGACGAAGCCCGCGATATCCTGCGCGAAGCGCCGGGTATCATGGTGATCGACAAGCGTGAGGCCGGCGGCTACGTCTCGCCCACCGAATGCGTTGGCGATTTCGCAACCTTCATAAGCCGTATCCGTCAGGACTCGACCGTTGAAAACGGCATCAACCTGTGGTGCGTCTCGGACAACCTGCGCAAAGGTGCCGCCCTGAACGCGGTTCAGATTGCCGAGCTTCTGGGCCGTGAGGTTCTGAAGAAGGGTTGATCCCTGATCTGATATTTTT
The DNA here is from genome assembly GCF_056535985.1 of Ruegeria sp. AO1. Classification (NCBI taxonomy): domain Bacteria; kingdom Pseudomonadati; phylum Pseudomonadota; class Alphaproteobacteria; order Rhodobacterales; family Roseobacteraceae; genus Ruegeria; species Ruegeria sp. AO1. The sequence continues at coordinate 3,313,823 of NZ_JBQFJC010000001.1, forward strand.
CGCAAGGGGCCGTTTCGTCAGAAGCGGCCCTTTTTCTTTGCGTGTTTCGAAGTGGTCCCGTTCATGACAAAGGACAGACACAGCAATCCGTGCTAAGGCGCGCCCATAGCCTTAAGAAAACCATCCAAAGGGTTTTACGATGCGCATTTTCTCTGTTCCTTTCATAATACTCGCCACTCTTTCTCCGTTGTCCGCGACATCACAAGAGATCGCCGATACGATCTATTCCGGCGGTCCCATTCTGACGATCAATGATGAGCAGCCCTCGGCCGAGGCCGTGGCGGTCCGAGATGGCCGCATTCTGGCGGTTGGATCGCTTGCGGATATGGCCGCGCATCAAGGCGACGGGACCGTAGCGTTCGATCTTGCAGGGCGCGCAATGTTGCCTGGATTTGTCGACAGCCACGGGCACGTTGTGATGGGCGGGCTGCAAGCCTTGTCGGCCAACATGCTGGCACCTCCGGACGGAGAGGTGACAGACATCGCCAGCCTGCAGGCCACTCTGACAGCCTGGGCCGAGGCAAATGCCGAAGCCGTTGAAAACGCGAACATGATCATTGGCTTTGGGTATGACAATGCGCAACTGGCCGAGCTGCGGCATCCCACGCGCCAGGATCTGGATGCCGTTTCCACCACCATACCCGTCGTGATCATCCACCAATCCGGACATTTGGGTGTGGGCAACTCAAAGGCACTGGAACTGGCGGGCATCACGGCCGAATCCGAAGCGCCGCCAGGCGGCGTAATCCAGCGAGATGAAAACGGAGAACCCAACGGCGTACTAGAAGAATACGCGTTTTTCGCCTTGCTAGTGCCTCTTCTTGGCGATCTTGGCGAAGACGGTCTGGCTGAATTTGCCCGCGCCGGCAGCGCGCTTTGGGCGCGGTTCGGATACACCACGGGGCAAGAGGGCCGATCGTCCGGTGAGATCGTCGAGGTGCTGAAAAAGGTTGGAGCCGATGGCGAACTGCCCATTGACGTGGTTGCCTTTCCCGACGTTCTGGAGGCACAAGACTACATCGGCAGCAATGTCTCAGAGGATTACACGAACAGGGTCCGCGTGGGCGGCTGCAAGCTGACCATTGATGGCTCACCCCAGGGTTTCACGGCGCTGCGCGACCGTCCCTACTACGATCCGGTTGGCTCTTACCCCGCAGGCTATGCCGGCTATTCCGCGATCACGATGGAGCAGCTTCAGGGCGCTGTGAACTGGTGCTATGAGAACGGCATTCAGATCCTGGTGCATTCCAATGGCGAAGGCGCATCGGATATGCTGATCGCCGCTCTGGAAGAAGCCCAAATGAAATACGGCGACCCCGGAAACCGCCCGGTTCTGATCCATGGCCAGTTTCTGCGCGAGGATCAGGTCGCCAGTTTCAAGCGCTTGGGTGTATTCCCGTCGGTCTTTCCTATGCATACATTCTATTGGGGAGACTGGCATCGCGACCATACCGTCGGCCCGATCAACGGTGAGAATATCTCGCCGACCGGATGGATACGAGAGCGTGAAATGATGTTCGGAACGCATCACGATGCGCCGGTGGCCTTGCCCGACAGCATGCGCGTTCTGGCCGCGACAGTGACGCGACGTACCCGGTCAGGCGACATACTTGGCCCACATCAACGTGTCGATGTTATGACCGCCCTCAAGGCCATGACGATTTGGCCCGCATGGCAGCATTTCGAAGAGGATCACAAGGGTTCAATCGAAGTTGGGAAGGTCGCCGACTTCGTCATCCTTTCGGACGATCCGACAGCGGTGGACCCGGAAACTCTGGCCGAGCTTCGGGTTCTGGTGACCGTGAAGACCGATACAGTTGTCTACGAAGCTGAAGAAGGCATTCGAGAAGGAAAGCTGGACGTCTCGCCCTTTTCTAGCGATCCGGTTGTGGCACATACCTTCCTGCACGCGATTTATCAGGGGATGAAAGTCGAACAACCTTGGCTGGCGACAGAGCCAAAACGCAATTAAAGGGCGTTTCCGAGGGCAGGGCTATCCCTGCCCTTCCACCAAAACCTTGAGGTTCATCAGACCACGCTCATAGTCTGGACCAAGCCACCGATCCATCATCACCCCCATCCAACGAGACATCGGGTTCATACCCAACTCGGATTCGAACCCCCATGTAACCTGCGTCTGATTCCCATCGGGCTGCAGGAGGAATGCGGCTGTGGCTGTTCCCATCGGACCGAAATCAAGCGCGGTCTGGACGCTTTGGTTTTCGACGCTCGCCACAATCACTTGCGATCCGGTGCCGACCTGCGGGTCGTCAGAGCTCCAGTTCAAAATATTCCCAACCCCCGACTCTGGCCCGGAATAGGTCAGCTTGGTCTCGGGGTCCCGGTGCAGCCAAGGCGACCAATGCTCAGTCTGTTGCATCGAGTTCACATAGGGAAAGATCGCCTCGGGCGGCGCGTTGATGGTGATACTGCGGGATACTTCGGCTTTTGAGGGCAGCAAATACGCAATGCCGACCAGTGCCAGTACAAGAACGACCAGGCCAAGAAAAACGCGTTTAATCAATTTCATAATATGCTCCAAAGGGTAATTCCTTTGTCTGGAGCATATCATAGAAAATTGGACGGAACCGCTGCTTACCGCGATGCTAGGGCGTTAGACCGGAACGAACTTTTTCTGATAGGGATCGAAACACTCCAACCCGCCCGCGCCGATATCTGTCCAAAGCCCGTGCAGGCTGAGCGTGTCGGTCTTGACCGCGTCGGAAACAAACGGGAAGGTCATCAGGTTTTCCAGCGACGCAACGACGGCCTGACGTTCAAACTGGCGGGCCTGCTCGACGCCATCCTCGATATCCGCGACCTGTTCGTACTTGGGCTTGAGGATATCCATCCAACGGCCAACAAAGCTCTCTTTCGCTTCCAGCTGCGGGGCCTGCCCTTTGCACATGTCGATACAGCCCTGCACCCCACCGCATTGCGAATGACCAAGCACGATCAGATGCGCCACTTTCAACGCGGTCACCGCATATTCGATGGCTGCACTGGTCCCGTGGTGATCCCCATCCGGGGCGTAAGGGGGCACCAGGTTGGCAATGTTGCGGTGAATGAAGAACTCACCCTGATCGGCACCGAAGATCGCGGTCACATGAACCCGGCTGTCGCAACAGCAAATCACCATCGCACGTGGGCGCTGCCCCTCATCCGCCAAACGCCGATACCAGACCTGATTTTCGGAATAGGTCGTCGCTTTCCAGCCGTGATACCGTTTCACCAGATAGGTCGGCAAAGGTTTGGCTAAATCCATTTCGGCATTCCCGTCTTTCGTTTCGTAGGCTGCTGTAAACCGAATTCAAGAAAAATTCGAGCCATTATCCAAATTCATCGCAAGGTTTTGCAAAGGAATTGACAGCAAGGATCAATGCCACGCCGTGGGGGCGACTAAACTAGGGTGAATGTGGTGGAAAACATACTCAGGCTTGAACACAAGGAAACCGTGCGACTGGATCCGGATCGCCTCAGCGGGCTGTACCGGCAATTGGGCGACAAGAACGCGTTGGACGTGCTGTGCCGCACGGTCGAGGAATTGGCCGTGCGCTTATCGAATTGCGAACGGCACTGGCGGCAACGCGATTGGGAGGCATTGCGCAAGTGCTCCAAGTCGCTGGTGGCAATCGCCGATCAGATTGGAATGACGGCGCTGGCACGGGTTGCGAGCGATGTCACCGGCGCCGTGGATGCAGGCGATGCGGTGGCAGCAGGTGCAACGCTGGGGCGGTTGATCCGGGTTGGAGAGCGCTCTCTGACCGCGATCTGGGATCAGCAAGACCTTTCGGTGTGACGGGGGTTGCGGGCAGGCTGCAGGCGGATAGTCTGGTCGCAAATTCACTCAGCCCGAGACACCTATGACCCTCAGCTTTGCTCAACCCTCTGACAACTCTGTGCCCCTGCATGTGGTGGCGCAACCTGATCTGGACGATTGGCTGGCCGGTCAGTCCGATCACATCCGCAATTGGGTTGCCGCGAACGGGTTCAAGGGCGCGTTGGGTCAGGTCCTGACGGTGCCAAGCACGGACGGCGGTGCGGGGTTCGCGCTGGCCGGGTACGGGACCGAGGGCAAGCGCGCCCGCAAGCGGTTCCCTCTGGCCGCTGCGGCGGATGCGCTGCCGGAAGGCAGCTACCACATCGCGGAAGGCGTCCCGGCCGAGCATCTGGAGATGGAATGTCTGGGCTGGTTGCTGACCGGTTACGCCTTCGATCGTTATGCGACTCAATCCGCCGCCAAGGCGCGACTGGTTGCCCCTGAAGGCGTTGATGCCGCGCGGTTGGAGATTCTGGCAAATGCCGAGGCGCTGACCCGCGATCTGGTCAACACGCCAGCCTCTGATATGGGGCCGGACCAACTGCAAGCGGCAGCCGAAGCGCTGGCGGACGAATTCGGAGCCACCTGCAAAACGATCACCGGCGACGCGTTGCTGGAGCAGAATTTCCCGATGATCCACACGGTCGGGCGAGCCGCAGATCAGGCCCCGCGTCTGATCGAGATGAATTGGGGCGCGACCGGGCCGACGCTGACGCTCGTCGGCAAGGGTGTGTGTTTCGATACCGGCGGGCTGAACCTGAAGCCGGGCGCGTCGATGGGGCTGATGAAAAAGGACATGGGGGGTGCCGCCAATGTTCTGGGCCTTGCCCGGATGATCATGGCGCTGAACCTGCCGCTACAACTGCGGGTGCTGATCCCGGCGGTCGAGAATGCGGTCGCGAGCAACGCCTTCCGTCCCGGAGATATCCTGACCTCTCGTAAGGGTTTGACGGTCGAGATCAACAACACCGATGCAGAGGGGCGGCTGGTTCTGGCCGACGCGCTGGAGCTGGCGGATGAGGGGAAACCGGCTCTCGTGATCTCGATGGCTACTCTTACCGGCGCAGCGCGCGTGGCCGTTGGGCCCGATCTGGCGCCGTTCTACACCGATGACGACTGCGCCGCCGGGGCGCTGAGCAAAGCTGCCGCCCAAGCCGCTGATCCAGTCTGGCGCATGCCCTTCCACACACCCTATGAGACTATGATCGAACCTGGCATTGCCGATCTGGACAACGCGCCCTCGGGCGGGTTCGCGGGGTCGATCACCGCAGCCCTGTTCCTGCGCCGATTTGTTGAAGACAGCAATTACATGCATTTTGACATCTATTCCTGGCAGCCCAGCAAGCAACCGGGTCGCAGCAAGGGAGGTCTGGGGCAAGGCCCACGCGCCCTACTGACCGCACTGCCCGAGATTTTGGGCCTATGACCCACCTACGCGTCTTGGACCCGGTCGTTGACCTGCTGCGCAGCCCTGATGGCCCGCGCGATCGTCAGTTGCTGTTCGGAGACACAGTACAGCTTGCAGAGCAGAAAAACGGGTGGAGTCGTGTCAAGGCTGACAAGGATGGCTATGTCGGATGGGTTCGCTCGGCCCAATTGGGGCCGCAACAGACCACGACCCATAGGATTGTTGCACCTGCCACACATGCCTATGAACAGGCGGATATGAAAACCCGCGATCTGACCTCGCTAAGCTTCGGAAGTTTCGTACACGCCCTCTCCCAAGCGGACAGATTTGTTGAAACTGAGCTGGGATTCATCCCAAAAGTCCACACGGCCCCGATTGCCGAATTGAACCGTGATCCTGTCGCTGTGGCCGAGTTGTTTCTAGGCACACCCTATCTGTGGGGCGGCAACAGTCGGTTCGGGATCGACTGTTCTGGGCTGGTTCAGGTGGGGTTGCTGGCCTGCGGTATGGCGTGTCCCGGCGACAGCGGCGATCAGGAAAAGGCCCTTGGTATCACTCTGCCCGAAGGATCAGAGGCCAAACGCGGCGATCTGTTGTTTTGGAAAGGCCATGTCGCATGGGTTTCCGGGCCGAATATGCTGTTGCATGCCAACGCGCATCACATGGCAGTCGCGTATGAATCCTTGGATCACGCCATCACGCGCATTCAGGCGCAGGGCGACGGGCCTGTGACGGCCCATAAAAGGCTCTAATCCGGGGAAACTGAGCGGATCAGCTTACGCTCCAATACCCGCAAGACCGTGCGCAGGTCATGGCCGCGTTTCAGGATCCGTCCGTCCATCCCCACAACGGAATACATCCCCTGCTTTTGGCGCAGACGAGGATGCTTCTCGATCCGGTAGATCGGATGCTCGGCGGTGCGTCGGAAGATCGAAAAAATCGCCATGTCGCGCAGGTTGGAAATTCCGTAGTCGCGCCATTCTCCGGCGGCGACCATCTTACCATAGACGGACAGGATATGGGACATCTCGCGCCGGTCGAACGCGACGGGCATCTGGGCCGAGTTTGTTGGGAACCGGCTGGGAGGCTGCATGTTCATACCCCAAGCCTTGCCGGAAAACGCGGCTGAATCAAGCCCGATGCGCAAGCGGGCCATAATTCGTCAACGGGTGTTACCGCCGTCCGACTTGTCGACATATCAGGATCACAGGCAGTAATCCAACGGCCAGAATGACCAAGGATGGCACCGCCGCCCCCTCGAGCCGCTCGTCTGAGGCCAGCCGGTAGGCCTGTACCGCCAGCGTGTCAAAGTTGAAGGGGCGCATGATCAGCGTTGCGGGCAATTCCTTCATCACGTCGACAAAGACGATCAACAAGGCCGTCAGCAATGAGGGCGTCAGGATCGGCAGATGCACCCGCCTCAGTGTACCCAGAGGCGTCTGCCCCAAAGACCGGGCTGCGGCGTCCATATTGGCGTGAACCGTACTCTGCCCGCCTTCATAGGCACTTAGGGCCGCCGCAAGGAACCGCACCATATAGGCTGCCACCAGAAGCCAGATGGACCCGGTCACCAGCAGGCCTGTCGAGACATCAAATGTCGCGCGCATCCACGCGTCCAGCGCGTTGTCAAAGCTGGCAAAAGGCACCAGCAGGCCAACCGCGATCACCCCGCCCGGCACCGCATAGCCTAGCCGCGCGATATAGCTCGCGATGGTCGAGGGCCGCCCCGGTCTCAAACGCTGAAAGAACCCAACACTGACGGCCGCAATAACGGTGATGACAGCAGCCGTCCCGGCGAGGATCAGCGAATTCTGAATGAAGCCAAGGTAGCGGGGCGAAAGCAGGTTCTGCTCGGATTTCAACCCCATCTCGAACAGAACGACCACCGGCAGGAGGAACCCGAAAAACACGGGAATGGCGCAGAGGGCAAAAGCACCGATCGCGCGCCATCCAGTCAGTTGCGCCGCGGGCAGAGCTGCATGTTGCTTGCCCGCTTGATAATACTTGGCCTTGCCGCGCCGCGTGCGTTCAGCCACAGCCAACACAAGCGCGAAGGTCAGCAGACACAAAGCCAGTTGTGCGGCGCCTGCACGATCTCCCAGCGAAAACCAACTGGTATAAATGCCCGTGGCGAAGGTCTGGACGCCAAAATACGAGACGGTTCCGAAATCGGCGATGGTCTCCATGATCGCCAGAAGAACGCCTCCGGCAATGGCCGGGCGCGCCATCGGCAGCGAGACCCGCCGGAACGCTAGCCAGGGGCTGTTTCCCAACGCCCGCGCCGCCAGAAATGCGGTGGCGCTTTGCTGCAGGAACGCTGCCCGCGCCAGCAGGTAGACATAGGGATATAGCACCAGCGTCAGCATCACCGCCGCGCCCTCGGTCGAGCGGATTTCGGGGAACCAGTAGTCGCGCGGCCCCCAACCCGTCACATCGCGCAGCGTGGCCTGCACGATACCGGGATGATCCAGTATGAACGTGTAGGCATAGGCCAGAACGTAGGCCGGGAAGGCCAATGGCAGGACCAGCGCGATCTCCAACAGGCGCACGCCGGGGAACCGCGTCATCGTCACCAGCCAAGCGGCTCCGGTCCCAATGCTGTACGTACCCACGGCCACCAGAACCACCAATATGGCGGTGGTCATCGTGTAGCGGGGCAGCACGGTTTCAGCCAGGTGCGAGATGGTTTCCGTGCCACCGGTCAGCGCCGCCAGAACCACCGCCACCATCGGCAACAGACAGGCCGCCGCCACGACATAGGCAATACCCGCCAACAACCGCGTGCCACGCACGCCGCGGTTTCGTGATCCATTTTCAGAATATTCGATCTGGGCCATTTTCCGGGCTTGTAGGTGGCGAGGGCGTCCTCTTTCTCGACTAAAACGCTAGGAAACGCCAGTGCCCAGAGCAACAAATCTAGCAACAAATCTGCGGCATCAAACGCCGCAGATATCAGTCATAGACGCGCTGATCCTCGATCACCAGGCCATCCTTGGGCAAGGACCCGGGGGCCACAACCTCGATCGCGCCTTTCAGCTTCAGCACTTCGGCCACGGATTTCGCATAAGCCATGTCATCGCCACCAGCACTCTCGATCTGGACGGTCATTGTATCCATCTCACCCTGACGGGCTGCGATCACGCGAGCTTTGACGATCTCGGCATGTTTGTCGACTAGCGCCGCCACCTGCTCGGGCCGGACGAACATGCCCTTGATTTTGGTGGTCTGATCGGCACGCCCCATCCATCCCATGATCCGAGCGTTCGTACGACCGCAAGGCGACTGACCCGGCATTATGGCCGACAGGTCGCCGGTCGCAAACCGGATCAGCGGGTAATCCGGGTTGAGAGAGGTCACCACGACCTCACCAACCTCACCGGGCGCAACCGGAGTGCCGGTGCCGGGAGTGACAATTTCGACGATGACATGTTCGTCCAGAATCATCCCCTCCATCGCGGCGCTCTCATAGGCGATATTGCCCAGATCGGCCGTGGCATAACATTGCAGACAGGCAATGCCGCGATCCGCGTATTCCTGCCGCAACGAGGGGAACAGCGCGCCCCCACCCACAGCGGCTTTTGAGAAACTCAGCGCAACGCCCATGGCATCGGCCTTGTCCAGAATGACCTTCAGATAGTCCGGCGTGCCCGCATAGGCCGTGCATCCAACGTCGCGGGCGGCGGTCACCTGCAGCTCGGTCTGGCCGGTCCCGGCAGGCAGAACAGCCGCGCCAACCGCGCGAGCGCCGTTTTCAAAGATCATGCCCGCAGGCGTCAGGTGATAGCCAAAGCAATTCTGAACGATGTCGCCCGCGCCAACACCGGCGGCGTTCAGGAAGCGACCCATGCGCCACCAATCGTGGTCGGTGCTGCCCGGCTCATAGATCGGGCCGGGGGATTGGAACACATGGTGAAAGTGCCGCGCCGGTTTGACTGTAAAGCCGCCAAAGGGCGAGCGCTCCCCTTGCGCGCGGGTCAGGTCCGACTTGCGCAACACCGGTAGCAAGGGCAGGTCGTCTGCCGTTTTCACCGCATTCGTGTCTGTTTCAGCGAAATGCGCCGTGAATCCCGGCGCAGACCGCGCCCGTTTCAGTTGCCCCTGCAGCGCCACCGCCTGATCCGAGGCGCGCTGATCCGCCGAGCGCGTTTCGAGTGCGTCGAAATAGGTCATCGCCATATCCTCCATCAGATCACAACCACCGCTTGCGGCGGCGGTACGAGCGCACATCGCGAAAGCTTTTGCGGCCTTCATCCGACATGCCGAGATAGAATTCCTTCACATCCGGGTTCTCACGCAGTTCGGCAGCAGGACCGTCCATCACCACGCGACCGGATTCCAGAATATAGCCGTAGTGCGCAAACCTGAGCGCCACATTTGTGTTCTGCTCAGCCAATAGGAACGAGACGCCCTCTTTCTCGTTCAGGTCTCTTACGATGCCGAAAATCTCTTCGACCAACTGCGGAGCAAGCCCCATTGAGGGTTCATCCAGCAGGATCGTCTCGGGCCGTGACATTAGCGCGCGGCCCATCGCGACCATCTGCTGTTCCCCGCCCGAGGTATAGCCCGCCTGACTTTTGCGGCGTTCTTTCAAGCGCGGGAAGTAGTTGTAGACCAGCTCCAGATCGCTCTGGATCGCGGCATTACCGTCCTTGCGGGTATAGGCCCCGGTCAGCAGGTTTTCCTCGACCGTGAGGTGCTCGAAACAGTGGCGCCCCTCCATCACCTGAATGACGCCTTTTTCCACCAGATCCGCCGGGTCGCTTTCATGCACGCTTTGACCGCGATATTTGATCGAGCCCTTGGTGACCTCGCCCCGTTCAGAATGTAGCAGGTTCGACACCGCCTTGAGCGTCGTGGTCTTGCCCGCACCATTCCCCCCAAGCAGCGCCGTGATGCCGCCTTTGGGAACCGTCAGGCTGACGCCCTTCAGCACGAGGATCACGTGATTGTAGATCACCTCGATATTGTTGACCTCAAGCAGGGTTTCCGCCTGCACATCCGTGGTTTGGGCCGCATCCAGCATCAGCGCCTATCCTCGTTCGCGTGTTCGGGTCAGGGCGGCAGTAAACCGCCGCCCCGCTTGGTTCAGAGCGCTTTAGTTGCAGCGCGTTTCGATATTGTTTTCAGCCGCATAAGCCGCCGAGTCTTCTGCGATCAGAGCGTTGATGACTTCGGCATCTGTCGGTTTGAAGTCCTGAACCGGGTTCCAGGTTCCGGCTGCTGCATCCCACTGGACCACACCCACAAGACCGGGGCCGCCATGATTTTCACATGAAACCGAGAATTCCGGTCCGAAACCGACCATGCCCAGACCTTCCATCTTGGCATTTGTGATTTCCAACGCTTCCATGCCATCGCGCATCATTGACGCGTCGATCTCGGCAGTGCCGTGCATTTCCTGCGCAGTCTTTACCGCTTCAGCCGCTAACATCGCAGCATAGAGACCGCGGTTGTACTGAACAGTGCCCAGCTGATCACCTGCGCCTGCGGCTTTGCCGGCATCGACGACGTATTTCTGCAGATCGTCATAGACCGGATAGTCCATACCCAGGCCCGTGAAGGTCAGGGCCTTGTAGCCGGTGGCCTTTTCACCTGCAGGCTCGACATCGAATTCAGCACCTGACCACCAGACGCCAATGAAGTTCTCCATCGGGAAGCGAATGTTGGCCGCTTCCTGAACCGCAACTTGGTTCATGACGCCCCAGCCCCACATGATCACAAAATCGGGCTTTTCGCGGCGGATTTGCAGCCACTGCGACTTCTGCTCCTGACCTGGGTGGTCGACGGGCAGCAGAGACAGCTCATAGCCGTGCTTTTCGGCTAGCGTTTCCAGAGTGCGGATCGGCTCTTTGCCGTAGGCAGAGTTGTGGTAGACCAGCGCAATTTTCTTGCCGCTCAGGTCTCCGCCGTTTTCATCCAGCAGATAGTTGATCGCGCCCGAAGCTCCGTTCCAGTAGTTGGCCGGATAGTTGAACACGTGGCTGAACACCTCGCCATTCGCAGCCGAGGTCCGGCCATATCCCATCGTGTGCAGGGGAATGCCATCTGCCGTCACTTTCGGGATCAGCTGATAGGTAATCCCAGTGGAGAGTGGTTGATAGACCAGAGCACCTTCGCCCTTGGTCGATTCATAGCATTCCACACCTTTTTCAGTGTTATAGCCGGTTTCGCATTCGATAACCTTGGCTGGAACACCCCCGATGCCGCCATCGCGTTCATTCAGCAGGGTGAAATAGTCGGCGTAACCGTCAGCAAACGGAATACCGCCAGCCGCGTAGGGACCCGTCCGGTAGCTCAGCGACGGGAACACAAGGTCGGCCATGACCGGACCTGCGGCCATCACGGCGCCCAGCGCCAGGGTTGCCAGTTTCTTGTTCATCGGGTGTCTCCTCCCTTGATTGATCCGATGGTGGTTTCGGGCGTTTGCACCCGTCTTTTTTGATTGGGCCTGTCCCTAGTGCGGGAACGGCCAGAGTCTGAGTTTCTCTTTGGCGACACGCCACAGCTGCGCCAGTCCGTGCGGTTCGAGGATCAGGAACATGATGATCAGCCCACCTACGATCACGAGGTTCAGGTGCGCCACAATGTCCGTGGGCCAACCCAGCAGGTCTACACCGATCAGCTTCAGCACGACCGGCAGCAGCACGAGGAAAGCAGCCCCCGCAAAGGATCCGAAAATAGAGCCTAATCCGCCGATAATCACCATGAACAGCACCAGGAATGATTTCTGGATGCCAAAGACCTCGCCTACTTCGACCGCGCCCAGATAGACCGCAAAGAACAGAGCCCCTGCGATGCCTACGAAGAATGAGCTGACGGCAAAGGCGGTCAATTTGGCCTTGAGGGGGTTCACGCCGATGATCTCGGCAGCGATATCCATGTCGCGGATCGCCATCCAGGTCCGACCCGTGGTGCCCCGCGTCAGATTGCGTGCAAGGATGGCGCAGACGGTCAGGAAGATCAGGCAGAACAGATAGGTCGCCCAAGCCGGAGCATTCGGGCCGGTGATGATGATACCAAACACATCCCGTTCCGGCGCGTTGATCTGACCCGAAGCCGAATAGTTGTAAAACCACGGCACCCGGTTAAACAGCCACACAAGGAAGAACTGCGCCGCCAACGTCGCCACGGCCAGATAGAACCCCTTGATCCGAAGGCTCGGCAGGCCGAACAACACGCCCACAAAGGCCGTGATGCCTCCGGCAAGGATCACGTGGATGAACATGCTGACATCGGGGAAAGCAGTCATCAGCTTGTAGCAGGCATAGGCCCCCACAGCCATGAACCCTCCGGTCCCCAACGAGACCTGCCCGCAATAACCCACAAGGATGTTCAGCCCGATCGCCGCGATGGCGTAGATCAGGAATGGCAGCAGCAGCGCGTTGGCCCAATAATCGTTGATGATGAAGGGAATGATCCCGAACGCTACCGCCAGCACGACATAGTAGCGATACCGGTCAAACTTGATCGGGAAAGTCTGGCTGTCAGCAATGTACGAGGTTTTGAAATCCCCGGCCTCACGATAGAACATGTCTTACTTTCCCCATTCTTCCTGCGCCCGGTTCCGGGCCGCGGCGTCCAATTGGTTTGAGCCCTTGGCGTATCCGCTCGCCTCAGACGCGCGGACCAGTTTCAAATAGGCCAGAACGCCCATGATCAGACCCGCAAAAGCCAGGATTGCCGCGATAGTGAGCTGGCCTTCGGACAGATCGTCCGAGGTGAGGGCAATATACCCAAACGCCCAGAACCCGGCCCATGCGATGACGTTGATGATGGCGATCAGCTTGGTCATCGCTACACCCTCTCGATGATCTTCTCGCCGAACAGGCCCTGAGGTCGGAACACGAGGAAGATCAGCGCCAGCACGTAGGCAAACCAGTTCTCAGTCGCGCCGCCCAGCGCAGGTCCTAAGGCGAATTCGAACAGCTTCTCGCCCACGCCGATGATCAGCCCGCCGACGATCGCTCCGGGGATTGAGGTGAAACCACCCAGCATCAGCACCGGCAACGCCTTGAGCGCGATCAGCGACAGCGAGAACTGCACGCCGGACTTGGTGCCCCACATGATCCCCGCGACCAAAGCGACGAACCCTGCGACCGACCAGACCATGACCCAAATGAAGTTCAGTGAGATGCCAACTGACAGCGCTGCCTGATGGTCATCTGCAACGGCGCGCATTGCCCGGCCCTGTTTGGTGTACTGGCTGAATGCGACCAGAGCTGCCACCAGAAGCGCCGCGATGATCGTCGCCACAATGTCCAGATTGTCGATGAAGAAGCCATAGTCGAAGATGTTATACGTCGTCTCATCAATCCACAGGTTGATGCCCTGGGGCAGACCCACATCCAGCGTCTTGATCTCAGACCCCCACATCAGGTCGGCAACACCCTCAAGGAAGTAAGCCAAACCAATGGTGGCCATGAACAGAATGATCGGCTCCTGCCCGACCAGATGTCGCATGACGAAGCGCTGCACCGCCCAGGCCAGCAACACCATCACCGCCATGGTCAAAAGGATCGCCAATAGTGCGGGCACATTCCAGCCAAAGTAGTGGATATGCGTCCCGAAAATCGCGTTGATCAGATGCGCAAAGGGCACCTGGCCCTTCATGATCCCGACCAGCGTCATCGCAGCAAAAAGGGCCATAACCCCCTGGGCATAATTAAAAATCCCCGACGCCTTGTAGATCAGCACAAAGCCCAGCGCGACCAGCGCATAAAGCACCCCGGCCATCAGACCGTTGAGGATGACCTCCATCGCAAATACGAGTTGTTCAGGCATAGGTGCCTCCCCAATTTACTACCCCGATGTCAGTCATGGCTGACCCCCAGATAGGCGTCGATGACCTCTTGGTTGTTGCGCACCTCGTCGGGTGTGCCGTCACCAATTTTCTTGCCGTAATCCATCACGACGACCCGGTCGCTCAGGTCCATCACAACACCCATGTCGTGTTCAATCAGAGCAATGGTGGTGCCAAATTCGTCATTCACGTCGAGGATGAAGCGGCTCATATCCTCTTTCTCTTCGACGTTCATACCCGCCATGGGTTCATCCAACAGCAGCAGCTTCGGCTCCGCCGCCAAAGCGCGCGCAAGCTCCACCCGTTTTTTCAACCCGTAAGGCAGGCGTGACACAGGCGTCTTGCGGATGTGCTGGATCTCGAGGAAGTCGATAATCCGCTCAACCGCCTCACGATTCTCGGTCTCTTCCGCTTCGGCCTTCCCCTTCCACCAAGCCTGTTGAAGGATGTTGGTCTTCATAAAGCTCAGGCGTCCGGTCATGACGTTGTCCAGGACGCTCATGCCTTCGAACAGGGCAATGTTCTGGAAGGTCCGCGCAATCCCCTGCTGTGCCACCTCAAACGGCCGCATCGGAGGGCGCTTGGAGCCGTGGAACCAAACCTCCCCCTCCTGCGGGACATAAAACCCCGAGATCACATTCAGCATCGAGGACTTGCCCGCCCCATTTGGCCCGATAATGGCGCGAATCTCACCCTCTCGAATATCAAACGAGATATCCTTGATCGCAACCACACCGCCAAAACGCAGGGTGATGTTCTTCATCTCCATCACCACACCGCCGATCTTGCGGCCGTCTTCGGTGACATATCCTTCGGAATTATCCAGCATCAGCCTCTCCCAGACTTACGCAAAAACGGGACGGCGGGCGGGGCGATGACCGCAGGTCGAGCGGCGCTCAAACGGCCCATCATTCCGCAGCGACCTTGTGCTGCGCGACCGACACAACCGGCGCATCAACGATCTCAAGCGTTGCAGAAATCGACCCTTTGCGCCCATCCTCGTAGGTCACTTCGGTTGTCGTCGAAACGCTCGAAGATCCGTCATAAAGCGCGGCGATAATGTCGTGGAATTTATCCTCGACAAAGCCGCGACGCACCTTACGGGTCCGAGTCATCTCGCCATCATCAGCATCCAGTTCCTTGTGCAACACCACAAAACGATGCACCTGACAGCCCGACAGCATCTCATCCGCTGCAACCGACTTGTTCACCTCTTCCACGTGCGATTTAATCGTCTCTAACACACGCGGATGGCCCGCCAGCTCCTGATAGGACGCATAAGCCACGTTGTTGCGCTCCGCCCAGTTTCCGACCGCCGTCAGGTCGATATTGATGAAGGCCACACAGCGATCCTTGCCGTTCCCAAACAGCACGACCTCTAGAATATCGGGATAGAACTTTAGCTTGTTTTCGACATATTTCGGCGCGAACATCGACCCGTCAGCCATTTTGCCCACATCCTTGGCGCGGTCGATGATCCGCAAATGGCCCGAGCTTTCCTCGATGAACCCTGCATCCCCGGTCGCAACCCAACCCTCAGCATCCTTGGTCGAGGCCGTCGAGTCCGGGTTGTTGTAGTATTCAACAAACACACCTGGTGAGCGGTAGTGGATCTCGCCGCTCTCGTCGATTTTCAACTCAACCGCAGGAGCCGGAACGCCGACCGTATCCGCCCGAACCTCTCCGTCCGGCTGTTGCGTGATAAAGACAGTCGCTTCGGTCTGACCATAGAGCTGCTTCAGGTTGATGCCCAAGGAGCGGTAGAAATCAAAGATTTCCGGCCCGATGGCCTCACCCGCCGTATAGCCGACGCGGAACCGGCCATAGCCGAGCGTATCCTTCAAGGGGCCGTAAACCAGCATGTTGCCCAGCGCGTATTTCAGCTTGTCGCCAAAGCCCACCGGCTTGCCGTCCAACAACAGGCCGCCGACCTTTTTGGCATGCGCCATGAAATGATGGAACATATTGCGCTTAAGCTTGCCCGCATCCTCCATCCGGATCATCACATTGGTCAGCTGCGTTTCAAAAACGCGCGGTGGGGCAAAGAAATAGGTCGGCCCGATCTCACGCAGGTCGGTCATCATCGTGTCGGCGCTCTCGGGGCAGTTCACGCAGAAGCCGCACCAATAGGCCTGACCGATCGAGAAGATGAAATCGCCCACCCAGGCCATCGGCAGGTAAGACAGAATGTCTTCGTTCCGGGTCAGATGATCGAACTCGGCCGAATTCTTGGCACTTTCAATGACATTCCGGTTCGACAGCACAACACCCTTGGGCTTGCCCGTCGTGCCGGAGGTGTAGAGCATCACGCAAGTATCGTCATAAGTGATCGCCGCGATGCGCTTGTCCAGCTCGGTATCGAACCGCGCGTGCCCAGCGCTGCCCTCGGCCATAATGTCCTCAAGCGCGTTCATCTGAGAGTGGTCATACTTCCGCATCCCGCGCTTGTCGGTATAGAGGATGTGTTTGACCTGATGCAGGTTTTCTTGAATCTCGATGACCTTATCGACTTGCTCCTGATCGCCGCAGACGACAAATTTCGCGCCGCAATGTTCCAGCACATAGGCCATCTCTTCGGCGACCGAGTCCTGATACAGAGGCACCGGAACCGCGCCCACCATCTGAGCAGCCACCATCGACCAGTAATGCGCCGGACGGTTGCGACCGATGACAGCGATGTGGTCGCCTTTCTCAACGCCCAACTCCAGGAATCCAAGCGCGATGGCGCGGATTTCCTTGGCGGCCTCCGCCCAGGTCCAGCATTGCCAGATCCCGAATTCCTTTTCTCGATAAGCCGGGGTATCCCCGAACTCTGTCGCATTGCGATGTAGCAGCGCCGGAAGGGACTGCATCCCTTCAGCGCCCGACTGCGTCTGAGCCAATCTCTTTCTCCTCCCCACCCGACCCCTCCCCGGGTCGGAAATGGCAGGTCCGGGATGGTGCCCGAACGCCAATGCCCCGATTAGGAGCACAGTCACGATCAGCGTCAAGTTTTGCCTGATGTTTTCTCAATTCTTACGAATTGTAACAGGGTCAGACGGACTCGTTTCGTCCAATCGAACATGCGCTCTCAAAGATCAGCGCAATCGAATATCCGCACACATATGAGCATACGTCATTCCACCTCGGCCTTGCAGGTTTATCCTGGGTCATTTTGAGATACGCACCTTTCAGCGTACTCTGATTGGTGTTGAGTGACTGAGTGGCCAATTCAGCTGGCTGTTGTTTAGGGGGGAAACCAATGTCCATTCAAAAAACTGCACGAGAGTTCTTTGAGGCATGCGAAACCGGCAAAGGCTGGGACGGCTGTAAGGACTTCTGTCACGACGGGGCCACGTTTTCAGCGCAAGCCGATGCTCTGGTCGATGTGACAACACTAGAAGGCTACGCCGACTGGATGAAGGGGCTGCTAACTCCGATTCCAGATGGGCACTATGAGCTAAAATCTTTCTCGACTGACGATGACCGTGGAATCGTGAATGCATTTGCTGTTTTCCACGGAACCCATTCAGTAGATGGTCCGGTTCCGGCCACCGGCAAAACAATCGCGGCCGACTACGTTTACGCGATTGAATTCGATGGCGACAAAATTCGGCATATGACGAAAATCTGGAACGATGCGCATTCCTTGAAGCAGCTTGGCTGGGCTTAACATTCGAAGATAGGAAACCCTGCGGAAAATCCCGCTGGGTTTCTTTTCTATTCTTTCATTTGGAGACCTTAACTCGGGTTTTGCCAGACGTTCACAACCAATCCCGCAGTATCGGAATCAGCGGTACATCCGCCGCCGGCATCGGGTAATTGCGCAGATCATTCGCCCGCACCCATTTCAGCGCCTGACCCTCCTTGGACTGCGGTATCCCCTCCCATTTGCGGCAGGCAAACAGCGGCATGAGCAGGTGGAAATCGTCGTAGCTGTGGCTAGCGAAGGTCAGCGGCGCGAGGCAAGAGGCCCAAGTGTCGATACCCAGTTCCTCGTGCAATTCGCGGATCAAGGCAGCCTCGGGGGTTTCGTCGGGTTCGATCTTGCCGCCGGGGAATTCCCACAGACCAGCCATGGATTTGCCCTCGGGTCGTTGGGCCAGCAAGACGCGGCCCTCGATGTCGATCAGAGCGACTGCAGATACCAGAACTGTCTTCATGAACGATAATCCGCGTTGATCTCGATATAACCATGGGTCAGGTCGCAGGTCCAAACGGTGGATTGGCCCTCGGCCAACCCAAGATCGACTGCGATCACAAGGTCTTGGCCTTTCATGTAGGCGGCCGCGTCTTCTTCACGATAGTCGGGGCTGACCCAGCCTTTTTCAGCGACCAGAATATCGCCAAAGGAAATGCTCAGCAGGTCGCGATCGGCGGCGGCACCGGATTTGCCGATGGCCATGACGACTCGGCCCCAATTGGGGTCCTCACCCGCGATGGCGGTTTTCACCAGAGGGGAGTTCGCAATCGCCAGCCCATGCACCTTGGCATCTGCGTCCGAGGCGGCTCCGGTCACGCGGATTTCTACGAATTTCGTCGCCCCTTCGCCATCGCGCACAACTTGCTGCGCAAGGTCCAGCATCACGGTTTCCATCGCCTCGGCGAAGGCCGCGTTCCCGGTAGCATCAACACCCGACGCACCTGTCGCGCACAGCAACAGGCTGTCCGAGGTCGAGGTATCGCTATCGACGGTGA
Source organism: Ruegeria sp. AO1 (assembly GCF_056535985.1). Lineage (NCBI taxonomy): Bacteria > Pseudomonadati > Pseudomonadota > Alphaproteobacteria > Rhodobacterales > Roseobacteraceae > Ruegeria > Ruegeria sp. AO1. Next base: position 3,332,528 of record NZ_JBQFJC010000001.1, read on the forward strand.
TGCAGTTGAAGGTCCGGTCGGTCTGCGCGCCCAGCATGGATTGCAGCGCCGACTGGTCAACCTCAGCGTCGGTGAAGATGTAAACCAGCATCGTCGCCATATCGGGCGCGATCATGCCCGATCCCTTCGCAATGCCTGCAATAGAGACTGTTTTGCCATCGATCTCGACCTGCGCAGAGGCCCCTTTCGGGAAGGTATCGGTGGTCATGATGGCCCGCGCCGCGTCCTCGATGGCATGGCGACTGAGACCGGATTTCAACGCCTCAAGCTGCGAGACGATGCGATCATGCGGCAGAGGCTCTCCGATCACGCCGGTGGATGAGGTGAAGACCCTCTCAACCGGAACGCCGGTCGCCTTGGAAACCGCTTGCGTCACCTCAGCGACCGAGTTTTGGCCGTAGTGGCCGGTGAAAGCATTGGCATTGCCCGAATTCACCAAAATCGCCGCAGACCCATCGCTGGAACCACCGATCTTGTCCTGACAGTCCAGCACCGGAGCGGCGCGTGTAGCCGAGCGCGTAAACACCCCAGCCACGGACGTGCCGGGATCGAGAACCGCCAACATGACGTCGGTCCGGCCTGTGTAGCGCACCCCCGCCTCAACGGTTGCAAAACGCACTCCGTCAATCGCGGGCAGGTCGGGGAAACCGGCAGGGGCCAGTGGCGAGGTTTTGGTGATCGTGGCCACGGGTTTTTACTCCTGAATCAGGTCCAGCTGGCGGATGACTTCAGGACCAACTCCTTCAAGGGCGGTGCGTTCGATCTGAGCCTGTTGGGTCAACTCATCAATACGGGCCTGAATAGCCTCTTGCTGAATGGTCTGGGCCAGTTCATCGCGCACGGCCTCAAGCGCGGGGGCTTCAGATTTGCGCTTGTCGTTCAGGATCACCAAATGCCAGCCGAACTGCGTTTGCACCGGGTCTGAGATTTGACCTTTTTCAAGACCCAGCACGGCGTTTTCAAACTCAGGCACCATCTGGCCCTTACCGAACCAGCCCAGCGCACCGCCATTGGGGCCGGACGGCCCGGTCGAATGCTCGCGCGCCATCTCGGCAAAGTCGGCGCCGTCATCAAGTTGCGACTTGAGCGCTTTGGCCTCGTCCTCGGACTCAACCAGAATATGGCTGGCATCGAACTCGTCTTCACCTTCAAATTCGGCAAACTGCGCGTCATAGGCCGCTTGTACCGCCTCATCCGTCACAACATCGTTGGTCAGGGCGTTCACAGTCTGCACCGCCAGCAAAGAGCGTGTTTCATTGTCCAGCGTCAGAGCGTTTTGTTGGGTCAGCTCTTCCTGCTGTTGGCCCAGCAATTGCTGTTGGATCAGCTGTTCAAGCACGAAGTCATACAGCACATCATCCTCGATCTGCTGATATTGCTGCGGCAATGCTGCGACGGTGGCGACAACGTGACCCAGTGTGATCTCGTCCCCGTTGACCGTGGCCAGAACGGTGCCTGCGTCTGGCTTGGTTTCGGCGGCCAGCGGCAGCGCCATCACGGCGGTCAAAGCCAGCGATGGCAGAAAAGTGAGGCCTTTGGGCATGGAATCATCCTATTTCTTTGCCGCGACAGGGCGCAGCGTTGACACTTCAGAACCTGCCGCTTACATCGCTTTGAAGCCTTGGACAGGGCCGCCTTTCACCCCCCGTATCTATGGGTTGCGCGCAAGGTGGGCAAGCCTGTCGCAACCAAGACAAGAACAGATCCGCTGGAGTGAACATGCTGGGACTCGGAACGCTCGCCAAAAAGGTGTTCGGAACACCGAACGACCGCAAGATCAAGGCGACCCGCCCCCTGATCGAAAAGATCAACGCGATGGAACCCGAGTTCGAAAAACTCTCTGACGAGGGTCTGGTCGAGAAGACTGCCGAACTGCGCAAACGTGCGCTGGATGGCGAGAGCCTGGATGACCTGCTGCCCGAAGCTTTTGCCAACGTGCGCGAGGGTGCCAAACGCGCGCTGGGTCTGCGGGCCTTTGATGTGCAGCTAATGGGCGGCACCTTCCTGCATCAGGGCAATATCTCGGAGATGAAGACGGGTGAGGGCAAAACGCTTGTGGCGACATTCCCCGCCTACCTGAACGCCCTGACCGGCAAGGGCGTGCATGTCGTCACCGTCAACGAATACCTGGCCAAGCGGGATGCCGAATGGATGGGCAAAGTCTTTGCCGCGTTGGGTATGACCACCGGTGTGATCTGGTCGGGCCAGCAAGATGCCGAGAAGAAAGCCGCTTACGCGTGTGACGTGACCTACGCCACCAACAATGAGCTTGGCTTCGACTATCTGCGCGACAACATGAAGGCCGATATGGCCGATATCTATCAGAAATACCACAATTTCGCGATTGTGGATGAAGTCGACTCGATCCTGATTGATGAGGCGCGGACGCCACTGATCATCTCGGGTCCGGCGCAGGACCGTTCGGACCTGTACACAGCGATTGATGCGCTGATCCCGAGCCTGAGTGATGATCACTACTCGCTGGACGAAAAATCCCGCAACGTGACCTTCACCGATGAGGGCAACGAGTTTCTGGAACAACAACTGATCGCCGCGGGCCTGATCCCCGAGGATCATTCTCTATATGATCCCGAAAGCACCACCGTGGTGCATCACGTCAATCAGGGTCTGCGTGCGCATAAACTGTTCCAGCGAGACAAGGACTATATCGTGCGTGACGGCAACGTGGTGCTGATCGACGAATTCACTGGCCGTATGATGCCGGGCCGTCGCCTGTCGGAAGGTCTGCACCAAGCGATCGAGGCGAAAGAAAACGTCCAGATTCAGCCTGAGAACGTGACTCTGGCCAGCGTGACCTTCCAGAACTATTTCCGCCTCTATGACAAGCTGGGCGGCATGACCGGGACAGCGCTGACCGAAGCCGAAGAATTCCAGGAAATCTACGGTCTGGGTGTGGTCGAAGTCCCCACCAACCGTCCGATTGCGCGTCTCGACGAAGACGATCAGGTTTATCGTACCGCGATGGAGAAATACGGCGCGATTATCTCTGAAGCGAAGAAGGCCCAGGAAAAGGGTCAACCGGTTCTGATCGGCACCACCTCGATCGAGAAATCCGAAGTCCTCAGCCAGATGCTGAACAAAGAAAAAATCGAACACAACGTTCTGAACGCCCGCCAGCACGAACAAGAGGCCCAGATCGTGGCCGATGCGGGCCGCTACGGTGCGGTGACCATCGCCACCAACATGGCCGGTCGTGGTACCGACATTCAGCTGGGCGGCAATGTGGAAATGAAGGTTCTGCAGGCCCTGGCCGAAAACCCTGAGGCCGATCCAGCCGAGCTGCGCGCTGCGGAAGAGGCCAAGCACGCCGAGGAAAAACAAAAGGTTCTGGATGCGGGTGGACTGTATGTCATGGCCTCGGAACGCCACGAAAGCCGCCGCATCGACAACCAGCTGCGGGGCCGATCGGGCCGTCAGGGCGATCCGGGACGCACGGTATTCTACCTTAGCCTCGAAGACGACCTTATGCGCATCTTCGGTTCAGAACGTCTGGATAAGGTACTGACCACACTGGGCATGAAAGAGGGCGAAGCCATCGTGCACCCCTGGGTCAACAAATCGCTGGAACGCGCGCAATCCAAGGTCGAAGGCCGCAACTTTGACATGCGCAAGAACGTTCTGAAATTCGACGACGTAATGAATGATCAGCGTAAGGTGATCTTCAGCCAGCGGCGCGAGATCATGTCAGCCGACGACCTGTCAGAGATCGTCTCGGACATGCGCGAGCAGGTGATCGACGATTTGATCGACGAATACATGCCGCCGAAATCCTATGCAGATCAGTGGGATACAGATGGGCTGCATGAGGCGATCAAGGAAAAGCTGACCATCGATGCCCCGGTTCAGGACTGGGCCGCCGAGGAAGGCGTGGATGATGAACAGTTGCGCGAGCGTCTGGTTAAGGCCGCCGATGAGATGATGGCGCAAAAGGCTGTCGCATTCGGCCCCGAGAACATGCGCAACATCGAAAAGCAGGTCCTTCTGCAGACCATCGATGGCAAATGGCGCGAGCATCTTCTGACGCTGGAACATCTGCGCTCGGTCGTTGGATTCCGGGGCTACGCTCAGCGCGATCCGCTGAACGAGTACAAGAACGAAAGCTTCCAGCTGTTCGAAGGCATGCTGGACAGTTTGCGCGAAACCGTGACTCAGCAATTGTCGCGCGTGCGCCCGCTGACCGAGGAGGAGCAGCGCGAGATGCTGGCGCAGATGGCGGCCCAGCAAGCGCAGGCTCAGCAAGCAGTTGATCAAGCTGCGGGTGCCGCCGAGGCCAAGGCCGAGGCCGTCGCGTCGGGCGATGCACTGCCCGGCTTTGACGAGAATGATCCGTCGACCTGGGGTAATCCTTCGCGCAACGATCCTTGCCCCTGTGGCTCGGGCAAGAAATTCAAACACTGCCATGGCAGGTTGACCTAACGTCAACAAATACCAGTCACAATCGCTCCGCTTCGCGGCCACAAATTGGCCGCGATTTTTAACGAGAGTGCGACTCGCTCCTTCAACTGGGGAGGGTGTTTTGTTCGTAGTCAGAAATTACGTGACCATGTGCGGCACAGTCGCCTGTGCCTTGGGTATTGGTTACCTGATGCAATATGGTGCGCCTGCGCAGCCGAACGGCGCGCAGGAACCTGTCGCCGTGGCTTCTGTCGCGGATCAGGCCTCGGTCATTGCCGGGCTTGAGCGTATCGTGCAAACCTCTTCCTCTGACGAGACCCCCTCTCAACCGATTGAGCGCCCTTCGCCGAAGGCCGCACAAAAGCACACCAATTGCAGCATCAGCGCGCGTGCCACCGCCCAAATGGGTGCCAATGCACGGCTGCGGATCAAGGCCCCCTGCCGCAGCAATGAACGTGTTGAAATCCACCACAGCGGTCTGACGCTGACACAGCAAACCGACGAAAACGGTGCCTTGGATCTGACCATTCCGGCCCTATCCGAATACGCCATTTTCCTGATCTCATTCGAGGATCAGACCGGCACGGTCGCCACCACTCACATCATGGACATTGACCAGTTCGACCGGGTCGCATTGCAATGGCAAGGTCAGACCGATCTGCAAATCCACGCCTTGGAGTTCGGCGCAAGCTATGGAGAGCCGGGGCATATATCGGCCAATAGCGCATCGCAGGGCGCGGGTTCTGTGGTCCATCTGGGCAGCGCGGGCTTCCATGATGGGCAGAATATCCAGATCTATTCTTTCCCGGCTGCGCGTTCGGAACAGACCGGATCGGTCGCTTTGACGGTTGAAACCGAAGTGACTGAGGCCAATTGCGGGCGCGATCTGAACGTCCAGTCTTTGGAACTGCGCAGTGATCGCCGGCTGCGGTCGCGCGATCTGATCCTGACGATGCCTATCTGTACCGAAGTCGGTGAGTTTCTGGTGTTGAATAATCTGTTCCAAGACCTGACAATCGCGGCAAATTAAACCGCAGGCAGGCTCGACCTTCTCATGACACTTTTTCGTGCGGCGCTGGCCGTACTGTTTTCTGTTTCGCTGGCTGTTTCAGCCGCAGCGCAGGATATTATTCTGACATCGCATGATGGCAAGATCGAAGTCTCCGGCACCCTGCTGGGCTTCGACGGTGAATTCTACCGGGTCGACACCCAGTTCGGAGAGCTGACAGTCGATGGCTCCGGCGTCACATGCGACGGCCCCGCTTGCCCCAGCCTGACCGATTTCGTGGCCGAGGTCCGGTTCTCGGGATCATCCGTCATGGCCGAGACGGTCCTGCCTGCCCTCATCATCGGCTTCGCCCGGCAAGAAGGTCTGACAGCAACCCCATCGCGCGTGAACGCGCGCAGCTTTGCCTATGAGCTGCGCCAGCCAGACCGCACGGCCCCTCTCGCCCGCCTGTTCTTTCGCGTTGGAACGACGGATCAGGGGTTTGCCGACCTCATGGACAACGACGCCGATATCGTGATGGCGCAACGCGAAATCCGGGATGAGGAACGCGATGCGGCCGAGGCTGCAGGTCTGGGCGATCTGACCCATCCCCGCCGCGCGCGGATTGTGGCGCTGGATGCGATCGTCCCAGTGGTTGCGCCAGAGAATACCGTTCAGCAGATCTCACCTGCGGATCTGGTCCGTGTTCTGTCGGGCGAGATCACCAACTGGACAGACCTGGAAGGGCCGGACGCTCCGATTGCCCTTCACATGCCGGACGCCGGTTCAGGCTTGTCCCAGGATGTCGAGGATCAGCTACTCTTCCCCGCTCAGGCAGTGCTGTCCGAAGGCGTTCTCCGCCACGAGCGCAATCGCGATCTTGTACAAGCAGTGGCCAATGACCCGTTTTCGATCGGCATCACGACGCAGGCGGCCTCAGGCTCGACCCGCGCACTGCCTTTGGCTGGAGGCTGCGGACATGCCCTTGCTGCGACCCGCCAGTCAATCAAAACCGAGGATTACCCGCTGACCTCTCCGATGTTCCTCTACCTGCCACAACGCCGCCTGCCTCGGATCGCGCGCCAGTTTCTGGCCTATACCCGCTCAGGCGACGCGCAGATGGCGATACGGCAGGCCGGGTTTGTCGATCAAGCGACCGAGAACCTGCCCATTGGGCTGCAAGGGGATCGTCTTGCCAATGCCATCGTTTCCGGAGGGGCCGAGGTCGGGCTGGAAGAGCTTCAACATATGGTCGAAACTCTGCGGCCATTATCTAGACTGTCGATCTCCTTCCGGTTCGAGCCGGGAAGCTCTCGCCCGGATGCGCAATCACGGTCCAATATTCTGCAATTGGCCCAGGCACTTGAGTCCGGCAGTTTGACCCCTCGCAAGCTTGTCTTTGCCGGGTTCAGCGACGGGGATGGAGGCGCCAGCGCCAATGCCCGGATCGCCCATCGCAGGGCGCAAACCGTACGCAACGCGGTTCTGGCCGCCATTGAGACCGAAATCCCCGACAGTATCAAGATCACAACTGAAGGCTTCGGAGAGGCGATGCCCATGGCCTGCGATGACACTGAGTGGGGCCGAAAAACAAACCGACGGGTTGAGGTTTGGGTGAACTAGAGAGTGACGATGTCGGACAGAAACTCGGACGAAACCGCCTCTGCAAGCAATGAGTGTTCCGCCAGCCGCGCGGAGACCATGTATGATCTCTAGATACGCGACGCTCTTTCCGGTGAGACGCAACACTATGCACAAACCCCGTGACGCATTTGGATAAAGGCAAAATGGACGAAAGCGAGAAGCTGTCCTCATCAAAATGAATCGGACAAATTGGAACTCTCAACCCAGACAACAACTTCAGTCGTTTGGGCAATCAACTGAAAACACAACTCTTCCCGTCACAAATACCCCTCGGACCGGAAGCTCAGCTCGGTTGATTTTCCGATGATCAGGTGGTCGTGCAGGGTCAGCCCCAAAGCCGTGCAGGCATCCTGAATACGGTTGGTCATGTCGATATCCGATTGCGACGGTGTGGGATCGCCCGACGGGTGGTTATGCACCAGAATCAGGGCTGAGGCGTTCAGTTCCAACGCCCGTTTCGCCACTTCGCGCGGATAGACCGGCACGTGATCGACGGTGCCCTTGGCCTGCTCCTCATCTGCGATCAGGACGTTCTTACGGTCCAGAAAAAAGACTCTAAACTGTTCAATTTCGCGATGTGCCATGGTGGTATGGCAATAGTCCAGCAAGGCATCCCAGCCCGAAATCACATGTCGCTGCATCACCCGCGAGCGGGCCATGCGATGGGCGCAGGCCTCCAGGATTTTCAGATCGGTGATGACGGTTTCGCCAACGCCTTTGATTTGACGCAACCGTTCTTCAGGCGCAGTCAAAACGCGGTTGAAGTCCCCGAACGTATCCATCAGCAGCCGGGCCAGCGGTTTCACGTCCTGACGCGGGATGGATCGAAACAACACCAGTTCCAGCAACTCATAGTCCGGCATAGCGCCCGAGCCGCCAGACATGAACCGTTCGCGCAGCCGCTTGCGATGGTCTTTGATGTAGGAGGGTAACCGACCCGTCGGCAGCGGCTGCGCTGGCGCTTCGTCCGTATCGAAAAGCATCGGGGCTTCGGCAAAGGCGTCCTGTGTCATGGGCCTTACCTTGGCGCAGAATCGGTTTCTGAAAGGTTAACGCGCCTCACCGGCCATGCGCGCGGTGGCGCGGCGCACCAGCATATGCAGCAGGATCGAGAGCACGCCCAAAGTCAGCATGGCCGCGAACATCAGATCGGTCTTGGCCCGGCCATTGGCCAGCAGCATCAGGTAGCCCAACCCTTGCGAGGACCCGACCCATTCGCCGATCACCGCGCCAATCGGCGCATAGACCGCCGCCAATCGCATCCCCGAGGCTAGCGAAGGCAACGCCGCCGGGATACGGATGTGCCACAGGATCGAACGCGGGCCTGCCTGCATCGTACGCGCCAGATCGAGATATCCGGGCGGGGTCCTCATCAGACCGTCAAAGAAGGATGAGGTGATCGGAAAGTAGATGATCAGAACCGCCATCGCGACCTTGGACCAAAGGCCGTAGCCCAGCCACAGGGTCAGAAGCGGCGCCAGCGCAAAGACCGGCAAAGCCTGCGTGAAAACCAGCATCGGCTGCACCAGCACCCGTGCGGCCCGTGAATTGGCCAGTTGCAGCGCGGTGACAACGCCTAGAACGGTACCAACCGCCAGGCCGATCACGACCTCAACCGCGGTAATCCAAGTATGTTCCGCAATCACCCAGCGGTTCTGCCACCAGGTCTCGGCCACAAGCGCCGGGCCGGGCAGGATGAATTTGGGCAGGCCGGTCAGGCTGACAATCGCTTGCCAGACGGCCAGAGCGAACAAGGTTGCGGCGAGGGCAGAGAGGAGTTTCATGCCGCCTCTCTCAATAGTTTCAGTAGCGCGCCTTGGGTTTCCAATGTCTCCAGATCATCCACATGGCGCGGTGCGGGCGCGGCAGGCGGAGCACAGGGCGTCAGCCCCTGCTGCGTCATCACGACGATGGATTGGCCCAAACGTGCGGCCTCGGCCGGGTCGTGGGTGACCAGAAGGACCGTCCGGCCCTGCAGCGCCTCTGCGGCCAGATCCTGCATGTCCGCGCGGGTGCGCGCGTCGAGGGCCGAGAATGGCTCATCCAACAGCACGATGGGGCGATCTTCCATCAGTGTCCGCGCCAAGGCGACGCGCTGTCGTTGGCCTCCGGACAGCTCCGACGGTTTCTTGGCCATGTGATCTTGCAGGCGCATCCGTTCAATCAGACGGTCCCGGCGATCCAGATCGGGTTTCTCACCCCGCAACCGCGCGCCGAGCGAGACGTTTTGCGCCACCGTCGCCCAAGGCAGCAGCAGGTCGTCCTGCGCCATATAGGCCACGCGAGTCGGGACCGTTTGGCCATCGCTGGCCGATATCTGACCGGTGAAATCCGCGCCTGTCTCCAACCCTGCGATCAGGCGCAGAACCGTGGTTTTGCCAACGCCCGATCCACCTAACAGACAAGTCCACTGTACCGCCCCAAGGGTCAGAGTCAGCGGTGCGAACAAGGGCGTATCGCCAATACTCGCGTGTCCGCTGATAGTTAGATCGGGCGCCGGGGTCATGGGGTCAGACCCATTTGCCAGAAATTGACCTCTAGCTCTGTGGCGGTTCGGAAGGTCTGGCACAGACGATCCCAGCGCGGAGAGGCCTCGATATCCGCCCCAAGACGTCGTGTTAGAGCCGAATCCAGCAGTTCGCCGGCCGCCTTGCACGCACCCTGGTAGTCCTCACCAGCATAGGTATTGATCCAGTCGCGATAGGTCTCGGATGTGGCCTCGGAGGCCAGTCGAGACCCGATTTCTCCGTATCCCATCACACAGGGTGCCAGCGCTGCCAGCAAGTCCAACAGATCGCCACTATACCCGGCCTCCAGCACGAACCGCGTATAGGCAAGATTTTCGGCACGTTCCGGGGTTGCAAACAGCTCCTCCTGAGAGATACCGGCCGCTTCGCAGGTACCGATATGCAGCTGCATCTCTTCTGCGACCAAAGCGTTCACGGTGCCCACAGCCGTCAGCATTTCGGAATGCGTTTCTGATTTCACCACCGCCAGCGCCCAGGCGCGGCTGAAATGGATCAGGAACACATAATCCTGACGCAGGTAATGCAGGAACGCCTCTCGGGGCAGAGTGCCGTCCTTCATCCCTTCAACAAAGGCGTGGCGGGTGTAGTCCCGCCACGGTCCCTGCGCCGCATCACGCATCAGTGTGAAGGCCTTGCCATAGTCGCTCATTGCGCGGTCACGTCGATGGTGATGTCGCTGACCGGCAGAACGCTATCGATCATGCCGCTTTCATTCAGGAAGGTCTCAAATCGGGCATAACGGCCCGCATCAAAACCCGCCGGGCGCAGAGCAAAGCGCGGCAGAGTGTCGACCCACGCGCGAGCATTCAGCTCATCCTGCAACTCGGGCGAAGTCGCGGCGAAAATCTCCCAGCTTTCTTCGGGATTGTTGACAATGTACTGGGTCGCTTTTTCGGTCGCCGCCAGGAAACGCGCGATCTTGTCCTTATCCATCGTCTCGGGGTTGGCGACGTAGATCAGTTCGTCGTAAGACGGCACGCCCTCTTCCTCGATATAGAAGCAGGTGCCGGGGCGGCCTTCGATATCCATCTGGTTCAGCTCGAAGTTCCGATAGGCGCCGATCACCGCATCCACTTGGCCGGTCATCAGCGACGGTGAGAGCGAGAAGTTCACGTTGATCAATTCAACATCGTCCAGAGTCACGCCATATTTACCCAGAACGGTGGTCAGAACAGCCTCTTCCACGCCCGCGACCGAGAAGCCGATTTTCTTGCCCTTCAGGTCAGCGGGCGACTTAATCGGGCCATCTTCCAGAACCAGTAAGCAGTTCAGAGGAGTCGCGACCAGCGTGCCGACGCGTTTCAGCGGCAGGCCTTCGTGGATCTGCAGGTGCAGTTGCGGCTGATAGGATACGGCCAGTTCGGCCTGACCAGCGGCCACCAGACGCGGCGGGGCGGACGGGTCGGCGGGTGGAACGATCTCGACCTCGAGGCCTTGCTCGGCGAAATAACCGTTTTCCTGCGCCACGATGATCGGGCCGTGATCGGGGTTTATGAACCAATCCAGAAGAACGGTCATCTTGTCTTCGGCCCAGGCCGGCGCAGCGGCCAGAAGGGCGATGGCTGTCATCAGCTTTTTCATATCTCGCGTTTCCTTTTCACTCACGAGGTTGAGGCCGCAACGAGGACAATCTCGCCCGGCCAGTCCGGTTCAATCTGTTCAGCCGCACGCCAGGAGCGCAGGCCAGTTGCACAGCACAAAGCCAGTCGTTTTTCCTTGTTAGGCTCTGATTTCATGTGCTCCACGTTTAAGCGACGTGCCAGAGGGTGGATGGGTTGAGGAGCTTCATCCTCGTCCCGAAGCTCAACAATCATATCATCTGAGGACAGCTGCGAGGCGGCAACGAAGGCAAAGGAATGTTCAGGCTCAGGCGCTGCGTCAAAACGGAAGCTAGAGCTTCGGAAGGTCCGGGCATCCACCTGCACCATCTGGCCTAGGGGCGACGGGTCGAGGCCGAGGATCAAAGCCAACGCCATCTGCGCCTGTATCGCGCCGATCATCCCCACGACTGGCCCCAGCACACCTGCCGTAGCACAGCTCGCCCCGCTGGTCGGAGCCTCGGGGAACACGGCCCGCAGTGACGGCGCACCGCCGCAGAATGCTCCGACATAACCAGACAGGCCCAACACCGATGCGCTGACCAATGGTTTGCCCAAGGTCAGGCAGATATCCGACAGGGTGTAGCTGGCGGCATAGCTGTCCGCACAGTCGAGGATCAGATCGGCCTGTGAAACAAAACCAGCCGCATTTTCGCTTGTTAGAGCCTGTTTTAGCGCGACGACGTCGATATCAGAATTCAAAGCACGGCAGCGATCGGCTGCTACTTCGACCTTTGAGCGTCCGCAATTAGCCTCAGAAAACAGCGTCTGTCGATGCAGGTTCGACTGGGCCACGTCATCCGCATCGAGGATCGTCAGATGGCCAACGCCCGCCCCTGTCAGCAAAGGCAGGACCGGAGCCGCTAATCCGCCCGCCCCGACCACCAAGACCCGCGCCTTGGACAGGCGCGCCTGCCCTTCGGCCCCGACCTCAGGCAGGATCATCTGGCGGGTGTAGCGGCTCATCTGGTGGCCTCGATCCACTGGCGGACCCGCGCCTCGGGGTCGGCGTTCAAGGTGATGTCCGTAACCACAGAGATGATATCGGCCCCCGCCTCAAGCACGCCGGGCGCGCGTTCGACGCTCATACCGCCGATCCCGACCAGAGGGATATCGCCCACGCGAGCCTTCCACTCGGTGACTCGCGGCAGGCCTTGCTGCTCCCACTTCATCTTTTTCAGGATCGTCGGATAGACCGGCCCCAGCGCGACGTAGTCGGGGTCCATGGCCAGAACGCGTTCTAGTTCATCATCGTCATGGGTAGAAACGCCCAGCTTTAGACCCGCTTTTCGGATCGCTTTGAGGTCGGCATCATCCAGATCCTCCTGCCCCAGATGGATCCAGTCGCAACCCGCATCTATCGCGGCCTGCCAAAAGTCGTTCACCACCAGAACCGCGCCATGCTGCTTGCACAGATCGCGAGAGGTTGCGATCTCGGCCCGGACAACTTCGTCCGGCTGGTCCTTCATGCGCAGCTGCACCAGCTTTACACCTAAGGGCAGCATCCGCCGCAGCCAGTCCGAGTGGTCAAAGATCGGGTAGAAACGGTCCAAACTCATGACAGGAACGCCTTTCCAACAACGGGAGTTGAGGGCTCGGCCATGTCGCGGGCCTCAATCGGGTCGGCCTGATGGGCCAGCTGCCCGGCCTCAACCGCGCGAATCATGGCCTTTGCCATCAACGCCGGATCACCGGCGCGAGCGACGGCTGTGTTCAACAATACGGCGTCATATCCCAGCTCCATCGCGTGGGCCGCATGGCTGGGCAGGCCGATCCCGGCATCAATCACCAGCGGGACATCCGGGAACTCGGCCCGCATTGCGCGCAGGGCATATTCATTGTTCAGCCCCCGGCCCGAGCCGATGGGCGCACCCCAGGGCATCAGGACCTCGCATCCGGCCTCAAGCAGCCGTTCACCCACGATCAGGTCGTCGGTTGTGTAAGGGAAGACCTCGAACCCATCCTCGGTCAGGATGCGCGCGGCCTCGACCAACTGGAAGACGTCCGGCTGCAGACTGTCGGTATGGCCGATCAGCTCCAGCTTGATCCACTTGGTCTCAAACACTTCGCGGGCCATATGCGCGGTGGTCACCGCCTCTTTGACCGTATGACACCCGGCAGTGTTGGGCAGCACCAGCACGCCCAGATCACGGATCATCTGCCAAAAGGTCTGCCCGGCCCCCGATTCCCGCCGCAAAGAGACAGTCGCCACACCCGCGCCGCTGTCGCGGAACGCCTGTTCTAGAATAGCGGGGCTGGGATATTGCGCGGTGCCCAGCATCAGAGGGTTGGGCAGAGCGACGCCATAAAAGCTTTTCATCCTCACCCTCCTTGCATCGGCGACAGGATTTCGACCCGGTCACCTTCGGACAGGGCATGGGCAATGCGCAGGCTGGAGGGCACGAATTCCTCGTTCACCGCCGTTGCAACACGGCCCGAGAAACCGCATTCCTCTAGCAGCTCTGCCAAGGTCGAGGCCTTTACCTCTTTGGGGTCGCCATTAAGCACGATCTTCATCGACCATCTCCGAATGTTTGTTCTCAAGCGCCAGATCGGCCACGCCCTGTGCCAGGGCTGGGGCCAACAGGTAGCCATGGCGGTAGAGGCCATTGGCATAGATCGTCCGGCCCAAGCGCCGGATGCGCGGCAGGTTGTCGGGAAAGGCAGGGCGCAGATCGACGCCAATTTCCAGCACCTCAGCCTCACCAAAGGCCGGGTTCAAAGCGTAGGCCGCGCTGAGCAGTTCCAGCATTGAGCGCGCGGTGATCCGGCTGCTGTCTTCGCTCTCGATCATGGTCGCGCCCAGCATGTAAATACCCTCGCCACGCGGCACGATGTAGAGCGGCATCCGCGGGTGCAACAGGCGCACGGGGCGTGACAACGTCACATCGGGGCAACGCACCACCAGCATCTCGCCCTTTACGCCACGCAGATCATGCAGGTATTCCCGCGCGTGCAGCCCTCGACAATCGATGGCGTTTTCCAGCTGCGCAGGGGCGAGTTTGCGGTGGAATTCGACGCCCTTGTCTTTGAGTCTTCGGTGCAGGTCCAACAACGCCTGACGGGGGTCAAGATGCGCTTCTTGATCGAAGTACAACCCCTTTCCGAATCCATGCAGATCAGGCTCTAATTCGGCGATTTTCGCCCGATCCACATCGGAGTAGGAATTCGTCCGACGGGCAAATCTGCGCAAATCCGGGATGTCCCGCGCATTGGCCACGACCAGAGTCCCGCATCGTTGGACCTGAGTTCGGGAGGCCCACCAGTCAATGGCGGATTGACCCAGCCTGAGGACAGGTTCCTCGGCGTTTTCATACTCGCACCACGGGGCCAACATACCGCCCGCCCACCAGGAACATCCATGCGGGCCTGGGGGGCCGCCGGGATCGAAAACCTGTACCTTTGCCCCGCGCGAGACCAGCTCGGACGCAACGGCCAAACCAGCTACACCGGCGCCTATGACGGACCAGAGGGTCACGCAGGCCAAACCCGGTGGAAGTGATGAACAGGTCCGTGGCCCGCACCGATCTTCAGCTCATCAGCCCGCGCGATTGCGCCCTGCAGATACTCGTGCGCCTGCGCCACGGCATCGACAAGCGTCAGGCCTTGGGCCAAACCGGCAGCGATAGATGAGGACAGCGTGCAACCCGTTCCATGGGTGTTTCGGGTGGCCTTCCTTGGGGCCTGAAATTCGGCAATCACCCCGTTTTCGTCGATCAGCAGATCATGGCAGACATCCCCCTTGCCATGACCGCCCTTCATCAAAACCGCTTGTGCACCCAAAGCGCACAGCGCTTTGCCCTGTTCAACCATCGCCTCAGGCGTGTCGGCATCACCTCGATCCAGCAAACATGCCGCCTCGGGTAGGTTTGGCGTCAGAACGGTTGCACGGGGCAGCAGAACGTCGCGTAGCGTTTGAACTGCCTCATCGGCCAGAAGGGCATCACCGGATTTCGCAATCATCACGGGGTCCAGAACGACCGGTCCTTGAAACTCGGAAATCCCCTGCGCCACGGTCTCAATAATCTCCGGCGTCGCCAGCATTCCGATCTTGATAGCGCGCACATCCAGATCGCTGAGCACCGCTTGGATCTGGGCCGAGATGACCTCCGACGGAATAACATGCACGGCCGTAACTGCCTGCGTGTTTTGAGCAGTAACGGCGGTGATCACGCTGGCCCCGAAAACACCCAAAGCCGACATCGCCTTGAGATCGGCCTGAATGCCCGCGCCGCCGCCGCTGTCGGATCCTGCTATGGTCAAGGCAATAGGTGCCACGTCGTTGCTCCATCTATTTTGAGCAACTCGGGCATGGAAAACGTCTGTTTGCTTTAGACCGTTCCCTACGCCGGAATTGCCCGGATCAGGTTCGATGGGTTAGCGCTTGCGCCTCTCAGCCCTTCCATAAGGGCACCCCAACGGTTGATGCGGACAATCTCAGGACCGGTCTGGAAAATCAAGCCTCAATCCGCGTATCGTATGGCCAATATCTTCAATAAAATAGGGCCAGAGGAAGGGTGGAGTTTGCGGGAACCTGCCCCGCGCTCCGAAGCTATTTGCGACAGATGAATGAAGGATCACATCCTTTGGAAGGCCGAGCCACCCGGCGACAGAGACGTGTGGGGCGGCGGGATCAGAGCCTCGATCGAAAAAGGCCCCCCCAGTTAGAGCGGCCTGAACTTAGCTTTTCATCCCATCCCAGAAGGACTTCACGGATGAGAAAAAGCTTTTTGATTCTGGGTGGTTATCCTCACCCAAATCATCAAACTCACGCAAAAGTTCTTTCTGGCGAGAGGTGAGGTTGACCGGAGTTTCCACAGCCAGTTCGATGAACATGTCACCGATGCCACCACCCCGCAAAGCAGGCATGCCCTTTCCGCGCAGGCGCATTTGGCGACCCGACTGGCTGCCCGCCGGGATCTGCACCCGTCCGCGCCCGCCATCAATGGTCGGCACCTCGATGGACCCGCCCAGCGCGGCTTTGGCCATGCTGACAGGCACGCGGCAATAGAGATTCACGCTGTCACGTTCGAACAGTTTGTGGTCCGAGACCTCAACAAAGATATAGAGGTCACCCGGAGGGCCGCCGCGCATACCGGCTTCACCCTCACCCGCCAGGCGGATGCGTGTACCGGTCTCAACACCAGCTGGGATATTGACCGAAAGCGCGCGTTCTTTTTCCACACGACCCGCGCCATTGCAGGATTTACAGGGGTTTTTGATGATTTGCCCAAGGCCCGAACAGGTCGGACAAGTCCGCTCAACGGTAAAGAACCCTTGCTGCGCCCGGACCTTACCCATGCCTGAGCAGGTTGGACATGTCGTAGGTTCAACACCACCCTCTGCACCCGAGCCATCACAGGCCGAACAAGCCACGGCTGCGGGGACGTTGATGGTTTTCTGCAGGCCCGAGAAAGCCTCTTCCAGCGTTACGCGCAGATTATAGCGCAGGTCGGACCCGCGTGCCGCGCGACGTCCGCCGCCGCCACCACGTTGTCCGCCCATGAAGTCGCCGAAGAGATCATCGAACACATCCGAGAACGCGCTGGAGAAGTCACCCTGACCAAATCCGCCGCCCGGACGGCCACCACCGCCCATGCCATTTTCAAAAGCGGCATGACCAAAACGGTCATAGGCCGCTTTTTTGTCAGCATCGCGCAGCACGTCATAGGCTTCGTTCGCCTCTTTGAACTGCGCCTCGGCATCCGGGTTGTCCTTGTTACGGTCGGGATGCAATTCCTTGGCTTTCTTGCGAAAACCTTTCTTGATCTCATCCGCAGATGCGCCCTTGGTGACACCAAGCACATCATAGTAGTCGCGTTTTGACATCAGTTTTCCCTTCTGCCTCAACGTAATCGGGCCGGCCCGGCAAGCGGACCGGCCCAGATTGGCCCGGTTACCGGTTACTTACGCTTGTCGTCGTCCAGATCTTCGAACTCGGCGTCGACAATGTCATCATCCGCAGGACCCGCATCTGCTGCTGCAGGCTCTTCCTCGCCTTCTTCGGCTTGCGCCTTGTAGATGGCTTCGCCCAGCTTCATAGCAGCTTCGGTGACGTTCTGGATGCCGGACTTGATCTTGTCGGCGTTCTCGGTTTCCAGCTCGTCCTTCAGCGCGGCAATTGCAAGCTCAATGGCTTCGATGGTGGTCGGATCGACCTTGTCGGAGTGCTCTTCCATCGACTTCTCGGTCGAATGGATGAGGCTTTCCGCCTGGTTCTTGGCGTCGACCAGCTCGCGGCGTTCCTTGTCGGCTTCCGCGTTCTCTTCGGCGTCCTTGACCATCTTTTCGATGTCCTCGTCGGACAGACCGCCCGAGGCTTGGATGGTGATCTTCTGCTCTTTGCCGGTGCCTTTGTCCTTGGCCGAAACCGAGACAATGCCGTTGGCGTCGATGTCAAAAGTCACCTCGATCTGAGGCATACCGCGCGGCGCCGGCGGGATATCTTCGAGGTTGAACTGACCCAGGATCTTGTTGTCCGCAGCCATTTCACGCTCACCCTGGAACACGCGGATGGTTACGGCGTTCTGGTTGTCCTCGGCGGTCGAGAAGACCTGAGACTTCTTGGTCGGGATCGTGGTGTTGCGGTCGATCAGACGGGTGAACACGCCACCCAGCGTCTCAATGCCCAGCGACAGCGGGGTAACGTCCAGCAGAACCACGTCTTTGACGTCACCTTGCAGAACACCGGCCTGAATCGCGGCGCCCATGGCAACCACTTCGTCCGGGTTCACACCTTTGTGGGGCTCTTTACCGAAGAATTTGGTGACCTCTTCGATCACTTTCGGCATCCGGGTCATACCACCGACCAGAACAACTTCGTCCACGTCAGCAGCCGACAGACCGGCATCTTTCAGAGCAGCGGCGCAAGGCTTCATCGACTTTTTGATCAGGTCCGAAACCAGCGATTCCAGCTTGGCACGGGTCAGCTTCATGACCATGTGCAGCGGCTGACCGTTCGACCCCATTGAGATGAACGGCTGGTTGATTTCGGTCTGCGAGGTCGAGGACAGTTCGATCTTGGCTTTTTCAGCGGCTTCTTTCAGACGTTGCAGAGCCATCTTGTCTTGCGACAGGTCGACACCGTGTTCCTTTTTAAACTCATCCGCAAGGTAGTTGACGATGCGCATGTCAAAGTCTTCACCACCCAGGAAGGTGTCACCGTTGGTCGACTTAACTTCGAACAACCCGTCGTCGATTTCCAGAATGGTCACGTCGAAGGTACCGCCACCAAGGTCATAGACCGCGATGGTTTGGGTTTCTTCCTTGTCCAGACCATAAGCCAGAGCAGCCGCTGTCGGTTCGTTAATGATCCGCAGCACTTCCAGACCGGCGATTTTACCGGCGTCTTTGGTGGCCTGACGCTGAGCATCGTTGAAATATGCCGGAACGGTAATAACCGCCTGCGTGACTTCCTCACCCAGATAGCTTTCTGCGGTTTCCTTCATCTTGCCCAGAGTGAAGGCCGAGATTTGGCTCGGGGAGTACTTTTCACCGCGGGCTTCAACCCACGCGTCGCCATTGCCGCCATTGACGATGGCGTACGGCACCATTTTCTTGTCTTTTTCGACTTCTGCATCATCCACACGACGACCGATCAGACGCTTGACGCCAAAGATCGTGTTGTCGGGGTTGGTGACCGCCTGACGTTTTGCAGGCTGACCGACCAGTCGCTCATCTTCGGTGAAGGCGACGATCGAGGGCGTGGTCCGCGCCCCTTCGGCGTTTTCGATGACCTTCGGCTGCGAGCCATCCATGATCGCAACACACGAGTTGGTGGTGCCGAGGTCAATCCCGATTACTTTTCCCATATTTTCAATCCCTTTCTCTTCAAGGCGATGTCCCGAGGGCCGGACCCGTTATGGCATCCCGTCCCCGATCTGATGTGCGCGACAGCACTACACCATCGCGCGTCTCGGCGTATATAAGGGCCGGACCAGAGGCCTGCAAGCATTCTGAATTGCAGGTTTTCGGGAATCTGCGGCCTTTTTTGGCAAGGATTTGGTAAGGAATGGGGAATCCGGCATGGCTCGGCTGCTTTTACGGGGATTTGAGATCAGGAAAGGCTATCTGGACAATGCCGCCCAGAGCCGGCTGATCGATGCGCTGCGCCCGATTCTGAAATCTGCGCCCCTGTTCCGCCCCGTGACACCATCGGGCAAAGAGATGTCGGTGCGCATGACCTCTGCCGGGGATTTGGGATGGGTGACGGACAAGGCGGGCTACCGCTATCAGGGCCAGCATCCCGGGGGCATGAACTGGCCCAAGATCCCCGAACTTGTCCTTGCGATCTGGCACGATCTGGTGGGGCGTGATCGCGCGCCGGATTGCTGCCTGATCAACTACTATGGCGAAGACGCGAAGATGGGCCTGCATCAGGACAAAGATGAGGCCGATTTCTCATGGCCTGTGCTGTCGGTCTCGCTCGGCGATGACGCGCTGTTCCGCATCGGCAACACAACACGCGGAGGCAAGACGGAATCCATCTGGCTGAACTCGGGCGATGTGGTGATCATGGGCGGCCCAGCGCGATTGACCTATCACGGCGTGGACCGCATCCGGTTCAAATCATCCAAACTGCTACCCAAAGGCGGGCGGATCAACCTAACCCTGCGCGTTGCGCTTTAGCGGCGCGCGCTCCAGCTTTGTGAGACGTGTTTCTTGGTGAAGAAGACGCCCAGCAGGCCGATCATCACCAGCGCGACGCCAACCCAGACCGCATATTCCCAGCTTGTGTTGCGCGGGTAATAGTTGCGGAACACAAAACCGCGGCATTGGTCGATCAAATGAAACAACGGGTTCCAGGTGAACAGCATCAACATGTATCCGCCCAGCGCATTGGCTAAAAACATCTTGCCAGAGAAGATCATCTGCAACCGTCGGTACACCGTGGTCAGAATGCCTGCCGTCATTGGAAACCAAGGCCGCAGCGCCATCAAAACCAACCCCACCGCACATCCGGTGAACCACGACAAAAGCACCATCGCAAAGGCAGGCCCCGGCTGTTCGATTGCCAACGGTTTTACTGCGGCATGGTAGATGAACAGGATGACAAACATAGTCACCATCATGGTGTAGAGCGTCCCGAGCGCCGTGGCCACGATCGTGATCACCATGTTCATAGGTGAGTGCAGCATCATCGGGTTGTTGCCCGCTCCCACACCTGCGACCTGTTTTACAGCCCGAATATGCAGCAAGAACAGGAACACGCCTGACAAGAGATACAAAACAAGGTCACCACGCACCTTGGCCACCCGCGTGCCCATGAAGGACATAATCAAGTAAAACACCAGCACCATCACAAGGACCTGGATAATACTGCGCAAAATCGCGACCACCGCGTTTGCGTGTTGGGTGCGGATATCGCGCACAACGGCATGAAAGATCAGCTCGACCGTGGTGAAGGCACCACCCAGCAGGGTCTTGTTACTCCTGAAATAGAACACGTGTCGAGTCTTTCCTGCTCTGTTGACCTCAGTCTTTCACGAATACCTTGCCGTTCGGTAACCAGCACATCATAAGTCCGTCACCACATTCGATCAATAAACTACCAAATCGGAGCTTTTTTGTGACCTACGACGCCCTTATCCCCGTCATCCGACGTCTGGCACTGGAAGCCGGTGACAAGATCATGGAAATCTACAACTCGGACACCTTCGATGTGAAGGTCAAATCCGACGAAAGCCCCGTGACCGAGGCTGATGAGGCCGCCGATGCGTTGATCTCAGAAGGGCTGCGCGCCGCCTTCCCCGACATCCTGCTGGTGACCGAAGAACAGGGCGCCTCGCATTCCGAAAAGGGCGAAACATTCCTGATCGTTGATCCGTTGGATGGCACCAAGGAATTCATCAATCGGCGCGGAGATTTCACCGTCAATATCGCACTGGTCGAAAACGGTACCCCCACGCGCGGTGTCGTCTATGCCCCTGCGCGCGGTCGCATGTTCTATACCCAAGCCGATGGGCAATCGGTTGAGGAAACCGGCGCATTGGATAAAGTCCACGCGGGGGAGATCACGTCGATTTCAGTCTCTAATCCGGACAATTCTGCCCTTCTGATCGTCGCCTCTAAATCGCACCGGGATCAGGCAACCGAGGATTACATCAACAAATATCAGGTGCAGGACAGCAAGAGCGCGGGCTCGTCCCTCAAGTTCTGTCTGGTCGCAACGGGTGAGGCGGATCTCTACCCACGGGTCGGACGCACGATGGAGTGGGACACCGCCGCCGGGCACGCTGTACTGGCAGGGGCTGGTGGTCAGGTGGTCCGGTTCGACGACCACACACCGTTGACCTATGGCAAGGACGGCTATGCAAACCCGTTCTTCATCGCCTACGCTCCGGGTGTTGAGTTGAAGGAAGCCTGATGTCCGTTCTGATCGCCATTCCCGCCCGCTACGCCTCATCCCGCTATCCGGGCAAGCCTTTGGTGCCGCTGACTGGCGCAACGGGCAAAGCCATGACACTGATCGAGCGTTCATGGCGAGCGGCCAAGTCTGTGTCAGGCGTGGACAAGGTCGTTGTCGCCACAGATGACGACCGCATCCGGGACGCCGCCGAGGGGTTCGGGGCCGAGGTCGTGATGACCTCGGAAACCTGCCAGAACGGCACCGAACGCTGTGCCGAGGCACATGAGGTTTTGGGTGGTAGCTACGAGATCATCGTAAACTTGCAAGGCGACGCGCCGCTGACACCGCATTGGTTTGTCGAGGACCTGATCTCCGGCCTGCGCGACGCGCCCGAGGCCGGTGTCGCGACGCCCGTTCTGCGCTGCGACGGAGAGGCGCTGAATAGCCTGCTCAATGATCGCAAACACGGGCGCGTCGGCGGCACGACCGCCGTTTTTGCCAGCGATAACAGTGCGATGTATTTCTCGAAAGAAGTGGTGCCTTTCGCCTCCAACAGCTATACGGGCACGGATCCAACCCCGGTGTTTCACCATGTAGGTGTATATGCCTACCGCCCAGATGCGTTGTCTGCCTACCCCAGCTGGCCTACCGGCCCGCTAGAGCAGTTGGAAGGTCTGGAACAGCTGCGCTTCATGGAAAACGGCCGCAAGGTTCTATGCGTCGAGGTCGAAGCCAAGGGCCGTCAGTTTTGGGAGCTGAACAACCCTCAGGACGTGCCCAAGATCGAAGCGATGATGGCAGATATGGGGTTGGAGTGATCGCTTTTCCCCCTGACCGAGCCTGCCAAGTTGGTCTAGAAGCAGCCAACTATGACCACTGGACCTGATACAAAAACGACCCTTGTGACGGGTGGCGCAGGCTACATCGGCTCTCATGCTTGCAAAGCGCTGGCGCAATCAGGCTTTGTGCCGGTTACCTACGACAATCTTTTCACCGGCTGGCAGGATGCGGTCAAGTTTGGCCCGTCTGAACAGGGCGGCCAGCATGACCGCGCGAGCCTGGACGAGGTTTTTGCCAAGTATCAACCTCAGGCCGTGATGCATTTCGCCGCCCTCAGCCAAGTGGGTGAGGCCATGAAAGAGCCCGCGCGCTATTGGTCGAACAATGTGACTGGCTCGCTGACTCTGATCGAGGCCGCAGTGGCCGCAAACTGTCTGGATTTCGTTTTTTCCTCAACCTGCGCAACCTATGGCGATCAAGATAATGTGGTGCTGGATGCGATTGATGGCAAACGGGATGGCTTGACCTTGTTCGGCACAGACTACGACACGCCAGACGGAACCAGCATCCGCGACTACGTTCATGTCTGCGAACTAGTCGCTGCGCATTTTCTCGGCTTGAACTGGATTCAAATGGGCAATGGCAGCCGTGTGTTCAATCTGGGCACCGGGTCGAAGTTCTCGGTTCTTGGGCTCATCGAGCAGTCCAAAACCGTTACCAACCGCGCTCGTCGGGCCGCGCCACGCAGGGGATTGCACCAAGCTGGTGTCAGGCTCGGTGCACGCCGGCGGAGAGCTGGGTTGGAGGGCAAAACGTCAACGTTAGAGACGATGACCATCGACGCGTGGCGCTGGTATCAAACCGTCACCTACGAGAAATGAGCCACCTTTGACCCCCGTCAACGCCCAGCTTCCCCGCATCAGCCCGACCCAGAAATACCGGCTGCGTTGGAAACGACGCAGGCTGCTGTGGCAATCCTGGCGCAGCCGGCACCAGTTGGCCTGTTTGCAGAACAGAACCTTGGATATCCAGCGCGGAGATATTCTGGCCTTCGTCACCCTGCGCAACGAGTTGGAACGTCTACCGTGGTTTTTCCGGCACTACCGCGCCTTGGGCGTCGACCATTTTCTGATCGTGGACAACGGCAGCGACGACGGATCGACCGAGTTTCTGGCGCAGCAATCTGACGTGTCGCTCTGGCACACTCAGGCCAGCTACCACGCGGCGCGCTTTGGGCTGGATTGGCTGACCTCGCTGCAAATCCGGTATGGCCACGGCCATTGGTGCCTGACTGTCGACGCGGACGAGTTGCTGATCTACGTACATCACGACACCCGACCCTTGCAGGAAATGACTCGTTGGCTGGAGAGGCAAGGCCGTGTCGGGTTCGGTGCCTTGATGCTGGATCTCTACCCGAAAGGGCCGCTGGGGTCGCAAACCCATGACCCGGAATGTGATCCGACCAAAACCCTGAACTGGTTCGACGCCGGCCCCTACCGCGCGCAGCGGCAGACCCCGATGGGTAATCTATGGGTCCAGGGCGGCGCGCGCGAGCGGGTGTTTTTCTCCAATACACGCCAGCGCTCACCGACTTTGAACAAGACCCCTCTGGTCAAGTGGTCCCGGCGCTATGCCTATGTAAACTCGACCCATTCCGCGCTGCCCCGGCATCTTAACGCGCTTTACGATGGACCGAACGGGGACACGCCTTCCGGGGTCCTTTTGCACACGAAGTTCCTGCCCGAGATCACCGCAAAATCACAGATCGAGAAACAGCGCCGCCAGCATTTTCATGATCCCGACCAATTCCAGACATACTATGATGGGATCATCGCGCAGCCGGATATGTGGACGGACCGGTCCGAGGCCTATACCGGCTGGTTAAAACTACAGCAGCTGGGGCTGATGAATGCAGGGGGCTGGTCGGAGCAGCAGAGCTGGGGTCACTAACCTGTTGTAAATGCATTTCCCCTCAAGATGAAAAAATGGCATAGTCGGCGGAACCCGGATGTTGGGCACTCAGCAATCAATCCGGGGACGCTCGCGTCAATAATAAGGATTGGGCAGTCGCGTGGGCCTTTTGGAGTCTTATCGCATGAGGTTGCGGCGTAAGCGCCGCCTTGTGCGCTGTGTCAATAGACGGCGTGAGCTGAAGCCCATTAGCACCAATACCGCCGCCATCCGTCCGGACGATGTGTTGCTGATGAGCGTTGTCCGTAACGAGAAGATTCGCCTGCCCTTCTTTCTGGACTACTACCGCAAGCTGGGCGTGAACCATTTTCTGTTTGTCGATAATGACAGCGACGACGGCAGTCTCGCGTTTCTGCGCACGCAGCCCGATGTCTCGGTATGGCAGACGAAAACCAGCTATAGAAAGGCAGGGTTCGGGTTGGACTGGTCCAACTACCTGCTGCGCAAATACGCGCATGGGCATTGGGTTCTGACCGTCGATCCGGATGAGTTCTTCATCTATCCGTTCTGCGACACCCGCCCGATCAGCGCGCTGACCGACTGGCTGGACAGCTGTGCGGTGCGCAGTTTCGGCACCATGCTGATCGACATGTATCCCGAAGGTCCTGTAGACGACGAACCCTATCACGAGGGTCAGGACCCGTTTGAAATCGCGCGTTGGTTCGATGCCGGGAATTACATGATTTCCAAGAACCCCGAATATAAGAACCTGTGGATTCAGGGTGGTCCAAGGGCCCGTGTTTTCTTTCAGGACAACCCCTCTAAGGCCCCGGCGCTGAACAAAATACCCTTGGTCAAGTGGGATCGGCGCTATGTCTATATCAGCTCGACCCATTCACTCCTGCCGAGGGGTTTGAACCAGGTCTATGACGAATGGGGCGGGGAAAAGACCAGTGGCGCGTTGTTGCATGCCAAGCTGATCAACACCCTAGGCGACAAGGCGCGCGAAGAGATGCAGCGCGGGCAGCACTATCGCGGGTCCGGTGAATACAAAGCCTACGCCAAACAGCTGGAGGAGCAGCCCGTTTTCCGCTGCGATTGGTCCGAGCAATACATTAACTGGCGGCAGCTTGAGATTTTGGGCCTCATGTCGAAAGGCAACTGGGCATGAGTTCGCTGGGTATCGTCATGCTGGTCCACACAGCCCTAGATCGAGCCGAGCAGGTCGCCCGACACTGGACCGCGGCGGGCTGCCCGGTTGTGATCCACGTGGATGGCAAGGTCGCCGAAAAGACCTATTCGAACTTTGTCGCCTCCTGCGCGGACAACCCCCTGATCAGGTTCTCGGATCGCCATATTTGCGATTGGGGCCGTTGGGGTATCGTGGCGGCCTCACAATCCGCATCCGAGCAGATGCTGGAGACCTACCCGGACGTGCGGCATGTCTTCCTGTCGTCCGGCGCGTGTCTGCCTCTGCGCCCGGTGCAAGAGCTGATCGACTACCTGTCCGACCGTCCCCGCGTCGATTTCATTGAAAGCGTCACAACCGCCGATGTCAGCTGGACGATCGGTGGGCTGGACCATGAACGCTTTACCCTGCGGTTCCCGTTTTCCTGGCGCAATCAGCGCAAACTGTTTGACGCCTATGTAAAACTGCAACGGGCGACCGGCATGCGCCGCAGCATCCCAGACGGTTTGACTCCGCATATGGGCAGCCAATGGTGGTGCCTGACGCGGCAGACCCTCTCGGCCATTTTGCAAGACCCCAGGCGTAAGGTCTATGACCGCTATTTCCGCCATGTCTGGATACCGGATGAAAGCTATTTTCAGACACTTGCGCGGCTCTATTCCACGCATATCGAAAGCCGGTCCCTGACCCTGTCGAAATTCGACTACCAGGGGCGGCCCCACATCTTTTACGATGACCACCTGCAACTGCTACGCCGGTCGGACTGCTTTGTTGCCCGTAAAATCTGGCCCCGGGCCGAGAGACTTTATCACTCTTTCCTGACCGACCAGACCAGCGCGATGCGGCCGGCCGAACCTAACCCGGGCAAGATCGACCGCGTTTTCTCCAAGGCGGTCGAGCGGCGCACTCATGGGCGAGATGGCCTCTATATGCAAAGCCGCTTTCCCCGCCACGGCAGCGAGAACGGTCTGACGGCTGCGGGTTATTCGGTGTTTCAGGGGTTCTCGGACCTGTTTGAAGAGTTCGAAACCTGGCTGGAAACTGCGACCAACACACGGGTTCACGGGCACCTCTTTGCCGCAAACCGCGCCGAATTCGCGCAGGATGAGACGATCACCAATGGCGCGCTCAGCGACAGTGCCACGTTGCGCGACTATAACCCCAAGGCGTTCCTGTCGAACCTGATCTGGAACACACGCGGTCAGCGCCAGTGTTTCCAGTTCGGCCCGCGAGACACGCAGGACATCAACTGGTTTCTGGCGCGGGACAAGAACGCGCAGATCTCGGTGATTACCGGGGCGTGGGCGATTCCGCTGTTCCGGTCAAACATGAACTTCGCCGATATCCGCTGCGAAGCTGCCCGCTTGCAACAGATCGAAAGCAAACAGCTTGAGGTGCTAAGCTCGGTTTGGACAAAAGCGCGTGTGCGGAGCTGGACGCTGGCAGATTTCATTGAGGCCCCGATGGAGCCTCTGCAAACCATTCTGGACGAGATCGCACCACAGACGTCCCGCCACCTGACCGAGGCCCCGCTTATGGTCGATCTGGCCGGCTTTGGGCAATTCCTCCAGAACCTCAAGAACCAGGGCATGCACCCGCAACTGATGGGCGACTTCCCCGTCGATGATGTGTTTGGAACCCGCACCAAGCCTTTCCGCAAACCTTATCTGGTGCAGTGATCCCCGATGGCCGGTCCCTTTGAATCGTTCGTAATCCTGGGTGCGATGCGCACCGGATCAAACCTGTTAGAGGCCAACTTGAACCGGATCGACGGCCTCACTTGCCATGGTGAGGCCTTCAACCCGCATTTCATCGGGCGGGTGAAATCAGATCAGATTCTGGGTCTAACACTGGACGAAAGGGACCAAGATCCCGGGAAACTCCTGACAGCGATCCGCGCAGCCCCGGACGGGTTGCACGGGTTTCGGTATTTTCAGGAACACGACCCGCGCATCCTGCCTGAGGTCCTAAACGACCCGCTCTGCGCCAAAATCATCCTCAGCCGCAATCCGCTGGACAGCTATCTTTCGCTGAAGATCGTTCGGAAAACCAAGCAATGGCAGTTGAAGAATATCAAGCGCCGGTTGGAGGAAACGGTCGAATTCGACGCGGCTGAGTTCTCGGATTATGTCGACACCCTCGCCTCTTTCCAGATGTCCCTGCTGAACCACCTGCAAAGATCGGGCCAGACCGCCTTTTACATCAACTATGATGAACTGGACGATCTTGAGGTTTTGAACGGTCTCGCCAAGTGGCTCGGAGCGGTCGGGCGGTTGGATGCGCTGGACGATACGCTCAAGCCGCAGAACCCGTCAGCCGCTGTGACCAAAGTGACCAACCCGGACGAGATGGCGCGCGCAGTGTCAGGGATGGACCGTTTCGCCTTGCACCGCACGCCAGATCTGGAACCACGACGCGCACCAAAGCTGCAAAAATGTATCGCGGCCCCGACAACACCAATGCTGTTTCTACCGATTCCCGGCGGGTTAGAGCCTGTTATTGCCCAATGGCTAGCACGGATTGATGGGTGCGACGAGGGCGCATTGCACGGCACCCGCGACGCGGTCGAAAGCTGGATGCAAACCCATCCTGGGCACCGCAAATTCACCGTTCTGCAACATCCGATCGCCCGCGCGCATACTGCGTTTTGCAACTTTGTTCTGGCCAAAGACCATGACGACTATGCCGATATCCGCCACATGCTGCGCAATCGTTTCAAACTTCCGATCCCCGGACAGTTGCGTGAAAAGAATTACTCGAAAGACCAGCACCATGCGGCGTTTGCAGCTTTCCTGACCTTCCTGCATCACAACCTGAACGGCCAGACTCCGATCCGGGTTGATGCGATGTGGTGCAGCCAGTCAAAGGTGATCGAGGCGATGGTGCCTATCGCCTTACCCGACCTGATTCTGCGAGAGGATGACCTGCAGACCGCTCTGCCCGATCTCGCCGCAAGCTTGGGGAACGCAAACCCACCCACGCCAGAAATCCGCGCAGCAGACGCGCCCTATGGATTGGAAGAGATCTACGACGCACAACTCGAGGCGCTGGCAGCAAAAGCCTACCAGCGCGACTATGCGAAATTCGGGTTTGGGCCCTGGCGCTAGGGACGCAGGGTGATCAGCGTACCTTTGTTGACCATCGCATAGATCTCTTCGATCTCGTTATTCTTGACGGCGATGCATCCGGCGGTCCAGTCCGGGGTCTTCTTGGCACGCTTAAGCTCCGACCGCAGATTGGGCTGACCGTGGATAAAGATATCACCACCCGGATCAACGCCCGCCGCCTTGGCCTGAGCTACATCCTGTGAGTTGGGATAGGAAATGCCCAAAGACAGATGATAGCGGCTTCTCGGGTTGCGCCGATCGATCAGGTAGCTCCCCTCGGGGGTCCGACCATCACCACGCTTGGTTTTGGTGCCATTGGGCGCAAAGCCCAGATCAACATCATATTCCCGCAAGACATGCTCATGATGCAGAAGGTACATCTTGCGCGCGCTCTTGTTGACGACCAGCGAGGTCACCTCGGGTCCATCATATGTCAGAAATCTGGGGCCAGCTGAGGCACAAGCCGAAAGGCTCAGCGTTGCCATTGCACCCAATCCAAATGCTCGACGATCCATGATTCACTGCCTGCTGCTTTTTTTTTTGGTTATTATGCCAAAAACTGCAAAAACTGAAATCACTTTTTGATGTTTGATTGCTCAATTAGTCGGCGTTCTATGGCTTCCAGCCGCTCTAGCACCTCATCACGGTAGGCATCGGTCTTCACTTCGTCCTCGGCGTGGTGCGCATCCTGCATCGAATTCACGATCAGACCGACTAGCAAGTTCACAACCGCGAAGGTCGTGACCATGATAAAGGGCACAAAGAACAGCCAGGCGTAGGGGTAAACCTCCATCACCGGACGCACGATGCCCATGGACCAGCTTTCAAGCGTCATGATCTGGAACAGCGTATAGGCTGACAGGCCCAAATCCCCAAACCAAGCCGGGAAGGAATAAGAGAACAGCTTGGTCGAGATCACCGCGCCGATATAGAACAGGATCGCCATCAGTAGAAACACGCTGGCCATGCCCGGAAGGGCCGAGATAAAGCCCTCGACCACGCGGCGCAGGCGCGGGGCAACCGAGATCACGCGCAAGACCCGCAGGATTCGCAGGGCCCGCAGCACCGACAAACCGCCCGCGCTTGGGACCAGAGCGATGCCGACGATCGTGAAATCGAACAGATTCCAACCACTCTTGAAGAAGTTGCGGCCCGAGACGATCAGCTTCATCGCGATCTCGACCACAAAAACCGCAAGGCATAGTTTATCGAGAATGACGATCAGCGGCCCAGCCGCGTCCATCAGCGTCGGTGAGGTCTCCATCCCCAGCAAGATCGCGTTGAAGATGATCACAGCCGTGATGAACTGCCCGAAGAGGGGGGCTTCGATGATGCTCTGCAAGCGCTGTTTGAACGCCATGGGTTGCTGTCTCCTTAACGTGCGGGGTTCAGCACAAACCGCGCGGCCAGTTCCGTATGGGACGACCACCGAAATTGGTCAACGACCTGCACCCATTCAAGGGCGTAGCCTGCATCAACCAGCGTTTTTGCATCCCGCGCAAAGGTAATGGGGTTGCACGAGACATAGGCGATCACCGGGGGCTGCGCCTGCGCAAGTTCTGCGACCTGCGCTTCGGCCCCCGCACGCGGCGGGTCAAGGACCACGGCATCAAAGCCCTTGAACTCATCCGACATCAGCGGGCGCCGGAACAGATCACGGGCCTCACAGGTGACGCGTTTCAACCCCGTGGCCTTGCGCCATCCCTGATCAAGTGCCTGCGTCATAGTGGATTCACCTTCGACCGCGTGAACCTCGACCTCTTGCGCGAGCGGTAGAGAGAAGGTTCCACTCCCGGCAAACAAGTCCACAACCCGCCTTGCACCTTGCGTGGCTTCCAAAACAGCCTGTGTTAGAGCCTGTTCTCCGTCCTTTGTGGCCTGCAGAAAGGCCCCCGGTGGCGGGATGACCCCGGCGATTCCAAAGCGCTGGACTGGCGGTTGCCGCATCGCGATCACCTCACCATCCCAGCTGAGGCGCGCCAGCCCGTGTTTCTCGGTCGCTTGCGCCAAAGCGAGTTCCAGTGGGCCGTCCAAGGGCTTGCCTCCAGACACCACAATATCCAAACCACCCTCGGACAGGGTCAGCGTAACTGCCAGTACACCTTTGCGGCTGCCACCCAGCAGCGCCAGCGATTCGGCGACCGGGATCGCGGCGATCAGGGCCGGGTCCAGGAGATGGCAATCCGGGATTTCAGTGATCGTGTCGGACGCGCGACCGTGAAATCCGGCCAGCGTGCCTTTCTTTGTCCGCCGCACGGCAATTGTTGCCCGCCGACGAGACCGCTCGGGTGAGGTGTGAATCGGCCGCATCGGGGCCTCAAGGCCCTGTGCTGACAGCGCTGCGCGCACAATTCCCACTTTCCAATCCGCCACAAAGGCGTCTGAGGCGTGCTGCAACTGGCAGCCTCCACACGCTTTGTAGTGGCGGCAAGGGGCTTTAACCCGCTGATCGGACGGGGTTTCCACCCTCATGTCTTCCAGTAGCTGGCCGACCAAAGCTCCGCTGACAACTTCGCCCGGCAAAGTCCGGGGAATATAGACAGGGCCGTCTGCGATGCCGTCACCCTGATGACCAAGGCGGTTGATGGTGAATTGCTGCGTCATGGGGGCCTGATAGCCGGGCTTTGCCTGCAACAAAACCCTTATTCCGCGGCCTCGGCCTGAATGAAACCACCCGACTGGCGATGCCAGAACCGCGCATAGAGCCCGCCCTGATCCAAAAGCGCCTCATGCGTGCCAGCCTCAACGATCTGCCCCTGATCCAGCACAACGATCCGGTCCATCTCGCTGAGGGTGGACAAGCGGTGCGCGATGGCCAGCACGGTTTTGCCCTCCATCACCCGATGCAGCGCAGTCTGGATCGAGGCTTCGACCTCGGAATCGAGCGCCGAGGTCGCCTCGTCCAGCACAAGGATAGGGGCGTCCTTTAGAATTGCGCGCGCCAGGGCGATCCGCTGCCGTTGTCCACCGCTGAGCTTCACGCCCCGCTCACCGAGATGCGCGTCGTAGCCTTTCCGGCCTTGCGCGTCTTCGAGGCTTAGGATGAACTCATGCGCTTCAGCCTTCTCGGCGGCCTTGATCATCTCGGCCTCGGACGCATCGGGGCGGCCATACAGAATGTTCTCACGCGCCGATCTGTTAAACATGGCGGTTTCCTGCGTGACCATCCCGATCTGACGGCGCAGGCTGTCTTGCGTCACCTGCGACACATGCTGTCCGTCAATCAAAATTTCGCCTTTTTCCCCGTCATAGAGCCGCAACAACAGCGAAACGAGGGTGGATTTGCCTGCACCAGAGGCTCCGACGATGCCCAGCTTTTCACCCGGTGCGATCATTAGGTTCAGATCAGAAACGCCGCCGATATCCCGGCCATAGGCAAAGCTGACCGCCTGAAAGGCGATGCTGCCCTGAGAAATAGCAAGGTCCTTGGCTGCCGCAGCGTCCTCAACCCGATCCCACTTGGCCAGCGTTTTCATACCGTTTTCG
The DNA here is from genome assembly GCF_056535985.1 of Ruegeria sp. AO1. NCBI lineage: Bacteria > Pseudomonadati > Pseudomonadota > Alphaproteobacteria > Rhodobacterales > Roseobacteraceae > Ruegeria > Ruegeria sp. AO1. The sequence goes on from NZ_JBQFJC010000001.1 coordinate 3,364,523, forward strand.
ATCTCGCCAACATTGGCGTAGAGACCCATCAGCGTGAAGCTGACCCAGCCCGTCATTTGGGAAATGCGGATCGCAACCGCACCCGCCGCCACAATATCCCCGGCCGTTGCCATGCCCAGTTGCCAAAGCCAAAGCGTTGCACCAAGTAACATCACGGGCAGAACACCTGCCAGAACCATCAGAATGAACCGGAACGCGGCAGAGAGTTTGCCGAAATCCAGAGACCTTTCGCGCAGGTCAACCATCGCGTTTCGCGCTGTCTGATCTTCGAACGCGGAGTGGGCAAACAGCTTGACGGTTTTGATATTGGTGATCGTATCCACCACCTGCCCCGACACCATGGCCCGTGCACCGGCCCGAGCGGCCGAGCGTTTGCGAATGCGGGGCAGATACCAGCGGACCAGCATGAAGTAGACCACCAGCCAACCGGCGAAGGGCAGCATCACCAACGGATGAATAGATCCTAACAAAAGCAAAGACCCCACAAGGGAAGCTAACGCAAACACAATCGCACTGATCGTTTCCGACACGACCGAGGCCATCGCGTTCGAGGTTTGCATCTGCTTCTGGGCAATCCGACCGGCAAAATCGTCGTCGAAATAGGTGACTGACTGGCCCAAGGTCCAACGGTTCAGCTTGGCTAGAACCAAGGGCGGGATGTTCGGCATGACAATGTAGTTGTTCGACACCGAGGACAGGCCGAACAGGATCGGACGGAACACCATAAAGAACGCTGCCGCGCCGACAATCATCCAGATATTCTCAGCGGTCAGAAAACGCTCGGGCCCGCCCGAGGTGGCGACATCAATGACCCGGCCCAGAATCCAGGCGGTGGCGGCCTCCATCGCACCAGCGATCGCCGAGAACGCCGCCGCGACAAACAGCATGGGCCAGGCGCCTGACAGACTCCAGCGAATGAACGCCCCCAGCGTTTGTGGTGGGGGCGTCTCGATGTTCTTGAACGGGTTGATGAGGTCGGCAACCCTCATTCAGCGGCCTCCGGATTCATGAAGCCGCCAGATTGCCGCGCCCAGAACTGCGCGTAAAGGCCACCCTGCGCCAAAAGATCGGCATGCGCGCCCTCTTCCACGATCCGGCCCGCATCCATCACCAGAATACGGTCCATCTGAGCGATGGTGCTGAGCCTGTGGGCAATGGCAATCACGGTTTTTCCTTGCATCATGCCGTAAAGGGTTTCCTGAATGGACGCTTCAACCTCGGAATCTAGGGCGGATGTCGCCTCATCCAACAGCAAAATCGGCGCGTCCTTCAGAATGACCCGGGCCAGCGTGACCCGCTGCCGCTGACCTCCTGATAGCTTAACGCCACGCTCACCCACATGCGCGTCATACCCGGTTCTGCCCTGAGGGTCCTGCAGGTCGAGGATGAACTCATGCGCCTCGGCCTGTTTGGACGCGGCGATCATCTGATCCTCAGTCGCATCCGGACGGCCATAGAGGATATTGTCGCGCACCGACCGGTGCAGCAAAGCGCTGTCTTGCTGGACCATGCCGATACGGCTGCGCAAACTGTCCTGCGTGACCTGCGCAATGTTCTGATTGTCGATCAGAATGGCTCCTCGCTCGACGTCATAAAATCGCAAAAGAAGCTTTACTAGGGTCGATTTTCCGGCCCCGGAGCGCCCGATCAGGCCAATCTTCTCACCCGGCTGAATGGTCAGATGGATGTGGTCCAAACCTCCGGCCTCACGCCCATAGTGGTGAGACAGATCGTTGATATCGATCTTGCCCTTGCTTAGTTGCAATGGCTTCGCCGTAGGCGCATCCAACAGGTCAATGGGCTGGGCGATGGTCTCCATCCCTTCGGCGACAATACCCAATTGGCGGAAGAAGCTGGTCAGCGCCCACATGATCCACCCGGTCATAGCGTTCAGGCGCAGGGTCAAGGCCGTTGCTGCCGCTACGACACCAACCGAGGCCGTGCCCTGCATCCACAGGGAAATCGCCCAACCCACGACGCCCACGATCAGCAGGCCGTTCAGAGTGACCAGAACCGCGTCCATTATGGTGAAGATCCGCATTTCGATCTGGAATGTGCGGCGCGTCTCTTCGATGGCTTCGCGGGCATAGTCCATCTCTTGCCGGCCATGGGCGAACATCTTGACCGAGTGAATATTGGTGTAGCTGTCCACCACACGCCCTGTCACGGTCGAGCGCGCGTCGGAAGCCGCCTTGGATGCCGGGCCAACGCGCTGGATCGTCCAGCGCACCAACAGCGCATAAAGCGCAAACCAGATCAGCAGGGGGATCAGCAATCGCGGGTCCGCTGCATACAGAAGAATCGCCGCGCCGATCAGATATGCCAGCGAGAACGAAATCGCGTCAAAGACCTGAAACACCACCTCGCCCGCGGCAGGAGGGGTCTGCATGATCCGGTTGGCAATCCGTCCGGCAAAGTCATTCTCGAACCAGCCAACCGACTGGCGCAAAACATGTTTATGCGCCCGCCAACGGATCAGCGTGCCAAAATTCGGTAGGATCGTGTTGTTGAGCAGCAGCACGTCGATCAAATGCAGCAACGGACGCAGCAGTAGGACAAACGCAGCCATCAGCAACAGCTCAGTCCCGTGATTCTGCCAGACCTCGGCCGGAGTGCCGCCCAGCAGGTCAACCACGCGGCCCATATAGGCGATCAACCCGATCTCAACCCCGGCAACGATGATCGAGATCAGCGCCGCCCAGGCAAACACCCGATAGAAGGGCCGCGAATAGTCCAGCATGAACGGCCACAGCTTGGTTGGTGGAGCGTCGGCTTCTTTATAGGGGCCAAAAGGGTCAACGAGGTTTTCGAAATAGCGAAACATAGAGGAGTGCTCCGATTGAGCAGAAAATTAGACATGCGAAGAAGAATGGCGCCTGAACACCACCCTATACGGGGTAAGCGTCCCGGCTTTAGCCGAACCAGATCCCGTAATACATTCGCAGTCCTCCATCTATGTGACAGCCGCACGTAAGCACAAACGTTCTGATTTGTCATCCCCTTTTGAGACTTCGCACTACCCGGCCAGCAAATCCTCGCGCGTCAGGGTAAAGTCAGATGCGATCCAGCTTGCTTCCAGATCGGCCAGTTTCTTGCCCAGCGCAGGGCCAGAAAAGCTGGGGATGAGGTCCGTCGCCTTGATCGGGAACTGCGCGGTGGCCCCGGAATGCAGCGCTGTGCGCAGATCTTCTGACCAGGGGCGCTCCAGAAACGCGCATCGCAGTAGTGTTTCGTGCAAGCCGCCCTCGTCGCCGTAGCGGTAGCCCAGTTCGGCCACACTGGTCGAGGCCTGCGCCTCATCCCGCATCCGGGTCAGGCGTTGCAATTGATTGCGGCTCAGGCGCAGCGTCTCCGCGTCCTCAGGCGCGGCGATGGCCGCCAGTCTGCGCACCGCGTCCGGTTCGGCACCTGCGGCCTGCTCAATGGCGACCAAAGGCGCCAAGGCGCGATCATCCGCGCCCGGCAGAAGCTGCGCCAGTACTCCCGTGCTGCGCATTGCGGCAACGGAAGGGGCCGGATCGGGCGCACCCAACAGTTTCAGCAACTCGGCCCCGACACGTTCCCGCGATAAGGTGGACAAACCGTCCAGGTTCGCTGCAATCGCGGCCAGAGCATCCGGATCGAACCCGGCCTCGACATCTCCGTACCAGGCATGAAACCGGAAGTAGCGCAGGGATCGTAGGTAGTCTTCGCGGATGCGGTTTTCTGCGGTCCCGATAAACCGCACACGACGCGCCTGAAGGTCCGGCAGGCCCAAAAGCGGGTCTAACACGATGCCATTTGGCTTTGCGTAGATGGCATTCATGGTGAAATCGCGCCGGGCTGCATCCTCTTCCACCTTGTCCGAGAAGGCCACGACCGCGCGGCGGCCATCGGTTTCCAAGTCACGGCGAAAGGTGGTGATCTCATGCGGGATGTGATTGCAGACCACAGTTATCGTTCCGTGATCAATCCCAGTAGGAATCGCCTTGAGCCCGGCGCTCTGCGCCAGCTCCAGCACCCTTTTGGGATGCGCATCCGTTGCGATATCAATGTCCGAAACCGGCGCGCCCAAAAGCGCGTTGCGCACGCATCCCCCAACAAACAGCGCTTGCGCGCCGCCATCCGTAAGGGCTGCGCATACCTTTTGTGTCGCAGGGTCCGAAACCCAAGCCGCGCTGATTTGCTTCATTCACTCACCCGTGCTGCAAGCCCGCGCAATATGCGGGCTGTCGCGCCCCAAATGTAATAAGGGCCATAGGGCACGGCGAAATACTTCCGTCTTGTCCCCTGCCAACGGCGCGACTCGATCACATAATTCGCAGGGTTCAGCACATGTGCAAGAGGGACCGAGAAAATTTCGTCGACTTCGCCGGGTTCAGGCACCGGGTCAAAGCCCTGCCGGATAATCGCCACCACCGGGGTGACCGAGAAGGACGTGACGGTTTCATGCGTGGGCAGAAAGCCCAAAACTTCGGGCAGGTCAGTGGGCAGACCGACCTCTTCCCGCGCCTCGCGCAGGGCAGCGGCGGTGACATCCGCGTCACCTTCATCCTGCTTGCCGCCGGGAAAGGCGATCTGGCCGGGGTGATGCTTCAGCGCCGAGGAGCGTTTGGTCAGGATCAGCCGTGGCATCCCGTCCGCGACCGTGATCGGCACCAGCACCCCCGCCGGGCGCAGTTTGCGCCCCGGCGGCAACACGGTGTCTGGGTTCAGGTCAAAATCACTGGACCCAAGACCCGGACGACCCAAAGCCGTCCGGAGTTGTGTCTCTAACTCAGACACTTTTGCTGTCTTCGGCGTCAAAGCCCACGGTGGCAGGGTCCAGCACGTAATGCGCACCACAGAACTGACAATCGGCCGTGACCTGACCTTCGGGGGTGGTCATCTTTTCAATGTCCTTGGCCGAATAGATCGACAGGCTTTGGCGTACACGCTCTTCTGAACAGGTGCAGCCAAACTGTACCTGCTGCGCGTCATAGACCCGTGGGTTTTCCTCGTGGAACAGACGCACCAGCAGATCGGTTGGCGCAATCGAAGGGCCGATCAGCTCAAGATCCTCGACCGTATCCAGCAGGATATTGACGCGGCCCCAGTTCTCACCTTCTTCGCCATCGACCAGATCAGTGGCGGTCAGGATCTCTCCGGTGCCTTCGCTGGACGCCGCAAAAGGCGACGCTTTGGGCATGTGCTGCAACATGATGCCGCCCGCGCGCCAATGCTCACCCACACCCGGCTCGGTCGATTTGCCGAAGCTCAGCGAGAACCGGGTGGGCAGCTGCTCGGACTGCGCAAAATAGGCTTCGGCGCAGGCACTGATCGAGCCTCCGGCCAGCGGAGTGATGCCCTGATAAGGCTGCGTGCCTTCGCCCTGATCGATCATGATCGCGAAATAGCCCTCGCCCACCTGATCAAAGGGAGCGCCATCGGTCAGACGATCACGGTCAAAACTGGCGTAAGCGCGGATGCGGGCCGGCTCACCCTCTTTCTGTGGTGCGTAGTAGTCGGTGGCAATCATGCGCACCGGACCCTTGGACTGCACCTGCAGCGACAGCTTCCAGCGAAGCGAGACAGTCTGGCCGATCAACGCGGTCAGCAGGGCCATCTCGGCCACCAGGGCCTCGACCTTTTCCGGATAGTCATGCTGTTTCAGGATGCCGTCCAACACGCCATCCAGACGGGCCACGCGCCCGCGCATGTCCGATACATCGAGTTGAAAGGGCAGGACGGTATCGTCCCACGCGATTTTTGTTCCAAGTGACATGGGGTTTCCTTACACGCCAAGCGTTGGCATACCGGCACCATATAGGTCGCAGAGATTGGGTTGTAAGGGGCCATACATGATCAGACGGTTCGGCGAAAGCCCTGAACCCGGGCGCAAGTATACTCGGCGGGTCGGTGTCTACGCTTTGCTGCCCCGCTCCAGGCACCTTCTTCTGACCTGCCAGACCGAACCGGGGCCGGATCTGCAATTGCCCGGCGGCGGTATTGATCCGGGCGAATCGCCGACAACCGCTCTGCACCGCGAAGTGTTCGAGGAAACGGGCTGGCTGATCGCGGCACCCCGTCGTGTCGGCGCGTTCCGCCGGTTCACCTATATGCCGGAATATGACCTTTGGGCCGAGAAGGTCTGCCTGATCTATCACGCGCGCCCAGTACGGCGACTGGGGCCACCGAGCGAACCGTTCCACGAAGCGCTCTGGATGCATACCGCCGACGCGGTTGAAACGCTGGGCAACGATGGCGATCGCCATTTCGCGATGTTGCATCTTCGCGGGCTTTAGATCGTTTCGGGTTTAGCCTGCGACGCGAATACCCTGCCACGCTTTCAGCGTTTTCGGGACATTTGTTTCACTTGATGATTCAGGTAAAATCCAAAACGCTTTAGGCCCCATTATATTCGAAGAACACGGCCGAGACATCGTCGCCCATACCGCTTTCAGGTGACATCACCTGTGTCAGGCGCCAGAACAGATCGTCCAGAAACTCAGGCCCGCCGCGACCCGCCGCACAGTCGAGCGCCATCTTCCGCAAGCCAGCCTCATCCAGCATTCCGCCTTCGGCCAAGGCGCATTCTGTGAACCCGTCTGAATGAAGCAGCAACCGGTCCCCCGGCTCCATCTTCGCCTCAATCTGCTGAAACTTCACATCCGGGATCAACCCTATGGGCAGCCCGCCTTCGCCCAGAAACTCTGTCGTGCCATCGCGTCGCAGCATCAACGGATGTGGATGCCCCGCCTGAACCATCCTGATATGCCCGTTGCGCAGATCGACAATCGCATAGACCATCGTAAAATATTCTTCGATCCCGGCATCCGCCAGCAATCGGCAATTCAGCATTCCTGCGACATCTTCCGGAGGGAGCAGGGCGTAGAACTTGTCAAACCGCTTTTCCATAGCAACGTTCTGATCGAAATGTTTGCTGGACAGATACCCGCCCAACCGTGCCGTCATCATCGCCGAGGTGATGCCGTGCCCGGACACATCAATGCTGTAGAACCCAAGGCGGTTCGGACCGGGTGAGAACATCCCTACCAGATCGCCGCCGATATGCCCGCAAGGTTTCAACAACAGACTGACACGCGATTTACCGAACTCTTGCGTAAGGTCCGGTACCAGCGATTCCTGTATCTTGCGGGCTTGGATCAGGTCCTTGTCGATGGCCTCATGCGCCAGTTTCAACTCTTGCAGCGCGGATTCGATCAGTCGGTTCTTCTCTGACAACTCACGTTGCATATCCAGAATCCGCGCCCCGGCCGAGATACGCGCGCGCAGCTCATCCGCCTCAAGCGGTTTGATCAGGAAATCATCCGCGCCCGCATCCAGACCCCGCGCCACCTCCTGCTTTTCACTTTTTGAGGTGAGCAGGATGAAATAGCTATAATGTTCGGCCTCAAGCGCGCGGAAGGCGCGGCAGAACTCAAGCCCGCTCATCCCCGGCATGACCCAATCGCTGAGCACAAGGTCTGGCGCGGCTTCGGTGCAGATATCTATCGCCGCCTCGCCATTGTCGACCTCAAGAACCTCAAAACCCCATTTCTTGAGCGAGGCCACCAGAATGCGCCGTTGCAGGCGGCTGTCATCTACCACCAGCACCCTCCGGATTGCACCGAAGTTCAGATCGGATCTGGTTTCCTCAAGACTTGCCGCTGGCACTCTGCAACCCCACACGCTTCCTTTTCTCGGGATGGTGCGACCCTACGCGTCTGGGGCTTAACATCGAGTGAAGGCCAATTGAGGCCGACGCTTAACCTGACATTTACTCAAGCCGGGCTACCAAGGGTTCATTCAATTCCGATGCAGGACGCGACCCATGATCCACTGGCCCCGAGTTCGACAGTTACGCGACGAGGTTGGCGCTGATGAGTTCAATGAGGTTGTCGAGATCTTTCTGGACGAGGTGCAGGAGGTCATCGCCCGCCTGCACGCAGACACCGCGCGTCAGGATCTTGAACAGAACCTGCATTTCCTGAAAGGCAGCGCCCTGAGCCTTGGGTTCGAGGTGTTTTCGAAGCTCTGTCAGGATGGCGAAAGGCTGGCGGCCTCGGGTGAGGCGGCAAAAGTCGATCTATCCGAAGTCCTTGCAGCGTTTGATGCATCGAAATCAGTATTTCAGGCCGAATTGACTGACAATCTGCACTAGATCACAAACTGCGCCAGCGTCTCGTCTTCAGTGATGTCGGTATACGTAAACCCGGCCTCGTCCAGATGCGCAAAGAGGCGGGCGAAATTCTCGGGCTTGCGGGTCTCGATCCCGATCAGGACCGAGCCGAAGTTTCGCGCCGATTTCTTCATGTATTCGAACCGCGCGATATCGTCTTCGGGGCCGAGGATGCTCAGGAACTCTTTCAGCGCGCCGGGGCGCTGTGGCAGGCGAAGGATGAAGTACTTTTTGACCCCGGAATAGCGCTGCGCTCTTTCCTTGACCTCGGGCAGACGCTCAAAATCGAAGTTGCCGCCAGAGGTGACGCAGACAACTGTTTTGCCGCGGATAAAGCTTTGCACATCGGCAACCGCCTCAATCGCCAACGCGCCAGCAGGTTCCAGCACGATGCCTTCCACGTTTAGCATCTCGACAATAGTGGTGCAGATGCGATCCTCTGACAGGACCAGCACATCCGACAGGTGGCGGTCTTTCAACAGCTCAAAGGGCTTGGCCCCGATCTTGCCGACCGCCGCGCCATCGACGAAATTGTCTACGTGATCCAAGGCAACCGGATGTCCCGCAGCCATTGCCGCGTGGAGGCACGCCCCACCTTTGGGTTCGACAAACAAACAGTGGGTCCGATCCCCGAACCAAGTAGCTACGCCCGACGACATACCGCCACCGCCGACTGGCAAGATCACATGGTCGGGCACACGGCCCAGCTGTTCCTCGATCTCGACCGCCAGAGAGGCCTGACCTTCGATCACATCCTCATCATCGAACGGCGACAGGAAATGCCCCCCTTCCTTTGCGCACCAGGCTTGTGCCGCAGCAAGCGTATCGTCGAAATAGTCACCGCTGAGGTGAACCTCGATATTGTCGCCGCCGAAAATACGGGTCTTCTGGATCTTCTGCTGAGGCGTGGTGACCGGCATGAAGATCACCCCCTTCACATCCAGATGCTTGCACATGAAGGCCACACCCTGCGCATGGTTTCCCGCGCTGGCACAGACAAACAGATCCTGCCCTTGCTGCTTGCGCATGGCATTGAACGCGCCCCGGATTTTGTAGGAGCGCACCGGGCTGAGGTCCTCTCGCTTGAGCCAGATGTCAGCACCGTAGCGGTCAGACAGATGGGCATTCCGCTGCAAAGGCGTTGCTGGAAACACAGAGCGCATCGCCTCTTCGGCAGCGCGGGCACGGGTCATGAAATCGCTCATGCCGGTTTCAGTGGCTTATCCTAAACAAAAGGGCAAGGAATACATATGTGTACGAACTACGACAGCGTGCGTTTTTCGATGAAGACGCCATAGAACGTTGTCAGGATGCTGACATTGATCAAAGGCACGATCAGCATACTGGCGAAAACCACCACCAAAGCGCCAATCACTGGGATGATCAGAAGCGCAGCGAACAGAAGCTGAAGCCCCATCTGGAACAACACCAGCAACACAACCAGCGCCACTATGGTGCCGTTCGCTCCGTCAGTTGCCCGCCACGCGTCAGTCAGTTTTAGCGGTTCACCTATTGCTGCGGCAGGCATGATCGGAGACACCCGGTAAAAGGCCACGGAAAGACCCACAACAACCAGAAGCCACGCCAATATGCCCATCGCAGCCGAGGCCTGCGTCAAAAATCCGATGAAAAGCATTGCCGGGATCAGGACGACCGCACCCAGCAAGGCCAGCATCGCCATCCGCCCAATGTAGGCGAGCATTCGATCCGATCTGAACGCGGGCAGAAAACCGGCCGGGTATTCTTCGAGCAGCACAAAACGATGCCAAGACACGACAATCCAAACCATGATCGCAAAAAGGGATGCCAGCACACAGAACAGGAAAGCGGTGACCGCACCCGGCGACGCTGCATCCGGCAGGCCGTTTGGTTCAGTCGAGATATCTTCGAAGGAAATACCAAACAGAAGACTGAATGCGATGATGGCCAAACCGCCGATCAATGCGGGGATCAACGTGATCTGAATCGCCTGTTTCAGATTCCGCAAAACCATCTTGATCGAATGCATGAAAATCTCGAACGCCAACATTTGGAAATGCCCCTGCTCAACTATCTCTTGTTCTTTGTCCAGCCGTTTCACCCCAATTCCCGGCCTGCGTCAATCCACACAGCTTGCCCCCGCCCACAAAACCCGTTAGGGGCCAATCGTCTTGCGAATAAGGGGAAGTCAGATGTCCGCGCCTAAGAAAGTTGTTCTGGCCTATTCCGGTGGCCTTGATACCTCGATCATTCTGAAATGGTTGCAGACCGAGTATGGTTGTGAGGTCGTCACCTTCACTGCCGATCTGGGTCAGGGTGAGGAACTGGAGCCCGCCCGCCAAAAGGCTGAGATGCTGGGAATTAAACCCGAAAACATCTATATCGAGGACATCCGCGAAGAGTTCGTGCGCGACTTCGTTTTCCCGATGTTCCGTGCAAATGCGCAGTACGAAGGCCTGTATCTGCTGGGCACTTCGATTGCGCGGCCCCTGATCTCGAAACGTCTGGTAGAGATCGCTCAGGAAACCGGTGCTGATGCCGTAGCACATGGCGCGACCGGCAAGGGCAACGATCAGGTTCGCTTTGAATTGGCCGCCTACGCACTGAATCCCGAAATCAAGGTCATCGCCCCTTGGCGCGAGTGGGATTTGACCAGCCGTACCCGTCTGATCGAATGGGCAGAAGCACATCAGATTCCGATCGCCAAGGACAAGCGCGGCGAGGCGCCCTTCTCGGTCGATGCCAACCTGCTGCACACCTCCTCCGAGGGCAAGGTTCTGGAAGACCCCGCCGATATGGCACCCGATTATGTCTATCAGCGCACCGTCCACCCCGAGGACGCGCCGAACGAGCCCGAATTCATCGAGATCGGTTTCGAAAAAGGCGACGCGGTTAGCATCAATGGCGAGGCGATGAGCCCGGCCACCATCCTGACCAAGCTGAACGAGTATGGCGGCAAGCACGGCATCGGTCGTCTGGACTTGGTCGAAGGCCGTTTTGTTGGCATGAAGTCGCGCGGTATCTACGAAACTCCGGGCGGCACCATCCTACTGGAAGCACACCGTGGGATCGAATCCATCACCATGGACCGTGGCGCGATGCACCTGAAAGACCAGCTGATGCCGCAATATGCCGAGCTGATCTATAACGGCTTCTGGTACTCGCCCGAACGCGAAATGCTGCAGGCCGCCATCGACAAAAGCCAAGAGCACGTCACCGGCACCGTGCGCGTGAAACTGTATAAAGGTCTGGCCTCGACCGTTGGCCGCTGGTCCGATCATTCGCTGTATTCCGAGGCACATGTGACCTTCGAGGAAGACGCCGGTGCCTATGATCAAACCGACGCCGCAGGCTTTATCCAGCTGAACGCGTTGCGTTTGAAACTGTTGGCGGCACGCGACAAACGTCTGTCTAAGTAACCTGGCAAACAGTTTAGAACTCAAAACCCCGGCAATCACACGGTTGCCGGGGTTTTCTTTTGCTCAACGGACCCAGCGTCATGCTTGCCGGATGTGGGGCCATGTCTTTACGCATACGTCAAGTTTGAAAGGACAGACCATGCTGCAAGAGATCGCCGACGGAATTCAAAAAGGGCTGAATGGCAAATGCTTTGACGGATCGCTCAAGTTCGATTGCGGCGATGCGGGCGTGATCGTGCTGGCTGACAATCAGGCTACCACGCAGGATCAGGATACCGATTGCACCATCCGCATCTCGCAGGACAACCTGACCAAGCTGCTCACCGGCAAGCTGAACCCGATGACCGGTGTTGCTATGGGTAAGCTCAAAATCTCGGGCAATATGGGTGTGGCGATGAAGCTGGGGCAGCTGCTGGGTTAGTCGCCTTCCGAGAACACATCAAACGCCTTCAGCGCCTTTGCGCTGTAGGCAAAAGAAGGGCCTCCGCCCATATAGGTCGCCATTGAGAGCGCCTCGCACAGTTCCTCGCGAGTGGCGCCAAGACGCACCAGTGATTTCACGTGAAACCCGATGCAGCTGTCGCAACGTGTGGCGATGGCAATGCCCAGCGCGATGAACTCTTTGGTTTTTTCGCTCAGGGCACCGTCGGTTTTGGCCGCCTTGCCCATCATCCCGAAACCGCGCACCGTTTCGGGGACCTCTTTCGAGAGGGTGCCGATATTGGCCTCGGTCTCGGCCATGAAGTCTTTCCAGTCCATACTGTGCCTCCTTATCCGCGTTCGTCCGCGCCCATGCGACGTTCCAGCCAGCGTACCCCGGCGCTGATGATCAGAACCAGGATCAGGTATTCAAATATCAGCAAGGTGTAGATTTCCAGCGGGCGGTATTCCGTCACCACCAGCTCATTCGCGCGGCGGGTCAGTTCCTGCATGCCGATGACACTGGCAAAGGCGCTCATCTTGACGATGTAGATGAACTGGTTGGCCAAGGGCGGCAGGATACGTCGGATCGCTTGCGGCAGAATCACGTAGCGCATCGTTTGCACGTAGTTCAGCCCGATGGTCTGGGCCGCCTCGCGCTGGCCGCGTGCGATGGATTGGATGCCGGCGCGGTAGATCTCGGCAGTAAAGGCACTGTCGGAAATCGCCAGGGTGATGATCGCGCCCCAGAATGGGTCAATCGGGATGTTCAGGCCCATCGACTGGAATACGATCGGCAGGCCATAGAACACCCAAAACAGCATGGGCAGCAGTGGAATTGCGCGAATGAACTCGACATAGACCCTGTTCAGCAGCCGCCAGCCGCGTTTCTCGGACAATCCGGGCAAGGCAACCAACAGGCCAATCACAATCGACAGCGCCGCCGCGATCAGAGAGATCAGGATCGTCGCGCCCATGCCTGAGATCAGGAATTTCACATTGGTCCAGCCCGAGTCAGTTCGCGGGTCGATGACATACCAGCCCCATGTCTGGGATGAGGAACAGCCTGCCAGCAGCAGAAGCGGTATGAGGAGAAGTGCTTTTTTCATCATACCCACTCAGTGCTGCAATATCTGGCTGAGGAACTTGCGGCACCGCTCCGAGGTTGGATTGGTGAAGAAATGCTCGGGCCTGCCCTGCTCCACGATCTCGCCCTCATCCATGAAGATCATCTTGTCCGCGACCTTGCGGGCAAACCCCATTTCATGAGTGACCACGACCATGGTCATGCCTTCATGCGCCAGCTCAACCATAACGTCCAGCACCTCGGCGATCATTTCTGGATCGAGGGCCGAAGTCGGCTCATCAAACAAAAGAACTTTCGGCTCCATGCAAAGGGATCGGGCAATGGCGACGCGTTGTTGCTGACCGCCGGACAGTTGGATGGGGCGTTTGTCGGCCTGATCGGGGATGTGAACACGCTCAAGATAATGGCGCGCGCGCTCTTCGGCCTGCGCTTGGCTCAGGCCCCTCGCCTTGATGGGGCCAAGTGTCAAGTTGTCTAGAACGCTCAGATGCGGGAACAGGTTGAACTGCTGAAACACCATGCCGACCTCGGACCGGATCGTGGTTGCGGATCTGGCGTCATCCTTCAGCTCGACGCCGTCAATGCGGATGGTGCCTTTCTGGTGTTTCTCCAATTGGTTGATACAGCGCACGACCGTGGACTTGCCCGAGCCGGACGGCCCGCAGATCACAACCTTTTCACCACTATTTACGGTGAGATTGATATTCTTGAGGACATGGAACGTATCGAACCACTTGTTCACATCGACAAGCTCGATGGTGGGGTCTGGCATTGGTCGATCTGTCCCTAGTTTGCGCGGGTGGATTGATTTATTGGGCCTGCGCCCCCTATCCCGCTTAAAACAACGAACTATATATGGCAGCAAGTCCAAGCTGCCACCAACAGGAGAATTAAATGAACACAATCTGGAGAGCAGCCGCAGCCACTGCGTTTGGTCTGGTCTTGTCAGGCGCAGCCCACGCGCAATCGGCACTGAACGAAATCCTGGATTCCGGTGTGTTGAAAGTCGGCACGACTGGTGACTGGAACCCAATGTCCCTGCGGGATCCGGCCACGAACAGCTACAAAGGCTATGACATCGACATCATGAACGAACTCGCCGCCGATCTGGGGGTTGAGGTCGAATACGTCCCGACCGATTGGAAAACACTGGTGAATGGTGTCGTGGCCAAGAAATATCACCTGACCGGCTCGGCCTCGATCTCGCCGCCGCGCATGAAGGTTGCCGGATTCTCGGACAGCTATATCTCGGTTGAGCTGTTTCCCTACACGACCAAGGACAAGGCCGATAAATTCGACGGCTATGAATCTATCAACCAGTCGGGTGTGACAGTCGCGACAACACTGGGCACCACCTTTGAGAAGCGTGTCCGCGAGTGGTTCCCGAATGCCGAAATCAAAGTGGTCGAAGCCCCCGCACGTGGATTTCAAGAGGTGATCGCCGGACGGGCAGATGTGTTCATCACATCGAACATCGAAGGCTCCACCCTGGAAGAGAAGTTCCCGATCGAGCGTGTGAAGAACGCTGGTCCTCGTTCCCCTTCACCCATCGCGATGATCCTGCCGCAGGATGATCAGGTCTGGATCAACTATGTGAACAACTGGATTGAGGTGAAGAAAGCCCAGGGCTTCTTTGAGGAAAACCAGAAGAAATGGGGTCTGTGATCCTGCCAACGCCCGGCCTAACAGCCGGGCGTTTTCTTGCCCTCCCCATGGGTAAACAGGTCGGTCAATAAACTCAGGTCACCAGCGCGTGACATTCCATGTCAGGCAATTGCAACTTGTTAGAACACCGGTCACCTTGAGTCTCGGAAGGAGACATACCATGACCCGGACTGCATATCTCGACTACCTCAAACCCGCCCTGTTGTTCACCTTGATTGCACTGGCCGCAACCTTGCGCGCCGTTCCGGCCCCGGCTGCAGGGACCGAGACCCTGACGGTTGCCGGCGGATGCTTCTGGTGTGTTGAATCCGATTTCGAATCCGTACCCGGCGTCATAGGCGCTGTGTCCGGATTCACGGGTGGCTCTGTCTCCAACCCGACCTATGATCAGGTGACCAAAGGCGGCACGGGTCATTACGAGGCGGTTCAGATCACGTTTGACCCCGCACGCGTCTCACGTGAAACACTGCTGAACATGTTCTTCCGCTCGGTCGATCCTACAGATGCAGGCGGTCAGTTCTGCGACCGCGGAGAGAGCTACCGCACCGCAGTTTTCGTCTCTAACGCAGGGGAAAAAGCACTTGCGCAACAGGCAAAGACCAACGCGCAACGAGCCCTCGGCCAAACGGTCGTCACCCCGATCCTGCAGGAGGGCGCGTTTTATCCGGCTGAAGCATACCATCAGGACTACTACAAAGGCGACAAGCTGGTGTTCACCCGCTTTGGCCCCAAACGCCAGAAGAACGCCTATAAAGCCTACCGCAATGCCTGCGGTCGGGATGCTCGGGTGAAGCAGCTTTGGGGAAGTGACGCGCCCTTTGCCGGATCTTAATCCAACTGCGCGTCCCGGACTTCCCTCAGATCCGGAATGACATCTGCAGTGCCGTGCCGCGTGACCATCAAGGCTGCGGCGCGGTTTGCTTGTAGAATGGCCTGTTCCATCGGCATGCCACGGTCCATCCCAGCTAAAACATAGCCGGTGAATGTGTCCCCTGCGCCTGTCGTATCCACCGCCTGCACCTTGTGAGCCGCGAAATCCACGGGGTCACAACCTTGCTGCAAATATCGCGCGCCTTTCGACCCAAGCGTAACGATCACATGGCGCACCGGTAGTTCCGCTGCATCCAGCCCGGTTTCCTGCCGCAATTGCTCGGCCTCGACTTCGTTGAGGATCAGGAAATCCAGATAAGGCAGAACCTCTTGTACCGATTGCGCCTGAAACGGCGCGGCGGCGTAGCAGACGGTCAGGCCAAGCTCATGCCCCAGACGGGCCGCTTCGACCTGAGCGTTGGTTTCGTTCTGCAAAACCAGAATATCTCCGGTATTGGCCGAGGCCAGCGCCTGCCCGATCTGCGCTTTGTCCAACGCGTGGTTGGCCCCGGGGTAGAGGATGATCAGGTTCTCACCCTGCGCGTCCACAGCAATGATTGCGTGACCGGTGGGCACATCCACCTCAGCGATGAACCGCGTGTCGACGCCATATTCCGTCAGCCGATCCTTGGCCCAGCGCCCGTCCGGACCGACAGCACCGATATGGCTGACTCGGGATCCCGCGCGCGATCCGGCAACGGACATATTGGCCCCTTTGCCGCCCAGAAACCGCTCTAGCCCCTCTGCCGCCAAAGTCTCACCCGCCGCAGGCAAGTGCGGCAGGCCATAAACCATGTCGGCATTGATCGAGCCTAGGTTCAAAATCGTCATGACTTGCCAATATCGCAGGAGGCCAGAATGGCCATGTTGAGGATATCATTGGCCGTCGACACGGTCGAACAGATCTGAATCGGCTTATCGACACCAGACAGGATCGGGCCAATCACGGTTGCTCCGCCCATTTCTTGCATCAGTTTGGTCGAGATCGAGGCCGAGTGCCGCGCGGGGACGATCAGAATATTGGCCGGGCCGGTCAGGCGCTGGAACGGATATCCGGCCTGCTGATCCACGTTCAGGGCAACATCGACGGTCATCTCGCCTTCGTATTCGAAATCAACGCCACGCTGGTCCAGAACGGCAGGCGCACGGTGCATCTTTTCGGCCCGTTCCGAGACCGGATAGCCAAAGGTCGAGAAGCTGACAAAAGCCACGCGGGGTTCGAGCCCCATATGGCGGGCCACGTCGGCCGAGCGTTCAGCGATATTGGCCAAATCATTCTCATCCGGCCATTCATGCACGAGCGTATCGCCGATCAGAACAATGCGCCCCTTGTGCAGCAACGCCGTCACGCCCGCCGCGCCATGGGCAGCGTCAGCATCGAAGACATGGTTGATCCGGTCCAACACATGGGCTGATTTGCGCGTCGCCCCCGTCACCAGACCGTCGCCATGCCCATGCGCCAGCATGAGGGATGAGAACACATGCCGATCCCGGGCCGCCAGACGGTGGATATCCTTGGGGTCAAAACCTTTGCGTTGCAAACGGTTGTACAGGAAATTCGAGTAGGCCTCGAGATGCGCGGTGTTGGCGGCGTTCACCACCTCAAGCTCACGCACCGCATCGCCAAGACCGGCTTCTTCCAGCTTGGTTTTCACATCATCAGGACGCCCCACAACCAGCGCCTTGCCAAAGCCCGAGCGCTGATAGGTCACCGCCGCGCGCAACACGCGCGGATCGTCGCCCTCTGCAAAGATCATGCGGCTTTGTGCCTGGCGGGCACGGGCGTTCAGGCCGCGCAGGATGCTGGCGGTCGGGTCCATGCGTGACTTGAGGCTCAGCTCATAAGCCTCCATGTCGATGATCGGACGGCGGGCCGCTCCGGTATCCATCCCGGCCTTTGCGACCGCCGGAGGGATGCGGTGGATCAGGCGCGGGTCAAACGGCGTCGGGATGATATAATCGCGACCAAAGGTCAGCGACTTGCCGTAGGCCATGGCGACCTCGTCCGGCACATCCTCACGCGCCAGAAGGGCCAGAGCATGGGCACAAGCGATCTTCATCTCGTCATTGATGGCGCGCGCGTGGATATCAAGCGCACCGCGGAACAAGTATGGGAAGCCCAAAACGTTGTTCACCTGGTTGGGATAGTCGCTGCGCCCGGTGGCAACGATCGCGTCAACGCGGACCTCATGCGCCTCTTCCGGCGTGATCTCGGGATCGGGGTTCGCCATGGCAAAAATGACCGGGTTGTCGGCCATCGACGCAACCATATCCTGCGTCACAGCCCCTTTGACCGACACGCCCAAAAAGACGTCCGCGCCGTTCATCGCCTCTTCCAGCGTGCGCAGGTCCGTGGTGATCGCGTGGGCCGATTTCCACTGGTTCATCCCCTCGGTCCGGCCCTGATAGATCACGCCCTTGGTGTCGCAGACGATGCAGTTTTCATGCCGCGCGCCCATCGCCTTGAGCAGTTCGATACAGGCAATCCCCGCAGCCCCCGCACCGTTCAGAACGATTTTCACGTCCTCGATCTTCTTGCCCGAGATATGCAGCGCGTTCAGCAGACCCGCCGCACAGATCACCGCCGTGCCGTGCTGGTCATCGTGAAAGACGGGGATGTCCATCTCTTCCTTGAGGCGCTGTTCGATGATGAAACATTCCGGCGCCTTGATGTCTTCGAGGTTGATGCCACCAAAGGTCGGCCCCATCAGACGCACCGCGCGGCAGAATTCATCCGGGTCTTCGGTGTCCAGCTCGATATCGATCGAGTTCACATCGGCGAACCGTTTGAACAGTACGGATTTCCCTTCCATCACAGGTTTCGAGCCGAGCGCGCCAAGATTGCCAAGACCCAGCACGGCGGTCCCGTTCGAGATCACAGCAACCAGATTGCCCTTGTTGGTA
Source organism: Ruegeria sp. AO1 (assembly GCF_056535985.1). Taxonomy (NCBI): domain Bacteria; kingdom Pseudomonadati; phylum Pseudomonadota; class Alphaproteobacteria; order Rhodobacterales; family Roseobacteraceae; genus Ruegeria; species Ruegeria sp. AO1. Next base: position 3,383,007 of record NZ_JBQFJC010000001.1, read on the forward strand.
TAGTCATAAGCGGTCTCGGGCGCTTCGGCGATTGCTTCACATGGAACAGCAACGCCGGGGCTATAGGCCAGCGAAAGATCGCGCTGTGTGGTCATGGGAACGGTGGCCTGCACCTCCCACTTGCCTGGGGTCGGGTCAAGGTGAAAGGCCAACGCCTCTTCTTTGGTGATCTTCGCTTTGGGCATCTTAAATGTCGTTTCCATGACTTCGGGGCTGATGCGTCATAGCGCAGCCACGCGCGGGCCTCAACGAGAATGAGTTTTCGGCTTTTACAGAAGATGGGGGATTTGTAAGGTCACGTCCGGAACACGCCAGAAGGGGGCCGCTTTTGTCCACAGTCACGCCGATGATGGCGCAGTATCTCGAGATCAAGGAGGCCCATGCCGACGCCCTGCTGTTCTACCGCATGGGCGATTTCTACGAGATGTTTTTTGAGGACGCCGTCAACGCCGCCGAAGCGCTGGACATCGCTCTGACCAAGCGCGGCAAACACAATGGCGACGATATCCCGATGTGCGGTGTCCCGGTTCACGCGGCTGAGGGCTATTTGCTGACCCTCATCCGCAAAGGGTTTCGCGTGGCCGTCTGCGAACAGATGGAAAGCCCGGCTGAAGCGAAGAAAAGAGGCTCTAAATCGGTGGTAAGGCGCGATGTCGTGCGTCTGGTAACGCCCGGCACGCTGACCGAAGACGCCCTGCTGGAAGCCCGCCGCCACAACTTTCTGGCCACATATGCCGAGGTCCGTGATGAGGCCGCACTCGCCTGGGCCGATATCTCGACCGGGGCGTTTCACGTGATGCCTTTGACCTCCGTGCGCCTCAGCCCAGAGTTGGCACGTTTGGCGCCATCCGAGTTGATCGTTGCCGATGGGATGGAGCAATCGCTAAACGAAACCGTCCGCGATCTGGGAATCTCGCTGACGCCTGTTGGACGGGCCAGTTTCGACAGTACCGCGGCGGAAAAACGCATCTGCGGGCTGTTTCACGTGGGCGCGCTGGAGGCGTTCGGCTCCTTTGGACGGGCCGAAGTGTCGGCCATGGGTGCCCTGATCGACTATCTTGAGATCACGCAGAAGGGCAAACTGCCCCTGCTGCAAACACCCTTGAAGGAATCCGAAGACCGCGTGGTGCAGATCGACGCCGCCACGCGGCGTAATCTGGAGTTGACCCGATCCCTGTCGGGCGGTCGCGCCGGATCGTTGTTGTCGGTTGTTGACCGCACAGTCACGCCGGGCGGGGCACGGTTGCTGGAACAGCGCCTCTCAAGCCCGTCCCGCAATTTGGATGTGATCCATGCCCGTCTCGACGCGGTCGGCTTTACCGCCGAAGACAGCCTGATCGCCTCGGACCTGCGCGAGGCCCTGCGCAAAACCCCCGATCTGTACCGCGCCCTGTCTCGCCTGTCGCTTGAACGTGGCGGGCCTCGCGATCTGGCCGCCATCCGCAACGGCCTGACCCAAGCCGCTGCAATTGCAGGCATTTGCGAAGGGCAGAATCTTCCGGTCCTGCTGGCAACTGCCTTGCAAAACCTTGTTGGCTTCGACGACCTCCTGAACCTGCTGGATGAGGCTTTGGTGGCCGAACCGCCCCTGCTGGCCCGCGACGGAGGTTTCATCGCCCCCAGCTTTGACCCCGAACTTGACGAAGCACGCACCCTGCGCGACGAAGGACGATCCGTCATCGCCGGGTTTCAGCAGAAATATGCGGAACACACCGGCATCACCTCGCTGAAGATCAAGCACAACAACGTGCTGGGCTATTTCATCGAAACCACGGCCACCCATGCCGAGAAGATGCTGAACCCGCCATTCTCCGAGACCTATATCCATCGTCAAACCACCGCCAACCAGGTGCGGTTTACCACCGTCGAACTCTCGGAAATCGAAAGCCGTATCTTGAATGCTGGAAACTTGGCGCTTGAGATTGAAAAGAGGCTCTATAAAAGGCTTTCTGACGAAATTTTGGCCCTCGCCGCCCGCCTCAACCAAGCCGCCAGAGGACTGGCCGAGCTGGATCTAACCACCGCGCTGGCCGATCTTGCGCGCGGTGAGAATTGGTGTCGCCCACAGGTCGACACCTCGCGCGCCTTTGAGGTTCAGGGCGGACGTCACCCGGTGGTCGAACACGCGCTGCGCCAGCAAAGCGGCGACGCATTCGTCGCAAATGACTGCGATCTCAGTGCCGAAGACGGAGCCGCCATTTGGTTGTTGACCGGTCCCAACATGGCCGGTAAATCAACCTTCCTCCGCCAGAACGCTCTGATCGCCCTACTGGCCCAAATGGGCAGCTACGTCCCTGCGGAACAGGCCCATATCGGCCTTATCAGCCAGCTTTTCAGCCGCGTCGGAGCCTCTGACGATCTGGCCCGAGGTCGCTCGACCTTCATGGTCGAAATGGTCGAAACGGCCGCCATTCTGAACCAGGCCGACGACCGCGCACTGGTCATTCTGGATGAAATCGGTCGCGGCACCGCCACCTATGACGGCCTCTCCATCGCCTGGGCCACATTAGAGCACCTGCACGCCGCCAACCAATGCCGCGCCTTGTTTGCCACGCATTACCACGAACTCACCGCGCTTGCTGGAAAGCTTAAAGGCGTCGAAAACGCCACCGTCGCCGTGAAGGAATGGGAAGGTGAGGTCATCTTCCTGCACGAGGTCCACAAAGGCGCCGCCGACCGGTCCTATGGCGTACAAGTCGCCCAGCTGGCGGGCCTGCCTGCCTCAGTCGTCGAACGTGCCCGCATCCTATTGGATCAACTGGAAAAAACCGAGCGTGAGGGTGGTAAACAAAAATCCCTAATCGACGACCTCCCGCTTTTTTCAGCCGCGCCACCGCCGCCGCCTGCACCGAAAGCCTCACCGGTCGCAGACATGCTGAACGACATCCTGCCAGACGAATTGACCCCGCGCGAAGCCCTCGACCTGATCTACAAACTAAAAGAGGCGGCCAAATCCTGACCGCCCCTTCTTCTGTTCAAAAATACCTCCGCCGGAGGCTTGGCCTCGCAGAGGCCAATCAGCTCGCAGGTGTCGACGACACGCCAACCTGCGCCGGGCGCAGCAAACGGTCGTGCAACATGAACCCTTCAGCAGACACCTGAATGATGTCCCCCGCGCGCGTTCCCGGCACCGGAGCTTCAAACATCGCCTCATGCACATTCGGATCGAACCGATCCCCAACCTCAGGCGTGATCACTTCGATCCCGTGCTTCTGGAACACATCCTTCAGTGCACGCATGGTCAGCTCAACACCTTCCAGCAAACCAGCAGCCACTTCTTTCTGCTCATCGGTCGCAGCCTCAAGCGCGCGCTTCATGTTGTCGTAGACCGGCAGCATGTCGCGGGCCAGTTTCGACCCACCATATTGTTCCGCGTCCCGACGGGCCTTGTCACCACGCTTGCGCGCGTTTTCCGCGTCAGCCAAAGCGCGCATGAACTTGTCTTTGTAGTCATCCCGCTCGGCGCGCAACTCATCCAGTTCCAGCGCCTCGTCGCTGATCTCAGCGAACTCTTCGGCCAATTCTTCCGCTTCGGCCGCCATGATGTCGTCCAGAAATTCTTCGTTCTTGGGCTCTGCCATCTCTTACCCTCTAGCTCCGGTCGGATATCAGCTTGCCGACCAGTTGCGCCGTATAATCCACGATCGGCACGATCCGTCCATAATTCAAACGTGTGGGTCCGATGACCCCAACCGCACCAATTATCTTACGATCAGCGTTCATATAAGGAGACACCACCAAAGAGGAACCCGAAAGTGAGAAAAGTTTGTTCTCTGACCCAATAAAAATGCGCACACCCTCACCTTCCTCGGTCAATTCAAGGAATTCGGCAATGTCGCGCTTACGTTCCAGATCATCGAACAGGGTGCGAATACGGTCCAACTCCTCGGCCTCGCCCGAATCCGCCAAAAGATTCGCCCGACCGCGTACGATCAGACGGGCTGAGTCGCTTCCATCCCCGTCCCAGGCCGCAATCCCGCTCTCCACCATCTCGCGGGCCAGAATGTCGATCTCTTGTTTGCGCGCATCAATCTGCGACAGCATCTGACGGCGCACCTCGCTGAGGGTTCGCCCCTCGATCAGTGCATTGAGGAAATTCGCCGCCTCTCGCATCGAACTGGGCGTCTGACCCGGCGGCGGCGTGAAAAGCCGGTTTTCGACATGCCCGTCCGAGAACACCAGAACCACCAGCGCGCGGTCATGCGCCAAGGAAACAAACTCGATATGCTTGATCTCGGCCTCGTGTTTTGGCGTCAGAACCAGTGACGCGCCATGTGTCACGTGTGACAAGGCCGAGCCCACGCGATCAAGCATTCCGCCAACATCGCCTGCGTTAGAGCCTAAAGTCTCATCCAGTTTCTGCCGATCATCGGCGCCCAGATCGCCGACCTCAAGCAAACCGTCCACGAACATCCTTAGCCCCTGTTGCGTCGGAATCCGCCCCGCAGACACGTGGGGGCTGTCAAGCAAACCCAGAAACTCGAGATCCTGCATCACATTGCGCACGGTCGCGGCACTGACTTTTTCTGAGAGAGTCCGCGTCAGGGTGCGGCTTCCCACCGGCTCACCGCTTTCCAGATAACTTTCAACGATCAGCCGAAACACCTCACGCGACCGGTCGTTCATCTCTGACAGAATTCTGCTGGCTTCGCTCATTCTTGGTCCCCTGCTGGATTGCCATTAAATCGCAGGTAAATGAAAGGTCAATCGGGGTTGCATCGTAATGCCGCAGGACGTTATCCCCAACCCAGCAAACAAAGGAATTCCCATGCGACCCTCAGGACGTGATCTAAATGAAATGCGCGCCGTTTCAATCGAGACGGGCTTTACCAAACATGCCGAAGGGTCTTGCTTGATCAAGATGGGCGACACCCATGTGCTGTGTACTGCCACGATCGAGGATCGCGTGCCGCCCTTCATCAAAGGTTCGGGCCTTGGCTGGGTCACCGCCGAATACGGCATGCTACCCCGCGCAACCAACACCCGGATGCGGCGTGAGGCGGCCTCGGGCAAGCAAGGTGGTCGTACCGTAGAAATCCAGCGCCTGATCGGTCGCGCCCTACGTGCTGGCGTCGACCGGGTTGCTTTGGGCGAACGTCAAATCACCGTCGATTGCGATGTCATCCAGGCGGATGGCGGCACCCGCTGCGCCTCGATTACCGGCGGCTGGGTGGCGCTGCGTCTGGCCGTGAACAAGCTGATGAAGGCAGGCGATGTGATCTCGGATCCCTTGGTAGACCCTGTTGCGGCTGTTTCTTGCGGAATTTACGCCGGTCAGCCGGTTCTGGACCTCGACTACCCCGAAGACAGCGAGGCGGGCGTGGACGGCAACTTCATCATGACCGGCTCGGGCAAACTGATCGAAGTCCAGATGAGCGCCGAAGGCTCGGTCTTCAGCCGCGCGCAGATGGATCAACTGATGGATCTGGCCGAAAAAGGCGTGGGTGAGCTGGCTGCGGCCCAAAAGGCAGCCACCGCATGACCCGCAAGTTCGACGGCGACAGACTGCTGGTCGCCACGCATAACAAAGGCAAGCTTGAGGAGATGGCACATCTCCTCAACCCCTTTGGCGTGACCGTGGTCGGCGCGGCAGAGATGAACCTGCCCGAACCAGACGAGACTGAAGATACCTTCGTCGGCAATGCCCGGATCAAAGCGCATGCTGCCGCCAAGGCCACCGGCCTGCCTGCCCTGTCGGACGATTCCGGGATCACCGTCGACGCGCTGGACGGTGCGCCGGGCGTCTATACGGCCGACTGGGCCGAAACCGACAATGGCCGCGATTTCATGATGGCCATGACCCGTGCACATGACGAACTAGAGGCCAAGAACGCTCCTCACCCGCGCACCGCGCAATTTCGCTGCACATTGGTTCTGGCCTGGCCCGACGGTCATGACGAAGTGTTCGAAGGCATCGCGCCTGGTCATCTCGTCTGGCCAATCCGCGGCAAGGACGGCTTCGGGTATGACCCTATGTTTGTCCCCGAAGGCCACGACATTACCTTTGCCGAGATGGATCGTTGGGAAAAGAACAAGATCAGCCATCGCGGCCGCGCGGTGGAGATGTTCGTGAAGGGCTGCTTTGGCGGATGATTGGCGCAATGGGGGCTTTGGCCTGTACGTGCATTGGCCCTTTTGCGAGGCCAAGTGCCCCTATTGCGATTTCAACAGCCATGTTTCTAAAAATATTGATCAAAAACAATGGCTTGATTCCTATCTAGCCGAACTGCGCCGATCAGCCAGTGAAACGCCCGATAGGGTTCTCAATACGATCTTCTTTGGTGGTGGCACCCCGTCACTGATGAACCCCGACACCGTTGCAGCCGTCATTGACGAGGCCCGCAGCCTCTGGCGGCCCGCCAACGACATGGAAATATCGCTCGAGGCCAACCCCGGCTCGGTCGAGGCCGGGCGCTTTGCCGCCTATCGTGACTCTGGCGTCAATCGGATTTCGATGGGTGTGCAGGCGCTGAACGATGAAGACCTTCGCCGCTTGGGTCGCGTCCACACCGTCTCCGAAGCACGCACCGCTTTCGACATCGCCCGCGCCTGTTTCGACCGCGTCAGCTTTGATTTGATCTACGCGCGCCAACATCAAACCCTTGAAGCTTGGCAGGCCGAGTTGACCGAAGCACTGTCGATGGCTGTCGATCACCTATCTCTCTATCAACTGACAATCGAGGAGGGCACCGCCTTTGGGGATCGCTACGCGGTCGGTAAATTGCGCGGTCTGCCCGAGGATGACCACGCCGCCGATATGTATCTGGCCACGCAAGAGATCTGTGAGGCTAACGGCCTGCCCGCCTATGAGGTCTCCAACCATGCCCGCCCCGGCGCCCAGTCGCGGCACAACCAGATCTATTGGCGCTATGGCGACTATGTTGGTATCGGACCCGGCGCGCATGGTCGTGTCACTTTGAACGGACGTAAATTCGCGACGGAAACCCATTTGTCGCCAAATACCTGGCTAAATGCGGTTTCCAACGGATCCGGAGAAAGTGATCGAACCGAGGTTCTTCCGGTGGAACAGGCAACCGAATACCTTATGATGTGTCTGCGATTAATTGAAGGCCTAGATATGGAGAGGTTTAGCACTCTCTCCGGTCATCCTCTCCCCAATGACAAGCTCGACTCTCTCACCGACCTTGGCATGGTAGAGCTGTCAGACACGCATCTGAAGGCAACCAAAGACGGGCGTGCCGTTCTGAACGCGGTGATCCGCGAGTTGTTGGAGTAACCGATGCAGTACCTTTGGGCCGGTCTTGGTTTGCTCTGCGTCGTGCTCGCCATGGTCGGAGTGGTTTTGCCCCTGCTCCCAACCGTTCCCTTTCTGCTGCTGGCCGCGTTTTTCTTTGCCCGCTCATCCTCCCGGCTACACAATTGGCTTCTAACACATCAGGTCTTTGGTCCGATGATTATCGATTGGCAAAGCTCCGGCGCGATCCGCCCGAGCGCAAAAAAGGCGGCCACCGTGTCGGTCGCCGCCGTATTTGGCATCTCGGTTCTGCTGTCTTTACCGTCCTACGTCCTGATTATTCAGGCCGTGGTTCTGAGCGGCGTCATGATCTTTATCTGGACCCGCCCTAACGGCTGAGCTTAGCGCAAAGATCGTCCAACTGATCCAGGTTTTCATAGTTCAACACAACCTGACCCGTTTCCGTCCCCGCCTTGTGGTTGATTGCAACCTTCATAGCCAAGATGGCTGAGAGGTCTTTCTCCAATGCGCGGGTATCTGCATCTTTGCCTGCATTCAGATCCCGAGACCTCGGTGCGGGACGATCTCCTGTATCCTGCTGTTGCTTTTTCACCAGGGCTTCTGTGGCTCGCACCGAAAGCCCCTCTTTCACGACCTGCTTGGCCAGCTCGGATGGATTCTCGGCTGTGATCAAAGCTCGTGCATGGCCCGCGGACAATTTCCCTTCTATCACAAGGGCTTGCACATCCATCGGTAGAGATAAAAGCCGCAAGAGGTTAGCGATATGGCTGCGACTTTTACCCAAAGCCTCGGCCAGTTTCTCCTGCGTGTGGCCGAAACGATCCATGAGCTGCTTGTAACCAGCCGCTTCTTCGACGGAATTCAGGTCCGCCCGCTGGATGTTCTCGATAATCGCGACTTCCAGAACCTCGGTATCATCAAAATCGCGAACAATGACTGGAATATCATGCAGTTGCGCCATTTGCGCGGCGCGCCAACGGCGTTCCCCCGCAACGATTTCATACTCTCCGGCACCGATCGACCGCACGATCAATGGTTGGATGATTCCCTTTTCCTTAACCGAGGATGCCAACTCATCCAGTTGTTCAGGCTGGAAAGTCCGGCGCGGCTGGTTTGGGTTCGCCTTCAGCTTTTCGATGGGAACCGTCATATCTGGCCGGCGCGGCTCAGCTGGTGAGCGTCCATCCGTTTCCTGCGTGACATCCGCCATAAGGGCCGACAGACCACGACCAAGACCCCTGGGTTTCGCTTTTTTGGCGCTCATGTCGCCCTCCTCATTGTCGCTTAAGCAGCGACTTTGTTGTTCTTGTGCATGACTTCGCGGGCCAGATGGCGATATGCCATTGCCCCAAGCGAGCCCGAGTCATATTGCAAAACTGGCAACGCGTAAGATGGTGCCTCACTGACCCGCACATTTCTGGGTATCTTGGTCTTAAAAACCATCTCACCCAAATTGTCACGTGCGTCTTTCTCGACCTGACGGGACAAGTTGTTGCGGTTGTCATACATGGTCAACACAATACCTTCGATTCTCAGATCTGGATTCGCCGTTTGACGAACCTCTCGAATCGTCAGCATCAGCTGAGACAAACCCTCCAGAGCAAAGAATTCACTCTGCAATGGAACGAGAACCGAATGCGAGGCTACCATCGCGTTCACCGTCAGCAGGTTCAAGGACGGTGGGCAATCAATCAAAACAAAATCCAGCTCGAATCCATCTATTGAGGTTTGTCGCAATGCGTCATGCAACAAGTAGCTGCGTTTTTCATTTGAGATGAGTTCGATATCCGCCGAGCTCAGATCGACAGTGGCGGGAATGACGAAAAGGCCACCTATCTCAGTCTCTTGTATGACCGCCTCTAGCGGTGCGTCGTCCAAAATAAGATCATAAGTGGTCCAATCTCGATCTTCGACACCTAATCCAGTCGACGCGTTGCCCTGCGGATCGAGATCAACAACCAGAACCCGGCAGCCAGCTTCGGCCAGACCCGCAGCCAGATTTATCGCTGTCGTGGTTTTCCCAACTCCGCCCTTCTGATTGGCAACCGCAATTATCCGGGGCCCTGAAGGACGAGAAAGATCAACCACGAGATACTCCTTTGATTTTAAGGATTACGGCTTGGGGCTCTGTTAAACTTGTAATCGGCTCAACATCGAAATTCCATTCTTCCTGAGCCTCTGACAGTTCTTTTTTCCAGTTCGCGCCTTTCGGCAACAAAGCAGTGCCTTTTTCGCTTAAATGCCTGTCACAAAAGGATAATAATGTACGCAGATCTGCCAAAGCGCGAGCCGATAGAATATCAGCTGCTAGTGGATCAACAGATTCGATTCGTTTTGAAATGACCTGGCACGTCACACCACATTCGCGGGCAACGTTCCTTAGAAAAGCCGATTTCCTCTGATCGCTTTCAACAAATTGGAAACGGGTATTGGGTGACTCTTCCAATGCCATAATCGCACACACCATCCCCGGAAATCCGCCTCCGGTTCCGATATCAACCCAGGTATCTGCAGCCGTTGCACACCGGAATACCTGGACGGAATCCAGAATATGTCGATCCCAGATATCCTCCAGACTGTTCTTTGAGACCAGGTTAATTTTGGGATTCCAGCGTTTCACCAGCTCCACATACACATCCAGTCTGTCGAATGTTTCACGTGAAACATCAAACTTGGAAAATTCAGGCTTCATGCTTGCTTAACTTTTTGATCGCGCCGAAGTTTTGCCAAAACCAAGGTCAAGGCCGCGGGAGTAACGCCTTCTACCCTACTGGCCTGGGCAATATTTCCGGGTTTTGCCTGAGACAGCTTTTGCTTCATTTCAGATGAAAGGCCATCTAAAGCAAAATAGTCGAAATCCCTGGGAATCTGATAGGATTCATCCCTCTTCATCGCTTCGACATCCCGCTGCTGTCGTGCGATGTAGTTTGCGTATAGCGCATCCCTAGCGACCTGAAGCCGGATTTCTGGCGTCACCGTGTCCAGTTCGGGTATCAAGGGCAGCAGGTCCTCAAAAGCCACATCCGGAAAAGCCAAAATCGCCATTCCATCACGCCTATTCCCGTCCTGATTAACATTGACACCAGCAGCCAAAACCTCTTTCGGCGTATAGGTTCTATCGCTCAGAAGCGATTTCGCGTCGTTCAATTTGTCCATCTTTTTTGTGAAAGCTTGTCGACGTCCGCTTCCAACGCAACCCAACTGCAATCCAATAGGCGTCAAACGCTGATCTGCATTATCTGCTCGAAGTGACAATCTGAACTCTGCACGAGAGGTGAACATCCGATACGGTTCTGCAACGCCTCGGGTGGTAAGATCATCTATCATGACACCGATATAGCTATCGGCGCGGGTGAAATGGATCGGGTCTTTACCTTGAACAGCCAAAGCCGCATTGAGACCAGCAACCATACCCTGAGCGGCAGCTTCCTCATATCCTGTGGTTCCGTTGATCTGACCCGCTAAATATAGGCCTGGAATCTCGGGCAAGGCCAAAGTCGCTGATAGGACACGGGGGTCTATATAGTCGTACTCGATGGCGTAACCGGGTTGAAGAATATCAGCATTCTCCAGACCTTTTATCGAACGAACATATTGTAGCTGCACATCCTGCGGCAGAGACGTTGAAATACCGTTGGGGTAAATCGTGTGATCATTCACCCCTTCGGGTTCAAGAAAGATCTGATGCGAGTCTTTCTCTGCAAACCGAACAATCTTGTCTTCGATCGACGGGCAATATCTTGGGCCAACGCCATCTATATGCCCACCATACATCGCTGACTTGCTTAGGTTCTTTTCAATTATTTCATGTGTCTGAGCGTTCGTATGGGTAATCCCACACGAAATCTGCGGCGCAACAACTGAAGTCGACAGGAACGAGAACAAGGTTGGTTCGTCGTCACCGTCCTGACGTTCCAACCCTGACCAATCTATGGTACGTCCATCTAGCCTCGGTGGGGTTCCCGTTTTCAAACGTCCCGTCGGAAGATCATATGCGTCCAAACGTTCCGCCAGCCTCACGGAAGGGCGATCTCCCATGCGACCTCCGGGTCGTGAGACGTCTCCGATGTGAATCACGCCTCGAAGGAACGTGCCGGAAGTAAGAATGACCGACTTTGCCGAGATTTCTGATCCGTCGCCCAACCTAACGCCTGCTACTCGATCCTGATTCATCAGAAAGTCTACGACTTCGCCAACAATAACTGACAGGTTCCCTTGCCTATCCGTTACCTTTTGCATCGCTGCTCGGTAAAGCGACCTGTCCGCTTGCGTCCTTGGGCCTTGAACCGCTGGCCCTTTTCGGCGGTTTAGTAGCCGGAACTGGATCCCTGCTTGGTCTGCAACACGTCCCATGACGCCGTCCAAAGCATCTATCTCGCGAACCAAGTGGCCTTTACCCAATCCTCCGATTGCAGGATTGCACGACATCACACCGATATCTGCTGCAGATAGCGTGACCAATGCTGTCGAAACGCCCATTCTGGCCGCAGCATGTGCAGCCTCGGTGCCCGCGTGCCCCGCGCCAATGACGACTACATCGAAGTCTGAATGTTTCACGTGAAACACTCCTTATTTTCCCAGACAGAAGCTCGAGAATATTTCATCTAACAGATCCTCGACACCTATTCTGCCCACCAAAGATTCAAGTGCGCGGATCGCAGTGCGCATCTCTTCTGCTGCTATATCATACAGGTCCGGACCTGATTCCAGAACCGACATTGCCGCAGTCAGAGCGTCCAGTGCTTTAGTCAATGCAATGCGATGGCGTTCTCGTGTCGCTATACCATGGCTAGTGGTACGATTACTCAGCACACGCGATATGTTGGATATCAGCTGATCAATCCCCTGACCCGTTTTCCCGGAAACACCACCGACTTGGGGACTACGAAGATCCGCTTTCGGTGCCACCTGAATATCATCCGGCTGAATATCTACACCAAGATGCAACGGTTCGTCAGACAGGAACACACGCAGATCGGCAGCTTCAGCGCGTTTCTTAGCCAGTGCGATACCAAGGCTTTCGACGTGGTCATCGGTGTCGCGTAGCCCGGCGGTGTCCAGAAGTGTCACCGGAAGTCCTGCCAGATCCATTCGGACTTCAATGACGTCCCGAGTTGTACCTGCATATTCTGATGTAATTGCAGCGTCTCGCCCAGCCAAAGCATTCAGCAAGGTAGACTTGCCCGCGTTGGGAAGGCCGACGATTGCAACTTCGAACCCAGTTCGGATGCGTTCCGCGATCTGAACCCCATCTGCTTCGCGCTTCAAATCAGCCATGACGCCCGAGATCAGCTCGCGCACCTCAGGGGTGACGTCGGTTGGAATCTCTTCATCGGCAAAGTCGATTACGGCCTCCAACAGAGAGGCGGCTCGGATCAGGTCCCTCCTCCATCGCTCGGCCAGGTTTCCCAACTCACCAGCGAGAATCGTTTGCGCCTGTTTCCGTTGGGCTTCTGTCTCGGCGTCGATCAAATCGGCAAGGCCTTCGACCTGGGCCAAATCCATCTTGCCGTTTTCCAACGCGCGGCGGGTGAACTCTCCCGGATCAGCAAGGCGCAGACCGTCCGTTTCCGACAAGCAGCGCATGACAGCATTGACCGAGGCCGTACTTCCGTGAATCTGAAGCTCTGCCAAATCTTCACCGGTGAAGCTGGCCGGAGCCTTAAACGTCAAAACCAGCCCATCATCCAGACGAGCCCCGTCAGCATCCCGCAAAACCCGCAGTGACATCCCACGCGCCGGAAGCGCGCCGCCGGTCATCCCAGCCGCCGCACGATGCGCGTCAGGACCAGAGAGGCGGATGACCGCCACCCCTGCTTTGCCTTGCGCGCTGGCCAAGGCGAATATCGTATCCATTCGAAGGCCTCGCGTCAGTTAAGACCTGTGTCAGGTGTTCATCGAATCGAAGAACTCGCCGTTTGTCTTCGTCTGTTTCAACTTGGACAACAGGAACTCGATTGCATCGGTGGTCCCCATCGGGTTGAGGATGCGGCGCAGAACGAAGGTTTTGGCCAGATCGCCCTTGTCGACCAGCAGATCCTCTTTCCGGGTACCGGATTTGAGAATATCGATGGCCGGGAACACGCGTTTGTCTGCGATCTTACGATCCAGAACAATTTCCGAGTTACCAGTGCCTTTGAATTCTTCGAAGATGACTTCGTCCATCCGGCTGCCGGTATCGATCAGAGCAGTCGCGATAATAGTCAGTGAACCACCTTCTTCGATGTTCCGCGCCGCACCAAAGAACCGCTTAGGCCGTTGCAGAGCATTTGCATCCACACCACCGGTCAGAACTTTACCCGAGGATGGGACCACAGTGTTAAACGCCCTACCAAGTCTTGTGATTGAGTCGAGAAGAATAACAACATCTCGTTTATGTTCGACCAACCGCTTAGCTTTTTCGATCACCATCTCGGACACGGCCACGTGGCGCGTTGCAGGTTCGTCGAAGGTTGAGGACACAACCTCACCCTTCACCGAGCGCTGCATGTCGGTCACCTCTTCCGGGCGTTCGTCGATCAGCAGGACAATCAGATAACACTCCGGGTGGTTCTGTTCGATCGAGTGCGCGATGTTCTGCAGGATCACCGTTTTACCGGTCCGCGGAGGCGCCACGATCAGCGACCGCTGGCCTTTACCGATAGGAGAGACCAGGTCGATCACACGGGCCGACTTGTCCTTGATGGTGGGATCTTCGATCTCCATCTTCAGACGCTCATCCGGGTAGAGCGGCGTCAGGTTGTCGAACAGGATTTTGTGCTTGGCCTTCTCAGGATCTTCGAAGTTGATCTTGGTGACCTTGGTCAGCGCAAAATACCGCTCGCTATCGTCGGGCGCTTTGATTTCGCCTTCAACGGTATCACCGGTACGCAGCGAGTGCTGACGGATCATGTCAGGCGAGACGTAAATGTCGTCTGGACCCGGCAGATAGTTCGCCTCGGGCGAGCGCAGGAAGCCGAAGCCGTCTTGCAGCACTTCCAGAACACCGTCACCGCCAACAGTCCAGCCCTCATCCGCGCGTTCGCGCAGGATCTGGAACATCATCTCGCCTTTACGCATGGTCGAGGCGTTTTCGATCTCCAGCTCTTCGGCCATCGCCAGAAGGTCTTTGGGGCTCTTGGCTTTCAGATCGGCCAGATTCAGGGATTCATTGGACATGATGCATACCTTCACCGCGGATTGCGGTTCGAAGTGGAATTTTAGTACGGAAAATACGCCGCCCGGACGGGCGTGTTGATCCCTACATAGTTGCGTCGATCTACGGAGTCAAACAGGCCCGTGCTTGAATGGCCCTCAGAACTTCAGAATGACCGCCAGAACGATGACAACCATCAGAACGGTCGGAACCTCGTTCATCATGCGATACTGCCGCCCAGTGAGCTTATTTCGCCCCTCAGCGAAGTCCTTGCGGCGGGCCATCAGCCAATGATGAAACCAGGTCATGCCAATCACGGCTGCGCCTTTAAGCCACGGCCACGCAAAATCCCAGCCGACGATACCGGGCGTGAACACCATGATCAGACCACAGACCCAGGCTGCGATCATCGCAGGGCGCATGATCACGCGGAGCAGCTTTTCTTCCATTTCAAAGAAGATGGTTTCCGCCCCGTTAACTGCTTGCGCCTTTTCTACGTGATAGACGAACAGACGGGGAAGGTAGAACAGTCCTGCCATCCACGAAATCACCGCCATGATATGAAGGGACTTCACCCACGGGTAAATCGTGAAAAGAAGATCAGTCATTTTGGCTCCGGGCGTTGCTCGGAACTCTCCCTAATAAAAAAATAAGAAAGAAGAAAGAAAGATGGTTTTGTAGGGTGGGTAAAATCCGTGGATTACTTTTTTACCCTTTGGTTTTCCCCAAGTGGACAGTTTTGCACGAGATTTGAGTGATTCTGTGAACTTCCAAAATAATACATAAAAAACAGTAACTTAATTCTGAATTCCGAGGATGTATCTGGGGATAACACCCTGAACAAATCCAGATTTCCCGGTTATCCGCCGTTTCCAAGTTATCCTTACCCCGATTGGATGATGTTTGAGCGACTCAGGGAAGTTTTTCGCGAAATTCCCGGGCTTGCGTGTCAATCTGAAAACCATACAAAGCGTCCAAGACCGCTCAACGATTTGCCCACGGGGTTGTCCACATGTCTGTCCCCATCGTCCTGGCCTCAGGATCCTCTATTCGCGCGCAATTGCTGGAAAATGCAGGCGTGCCTTTCTCTGTTCAGATCGCGCGCGTGGACGAGGATAGCATAAAGCGCGCCTTGCTGACTGAGGGCGCCTCGCCGCGTGACATTGCCGATGCGCTGGCGGAAATGAAAGCGCGCAAGGTGAGTGACAAGACGCCCGGAGCGATGGTGCTGGGCTGCGATCAGGTTCTGGAATTCGACGGGCAGCTGCTGTCGAAACCTCAGACGCCCGAGGATGCCTTTGCCCAGTTGAAGATGATGCGGGGCAAGCGGCACATGTTGCTTTCCGCGGCAGTGATCTATCAGGATGGTGAGCCGATCTGGCGCCATGTCGGCCAGGTGCGCCTGCGGATGCGGATGAGCTCGGATGCCTACCTGCGCGACTATGTCGACCGCAATTGGGACAGCATCCGCCACGCGGTGGGCGCATATAAGCTTGAGGAAGAAGGCGTGCGCCTGTTCGCGACCATTGACGGTGATTACTTTAACGTTTTGGGTATGCCACTGTTGGAGCTGCTCAACTATCTGGCTGTCAAAGGGGTGATTGATCAATGACGGACCACAAGATTCCTCTTGCCGGAGTGATCGGGCACCCGGTGGGTCATTCCCGCTCGCCCAAATTGCATGGGCATTGGCTGAAGACCTACGGGCTGGATGGGCACTATGTTCCCATGGATGTCGCCCCGGCTGATCTGGAGACCGTCCTGCGCACTCTGCCCAAGGCCGGTTTTGTAGGAACCAACGTGACGGTACCGCATAAAGAGGCTGCCTTGCGTATTGCAGACCATGTCTCGGACCGGGCGACCGTGATCGGGGCCGCGAATACGCTGGTTTTCCGCAAGGACGGCTCGATCCATGCGGACAACACCGATGGATACGGGTTCATGGAGAACCTGCGCGCCGGCGCACCGGATTGGAACGCCAAGGATGGCCCAGCCGTTGTCTTTGGTGCAGGCGGAGCAGCACGCGCGGTGTTGCAGGCGCTGGCGGATGCGGGTGTGCCCGAGATTCTGCTGACCAACCGCACCCGCACCCGTGCCGATCATCTGAAAGAAGAATTCGGCCAGCGCATCACCGTTGTGGATTGGGTTCAGGCCGGAAACGTGATCGAAAACGCCGAGCTTGTGGTCAACACGACATCTCTGGGCATGCAAGGTCAGCCCGAACTGCGGGTGCCATTGGATGGGTTGCAGCCGGGCGCCGTGGTGACCGATCTGGTCTACGCGCCGCTCAAGACCAACTTGTTGGAAACAGCGGAAGAGGCAGGATGCACCGTGGTCGATGGGCTGGGCATGTTGCTGCATCAGGCAGTGCCGGGCTTTGAACGCTGGTTCGGCGTGCGCCCCGAGGTCAATGACGATTTGCGCGCGGCCGTGCTGGCATGAGGTTTGCGCTAGGCCTGACAGGCTCGATCGGGATGGGCAAAAGCACCACGGCGCAGATGTTCGTCGATGAAGGCTGCGCGCTTTGGGATGCGGATGCAGCGGTGCATCGTCTCTATGCCAAAGGTGGCGCGGCAGTTGGGCCGATGGGTGAGGTCTTTCCGTCGGCTGTCGTAGAAGGCGCAGTTAGCCGCGACGCTTTGAAACAGATTATCTCCGAAGACAGTTCTGCGTTGAAACGGATCGAAGGGATCGTTCACCCTCTGGTCGCTGCAGATCGCGCCTCGTTTCGCGAAAGTGCCGTGGCCGATATTCTGGTGTTCGACATCCCCCTTCTGTTCGAAACGGGGGGTGAGGCCGCGATGGATGCGGTCGCCTGCGTTCGGGTATCGCCTGATGAACAAAAACGCCGCGTGATGGAACGCGGTACAATGTCCGAAGCGCAGTTCGAACAGATCCGCGCCAAGCAAATGCCGAATGACGAGAAATGCGCGCGCTCAGACTATTTGATTGAAACCGACACACTGGACCATGCCCGCGCGCAGGTGCAGGATGTGATCAGGCAGATACGGACGGGGATGGCAGATGCGTGAGATTGTACTCGATACCGAAACCACGGGCTTTGATCCTGAAAGCGGTGACCGGATCGTCGAGATCGGCGCAGTCGAGCTTTGGAACCACGTGGCCACGGGCGAGACCTATCATGTCTATATCAACCCCGAACGCGGCATGCCGGAAGAGGCGTTTGGCGTACATGGCATCGGCCCTGACCTGCTGGAAACCCCGCGCCCGCCCGAAAAGGGTGAGGTGACGCTGAAAGACAAACCGGTTTTTGCCAAGGTCGGTCAAGGGTTTCGCGATTTTGTTGGCGACGCGAAACTGGTGATCCACAACGCCTCCTTCGACATGAAGTTCCTGAACGCCGAGTTGAAATGGATGGGCCTGCCGCCGATTCCGATGGATCAAGCACTCGATACGCTCGCCATTGCGCGCAAACGGTTTCCGGGCTCTCCGGCATCGTTGGATGCGCTGTGCCGGCGGTTCAATATCGACAACTCGAACCGAGTGCTGCACGGCGCGCTTTTGGACTCGGAGATCCTCGCCGAGGTTTATCTGGAGCTGATCGGCGGACGGCAACCGGATTTCGGCCTGTCCACCTCAGCCGCGTCCGGCGTGGGTGGGGCAGATGACTGGCGTCCGACACCGCGCGCAACGCCGCTGCCATCCCGGATCACCGAGGATGAGCGCGCAGCGCATGAGGCATTTGTCGAGAAACTGGGCGAAAGCGCCCTGTGGACCCGCGCCTGATCCGGTCAGGCACGGGTCAAGGGATTTAGGCGTCGGTCTGCTCGGCCTGTTCCGCCTGAGCGGCCTGACGGCGCATCAGCTCGTTGCGGTAAAGTGCAACAAAATCAATGTTGTCCAAGTTCACCGGCGGATAGCCACCATCGCGGGTTACGTCGCTGACGATACGGCGCAGGAACGGGAACAGCATGCGCGGGCATTCGATCATCAGGAACGGGTGCAGCTGATCTTCTGGCACGCCTTCCACGTGGAACAGCCCGCAATAATCCAGCTCACACAGGAACAGGACATCGTCCATGCCCTTGGCTTTCGAGGTCAGCTTCAGCTTGATAGAAACTTCGTACTGATGCTCGACCTGACGCTTTTTCGCGTCCAGGTTTACCTGAACCTGAATCTCGGGTTGTACGTCACCGGATACGCCTTTTTGCGCCATGACGTTTTCAAAGGACATATCACGAATGAACTGTCCCAGAACGCGCATCTGAACCTGAGGTGCGGCTTGGGCCGCAGTGTTTTCTGCAGCGTTTTCTTCGGCCATGGATCTACTCCAAAAATGAAATTCGACACTGCTTAGCAAGTTGCGCGCGGCACCTCAATGCTGGTGGGGGCCTTCCACCCATTTTGACGGTTTCGAGGGGTCCTTGCGTGGGCGCACCTCAGTAAACTCGCCGTCAATCACGTCGCCCTGATGATAGGGTCCGCGCGGCTGCTGAAAGCCCGCGCCCGGCCCCATCTGGAACTGGGTCACGGTCACCTTGCTCTTCAGATAGCGGAAAACGGCGATCCGCACGCTGGGGATTAGCAGTGCAAACCCAACGGCATCGGTGAAAAAGCCAGGTGTCAGCAGCAGTGCACCGGACAAGAGGATCATTGCGCCATGGGCCAAGGGCTCGGTTGGATCGTCCAGAGTGGCGAAGGATTGCTGCAATTGCCCCAGCGCCATGCGACCTTGTGTCCGTACCAATGTGGTGCCCAAAACCGCTGTCAGGACCACGATGGCAAGGGTTGGCCATAGACCGATAAGACCGCCAACCTGGATGAACAGGGCGATCTCAAGGATTGGAACCAATAAAAATGCCAAGAACAGGTACATTTGCGTTATCCTTTACCTATGGCCGAACTGTGGACTTGCCACCCACTGTCACCTACATAGTGGCAGGAGGCCGCGTACACAAAGTCTCGGTTCTGAAAAGAGGATGAAATGAACGAACCCATGATCCAGTTGCTGGTACTGGCCGGAATTGCCGTTTTCCTGATCCTGCGTTTGAAAAGCGTGCTGGGAACGCGTGAAGGTTTCGAAAAACCCCCTGTTCCGCATCAGCCCGATGCGGGTGCGTCCCGTCGTGATTTCGAGGTGATCGAAGGCGGTCCGGATCATGACATCACCGATCACGTCCCCGAAGACAGCGAGCAAGCGCAAACCCTGGCCGCGATGAAGCGGGTCGAGCCCAGTTTCTCGGTCAGTGAATTTGTTCAGGGTGCCCGTGGCGCCTATGAGATGATCGTGATGGGTTTTGAGAAGGGCAACCTAGATGAGATCCAGCCCTTCCTTGCCGAAGATGTGTTCGAAACCTTCGTCTCGGTTGTATCCGCCCGCGAAGATCAAGGCCTGACGATCGAGGCCGAGTTCATCGGCGTGCGTGAAACCACCCTGACCGATGTGTCCTTTGACAAGGATACGAATGAGGCCGAAATCACCATGAAGTTCATTGGTGAGCTGACCTCGGTCGTGCGGGATCGTGGTGGTGATATCATCGAAGGCAACCCGAACACCGTGAAACGCCAAAAGGACAGCTGGACCTTTGCCCGGGTGATGGGCAAGGACGATCCGAACTGGCTGCTTGTTGCCACGGACGCATGATTGCCACGCTCCGGTCGCTTATCCTGGTGGGTGCGATGACCACTGCCAGCGCCGCCGGAGCCGAGGCGACGCGATCCGTCCTTTCGTTTGATGACCTTCAGGGCTGGGCCGAGGATGACCACGGCGCAGCCCTTTCCGTTTTTCTGAACACCTGCGGTGATCTGAACGACCCGGATTGGCGTGCGCTTTGCGGTGTCGCCCGGACCTATGAGGGGGATGCCGCGCGGTCTTTCTTTGAACTCTTCTTCCGGCCCGTTTTGGTCGAAGATGGTATGGACGGTCTTTTTACCGGGTATTTTGAACCCGAGCTCGACGGCTCCAGAACCCGGACGGATCGTTTCAAGTATCCGATCTACAAGATGCCGCCCGAGGCGCGGGACGGGCCGTGGCTCAGCCGGCGCGAGATCCTGACCAGCGACGTGATGCAGGGCCGGGGGCTCGAGATCGCTTGGGTCGATGACCCGGTTGAGCTGTTCTTTCTGCAAATTCAGGGCTCTGGCCGGGTGCGCCTGCCGGACGGCGGTGCCTTGCGTGTGGGATATGGTGGCGCGAACGGGCAGCCCTACCGTTCCATCGGGGTTGAGTTGGTCCGGCGCGGCGCTTTGGGTGCCCACGCGGTCAGCGCGCAGATGATCCAGGCCTGGGTACGCAAGAACCCCGAAGCTGGGGCTGAGCTCTTGTTTCACAATCCCTCATACGTGTTCTTCCGCGAGGTCAGCCGCGTCGCGCCGGAACTGGGGCCTTTGGGTGCCATGAACCGGTCGATCACCACCATGCGCAGCATCGCGGCCGATCCCGCCTATACGCCGCTCGGTGCTCCGGTCTGGGTTGAGAAAGACGGCAAGAAGCCCTTGCGCCGCCTGATGATCGCGCAGGATACCGGCGCGGCGATCAAGGGCGCGCAACGCGCTGATATCTTCTTTGGAACCGGCGATGAGGCCGGGCAAGCTGCCGGTCGATTGAAGGACCCCGGACGCATGATTGTTCTACTACCGATCCAGCGTGCCTATGCCATGGCGACGGATGACTACTAATGACCCGGCGCAAACTGACCAGCGATGAGATCGAGCTGTGGCGCAAGGTCGCTAAACAAGCTGAGCGGCTGCACCCCGAGATCCCTCAGACCGTGCATCCGACAACTCTGCCCAAACCCACGCCCAAGAAACTGCCAAAACCGCGAATCGAAGCGTTTGAGCTGGGGCAGAACCAGCCTTCCAAAACTTCTGCCAACCGGTTGAAGCCGTCGATCACCGAGACGCTGCGCGCCGCCCCCGTTCAGATGGACATTAAGGCCTTTGGCCGCATGAAGCGTGGCAAGCTCAAACCCGAGGGCAAGCTTGACCTGCACGGGATGCGGATAGACACAGCGCATCCGGCGCTGTTGCGATTTGTGCTGACAGCGCAAGCGCAGGGCAAACGCCTGGTTCTGGTGATCACCGGCAAAGGGAAAGACCGCGACGAGCCGGGGCCGATCCCGACCCCGCGCGGTGTGTTGCGCAATCAGGTGCCGCATTGGCTATCGATCCCGCCTCTGGCGCAGGCGGTGATGCAGGTGACACCTGCGCATATCAGTCACGGCGGGGATGGTGCCTACTACGTTTATCTCAGACGTGTCCGCTAGGCTTCGCCCACCGACCGAAATAGTTAGAGACCCTCTGGCAAACCCTTGAATCCTACTGAGTAGCGACCTGCGCCTGTCCGGTCTCAGACAGAACAACCTCGGTCGCACCCGAGGGGTTGCGTTGACTGTTGGGGATCAAATAGTCGATGCCCCGGCGTCGGTTTCCAAGGGTGTTTCCAACACGCCGGGCCGAACTGAGCAGCGACAGCAAGGCGGGTGAGGTTGCAGCAACGAAATGCGATGACTCGGCATCGCTGTTGAACGCGGTCGCATCAATCACTTCGATCGGATATTCGGCCAGCGCCTCAATGGTGCTGATATTGCCCAGCCGTTCACTCCCCGGTGTGCCGCGAATCCGGGCCGAGATATTCAGGATCTTGTCCTTTTGCGATACCATCACGACAAAAGGATCGGGCGGAGTTTTGATGCTGTCCATTTGCGAACGAAATACGTCAATATCCAGATCCGGTGAGATCAGGAATACGCCATCAAGGTTGCGCCGCGACCAGCCGGGCGAGCGTAGCTCTGCCTGACGCATCATCTCCATCGACAAGGCACCGCCCATGGAGTGGGCGACCAGCACAACCCGTTTCACGCCGATGGATTTCAGGTCGCGGATTGTTTTCTCGAGCCCGTCACGGGCAAACAACATGCTGTCCAGATCATAGGCATACCCTGCCCCGCGCGCCTGACTGGGCCAGGAATAAATCAGCACCGATCCGGGAATATCAAGGTCATGCGCCAACTGCGCCGCGCGAAACGCGGTCTCGGTATGGGTCGAGTTATACCCGTGCACGAAGATCGACACATCATCTTCTCCGCGCAGCTGGTTTGCCAACTCACGCGGGCCGGACAGATCTGTTGTGTTCGCCAAAACAAACTGCTTTTCCGGATCGGGGTTTGCATAAGAAAACTCCAACGTGCCTGGCGTGTGGTTTGGCGGGATTGAGACTGTCATTTTGTGGTACTGAACCCGCTCGCCCCGGTCGGCGTTAAACGTTCCGTCGGGGTTCCGCCCCCGGGTTGTGGCCGCGTAGACGGTTTCTGCGGATCCCACATTCAACGCGGATGGCACTGTCACCTGCGCAGTTCTGTCGACGCAAGCGCTCAGTGTAGCAACAGCAAGAAAGGCAATACTCAAACGCAACACGGCTCAACCCTCAAAGAAACAGAGTTTGAGTCACGGTTACCAGTTTCTGGTGCAAGGTCCAGCCGGAACGAAAATTCGCCGCCAAATCGGCGGCGAAATACAGCTGGATTTGTTACAATACGTAACGGCTGAGGTCGGTTGATTTCGTCAACTCACCCAGATTGTCATCCACGAATTGCGCGTTCACCGTGATCTCGGTCCCAGCCTGATCAGGCGCGGTGAACGAGAGTTCTTCGAACACACGCTCCATCACCGTGTAAAGCCGCCGGGCGCCGATGTTTTCAACGGTCTGGTTCACATCCGCCGCAATCTTGGCCAGCGCCGCGATGCCGTCATCGGTGAAACTGACGGTGACCTCTTCGGTACCCATAAGGGCGGTGTATTGGAGGGTCAGCGCGTTGTCCGTCTCGGTCAGGATGCGCACGAAATCTTCTTCTGTCAGCGCGCGCAGCTCCACTCGGATCGGCAGACGGCCCTGAAGCTCGGGCAGCAGGTCCGAGGGTTTGGCAATGTGGAACGCACCCGAGGCGATGAACAGGATGTGGTCGGTTTTCACAGGGCCATGTTTGGTGGACACCGTCGTGCCCTCGATAAGAGGCAGCAGGTCGCGCTGGACCCCTTCACGGCTGACATCGCCGCCACGCGCTTCCGCGCGCGCGCAAACCTTGTCGATCTCGTCCAGAAACACGATGCCGTTCTGTTCGACCGACTCCAGCGCCACTCGGTTGACGGTTTCGTCATCCAGCAGCTTGTCGGCCTCTTCCCCGATCAGCAGGTCATAGCTTTCGGCCACGGTTACTTTCTTTTTCACCGTGCGGCCGCCGAAGGCCTTGCCGAAGATATCGCCCAGATTCATCATGCCCATCTGGCTGCCGGGCTGGCCGGGTACGTCGAACATTGGCATCGGGTTTGAGGTGTCAGACAGCTCCAGCTCGATCTCTGTGTCGTCCAGCTCACCTGATTTCAGCTTCTTGCGGAACATCTCGCGAGTCGCTTCGCGGGCATCGGAGCCGGCGATCGCTTCGATCACGCGATCCTCTGCGGCCTGATGGGCGCGGGCTTTCACATCCTCACGCATGTATTCGCGGGTCTGGATGATCGCTGCGTCGGCCAGATCGCGCACGATCTGTTCCACGTCACGGCCGACATATCCGACTTCGGTGAACTTGGTGGCCTCGACTTTGATGAAGGGCGCACGGGCCAGTTTGGCCAGACGGCGGCTGATTTCGGTTTTTCCGACGCCGGTGGGGCCGATCATCAGGATGTTCTTGGGGTAGACCTCATCCCGGATATCATCGGCCAACTGCTTGCGTCGCCAGCGGTTGCGCAGAGCCACGGCCACGGCGCGTTTGGCGTCTTTTTGCCCGATGATGAAGCGGTCCAGTTCCGAGACAATCTCGCGCGGGGTCAGGTCGGTCATATGTGTTTTATCCGTCTGTTTCGAAGCGGAACCTAATCATACGTCGCGAAAACACAAGCCGATCACGAAAACATCACGACAACTCACAGAAGACACACGGATATTCGTAGTGATGTGAATCGCCATGCGAGGGTCGCGTGCGGCATAAAAAATGGCGACGGGCACACAGGCCCGCATCTATCTTATGGAGATACCGCATCATGATGACTCGTCGTTCTCTTTTTGTGAAAGCTGCTGCCACCGGCGCGGCCCTTACCTTGGCTAGCACCACCAGTGCTGTGGCCGGTGGAGCCAAAAAGAAAGGCACGTTCGAGGGCCGTTCGAACCACATCACCACCGGTTCGGTGAAACTGGTCAAGGATGGCGATCGCTACATTGTTGAACTGGGCAAAGACTTTTCGCTGGACAACGGCCCCGACCCGCGCGTCGCATTTGGGAAAGACGGCACTTACGCCCCGGACAGCAAACTCGGCGCGCTGTTGCACCTTGCAGGTAAGCAATCCTATGCCGTCCCACCGACCATGGATGTGTCGGGATACAACGAAGTATACATCTGGTGCGAGGTCGCCGGAGTACCTCTCGGCGTAGCATCGCTGAAGTAATCGCGCCGTCAGAGGTCGGGTTCTCCGGCCTCTGACACACTGTTAGGTAACGGCACAACTGTCTGCTACACTCGTCCCAAGTTATTGGAACCGGGGGCGTTTTTCATGACCAAGATTGCCAAGATCACCCTGTTGTTTGTGGTATTTGTGGACCTGATCGGACAGGGGCTTGTGTTTCCGATCATCAACTCTCTGATCATGGAGACGAAGTCCGGGTTTCTGCCCGAAAACACCCCCGACGGCCGTCGCCATTTTTACTACGGGCTGGTGATCGGGTGTTTCTTCCTTTCGTGGTTTCTGGGGGTAGTTTATGTCTCGAAAGTCTCGGATTCCATTGGGCGCAAGAACGCGCTTCTGGTTTGTTTGGGCGGAGCATTGGCAGGCTACGCCATTACCATCGCCTCGCTCTACCTCGACAGTCTGCTGTTGCTGATCCTGGGCCGGTCGATCACTGGCTTTACGGCGGGCAATCAGCCCATCGCGCAGGCGGCGATGATCGATGGCAGCACCGATGCTGCCGATCGTGACCGCAATATGGGGTATATCGTGACCGGCGTCAGTTTTGGCCTTGTCGGAGGGCCAATCATCGGGGCCGTCCTGTCGGATTCTGCCCTTTTGGGCAGTTTTGCCACGCTCAGAACACCTTTCTATGGCGCCTTCGTTCTGGTGCTGATTGCCATCGTCCTCGTGCTGGCCTTCTTCAAGGACACCCGCAGCGAACGCGTGCGCTTTGTCTTTCGCCCGCGTGATATCACAGACAGCCTGATCGCCGTGCGCGGCCATCCGATGGTTCTGAAAATCCTGCCGGTCTATTCCTTCTTCATGATCGCCAACGTCACCTTTTATGTGTTTGTCGACAATTTCCTGACCAGCCGGTTCGGCTATGGCGTGATTGGAGGCAGTATGGCCATGGTCGTCATCGGCTTTGCTCTGGCCTTTTCTAGCACCTTCCTTGTGAAACCCGCGCAAGAGAGGTTCAGCAAGCACAAGATCATCTATGTCTCACTGATCACGATGGTGATCTGCGGGCTTGCCTTCGCTTTCAGCCCCAGCGGCGCGCTGAGTTACATTCCGGTCTTCTTCTTCTACTTCTTTTTCGGTGTTTCATACCCGACCCTTCTGGGCCTGTTTTCATCGAGCGTCAGTGAGGCGGATCAAGGTTGGGTCATGGGCGTGACCACGGCAGTCTTCTGCCTTGCCGGAGGGGTTATGTCCCTGATCGGCGGCGGGCTGATGAGCGTCGACATCCGCGTGCCCTACTACATCGTGATCATCGCGGCGATCTTCGGCCTGATCGGAATGCACCGTCGCTGGAAAGGCAAAGAGATCAAGGCGCTGTTAGCTTGAGGCAGCTTTGCGTTTGATTTGAGTCGAAATACGCTGCTTTTCCCCTCGGTCGAGCGCGCATTTCGATACAGTGTTTTGGTGAAACGCAGAACGCCCTAGATCGTCTCGACCGTCAGATTGCCGTTGGTATAGACGCAGATGTCGGCAGCAATCGCCATGGCTTCTCGTGCAACCGTTTCAGCGGGCTTGTCGCTGTCCATCATCGCGCGCGCAGCGGCGAGGGCAAAGTTTCCGCCCGATCCGATGGCGGCCACGTTGTGTTCCGGCTCCAACACGTCCCCTGCCCCGGTGATCACCAGCAGGTCCTTGCCATCGGTGACGATCAGCATCGCTTCGAGCTTTTGCAGGTATTTGTCGGTGCGCCAATCCTTGGCCAGCTCGACCGAGGCACGGGCCAGTTGGCCCGGGGTGGCCTCAAGCTTGGCCTCCAGCCGCTCGAGCAGAGTGAACGCATCCGCCGTCGATCCGGCAAAGCCTGCCACGACCTCGAATCCACCGGGTGACAAGCGGCGGACCTTGCGGGCGGTGCCCTTGATCACGGTCTGGCCCAGGCTGACCTGTCCGTCGCCAGCAATCACCACCTGGCCGTCTTTCTTGACGCCAATGATCGTTGTGCCATGCCAACCGGGAAAATCGCTGTCTGCCATCAGGGCCTCCGTTCATCACTGGGACCCTATATGGGCCGGAGCCAGCGCCAACGCAACTGTTCACAAACTGCCCAAAAGATATGCAAGAAACGCAGATCGGGTCTACCAGACTGGCAATTGTGAGACTCAGACCCCTGCACTACATGAGGCTTACAACCGACATTGGGTCGGCTGTTTCAGTTTGAAGGACTGCGCAAATGGCAAATACTGCACAAAACACTGCGCCGCTCGGAGCAGCTACCATCCTGCACGTAGTGGACGCGTTCACTGTGGCTTTCGAAAAAGCGGTTGAGTGGAACGAAACTCGTAGGACACGCAAGGCGTTGTCGCAACTGAGCGACGCTCAGCTGGAAGATATCGGTCTGACCCGTAAAGACATCATCACCATCTGATCCGTTTCAGATCAGCCGTAGTAAAGATGAGCCGCTCGTCCGAGCGGCTTTTTCTTTTCAAACCAGCCTGTATTTGCCCGACATATCAGGCAGATAGGCCTCAACCGCTGCGGTTGCGATGACGTGGCGGGTGCCTGCATCACTGTCCTCGACGTCCAGCCCGCCCAACACAGCCCGTACCTCGGCCCTGCCCCGTGGCAAATCCTGCGCGACCAGATCGCAATCCACGGCCTCGGGCTGTTGCACCCCAATTGTCACCACGACGCGCATCTCTTTGTGGTCCACGCCTAAGCGCGAAAACAGAGTGATCGAGGAATGATGCAGCGCGTCCTGCACCGCCCGCCGTGCGGCCTTGGTATAGTCCTGACCATAGAGGTCGTTGCCGGTGCCCATCTCAAGAATGATACGTTTCTCAGTCATCGCGCGGGCTTCATATCGAATGAGACGATGATGGCGGCGTTTGCGATCACTGTGTGGCCATCGGCGTGCGGTTTGTCGATGTCCAGCCCACCGCGGGTGACTGTGATGTTCGGCTGACCGTATGGGAACACGGCCTTCAACGCCTCACGGTCCACTTTATCGGGTTGCTGCACGCCGACCTCGGCATCAATGATCATCGCCTCTTTGGGAAAATCGAACAGCTCAGCCATATTGACCGAATTGTGCCACAGCGCATCCTTGATCGCGCGCAAGGCGGCCTCGGTATAGTCCTCACGCCGCAGGGACGTGCCCATACCAAACTCCACAAGTACTCGTGTTTTTGCCATCAAAGCCTCCGGTCATAAAAAAGGCGCCCGGTTCGGGGCGCCTTTGATCAATCGCATTCCAATCCGGATTAGATGGATTCGTCGATCCAGCTTTGCAGCGCGGCTTTGGGTGCCGCGCCCGCGCGGTTCGAGACAACCTGACCGTCCTTGAAGATGAACAGTGCGGGGATGCCGCGCACGCCCATCGCAGCGGCTGCGTTCGGGTTGCTGTCCACGTCCACCTTGGCGATTTTCACCTTGTCGCCATACTCAGCGGCCAGTTCTTCCAGTGCGGGGCCGATCTGTTTGCAAGGACCACACCATTCCGCCCAGAAGTCCACAACCACGGGAACGGTCGAGTTCTTGACTTCGGCATCAAAGGTATCGTCGGTAACGGCAACGGTCGACATATTCTGTCTCCTGAATGGGGTAAGCTCGGGAAAGGAACGTAGGTGCCGCGTCGGGTAAGGTCAAGATATCTGGGCGCGGGTCAGCGATTGCGTCACAAGATCGTGTGGCAGCCACATCAACGCGGCCGTCCGCGTCCACAGGATGGCGGTACGAATGGTCTTGTCCGGGTAAATCTGACTTATCGCCTGCGCATAGGCCCCCATCTGTCGCAACAGGCCTTCGGGGCAGGCTTCAGCCCGCTCGGGTACCGTGGTGTTTGTTTTAAAATCAACCACATGAACTTCGGTATCCGTTATGATCAGCCGGTCGACGATACCATGCATGCGCCGCCCGTTCAGTCCGGCTGAAACGGGGATTTCGGCCAGCGCATCCGACGCGAAGACTGGTTGCAGGTGATCCGCTGTCAGGACCTTGGTGACCTCAGACAACAACTCGGCCCTGGCCTGATCTTGCATATCGGGTAGAACCCGAGCGCACAGCATAGACCAGTCATCCCGAGACGCGCTGGGAAGATGTTCCAGCAGCAGGTGCAATCGGGTGCCGCGCAGCTTTGCGGCCTCTTCATCCTGCCCCGCATCACCCGGCAGCGCCTTTGCTCCGCCAAGATCGGAGGGGCTGAGGGTTTCTGCTTCCGAGGGTGGATCCTCGGCGGGACGCTGGAAGTACGCGGGCAGGTCCTGACTTGGCTCGACGTGTTCGCTGCGTTCGACCAGCGGCAACGCCTCCCAATCGCCATGGGCCAGTCGCCGTATCAGCGACCCCTCTATCTGTGTCGCGCCCGCGCGCTCCATTGCGGCCTCGACCATCTGATACCAGCTGGTTCCATCCTTTCCGACATCCCCAGCAGCGGCCACGATTAACCACTTTTCCGCCCGTGTTAGAGCCACATAAAGCAATCGAAGGCGCTCATTCTCCTCGCGGTTTCGGGCCTCCTCGCGGGCGGTTGAGATCAGCTTGGGCGAGACATCGGCAGGGACTTTCCACAGTGGCGTTCCATCAGCCACCATGATCTCGGCATCGCGCGGGGCCTGCCGTTTGCCGGTATCCGGCAGGATCACGATGGGCGCTTCCAACCCTTTTGAGCCATGCACGGTCATCACCCGGATCATGTTGCCCACGCCGCTCATCTGGCGTTTGATCTCCAGATCGTCGGTCTGCATCCAGATCAGAAAGCCGGTCAGGCTGGGAATATCGGTCCGCTCATAAGCCAAAGCCTGCGAGAGCAGCGCGTTGATCCCATCTTCGGCCTCGGCCCCCAGCCGACCCAGCAGCTTTCGCCTCCCGTCATGGCGGGTCAGGATGCGCTCGATCAGGTCAAAAGGCCTCAGAAAGTCGATCTGTCCGCGCAGATCGTTGAGGATCGCAAGTGTCTCAGGAAACTCGTCCGAGCGATTGCGCAGCGCGGCCCACAGGAATTTCTCTTGCCGGCGATGGGCCAGATCGAACAGAGCCTGCTCGGACCAGCCGAACAGAGGGGATTTCAGGACCGTCGCCAGCGACAGGCTGTCTTCGGGCGTGGCCAGAAAGCTCAGCAGCGCCGCCAAATCCTTCACGGCCAGCTCGGCTCCGACTTTCAAACGGTCGGCCCCGGCGATGGGCAGATGCAGGGCTTTGCAGGCGCGGATGATCTCAGCAAACAGGTCCGAGCGGCGCTGGACCAGGATCAGGAAATCCCCCGGCTGAACCCTGCGGCGCACGAATGTGCCGGGCGTTTCGCCATCCTCGGGGATTGTGGCCCCAGTGTCGATCATGTGCTTGATCGACTGCGCCACCTGCTCGGCCAGAATGACGGTGTGGTGGCGCGACCCGGGCCGATCCACCGGATCAGTCCAATCGCCATCCTCGTCATCCTCGACCTTTTCCACCACGGGCCAGAGGTCTACGCGTCCCGGCAGGTCTGCCTTGAAAGCACGGTGCTGGCTTTCCTTGTGAAACCCGGCCTCGGCCTGATTTTCGAACAGAAGATCAACCAATGACAGGATCGCACTGGAGGATCGGAATGAGTATTCAAGCGTCGAATCCCACAGTTTAGAGCCTGATTCATCAAGCTTTCGCCCAAACTCGGCCTGCATCCGGTCAAAGGCCTGCGGGTCGGCGCCCTGGAAGGAATAGATCGACTGTTTCTTGTCGCCGACCACAAAGATCGTGCGTTCAACCTCGGATCGGGCCCCTTCCCCGCTGGTAAATTCTTGCGCCAGCTTCTCGACCACATCCCATTGGTCCGGGCTGGTGTCTTGCGCCTCGTCCACCAGAATGTGGTCGATGCCGCCGTCCAGCCGGTACAGCACCCATTCTGCGACCGCCGGGTCGTTCAAAACCTGTCGCGCGCGCAGGATCAGATCGTCAAAGTCCAGCCAGCCGCGCAGCTGCTTACGGCGTTCATATTCCGGCAGGAAGGCTGCAGCGAAGCGATGCAAGACGGTGGTTTTTTGCGCGGCAACCAGAGCCAGCCGTTGTTCGCGCGCGGCCTCGACCCGCAACATCAGCGATTCCAACTGTGGCATGCGATCTGCCAGAATCCCTTCGCGCAGGGCTTTAGTCGGGAAACCGTTGATCTTGGCGGTGAACGGCTCCTTCGCGCCCTTGCCCGTTAGCAATACGCCCTCCAGCGCCGGTAGATGGGTCAGCTTGGCCTCAGTAAAGGCTGCGAGCTTTGCCGCGGCCTTGGCATCGTTGCCGCCGCTTTCAATCAGTGCAGGCAACATGGATTGGATCAGATCAACCTCACCGCCCAGAAACACCCGCCCCGCAAGGGTTTCGTCGTCAAAACCCTCGGGCAGTCCAAATCTCTGCAACAGGTCCGAGCGCTGCAAAGGCTGGGCGAACAGGTTCCGCTTTTGCGTCACCGCCGCAGTCAGCCTGTCGAACCCGGTATCGGTAACGAACCGCGCGATGTCTTCGATCAAACCGGCCTGAGAGCCCTCGGCGAAATCCTCGATGATCTCTTCGCGCAGCAATGCGGCGGCGCGGTCCTCCATCTCGGCAAATTGAGGGCTGACACCGGCCTCAAGCGGGAAGCGACGCAGCAGTGAGGCACAGAAAGAGTGGATGGTCTGGATTTTCAACCCACCCGGCGTTTCTATTGCGCGTGCAAAAAGGGTGCGGGCCTGCGCTAGACGGCCGGAGTCGATTGCTCCTTCGACGCCCAGATCTGTCAGTTGCGCCAACAACGGCGCGTCCCCCAACATCGCCCATTCCCCCAGCCGTTTGAACAGCCGGTTCTGCATCTCGCTGGCGGCGGCCTTGGTGTAGGTCAGGCAGAGGATGTGCTGCGGTTGCACCCCGCTCAGCAGCAGACGCGCCACGCGGTCGGTTAACACGCGGGTTTTGCCCGACCCGGCATTCGCTGCCAACCAGGTCGAGGCATCGGGGCGCGCGGCCTGCACTTGCCGCTCGGTGGCGTCGTTCCGCGCGCTCATGTCAGGTCCTCAGGGAGCGTTTCGGCCGTGCGGTCCCATTCCCCGAACCGGGCCAGATGGTCATAGTCGCCGATATCGGTGTTTTTGTGCAGCATGCGGCGCGATGAGAAGCCCCGATCAGGCTCTAAATATGCGGAAATCAGCTCCTTTAACTCAGCCAACACCTTGTCGGTGGGTTCTTTGGACAGCGGGGCCGCGACCTCTTTGTAACTGCCGCCCATACCGATGAAGATCGCCTCGGACACGTCTGTGGGGTCGATCCCTTCGATGCCGCCCTGCTTAGCCATGGCGGCTTCGATCAACAGTTGTTTGTCGAACTTTACCTGCTGGCTTTCGGTCGGAGGCGCGCCGGTTTTGTAGTCTACAATCCGCAACGCGCCTCGGCTGTTGTAATCAATCCGGTCGGCACGTCCGGCGATGGTGAAATCCAGAGGCTCCAACACCAGCTTCATCGCGGCCTCAAACGCCACCGGGCCACCGTCGCCCCGGCGATTGACCTCGGCACTTAGAAAGTCGTCGGCGATCCGTTCCAGCCGCGCCAGCCACAGTTTGCGGGCAGTCGGCCAGGCGACATGAGCCTCAAGCATGTCATGGGAGCGTTTCAGGAAGTTTTCGCGGGTCAGCAAGGCGGTATCCAGCACGCTGTCCTTAACGAAATGCTCCAGAATTTCATGAATCACGATCCCGCGCAGCAATGCATCGGGGGCCTGCACCAGCGGATCGAGCGGCTTCAGACGCAGCACATGCTTCGCGTAAATCGCATAAGGGTCGCGGATCAGGCGTTTGATCTCGGTGACTGAAAGGCGTCGCGGTCGGGCGGCGACCGGAGGTTTGGGTGAGGGGCGATGCGCCGCCTCAATCCGAGGCGCTTGCTCCAGTGTTTTAGCCCAGTTGAGATAGGTTCGACCCCGCGCGCGCATATCTGATAGCGCCGTCTGGCCGCCTTGGTCGGGCAGGCCCTGCAACAGGTTCGTCAGACGGTTCAGCCAGCGCGAGGGTACAGTTTCCGCATCGTCCGAGCGGGTGGCGCGGGTCAGCCAGACCTCGGGCGCACCGATGGCCTGTTGGAAGTCATGCGCCGAAAGCCCAATCCGCCGTTCGGGCAACAACAAACCCGCCTTGTCGCGCATCTGGCGGTTCAACCACGGGTCCGGGGCTGGGGCTTCGGGCCAGCTGCCCTCGTTCAAACCACCGAGGATCAGCAGATCTGCACCCTGCACCCGGGCCTCGAGCGTGCCCCAGATCATGATATGCGGGTGCGGGGCGTCGCGGTCGCGGACCTCTTCTCCGGCCAAAAGCGCGCCCAGCAGATCCGCGAAGTCATGGGCGGTCATGGGACCGCCGTGATGCGCCTCATCCCGCAGATTGGTCAACACCGACAGGGCCTTTTGGCCCGCGTTCTTGTCCCACAAGGTGCCTTGGTCGCCTGCATGTCCGGCCGAGATCGCCTCGGACAGAGACAGCAATCGGTCGACCCATTCGGACAGGGGGAGTTCCCCGGTGATTTGCTGATCGCAGAAATGCGCGCTGACCCAGCTTACCCATCCTTCGGGCGCTTCAGTGCGGATCGCGGATGCGTTCAGACTGTTTTGATCCGGGAATGGAGGGCCATTGCGGCGCAGGTCCAGCTCGAGATCACGGGTATGCAGCAGATGAGCCCCCCGTTCACCCCCGTCATGGCACAGAGGATGTTTCAGCAGCGTCAGCAGCGCCTCACCCTCCAGGCGACGCGCAAAAAGGCCCGCCACATGGCGCAGAAACCGGCCGGGCGGAGACAATTGCAGCGGAAGACCAGCACTATCATCGGGTAGGATGTTCCAGCGATCCAATGCCGCGCTGACCTGCCGGGTCAGCATCCGATCGGGTGTAATCAAAGCGGCGGTCTGGCCCGTTTCAGCCGCCTGTCTCAGGCGAAGGGCGATGGCGAGGGCCTCGGACCGGGGCGAGTCTGCCTCGACTAGTGTCAGGTCGCGCGTGGCGTGGTCCAACTCGGTCAACTGTGGGCCTTCGGACATCCACGCGTCGGTGATAGGGGCAGGGCGCAAGGCCAGCGAAACCAATCGGTTACGCGCGGATGAGGGCGATTGTTCATCCGTCCAGGGCAGGATCTGGTCATGCTCCAACCCCAGCTCTCGCATCAATTTGCGGAACCGATATTGCGGGTGATCCTCAGAGGTCAGCGCCTCGTCCAGACGGTTCCAAACGGCACGCGGCTGGTCGAAATCATAGCCCGGCAGGATCAAGGCCCCTTGCGGCAGGCGTGCGACGGCTTGCATCAGCATCAGCGTGGTACCACGCGATCCGGTCGAGCCGGCCAAAATGACGGGATGTTGCGGCGGAGCCTCCTGCCAGCGGTCGATCAGGTTTTCGACCACACGACGTTGGCGCGCCTGTGCATCCATCGCCTGATCGCTTGCATCAACAAAATGATCCGCGATGCCGATAAACGCCTGAGCGCGGGCCCAATGGCCGGACATATCGCTGACATCCAGTTGGCGGATCGCGTCGGGGGACACGCCCTCGCCCTGCATCTCATCGATCAAGGCGGCGAGACTGTCGGACAGGTCAAACAGCGAGGCCCGTGCGGCCAGATCAGGCTGCTGGTCCAGCAGTTTTGAGATCAGCTGGGTTAGTTCCAACCGTCGTCTCAGCGGGGGGATGGCGGGCGGAATCTGTGCCAGATCAACGCTTTCGCCCAGATCGGTGACCAGAGAAAGCCGAGGCAACAGGCAGGGCGGCCCCTGATCGAATAGGTCGCGCACTCGTCGGGCCATGCGGCGCGTGTTGACTACCAATTGCACACGGGCCAACGCCTCGGGCGGGCCAGAGGCACGCTGCCGCAGCCCGGCAACCAGCGCTTTGGGAAAATCTGTGCCGGGAGGAACGGCGAACACCCGCGGATGAGCGCTGGGGTCAAACATCCGCCAGCATCCCCTCAGCCAGAGCGATTCCTTCTGGGCGTCCGACGTCACACCAACGGCCGGGATACTTCAGCGCGAAAAGGCGGTTGCGGTCGTGCATCTGGTTCCACAACAGGTTTAGCGAGAAGGCCTGCTCCGGGATGTGCCGCAGCCCGTCGGTTTTCAGAATCTGCACGCCGCCATACACCAGACCCGGCCCGCGCGTGATCCGACCATCGGCATCAGCGGTGAAGTCCCCGTCGCCCGCATGCCCGATGGTTTGACCAAGCGGGACGCACATCAACAGCGCATCCATCCGGTCCGGGTCCCATGCCCGTTGCAGCAGGCTCAGCGGGTTGGGTCCGGCCCAGATTGCATCGGTGTTCATGGTGAAAACCGGGCCTGTGCCAAGCAGAGGCAAAGCCGCCCGCAAACCGCCGCCGGTTTCCAGAATCTCGGGCGTTTCATGTGAGAGCAGAATGCCTTTAGGCGCTAGATGCGCCTGCAACTGATCGGCGTGATAGTGCAGGTTTGCAACCACACGGGCTGGTTGAACGGCATCCACTAGCGCAAGCGCGTGGTCGATCAGCGGGCGTCCGGTGACCTCGATCAAAGGTTTTGGCCGGTCCTTGGTCAACGCGCCCATCCGGGTGCCGAATCCGGCGGCAAACAGCATCACGGCATCGGGGGATTGGCTCATGATGCTTTCAGCCTTGCGAGGTTTTCGGCGGTTGGTTCAGGCAGGGCGTCGCGCAGGATACCGGCAACCGGGATCAGCGCAGGATGCTCCAGATCGCGCATCAGATGCGCCCATGTGGCGGGTATCAGATCGACGTAATGTGGCTTGCCATAATCCGTGGCCAGCCGGGCAAAAACACCCAGAATACGTAGGTTCCGCTGCGTGCCTAGAACGCTGTAGGCGGTGCGGAAGTCATGGTCATCCATACCAGAGGCCGCGATATAGCGATTGACCATCTGCATTTCGATTCCGGTCGGCACGGTCCGGCGCACATCCTGCAAGAGCGAGACCAGATCATAGGCTGGGTGCCCCAGCATCGCCAGTTGGAAGTCCAGAAGACCGACGCGCTGCACGCCCTCGCGTTCTGGCAGCCAGATCAGGTTTTCGGCGTGGTAGTCCCGCTGAACGACGACTTTGGTGCCCGAGGTCTCCTGCAGCAGGATATCGGCAAAGCGCAGCTCGAACCTCTCCTGCGCGTCTTCATCGTGGTCGCCCAGAATGGCCTGCGCGTATTTGGTGAAGGCCAGAGCGGCCAGCTCGGTCATCAATGTGGGATCGTATGAGGGCAGGGTTAGGATCGGGGCCTCATGCAGATGCAAAAGAACATCCGTTGCCGCCTCATATAAGAGGCGTTCCTGGCTCGGGTCCTTGGTCAGAACGCGTGAAAATAGATCGTCGCCCAGATCCTCCAGAACCAGAAACCCGTTCTGATTGTCTTCGGCGTAAATCTCGGGTGCGCTGAGGCCCACCGCGCGCAGATGGTTCGCGATCCGGACGAAGGGTTCGACATCCTCTCCCCGATCCGGCGGCGCATCCATCAGAACCGCCGTGCGACCGGTCGCCGGATCTGTCAGACGCTCATACCTGCGGTTCGAGGCGTCCCCGGCCAAGGGCGCGCGCGTGGCATTGGCCCAAGGCGTCTGTGCAATCAGGGCCTCGGCCAGCACAGTGCGATCTGTCATAGAGTATTCTCCAGTTTCCCAAGCCATTTCGGATCGGACCAGGACAGGGTCAGATGGCGTGTCTCGGTCTCAATCGGGTCGGTTTGGAAGGCAAGCGTCAATGCGGTGTCGGGGGTCAGCGGCCCAAGTTTGTCGGGCCATTCCACAAGACATAGGGCGGTGTCGAAGGCTTCGGTCAGGCCCAGCTCGTCCACCTCATCCACCGAGGTCAGCCGGTAGAGGTCACAATGCCAGATCTCGCCGATCTGCGTGTCATAGGCCTGCACCAGCGTGAAGGTCGGTGAGGGCACATCCTCGGGCGGGTTCATCAGTGATTGGACGAGACTACGGGCAAAGTGGGTCTTGCCGCTGCCGATCTCACCTTGCAACAGCAACACATCCGCAGGTCTCAGGGTCGCGCCAAGACGCGCCGCAAAATCTGCGGTGTCCTGAGGGCTTTGCAGGGTGAGGGTAGCAGGTGCCGAAGTCATGGCGCCACAATGGACCTGCGCCCCAGCGGCTGCAACCCGGTTCAGGCGCTGATCTGGGCCATGGGTTCGGCGGTCAGAGAATTGCTTGCCGTTGCAAAGCGCACGATCGTGGCACCGTTCTGCATGGGCATAACGGTACATTCCAGCGCGGTGCCGTTGCGCATCTGAATCTCGGCGCTCCATTCGGTGCGGTCATCACGCATATCCAAGAAATCGCGGATCTCACCCAAGACCGGGGTGGCGACGCACTGATCCTGCCAGATGCGCGTGATGTCGGTCACCGTTTCACTGTGAAATCCGGCCTCGTCTTGCGTTCTCCAAAGCTGCTGGTAGGCGTAGTTGGTCAGAGCCAATGTGCCGTCTTCCGAAAAAACCGCGATTGCGTCGGCCAGCTTGTCGAGGATGGATTGCATCAGGTCCATCTCGGACCGAAAGCGCCGGGTCAGGGTGATTTCGGCGGTGATGTCTTCGAATAGAAACGCCACGGCGCCATCGGGATGCGGGCGGCCGCTGACCGAATAGACCGAGCCCGAGGGCAGGGACCATGTTTCCTGATAGTTCCCGTCTTCAGCCGCCTCGAGCAGGTCGTTCATCTGAGTGCGCCATGACCGGTAGTTTTTGGGCTCGGGCATCATGTGTTGATCCCGGAGCCGGTCAAAAAAGCTGGAGATATTGGGACGGCAGCTGAGGAAGTCCGGCGGCAGAGTGGTCAGGTCGATTAGCGCCGGGTTGAACAGGGCCAGTTGACGGTTGCGGTCGAAAATAGCCAAGCCGATCGATAGCTGCGCAAAGGTCTTGGTCATCGTTTGTACGAATTTGCGCTGGGCGGTTTCAGCTTGCACAATCGCATTGATATCGACTGCATAGAACAGGCGGCCTTCCGCATGGTCCACCTGGGTCAAATCAAACCACAATTTGCTGTCACTTCCCGCCACGTCGATCGAGACGCGGGATTTCCCGCCGCGCCGCGGCTCGGCCCCTGTATCCGGGAACAGGGGCAGGGTCAGGTCGGCATCCAGCCCGCGCGCCTTGCGGACAAGGGCGACATAGGCCGCGTTACACCAACGCACGCTGGCGTTCTGATCCAGCAGCCAGACCGGATAGGGGGCCTGATCCATCGCCAGCCGGATCGGATCATTCGGATCCCGCAGCTTGGTTTTCTTTTCTCTCGTCGGTTCGTGCAGTTGAATCCGAACGATCCCGTCAATCCATTCGCACAGAACCTCACGCTCAACCGTGCAGTCGATGGCTGAGACAACCAGGTTGCCCTGATCGCGCACGAGGTCGGGAGTTTCCGGGAAGGTCGGAAAGTCGCGCTGCAGCAAGCGTCGCAAATCGCTCCAGTCCGCGACATGTTCGAAACCGGCGAGCGCTACGTCAGAGTGGCTGATCAGGCGGTCGCCATCGAACAGAAAAACGGCGTCGAACAAGGAGCTTGCGGTGAACATGCCGTAGCTGTTGTCCCGCCGGGCACGACGCGGCAGAAGCCACATGACCGCAAAACAGCACGAGACCAGGCTGATCGCGGCCAGAATGATCCAGTCTGCCATCTTCTCCCCTCACAGTTGCGGAACCCCGACGCAACCTAAGGCGAGAATGGTTAACGGTGTCTTAACTCAGACCTGGATAGGCTGGTTGCGCCCGGAGGGTACCGGGGTGTCACCTTGTTGCGCGTCGATGCGTTTGCGCGGCCATTCGACCTTGACGATTGCTCCCCGGCGGTCAGGCTTGTTCGAGAGGTGCTGATACGGGTCCGAGCCATTGGCAAATTCCAGATCCGCCCCGCTGCGCTCCAATAGGGTTTTGGCGATGAACAGGCCAAGCCCCATACCTTCGTACTCAGGGCGCGCGCGCTGGTCGGTCTCGGCCCGTCTACGCCGCATCAAGGGATCACCAATCCGCCCGATCAGATGCGAGGGGTAACCGCGCCCGTCATCCATGATACAGACGGTTATCTTGTCCGAGGTCCACTCCGCCTCGACCCAGACATTCGCGCGCGAGAAATCCACCGCGTTCTGGATCAGGTTGCGCAGCCCGTGAATGATCTCGGGTTTGCGCAGGATCGAAGGTTGTTGCACATCGCCATCCAGCACCGGACCTTCGGCGAAATGTACGGTTTTGCCCCTGTCTATATGCGGCTCAGCCGCTTCGTGGACCACCGTCGACAAGGGCGCTTGACGCAGATGCAGATCGTCTTTGCCGGCACGTCCCATATCGCGCAGGATGTCCCGGCACCTGTCCGCCTGCTCGCGGATCAAGGCAGCGTCTTCTTTCAGTTCTGGGCGGTCGTCGAGTTCCTCAATCAACTCGGAACTGGCTAGTTTAATCGTCGCCAGAGGTGTCCCCAACTCATGCGCGGCGGCGGCGACAACACCGCCTAGATCGGTCAGTTTCTGTTCACGCGCCAGTGCCATATGCGTGGCCGCCAGCGCCTCGGACATTGAGCGCGCCTCGGAGCTGACACGGTGCGAGTAGGCCCCGATAAAGACAATGGCGATGATGATCGCGGCCCAGTTGCCGAACAGAAGAATGTCGGGGATCTGCAGGACCAGGCCAATCTCGGTCCGCAAGGGCAGGTGAAACTCAGCCAAAAGCGTGGCCAGCGCAATCGCCACGGCCCCCACGATCAGCGTAGAGCGGGTGCTCATGACATTAGCCGAGATCGTGACCGGACCCAGCAGCAGCAGGGCAAAAGGATTGTTCAAGCCACCGGTCAGGTACAGCAGGATCGCCAGTTGAAACAGGTCGAACAGCACCATGAGGAAGTTCTGAAACTCGGTCAGGCGTTTGTTCTGCGGGAACAAGAAGCTGGCAGTCAGGTTGCCGATCACCGAAACGCCGATCGCCAGATAACACAGGGTGACCTCAAGCTGCACATGATAGCTGTGCTGAGCCACCGTGATGGCGGTGATCTGGCCAAAGATAGCCACCCAGCGCAGCAGGATAAGGGTGCGCAGCCTGATCCAACTGCTTCGTTCCTGACCGCCCCATAAACTCTGGTTGGATTCTGCCATTGGTCACTTATGTCCTGTTGCATCGGCTGATCATCTTGATAGGTGTCCCGACCGATACGATCAACAACCCCTTGCACACGGAAAACGATCATGACCCGCCTGTATGCTATTCTCGCAGCTGTCGTTCTTGCTATCGGCCTTGGCGCCATGTGGCTTCTGACAATCGGGTCCGGGTCGGACGACAAATACGCGCAATGCCGATCCAGCCAGATCGCGGGTGGAGCGGCAGCGATCGGCGGTCCGTTCGAACTGGTCAACGGCAAGGGCGAGACGGTCACCGACAAGGATGTAATCACCGAGCCGACACTGGTCTATTTCGGCTATACGTTCTGCCCCGATGTCTGCCCGTTTGACATGTCCCGCAACGCCGAGGCAGTGGACATTCTGGCCGAGCGCGGGCAATCCGTGACACCGCTGTTCATCTCGATCGACCCCGATCGCGACACGCCCGAAGTGGTTGGAGACTACGCCTTCAACTTGCATGAACGTCTGATCGCCCTGACCGGCTCGCCCGAGCAGGTCAAGGCGGCCAGCCAGGCCTATAAGACCTACTACAAGGCCCATGACAAAAGCGACGAATACTATTTGGTCGATCATTCCACCTTCACCTATCTGGTCACACCCGAAGATGGGTTTCTCGAGTTCTTCAAACGCGAAGACACAGCAAAGCAAATGGCGGACAAGGTTGGTTGCTTTTTGGACCAAGCCGGCTCCTGACAAGCCGGTTTGACCTTTGGCCCCGCGCTGCTATTACTTCTAGGTAAAGCCAAAGGCATGAAATAGCGGAAAGACTCAACGATGGCAGACAGTTCCCAGCTTGATATCGGCCCCGATAAATCTCTGCTTCTGGTGGATGATGACGAGCCGTTCCTGAGACGCCTTGCCAAAGCCATGGAAAAACGCGGTTTCGAGGTTGAGACCGCCGGCTCCGTCGCCGCAGGCCGCGCCATTTCTACCGCGCGTCCGCCGGCCTATGCGGTTGTCGATCTGCGGCTAGAGGATGGCAACGGTCTGGATGTTGTTGAAGTGTTGCGCGAAAAGCGCCCGGACAGTCGTGTCGTGGTGCTGACCGGCTACGGGGCCATCGCCACAGCCGTCGCCGCCGTCAAAATCGGCGCGACCGACTACCTGTCCAAACCCGCTGATGCCACAGACATCACTAACGCGCTGCTAGCCAAGGGCGACGAACTGCCCCCGCCGCCGGAAAACCCCATGAGTGCCGACCGCGTGCGCTGGGAACATATCCAGCGGGTCTATGAGCTGTGCGACCGGAACGTCTCGGAAACCGCACGGCGGCTGAACATGCACCGCCGGACGTTGCAGCGTATCTTGGCGAAACGCAGCCCGCGGTAAAAAGCAGAGCTTTCACTCGTCTGTTCAGAGGGTCGTCTTTCTGGCTACTCGCCAGACTTTGGATAGATGAACCCGTTCACCGGGTACAAACTGCCATATTGCCCCGGCACACTCTCGACCCGAACCAGTGTCCAGTCATTGTTCTTCGAGACATCTTTCACGCCCATTTTCAACGACACTTTGTTGCGGTGCCAGTTGGCGTGGTTCACGATGACGACCCGGTCGCTAACAACATCGGACACGACAGCTACATGGCCCAGCGGCATCCCGCGCGTTGCCCGAAACGACATGACCGAACCGACAGCCGGTTCGTTGCCTCGCTCAAACGTACTGCGCGCCTTGCCCCACCAGTCCTTGGCATTGCCGCGAATTTGGATACCGCTAAGGCTACGAGCGTAAGGCACGCACCACACCCTTTGTCCCCGAGCCTGCTTTTGCGAGACCTCTTGCAGCGCCACTGACTGACGCTCCGGATCAAGTTGCACATCGGTTGGGCCATGGGCGCAGGCAGAGACCAGACTCAAAAGTCCCACCGCAATCGCGGTTCGCGCGCCGCCGGATAAGCGCGGAAAAGTGGTGTCCGTTTTGTGTTTGCCCGTATTCAAGAATCTTCACTGCCCATTTTGAAGACACGCAAGTTTTAGGGGCATCTGACAGGCTGTGAAAAGAGGCTTGCCAGCACACGGCAAGATTTCGCCGATTCTTTGTTAAACAAGTAAGACAATAACCGTTCCGGAATACGACTAAATTACTGAAGTGTTGTTCATTGGGCGTCGACCGTTTGTCCAAGTCCGCGCGTCGCCTGAACATGCACCGCCGGACGTTGCAGCGTATTTTGGCAAAGCGTAGCCCGAGGTAAAAAATTCTCTAGATATCACCGGCAAATCTGTATCGTTGGTGGTTTGCACATCTGCTGAGACAATCATTTTTCAAAAATAGTGAGTAAAATTTACACTGAGTGATCACTGCGTTCTATTAATGTTCAGATTCTCTGAAGTAGTCTTTTCTGATCGTTCCGAAAATCAAACTGACAATACTTGGAAGAAGGTAGGGCTAATCAATATGAAAACTAAAAAACTTCCGAACCCATTGCAGAAAGCTATCGACAAACTTCTTGAGCTTGATTTGGCGTTTTCAGATTTGGATATTCCTGAAAGCGCCGAAGCTCCTAACTTCCTGGAAATTCCTGCAAGTGTTTTTCCTCTTGAGGCACCAGTGTTACTTGACCTTTCATTGCCCAAGAATGCGATGGCGGATATCGAGATTCCTGCAGCCGTTTTACCGTCTGATGTTTTCGATCTAGGCGGATTGGTACAACTAC
Organism: Ruegeria sp. AO1; assembly: GCF_056535985.1. NCBI lineage: Bacteria > Pseudomonadati > Pseudomonadota > Alphaproteobacteria > Rhodobacterales > Roseobacteraceae > Ruegeria > Ruegeria sp. AO1. The sequence continues at coordinate 3,425,477 of NZ_JBQFJC010000001.1, forward strand.
CCGAGATACATCAGCGCGTTTCTCGGAAACCGAGCCTCCATTTTCATCGAAAACTCGTTGCAACACTAAAGACAGTAGGTGTTCGTGGCGCTGGTTACAAGCCTGCCGTACTTCTAACGGAGGCCGGAGGGTAATTCTCAGTCCGTCCATGGTTCTGGCGCGTTTAGCAGCCAGATTGACAATCTGATGTGTCGACTCTAACGCTGACCGCAAGTGAACCACCGTCCCGATCATGCTAGCAATTGGGATTCTCTGTTGGAGTAGAGACGATTAGACGAGCTTTGTATCGAGCCTATCGAAAGTTTGCGCTTGGAAAATGTGATTCCATCAGCCAGGCCGGTCAGGACGCATGGGTTATGGGCGAAGTCTTCAATCACAAAAGATCGGGCTATTTCGTTGATATCGGTGCGCATGATGGAATAACGATATCAAACACTTACCTTCTGGAAAAACGCCTTGCTTGGGACGGACTGTTGATTGAGGCAAACCCGAAAAGTTATGAAATGTGCCGCAATACGCGGAATGCTAAATCTTTGAACATCTGCTTGGACCGCGAAAACGGTGAGGTTCAGTTCGAGATGGATGACGTTCTGGGAGGTATCGTATCGAGTGATACTGACAACGTCGCTGCGGGTAAAAAAACCGTAACCATTTCTGCCAGGCGCTTTGTCGAAATCCTTGATGAGCAGTCGGCGCCACGGAAGATAGAATATCTTTCAATTGATGTTGAAGGTGCCGAAGAACGGGTCTTAGGTGGATTTGATTTCGACAAGTATCAATTCACCTGTTTTACGATCGAACGACCGTCAGAGGCTCTGCGAAAAGAGTTCGAGGTAGCTGGATATGAGAAAGTGAAAGAGGTTCCAGGTCTGGACAGCTTTTATGTTCACCAGTCCTTCCTTGATGCCTATGCGAACAACACAATGCGGCACTTCGCAAACAAGCGGATTTCTTTCCCGATTCTGTAATTAGTGGTAAATTTGCGTAGGGCTGGTCTCTTCGTTGAAACAGTCCTCGCCTGTCTTCTCACCGTTGTGGTGCCCGATCTAATGCGGCAGAAAACCCTATAGTCGCGTCATCAATTCTGCATGCCTCGCCAGATACGCCCGCCTAACCTCGACCGGCGGGCGCAGGTTGATCTCCAGTCCCTCAATCACGGTTTTGTCCGGACGACCAAAGAACTTTGAAGCCTCAGCCTCGGAAAACCCCGCGATCTGGGTGGCTTCCATCCAGGCGCTGATCTTGTCGGCCTTCTTGATCTGCCGTTTCACCGTTTTCGGCACCTCGGCAGGAAGTCCAAAGCGGATGTGGATCGCTGCCGCCAGTCGGTCATCCAGCGCGCCATAGTCCGGCCCAACGGCGGATTTGACGGGTGAGATCATGTCTCCGATCACGTATTCCGGCGCGTCGTGCAGCAAAGCTGCCAGCCGCCATTTCACGGGCGCTTTGGGTGCAATACGGCCAAAAAGCTCTTCGACCAGAAGGGAATGCTCGGCCACGGAATAGGCGAAATCGCCCGCCGTTTGCCCGTTCCAACGCGCCACAAAGGCCAGGCCATGGGCGATATCCTCGATCTCGATATCCACCGGGGTCGGGTCCAGCAGGTCCAGCCTGCGGCCCGACAGCATCCTCTGCCATGCGCGGGGTTGTGTTGCCATTCTGCCATGCCTTGTGAAGTGGGACACAATAAAACCAAAGTCTTTCTGCTATGCTGTACCTGTCAGGATCACCAGCTGCCAACGTTTTCTTGAGCATTCGTGCTTTGAAACCACACCAACTGATCCCGACATTTAAACCGAGGGGGGCACTGGCTTCTCCCGGTGCGCTCCTCTCACACAGTGAAACGAAAGGAGTTTGCTATGTTCAAACGTATATTCGCAGTCGCCCTGACCTTTGGCATGGCCGCCACGGCCCCGCCCGCCTTTGCCCAGAATTGTGCAGAGCGCGAGCAAGTTGTTGATAAACTGCAGAAAAGCTACTCGGAAGAGCTGGTTTTCGGAGGTTTGCAGAAAACACGCGGCGCGCAGTCGGTCATGGAGGTCTGGACCTCACGAGAAACGGGTAGCTACACCGTTTTGGTGACCCACGCGAACGGCTTAAGTTGTATTGTCGCCGTTGGCACCGATTTTTTCGAAGCGATTCCGAAGGTCAAGGTTGACGGCACGCCCAGCTGATTTTTGCGGCGTAAAATCCCGTTTTCGGTCATCCACATTGCCACCTGCCCCAAGGGATGCTAGGGGCAGCCGGAACTGTGATTGACCGCAAAAATGGAGCGCCTTATGGCCGGGGACTATATCGTCAAAGACATTTCGCTGGCCGGGTTCGGCCGCAAGGAACTGGATATCGCCGAAACTGAAATGCCGGGCCTGATGGCGCTGCGTTCGGAATATGGTGAAAGCAAGCCTCTGAGCGGTGCACGGATCGTTGGGTCGCTGCACATGACCATCCAGACCGCCGTTCTGATCGAAACGCTGGTTGCCCTGGGCGCGGATGTGCGCTGGGCGTCGTGCAACATCTTCTCGACCCAGGACCACGCGGCAGCGGCGATTGCCGAGGCGGGTGTCCCTGTCTTTGCCATCAAGGGCCAGACGCTGGAAGAGCATTGGGATTACCTGGACAAATCCTTCCTGTTCGACGAAGGCCCGAACATGATCCTGGACGATGGCGGCGACGCGACGCTGTATATCCTGCTGGGCGCTCGTGCTGAAGCGGGTGAAGACATTATCCCCGTTCCGGGTTCGGAAGAGGAAGAGGTGATCAAGAAGCAGATCGCCAAGCGCATGGCAGCCTCGCCCGGTTGGTTCACCAAAATGCGTGATCAGATCCAAGGCGTGTCCGAGGAAACCACCACCGGCGTGAACCGCCTGTATCAGCTGGTGAAAGACGGCCACCTGCCGTTCCCAGCGATCAACGTGAACGACTCGGTCACCAAGTCGAAATTCGACAACAAATACGGCTGCAAGGAATCGCTGGTTGACGGTATCCGCCGCGCCACTGACACCATGCTTGCCGGTAAGGTTGCCGTGGTCTGTGGTTATGGCGACGTGGGCAAAGGCTCGGCCGCTTCGCTGTCCGGCGCTGGCGCGCGTGTTAAAGTGACTGAGGTTGACCCGATCTGCGCGTTGCAGGCCGCGATGGACGGCTATGAAGTCACATTGCTGGAAGACGAAGTTGCAACGGCGGATGTGTTCATCACCACCACCGGCAACAAGGACGTGATCCGCATCGAGCATATGCGCGAGATGAAGGATATGGCGATTGTCGGCAACATCGGTCACTTCGATAACGAAATTCAGGTGGCCAGCCTGAAGAACCACAAATGGACCAATATCAAGGAACAGGTGGACATGATCGAGATGCCCTCGGGCAACCGTATCATCCTGCTGTCCGAAGGCCGTCTGCTGAACCTCGGCAACGCCACCGGTCACCCGTCCTTCGTGATGTCGGCCTCGTTCACCAACCAGGTTCTGGCGCAGATCGAGCTGTTCACCAAAGGCGACCAGTACGAAAACAAGGTCTACATCCTGCCCAAGCATCTGGATGAGAAAGTGGCCCGCCTGCATCTGGATCGTATCGGCGTGAAGCTGACCAAGATGGACAACGAACAAGCGGCCTATATCGGCGTTGCGCCGGAAGGCCCCTACAAGCCCGAGCACTACCGCTACTGATTGCGGATCGGGTATGACCAAACGTTCAGGACGCCGCCGGATCTTGTATCTGGCGGCGTCTTTCTTTTCGATCATCGTATTTCTATTTCTTGTTGGGTCGACCGGGTATGTGCTGCTGTCGCATCCCAAATCGCCGGTGCCCGATCACTGGAATCCTTTGCGGGATCTGACACTGACCGCGCCGGTCACGCCAGTCACCAAGTATCAGTTAAACCGGGCATTGGCGGATGAGGCGCAGTGCCGGGCCACACTGTCTGAGGCCGGTGTTGCGTTCTCGGAGATGGAGGATCTGGTGGTTGACCAGAATTGCGGCATCTCCGGTCGGGGTGAGCTGTCCCACTTGGTCAGCGCCCGGGTGGGCGGGGTCGAGACCCGCTGTACAACGGCCCTGCGTCTGGCGATGTGGGAGAATCACGTTGTCCAACAAGCCGCGCAGGACCTGTTGGGCACTCAAGTGCGCGCCCTGCGGCATCTGGGCAGCTACAATTGCCGCCGTATGCGGACCGCGCAGGGTGAAAACAGCGGCTGGAGCAGCCATGCAACTGCGGATTCGATTGACATCACCGGGGTGGAACTGGCGGATGGGCGGACGCTCAGCCTGCTTCAGGATTGGTCCGTTCCGGGACCCAAAAGCGCTTTTTTACATCGGATCGGGAGGGGGGCGTGTGACTGGTTCCGCGTGGTTTTAGGCCCCAATTTCAACCGACTGCACGCGGACCATTTTCACCTACAAGGCCCCGGTTGGGGCTATTGCCGATAGATATCCCGGCCCCGCAGAACAGGGCCGGGCCAGGATCAGCGTCCGCTGACCGCATCCGCCAGCGACTTGAACCGGACGATCTTGTAGATCCCCTTGGAGGCATCCTCGCCATTGTTCAGAACGGGTGAGCGGTGCAACTCGTTGATCGTGGCATAGACATACCCATCCGCACCGATCGAGAACCCGTCTGGCCACGGCAATTCATCATCCGACTGGAACAGAACCTCATAGCTGCCATCCGGCTTAGTGACGCCCAGCGCATTGTCCGTCATCGCGGTGATATAGACATTGCCACCGGTATCCACGGTTGAGCCATCCGAGATTGGCTTGTCGCCATAGCGTTCGACCTGCGCCTCAAGATCAGCATCCGATAGGCTTTCATCCAGCAGTGCCGCAGTGGGAATACGGTACATCGCGCTTGCCGTCATCGGGGCGAAATAGACCCAGGTATTGGTCGGATCGACGGTGATCGGGTTGATGCCGATTTTGGCCGGATTGCCACCCAGTGTAATCTCGCGCCCGTCAATCACCATCGGGGTATCCTCGGGGATCGTGTATTGCGAACCCTCCAGAACGCGCCGCGCGCGGCCCGTGTCAAGATCAACCACGATAATGGCCGAATTCTGACCGTCGCCCGTATCCGAGATGTAAATCGCCCCATGATCGCGGTCCACGGCAAGGTCGTTCAGGAACGAAGTGGGCCGTGCCACAGGGGCGCCGATATAGTGGATCGCGTGCAGCGTTTCGGTCTTGGTGTCCCAACCGACAATGCGCCCGGTCTGGTTTTCACCCTGACCGTCCAGCATCCACAGGATACCATCGCGATCCGCCCGGAGGCCCAAAACGCCGTTCAACCCATCCGCATCGTCTTGCGGGGCACGGGCCCAGTCCTCGGTCGGGTAAGGCCTGGTTGACCCGTCGGGCATCACTTCGACCACGCGCAAATCGGGCCCGTAGAATTCATGCACCGACATGAACATGCGCCCATCCGGTCCAATCGCCAGATTGCCCGGAGGCATGGCCTTCTCGAACTCAAGATACGTTTCCAATTCGGCTGCCGCCGCGGGCAAAGCCAGCGCCAAGGCGCATGTAGCTGCATAGAGCGATTTCATCGGGTCCTCCTCTGATGTGCCCGATCAGATACCATTTGAAATTTTCGCGGATAACTGGCTCAATTTCGAAATCAGTGTAAGGAATTTTCGAATGTACCATGTGAACGATCTTCTGACCTTTGTCTCCGTCGCCAAAACCGGAGGGGTCGGATCAGCTGCAAAGGCGCTGGGCATTTCCGCCGCGACGGTCAGCCACCGGATTGCGAAGTTAGAGGAGGTGCTGAACCTCAAACTCTTTCACCGCAACAGCCGCCGGGTGCAACTGACCAATGAAGGCCTGATCTTTCTGGATCGGATCGAGCCTGTTTTGTCTGATCTGCGAGAGGCCGAATTGGAGGCCGGAAGCGGCAAGGGGGCGCTGCGCGGCCATCTGCGTGTAACCCTGTCACCGTGGATCTTGTCCCGGTTCATCATGCCGTTGATGGACAGTTTCCAAGAGGACCATCCGGATCTGACGATCGAGTTTCTGGCCGTCGATCGCTATGTCTCTCTGGTGGATGAAGGCGTTGATTGCGCCATTCGCGTCGGACAGTTGGCCGACAGTAACCTAAAAGCGCGCAAGCTTTGCGACAATGACCGGATTATCTGCGCAGCGCCGGGCTTCATTGCGCGATACGGGATGCCCAGATCCGTCGAAGAGCTGCGCAAGATGCGCTGGGCGTGTTTGCCTTGGCAGACGCGGTTCGACACTCATGAGAGGCAACTGTCCGTCACGCGGCGCATTGCCGTTTCGAACTCGGACATGTTGACCGAAGCCGCGGTGCAGGGGCTGGGGCTGGCTGTCAAATCCCGTCTGGCCGTTCAGCGAGAGTTGCAGCAGGGTACGCTGGTCGAGGTTTTGCCCGGTGCGTTGAAATCCCCCTCTGCACCGATTGCCTTTGTTCACGCGGGCAGCAGCACGCCGGGGCGCAAGGTGCGCGCGTTTTCGGACCTTGCAGATCGGGCCTTTCAAGGCGCGCGGCAAAGGCGCTCCTCCGCTTAGGGGGAAAGCGCGGAATTTTTCCCTTTGTGGGAATAGGAGGAATGGCTAGGCTTCCGACACCTGTTTTTAGGATTTGAGTAACCGCAGCCAGGACTGCTGATAGGGAGACTGTTTTATGGGAAAACGCGACGATCTGATCGCCAAATACGCCGATGATCTGAAAAACAAATGCGGCATGGATGCCGATATGGACCTGCTAACCAAGGTCACAATCGGTTGTGGCCCAGCGATCTATGACGCCGACGCGTCGACCGTGGCAGCCAGCCAGGACGGAGAGCTGGAGACCGTCAAAAACAACTTCCTCATCAAAAAGCTGGGTCTGGCCGACGGGCCTGAGCTGATGGAGGCCATCAACTCGGTTCTGGAAACCTATGGCATGTCCGAGCGCAACAAGTACCGTGCCGTGGTCTACTACATGCTGACCAAGCATTTCGGCAAAGAATCCGTTTACGGCTAAACGTAACGTTTTCCACCCAAACGCCCGCCTCCCCATCGGCGGGCGTTTTTGTTTTGATATATTTTTTAAGGACTTGGTGTTTGAAGTGGCCTGAGAAAACAGACTATGGTCCTTATGTGGCCAGGACGGTCAGAACCAACAGATTCCAATACGCGTGTGGTGAGTAGGGAGCACGTGGGGTAGGGAAGGTTCTGCACCGTGCAGGGCCTTCCCTCTGTTTTAGTCGGCCTCAGTCGAGCCCAGGGCGCAGATCACCTGCCATTCGGCTTCAGTGACCGGCTGCACCGACAGACGAGAGTTTTTGACCAGCACCATCTCACCCAGACGTTCATCCGCTTTGATCTGATCCAGCGTGACGTGAACTTCAAACGGTCTTACTGCCTTGATATCCACGCATTCCCAACGTTCGTCATCGGTGCTGCTGTCGGGATGGGCCTCAGCACAGACCTCAACGATGCCGACGATCGCCTTGTCCTTTTGCGAGTGATAAAAGAACCCGCGATCACCGATTGCCATTTGCCGCATGAAATTGCGCGCCTGATAGTTCCGCACGCCGTCCCATTCTTCGCCTGCCTCGCCCTTGGCAACCTGCTGGTCCCAGCTCCAGGTCGATGGCTCGGATTTGAACAGCCAGTATGCCATCAGCCAATCACCTTTTTCCAAGGGATCAGTTCGACAGACTGGAACAGGCCTGCCTTGGCATAGGGATCATTGTCGGCCCAGCTTTGTGCAGCGGCCAGATCTTCGACATCGAGAACAACCAGCGAGCCGATCATCGCATCTCCGTCCAGCAACGGGCCAGCCTGCGATACAACGCCGGTTTCTTCGATATAGGCCAAATGGGCCGAGCGGTTGTCCAGCCGGGTTTGCAGCGCGCCGGGTTTGTCACGGGCGATGAGGGCGATCAGCATGTTATTCCTCCTTGAGGGGTCGGTTGAGCAGGGTTTCGATAGCTTGCGCCACACTGTAGGTGCCTTGGCTCAGGTCGGCCACAGTGGCGCTGATGGGCATGTCCAGACCTTCGGCCTTGGCGATATCGGCCATGGCGCGGGCGGTGGCGACACCTTCGACGGTTGTTGTGGTGTCGAAGGGCTCATTTCGACCCAAACACAGGCCAAAACGATAGTTTCGGGACAGCTCCGACGAGCAGGTCAACACCAGATCACCTAGGCCAGAGAGCCCCATCAACGTCTCTGGCTGTGCGCCGCGCATGAGGGCAAAGCGCTGCATTTCGGCAAATCCGCGCGTCATCAGGGCAGCACGGGCGCTATCGCCCAGACCGGCCCCGATGGCAGCGCCACATCCGATGGCCATAACGTTTTTCAATGCGCCGCCGAGTTCCGCCCCGATCACATCGGTGGTGCGGTATAGGCGCAGATTGGCGGTGGTCAGCTCGGATTGCAGTGTTTCGAGCAGATCAGCATCTGCACAGGCCAAGGTCAGCGCGGTCGGCAGGCCACGCGCGATGTCATCCGCAAAGCTGGGGCCAGTCAGAAGCGCTGGTCGTGCATCCGGGATGGTTGCGCGGATCACGGAAATCGGACCGAGGCCCGAGGACAGTTCAATCCCCTTGCAGCACGCAACCAGCGTTTTCCCGGCCAGCACCGCTGCGTGTTCCTGCAGTGCATGGCGCAACTGTTGCATCGGCACAGACACCAGAAGGACATCGTTTGCCGCCGCTACTCCGATATCAGAGGTGACGGTGATCGCATCGGGCAAGGCGACATCGGGCAATCGCCTCTTGTTGATCTGATTGTCTTGCATGGCTTTCGCTTGCTCGGCGCTGCGCGACCACAGGGTGACTGGCCCGTTACCGGCCAGTGAGATCGCCAGTGCCGTACCGAACGCCCCTGATCCGAGAACCGAAACGCTCATGCCTTTGCGCCCTTCTTACCGCTACCCAGCATGGCGGGGCTGGTTTGGTCCAAAGGCCAACGGGGTCTCGCTGTCAGATCCAAACCGTCGCGCGCGCCGGTGCGAAAACGCTCCATCCCAGCATAGGCGATCATGGCGGCATTGTCGGTGCAAAGGGCAAGGGGCGGGGCGGTGAAACGTGCACCTTTTTCCGCACAAACAGACTCTAACGCAATGCGAATAGCGGAGTTTGCAGCCACACCGCCCGCGACTGCGATCACCGGATCCGAGGGGGTCTCGGCCAGATACATATCCATAGCGCGTCGTGTTTTCTCGGCCAAAGTATCCACGACTGCCTGCTGAAACCCGGCACATAGATCGGCGCGATCCTGTCGGGTTAGGCCGGTTTTTTCCGCGACGATCTGATCCCGCATCCGCATCAGCGCGGTTTTCAGCCCCGAGAAAGACAGGTCACATCCGGGCCGGTCCAGTAGGGGGCGGGGAAAACGGAACCGCTTGGGATCGCCCTTGCGCGCCTCTGCCTCGACAGAGGGTCCACCGGGTTGCGGCAGGCCCAGAAGACGGGCGGTTTTGTCAAAGGCCTCACCAGGGGCATCGTCGATGGTGCCGCCCAGACGGGTGAATTGCTCGGGTCCCTGGGCGATCAGATATTGGCAGTGCCCGCCCGAGACCAGCAGCATCAGGTACGGAAAGGCTATTCCATCTGTCAGGCGCGGGGTCAGAGCGTGACCGGCCAGATGGTTTACCCCGATCAGAGGCAGGCCGGTCGCCGCACTGATCCCCTTGGCGCACATGACGCCGGACATGACCCCTCCGATCAGGCCGGGCCCGGCGGTGACGGCGATGGCGTCCATGTCGGCTAGTGTTAGACCCGCATCCTTTAGCGCCTGCACGACGCAGATATCCAATTTCTCCGCATGGGCACGTGCAGCGATTTCGGGGACGACGCCCCCATAAGCGCTGTGCAGCTCGGTTTGGCCATGGACAATCGACGACAGCACTTCGGCCCCTTCGCCGTCGGTTTGGCGCACGACGGCGGCGGCTGTGTCGTCGCAGCTGCTTTCCAATCCAAGGACGGTAAGTGTTTGCACCATTGGCGTGATCCGTTGCATCATGATTGCCAAGCGGGGTACCACCCTGCGCGGACGCAAACAATCCCAAGGCCGAAGGCGCCGATAGTTGTATTTGTTGATGACCCGCCCTCGCGCCGCCTCGCAGAGGTTTGTTGCGCAGCTTCCGACCCGCGTCAGATCGCGTGTTGAGGTCATCCATTCCCCCATTCTGGAAATCAAACCGCTGGCGGTTCCGATTTGCACGGCCGAGACGCAGGGGTTGATATTCACATCTTCCAATGCGGTGAATGCGGCAGCCTCGGCGGGTGTGCGCCGGGATTTGCCCGCCTTTTGCGTGGGTCCGACCACAACTGCGACCGCCGAAAGCGCGGGCTGGGATGCGCGTATGGTCGGTGGCACGGCGGAAGAGCTTGTGGCCGGTCTTTTGCAAATCAGACCAACCAGCCCGCTGTTGCATCTGCGCGGCGAACACAGCCGGGGCAACATCGCCGAGCGTCTGACCGAGATGGGCGTGACCACGCGCGAACAGGCGGTGTACCAGCAACTTCTGCTGCCGCTCAGCCCCGAGGCAAAGGCCGCATCCGAGGGCGACAGGCCAGTGATCGCGCCTATTTTCTCACCCCGCACCGCGCGACAATTTGCCGACATCTGGGCGGGCACTGCCCCGCTATGGCTGGCCGCAATCAGCGAGGCAACGGCGGAACCCCTTAAATCCTTGGGGTATGAACGTCTGAGGATCGCCAAGGAACCGACGCCCAAGAAGATGCGTAAGGCCGTTAAAAAGCTTGTGAAACACGCGTTGCGGGTTGAGAGAGAGCCGGGTGCAGATTAACTTGGAACAGTCTGTAGTTCTGGTGATTTTAGAATCGATAAGGGGAATTTGACGGTGGCGGGCAAAAAGAAATCCGATCAGGAACCGGTGGAAACCCCGAAAACAGACGATGTTGTCGAAGATGTAAGCGTTGAACCTAGCGGTGAAACTGAAGGGTCGCCTGTTGACGAAGATGCGCCGAATGAGGACCTGATTTCCGAAGCCGAAGCCGAAGCCGAAGCCGAAGCCGAAGCCGAAGCCGAAGCCGAAGCCGAAGCCGAAGCCGAAGCCGAAGCCGAAGCCGAAGCCGAAGCCGAAGCCGAAGCCGAAGCCGAAGCCGAAGCCGAAGCCGAAGCCGAAGCCGAAGCCGAAGCCGAAGCCGAAGCCGAAGCCGAAGCCGAAGCCGAAGCCGAAGCCGAAGCCGAAGCCGAAGCCGAAGCCGAAGCCGAAGCGTCCGTCGAGCCGTCGGAACCTATGCAGGCCGATGAGAAACCCGCTGAACCAACCCAGGAACAACGGGGCGGATTTGTTCCGGCCCTGATAGGTGGTGTGATTGCCGCGGGCCTTGGCTTCGCGGCGGCTCAAACGGGGCTGATCTCGTCTGGTGGGTCGGATAGCTCAGACGTGATTGCGGCGCTTGAATCGAAGCTCTCGGAACAATCAGACCAGATCGAAGCGCTGACCAAGAAGCTCTCGGATGCGCCGGACGTGTCGGGCCTGACGGATCAGGTTCAGGCGCTGTCGCAAAAGCTGGACCCGGTTGACGCAGATCTGACCGCCGTGAAATCCAGCGTCGAATCTCTGACGGGTCAGATCGCGCCCCTGGCCGACCGGCTGACCGAGCTTGAGAAGGCGCCGATCTCCGCTAACACCTCGACCGAAGCCACCGCTGCTTTTGAAGCCGAGTTGAAAAAGCTGCAGGACTCTCTGGCGGCGCAGCGCGGAGAGGTCGAAAAGATGGTTGCCGATGCACAGGCGCTTGAGGCGAAAGCAACGGCCGAAGCGCAAGCCGCGACCAACCTCGCCATCCTGTCCCGCCTGCACGGGCAATTGGATGCCGGTCAGCCCTATTCAGACCTTTTGGGCGAACTGCAAGCGGGGGGTGTGACGGTGCCGGATGCGCTCTCAACCCCTGCAGATAAAGGGGTTGAGACGCTTTCGTCCTTGCGGGCCTCATTCCCTGCGGCGGCGCGTACCGCTTTGGCGGATGCGCGGGATGCGGATAAAGGCACCGGCGTGATCGCCTTTTTGCAGCGCCAGACCGGTGCGCGATCGGTGACCCCTCAGGATGGGGATGGCCCGGATGCTGTGCTGTCGCGTGCTCAGGCGGCCTTGGCCGATGGTGATATCGCCACCGCCCTGACCGAATTGAAATCCCTGCCAGAGGCGGCGCAGACCGCAATGGCCGATTGGGAACAAGCAGCCCAGACCCGGGTCGCGGCGGTTGAAGCTGCCGATACGCTTGCTTCCGACCTGAACTCGAACTGAAGGACCTGCCATGCTGTGGTCATTGTTTAAGATCCTTGTTTTTGTTGCGATTATCGGCCTTCTGGCTTTGGGTGGTCACTTCCTCATGCAAACCAGCGGCGGAGTTCAAATTACCGTCGCCGGGGTAGAATACACGCTAGGGCCGCTGCAATCGGTGATCGCGCTCGGCGTGCTGGTCTTTGGCGTCTGGTTGTTCTTCAAGCTGCTGAGCCTGCTGATCGCGACGCTGAAATTTCTCAACGGCGATGAAACCGCCCTGTCGCGCCATTTCGACCGCAGTCGCGAACGGCGCGGGTATGAGGCGCTGTCTGACGGTCTCATGGCGTTGGCATCGGGCGAGGGTCGCATGGCGATGGCCAAGGCTTCCAAAGCGGAAAAGCTGCTGAACAAGCCGGAACTGACCAATTTGCTGGTCGCACAAGCGGCCGAGATGACGGGCGACACCAAAAAGGCCTCGGAAACCTACAAAAAGCTGGTGACCAATAGCGCCACGCGCTTTGTCGGTGTGCGCGGTATCATGAAACAGAAGCTGGCCGAGGGCGATGACGAAACCGCGCGCAAATTGGCTGAGAAAGCCCTGGCGCTGAAGCCGCGCCATGAGGAAACGCAAGATGTCTTGCTGAACCTACAGACCAAAGCGCATGATTGGGCCGGAGCGCGGTCGACTCTGACGTCGAAGCTGAAAGCCGGATACCTGCCGCGCGATGTGTTCAAACGGCGCGACGCGGTTCTGGCCCTGTCCGAGGCCAAGGGCATTCTGGAAGATGGCGCAAGCGTCGAGCAACAGGAACAAGCCATCGAGGCCAACCGTCTCTCACCCGATCTCGTCCCTGCTGCCGCCATGGCTGCGCGGGCCTATATCGAAAAAGGCAAACCGCGCCCTGCCACCAAGATCCTCAAGAAAGCGTGGGAGGTTCAGCCCCACCCCGACCTCGCCCATGCTTTTGCTGAGATTGCGCCGGACGAGTCGGCTCAGGACCGTATCAAGCGGTTCACCGCGCTGACCCGTATCCACCCTGAGAACATGGAAACCCGCCTGATTCTGGCCGAATTGAACATCGTCGCCGAGGACTTCCCCGAAGCGCGTCGCGCGCTGGGCGATGTGGTCGAAAAACAGGCCGATGCTCGTGGATACACGTTGATGGCGGCCATCGAGCGCGGCGAAGGTGCCTCGGACGCTGTTGTTCAGGGTTGGCTGGCTAAGGCCTTGACCGCGCCGCGTGGGCCGCAATGGGTCTGCGAGAACTGTCATGACATTCAGCCCGAATGGGGTCCGGTCTGCCAGAATTGCGGCAGCTTCGATACGCTCAGCTGGCAAACGCCTCAGACGCCCGAGATCGCCACGGCCACAGGTGTGCATATGTTGCCGTTGATTGTGGGCGCGCTGGAAGATCAAACCTCGCCTAGCGAGGAGCCAGAACAGGAAGCGCCTGCAGAAGTGATCGAGCTGAACGCCGACACGGTGGATGAGACCGCAGAGAAGCAGGCCTGACCCAAACGGCCTGATCTTTTCCGGCCCACAGCGGCCTTGCAATAGACAAAATTGTTTGGCTCCGCCCCCAAGGGGCGCTGCTTTGGTATGTTTAACGCCAGTGTGACGGGTTTCACTGACTTACCGGTAGCATTTGCCGCATTCTCTCGATGAATCGACCAATCGTTTTAGATTGAGGAGAAACCAAATGAAAATTGATGAAAAAGGCCTGGATAAATTTGAGAAAGAAGCGGACAAACTTGCGGCGGCGATTGTCCAGCAATCCAAAATCATCGACCAGGCGGAAAAGGCGTCTCCTGTCGCGAAGAAAACACTGGCACCGTTGAAAAAAGCGATTGCAGTGGCGATGAAGCAAGGCAAGGCTGCGCAGAAGGCCATTTCGACTGCCAAGAAGAAAAAATGTATGGACGAAAAGGCCAACAAAGACCTTCTGGTTCAGGTTTCGAAAGCTGCCAAGACTGCATCGGCGGCCAAGAAATTGATCGGTCACGAGGCAACGCATGTGGTGCAACAGGCCGTCCCGAAAGCGACGCCGAAGCAGATGGAAAAGACCTTCGACGAAAAGCTGAAATTCTGGCAAAACCTTGAAAAGAAAGCCAAATAAATCTGGGACATAGGCCGGGCCTGCACAGAGAAGTGCTGTGCGAGGCCCTGACATCAACGCTCATGGCATGAAATGCTGTTCGAGTGATTGGAATGTGAGACTGAATTCCCCAAGCACACGGGCTATCTTCTCGCCACAAATGCGAGTAATTAATGCAATTTAGGGGGATTTGGTGCCCAGGAGAGGACTCGAACCTCCACGTCCATACGGACACTAGCACCTGAAGCTAGCGCGTCTACCAATTCCGCCACCTGGGCAGGTGTCGTGAGGGGGCGTTTAAGCCCAGCGGCGGTGAGGGTCAACCAGATTCGGACAGATTTTTTAAAGTTTTTTGAACCACGCCGCTCGGCCCCTTTTCACAGTGGGTTTCTTCGCAGGACGCGCGGCGATTTGATGCCTTGTTTCAAAGGGGTTCGGGCGCTACTTCTACGTCAGAGCCACGCAGCAGGAGCCATCGAATGTCGAAACTGGTCACGATCTACGGAGGGTCAGGGTTTGTCGGGCGCTACATCGCGCGCCGTATGGCGGCCAAGGGATGGCGTGTCCGAGTCGCCGTGCGACGCCCGAACGAGGCCATGTTCGTGAAACCCTATGGCGTTGTGGGTCAGGTTGAACCGGTTTTTTGCAACATCCGGGATGATGCCTCGGTGCGGTTGGCCATGCAGGGTGCGGATGCGGTTGTGAATTGCGTGGGTGTCCTGAACGAACTGGGCAAGAACGGGTTTGATGCGGTGCAGGCCGAAGGGGCCGAACGCATCGCGCGTCTTGCGTCCGAGAATGGTGTGGAGCGGATGGTTCATATCTCGGCCATTGGTGCAGATGCCGAGTCAGACAGCGCGTATTCCCGCACCAAAGCCGCGGGCGAGGCCGGAGTTCTGGCCCATATGCCCGACGCAGTGATCCTGCGCCCTTCGATCATTTTTGGGACCGAGGATCAGTTCTTCAACCGGTTCGCCGCGACGACGCGGTTCGGGCCAATTCTGCCTCTGGTCGGGGCCGAGACACGGTTTCAGCCGGTCTATGTGGATGATGTGGCGCAAGCGGCCGAGAAGGGTGTCTTGGGGAAAGCGGCCTCGGGCATTTGTGAGCTGGGCGGTCCTGAGGTGAAAACCTTCCGGGCTTTGATGCAGCAAATGCTGGAGGTGATTCATCGGCGCCGGGTGATTCTGGGTGTGCCGTTCTTTGCCGCCAAGATCATGGCCGGTGTGTTGGATATTCTGAAATTCGTCAGCTTCCAGCTGTTCTCGAATCCGATCCTGACGCGGGATCAGCTGAAGAACCTTCGACAAGACAATGTAGTCGGTGACAGCGCCAAGGGCTTTGCGGATCTGGGGATTGTGCCCACTACGTTGGATGCTGTTCTGCCCGAATACCTTTGGAAATTCCGCCCCTCAGGTCAGTATGACGACATTCAGAACTCGGCCAAGAATTTGCGGACCTGATCAGCTATAGGCGATCACCAGCAGGATCGCGCCCAGAATGACGCGATAGATGACATAGGGCGTGAAGCTGACACTGCGCAGCAGGCGCATCATCAGGCTGAGTGCTAACAGGGCCGACACAAAGGCAAAGAGGGCGGCGATCGCTCCGTCTTTGGCCAGCTGCGCGTCGGCCTGGTGGGCTACGTCAAGGGATAGCAACACGCCTGAGGCGATGATGGTCGGGATCGACATAAGCATGGCGAGGCGTGCGCCTTCTTCCCGCGTATAACCCAGATGCCGTGCCCCGGTAATGGTGATGCCCGACCGTGATGTCCCTGGAATCAAGGCGATGGTCTGCCAAAGTCCCATAATGGCCGCGTCACGCAGGCCCCAATCGGTGGCGATCTTGGTCTGGGGGCCTTTCTGGTCCATCCAATAGAGCAGCAGCCCAAACAGCAGCATGGTCCAGCCGATGACGGCGATGGATCGCAGCGCCTCGGTCAGGCCGGTCAGGTAAAGGACCAGCCCGGCGAGGACAGTCGGAATCGTTGCCACGATCAACCCCAGCGCCAACCGTGCCTGAGCTGTGTCGGTGCGCCCGGTCAGCGCCGCAGGCAGCCCGCGGATTGCCTGTTTGACGTCGGACCAGAAGTACAAAACAACCGCGCCCAGCGTGCCCACATGAACGGCGACGTCGATGGTTTGGCCCTGATCCTGCATCCCGGTCAGGTTAGGCAGCAAGATCAGATGGCCGGACGAGGAGACAGGCAGAAATTCAGTAAGCCCCTGAATGATTGCCACGAGAATCAAGTGAAAGAGACTCATTTACCCTGCCGCACTGCCATCAAATTGCTTTGGGTTTATGGGTATTCTGGTGGTGTCGAAAAGGAAAGATGATAGATAGGTCCGTATCGGACTTAAAAATAGAAGAAAAAAGGGAAGAATTTTCACGTCAGCTTATATTTTTCCTAATTAGGTCAGTATATATGACTTTTCATATCCGGAGCGATCTCATAAAGAGATGCTTCCTAGCCAATTCATGGAGTCGGACCCGTGGCAAAGCAACCGATGTTGAAATTTGTGCAGATTGACCGTGTCATGCCTGAAAAGCGTGCCGCCGATGACCGCAAAGAAGACTTTGACGAAATCTACGCGGAATTCGCATCGGCCAAGGCTGCGGAGCAAGCCAGCCGCTGCAGCCAATGTGGTGTGCCCTATTGCCAGTCGCATTGCCCGCTGCACAACAACATCCCTGACTGGCTGCGCCTGACTGCGACAGGCCGTCTGGAAGAGGCTTACGCGACCAGTCAGGCCACCAACACATTCCCCGAGATCTGCGGTCGTATTTGCCCTCAGGATCGCTTGTGTGAGGGCAATT
This sequence comes from Ruegeria sp. AO1, assembly GCF_056535985.1. Taxonomy (NCBI): domain Bacteria; kingdom Pseudomonadati; phylum Pseudomonadota; class Alphaproteobacteria; order Rhodobacterales; family Roseobacteraceae; genus Ruegeria; species Ruegeria sp. AO1. The sequence goes on from NZ_JBQFJC010000001.1 coordinate 3,442,598, forward strand.
GCGTGATTGAACAGTCGGGTCACGGCACGGTCACCATCGGCACGATTGAAAAATACATCACTGATACCGCTTGGGACAAAGGCTGGGTAAAGCCTGTCGTTCCGACCGCTGAACGCAGCGAAAGTGTCGGCATCATCGGCGGAGGCCCGGGTGGTCTGGCCGCAGCCGACATGCTCCGCCGTGCCGGTATCCAAGTCACAGTCTATGACCGCTATGACCGTGCGGGCGGCTTGTTGATGTACGGAATCCCCGGCTTCAAGCTCGAGAAAAACATCGTCCAGCGCCGCAATGACCTGTTGGCCGATGGTGGGGTAGAGTTCGTTCTGAACTGCGACGTGGACGCCGCCAAATTTGACGAAATTCGCGCCAAGCATGACGCCGTGATCATCGCAACCGGCGTTTACAAGTCGCGCGATCTGTCCATGCCGGGCAGCGGATTGACGGGGATTGAGAAGGCAATCGACTTCCTGACCGCCTCGAACCGCAAAAGCTTTGGGGACGCGGTTGAAGATTTCGACAATGGCCGCCTGAACGCCGACGGCAAGAAGGTTGTCGTGATTGGCGGCGGCGACACGGCGATGGACTGTGTGCGCACCTCGATCCGTCAGGGCGCAACCTCGGTCAAATGTCTGTACCGCCGCGACCGCGCCAACATGCCCGGCTCGCAGCGTGAAACGCAGAATGCCGAGGAAGAAGGCGTGGTGTTCGAATGGCTCAGCGCGCCAAAAGGGTTCGTCGGCGATGACAAGGTCTCCGGCGTGATGGTCCAGAAGATGCGCCTGGGACAACCGGATGCGTCGGGCCGTCAGGCTCCTGAGGTGATCGAAGGGGCCGACTATGTCGAGGATGCCGATCTGGTGATCAAGGCGCTGGGTTTTGAGCCCGAGGACCTGCCAACCCTGTTCGGCCAGCCCGATCTGCCGGTCACGCGCTGGGGCACCATCAAAGCAGCCTTCCAGACCGGTGAGACCGAAATGGACGGCGTCTATGCCATCGGTGACATCGTGCGCGGTGCCTCTTTGGTCGTCTGGGCGATCCGGGATGGCCGGGATTGCGCCGATGCGGTCCTCGACCGTTTCAACGCCAAAGCGGCCATCGCCGCCGAATAAGTCCAAGGATTATGAGGGGAAGACGCGACAGCGCCCTCTCGAAAGAAGGAAACAGCCAATGACCAAATTTGATGCCGATTGGGTCCGAGCCGAGGAAGCCAAACGCCAGTGGATGGCGGAAAACGGCCTCTATTCCGAAGAGGAAGAGCATTCCTCATGCGGTGTGGGCCTTGTCGTATCCGTCGACGGTAAGCCTTCGCGCAAGGTTGTGGATGCGGGGATCGATGCGCTCAAGGCGATCTGGCACCGGGGCGCTGTCGATGCGGATGGCAAGACAGGTGACGGCGCGGGTATCCATGTTCAGATCCCGGTCCCGTTCTTCTACGACCAGATCCGTCGCACCGGCCATGAACCCAATCTGGATGAGCTGATCGCCGTTGGTCAGGTCTTCCTGCCCCGCACCGATTTCGGCGCGCAGGAAAGCTGTCGGACCATCGTAGAAACCGAAGTTCTGCGGATGGGTTACTACATCTATGGCTGGCGTCACGTGCCGGTTGATGTCACCTGTCTGGGCGACAAGGCCAACGCGACCCGTCCTGAGATTGAGCAGATCCTGATCTCGAACAGCAAAGGCGTGGACGAAGAAACGTTCGAGCGTGAGCTGTATGTCATCCGTCGCCGCATCGAAAAAGCGGCTGCGGCTGCTGGGATTTCTGGCCTGTATCTGGCGTCGCTCTCCTGCCGCTCGATCATCTACAAGGGCATGATGCTGGCCGAGCAGGTTGCGGTTTTCTACCCCGACTTGATGGACGAACGCTTTGAGTCGGCCTTTGCGATCTATCACCAGCGCTATTCGACCAACACCTTCCCGCAATGGTGGCTGGCCCAGCCGTTCCGGATGTTGGCGCATAACGGTGAGATCAACACGCTGAAGGGCAACATCAACTGGATGAAGAGCCATGAGATCCGCATGGCGTCCTCGACCTTTGGTGACTATGCCGAAGATATCAAGCCGATCATCGCAGGTGGATCGTCGGATTCGGCCGCATTAGACTCGGTTTTTGAGGTTCTGGTGCGCGCGGGCCGCTCGGCGCCAATGGCGAAAACCATGCTGGTGCCGGAAAGCTGGTCCAAGCAGGCGGTTGAGCTGCCGCAGGCATGGCGCGACATGTATTCCTACTGCAACTCAGTGATGGAGCCGTGGGATGGCCCCGCCGCCTTGGCCATGACCGATGGCCGCTGGGTCTGTGCCGGCCTCGACCGAAATGGTCTGCGCCCGATGCGCTATGTGGTGACGGGCGATGGCCTGGTCATCGCGGGTTCCGAGGCTGGAATGGTGCCGATTGATGAGGCCTCGGTGACCGAAAAAGGCGCTCTGGGTCCGGGTCAGATGCTGGCCGTCGACATGAAGCGCGGCAAGCTTTACCGCGACAAACAGATCAAGGACAAACTGGCCCGCGCCCTGCCGTTTGGTGAGTGGGTCAACAAGATCAACGATCTGGATGACGCACTGGCCGGCGTGACCGAGACCGCCATGTTCCGCGGAGAAGAGCTGCGCAAGCGCCAGATCGCGGCCGGGTATTCGATCGAAGAGCTGGAGCAGATCCTCGCGCCGATGGCCGAGGACGGTAAAGAGTCGCTGGCTTCGATGGGGGATGACACGCCCTCGGCCGTGCTGTCCAAGCAGTACCGCCCGCTGAGCCATTTCTTCCGTCAGAACTTCAGCCAAGTGACAAACCCGCCTATCGACAGCTTGCGGGAATACCGCGTGATGTCGCTGAAAACCCGGTTCGGTAATCTGAAAAACGTGCTGGACGAAGACAGCAGCCAAACTGAAATCGTGGTGCTGGGTAGCCCCTTTGTTGGCAACGCGCAGTGGGACAAACTGGTTGAGACCTTCGGCTCTCCGCTGGCGGAAATCGACTGCAGCTTTGAGCCCGGTCGTGGCGCGCTGAGCGCTGCTTTGGCCCGTGTTAGAGCCGAAGCAGAGGAGGCTGTGCGCTCGGGCGCTGGGCATCTGGTGCTGTCCGACATGAACTCGGGCGAGGGCCGTGTGGCCATGCCGATGATCCTGGCGACCAGCGCGGTGCATTCGCATCTGACACGGCAAGGGCTTCGGACCTTCTGCTCGCTGAACGTGCGTTCGGCCGAATGTGTTGATCCGCACTACTTTGCGGTTCTGATCGGCTGCGGTGCGACAGTGGTGAACGCCTATCTGGCCGAGGACTCGCTGGCGGATCGGATTGACCGTGGTCTGCTGGAAGGCACGCTGACGGAAAACGTCGCGCGCTATCGCGAGGCCATCGATCAGGGTCTGCTGAAAATCATGGCCAAGATGGGCATCTCGGTGATCTCATCCTATCGCGGCGGTCTGAACTTTGAGGCGGTGGGTCTTAGCCGCGCCATGGTTGCCGAATACTTCCCCGGTATGACCAGCCGGATTTCCGGCATCGGTGTCACGGGTATTCAAGCCAAGGTCGAAGAAATCCATGCCAAGGCATGGGACAACGGCTTGGACGTGCTGCCCATCGGTGGGTTCTACAAAGCCCGGCAATCGGGCGAGACCCATGCTTGGGAAGCGACCTCGATGCACATGATGCAGATGGCGTGCAACAAGGCGTCCTACGAGCTGTGGAAGCAGTATTCGGCCAAGATGCAATCGAACCCGCCGATCCATCTGCGTGATCTGATGGACTTCAAACCGCTTGGCAAACCAGTGCCGATTGAAGAGGTCGAATCGATCACCTCGATCCGCAAACGCTTTGTCACGCCGGGCATGTCGCTGGGTGCGCTGTCACCCGAAGCGCATAAGACGCTGAACGTGGCGATGAACCGGATTGGTGCGAAATCCGACTCGGGTGAAGGTGGTGAAGATCCGGCCCACTTCGTTCCGGAGCCGAATGGTGACAACCCGTCGGCCAAGATCAAGCAGGTGGCCTCGGGCCGGTTCGGTGTGACTGCCGAGTACCTGAACCAGTGTGAAGAGCTTGAGATCAAGGTCGCCCAAGGTGCGAAACCAGGTGAGGGTGGTCAGCTGCCCGGCATGAAGGTCACCGACCTGATCGCGCGTCTGCGGCACTCGACCAAAGGCGTGACGCTGATTTCGCCGCCGCCGCATCACGACATCTACTCGATCGAGGACCTAGCGCAGCTGATCTATGACCTGAAACAGATCAACCCGCGTTGTAAAGTGACGGTGAAACTGGTCGCGTCTTCGGGCGTGGGCACGATTGCTGCCGGTGTGGCCAAGGCGAAAGCGGATATCATCCTGATTTCGGGCCACAATGGCGGCACGGGTGCATCGCCTGCGACCTCGATCAAATATGCCGGTCTTCCGTGGGAGATGGGTCTGACCGAGGCGCATCAGGTTCTGGCGATGAACAACCTGCGCGACCGTGTGACCCTGCGGACCGATGGTGGCCTGCGGACCGGTCGTGACATCGTCATGGCAGCGATGATGGGTGCCGAGGAATATGGCATTGGCACCGCAGCACTTATCGCGATGGGCTGTATCATGGTGCGTCAGTGCCAGTCGAACACCTGCCCGGTCGGCGTCTGTACGCAAGACGAAAGCCTGCGCGCAAAGTTCACCGGCAATGCGGATAAGGTCGTCAACCTGATCACCTTCTACGCACAGGAAGTGCGTGAGTTGCTGGCCAGCCTCGGCGCGCGTTCGATTGATGAGATCATCGGTCGGGCCGATCTGCTGGATCAGGTCAGCCGCGGCTCGGCGCATCTGGACGATCTGGATCTGAACCCGCTGCTGATCACTGTCGATGGTGCGCATGACATCGTCTATGACCGCCGCAAGGACCGCAATGCGGTGCCGGATACGCTGGACGCCGAGATCGTGCGCGATGCGGCGCGGTTCCTGAAAGACGGTGAAAAGATGCAGCTGTCTTACGCGATCCAGAACACGCACCGGACTGTGGGGACTCGCGTCTCCAGCCATATCGTTCAGAACTTCGGTATGCGGAACACGTTCCAGGACGACCACCTGCATGTGAAACTGCAGGGCTCGGCCGGTCAGTCGCTGGGGGCCTTTGCGGCACCGGGTCTGAAGCTGGAAGTGTCGGGTGACGCCAACGACTATGTCGGCAAAGGTCTGTCGGGTGGCATGATCGTCGTCCGCCCGCCGCAGGTCAGCCCGCTGAAGGCCGATGACAACACGATCATTGGCAACACCGTTCTGTATGGCGCAACCGACGGGCAGCTGTTTGCCGCTGGTCGCGCGGGTGAGCGGTTCGCGGTGCGGAACTCGGGCGCCAAAGTGGTGATCGAGGGCTGTGGATCGAACGGGTGTGAATACATGACCGGCGGTGTCGCGGTGATCCTGGGTGATATCGGGGCCAATTTTGGTGCGGGTATGACCGGCGGTATGGCCTATCTGTATGATCCGGAGGGCAAGGCGCAGGCGTTGATGAACATGGAAACGCTGGTGACCTGTCCGGTGACAGTCGATCATTGGGAAGATCAGTTGAAATCCCTGATCGAGCGTCACGCGGCGGAAACCTTCAGCCGGAAGGCCTCGGACATCCTGCAGCATTGGGATGTGGAAAAGGCGAACTTCCTGCAGGTCTGCCCGAAAGAAATGCTGAACAAGCTCAGCCATCCTCTGACAAACGAAGTGGCTGCGGTTCCGGCCGAATAAGCCGGGTGCAGAGATAAACAAGAAGGACCCGCGTTTCTGAGGTGGAACGCGGGTCTTTTTGTATTTCGCGGCGGACACAGTCGCGCGGCCCAATCCGCCTATCAGGAATTCCGCCGTTCCCATGACCGGCGCGGCGGCGTATAGCAAAACCATGGCAAAGAAAGCAGCCCGCAAGAAAAGCGGCAGAAAAAGTAAGGCAGGCAAGGGGCAAAAGACACGGTCGCTCTGGTCCCGTATCCGGCGATGGATGATCTATTCCGCGCTGGGCGTTGCGGCGTTTCTGGTGGCCTTGGTGCTGCTGTATTCGGTCGTGAACCCTCCGATCACGCATACGATCTGGTCTGAATGGCGACGTCTTGGAAAGGTCGAGCGCGAGTGGGTTCCGATTGAGGATATCGCTCCGATCATGGCGCGTTCGGTCGTGGCGGCTGAAGATGCAAATTTCTGCCTGCATTGGGGTTTTGACGTCGAAGCTATTCGCGACGCTTTGGAGGGAGGCGGGACCCGGGGGGCCTCAACCATCACGCAGCAGGTGGTGAAGAATGTCTTTCTGTGGCAAGGGCGCAGTTGGGTGCGAAAGGCGATGGAAACTACGATCACGCCAGTGGTTGAAATTTTCTGGAGCAAACAGCGCATTCTTGAGGTTTATCTGAATGTCGCTGAAACTGGGACGGGACTGTTCGGGGTTGAGGCCGCGGCGCAGCGGAACTTTGGCGTCAGCGCGGCGCAACTGACCCCGACACAGGCGGCACGACTTGCGGCGATCCTGCCCTCACCCCGCAAGCGATCTGTAACGGACCCGTCGGTTTTCACCCGCAGGCGGGCGGCGGCCATCCTGCAAGGGGCGGCTACCATCCGCGCAGATGGTCGCGCGGATTGTTTCGAGGATTGAATCCCACGCCCTGCCAAGGCTAAAGCTGAGGGGTACTCATTGGTTTGATTGGAAGTCCATGGCGCGTTTGTTTCACGTTCCCCTCTCTCCCTACTGTCGCAAGGTTCGGCTGTCTCTGGCCGAGAAGAAGATCGAAGTTGAGCTGGTCGAAGAGCGTTATTGGGAACAAGATCCGGATTTTCTGCGCCGAAACCCGGCTGGCAAAGTGCCGGTGTTGCGCTTGGACGGGCAGATCATGTCCGAGAGCGCGGCGATTTGTGAGTATATCGAGGACACGCGCCCAGAACCGCCCTTGATGCCCAAGACCGCCGAAGCGCGGTATGAGGTGCGGCGCTTGGTGGGCTGGTTCGATGACAAGTTTCATCACGAGGTGACCTCGAAACTTCTGTATGAGCGGGTCAACAAGAAGATGACCGGGCAGGGCTATCCGGACAGTAAGAACGTCAAGGAAGGCGCGCGGGCGATCAAGTATCACTTGGACTACATGGCATGGTTGCTGGATCATCGTCGCTGGTTGGCCGGAGATCAGATGACGCTGGCGGATTTCGCGGCCGCGGCGCATTTATCGGCGCTGGACTATATCTCGGACGTGGATTGGAATCGCAGCGCGGCGGTGAAGGATTGGTACGCCAAGATCAAATCGCGGCCGGCGTTCCGGTCGATTCTGGCTGATCAGGTGCCGGGGTTTCGACCTCCGCCCCATTACGCCGATCTGGATTTCTGATAGGGTGGCAAAGGGGGGCTGTCTGCCCCCCATCGCGCCAGAGGCGCGATTCCCCCCGAGGATATTTTTGGCCAGATGAAGAGCGGATCGGGTTTAAAGGAAAAACTGGTGGCGCAGGCTTTGGCCGAGGGGTTTGTCTCGTGCCGGGTGTGTCGGCCATGGGATGTGCCACAGGTGCCCGCGCGGTTGGAGGCCTTTTTGCAGGCCGGGTATCACGGGCAGATGGGTTGGATGGCGGAACGCACGCATTGGCGTGGGGATCCGGCGGCCCTTTGGCCCGAGGCGCGTTCGGTGATCATGCTGGCTGAAAGCTACACGCCCGAGCATGATCCGACCGAGGTTTTGGCCCATCCCGAACGCGGGGCGATTTCTGTCTATGCGCAGAACAAGGACTACCACGATCTGGTCAAGAAGCGGCTAAAGCGGTTGGCCCGTTGGTTGATTGCTGAAGCGGGTGGTGAGGTGAAGGTGTTTGTTGACACGGCTCCGGTTCCCGAAAAGGCCTTGGGCCATGCAGCCGGGTTGGGATGGCAGGGTAAACATACCAATCTGGTCAGTCGGGATTGGGGCAATTGGTGCTTTATAGGGTCTGTTTTTACGACTTTGGACCTTCCGGCGGATATGGCGGAAGTTGATCACTGCGGTTCGTGCCGTGCCTGTTTGGACAGTTGTCCGACAGATGCCTTTCCCGCCCCGTATCAGTTGGATGCGCGCCGGTGTATCTCGTACCTGACGATCGAGCATAAAGGTCCGGTAGACGAGGAACTGCGCGGCAAGATGGGCAATCGTATTTACGGCTGCGATGATTGTTTGGCTGCGTGCCCTTGGAACAAATTTGCCGTAGCGGCCAGCGATATTCGATATGCGGCGCGAGATGATCTGAAGGCTCCGGCCCTGGCTGATCTGGCGGTTTTGGATGATACCGCGTTTCGCGCGAAATTCTCGGGCTCTCCGATCAAGCGGATCGGGCGAGACCGGTTCGTGCGCAATGTTCTCTATGCCATTGGCAACTCGGGTCAGGCCGAATTGCGGGCTGTGGCGCAGGGCTTGGCGGATGATCCCGATCCGACTGTGGCCGATGCCGCACGCTGGGCGGTGGAACAGCTGGGTTGTAGCGCTTCGGGTTAAACCTGTGACACGAATACCCTGTCACGCTTTCAGCGTTCTCGGGACATTCGTGTCACTGGTTGAGTCAGGTAAAACCCGAAACGCTTGAAATGCCGCAAACAGGCTGGACGTGTCGGTCCAAACCGCTACACCCATCTGCAGCGAACAGATGGAGGACCCGATGGCGCTGGCTTTGGGGGTAGATACAGGCGGAACCTATACCGATGCGGTGTTGATCCGGGATGAGCGGGAGGTGATCGCCTCGGCCAAGTCCCTGACCACGCGGGCGGACCTGGCGATTGGGGTGGGTAAGGCGATCTCGGCCGTTTTGGACGAGGCGCAGGTGACGCCGGACCAGATCTCGATGGCGTCTCTGTCGACGACGCTGGCCACCAATGCTCTGGTCGAGGGGCAGGGCGGTCGCGTGGCCTTGATCTATATCGGGTTCAAGGAAAGCGATCTTGAAAAGCATGGGCTGAGAGATGCTTTGAAAGGCGATCCGGCGCTTGTTGTTGCAGGTGGACACAGCCATGCGGGCGGTGAGGTCACAAAGCTGAATGTTGAAGCCCTAGAGGCGTTTTTAGACTCTCACAAAGGGGTTTCTGGCTTTGCCGTAGCGGCTCAGTTCGCGACACGCAACCCGGCGCATGAGCTGGAAGCGGCGCGGATCATAACCGAGAAGACCGGGGCGCCGGTGACCTGCTCGCACCAATTGTCCGCCAAGTTGAACGGGCCAAAGCGCGCCGTCACGGCCGTTTTGAATGCGCGGTTGATCGGGATGATTGATCGGCTGATCGGGCGCGCGCAGGATCAGTTGCTGGCTTTGGACATTACCGCTCCGATGATGGTCGTGCGCGGGGATGGCGCGTTGATGAGCGCGGAGCAGGCGCGGGAGCGGCCGATTGAAACGATTCTGAGTGGTCCTGCGGCCTCGATCGTCGGGGCGCGGTGGCTGACGGGGGCCGAGAACGCTCTGGTCTCGGATATTGGCGGTACGACGACGGACGTGGCGCTGATCCGCGATGGGAAACCCGCGATTGATCCGGCAGGCGCACAGGTCGGTGGGTTCCGCACAATGGTTGAGGCCGTCGCGATGCGGACTCACGGGTTGGGCGGCGACAGCCAGGTACATGTCATGACCGAAGGCTTGAAGGGCGGCGTTTTCCTTGGGCCGCGACGGGTGCTGCCGGTTTCACTGATCGCGTCTGAGGCGCCCGAAGTGGTACACGCGATGCTGGATGAGCAGCTGCGCTCAACCACGGTGGGCGAGCATGACACACGGTTTGCGCGCCGCGTTCCTGGGGTGCGTGCCGATGGGATCGGCGCGCGGGAAGAGGCGTTGCTGGACAGGCTGGGCGATCAGGTCCTGCCCCTCAGCGGCTTGTTACGGACGCGGATGGAGAACGGTGCGCTGAACCGTTTGGTGGATCGCGGAATCGTTCAGGTTTCGGGGATCACTCCGTCTGATGCCAGCCATGTTCTGGGCCGGGTTAAGGCGTGGGATGCAGATGCCGCACGCAAGGCGCTGGATCTGGTTGCGCGCAAACGGGTTGGGTCGGGAGACATGCTGGCGGCGACACCAGAACAATTGGCGCAGATGATCATCGACCAACTGACCGAGCAGACCAGTTTAACCTTGTTAGAGACTGCTTTTGCCGAAGAGACAGAGGATTTCGGTCTGCCCCCGAAGGAGCTTACCCGGCATGTCCTGACCCAACGCGGATTGGCGCAGCACCGAGGCTTGCTGGCGCTTGATGCGGCGTTGAATGTAGATGTGGTGGGTCTGGGTGCCTCGGCCCCCAGCTACTATCCGGCGGTTGGGGAGCGGCTGCGTTGCAAAATGGTTTTGCCGGAACATGCTGGTGTCGCCAACGCCATCGGGGCGGTGGTTGGGCGGCTGACTCTGCGACGCTCGGGGACCATTACCTCACCGGCAGAAGGGCAATATCGCGTTCATCTGGAAGACGGCCCGAAGGACTTCAACGTCTCGGATGAGGCTTTGGCGCTGCTGGAAAAGACTCTGCGAGATGAGGCGGAAGGGGCCGTGCGCGAGGCGGGTGCTGAAGATATCCGAGTGGTTGTCGACCGCGATATCCGAACCGCCCGCGTGGAGGAGCGTGAAGTGTTTGTCGAGGCGATGTTGACCGTCGAGGCCAGCGGGAGACCCCGGGTCGCCACGGGTTAACCCCCTTCGAAACCCGAAGGGGACCAAGCGTTATTCAGCCGCGTCGCGTTTGGGCAGGACCCAATCGGGGCGCGGGAAGTGGCAGGTATAGCCGTTGGGGATGCGTTCCAGATAATCCTGATGCTCGGGTTCGGCGTCCCAGAAGTCGCCCACGGGTTCAAGTTCGGTGACGACCTTGCCGGGCCACAATCCACTGGCGTTCACATCCGCGATTGTGTCCAGAGCCACCTGCTTTTGCGCGTCATCCACATAGTAGATCGCTGAACGGTAGCTCATGCCAAGATCATTGCCCTGACGATTCGGTGTCGTCGGGTCGTGAATCTGAAAGAAGAACTCCAGCAGATCACGATAGGTGATCTGAGTGGGGTCAAAGAAAATCTCGATCCCTTCGGCATGGGTGCCGTGGTTGCGATAGGTGGCATTCGGCACGTCGCCGCCGGTGTATCCGACACGCGTGCGGGACACGCCGGGCAGTTTTCGGATCAGGTCCTGCATGCCCCAAAAGCAGCCACCGGCCAGAACAGCGCGTTCGATACTCATTGGATGTCCTCCACATGGATCAGGTATTCGCCGTAACCTTCGTCTTCCATCTCGTCGCGATGGATGAACCGCAGGGCGGCGGAGTTGATGCAATAGCGCAGCCCACCATGTTCGCGCGGGCCGTCCGGGAAGACGTGGCCCAGATGGCTGTCGCCGTGTTTTGAGCGGACCTCGGTGCGGATCATACCATGGGTGGTGTCGCGAAACTCTTCCACATGTTCATGGATGATTGGCTTTGTGAAACTGGGCCAGCCGCAGCCGGATTCGTATTTGTGCGTCGAGGCAAATAGCGGCTCGCCCGACACGATATCCACGTAGATGCCGGGCTCTTTATTGCCCAGATATGCGCCGGTTCCGGGGCGTTCGGTGCCGCTGCGCTGGGTGACGTGAAACGCCTCGGGGGACAGAGCGGCAACGACCGCGGGGTCCTTGGTGTAGCGGGACATGGCTCCTCCGATCAATTGGAATGGTTGAGTAGTATTTGGGCATAAAATTTCGGAAATCAAAATCATATTTCAAACCCCTCGCGCGCATGTGCGGTTGATCCGGAAGGGGGTTTTTTCCGTATCCTTAATACTAGGGAGGTTTTGCCATGTTTCGTGTGTTGCTGCTGAGCGTTCTTTTGTTGATCGGCCGTGCTGTGCAAGCGGCGCCTTTGACAGCCGAGTTTGCGTCGATCGACGGGGGTGTTTTGTCCCTTGAGGCATGGCGCGGTCAGCCGGTTCTGGTGGTCAATACCGCATCGCAATGCGGCTTCACCGGTCAATACGCGGATTTGCAGAAGATGCATGAAACCTATGGCGAACGCGGCTTGGTGGTGCTTGCGATCCCGTCGGATTCCTTCAATCAGGAATTGGAAACAGCAAGCGAAGTCAAAGCCTTCTGCGAGATGAACTACGGCCTGACACTGCCGATGGCCGATATCACTCCGGTCAAGGGCCCAAAGGCGCATGTGTTCTACAAGGCCGTTGCGGAGCAAACCGGTTTTGTGCCGCAATGGAACTTCAACAAAATCCTGTTGGATTCAGAAGGTGAGATCGTGGCTACTTTTGGTTCAAGCGTCAAGCCGACATCGCCGAAACTAACCCGTCAGGTCGAGGCGCTGCTACCCTGACCAGGCTGACGCGACAGTTGCACCGCCAGAATGCCCAGCGTCGTGATTACAACACCCAGCGCATCCAGCGGCCCCAACTTCTCACCCAGCAGAACGGCGGCAATGGCGACGCCGAACACGGGGTTGAGGAAGTGGAACGTGGCCGCGCGAGTCGCTCCGATCCGGTTGAGTAGCATGAACCAGATCAACGTCGCCAGAAGGCCGGGGAACAGCGTTGTGTAGCTGAACGCCAGAACCAGCGGTACTGTCAGATGTATGCGGATCGTTTCAAAAATCGGGGCGGCGACAAACAGAATCGCGGCACCCACGAACATCTGCAAGCCGACCACCATCATGAAATTGCCGCCCGACGTGGCCCCGCGCACGGACAAGGTCGCGAAGGTCAGGGCGAGGGCTGCGATTCCACAAAGGGCCACTCCGAACAGATCGACACCTGCGCCGATGCGGTTGCCCATGATGAGGGCAACGCCAACAAATCCAGCCAGTAGCCCGACAATTCCCAAGGGGCGCAAACGCTCACCCAGGAATGCCCAGCCCGCCAGTGCAACAAGCAGCGGCATGGTGGATGCGATGATCGCCGCGACCGAGGCCTCGACGGTTTGCATCGCATAGAAATTCAGACCCAAATAAAGGGCATTTTGGCAAACTCCGAACAGTATGGTCGCGCGCCACTGCTCACGTGTGAGGTGCCAGGATTGGCCCATGGCCCGCGCGATCGCGACGCCGATGATGCCGGAAATCAGAAAGCGCAATGCCAGCGAAAACAGAGGCGATGCATCCGCAACGATGATCCGCGCCGACGTAAAAGCCGACGACCAGATCAGGGCAAAGGTCAGCCCCATTGCGATGGCGCGCAGATCCATTTCCATCTCCTTGGGTGGGCGGTGTGCTTTTCTTAAACGGGTCGCCCGGCAAGAAAAAGGGGGCCACCTTCCGGCAGCCCCACATTCTGTCAACATGACGTCGCGGCTTAGCCGTTCACGCTGTCTTTCAGAGCTTTTGCGATGGTCATCTTCACAACCTTGTCGGCTTCTTTGGTGAAGGTTTCACCAGTGGCCGGGTTGCGAACCTGACGCTCGGGGCGTTCGCGGCAGTAGATTTTGCCGACGCCGGGCAGGGTTACTGCACCACCGGCCGAAACTTCGCGGGTGATCAGGCCGGTCACAGCCTCCAGCGCCGCATTCGCGGATTTCTTGTCGGTTCCCATTTCCTCAGCGAGAGCAGCCACCAGCTGAGTCTTTGTCATAGGCTTTGCCATTTCTTGGTCTCCTTAACGTGCCCGATCTATAGGGCCTCACCGCGTAACTGTAACGGGATATTGTGGACGAACACAACGAATAGTAGCGCGGAAAACCCTAAAAATATGGGGAAAACGTTGCTTTTTTACGTCAGAGGAAGGCCGTTTCGTCAAATGAACGCAATTTCCGGCTGTGCAAGCGTTCTAACGGCATGCCGCGCAGATGCTCCATCGCCTTTATTCCGATCGCCAGGTGGCGGCTGACTTGAGTGGTATAGAAGGACGACGCCATGCCGGGAAGCTTCAATTCCCCATGCAACGGTTTGTCGGAGACGCAGAGCAAAGTCCCGTAGGGAACCCTGAATCTGTAGCCATTTGCAGCAATCGTGGCACTTTCCATATCCAGCGCAATCGCACGGGATTGGCTGAGCCGTTGCACCGGGCCGGATTGATCACGCAGCTCCCAATTGCGGTTATCGACCGAGGCAACGGTGCCCGTCCGCATGATCCGCTTCAGCTCATACCCTTCAAGTTCGGTGACCTCGGCCACGGCACGTTCCAGCGCCACTTGAATCTCGGCGAGCGGTGGGATCGGGACCCAGACCGGCAGGTCATCGTCCAAAACCTTGTCTTCGCGCAGATAGGCATGGGCCAGGACGAAATCGCCCAAGGCTTGCGTATTCCGCAGACCGGCACAGTGTCCGACCATCAACCAGGCGTGCGGGCGCAGGACCGCGATATGGTCGGTAGCGGTCTTGGCGTTCGACGGTCCGACGCCGATATTGACCAGGGTGATGCCGGACCCATCCGCCCGTTTTAGGTGATAGGTCGGCATCTGCGGCAGCTTCATCGGCTGTTCAAGTGGCGCATTCGCGTCGGTTATCTCGACATTCCCGGTCGAAACAAAGCTGGTGTAGCCGCTATCGGGATCGGCCAGTTGTTCACGCGCGTAGTTTTCGAACTCGGACACGTAGAACTGGTAGTTGGTGAACAGAACATGGTTCTGGAAATGCCCCGCATCCGTCGCGGTATAGTGCGCCAGCCGCGCCAAAGAGTAATCGACGCGCTGGGCGGTGAACAACGCAAGCGGCCCGACCTCGGTATGATCGTGTACGCCATTGACGATGTCGTCATTGGTTGTTGTCAGATCGGGCACGTCGAACACATCGCGCAGGGTAAATCCTGCGGCGCCTTGATGAGGTACTACCAGATCCGGGTTGTTGGCGACCGCAAAATGAACCGGAATCGGCGTGTCTGACGCACCTATGGTCACCGGTTGGTCGTGATTCTTGATCAGCAACGCGATTTGCTGCGTCAGGTACGAGCGGAACAGGTCAGGCCGCGTCACGGTGGTTGCATGGATGCCAGGTTCCGAGACATGCCCGAAACTCAAGCGGCTATCGACCTGCGCGTAGCTTGAGGTCTTGATGCGAATTTCCGGGTAATAGGCTCTGATACGGGCCGAAGGGGCCCCATCCTGCATCGCCGCCGAAAAGCCTTCGCAAAGGAAATCCGTGGCTTGATTGTAGAGAAGTTCAAGCCGCGCGACGGCGGCCTTGGGGTCTGTGAAGTCTTCCGCAGCAGGTGTGTCTGGTGTTTTTATTATTGTCATGCCAGGGGTTCCAGAAGGTCTATCTTTTCAAACGTACGGACATCCACCAACCCAAGGTCCGAGATCCGCAATTCGGGGATCACAACGAGGGCCAGCAGAGAGTGTTGCATATAGGCGTTGTTCAGTTGACAACCGCAGGCCTCCATCGCCTCGACCATCTTTTCGGCTTTTGCCGCGACCTCGGCGGCAGGGCTGTCGGACATCAGACCAGCGATGGGCAGTTCCACCAGCGCCAGTTCCTGACCATCCTGGAACAGGGTAATACCACCCCCGACCTCGGCCAGACGGTTGGCGGCCAGTGCCATTTGCGTGCGGTCGGTGCCGACGACGATCATATGGTGGCTGTCATGGGCCACGGTCGAGGCCATGGCCATATTGCCGTGATAGCCAAAGCCTGAGACGAACGCATTTGTGACCCCTCCGGTGGCGCGATGGCGTTCCACCAGCGCGATCTGACAGACCTCGCCCTCCCCCTCGACCAGCCCACCGATGATCGGCAATTCGGCCTTCAGCGCCTTGGTCGGGGCCTGGTTTTCGACAACACCGATGACGTTGGCTTGAACCCGGTTCGCGCCTGCGGGGGCTTGGATTTCAAAGTCGCTTTCCGTCAGCTCATGTCCCAGATGCACCGTATTGCGCGCATTTTCCGGCCAGTTCAGATGCGGGCATTCGACAGTGATGGTACCGTTCTCAGCGACCACCTGCCCACGCGCAATGACCGTCTCGATCGGCAAATCGGTCAAATCCGAGCTGAGGAAGATATCCGCGCGCCGCCCCGGCGTGACCGAGCCTATCTCGCGCTCCAGCCCGAAATGCGTTGCTGTGTTGATCGTGGCCATTTGTAACGCGACCAAAGGCTCACACCCACAGGCGATGGCATGGCGCACCACCCGGTTCATATGGCCCTCATTGACCAAGGTGCCAGAGTGGCAATCGTCGGTACACAAAATGAAGTTTCGCGGGTCCAGACCTTTCTCAGTGACAGCCGTGATCTGGGTCTCCACATCGTACCAGGCAGACCCCAGCCGCATCATCGAGCGCATCCCCTGCCGAACCCGTGCAATGGCGTCAGCCTCACAGGTGCCTTCGTGGTCATCCGCCGGGCCGCCAGCTACATAAGCCGAGAAATCAGACCCTAAATCAGGCGAAGCATAGTGTCCGCCGACCGTTTTTCCGGCCCGTTGAGTGGCTGCAATCTCGGCCAACATCTTCGGGTCGCCGTTGATCACACCGGGGAAATTCATCATCTCACCCAGCCCGATGATACCCGGCCAGCTCATCGCCTGTGCCACATCCTCGGGCGAGATTTCATAGCCGGTCGTCTCCAATCCCGGGGCCGATGGCGCGCAGGAGGGCATCTGAGTGAAGATATTCACCGGCTGCATCATCGCTTCGTCATGCATCATGCGCACGCCTTCGAGACCCAGCACATTTGCGATCTCATGCGGGTCGGTGAACATCGAGGTCGTACCATGCGGGATCACGGCCCGAGCGAATTCGGCCGGTGTCAGCATGCCCGATTCGATGTGCATGTGCGCGTCGCACAGGCCGGGCAGAATGTAGCGCCCGTTGGCGTCAATGATCTGCGTGTCGGGACCGATGCAGTGGCTGGCGTCAGGCCCGACAAAGGCGATCCGCCCCTCGGCAATGGCGACGGAGTGATCGGGCAGCAGCTCTCGGCTGTGAACATTGACCCAGATACCACCGCGGATCACCAAATCCGCGGGTTCGCGACCTGCGGCAACGGCGATTAAACGGGGGGCGACATCGGGCCAGCTTGGGAAGGGTGTGTATTCCATGGCTCAACTTTCCCGAATGTGTTGTCAGGTGCAACCCCGGTAATCCCGTATCATGAAATCATCATAAATCCCGCCCGCAGCGCGCCAGCGCTGCCCGACCCAACCAGAGAAGCTGCCCCGCAAGGGGCCGCGACAATGGGCGGGAGAAGCCCTCTCACCCAATCTCGCGCCGGATCCAATTAGCAAAGGCAACTGCTCCGGGCGTTTCCTCTGCTTGAGGGGAAAGCAGCAGGTAATAGGCCTCGGGCATCTCTGCGCGATGCTTAAAAGGGGCCACCAGCAAACCCTGCTCGATTAACCTGTCTGCGATCGTGTCATGCGCAAGGCACAAGCCGCCCCCGGCCATCGCCGCTGACAAACAAACCAGATAGGTCGTGGCGTAAGTGATGTTCGGTTTTCCCCATGTTAGAGCCTGATCATCCGCCCAACTGGCCCAATTTGAAAGCAGGTTGGAGCAATCATACAGAGGCTTTTCCTGCAACGTCTCCAGGTCCACACTGAAACCGGGCGCGCAGACAGGATAATAGTGTTCACGCCGCAGCAGCTCGGTTCGGACCGTATCGGCGGGCCTCAGGGAAAAGCGAATCTCGACCGCAGCGCCTTCGGCCATTTCCTGCGGCTCCCAGAGCTCTGTGAAGATGTTTAGTTGCACATCCGGGTGCTCAGCCCGAAAGGCCGGCAGGCGCGGGGCCAGCCAGTTTACGGCAAAGGTGATGTTGCACTGAACCTGAACCGCGTTTTGCTGAGCGCCGGTTACGGCCTGTGTGCCACGCACCAGCGTGCGAAATGCCTCTCGCACGACGGGCAGATACGTGATTCCGGCCTCGGTCAGTTCCAGCGCCTTGGGGCGTCGCAAGAACAAGGGTTGGCCCAGATGACCCTCGAGCGACTTGATCTGCTGGCTTACAGCGCTTTGCGTCATGTTCAGATCGCGGGCGGCGCCAGTGAAAGACAGATGACGTGCCGCCGCCTCGAAGGTGCGCAGCCAGCCCAGAGGAGGCAGCGAATTCTGCATCTTCATAACCTCACCATAAGTTCTGCTAATGAGATAGATGCGTTTTTTTCGTTGGTCAAACTCAAGGACCCAAGGCAGGCTTTGTTCAAACCAATTGCCCTAAGGAGCGTTCCCATGAGTGTCGCCAATCTTCGCCCCAATATCGACCATTGGTCCGAGCGTGTGGACATGGCCGCGACGTTCCGCTGGACCGAGCGTCTGAACTTGCACGAGGCCGTTGCCAACCATTTCAGTCTTGCGGTGAACGAGGACGGCACGCAGTTCCTGATGAACCCCAATCAGATGTATTTCGGGCGTATCCGGGCCTCGGACCTGTTGCTACTACATGCCAATGATCCGGATGTCATGAGCCAACCCGGCGCACCGGACCCGACCGCTTGGGGGCTTCACGGGTCGATCCATCGCCACTGCCCGCATGCACGGTGCGTTATGCATGTACATTCGATCTTTGCCACTGTGCTGGCATCGCTGGCGGACAGCAACATGCCCCCTATCGACCAGAACACGGCCACTTTCTACAACCGCTATGTGATTGATGAGGAATTCGGTGGTCTGGCGTTTGAAAGCGAGGGGGAACGCTGCGCTTCAATGCTGTCTGACCCGAAGAAGAAGGTCATGATCATGGGCAACCATGGTGTTCTGATCATCGGCAGCGACCCGGCAGATACCTTTAATAGACTCTATTATTTCGAGCGCGCCGCCGAAACCTACATCCGAGCGCTGCAAACGGGCCAACCGTTGCGCGTGCTATCGGACGAGATTGCCGAGAAGACCGCACAAGAGTTGGATGACTACCCCGATCAAGCCGAGGCGCATCTTCGTGAGATCAAAGCCCTGCTCGACGCCGAAGGCTCGGACTACGCAACCTGACCCATCAGACAAAAGTGACTGCTATGACCGACACTGCTCAGGATCCTGAAGCCGCCCGTTGGAACTATCACCCCGAAGGACCGGTGGGTTTGAACCCGCTGTTCACTTGGCCGCCCCGCCCGGCGGCGGTCGTGAAATGGTATGGCGGGGCGTGGTTGCAGATCACCTCGCTGACCCTGTGCATGACACTGGCCGTGATCGCCTATGTCCTGTTCTTTCCCGGATTGGACGCGATGAAGAGCTTTTCGGCGGGGTGGATGTTCCGGATTTGGCTGCTGAACATGGTGCCTCAGGTTCTGGTCGCGGGCGGTCTGCATTGGTGGCTTTACATGCGCAAAGGGCAGGGCATGTACAAAAAGTTCGATCGCCGTGATCTGACCCGGGACAACGGCAACTTCACCTTCCGCAATCAGGTCCTCGACAACATTTGGTGGACCTTGGGCAGCGCCATGACAGTGGCGACCGTCTATCAATGGGTGATCTTTTGGGCGATGGCCAATGGTTATGTGCCGACCGTGACATGGTCCAGCGCGCCGGTTTGGTTTGTCCTGTGGATGTTGCTGATCCCCATGTGGTCCGGCCTGCATTTCTATTGGGTGCATCGATTGGAGCATCACCCGAAGCTCTACAAACACGTCCACGCGGTGCATCATCGCAACGTCAATATCGGACCCTGGTCGGGTATCTCAAACCATTGGTATGAGAACATCCTCTACTTCACGACCTATTTCATCCACCTGATCATCCCATCGCACCCGCTGCACCTTCTGTTCCATACCTATTTCCAGCAGATCAGCCCGGTCCTTTCCCATTCCGGTTTCGAAAAGCTGCGGGCGA
This sequence comes from Ruegeria sp. AO1, assembly GCF_056535985.1. Lineage (NCBI taxonomy): Bacteria > Pseudomonadati > Pseudomonadota > Alphaproteobacteria > Rhodobacterales > Roseobacteraceae > Ruegeria > Ruegeria sp. AO1. The sequence continues at coordinate 3,462,230 of NZ_JBQFJC010000001.1, forward strand.
AAGAGACCGATGCTGCCCGCGCTGGCGATTTCTTCCATCAGCTGCACCACCGCTATTTCGAGTGCAACTACGGCACCTCGGAAATCCCGTTCGACAAGTGGTTCGGCACCTATCACGACGGTTCGGCCGAGGCGACGACGCGCACGCGGGCGTTCAAGAAACAGATGTACACCTAACGTTTTTGGTCAAAGACCTGATCAGGTCCTCTCGAACAGGGCGACGTAGGCCGTGTCGTCCTTGTTCGGACCGGCGGCAAGATCTCCGTAGATGCGGACCTCGGGCAGGGACAGGTTGATGATCTGGCCCTGCTCAAGTTGCCTGAAGGCGTCGGCAAAGCCCAGTTTCTCATAGTGTTTGGCGTTGATTGAAACGGCAAATTGCGCACCGGGGCGCGCGACGCGCAGCAAGGCGGGCAGGACCTCTGGGCCCAGATGGCCATGGGTGAACGTGCCAGAGGACACGATACCCGAATAGCTGTGGCTCGGTACAGGGATACCTTGGGTCAGGTCGGCCTCGATCGCGTCGCGATATGTGTCCTTGCGCATGGCCTGATCCAGCATTTCGGCGCTGATATCCGTGGCGTCGATCGGACCTACGCCCAGATCTGCCAAAACCGCGCCACAAAGACCGGTGCCTGCACCGACATCCAGCACCGGACCTTGCCCCCCGGCCCGCACAAAGGCGCGGGCTGTATGGATATGCAGCTGATAGTCCTCGCGCGCGGCAAAACCGTCATCATAGTCGCCCGCCCACTCGGCATAGAGGCGCTTGTTGTCGTCCGGCGAAGTCAGCGCATAGGCTGCGTGCAGGTCTGGGGTTTTCTCACTCATGCCTAAAAGAAAGGCGCATCGCGAGATTCGAATCAAGTGTGTCGACGTGGCGCTTGCATCCCCGGTCTGCTCGGATCATCTAGAGGGCATGACGAACACACTGTTTTCCTTTGGCCACGGATACTCCGCCCAGGCCTTGTCGCGCCGCCTGACGCCCGAGGGCTGGCGCGTTGTCGGCACCACGCGGGATGCCGAGGGGACTGACGCCATTCGCGCCTCGGGTGCCGAGCCGTTGATCTGGCCCGGAGAAGTGCCGGATCTGGACGGGGTCTCGCATCTGCTGATCTCGACCGCACCGAAGCAGGATGGCGATCCGGTTCTGGCGGCGCTGGGCGCCGAGATCGCCGCGCGCGCGGAGCAGTTCAAATGGGTTGGATATCTGTCGACCACGGCGATCTATGGCGATCATCAGGGCAACTGGGTGGATGAGACCACGCCACCTGCGCCAACAGCCAAGCGCGGGCGCTGGCGTTTGCTGGCCGAGGAGCAATGGTCGGCCATTCCCAAACTGCCGATCCATATCTTCCGACTGGCGGGCATCTACGGCCCCGGTCGCGGGCCGTTTTCCAAGCTCAAGGGCGGTGGGACCCGGCGGATTATCAAACCGGGTCAGGTGTTCTCGCGCATCCATGTGGAGGATATCGCACAGGTTCTGGCGGCTTCGATGGCGGCCCCGAATCCCGGCGCTGTTTATAACGTTTGCGATGATGAGCCGGTACCGCCGCAAGATGTGATCGGCTACGCAGCCGAACTGCAGGGCCTGCCGCTACCGCCCGCCGTTCCGTTTGAAGAGGCCGAAATGACGCCGATGGCGCGCAGTTTCTACAGCGAGAATAAGCGGGTTCGAAACAACCGGATCAAGGATGAGCTTGGGGTTAAACTGCTCTACCCCAATTACCGCGTCGGGCTTGAGGCCCTGATGAAGGTCACTGAGCAACCTTGATCATGTCAGCTGCTTTTTCGGCGATCATGATCGTCGGCGCATTGGTGTTGCCCGAGATCAGCGTTGGCATGATCGAAGCATCCACGACGCGCAACCCTTCGATCCCGTGAACCTTTAGCTCTGGGTCGACCACAGCCATCTCATCCAGCCCCATCTTGCAGGTGCCGACGGGGTGATAGATCGTATCGGCGCGGGCGCGGATATGGCGTTCCCAATCCGCGTCGGTTTCGGCGGTTTCAGTCCCGAACATCTCTTTGTGCCGGTAAGGGGCAAGGGCGGGGGCCTGCATGATATCGCGCATCATCCGAGCACCTTTGATCATGGTTTGCAGATCGCGTTCGTCGGACAGAAAGTTGGGATCAATGGCGGGCGCGGCGAAGGGGTCTGCGCTGTGAAGGCCAACGGTGCCGCGGCTTTCGGGCCTTAGTTTACATATGTGGCAACTGTAGCCATGGCCATAGTGCAATTTTCGGGCGTGATCATCGACCAGCGCAATGGCGAAATGGAGCTGAATGTCGGGACGATCCAGTTCAGGAGAGGTCTTCAGGAACGCGGCCCCTTCGGCAAAGGGGGTCGAGGCCATCGACGACCCGGTTTTGCGCCAGCGCAACAGGTGCCCCATCAGGCGCATGCCCGCCGTTATGCCGATGCCGAAATTGTCTGTGTCCTTGGTTTTGTAGGCCAGAATGAAATCCAGATGATCTTGCAGATTCTTACCAACGCCGGGCAGGTCATGCCGGACTGCGATTCCGTGTCGGTGCAACTCTTCCCCGTCGCCGATACCTGACAGCTGTAACAGCTGTGGTGATTGCAGCGCGCCCGCACAAATCAACACCTCTCGTCTGGCTGAGACCGATATATCCGCGCCTTTTGCTCTCTTCTTGTAGATCACTCCGGTTGCGCGTTTGCCGTCGAAGGTCAGCTCTTTGGCATGGGCATGGGTGATGACGGTCAGGTTCGGACGATCCATGACCGGATGCACATAGGCCGCTGCGGCTGAACATCTCTCCCCGTTTCGGGTCGTGTCGTGGAATTGCGTCACCTGATAGAGGCCGACGCCCTCGTTATCGCCGCGATTGAAATCCTCGACGCGGCGGTGCTGCATCTGGCTGGCGGCATCAATGAAGGCATTGGTGATCGAGCGCGGCTCTTTCTGATCTGACACCTGCAGGGGGCCACTATCGCCATGTAGGTTATCTGCACCCTGCTCGTTGTTTTCCGAGCGTTTGAAGTAAGGCAGAACGCTGTCCCAATCCCAACCGTCGCAGCCCAGATCGGCCCAACCGTCATAGTCCTGTCGCTGCCCGCGTATATAGAGCATGGCATTGATCGCGCTGGAGCCTCCCAAGGCTTTGCCCCGCGGCTGATATCCTATCCGCCCGTTCAGGCCCGGTTGCGGGACTGTCTCGAACGCCCAATTGCTGATCTTGGGGCGTCCGGGAAGCGTCGACACTACGGCGGCGGGCATACGGATGGCGATATGTTTTCCGGGACCACCGGCCTCAAGCAGGCACACGCTGATGTTCGGGTCCTCGCTCAGGCGACCGGCCAGAACCGATCCTGCCGAGCCTCCGCCGACGATCACATAGTCAAATTCCATCCTGCTGTCCTTATGTCCTGCTCGGGGTCTTTGGCCGCTTGTTCGGGCCAGACTGAAAGCGAACAGGAAAGAAGACAATCTGCCTGAGGGGGTTGTGACCCAAGGTTACGGGTCGGAGGATCCGCGTATCATAGGTTTTGGTTATTGTTATTATGAGAAAACAAAACTTATCTCTATGTCTTTGGTTTGCTAGATTTACCCCGACACAGGGGTGCAGAGTCGCCCTGATGAATGGGGGCTGTGCCAATTTCGGCGGGCGACCCTTGAAATCCATCAGGGCTACATCTTTCTGTAATCTTGTTCGTTACAGTTAATACCGCGCTGAGCCGCAAGACCTGAGCCAGGATTGGAGATCGATATGGACGGAAGTGATAACCCCAAAGCAGGCGGTTGCCCTGTGATGCATGGCGCTGGCACGCGGTCGAACCGCGACTGGTGGCCCAACCAGCTGAAGCTTTCGATCCTGCATCAACATGCACCGGCATCGAATCCGATGGGCGCTGATTTCGACTATGCGGAAGAGTTCCAGAAGCTGGACTACAAGGCGCTGAAAGAAGACCTCTATGCGCTGATGACGGATTCGCAGGACTGGTGGCCAGCGGATTACGGTCACTATGGTGGCTTCTTCATCCGCATGGCGTGGCACAGTGCCGGGACCTACCGGACGGCAGACGGTCGTGGCGGCGCCTCGACCGGCAACCAGCGTTTTGCTCCGTTGAACAGCTGGCCGGATAACGGCAACCTTGACAAAGCGCGTCGCCTGTTGTGGCCGATCAAGCAGAAATACGGCAACCAGATTTCCTGGGCCGACCTGATGATTCTGGCGGGCAACTGCGCCATCGAGTCGATGGGCGGAAAGACCTTCGGTTTCGCGGGTGGTCGCGAAGACATCTGGGCCCCAGAGGAGGACATCTATTGGGGGTCGGAAACCGAATGGCTGGCCCCAACGGACAACCCGCATAGCCGTTACTCGGGCGAGCGTGATCTGGAAAACCCACTGGCCGCCGTGCAGATGGGTCTGATCTACGTGAACCCAGAAGGTCCGGACGGACAGCCCGACGCGCTGGCCTCGGGTCGTGATATCCGTGACACCTTCGGTCGTATGGCGATGAATGACGAGGAAACAGTCGCCCTGGTCGCAGGTGGCCACACCTTTGGTAAGGCGCATGGTGCGGGTGATCCCGATCTGGTTGGTCCGGACCCCGAGGCCGCTCCGATTGAAGAGATGGGCTTTGGTTGGATCAACAAATTCGGCTCGGGCAAGGGTGACGACACCACCACCTCGGGGATCGAGGGCGCATGGACCGCGAACCCGATCCAGTGGGACAATGGCTATTTCGACCTGCTGTTCGGCTATGACTGGAACCTGACGAAAAGCCCCTCGGGCGCGTGGATCTGGGAGCCTGTGAATGTCAAAGAAGAAGACATGGCCCCGCAGGCGCATGATCCGTCGAAAAAGGTCAAAACCATGATGACCACCGCCGACATGGCGATGCGTATGGATCCGATCTACGGCCCGATCTCGAAGCGGTTCCACGAGAACCCGGAAGAGTTCGCCGATGCTTTCGCCCGCGCATGGTTCAAGCTGACTCACCGCGACATGGGTCCGCGTTCGGCCTATATCGGCGAAGAAGCCCCCGCTGAGGAGTTGATCTGGCAGGACAACGTGCCTGCAGTGGATCACGATCTGATTGACGATGCTGATGTTGCCGACCTGAAAGCCAAGATCGCGGCCACCGGTCTGTCTGTGTCCGAGCTGGTCTCGACCGCATGGGCCTCGGCTTCGACCTTCCGTGGGTCGGACAAGCGTGGTGGCGCCAATGGTGCCCGTATCCGTCTTGCGCCACAGAAAGACTGGGACGTCAACGAACCTATGAAGCTGTCCAAGGCACTGGGCG
>NZ_JBQFJC010000001.1:3472500-3637083 GCF_056535985.1 Ruegeria sp. AO1
CTAATCTGAGCAGGGTAAGCCGGCCCCTAAGCCGAGGCCGAAAGGCGTAGGCGATGGGAACTAGGTTAATATTCCTAGGCCAGGAGGATGTGACGGATCACAAGTGTAGTTCAATCTTATCGGATTGATTGGGCTGCTGAGTGGTTCCTGGAAATAGCCCTCCATCAGACCGTACCCTAAACCGACACAGGTGGACTGGTAGAGCATACCAAGGCGCTTGAGAGAACGATGTTGAAGGAACTCGGCAAAATACCTCCGTAAGTTCGCGAGAAGGAGGCCCGGTTCCTAGGCAACTAGGGGCTGGGGGCACAAACCAGGGGGTGGCGACTGTTTATTAAAAACACAGGGCTCTGCGAAGTCGCAAGACGACGTATAGGGTCTGACGCCTGCCCGGTGCCTGAAGGTTAAAAGGAGAGGTGAGAGCCTTGAATTGAAGCCCAGGTAAACGGCGGCCGTAACTATAACGGTCCTAAGGTAGCGAAATTCCTTGTCGGGTAAGTTCCGACCTGCACGAATGGCGTAACGACTTCCCGCTGTCTCCAACATCGACTCAGCGAAATTGAATTGCCTGTCAAGATGCAGGCTTCCCGCGGTTAGACGGAAAGACCCCGTGCACCTTTACTACAGCTTCGCACTGGCATCAGGATTGTGATGTGCAGGATAGGTGGTAGGCTTTGAAGCGGAAACGCAAGTATCCGTGGAGCCTCCCTTGAGATACCACCCTTCGCACTCTTGATGTCTAACCGCGGTCCGTTATCCGGATCCGGGACCCTGCGTGGCGGGTAGTTTGACTGGGGCGGTCGCCTCCTAAAGCGTAACGGAGGCGCGCGAAGGTTGGCTCAGAGCGGTCGGAAATCGCTCGTTGAGTGCAATGGCAGAAGCCAGCCTGACTGCGAGACTGACAAGTCGAGCAGAGTCGAAAGACGGCCATAGTGATCCGGTGGTCCCGAGTGGAAGGGCCATCGCTCAACGGATAAAAGGTACGCCGGGGATAACAGGCTGATACTGCCCAAGAGTCCATATCGACGGCAGTGTTTGGCACCTCGATGTCGGCTCATCTCATCCTGGGGCTGGAGCAGGTCCCAAGGGTACGGCTGTTCGCCGTTTAAAGAGGTACGTGAGCTGGGTTTAGAACGTCGTGAGACAGTTCGGTCCCTATCTGCCGTGGGTGTAGGAGACTTGAGAGGAGTTGCCCCTAGTACGAGAGGACCGGGGTGAACGATCCACTGGTGGACCAGTTGTCGTGCCAACGGCAGTGCTGGGTAGCTATGATCGGACAGGATAACCGCTGAAGGCATCTAAGCGGGAAGCCCCCCTCAAAACAAGGTCTCCCTGAGGGCCGTGGAAGACCACCACGTCAATAGGCCGGAGATGTAAGCGCAGTAATGCGTTCAGTTGACCGGTACTAATCGCCCGATAGGCTTGATTTGATCCAGTAACAGAAAGACAAATCAAACCAAAAGCATACACCGACCTTGACAATGGATGACGTCGTAGCGCCAAGCCGCGATGTTGGTTGATTATATAACCGTGCAGGAACGCGCCTTTTGTAAACAAAAGACGCTTCCCCCTGCGCGTCGCGCTTTGCCAAAGGCAAAGACGTGACGTGGGCTTTTCCTCGGTTTGGTGGTCATAGCGCAAGTGAAACACCCGGTCCCATCCCGAACCCGGAAGTTAAGCACTGCCGCGCCAATGGTACTTGGGCTTAAGCCCCGGGAGAGTAGGTCACCGCCAAACCTAGTAAAAGCCCACAGTCTCTCTAATACGATCAGAAGAACACTACACGGCCTCAAGTAGCGTAAGCGGTAGGCCAACAAATGGTCTCAAGTAGCCGAATAGGCGGTAGACCAACGCAAAGTGTCGCGGGATGGAGCAGCCCGGTAGCTCGTCAGGCTCATAACCTGAAGGTCGTAGGTTCAAATCCTACTCCCGCAACCAGCGTCAGAAAATCCAAACAGCCCGATCAGACTACAAACAGTCAAGCGAACTGTTTTTGTAGCAAAAATACCTCGTCAGGCTCAGGCAGTGGGCAGGGTTGTTACAAGCTGGGTTGACCAAATTGTTGGGCAAGCCGCCGTCTTATGTGGGAAAGTATGAATTGGTGGAAAGCCGGTTGGAGATCGTGGAAACGAAGGCGTTGAAAGCCGACGCCTCGATTGTCATCCGCGCAGTTTCCGATTTGGCTCCAGACCATCTACGGTGACGTGCCGCAGAGGAAAGAAGGAGTTTCTACAAAGGTCGTGCAGTTATGGTGCATTTCGGGTCGTCATGATCAACGCTCTCGAAGCGTGATATAGTCCTAAGAGGAGCGTGGGGCAATGCGTTGCAATAATTACCATTCGAATCCAAAAGCGGACTCGCGACCTATGGGTGCCGTCAAGCCGGTGCGCAAAAGCCACTGGTTTTGCGGGTTGGCAGCGTGGTGGCCTGGGACAGTATAGGCAACTACATAGGTATTGCTAGGAAGAAGTGGCAGGTAGCTGAGAACCGCTCGGACCGCTTGGGGCAGGGGAACCTGGTACGATTCAGGTTGATAGAGCCAGACCAATGTGAGTTTCTTCCGCCCATTTCAGAAAATCGAGTTTTCTGTTATTATCATCAGGTCTAATCTGCACGAACTATTTTCACAATAAAATCAAGACCTTTCAAAAGCTGTTTTCACAACTTTGAGAATTGTCAGAAGTTTCTAATTTCTGACTGTCTCCGAAGTTCGGAGGGGAGAGATGGACCAACTCAAAGCCTGGCTAGAAAGTCATTCGCTAGACAAACACTATGATGTGTTCGCCAAAAACTCTGTCGACCTAGAAATAATAGCAGATCTGGAAGAGGTTGACTTTACAGAGTTGGGTCTAAACGTGGGTGATCGAAAACGCATAATGCGTGCTTTGAAAACTCTCAAAGGGGCCTCCAAGAGTTCTCTGACGTCAGTCAAGACCAACACACTTATTCAGAGTGCTACCGGCCAACTTAGCAATACCCAATCTGGCAACATAGTAGACACAACGGAGAAGCTGCATCTGACAATGATGTTTGTGGACCTAGTAGAGTCGACCGCACTTTCCAGCGAGCTTGATCTGGAAGACTATCGCGATGTGATACATCAGTATCAAAGGGTCGCACTCGAGGCGATTGGTCACCATCACGGGCACGTAGCTCAGTTCATCGGAGATGCGGTCACTGCCTATTTCGGATATCCCACTGCCGCCGAGGATGATGCAGAACGAGCTGTGAAAGCTGGTTTGGATATTTGCGGTGGACTGAGCAAGCACCTTTCCGCAGTGGGCCGCACCATTCGAGCTAGGATTGGGATAGCTACCGGTGATCTTGTTGTTGAAGAGCAATCGATGCGCGAGGGGCTGGCTTACGGCGATACGCCGAACTTGGCAGCCCGGATTGTGGCTGTCGCTCGGCCAGGAACAGTCGCGATAAGTGACCGAACGAAGAGGTTGTTGGGCACGTCCATAGAGTGTGAGTGGCTCGGTGAGTATAAATTAAAAGGCTTTCAGAAACCCCAAGGCGTTTGGTCTGTCAACGAATCTCCCGATACGGGATTGCGGTTTCGTTCGCGTCAAAAACGTGCGATTTCGCCAATGGTCAACCGCGAAGAGGAAATACGCTTGCTCGAAAGCCGATGGAGGTCAGTTTGTGACGGCCAAACACAAACTGTTCTACTCTCTGGTGAAGCCGGTATAGGCAAGTCGAGGCTTGTTGAGGAACTATGGAATAGGATTGGCGACGATGGCGGGCAACGTCTGAACTTTCAGTGTTCTGTTCACCACCAAAGCAACGCGTTATTCCCTCTTGTCTCGCTTGTTAACCAAGCTGCAAAAATTCGACGCTCGGACACGCAAGAACAGCAAGAAAGCAAACTCAGACGCCTATTGAATAGTTGGTTTTCCGGACCGGACTATGAGCGTGCATTCGCATCATTTGCAAATCTTCTATCAATCCGTACGGGTGTTAGTGATCGGGCAATCGACCTTTCGCCAGAGCAACTCAAATCTCTACTGAATCAACTATTGGTAAATCTTGCTGTCCGGCTTTCAGATCAGAGCCCTGTACTACTGCTGTTTGAGGATCTTCATTGGGTAGATCCATCTACTGAAGAACTGATTGATATACTGATTGAGCGCCTTCACCAACATCGGGTCATGATCTTGTGCACGTCGCGGCCCGAATTTAAGCTACGTTGGACTGGGCTAGCACGCGTAACATCCATTACTGTACCGCGACTAGATGACTACTGTGCTCGCCAAATGATGCGCTACGAGCTTTCGGGTGAAACAGCCGCTCCTGAAATAGAAAAGCAAATCATTCAAAAATCCGACGGTGTTCCGCTGTTTCTCGAAGAACTGGCCCATATGGTGCGGCGGCGCTTGAACAACCCTGGCTCGACGTGCAGTGAAGCTGATCCAATCTCGCTGCCTTCGACTTTGAAAGATCTTCTACGCGCTAAGATTGATGGACTGGTGACGGCACGGGAAGTAGTCCCCGTTTGTGCCGCGATCGGGCGAACGATCTATCCGTCCATGGTTCAAGCGGTCACCGGGTTATCCTTCGAGCAAGCCCGCAGTCAACTAGACTATCTCTCTGATGTAGACATTCTCGTGCCGCGAGGAAATCAACCGGATCGAAGCTACTCGTTCCGGCATGCTTTGATACAAGATGCAGCTTACGATCTGATGCTAAAAAGCCGTGCCAAAACTCTACACCGGCAGATAGCAAAGGTGATTGCCGACTCCTATCCTAACCTGGCTCTCCAACAACCAGATTTACTTGCCCAGCACTACACGCATGCAGAAATGCCCGCCCAGGCAAGGGACGCATGGCGAGACGCAGCAATCCATGCAGCGAATCGCTCTGCAACTGAGGAGACAATTCAACATCTTGAAGATGCTTTGCTTCAAAATAGTAAATTGGTTGACCAAAGATCTCGTGCGGCCGAAGAAATAGCACTCCGCAAGATGTTTAATGTCGCGCTAAACACGCGCGCGTTTGGCTCGCATCCGGTTCTTGAGAACATGGCTCGCTTGCATGAGTTGCTTCTCAGTTCGGCAACGGCACCTGAGGATGCATTTCTAGCTATTCACGTTCAATTTGGCGTGCAGTTGATGCTAGGTGACGCTGCGAGCGCGCTTAAGATGTGCGACGATTTTGATCGAATTGCGGAAGACTGCGACGATGTTACTATGAAGGCTGTTGGCAACCACAATCGCGGAATGGCAATGTTTATGTTGGGGAAGTTCTCAGCTGCTATTGCCCGATTTGACAGCGCGCTCGCATTTCGTCGAGAGTGCACGGCCGAGGATGTTCTCAGATTTCACGCTGCTGACATTGGCCCGGTCGATGCGGCGATGCGCTGTTGGGCGCGGTCCTTGAATGGCGATGACCCCTTCGATGTTCGCTCCGGGATCGAGATCGCAGTAGTAGAATTGACCTCCGAGCAGCACGAGTTTTCGCGATGTTATGCCCTCAATATTCTTGCCACGTCTTATCAACCTTTGGGTGACTCTGACGCGTTGCTAGAATTAGTTGAAGAAGCATCCAAGATCAGCAATGAGCACAATTTCAAATACTGGAACGCTTGGAGCGCTATCATTCGATCATGGGGTCGAGCGCGTTCCGGAGAACCTACGCTTGCAATCTCCGGCCTTTTGGAGGGGATCGATGCTTATCTGTCCACGGGCTCGACGCAGATAACGCAATATGCATACACGCTGCTGGCGGACGCATATCTTTGCGGTGGTGACGTCGAAAACGCTCTCGCTGCAATCGAAAAGATGAAGGCGAACCAGAAAGAGGGCGGAGTTGCCTATCATTTGGGTGTTGCCGCACGAATTGAGGCCAACATTCGCGCCGCAATGTAGGGTCAGGACCCTAGCATTGCGGCGGAGAGAATAAGGCGCGGCGAGCATTTGGCATTTTCGGCGAACTATCTAAATTCGTTCATCGAACTCCATGGATGAGTATTGCGCAATGCCAACTCTTGGCAAATCACGTGCAAATTAGGCTTGGATGTGCTAAAAATGTTCACCGTGGATGGTGGCGCAAAGCACCCGGATTGCAGGGAAAATTTCTGCTCGTGCGCTACGATTAGATGCAAATTGTTGATTATTGGTGCCTTTTTCGACGGTTTATTGCTTTGTGGAGGGTTTCATGACCACAAGTTTTTGTTTCGGGATTCAGCGAATAAAGTTTCTGATCGCTCCTGCAATGTTGGCGGTTTCTACTGTTGCTGCGACCCAAGTTCATAGTCAGGATCGGGACGCTCAACGTTTACCTCCAGTTAGTTACAGCTACATTACCGAGACTGGTGGAGAACGACAGAACATTGATCTTGGAATGCTTGCAAAGGCACTTTCCGATCAAAATTTCAGCCTCGAAACTGTAAATGAGCTATCAGCGCAATCTGTCGGTGATCTTGAGGTCTTGAGAAACGAACCACCTGATGAGATTCAACGGCTCCTGGATGATGACACATCAGCACCTCTTGCAGAGGCGTTGCTCTTGGGAGGGATGTCGAGTGCCGCGGCGATTGCAATTCTCAACGTTACATCCATCGGTGCGGAAAAATGTGAGGCATTGGGTAAAAAGCTATATGGAACGCCAGTACTCGGGAGCAGTTCCATGCGTGCTGTCCAGAATGCACGTCACGTGGGAACAGGAATAGGTCTTGGGCGCGGTGAGTTCGACATTCGGACAACCAAGTTTGTTATGTGTCGAGATCCAAAGACGAATACTTTCGAGGGGATTCCGATCAACGTTCGTTGGACCTTCAATGTGAATGGCAACAGCCTTGAAACTGAAACTGCAGGAAACTTCTCGGATCCGCCGCCCAACAACGGAAACTACAAACAGCGATTTCTAGCTGAAGGGCTCGGGATTCAACTCGTACTGATGGAAATCGACGGAGTGCCGCTCGCGCCAGACAACCCAGTTTACTTGGTTGTTGAAAACGCCTGTATTGACATTTGGTTTGTGGACGAAGTCAGTGGTCACGATATCTGGGTACCAGCTTCGATGCCTGGCAGCGGTGTGTTTTGCGCGGGTGGTTATTGCAAAGACGTTCCGCCGGGCTTGGATGCAACCCAATAACAAATGGCGTTTTTGTCTCATGGATTTTTACGTGATGTTTAACACAGTCGACGCTGAACCGGGTGCGATGGAATTAAGGGTTACGGCTTCGGCCGTAACCTTTGGGTGGTGCGAAAGAGATTCTTCGCCACCAAGACTGGTCAGTTGCAAGGAATATGGTCAACCAAGTGTTGTGGAAAGCAATCGTGCTAGTCGAAGCCGAAGTATGGTTCTAAATCTCATCTGCTGCAAACCCATTCACTTGACGGTTGACTAGCCCCATTATTGTCAATTTCGTTTCCTAAGTAGATACTTCAACGGTGTTCGACAACGCTGGTTGCGTCCTCCCGCAACCAATCTTTAGTATCAGATAACAAACACTTAGCGTCGCCTTCGGGCGGTGTTCCTATTTACGCAAACCCTCTGGAAGCATTGTCAAATCAACACGAGCGGAAACGGTACGTTTTCGGGCGGGCAACAAGAAACTCTGCACGATACATACCCATAGGGCCGGGATGAGAGCAAAGCAGAAATGGCGTGCCATTTGAATGCTACGGATACATTCGAAAGCTACAACCTCAGAACGGACCCAACAGTAATCTTAACATATTTATGGCGGTTTCTATGCACCCGAGACCCACAGTTTGGTGGTCTAGCAAAATTTTCGATGGTGCGTTTGAACAAACCCAAAAGCCTCAACGCAAATTGGTTTTCTTGATTTCCATAAGTTATATTCGAATGTGATTACCTGAATGCGGGGAGGGGCAGGTGAACAGTTCTATTTCTGATGAGGCAATGGCAAGGCTCCCATTTTGGGTAACACCCCCGGGGGAGACAGACGGTTTTCTGATCGTTGTTGGGTTGGTTCTAGTCATAGTGCTGCTGGGTTTTGGTGCGCTTTACTTCACCGTACAGGCCATTCCAGACCGCATGGCAGCAGGTGCTCACAAAGTGCAAATGCAGTTAGTCGGTGTGCTTGGATTGATCTCCCTCTTCACCCTCAACAACGCTTTCTGGATCGCAGCAATTCTGATCGCCGCCGTGCCCTTGCATGAAATCTTTCCGCTCAAGACCGACGTAGACATCTCGGAGAGCCACGATGCTTGAGTTGGTCTTCTCCGCACTGATTACAATCGTCCCGGACTACCTTTATCGCCGCTACAAGCAGGGCAAGCGGTGGGGCCAGGAAATTACCCTCTTCAATGTCTGGTATGAATTGCGGTGGGGTTTGACCGCCTGTGCAATACTGGCTGTGACGCTGATCACGGTGATCTTCTATTTCCACCCTTCAACGCGGAATGTCTCAGCTGCATTTCGCACAGTTACCATTCTCTCGGATCGCGTGGGGCGGGTCGCGGAAGTCTACGTTGCCAATAATGAGGACGTTATGGCTGGCGAGCCGATTTTCCGATTGGACACCACGCGGCAGGAGGCAGCAGCAGAAACGGCTCAGCGACGTATCGAAGAGATTGAGGCGGCTTTGGGCCTGACCGAAACGGAAGTCGCGAGCGCCAACGCCAGGGTTGAGGCGACAGAAGCTGACCTTACTCAGGCGACGAGCGATTTGGAGCGACGCCTGGAGCTTGCGGAGCGAAACAACACCGTTGTTAGTGAGCAGGAACTGGAACGGTTGCAAACCGCAGTGACCGGCGCAGAAAGTCAGCGCGCAGCCGCTATTGCCTCGTTAGACGGTGCCAAATTGCGCCAAACCACCCTTCTCCCTGCACAGCTTGAAACTGCGCGTGCGGTTTTGAGAGAGGCTGAGAACGAGATATCAAAATCCACCGTTTTTGCCGAGGTGGATGGGACGGTAACACAATTTCTCCTCAAGCCGGGTGATATCGTTAATCCAATACTACGCCCTGCCGGGATTTTGGTGCCTGAGGTTACGGGACAGGGGCGTTTTATCGCAGCTTTTGGTCAGATTTCTGCCAGTGTACTAAAGCCGGGTATGCTGGTGGAAATTACCTGCGCGTCTAAACCGTTGACCATAGTCCCGATGGTTGTCGATGACGTGCAAGGGGCGATTGCCGCGGGGCAGTTCCGACCGGGTGATACGCTGTTGGATCAGCAGGATCGAGCGCGACCCGGTACAGTTACAGCGTTCCTAGCACCTATTTTTCCTCAGCATCTTGATAGCATCCCGCCAGGTAGTGCGTGCGTGGGCGTTGCGTATACGAGCCGAGCAAAGGAGATCGACGCTGGTGAGATCACGGGCCTGTCTGCCTTCATTGCAAGGATTGTGGATGGCATGGGTATAGCAAATGCAATTGTCTTGCGTGCACAGGCCATTCTGCTTCCTGTCAAGACATTGGTATTCAACTAGGCCCCCAACTGGCATTGAGGTAGAGTTTCGCTATGGGTTGCGACGCCAGCTACATTTGCACGTTTCTATCAGTTTTCCTTTGGGACCTGATCTACCTGTCACCGATACTCGTATTCTTGTTGGTTTTGGTGTGCGTGCTGGGGATATCAATTGGTCGGATCGAAGGCTGGTCGACCGGAGCGAGCCTTTACCATGCGTTCATAAACGCAACTACGGTTGGCTACGGAGACATTAGGCCTGAGAAACCCACGAGTCGGGCGTTGGCGGTTATCAACGCATTTATTGGGCTTATCTTTGCAGGGATTGTCGTGGGTATAGGTGTACATGCAGTCGAGACCTCGATGAATATCGAATTTTGATTTGTGTAGGTTTCAAGAACCGCGAATGACCGATTTATCCGCGTAGCAGCCGCCAACGACGACGAGTGCGGCAACCGTAGCGAATTTCAGCTTGGTAGCCACTCAAGACAACCAAAACTTTCCTCGCGCCTTGGCAAGCCGTTCTTCAAGCGGTTTTGTATGTTCTCGCTGACTGGAGGCGCAGAGGTACAAAGCAGCCCATCGAAGGCGGCTAGATCCCCCGAGCTATCGTCTAATAAGACAAAAAGCTAAAAACCACAGACTAATCTCCGGCTGGATAAAAAGTCCTTAGCTGCTACTCTGATCCTATGGTACCGCGCTTTGCACTTGGTTTAAGGAGTTTTTCCGTAGGTTGAGATTAATTCTGATCATATTAGCGACTATCTTCGGGCTTGCTGAACCGCGAGCCGGACACGCGTGTGGGGTTTGTATCGAGCGGCCCGAGGCATCGCTTGCAGATCACATCCTGTCCGCCGATTTCATTGTGTTGGCAGGTCCTGATGCCGAAAACCCGTTCAGATACGGTGTGCACGAGGTTCTGAAAGGACAGTGGGAGAACCTCGACGACGTGCCGGATATTCCCTTCCTCATTGATAGCGTGACGCGGCGCGCCTTTCGCTTGGATCCTACAAGTTCTGTTTTGTTGACCTACGGGCCGGATTATCAAGAAAGCACTGATCGAAGCTTCTCGAAGGCATGGCGGCGTATTTTTCTGGTCAACCCGGAAAGAGCTGAATTTTTCGAGGATTTGAGCTCGGCCGGTGCATTGTGGACCTACGGCGAAACGGACACTCAGGACCGTGTTCAGTTTTTTGCCGAATATCTGTGGCACCCGGACATCGCGCTTCATAACGCGGCCCTGATAGAAATCGGGCGGGCACCCTACAAGCTTGTGCGCCCAATCGGTGACACGTCTACGACAAAGCAGATCCTGAGGGACTTCAACGATTTGAACCGCTTCCCATACAGATCCGTCGCAATTCGCCTGTTGGGTCTGCAAACAGATCCACAGGCGCGCTCGATCGTGAAGGCGCGTTTTGCTGACGTGCTGGCCTCGGGCGACTTACATTCTCATGAGTGGGCACTTGCCGGTATAGAAGCGGAGGAGGAAGCCGCTATCAACGCAATCGGGTTGGCGCTGCAAGATAGGCAAAAGACGTCGGTCGACAGACAGTCGCTTATTCGCGCTTTGGCTGAGGCCGGTGAATCGCAGGCAAGATTCAAGCCTCAGATCATCCAGATTTTCTCGGAAGCTTTAGAAACGGACTCGGACCTGGCCCTGCAGATTGCAATTGCAACGCGGCAATGGGGGAGTTCTCAGTTACACCAGCAGTTTGAGGCTATGCTTGCCCGGGCTGATTCGAACCCCGCCACTCAGTTTGCCCTCAATCTGGCTTTGGGGACCAGAGTGGCATCTGACTAAGCCGCATTTGAACGGTGTTTGTTTTGCATGGGTTTCGAACAACAAGGAACGCTTGAACCGCTTGGTGAAGGGCCGAAGCAAAGCGCGCCATAAAGCAGATCGAATTGGCGGCGATGGACGTTCAAATTACGACTGACGCACGCTTTCAAAAAAATTTCAAAGAAAGCAGAGACCTATGATATAGGTAAATTCTAATATGTTTTTCGCAAGGGTGCCCGAAGGTACCTGACTTCATTTTTTGTAAAGGGAGGTGAATATGTTTCGGCTATCCGTCTGTTTGGTTTCGCTTGTGTTGGCACCAGCAAGCGTACTGTCTGACGCGGTTCCAAGCGAAGAGGCCGCAGAAGGTTTGTTCCAGGACCAACCGTATTCACCTTACGCCAACCGAAGTTTCCCTGAACGTCCACTTTGGGGGGATACGCATCTTCACACGGGGCTATCGCTGGATGCCGGTGCGTTTGGCAACACATTGCTGCCCGATGAGGCCTGGCGCTTTGCCAAGGGAGAGCAAGTCATCTCGTCCACAGGTCAACCGGTCCGGCTGTCAAGACCGTTGGATTGGATGGTCCTGACGGACCATACTGACCTGATGGGCTTTGCCCCGGACCTTCAGGCCGGTAAGCCGGGCGTTCTGTCTGATCCCAAAGGCTTGGAATGGTACGAAGGCTACAAGGCCGGAGGAGAAGAGGCTGGAAAAACGGCCTTTGATATCATCACCAATTTTTCGCAAATGACATTGCCCGAGGTGCTTCTGGAATCCTATAGCCCGGGCGCGGACGCGTTTGCGTTTACGTGGGAACATATTGTTCTCGCCGCCGAGCGACACAATGACCCCGGCGAGTTCACGGCCTTCATCGGGTTCGAGTGGACCTCGGTCCCGAAGGGGTTCAACCTGCACCGCAATGTCATGCTGCGGGATGGCCCCATCCGAGCGCTTCAGATGGTGCCTCCGGTCACGCAACCGCCCTATGGTGATACGGATCCCAAGTCGCTCTATGCATGGTTGGAGGAGTATCAGGAAAAAACCGGTGGCCGGGCTGTGGCCTTTGCCCATAACGGCAACCTGTCGAATGGTTGGATGTTCCCGACAGAAGATACCTATCACGGCGGCAAGGTCGACGAGGACTACGTCGCAGCCCGTGCGAAATGGGAGCCACATTATGAGGTCACGCAAATCAAGGGTGACGGCGAAGCGCACCCCTTCCTCAGCCCCGATGACGAATTTGCAGACTACGAAAACTGGGACGTAGGCAATCTTGATATCACCGAGTTGAAAACCGATGACATGCTAGCCGGAGAATATGCCCGCGAAGCGCTTAAACGCGGTTTGATGCTGGAAGAGAAGTTCGGCGTAAACCCCTACAAGTTCGGAATGGGAGGGGCGACAGACAGTCATACCTCTTTGGCCACCGCGGAGGAGGACAACTTCTTCGGCAAGTCCGTAAGTGTCGAACCTTCGGCCTCAAGGATCAAACATCCGTTCATTGCCAATGACCTTGGCGAAATCCCCGGCGATCTGCTTGTGGCGTCCGGATATACGGCCGTCTGGGCGACCGAAAACACGCGTGCCGCGATTTTTGACGCGTTCAAGCGGCGCGAGACATATGCCACAACCGGCCCCCGGATTGGTCTGAGGTTCTTTGGCGGATGGGATTTCAGTGACGCAGATGTGGAAACCCGCTTCCTTGCTGATGTTGGCTATACCAAGGGTGTCCCAATGGGGTCTGACTTGCGTCCACGCGAAGGGGATGGGGCTCCGTCCTTCCTGATCGCAGCGCTGCGTGACCCGGTTGGTGCCAATCTGGATCGCGTGCAGGTGGTCAAAGGGTGGCTGGATGCCGAAGGCGCCATGCAGGAAAAAGTCTATGATGTAGCGTGGTCGGACGACCGCGTTGCGGACGGCAATGGCAAGATCCCTGCGGTTGGAAATACGGTTGACGTTGATACCGCCAGCTGGACCAACACAATCGGCACGGCTGAACTGGTCACCGTTTGGTCCGATCCAGATTTCGACCCGAATGAGCGTGCCTTCTACTATGTCCGGGCCATCGAAATCCCTACCCCGCGCTGGATCCTGTATGACAAACTTCGGTTTGGGGCCGAATTACCTGAGGACGCGATCCTGACACATCAGGAACGCGCCTATTCCTCACCGATTTGGTATACGCCTTCCGAGTGAGCTGTCTTGAAAACTCAGCCGACCGCCGGAGTCTGGAATATCACTCCGGCGGTTTCCTTGCGCCTCACAGCAGGCAGGGCGTAGATTTATGTGCAAACCGTTTCCAACATTGACGGTCAGAACCTGAGTGCATTTCCAGCAGGAGCCTTCATGCGTTTACTAAAAGAACCGCTGTTCCATTTCTTCCTGATCGGAGCGGCCATATTCATCTGGTTCCACATCGTATCGCCGGAATCCGAAGCAGCCGTAGACAGTGAGAGGATAGAAATTACCGAGCAAGACGTCACGCTGCTGTCTGAACAGTTCGAAGCCCGCTGGAAACGCCCACCCAACACGGCCGAGCTGCAAGCCTTGGTCGACGCCTCAATCCGGGAAGAGGTTCTGGTGCGTGAGGCGAAGAAGCTTGGTCTTGATCGTGGTGACACAGTCATCCGATCCCGACTCAGTCAAAAGATGGGCTTTCTGACCGAAGCGATCGCCGCATCAGTTGTTCCGGAAGACGAAGTTTTAGAGGCGTTTCGTCAGCAAAATCTGGATCAATACACGACACCTCACAAGATTGCTTTCACTCAGGTCTTTCTGGGCGAAAACCCCGCTGATGGCGAAGTCGAACGGGCCTTGGAAGCGTTGCGTGCGCAGCAAGAACCCGCTGATCTCAGCAGATCGACCCTTTTGCCCGCGTCGATGCCGTTGTCAGCCACACGGGTTGTCGACTCGGTTTACGGAAATGGGTTCTCGGATGGTTTGACAACCCTCGCAAAAGGGGAATGGGCCGGTCCGGTTCTGTCGGGCTACGGTGTTCATCTGGTCAAGGTCCTTGAGATTGAACCCAGCAAGAACCCGCCATTGGAAGACATTCACGAGGTTGTTTTGCGGGACTGGCTGCGTGCGACAAGCGAGGATTTGGCGCAGGCGCAATATGAAACACTGGCCCAAGGCTATGAAATCATCGTTCCAGACTTTGCGGAGCTGTCTGAATGAAGGCTGCACTTTGTTTTTTGATCTTGCTGCTGTTTTCATTCACGGCAGGCAAGGCCACCGCGCATGCCCTTGATCCCGGTTACCTGGAAATACGCCAAATCGCGTCGGATAGTTGGAGCGTTCATTGGCGCAAACCGGATGTGAATGGCCGACCGATGGCGATTGACGCTGTATTGCCCGAGGTCTGCACCCCGGCCCGAGGGCCAGACCCGGTGGCCGGGAACAGGGCCTGGGTCTCGTCGTGGGTCACAGAATGCAGCGCGGACATTGCAGGTCAGCCCATTGCGATTGAGGGCTTGGAGACCCAAAACAACGATGTTTTGGTGCGCTTGCATCCGTTGCAGTCAGAACCGCTTACCCTTCGTTTCACGCCGGATGCTGCCGTTCAGACCATACCGGTGGCACAGTCAACATGGTCCGTTTTGGCCGCGTATTCCGTCTTGGGGTTCGAGCATATCCTGGAAGGCTGGGACCACCTTCTGTTTGTCCTTGCCTTGTTTATTCTGGTGCGTGATCGCTGGCGGCTGGTCGGGGCCGTCACCGCGTTTACCCTGGCGCACTCGATCACTTTGGCGCTTGCGACCTTTGGCGTTCTGAACGTTCCTGGGCCACCAGTCGAAGCTGTCATAGCGCTCTCGATCGTTTTTCTGGCGATGGAGATTGCAAAGGATGGCGAAGGCAGGTTCCGACTGTCAAAGGAGAAACCATGGATCGTCTGCTTCGGCTTCGGGCTCTTGCACGGGCTGGGCTTTGCCGGGGCTCTGGCAGATATTGGTCTGCCTGCCAACGACATTCCTGCGGCCCTACTAGCGTTCAACCTTGGCGTTGAAGCCGGGCAGCTGTGTTTCATTGGGGCTTTGGCTCTCGTGGTCGCAGTATGGCGGCAGGTTGCGTTGCCACTGGGCCAAAAGGCCACGATCGTTGCTGCCTATGGCATTGGTTCCGTGTCGATGTATTGGTTGATTGAGCGCACGGCCGGATTTTGACGCGAGGCCCTGCCTTCGGATACTGAACGCGTCTCTGCTTTTGATGACAGCTTCGCGACCTATGTCCAAAACCTGTTTCGTCAAAAAGGGAAAAGGACCCGTAAAAATGACGAAATCATCCGTTAAATCGTCAATTTAGCTCCTGCGAAATGACGATATTCTCCGCCACTCTGGACTGAAAACCAGAAGGAGGAGGCGCGTTATGGGCTGGAATATTTGCATCGTTGGGGCTGGCAAGATTGGGCAGATGATCGCCACGCTGTTGAAGGGGTCGCCAAACTACAGCGTCACGGTTGCGGATCATGATCTCAAGGCCTTGGGCGACATCGCTAGAATTGGGGTAGCGACCAAGCAGATTGATGCCTCGGATATTGAAGGTCTGGCGCAAGGCCTGAAGACGTTTGACGCGGTGATTTCGGCCGCTCCGTTCTTTTTGACACCGAATATCGCGAAAGCTGCTCAGCGGGCCGGGGCGCATTATTTTGACCTGACCGAAGATGTGGCCGCAACCAATGCCGTGCGTGATTTGGCAGAAAACAGCAAGACCGCATTCATGCCCCAATGCG
Source organism: Ruegeria sp. AO1 (assembly GCF_056535985.1). Classification (NCBI taxonomy): domain Bacteria; kingdom Pseudomonadati; phylum Pseudomonadota; class Alphaproteobacteria; order Rhodobacterales; family Roseobacteraceae; genus Ruegeria; species Ruegeria sp. AO1. The sequence continues at coordinate 3,488,395 of NZ_JBQFJC010000001.1, forward strand.
GGTTGGCACCCGGCTTTGTTGGCATCGCGGGGGCGTCCTTGGCGGCCGAGTTTGATGAGATTGACAGCCTGCATATGCGGGTCGGGGCCTTGCCTCTCTTTCCGACCAACGCTTTGAAATACAACCTGACCTGGTCGACCGATGGGCTGATCAACGAATACTGCAACCCGTGCGATGCCATCGTGAACGGCGAGCGGGTGAAGACCGCTCCGTTGGAGGACTATGAGGTCCTGGGCCATGACGGGGTGGAGTATGAGTGTTTCAACACCTCAGGCGGCCTTGGAACCCTTCCTGAAACCCTTGAGGGCAAGGCGCGGGCGGTGTCCTACCGCTCGATCCGCTATCCGGGTCATTGCGATATCCTGAAACTGCTCTTGAACGATCTGGGGCTGGGTCAACGCCGCGATCTTCTGAAAGAGATTTTTGAGGCCGCCCTGCCGCGCACGGATCAGGATGTGGTGCTTGTCTACTGTACTGCCAAGGGCAAGATCGACGGTGCCCTGCGCGAAAAATCCCTGATCAATAAAAGTTTCGCGCGTGAGATCAACGGACAAGTCTGGAGCGCCATTCAGGTCACCACTGCAGCGGGCGTACTCGGCGTGGTTGATCTGATGCGTACGGGCGTTCTGCCTTCGACCGGCTTTGTCCGGCAGGAGCAGGTGAAGCTGTCCGATTTCCTCAATACCGAATTTGGCCGGCTCTATCGGGCGGGCGACGTAACCCCACAGAACAAGGCGGCGTAAAAGATGAAAGACGTTGTGATGACTGCAGAAACCACTCTGGCAAACCTCGATCTGACCGCAGCGGAGCTGACAGGCGGAACGTTGGCGGTAAGGTCTCCGATCGACGGGCGCACCCTGGCTGACGTGCATGAAACACCGGCCTCTGACATGGAGGCCATTCTGGCCAACGCCAAAACGGCCTTCAAAGCGTGGCGCACAGTGCCTGCCCCGCGGCGGGGGGAACTGATCCGCCTGCTGGGTGAGGAATTGCGCGCCGCCAAGGACGATCTGGGCGCTTTGGTCAGTTGGGAGGCGGGAAAGATCACCTCGGAAGGTCTGGGCGAGGTGCAGGAGATGATCGATATCTGTGACTTTGCCGTTGGCCTGTCGCGGCAGCTTTACGGTCTGACCATTGCCTCGGAACGTCCCGGCCACCGGATGATGGAGACATGGCACCCGGCAGGTCCGGTCGGCGTGATCTCTGCCTTCAATTTCCCGGTCGCGGTCTGGTCGTGGAACGCGGCGCTGGCGCTTGTCTGCGGCGATCCGGTGATCTGGAAACCGTCTGAAAAGACGCCTCTGACCGCGATGGCTTGCCAGAAGATCTTTGAACGTGCGCTGGCCCGGTTTGAGGATGCGCCCGACCACCTGCTGCAAACGCTGATTGGCGGCGCTGCTCTGGGTGAAGCTCTGGTGGCCAGCGAAGACGTGCCAGTGATCTCGGCCACCGGCTCGACGCGTATGGGTCGCGCGGTTGCGCCGATTGTGGCGGCGCGGTTCGGCAAGTGCATTCTGGAGCTTGGCGGGAACAACGCGATGATTGTCGGTCCGTCGGCTGATCTGGAAATGGCGGTGCGGGCGATTGTCTTCTCGGCGGTTGGAACGGCGGGTCAGCGCTGCACGACACTGCGCCGCTTGATCGTCCATAACTCGATCAAGGATGAGCTGGTCGCACGTCTGAAGAAAGCCTATGCCGGATTGCCCATTGGTGATCCGATGGCCGAGGGCACGTTGATCGGCCCACTGGTCGATGAGGCTTCGGGCGCGGCGATGACAGCGGCGCTGAAGGCGGCTGAAGCCGAAGGCGGCGTGGTCTTTGGTGGAAAGCGCGTCACCGACGGCGTGCCGGGCGGCGTCTATATGGAGCCTGCCATTGTTGAGATGCCCGGCCAGACAGCAACGGTAAAAACTGAGACCTTCGCGCCGATCCTGTATGTCATGGGCTATGACGATTTCGACGATGCCATCGAGCTTCAGAACGGTGTGCCGCAGGGCCTGTCCTCATGCGTCTTCACCCTGAACATGCGCGAGGCCGAGCAGTTCCTGACAGCCGCCGGATCGGATTGCGGTATCGCCAACGTCAATATCGGCCCGTCCGGCGCCGAGATCGGTGGCGCCTTCGGTGGTGAAAAGGAAACCGGCGGCGGGCGCGAAAGCGGCTCGGACGCGTGGAAGGCCTATATGCGCCGTCAGACCAACACGGTGAACTATTCGGCAGAGCTGCCGCTGGCGCAAGGCGTGAAGTTCGACATCTGAACACTCGTCCGGCGGCGGGGTCACGCCGCCGGGCCGTCAATCTGAAAACAGGTAGTCCAGTTTCATGATGGATTGGGCTGTCTCGGTTTTCACCCCAAGGAACTTGGTGATTGCGGCCTCATTCTCGGCCCGATCCGATGTCTCGCGCAGGCGCAGATAGCCATCAATCCCGGCCTTGCGGATTTCCTCGGACTCGTGTTCCAGATCATTGCGCAGGGTGGGCAACAGGCGTGCGACGGTCTCGGATGGGCTGTTTTCACCTGCCAGGCCGACACGGCGCGCATGGCCGATCAGGTAATCGTCGGAATACTGACACTCGATTTCCAACACATGGGTCTTGGCGGCATCGCCGCAGAAATCCTGAATGGCGTCCAGATTGGCCGGATCAAGGCATAGGGCTAGTTGGTTCGATCCGAAATGATCGAACAGCATCCGAACAACGGCCCGCCTATGACGCGAACGTTTGGTCAGAGTTGTCTCGATCCCGCCTAGATCAGGCAGCGGAGTGTCCTGCTCGTTGAACAGATATTCGACGCAGGGGATGTCGGTGACCGAAGCGATCTGATCCACCAGCCGCTTTGCCACGTGCCACTTTTTGCAGACGATCAGAAACAGCTCTCGTTCCGGGCCCAGCGTATTCCCGGCCTCCCAGAACCGTTGACCGAACCGGCGGCCTACACGTCCACGCCCGGCCAGGAAGGCATAGAGGTTGCGCCCCTCATCCGAGATTGGGAAATCGACACCGGTGCTCGCGTAGAGCGTCCCGAGACGCTCTTTCAGCTCATGCGCTTCGGGGCTGATCTTGCGAGCAAACAGGTAATTCTGCCCCAACAACATGTCGAAGTGATCATTGTAGAAGGTCACCGGCATTCCGTAATCCGAGAACATTAGAAAGGTCAGCGTACGGTTTTCGATTTCGTTCTTCGGGATCAGGTGACGGACCAGCGTCTGAAAGAAGGTCTCGTCGGGAATCCAGGTGGAGGAGAAGAACCGGACCACATCGCGCCGCTGTTTCAGGAAATCCAAAATCATCTCGACCGTGCGGCGGCGCAGGCACCACCACTGGCTGCCGATCATCACCTGAATATCATCCGGGATGTCGCGTGTGACGTTGAAGCGCTTCTGCAACTCGTAAGAGGTATAGAACCGTTTGGGCTGAGTGCGTTCGTTGAAGTAATGGCGGTAAATCAGCCGGTCTTCTTTCATGCCGGTCTTGATCCAGTTGCTGGCAAAAAAGTCGTGGCTTTCTATGAAGTCCGTGTCGTGTTCGTCCAGAAAGTTGTGGGCGTATTCTGCCGTTTTGATGGCCATGCAATCGCCCGAAAGCATGTAGAAATGTGTGGCACGGGGAAAGGCGCTTTCGGCCGCTTGCAGGGCGTGCAGGGTGGCCTGCACCAAAGACCACTCTCCCCAGCCGCATTTGATGCGTTTGGCGGCGAAGGTGACGTTCGGGTTGTCCTTCAGGGCTGTACGAATTCGGTCATAGTCCGACGCCTTGGCCCGCGCATCGAAATGGATCGCCATATAGTCGCCAACGGCGGTCAATTGCTCAGCCTGCGCGATGATCGCGTCGGGGTCCTTGTGACACAGCAATATGTAGGCAATCTTCGCCATGTGGCTCCGCTATTTCCGTTTCTGCCCGTTTACACTCGTGATACTGAGGATGAGCGATTGAATAAACCGAATAGTTTTGGTTCTTTGCTTGTAAAACAACTTGCGCGTAACAAGTTCCGAGATTTTGAGGAGGCATAGCGGATGGGGTTCCCCGGCACCTGGATGACCGAAAGCGAGAGCATGGTGTACCGAGTTGTGCCGAAATGTGCCTGCTCGACTATTGGTCAGATCATGTACTATTCCGATCATGGCCAGTTCTTTGATGGCGACATTCATGATGCCAAGGACGGGATGCACAAATGGGCCTTTGACCACAGCCAAGGCATGATCTCGGCCAATGTGCGCAATCATGGGTCTTTTGCGTTCACCTGTGTGCGCAATCCCTACACGCGGATCCTCAGCTCATTCTTCGACAAAATCTGTGGCATTCAGCGCAACGGCAAGCGGTACCGGGGCAAGCTGGTGCCGACGCTGGTTTATAACTACGGGATCGAGGTTGGTGGTGAAGATGGAAAGGGTGAGTTCGACCAGATCGCCAGTTTCCGCCGCTTCCTTCTGTTTGCGCGGGATACGATCCGGTGGCGCAGGCCGATGGACCCGGATATCCACTGGTCGGCCATGTCGGGGCATGTGTCGACCTTTGTGGTCAACGGCGGGCGCTACGACAACATTTTCTGGACTGAGAAGTTCAACGACGGGATGCAGGACGTTCTGAACCACATCGAGACCTCGCATACCGTAACCTTGTCCGAGATCCCGAGGTTTAACGAATCCGAAGGCCACGGACCCAAGCGCGCTCACCCGGTTGAGGACTATTTCGACGATCTTTCGATGCATCTGGTCTATGAGATTTACAAACAGGATTTCGAGCTGTTCAAATACGATTTCGAAAACCCGGCAAACAAGATGCCGGTGGGTGAGATCGATTTGGATGAAATCCACGCAAAACTCGGGTCGTAGCCCTAGCTGATTTGGGGCAGGGGAACGCTCCCGCCCATCGTCAATGTCTCTGACGAGACATCTTCTCTGCTTGGGCCCGAACGGGGTATCGGCGTAGCCGATGGCTCGGAACGGGCGCGGGAGTATTTGGGATTGTGTCATTGGTCAGCGAGGTCTCGAATCCCAGCTTAGCGGGAGTAGAGGGGCTTCGACGTCCCGTTCGTGGGCGATGAACTGACGCCCAGCTTCTATAGTTTAGATGGGTCTCAAGACGTGTCGGTCGCATGAGTTTATCTCGAAGAGGAAGGTCCGACTATGGGATTGCTCCGTGTACTTCAAAAAAGGCCCCATCCGCTAGGCGGGTGGGGCCTTTGGATTTCGCTCTCGAAGGCGTTACAGCTCGCGTACCGCTCCTTTTGCCGCGCTGGTGGTCAGTTTTGCATAAGCCTTCAGCGCAGTGGACACTTTGCGTTTGCGCGGTGCGGCCGGGGTCCAGCCTTTTTCGTCCTGAACCTTGCGGCGTTCTGCCAGATCCTCATCCGAGACCGCCAAATGGATCGAGCGGGCAGGGATGTCGATTTCGATCTTGTCGCCGGTCTGCACCAAGCCGATGACGCCGCCTTCAGCCGCCTCAGGCGAGACGTGACCAATCGACAGGCCCGATGTGCCGCCCGAGAAACGGCCGTCAGTCAACAGAGCGCAGGCTTTGCCCAAACCTTTGGATTTCAGGTACGAGGTCGGGTACAGCATCTCCTGCATGCCCGGTCCGCCGCGCGGACCTTCGTAGCGGATGACCACCACATCGCCCTCTTTCACCTTGCCGGTCAGGATGTCGCTGACTGCCTGATCCTGGCTTTCGCAGACATAGGCCGTACCGGTGAATTTCAGGATGTTCTCATCCACACCCGCGGTTTTAACGATACACCCGTCACGGGCGATATTTCCGAACAGAACCGCAAGACCACCGTCCTGGCTGAACGCGTGCTCCTTGGAGCGGATGACGCCGCCTTCGCGATCGGTGTCCAGCTCTTTATAGCGGTTCGACTGGCTGAAGGCCTGCGTGGTGCGCACGCCGCCGGGGGCCGCCTTGAACAGCTCTTGTGCCTTCGGGTTGTTGGCTACTTTGATGTCCCAGTTGGCAATCGCCTCGCCCATGGTAGCTGAATGCACGGTGCTGCAGTCTTCGTGCAGCAGCCCGGCGCGGCTCAGCTCTCCGAGGATCGAGAAGATGCCGCCTGCGCGGTGGACGTCCTCCATATGCACGTTCTCGGTGTTGGGTGCGACCTTGCACAGACACGGCACATTGCGGCTAAGGCGGTCCATGTCGGACATGTCGAAATCAACGCCGCCCTCATAAGCGATGGCTAGCAGGTGCAGAACGGTGTTGGTCGATCCGCCCATCGCAATATCCAGCGACATTGCGTTCTCGAACGCATCAAAGGTGGCGATTTCGCGGGGCAGGAAGCCCTTCTCGTCCAGATCGTAGTGCCGTTTGGTGATCTCGACGATGCGGCGACCGGCCTCAAGGAACAGCTCTTTGCGGTCCGAATGGGTCGCCAGGGTCGAGCCGTTGCCGGGCAGGGCCAGACCCAGCGCCTCAGCCAGGCAATTCATCGAGTTCGCGGTGAACATACCCGAGCACGAGCCGCAGGTCGGGCAGGCGTTTTCCTCGATATGTTTGACCTGTTCGTCGGTATATTTGTCGTCCGCTGCGGCAACCATCGCGTCAACCAGGTCGATCTTCTTAACGTCTAAATCGGCGATGTCGATCTTGCCGGCCTCCATCGGACCGCCTGAAACGAAGATCGCCGGAATGTTCAGGCGCATCGCGGCCATAAGCATGCCGGGGGTGATCTTGTCGCAGTTCGAAATACAGACCATCGCGTCGGCGCAGTGCGCGTTGACCATGTATTCCACCGAATCCGCAATCACTTCGCGCGAGGGCAGCGAATAGAGCATGCCGTCGTGACCCATGGCGATGCCGTCATCCACCGCGATGGTGTTGAACTCTTTGGCGACGCCGCCAGCGGCCTCAACCTCGCGCGCGACCATCTGGCCCAGGTCTTTCAGGTGGACGTGGCCGGGCACGAATTGGGTGAATGAGTTGACGATGGCGATGATCGGTTTGCCGAAATCGTCATCCTGCATACCGGTGGCGCGCCACAAGCCGCGGGCACCGGCCATGTTGCGGCCATGGGTAGAAGTTCTGGATCGGTACATTGGCATGATGCTGTTTCCCTTTTGCCCCGGTTGCGATATGCGGGGTGCGTACGTTATAGCGCACGTACCACATGTGCGTTATAACGCACAAGGCAAATCGTTGGGCGCGGATATGGAATCGGACGAAATTACGCTGAAACTAAAGGAAGTGCGGGCAGCATCGGGCCTCAGCCTGTCCAAAGTGGCCGAGTTGACCGGTGTCAGCAAAGCCATGTTGGGCCAGATTGAGCGTGGCGAATCAAGCCCAACCATCGCGACCCTGTGGAAAATCGCCAAGGGGTTTCAAGTTCCGCTGAGCGCCCTGATTGGGACTTCGGATGCGCGCGCGCAGGGCGTGTTCCGGACCGTGACCTTTCCGGGCAGCATTCAGGTCAAGATCGTCTTTCCCTTCGATCCCGCCCTTGGGGCCGAGACCTTCCATGTCGAACTGGCCGCCAATCAAAGCCACGAATCCCCGGCCCATGTCGCCGGGGTGACCGAGGAGGTCTTTGTGCTGAACGGCGCGCTTGAGGTTTTGCAGGATGGCAAATGGGTCGCCCTCAAGGCCGGTGAGGGGCTGCGCTTTGCCGCCGATCTACCGCATGGCTATCGCGCTGGGCCAGATGGGGCGGCCTTTCTGAACATGCATCACTATTTTCAACCGGCCGAGCTGGCCTCGGTCGGGTAGCCCGGCCTTTCAGGATGATATGCAATGACGGATGTGCTGAACAGCCTGACTATCGTGGATGCCGTGGGATCAGCCGGTGCGCTTGTCGTGGTCGCGGCCTATTTTGCGACGCAGATGCGGATGATGAATTCCGACGATCTGGCCTTTCCGGTGATCAATCTGCTGGGGTCGGTGCTGATCGCCTACTCTCTGCTGCACAACTTCAATCTGGCCTCGATGCTGATCGAGGGGTTCTGGATCATCATCAGCGTGATCGGGATAATTCAGTACTTCCGACTGAAACGGGGCGTGGAATAGCGCTAACCCGGCTTGAATACGGCCCTTTGCGCGTATAGGGAAAACTCAACCGCGCTTAGGGGAGGCTTTGATGCAAGACGATCCCAAAACCCTCGTTTCAACCGACTGGCTTGCCGCCCATCTGAAAGACCCGGATCTGCGGATTCTGGACGGATCGTGGTACCTGCCTGCGCAGAACCGTGATGCCAAGGCGGAATATGACGCGGCACATATCCCCGGCGCCCGGTTCTTCGATATCGATGACATTTCAGACCAGCGTTCGGACCTGCCGCATATGGCCCCTCCGGTCGAGAAATTCATGTCGCGCCTGCGCGCCATGGGTGTGGGCGATGGTCATCAGGTGGTGGTCTATGACGGGGCCGGGCTGATGTCGGCCGCGCGCGTCTGGTGGTTGTTCCGCCTGATGGGGCAGGAAAACATCGCCGTTCTGGATGGTGGTCTACCGAAATGGCAGTCTGAGGGGCGCGAGGTTGAAGACCTGCCACCCGTGATCCGGGATCGCCACATGACCGTGCGGGTGCAGAACCATCTGGTTCGGGACGTGACCCAGGTCTCGGCAGCCGCCAAGCTGGCCGATCATGAGATTATCGACGCCCGCTCAGCCCCCCGTTTCGCGGGTGCCGAGGCCGAGCCGCGCGAAGGTCTGCGCTCGGGCCACATCCCGGGATCGCGCAATGTGCCCTTTGGCCAATTGCTGAACAAGAACGGCACGATGAAATCGCCCGAGGATTGCCGCGTCGTGTTCGAGGCCGCAGGCGTGGATTTGTCGAAACCCGCGATCACCTCCTGCGGGTCAGGCGTCACGGCTGCGATCCTCAGCCTTGCGCTGGAGCGCATGGGCAAGAAAGACCACTCGCTTTATGACGGGTCATGGGCCGAATGGGGCGCCTTCCCAACCCTGCCTGTCGCAACCGGAGAGAACTGATGTTCGAGAACCTCAAGCCGCAGCCAGCCGACAAGATCCTGGCGCTGATGCAGATGTACCGTGAAGACCCGCGCGACCAGAAGATTGATCTTGGCGTCGGCGTCTACAAGAACGCCGAAGGCGTGACCCCGGTGATGCGCGCCGTCAAGGCCGCCGAAAAGCGCATTCTCGAAGAGCAGGAGACCAAAGCCTATACCGGTCTGGCAGGTGATCCGGCCTATGCCGATGCGATGATCGGTCTAATCCTCGGCGACGCAGTACCGCGCGCCAATATTGCCGCCGTAGCGACCCCCGGTGGTACCGGCGCCTGCCGTCAGGCGTTTGAGATGATCCGCATGGCCAACCCCGAGGCCCGCGTATTCGTGTCGAACCCGACATGGCCGAACCACCTGTCGATCCTGAACTATCTGGGCATGGAGACTGTCCAGTATCGCTATTTCGATGGCGAAACCCGTGGTGTCGATTTTGATGGCATGATCGAGGACCTGAAAACCGCCAAGGCGGGCGACGTGGTTCTGCTACATGGCTGCTGCCACAACCCGACCGGCGCAAACCTGAACCTCGTACAGTGGCAAGAGGTGGTGAACCTGATCAACGAACTGGGCCTCGTGGCGATGATCGACATCGCCTATCAGGGTTTTGGTGACGGTCTTGAGGAAGACGCGCAGGCGACCCGACTGGTGGCCTCGTCGGTCAAGCGCTGCCTGATCGCGGCGTCCTGCTCGAAGAACTTCGGCGTGTACCGCGAGCGTACCGGCCTTCTGATGGCGATCAGCGATGATGCGGCGCAAACCTCGCTGAACCAGTCGACGCTGGCCTTCCTGAACCGCCAGAACTACTCGTTCCCGCCGGATCACGGCGCGCGCGTTGTAACCACGATCCTGACCGATGACGCCCTGCGTGCCGACTGGCAAGCCGAACTGGAAGAGGTGCGCCTGTCCATGCTGGGCCTGCGTCAGCAGCTGGCGGATGAGCTTCAGCGCCTGACCGGGTCGGATCGGTTCAGCTTTGTCGCGCAGCACCGCGGTATGTTCTCGCGTCTGGGTGCAGCACCTGAGCTGGTCGAGAAACTGCGTGCGGACCACGGGATCTACATGGTCGGCGACAGCCGGTTGAACATCGCCGGTCTGAACGCAAACACAGTGCCTATTTTGGCAAAAGCGATCGTGGATGTGGGCTGCTAAGCTACCCTTTGAAAATCAAGAAAGCCGCGAAATTCGCGGCTTTTTTGCTTTGGCGGTCAGGACTTGATCCAAGCCCAGGCTTTATCAAGTTCGTCGGTGGTAAAGTGCTTTTCACCGATATCGAGCATGGCGGCAAATTTCGCGTCGATCTCGACCAAATGACCCAAGAACACGCTGTCAGCGACAATCGCCAGCTTACCAAGTTTCTTCACATTCTTGATGATCCATTTCAGATCAGTCATTGCGGCCTCAAATGTGGCAGAGACCCCTTTGTCGACGACCACTAGCACGCTGATCTTGGCGTGATCATTTAGTATGTCTTCGGCTTTTTCGATCAATTCACGTTCCTGCGTGATGTCGATTTTGCCGGAAATTTCTAGGCCGAGGATATTGCCCTCGCTTTGGTCCAGCACCTTGTACATAACTCTCTCCCGATCTGATGTACGTCTTTGCGACCGTTGATTGGTCGGCTGTGTTCAGTGTTCAGCCATATACCAGAGTTGAGGGTGCAAGGGGTCAACCAAAAGTAAAATGGCCCGGCATTGCGCCGAGCCATTCCAATGGTTTTGTAAGTGGCACTTACCCTTTCGAGAACTCGGGGTAAGCTTCCATGCCCAGTTCCGCCATGTCGAGGCCGTTGATCTCGTCCTCTTCGCTGACGCGGATGCCAAGGATGGCTTTCAGGATGGTCCACAGGATCAGTGCGCCAACAAAGGTGAACACACCGTAGGCCGCGATACCCAGCAGCTGGGTGCCCAGAGACGCCTCGCCGTAGAAGATGACGGCGATGGTGCCCCAGATGCCTGCGAACAGGTGAACCGGGATTGCGCCGACAACGTCGTCCAGCTTGAACTTGTCCAGCAGCGGGACAGTGAAGACCACGATGATACCGCCAACTGCACCGATCCACAGCGCACCGAACAGGGTCGGGGCAAGAGGTTCAGCGGTGATCGAAACCAGACCAGCCAGTGCGCCGTTCAGCACCATGGTCAGGTCAGGCTTTTTGTACAGCAGTTGGGTCAGGATCAGCGCGGTTACGGCACCGGATGCAGCTGCCATGTTGGTGTTGGCAAAGATGCGCGATACGTCCGTCACATCGCCCACGGTGCCCATCGCCAGCTGCGAGCCGCCGTTAAAGCCGAACCAACCCAGCCACAGGATGAACGTACCCAAAGTTGCCAGCGCCAGGTTCGAACCGGGCATCGGATGCACTTTGCCGTCCTTGTACTTGCCGATACGCGGGCCCAGAACGATCACGCCTGCGAGGGCTGCCCAGCCACCGACCGAGTGTACAACGGTCGAACCAGCGAAATCCGAGAAGCCAGCTTCAGACAACCAGCCGCCGCCCCACTGCCAGGAACCCGAGATCGGGTACAGGATACCGGTCAGAACGACTACGAAGATAAGGAAAGGGAACAGCTTGATCCGCTCGGCCACGGCCCCCGACACGATGGACGCGGTTGCAGCCACAAAGACCAGCTGGAAGAAGAAGTCCGACCCGATCGAGGCATAGTCCAAAGCAGCCTCGGCAGGGTCCACACCAACCGGGTCAAGCACGGTTGGGCCACCGATGGCAAAGAAGCCGTTGAAGTCGCCAGGGTACATCGTGTTGAAGCCAACCAGCCAGTACATGATCGCGGCAATGGAGAACAGCGCCACGTTCTTGATCATCTGCATGGCCACGTTCTTGGAACGCACCAGACCGCCTTCCAGCATGGCAAAGCCTGCCGCCATGAAGAAGACCAGGAAGCCCGCCATCAGGAACAGCAGGGTGGTGAAGATATACTGGGTGTGCAGCGCAGCTTCGCCTTCGGCGGCAGCCTCTTGCGCCAGACCCATCTGCGGCAGCGCGACAATCGCAGCAGCAGGGATGAGAGATTTCATCAGGTTCATAGTCAGTCCTCGAATGATAGTGAGTGTGGGCGCCTTACAGCGCCTCTTCGTTCGTTTCCCCAGTCCGCACGCGCATGGCCTGCTCGACATCGAGGACGAAAATCTTGCCGTCACCGATCTTGCCGGTCTTGGCGGTGTTGGTGATGGTCTCAACGATCTGATCGGCCATCGTTGCAGGTACCACGATCTCAAGTTTGATCTTGGGTACGAAGTTCACGGCGTATTCCGCGCCACGGTAGATTTCGGTGTGACCGGATTGCGAGCCGAAGCCCTTGATTTCGGTCACCATCATGCCGCGTACGCCCGCTTCGGTCAGTGCCTCGCGCACCTCCTCGAGCTTGAACGGCTTGATTGTCGCAATGATCAGTTTCACGTCTGTCCCCTCTACTACTCCGGATCGGGCCGGCTTGTTTGCACGTGCAGAAAAAGAGCGCGTGTCGGGGCGTTAAGGAACGATTCCCCGACGTGAAACCGACTGAAAATGACGCTATATTGCACAATTTTTGCACAAACAGTGCTTGATGATTAAAAAATAGGCGAAAATGGGAAGGGTAGTTCCGGAAAATCGGATCTCAACATAGGCGGGACGTCAGGGTATGGTGAGGCAAAAGTATAACGGGCAGAGTTTGAGCATGTCTGAGTCCAAGCGCCGCAAACCGACACTGGTCGCGGATAAAAGATACCCTTCGAAGGCGCGCAAACCTTCGACGACCAAGCGGGCTGCCAAGCCTGCGGGCAAGAAGTCGACCGCCCGAAAGACCACGACCCGCAAGACGGCACGGAAGAAAACGCGCAAGCGGTCGGGCGGCAATGGCGGAGGTTTTTTCCGTCGTCTGTTCCGCTGGATCTGGCGGCTGGTCTGGGGCGTGACATGGCGCGTTGGGGCCGTGGTCGCCATGCTGATCGCGCTGGCGGTCGGGGTGGTCTATACCTCGCTGCCCGATGTCGATGCCTTGTTGGATGGTCGCGCACGCGGCTCGGTGACGATGCTGGACCGCGATGGCAAGGTTTTTGCCTGGCGCGGAGACCAGTTCGGCGGGGTGATCACCGCCGATACCGTCTCGCCCCACCTCAAGAACGCGGTCATCGCTACCGAGGATAAACGGTTCTACCGTCATTTCGGCGTCAGCCCACGTGGTGTGGCCAGCGCAGTGCGTATCAACCTGAGCGAAGGGCGCGGCCCGCTCTCGGGTCATGGCGGCTCGACCATCACGCAGCAGACGGCCAAGCTGCTGTGTCTGGGTGTGCCTTACGATCCTGCCGAGTGGGAGTCGGAGGCCGCTTATGAAGCGGATTGCCGTCAGGGCTCGCTCTGGCGCAAAGGCAAAGAGGCGATTTATGCGCTGGCGATGGAGGTGAAATACTCCAAGGACGAAATCCTGACGATCTACCTGAACCGCGCGTTTCTGGGTGCAGGTGCACGTGGGTTCGAAGCGGCCAGCCAGCGCTATTTCGGAAAGTCCGCGGCCGAGGTCTCTCCGGCAGAAGCCGCGATGTTGGCCGGGCTTTTGGTGGCCCCATCGCGATATGCGCCGACGAACAACCTGCAGCGCTCGCAGGATCGGGCGCGACTTGTGGTTGGGCTGATGGAAGCGCAGGGCTACCTGTCCGGCGCGCAGGCCAGCGAAGCGCGTGCCCGTCCTGCGCAACTGTCTGAGGCCGCCGCTGCCCGTGCAGGCGGCTATTTCGCCGATTGGGTCATGGCCAGCGGACCCGAGTTCTTCACCCGTAACACCACCGAGGATGTGGTGATCCGCACGACATTAGATCCGCGCATCCAGACCTCGGCGGAAGAGGCGCTGCAATTCATCTTTCAGGAAAAGGTCCGGGAAGGATCCAAAGCGCAGGCCGCGATTGTCGTGATGTCGGCGGATGGGGCGGTGCGCGCCATGGTCGGTGGCCGCAAAACCCGCGTCTCGGGCGCGTTCAACCGCGCGACACAGGCGCTGCGGCAGACCGGGTCGTCGTTCAAGCCTTTTGTCTACGCTACTGCGCTGGAGCTTGGGTATTCGCCCTATGATACGGTGATGGATGAGCCCTACTGCGTGAACATCCCCGGATCGGGTCAATGGTGCCCCAAGAACTACACCAACAAATACTACGGGCAGGTCACGCTGGCGGATGCGCTCAAGAACTCTCTGAACATCCCCGCGGTGAAAGTGGCCGAGATTTCGGGCCTCGACAATGTGCGCACCGTCGCCACCGGTTTCGGGATCGCCAGCGATCTCGCGCAAGGCCCCGCGCTGGCGTTGGGCGCATCGGAAAGCACGCTGATCGAGATGACGGGTGCTTATGCGGGTATTCTGAACGGCGGCTCGTCGGTTGAACCCTACGGCCTGACCGAGTTGAAGCTGCTGGGCGATGAAACCCCGGTGATGGTGACGACTACAGGGATTGGTGAGCGGGTGATCAATGACAAAGCCGCCAAGGAACTGATCTGGATGATGGAGCGCGTCGTGTCCGAGGGCACAGGTGGCCGCGCCCAGCTGCCGGGGTGGCAGGTGGCAGGCAAGACCGGAACAACACAGGCGGCGCGGGATGCGTGGTTCATCGGGTTCACGGCCGACTACGTGGCCGGTGTCTGGATGGGCTATGACGACAACACGCCCCTGTCCGGTGTCACCGGAGGCGGGCTGCCGGCCGAAATCTGGAAAGAGACGATGCTGCGCGTGACCGAAGGGATGACGCCCACGCCTCTGCCGATGATCGCGCCAGAGCCGCCGGTGCAGGTCGCGCAACCTCAGCCCCGCCGCAAACAGGGCGGAGGGTTTGAACGCGCCATCAACAACCTGATCCGGGATATCTTCGGCGGCAACTAAAGCGCCGCGGTCCAAACACAAAAAAAGGCGGCACACTAGGTGCCGCCTTTTTCAATTCAAACGTGATCTGGGATCAGACGCTGGCGTCCAGCGCTGCCAGAATTGCGTCGCCCATTTCCGAGGTTGTAACCGGGGTCACGCCTTCATCTGCCAGCAGGTCTGCGGTGCGAACGCCGTCGGCCAGCACTTTCTCAATCGCGGCTTCCAGACGGTCGGCCTCGGCCCCCTGATCAAAGCTGTAGCGCAGCGCCATTGCAAAGCTGAGAATACAGGCGATCGGGTTGGCTTTGCCTTCGCCCGCGATATCGGGGGCCGAGCCGTGGACCGGCTCGTACATCGCCTTCGGGCGGCCATTGGCCATCGGGGCACCCAGCGACGCCGACGGCAGCATACCCAGCGAGCCTGTCAGCATTGCGGCGCAGTCCGACAGGATGTCGCCGAACAGGTTGTCGGTCACGATCACGTCGAACTGTTTGGGTGCCCGCACCAGCTGCATCGCACCGTTGTCGGCATACATATGGGTGACTTCGACTTCGGGGTAATCCTTGGCGACCTCGTTCACCACTTCGCGCCACAGAATGCCCGATTCCATAACATTGGCTTTTTCCATCGAGCACAGCTTCTTGTTCCGGCGCATCGCCAGTTCAAAGGCCGAGCGCGCTGCACGTTCGATCTCGGATTCGGTATAGCGCTGGGTGTTGATGCCCACGCGCTCATTGCCTTCCTCGAAGATGCCGCGCGGCTCGCCGAAATAGATGCCCGAGGTCAGCTCGCGCACGATCATGATATCCAGACCGGCTACAACATCGGTTTTCAGCGACGAGAAATCCGCCAGCGCGTCAAAGCACTGCGCCGGGCGCAGGTTCGAATACAGGTCCATCTCCTTGCGCAAACGCAGCAAGCCGCGTTCGGGCTTCAGGCTGAAGTCCAGATCGTCGTATTTCGGGCCTCCAACAGCGCCCAGCAGAACCGCGTCTACCTCTTGCGCCTTGGCCATGGTCTCATCCGACAGGGGCTTGCCGTGGGCGTCATAGGCCGCACCGCCGACCAGATCCTCGCTCACGTCAAAGTGAAGGCCGCGATTGGTGTCGAACCAAGAGATGATTCTGCGCACTTCGGCCATAACTTCCGGGCCAATTCCGTCTCCGGGCAGGATGAGGAGCGAGGGGTTGGACATCGACAGTCTCCTTGCGTTTTGTCGCAAAGGGCCTAGCGTCTGCGCCGCACCGGGTCAATGAGACGATCCGGATGAATCACGAGGAAAATACATGTTGATACCGGGAAATCCCGCCCCAGGCCTAAAAATTGAAACAGTCGGGCACGGGGTGTTCGATCTTGAGGCCGACAAAGGCGAAAACGGAACGCTGGTGATCCAGTATCGGGGATTGCATTGCCCGATCTGTATCAAGCAGATGACCGAGGTCGAAGCGGCGCTGGATGATTTTGCCACGCTGGGCGTCGAGGTCATCATGATCACCACCGATACCGCCGACCGCGCGGCCGAGGCTGCTGAAAAGGCCGGTGTGTCCCGTCTGCGTGTCGGGCACAGCCTGCCTCTGGCCGCCGCGCGTGAGGATTGGGGCCTGAACATCTCAACCGCGCGTGAAGGCAGTGCCGAGCCCGCTTTCTTTGCCGAGCCGGGGCATTTTTACATCGCTACGGACCGGACGCTGTATTACGCGTGGCAGCAGACAACGCCATTTGGACGTCCGGCCATGGCGGACATTGTTGGTGGTCTGAAATTCACCCTCGGAAACAACTATCCTGCGCGTGGTACCTATACCGGACCGCTCTAGGCCTTTTATGGCAAAGCGACATCTACCCACACCACCCGGTGACGGCTGGCGCGCTGCGCGGTATCGCGCATCTGGTCCTCGGGGCTGGGCCAGAACACGCCCGAGTTAACAACCTGCAGGTCAGCTGAGGGCAGGACATAGTCCACCCTCAGTTCTCCGACGGCTTTCCAGTTCACAGTTGCGGCGTCGCCCTCTGCGGTCTTGGGCTGTGGGTCCTGCAGACGCGGATCGGAGATAAGCGCGGCGATAGTCTCGGTGCGTCCGCCGCTCTTGCCTGGGTCCAGATTGGCGTCGCCTGCGATAACAAAAGGGCCGTCCGGAACGGGGCCAAGCCGCCCGTCCAGCAGCAGGGACCAGAACCGGATCTCATCGCGATTGCGCAGGCCGTTGCGGTCCTCTGGCCCGTCGAAGACCGGCGGAGTGGCGTGAAAGGTCATCAGATTCAGATGACCAAAAGGCGTGGTGACGGGAACCACCCAATGCCCAGTGGAGGACAGCCTCTGCGCCGCTTGCGCCTGCGCTGACGGGTAGGGCGCGCCATTCACGACCGGCAGTTCAGCACCTGGAAGTTCGGACCACAACAGAGGCGCAAAATCCTGCGTCTCGTCCTGTGCGATATCATACCGGGACAGAACGGCCAGCCCACCATGACCCGTAAACAAGCCCCAACCCTGCGAGTCGCCCGGTCCTTGGGTGCGCTCGTCTCCGTCCAGGTCCAGCCCGCTGTCTATCCCGGTATTGGGCTGCGCGGCAAAATGATGTGGATAGTCCAGACCGGCCGCGCGCAGCTCGTCGATCAAAGCGGCCAGCGCCTGGCCACCCAAATCCCAATCGATCCCCTGCAACGCCAGAATGTCGGGCTGGACGGCCACCAAGACGTCAACGACGGCCTGAACCTGATCGTCATCTCGCTGAATATCACGCAGCAGCAACCCGGGGCCTTTACGGCTGAGTTCGGTGTTGTAGGTGGCAACGCGCACAGTCTCTGCCTGTGCGGCCAGAGGCAGCATCAGCAGGATCAGGGTACGGATCATGCGGTCTGAGTGGACTCGGTCGTGGAATAGGCGCGGCGTTTCTCGACGATCAGCCCGGCGATCCGAAGGGTCGCCATGCCGCGCATGATCATGCTTGCGGGCAGGAAGGCCCAGGCGCACATGGTCCAGATTAGGGTCTGGGGGTTGCTCAGCGAGATCGGGAGCAAGACATTTGTCAGCAGTTTCATCACTGCCGGGATCAGGAAGGGCAAAAGGATGCCAATGCAGATGTTCAGGCGCCCATCGCGCTGCAGGCGTGTTACCACGTCACCGCCCTTGGTCGGGTCGAACAGAGGCAGGTTTGTCCACACATTGAACGCCCCGTTTCCAGTCGGCCAGCCGCGCAGTTTCACAGCATAGGCGAAGCTTGCGATGGTCACCAATGCGGCCATGTAGGCGATGCTGGCAGCGACACGCACAAGCTCAACCAGCGGCTGGGCAGCATCTGCGGGCAGCATCAAAACGATCAACCGAACCGGCGAATAGGGAAAATCGACTACATTCGCGACGGACAAGCCCATCGCGTAGGAAAAGCGGGTCATTTCAGTCGGCGCATAGGCGTTTTTGCAGATCAGCGTCAGGAACGTGACCATCGACATCAGGCCAACGAAGCGCAAACGGTTCACCGGCGGCGCATCACGGAATTCGATAAAGCTGGGGAAGGCCGAGTTATATTCGGCAAAGGTCAGGATGAACGCGAGGATCGCGAGGAAGACAATGACCTCGGTCCCGTTCGTCGATGAAACTGGCAGGTACAACGCGGGGGTCAACACCATAACGGCGACCAAAATCCCACGTATCGCCGCCCCTGTCGTGCGTGCAATCACTATCCGAACCCTTTTTCAAACCGGAACCAGCCAATTCTGTGTCGGCTTCATTCCAACTTGTGCCCGTCGCCTGCGTTTTATGACGGATACCTCTTTCGACCAAACATGGACGATAAGCGGTAATTCGCTCAAGCCAGGGTGCAGATAACACGTGATTTCGGGCAAAATGATGGCGCAACTGGTGCGGGATTGCATCAATTTCGACGCAAATCCGACGTGTATCTCAATTTGAGACCTACATGTTGTGTTTCTCGGATTTTCAACCCCAAGAATGCGAACGGAGCCACCTTGGCGACTCCGTTAGGTTGAGTATCAACAGATTCGTCCCCAGAATCACACCCAGGGACGGGCCTGACCGGCGTGATCCTCGAACTTGTCGATGTGATGGTCTTTTTCCATCGTCAGGCCGATATCGTCCAGACCGTTCAGCAGGCAGTGCTTGCGGTGCGGGTCGATGTCGAAGGTGATCTCAACCCCGTCCGAAGTGGTGATCTTCTGATCTTCCAGATGCACGGTCATGCGGGCGTTTTCGCCCTTGTGCGCGTCATCCATCAGAACCGCGTGATGCTCTTCTTCGACCACGATAGGCAGAATGCCGTTCTTGAAGCAGTTGTTGAAGAAGATGTCGGCGAAGCTGGTCGAGATCACGACCTTGATGCCGAAATCCTTGATCGCCCAAGGTGCGTGTTCGCGCGAGGATCCGCAGCCGAAATTGTCGCCGGCCACCAGAATCTCGGCCTCGCGATAGGCGGGTTTGTTCAGAACGAACTCTTCATTCTCCTGCCCGTCGTCGTGATAGCGCATCTCGTCAAACAGAACGACACCAAGGCCGGACCGTTTGATAGTCTTCAGGTGAACTTTGGGGATGATCATATCGGTGTCGATATTGATCAGCGGCATTGGGGCGGCCACCCCGTGGACTTTGTCAAACTTTTCCATGTCTACACTCCTGCGGGGTAGGGCCGCGCCCGTGCCTCGCGTTTAAGCTTCTTTCGCTTCAGTTGTTTCGTCTTTGGGTGCGTTCTTGACGAAGAACGCCATGAAGACCAATCCGAACCCGTTAAACAGCATCTCGATGCCCAGGAAGATCCCCAGAATGCTCAGCAGGGCCTGCGGTTGCTGCCCGACATAGCTCCAGATGATGCCTGCGAGGACGATCGACAAGATGCCTGAGATCATCGTGGGCCAGAAAAACTGCGTTCCCTTCATCTGGAACGACAGAATGATCCGCGCGATGCCGCCTGCCATGAACAGGATCAGCACTACGGTCGCCAGCGTAAGCGTACCCTGCAGCGGGTGATCCAGAAAGGACCAGCCCAGAAACAGCATGACCGCACCCATGATGAGTGACAGGATTTTGTTGCCAACGCCTTCAACTGTGAAGCCGCCAACAACCTGCAGCACGCCCGAGATCAGTAGCAACACGCCGGTTACCACCGTCACGGCGACAGATGCCACGACAGGTGCGCCCAGCACAAAGATACCGAACGCTATGGATAGGAGCCCCAGCAGGAGCCATTTGATCCAGTCACTCATTTGTTCAATCCCTCAAATATCTAGATATGAGGGGACCTTACATCAATTCACGGACGTCTGTCAGCCGTCCTGTGATTGCCGCAGCGGCAGCCATTGCCGGGCTCAGCAGGTGAGTTCGCCCACCACGCCCCTGACGACCTTCGAAATTACGGTTCGAGGTCGCGGCGCAGCGCTCGCCCGGTTGCAGCTGGTCGGGGTTCATTGCCAGACACATCGAGCATCCCGCCAGACGCCATTCGAAACCGGCCTCTTTGAAAATCTCGGCAAGGCCTTCTTCTTCGGCCTGAGCGCGGACAAGACCGGAACCCGGCACGACCATGGCGCGCATGCCGTCCTTGATCTTCTTGCCCTTCAAGATTTCCGCTGCGGCGCGCAGATCTTCGATGCGGCCGTTGGTGCAGGACCCGATGAAAACGGTGTCTACTTCGACATCGCTCAGCTTCTGACCGGCTTCCAGACCCATGTATTCGATCGAACGGCGGGCCGCGTCGACCTTGCCGCCTTCAAAGTCCTCAGGGTGCGGGACGGTTGCGGTGATCGGCAGCACGTCCTCTGGGCTGGTGCCCCAAGTAACGACCGGCGCGATATCTTCGCCGCGCAGGGTGATGACCTTGTCAAAATGCGCGCCTTCGTCGGTGTAGAGCGTTTTCCACCAATCCAGCGCAGCTTCCCACTGAGCGCCTTTCGGAGCATGCGGGCGGCCTTTGACATATTCAAACGTGGTTTCGTCCGGCGCGATCAGGCCGGCGCGCGCGCCGCCTTCGATCGCCATGTTGCAGACGGTCATACGGCCTTCCATCGAAAGATCACGGATCGCTTCGCCGCAATATTCGATGACATAGCCGGTGCCGCCAGCGGTGCCGGTCTCACCAATTACGGCCAGAGTGATATCCTTCGCGGTCACGCCCGGCTGCAATTTGCCGGTGATCTCGACCTTCATGTTTTTGGATTTCTTCTGGATCAGGGTTTGGGTGGCCAGAACGTGCTCAACCTCGGACGTCCCGATGCCGTGGGCCAGAGCGCCAAACGCGCCATGGGTGGCGGTGTGGCTGTCGCCGCAGACAACGGTCATGCCGGGCAGGGTCCAGCCTTGCTCGGGGCCGACGATGTGGACGATGCCCTGACGGACGTCATGCACAGGATAGTAGTGAATGCCGAAATCCTTGGCGTTCTTGTCCAGGGCCTCGACCTGAATGCGCGATTCGGGGTTTTCGATCCCGTTCACACGGTCAGGCGTGGTCGGAACGTTATGGTCCGGCACGGCGATGGTCTTTTCCGGTGCGCGCACCTGACGGCCTGCCATGCGCAGGCCTTCGAACGCCTGCGGGCTGGTGACTTCGTGAACCAGGTGGCGGTCGATATAAAGCAGGCAGGTACCATCATCGGCTTCATGCGCGACATGGGCATCCCAGATCTTGTCATAGAGTGTTTTGGGGGACATCGGTCCTCTCCCGTATGTAATGAGAAATAGCTGGCGAGGTGGCTTAGGCCGCCGATAGGCGGGCCAGAACCGTGCGGGCAGCCCCATAGAACCGTTCGCGCAACCGCGCGCGGTCTTCCAGATTCTGAAGTTGGGCTACATTGAGTCTCATATTCCGGTCAGATATAGACACTGGCCGAGTCTATCAAGGTCTTGTAAGGCCCCCAGATGCCATCAGGGCACATTCATGCGAGGCATCAGGCCTGCTTCATTGAAATGTCATGGGTCGCTTGCTACCTTGATTTTACCCTGCGCCGGGTTTTACGGCGCGCAGCAAAGGAGGACTATGTCCTGTCTCTACATACCCAGGCGGGTTTGCCCGCCGATGACGGGGCCAGTGTAATGGCCCACTCTCAGTCAATCAGCGACAAGCTGCTTGAGCGTATCCTTTCCTCACTTTCCGACGACAAGGCCGAAGACGTCGTGCAGATCAACCTGCAAGGTAAGTCTTCTGTTGCGGATCACATGGTGATTGCCTCGGGTCGGTCGACCCGTCAGGTCGCAGCCATGGCGGAAAAGCTGACAGATCGCATCAAGCAGGAATTCGGTTTCACCTCGAAGGTCGAAGGCAAGGATGCCGGCGACTGGGTGCTGATCGATACGGGCGACGTGATCGTCCATATCTTCCGCCCCGAAGTGCGTGAATTCTACCAGCTGGAAAAGATGTGGCAGCCTGCGGGCGGCAGCGCCTCAGCCAACTGAGGCGCCATCCCGGCCTTTATTGAAGGGCCGGAGGCGAGAGAGATATGCGTATCAGCATAGTTGCGGTCGGGCGATTGCGCGCCGGACCCGAGAAGACCCTGCTTGACGATTACCTGACCCGTTTCGACCGCACCGGCCGTGGCTTGGGCCTTGGGCCTGCGCGGGTGATCGAGGTTGAAGACAAGAAAAACGCAGGGATGGGCGCCGAGGCCGGTCTGCTGCGCAAGGCACTGCCCAAAGGCGCTGTGATCTGTACGCTGGATGAGCGCGGACGGCTGATGTCTTCACCGGATTTTGCCCAAAAGCTGGGAAACTGGCGCGACGCCGGGCGGCAGGATTTGGCGCTGATCATCGGTGGAGCAGATGGAATTGACCCTTCACTGCGCGCTGAGGCGGATTTTTCCATCTCATTCGGGTCCATGGTCTGGCCCCATATGCTGGTCCGTGTGATGTTGGCCGAGCAACTCTATCGGGCCGCAACCATCCTGTCGGGCGGCCCCTATCACCGGGTCTGAAACGGGTCTGACATGGCGCAGCTTCTGATTGTCTATCATTCGCGCACCGGCGGTGCTCGGCAAATGGCCGAAGCAGCGGCCGAGGCCGGTAGGGATGAGGCAGATATCGTCCTGAGAACCGCAGGTCAGGCCGGGTCCGACGATCTGCTGGCCGCGGACGGCTACATTTTCTGCGCCCCCGAAAACCTCGCCGCGATTTCGGGCCTGATGAAAGAGTTCTTCGATCGTAGCTACTATCCCGTTCTGGGCCGGATCGAAGGCCGCCCCTACGCCCAGATGATCTGCGCCGGGTCTGACGGAGAGAACGCCGCCCGCCAAACCGCCCGCATCGCCACCGGCTGGCGGTTGAAAGAGGTGCAGCCGCCTTTGATCATTTGCACTCATGCTCAATCGCCTGAGGCGATACTGGCTGAGAAGACAATCCCCGAAGACCAACTGGATCAGTGCCGCGAGATCGGCGCGGCTATGGCGGCGGGGCTGAGCCTCGGGGTGTTTTGATCCTCAGTTCAAGTCGATGATCGTGGTGTCTTCGCTCCAACCACCGACATTGTCGCGGGCTTGAATCTGCACCTGCGTGATACCTTTGGGAATCGAGACGCCGCTCAGCGAGCGGGTGAAGGGCTGTTCGTCCACATGCGGGTGATGCAACACGCGCATGCCAAGTTCGGCCCCCTTCATGTCCAGCACACGCCAACCATCGGCGTAGTCATCCCATCCGGTATCCGGATGCCGGATCGTCACATCAAAACGCCACGTATCTCCGCTGCGGCTGGCCGAGACGCTCTCGATGGTCGGCGGATCGGCAAGAACGGGCGTGGCAAGGAAAGCGGTCAGAATCAGGTAGCGCATGGGCAGATCTTAAGGAATTGATTACGAAATAGGGATCACGTCTTGGTGTCAGGGGGTAAGGTCAGAAGCACCGTTCGCGAATGCGAGGCGAACTCACGCCGGTAGAGAACACCAAAGGTGATCACGGTGCCAATGATCAACGCGATGGGGCCTAAGAACCACGCGAGCGAGGCAAGCGCGAAGTAGGTGGCCCTGAGCGCGCGGTTGAAGCTGCGGGCGGCGGTCACACAGATCTCGGCGGCTTGCGCGGCGCGCGGGTAGGCTTCCGGGTCATCGGGATCATTCGGCACGGCGGCCATCAGGACGGCGCAGTAGCCGAACAAGCGGTGCGCCCAAACGTATTTCAGAAACGCGTTTGCCAGAAACAGGATCACAACGAGGATCTTGATCTCCCACACCAATGCAGGGGCGCTGCCGATGGCCAGATCGCTGGCGACGCCTGCCAGTTGCTCGGTATTGCCCAACAACGCAAGCCCGCCGCCAATGGCGATCATCGTGGTTGAGGCGAAGAAGGTGCTGCCCTGCCGCATGGCTGCAACGACCTGTGCGTCAAACATGCGGGGCTGGCGGGTGACCATCTCGTGCATCCAACCGCGGCGGAAATCATCCATCATCATCGCGACAGACAGTTTGCCCGGCGAGGGGTGTTCGATCTTCCAGCCGATCCCTTGCCAGGCCATCAGCAAAAGCAGAACGGCCGCATAGTCCAGCGTCGAAAACATAAGCGCGCGATCAATCCAGGTCATGGCGCGACAGTAGGGTCAGATCATAAAACTTGCCAGACGGAGAAATTGGTAATATTATTTTACCAAATTGGAGGATCAGCCATGGAAATGCCCCAGCCAAATCCTGAAGTGCTTGCGCGAAAGCAGGCCGTTCTGGCGCGATTGCTGCAGGTTTTGCCTGAGGATGCGGTGATTCACGACCCGTCAGAGACTCGGGCCTATGAGTGTGATGCGCTGACCGCGTATCGTTGCCCGCCCATGCTGGCGGTGCTGCCATCGACCACGCAGGAGGCCTCGGACGTGCTGCGTATTTGCCATGACGAAGGCGTGCCGGTGGTCCCGCGCGGTTCAGGGACTTCGTTGGCTGGAGGGGCGCTGCCGACGGCGGATTGTGTGATCCTTGGCGTGGCGCGCATGAATGACGTGTTGGAGACGGACTATGACAACCGCTTCATCCGCGTTCAGACCGGCCGCACCAATCTGAGCGTGACCGGCGCGGTTGAAGAGGAGGATTTCTTCTACGCGCCCGATCCATCATCCCAGCTTGCCTGTGCAATTGCGGGGAACATCGCGATGAATTCGGGCGGGGCGCATTGCCTGAAATACGGTGTGACCACCAACAACCTGTTGGGCGTGACCATGGTGATGATGGATGGCAGCGTGGTCGAGATCGGCGGCGCGCATCTGGACTCCGGCGGGCTAGACCTGTTGGGGGTTATCTGCGGCTCGGAAGGGCAGCTTGGCGTCGTGACCGAGGCGACGCTGCGGATCCTGCGCAAACCAGAAGGCGCGCGGCCTGTTCTGATGGGGTTCGATGACAATGAGGTGGCCGGTCAATGTGTCTCGGACATCATCAAGTCAGGTATTTTGCCGGTTGCGATCGAATTCATGGATACGCTCTGCATCAGGGCGTGTGAGAATTTCGCCCATGCCGGCTACCCCGATTGCCACGCGCTGCTGATTGTCGAGGTCGAAGGCTCGGATGCCGAGATTGACTATCAGCTTTCGAAGATCGTCGAAATCGCCAAGCGCCACAATCCGGTGGAACTGCGTGAAAGCCAGTCGGCTGAAGAAAGCGCCAAGATCTGGCTGGGTCGGAAATCGGCCTTTGGTGCGATGGGGCAGATGAACGATTACATGTGCTTGGACGGCACAATCCCGGTCTCGGCGCTGCCACAGGTTTTGCGCCGCATCGGAGAGTTGAGCGAGGATTATGGCCTGCCCGTCGGCAACGTTTTCCACGCGGGCGACGGCAATATGCACCCTCTGATCCTGTTTGATGCCAATAAGCCCGGTGATCTGGAGAAATGTGAGGCGTTTGGCGCCGATATCCTGAAGCTTTGCGTAGATGTGGGCGGTTGCCTGACCGGAGAGCACGGGGTGGGCATCGAGAAACGGGATCTGATGTCGCATCAATATAGCGCGGCAGATCTTGAGGCGCAGATGGCGGTGAAGGATGTGTTCGACCCGCAGTGGTTGCTGAACCCGGCCAAGGTGTTTCCGTTGGACGTGTCACAGGCGCGCCGGATGGCTGCGGAATAGGGGGCTCTGCCCCCGTCGCGCAGGCGCGACTCCCCCGAGGTGTTTTGGAACAGAAGAAGTGATATGAGACCTGAGACAGAGGCGGAACTGGCCGAGATCGTGGCCGGGTTGCAGGGGCCGGTGCGTATTGCAGGTGGCGGGACGCGCGGGGTGGATGGCCCGGGGGCGGTTTTGAATGTGGATGGGTTGCGTGGGATATCGCTCTATGAACCCGGCGCGCTGACTTTGGTTGCGCAGGTGGGAACTCCGGTGGCCGAGATAGACGCCGCGCTGGAGGCCGAAGGTCAGCAACTGGCGTTCGAGCCGGCGGACTACCGCGCGCTGCTGGACACCTCGGGTGAGCCGACGATTGGTGGGGTTGTTGCCGCCAACATCTCGGGGCCACGGCGGGTGCAGGCCGGCGCGTGTCGGGATTTTCTGCTGGGCGTGTGGTATGTCGACGGGCAAGGGCAGGTCGTGAAGAATGGCGGGCGGGTGATGAAGAATGTCACCGGCTATGATCTGGTCAAGCTGATGGCAGGCTCCTGGGGGACGCTGGGGGTGCTGACCGAAGTGTCGTTGAAAGTGTTGCCGAAACCCGAAGCGGTCGTGACCCTGGGTGTGCCGGTTGCCCATGCCTCGGGCGCGGTTGAGGTTCTGTCTGCCGCATTGCGGTCGCCTTATGAGGTGAGCGGGGCTGCCTTTGCCCCCGAAACAGGTCAAGCATTGCTGCGGGTTGAGGGATTTGCGGACTCGGTTGCGTATCGTGTCGAACGTTTGCAGGACGTGCTGTCCGGGTTTGGCGAGGTCGCCGTTGTTGAGGATTCAGATACGACGTGGCGCGCGATCCGGGACGTGACCCCGTTCGCGGGGAAAGAGGGCGATGTCTGGCGTATCTCGGTCAAGCCCAGCGATGCACCGGAAATCACTGCGCGGCTTGAGGCGAATAAACTCCTGCTCGATTGGGGTGGCGGTTTGATCTGGGCGTTGGTGGATGAGGGAACCGATGTTCGCGCGCGTCTTGGCGGTTTTCAGGGCCACGCCTCTATTGTGCGGGCGAAACCCGAGACCGTTGAGGCTCTGGGCCGTTTCCAACCGGAGCCCGCACCGGTTGCAGCCCTCAGCCATGGTTTGCGGCAGCGCTTCGATCCGCGGGCCCTGTTTAATCCGGGATTGATGGGGTAGGCCGATGCAGACGACTTTCACCGAAGAACAGTTGCAGGATCCAGGCATTCAACGCGCGAACGAGATCCTGCGCAGCTGTGTTCATTGCGGGTTTTGCACCGCGACGTGCCCCACTTATCAGGTGCTGGGCGATGAGTTGGACAGCCCGCGCGGCCGTATCTACCTGATCAAGGATATGCTTGAGAATGAGCGTGTACCGGACGAGAAGACGGTCAAACATATCGACCGTTGCCTGTCCTGCCTGGCCTGTATGACGACCTGCCCGTCAGGCGTGCACTACATGCATCTGGTCGATCACGCGCGCGTGTATATTGAGAACAACTACAAGCGCCCATTGTCGGATCGTGTGCTGCGCTGGGTTCTGGCGCAGATCTTGCCCTATCCGATGCGGTTTCGCTGGGCCTTGATCGGGGCCAAGCTGGGGCGTCCGTTCCGGTTTCTGATGCCGGATGCTCGGCTGCGGGCGATGCTGGATATGGCGCCAAAACATATCCCTCCGGTCAGTCGCAATGACGACCCGCAGAGCTTTGCGCCCAAAACACCGCGCAAAAAGCGAGTGGCCTTGATGACGGGCTGTGCGCAAAAGGCTTTGAACACCGATATCAACGACGCAACGATCCGTCTTCTGACCAGGTTGGGATGCGAGGTGGTTGTCGCCGAAGGGGCCGGATGTTGTGGTGCGCTGACCCACCACATGGGCAAAAGCAAGCAGAGCCACGCGGCGGCTGCAAGCAATATCCGTGCTTGGGTGCGTGAAATGGATGGGGATGGGCTGGACGCCATCGTCATTAACACCTCGGGCTGTGGGACGACGGTCAAGGACTATGGGCACATGTTCCGAAATGACCCTCTGGCACAGGACGCGGCACGGGTGTCGGCCCTTGCGATGGATGTCAGTGAGGTCCTGATGCAATTGGATCTGCCCGAGCAGTCGGATCAAGGGCTGACCGTGGCCTATCACGCGGCGTGTTCGCTGCAACACGGGCAGCAGATCAAGACCTACCCGAAGGAGCTGCTGAAAAGCGCTGGCTTCAAGGTTGTTGAACCCGCTGACAGCCATCTGTGTTGCGGCAGTGCGGGCACGTATAACCTGATGCAGCCCGAGATCTCGGGCCAGCTGAAACAGCGCAAGGTGCGAACGCTTGAGGCGAAAAAGCCCGACCTGATCGCTGCGGGGAATATCGGCTGCATGATGCAGATCGGATCGGGGACCGAGCTGCCGATCGTTCATACGGTCGAGCTGCTGGATTGGGCCACCGGAGGCCCGAAACCTCGTGGTTTGCAGACGGGCAGGGCGACCTCAGAGGTGCCTATTTTGCGCTAGGCAGCGATGATGCGCCTTGGCATCAGTTGAACAGGAAATTTCCGCCAAGCCGACCTGCCCTATTTTCGCCCCACGCGACCCGTAGAACAGTTGACCGGAACGGA
This sequence comes from Ruegeria sp. AO1, assembly GCF_056535985.1. Lineage (NCBI taxonomy): Bacteria > Pseudomonadati > Pseudomonadota > Alphaproteobacteria > Rhodobacterales > Roseobacteraceae > Ruegeria > Ruegeria sp. AO1. Next base: position 3,516,809 of record NZ_JBQFJC010000001.1, read on the forward strand.
TAGCCGGAGAACCGCGTGCGCAACTGGATCAAGGCCATCGCGCTGAGTGTGCTGCCAATGGCCGCCTCGGCGCAGGATACCGGGCTGAAAAGCCTCGAGACGTCGGATTCCGGGCGGCAATGGATGGCCGTGGGGCGGCTGGATATTGACGGCACCGGGTTTTGTACCGGCGCGTTGATCTCACCCACTCTGGTGCTGACCGCCGCGCATTGCCTGTTCGAAAAACATACCAAGAAGCGAATCGACCCGTCGCGGATCGAGTTTCTGGCGGGTTGGCGACGTGGGAGCGCTTCGGCCTATCGTCCGGCGCGTCAGGCCGTGATTCATCCGAAATATGTATACAATGGCAGGGCCACCAGCGACCGTGTCCGCTATGATCTGGCGTTGATTGAGCTCTGGCAGCCGGTTCGAAACACCACCGTTATTCCTTTTGAGACCGGTGCACGCCCCGACCAAGGCGAGCAGGTGGGTGTCGTGTCTTACGCGCATGACCGGGCCGAGGCCCCGTCGCTGCAGCAGGTTTGCTCGGTCATGGCTGGGCACCGTGGTGTTTTGGTAATGTCCTGCGACGTTGATTTCGGGGCCTCTGGCGCGCCGATTTTCTCTCTGAGTGGTGAGCGTCCGCGAATCGTATCTGTGGTGTCGGCCAAAGCCGAGCTTAACGGGGAAAACGTATCATTGGGCACCGCGCTGGATGGATCGCTGCAGCTGTTGCAGGCGGAACTGTCCAATGGCAATGGGTTTGGCCTGTCTTCGGGCAGCTCCGGGTCTGGCAAGAATGTCGGGGCAAGGTTTATCCGGCCATGAGGAATGCCTTTGCCCTTTTCGTCCTGTGCGCCTCTTTGGTGGCCACGGCGGCGCAGGCCCAAAGCAACAAACGCACACTGACGGATCGCGATGACCTCTACGGGTGGGAGGCGATCGGCCGGCTTGATGTGGGCAAACGGTCCTTCTGTACGGGGACGCTGATAGCGCAGGACATGGTGCTGACAGCCGCCCATTGTGCATTGGACAAACGCACCGGACAGGCCTATGAGCCGGGCGAGGTGACGTTCCGCGCTGGGCTGAGCAATGGCGTCGCCCTGGCCGAGCGCAAGGTGGTTCAGATTGCCACGCTTCCAAGCTATGGGACCAATGACCCTCTGTCGAACCAAGGTGTGCGCGAAGACGTGGCGCTGATGCGGCTGGAGGAACCGATCCCCTATTCGATTGCCGATCCGTTTGTCCTGTATAAGGGGCCCGTCATCGGCTCCGAACTCAGTGTCGCTTCTTACGGTCGAGGACGGTCCGAGGCCATAACACGCGAAAAATCCTGTCGAATCCTAGATCGGCGAGACGGGCTGATCACCTTTGATTGCGATGTCACCTTTGGCTCATCGGGGTCGGCTGTTCTGACCAAAAACGGGTCGCGCTGGCAGATTTTGTCGGTTGTCTCCGCCATTGGCGAGAGCGGGGGGCGCAAGATCGGCTTCGGGATGGAACTGTCTCCGGTCGTCTCCGAACTCAAGGCGATCATGCGGCGGGATGTACCCCAACCCAAAGCCAATATCCGCAGATTGCAGGTGGGTTCGGGCAAGTCCGGATCGGGCGCGAAATTCATCAGCTCGGGCGGGGGTTGAACTTACCCAAATCGTTACCCATTTGATTTGTATCGGATCGCCACAACGGGGTCCGGTATAACCCAAGGCCCGTCCAGATCGGAGGGCTGAACATCGTAAATCGCTCTAGGATGAGGATAACGACACATGCGTACATTTGATTTTGCACCGCTGCACCGCGCCACCATTGGTTTTGACCAGATCGCCGACATGATGGACCGCGTTCTGACCAACGACGTGGCACAGCCCAGCTATCCCCCATATAACATCGAAAAAACCGACGCCGACACCTATCGGATTTCCGTCGCTGTCGCCGGTTTTTCCGAAGAAGATCTGTCCGTCGAAGTGAAGGAAAACGCACTGATCGTGGCTGGCAAGAAAGCCGCCGAGGACAAGGACCGCAGCTATCTGCACCGCGGTATCGCCACTCGTGCGTTTGAGCGCCGCTTTGCTCTGGCCGACCATGTCCGCGTGACAGGTGCCAGCCATGAGAACGGCATGCTGAACATCGACCTCAAGCGCGAAGTGCCCGAAGCGCTGAAACCGCGCCGGATTCAGATTTCCTCGGGCAAGGTCATCGAAAAAGATGTGGTTGATGCCAAGGCCGTGAACTAACGCGCCTTAAGTTCCTGCGGCGGTCTCCTCCTCCCTGACTGCCGCAACACCCGCCCCGCGTTCCTCCAGACGCGGGGCGTTGTTTTTTGCGCTGCTCAAGGGAACCATTCCCTGATCAACCGCGTGGCTTTCCTGTTCCGATCTGCCTATAAGTGGATGAAAAGACCAAGAGCAGTCAGAGGTCATGCATGACCCTATTGGGCATCACATGTCAGAAGGATGACGGGCCGTTTCTGGTGGAATGGCTGGCTCATCACCTTGCGGCGGGAGTCGACCGGTTTCTGGTGCTGAGCCACGATTGCTCGGATGGGTCGGATACGTTGTTGCGGGCGCTGGCCCAGGATGTGCGGATTGATCATCTGCCCTTCACCCCCAAAGGCAACAAGGCGGTGCAGTGGCAGGCGTTGAAACTGGCCTCGGATCACCCAGCTTACGCTTCGGCCGATTGGGCGCTGTTTTTCGATTGTGACGAATTCTTGTGCCTGCAGGACGCTTCGCTGCTCGATCTCCTGACCCGGTTCGAGGCAGCATCAGGGCTCTTCGATGCCCTTGCCCTGCCGTGGCGGTTCTTTGGCGCGGGCGGTCAAGTGAAGCGTGACAGAGGTCTGACGCCCGAGAGGTTTACGCAAGCCGCGCCGAAGGATCTGCATTTTCCCCTCGGCCACCTGTTCAAAACGCTCCACCGCCCGGCGGCGTTTCAAAAGCTGGGGGTGCATCGGCCCCGCAGCAAACCATCAAAACCCGCGCGCTGGATCGGCCCGGATGGGGCGGACTTGCCTGCGGGTTTCGCGGGGAATGATGGCGCGATTTCGCTCTATGGTCTGCCTATGGGCGCGCGTCAGGTCTGGTTGAACCACTATGCCCTGCGCTCGCGCGAAGAGTTCATGGTTAAACGCGCACGCGGTTTGCCGAACCACACGGACCGCGAGATCGGGATGACCTATTGGGCCGAGCGCAATTGGAACACGGTCAAAGAGACAAGCATTTCCGCAATGATGAAAGCGACCCGGGCTGTTTGTGCCGATCTGATGGACCTGCCCGGCGTAGCCGCCGCGCATGAGGCCTGCCTGAACTGGCACCGTGCCGCCTATGCGGCTTTGCAGCAAGATATCGAGGCCGTACGGCTGGAGTTCCGCCTCGGGCTTGTCAACAGCATCCCGCCCTCCGCTCAAGAGGGGGCTGCGTTTGTTGCCCGACAGGTCTCGCTTTTGTCAAAGGCGGCCGAGTGATGGGGCTGATCGAACGGCAGCTTGCAGGTCAGGATTTGGGTGTCGCGATCCTGCTCGATGCGGTCGTGCATCAGGACGATGGCGCGCAGGCCGTCACGTTGTTCTTTGATCGTTTGATTGCGGCTGAGGAAGTCATCCCCCCTAAGGGCAGCGTAGCTGAGGAGGCAGGCGCCGTGGGCGACGCGCGCATTCTGCGATATCGCTTGCCGCAGGACGCCCACCCTCGATTTACGATCTGCGGGGAGGCTTTTGATCTGAACTGTGCGCCCTCGGAATGCGCGCTGTTTGAGGGGCAGAATGCGTTCATCGCTCAACGCAACGGCGAAAGCGCTGGGATCGTGTTGGAGTGGTTGGCCTACCACATTGAAACACAGGGGCTTGAGGCTGCCGTGATCCTCGACCGTGCTCCTCCCGGTGCCGAGGATGGGTTTGCCGTCGCGCTTCGCGAGTGTCTGGAAAGCCATGCCTTGCCCTGTCAGGTGGTTCTGGTCCAAAGCCCGGTGCCGCTGGGCAAACCCGACCTGCCACCCGAGGCGCACCCGTTTTGCGTTAGCGAGTCTCCGGGCAAGGACCGGATGGAGGTCCCGCCCCCTAGCCCATGGGACAGCCCGCTTGGCGCGTTTTCGGTCTATGAGATCTTGCGCACACGGTTTCTGGCGCAGGCGCGCGCCGTGGCAAATATCGACGTGCATGATCTGATGGTCGAAACAGATACATTCGTCTTCGACGCAGCCGTTGCATCCGAGGGTGGACTGATCGCGTTGTTCGGACGGCATTGCTATCCGTGGCGCGTGCGTGCGGGACAAAAGGCGCATTTCGGTGATCATATCTGTGTGCAGTTCGATGCCACGGGCGGTCGGCAGCGCTGGTGCATCGCGCCGGCCAAGTCTGCCCCTGATGCGGTCTGGCGGTTGGTCCGGGTCGGAAATGCGCGCCCGGATTCGACCCTAACTATGGGGTTTTACCGCCATATGCTTTTGCGACACCCGACACGCTCGATCTCGAAAATCGTGCCAAAGACCTCTCTGATCGAGCATGAGCCGCTGTTGCATTTGTCCACCACGACCTGGGGGCACAAACCGGTGCGGATGCCCGAGTTGGAGGTCACCTCAAAGGAAACAGGGCGCGGACGCTGTGCCATCGTGACCACGATGAAGAACGAAGGCCCGTTCATTCTGGAATGGCTCGCCTATCACCGGGCCATCGGGTTCGATGATTTCCTGATCTACACCAATGACTGCACCGACGGCACTGATACGATGCTGGAGATGCTGCAAAGCAAAGGCCTGGTTCAGCATCGCGACAACCCGTTCCGTCAGATGGACATGCGCCCGCAGCACGCGGCCCTGCATTCCGCAGATGATGAGCAGATCGTCAAAGACGCCACGTGGGTCGCCTGCATTGATGTGGATGAATACGTGAACATCAAATGCGGCGACGGCACTCTGGACGCGCTGTTTGCCGCCGTGCCTGACGCCAACATGATCGCGATGACCTGGCGATTGTTCGGTAACGGAGACCTACACGGGTTCGAGGACAGGCCCATAATCGAACAGTTCCAGCGCTGCGCCCCGGAATATGCCCGCAAGCCGCATCAGGCCTGGGGATTCAAGACGCTGTTCCGCAATATCGGCCTGTTCCGAAAGCTCGGCGTGCATCGCCCCAAGGGCCTCAATCCGCAATTGTGGGAGGAGATCAACTGGGTCAACGGGTCCGGTGCGCCGATGCCGCGCTCGATGTTTCGCAATGGCTGGCGGTCCACGATAAACACCTATGGCTATGATCTGGTGCAACTGAACCACTACGCCGTCCGCTCGGCCGAGAGCTTTCTGGTCAAGCGCGACAGGGGCCGGGTGAACCATGTTGAGCGGGATCAGGGCCTCGCCTACTGGTTCCGCATGAACAACAACTACGCCGAGGATCATTCCATCGCGCGTATGGTGCCAGCAATGCAGGCCGAACTGGACCGCCTGCTCAGCGATCCCGAGATCGCCGCCGCGCATGCCCATTCGGTAGATTGCCACCGTGCCAAGATCGCGGAACTGAAGGCCACACCGAACTACGCCGCTTTCTACGCCGAACTGACAGGCGCGCGTCTGGAAAAGCTTGCGCGCCTGCACCGGCATTTCGGGGCGAACGTGTTCCTCAAAGGCCCCTCATCCATTCCAGATGACGTGCTGGAGCGTGACCCCGACAAGGATTGGTTCTTTACCGTCGATCATGACGGGGAAACCCAACATTAGAGCCTAAAGCGCGGCTTTCAGCCCCTTGACCAGCTCATCCATTTCCGGATCCAGCTTCATTGAGGCTGCCTTGCGCCGGTGCCATTCCACCGCCCGTGCATGCAGATCGCCCAAAACCGGGTCAGATTTCAACTCATCCGCCAGCTTGTTGCTTTGCGGGGCGTAGCGCTCGATCGAGGTGTCTTTCTCGTCGTTGAGGTTGAACCTGTCCCAGTATTCCATGCCCAGCACGTGGTGGCTGTGGTTCGCCCGTCCGCGCGCGCGTTTGATCAGAAAACTCTCCATTGAGCGCAACGCATAGTGGTTGACCTGCGCATGGGTAAACAGGGGCGGGTTCTCGGTGCGCTTACCGTCGATGACATAGTCCCCGCCACCGGGCAAAACTCGTTTCGTGTCCGGGATATGCTCATCCAGAGACACCGGCGCATGCAGGCCCATCCGCTTGAATTTGTGCTGGTTGGTGTAGAGGGACTTGACGAATTTACCGGTTTTGGGACGATCCTTTGCGTCCCATTCGAATTCGCCCATGGTGAATTGCTGGGTAACGGGCGCATCGTCGAACCGTTCGATGTGGTCTGGGCCGAATATCCGCCAAGGCACAGAGATCACATCCGCATCCGCACCGGACCCTTCGACCAGCGCACGGGCCGAGCCATCGCCCATATGGATATTCAGGTACTCATCCACATCGCAGACAAAGACCCATTTGGCGTCCATCACGATGTCGTAGCGGCGCGAGGCCTGCCGCAGGGCCGAACGGTGAATCCCGCCACTGCGAATGATTGTGTTGTGCTGGGTGACCAGCCCCATCTCTTGTAGGCGCACAAGGATTTCGACGGTGGGATCGGTGCAGTCATTCGTGCAGACCAGAATATGGTCAAAGCCCAGCGTTTTGTAATGCGCCACCCAATCAATGATGTAGGGGCCTTCGTTTTTCATCGTGGAGACGACTGTATAAGTCTCATTGCTCATGACTGTCTGCTCGCTTGCCTGCTTTGGCGCCTGGGTCTTGTCTATGCGGCGCAAAACGGGATGCAGCAAGGTCACGCCCGGCCAACTATTCGCGCCTGCTGCGTAATCTGGCGGTACCCAAGCGCGGCGCAAGACCTTAGGATCAAGAAAACGACGCGTGTGCCAAAATACACGCAGGCACAAGGATACGCGGATGGCACGCACGCGCGAGGTTGGCACGTTATGGATCGGTGGCCCGCTCAGTTGGCTTGAACAGCTGTGCCTGAAATCCTTTGTGGATAAGGGGCAGAAGATCACCCTGTTTTCCTACGAGGATATCCCCAACGTCCCTGATGGTGTGATCCGCCGCGACGGGCGCGAGATCATAGATACCGACGATTTCATCAAATACGAACAGAAGAACTCCTTCGCGCTGTTCGCCGATTGGTTCCGGCTGCACATGATCCAAAAATGCCCCGGCATGATCTGGATCGACACGGATGTCTTTTGCCACCGCCCCATAACCTATGACAGCGACTATGTCTTTGGGTTTGAGCTGCCGGACTCGCCTCGGATCAACAACGCGGTGCTGGGGATGCCTTCGGACAGTGAGCTGCTGCGCCAGATGCTGGACTTCACCGAGGATCGCTATTCCATCGCGCCGTTCCTGCCGAAGGCGAAACAGCGCGCCATGCAGCAGGCGGCGGAAAGCGGCAACCCGGTTCACATTTCGCAGCAGCCATGGGGCGTCTGGGGGCCGATGATGGTAACACATTTTGTTCACGCGTTGGGTTTGGAGCACCACGCCCTGCCGGTCAGCGCCTTCTACCCGGTCACCTTCCCCGAGCGCTACAAGTTCATGCGTCGTGTGGCGTTGGCCAAGCAGCTGATTACCGAAGACACCACGGCACTTCATCTGTGGGCTTCGAACAAGCGCCAGTTGGGCAATCATCACAACGGCCTGCCGCCTAAGGGCACCTACCTCGCCAAACTTGTGGCCGAGACGGGCATCAACCCCGTCCTCTCGCCGATCAAAGGGCGAGGGCATACGGTGTTTGACGGCGCGCTGATTGATGAGGTCGACCTGACCGAGGTCCGCTCGGTCGCGGATCTGACCGGCAAGGCGCGCAGCTTTGTTCTGGCGCTGCATCACAAGTTCGATTGCGACGTCAAGCTGGTCGACGTCAACCGTCGCGGTAAGTTCAAATCCGAAGAAGAGCCGTGGATTGCCGACTATGTCGCCTTTCTGACCGATCATGAGGTCGACCGGGACCGGATCGAAATCATCACCTCAGAGGACCGGCTTAAGCCGGTGGACGTGCTGTGCAATCTCCAAGGGTTTGGCGATCACTATAGGGTGCCGTTCCTTGAGAAGTTCCTGATCCGGATGCTGCATTCCAACACGCAGCTGTTCATGGATATCCGAAAAGGCTCGGGCGCGTTTCCCTTCCTCAAGGCCTTCGGGACCAATGAAAAGATCGCCACGCATGAGGTTGACGGGCACGAGGTCACCCGCGTGAAGGTCCTGCCTAAACCGCCCGAACCCACCGATGCCGCAAGCAGCTGGGCGCAGATCGCGACGGATCTTGCAGGCAAGGACGGCTGGTACAGGCCCGGCGAGATCGGGCACTCACTGCTTTATATGCCGCGGTCCAAGGACACTCTTGTGGTGACCTTCGACAATCTGGACGTGGCGATGAACAATCGCAAAGACCGTCGCCCCTGGGGATATTCCTTCATCAAAGAGCAGAACTGGTCGATGCTCTCGGCCATCGCGGGCGGGTGGACGTGGTATCGCGAACCCTGGGTTTATGACCAATTCGATGAGCTGAAGCAGAGCGGTTTCTTCGACCAGTTTCAGCGTGTTGTCTTTTATGGGGCCTCGATGGGCGGCTATGCGGCCTGCGCCTTTTCTCCGGCAGCGCCGGGCTGCGATGTGGTTGCCATCTCACCGCAAAGCACGGTCGACAAGTCCGTTGTCCCGTGGGAGACGCGCTATAAAACCGTTTGGGATCGGGACTTTACCGGCCCTTATGGCGATGCCGCGCAGGTCAGTCAGGCGGCGCGGCGTGTGTCGATCCTCTATGACCCTTACGAGCCGCTGGATGCCGGTCACGCGGCGCGGTTCACGAACGCCAACGTCTCGCATCTGCGTGCGCCGCTGCTGGGGCATCGCTTGGGGTCGTCTCTGCTACAAATGGGTATCCTGCACCCGATCATTCTCGGGGCGTTGAACGGAACCCTGACCGAGACCGAGTTCTACACCCTTCTGCGCGCCCGCAGACAATTCCCGCGCTACCAGCGAGAGCTGTTCAATCGCGCGGTCAAGAAAGGGCACAAGGACCTCGCCCGTCGTATGGGCGCGCATATCCTGAAACAAAACCCCAACCGGGCCGTGCGGCTGGGGTTGAAAGAATTGGGCTAGACGAGGCCGTCAGGCGCGTTTTTCGCCGATGGTCGCAACGCCCAGAATATCCAGAACCTTGGCTTCGATCTGTTCGGCATTCATGCCCGCCACCGCATACATGTCCGCCGGGCTGGCCTGATCAATGAAGATGTCGGGCAGGACCATCGAGCGGTATTTGAACCCGCGATCAAACACGCCTTCGTCGGCCAAGAGCTGCGCGACGTGGCTGCCGAAACCGCCAATGGCGCCTTCCTCGATGGTGATCAGTGCCTCGTGGTTTTCGACCAATTCAAGGATCAGATCGCGGTCCAGCGGCTTGGCAAAACGTGCGTCCGCAATAGTCGGGGTGATGCCGCGCGCCGACAAGGCCTCGGCCGCTTTCTGAACCTCGGCCAGACGGGTGCCGAAGGACAACAAAGCCACGCGCGCGCCTTTCTGGATCAACCGGCCTTTGCCGATTTCGATAACCTCGCCCCGCTGGGGCAGGTCGACACCAACGCCCTCTCCCCGGGGATAACGGAACGCAATCGGGCCGTCGTCATGGGCTGCTGCGGTGGCCACCATATGCATCAGCTCGGCCTCATCTGCGGCGGCCATCACCACCATGCCCGGCAGATTAGCCAAATAGGCAATATCGAAGGACCCGGCATGAGTGGCGCCATCCGCGCCAACAAGACCGGCACGGTCGATGGCAAAGCGCACCGGCAGGCGCTGGATTGCCACGTCATGCACAACCTGATCATAGCCGCGCTGCAGGAATGTCGAATACATCGCGCAGAAGGGTTTCATCCCACCTGCAGCCAGCGCGGCACTGAAGGTCACGCCATGCTGCTCCGCAATCGCCACGTCAAAACAGCGCGAGGGGTAGCGTTCCGCAAACAGGTTCAACCCGGTACCATCGGGCATGGCGGCGGTGACGGCGACGATCTTGTCATCGCGTGCGGCCTCTTCCACCAGCGTTTTGCCAAAGACCGAGGTATAGGACGGCGCGTTTGAGGGCGCTTTTTTCTGTTCACCAGTGACCACATCGAACTTGGCGGTCGCGTGGCCTTTGTCGCGAGCCTGCTCGGCCGGGGCGTAGCCCTTGCCCTTTTTGGTCAGTACGTGGATCAGGATCGGCCCCGTGGCCCGTGCCTTGACGGTGCGCAGAACCGGCAGCAACTGGTCCATGTCATGCCCGTCAATCGGGCCGAGGTAAGAGAACCCGAGCTCTTCGAACAAGGTCCCGCCAACAGCCATCCCTTTGAGCATCTCTTTGGCGCGTTTGGCTCCTTCGCGGAACGGCTCGGGCAGCAGAGAGACCGCGCCTTTGGCGGCGGCTTTCAGCTCGTGAAACGGTTCCTCGGCGTAGATGCGCGACAGGTAGGTCGAAAGAGCGCCGACGGGTGGCGCGATGCTCATCTCATTGTCGTTCAGGATCACGATCAGGCGCTTTCGCAGGTGGCCTGCGTTGTTCATCGCCTCAAACGCCATGCCCGCAGACATCGAGCCATCGCCGATCACCGCAATCGCATCGCCCAGCCCTTCTGGGGTTACCCCGCCCAGATCGCGGGCGACGGCAAAGCCCAATGTGGCACTGATCGAAGTGCTGGAATGCGCCGCACCAAACGGGTCATAGGGGCTTTCACTGCGTTTGGTGAAGCCGCTGAGGCCATCCTTCATGCGCAAGGTACGGATACGGTCGCGGCGTTCGGTCAGGATCTTATGCGGATAGCACTGATGCCCGACATCCCAAATAATCTTGTCGCGTGGTGTGTCGAAGACTGCATGCAACGCCGTCGTCAACTCAACCACACCCAGGCCCGCGCCCAGATGCCCGCCGGTGACCGACACGGCCGAGATCGTCTCGGCCCGCAATTCCTGCGCTAGCTGATGCAGTTGCGCGTCCGAGAACTGCTTCAGATCCGCAGGGCGGTTCACAAGGTCCAGCAGTGGCGTATTCGGACGGTCAGACATTTGGCGCGTTCCTGGCTTAGCTGTCCCGGGCAATAACGAAGCGAGCAGCGTCCTTCAAGGTTTCCGCCTTAGTACCATACCCATCCAGCGCGGCGCAGGCCTCGCCCACCAGCTCTGCTGCACGGGTTTTCGCTGCATCCAGCCCCAGAAGCGAAACAAAGGTTGCTTTGCCCGCATCTGCATCTTTTTGCAGCCGTTTTCCGGCCTTTTCGGCATCGCCCTCAATATCCAAGATGTCATCGGCGATTTGAAAAGCAAGCCCAAGGGCTTGGGCATATTGGCGCAATGGGGTCGGATCAGCCTGCGCCAACCGAGCGCCCGCGCAAGCGGACCATTCGATCAACGCCCCTGTCTTGCCTGCTTGCAGCCGCGTGATTTCGTCCAGCGACAGCGGGGCAGACGCCGTTTCAGCCGCAATATCCAGTGCCTGACCGAGAACCATGCCCTGCGCCCCACTTGCCTTGGCCAGAGTCATCGCCAGTTCGGCGCGAATCTCGGGCTTGCCGACTTCGGGCCGTGTGCAAAGCTCAAACGCCAGGGTCTGCAAAGCATCCCCGGCCAGAACGGCAGTGCCTTCGTCCCATTTCACGTGAACCGTTGGGCGCCCGCGTCGCAGGTCATCGTCATCCATACAGGGCAGGTCATCATGGACGAGAGAATAGGCGTGCAACGCCTCAATCGCGGTCGCGGGCCAGATCGCCTGCGTGGCACTAACGCCATGCAGGCGCGCGCTTTCCAGAACCAGAAACCCCCGCAGACGCTTTCCGCCATCGGTGGCGTAGGCCATGGCCCGCGTCACATCCAGATCGTCAAGCGCCCCCAGAACCAGATCAAAATGGCTCTGAACCCGCGCCGCATCCTGCGCCAGCCTGTCGCGAAACATTTACTGACCTTCGATTGGAGTCGTCCCGGTTGGCTGCCCGCTGGCGTCCAGCGTGATAGCGGCCACTTTTTCCTCAGCGCGCTTCAACTCATCTTCGCAGCGCTTCTTCAAAGCCGCGCCGCGTTCATAGAGGGCAATCGACTGATCCAGCGCCACGTCACCGCGTTCCAATTGGCCTACTACGGCCTCAAGCTCTTTCATCGCCTGTTCAAACGTCATCTGCTCAACGGGGGTATCGGTCATCGTGCTGCCTTCATCAGTTCTTCCACATGGGCGTGTGTCGCCTCGGCCAATGCGTTCAGATCATACCCGCCTTCCAGAGTCGAGACGATACGGCCCTCACAAACCTCATCCGCGATCTTGCACAGCTCGGCGGTGATCCAGGCGAAGTCGCCCGTGGACCAGTTGAGATTAGCCAGTGGATCGTCCTGATGGGCATCAAACCCGGCCGAGATAATGATCAGCTCAGGCTTGAAGGCTCTCAGGCGCGGAAAGGCCTGCGCCTCATAGGCTGCGCGCATCTCGGCTCCACCGCTTGCAGGTGGCAGGGGTATGTTCAGAACCGTGTCGTAAGCCCCGGTTTCATCGGGTCGACCGGAGCCTGGCCATAAGGGCATCTGCTGGCTGGTGATCACAAGCGCGCGTTTCTCGTCCCATAACAGGTCCTGCGTGCCATTGCCGTGATGCACATCGAAATCCACCACCGCGACTCGGTCCAGCCCGTGATGATCCAGAGCATGTTTGGCACCCAAAGCGGCATTGCCGAACAGGCAAAACCCCATCGCCTTATCGGTCTCCGCGTGGTGCCCCGGAGGCCGAATGGCGCAAAACGCATTCGGGACCTCGCCAGACAGCACCAGATCTACCGCCCGAACAACGGCCCCAGCGCCCCGATACGCGGCATCGACCGAGCCTGGAGACATAAACGTATCCCCATCAATCTGCGTATACCCTTCTGCAGGCCGCGCGGCCCGTATATCGCGAATGTAGTCCTCAGGATGTACCCGCAGCAAATCGTCATCCGCCACCATCGGAGCGGTCCTGCGGTCCAGGTCCAATGCCTCCAGCGCATGAAGTATATGCTCTAGCCGCGCCACCCGCTCAGGATGGCCATCGGGGGTGACATGGCCCAGACAATCTGCATGGGTCAACAAGGCCGTCTTCATCGGGATCCCCTCTTCATCTGGCTAAAAATATCCTCGCCGAAGGCATAAAATCGCCGCGCAGCGGCCCGGTCAATCCGGTGCCAGCATATACCCTGCTCCGCGAACGGTTTGCAGGTATCGGGGCTGTTTGGGGTCCTGTTCGATCTTGCGGCGCAACCGTGTGATCTGCACGTCAACTGCCCGTTCCTGCGCCTGCCCCTTGTCACGTCCCAGATCCTCGACCAGTTTCGCGCGGCTGATCGGCTCACCCGGTTTGGCCGAGAAGATCTTCATCAACTGGCTTTCGGTTGCGGTCAGACGCACCGGGTCCTCACCCTGCCACATCTCTCCTCGTTCGATATCATAGCGGATCGGGCCAAGGGTCAGGATTTTCGCTGCCGCATCCTGAGCCGGAGCTTCGGGCATCCGCCGTAGAATGGCGTTGATGCGCAGTAACAGCTCTTTCGGCTCAAACGGTTTGGCCAGATAGTCATCCGCCCCGGCCTCAAGGCCCGCAATCCGATGCTCGGTCTCTCCACGCGCCGTCAGCAAAAGGATGGGGGTGCTGTGGGTCTCGCGCAGCGCTTTGGTCAGGCTTACGCCATCCTCGCCGGGCATCATCACATCCAGAACGATCATGTCAAAGTCCAGCCCGGACAGCACACGGCGCGCATGCGCCGCGTCGCGCGCGGCGGTCACCAGAAACCCGTTCCGCATCAGGAATTTTTTCAGCAGGTCGCGAATGCGCTCGTCATCATCGACGATCAGCAGGTGGGCATCCATATCGCTCATGAGGTCGTATCCCGCAACTTCTTGTAAGCATGACGCATATCAGCATCCATCATTGCTTCAAGTACTTTGCGGAAACCGGCCACGGCTTCGGGCCCCGCATCCTTATATGCGGCTCGCATGCGCGCGCGTTGGGCGTCTGACAATGTTGACTCAAGTGCGCGGCCTTTTTCCGTCAGAAACAGATGCCGCTCGCGCTTGTCGACGGTCCCAACCCGGCTTTCGACCATGCCGTCTTCGATCAGGGTCCGCAGCACCCGGTTCAGGGATTGTTTGGTCACGCCCAGAATGGCCAGCAGGTTGTTGACCGTCGTGCCTGGGGCGCGGTTGATAAAGTGGATCGCGCGGTGATGCGCGCGCCCGTAAGACATGTCCGAGAGGATACGATCCGGATCCGCCGTAAACCCGCGATAGGCGAAAAACATCGCCTCAATCCCCTGCCGCAACTGCTCATCGGTTAGGAATAACAGGCTTTCACCCCTGTAAATCGGGGCGGGGCGGATTTCGGACATATCATGCCTCATGCGTTACTCGGTTTGCAGTTTAAGTCAGCCTTATTGACATTCCAAGGGCAGACAGGTATCGAATCGCAGTTTTTGCGCAAGATTGTGTCCGCTCCGGACCTAACTAGCGCAACATTCGCAAATTCAACCCGGTTCAGGAGGTTTCGCATGGCGGGGTATGATGATCGTGATGGCACCATCTGGTTGGATGGTAAGCTGGTCCCATGGCGCGAGGCCAATGTCCATATCCTGACACATGCGATGCACTACGCCTCGTCCGTGTTCGAGGGTGAGCGCGCCTATAACGGCAAGATCTTCAAGAGCCGGGAACATTCCGAACGCCTGATCGCCTCGGCCGAGGCTCTGGACATGCCGATGCCTTACGATGTGGATCAGATCGAGGCCGCCAAGGAAGAGGCCCTGAAAGCCAGCGGCCTGCAGGACGCATACGTCCGCGCGCTGGTCTGGCGTGGTTCGGGCGAGGATATGGGCGTGGCCTCGGCCAAGAACCCCGTGCGGATGGCTGTCGCCGTCTGGCCGTGGGGGGCCTACTACGGCGACGCCAAGATGCAGGGCGCCAAGCTGGACATCGCCGAATGGAAACGCCCCAGCCCGGAAACCATCCCCGTGCATGCCAAAGCGGCGGGTCTTTACATGATCTGCACCATCTCCAAGCACAAGGCCGAGGCCAAGGGCTGCTCGGATGCGCTGTTCATGGACTGGCGCGGCTATGTGGCCGAGGCCACCGGTGCAAACGTCTTCTTCGTCAAGGATGGTGAGGTCCACACACCGCTGGCGGATTGCTTCCTGAACGGCATTACACGCCAGACCGTGATCCAGATGCTGAAAGACAAAGGCATCACCGTGCATGAACGCCGTATCAAGCCCGAGGAAATGGCTGATTTCGAACAATGCTGGCTGACCGGAACGGCGGCCGAGGTCACTCCGGTTGGGCAGATTGGCGACTACACCTTCGAAGTGGGCGATCTGACCCGCGAAATTGCGGAAGACTACGAGAAACTCGTCCGCGCCTGATAAGACCTGAAACCCCCGCTTCGGCGGGGGTTTTTGTTGCAGGTCGTGCAGAGTGTTTTGCAGATCGTTCAACAGCATGGACCTTGGCGTGCCGCGCTGTATCCTTGTCCTATGTTGGACCTTCTCAGCGATATCCTCACCCGCCTATCCCTGCGCGGTACGTTCTATTTCCGAACCTCCTTCACCCCGCCTTTCGGGATTCAGGTGCCTGGCTTTGAAAACGTGGCCCGGTTTCATTTCGTCCAACGCGGAGAGCTGAAGGTCAACATCCCGGCAACTGGCGAGACTGTGCGTCTGAAACAGGGCGATCTGATCGTGATCCCGCATGGCGCGCAACATGCGCTGCTGTGCAATGAGGTCAGGCCGTTTGACGCCTTGCCATTGGAACAGGTCCTAGATATCGCGGGCTATACCGGTGAAGGCGTTCTGGTCTATGGCGGCGGGGATGAGGAACGCGACACCCAACTGATCTGTGGGCATTTTTCCTTCACGGGACAGGCTGGCCGGAATGGCACCGGTCATATGCTGATCGACCGGCTGCCGCCCTACATCCTGATCCAGAACTACGGACAAGAAGCGGGATCGTGGATCGAGGCCACCCTGCGCATGATCGGCTCAGAAGTGTCCGGCGCGCGGATTGGCGGTGACCTGATTGCTCTGAAACTGTCCGAAGTGCTGTTTGCTCAGGCGATCCGGGCATATTTGGAGCATCAAAGCCCTGACGATGACGCCTTGGCCGGGTTTGCCGACCCACGAATCTCGCGCGCTTTGACCGCGTTCCACCAAGCCCCCGCGCAGGAATGGAGCGTGGCCAGCCTTGCCAACGAGGCAGCGATGTCGCGCACGGCCTTCGCTCAGCTCTTTGCCGAGAAGATGGGAACCACCCCGATGCAATATCTGACGGACTGGAGGATGCAGATCGCCTGCCACGGTCTGACCGAGGGGCGTTGGAACGTGGCCGACGCCGCAGCCGAGGCCGGATATGCATCTGAGGCGGCGTTTTCGCGGGTGTTCAAGAAGCAGGTCGGAGTGTCTCCGGCCGCTTATCGCGAGATGCACTGATCCACCAATACTTCTGAACGATCTGCAATGTTTTGCAAACGATCTGGGCTGCTGCGGTCCCAATGCAGGTCCTATTCTTGATCTGTCTCTGATTGAGGAAAGGAAACCCAGATGTCCCTCCGTTTTGTCACCCGCATTATTCACGCCTATCTCGACTATCCTGTTGCCATTGCGCTGATGATGCTGCCCTTTGTTCTGGGGCTGGGCCAATCCAACCCGCTGGCGCTGTGGCTGTCCGTTGTCACTGGCGTTGCCGCTTTCGTCCTGACGGTACTCACCGACCATCATCTGGGGATCTGGCGGGTGCTGCCTTACAAACTGCATCTGGCCGTGGATCTGGCCGTTGGCGTGACCTTCCTGTTGGCCCCCAGCTTGCTCGGCTTTTCGGGAATCGACGCGCTGTTCTACTGGCTGAACGGGGCCGCTGTTGTCGCAGTGATCTCGCTCAGCGCGCCTGAACAGACCGCAGCGGCCTGAATCCAGTCTATCCCTCACTGCTCAAAGTCGCGCTGTTCTGCGCGGCTTTTCCCTTTTTTAGGCTCTGTTTTTTTGGGAAAAACAATCTCGCTGGCTTGCCCGGTCGTTTTCCCTTGTAAAAACCAACAAAAACAGTCAGAAAAAATCAACGCGAGATGAACCGATCAAGCACATGGTTCCGGGGCGGTCAGCGGGCTCAGCAAGTTCAATCGTGATGGCCTGCCACCGTTCCGGGAACGACCGAGGGCACCGATGCGTACCAGATTTGAAGAGCTTCTATCCGACCCGTGTTGCGCGTCCTGCGATTGCGACGCACTAGCCTCGGATGTCGAGGCCTATCTGGATCGCAAGACCTGCGACGCAGAAAAATGCCGAGAGCTGAACCTGCAGCCCTCGGATGAATTTGTCAAAGAAACACCCAAAGGGGCGCGTGGTTAGTAGTCCACGCCGCGCTGGGCTTTGATTCCGGCCTTGAAAGGGTGCTTTTCTTCGGTCATCTCGGTGACCAGATCGGCATAGTCCCGCAGTTCTTGCGGGGCATCACGTCCCGTCAGGAATACGCTGGTCTCGTCGGAGCGGCCATTCAACCCCTCAATCACACGTTCAACCGACAGGTATTCATAGCGCAGCGCGATGTTGATCTCATCCAGTACGACCAGATCGTAGTCTCCGCTGGCCATCAGGTCGCAAGCCTTGTCGAACGCGGCTGTGGCGGCCGCGATGTCGCGCTCGCGATCCTGAGTGTCCCAGGTAA
Source organism: Ruegeria sp. AO1 (assembly GCF_056535985.1). NCBI lineage: Bacteria > Pseudomonadati > Pseudomonadota > Alphaproteobacteria > Rhodobacterales > Roseobacteraceae > Ruegeria > Ruegeria sp. AO1. The sequence continues at coordinate 3,534,456 of NZ_JBQFJC010000001.1, forward strand.
AGCCTTCGCCCATCGTGTGCCACGTCACCAGATCGCGTTCTTCGAAAAAACGCCGCTCGCCGGTTTTCCATTTACCCTTGATGAACTGAACGACCGCCACCTTCTGCCCCCAGCCAAGCGCACGGATCACCACACCAAAAGCGGCCGAGGATTTGCCTTTACCCTTGCCGGTATTGATCAGCACCAAACCACGGTCAGGGTCGACCGCTTCGGACACTTTCTTGCGGTGCTTGGCCTGCACCTCTTGCATCTTTTCCTTGTGGTCTTGTGCGTCACTCATGCGGAGCCCTCATTGATTGTTGCGCTCAAACTAAGCGAAGTTGGCGAAAGGTAAAGTCACGGTTTGTGGTCGGTCAGAGACCGCGCCTTGCCGCGCTCCAACCCCAGCTGATGTTCGCGCCAAACCACGACCACATTGCCCGCGATCACCAGTGCCGCACCCAGCAAGATCGCCAGCGTCGGCAGCTCATCGAACCAGAAATAGCTGATCGCAATGGCGAACAGCATGGTGGTGTAGTCATAAGGCGCCAGCATCGACGCTTGGCCAAACCGGTAGGACGAGGTGACAAGGATTTGCGCAACCCCACCAATCAGGCCCACAACGACCAACAACAGAGCCTGATCCAGTGTCGGCATGGTCCAACCCCAAAACACGGTCAGCGATGAAAGCAGCGTTGCCGTGATCGAGAAATAGAACACGATGGCGGCGGGGTGGTCGACCTTGACCAATTGCCGGATATGGATTTGCACAAAGGCCCGCGCGATGGTCGCGGCCAGAACGCAAAGGGCGCCAATCGTTGCCGCCACCTCCATCTCGGTGCTGCCAAGCCGGGGCCAAAGCATGATCAGAACCCCCACAAGCCCCAGCATCACCGCACCGATGCGGATCATGCGAATGCGCTCGCCCAACAGCAAGGCGGCCAGGACGAGGGTGAAAATCGGGGTCGCGTAGCCGATGGCGGTGACCTCGGGCAAAGGCAGCAGGCTGAGGCCGGTAAAGGTCAGGCCCATTGCGCTGGTGCCCAGAACACCGCGCCAGAAATGGCCCATGGGTTTCTTGACGACAAAACCCTGCGACAGCTCCCCGCGCCAGATCAGCCAGGCGATGATGACGGGAATCGCCAAGAGAGACCGGAAAAAGACCAGCTCACCCGGTGGAAAATCTTCGGACAACGCTTTGACCAAGGCCGACATCAAAGTGAACAGCATCAAGGCGGTCAATTTCAGGCCCACAGCAAGAGCGGGGCGGTGCGATGTCAAGGATTGTGCCATTGGCCGGGAACCTGCGCTTTTGGCGCGGAAAGATCAACGACGGGATTGTACCAATCAGGGGGAATTCCAGGCGTCGGGGACAGGGTGGCCGATTTCATCCGCGAAGGCCCTGAGGAATTCAAGCATCTGCGCCCGGCGTTCTTGCGCCAGAGCATGGCCCGCCTCGGTCAACATATCGTCGGGCAGGCTCAGCAGCTTTACTTTCCAGTGGTCGATCGAGAAATTCAGGTCGTCCAGATCGCGCGCCTCGGCAAATGGATCCTCGGGGTCATAGAGATCCCGGCCCAATGCACCAGCCACCGCAAAGGTGCGCGCGATACCGATGGCCCCCAGCGCATCAAGCCGATCCGCATCTCGCAGGATGCGGGCTTCGGATGTGCGGGGCGGGATGTTGGCCGAGAAGCTGTGTGCCTCGATCGCATGTTGGGTGGCTTGGATCTGTGCGTCAGAAAAGTCCAATTCCTGCAGAATAGGCTCTGATTCCTGCGCGGATTGGCGTGAGGCCAAGTGGCGGTTCGGGTCGTTCTTTGGCAGGTTGATCAGATCATGTAGATAGCTGGCGGCCAGCAACACAGCCATGTCCGCCTGATCATCCGCAATCGCTTGTGCGTTTCGCCAAACACGGTCCAGATGCGCCAGATCATGGGCTGGATCGGTCTGCATACGCTGAGCGACGATGCCGCGCAGGTGTGTGCGCAGATCAGCCAATTTGTCCACGGTTCTCGCCAATCTGGCCTCTGTGCAGCAGCAGATGGTCAAGGATCACGCAGGCCATCATCGCCTCACCCACCGGCACGGCGCGGATACCGACGCAAGGGTCGTGGCGGCCTTTGGTGATGATCTCAGTTTCCTCACCGGATTTGGTGATCGTCTTGCGCGTGGTCAGAATTGACGAAGTCGGTTTGACGGCAAAGCGCACCACGACATCCTGCCCCGTGGAGATCCCGCCAAGGATGCCACCGGCGTGGTTCGAGCTGTATTGCGGGCCGTTCTGGCCCATGAAAATCTCATCCGCGTTGGCCTCGCCGGTCAGTTCAGCGGCGGCCATGCCTTCGCCGATCTCGACGCCCTTGACTGCGTTGATCGACATCATCGCGGCGGCCAGATCAGTGTCTAACTTGGCGTAAATCGGCGCGCCGAGCCCGGCGGGGACGCCGCGCGCGACGACTTCAATGATCGCGCCGACCGAGTTGCCGGACTTGCGCAGGTCATCCAAATAGGCGGCCCAGTCCTCGGCGGCTTGGGCGTCAGGCGTCCAGAAGGGGTTCTGTTCGATCTGCGACCAGTCGAAATTGGCGCGGTCGATCCTGTGAGGGCCGATCTGGGTCATGTAGCCGGTGATCTGCACATTGGGTGCGAACTGTTTGATCGCCTCGCGCGCCAACCCTCCGGCCGCAACGCGTGAGGCGGTTTCACGGGCCGAGCTGCGCCCTCCACCGCGATAGTCGCGGATGCCGTATTTCTGCCAGTAGGTGATATCGGCATGTCCCGGGCGGAACTTCTCCATGATATCACCGTAGTCTTTCGAGCGCTGGTCGGTGTTCTCGATCATCAACTGAACGGGCGTACCGGTGGTCTGGCCTTCGAACACGCCAGAGAGGATTTTGACCTGATCAGGTTCGCGCCGCTGCGTGGTGAACTTGTTCTGCCCCGGTTTGCGCTTGTCCAGCCAGTGCTGGATCATCGCCTCGTCGATCTTCACGCCCGGAGGGCAGCCGTCGACCGTCGCGCCCAAAGCGGGCCCGTGGCTTTCGCCCCAGGTGGTGACGCGGAAGAGGTGTCCAAAGCTGTTCATCGACATGGGGCGGGCTCCTTTGCGGGGTTGTGATTAGCGGGGAGAGCCTTTGGCCTCAAGCGAATTTGCATTTGATATAGGGGGAGGGGGCTCTGCCCCCGTCGCGCAAGCGCGCCTCCCCCGAGGTATTTTCAAACAGAACAAGGATCAGGTTGCGTTGATCGCCTGGCGGGTTTTTGTGATGTTGAGGGCGGCGGTGGCGGCCTCGCGCCCTTTTTGTACGAAGTGGTCGCGGTAGATGGCGTTGTGGTGGTCGGTTTCCTGATATTGGTGTGGGGTGAGCGAGACCGACAGCACCGGAACGCCGGTGTCGAGGCTTGCGCGCATCAAGCCGTCAACCACGGCTTGGGCCACGAAATCGTGCCGGTAGATGCCTCCATCAACCACGAAGGCAGCGCAGGCGACGGCGGCATAATGGCCGGTTTGTGCCAGATCACGGGCGATCAGGGGCATTTCAAACGCGCCGGGGACGTCGAACACATCCACCTGATCGGCGGGGATGAGTTCCAGAAACCCTTCAAGCGCGCGGTCAACGATATCGGAATGCCAGTTGGCTTTGATAAAAGCATAGCGGGTGTGTGTCATCATGATCTCCTTAGCAAAACAGACACTTCACCCAAGGCGATCACGAGCGGACACGCCGCATCACCGACGTATCTGGCACGTTCTCTTTCATCCGGACTTTAACCGTCGGCTCTGGCCTCTCACCAGATCTGCTGACACCCCTTCGCAAATACGACGAGGTCGCTCGCGGGCTTACGGGTCATCGCCCGCATACCGCCGGTGGGGAATTTCACCCCGCCCTGAGAACGAGGCGGACCTTGCATAGATTGGGCCTCCTCTGCAAGAGATTTGGCAGGAGGAGTCTCATGCACCCTAATCCCGCCTTCCGCGCTGAGGAGATCAGCCGACATATCGCCTTTGCCCGTGATCGCGGTTTTGGCGTTTTGGCCGTGTCGACGGATGCTGCGCCGTTGATCAGTCATGTGCCATTTCTGCTGTCCGAAGATGGCTCGGTGGCTGAGCTGCATCTCGTGCGGTCGAACCCGATTGTCCGGCTTTTGAGGACACCGCAGGCAGCGCGAATCGCGGTTTCTGGTCCGGATAGCTATGTGTCGCCCGATTGGTATGAGGTGAGCGATCAGGTGCCGACATGGAACTATGTCGCCGTTCACCTATCCGGCATTCTGGAATTGCGCCCGGCGGAGGAGATGCGGGATTTGTTGGATCGGCAGTCGGCGTTTTTTGAAGGCCGGCTGCGCCCGAAGCCGCCCTGGCACAGCAGCAAGATGGATGACGACGCGCTGGAGCGGATGATGCGGATGATTCTGCCCTGCCGGATGCGGGTCGAGGATATTCAGGGCACGTGGAAGCTGAACCAGAACAAGCCCGATGACGTTCGTATGCGGGCGGCGGAGCAGGTCGGGAGTTGTGGAATCGGTTCAGAGGTGCAGGCCCTGCAGGAGTTGATGCGCGCTGTAGAGCCCTCAGGGAAATGACGGCTTTTGTTTTCTGCACCCTGTTGTAAGGTCGGCCCAAACAAAGGAGTGCGCGCATGAAACTCTATCACAGTCTGACTTCGCCCTATGTCCGTAAAGTCATGGTCTTGTTGCATGAAACCGAACAGTTAGAGGATGTTGAGTTGGAAACGGTGGCGGGTACGCCAGTGGCCCCGGCCGCGCCCTTGATCGGCAAGGCACCTTTGACCAAGGTTCCGGCGCTGGAGCGCCCCGACGGCCCGACCCTGTTCGACAGTCGTGTGATCTGCGCCTTTCTGGATAACCGCGCCGGGGGGCGGTTTTATCCCGAGGGTGCGCGGCGCTGGGATGTTCTGACGCTTGAGGCGCTGGCAGATGGCATTTTGGATGCGGCGCTGCTGATGACATATGAAAGCCGACTGCGTCCCGAAGACAAACAATGGGATGAATGGGTCGACTCGCAATGGGTCAAGGTCGAACGCGCTTGTGCCGTCCTGAATCAGCGTTGGATGGCGCATCTGTCGGGTCCGCTGGACATGGGACAGGTGGCCGTGGGCTGTGCGCTGGGTTATCTGGATCTGCGCCATGACGCGCGGGGCTGGCGCAAGGGCAATGATGCCCTCGCAACCTGGTTTGCCGAGTTTGACGCGCGTCCGAGCATGGTCGCCACGCGCCCGGTGACGTAGACCTTACTGGCTGAACGTCGCCAGATAGGCGGCGATGTCGTCCGCGCCTTTCTTGAGCTTCACGCTCATATTCGGGCGGGCGGTATCGTCCTGCAGGAACTCTTTGATGAACCCGATCGGGTCCTCGGAGTAGGCGGCGATGTTTTCCTCGGTCCAGACCAGACCTGCGTCACCGGCGCGGATCATGTCGTCGGTGAACATGCCAATTGGCAGGCGTTCGCTGCCATAGCGATAGTCGTTCTCGGATCCGGCGGTGCGGCCCACGACCCCGTATAGGTTGGGGCCTGTGATGCCGCCTTTGACCAGAACCTCGCCATCCTTGATGATCGCGTGGCAGGTCGAGCAGCGGTTGTAGAGTTTTTCGCCTTTGGCGGGGTCTCCGGCCGCGGTGGCTTGGGTCGAAATAGAAATCGTTAACAGAACGGCGGCCAAGTGGGTCTTTGACATGGGGGATCTCCTGATCGGCGTTCGCGCGAAACCGGGCATCAGGTATTCGCGCAATAAGTGCAACAGGAAACAGGCCCGTTCGCGGTGCGAAAAATCGTCTATTTCAGGCATATGATTTGTTGATTAACAAACCCGGTTTCGTATGTCGGATTTTTCAGGTTTTCGCACCAATGCGACACGCTTGTGTTGTCGGCCTAGGTTCGCTGGTCCTGGCCAGATTGGGGTCACAGGGCGCGAATCAAGCGGGGCTGATTCGACGCTTCGTTGAAACATGAGGGCGAGAAACATCAAAAAGACTGCCCCGCGCGATGATAAATTACGCAGATGCGGCGTATTGCGCATTCAACACCGCTGGACGAATACTATTCTGCTCGGTAGAGAATTCCGCTAAGACCCGGCATCCGTGCCGGGTTCCAGCTATTGGCCCGTTCGCACGGGCGCTAGACAATCGGAGAAAACCTCGTGTCCCACGTAGAAGACCACGAAGGCACCCGCAGAGATTTCCTGTACTACGTCGCGGGCGGCGCAGGGGTCGTTGCGACCGGTGCTGCGGTATGGCCCATGATCAATCAGATGAACCCGTCGGCGGATGTGCAGGCTCTGTCCTCGATCCGTACGGATGTAAGCGGGGTTGAGCCGGGTACACAGCTGACGGTCAAGTGGCTGGGTAAACCGGTCTTCATCCGTCACCGCACCGGCGCTGAAATCGCCGAAGCGCAGCAGCAGGACGAAGAAGCGGTAGGTAACCTGCCAGACCCGCTGGCCCGGAACTTCAACATCAACGCCGATGCACCCGCGACCGACGCAAACCGCGTCATGCCATCGCCCGAAGGCGAGGCAGAGGGCGCGTGGATCGTTCAGATGGGCGTTTGTACCCACCTGGGTTGTGTGCCTCTGGGTGATGCCGGCGACTTTGGCGGCTGGTTCTGCCCCTGCCACGGCTCGCACTACGATCTGGCAGGCCGGATCCGCAAAGGCCCCGCGCCAGAGAACCTGCCGATCCCACCGGTCGAGTGGGTCGACGCTTCAACCATTAAACTCGGCTAAGGGAGACCCAACTTATGTCCGGCATTCCCCACGATCACTACGAGCCGAAGTCAAACGGCGAAAAGTGGCTGCACAGCCGCCTGCCTATCGTCGGCCTTATGTACGACACCCTGATGATTCCCACACCCAAGAACCTGAACTGGATGTGGATCTGGGGCATCGTTCTGGCCTTCTGCCTGGTGCTGCAAATCGTCACCGGCATCATGCTGGTTATGCACTATACGCCGCATGTCGATCTGGCCTTCGCCAGCGTCGAACACATCATGCGTAACGTGAATGGTGGTTATTTCATCCGCTACCTGCACATGAACGGCGCGTCGCTGTTCTTTGTCGCGGTCTACATTCACATGTTCCGTGGTCTCTACTACGGCTCATACAAGGCCCCGCGTGAGATCACGTGGATCATCGGTATGCTGATCTACCTGATGATGATGGGCACCGCCTTCATGGGCTACGTTCTTCCCTGGGGCCAGATGTCCTTCTGGGGTGCGACCGTGATCACCGGCCTGTTTGGCGCGATCCCGTTTGTGGGTGATGCGTTGCAGACATGGCTGCTGGGTGGACCCGCAGTGGATAACGCCACGCTGAACCGCTTCTTCTCGCTGCACTATCTGCTGCCGTTCATCATTGCGGCGCTGGTTATCGTGCATATCTGGGCCTTCCACACCACCGGCAACAACAACCCTACGGGTGTTGAAGTACGTCGCGGCTCAAAGGCCGAGGCCGAGAAAGACACGCTGCCCTTCTGGCCGTATTTCGTGATCAAGGATCTGTTCGCTCTGGCGGTCATCCTTGTCGTGTTCTGGGCCATCGTGGGCTTCATGCCGAACTATCTGGGCCATCCCGATAACTATATCGAGGCCAACCCGCTTGTGACGCCTGCACATATCGTGCCCGAATGGTACTTCCTGCCGTTCTACGCGATCCTGCGCGCCTTCACCGGCGAGGTCTGGGTTGTTCAGTTCGCCAGCTTCATCACCGGCGGCATCATTGATGCGAAATTCTTCGGTGTTCTGGCGATGTTCGGTGCGATCCTGGCCATGGCCCTGGCGCCCTGGCTGGACACCTCGACCGTGCGTTCGGGTCGGTATCGTCCGATGTTCAAATGGTGGTTCTACCTGCTGATCATCGACTTCTTTGCCCTGATGTGGCTGGGTGCGATGCCTGCGGAAGAGCCCTATGCGACCTTCTCGCTGATCGCGTCTGCGTACTGGTTTGCGTATTTCCTCGTAATCCTGCCGCTGCTTGGTGTGATCGAGAAACCTCTGGCCCCGCCTGAGACCATCGAAGAAGACTTCAACGCGCATTATGGCAAGGCTGACGCCGACGCCACGCCGGCCGAGTAAGAAGAGGGACCGGAAACATGTTCAAGAAACTTGCAATCGGCGCTGCGTTTGCCCTGGCTCTTACCCCTGCCGCTTCTTTTGCGGCAGGCGACTATGATACTCATATCGAGGATTTCGACTTCTCGTTTGAGGGTCCGTTTGGAACCTGGGATCAGAACCAGCTGCAACGCGGTCTTCAGGTCTATACCGAAGTCTGCGCGGCCTGCCACGGCCTGCAATACGTTCCTCTGCGCGATCTGGAAGCGCTGGGTTATAGCGAAGAGCAGGTGATCACTTACGCCGCGGACAATTTCGAGGTTTTCGATCCCGAGTTGGACGATTTCCGCCCGGCAATCCCGACCGACCACTTCCCGGCGAACAACGGTGTTGGCGCGCCGGACTTGAGCCTGATGGCAAAAGCCCGCGCGGGTTTCCACGGCCCCTACGGTCTTGGCATCAACCAGCTGGTCAAAGGCATGGGCGGCGCGGAATACATCGCCTCTCTGCTGGACGGCTACACTGGTGAAGAGAAAGAAGAGGCAGGCACCATCCTGTACGAAAACAAGGCCTTCCCTGGAGGCTGGATTTCGATGGGCCCGCCGCTGTCCGAAGATCAGGTTGAATTCGCCGATGGCCACGCGGCCACTGTCGAAGCCATGTCCGAAGACGTCGCAGCCTTCCTGATGTGGGCTGCGGAGCCCAAGCTGACGGACCGCAAGAACGCTGGTTTTGTCGGCGTGATCTTCCTGACCGTCCTGTCGGTGCTGCTGTATCTGGTCAACAAGCGCCTGTGGGCACCGCATAAAGGCAAGCTACGCGAGCAGTAAAGCTTTTGAGCTTTTGAAATTGAAGACCCCCGCGCCTTTCAGGTCGCGGGGGTTTTTCTTTTTGATGGGGCAAAGGGGCCAGCCCCTCTTGGCCTGCGGCCAATTCCGGGGCTCCGCCCGTTCGCGGCTGAAATCGTCCACTGGACGATTTCTTTTACGCCGCTCACCCCAACGGGGTATTTTTAGCCAGATGAAGAGCGGATCAGGCTTGTAGCTGGGTCGCAGTTTGTCCGGTGATCGTCGCGGTGACGATTTGACCTTCGGGATGGGGGGTGTCGAAACTGACTTCAGTGAATTGTTCGGTGCGGCCCATATGCGGGTTTTCCATGAGGATGTGATGGGTTTGACCGATCTGTGCTGAGAGGTGCTTGGCGACCTGCGCCTCTCCGGCTGTGCGCAGGCGGGCGGCGCGGTCCTTGATGATCTTGCCGTTGACCTGCTGTGGGATTCGCGCCGCTGGCGTGCCTTCGCGCTTGGAGTAGGGGAAGACATGCAGCCAGGTCAGGTTGCAGTCCGTGACCAGCTTGAGGGAGTTTTCAAAATGCGCCTCGGTTTCCGTGGGGAAGCCAGCGATGATGTCGGCACCAAAGGTCATGTCGGGCCGCAGGCTGCGCGCCTCTTCGGTGAAACGGATGGCGTCATCGCGCAGGTGGCGGCGTTTCATCCGTTTCAGGATCAGGTCGTCGCCATGCTGCAGGGACAGGTGCAGATGTGGCATCAGGCGCGGCTCGGTCGCGATGGCCTGCATCAGGTTTTCGTCCACCTCGATCGAATCGATCGAACTGATGCGCAGACGCGGGAGGTCTGGCACAAGTTTCAGAATGCGCATGACCAGATCGCCCAGTTTGGGCTGTGCAGGCAGGTCAGCGCCCCATGAGGTCAGGTCAACACCGGTCAGGACGACCTCGTTATAGCCTTTGTCGACCAGCCGTTTGATCTGATCCACGACCACTCCAGCCGGCACACTGCGAGAGTTTCCGCGGCCATAGGGGATAATGCAGAAGGTGCAGCGATGGTCGCAGCCATTCTGGACCTGCACATAGGCGCGCGAGCGGGTTCCGAACCCGTCAATCAGGTGCCCTGCCGTTTCAGTGACCGACATGATGTCATCGACCTGAACGGTTTCGGTTTCGCCGATGAAGTTAGCCGCCATGCCTTTCCAGGTATCAGGCTGCATCTTCTCGGTATTGCCGATCACCGCATCAACCTCGTCCATGGCCGAGAAGGTCTGCGGTTCCGTCTGCGCGGCGCATCCGGTCACGATCAGGCGCGCATTGGGGTTTTCGCGGCGCAGCTTGCGAATCTCTTGCCGGGCCTTGCGAACCGCCTCGGCTGTCACGGCGCAGGTGTTGACGATCACCGCATCTTGCAGACCCGCTTGCTGAGACAACTCTTTCATCGCCTCAGTCTCATAGGCGTTCAGGCGACAGCCCAGAGTGGTGAATTTGGGGGCGCTCATCCCAGTGACCTCAGGAATTCCGAGGTCAGAGTGCCCGAAAACACATGGCAGGTCGGCCCGGTCATCCAGACGCCATCATCGCGCCAATCGATCCAGATTGTGCCGCCGTCCAGCTCGATCTGCACTTTGCGCGCCGTCAGGCCGCGCCGGGCCGCGGCGACGGCTGTAGCGCAGGACGAGGACCCTGAGGCCAGCGTGATCCCCACCCCACGCTCCCAGACGCGCATACGGATGTGGTCCGGCCCGATCACCTGCGCCACCTGCACATTGGTGCGTTCGGGGTAGAGCGGATGGTGTTCGTACCGCGAGCCGAACTCTGCCAGGGGGATCGCTTCAGCGTCGTCCACGAAAAACGTGCAATGGGGGTTGCCCATGCCTGTCGCCGAGGGCGTGCCCTCAATCGGGAGTTCCAGCGTGTCCATCTCTTCAGCCAAAGGTATGTCCTGCCAGTCCAGCTGGGGCTGCCCCATATTGACCGAGGTCAGGCCGTTGCCTGCATCCTGCGCGCATAACGTGCCGCGTTCGGTCGTCAGAGTCAGGTCTGTTTTGCCGCCTTCTTCCATCAGGAAACGGGCGATACACCGCGTGGCATTCCCGCAAGCGGCCGAGGTCGACCCGTCTGCGTTGTAGAACACGAGATGCGCGTCGGCCGCTCCGTTCTCGATCACGGCCAGCTGATCGAATCCGACACCAAACTGGCGGTGTCCGATTCCCTTTGCCAACGCAGCGCTTATCGGCGTCGCCTGCGCGCGCGCGTCAACAATGACGAAGTCATTGCCCAGCCCGTGCATCTTCATGAAGGGCAAACCGGTATCGAGTCTCTGTTGCATGGCGGGCATATAACGTTGGTCCTGCGATGAATCCACCCTGCGGTGACGATTCCTGAAAAAAGGGCTTGACCCCCCTGCGCCACCTGCCTAATTAGGCCGCCTATCGGGTCGCCGGAAACACTGACTACTCTGGCGAAACGAGGTGCAAAATAAGGTCTTGAACCCGGTCGGGAAAATGCCTTAAAGAGCGCCACGGATCGTACAGATCCAGACAAAAGAGTGGGCCGTTAGCTCAGTTGGTAGAGCAACTGACTTTTAATCAGTGGGTCGCAGGTTCGAATCCTGCACGGCTCACCACTTTTTTCAAAGAGACCGAAGAAATGCATGAGAGTGCTTGTCGCCAATGACGGGAAACTTGCATCCAACCGAAACACTTGAGCGTCGATGCCAGGTTTCTGAGGATCGGTTTCAACTCCACCAAAATGGTAAACGCTTGAGGTGGCGGTGCCCGTTTGCGGCACCACCTTTGGTTGCTTGCGCAAATTGCACTTATATTCAAACGTGTTATTTGGCGACTTTCGAGTGGATTTCCGCCTGCGCGCTTCGAAAAAATTGGCGGATTCAGCAACACTTGCTATCGTTTGGCTAAAGGGCGTTAGAAACCCGGGGGCAAAAATCGAGCAGAAATCCGGAAAATCCTCACAGGTGGTGTGGGTCAAAATACCCGAGCATCTTAACGGCACCCGGCACGGGGTATTTTTCCTGTGGGCCGAGGTCGCGCGGGCGCAGGTGAAGGCCAAGGCCGCGCCGCCGCCCCCTGAACCACGCGCGCCTGAGGCGAACAAGATGTTCGGTTGGGTTGATGAGTTTATCTTCTATGAACGCGACAGGGTGGAGCAGCCGGATCAGCGCGCCGAGGCCCCGTCGGGCCGTCACAGTTTCTCGAAGAACAGGATAACCTCGCCTATACGGACGCCAAAACGCGAAACATAGGCGCGGTTCAGCAGGCGGTCATCTTCCAGAAGCCACATCCAATCGTCGAAGTTTACACGCATGGTGCCCTCTTTGATCGGCAGGTCGATCTTGTATTTCCAGTTGAAGGTATCGCCGCGCTCGATCCCCTCGGCCACACCAAGAACACCCGGAGCAGTGCCGGTCCAGGTGTCTTCGCCGGTTTTAGTCAGGGTCCAGACGCGTTGTTCGGTTGCGCCGTCATCGTAGACGAAATCCTCGACCAAGGTCAGGGTTTCTCCGTCCCATGTGCCGTCAATCTCAACCGTGAAACGGCGCGGCACGTTGCCCAGAATGTCCTGGAACTGACCATAAGCCACGGTTTTGCCTTCGAAGAACTCTTCGAGGTTCAGCTGCCGGTCGGACAGAAAGCTTTTGGGCACCCGCGGTTTAGCCGAGCAGGCCGCGAGCAGCGTCAGGCTGGTGATTGCGACCAGTGAGATCAGAAAACGAAGCCGGGTCATTGTAGCGGCCTGTTTTCAGCGTCCGCATCATACCCGTTTGCTCCGGGTAAATGCGCGGTCTGCACCTCGGGCGCGGGTCGCATGGTTGCCACCAGTTCCGCCACCTTGAGGCCGAATTTGCGCATCTCTGAGCGGTTCATGATCGCCCCGTTTTCGGTCAGGTACATCCAGTCGGTCACGTCCAGCGTGTGCCCTCCGGCGTCTTCGGGCAGGATGATCCGGTAGGACAGCTTGACGGTCGAGCCCGAGATCACGCCTTTGCCCTCACCGACGATATCGTCTGCTTTAGCCGTGAACGTGTTGCCGGTGCCCAGCGTCAGATACCACTTTCGGGTCATCTGTTTACCGTTGGAATAGGTGAACCATTCGGCCAGAGTGCCGGTGTTGCCGTCCCATTCACCGACCATGCGGGCAACAAAGCTGTTCGACATCTTGCCGTTCGGGCCATAGATCAGCCCCTCGGAAAGGATATCTCCATTTAGGTGTTTGGTCAGGGAAAACTCTGGTCCCGTTCCCGAATAGTCAGCCGGGGATTGTGAGCGAAAGCTCAGGAACCGTCTTTTGACCGCCACGATAACGAGGATGGCGAGCAAAATCACAACAAGCGTATTCATTTGGCTGGGACCTCCGTAGGCAGGGTCAAGACCATCCCGAATGCGCCCAGCTTCAGGATGCAGGGCAGCAGGGCATAGGCGAATGTGAGTGTGTTTAGAGCCTGTGCCGAGTTGGCTTGACCGGGTGAAAAGCCGCTGCGTTCCAGCAGGGGCAGGGTGAAAAAGGCAGCGAGCGCGAGGCCCAGCTTGCCAGCGAAAGACCAGATGCCAAACGCGGCGGAGGCATTCAGCCCCGCGCGTGTCAGCACCACTGAAAACATGGCGGGCAGGATCACGATATCCGCCCCTGCCGCTGCGCCTGAGGCCAGGCAGATTATGGCAAAGGCAGTCAGCTCTCCGGCCGAGAGGGTGGCCGCGCCGATGAAGGAGGCGATGCCAAGCGGCATTGCGATCATCAGGGTCTGTTTCGGGCCAATCCGGTTGCTGAGCCGCGCCCAGAGCGGCACGCTGGCCCCAGCGCTGAGGAAGAACAGGATCAGCAATGGGCCGGCCATACCGGAAAGCTGCAATTTGTCCTCGACGAAGAACAGAAACAGCGTGGCTGTAAGGGCGACCGGCAGGCTGTTGACCAGCGCTAGAACCAACAGGCGGAGGGCGCCAGATTGTCCAAGCGCGGTGAACGAGATACCCTCGCCCGTGATGGGTGTGCGTCGCCACATTGGTATGGTGACGATCAGGGTTAGCAACGCCAGCGCGCCCAGAAACAGGCCAAAGGCGGGATAGCCCTGTCCCTGCGCGCCGAGGGCAACGAACAGGGCCGGGGCACTGGCAGCCAGCACAACTCCGGTCAGTTGCCCGCCTTCGCGGAAGGCGGCGAGGCGCATCAGCTCTTGCGGATCGGCCTGTTTGGCCAGAGTTGCGCTGCGCCCGTAAAGCAGGATTGTGCCCAGGCTGTAGGCCGAAAACAGAAGCACGAGGATGGCGACCAGCGCGCCAACGCTGGCCCCGTCCGGCAGGCCGAACAGCAGCGGAAACCCGACCGCCAGCCCCAGCGCCGCCAGAGCTGCAAACAGCAGCTGCGCGCCGGGCCAGCGGTCGATGGCCCAGCCGATCAGCGGGTCTTGCACCAGATCGACCAGCCGGATCACCAGCAGCACGGTTCCGATCACCCCAAGGCCAATGCCCAAATTCACCGCCGCAAAGCGCGGCAGGTGAATATAGAGCGGGATACCCGCCGCAGCGAGCATCAGCGCATAAAGGCTGACCCGGGGATACAGCATCACTGTCCCTTCAACTGCCGTGTAAAACTGGCGGACCGAGTGTTGTCGCCAAGAAAAATCGACATGAATGATTTCTTGATGCCTGTGTTGGTTAGTGTGCAGGTTTGTGCACCATTGCGCCAAAACCCAACTTTGTTAGGTCCTTCGGATATGGCCAGATAGCTGTCACCTTTGCTGACTGCTTGAAAACAGGTCTCTAGCTGGGCCTTTGTCGGCGCGGGATTGCCTTGCCTTGCCATCTCATCCAGCGTCGACTCTACAAGAGCCTTTTGTGCGAGGTTTTTTCGATAAGTCAGTTGCAACCCGAAATCCTCGGTCCAATTGAATGCCGCTCCAGCAGGCGTGAATAGCTTGGCGTCATAGACAGGCAGGCCCAAGAACCTAAATGTCGAGCTGCCTAAAAGCTTGGGATCACTCAGTTCGCTGGACAGAGGCGACGCCACTGCCCCACCACTCGACAGTAAGGCGATCGACAGCAGCGCTGCGCGCAAAGTGGATTTATTCGGCGGCCACATGGATGGCCGGATCTTTTTCAAGAATGCCATTGTCAGCTCCGGTAATGTTCGGGGCGCCGCGCAAGCGGTCGACGACATGCATCGCGCTGGCGATCCCGTCTTCGTGGAACCCGTGCCGGTTATAAGCTCCGGCGTACCAGGTGTGATTTTGTCCCTGCATGTCGCGAATTTGCCCCTGCGCTTTCAGCGCGGCTTTGTCGAAAACCGGGTGGGCGAACTCGACTTGGTCATAAATCTTGTCCTCGGCAATTTGCGAAAACGCGTTCAACGATACAAAAAGCGGATCGCTGTCCGGGATGTTCTGCAACCGGTTCATCCAATAGGTCACGCCGACATCCCCGGCTTGTGAGCGATAGGTCCAGCTGGACCAGCAGGCGCGCCGCTTTGGCATCTGGCTTTCATCACAATGCAGGATCGCGTGATTGGGTTGATAGCGGATCGCGCCAAGGGCCGCGGCCTCATCCGCCGTGGCGTTGTCGCCCAGAATGGCCAGCGACTGGTCCGAGTGGGTCGCAAGGATGATCTCATCAAACTGATCGGCGTGGCCCTGGCTGGTGACCGTGACGCCGGTCTCATGACGCTGTACGTGATCTACCGGAGCCGCCAGACGGATGTCGCATCCACGCGACCGCAGCGCGGCATCAATTCGGCGCACATATTCAATGCTGCCGCCTTTGACGGTGTACCACTGATGCTGGTTGGCGCGGCCGCTGGCCAGCAGAGCATGGTTACGGAAGAACTGCACCAGCGAGCGGGCCGGGAATTGATCCACAAACTCAACCGGCGTGGACCAGATCGCGCCACACATCGGCATGAGGTAGTTGTGGCGGAACCAATGACCCAGACGCATCTGGTCCACCAGTTCTCCAATGGTTGTGTCATCATCCTTCGCCGCATCCGGGGCTTCTTTACTAAAGCGCAGGATGTCCGAGATCATCTTGTAATAAGACGGTCGCAATAGGTTGCGTTTCTGGGCTGTCAGAGTGCGCAGCGTGTTCAACCCGTATTCAATGCGGCCATTATCGATGGTCGCGCCGAAGCTCATCTCGCTTTTCTCAACGGGGACGTTCAGCTCATCAAACAGCTTGGTCAGGTGGGGGTAGGTCGCGTAGTTGAAGACGATAAAGCCGGTATCGACCGGTTGATCTCCGTTTTTGCCCGCCATCATGGTTCGGGCGTGCCCGCCAAGGCGCGGTTCGGCCTCATAAACGGTAATATCGTGCTGTTCTGAAAGGTAGTAAGCTGCGGAAAGTCCTGAAATGCCTGCACCTATGACTGCGATTTTCTTGCGCTCGCCTCGCGTTTCGTCGAACATGTGATCCCCTTAAGTGCGACATTTATCTATGGATACGTAGCAGGTTCTGACGCGGATCAATCAGGTTAGATTATATTTCCCAACGCACTATATTGTGACTTCGTGGCAAAATTCACTCAGCTGGGGATGATCCGACCGGTTGGCTTGGTCGTAAAATATACATGATAGCTGAAGCAGAACCGTAACCGCGCATGGGGCGTTGTTTCATGGTTCCACGTTGGGGCAGGCATGACCGGTTTCGAAGGAAAGACGTATTGGATTGTAGGCGCGAGCGAAGGGCTCGGGCGCGCTTTGGCCCAAGGGCTAAGCGAGCGCGGCGCGCATCTTGTCCTGTCGGCGCGCAATGCGGATCGGCTGGCCGAGATCTGCGCAACCCTTCCCAATGCGCGTGCGGTGCCTTTTGACGTGACCGACCTTGAGGCCGTGCGCCGTGCCGTGGCTGAAGTCGGAGAGGTCGATGGTCTTGTCTACAACGCCGGAGCCTATGAGCCTATGCGCACCGGTGATTGGGATACCGAGGCGGTCTTGTCGATGACCGACGTGAACTACACCGGTGCCCTTCGGGTGTTGGGTGAAACCGTGCCGGGCTTCGTGAGCGCCGGACGCGGGGATATCACTCTGATCGGCTCTTTGTCGGGCTATCGCGGTTTGCCTGCGGCGGTGGGCTATGCAGCTAGCAAGGCGGCGCTGGTCTCGCTGGCCGAGACCATGCGGTTTGATCTGGCGGGTACGGGCGTGACGGTTCGGATCGTCAATCCCGGCTTTATCAAAACCCGCCTGACTGAGAAGAACAATTTCAAAATGCCCATGCTGATGTCGGCTGAAGACGCGGCAGAGCGTGTGATCAAAGCGATGTCGCGCCGCCGGTTCCGCACCGATTTTCCGGCCCCGTTTTCCTGGGTGATCCGGTTGCTGGACTATCTGCCCGACATCCTGATTTATCGCGGAAAATAGACCCTAATTTGGGCTTCTAGCCAAATTGCCCCTGGCAGAACCAGCCTGCGGACATGGTGCCGCCGTGGCCATAAAACAGCCAGAGCCTCTCCCCCTGTTCGGTCACCACAACCCAGTAATCGCGCACGCCGCTGCGCCAGTTAGGGTCGTCCAGCCACCATTCCGGCGCGATCCGTTCGGGGCCAGTGGCCTGTGCCAATTGCCAATCACGCCCGCGCCAGCGAAAGGCGGAGGGCACATCCGGGGTTTCTGGGGCCATCACCGGCTCGGGCTGCCACATCTGCAGGGGGCGCGGGCGTGGCGGCGCAGGCCAGTCTCGCGCCGGTTCGGACCATGCCGCTGCTAGCACTTGCGCGGTTTTCTCGGGGATATGCGATGCCGCAGGGTGACGCCGAGTGATGACCTCCAGTCCCACCCGTGCGCCCAACTTGGCCATAAGGTCTTCGACGGCGGTGTTGCCCTCCAGCCGGTTGCGGGCCACACGGCGGGCCTCGGCATGACCGGCAATGGTGCGGGCGTGGATGGGTTCCGTCTGCACCGCCTCAAGCCGCAGCATGTCAATGCCATAGCCCGCGTCGATCTTGTCAACTTTCATCTCTAACAAAGGGCGAATGCGGTGTTTGTCATGAGTTGGCCGGGCCAGCCCAACTTCGATGACCTCGGCCGCCTGATCGGCACGATGAGCCTCAAGCCGCAGGGTGCGGACGCCGCGCCCCTTTTCTTCCAGCTTGGCACACAGCGTCGGCAGAACCCGGTCGATGGCGGCCATCACATCCTCGACCAGACCAATCGGGTTGGGCAGAGTCATCCGCACCGCGAAGTGATGTGGCGGGCGGGCCGGAGAGACTGGCTCGGGCGCGCTACCCATCGCCTGATCCAGCCGCAAAACCAGCCCCCGCCCGAACCTGCGGGCAAGGGAGGCGCGCGGTTGCCCCAGCAGATCCCCGATCCTCCGCAGGCCCAGACGGTTCAACTGCGCGACCACCTGATCCTCCAGCCGCAGCGCCGCGATGGGCAGCGGGCTGAGCGCCCCATAAGACTGCCCCGGGGCTGCGATCCGCGCCCCGCCGCCCAAGGCCACCACTTGCGGTGCGGCCCCGCCCTTGGTCCAGTGTCGTCGCTGGCTGGCCCGGGCACGGGTGGCGCGGGCCTCTTGGCTGATGGCGTCACCGTTGCGGTCGGAGATGGCCTCTTGCCCGGCATAGCGCGCCAGCGCCCAGGCCGCGCCCAACGTGTCGGCAATGCCCATCTGTACGCTCAGGCCCATATCGGCGCAGTCGACCTCAAGTACGCGCAGCAACGCCTCTTCCCCACCAAACAGATGCGCGCAGCCCGAGAGGTCAACGATCAGCCCGTCCGGAGCCTCTTCAGCGACCCAAGGGCTGAACTTGCCTGCCCAGCGGCGCAACGCGGTCAGGAACGCGGCCTCGGCCGGGGCGTTGCGGTGCCGCGTGATCAGGGACGCACACATGGCATGGGCATCGCGCACCGGCTGACCCACCTGTAGCCCGGCGGCCTGAGCTTCCGCGTTCAGTGAGGTGATCACCTGCATGTTCGACTGTTCGGCCACCACGGCCAAAGGTCCGACATGCAGCCCCCGCGCGGCGCGGATCAGCCGTTCAGCCCCCAGACGGGGAAACCAGAGTGAAAGTATTCGGCGTTTTGGCATCGGCAGACATCAAAATGTTCCCATTTTGTTCTTATCCGAGAATCAGCGCCGGAGTCCACGCTTACCCGCAGGTCAGGCGCTGAATGATGCCCGCACCGTTCACGAAGACATTCAGCCGGTCAATACGGTAATCCTGAGTCGCAATGTCATTGGGTCCCAACACCCGCGCGCGCTCGGGCAGGCTGGCCTGAATGGTCGAAACCGGCTGGCCGATGGAATCCGCAAACGGATCGCCTTTGCAGAAGGCCAGATCCACAGGCGAGGCCTCGGGCGCAAGGTCTGCTCCGTCCAAGGTCGAGGTTTCGGCGCAGGCGGCCAGAAGGATCAGGATCGGGATAAATCGGTGCATTGGCGTTCCCCAGTATGACAATGTCGTTTCTGCAATATCAAATGTTTAGCCAATCTGCCATGAAAGTGCAGTTGAAAACACCCTGCATTTGACGCAGGGTCGGGTCAAACAAGACTGGGAGACAAGCACCATGCGCACCCGTGCAGCCGTCGCCGTTCAGGCTGGCAAACCTTTGGAAGTGATGGAGGTGAACCTCGAAGGCCCCAAGGCGGGCGAGGTTTTGGTCGAAATCAAGGCCACCGGCATCTGCCATACCGATGAATTCACCCTGTCCGGCGCGGATCCCGAAGGCCTTTTCCCGGCCATTCTGGGCCATGAAGGCGCAGGCGTCGTGGTCGAGGTCGGCCCGGGCGTCACCAGCCTGAAGCCGGGCGACCATGTGATCCCGCTCTACACACCCGAATGTCGGGAGTGTGAATACTGCCTGCATCCAAAGACCAACCTGTGTCAGGCAATCCGTGAGACTCAAGGCAAGGGCCTGATGCCCGATGGCACCTCGCGCTTCTCGACCTTGGATGGCGATCCGATCCTGCACTACATGGGCTGCTCGACCTTCGCCAACCACACTGTCCTGCCTGAGATCGCGTTGGCCAAAGTGCGTGAGGACGCACCCTTCGATAAGATCTGCTACATCGGCTGTGGCGTTACCACCGGCATCGGCGCTGTGATCAACACCGCCAAAGTGGAAATCGGTAGCCGTGCCATCGTGTTCGGTCTGGGTGGTATCGGCCTGAACGTGATCCAGGGCCTACGTCTGGCCGGGGCCGATCAGATCGTCGGTGTCGACCTGAACCCATCAAAGGTCGAAATGGCCACCAAGTTCGGCATGACGGATTTCGTTAACCCGAAAGAGGTCGAAGGCGATTTGGTTCCCTATTTGGTCAACCTGACCAAAGGCGGAGCAGACTATACGTTCGACGCCACCGGCAATGTCGGCGTGATGCGCGACGCGCTGGAATCGGCCCACAAGGGCTGGGGTGAGTCGATCATCATCGGCGTGGCACCTGCGGGGGCCGAGATCTCGACCCGTCCGTTCCAGCTAGTCACGGGCCGTTCCTGGCGCGGCACCGCCTTTGGCGGCGCGCGGGGCCGGACCGATGTACCCAAGATCGTCGACTGGTACATGGAAGGGAAGATCGAGATCGACCCGATGATCACCCACACCATGGGTCTGGACGACATCAACCACGGTTTCGACCTGATGCATAAAGGCGAGAGCATCCGCTCGGTGGTGGTCTACTAAGGCTCTAAACCAGTTGAATTTGCCTAAGCGGCGCGCTGTATGGCGCGCCGTTTTTCATTCGCCGGGTCGCGATGCGCCCGTATCTGACCTTGGTGATCGCACGCGCAGCACCGGCGTGTTGGCCGAGGTGGTGTTCGACCGGCTTTCGCGCCAGACGACGAAGATGCCCGAGGCGATGATGACGCTTGCGCCGACCGCGACCCAGCCGTCGGGTCGTTCGCCAAAGAAGATCATGCCGAACAAAGTGGCCCAGATGATCTGGCTGTACTGGCTGGGGGCCACGACGCCCGCCGGGGCCGCGCGATAGGCCAGAATGATCAGATGTTGCGCGATGACCGAGAACACGCCGACCAGCGCCATCATCGCCAGATGCAGCAGCGATGGCGGTTGATAGACTGCCGGTTGCATCAAGCTCATGACCACGATCGCCAGCAGCATCGGGTAAAGGATCAGAACGGCCGAGCGTTCCTCATTCCCGATCTTGCGCACCAGAACAGAGCCTAACGCGCTGCAAAACGCGGCTGTCAGGGCGGCCATATGGCCGAGTGTGATATCCGTCGCGCCGGGGCGAAGAACGATCAGAACACCGATCAACCCGACGCCGACCGCTGCCCAACGTTGGACGCGCACGACCTCTCCTAGAATCGGAATCGATAGCACTGTGACGAACAAGGGGAAGGCAAACAGCAGCGAATAGACCTCGGCCAGAGGCAGGACCGAAAAGGCATAGAAAGCGCAGACCATGGATGTGACCATCAGCGCCGACCGGAGCAAGACCAGCCATGGGTGGTGTGGCAGGAAATTCCCGGTCGTGCGGTCTGTCAGGATTGTCACTGCCATGGGCACAAAGGAAAACAACGTGGCGAAGAAGATGATCTGCATCACCGAGTAGGTCCCGCCCAGCACTTTGATCAGCGCGTCATGGCTGGCAAAAACCGCGAATCCCAAAAACGCGAAACCAAGTCCCCGGAGGGTGGTGTTTTGAGTGCTCATGATCTGGCCTCAGGTGATGTCGGTGTGGTGGCTTTAAGCCGGCGCAGCCAAATGGGCTGTCTTTTCCCTGAGTAGACGCATTTTCCCGGACCGCATAGCCCCTATTTTACCGCTAACACGGCAAAGCCGCCATGTTGTGAGATCAACGCAGGATCGGCGGCGCGTCCTTGGGCTGTCGGGCGGATTGCACGCCCGCCTTCATCCCCACACCGATCCGTCGGGCCAGCGCAACCCAAGGGGTGGCGATCTCAGCGGGTAGGGTTTGGGTGGCGACCTCTTCGAACAGGTCCAGCCAACGGGCGAACATCTCGGGCTGCACGTCGGGTCTTTCGCTGTGGACGCGCTGCGGATTGCCGTTGTAGCTGCGCTCAAAAAGGATGGCGTTGCGCCAGAAGGCGGCGATCTTGTCCTCATGCGCGGGCCAGTCATGGACGTGCTTGTTGAACACCGGCCCCAGAACGGCATCCTCGCGCACGCGGGCATAGAAAGCGTGGACCTGCGCGTTGATCTGGTCCGGTGTTGCGGGAAAGCGCGGGGGCAAGGTGGGTCTGGTCATAATGGTCTCAGATTTCGACTCTAGACTGGTAGATATCCGGGGCTTAGGTCAGGCAACAGGTGTGGTTTTGTCGCGCGGCTCGGGAGTCAGCAGATGCCGGATCAGGGCCACCGGATGCGCCTTCAGGCTGAGGCGTGTGGCAACGTAATCCTCAACCACCTGTTCGCCCAATGTCATCTGCGGCAGGTAGGCTTCGGGTTCATCCAACGTCTCGCCTTCCAGATCCTGTGAAAACAGCGGCAGAGGCTTCGCGGTCGCAATCGCCTTGGCCTGCCACAGAGCCTCGCGCCGGGTCAGGTCGCAGGCGGCGAAGGCATCAGCCTCGGCCAGACGTTCGATCACCGACGGCCCCAATCCTGCGCGACGCCAGACGTCATCCACTTGGGTGTAACCGTTGCCCCGTGCGGCGGTCAGCCAGCTGGCATCCTCCTCGCTGAGGCCCTTGATCTGGCGGAACCCCAGTCGCAGGGCCAGCCCGCCATGGCCGTCGGGCTCCATCACATTGTCCCAGAAACTCGCATTGATGCAGACTGGCCGCACGTGAACCCCGTGTTCACGGGCATCGCGCACGATCTGGGCGGGTGCATAGAACCCCATCGGTTGCGAGTTCAGCAGCGCGCAGGCGAAAATCCCCGGATGGTGGCATTTGATCCAGGCCGAGGCATAGACCAGCAGCGCAAAGCTGGCCGCGTGGCTTTCGGGGAAGCCGTAAGACCCGAACCCTTCGATCTGTGAAAAACAGCGTTCCGCGAAATCCTGTTCGTACCCGTTGCGCTTCATCCCGCGCAGGAACAGCGCGCGGAACTCGCTGACATTGCCATGCTTTTTGAAGGTCGCCAGAGACCGCCGCAGCCGGTCCGCCTGCTCCGGGGTGAAGCCCGCGCCGACAATGGCGATCTGCATCGCCTGTTCCTGAAACAGTGGCACGCCCAGTGTTTTACCCAACACATCACCCAGTGCATCCGAGGGGAAGCTGACCTCCTCCTCTCCGTTCCGGCGGCGGATGTAGGGGTGGACCATGTCGCCCTGAATCGGGCCGGGGCGGATGATGGCGACCTCGATCACCAGATCGTAGAAATTACGCGGCCGCATCCGGGGGAGGAAGTTCATCTGCGCCCGGCTTTCCACCTGAAACACCCCAATAGAGTCTGCTTTGCACAGCATATCATAGACCTCGGGGTCCTCGGGCGGCAGGGTGGCGAGGGTATAGCCGGTCTGATGATGCTGTCCGATCAGGTCGAACGCCTTGCGGATACAGGTGAGCATCCCGAGGCTGAGGACATCGACCTTCAATATGCCTAAGGAGTCGATATCGTCCTTGTCCCAGCAGATGACCGTGCGCCCCTCCATCGTGGCGTTTTCGATGGGGACAAGTTCGTCCAGCCGCCCCTCGGTGATGATGAAGCCACCCACGTGTTGTGACAGATGGCGGGGGAAGCCGTCGATCTCATAGGCCAACATTAGAGTCTGTTTTAGCCGTCGATCTTCAGGGTCGAGACCGATTTCGCGCATCCGATGCGCCTCAAGCCCTTTGGTCGAGAAAAAGCCCCAGAGCTGTGAGGACAGGGCCGAGATCGTGTCCTCGGTCAGACCCATGGCGCGGCCGACCTCACGAATGGCACGCTTGCCGCGATAGTGAACGACCGTGGCGCAGAGGCCCGCGCGTTCGCGGCCATAGCGGTCATAGATATGCTGGATCACCTCCTCGCGGCGCTCGTGTTCGAAATCGACGTCGATATCGGGCGGCTCGTCGCGGGCCTCGGAGACGAAGCGCTCAAAGACCATCGTGCCCATCTCGGGGCTGACCTCGGTGATGCCGAGGCAGAAACAGACCACCGAATTGGCCGCTGAGCCGCGCCCCTGACACAGGATATCGCGCGAGCGGGCGAAATGGACGATATCCCGGACGGTCAGGAAATAGGGTTCGTATTTCAGCTTACCGATCAGCCTCAGCTCATGGGCCAGCATCTTTTTGGCCTTCTCGGATGCGCCTGCCGGATAGCGCCATTTCAACCCCTCATGCGCCAGGCGGTGCAGGCGTTGGGTCGGGGTTTCCTGTTCACTGCCTTCGCTGGGATATTCATAGCGCAGCTCATCCAGCGAGAAGGTGAGCTGCTCGCTGAGGTCATGGGCGCGGGTGACGGCCCCCTCGTGACCTTTGAAGATACGCAGCATTTCCCCCTCGGAGCGTAACCGCTGTTCGCCATTGGCCAGCGCGTCGCGGCCCAACTCATCCACCTTGCGGCGCAGGCGGATGGCGGTCAGCACATCGGCCAGTTTACGGCGCGCGCCGTGGTGAATCATTGGCGCGGCACTGGCGAGGGTGGGGATCTCGAGTTGCTTTGATTCAGTCTCTAACAAAGAGAAATATGTACCATCCGCGCCATCATACCGAGGGTGCATCAGCAGATGCATCCGCCCACCAAAGCGGCGCGTCAGCTGTTGCGACTGTGTCCGCCACGCGCTCGCGCCGCCCGTTGACCGGTCTGCTTGTGGCCAGAGCAGCAGGTGGAGGCCGTCGGAAAACTCCAGCAGGTCAGACAGGTGCAGGATGCAATCGCCTTTTTCCGCACGCAGGCGGCCTTTGGACAGGATGCGGCACAGGTTTCCCCAGCCCTGTCGGTTCAGGGGCAGAGCGGTGACGGTGGGCGCGTCGGTGAAGATCAGCCGCGCTGCCGGGATCAGGCGGGGGACCGCGTGGATCGGATAGGACGGCGGTTTGGGGATGTGATCGGGGCAGGGCGGGCCTAGGCTCGTGTTCTGCGCCTCCCACTCCAGCCGTTCGCGCACCTTACGGGCGATCTCGCGCGCTTGGGTATGGGCGCGAACGATCCCGGCGACCGAGTTGTCGTCGGCAATCGCGATGGCGGGCAGGCCCAGGGTCACGGCACGCTCCATATACTCCTCGGGGTGAGAGGCCCCGGTGAGGAAGGTGAAGTTTGACGTGATCGACAGCTCGGCATACATGGCGAGTCACTATTATATTCACGTTTTGTTCCTTTTCGAGTCCTTTGCGCAGGAACCGGGTCGCTTGCGGCTGATCAGGAGGGCATGGTTTGGGAAAAAAGGAGACCCGAAATGTTCAAGATCACCGCACTTCCCACTGACGAAGTCCGCGCCCTGCAGGCGGGCGGGCCAGATGCCTACGGCGCCACGCCAGAGCGGGCTGTTTCCACCGGCGCAGGTAATCCCTGTCGCCATTGCTTGCAGAACATCCCAGAGGGGCAGGACATGCTGACTTTGGCACATAGACCCTTTTTAGAGCCACATCCTTATGCAGAAACCGGCCCAATTTTCCTGTGCGCCAAACCATGCGAGCGTTACGAAGGAGATGCATTGCCGGAGATACTGAAGTCTTCCCCCGACTACCTGATCAAGGGCTATGGTAAGGATGATCGGATCGTCTACGGCACGGGTGCCATCACGCCGACGGACCAGATCGGAGCCAAAATTGCTGATATCTTTGACAGAGCGGACATCGCTTACATCCACGTCCGATCAGCGCGGAACAATTGCTATCAGGCGCGGATCGACCGGGCCTAGAGCTTGACCCGGTGCATACCCCGGCGCGGCTGATCCTGATCCTCGGCCGGGGTGTCATCCGCGCGCGATGAGGTCAGCGCAAGGAACACATCCTCGAGGTCTGCTTCTTCGGTTCGGACGTCGCGGATGCGGATATTGGCGGCGCGCACCGATTCCAGAACCTGCTCGGCGCTGGTCTGGGCGCTGCGGTACTGCAGCACAAGGCTGCCATCGTCGCGCAGGTTGGCCTCGACACCATCCGTCATGGGCAAATCGGTAACGGGGCTGTCAGGGGCGATCACCATCGTTCGGCTGTCCATTCGGCCCAGCAGGTTGGCCGTGCTGTCCTGGGTGATCTTTTCACCGTGATTGATGATGGCGATCTCGTCGCACATCTCTTGCGCTTCTTCCAGGTAATGCGTGGTCAGGATAATGGTCATACCCTGCTCGTTCAGCTTGCGCACATTGGCCCAGAGCATCTGGCGAAGCTCGATATCCACGCCTGCCGTTGGCTCGTCCAACACCAGGATCTTGGGGTGATGCACCAGCGCCTTGGCCAGCAACAGCCGACGCCGCATCCCGCCGGACAGCGTGCGGGCATAGGCCTCGGCCTTGTCGCTCAGGCCCACCAGTTCCAGAATCTCATCACTGCGGCGTTCGGCCTTGGGCACACCATAGAGACCAGCCTGAACCTCCAACGCACCACGTGGGGTGAAAAAGGGATCGAGGTTCAGTTCTTGCGGCATGACACCGATGGCAGCGCGGGACGAGCGTGGGTTCTTGTCCTGATCATATCCCCAGATCGAAACATGGCCGGAAGACTTCACCACCAACCCCGCAAGGATGTTGATCAGGGTCGATTTCCCCGCCCCGTTCGGACCGAGCAAACCAAAGACCGACCCGCGCGGAACGGTCAGGTCAACGCCCTTCAGCGCGTGTTTTTCGGGCTGGCCTTTGCCGCCGCGATAGGTCTTGCGCAGCCCTTCGATCCTGATTGCCGCATCGCTCATGTGGCTCTTGCCCCCGGTTTGCTCATCGCTCATAAACGCACCTAATGCATGCCCGCGAGGCCGACAACCAGTGAAGGATCGCCAGCCGTGACAATCGAAGCGCCGGAAACGAAGATCGTGGAAACTTCTCGTGTTGCCTGTGATGGCGGCGAAGGCGCGTTGGGACACCCGCGGGTGTGGCTGCAGATTCCGGAAGACACCGGTTGGGTCGAATGCCCCTATTGCGATTGCAAATATGTCCTGAAGGGCACAGAGCAAAACTGATTGCCCGCCCAAACGGGTGCCGCCCCAATCTCGCCGCGTTTATCATGGTAACTCTCGCTGAGATCAACGCAGGTGAGTGTGATGACCGACATGACTGCAACTGAGACAGCCAACCCTGTGTTCGGCTGGATCGGATTTTGCCTTGCAGCGATGGCTTTGTTCGCCGCGCTGTTCGTGTTCTGGGCCGGGCCGTTTGCACCGCAGCAATCCACCGGCGTGTCACTGGGGGAGCTGGCGGCCGAGCTTGGGAAATCCACCCTGCGCGCCGCTGCAGGTCTCGAGCAGCCAGAACCTGTCGCCCAAACCCGCGATCTGGATGATTTCCTGCAAATCGGTGTCGCCATGCTGGGCGGATTGGCCATTGTCGTCTCTGTTATTGGCATTTTGCGCCATGAACGGATGCGGCCTGCCATCGCCGGAGTGACCATTGGCGTCGGCGCTATCCTGTTTCAGTTCTTCGCGATGGCGTTTTTTGCTTTCCTAGGCGCGCTGGTCATTATGGCGCTGCTTCACAGTTTCTCGGATGTTTTTGGCGGCCTCTTTGGCGGTTAACTGACGTTCCTCACTGGTCAGTCGCGCGGCCCTGTGGCAGAACCGTCCCTGACCGACAGGGAGCACGCGCATGAGCAATTTCGGAAAAGGATGTCACCTGCATCTGATCGACGGATCGGCCTTTATTTTTCGGGCTTACCACGCGCTGCCTCCACTGACGCGCAAGTCGGATGGGCTGCCGATTGGTGCTGTGTCGGGCTTCTGCAACATGCTGCAGAAATATGTTGAGGGGAACGCCGGGCCTGACGCGCCGACCCATGTGGCCGTGATCTTCGACAAGGGCTCGCACACGTTCCGCAACGATCTCTATGATCTCTACAAAGCCAACCGCGAGGCAATGCCCGAGGATTTGCGTCCGCAGATGCCGCTGACCCGCGAGGCAACGAAGGCTTTCAACATCGCCTGCAAAGAGCTTGAGGGCTATGAGGCCGACGACATCATTGCCACGCTTGCCGTGCAGGCGCGCGAGGCTGGTGGGCGCGTGACCATCGTCAGCTCGGACAAGGACCTGATGCAGTTGGTCGGCGGCGGCGTTGAAATGCTGGACGCCATGAAGAACAAACGCATCGATACAGATGGCGTTTTCGAGAAGTTCGGCGTCGGCCCAGATCGCGTGGTCGATGTGCAGGCTCTGGCTGGGGATAGCGTTGACAACGTGCCGGGGGCCCCTGGGATCGGCGTCAAGACGGCGGCCCTTTTGATCAACGAATATGGTGATCTGGAAACACTGCTGGATCGTGCGGAAGAGATCAAACAGCCCAAGCGCCGCCAGACGCTGATCGAAAAGCGGGATCAGATCGAGCTCTCGAAGAAGCTGGTGCAGTTGGATGAGAACACGCCGCTGGATTTCACCCTCGACGACCTCGAAGTACAGGACCCTGATCCCGATACCCTGCTGGGCTTTCTGGCGGAAATGGAGTTCCGCACCCTTACCAAACGGATTGCCGACAAGCTAGGGGCTGAGGCCCCGGTCATCGCCGATGCGCCCGCGCCGGTCGAGGCGGAAGAGGTCGAGGCCCTTCCGTTCGACGCGTCGAAATACGAATGCGTGCGGGACGCCAGCGCTTTGCAGAAGTGGATTGATCAGGCCTATGAGCGTGGTTGGGTTGCGGTAGATACCGAGACCACGGGGCTGAACGAAATGATCGCCGATCTGGTCGGCATTTCGCTTTGTATCGAAGCCGGTGAGGCCTGTTACATCCCGCTGACCCACCGCGACGGATCGGCGGATGATCTGTTCGGCTCGGATGCGCTGGCCGAGGGGCAGATGCCGTTGGATAAGGCTCTAACACTGCTGAAACCGCTGTTTGAAGACCCCTCGATCCTCAAGATCGGGCAGAACATGAAATACGATGCCAAGATCTTTGCGCGCTATGGCATCGAGATAGCTCCGATCGATGACACGATGCTGATGTCCTACGCCATGCATGGTGGTGAGCATGGGCATGGGATGGATACTCTGTCCGAGCGCTATCTGAGCCACACGCCGATCCCGATCAAACCGTTGCTGGGGTCGGGCAAATCGGCGATCACCTTCGACAAGGTCGCAATTGATGAGGCCACGGCCTACGCGGCTGAGGATGCGGATATCACGCTGCGCCTGTGGCAGTTGTTCAAGCCGCAGTTGCATCAGGTTCAGGTGACGACGGTGTATGAAACACTCGAACGCCCGCTGGTGCCGGTTCTCAAAGAAATGGAGATGCACGGTATTAAGGTGGATCGCGATGTCCTCAGCCGGATGTCGAACGCCTTCGCGCAGAAAATGGCCGGGTTAGAAGCTGAAATTCACGAATTGGCCGGTGAGAACTTCAATGTCGGTTCGCCCGCGCAGTTGGGTGAGATCCTTTTCGGCAAGATGGGCCTGGAAGGCGGAAAGAAGGGGAAAACCGGGAAGTACTCGACCGGGGCCGATATTCTTGAGGACCTCGCGACCGAGCATGAGTTGCCGCGTCGGGTGCTGGACTGGCGACAGCTTTCGAAGTTGAAATCGACCTACACGGATGCGCTGCAGACCCATATCAACCCGGACACGGGCCGCGTGCATACGTCTTATTCGATCACTGGGGCGAACACGGGCCGCTTAGCCTCGACCGATCCGAACCTGCAGAACATTCCCGTCCGGACCGAGGAAGGCCGTCGCATTCGTGAGGCGTTCATCGCTGAGCCGGGCAACGTGATGGTGAGCCTCGACTACAGCCAGATCGAGTTGCGGATTTTGGCACATATCGCTGAGATACCGGCGTTGAAACAGGCCTTTGCCGACGGGTTGGACATTCATGCGATGACCGCGTCCGAGATGTTCGATGTGCCGTTGGATGAGATGACGCCGGATATCCGCCGTCAGGCCAAGGCGATCAACTTTGGTGTGATCTATGGCATCTCGGGCTTTGGTTTGGCGCGAAACCTACGTATCCCGCGGGCCGAGGCGCAAGGGTTTATCGACCGGTATTTTGAGCGTTTCCCGGGTATTAGAGCCTATATGGACGACACGGTCGCCTTCGCGAAAGAGAATGGCTATGTGCAAACCTTGTTCGGACGCAAGATCCATACGCCTGAGATCAACGCCAAGGGGCCTCATGCCGGGTTCTCGCGTCGGGCGGCGATCAATGCCCCTATTCAAGGGACAGCGGCGGATGTGATCCGGCGCGCGATGGTGCGGATGCCAGAAGCGATCAATGGGTTGCCGGCCAAAATGCTGCTGCAGGTCCACGACGAATTGCTGTTCGAAGTCGCAGAGGATGCGGTGGATGAGGTGATCGGCGTTGCGCGGGACGTGATGGAGGGGGCCTCGGACCCTGCCGTTAAGCTGGACGTGAAGCTGGTTGTGGATGCTGGCCAGGGGGCGAACTGGGCCGAAGCGCATTAAGAGGCGCTGCTCATCAGGCCCGGCGGACCCTCTTCGCAGCGGGTCAGTCCTGCGGCCTGACCATACGGTTGACGAACCGTTGTACGCTGGGGCCAAACAGAAGGATTACGGTAAAGGCGATGGGCCAGCAAAAGGCCCATGAGGCCATCCAATCGCTGAGGGTGGACGGGCCAAAGCCGATGGCTTTGACTGTTGCGATCCCGGTGACGATGCAGGACATCAACCCGGACATGATCAGGCTGAACACGGCGCGGGCATAGCGGGCAGGGATCATAAGGCGTTTCCTTGGTATCTACGGTAGGACGGACGGCGCTATTTGCGGATCAGAGATCTGCATTGGCAAGAACTGCCTTATGCATCCAATCCAGGGATGAGCTCGTCAAAGCTGTTGAGGGAGTATATTCCGCACTGACCCATCCTTCATAGCCAGAGACCTCCATCGCTTTAAATAGGGTCTGAAAATCCAGATCTCCGCTACCCGGTTCGGACCTGTGGGGCGCTGCGCCGATCTGGGCGTGGATGACGCGATTGTGAAAACGATCCCAAATCTCCAGCGGGTCCGAGTGGATCATCTCTGCGTGAAAGCTGTCATATTGCAGGCCCAGATTGGGGCGATCCACGTGATCCAAAACCTCGGCGGCCAAATCGTAGTCGTTGAGGAAATAGCCGGGCTGGGACATGGTGTTTAGCGGCTCGATGGTGAAGGCCTGATTGGGGGCTGTGTCGGCGGCCCATTGCAGGTTGCGGACAAAGCAATCCAGCGCCTCGGGCCCCGATGCATAGCCGGACATGATGTGGATCAGGCCGGGTTTGAGCACCTCGGCATAGCGCAAGACGCGGCGGATATCGGATTGGAACCGCGCTTCACCGCCTGGAACGGCGGCATAGCCCGGCTCACCCCCGGTGTAGTTTGGCGGAGGTGCATTGATCAGCACAAGCTCCAGCCCGTTGGCCAGAAGGGCACGGCGGGTCTCTTTCGCGGCCAGCTCATAGGGGAACAGAATTTCAACGGCCTTGAAGCCCGCCTCGGCCGCAGCCGGGAACCGCTCCAGATATGGGAGTTCGGCAAAGAGCAGAGAGATATTGGCGGCGAATTTGGGCATGAGAGGCCTTTGGGTCGGTGATCCGCCCAAGCTTAGTCTCCACCGATTTTCGAGGAAAGGGATTGAAAACGACAGATTGTCGAAAATCGACAAGAAGGCAGGCCCAAGTCCAGAGATGTTTGGGCTAACACGGCGAATCATTTTTCTACGCCGTTCCAACAGAAGGTCCGATCCTATGGCGATGAGCCCTGATCCTGTGCGCGGGAACACTCTTCCTATGTCCACTGGCCGCAGCTCGGCCTTGTCTGGAAACGGTCTGGCTGTGGCGTCCATGCTGACCTGGGCGGCGGGGTTTCCTGCGGCCGAAGTGTTGTTGCAGACTTGGCCTCCAGTCGCGCTGTTCGTGGCGCGTCTGGCGCTTGCCGTGGCGGTCATGGTGCCTTTGTGGTTTCTGATTGACGGGCCAAGCCGGGTATTACGCGCCCGTTGGGGGCATGCGTTGCTTGTTGGCGGGACACTCGGGGCCGGGATGTTCCTTATCATCGTGGCGCAAAAACTGACAGATCCGGTGACCGTAGCCATCATTGCCTCCTGCGCGCCATTGTTTGCCACCCTGATCGAACTGGCAACCGGGACACGGCGGTTACGTTGGAATTTTGCGCTGGGCGTTGTGGTGTCTATCATCGGCGGTCTGATCGCGACTAGTGCAGTGGCGCCCGCGCAATTGGGTTTGGGCGCGATTTGCGCCATCGTGTCCACCGGGTTGTTCTGCTGGGCGACAATGGCAACGGCGAGGGACTTCCCCGAGCTGAGCCAAACCGGGCGCAGCACTATTACGTTCTTCGGCGGCTTGGTCGTCGCTTTGTTTCTGTTCTTTGGGGCACGCCAAGTGGGTATGGACGTCATGCCAACGGCGCAGATTGATGTTCAACAGGTCGGAATGCTTGGGATCTATGCTCTGGTGTCTATGGGCCTCAGCCAGGTTCTGTTTGTCGCATCCGTCGGGAAACTGGGCGTTGCTTTGGCCTCGTTCCACATCAACATCGCACCGTTCTACGTGATGCTGATCATGCTGGTGCTGGGGGAAGAGTGGAACTGGACCCGCGCTTTGGGCGCAGGGATCGTTGCTGTGGCCGTCGTGCTGGCGCAGGATCGGAAAGTCGTTAAGGCGGCTTAGTCCGGCAGGTCTTCTGATTTGATCAACGGAAAGAAACGTTGTTCAGACCAAACGCCGAACCAGCCCTCATGATGCGCACCCATCTCGACCAACCGATAGAAGCTTTTGCGGTCAATCCGGGCCTCCAGGCCGTCGCGGATCAGAATGTATGGAGAGGGTTCCTGGGTCTGCGGGTCCATGACAACGCGGATCGGATGATCCAGCCCAGCCACCGAGACATCGCCAACCTTGGTGGTGAAAGTCAGAGCCTGCGCCACCCCCTCGCCCGAGGCATCGACGTCCACCGCGATGAACGGCGCATCCTCGACGGTGATTCCCACCTTCTCGACTGGAGTCACCAGATAGTATTTCCCGTTCTCCAGCTTAAGAATTGAGGAAAAAAGCTTCACAAGCTCGAAACGGGTGATGGGCGAGCCTAAATAACTCCAAGTGCCATCTTTGGCGATCCGGATGTCCAGATCACCGCAAAAAGGGGGATTCCAGAGGTGAACGGGGGGTAAACCCTTGGTTTTGGTCGCTTTGATCGAGGCCGCAAGACCGTCAGGGGAAGGTTTCACAGGTTTTTGTCCGCTCATTGCTTTTGCCATTTCCTCTCAGCGCGATAGACTTCATCTATAATAGTCCACGGAAGGGAAAGTCATGTCCGAACCTGCCGACCTCGTATCCGAGATCGAAGCTTTGGAAAACAAGCTGCAAGAGGCGAAATCCTCGATCACTCGCCGCTTCATCGGGCAGGAGAGGGTCGTGGACCTGACCCTGACGGCGCTGCTGTGCGGGGGGCATGCACTGCTGATCGGCTTGCCAGGTCTGGGCAAAACCCGACTGGTCGAGACGCTTTCGACCGTTATGGGCCTGCATGGCAACCGTATTCAATTCACGCCCGACCTGATGCCCGCCGATATTCTGGGGTCCGAGGTTCTGGATACTGCCGATGATGGCACGCGCCATTTCCGGTTTATTTCGGGGCCGATCTTTTGTGAGCTGCTGATGGCGGATGAGATCAACCGCGCCAGCCCTCGAACGCAGTCGGCGTTGCTGCAGGCGATGCAGGAACGCACGGTGACCGTTGCGGGCGAAGACCGCGTGCTGGGCACGCCGTTCCACGTGTTGGCAACGCAGAACCCGATTGAGCAAGAGGGCACCTATCCGCTGCCCGAAGCTCAGCTGGACCGTTTCCTTGTGCAGATCGACGTTGAGTACCCCGATCGCCAGACTGAGCGGGATATCCTTCTGGCCACCACCGGTGTGGCCGAGGAAGAGGCGCATCAGATCTTTAGCAAAGAAGAGCTGTTGGCCGCTCAGGTCCTGTTGCGCCGGATGCCTGTGGGGGATTCGGTTGTGGAACTGATCCTCGATCTGGTCCGCGCGTTCCGTCCCGAGGAAGCGGGCGTCTCGGATCGCGTCGCTGAAACCGTTGCTTGGGGTCCCGGTCCGCGTGCGGCGCAGGCACTTATGATGACCGTGCGGGCGCGGGCGATGCTGCAAGGGCGTCTGGCCCCGAATGCCGAGGACGTTCTGGATATGGCGCGCCCGGTTCTCAGCCACCGGATGGCACTGAACTTTGCGGCACGTGCGCGGGGTGACAGCCTTGCAGACCTGATCGATAGCACAGCGGCTGGTCTGATCCGCACTGAGGCTGCGGCGTGAATGCTGCGCTGACCCTTCGTCAACGTTCCGAGGTCGAGGCGTCCCGGCTGCCGCCTCTATTGGCGCGCGCCGAGCATCTGGCAGGCACTGTTCTGTTGGGTGACCATGGTCGGCGGCGATCCGGCATGGGGGACGACTTCTGGCAATATCGTCCCGCTCAGATCGGAGACAGCCGCCGGATGATCGACCACCGCCGCTCGGCACGCGGAGATCAGCAATTCGTTCGTGAACGCGAGTGGCAGATCGCGCAATCGGTCATGCTGTGGGTCGATCAGGGGGCCTCGATGCGCTTTGCGTCGGATAAGGCGCTGCCCTCCAAGGCGGATCGTGCCCGAATTTTGGGTCTGGCGGCTGCGATCCTTCTGGTGCGCGGGGGCGAGCGTGTTGGCCTGACAGGTACAACCCTGCCGCCCCGACGCGGGAATGCGCAGATCATACGCCTGGCCGAGGCATGGTCCGAGGACTCGGAGGTCGATTACGCCCCGCCCGAACACCGCGCCATGATCCCTCATGCCCGTGCGGTGTTCATCTCGGACTTTCTTGGCCCGATGGATGAGGTCGAACTGGCCCTGACCAAAGCAGCAGATCGCGGCGTTCGGGGCGTTTTGTTGCAAGTCCTCGATCCGGGGGAAGAGACGTTTCCCTTCGCGGGCCGCACCATTTTTGAAAGCGTCGGCGGCACCGTTCGGCATGAAACGCTGAAGGCCGGAGAACTGCGCGACCGGTATCTGGACCGCCTCGCTGCGCGTAAGGATGCGCTGACGCATCTGTGCCGCGCGACAGGCTGGCAATTGGGTTTGCACCACACCGAAGAAAGCGCGCAATCGGCTCTATTGTGGCTCTATCGTGCGCTGGACGGGGGTGTTCAATGACCGTTTTGGCGGGCATCGGCTTCACCGCGCCATGGGTGTTGTTGGGTCTGCTGACCCTGCCGATTCTGTGGCTGATCCTGCGCGCGGTCCCACCCGCGCCGATCCGTCGGATGTTCCCTGCGGTCACACTGTTGCTGGGCCTCAAAGACGACGAAACCGTATCGGACCGGACACCCTGGTGGTTGCTTTTGCTGCGGATGCTGGCGGCAGCAGCAATAATCATCGGGTTGGCTGGCCCAGTGCTGAATCCGTCGCGTGATCAGACGGGCACGGGTCCCCTGATGTTGGTGCTGGATGCAAGCTGGGCCGGGGCCACGCGCTGGTCGTCAACGCTAGACCAGATCGACGCGCAATTGACCGAAGCCGGACGCGCGGGCCGCCCCGTCTCGATCTTGCGCCTGACCGAGCCGGAGCCGCCCGTATTCCAGGCGGCCGAGGCGTGGCGCAACCGTTTGCCAGGCCTTGTTCCAAACCCGTGGCAGCCGACCGAGGATCAGGTTGATCAGGTCATCGCTGCGCTGGATCAGGTCGATGGCGGGTTTGATACGCATTGGTTCAGCGACCGCTTGGAGTATGAAAAACACCCAGAGTTAGTGTCGGAACTGCAGTCCCGCGGGCAAGTCACCGTCTACCGCTCGAACGCGGCTGCGCTGGCGCTTTTGCCTGCCGTTTATCAGGACGGCGTCATTCAATTGACCGCACTGCGGGCCAAACCGGGCCCGGAGGAGAGTGTGACCGTTCTGGCGCAAGGCCGTGACCCTGCGGGCACGGCGCGGGTATTGCAATCGGCCGAGATGACGTTCGCAGCTGGCGAGACCCAGGCTCAAATCGACTTCGCCCTGCCGTCGGAGCTGCGCGCCCGGATCACACGGTTTGAGCTTCAGGGCCAGCGCTCAGCCGGAGCCGTGACGCTGACCGATGACAGCCTGCGGCGGCGCGAGGTTGCGCTGATTGCAGGAACCCTCAACCGTGAGGGGCTGGAGCTGTTGTCGCCGCTGCACTACCTGACGCAGGTTCTGATCCCGACCGCCGATTTTGTCGAGGGCGGCTTGCCCGAGGTTCTACCCGCCAATCCCGATGTGATTGTTCTGTCGGATGTCGCCCAGATCTCGGGCCCGGAAGAGGTTGGTCTGATCGAATGGGTCGAGCAAGGCGGTCTGTTGCTGCGGTTTGCGGGGCCCCGCATGGCGGCCAGCGATCTGGGGCGCGACGAAGAGGATACGCTGCTGCCCGTTCGCCTGCGCAGCGGCGGGCGCACCGTTGGCGGCGCGATGAGCTGGGGGGAATCCAAGACACTGGCACCCTTTCCAGAGGACTCGCCCTTCTACGGGTTGCAGATACCGAATGATGTGACCGTTTCCACTCAGGTCATGGCGCAACCAGACCCTAACTTGGCCGATCGCGTGATTGCGTCGCTGTCGGACGGCACCCCTCTGGTCACCCGCAAGGCGCTAGGTTTGGGGCAGGTTGTCCTGTTCCACGTGACCGCCGATGCGGAATGGTCCAGCTTGCCGCTGTCTGGCCTGTTCGTGGAAATGCTGGACCGTCTGGCCGTTGCCTCGGCCGCGAAATCGCGTCAGGTCGCGCAATTGGAGGGCACCACGTGGGAGCCGGTTCAGATCATGGATGGGTTCGGCGCGTTGTCCGATGCCGGTACGCTGGCGGGTGTGGATGGGGTTGAGCTGGTGTCAGGGCAGATCGGGCCCGACCTTCGCCCCGGTCTCTATGAGAGCGGCAAACAAAAGCTGGCGCGGAATGTGCTGTCCGAGGATACAACGCTCAGCCCTGTTGCATGGCCCGCAGATGTGCCGATCCGTGGGCAGGAGGCCTCAACCGAGACGCCCTTGGGAGGAATACTTCTGAGCCTCGCATTGATCCTTTTGACCGTGGACGCAGTCGCGTCTCTGGCCTTGTCGGGCCGTTTGGGTCTGGCCAAGGCGGCAGCGGTTGCTATGGGGGCCGTGTTGCTCGTGCCCGAGGCGCAGGCGCAGTCGCCCGATGAGACCGACTTTGCCCTCGCCGCCACGCACGAACTGGTTTTGGCGCATGTGCTGACTGGCGACAGCCAGGTGGACGACATCGCGCAAGCCGGGTTGCAGGGATTGGCCCAGACGTTGAACTACCGAACCTCGGTCGAACCCGCTGCGCCGATTGGCGTTGATCTGGAACGGGACGAGCTGGCCTTTTTCCCATTGCTCTACTGGCCCATCACGCAGGATCAGCCGCGCCCTTCGGATGAGGCATATGCCAAGCTGAATGCCTATCTGCGCTCGGGCGGTATGATCCTGTTTGACACGCGCGATGCGGATATCGCAGGGTTCGGTGCCTCCAGTCCCAATGGGCGAAAGCTACAGCAACTGGCTGCGCCGCTGAATATCCCCGCGTTAGAGCCGATTCCGAACGATCATGTGCTAACGCGGACCTTCTATCTTCTGCAGGATTTCCCCGGACGCTACGCAGGAACAGATGTCTGGGTTGAGGCCGCTCCGCTGGATGCGGAACAGATCGAAGGGATGCCCTTCCGCAACCTCAACGACAACGTGACGCCCGTGGTGATCGGTGGCAATGACTGGGCCGGGGCCTGGGCGGTTGATCGAAACGGGCAGGCCCTCCTCCCCGTCGGGCGTGGCTATGCGGGGGAGCGTCAGCGCGAGCTGGCCAATCGCTTTGGGGTCAATCTGGTGATGCATGTGCTGACCGGGAACTACAAATCCGATCAGGTCCATGTGCCTGCTCTGCTGGACAGGTTGGGACAATGACCGGAACCGTTATCTTTGATCCGCTGATCCCTTGGCCAATACTACTTGCGGTCGCCTCGATCGCCGTTGCAGGCGTGGTCTTGGCGGTCTGGCGTGGGTTGTCCGGATGGGCGTTGCGCGGCTTGGCCGTTTTGGTGGTGATCGCGGCGCTTGCCGGTCCGGTCTATCAGGTCGAAGACCGCGCGCCGCTGACAGATATCGTTCTGATGATCGAGGATGAAAGCGCCAGCCAGACGCTCTCGGACAGGGCCGACCAAACCGCCCAAGCGGCTGAGGCCTTGGCGGCCGAGATCGAGTCGCGTGACAATACCGAGCTGCGCCGCATCCGCGTGGGCGACGGAGATGGCGACGAAGGCACGCAGGTGATGGCCGCTGTGAATGCGGCCCTGGCCGAGGAGCCGCGCGCGCGGGTGGCCGGTATACTTGTGGTCTCGGACGGGATCGTTCATGACGTTGATCAAGCGCCCGACTTGCCTGCGCCACTGCACCTTTTGCAGACCGGACGTGAGAGCGACTGGGATCGCAGGCTCATCGTCCGCAATGCACCTGCCTTTGCCATCATCGGTGAACCCGTAACCCTGACCCTGCGCGTTGAAGACAGCGGGGCGGCTCCGGGCGGGGCCACCAGCGCGCCGCTTGAAATCTCGGTTGATGGGGGCGAGCCGGAGGAATTCCGTATACCCATTGGCGTGGATGTCGAACTGCCGATTTCTCTGCCGCATGGCGGGCGGAACGTCATCCAGTTCACGGTTCCGGAGGCCGAAGGTGAACTGACCGATCGCAACAATACCGCATTGATCCAGATGAACGGCGTGCGCGACCGGCTGCGCGTTCTTTTGGTGTCGGGCGAGCCGCATCCCGGCGGGCGCACCTGGCGCAACCTGCTGAAATCCGACAGCTCGGTCGATTTGGTGCATTTCACCATTCTGCGCCCGCCCGAGAAACAGGATGGTGTCCCGGTGGATGAGCTTTCGCTGATCGCCTTCCCGACGCGCGAGCTGTTTCTGGAGAAAATCAACGATTTCGATCTGATCATCTTTGATCGCTACAAACGCCGGGGCATCCTGCCTGCGATCTATCTGGATAACGTCGCCGACTATATAGACAACGGGGGCGCTGTGCTGATTGCCGCAGGCCCTGATTTCGCTACCGCAGACAGCATCTTCCGCTCGCCCCTCGCGGGCAGTCTGCCAGCGCAACCGACGGCACGGGTGATCGAAGAGCGCTACGTTCCCATGGTCAGTGATCTGGGGCATCGGCACCCTGTAACCACAAATCTGGGCGATTACGAGGATTGGGGTGCATGGC
The DNA here is from genome assembly GCF_056535985.1 of Ruegeria sp. AO1. Lineage (NCBI taxonomy): Bacteria > Pseudomonadati > Pseudomonadota > Alphaproteobacteria > Rhodobacterales > Roseobacteraceae > Ruegeria > Ruegeria sp. AO1. The sequence goes on from NZ_JBQFJC010000001.1 coordinate 3,573,485, forward strand.
TGCGCCAGATCGATGTGAATGAGCGCTCAGGCCAGGTGCTGATGACCGGCCTTGAGGACCGGCCGCTGTTGGTATTGGACCGGGTCGGTGAGGGACGGGTGGCCCTGTTGGCGTCAGACCACGCCTGGCTGTGGAGCCGTGGTTTTGAAGGCGGCGGGCCGCAGCTGGAATTGTTGCGACGTCTGGCACATTGGATGATGAAAGAGCCCGAGCTTGAAGAAGAGGCGCTTTGGGCCGAGGCCAACGGCCAGTCGATGCGCATCATTCGCCAGACCCTCGAAGAAGAGGTAGGGCCGGTCACGATTACCCGGCCCAATGGCGAAACGCTTGAGATCACCCTTGAAGAGGTCTCACCCGGACGGTTCGAGGCGCAGTATTTCGGGCCCGAGATTGGCCTCTATCGCCTGCAGGAAGGCGATTTGATGGCGGTAATCGGCCTCGGCCCTGCGGCCCCGAAAGAGTTCGAGCGTACGATCGCAACAGGGGACGTGCTGGAACCTGTGATCGCCGCCATGCGCGGTGGTGTGATCCGGCTGGAAGAGGGCTTACCTTCAATCCGCAACGTCCGCGCTGGGCGTCCGGCTGCAGGGCGCGGCTGGATCGGTCTTACCCCACGCGAAGCTTATGAGACGCGGGACGTTACGCAAGCCGGGCTGCTGCCACCATGGCTGGTTCTGTTGCTGGCCGGTGGGTTCTTGCTGGGCGGTTGGCTGCGCGAAGGCCGTCGCTAGATCGCTTCGGGTTAAACCTACGACACGAATACTCTGCGACGCTTTAGTCGATCCGAACTGACACCCGATCTGACGCGCCATGTGCGTCCACCACCACGAGTGCGGAATACCCGCGACCCGGGTTCGGAATTTCGAACTCGCGATGCCGTTGCCCCGTCAACACCGGAACGCCATCCGCTAGAAGCGAAAACGGCCCAACCCCACCGCGCAGTTTGACGGTCACTGGGCCTCCATTCGTCTCTAACACAGAATTATTGGGTGGAAAGATGAGGTCCGGGGCGCTTGGGTTGTCTTCGAACGCTGCCCCTCGGGGCCGAAAGAGTTGCAAAGGTTGCGGCAGTTCGGCGGCCCCCACGATCAAAGTCGATGGCGGTGGTGGGCGCAATGGCGTGGTAGTCGGTTTCAGGTGACCGAAGGCTTCAAACAACAGCGGGGCCGCCAGTTCTCCACCGAATGCGCCGGGGACCGGAGTACCATCCGCGCGCCCCAGCCAGACACCGATGACGTGCTGACCGTCAAAGCCGATCGCCCAAGCATCCCTATGCCCGTAAGACGTGCCGGTCTTATACGCCAATCCAAGCGCGGCGGCCCCTGGTGGAGGGGCAAGACCGGTCAGAATATCGCTCACCTGCCATGCCGCGACTTCTGACAGAACCCGAGGCGTCTCAGTGCGGTCTGTCAGTGCCTCATGGCGCAGCTTTGGTCCCTGCCCACCTGCGGCCAGCGTGGCGTAGAGTTGCACCAGATCGTGCAGGCTGAGTCCAACGCCGCCTAGTGAAATGGCAAGGCCTGGGGTGCCTCCGTTCAGTTTCGGGTGGGCTCCGGCCTGCTTAAGGGCGGCCATCACGCGCGCAGGCCCAAGCTCATCCGTCAGCCGCACAACCGGGATATTAAGCGACAGTTGCAAAGCGTCCCGCACCCTTACATCGCCACGAAAGACGCCATCAAAATTGCGCGGCGCGTAGCGGCCAAACATCACGGGGCTGTCGCTGATCAACGTTTCGGGATGGGCCAGCCCCCGATCGAAGGCCAACCCATAGACCAGAGGCTTCAGCGTCGACCCCGGCGAGCGCAGCGCTTGCGTCATATCCACGAACCCTTGCCGCGCGTCCTGGTAGCCCGAAGAACCGACCGAGGCCAGAATCTCTCCGCTGCGGTGATCAGCCACGATTAAAGCCCCCGAAATACGCGGTCCCGCTCGCGCCGCTGCCTGCGCCACAAGAGGCTCCAGCCGTTCCTGCAGCCCGGCATCCAGTGTCAGATCGAAAGCCTCTGATCCCGGGTTTTCGCGCCGCGCTCGGTCAGTGAGGTGAGGGGCCAAACGGGGAAATGCGCGTATCTGATCCGGGATATCTTCCGTCAGCGCGCTGTGCATCTCAGATTCGGTCAAAACCCCATAAGACTGCATCCGCTTCAGAACCCGGTCACGCGCGTCTCGGGCGGTCGACGGCGCGCGGTCAGGGCGTCGAACCTCGGGCGATTGAGGAAGGGCAATCAGCAGGGCCGCCTGTGCGGGAGTCAACCGCGCCGGGGCTTTTCCAAACCACGCACGGCTGCCTGCGCGGAGGCCTTCCAGATTGCCACCATAGGGCGCGTGGGTCAGGTAGAGGTTTAGGATTTGCTGCTTGCTCAGCCGCCGTTCCAGCGCCAATGAGACCCTAACTTGACGAATTTTGCCGCTCCAACGCCCGGTTGAGCCATCCTCGATCAACCGCGCGACCTGCATGGTCAGGGTTGATCCACCCGAAACAGTTCGCCCATTCCATAGGGCTTGCCCGGCAGCGCGGAGGAACGCGACGGGGTCGACGCCGGAATGTGACCAGAACCGTTTATCCTCATACCGGACCAGCATTTCGATGAACGCCGGGTCCACCGGACCGGGGCGCATTCGCCAGATGCCATCTTCGACCGGGAAGGCCCGCAGGAGTGCTCCGTCCCGGTCCCTTATTTCGACTGAGGTTTCGGCCAGAACAGGTGGCAGGACGGTTGCGTCTACCCACGCATCCAACCGGTCGCGCGCAAAGGCGGTCAGGTAGAGCGCAGAGGCCAGCGCCAGCAGCGCCGGGGCGAACCCACTGCGCCGATATGGATGGCGCGGGATCACCGCACCTCAACCCGCCCGGTTTCCGTTCGCGCGCGGTTTTGCGGGCGATACATATCCTCGACCGAGGCGGCCGGGTGGTGAAACGCACCGGGCGTAACGGCGCGGGCCACATAGGCCAGCGTCACCGTCTCGCCTGTAGACAGATCGACCGCCGCCAGGAAGCGGTCCGAGCGGAACTCGGTATGCGTCGCGTCGGACAGGTCCAGCCAATCCAACGCGCGCACATCGCCTGATCGCAACAGGTTGGGGTTGTCGATCTCGATCCCCGCTGCCAGAGGGTCATCGATCATTAGACGCGCTCCACCGTTTTCGAACGGTGTGACGGTCAGGACGGTTACAAAGCGGTCGCCGGCAGTGAAGGTGGACGGGTCCAGAGGGTCGCCGTCCAGAGAGTAGTAGGCTCTGTTTATGGCGTATCCGGTGCCTCCGGCTTCGGGCGGAGTGGTTGGGATGCCCGTCACTGTCAGTGTGATATCGGTTGGGTTGGCTGCGGTGGCCGAGATGTTCAGGTCATCCGTAAACCCTGCCTCACGCACCTGAACGAAGGGACCCGAGACCGGCGTGCCGTTCACCATCAACCCCGAGTCGGATGGGTCTGATACAAGCGCATGCGCGGCCAGCAGGGACCATGAAGCCTCCTGCGTCGACAAATGCGCGCGGCCTGAGGTGACACGCTGGACAAGCGCGTCGCGATCCACTGCCTGACTGCCCGCATCGACCGCAAGGGTCAGAAGACCGGCGGCATCCCGCAGATCTGTGCCGTAGTCGACCCGCCACAGGTAGCGCTCCTGCGCGGGTCGACGCTGCAGCAGCTGGGCCGCACGGGCGAACATGGCGTCGGCACGGGTTTGATCTCCGTAGGACGCCAGCGCCGCCCCAAGTTGCGCGGCGGCCAGAGGGGTGTCGAAAACGTCCCCCTTGGTATCCGCGTAATAGCGCAGATCGCCCATCGAGGCTGCGCCTTCGCGCGCCAGCACCATAAGAGCATAGGCGATATCCTCACCGCCTTCGTCGAAGTCTGGGGCATAGTTCACGCGGTTGCGCAGGTTATCCATGGCTTGCGCGAAGGCGCGGTCCGACACCGAGTGGCCTTGCGCTCGGGCGCGTGAGAGGAAGTCGGTGACATAGGCGTCCAACCAGAAATCTCCGCTCTCTGCACGCCAGAGGCCGAACGCTCCGTTCGGGGCCTGCCGGGTCAGGATGCTGCGGATCGAGTCGCCGATGCGTTGATCCACAATTGGCCCGTCACCCAGCCCCGACGCTTGCGCCACGGACGACAGGTAAAGCAGCGGAAGGGCCTTGCTGGTGATTTGCTCGGTGCAGCCATAGGGGTAGCGATTCAGCTGATCCAGCAGGGCGGGCGTGTCGAACTTTGCCAAAGCGCCTGCAGACAGGATCGCCTTTGCGGTGCCGGGCTGGAAGCCATCGAACACGTCCTGGGTGAATAGGAAATTGTCGCCCGTACCCAGCGAAAACCGCCGTGTTTGAGCCACAAAAGGGTCGTTTGCGCGCACTGGCATCCGAAGCGTTTGCGACAAGTCACGGCCATCCGGCGTCGTGATCGCCACGCTGATTTCCGGGTCTCCGACGGCAAGCGCGCGAAGCGGGATTTCGAACACCGCCTTACCGCCGTCCTCCAGAACAAAGCTGGCGGGTGGTGTTCCCAACTCCAACCCGGATGAGGCGGTCAGCCCCAGCGCCATCTCACCTGATGGGCCATCGGCGTGGACGATCTCAAGCAACATCCGGCTTTGGTCGCCGGGGGCCAGAAAACGGGGCAGGCTGGCGGTGACGACCACGGGGTCGCGCACGATCATCTCGGCCTCGGCCTGTCCGACGGCTGCCGCCGACCAGGCGACCGCCATCAGCCGCAAGGTGCCGTTGAAAGCGGGCAGAGGGATGTCGACCTCAACCTCTCCGTTCGCATCCACCTGAACCGGACCGTTGAAAACGGCCATCAGGTCCTGTGTGGGCGGAGGGGACTGCCTCTGCATTCCGGAATTGTCTCCGCCGGAGCGGATCGTGCCCATTGCACCGTTCATGCCGTCGATCAGGCGACCATAGACATCACGCAGGTCCACACCCAGACGGCGCTGGCCGAAATAGTAACCCTGCGGATCGGGGCTTTCGAAACCGGTCAGATTCAGAATACCCACATCCACGGCGGCCAGGGTCAGCCAAGCAGGCTCTCCTTCCGGCAAATTTTCGACCCTAACAAGGGCTTTTTGCATTGTTCTCGGAGAGGTCACCTGCGGCACATCAATGCTCACATCCAACTTTCGCCCGACAGGCTCAACTGTTGCATGGGCCACGCCCATTGCCCGTGCCGGGTTCTGACCGGCTGCGACATCCATGGGGCGAATCACGGTAGCGGTGACATAGGCCCCCGCACCCCATTCCTCGGTCACGTCGATCGGGATCACGGTTTCGCCTTCTGGCACGTCGACCATCTGGCGGTGGATCAGACGGTTCGAGAGGACCTCGATCTGCGCCACGCCTGCCATGCGCGGCACGATCCGCAGTTGCGCGGTCTCACCCGGGCGATAGCTGTCGCGGTCCAGCGACATCTCCAGCCGGTCGGGCGAGGTTGAGGCGTCTGCCGCCTGATACCAGCCCGCGCTAAACTCCACGGCGGTCTCCGCGTAAGTGCCATCGAGGCGTTCGACCACCAGTTCATACTGGCCCCAGTCGACCGGTTGCGACAGGTTCAGTGGGTCTGCACCTGTCTCAACCTCACCTGTGGCAATACGGGTACGTCGCGTGGTCGGCTCCCAATTCCAGTCGCCATAGAGCTGATACCATTGATAGCGGGTTTCCAGCCTGTTCAGCGTCCAGCGCAGGCGCATAGGTTCAGCGGTCAGGTCCGGGGACAGGCCGATGACTTGGAATGCGGCTTCGGTGCCTTCGGGGATCACATCCTCGAACAGGGGGCGGATACCGATCATTGCCTGTGCAGATCGGACCGGAGCCATTAGGCGGCGTTCGACAGGGCGGCCTGATCCGTCCGTCAATCGGGCGATTACTTCGGCTTCAAGAGGTTTGCCATTCGTCTCTAACACGGGGATTTTGACCGCGATCGAGGCCTGTCCAGAAGCATCCGTCTGCGCATCACCGAAATAGGTGCTTTTCGTTGAAATCTCGGTGTCGTAGCGGCCGAAGCGATAGGTTTCAAAACCCGGAACGGCGTCGGTTGGGCGGGCAATGACCTGTCCGTCAATGCTCAGATCCGATCCCGGTGCACCGAACAGATAGCGGGCGTCGATCTGCAAGGGCGGCGTATCGCCGGGGCGCAGAGGCGCGTCCGGCAGGCTGAGGTCAAAGTCGATGCGCTCGGGCAGGAAATCCTCGACCAGCACGGTTTGACGGGCCAGAGCGTCGGCTTTGGGGTCGGACTTGATCTCGATCTTCCACGTTCCGCGCGGCACATCCGGGGCGACGGGCAGGCTGAAGACATGCCCCCCGGCAACGCCGCCATCCGAGACGGCACGGCGATATTCCACCCCATCCGGGCGATAGAGAATGGCGGTCAGGGGCAGGCCTTCGATGGCCTGAGCTGTGTTGTCGCGCGACAGGGCTGTGATGTGAATGACCTCTCCGGCGCGATACGCGCCCCGGTCCGTGGTTAGGAACACATCCACCGGACCCGCAGGCGCGCGCCCTACGACCCCGCGATCCGACAGGTCAAAGGCGGGATCGGTCAGAGAGAGGAAGCTGAAATCAGAATCCCCATCAGCGACCATCACCAAAGCAGGTGCGCTGGCCCCTTTGCCGCGGGTCAGGCCCGCTTCGAACTGCGCATAGCCGGTGGCATCTGTCTGCGCTTTGGCAATCACCGCGTTGGCGTTTGAAACCAGCGAGACCTCGATCCCCTCGCGCGGGGTTGCGTCGTGCAGGCCGCGTACGGTGACATGCAGCCCGTCGGTGCCCAGGGCCGTGCGAATCCCCAGATCGGTCAGTACAAACCACTGGGTTGCGCCCGGATCGTCATAGGGATCGGCCCCGGGGACGCGCGCAGTCAAGGCGTAGATCCCGGCAGGTTGATCGGCAATCGTCTCGGCCATGGGCAGCCGGGCGGTCATGCTCTGGTTCAGCTCGTTCGCGATCTCGGCTGTGCCGGTCCAGACATCCTCGGCAATCTCGTCCGAAAACTCACGTTCCTGCCATTCGCTGAGGGGGCGGCCAAAGAAATCCTGCTGGACCGCCCGGATCAGGTTGCGGTCGCTGACGCGTCGCAAGGTCAGGTCCAGAGAGCCGGTATTGACCGTCTCGACCGGCAGGGCCGCATCCGCCGATTTCGGCAGCACATAGCTGCGCCCCGGAAACCGGACCGATGGCGCGCGGTCACGGACGTAATGTGTCAGCTCGACAGTCCGGTTCAGGGCCTCCCCCGAGGCCGCCGGAAGCCTTTCACGCAGGGCAAAGCGATAACGTTGACCATGCGCAACGCCGTCCAGGCAGAGGCTTTTGCCATCGACCTGCACCACCAGCCCATCGTCACTGCGCTGCACAAACGGGTCATAGTCGACGCCCGCCTTGACCAAGGGTTCCGAGAACTCAACGCAGATACGCGGCGCAGCGGCGTTGCTTTCCACCGTGCTGTCGATGATGCGGAAGCCGTATTTTCCGATGGCATCATCCAAAGCCGCCAGGACATCCTCACGCGGTTGGACATGTTCGGCCAGCCGCAGTGCCGACACCATATCGCGACCGCGTTCGACCGCTTCCAGCGTGTCTGACATCACCATCAGCGCCGCGATTTGGGCCCCCGGTGTGTCCGCGCGCAGATATCCGTTGATGGCGGCGTTCAACGCGCGGGTGCGGAAGTCCTGCTGCTCCTGATATCCGTTCGGGTTCAGGCGCAGCAGCAGCCGGGCGTATTCAACCCATAGGTCGGACGCATCGCTGAGGGTCACGGCCTCCCCAGTCCACAACATCGCAAGCCGATCCGTATCTGCGTTCAGCGCTGACTTCAGCAAAGTCTGCAGGTCACGCCCTCCGGCAGGGTGGCGAAACCCAAGGTCGCGGGCCTGTTGAAACGCTTCGTTCAGGTCTTTCTGGCGAAGGAATGTGAGGGAATCAGCGCGCGTTTTCCCCAATAATTGGGTCTGTTCTGGGATGAATACTTTCTGTGCCGACACCGCGCCTTGATAGGGCTCCTGTCGGTTCACGCCACTTTTGGGAAAACAGGCATCCGACCGAGTGTTGTAAGTGAAAGCCGTGCAGCTTTTATTGGCCGAACACGCGCGAATGCAGGACTTCAGATCCGTATCGAACAGCGCATCCAGATCCGAGCCATAAAAATCCGCATCTCGGGTCGTGATATAGCGGAACTCGGGCACGGCAGTCTGAGCCAGCGCGCCCAGCGTCAGGGCGAAAGTTGAAATGATGTAAGCTATTGAAAAAAATACAAAGCGGTGCATTGTGACCTCCTGTTTGGGGTCAATTTGACACGTGCGGTGCCCCTCAGGCAACGGCTTAAACACTTTTTCACTGATTGCCCGGATGCTGACGGCAGAGCAGACCGGAATCACGCATCATGAGCCTTGCACAAAAACTGGCACAGGAACGGCGCGCGCGCCTGGCGGCGGAACGGATGTTGGCGCTGAAACAGGCCGAGCTGTCTTCGGCCAACCGCAAACTGGGCCGCCATGCGATGGCGCTGACCAAACGCATCGGCGAAACCCAGGCTGAGGTTGAGACCGTCAGGGACGAGAATGAAAAGGTCAAATCCGATCTGACCGAGGCCCATGCCAAGGTCGAAGTGGCCGAGCGTCGCCTGTGGCATTCGATCCAGACCATTCAGGACGGGTTTGCCTTTTTCGACGGTGGCAGTTGCCTGATCGGGGCCAATACCGCCTATCTGAGCGTGTTCGAAGGTCTTGATGAGGTCGCGCCGGGTATCTCGTATACGCGCATTCTTGATTTGCTGACCAACGAAGGCATCGTCGACACTGGCGCGGAAAAGGCTGAGGACTGGCAGGCCCGGATGCAAAGACGCTGGGCACGGGCCAATCCGCCACCCGAAGTGATCCAACTATGGAATGGTCAATATATCCGCCTGATCGACCAGCGTGGCAGCGGCGGTGATGTGGTCAGTCTTGCCCTGAACATCACCGCATCCGTCCGGCATGAGGCCGAATTGCAGGCCGCACGCGACCGGGCCGAGGCTGCAAACCGCGCCAAATCGGCCTTTCTCGCGAATATGAGCCATGAAATCCGGACGCCCATGAATGGCATCGTCGGCATGACCGAGTTACTGTCCGAAACGCCGATGGACGAAGAACAGCGTCTATATGTCAACACGATCCGCAACTCGGGTGAGGCTTTGCTGGTCATCATCAACGACGTGCTGGATTATTCCAAAATCGAAGCGGACAAGCTGATCCTGCACCCCGAGCAATTCGATCTCGAACGCTGCATCCTTGAGGTTGCGATGTTGCTGCAGCCCAGCGTGCGGGATAAGGGCCTGACGCTGCTGGTGGATTACGACCTCTTCCTGCCGACGCTGTTCGTGGGGGATCCGGGTCGCGTGCGGCAGGTTTTGACCAACCTTGTGGGCAATGCCGTCAAGTTCACCAGCGAGGGGCATGTGTTGATCCGCGTGACCGGTGTCCCCCATCCGGACCGGCAGGACTGCGATGTCCACATCGCCATCGAAGACACTGGTATTGGGATTGAGGACGACAAGATCAACCACATCTTTGGTGAGTTCAATCAGGTCGAAGATGAGCGCAACCGCCAATTCGAAGGCACAGGGCTGGGCCTCGCGATCACCAAACGCTTGATCACGATGATGGGGGGCAATGTCTGGGTCGAAAGCGAAGTTGGGCAAGGGTCGTGTTTTGGTTTCCGGGTGTCTCTGCCCACCGCCGAGGGGCCGCAACCCTCTCCGCCTGACCTGCAAGGGTGCCTGAAACACGTGATGCTGGTCGAGGATATGGCCGCCAACCGGGCCATCCTCGCCAAGCAACTGGGGCGCCTTGGGGCAAAGGTCACAGTTTGCGCTTCCGGGGGGGAAGCGCTGTCGAATCTGGATCCCTCGATTGATCTGTTCCTATGCGATCATGACCTGCCCGACATGGACGGGATGGAGCTTGCGACCATGCTGCACGAACGCGGCTGGACTGAATTGCCAGTGGTCATCATGTCCACCAATCCGGGCGTCATTCACGCCAGCCCTGCACGGCACCTGATCGAAGGTGTTCTGCAAAAACCCATTCCTCGGTCTGAGCTATACAGCCGACTTATCGCTTTGGGGGACCCTGCATCTCAGCCAGATACCAGACCGCAGCCCGAGCCTGAGACTCACCCAAACGGGAACCGCGTGATGCGCGTTCTGGCGGCCGAGGATAACCGGACCAACCAGCTGATCCTGAGGAAAATGGTTAAGGATCTGAACATCGACCTGCGTTTCGCAGTTAACGGACAAGAGGCTGTTGATCTCTATCAGGAGTTTTCACCAGATTTGATCTTCATGGACATTTCGATGCCCCGGATGGATGGCAAACAAGCCACCGCCGAAATCCGCCGCCGCGAGGTTGAAACCGGTCGTCGCGTACCAATCGTCGCCCTGACGGCGCACGCCATGGCGGGGGATGATCAAGGTATTCTAGAGGCTGGTCTGGATCACTACCTGACCAAGCCGTTGCACAAGAACCTTATCCAGCAAATGATCTTGGACCATTGCCCCGAGGACGCCAAACTTGTCGCAACCAAGCCCGATTAAGCAGCGACAAAGACCCTAAAAAAGGATCCCAGCTTAATCTGGCTAAAAATACCTCGGGGAGCGCGAGGGGCTGGCCCCTCGCTTCCTGCCCTCTAAGCCGTGTAGGGACGCACGAAAACGGGCTTGTGGTCCTCGGACAGATCGGGGCGGTATTCATAGCCGCCACTGTCAAAATCCAGCAAACCGGCCGGATCGGTCAAGCGATGCTGAATGATATACCGCGCCATCGCGCCACGCGCTTTCTTGGCGAAAAAGCTGACGATTTTGGGCGTGCCTGCTTTGTCTTCCATGAAGACCGGAGTGATGACCTTCAGGTTCAGTGCTTTCAGGTCGACCGCCCCGAAGTACTCCTGACTGGCGCAGTTCACCAGGACCTCGCTACCAACCTCAGCCCCTTGCGCGTTCAGTGCTTTGCTAAGCTGATCGCGCCAATATTCATACAGGTTCTTGCCGCGCCGGGTTTTTAGCTTGCTGCCCATTTCCAACCGATAGGGCTGAATCGCGTCCAGAGGGCGCAGCACACCGTAAAGACCGGACAGAATGCGCAGATGGTCCTGCGCCCATGCCATCTCATCAGCGTCCAGTGAGGTTGCCTCCAGCCCCTGATAGGTGTCACCGGCAAAGGCCAGTGCGGCGGGGCGTGTCGCCTCAAGCTTGGGCGCGTCGGCGAAAGCGCGATAGCGGTCGCGGTTCAGCCGGGCCAGATCATCGCTGAGGTCCATCAGTTTCTTGAGGTCGCCCAGCGTCAGGTTGCGCGCGGTCTTGGATAGACGGATCGCATCGTCCTGAAAGTCGGGCTGAGTGGCCTCAACATCCCGTTCTGCCCAGTCCAGCCGCTTGGCCGGGGAAATCACTACCAGCATATCCGCCCTCGTTTCTTGCCTGATAGGGCGTATTTAGCCCTCTTGCCGCAGCACGTCCAGAAAGGCCGCCCCAAACCTTTCGTGACGACGATCGCCCAACACCTGCTCGACCCCGCGCAGATCATCGGGTCGCATCTGCGCCACCTTCGCCAGTTGCGAGGCCGTGCAGCTCAGCGGCTTGTCGATCCCCTCTGGCCCGCGTGACAATTGTGACTGCACCTCAAGCAGGCGGTCGTAAATCTCGCCCTGCTCGCGCCCGGCCAGCTTGCGGCGGGCGGGGTGGACAGCTTCTACGGCCCCGGCGATGACCTCAAGGAAGGTGTCACCATAGCGTTCAAGCTTCTTGGCACCGACCCCTCCGATGCGGGCCATGTCGTCCAGTGCTTGCGGGCGTTTCTCGGCCATTTCGATCAGGGTGCGGTCGGGGAAGATGACATAGGCAGGTACACGCGCGGCTTCGGCCAAAGCGCGGCGCTTGGCCTTGAGGGCAGAGAGCAGCGGCGCGTCTTCTTCGGCTACCATCGCCTTGACTGCCGGACGACGAGTGGCTTTGCGGATTGTATCCTTGCGCAGGTTGATCTGCGCCTCACCCTTCAGGATCGGTTTGGCGGCCTCGGTCATGCGCAGGGCACCGTGGCGTTCGGGGTCGGGGCGGACCAGATCATGGCCCATCATCTGCCGAAAGATCGCCTGCCATTGCGGGCGCGACCAGTCCTTACCGATACCCCAGGTCGACAGCGTATCATGGCGACGCGCACGGATCTTATCGGTTTCATTGGCGAGCAGGATGTCGATCAGATGGCCACTGCCAAACCATTCTTCAGTCCGCAGGATCGCCGACAGCGCCATACGGACGGGGGTTGTGCCATCAAAAACCTCGGGCGGGGTGTCGCAGAGATCGCATTTCCCACACGGTTCGGCCGTTTCTCCGAAATAGCCCAGAAGAGTCTGACGACGGCACACCAGCGCCTCGGCCAGACCCAGCAGCGCATTCAAGCGTGCATGATCCGCCATGCGCCGTTCGGGCGGGGCGAGGCCCTCATCCACCTGAGATCGCCGCAAGCGAATGTCGTCGGGCCCGAATAGAGTCAGGGTTTCAGCCGGGCCTCCGTCGCGCCCGGCGCGGCCGATCTCTTGGTAATAGGCCTCGATGGATTTCGGTAGGTCCGCATGGGCAACCCAGCGGATATCGGGTTTGTCGATGCCCATCCCGAAAGCGACGGTGGCGACGACGATCAGCCCGTCCTCGCGCGCAAAACGGGTTTCGACGATACGCCGGTCCTCGGGGTCCATGCCGCCGTGATAGTGACAGGCCGAATGTCCTTCGTCGCGCAGAGCCCTAGCCAGAACTTCGGTCTTGTTGCGGGTGCCGCAATAGACGATGCCGGATTGGGTTTTGCGCGCGGCGGCGAAATCGAGGATCTGCTTGCGCGGTCCGTCTTTGGCGGCAAAGGCCAGATGGATGTTGGGCCGGTCAAAGCCGCGCAGGAATTTGCGTGGGGTGCCGCCGTCGAACAGTTTCTCAACGATCTCGTCCTGCGTTTCGGCATCCGCCGTGGCAGTGAACGCGGCCAGAGGTATGTTCAGGGCGCGCCGCAGTTCTCCGATCCGCAGATAGTCGGGGCGGAAATCGTGACCCCATTGGCTGACGCAATGTGCCTCGTCCACAGCGATCAGGCTGACATTGATGCGGCGCAACATGCCCAGTGCCGACCCGGCCGCCAGACGCTCGGGCGCCATGTAAAGCAGCTTGAGCCGCCCGGCCTCTAACGCCTCCCACACCGCATCGGTTTCCTCGGGCGTGTTGCCCGAGGTCAGCGCACCGGCTTCAACCCCGGCCTCCTGCAAGCCACGGACCTGATCGCGCATCAAAGCGATCAAAGGGGAGATTACTACCGTCACACCGTCGCGCAGCAGCGCAGGCAATTGATAACACAGGGATTTACCGCCGCCTGTTGGCATGATGGCCAGCACGTTTTCACCTGCGGTCACGGCATCGACGATCTCTTCCTGACCAGGGCGGAAGTCGTCGAATCCAAAGACATCTCGCAGCAGGGGTGCGGCGTCGAACATTTGTGGGGTTGCCCTGTTTTAAGGTTTATCTGCTCTTAAGACAGGACAATCACACACTAAGATTCGGTGAACAAGAGGTCAGACGAAATAGCCCGCATTGTTGATCAAGATAATCCGTGCCGCATAGACCCCGATCAGCACGACCAGAGGGGTCAGATCCAGCCCGCCCATATTCGGCAGTATACGGCGGATCGGGCCGTAGATCGGTTCGAGTATGCGGTTCAGGCCGTACCAGATTTGCGCGACCAGCTGTTGGTGCAGATTCAGCACCTGGAAATTGATCAGCCAGCTCATGATCACGTGGGCGAGGATGATGAACCAGACAATGTCCAGGATCAGCAGCAGTATTTGGATCAGCGACAGCATGGGTACTCCGTTCTTTCACCGAAAAAGACCTAAGCACACACGCCGCAAAGAGCAAGCCTGCGCCAACTGAAAGCTTGCGAAATGGGCCAAACACCCGTCTTATTGGACAAAAGAATAACTGGGGCAGTCATGGCAGAGATTTCCAATCGCAAGCGCATCTGGGGCTGGTGGTTTTTTGATTGGGCGTCGCAGCCTTATCATACGCTGCTGGTCACTTTTGTTTTCGGCCCCTATTTCGCCGGAGTCGCCGCAGGGTATTTCACCGAAGCCGGGCTGGACCCGCAAGCCGCTGCTGCGCGGGCGCAGACGGTCTGGGCCAATTGCCTGACCATCACCGGGCTGATCATCGCTTTCGGCGCGCCTCTGCTTGGGGCAATGGCGGATGTTTCGGGTCGCCGCATACCGTGGATTTTTGCGTTTTCGGTGATGTATGTGGTGGGGTCCGCCGCACTTTGGTACACGATGCCCGACGGTTCAAACATGTGGCTGATGCTGTCGGCCTTCGGGCTGGGCTTTGTCGGGGCAGAGTATGCGCTGATCTTTATCAACTCGCAGCTGCCTGATCTGGGCGATGATAGTCAGGTGGGTGAGATCTCGGGCTCGGGTTTTGCCTTCGGGTATTTTGGTGGGCTGATTTCTCTGGCGATCATGCTGGCGCTGTTTGTCGAACAACCCAGCGGTAAGACATTGATCGGGATGGAGCCTGCGCTGGGACTTGATGCCGCCACTCGTGAGGGTACGCGCTTTGTTGGACCTTTCACCGCCGCGTGGTTCGTTTTGTTCATGGTGCCCTATTTCCTGTGGGTACGTGATGACCCGAAAGCCGAGAAAACCGGCAGTTTCGCCGAGGCGCTACGCCTGCTGGGGCACTCAATCTCGAACCTGCGGCATCGAGTCAGTCTGGCGACTTATCTCGGGTCGTCCATGTTTTACCGCGACGCGTTGAACGGGCTGTACAGCTTTGGTGGGGTCTATGCGCGGCTGGTTCTGGAGTGGGATCTGATCAAGATCGGTGTCTTCGGGATTGTCAGCGTTCTGGCCTCGGCCATTTTTGCGTGGATCGGAGGTAAGCTGGATCGGAAGTATGGCCCTAAACCAGTCATTCTGGTCGCAATCTGGGTGTTGATCTTTGTCTGTATCACTGTCGTATCGATGGACCGGACGCAGATCTATGGCATAGCATTGCCGGAAGGGTCCGGATTGCCTGACATGGTGTTTTTCGGCTGTGGCATCCTGATCGGCGGGATGGGCGGGGTTCTGCAATCCGCCAGCCGCTCGATGATGGTGCGCCATACCGATCCCACCGCTCCGGTTGAAAGTTTCGGCCTTTATGGCTTGTCCGGCCGTGCGACCGCCTTTGCCGCGCCTTTGCTGATTGGCGTGGCAACAACTGTGACCGGTAGTGCAAGACTAGGGGTGTCACCGATCATTCTGTTGTTTATTCTGGGTCTATTCCTGATGCGCTGGGTAAAGCCGGAAGGGGATCAGAGCAGATGATTTTACTACGTTTTTTGGCACTATTAGCCACGATCGCATGGGCAGGCACGGCGGGGGCGCAGCCCTTAGCCAAGCAATTGTTCGGGGCGCAAAAGCAAAGCTCACAACAAAAACCAGCCGCTTTCGGCAGTTATTCGCGCGGATGCGCCGCCGGATCGGTGCAGCTGCCTGAAACCGGGCCCACATGGCAGGCCATGCGCCTGTCGCGCAATCGCAACTGGGGCCACCCCGAGGCGATTGACTACGTACAAGACCTCAGCCGGTTTGCGGCCAAGCAGCCGGGCTGGAATGGTCTTTATGTCGGGGATATCAGCCAGCCGCGGGGCGGGCCGATGACGTCAGGCCATCGCTCGCACCAGTTGGGGCTGGATATCGATATCTGGATGCTGCCCGGAGACAACATGCGGCTGTCGCGCAACGCGCGTGAGAATATCTCGTCCATTTCCCTGCGTCGCGCGAACGGAGCGTTCGTGAACGGCAACTGGACCAAACAGCACCACGCCGTTCTGCGAGCAGCCGCAAAGGACAAGCGCGTCGCGCGGATTTTTGTGTTCCCCGGTGCCAAGGTTCAGATGTGTAAGGAAGAGAAGGGCAACCGGGCTTATCTGCGTAAGATCCGGCCTTGGTGGGGGCATCACTACCACTTCCATGTGCGCCTGAAATGCCCGCGCGGGTCGAAGGGCTGCGTCAATCAGGACCCGCCGCCAAAGGGTGATGGCTGCGCACAGGCGCAGGAATGGGTCAACAATATCCTCAACCCTCCGCCACCCGATCCGAACGCACCTGCGCCCAAGAAACGTCGTGAGTATGTTTTGGCCGATCTGCCCCAGCAATGCTCAGCCGTTTTGTCGTCCAACTGATTGCCACCGCCATGTGGGCCGGTCAGGTCGCAGCGGTTGAGGTCAAGAGCGCCACATTTCTGGGCAGCTACACATGGGTCGAGGCCACCGATTGGTTCGGTGGCTTCTCGGCCATACACCTGAGCAACGACGGCTCCCAAGCCACCCTCCTGAGTGACCGAGCTACCCTGGTCACGGCACGGATCACGCGCGATGGAGATGCGATATCGGGTGTCGAAGTGCAAAACCGCGGGCCGCTTCTGTCCAGCATGGGGCGTAAGCTGAGCGGCCGGGCGGGGGACTCTGAAGGAATCGCCCTTGCGCCAGGTGGCGGCTTTTTCGTGTCCTTCGAAGGTGTTCATCGCGTGGCCTATTATAGCTCTCCGGCAGCCAACGCGTTGGTTCTGCCGCGCCCTCACGCCTTCAGCGCGCTGAATCGCAATGGCTCGTTCGAAGGGCTGGCGATTGACGGGCAAGGGCACCTCTATACCCTACCGGAGAAAACCCGCACGGTGAGCGGCGATATTCCGGTTTTTCGCTGGGACGGGACCACCTGGTCGACCCCTTTTACCCTACAACAACGGGATCGCTTCCTGCCCGTTTCCGCAGATTTCGGCCCCGACGGGCGCTTTTATGTGCTTGAGCGCGCGGTCGCGTTCATCGGATTTCGCACCCGCCTGCGCCGATGGGACGTCTCAAACGATACACCACGCGCCGAGGAGGTTCTGCTGGATACCGAAACCGGCACACATGACAACCTCGAAGGTCTGTCGGTCTGGCGCGACGATCAGAACCGCCTGCGCGCAACGATGGTCTCGGACGATAACTTTCTGGCGCTGCAGCGGACTGAACTGGTGGAATACCTACTGCCCGATTGACACAAGGCATTCGAGGGTCTAAACGCACGGCTTGCCTTGGGATGAGCCCGGGGCCAAGTCGCCGCTACCTTGTCAAAACGGGCATCTGAAAATGCAACGCGCTTTTATTCCCGGCATTCTTGCCATGGCCGCCATTGTTGTGGCCTCCAACATCCTGGTCCAGTTCCTGATCTTTGACGGGCTGCTGACCTGGGGTGCCTTCACCTATCCGCTGGCCTTCCTGGTCACCGACATCATGAACCGCGTCTATGGCGTGGCCACCGCCCGCAAGGTCGTGTTTGCCGGCTTCATCACCGGCATCATCTGCTCGCTGATTGGCAGTCAGATCATTCTGCAGGGTGACGGCTTCACCTACGCTGCCGTACCGCTGCGGATCGCCGTTGCGTCGGGTACCGCCTTCCTGATCGCGCAGTTGACCGACGTCACCGTATTCAATTCGCTGCGCGGTGGTCGTTGGTGGCGTGCGCCGCTGGTCTCGACGCTGGTCGGCTCAGCGCTGGACACTGCACTGTTCTTCACCATCGCGTTTTCGGCCTCGGTTACCTTCTTCGGTGCCAATGCGGATGCTGCGATCAACTGGGCGTGGGAGCCTGTGCCGTTCATGCTGTCCGGTCCGATGGCGCCTCTGTGGGTGACACTGGCCTTCGCGGATTGGCTGGTAAAGCTGTCGCTGGCCTTGGTCGCCCTGATCCCGTTCAAAGTGATCGTTGCGCGACTGACCGCTCAGCCTGCGTAAAAAAGTGCTTTGAGAATGGCGCATATTGTGTCAGGCTCAAACTTAACCGCAACAGATAGAAAAGGAGGTGATCCAGTGTCGAGAAAGAGATTGGAGAGAGGTGTCGGAACAACCGGGGGGATCGCCTGCTAGGGCAGCCCTTGGCGGAGCGTGCGCTCCGGCTGGTCGATTGATCTAACCGACCCGACCTCCTTGTACTTTCGAAGGGCCGTCCCACCGGGGCGGCCCTTTTTGTTTCTGCCCCTGCCGGATAAGGTCCACACCATGTTGCGCATCACCGAAGATATCACCCTGCAAGACTGGGAAATGACCGAGAGCTTTGTTCGCTCGTCCGGCCCCGGCGGGCAGAACGTCAATAAGGTCTCGACAGCGGTGGAACTGCGGTTCGAAGCTGCGCGCTCACCGTCTTTGCCCGACCTGGTCAAGAACCGGCTGAAACGGCTCGCCGGGCGACGCTGGACCAAGGATGGCGCAATCATCATCCAATGCGAGGAAACCCGATCGCAGGCCCGCAACCGCGAGATTGCCCGTGCCCGTCTGGCTGAATTAATCACCCGTGCGTTGGTCAAACCCAAGCGGCGAATTGCGACGAAACCCACCTATGGCTCGGTCAAACGTCGTCTGGCCGCGAAAAAGGCCCGTGGCGACGTCAAGGCGCTGCGCGGCAAAGTATCTGAAGATTGATCTGGAATCTTGCCGACCCGTTGATACTCTGACCCGCAAAAGCGGCAGGAGGGTAACGCCATGAGGCTAGGGGGGAAAACGGCAATCGTAACCGGCGGCGCATCTGGATTCGGGGCCGGGATCGTACACACGTTTCTGGCCGAAGGCGCGCGCGTGATGATCGCTGACATCAACGGCGACGCGGCGCAGGACTTGGCGGTCCAACTGGGTTCCGCCGCCATGGCGCAGCAGGTGGATGTCAGTGATGGCGTGTCGGTTCAGGCGATGGCTGATGTGGCTCAGGCTGCCTTTGGACATCTCGACATTCTGGTCAACAACGCGGGCGTCACCCATTTGCCCACCCCGCTGGAAGACGTGAGCGAAGAGGATTTTGACCGCGTCTTCAACGTGAACATGAAGTCCGTCTACCTAACCGCCCGCGCCTTTGTCCCGGCGATGAAAGCGCGCGGCGCCGGGGCGATCCTCAACGTCGCCTCAACCGCCGGGCTGTCGCCGCGCCCCAATCTGAACTGGTACAACGCCTCCAAGGGCTGGATGATCACAGCAACAAAAACCATGGCGGTCGAACTGGCCTCCTCCGGCGTGCGGGTCAACGCCATCTGCCCGGTCGCGGGGGAAACGCCGCTGCTGAAATCTTTCATGGGCGAAGACACGCCCGAGATTCGCGCCAAGTTCCTCTCGACCATCCCGCTTGGTCGCTTCTCCACACCGGAAGACATGGCCAACGCGGCCCTGTTCCTCTGCTCGGACGAGGCCAGCATGATCACCGGCACAGCGCTAGAGGTCGACGGTGGCCGCTGTATCTGATCCGCTCTTCATCTGGCCAAAAATACCTCCGCCGGAGGCAGCGCGCGCTAGCGCGCTTTCGGCCCAACACAAAAGGCGAAAATGACCCCCGGAGCCCGAAACCTTATCACCGATGTCCCCGGCCTGAAGGTCGGCAATGCGCAGGACACTGCGCTGAAGTCTGGCACAACGGTCCTGACCGCCGACACGCCATTCACCGCCTCGGTCCACGTGATGGGCGGGGCCCCCGGCACGCGCGAAACCGACCTGCTGGCCCCCGACAAATCCGTCACCCATGTCGACGCCATCACTTTGTCCGGTGGATCGGCCTTTGGTCTGGATGCCTGCTCGGGCGTCTCGGACGCGCTACGGGCACAAGACCGGGGATTTCCTGTCGGCGATATCAAGGTCCCAATCGTTCCCGGCGCAATCCTGTTCGACCTGTTGAACGGCGGTGACAAGTCATGGGACGAAAACCCTTACCGCGCTTTGGGACGCAAGGCTTTCGAAACCGCCAGCGAGGACTTCACCCTGGGCACAACTGGGGCAGGGACCGGAGCCTTGGCGGCGATGCACAAAGGCGGGCTGGGTTCGGCCTCATTCGTTTTGGACAGCGGAGTGACCGTTGGCGCTTTGGTGGCAGCGAACCCGCTGGGTAGTGTGACAACGCGGGGTGATCGCCACTTCTGGGCCGCCCCGTTCGAGATTGGCGATGAATTCGGCGGTTTAGGGCCTGATCCCAGCGCCGGACTGGGCCAACCGCAAATCAGCCGTAAGTCGCAGGCCATGCGTGCCGATCCGCAGAAGGCCAACACGACGATAGCAATCGTTGCCACCGACGCGGCCCTCTCCAAACCTCAATGTCAGAGACTGGCGGTCGCCGCCCATGATGGGATCGCGCGCGCAATCGTTCCCGCGCATACGCCGGGCGATGGCGATCTGGTGTTTGGCGTCAGCACCGGGGCAAAGCCCATGACCTCGGAGGTCGAGCTTGGGCAGATCGGCCATGCGGCCTCTCTCTGTCTGGCGCGGGCGATCGCGCGGGCGGTTTATCTTGCGACACCTGTCTACGACGATTTGCTACCTTGCTGGTCGACTCTAAACGCGACAGATTAGAAACGCCTGTACAAGCGCCTATAGGCGCGTAAGCGCGGCAATCTGCGCGTTGACTCTGGGCCGTTCAAAAGCACCATCTGCGCAAGCCACCAAGTATCGGAGCCAAAATATGAATCGCATCCTAGCTACAGCAATCATCGGCCTGCTGGCCCTGCCAGCCTATGCGGAAGGCGACGCCGAAGCAGGCAAGAAAGCCTTTAACAAGTGCAAATCCTGCCACATGATCGCAGACCCAGAGGGCGAAGTGATCGTCAAGGGCGGCAAGACCGGGCCGAACCTCTATGGCATCGCGGGTCGGACTGCGGGCACCTATGAGGGATTCAAATACGGTGACAGCATCGTTGCTGCCGGTGAAAACGGGCTGGTTTGGGACGAAGAGAGTTTCGTCGCTTATTCGCAGGACCCTAAAGCGTTCCTGAAGGATTACCTGGGCGAGACCTCGGCCAAATCCAAGATGTCGTTCCGTCTGAAAAAAGGCGGCGAGGATGTCTATGCCTACATCGTGAGCGTCTCTGGCGAGTAAAATCGGCCGAAAATCCCGTTGGACATGACGAAAGGCCGCACACCTGCGGCCTTTCGTGCGATTGATAACCTGACCAATCATTGCCACTTTCGTTCCATGCGGTGCCTGTGCTCAGCCTTATGACACCGAACCGCCACGCCGATCTGGCCATTACATAACCCCAAATTCCCGCTGTTCCGGCGGATCGGCATCAGGAGATGACAGATGGGATTGATGATTCCGGCCTGGGTTGATGGCCAATTGACCCCCGTCGACAAGCTGGAGGCGCATGAAAAGGGCCTCAAGCACAAGGCCGTGTCTGTCTTTGTCGTGCGGGGCACCGAAATTCTGCTGCAGCGTCGCGCCATGGGCAAATATCACACGCCGGGTCTTTGGGCGAATACCTGCTGCACGCATCCCGACTGGAACGAAAGCGCCTCAGCCTGCGCTGTGCGTCGCCTGCGTGAGGAATTAGGGATCACCGGCCTTTACCCGGAGTACCGCCACCGGCTGGAATATCACGCTGATGTTGGCAACAGCATGGTGGAACATGAGGTCGTTGACGTCTTCCTCGCCCATGTCCGTGGACCGTTGAAAATCGAGCCTAACCCGGACGAAGTGATGGATATCCGCTGGATCGACTACCATGATCTGCTGGCCGAAGTGCGCCGCCATCCCACCCGTTTTACGCCGTGGCTCAAGATCTACCTCGCCAACCACGCCGACACGATTTTTGGCCCAGATCTGATCATCTCGGCCAAGAGGTAGGCACTGCGCCTTGCAAGGACGGCCCAAGCCGCCTACATCATCGCGTCATGGCCAAGCAGAAGACAGACCCGAATTACAAAGTCATCGCCGAGAACCGGCGCGCCCGCTTCGATTACGCAATCGAAGAGGATATCGAGTGCGGCATCATGCTGGAGGGCTCTGAGGTCAAATCCCTGCGGGCGGGCGGATCGAACATCGCCGAAAGCTATGCCTCGGTCGACGACGGTGAGCTATGGCTGATCAACAGCTACATTGCCCCTTATGAGCAAGCCAAGGTTTTCAAGCATGAAGAACGCCGCCGCCGCAAGCTGTTGGTGTCGCGCAAAGAGCTGTCGAACCTTTGGAATGCAACCCAGCGCAAGGGCATGACGCTGGTGCCACTGGTGCTGTATTTCAACCACAAGGGCCGGGCGAAGCTGAAGATCGGGATCGCCAAGGGTAAAAAGCTGCATGACAAGCGCGAAACCCAGGCCAAGCGGGATTGGTCACGGCAGAAGCAGCGGTTGATGAAAGATCACAGCTAACTCTAAACGCAATTGAGGGCTGCGCCGGGCTGAAGCCCGGCTTACCCGGCGATTGCAGATCGCGTGATCAGAATGTCATGGCTGCCTGAACGGCGCGTTGCCAGCGTGCATAGGCGGCGTCGCGGTCCTTTTGCGGCATGTCCGGCTCGAATCTCTGATCCAGTTGCCATGTCCTGGCGAAACCGTCCTGATCGGGGTAGATCCCGGCCTTCATGCCCGCCAGCCAAGCCGCGCCCAAGGCGGTCGTTTCCTGCATTACGGGCCGATCGACCGGTGCGCCCAGAATGTTTGAGAGGCCCTGCATGGCCCAGTCAGATGCGCTCATCCCGCCATCGACGCGCAGGATCACCTCAGCCTCGGCCCCCCAGTCGCCCTGCATGGCGTGCCACAGGTCTCGGGTCTGGAAGGCGATGCTTTCTAGTGTGGCACGGGTGACTTCGGCCCGGCCCGAGTTGCGGGTCAGTCCGAACATTGCGCCACGGCAATCCGGTTTCCAGTAGGGCGCGCCCAGACCGGTGAAGGCGGGCACCAGCACCACATGCTGGTTCGGATCGGCCTGCTTGGCCAGATCGCCGCTCTGCGGGGCCGAGTCTATGATTTGCAGCGCGTCGCGCAGCCACTGAACGGCGGCCCCGGCGATAAAGATCGAGCCTTCTAACGCATAGGTTCGCTGCCCATCCAGCTGATACCCGATCGTGGTGAGCAGACGATTCTTCGAGGCAACCGGCTGCGTGCCGGTGTTCAACAGAGCGAAACAGCCAGTGCCATAGGTCGATTTCATCATGCCGGGCTGGAAACAAGCCTGTCCGATAGTGGCGGCCTGCTGGTCCCCGGCAACGCCCAGAATAGGGATATTGCCGCCAAGCAGCGTTGTCGCACCGAAATCAGCGGCGCAATCCAGCACCTCTGGCAGCATCGCCATCGGGACGTCCAGCAGATCGCAGATCTCAGCGCTCCAAGCGCCTTTGTGGATGTCGAACAACAGGGTCCGGGCGGCGTTGGTGGCATCGGTGACGTGGTTGCGCCCTTCGGTCAACCGCCAGATCAGGAAACTGTCGATGGTGCCGAACAGCAACTCTCCGGCTTCGGCCTTTTCGCGGGCGCCCGGAACGGTATCCAACAGCCATTTGACCTTGGTGCCCGAGAAATAAGGGTCTAACAGCAGCCCGGTTTGCAGAGTCACATCATCCTCGCACCCGGCCTGTTTGTAGCGGGCGCAGATATCGGCGGTGCGGCGGTCCTGCCAGACAATGGCATTGTGGATCGCCTTGCCGGTGGTCTTGTCCCAGACCACGGTGGTTTCACGCTGGTTGGTGATGCCGATCCCGGCGATTTGCGCAGGCGTTGTGCCCGTGGCCTCCATCACCTCCTGACAAACGCTCAGAACGCTGTTCCAGATATCCTCGACATCATGTTCAACCCAGCCTTCCTGCGGGAAATGCTGGGGAAATTCCTGCTGGGCCGTGCCCACGCGCTGCATCTGAGCGTCAAACAAAATTGCGCGCGATGATGTCGTGCCCTGATCAATAGCCAGAATATATGTCATGCCCGCGTTCCTCCCCCGGTGGTGTTTTGCGGGACTTTAGCGCAAACACTCGCGCAGGGGCCAGAGCAGAAATCAGGCCGCAGCGACCGGGATATTGTCGATCAGCCGAACGCCATCCGCCCAGGCGGTGACGAACAGGCGGGCCGGGCGGTCGGCGCGAGGCAGGGCCTGCAGCGTTTCGGCACAGCGCAGGTCGATATATTCGACCTCGGTGAAGCCCGCCTTAATCAGGGTGTCGCGCGCAGCTTGCGCAATCGGCGCGAAATCCGCGCCCTGTGACAGCTTTTCCGCCATCCCGCGCATGATCTGGTTCTTCTGCGCCGCGATCTGCAGCCCTTCGGCTGAGAGGCGCAGATTGCGCGAGGACATCGCCAAGCCCGACGGCTCACGCACGGTGGGGCAGCCGACGACCTCGATCGGGATATCCAAATCGCGGGCCATGCGCCGCACGACCAACAGCTGTTGATAGTCTTTTTCCCCGAAATAGGCTCGATCCGCCTGCGTTTGCAGGAACAGTTTGGCGACCACCGTGGCGACGCCTTCGAAGTGACCGGGGCGGAAGGGCCCCTCCATCACATCGGTCAGGCCCGCGACCGAAACCGTTGTCGAGAACCCCTCGGGGTAGATCTGATCCGGGTCCGGCACATAGATCGCGTCAACGCCATAGGGGGAGAGCTTTTCGGCGTCCTCATGCTCGGTCCGCGGGTAGTTGGCCAGATCCTCGGGGTTGTTGAACTGTTTGGGGTTCACAAAGATCGTGACAATCACGTGGTCGCATCCGGCCTTGGCCGCCTCGACCAGTGACAAATGCCCCTGATGCAGCGCGCCCATTGTGGGGACGACGCCGACTATCTCTCCGTCACGGTGCCATTGCGTGGTCAAAGCCCGCAGGTCCGCCAATCGGCGTAGAATAGGAGCGGTCATGTGCTGGCGCCCTTGGGGGCCTGATCCGCAAACACATGCTCATCTGCGGGGAAGGTGCGGGCGCGTACTTCGGCGGCGTATTCGGCAATGGCGGCTTCGGCCAACGGGCCAAGTTCGGCGTAGCGTTTGACGAATTTCGGTTTGAACGCAGTGAAAAAGCCTACCATGTCGTCGACCACAAGGATCTGCCCATCACAGCCGGCCGAGGCCCCGATGCCGATGGTCGGGATTTCCACCTCAGCCGTGATCCGATCGGCCAGACCTTGCGGAACCTTCTCTAACACGACCGAAAACGCACCTGCCTGTGCCACGGCGGCGGCGTCAGCCAGCACCGCGTCGGCCTGTTCGTCGCGGCCTTGCACCTTATAGCCGCCCAGCGTGTTGATGGATTGCGGCGTCAGGCCGATATGAGCCATGACCGGGATGCCGCGCTTGACCAGAAAGCGGATGGTTTCGGCCATCTCGACCCCACCTTCCAGTTTGACCGCGCCTGCACCGGTTTCCGCCATCAGGCGGGCGGCGTTGCGGAAGGCTTGCGCGGGGCTTTCCTCGTAGCTGCCGAAGGGCATGTCGATCACCATCATCGCGCCTTCCAGCCCGCGCGCGACGGCCTGACCATGCAGGATCATCATTTCCATCGTCACGCCAAGGGTCGATTCCAACCCGTGCAGCACCATTCCAACGCTGTCGCCAACAAGGACAAAGTCGCAATGGGCGTCCATCAGTCGGGCCATCGGTGTGGTGTAGGCCGTCAGACTGACCAAAGGATCGCCGCCTTTGCGCGCGCGGATATCCTCGGCGTTCGGGGCTTTTTTGCGGGCTGTGGCGCTCATGCTCGGCTCCGGCACGGTTCATGTTGCAGCGCGGCATAACAGATCGGACCGGGCCCGCGAAACCCCGGTTGCGCGAACATTTCCTTGAATGACCCTAGGTTTAAGGGAACACTGGCCTCCGATAGGCCCAAAAACACGCGGCTACGTTGACATCAACGGGGAGAGATTTTCATGACAAAGCAGATGTTTCGAACCTTCGGATCGGTCTTGGCGCTCAGCGCCAGTGTGCTGGCGACGCAGGCATTGGCGAAATCCGACATCACCATCGCCATGCAGCTGGAGCCACCGCATCTGGACCCGACCAGTGCCGCCGCGCAGGCCATTGATTCGGTTGTTTACACCAATATTTTCGAAGGTCTGACCCGTTTCATGGGCGACGGCTCGGTCGTGCCGGGGCTGGCGGAAAGCTGGGAAATCTCAGACGACGGCACCGTCTATACCTTCAAGCTGCGCGATGGCGTGACCTTCCATGATGGCACCACGATGGATGCCGAGGACGTCAAGTTCAGCCTGGATCGCGCTATGGCCGAGGACAGTGCGAATGCGCAAAAGGCGCTGTTCGCTGGCATCGAAAGCGTCGAAGCAGTGGACCCGACGACCGTCAAGGTGACCCTGTCCGAGCCAAATGGGAATTTCCTGTTCAACATGGCCTGGGGCGACGCCGTGATCGTGGCGTCAGACAGCATTGACGACATCAAGACCAACCCTGTCGGAACCGGGGCGTTCACCTTTGGCGAATGGGTGCAAGGCGACAGTATCACGCTGAACCGCAATCCCGATTATTGGGGCGATCAGCCCGCGTTAGAGACGGCTACGTTCAAGTTCATCTCGGATCCGACCGCCGCTTTTGCGGCCATGATGGCCGAGGATGTGGATGTCTTCGACAATTTCCCCGCGCCCGAGAACCTGCCTCAGTTCGAGGCCGATCCACGCTTTCAGGTGCTTGTCGGCTCGACCGAGGGTGAGACGATCCTGTCCACGAACAACAAGCAAGAGCCCTTTGACGATATCCTCGTTCGGCAGGCGCTGGCCCACGCGATCGACCGTCAGGCGATCATTGATGGAGCCATGTTCGGCTATGGCACCCCCATCGGCACCCATTTCGCGCCGCATCACCCGGCCTATGTCGATCTGACCGGGCAATCCGCCTATGATCCGGAAAAAGCCAAATCCCTGCTGGCCGAGGCCGGTCTGGCAGACGGGTTCGAAACCACCCTGCATCTGCCGCCCCCGTCCTATGCGCGCCGTGGCGGCGAGATCATCGCCGCTCAATTGGCCGAGGTCGGAATCACGGCCGAGATCATCAATGTCGAATGGGCGCAGTGGTTGGAATCGGTCTTCAAGGGCAAGGATTTCGGCCTGACCATCGTCAGCCATACCGAGCCGATGGATATCGGCATCTATGCCCGGCCCGATTACTATTTCCAGTATGAAAGCTCGGATTTTCAGGCGCTGATGGATCTGCTGAACACCACAACCGACCCGGATGAGCGCACCCGCCTGATGGGTGAGGCACAGCGGCTGATCTCCAGCGACTATGTCAACGGCTACCTGTTCCAATTGGCCAAGCTCGGCGTGGCGAAAGCAGGCGTTCAGGGGCTGTGGCAGAATGCGCCAACAGCCGCCATTGATCTAACCGCGATCAGCTGGGCTGAGTAACTGTCGGGGCTAACCCGCCCCGTCAATCAGCCAATTGCTATGAACCCAGCCCTTGCGACGGGGCTGGCCATAGTAGACGCCGATCCACTCCCCCTGCTGCGCGCAGGTGCGGACCGTGTCGCCGTTGCGCAGTTGGTCGACCTGGAAATAGTTTGACCCCGGTCCCGTGCGCACAGCCAGAAAGCCATCACCGTTTGGATCCAGACCCGAGACGATACTGGCCGCGCATCCTGCGGCTTGCCCGTCTTCGGTGATCACGAAATCCACATCCAGTTGCTGAGCAGGCGCCGTGCCCGCTGCGGCTAAAAACAAAGCCGCAAGTACAGGTATTCTCATCATCAATTTCCTTTCAAACAATGGTCTCAGGATAAGGCCCATGCTGATTCTCGACAATGGAACTGGTGCTGGACCCAAAGCGCGGCCCGGCCTAACGTGGCGCTGATGCTTCGCTATGCCCTCAAACGTCTGATTTCGCTGGTGATCAGCCTCGCGGTTGCCTCGGTGGTGATCTTCGCTGTGATCGAGATTGCGCCGGGCGATCCAGCCTCATTCATGCTGGGCGTCAACGCTCAGCCCGATACGCTGGCCGCGCTGCGGGCCGAGTTGGGGTTGGATATGTCCAAACTCGATCGGTACTTAAATTGGGTCGGAGGGATGCTGACCGGCGATTTTGGCACCTCTTACACCTATCGCACGCCGGTATCGCAGATGATCGCGGATCGGCTATGGGTGTCATTGCCGCTGGCGCTCTATGCGCTGACCCTGTCCACCCTGATCGCCTTTCCAGCGGGCATCTACGCCGCCGCCCGTCGCGGTAAACCGGGCGATCTGACGGTCATGGGGGCTACGCAACTGGGCATTGCGGTGCCGAACTTCTGGTTCGCGATGATGTTGGTGCTGATCTTCGCCATCAACCTCCGCTGGTTCAACGCCGGAGGGTTCGCCGGTTGGGACAAAGGGTTCTGGCCCGGGCTGCATTCCCTGACCCTGCCCGCCATCGCTTTGGCGCTGCCGCAAGCGGCCATTCTGGCGCGGGTGATGCGGTCGTCGCTGCTCGACATACTTGGCGAGGATTTCATGCGCACCGCCCGTGCTAAGGGGCTTTCCCGCCGTCAGGCGCTGTGGAGACACGGAGTGCGCAACGCGCTGATTCCGGTGCTGACGATCATCGGGCTGCAATTTTCGTTCCTGCTGGCCGGGTCGATCATTATCGAGCAGGTCTTCTACTTGCCCGGCCTCGGGCGGTTGGTGTTTCAGGCAATCTCAGCCCGCGATTTGATCGTTGTGGAATCCGTGGTGATGCTTCTGGTTTTCGCCGTCATCACCGTAAACTTTCTGGTCGATCTGGCCTATGCCGCCGTAGACCCACGGCTAAGGAGCCGGACATGAGCCGAAACCTGATCCTTGGAGCGGTGCTATCGTCTCTGGTTCTGCTGGCGGCGCTGATCTCGTTTGTCTGGACGCCCTATGACCACGCCGCGCTGGACATTCCTGCTAAACTGCAACCGCCCAACGCGCAGCATTGGTTCGGCACCGATCACTTCGGGCGCGATATGTTCTCGATGATCATGGTTGGCGCGCGGACATCCATTGCCGTGGCGCTGGTGGCGGTGGGGATCGGTATGGCTTTGGGCGTGCCCCTGGGCCTGACGGCGGCAGCGCGCAAGGGGTCTTGGCTGGATGAGGTCATCATGCGCGGCAATGATCTGGTCTTTGCCTTTCCCTCTCTGGTCATCGCCATCCTGATCACCGCCGTTTTCGGCGCGGGTGCGATCAACGCGATCATCGCTATTGGCATCTTCAACATCCCCGTCTTTGCGCGCATCACGCGAGGGGCCGCGTTGTCGCTTTGGGAACGGGAGTTCATCCTCGCTGCCCGCGTTTCCGGTAAAGGCGCGGCTCGGATTTCGGCGGAACATATCCTGCCCAATGTCGCCAATCTGCTAATCGTTCAAGGGACCATCCAATTCAGCCTTGGAATCCTGGCCGAAGCGGGGCTGAGTTACGTCGGTCTCGGCGCGCAACCACCCACGCCAAGCTGGGGCCGGATGCTGGCCGATGCGCAGACGATGGTCAGTTTTGCCCCGCATTTGGCTCTAATTCCGGGTCTGGCAATCATTGTGACGGTGTTGGGTCTGAACTTGCTGGGTGACGGTCTGCGCGACTGGCTGGACCCCCGCATTCGGGTGGCGCGGGCATGAGTTTGTTGAGGATCGAAAACCTGTCTCTGGCCATTCATGAAGCTGAGATTCTGAAGCAAGTCAGTCTGTCAATTGCGCCCGGTCAGATCGTGGCGGTCACGGGAGAGAGCGGCTCGGGCAAGTCCATGACTGCGCTGGCCATCATGCAACTGATGCCAGACGGCGCGAGCACCGACGGGTCGATACATCTGGACGGGCAAGAGATTCTAAACCTGCCTGAGACTGAAATGTGCGCCCTTCGCGGCGCGTCGATCGGAATGGTGTTTCAGGAACCGATGACCGCTCTGAACCCGGTCAAAACCATCGGTGATCAGGTTATGGAGACCATCCTGATCCACAAAGCAATGCCCCGCGCGCAAGCTGAGGCCCGAGCGCAAGAGGTTCTCAGCCGTGTTGGCCTGCCTCCTAACCGTTTCCCTCTGTCCCGCTACCCGCATGAGCTGTCGGGCGGTCAGCGTCAGCGCGTGGTCATAGCGATGGCGATCGCACTCAGGCCCAAACTGCTGATTGCGGATGAGCCCACGACAGCCCTGGACGTGACCACTCAGGCCCAGATTCTGGACCTGCTGAAAGGGCTGGTGCGCGAATACGACATGGGGCTTCTGATGATCACCCATGATCTGGCCGTGGTGGCCGATATGGCGGATCAGATCGTGGTCATGCGTCGGGGCGAAGTGGTCGAGAGCGGCGCAACCGATCATCTGCTTAAAAACATGCAGCACCCCTATACACGGATGCTGTTTGACGCCTCGAACCATCAAGTTGCTCTGCCTGAGACGCAGGAGCAAAAGTCCTTGCTTGAGGTCACCGACGTGGTTCGTGACTACCGTCTGCCACGCACGGGACTGTTCACGAAGCCCGCCTATATGCGAGCGGTGGACACGGTCAGCTTCACCCTCAACCGCGGAGAGCGTCTGGGTCTTGTCGGAGAGTCAGGGTGTGGTAAATCGACCCTAACACGGGCTATTTTGGGGCTGGAGGAGGTCCAATCCGGCGATATCCGGCTGGACGGCGCGCCCGTTTTCTCGGGCCATAAGTCAAATCTCGACGTGCGCCGCAAGATGCAGGTCGTGTTTCAGGACCCTTATGGTAGCTTCAACCCGCGCCACCGCGTCGCGCGGTTGATCACAGAGCCGTTTCACCTGCTGGAAGCCCCTCCGACCGGGTCCGAGCGTCAGGACAGGATCGCCGAAATGCTGCGCGCTGTCGGCCTCAGCCCGGATGATGCCGGGAAATACATCCACGAATTCTCGGGAGGGCAGCGGCAACGTATCGCTATCGCCCGCGCGTTGATAATTCGCCCAGAACTGATCCTGTTTGATGAGGCGGTCTCGGCCCTCGACGTGTCGGTCCGGGCGCAGATCCTTGATCTTTTGGCAGAACTGTGCGCGGCCTACGATCTGACCTACCTGTTCATCAGCCACGATCTGAGCGTTGTGCGCACGATCACGGATCGGGTGATGGTGATGCAGGCCGGGAAAATCGTCGAACAGGGCGAGACCGAAGATGTCTTTGCCAACCCCCGCCATCCCTATACCCGCAAGCTGATCTCGGCAGCGCCGCAATTGCCCGAGATCGGGCGGAAAATCGCGTGATATTTGCTTTATTAGAGTCTGAAGTTAGGAGTTCCCGATGACCAAACCGATTTGGTTCGACCCCAGCCAATGCCTGATCGGCGGGGAATGGAAAACGCCGGAAGCGGGGGGATACTTGCCGCTTGTGAACCCTTCGGACGGGTCCGAACTCTGCCAGATTGCCCGAGGTCAGCAGGGCGATATCGACGCGGGTGTTGCTGCCGCGCGATCTGCGTTGGATGGAGATTGGGGCCGGATGTCCGCGTTTGAGAGGGGGCGCATCCTGAGCAGACTGGGACAATTGGTTCTGGACCGGGTGGACGACCTCGCCCGGCTTGAGGCAATGGATGTGGGCAAACCGCTGACCCAGGCCCGCGCGGATGCCATCGCTTTGGCGCGGTATTGCGAATTCTACGGCGGTGCGGCGGATAAGGTGATGGGTGAGACTATCCCCTATCTTGACGGATACACCGTCTACACCCTGCGCGAGCCGCATGGCGTCACGGGGCATATCGTGCCTTGGAATTACCCGATGCAGATCATTGGACGCTCGGTCGGGGCGGCGCTGGCCATGGGCAATGCATGCGTTTTGAAACCCGCAGAAGAGGCCTGCCTGACCGCCCTCGCCTTCGCCCATCTGGCGGTTGAGGCCGGTTTGCCCGCCGGGGCGCTGAACGTCGTTCCCGGTCTGGGGGCCGAGGCTGGCGCGGCGCTGTCCGGGCATACGGGTGTCGACCATATCTCGTTCACCGGATCGGTTGCGACGGGGGCTTTGGTGCAGCAAGCGGCCGGGAAAAATGTGGTTCCGGTGACGCTGGAGCTAGGCGGGAAGTCTCCGCAATTGGTTTTCGATGACGCCGATTTAGAAGCTGCCCTACCGTTTCTGGTCAATGCGGGCATTCAGAACGCGGGACAAACCTGCTCGGCCTCGTCGCGCATTCTGGTGCAGCGCGATGTGTATGATCAGGTCAAGGAGCGGATGGCTGAGGCCTACGCGCAACTGACCGTCGGGCCTGCGTTAGACGACCTGCGCGTGGGGCCGTTGATCTCGGATCGACAGAAGGCAATTGTTTCAGGGTTCTTGTCCAAAGGCGCGGGTTTGGCGATTGCCGGGCAGGGGCAGATCGTTCCGGAGGCACCAGAAGCGGGGGCCTATGTGCGCCCGACCCTCTTCGCCGATGTGCCAGCAGATCACGCTCTGGCCCGAGAAGAGATCTTTGGGCCAGTGCAGGTCTTGATCCCGTTTGAGACCGAAGAACAGGCTCTAACCATAGCTAACAGCACAGACTACGGTTTGGTCGCCAGCATCTGGACACGCGACGGGGCGCGGCAGATGCGATTGGCCAAGCGCCTGCGTTCGGGGCAGGTGTTCATCAACAACTACGGCGCAGGCGGAGGCGTAGAGCTACCATTCGGAGGGGTCGGTAAATCCGGCCACGGCCGCGAAAAAGGGTTCGAGGCGCTCTATGGCTTTTCGCAACTCAAGACGGTGGCTGCCCTGCACGGCTAAACGATCACCTCGATCGGTTTCTGCGCGCCAACGCCGAACACCCGCTTGTAGCGCTCGATTTCCTCGGCAGGTCCCATGGCTTTTTCCGGGTTATCCGACAGTTTGACCGTCGGGCGCCCATTGGCAGACACCGCCTTGCAAACCAGCGAGAACGGCGCCAGCGCGTCATCTGGAACAAGGCCGCGGAAGTCGTTGGTCAGCAGCGTGCCCCAGCCAAAGGAGATATTGGTGCGCTCTGAGAACTGACTGTGCAGCTCTTTGATCTTGTCGACGTCCAAACCGTCCGAGAAGATGATCCGCTTCTGCTTAGGGTCCTCGCCACGAGACGCCCACCAGTCGATCGCAATCTCGGCACCGGCGGCGGGATCGCCGCTGTCGATGCGGATGCCCGTCCATCCGGCCAGCCAGTCGGGGGCATGGTCCAGAAACCCTTTGGTGCCATAGGTGTCAGGCAGGATGATGCGCAGATTGCCTTCATGTTCGTCATGCCAGTCGCTGAGGACGTCGTAGGGGGCCCGCGCCAGCGCTTCATCAGTGTCGGCGAGGGCGGAATAGACCATGGGCAGTTCATGCGCATTGGTGCCGATAGCCTCAACCTCGCGCCGCATGGCGATCAGGCAGTTCGAGGTGCCGGTGAACGACTCGCCCAGCCCCTCGATCATGGCCTGAACGCACCAATCTTGCCAAAGGAAGGAATGCCGCCTCCGCGTGCCAAAATCTGCAATCCCAAGCCCGTCGATAGAACCCAGCTGTTCGATCTTTTCCCACACACGCGTCATCGCACGGGCATAGAGCACCTGAAGTTCGAACCGACGCATGTGGTTCAGCACCGCGCGCGAGCGTAGCTCCATCAGCACCGCGAGCGCCGGGATTTCCCACAGCATGACCTCATGCCATTTGCCCTCGAAGGTCAGTTCGTATTGGTCGCCTTTACGTTCCAGATGGTAGGGCGGCAGGCGCATATTCTCGAACCACTCCATGAAATCCGAACGGAACATCTGCCTTTTGCCATAGAACATATTGCCCCGCAGCCACGTGCTTTCCCCCCGGCTGAGGCTGAGCGAACGGATGTGATCCAGCTGTTCCCGCAGCTCACCTTCGTCAATCAAATGGGCCAGCGGCACGTGATTCGAGCGGTTGATCAGGGAAAACGCGACATCTGTTTGGGGCTTGTTGCGAAACACTGACTGGCACATCAGCAGTTTGTAGAAATCCGTGTCGATCAAAGACCGCACAATCGGGTCGATCTTCCATTTGTGATTGTAGACACGGGTCGCGATGTCGACCATGGGGAACTCCTGCAATTTCCGTTGTTAGATCAATCAGCACGGTGAATGGCAAGAGTCGCTGATTCGGTGACAATGCCCGTTTGGCGTCACAATGCGGGCTTATTGTCCGGTGTTTTCACCAATTAGTGATGGGGTGGGATGGAAAGACAAAACTGATGGTTGTTAATGAGTTTGCTGTACGATTTTGATATGGTTGTAAGACCGGCGGAAGGGGATGTTCCGGCTCAGGTCTGTGCGCGGTTCAGAGATGTGAAGACCTCTGACGCGTTGCGAGGGGCTTCCCCAGGGATTCGTATGATGTTCCAGGACGCGGGGTTCGATCTCGACTCCCATGTCAGTGGCATCGTACCGGACAAGTTTCCAACCGAAGACCTGCCCGACCGAACTCGGATATTGCGCACTCTGTTCGACAACATCAAAACCCGCGGTGTGCGGGGCGAATATAGTGGTGAGTTCGATCTACGGCAATTCCTCGGTCACATTCGCCGCGCCGAGGCAGTTGATGGGCTTGTCCGGGTTATTCCCGTTCAACACCCTCCGACCCCACAGCCTGACAGGCCCAAACGCAGGACGGCAAAGGGGCGGATTGGTGTTGGTCTTGGAGTTGCGGTGATTCTGTTCGCGGTGTTTAAGTATCTCGCAGAAACGGGTGCAGCGCCCTAGTCGGCCAGAGTAACCCCGGCGGCGTGCATAGCCTGTTGCGCAGCAGCCAGTGAACCATCCATGTCAATCGCACGGCAGGCGCTTTGCACAACCGTGACGTCGAAGCCGAGCTTCGCGGCATCAACGGCCGAATAGTGAACACAGAAATCGGTCGCGAGCCCCACGAGGGTCAGTTTCGAAATGCCGCGCGTGTCCAGATACCCTTTCAGCCCGGTTGGCGTCGCTTGGTCATTCTCGAAAAACGCCGAATAACTGTCGATGGCGCTTCGGAACCCTTTGCGGATGATCAGGTCGCCATCCGTGCGCAAATTCGGGTGAAAACCCGCGCCATCGGTGCCTTGCACGCAATGGTCGGGCCACAGAACCTGTGGGCCATAGGGCATCTCAGTCATTTCAAAGGGGGCCTTGCCCGGATGCGAACTGGCGAATGAGGAATGCCCCTCTGGGTGCCAGTCCTGCGTCAGGATGACGGCATCAAACCTGTCCATCATGGCGTTGATCGGGGCAACGATCTCGTCCCCTCCGGCCACGGCCAACGCTCCGCCGGGGCAGAAATCGTTCTGGACGTCGATGACAAGCAGGGCATGGGTCATGGCAATCTCTCCTTTGGTCTATCGGTACGGTGCAGTGCAGGAAGCGTCAATCCGATCCCTTGCGACTCTGCGCTGTCGGGTTTAGACCGCGCGCATGTATACGATCGCTGCCCTCTATCATTTCACCCGTTTCGCTGATCACGCCGCCCTGCGTGCGCCGCTGCTGGACCTGTGCCGCGCGCATTCGGTCAAAGGGACCCTGTTGCTGGCGCAAGAGGGGATCAACGGTACGATTGCTGGCCCGCGCTCCGGGATCGACGCCGTTCTGTCGCATATCAAGGCCCTGCCGGGCTGCTCCGATCTGGAGTGGAAAGAGGCCGCCTCCGACCATCCGCCCTTTGGCAAGATGAAGGTGCGCCTGAAGAAAGAGATCGTGACCATGGGCCAGCCGGATGTCGATCCGCGCGCCCGCGTCGGCAACTATGTCGAACCCGAGGAATGGAACGATCTGATCCGCTCGGACGATGTGGTCGTGATCGACACACGCAACGACTATGAAGTGGCGATTGGCACGTTTGAGGGCGCTATTGACCCTGAAACCGCCAGCTTCCGCGAATTTCCCGACTGGTGGGAACAGAACAAGGACCGGTTCCACAATAAGCGCGTCGCGATGTTCTGCACCGGTGGTATCCGCTGCGAGAAATCCACCAATTTTCTGCTGGGGCAGGGGGTCGAGGATGTCTATCACCTCAAAGGTGGCATCCTGCGCTATCTTGAGGAAATGCCGGCCGAGGACAGCACCTGGCAGGGCGAGTGTTTCGTTTTCGACAATCGTGTGTCGGTTGGCCACGGTTTGGTCGAGGGGCCGCATAACCTGTGCCACGGGTGCCGCCGCCCGATCCTGCCCGAAGATGTGAAGCGCCCGGAATATGAACATGGCGTGTCCTGCCATCTCTGCGTGGATGAGACGTCGGAGACCGACAAGATGCGTTTCCGCGAGCGGCAGAAACAGATCCTTCTGGCCCGCGCGCGCGGCGATGAGCATCTGGGCAGCGTCTGAATTCCGCTTGCAGGTCGGAGGGGAATCCCGATGATCATCCCCGAACTGCTGTGATGGAGCGTCAATGACCCGCAAACCGACAACTCTGGCGGAGTGGAAATCGACCTTTCTGGCCGCTGCCGGGTTGGTGCTGGCCAGTTTTCTAGCATGGTTCGGCCTGTCGCGGTTGAGTGAGACCACCGCTGGGGACACGATCGGCACCATTGCCTCGGTCGCGTTGCTGATCTGGCTGGTGTCGCAGTCGTGGTACTACATGACCCAGGTGAAGTCGCCGCGCAGGTTGTTGTTCCTGATGGGTGTTTCTTTCATTCAGGTCGTGCCGTTCCTGTTTGCGGCCGTTTACGGTGCCTTTGGCTACAACGACAATTGCGTTCTCGGGGCGGAAGGCCCTGCTGATATCCTGTATTTCTCATATGTCACCTTCACCACAGTCGGGTATGGCGACATGAGCCCAACAGGCCTGTGCCGCGGCTTGGCCGTGTCCGAGGCCGTCACAGGGTATATCCTTTTGGGCATGTTCGTTGCGGCTGCTGTGTCACTTTATTCGCGAAACCACGCGCATTAAGCTCTACTTATTCTGGTCGATCCAACGCGACATCAACTGTTTGGCGCGAAAGCACTCGGACGGGATCGGGCGACGTTTGCTGCGCGATATCCGTTCAGCAAAGGCGACCTGTTTGCCGGTCGGGTAGTTGGCAAAGGGCGATGAATCCTCGGGCTTGTGAGCCGAGATCCAAGCAGACATGGACTTGCGGTCACGTTGCGCCTCCACCGGGATTTCTAGTGCGGTCTGCTCGGCGATGGCGCGGGCATAGCGCATCTGCCGATCTGTGACCGGCAGCAGGTGGTAGTCATTCGAAGGGCCGTTTAGGGCCTGGTTTCGTGCGTGGTAAGACATCGGAATGTTCCTCTGACTATGTGGAACATAAATAGAACATTAACTCTTTTTTTCAAGGGCAAGGCGATTCACATCAGCGGGAGTTTGCCGTGATTCAGTTTTATTGACTGACCAATCAACAAAAGATACACGCTTGGGAAATTGCTTCGGAAAAGGAACCCGGCATGAAATTTCAGCCCAAGGCGAGCCATTTCATCAATGGCGCATATGTCGAAGACACCAACGGCGCGCCGATTGATGTGATCTACCCTGCAACCGGTGAGGTCATTGCCCGGCTGCATTCAGCCACGCCCGAAATCGTTGATCAGGCTTTGAACAGTGCAAAAGCGGCGCAAGCGGAATGGGCCGCCATGTCCGGGACCGAGCGTGGCCGCGTTCTGCGCCGCGCCGCAGACATCATGCGCGACCGCAATCACGACCTGTCGGTTCTGGAAACCCATGACACCGGCAAACCCCTGCAAGAGACGCTGGTGGCCGACGCGACCTCGGGCGCGGACGCGCTGGAGTATTTCGGAGGTCTGGCCGCGTCCCTGACCGGTGAACACATCCCTCTGGGCGGTGGCGACTTCGTCTATACCATCCGCGAGGCGTTGGGCGTTTGCGTCGGGATCGGCGCATGGAATTACCCCACCCAGATCGCCTGCTGGAAGGGCGCGCCGGCGTTGGCCTGCGGCAATACGATGGTGTTCAAGCCGTCCGAGACGACCCCGCTCTCAGCACTGAAGGTGGCCGAGATCCTGATCGAGGCAGGTGCACCCAAGGGCATTTACAACGTGGTTCAGGGCTATGGCGATGTAGGTGCATCGCTGGTGACTGATGCGCGCGTTGCCAAAGTGTCGCTGACGGGTTCGGTGCCGACCGGTCGCAAGGTCTATGCCGCGGCCGCCGATGGCATGAAGCACGTGACCATGGAGCTGGGCGGCAAATCCCCCATGATCGTTTTCGATGACGCCGATATCGAGAACGCGGTCTCGGGCGCAATTCTGGGCAATTTCTATTCCTCAGGTCAGGTCTGTTCGAACGGCACCCGAGTGTTCGTCCAAAAAGGTATCAAAGAGGCGTTCCTGGCCCGTTTGGCCGAACGTCTGGCAACCGCCAAGATTGGCGATCCGCTGGATGAAGAGGTCAACTTTGGCCCCATGGTCAGCGAAAATCAGATGAACATCGCGCTGGGCTATGTGGAAAAGGGCAAGGCCGAAGGCGCGCGTCTGGTTTTTGGTGGCGCGCGCATCGAGGGCGAGGGGTTCTATATGCAACCCACCGTGTTCGCTGATGTTACCGACGACATGACCATTGCCCGCGAAGAGATCTTTGGCCCAGTCATGTCCGTTCTGGACTTCGACACCGAAGAAGAGGTTCTGTCCCGCGCCAATGACACCGAATTCGGCCTCGCGGCTGGGGTCTTCACCAACGACCTGAGCCGTGCCCATCGCATCGTCGCAGGGTTCGAGGCCGGGACTTGCTATATCAACACCTACAACCTCGCCCCGGTTGAGGCGCCGTTCGGCGGGTCCAAGATGTCGGGTGTCGGTCGCGAGAACTCGAAGCTCGCCATCAATCATTTCAGCGAGATGAAAACCGTTTACGTCTCGATGAACGACGTCGAGGCACCTTACTGATCAACCGCCTTGTTGGCGCTCTGTCCTTCGCAATACTTGAGGGGCAGAGCGCTTTTCTATTGTGACCGTTACAAGATCAAAAGAACACACGAAGCCCCGTCAGAGATTTGATCGAGCTATTGTTTTTCCACGGCACGAAGGGAAACTACGCTAGTAGCATGGATAGAGTTTTTGGACGAGGCCCGAGACGGTTGAGGTCATTGGTTGGGATCGGTTCTCTCATCGAAGGCGACCTCTGGATCGGGGATTAGAGCGAACAGGTCGGCAATACGCGCTCGGGTCTCCTCGCTATCGGTCAGTAGGCTATTGGCATCGGCTAATGGCGTCTTAAGAAGGCGACGAGGCAGTAAGGCAAGCTTGTCCGAAATCTCGGACAGGTTCGCAAACCGCCCTTCAAGTTCAATTTTTTCGGACAATCCAGCCAACCAGAAATACCGGTTCGCAACTTCGGTTTCGCCGAGTTCTCGGTACAGCTCTGCCGTCGCAGCCTGATCGCCGATCGCCGCCAATGCCTGAGCGCGCAGGGTATCGGCAGCCGTTGATGCATCATCGGACAGTTCCAGCATCGCTTTGTGCGGTTTTTCGTCCAACAGTGCCGCGCGCGCGCAATCGTGCACGTTGGGATCGGTCTGTCGTGTCATACGTGCGATTGGCAAAGGCAGAACTTTGAGCCGCAAATCCTAAAGCGCCTAACCGATCTGACACTGCAATAGCGGCTTGCGTGGTCAAAGCCATCGAGTCGCTATCAGACATGGACAGCACCTGTTTCAGAAAGGTTACATCGTTTGACCTTTCTTCCAGCAGATGTGTGTGGCGGTTTAGAACATCCGTGCGATCATCACCCTCGGGCAGAGCTTGGATCAGGTCGTAGGACGTATCGAACTCATTGTTCAAACTCAGCGCAACGATATGTGCGTGCTGCATCATTGGTCCGGTTTCAGACCCACGAAACTCCAACGCGTAGGCTGAAGCAAGGGCAACGTTCTGCGGGGATACGGCGCCCCGCTCTGCCCAGCGTTTCTCGATCAAGCGCGCCAAGGCCAGAGGGGCATCTGTGGAGGTTTCCGGCGTAGAAATCACCTCTTCCAAGATGGTATCGGCCACCTCAGAGTCGCCTTCGGCCTGAGCGATCTGAGCCTTGGCAACGCTGGGTTGTTCCTCAGTTTCAACGCGGTCAACGGAACGCATCACCCGCCGCGCCGCCTCCAACTTATCTGCTTCGACCAGAATCGATGACAGTCTTGGGCCTAAACTGCGACGCAAGTGTTGGGGGAGGCTATAGAAAGACTGCTCAATTGCGTTCAGATCGGCATCCGGGCTCAGCGTTTGCTCGCTGAGTACTGACCAGAAAGCCGCATCGCTACTGCAGCGCTGAAGACCCCGAAACGGACTATCTTCTGCGGGCTCACGGTGATCCACAAGCCCCGCTATGGCATGCACCCAGTTTTTCTCTTCGGAATGGTCTTCAACCAGTTCAAGCGTGGAGACAGCTTCCGCTCCGAACCCGAAATATGCGTAGAGTTTGGCCAGCTTGAACGCTAGATCGGTGTCCACGCGGTCAAACTCCTGATACAAGCCAGAGCGCAGATCGGCGATCTGTTTGTCAAATGGGCGCGCGTCGGACCATGTGTCGAACCCCAGCCGAGCGCTGCTGATACAGGCTGGTCGTTTCTCTATTTGGGGGATATCGGGGCCAAGAAGACCTTCCAACTCGTCCACAATCGTCGAGACATTCATATTCGCTGCAAAACTCGGCAGCATGTCCGCGTCGCTGGGCAGAGTTGACGCGCGAGGGCCAATGGCGGCCAGGTCCAGGTCCAGGACCTCTCGGTCTGCGCCTTGCAGTAACCTGGCCGAGAGTTGATCTTTGAAGCCCTGTTGGTTCAGCGTCAAAAGCGGCAACGCCAAGGGTTCAAGTGGGTCTTCTACCTCCAACGGCGGCAGGGACGGTGGCAGAGGGATGTTGGCCGTCAAAGGCGGAGGCAAAGTGCCCTGCGAAATGTCCACGACGATCATTGATTGTTGATACAGAAAGGCCGTCGCCACGCAGTCGCAGCCAAATTCCAAATCAAGCGCCGAACCCGGTTTCGATTGGGACAGGGCAGAGAGGCGATTTGATGTTAGCCGCCCGAACACGCCTTCTGTCTGAAACAGGACGTCGTCGATTGAAACGGTCAGCCGCGCCCCGTTCTTACGGCGCGCAAGAACCCATTCGGTGCCCGGCGGAACCTTTACGACGAGGCGGGTGTGGCTGTCATGTTCTCCGGACCGGACAACCAGCGTTTCAGCGGTCGCCGAGGTTGCCATTGCGATCAGGATCGACGTGAAGAGAGCTACACGTTTCATGCCGCCGCCTGTTTGAGTTCTTTGAGAGCGTCCTCAAGTTCCGAGAAACCGGGCCGGTTGTGGGTTGGTGTGTTCTGGCGACCGACCTCGATACACATGGCGGCATTGTGGTTGTGCAGGTTGGCGACCAAAACCTCTTTGATCAGTTGGTAGAAGTGATTGTCTTCTTCCACGACGGTTTTCAGCTTGCCCGCAAAAGGCCCCACCAGACCATAGGCCAGAAACACCCCTAGAAATGTCCCGACCAGAGCGCCCCCGATCAGCTTGCCCAGAACCTCGGGCGGCTGGTCGATTGACCCCATCGTTTTGATCACGCCCAGAACGGCGGCAACGATCCCGAGGGCGGGCAAGCCATCCGCGACGGTTTGCAGCGCGTGGCTGGAATGCATGGCGTGGTGAAAATTGGCCTCCATCCGCTTTTCCAGGACTTCTTCGACCTGATGGGGGTCATCATAGTTCAGCGCGGCCGAGCGCATCGTGTCACAGATCAGGTCCACAGCTTCCTTGTCGGACTGGATTTTCGGGTAGGCGGAAAACAGGCTCGAGTTTTCGGGGTCTTCAATGTGCTGTTCAACCTCGACCGGGTTCGCG
Source organism: Ruegeria sp. AO1 (assembly GCF_056535985.1). Classification (NCBI taxonomy): domain Bacteria; kingdom Pseudomonadati; phylum Pseudomonadota; class Alphaproteobacteria; order Rhodobacterales; family Roseobacteraceae; genus Ruegeria; species Ruegeria sp. AO1. The sequence goes on from NZ_JBQFJC010000001.1 coordinate 3,614,924, forward strand.
CGTGCGATCCGGATCAAAGAGAATAGAAGGCATAGAAGTTCCCGGTAGTCTTCCGGTTTCCACTTTGCCCCCTTGAAGACCTTGCCCATATCTTTGATCGTATGTTTGATCCCACCCATATCGTTGCTGATCAGAAAGGCGCCAACAGCGGCGCCGCCGATCATCATCATCTCAAACGGTAGGGATTTCATGATAATCGTCATCTTGCCGCCCGCAGCCAGATAGCCGCCGAACACCATCACAAAGATGACAACAATTCCAACAATTCCAATCATTTGCGATCTCCGACAAGTATCCAGATAGCTTTGACAAGCACGTAATTATTCCTGTGGGGCATTGGCATTTCGACCTGCCATGACCACGCTGATCGTATAGGCGGCCTCGGGGCTGAGGCCGGCCAGCACGCCCGCTGCTGCATCGGCGGGCATGCGCGACAGGAAACCGGCGGCAAAGCTGGGGTCCATTGTCTCGAATAAGGCGGCGGCATCTTTGGGTTTCATGTTTTGGTAGACATCCGTCAGCCGGGTCAGGTCGGTTTCGGCGGCCTTGTTCGCCAGTGCCAGCGTGTCCCGCAGGTCTTCTTCGGCTTGCTGTAGTGCGGCCAGGCGCGTTTCGATGGCCCCATGGGCAATCTCAAGCGCCTTTTCCTTCTCTTCCAAGGCTTCTTCCCGCTGCTTCAGGCGTTTTTCGCGGCGCAAAAGCTCGGTCAAGAGCACCTGCAGATCCGGAGAAGGTTTTGACATCGGCGGCTCTTCGGCCTTTGTCGGCTCGACGGTTTTGGCCAATGCGGGCCCGGCTTCCAGTCCAAGGCGAATCGCGGCGGACCCGATCATCAACAGCGCAATCACCGCCAACACGCCGCCGCGGGGTCGCGCCCTGCCTTTCTGCGTGCCAGGGCGTTTCATTCCGCAGCCTCCGCACCTTGCCGTTTGTGCCGGAAAAACATCAAACCTTCTGGGGCTTTGGCTGGTTGCTCGGGCTTGTTGTCCTCAGCAGGGGTGTCGTCTGCATCCGATTCCTGAGTGTCAGAGACCTCTTCCGTCTCTGCCCCTTCCTCAGCTTCTTCATCTGGATCTGACGATACGTCCGGCGCAGGCGGTTCCGGCGACGCCTTCCCCTCGGGAATGACATCATGCATCGAGGCCATCATCAGTTCGAGCCGCTGCGCAACCGATTGCGCGCGCTCTTTCAGCTCTTTCAGCTCATCCCCGGACTGGTCCGAGGCAGCCCGCGCGCTGTCCAGCGACTTTTTCAACTCTTCCGCCTGGGTGGACAGCACCGCAACGGCCCCACCCACGCCTTGTTCCAGATTCGTGAACCGTTTCAGGCGGCGTGACAGAACAAAGCAATATAGACCAGCGCCCAGCGCGCCCGCGACCAGCAAAATATCTGCAATAAGCTCCAATTTCGCCTCCTAATTCAGAACAAATTCCATTACCAGAACGTCGCGCACACGACCCTCTCCGACGACGATTTCAATGCGCCGCAGCAGATGCCCCCGGATACGTACCAGCGCTAAGGAGTCCTCGAGATCCGCAACCTCAAGCGCGCGCAGATATCCGTTCAGCACATCCATGATCCGCGGCTGCGTTTTTTCCACATCACTGATGTAGGCCGAGTTAACTTCGAGCTGCGCGTGGAATTTCAGATGCCGTGACTCACCCGCATTCACCGACAGAATCACAGGCGGAAGATCGACGAATCCCACATCCGGCAGGGCTTTGGCCGGTTTGTCTTTAACTGCGTCCATCGATTCCGCCTTTTCGGGTTTTGCCCCAAAGGGCAACAGCCCGGACGTGGTCGCGTAATAGCCGCCGCCCGCCCCGACGAGCGCCAGAATCACCCCGATGATCAGACCCATTTTCCCTGATTTCTTAGGGGTTTCTGCCTCTTCTGCTGTAGCGTCAGTCATGACGTCCTCATTCATTCGATCTGAAGCTGTCATAACCCGGCAGGGACTAACCGATTGTTAAGGGCAATCGTTCAAACAAGGGATGCGCCGGGCAGAATGTCGGCGAGTCGGAGGTGAGCGTGCAGCAGATCGGAACTGTTTGGGCAAGTTTGGACAGGCGAAAGCAAATCATAGTCGTCGGTGCGGTTGCGCTGGTGTTTCTGGGGGTTCTCGGGATGTCCCGTCTTGTGACGGCACCCTCTATGACCCTTCTCTATGCAGGGCTGGAAAGCGGGGCCGCAGGCGATATCGTGCGTGCGCTCGATCAGCGCGGCGTCACATATGAGATCAGGGGCGGCTCAATCTACGTGCCCGGCTCGCAGCGGGATGAGCTGCGCATGACCCTGGCCAGCGAAGGCCTGCCAGCAAATGGCAATCGTGGCTATGAGCTGCTCGATTCGCTGAGCGGGTTTGGCACCACGTCGCAGATGTTCGATGCCGCCTATTGGCGCGCAAAAGAAGGTGAGCTGGCGCGCACCATCGTCGGTGGTCCTCATGTCAGTCAGGCGCGGGTGCATATCGCAAATGGCTCGGCCAACCCGTTTCAGCGTAGCGTTGCGCCCACGGCCTCGGTGTATCTGGTTCCATCGGGCGCGCAGATAACGGGCGATCAGGCCAAGGCGATTCGCTTTCTGGTCGCCTCGGCGGTCAGCGGGCTTGCGCCGGAAAACGTGACGGTTGTGGATTCAAGCGGCGCCGTGATTGGCGGACAGGACACGGCGGTTGCAGCTGACAAGGCGGATGACAAATCCCGTCAGTTGCGTGAACGCGTGCTGCGCCTTGTCGAGGCGCGCGTGGGCACCGGAAACGCTGTGGTTGAGGTCAGTGTCGACACGGTAACCAAGACCGAATCCATCCGCGAACGCCGCTTTGACCCCAAAGGGCGGGTTGCGATCAGCACGGATGTCGAGGAACGCTCGGACAGTGCGCGCAATCAGTCCGGCGATGTGACGGTCGCCTCCAACCTGCCGGATGGGGACGGAGCGGGCGGGGACAGATCGAACTCGAACGCGACGCAGACCCGCGAGCGCGTGAACTATGAGGTCTCAGAAACGGAGCTTAAGGTTCACAACGCACCCGGAGCCATCAAGCGCCTGACAGTCGCGGTGTTGGTCAATGGCCTCCGGTCGGTAGATGAAAACGGGGCGGAAAGCTTTGATCCCTTGCCTCAGACCGAGCTTGATGCGCTTGAGGAGCTGGTGGCCTCAGCCGTAGGCTTCGATGCAGCTCGGGGCGATGTGATCACGTTGAAATCGCTTGATCTGCCGGTGGTAGAGCCGCAGGGAACGCTGGTTTCGTCCTCCATGTGGCAGAATATCCATCTGGACGCGATGTCTCTGATCCAGATGGCTGTGCTTGCACTGGTTTCGCTGGTTCTGGCCTTGTTCGTTATTCGCCCCATCCTGATGAAACCGGCGGCAGCCCCCGCATTGTTGCCTGCAGGCGGTGGTGACGCACAGGATGCTAAGGTTCTGGTTGGTGAGATCGCGCCAGATGAGACGGCTGAGTTCACGGCTTTGCCGGGACAGGCGCAGTCGGTCGGCGTGCCGGCGCTTGGGTCAGACAGCAATGCAGACCCTGTGGACCGGTTGCGGGCGATGATCGGTGACAAGCAGGAAGAAACGGTCGAAATTCTGCGCAGTTGGCTTGAAGAAGGCGAGGAGCGGGTCTGATGTCGATTGCTCACCTTCTTGAGGATTTCACCGCGCAGGTCCAAGGCTGCAAGCTGCATCTTTTGGATGAAGACGCGCTGGAGGAACAGCGCCTGGCTGCCTTCGAACAAGGCTATGGCGCGGGATGGGAAGACGCCGTTCAAGCGCAGGAGCAGAACCGGGGCCATGTCTCGGCAGAGCTGGCCAAGGCGTTGGAAGACATGTCCTTTACCTATCACGAAGCGCTGACACGTATGACACTTTCGCTGGAGCCGATGTTCCAGAGCCTGGTGCAACTGGTGCTGCCGGATTGTATCGATCGCAGCTTTGCTCACCGCCTGTCGGAACAGCTGCAAGACATGGCACGAACCCAAATCGACCAACTCATCCAAATACTTGTGCCGGAAGGCCGCGCGGCCGAGGTCGAATACTTGCTGTCATCAGACATGTCTCAACCTCCGCGGGTGATCGAAGATTCCTCGCTGCAACCAGGACAAGCAAGGCTGCAGGTCGGTATCTCGCGGCGCGAGGTGGATTGCGTGGATCTGCTGTCTTCGGTGCAGCAAGCATTTGACTCCTACCTGTTTGAGGCGAAAGAGGCTTTGACCCATGACTGATACCCAATCCCAAAAAACCAACCCTTTTGATGCTGTCCCGATAGAAGTCACAGTTTCCGTTGGCCGCGCCCGCCCGTTGATCCGGGACCTGCTGAATATGGGTGAAAACGCAGTGCTGACGCTGGACAAACGGATCGAAGACCCCGTGGACCTATATGTATGCGACCAACTGGTTGCCCGTGGTCTTCTGGAAGAGATGGAGGGCGATCAGGCCGGTCAACTGGCTGTGCGTCTAACCGAAATCGCGGATCTGCAGAACGGGATCGGCTGATGCGCTTGTGGCTCTGGTTGACTGTCGCGGTTGTGGCAATGCTGCCCTCCCTGGCTGCGGCCCAAGACGTGACCCTGTCGCTTGGGGAGGGCGGGTCCATCTCGGCCCGGACGATCCAGTTGATCTTGCTGATCACCGTTCTCAGCCTTGCGCCCGGGTTGGCGATCATGATCACCTGTTTTCCCTTCCTGATCACGGTTCTCGCGATCCTGCGGCAGGGTATTGGGTTGCAGCAATCTCCGCCGAATATGCTGATCGTTAGCCTTGCGCTGTTCTTGACCTATTTCATAATGGAGCCGGTTTTTACCGAAGCCTGGACTATTGGTATTGAGCCTTTGATCAATGAAACGCTTGAGGTTGAAACGGCTCTGGAACGCGCCCTGAACCCGTTCCGAGAGTTCATGGCAGCGCGACTGGATGTTGAGACGTTTCAATCCATGGCCGCTCTGCGTCCTGGAGGCGAGGGGATGGTCCTGTCTCCGGATGCTTCACTTTCAGTTCTGATGCCATCCTTCATGTTGTCTGAAATCGCTCGGGCGTTTCAGATCGGGTTCCTGATTTTCCTGCCTTTTCTGATCATTGACCTAGTTGTGGCCGCCGTCTTGATGTCGATGGGCATGATGATGGTGCCGCCTGCAATCGTCTCGCTGCCGTTCAAGCTGGCGTTTTTCGTGATCGCAGATGGATGGGCTTTGATCGCCAGCGCTTTGGTCCGAAGTTACATGCCCTAGAGGGTCCGCGGGCTGGGCGTGGAGCGGGGTACAAGCTTAGTTTTAGTGAGAGCTTTGGAAAGCGGCGCATCAACTTCGGCGCGTGTTAGGTCACAAGGTAAAATGACTTTCTTGTGGGTATAGAAACGAAGACGCCTCCGACGCACAGAGCGCGGAGGCGTTTGAGCACACAAAAAGGCGGTGCTACCCGGTTCTGTTGAGGTCTTTGATCAGCTGGTTCAGGTTTCCTTGACGTGCATCCAGCATCGCCCCGATTTCGGTGCGTTCGGTTAGCAGCAAGTTCACTCCCTCAATGAACATGTTGTAGAACTTATCGCGACCGGATTTGTCAGAAACCAGGAAGGTCACGTCAAAGGGCGACGATCCCCGCAGTTTGACCGAGGTGCGCACTTCATAGCCAGCTTTGATTCGGCGCGCGTTTCGTACATCCACCTGGCCGCCAATGAATTCGCGGAACCGGCGTCCGTATTTGCGCGAGATATAGCCTTGGAACGCTTTGGTGAATTGTCTCAACTGCGCCGGAGAGGCAGAACGGGCGTCCGCCCCAAGCGCATAGCGCGCCATGATCGGAACATCAGCGTATTGCACAAAAATCTTCTCGAAATCACGCAGCATGGCTTTTTCGGATTTGCCCGAGGCGATCACGCGGTTGATATCCGCGACAACACTGTTGACCAGTTGTTTGGCACCCGCCTCGGTCAGGGCCAGAGCGGGCAAAGGCAGGGCAACAATAGCTGCTCCGGCCACAGAGGTTTTAGGAAATGTCTTCGGTTTAAAGCGTTACTCAGCATAAGGGTCCTCGTAGGGGTCGAGAAGGGATCACTAACAGGGTCGGTTCCGGCGTCGGCATATGGATCGTTGTAGAGATCCAGGAAGGCGTCCTCGTCGTCGCGTGCCAATTCGAAGCGGCGGTTTTGCAGGTAGATCAGTCGGGCCTGCGCATAGCTATCGGCACTTTCGTAGAGAATCGAGTCCACTGTATCAGAAAATCGTCCCCGATCCCCCATCCGACGTACGACCTCGGCATAGACGCCTATGTTTTCCGCAGGCCGCACCGGTGTGAAGTTGATCGGGTTGGAGAAAAGATTGAATACAACACCCACAGCGTCTCGGGTGGTTGACGGGCCGTAGAAAGGCAACTCAACATATGCCCCTTCTCCAAAACCCCACACATGCAGAGTTTCGCCGAAATCAGTGTCGACGGGGGGCATGTTCAGTTCAGCCGCAGGGTCAAACAAGCCAAAAGCGCCCGCAGTCATGTTGATCACGAACCGCAGCAGCGCGTTGCCCGTTTGTTTGGGGTTACCTTGCAGCAGGTAATCCACCGCCTGCCCAGGCAGCGTGATGTTTTCAGCAAAGGTACTGAAGCTTGTCACGACCGGATCTGGTACGATCCTCACATAGCTTTTCGAGGCGGGACGAAACAAAAAGCGGTCGACGCCAAGGTTGAACTTGTGAATGCCCCTGTTAGCGTTTTCGAAAGGGTCGAAAACCTCACCCCGGGCAGCCTGTTCCGGGGGTTGTGACGCGCAGGCCGACAAGAGGACCATAAGTGACAGAACAACAAGATGTTTGAAGCCAAATTTGCTCAACACGGTCTTAGCTACTCCAATACGGCCCGGCTCGACGCTTGGGCGATCAATCAATACCTGCGTGTCCGACAGACACAAGTTGTTGTCACATAGAGGTTTCAGCGCTTGAATGAAACACATAGCGTTAAACCCGGTAAATCAAACAAGGTAAAGTGACACGACTTCAACAGTTCGAAATAGGACAGGATACGCCCACTGAGCGCAACAATCAGAAAATTCGGTTTCCGGCTTTCCCAGCGGCATCATCCCGGTTAGCGTCCGCCCGAGTCGATTTTGGGTGAGGACAATCACATGAGCATCTCGGAAAAACTGCAAAGCCTGGGCGTATCGCTGCCAGACGCACCGGCCCCGGCCGCAAACTATGTGCCCTTCGTGCGCGTGGGCAATATTGTCTATGTCTCGGGTCAGATTTCCAAAGCGGACGACCTGATCACCGGCAAACTGGGCGATGACATGGATGTCGACGCGGGTGCAGCGGCGGCAAAGGTCTGTGCGATCAACCTGCTGGCTCAGGTCAAAGCGGCCTGCGATGGGGATATCGAGAAGCTGGTGCGGGTGATCAAGCTGACCGGTTTTGTGAACTCGACTGCTGATTTCACGGCGCAGCCGCAGGTGATCAACGGTGCGTCCGATTTTCTGGTTGAAGCGCTGGGCGAGGCGGGTCGTCATTCCCGCTCGGCGGTTAGCGCTGCATCACTGCCGCTGGGTGTTGCTGTCGAAATCGAAGGTATTTTCGAAGTCCAATGACACCTGCTCTGCCGCCCGCGTTTCTAGAGGCCCCGATTGCCCACCGGGCGCTGCATGACAAAACAGATAACCGCCCGGAAAACAGCCGGGCGGCCATTCGTGCCGCGATCGATGCCGGTTACGGGATCGAGATTGACCTGCAGCGGACCTCGGACAACCGTGCGATGGTGTTTCATGACTACGACATGGCGCGTCTGACCGGGCAGTCTGGACCGATCCAGCAGGTCTCGGCCGCGCGGGCGCAGGCCACGCAGCTGCTGCATGCCGAGGATGGCATTCCCACCCTCGACGATGTGCTTGAGATGGTCGCAGGCAAAGTCCCGTTGTTGATCGAACTCAAGGATCAGGATGGCGCCATGGGCACCAATGTCGGCCCGCTTGAGGCGGACGCTGCGCGGGCGCTAGAGAGCTACGACGGTCCGGTGGCGTTGATGTCGTTCAACCCCAACAGCGTGGCAGAGCTGGCCCGGTTGGCCCCGCATCTGCCCGCGGGATCGTGACTTGTTCCTACAAGCCGAAGGTCGAACTGCTGCCGCAATCGGTGTGTGATCACCTGCGCGACATTCCCGATTTCGACCGGGTTGGGGCCAGTTTCATCAGCCATGAGGTTCATGATCTGGACCGTCCGCGCGTTGCCGAGTTGAAAGCGCGCGGTGTGCCGATCCTGTGTTGGACGGTAAAGTCGCCTGAACAAGAGGCAGAGGCCCGCGCCGTTGCCGACAATGTGACCTTTGAGGGGTATCTGGCCAAGCATCCGGGTTGAACCTGTCGCACCTCGTCACAGATAAAGACCAGACGCGGAGGGCACATGGATCAGGCGCAGATCGAAATTCAGGTACTTGGATCACTCTCGCAAATCTCTGCGGCCGAGTGGGATGCCTGCGCCTGCCCTGAGGCGGCGGATGGCGGGCGTCCGCTGGATCCCTTTACCACGCACCGGTTTTTGCTGGCCTTGGAAAACAGCGGCTCGGTTGGGCGGGGCACCGGCTGGCAGCCGCAATACCTGACGGCCTATCTGGATGGGATGCTGATCGCGGCGGCCCCGATGTATGCTAAGTCGCACAGTCAGGGAGAATATATCTTCGACCACAGCTGGGCCCATGCGTACGAAAACGCGGGCGGGCGGTACTATCCCAAACTACAGATTGCGGCCCCTTTCACGCCCGCCACCGGGCGGCGCTGGTGCGTCCGGGATATGAAGGGATTGGGATGTCCGCGCTGGTGCAGGGCGCCGTTCAACTGGCGGCAGACAATCAGGTCTCGTCGCTTCACGCGACCTTCTGCACCGAGGACGAGGCGTTGGCGGGTGAGCAGATGGGCCTGATGCTGCGCAGTTCGCAGCAGTTTCATTGGCTGAATGACGATTACGCGGATTTCGACGGCTTTCTGGCGGCGCTGTCCTCGCGCAAGCGTAAGAACATCCGCAAGGAGCGTGCTCAGGCCAACGCATTCGGTGGTGAGATCCGTACCTTGTCCGGTGATGACCTGCGGCCCGAGCATTGGGATGCCTTCTGGCGGTTCTACCAGGACACCGGCGCGCGCAAGTGGGGCTCACCTTACCTGACGCGCCAGTTCTTTGATATCGCGCAGGAAACGATGGCCGCTGATATGGCTTTGGTGCTGGCAGAACGCGATGGGTATCCCATCGCGGGGGCGCTGAATTTCATCGGGCGTGAGACGCTCTATGGTCGTTATTGGGGCTGTGTCGAACATCATGCCTGCCTGCATTTCGAGCTGTGCTATTATAGGGCCATCGACTTTGCCATCGCGCATGGCATGCAAAGGGTCGAAGCCGGAGCGCAAGGTGAACACAAGCTTGCACGTGGCTACCTGCCAACACGCACGCACAGCCTTCATTGGATTGCCGATCCGGGATTCGCCGATGCCGTCAAAAAATATCTGGACGCTGAAGGCCGCGCGGTGGGAGAAGAGATTGAGATTCTGACGGATTACGGTCCGTTCAGAAAATCGAACCCGGAGGAACAGCAATGACCGAGCTTTTGTCGACCGAGACCCGTGGCCCCCTTCTTGATCCGCTGTTCAACAATGGCTGGACGATGGTTGAAGGCCGGGATGCAATCACCAAGACTTTCATCTTTGACAATTTCGTCGCGGCTTTTGGATGGATGACTCAAGTGGCGATCTGGGCCGAGAAGTGGAACCACCACCCCGAATGGTCCAACGTCTACCGCACGGTTGAGGTTGTGCTGTCCACCCATGACGTCGGCGGGTTGTCTTCGCTGGATGCAAAACTGGCGCGCAAGATGGATGGACTGGTCTAGTCGCGATCCTGTCCGGACCCGATGCCGCCAGCCAAGGATGCCGTGATCGCCATCTGGCGGAATTCATCCGGCGTGACCGTGCCACTACTGACGTCGATATTGCCAGGAATGCGGGTCGTTTTGTTGCCGATAGACCGAACACTGCGTGCCGCTGGGTTGATGTCCAGACACCGCCTCTCATAGCAGGTCAGCCCGCTGGTGTTGATCTGGATCCGGATCTGCCCGTTCGGGCCGGTCACAATCGGGGCCCGCGGTACATCACAAGCCGCCGATACCGCCAGCGCACCGATTCACATTCATCAGTTCCTCTCACCCTCCGGGTTTAGTCCAACCGGCCGTTTCCATCCTTGTCCGCAGAGTCGAAATCGTTGCTCATCTGCGCATCGTATTCCGCCCTTGAGATAAGGCTGTCGCCGTTCCGGTCAACGTCCTGAAATTGCTTTATGTCCAGGAAGGGTTTGGCCTCGGACAGGCCGAGCGCGCCGTTCTTGTCTTCGTCCATCGCCTGAAAGGCGTAGTCTGAAAAGGCATTGAACTCGTCCTTGGACAGGAAGCCATCATTGTTCGAGTCGATGGCTGTCAGCTCTTTTTCATTCAACTCTGCCACGTCGTCCGCAGCTGCGGCACTGGCCATCACAAGCGCGGCGATACAGATTATTCGTTTCATCACTGTCCCCCTCAACATGCGAATCTTGCGCCACTGATGCTGCCGGTAGCGGCACCTGCGCCCGTCAGAATGGACTTGCCTGAACCGCCTCCGAACTGATTGCCGATTGCGCCTCCGATCAGCGCGCCACCCAAGGTGCCGCTCAGGCAGGCGATTTCATGTTGCCGTGCCGCTTGTTGCTGTGGTGTTGGGGCCGGACCGCAAGCTGCAAGAAGGCCTGCGCCGCCCAGAATGAGTGAAATGGCTTTGAGATACATAAACATACTCCCCAGCTATGTGCCTTTGATAATCGCACACTGGGGCGTTGTATCAAGTTAAATAGGGTTAGGACGGCCCCGGTTTAGCCGGGGCCAAACAAGTCAGATTACTTCGAGCAAGCCTTCACCGGCTGAAATCTCGCAAGCGCCGGGGCTTTCTTCCAGGTTCAGCGCAGTGACCTTGCCGTCTTCGACCAGCATCGCATAACGCTGCGAACGCGCCAGCAGCCCGGCTGGTGGGGCGTCGAAATCCATGCCGATGGCCTTTGTGAACTCGGACGCGGCGTCGCCCAGCAGGGTCAGGCCGGCCTCGGTTGCGCCGGTCGCTTCGCCCCAGGCTTTCATCACGAAGGGGTCGTTGACGGAAATGCAGATGATCTCATCCACGCCCTTAGCTTCGAACTGATCCTTGGTGCGCATGAAGCTGGGCACATGGGCTGAGTGACAGGTTGGCGTAAACGCGCCGGGCACTGCAAAGATCACCACTTTGCGGCCCGCGGTTTTGTCGGAAATCCGAACCTCTTCGGGGCCTTCCGCACCCATTTGGGTCAGCGTGGCGTCGGGCAGCATCTCACCTGTTGTAATCATTTATCAGCTCCTGTCGTTTGGATTTGCAGAGTCGGGCTATGCCGCAATATAGGTGGTCGGACAGAAGTAACCATTAGAATTCGACAGGGTGTGATGAACATGAGCCATATTGTCGTGATCGGCGCCGGGCAGGCCGGATCGTCGCTTGTTGCAAAGCTGCGCAAGGATGGGTTTGAAGGTGATATCACCCTCATCGGGGCCGAGCCGCATCTGCCCTACCAGCGCCCACCCTTGTCCAAGGCCTATCTGCTGGGCGAGATGGAGCTGGAGCGTCTGTTCCTGCGCCCCGAAAGCTTCTACGCCGACAACAACATCACCCTGCGTCTGGGGCAGCGTGTCACTGCGATTGACCCCAAGGCCAAGACCGTAACCGTGGGGGATGAGGTCATCTCCTATGACGAACTGGCGCTTACCACCGGGTCGGATCCGCGCTACCTACCTGCCTCTATCGGAGGAGATCTTCAGGGCGTTCATGTGGTACGTGATCTGGCTCATATCGACGATATGGAGCCTCGGGTCACCGAAGGCGCGCGCGCGCTGATTGTCGGGGGCGGCTATATCGGGCTTGAGGCCGCAGCCGTCTGCGCCAAGCGCGGGGTCAAGGTGACGCTGGTAGAAATGGCCGAGCGTATCCTGCAACGCGTCGCCGCCAAGGAAACCAGCGACTATTTCCGCGCGCTGCATACGGGTCACGGCGCGGACATCCGCGAGGGTGTGGGCCTTGATCGTCTGATCGGTGAAAACGGCAAGGTCGTCGGCGCGGTTCTGACGGATGGAACCGAAATCGAGGTTGATTTTGTGGTTGTTGGCGTTGGCATCGCGCCGTCCAGCCAACTGGCCGAGATGGCTGGGCTTGAACTGGACAACGGCATCAAAACCGACGCCCATGGCCGTACATCTGATCCGTCGATCTGGGCTGCGGGGGATTGCGCCTCCTTCCCGCATGGAGAGGGGCGCATTCGTCTGGAAAGCGTGCCCAACGCCATTGATCAGGGCGAGATCGTCGCTCAGAACATGCTAGGGGCAGCCAAGGACTATACAGCAAGGCCGTGGTTCTGGTCGGATCAGTATGACGTGAAACTGCAGATCGCAGGTCTGAATACGGGTTATGATCGGGTTGTCACCCGTCAGGGCGAAGGTCAGACCGTGTCGTTCTGGTACTACAAGGGTGACCAGCTGATTGCAGTCGACGCGATGAACGACCCGCGCGCCTATATGGTTGGCAAGCGCCTGATCGACGCGGGCAAAACCGCTGATCCCGCCGTGGTGGCCGATCCGGCTGCGGATCTGAAACCGCTGCTCAAAGCGTGAGGATCATCGCCGGAGAGTTCCGGGGTCGTGCCTTGGCCTCGGTTGGCAAAGGGGATGCGGGTGCCCATCTGCGTCCTACCACCGACCGAGTACGTGAAAGTCTGTTCAACGTTTTAAGCCATCTGATCGACTTTGAAGGCCTGCGTGTATTGGACCTGTTCGCAGGCACCGGTGCGCTGGGGCTTGAGGCGCTGTCGCGCGGGGCTGACCACATCACCTTTGTGGATGACGGGCGTGTGGCGCAGGGCCTGATCCGCAAGAATATCGACCTGACCCGCAGCGCTGACCGGACCGATCTGATCCGCCGGGATGCGACGCGCTTAGGTGAAAACCCGAACGCGCCCTTCGACCTGATCTTTCTGGACCCGCCTTACGGCAAGTCTCTGGGCCAAAAGGCGCTGGCCAAGGCGTCCGATGCAGGATGGATCGCTGCGGGGGCGTTTATCGTGTGGGAAGAAAACGCTCCGATGCAAGCGCCGGATGGATTCCAGTTGTTGGACAGTCGAAAATACGGCGACACGCATATCTCTTTGATGCTTCAATCACTTGATCATTTGGGTTGATCCTGACTGCCCCAATTCGTTTTAAAATTGAATTTGGGCGGCCAGCAATTTGACGTATCTCCGCCAAAATTGCGGCCAAATTCGCCTCTAGGCGCCGTAGAAACGCGGAACAACCCTCAAAGGACTCTCTATGCTTCTCAGAGCTGCCCTGACCTCGGCCATCGTGCTGGGCTCCTCCCTGTTGTTGCAGGGCAAACTAAACTCGATGCGAATGATTTTTGGCCAATTGCACCTCGTCTGTGGATCAATCAAGCGTGACGTTGGCCCGTTCGGGCGGGTCCAACAAAGGGCACATCACTGTCGGAGATCTGCAGGGCGAGGCGGACATCCTGCCGGGTTTGGACAACCTGACGTTTTTGCTGATTCAGGACGGTCAGGTCGTCAACTTTGCCGTTGATCTTGTGAGTCTCGAATATGACATGATGATCAAAGGAGCTTCACAGCGATTTGACAGGGGCAGCTGCACGCCATCTTGATCCGATTTTGAGGCGCGGGCCGGTTTGTGCTAGGCTTCTGGCATGGACCGCGCCCTACCGCCCTTGTTCTGGGGTTTGGCTCAGGACACTAACACAGAAACCGGCCCGCCGTGCAAACCTGCACGCGCGCCGGTGTTCATCCACGACGCGATCACGCCGTGGGGGGCTGAGACGATGCTGCTGAAAGTGCTACGGGATCAGGCTGCCGATCACGAAGAATAGGTCGGATGGAACTTGCCGCCGGGTGACAGGGTAAAAATCTCGACCCCATTTGCGGTTACGCCGACCGAATGTTCGAACTGCGCCGAGAGCGACTTGTCGCGGGTCACAGCAGTCCAGTCGTCGGCCAGAGTCTTGGTCACAGGGCGGCCCAGATTAACCATCGGTTCGATGGTGAAGAACATTCCCTCTTCCAGAACGGAACCGGTGCCGGGGCGACCATAGTGCAGCACGTTTGGCGGCGCGTGGAACACTCGACCAAGCCCGTGGCCACAGAAATCGCGGACGACGCTCATACGGTGCGCTTCGACATAGGACTGGATCGCATGGCCGATATCGCCGAACGTGTTGCCCGGCTTGACCATCTCGATGCCCTTGAAAAGCGCGTCATGGGTGACCTGAATCAGACGCTCCGCCTTACGCGGCAGTTTGCCTGCGACATACATCCGCGAGGTATCACCGAACCAGCCGTCCACGATGACGGTCACGTCTATGTTCAGGATATCCCCATCCTTGAGCTTTTTCTCACCGGGAATACCGTGGCAGACCACGTGGTTCACGCTAATGCAGCTGGCGTGTTGATAGCCCTTGTAGCCAATCGTCGCCGAAGTAGCTCCTGCGTCCTCGACCATCTGGGTGATGATCCCGTCGATCGCACCGGTGGTTTGGCCGGGGAAGACATGTTGCGCGATGTCATCCAGTATCCGCGCGGCCAAAGCCCCTGCCGCATGCATGCCGGCAAAGTCACCTTGTTCGTAAATGCGGATACCGTCCTTTGTCAGGCGGCCACGATGATCTTTCATGGATGCGAGGCTCCAATTGTTTCGCGCAGTGCTCTATTTACGCTGCTTGTGCAGAAAGTTCCAGAGGGTGCAGCGTCGCAGGCTGTCTCTAGGATGGTTGACGATCCGATCGCAGGTGGACGTGTACAGTGATATAAACTAGCACGGTTAAGATAGTTCTCGGGCGTTAAAATAGAAGAAGGGCAGTCAGATGCAGAAAGCCGACCAGCTGAGGGCCGAGATTGCCACCATTAGTGAAATGCTCAAGACCGGGCGCGCGGACAGGGCGCTGAAGCGTGCAGTCAAGGCCTGGAAGAAATGGCCCAAATGCCAGCGTTTCCGCAGATGGCAGGTCTTGCATGCATTCACCAGGGAGATTTCAAACAGGCACAGACCCATCTGGAGCGCGCCTGGAAGATGGAGCCGGAGAACCCCGACCTGATCCAGAATTTCGGGCTGAGCCTTGTTCAGGGCGGCGATGCTGGCAAGGCTCTGACCCTGATGAATAAAGTCGCTGCCAAGGCCCCTCTGACCCCACCGCAACGCTATGTGCGCGCCATGGCGCTGTTGCAGGAGCGTCAGCTGAGCGAGGCGTTAGAGGACGTTGATGAGGTTCTGCGCCATCAAAACGGCAATCTGCAGGCCCATTGCCTGAAGGCCGATATTCTCGATGAGATGCACCAGTGGAACCAGGCCATCGACGTCCTATTGGCCGTGGCCGAGAAGCACCCGAAATTCCACTATGGTCAGCTGCGACTGGCCAAGGGCCTGGTCGGTTTGGGGCGTATGTCTGAGGCTCTAACCCATGGCCGCGCCGCCTTTGCGCTGGCGCCCGAGGATCCCGAAACGCTGGAGTTCGCTGCAACTCTGCCGAACCTGTCGGCTGAGGATAGGGCGGAATTGCAGGCTCTGACCTCTAAACTGCTTGAGGCGGGCAACGCCAATCGGGAAGCCGCAGCCTCCGTGCATTTCGCCGCCGCGAGCCTTGCGAAACAGGATGGCGATACCGCGACTGAGATGCTTCAGCTGCGCAAGGCGCATGATCAGTTGCAGCATGGGTTCAAAAGCTGGGAAACCCGGGCCGAGAAAGCCTGCCGCCAGCGTCTGAGCACGCCTCTGCCCGACCCTGCCTCAGCGCCGCGCACCGATATC
Organism: Ruegeria sp. AO1; assembly: GCF_056535985.1. NCBI lineage: Bacteria > Pseudomonadati > Pseudomonadota > Alphaproteobacteria > Rhodobacterales > Roseobacteraceae > Ruegeria > Ruegeria sp. AO1. The sequence continues at coordinate 3,630,782 of NZ_JBQFJC010000001.1, forward strand.
CCGCGGCCGGTGTTCGTGGTTGGCTTGCCGCGCTCTGGCACCACTCTGATCGAGCGGATTCTGGCCTCACATTCCGCCGTGCAAGGGCTGGGAGAGTTGGCAGGCGTGCATCACTGGGCCCGCAGGGTCGAAAGCCAATCGAGCGCTGGAAGTGACGCGCAGGCGCTGGCCGACTACTACGCGGATAATTTGCCCCAGACCGCAGAAGAAACGCGCGCCTTTGTCGACAAGGCTCCGGGGAATTACGCGTTTCTGGGACCGATTGTACAGGCCTTCCCGAACGCGGTAATCCTGAACGTTATGCGCGATCCGCGCGATGTGGCGCTGTCGATGTGGCGGACGCATTTCGGAGCGGGTGGCCTGTATTACACGCATAATCTGAGCTGGATGGCAGCCGAGGCGAACCGCTATCGCCGCTATATTCAGCACTGGCATGCCATGCTTCCGGAGCGGATCCATGACATAAGCTACGAACATCTGGTGAATAATCTGGAGGACGGTGCCAAGGAGCTGGCCCAGCTCTGCGACCTTCCTTTTGAACCGGCGATGCTGTCGCCCGACAAATCCTCGGATGCGATCAGAACGGTCAGCAATCTTCAGGCGCGGAGACCGGTCAACACGGCTTCGGTCGGGGGATGGCAGGCTGTGGCCGATCACTTCGCACCGTTTGTGAAAGGGTTGGACGCCGATCTTTGGCCTGAAGTCTTCAATGATCAGGCCTAAACGAAACGCGTAGGGTTCAAATTCCGTTGATCATCCCGCGTGCACGTGGTCATACGCGCCGGTTTGCGCCACTGTGCCCCTGAAATTTTTTCGGTGGAAACTGGGGCTGAGATGGTCAGAGCGATTGCTGCTCTTCTGGTCGTTCTGACCTGCGGTTGCCGCGAAGAGGTAACGATGCTGACGCAGGATCAGCTTGCGGCGCTTTTGATACTGGATCGCAAGATTGCACTGAACCGCGCGGGCGTCACCGGCACGGCACGCGTGAACGCCGGCCAGAGTTTTGAAGTCGAGATCCCTCGGCTTGGCCGGGACACTGGCGTCTGGTGGTTGGAAAGTGACAGGATCTGCAGCCGCTGGGAGACGTTCCGCAAAGATCAGGACCTCTGCGCTGTGGTGGGGCAGGTTGAGGATGGCACCTACCGCGGTTACACACCGGGGCGAGGCTCTTATCTCGGAGAGTTCACTCTCCTGCCTTAGCCGATAGCCCAATCCTTCGCCGCATCGACCTCGATTCCCTGTGGCGAAATCCGCGTGCCGACCACCAACCGTTCAACCCCCTGCGCTTGCGCTGCCTCAAAGGCCGCCGCATAGGCCGGGTCGATATCTGCGGCCAGCGCGAAGCGGTCGCAATCGGTGCGTTGCACCAGATACAGCATGATCGCGCGGTGGCCCTGCTCGGCCATGGCGGCCAGCTCGCCCAGATGTTTGGTGCCGCGGGCTGTGACGCTGTCGGGGAATTCGGCCAGACCAGGCTGGCGGGAGAGCGTGACGCTTTTGACCTCTACATAGGCGTCGGGTAGGTCGGGCTGGGTCAGCAGGAAATCGATGCGGCTATTCTGGCCGTATTTTACCTCGGCTCGGACTGTTTGATAGGCGGCCAGTTCGGGAATCTCGCCACCCTCCAATGCCGCGCGCAGTGCCCGGTTCGGAACCGAAGTATCAACGCCGGTGAAATGGCCATTCTCGTGATCGACCAGCCGCCACCCATGTTTCAACTTTTCTTCGGATCGTCGTTGGGCTCCAACCAGATTTTCTCGCCCGGTTCAGCCAACCCCATCATCGAGCCCGGGTTGGCGCAATGGGCTGTCACCTCACGCCCATCCTCCAGCGTGCAATCGGCCAGAAAGCGTTTATAGCGGCGGATCAAGCGGGCGGGGACAAGGGGGGTTTCAAATCTCATGCCCCACGGCCTATACCTGCCCCAACAGCCGATCAAGAGGGGGCGCGCGCCATGGCCAATCCAACCGCTGCAATGCTCGTCATCGGGGATGAAATCCTCTCGGGCCGGACGCGCGATGCGAATATGCATTACCTTGCGGGTGAACTGACCAAGCATGGCATCGACCTGAAAGAAGTGCGTATTGTCAGCGATGACGCCCCGGCGATCGAGGCGGCGGTCAAGGCGCTGTCGGGGTCCTACGACAACGTCTTCACCAGCGGAGGCATCGGGCCGACTCGCTGACGATATCACCGCAGACTGCATCGCCCGTGCTTTCGAGACCCCGATTGACGTGCGCGACGATGCGCGGGCGCTGTTGCAGGCGCATTACGACAAGTCGGGGCTGGAGTTGAACGAGGCCCGCCTGCGTATGGCCCGCATTCCTGACGGGGCTGCATTGATCGACAACCCGGTCTCAACTGCGCCTGGATTTACCATCGAAAACGTGCATGTGATGGCCGGGGTGCCCTCGGTCTTCCAAGCCATGGTGGCCAGTGTTTTGCCGGATCTGACGGGCGGTAGCCCGCTGTTGTCTCAGACCTTGCGGGTGGATCGGGGCGAAGGCGACATCGCTGCGACGCTGTCTGCACTGGCCGCGGCGTTCGCGGACCTGTCCATCGGCTGCTATCCGTTTCAGATCAACGGGGTCTTCGGCGCCAATGTGGTGATCCGGGGCATCGAAGGCGCGCGCATCGACGCGGCCATGACCCAATTGGCAAAAGAGCTTGAGTTGTGAGCATCAACTGGCCCGACATCGTCGACGGAACATGGCCCGCTGCGCGCGCGGACGTCCTTGGCCCCTTCCGCCTGCGCGAAGGGCAGGGTGGTGGATCGCGCGTGTCTGCCGCCAATGCGCTGGGTGACGCGACCGAGGCTGATATCATCGCGGCCGAGGGTGCCATGAAGGCAATGGGCCAGAAGCGCATCTTTTGTCTTTGGCCCGATGACCGCAAGCTCGACGCCCAACTGGAAGCGCGCGGCTATGAGGTTCTGGACCCGGTCAACATCTACGCCTGCCCGCCGGGACAATTGACCGATCAGCCTCTGCCCCGCGTGACCGCGTTCGACATTTGGCCACCGCTTGCAGTCATGGAGGAGATCTGGGCCAAGGGCGGTATCGGCCCTGAACGTCTGGCCGTGATGGAGCGTGCTGCGGGCCCCAAGACCGCGTTCCTGTTGCGGCATTCCGATCGCCCGGCGGGAACTGTGTTCATGGCCATGAAGGCGATGTGGCCATGGTGCATGCGCTTGAAATCTTGCCCGATCACCGCCGCCAGGGTCTGGGCCAATGGGCCATGCGGGCAGCAGCCTTCTGGGCGCGGGACAACGGGGCGAAAACGCTCAGCGTGATCTGCACAAAGGCTAATGCTGGGGCGAATGGCCTCTACCGTGCGCTCGGGATGGAGATTGTCGGGGAATACCATTATCGTCAACGTGTCTAAGGAGTTAAGAAAGCCCGTGACCCAGACTGATCTACCCACCGCGCTGAACCTGCCCATGGCCGACCCTTTGCCGCCTGAGACGCAGAAATACTTTGATGTCTGCCTCGAAAAGCTGGGCATGGTGCCGAATGTGCTGAAAGCCTACGCGTTCGATACCGACAAGCTGAACGCCTTCACGGCTATGTATAACGACCTGATGCTGGCAGATAGCGGACTGTCCAAGCTCGAACGTGAGATGATCGCGGTGGTCGTGTCCTCGATCAACAAGTGCTTCTACTGCCTTGTTGCTCATGGTGCAGCAGTGCGGCAGATGTCCGGTGATCCGCAACTGGGCGAGATGCTGGTGATGAACTACCGCACCGCCCCTTTGGATGCGCGCCAGCGTGCGATGCTGGATTTTGCTGCCAAGATGACCACCGCAAGCGCCGAGATTGAAGAGGCTGATCGCCAGCACCTGCGCGATCAGGGTTTCAGTGACCGGGATATCTGGGACATCGCCAACGTCACCGGATTCTTCAACATGTCCAACCGGGTGGCCAGTGCCACCGCAATGGTGCCCAACCCCGAATATCACGCCCAAGCCCGATGATCCGACGCCTCGCCCTTGCCTTTTGTCTGATGGCCGGACCCGTTCTGGCGCAAGATCTGACCCTGCCCGCCAGCGCGCGTCGGATCAGCGAGAGGACCTCGCCGCTGGACAGCTATGAGTTGCCCACAGGGCCCGTTGCAGATGGCATAGTCCCCTCTCGAACGGTCGAGGGGCGGGTCGAGCGGCTGACATGGCGCTTGCAGGCGGGCTCTAGCACGACGCTGCAATTGCTGGCTCCGCTGCGGGATCAGCTCGTGGCGCAAGGCTTTGACATCCTGTTCGAATGTGAGGCCCGGACCTGCGGCGGGTTCGACTTCCGCTTCGGAACCGAGGTGGTGCCAACGCCGGATATGTCGCTATTCGCGACTATCGTTTTCTGTCCGCCACCAAAGGCGATGAAGCGCTCAGCCTGCTGGTCAGCCGCAACCCGCCGGATGGCTACGTGCAACTGATCCGCGTCGCACCCGTTGATGCGCCGGACCCAACGCCTGTGGTCGTTGAGCAATCCGCCAGCGGAACCGAAGGCCTTTTGGACGCGTTGCAGCAGTCGGGCCATGTGATCCTTGACGATTTGCATTTCCGCACCGGCGAGGTGGCACTGGGCGACGGCCCGTTCGCCTCATTGTCGTTGCTGGCGCAGTTCCTGGCCGACAACCCGTCGACCCGGTTGGCGTTGGTCGGGCATACTGATGATACCGGCACGTTGCAGGCCAATACAAAGGTCAGCACCGAACGGGCGCAGGCCGTGCGCGCCCGTCTGATCGACACGCATGGCGTCGCGGCGGACCGGATCGAAGCACAGGGTGTGGGATATCTGGCGCCGCTGACCTCGAATGTGACACCTGAAGGGCGCGATCTGAACCGTAGGGTTGAGGCTGTCTTGCTGGTCAATTGACGCGTCTACACAAAAAAAGACCCGCACGAAGAACGCACGGGCCGATCCAGTTCACCGGGAGAATTACCAGTCCATCGCGCCTTTTTCGGAATAAGCGTCAACGAGGAAGTCTATGAAGGCCCGTACCTTGGGCTGAGTAAAGCGGCCTGGAGGATAGACCGCGTAGATGCCTTGCACTTCGTCCGGCAGGGATGGCATGGCATCCACAACCTCACCGGATTTCAGCGCATCGGCGTAAAGATAGCTGGGCAGATAGGCGATGCCGAGGCCCGAGACTGCTGCATTCAACAGCGATTGCCCGTCGTTCACGCTAAGCCAACCGGCCGTGCGCACCTGACGTTTCTCGCCCGACGGAGCAGTCAGGCGCCAGACATTGCCCGAGGATTGGCTGGAATAGTGCAGCAGCTTGTGTTCATTCAGATCGTCGATCTTCTGCGGCCGTCCGTATTTCTCAATGTAGCTGGGGGCTGCAACCATGCGTTTGACGGTTTCCGTCAGCTTACGGGCGCGCAAAGTGCTGTCTTCCAGCTCTCCGATGCGAACGGCGACGTCAAAGCCCTCGGAAATCAGTTCCACGTAGCGGTTATTGAGCACCATGTTCACGGTAATGTCAGGATAGGTGGCCAGAAAATCTGACAGCACGGGCGACAGGTGATTGACCCCGAAATCCGTCGCCACGCTGATCCGCAGCAGGCCAGAAGGGGCCGATTGCATCGCGGTGACCAGCGATCCGCCTCACCTGCGTCGTTCAGCACCCGGCGGGCGGTCATAATAGGCCAGTCCAATCTCGGTCGGAGAAACGCGACGCGTGGTCCGGTTGAGCAGTCGTGCCCCCAGCCTCGACTCGAGGCTGGACACGTGCTTGGAAACGGCTGATTTGGAGATACCCATTTTCTTGGCCGCATCGGTGAAGCCACCTTGGTCCACCACGTTGGCAAAGGCTTCCATTTCCGTCAGTCGATCCATTCTCGTTCCCCAGATCTTGCTACTTGCAACGACTTTGCCCCTCAATCTGGGCGGAATCGGGGCGGACATGGGATAATATCAGGGTTTTGAATCGGATCGTTTGCGTATCAGAAACGCGGAAACAGTTGTTTCCCGCGATGGTGATCGCCCTGCAAACGGGCGTTTTCTGGAAAATATTCAAGATGTGCTAGGTTTAGAATGGCATTTTTGTGACGAGGGAGGAGATCATGAAAGCCTTTTTTACAGCCATTTCAGTTGCTCTGTTTGCCACAGCCGCCGGAGCGCAGGACCAAACGCCATCCGCGCCGGGTGCGCAGGTCTATTTCGCGAACCTTGCGGATGGTGACACAGTGCAATCACCGGTCACGGTGGTCTTTGGCCTCAGCGGCATGGGCGTTGCGCCTGCCGGGACCGAAGCAGACAATACCGGCCACCACCACCTGCTGATCAACCGCCCGCCACTAGGTC
>NZ_JBQFJC010000002.1:0-1146975 GCF_056535985.1 Ruegeria sp. AO1
TAGCATCCGGTGGCGCGACGGGTTGGCCTGCGACGGATTGGGTGAGGACCTGATGCTGCGCACGCAATCGCCAGAGGTTTACGACCAGTGGGTATCGAATGAGATGAAGTTCGACGACCCGCGCGTGATTGCCGCGATTGAGGAATATGGCAGCTTTACCCGCAATGACGACTATGTGGTTGGGAACGCAGACGACACGGCCGCGATCGATTTTCGCGACAGCCCCAAGGGCTTGTTCGACAGTCCGCCTGCCTGCATGATGCACCGCCAGGCCTCGTTCATACCGGCCTATTTCCCGGAAGGGACAGAGCTGGGCGTGGATGCCGATTTCTTCTATTTCCCGGCCTACGCTGAGAAAGATCTGGGCACACCGGTTCTGGGCGCGGGCACCTTGTTCACTATCACAAACCCAAGCCCGGCGACTGAAGTGTTTATGGAATTCCTCAAAACTCCATTTGCGCATGAGATCATGATGTCTCAGGACGGGTTCCTGACGCCGCATCTGGGGGCAAACCCCGAGAACTATGCCAATGACACGCAACGCGGTCAGGGTGAGATTCTGACCAACGCCACCACGTTCCGCTTTGACGGCTCAGACCTGATGCCGGGTGCGGTCGGCGCGGGGACGTTTTGGACCGGCATGGTCGACTATTCCTCGGGCGCGAAGGACGCGGCCACTGTTGCGGGTGAAATCCAGTCGTCGTGGGATGCCGCGAAGTAACTGACGCTTCGGGGCGGCTATTAGGCTGCCCCGTTTCCAAACCGACGAGGGCATCATGACACCGGCACTTCAGGGCCTGCTGACCATCATCATCGGTGTGTCGGGTTGCGTGGGCTACTTCTACCTCTCGAACCAATTTCTGGACAAAGTCCTGTTCCCGCCGCGCGGGCCGAACGCAGGGCGCAATATCAACCGCGCGAACATGATCCGGCCCTGGCTGTTCCTGTTCCTGCGCTGGCGGCGCTTGGCCTCTATCTGGCTTATCCGGTTGTTGAGACGCTGCGCCTTTCACTCACGGAGCGCGTGCCTGGCGGCGGGTACAGATGGGTTGGTCTGGACAACTACACCCAGATGGCGGCAGAGCCGAAATTCTGGGAAGCCATGCGCAACAACATGTTCTGGCTAATCGTGGTGCCCGCGATGTCAACGGGTTTTGGTCTGCTCGTAGCGCAGCTGACCGATCGCATCCGCTGGGGCAATTTTGCCAAATCGCTGATCTTCATGCCGATGGCGATTTCCTTCGTGGGGGCCTCGGTGATCTGGAAACTGGTCTATGACGCGCGGCCGGCGGAACAGGATCAGATCGGTATTCTTAACGCCCTGTACATCTTCTTCGGCGGGACTGAACCGCAGACATGGCTGACCGTTCCGTTTTGGAACAGTTTCTTTCTGATGATCGTTTTGGTCTGGATTCAGACCGGATTTGCCATGGTGATCCTGTCGGCGGCCTTACGTGGCATCCCCGAGGAAACGGTCGAGGCCGCTATTCTGGACGGGGCAAACCCGTTCCAGATTTTCTTCAAGATCAAAGTACCTCAGATCAAAACAACCATTCTGGTGGTCTGGACGACGATCACGATCACTGTCCTCAAGGTCTTCGACATCGTCTTTGCCATGACCAATGGCCAATGGGAGACGCAGGTGCTGGCCAACTACATGTACGACAAGCTGTTCCGCGCCAATGATTGGGGGGTGGGGTCGGCCTCGGCCATGGTGATCATGCTGTTGGTCACTCCGATCCTGATCTGGAACGTGCGCAACGCGCGCAAGGAAATGGAGTAGGCCATGAGCGATATTGCAGGAACCAAACCGGCACTGCGCTGGGTTGTCCATGCCTCGGTTGTTTTTCTGGTGGTGCTTTGGGTGATTCCGACCCTCGGTCTGCTGATCTCATCTTTCCGGACTGCGGATCAGATCTCGGGCAGTGGTTGGTGGCGGTCGGTTTTTCCGTCCGAGCAGAACCTGACCCTGCGCAGCGCCGCACCTGAAACGCAGGTGCTGAAGAACGGCCTCTACGTAATCGAAGGTCAGCTTTTCGGGGATGACGAGCAGGTGAAGATCTCGAACTGGGGTATCAGTGCTCGTGAGGTTGACGCCTTTGTTCCCGGCGACACCGCTGAACTGCGTCGAGGCGGCACGATCACCGTTGATGCGGACGGCGCCTACAGGATGGAGAACACTGAGGAGTTCACCGGAAACCGAGGTGTCCGTGTGTTCGTCACGGCCGAATTGCCGCCGGAATTCACGTTGGACAACTACCGAAAAGTCCTGCTGGATCAGAGCAGTTCGGACAGTATGGCCAAAGCGTTCTTCAACACGTTGACGGTGACAATCCCGGCAACAATCATCCCGATCCTCGTCGCGGCCTTCGCAGCCTATGCACTGGCCTGGATGGAGTTTCCAGGCCGTGCGCTGCTGATCGCGGCCGTCGTTGGGCTTTTGGTTGTGCCATTGCAATTGGCGTTGATACCGCTGTTGAAATTCCACCTGAATATCGGGATCGGGAAAGGCTATCTGGGCGTCTGGCTGGCCCATACAGGCTTTGGTATGCCACTGGCGATTTACCTGCTGCGCAACTACATGGCCGGGTTGCCACGGGATCTGATCGAGAATGCTCGCGTCGATGGCGCGACCGAGTTCCAGATCTTCACTAAGCTGATCCTGCCGCTCAGCTTCCCGGCACTCGCATCCTTTGCGATCTTCCAGTTCCTGTGGACATGGAACGACCTTCTGGTCGCCAAGGTATTCCTGATCGATGCGACCGGCCAGACCACCGTTATGACCAACCGCATCGTCGAGCTTTTGGGCACAAGAGGCGGCAACTGGGAAATCCTCGCGACGGCGGCCTTCGTATCGATCTTTGTGCCACTGGTCGTGTTCTTCGCAATGCAAAAATACCTGGTCCGGGGCCTACTGGCCGGATCCGTCAAATAGAGGCGTCTGATGAACGTGCAAAACACCGTAGACCTATCCAACTCAACCAGAGCGCCGTCAGACTGGTGGCGGGGCGGCGTGATCTACCAGATCTATCCGCGCAGCTTTCAGGACAGCAATGGCGACGGGATTGGTGACCTGAAGGATCACCCAACGGCTCGACTATATCGCCTCGCTCGGCGTCGATGCGATCTGGATTTCGCCTTTCTTCAAGTCGCCGATGAAGGATTTCGGCTATGACGTGAGCGATTATCGTGATGTCGATCCGATGTTCGGCTCGCTTGAGGATTTCAAGAACTATTGGATCAGGCCCACGCCAAGGGTTTGAAAGTGATGATTGATCTGGTGCTGTCACACACTTCGGATCAACACCCGTGGTTCACCGAAAGCCGTGCTTCAACGGAAAATCCGAAGTCCGATTGGTACGTCTGGGCTGACCCCAAACCAGATGGGACGCCGCCGAACAACTGGTTGTCGATCTTCGGAGGGTCTGCCTGGCAGTGGGACCCGCGCCGCCTGCAATACTACCTGCACAACTTCCTGACGTCGCAGCCGGACCTGAACTTCCACTGCGTACAGGTACAGGACGCGCTGCTGGACGTGGCCCGGTTCTGGCTGGAGATTGGGGTCGATGGCTTCCGTCTGGACACGATCAACTTCTATTTCCACGACAAGCAGTTGCGCGATAACCCCGCGCTGCCGGTTGAGGAGCGCAATGCCTCGATTGCACCCGCAGTGAATCCATACAACCACCAGAACCATCTCTATTCCAAAAGTCAGCCGGAAAACATCGCCTTCCTGGAGCGGCTGAGGGCGCTGACAAACGAATACGAAGGACGCGCCTGTCTGGGTGAGGTCGGCGACGCGCAGCGCGGGCTTGAGATCATGGGGGAGTACACCTCGGGTGATGCGCGTATGCACATGTGCTATGCGTTCGAGTTCCTGGAAAAACGCGCGTTGACAGCGTCTTACGCGAAGCAGGTGTTTGACCAGCTTCAGGCCAAGGCCGGAGATGCCTGGCCTTGCTGGGCGTTCTCGAACCATGATGTTCAACGCCATGCCTCCCGCTGGAACCTCAGCGATGCGGCAACGCGTCAGCACGCGGTTCTGATGATGTGCCTGCGCGGTTCGGCCTGTTTGTATCAGGGCGAGGAATTGGGCCTACCTGAGGCCGACGTGCCCTTCGAACGCTTGCAAGACCCCTATGGCGTTGAATTCTGGCCTGAGTTCAAAGGCCGTGACGGATGCCGGACGCCAATGGTCTGGGCAACTCAGGATGAACAATCGGGCTTTAGCACCGGCGAGCCATGGTTGCCTGTTAGTGATACGCAGTCCGAACGTGCGGTTGATCGTATGGAGGCGGACGACCAATCCATGCTGCACCACTATCGCCGCGCGATTGCTCTGCGACATGCGCATCCGGCGCTGGCTGCGGGGGCGCAATCAGAGATGGTGCAAGTCGGCCCGATCCTGATGTTCCGCCGCGAAAACGCCAGCGAGGAGGTGTTTTGCGCCTTTAATCTGGGACGAGGGGCGGGGCAGGTCGATCTGCCCTCGGGCAGCTGGCAGGCAATTGGTGAGGACATTGGCAGTGTCACGGGTGAAGGTCGCGTCACGCTGCAACCTGCCGAATTCTGCCTGATGCGCAGGGACAAGGGGTAAGTCATGTCGGAACTCAAACTCACAGATGTGGCGAAATCCTATGGACCAGTTGATGTCCTGAAACACATTGATCTGGATATCGAGCAGGGCGAGTTGATCGTCTTTGTCGGCCCGTCCGGATGCGGAAAATCCACTCTGCTCCGGATGATTGCGGGGCTGGAGAAGATCACCGGCGGCACGCTGGAGATCGAAGGTCAGGTCATGAATGACGTGCCGCCCGCGCAGCGCGGCATCGCGATGGTGTTCCAGTCCTATGCCCTCTATCCGCATTTGACCGTGCGCGAGAATATGTCTTTTGCGCTTAAGATCGCCAAGCGACCCGCCGCAGAGATTGACGCTGCTGTTGAGCGCGCGGCTCAAATTCTGCAATTGGACCCATATCTTGATCGCCTACCCAAAGCCCTTTCTGGTGGTCAACGCCAGCGCGTCGCGATCGGGCGGGCGATTGTGCGGGACCCCAAGGTCTATCTGTTTGATGAGCCGCTCTCGAATCTCGATGCAGCGCTGCGCGTCGCCACGCGGATTGAGATTGCGCGCCTCAAAGAGGCGATGCCCGACAGCACCATGATCTATGTGACCCATGACCAGGTCGAAGCGATGACCTTGGCCAGCCGCATCGTTGTGCTGGCCAACAAAGGCATCGCCCAGGTTGGCACCCCGCTTGAGCTGTATGAAACCCCGGACAATGAGTTCGTTGCCCAGTTCATCGGCTCGCCTTCGATGAACCTGTTACCCGGAACGATCACTGGCACTGGGCAGATGACGACGATAGCCTTGAGGGCGGAGGCATGGCGATTTCCGCGATCCCGACCGGGCCCGAGGATGAAGGCAAGCAGGTAAACATCGGCGTCCGGCCCGAAGATTTCACTTTGACGGATAGCGACCCGATCCTGAGCGGCGAGGTTGATTTCACCGAAGCGTTGGGTGAAGTGACTCTGCTCTATTTTGCCAAATCCAACGGCGCGGATCAGGTCATCGCCAAACTGCCCGGTATTCAACGGAACCTTCGCGGGCAGCAGGTTTCGGTCACAGCACGGCCGGAAAAAGTGCATCTGTTCCATAACGGCCTGTCCATGCGCAAGTGACTTGGCGCGCGCTGCTTCAAGCCGCTTGACAACTCATACAACCCCGTTCAACCATTATTGAAACGTTTCAATGGTGGCGAATGCGGGTTTCTGCGCAGCTATACACAGTCCGGAATTGTGGTGATCTCGGCGATCAACTGCAATTGGCGGTGGCCTGTGGCTATGGAGATGTCGAAACGATAGGGTTGCACGATCTGACGGCGCCTCAGATGGCCCGGATCGTTGCGCAATCTGGCCTACGGGTGCGTTCGGCGCATTTCGACTGGGAAGAGTACGAGGGGCGTTTACCCGAAATTCAGGACCTTCTGGAACGATTGGAGTGCCCGGTTGCCGTCATGCCTTGGCTGGCACCAGAGGCGCGGCCCGACACCGCCGAGGGATGGAAGGCTGTGTCGGGCCAGTTAACACAATGGGCTGCGCAATTGTCCGGCTCGGGCGTTCGGCTGGCCTATCACAACCACGATTTCGATCTGGTCGGTTATCCCTCGCAGACGCCGTTGGAGATGTTCCTGGAAACAGGGAACGTCTTTTGGCAGCCCGATATCGGTTGGCTGGGGGCGGCGAACTTGGACCCTGCCGAGATAATTGGGCGCTATGCCGACCGTGTGGTCTCGGTCCATGCCAAGGACGTGGACCCCAGCCAAGAGGGCGACGCCCGGTGGCGGGATCTGGGGCAGGGCGATATTGACTGGAACGCAGTTCTTGACGCGCTGCATCGTACCGCGTGTTCGGATCTGTTCGTTGAGCATGACGAGTCGCCGAGTCCGGCGACGACGCTGACAATAGGCAGGCGCTTTCTGACCGACCTTTTGAAAGGTCGCAACTAAATGGCCCGCGCAACGATCAAGTCTATCGCCAAGCAGACAGGCTACTCCGTCGGGACCGTTTCCAATGCCTTGCGCGGAGAGGACTCGGTCAAACGCGAAACCCGTGAAGAGATACAGAAAGTGGCCGTGGAGCAGGGTTACAAAGTAAACCTTGCCGGGCTGAAATTGCGCACGAACAAGTCCTACCGGATCGCGGTACTGGTGGGCGTCTCCACCGACGCAACCGAGGAGTGGGAGGGTGTCGAGTTCACCCGAATTGTGGCTGGCATCTCAACCGCCTTGCAGGGGTCACGTTATGAGCTGAGCGTGTGCAGCGTGGCCGATTTGGACGAAGCGATGGCCGCCCTGCGCGCGATCGTACAGGAACGCTCGGCGGATGGGGTGATCTTTTCGGGCACTCGACATAACGACCCGCGTATCGCCTATCTACAAAACCAGAACTTCCCCTTTGTGACCTATGGCATGAGCGACAGTTCTGAACCTCATCCCTATGTCGATTTCGACAGCGAAAGCGCGGCGCACGACGCCACAGAGCGGTTGTTGCGTTTAGGTCATCGGCGGATTGCGCTTATCAACCCACCCGCCGATTTGGTTTACACCGGACAGCGTCAGACTGGTTATGCCGCCGCGCTACAGACGGCGGGCGTGCCCGTTCAACCCGATCTGATCTACAACGGCCCCACAACGGCGCAAAGCGGCCAAGAGGCTTTTCGCAGCCTGATGCAGCGCAAAGACCGCCCGACCGGTATCATTTGCGCCAATGAGGCGATGACATTGGGCGTTTTGTCCGCCGCCGCCGAAGATGGCATCAGGGTCGGGCGCGATGTTGTGGTCATTTCGACCGATGACCTCCAACTCAGCAAGTATTTCGTGCCCGCGCCCAGCGCCTACTACGTGCCGATTGACGAGACCAGCCGGTTGCTGGGCGCGTTCATGTTAAAATCATTGGACGGGGTCGATCCGTCTGAAATTCAAAAGAAGATCAGGGCCACGTTAATCGAGCGGCAACCTGACACACCTCCGCCGAACCCGGCGATTTGACCTGACCCAACAAAGGAGAAACCAAACATGTTCAAACATCTACTTGCCGCTGCAGCCGTTGCCACGATGACGGTCCCGGCCGCTTTTGCCGCCGATTTGGAAGGCCGCGTTCTGAAGATCGGAACAGATGCAACCTATCCGCCAATGGAGACCGTCGATGAGACAACGGGCGAGATCGTGGGCTTTGACGTCGACGTGATGAACGCCATTTGCGAACGCGTGAACTGCGTGCCGAATTTCGTCAACACCGCGTGGGACGGCATCTTCGCAGCCCTTCAGCAAGGTGAGTTCGATCTGGTCATCTCGGGCGTGTCGATCACGCCGGAACGGGAAGAGACCATGGATTTCTCGGAACCGTATATCGTGGTCAGCCAGGCCATCCTGCTGCAAGTCGACAAGGGCGACACGACCTTGGATGACTTCAAGGCCGGAGGTCTGAAACTGGCCGCTCAAACCGGAACAACCAACGCGCAGTTGGCGGAAGAGCTGGTCGGGCGCGAGAATGTCAGCCTCTATGACAACTTCTCTGCCGCCATTCTGGCGTTGCAGAATGCTGACGTCGAAGGCGTGATCATCGACGGAACTTCGGCCACCGCGTATGAGCAGGAGTTCGCGGGCGAGTTAACCGTGGGCATTACCGGCCTGCAATCCGACCCTCTGGGCATCGTGTTTCAGGAAGGTGATCCGACCGTCGATGCGATCAACGAAGGTCTGGCCGCAATTCAGCAAGACGGGACGTTGGATGAGCTGAAAGCCAAATACTGGGGCACCAACTGACCCTTTGAACCCCCTCCAGCCCCGGCGGGTTCTGCCGCCGGGGCTTTGACTTAGCGGAGAACACCATGTCGCGCCTCAGCTCGATCCGCCCGAGCAACCTCGTGTTGCTCGCAGCCGCGCCGTTTATCATCTATCTGTTTGCCACCTCGTCAAAATACCTGCGATCTCTGGTCGCCATTCTTGGGATCGGTAACAATGCAGGGCCGATATTCGTGGGGTTCCTGCTGGTCCTTGCGACTGCGATCCTCGGCTATCTTTGCGCCCGCCACACCCGGTTCGAAGCGCAAGCGCCCGCATGGCTTCGCATTTCCGCTTTGGCGGCGTTTCCGGCGGCGGTTGGCCTATCCATTCTGGCTTTTGTCGCCCCGCATGTCCTGATGCCCTTCGCCGAGTCCGTCTTCTTTCATGCGCTCAGTCAGAACACTTCGACCCTGATTGACCGCTCCAACCAAACGTGGGTTCTGTTTCCCGAAGTGGTTGCACAAGTTCAGAGCGGCCTGCTGATACTACTGGCCGTCTATACTGTGATCATCGCGCTCTGCCTGATCTCGGGCCGTTTGGCCAAACCTTTACGTGGGCGCGTGCAGTTTGGGTTCGAAATTCTGACGGGCGCCGCGCTGTTCTACCTGATGTTTATGGCCCATTGGCAATTCGCAACAGGCGTCGCGATTACGTTCCGCGCGGCGATCTTTGCTTATATCTTCGCAGCGATCCTTGGCCTGATCTGGGTCGGGCTTCAGTCATTCAAGCCAAAGGCCCGGACAACGATGGTCTATGGCGCGATCAGTCTGGCGTTGCTTGCGGTATCCACCTTTTTTTTCATGCAGCCTCAGGTCAGCTATGTCCTTGTCGGCAATGCCGAGGGCCGCATTGCCATTGTGCGCGGCACCCCTCAGGCGCAAGCCGATGTGATCCGCTTCGGTGAATTCGAGGGTGGCGGCGATCAGCAAATCCGCATCCGAAGCGCTCCGGACGCGGCATCAGCGATTGAGCAGATTGAGACCGTAGAAAGCGTCTCAGGCGCATTTGTTCCGGTTGAGGCCCATACACAGGGCTATCCGGTAATCTGGCAGACCAGCTTTCTGCCAGACAAGTTTCGAAATCCGGGGCTCGCTTTTGCCGTTTTCGGTTTCCTTTTGCTGACCCTTACGGTCGGTGGATCCCAGCACAAACTGCACCCACTTGCGGTCGGGGCCGAGTTTTTCGTGGATACGATCCGAGGCATTCCGATGCTGGTGATCATCCTCTATATCGGCCTTCCTCTGGCGGGCGCGGTCAAGGATGCCACTGGTGGCGGGATTGACATGACCAACATGACCCGCGGGATCATCGCCATTTCGGTTGGATATTCCGCCTATATGGCCGAGATCTTCCGATCCGGCATCGAAGCGATACCGAAAGGCCAGCTCGAGGCCGGCAGTTCGCTGGGTCTGTCACGCTGGCAAACAGCACGGCTGATCGTGCTGCCGCAGGCCTTGCGGATCGTCACACCGCCCTTGGGCAACGAATTCATCGCGATGATCAAGGACACCTCGTTGCTGTCGATCCTGTCGGTGCGCGACATGACCCAACGCATGCGCGAGTTTCAGGCTTCCAGTTTCCTGCCATTTGCACCCTTCAACACGGCGGCGATCCTCTATGTAGTGATTACTCTGGGTTGCGCCAGCTTCCTGAAATGGATCGAGCGGCGAACTGCGAAGGACACCAGATGAGCAAACTTGAACTGGGGGTTTGCTACTATCCCGAGCAATGGGGCCCGTCCCAATGGCGAGACGATGCTGCGCGTATGGTCGAAATGGGCCTCGATTGGGTGCGGATTGCAGAGTTCACCTGGGGCCTGATCGAGCCCCGGCGCGGTCACTTCGAGTGGGGTTGGTTGGATGAGGTGATCGGGATATTGGGTGAGGCTGGCCTGCGGGTCATGATGTCTACTCCAACGGCTTCGCCACCCAAATGGCTGATCGACGAGTATCCAGAGATTCTGCCCGTGGGTCCTGACGGTCGCGTGCGCGGCTTTGGATCGCGACGGCACTATTGCTTCTCCAGCGATGTCTATCTGGAGGAGGCCAAACGGATCGCCACCGAATATGCCCGGCGCTATGGGCAAAACCCGCATGTTCACGCGTGGCAGATCGACAATGAATACAATGACCATGACACCGTCCTCAGCTACTCCGACCCGGCTCGCCATGGGTTTCGCCGATGGCTGCAAGAGCGCTATGGCACGATTGAAGAATTGAACCAGAGATGGGGTGCGGTTTTCTGGGGCACGCAGTATTCAAGTTTTGACCAGATCGAGCTACCAAACGGCTTGGTCGCGGCCGCGAACCCGACGCAATCTTTGGATTTTGCGCGTTATTCCTCGGACCGGGTCCGACTGTTCAACAAGGCTCAGGTGGATATTCTTCGGGCACATTCTCCGGGCAGGGACATCACGCATAACTTCATGGCGGGCAGTTTCGAGTATGATCACCACGCGGTGGCCGCCGACTTGGATATCGTTGGCTTCGACAGTTACCCGCTGGGCAATCTGCTGGGATCGTCCCTGTCTGATCAGGACAAGCACCGCTACTTGCGAACCGGGGCACCGGATTATCAGGGGTTTCACTGCGATCTCTATCGTTCGCAGGGACGCGGGCGCATGTGGGTGTTGGAACAACAACCCGGCCCAGTGGATTGGGCGGAAAAGAACCCGTCGCCCGCAGATGGCATGGTTCGGCTATGGACATGGGCAGCCTATGCTCATGGTGCGCAGGCGGTGATGTTCTTTCGCTGGCGGCAGGCGAGGTTTGCTCAGGAACAGTTCCACACCGCGCTTTTACGATCTGACGGCAGCCCGGATCAGGCAGCGGTCGAGCTGGCGCAGGTGGTGAAGGATCGGGCGGTTTTGCCGCCGGCCAATAGGCAGAAGGCCCAAGTTGCAATTCTGATCGACTATACGTCGATCTGGGCGGCGGATATCCTGCCGCATGACGACGCATTTCCTAATGCGAACATCCTACGAGACTGGTACGCGGGATTGCGCGGTTTCGGCGTCGATCTGGATTTTGTCGGGCCGGAGGATGATCTGAATGGCTATGCTTTGATCGTTTTACCGCAGAGCATGATCGTCAGCGACGGGTTGGCCTCAAGACTTAAGACGACCTCAGCGAAACTGTTGATCGGGGCGCGGTCGGGCAGCAAGACGCCAGGTATGCACAGCCCGGATAGCCTAGCGCCGGGGGTGTTGAGCGATTTGACAGGTGTTCGCGTTTTGCGAGTCGAGTCCTTGCCCGACCTTGCGGACGAAGCCGTGCAGTTGGGTGAGCAAAACCCGCTGCCTTTCACAGGTTGGCGCGAAATTGTCGAGACGAGCGCAGAAGTTATCGGCCGTTTCGCCAGCCGATACCAGAATGGCAGCCCGGCGGTCATTCGCTCGGACAGGGCGACCTATCTTGCGATGGTCCCGAGCGGCGCGTTGTTACAAAACATCTTGCGCGACGTGTTGGAATGGGCGGGGCTGGAGGTCACCGAAACGCATCAGGACCTGAGGCTGACCCAACGCGGGGACCTGCGCTTTGCCTTCAATTTCGGCGATCAAGATCAACCATTGCAAGTGAACTCAAAGCGCACGTTTCTGGTCGGAGAAGACCCGGTCGCCCCCCACAGCCTTGCGGTCTGGACGGAATAGTGCGCCCGGATCAGCCCTCCGAGCCCGCACTGTTTTCGAGGATTACAACGCCGCAGCCCGCAATGGTTTGCCCGTTCCACTCAACCGGATCGGCATTGTAGTTGATCAGGAACGTATGCTCGGCCGTTTCCCGAAGCCGCAAGCCCTCGGGCATCGGCTGCAACGTCAGTCCCGTGTGGTGCGCTGCCAGACCGATAAGACGATCCCAGAGCGCCTCGTCGGGAAACCCGCCAGATACCAAACGCCGTCCCCGTTTTCACGGCAGGAGTCCCATCAGCAAATTGCAAGAGGTCTGCACCGTCTCCGGACAGGCGATCTATCCAGTGTTGCGCCGCGCCGCCTCCTGCGACCGGGCGTTTGACATTCGGCGGCAGGGTTTCAACCAGATCGACATGGCAATCGACGGTATCAAGGCCCGGGCGACCCGACAGAGGGATTTGGAAATCGCGGGTGATTGCGCCGCTGCGCGGGCCAAGGATGGCAAGCTCGCAGGCCTCAGCCAAACGCGTTTCCAACTCGGCATCGATAGTGGCTAGACCTGGCGCAATGATCACCGCGTATCCCTTCGGCAGGTCCTTTGGTGAAACGATGTCCACCGAAAGCCCGGCGCGACGCAGAGCGCGGTAGGCCGAGAATACCAGCCGGAAATAGTCAAAACCTGCGCCCTGCGGCTGCGTGGTCCACGCCCAATCTGAGGCATAGTCAAACAGGATCGCAACCTGCGCCTGTTTCTGGTGCACCGGACCGATGGCCTTCAATTCCTCCGCCGTCCGGCGTGCCTCGGCCAGACCGGGGGCCGCGCGGCTGTCTGGTGTCAGCAATCCGGCGTGCATCTGTTCCTGCGCAAACGGCGCTTGGCGCCAGCGGAAATAGCTCACCACCTCGGCCCCATGGGCCACGGCCTCAAGTGACCACAGCCGGACCATGCCGGGCAGGGGGGCTGGGTTGTAAGGGGCCCAGTTCACAGGGCCGGGCTGTTGCTCCATCACCCACCAACGACCACGGCCAACTGCGCGATAGAGATCGTGGTGAAAGCCCTGCATATCCGGATCGCCCTGTTGCAGGAATTTGGCCTTGTGTTCGGCATCATCTTCCAATCGGTCGGACAAGAAGCCGATCGGATAGCTATCCCAGGTGGCGATATCGAGGTCCGCACCAACATCGAAATGGTCGAACTCAAGCACGCGCCCCATGTAGTTGTGCGA
Organism: Ruegeria sp. AO1; assembly: GCF_056535985.1. Taxonomy (NCBI): domain Bacteria; kingdom Pseudomonadati; phylum Pseudomonadota; class Alphaproteobacteria; order Rhodobacterales; family Roseobacteraceae; genus Ruegeria; species Ruegeria sp. AO1. The sequence goes on from NZ_JBQFJC010000002.1 coordinate 13,203, forward strand.
CAGCGGCGCATCGGTCAGCGGGCGCAACACTTCGGCTTGAGCCTTGTTGAACGCCGCCACCTGGTCTGAACTAAAGCGGCGGAAGGCCAGAACATGGGCCGGGTTCGGCTCGGTCACGGTCAAGTTTGGCAGGTCGATCTGGTCAAAGTGGTCGTATTCCATCGACCAGAACACATTGCCCCAAGCCTCGTTCAGGGCGTCGATGCTGCCATATTGATCGGCCAGCCACAGCCGAAACGCTGCGAGCGCCGGTGCGCTGTAGCTGATCGTGGTGTCATGGCAGCCATATTCATTGTCGATTTGCCAAGCAGCGACATGCGGGTTTCGTCCATATCGTTCACCAAAGATCCGGGCGATGCGGACGCACTCGTCGACATAGCCCGCATGGCTGAAGCAATAGTGCCGACGTGACCCGAATTTGCGCGGTTGACCTTGGGCGTCGACGGCCAGCATATCGGGGTGTTTGTCCAGCATCCAGCGTGGAGGCGTCGCTGTGGGTGTCCCCATAACCACCTTCAAACCGGCCGATCCCAGGACCTCGACCGCGCGATCCAGCCAGTCGAATTGCAGATCGCCGGGGGAGGGTTCCAAACGGCTCCAGGCGAATTCGGCGATGCGCACCCAGCTCAGGCCCGTTTCGACCATGCGCGCGGCATCTTCGGCCCAAACAGCCTCGGGCCAGTGTTCGGGGTAGTAGCAAACGCCGAGTTCGGGGGTCATAGAAGGACTCTGTGTTCCGGTTGGCCCTGGCCTGCGTTCAGTTCGGCAAAGGTCATTCCGTTCGTGGGTTGGGTTTCAAGCGTTTCCGCGCTCAGCCCTTGGCGGGCAGTTGTGCAGAACAGTGTCGTCAGGTCGTCTCCGCCAAAGGCGGGGCAGGATGTATGGGCGGCGTCAATGGTGACCGCGCGCAGGAACTTGCCCGTCGGATCATAGGCCGCGACCCGGCTCGCGCCCCATTGAGCGATCCAGACGTTCCCGGCGGTATCAACCACCGCGCCATCCGGGTTCAAACCGTCTTCGTTCAGATCCAGAAAGACCGAAGGCTCCCCTTCGGGCCAGCCGGTCTCAGTGTTCAGGCCCCACCGCATTACCTGTCGTGTCGCGGTGTCTGCGTAGTAAGCGGAGGACCGGTCCGGAGCGAAACAGATCGCGTTTGAGATGGAGATACCCGGCACCAAACGGCGCAGCTCGCCCTTGTAGAACCGGTAGATTGAACCAGCACCGAGCTCCGCGCTTTTGCCCATCGTCCCGATCCAGAACCCGCCCCACGGGTCGGCGCGACCGTCATTCGAGCGGGTGACGGGATTTTCAGCCTCTAGCGGGGCAATCAATGATTTCTCGCCCGTGGCCAGCGAAAATCGCCACAACCCGGTTTCTGAGGCCATCAGCAGAGTATCACGGTCCACCCAGCCTGCGGCCGAGACATATTCGTCGAAATCCCAGCTTTTCTGCGCCTCGCCTTCGCGGGTCAGTAGGTGTTTGCCGAGGATATCAAACCAGAACAACTGCTTCCGCTCTGGATGCCAGAGGGGACCTTCGCCGAGCATACACGGGCGGTCGTCGAAAGTGACGCTCATGCAACAGCCTCGTCATAGGCGGCGACGATGCGGATGGCGCGTTCCGAGATTTCCGCGATCTCCATGTCCGGTTTGAACAGGGCCGAACCGATGCCGAAGCCGTCAGCGCTGGCTGCGATCCAATCGTCGAAATTGTCTGTACCCGCGCCGCCAACCGCGAAGACCTGCGTGCCAGCCGGCAAGACGGCCCGTAAGGCAGATAGCCCGGCGGGGCCTGCCAAGGAGCCGGGGAACAGCTTCAAACCGGTTGCACCCGCTTTGAGGGCCGAAAAGGCCTCGGTCGGGGTGAAGATGCCCGGCCAGGATTGCAGCCCCAGTTCGCGACTGCGCCGGATCACATCAGGATCGGCATTGGGCGAGACGATCAGCTTGCCGCCCACATCCCGAACGGCCTCAACCTGTTCAGGCGTCAGCACCGTACCCGCGCCGATCAGGGCGCGATCGCCGAATGCCTCGACCAGAATGCCAATGCTCTCAAGAGGATCCGGAGAATTCAGCGGCACCTCGATACGGTCGATCCCGGTTTCGATCAGAAGGCGACCGACTTTCTCGGCGTGCGAGGGGGTCAAACCTCGCAGAATGGCAATGATAGGGCGGCTCATACGGTTTCTCTTGTCATATTGCGGGCTTTGTTCAACCCGGCCAGAGTGGATGTGGTGGCGTCGGCCATCTCGACAAACGCGCCTTGCGGTTGCAGCGCTTGCGCGTAGGCGGCCGATAGCCCCTCGGCCCCGATGATCGCGATCTGCTGACCCAGCCAATAGGGGCGTGAGGCCGCAAGTTCGGCCCCAATCAATAGCCCGGACAGACGCGCGCGGGCCGTGCTGCCATCCTGCCCGTGCAGCAGATCTGCAGCACGCAGACTGAACAGGCGGGCGGCAAGCTGTTCGGGTTTGGACAGAGTATCTTCGACAGCCTCAGCAAATGCGGCCTCATCCCAACCTTCGCGTACCGAGTGTCGAAGGACCGATTGACCGCTCAGCAGGTCGAACAGTTCTCCGGTCATGAATGTGCGGAAGCTGACGACCTCGTTCGCGCTGACCTGCACCCATTTTGTGTGAGTGCCGGGCAAGCAGATTACACCATCCCAGTTGGGGTGCGTATCCAGAAATCCCGCGATCTGCGTTTCTTCGCCGCGCATCACATCCGGCGGGGACACCTGTTTCAAACCAGGCACGACAAAAGCACGGATCCTAGGGTCGGTGGCGGGCACGCGGATCGGAACGCCCTGCACAGGCGCGCTTGGAACGGCGGCATAGGGCGCCTCGACCCACCCTTGACGAGCACCGACCATGCCGCAGGCGACGACGTCGACAGGGCACTGCCCAACCAGCCTTCGATCAATGCCAACAGGGCGTCCTCAAACCCGCCTTTGGAGACGCGCGCCATGCCCATGTCTGACTGGGCGTGGTCAACAGGGGTCGACCCCTCCATCGCCCAGACGCGCAAGTGCGAGGTGCCCCAGTCTGCTGCGATCCATTCTGGTTTCATAACTCTACCCCGTTACCACGACGCCACCATCGGCAACCATGCACTGTCCGGTCATGGCGCGGCTGGCGTCCGAGGCCAGAAACAAGGTGGGTCCGATCATGTCGTCGGGCTTTAGATGTTCTTTCAGGCATTGGCGATCCAAATGTGCCGCCAGGTCTTCGGGCGTGGCCCACATGTCCATCTGCTTTTGCGTCAGAACCCAACCGGGGGCCAGCGCGTTGACGCGGATACCTTTCGGTCCAAGCTCGCGCGCCAGCGAGCGGGTCATGCCGGTGATGCCCGCGTTCGAGGTCGTATAGATCGGATAGCCCGCGTTGCCCATCATGTAGCTGATCGAGCTGAAATTGATGATCGAGCCGCCATTCTCCATCTGCCGCGCCGCTTCCTGACAGGCGAAAAATAGGCCTTGAGGTTCACCTCGATCATCCAGTCCCAGAATTCAGAGGTTGTCTCTTCCAGAGAGTGGCGCTGATCGTTGGCGGCGTTATTGACCAGCACTTTGATTGGCCCATGGGCCTCGGCGGCCTTTTGCATGGTGGCGTGCAACAGTTCCGTATCGGTCATATCGCCCTGCATGAACAAGGGCGCGCGACCGTGTTTGGCACGCATTTCTTCCACGAAGGCACTTGCGTCCGAGCGGCCGATGAAGGCCACGTTGGCCCCTTGCGCCATGAACCCGTCGGTCAGCGAAGCGCCAACGCCCGAGCCGCCGCCGGTGATATAGACTGAGGCCCCTTTCAGGTCCTGGAATACAGCAGGTTGGTCCATTAGTGGCTCTCTCTTGTAACGAGGCGTGTGTCTTTGCCGACAAGGAAATCAAGGTCAGCGCCCTGATCGGCTTGCAGCACGTGGTCGATGTAAAGTCGGGCGTAACCGCGCGTGTAATGCGGCGCCTCCGGTTGCCAGGCCGCGCGGCGGGTGTCGAGTTCCGCCTGGTCAACCAGCAGCTCAAGCTCTCCCTTACTTGCGGAGACGCGGATGCGGTCGCCGGTCTTGACCAGCGCCAGTGTGCCTCCAGCCTGCGCCTCGGGGCTGATATGCAGAATGACTGTACCGAAGGCTGTGCCGGACATGCGCGCGTCCGAAATGCGGATCATGTCGCGCACGCCTTCTTTCACCAGTTTCGCCGGTATCGGCATGTTACCGACCTCGGGCATGCCGGGATAGCCCCTGGGTCCGCAGCCTTTGAGAACCAGAATGGTCTCGGGCGTCACAGGCAGGTCTTCGCGGTCGATATTGGCCTTCAGGTCTTCGATGCTTTCGAAAACAAAGGCTTCGGCTTCGGTTTCCAGCAACTCACCCGTTGCTGCCGAAGGTTTTACGATCGCCCCGTTCGGCGCCAGGTTACCATGCAGAACACGCAGACCGGCTGCGGACTTCACAGGATCTTCGAAGGGGCGGATCACGTCGCGATTGTAGCACTCTGTCCCGTCGTAGTGGGCCAAGATATCTTTGTTCAGAACCGTTTTGGCAGGGCGCAATAAAGACTTGAGTTCATTCAGCACCGCGGGCACGCCACCGGCATAGCAGAAATCCTCCATCAAGTATTTGCCAGAAGGCATGCAGTTGACCAGCAGGGGAATTTCAGATCCGATCTCAAAGTCTTTTAGCGTCAGATCGACACCAACTCGACCCGCCAGCGCCAGCAGGTGGACTACGGCGTTGGTCGAGCCACCCACAGCGGCATTGGCCAGAATGGCATTCTCAAATGCTTCCTTGGTCAGGATGTCCGAGGGTTTGAGGTCTTCGTCTACCATCTCGACAATCCGTTTGCCGGTCAGGTGTGCCAGTGCCATGCGCCGTGCGTCAACGGCGGGCAGGGCGGCGTTGGTGGGCAGGACATGCCCATCGCTTCGACCAGCGAGGCCATGGTCGAGGCCGTGCCCATCGTCATGCAAACCCCGGCGCTGCGCGACATTCCGGATTCAGCGTTCATGAAATCCTGCAGGGTCATCTCGCCCGCACGGACCTCTTCCGAGAACTTCCAGACATCGGTGCCCGATCCGATATCCTTGCCCTTGAACTTGCCGTTCAGCATCGGCCCGGAACTGACCACGATTGAGGGCAGATCGACCGAGGCCGCGCCCATCAGCTGCCCCGGCGTGGTCTTGTCACATCCGCCCAGCAGAACTACGCCGTCAATGCCATAGGCGCGGATGGATTCTTCGACATCCATGGCCAGCAGATTGCGGAACAGCATGGCTGTGGGTTTCATTTGGGTCTCGCCCAGCGACATGACCGGGAATTCGACCGGGAAGCCTCCTGCCTCCCACACGCCTCGTTTCACGCCTTCGGCCAGATCACGCAGGCCCGAGTTGCAGGGCGTCAGTTCCGACCAGGTGTTGCAGATGCCAATGATGGGCCGCCCATCAAAGGCATGATCTGGGAAGCCTTGGTTTTTCATCCAGGAACGGTGGATGAACCCGTCTTTGTCGAGTTTTCCGTACCAATGCGATGAGCGGCGTTTCTTTGTCATTCTGGCTTTGGTTCTTTGGCTGGGGCTGGAATTGAGGTTCGTGATAAATTGAAGATCATGCGGCGCGGAGCGGGCGGCACCAGTCGGGCAGCCAGTCCGAATGTGCGGTCAGAAGGTCCGTGACAAGGCTTCGGATTTGGCGCAGGTCCAGTTCCGCAGCAGTGTGCGGGTCCATCATGGCGGCATGGTAGATGTACTCGGCGTTTTGCTCGGTCAGCGCCCGGACGGTTAGCTCTTGCACGTTGATCTGGGTGCGCATCAGCGCCACCAGTTGCGGCGGAATGTCGGCAACGACTGAGGGCTGAAGGCCGTTTGAGTCGACCAAACAGGGGGTTTCCACCGCAGCGCCCAAGGGCAATTGTGGGATCTGACCCGTGTTGGGCAGGTTTCCATAGGCCGTATAGGGCGTGTCCGTGACGACGGCATTCATCAGATCCGCTGCGAATTCGTGGCTGCGAATAACCGAGACATCGCGCCCGTCTGTCAGTGTTTTGGCCTGTTCTTTCCAATCCGCGACCTGCTCGACACAGCGGGTTGGGTATTCATCCAGCGGAATCGAGAACTGTTCGATCAGGTCTTGCCGACCGTCCTTGATGAACCACGGCACATATTCGGCCAGATGTTCCGAACTTTCGGTGCAGAAATAGCCCAGATGGTCCATCACTTCGTACCGAACCTTGTTGGGGCAGCGTGGCATCAACAGAGGTGGTTTCGGCAGAGTACCGTGCGCGTAGCCCCGGCGTAAGGCCGGGTAGAGGTCGCGGCCCTGATGATCCAGCCGCAGGAAGAAGGCCACATGGTTCACGCCTGCGACCTTGTAGCGGATCTCATCCTTGGGCAGGTCCAGATCATGGGCAAGTTCTTCGACTGTATTCTGGACCGAATGGCACAGGCCGACATGTTTCAGGTCCGGGAATTGCTCGGCCAGAGCCCAGGTGTTGATCGCCATCGGGTTCACATATTGCAACAGCGTCGCGTTGGGGCAGAGCTGCATCATATCCTGTGCCACGCCCCACAGTACTGGGACGGTGCGCAGCCCGCGCATTATCCCTCCGATCCCGAGCGTGTCTGCAATTGTCTGGCGCAACCCGTATTGCTTGGGGATCTCGAAATCCGTCACCGTGCAGGGTTCATACCCGCCGACCTGAAAGGCGGTGATGACGAAATCAGCCCCCTCCAACGCCGCGCGGCGGTCGGTGTGGGTGGTCACCGTAGCTCCGGTGCCGACTGAACGGATCATGGCTCGCGCTACGGTTTCGCTTTCGGCCAGGCGCTGCGGGTCGATATCCATCAACGCAAAATGGCTGTCGGCCAGCGCCGGTGTCAGCAGCGCATCGCCCACGATATTGCGCATGAAGATCGTGGAACCCGCGCCGATAAAGGTGATTTTGGTCATTTTGCAAAACTCTCGTTTGGCGTTATTTAACAGCTCCAAGGGTCAAACCCGCGATGAAGTGTTTCTGCATCAGGAAAAACATGGCCACAGGCGGCAAGGCGGCAACGAGGGAACCCGCGCTCATCAGTTGATATGCCGCGCGGTACTGAGCGTTGAAGCTGGTGATCCCGGCCGTCACAGGTTGGCTTTCAGCCCCTTGGGTCAGGACCACGGCCCAGAAATAGTCGTTCCAGATGAAGGTGAAGATCAGCACGCTCAGGGCCGCGATGGCGGGTTTCATCAGGGGCAGGACCACGTACCAGAAGATACGGACCTCACTGATGCCCTCAACGCGTGCAGCTTCGATCAGCTCAAAAGGCAGCGCTCGGATGAAGTTGCGCATGAACAGCGTGCAGAACCCGGTCTGGAACGCGATGTGGAACAGGACTAGCCCGGTTTTGGTATTGTAGAGGCCAAGCTCCAAAGTCAGGTCGCGGACCGGAACCATGAGGATCTGGAACGGGACAAAGTTGCCCGCTACGAACATGAAGAAAATCCACAGGTTCGACTTGAATTTGTAGATCCCCAGCGCGAACCCGGTCATACAGCTGAGCGCGACCGCTCCGATCACTGTCGGGATGGTGATCATGAATGAGTTCAGCAGATATCGCGGCATGTCCGAGTTGAAGAAGACCTGCCCGTAATTGACCGCGCCTTCAAACCGGGACGGCAGGCCCCAGTAGTTTGCGTTGGTGAAATCCGCCTCGGGCTTGATTGAGAACAAGGCGACAGCAAGCAAGGGGCCGAGCCACAGCAGCAGGGCAATGGGCAGCATGGCCTGATAGGTGATCTGCGCCGCGCGGGGTTGTTTTTCGATGGGTTTGGGAAACATCTCAGTGCCCCCTTTCTTCGCGGTACATCGACCACAGGAAGTAGGCGATGAAGCACAGCATGATGAGGAACAGGATCACAGCGATGGCGGCGCCATATCCCATGCGGAAGCCGTATTCGGACAGGGCGACCTCGAACATGTAGTAGGCCAGCACGCGGGACGACCCGAACGGCCCACCCTGCGTCATGATGGAGATCAGGTCGAAGGACCGCAGCGCGCCAATGATCGTCACGACAAAGGCGATAAACGTCGCCGGGCGCAGTTGCGGCAGGATGATGTGCCACAGCATCCGCCCGCCTTTTGCGCCGTCCAGACGTCCGGCCTCGATCTGTTCGGGGTCCACGGCGTTCAGGCCGGTCAGATACAGGATCATGCAATAGGCCGTCTGCGGCCACAGGCCGGCGACGATGATGCCGTATGTGACCAGTTTTTCATCCCCCAGCACATTCAGCGGACCAAGACCAAAGAAACCCAGGAATTCGTTCAGCAACCCGAATGTCGGATCGTAGAACCATGTGAAAACCAGCCCGACGACGACCTGAGAGATCACGAACGGAAAGAAAAATAGAGACTTGTAGAGTCGAATGCCCCAGACCGTCTGGTTCAGGAACAGGGCGATGAACAGGCCCGCCGGGATCGCTGCCAAATACAGGATCAACCAGATCAGGTTGTTCTTGAGTGAGATGTAGAACGCGTCGCGGTCAACCCACTCCCAGTACAGGTCCTCGTAGTTGCGGAACCCTACATATTCTGCGGCGCCAAGCCCATCCCATTCGTATAGTGACAGGTTGAAGGACTGAAAGACCGGGATGATCACATAGACCATGAAGAACAACAGGCCCGGCGCAAGGAAAAGCCAGGGCGCGATGCGTTGTTGGTTGCGATGGAACCAGCTTTCCTGTTCCAGTGTGTCGACGGCTGACATGGGCTATCTCGGATCTGGGGGCGAAGGCGAGTTGAAGCTCGCCTTGCATTTGAGGAAGGCGTAGGCCGGGTTTTTTACCCGGCCCCTGCCAGATCAGTTGTCGTAGATACGGCTACGAGCGCGTTCCAGCTTGGCCAGAATTTTGTCCAGATTGTCTGGCTTGACCATGAATTCCTGGAAGCCTTCCATCGAGACCTTGGCCATTTCCGCTGGAGCGTCACGATCCCAGAACTGGGCGACACCGCCGGGGCTGTTCGAGGACAGCATGGTGAAACCTTGCTGCAGGAACTTGTCGTCATCAACCGAGGATTGTGCGTTGACCGGAAGCTGGCCCAGGTTGGAACCGTTGTTGATTTCGGTCTGAACGTCCGGAGACACGACGAAGCGCAGGAACTCGCGCGCGGCTTCCTTGTTCGAAGCGTTGGCCGGGATGTGGAACGTATCGGTCGGGGCGTCCTCGGCCAGTTCAACATCAGGGTTGATCGCGACGAACTGGTAGAAGTCCAACTGATCGTCGGTCAGACCTGCTTCGCGCAGAGGAGCAACGGCAAAGTTACCCATTAGATAGGCCGCCGCGTCTCCGTTCACCATGAAGGGCAGGGCTTCCTGCCAGCTATAGGTCTGGTGGTTGTCGATAAAGGCACCCATGTCGACCAGCTGTTTCCAGTTGGCGAAGGTCTGCTTGACCCGGTCGTCTTCCCAGCTGATTTCGCCATTGGCGAGCTGGTTGTGGAAGTCGAACCCGTTGGTGCGCATGTTCAGATAGTCGAACCAGCCACCGGCGGTCCACAGGAACTTGGTCCCGATGGTATAGCAGGCGCGACCCGAGGCGACGATCTTCTCGCAGTTCGCCAGCTCTTCTTCCCAGGTGGTCGGCTCGGTCAGGCCCAGTTCGTCAAAGATGTCTTTGCGGTAGTAAACACCCCACTGATAGTAGGTATAGGGCACGCCCCACTGCTTACCATCAAGGGTCATCGCGCCTTTGGTCGAGGCCAGATTCTCGGCGATCTCTGGCTCTGCCCACAGGTCCGAAACATCTTCGAACAGACCCGCTTCAACATAAGGCTTCATGCGGTTTGCGGCATACCATGTTGCAACATCCGGCGTGTCAGCCGTCAGGAAGTTGCGGATCTGCGTCTTATACGCCTCGCGGTCGATCACTGTGGTTTCGATGGCCAGATCCGGGTGCTGGGCCTGAAACTGTTCGATCATCGCTTCCATCGTCGCACGTGGCGCCGGGTTCGAGGTGTCAAGAAAGATGCGCAGTTCGCCGGTCAGTTCGGCGGCAACGGGTGCAGCTAGTGCCACACTCGCCGCCAGTGCGGCAGCGGTGCGCTTGAACATGGAATGCATGGTGTCCTCCCTTAGCTTCCATTTTAGTTCCAAATAATGAAACTGTGTTTTATATATTGAAAACTACACATCGACTCGGCTAGTCTTGTCAAGACCCTCGTGCAAACACCGTAGTTGAACGGGGGTCAAACGGAGGAGAACACACACCCGTGGCTGGTGACGGAACAATAGGCAAAGCATGTGATGTGCTGGAGCACGTGGCCTCGTTCGAGCGCCCGGTGCGGTTTGCAGAACTGTTAGAGAGCAGCACCTTTCCCAAAGCGACGCTCTATCGCTTTCTGCAATCGCTGACCAATCAGGGCATGCTGGCCTATGAGCCAGACCGCCAGACCTATTCACCGGGTCTCCGGCTGGTCCGTCTGGCGCATACGGCGTGGACGCAAAGCTCTCTGGCCCCTATTGCGCGGCCGTTTCTGGATACGCTCAGCTCCGAGACGGGCGAAACGGTGCATTTGGCGCAGCTGGATTCCAATCAGGTTCTGTATGTCGACAAACGCAACGCTGCGCAGCCGGTCGAGATGTATTCTCAAGCCGGCAAGGTCGGCCCGGCCTATTGCACCGGCGTAGGCAAGGCGATGATGGCGTTTCTGGATGGGCCCGCATTGGACCGCGCCGTATCCCAGCAAAGCTATCACCGTTTCACGGACAAGACGCTGACCTCGGAGGCGGCATTGCGGGCGGATCTGGAACTGATTCGCAGAAGAGGCTACGCGATCGACGATGAAGAGCATGAGCCCGGCATTATCTGCGTAGCCTGTCCGGTTCTGACCTCGGGCGGGCGCGTTTTGGGCGCAATTTCCGTGACCGGTTCAACCGGGCGGATGGATTTCAATCAACTAGAGGCCTGGGTTCCTCGGGTGCGGCGCGTTGCCGACCAGATCGCGACCGAGGCGCAGGCTTGGCGGTTCCCTGAAACCCGCCCGAATGGACAGAACAACAGGATGCAATCGACATGACAGGTGTAACGCTCAATCAGGCGATCAAACGCTACGGCCAGACTCAGGTGATCCACGGGATTGATCTGGAAATCGAAGATGGTGAATTCTGTGTGTTCGTCGGCCCCTCGGGCTGCGGTAAGTCCACCCTACTGCGGATGATCGCGGGGCTCGAGGAAACCTCGGAAGGCCAAATTCATATTGGCGCGCGCGAAGTGACCCATATGGATCCGGCAAAACGCGGCGTGGCGATGGTGTTCCAGACCTACGCTTTGTACCCGCATATGACGGTTGCCGAGAATATGGGTTTTGGCCTGCGCATGAACGGCGTTCCCAAGGCAGAGATCGACCAGAAGGTTCAGGATGCCTCCAGTATTCTGAAACTGGATCAATATTTGAAACGCAAGCCCAAGGCCTTGTCCGGTGGTCAACGTCAGCGAGTCGCCATCGGGCGTGCGATTGTGCGCGGCCCCGAGGTGTTCCTTTTCGATGAACCGCTCTCCAACCTAGATGCCGAGCTTAGGGTCGAAATGCGGGTCGAAATCGCGCGCCTGCATCAGGAAATTGGCGCCACGATGATCTATGTGACCCACGATCAGGTCGAAGCTATGACAATGGCCGACAAGATCGTCGTGCTGCGCGATGGCCGGATCGAGCAGGTGGGCGCGCCGATGGACCTGTACCGCGATCCGGACAACCGCTTTGTGGCGGGCTTCATCGGCTCGCCAGCGATGAACTTTCTCGAATGCGACTATGCAGACGGACACGTCACGCATCCAGCACTGGGTCAGCCTTTGCCGGTATCGGCCCAAGTTCCGGCTGGTGTTAGCAAGGTGACCCTAGGGATGCGACCCGAACACATCCAGATCGACCGCAGTGCCGACACCTGCACCGTTGATTTGACCGAGGCGCTTGGAGGCGTGTCCTATTCCTATCTTCTGACCCCAAATGGCGACAAACTGATCGTTGAAGAACGGGATGACCAACGCAGCACGACAGGCGAAAAGATCGGGATCACGGTCCAACCCGAACGTGCCATGGTGTTCGACCCTAAGACTGGCGTTCGGTTTAGGTAGCAGCGATTCAAGTTCAACCGGGGTGTTTTGAGCGCAGGTTTAGGCTTGACCGAAACGGTGTCGTTCTCTGAACTGGTCCAAACGAGGCCAGTCGGCCCGACTCATTTCGAGTAGAGAGGCCTCATGCGCAGCGTCAAAACCGTCCACGTGATCTCGGCCCATGCGGAAGGCGAGGTGGGCGACGTCATCGTCGGTGGCGTGCAACCACCATCCGGAGAAACTCTGTGGGATCAACGCACATTCATTGCGCAGGATCAGAGCTTGCGCAATTTCGTGCTGAATGAACCCCGAGGCGGCGTCTTTCGCCATGTCAACCTGCTGGTCCCTCCGAAACATCCGCAGGCGGATGCGGCGTTCATTATCATGGAGCCGGAGGACACGCCGCCCATGTCGGGGTCAAACTCGATCTGTGTCTCCACTGTTCTCTTGGACAGCGGCATCATCCCCATGCAAGAGCCGGAAACGCATATGACACTCGAGGCTCCGGGCGGTTTGGTACGGGTCCGGGCAGAGTGTGGGGATGGTAAAGCCCAGCGTATCCATGTGCAAAACCTGCCAAGCTTTGCCGACAAGATCGCGGTCCCTCTGGAAGTGCCGGGTGTGGGCACCCTTGCCGTGGATACGGCCTATGGAGGGGATAGTTTCGTGGTGGTTGATGCCGAGGCCTTGGCGTTCGAAATTGTCGAGGCCGAGGCCCGCGATATCGCCCGTCTGGGCGTTGCCATCACCAATGCCGCCAATGATCAACTCGGCTTTACCCACCCGCAAAACGCAGCTTGGGACCATGTCTCGTTCTGCGCGTTTTGCGGGCCTTTGCAGGCAACCGAAACCGGACTGAAAGGGAAATCCGCCGTTGCGATCCAGCCCGGCAAAGTTGACCGCTCGCCAACCGGAACGGCGGTCTCGGCGCGCATGGCCCTGATGGCCGCGAAGGGCCAGATGAAGGTCGGACAGACTTTTGAGGCAGTTTCGATCATCGGATCGCGTTTCACCGGCCGGATTGTCGAAGAAATCAAGATCGGAAACCGCGCGGCCATCATCCCCGAGATCAGTGGCCGAGGTTGGATCACCGGCGTTCATCAGCACATGCTGGACCCGGATGACCCTTGGCCCGGCGGATATCGGTTAAGTGATACTTGGGGCGTTGGGCGCTGAAAGGTGCGCAATCAAAAGCCGATTGGCGTGTTTTTCCTCAACCGTGGCAATTTGCGCCCCCAGTAGACGATTGATCCCAACGCAAACCTGATTTAAGGGAAGCCCTGTCAAATCAGAGTCACTCAGGGGTGTTATGTCATTCGCGCCCCTCCCGCGCCGCAATAAAGCGGCCCAAACTCTTGCAGCGATTGCCCCTAAAAGGCTTAAAAAAGGTGAAAGAATATGGCAGATAAATCGAACTTCGACATATTGTATACCATTGTAGACGAAGCGCCCGAGCTGGCCAGCGCCTCATTCCTGCCCATCATTCGCAAATTCGCCTCGGCGGCGGGTGTCAGCGTTGGCACCAAGGATATTTCTCTTGCAGGCCGTATCATTTCGACCTTCCCAGAAAAGCTGACCGACGCGCAACGCATCACAGATGATCTGGCCGCATTGGGCGATCTGGTGAAAACGCCCGACGCCAACGTGATCAAACTGCCCAACATCTCGGCCTCGGTTCCTCAGCTCGTGGCCGCAATCGAAGAGCTGCAGTCGCAGGGCTACGACATCCCCAACTACCCCGAAGAGCCTTCGAGTGACGAAGAAAAGGCGATCCGCGCGCGTTATGACGCGATCAAAGGCTCGGCTGTGAACCCGGTTCTGCGTGAGGGCAACAGCGACCGCCGTGCGGCGCGTGCGGTGAAGAACTACGCCCAGAAGAACCCTCATTCGATGGGGGAATGGGTGTCGGACAGCAAGACCAAAGTATCCTCAATGTCCGGCAATGATTTCTACGCCAATGAGAAATCGGCCACGATCACCGCAGCACAAGCCGGTGACGCGAAGATCGAATTTGTCGGCAAAGACGGTAGCGTGACCGTGCTGAAAGACGGCTGGCCGCTGGAAGAGGGAACCGTTGCCGATGCGACCTTCATGTCGGTCAAAGCGCTGTCGTCCTTCCTGGCCGATGCCATCGAGGACACCAAGAAAGACGGCACCATGTTCTCGCTGCACATGAAGGCGACGATGATGAAGGTCAGCGACCCGATCATCTTCGGCTATGCCGTGCGCGCGTGGCTGGCTCCGGTGTTCGAAAAATTCGGCGCAGAGCTGGAGGCCTTGGGTGTCAACCCGAACTCGGGTCTGGGGGATCTGCTGGACCGCGTAAAGGACAATGCGGACATCGTGGCCGCCATCGACGCCCTCAAGGGTGACCGTCCGTCCATGTATATGGTCGACTCGGACCGTGGCATTACCAACCTGCACGTCCCGTCCGATGTGATCATCGACGCCTCCATGCCCGCCGTTATCCGCGCAGGTGGCAAAGGCTGGGATGAAACCGGAGCCAAAGGCGACACCAACTGCGTGATTCCTGATCGCTGCTACGCGTCGGTTTATGACGAATCCATCAACTTCTTCAAAGCCAATGGCGCGCTGAACCCGGCCACTGCTGGTGCGGTGGCCAACGTTGGCCTGATGGCGCAAAAGGCTGAAGAGTACGGCTCGCACCCGACCACGTTCCAGGCACCTGCTAGTGGCACAATCCGCGTTGTTCTGGCCAATGGCGAAACGCTGCATTCGCATGAGGTCGAGGCCGGAGACATCTGGCGAGCCTGCACAGTGAAAAAAGCGCCCATCGAGAACTGGATCCAACTGGCGATGGATCGTCAGCGCCTGACCGGGTCCGAGGCGATCTTCTGGCTGGACGCAAACCGCGCCCATGATGCCGAGTTGATCCAATATGTTAAGCCCGCGCTGGAAGCGGCTGGTGTTGCGGATAAATTCTTGATCATGGCTCCGCGTGAGGCGACACGTCAGTCGCTGGAGACGATCACCGCTGGAAATGACAGCATCGCCATCACCGGCAACGTGCTGCGGGACTATCTAACCGACCTGTTCCCGATCCTCGAACTGGGTACCTCGGCCAAGATGCTGTCGATCGTCAAACTGATGAACGGCGGTGGTCTGTTCGAGACCGGCGCAGGCGGGTCCGCTCCGAAGCACGTGCAGCAGCTGGTCGAAGAAAACCACCTGCGGTGGGACTCGATGGGTGAGTTCTGTGCGCTGGGTGAATCCCTGAACTTCCTCGCCGACAGCAAGGGCAACGCCAAGGCGGGTGTTCTGGGTGCGGCGGCCGAGGCGGCAACGCAGGGCATTCTGGACAACAACCGCTCCCCCAGCCGTAAGGTCGGTCAACCTGACAACCGTGACAGCCACTACTGGTTCGCGCGCTATTGGGCCGAAGCGCTGGCCGCGCAATCGGAGGATGCGGAACTGGCAGCTGAATTTTCCCCGCTTGCAACTGCTCTGGCCGACAAGGAAGAGCAAATTCTGGGTGAGCTTGCCTCAGCCCAGGGTGGGGCTGCCGATCTGGGTGGCTACTACCACACCGATCCAGCCAAAACCGCGGCTGTGATGCGTCCGAGTGCGACGCTGAACGCCATCATCGGCTAAGAAAACGACCCGCGCCCTAGTGGCGCGGGTCCTGCCTACTGGTGCGGAAACCCGACCAGTTTTTCCTTTCGCTTCAGACTGTTGCGAAGCTTTGCCCGCAAGACATGACTAAAACTGCATGATCTACGGGATTCCCCCAATACACTGATCCGTCCCCACTTGATAACTTGTCCAAGACAAGAGATTCACCGGTGAGACCTTCGGGCCTATCACTCACTCAAAAAATGGCCAGCATTTGGGGTGCTGGCCATTTGTTTGTCTGAAGTCTGCTTGAGCGTAGCTGGGTCAAACGCGCCTATGCAGTGCCACGCGACTTTGATGAAGAAATGAAAAAGCCAGCCCAGAGAAGGACTGGCTCAAACATGATTGTTCGACGTTTAGCCCCGAAGGGCTTTGCCCGCCGCGTCAAAGGGCGGCTCGTGCAGGATGGTGGCTTTGTGAGGTTGACCCAGAACCATCACTTCAACCTCGTCCCCAGTTTGGGCGTTTTTGACGTAACCCAAGGCCAGCGACATACCGACGGTATAGCCATAAGTGCCCGAGGTGACCCGACCGACGCCTTCGCCGTCCTTGAAGATCGGCTCACCGCCAGTGGCGTCCGCGTTGGAGGCCGTCACGTCGGCCTCATCCAGATGCAACAAGACCAACTGTTCACGTTCAGGGTTCTCCAGCACTTTCTGGGCGGCGTCTTTGTTGAGGAAGTCCTTCTCGAACTTGCACAGACGGTCCAGACCCACCTCATGCGGCCAGTATTCGGGGCTGTATTCGCGGCTCCAGGAGCCATAACCCTTTTCAACACGCATCGACATCAGGGCGCGGCTACCAACCGGGCCAGCACCGAACTCTTTGCCCGCCTCAAGCAGAGCATCGTAAAGGCGCGCCTGATCTTCGGTCTTGCAGTGCAGCTCCCACCCCAGATCGCCTGTGAAGGAGACACGCAGGGCCAGAAGTTCAACACCTGCCAGCTCGATCCTGGCCGAGCGCATGAAGGGGAAATCCTCATTCGTCAGCGACGCGTTGGTCAGCCGCTGCAGGATCTCGCGCGATTTCGGACCGGCGACGTTGAAGCCGCACATTGCTTCGGTGTGGCTTTCAAAACTGGTGCCTTCGGGCAAAGGGACCTGCTTGAAGAAACGCTTGTGGTAGCGTTCTGCCATACCAGAACCGATAACCCAGAACTCATCCTCGGCCACGCGGGTGACGGTGAAGTCCCCGGCAATGCCACCGCGTTTTGAGATCAGCGGGGTCAGGCAGGACCGGCCGATCACCTTGGGCATGTTGTTGGCGAAGACCGCATTCAACCAATCCGCAGCACCGGGGCCTTTGCAGATGTATTTGGCGAAGTTCGAGATGTCGATGATCCCCGCACGCTCGCGTAGCATCTTGCATTCTTCGCCAACCGGGGCCCACCAGTTCTGACGAGTGAAGCCGTTTGTATCCACGACACCCGGCTCATCAGCGAACCACAGCGGGTGTTCCCAACCGACGTTTAGGCCAAAGACAGCACCCATGGCTTTCTGCGTCTCGTAGATGGGGCGCACGCGGGCAGGGCGGCCTGCGCTGCGTTCTTCGTTTGGGAAGTGAATGGCGAAACGGTGCGCGTATTGGTCCTGCACCTTGGCCATGGTGAATTCCTTGGTGGCCCAGGTGTCAAAGCGCGCCATGTCCCACGCGAACATGTCGTATTGGGTTTCCCCTTCGATGATCCACTGCGCCGCCATCAGGCCCATGCCACCCGATTGCGAGAAGCCGGGGATGATGCCGTTGCAGCAGAAATAGCCATCTACCTCGGGCACCGGCCCCATCAGCACGTTGGAGTCCGGAGACCAGATCATTGGGCCGTTGATGACGCGCTTGATCCCGGCCTCAGCCACGGCGGGCAGGCGTTCGATCGCGTTCATCATGTTTTCTTCGATCCGCTCCAGATCGTCGGGGAACAGGTCATGGGCGAAGTCCAGAGGCGTGCCTTCCTCAGCCCAGAACTTCATGTCCTTTTCATAGGCGCCGACCAACAGGCCGTTGCCTTCCTGACGCAGATAATACTCGCCATCGCGGTCCGAGACAGAGGGCAGGCGGGTGCCGTGGCCTTCGACGTCAGACATCGCCTCGGTCACGAAATACTGGTGTTCGGTGGGCTGCAGCGGCAACTCGATGCCAGCCAGCTTGGCCACCTCGCGGCCCCAGAGGCCTGCCGCGTTCACGACCCAAGGCGTTTTGATGTCACCTTTGGGCGTTTTGACGATCCACGTGCCGTCTTCCTGCTGTTCGGTCGCGGTGACGGGCGTGAAACGATGGATTTCGGCGCCGCGCTGGCGGGCACCGACCGCATAGGCGTTGGTCACGCCCGACGGGTCGACATTGCCGCCATCGGGTTCGAACATCACGCAACGGATGCCCTCGTAGTTGACCAGCGGATTCAGCTTCTGCGCTTCTTCAATGCTGATCTCATAGAAGTTCATGCCATAGAGCTTGGCCTTTGCGGCCTGCAGTTTCAGCTGGTGTTCCCGCTCTTCCGTCTGGGCCAGATACAGCGAGCCGGGCTGGAAGACACCGCAGCTTTGGCCGGTTTCTTCCTCCAGCGAGTTATACAGGTTCATCGTATAGTGCTGGATGCGGCTGATATTGGTGCTGTCATGCAGACCGTGAATGTTGGCTGCCGCATGCCAGGTTGAGCCAGAGGTCAACTCATCCCGCTCCAGCAGGACCACATCGGACCATCCCAATTTGGCCAAATGGTAGAGGATCGAGCAACCGATCACCCCGCCGCCGATAACTACCGCCTGTGCTTCTTCGCGCATTTCATCTTCCTGATTTGCTGTGTCATGTCAGAACCGGTCTTTCGTAAAGAATATGGCGATTCAGACCCATAACTGTTCTAAACGCGTCAACTGAGAACCCGGTTTGACCAGAGACGCAGCCTGCATTCACTTCTTGGGGATACGGGGCACCGCCGGGTACCGCGTACTATTTCACTTGGACTTTGCCGACATTGCTCAGAACTCCAGTCTGTGGGCGCGGCCATAATCAGCCAGCCGTTTGTTCAGATTGCTTGCCTCTGGGTGGCCGGATTCAAGTGCAAAGACGAAGGCATGGGTTAGATAGAAACAGGCGGCATCAATGTCCTGGGCCAGCTCTCGTTCGTCGGCGGCAATCGTGTACAGGCGCACAAGCGCCTCTTGGTCGCAATTGGCATGTGCCTCTAGCAGTTCACGATCTAAGGCTTCGCGATCCATGGCTATCCCTTTAGCGAAATGGCGATGTTTTTGGTGCGAACATAGTTGTAGAGCGCCTCAAGTCCCTTTTCGCGACCGAAGCCGGATTTGCCGACGCCACCGAACGGGGTCGAGACACCTCCGGCGAACCATTCGTTGACAAAAACCTGACCTGCCCGCAATTTGCGCGCCACCCGATGGGCACGGGCGAGATCGCGCGTGAAGATGCCCGCGACCAAACCGAATTCGGTGCCATTGGCCATGGCGACGGCTTCTTCTTCGGTATCGAAGGGTGTGAAGCAGGTGACGGGGCCAAAGACTTCCTCTTGCGCGATGCGGCTGGCGGGGTCGACATCGGCCAGAATGGTCGGGGCCATGAAATACCCCTTGCGATCCAGTCGCGCACCACCGGCTGCGACCCGCGCACCGTCCTGACGGGCGGTTGAGGTGATCTCTTCCACGCGCTGCAGCTGCAGGCTTGACACGACCGGCGTATGATCGGGGTTCTCTAGCCCGTGACCGACGCTTAGGCCATTGGCCAGCGCAGCCGCACGTTCCACGGCCTGATCGTAGATCGAGCGATGCACCAGCACTCGGGCCATGGCAGAGCAAACCTGACCGGCATTGTAGAAAATACCGCTTTGAAGGCTGGACATCAGCGTATCCAGATCCGCGTCGTCAAAGGCGACGGCGGCGGATTTACCGCCCAGTTCCATCAACGAAGGCACCACGTTGTCTGCGGCCGCGCGCAGGATATGCTGGCCGGTCGGCACCGATCCGGTGAAGACGATCTGATCCACCTGCGAACTTGCCACCAGTTTCGCGCCCAGATCCGAGCCGATCCCGTTCAGGATCGATACCGCACCGGCAGGCACCTCGGCGCGTTCCAGCGCGACGCCCAGCATCGCCAGTGCAAGCGGGTCCAGCTCGGGCGATTTGATGATGGTCGAGTTTCCCGCCGCCATGGACGGTGCGAGTGAACGACCAGCGATCGAAACAGGGAAGTTCCACGGCACGATCTGCGCCGACACCCCGTAGGGTTCAAATACAGTGAAATCAGCATAGTCTGGGCCCAGCGGGATCGACTTGCCCTCAATTTTGTCCGCGACGCCGCCGTAATATTCGAAATACTGAGCCGCCTCGATGAACTCATCCCGGGCCGCGTCCAGCGTTTTGCCGCTTTCACGGCACAGCAACTCTGCCCCTTCATCCGCGAGGTTGCGGATTTCCTGCGCGATGCGGATCATCAGGCGGCCACGCTCGGCCGGCTTCATATCTGCCAAATCACCGCGTTCGAACGAGGCGCGGGCGGCTTCGAGCGCCTGAGCCAGCGACTCCTCACGGGCTTGCGCGCCGTCCGCCACGTGATCCTGATTGCCGGGATCTTCCACCGCGATGGAGGCGCCCTTGTCGCCCTCCACCCACGACCCGGCCAGGAAATTCCTGGCCAAGCCGTCGTTCAGAAAAGTGGTCATGCCTCCGCGCGTGCCTTTTCGATCTGCGTTGCGACCCAGTGGTGGAAGCAATGGGTGGGGCCGTCCATTGCGGGCGAGAAGCGACCACCGTCAAATTTGACGCCATGGCGACCTTTCTGCATGCCTTCGACCACGAAGACGTCTTCTTCAAACACGGTTTTCCAAAGCGCCGCGTTTTGCGCGCGCAGGCCTTCGTGCTCGGGGCTGTCTTCGGGTTTCTGGGCATAGTACAGCTCAATCCGCTCGTTCGACCGCTCGTGAGTGATCGGGTCGATGATGAAGGCAAAACCGTGGTCGCGTTGAACGCCCAACAGGGTATTGGGGTAGACCACGATATACTCCGCGCCTTCGTGCCACTTCTCGCTCAGGCCATCAAAATCAGCCAGTTTCGAGCCGTCTTCCCCTTCGAACTGACGATACACAAGGGTGCCCTGACCCGAGTATTTGCCGAGCTCGTTGATGTTGTAGTGGTCTTCCAGACGGGAATAGCTATTCAAACCGGGGTGAACCCAGGGCAGGTGGTAGCTTTCGCAGAAGTTTTCGACCGCCAGTTTCCAGTTCGAATCCAGCTCAAGCTGGACCGACGCGCCAGCGCCGCCGTGATACATAGGTTGTTCGAACTCTTTCCAACGCTCCATCAGCTCGCCGTGAACTTCTTCAAACTCGGGGGCGTTGCCGTCGACGTTAACAAAGATCACGTCGCGCCAGACGTAGGAACGGATGCGGATCAGACCCAGTTCCGAGAAATCCAGATCTTCGTGGGTATTCTGACCGGGGCCGCCGACATGAGGAGCGGTGCGCAACTCACCGTTAAGGCCGTAGCACCAGCTGTGATAGGGGCAGCGGATCGCGCCGCGGATTTTCTGAGGCTTGTCGACCAAGATCATGCCGCGGTGGCGGCAGGTGTTCTGGAACACGCCAATCTGACCGTCGCGGTCACGGACCATCAGCAGAGGCATACCAAGGAAATCAATCGGATAGGCGTCGCCAGCCTCAGGGATATCCTTGCCAAAACCGATCCCGGACCAGTTCGCAAACAGGACCGAGTCGCGTTCCTCGGTAAACACTTCAGGGTCGATATAGTGCGCGTTCGGCAGCCCCTTTGCTGTGTTTACCGGGGTCAGAACAGACGAAAGCGGTGCATGCTTGTTCATCAGTCACTCCTAAGACTTTTGAATTGGCGTTTTCTAGGCTCCCATTGGCAGCGCAGAGGCCCTGCATTCAATACTAAAAATCCTAACCGATAGATGAGCAGAGCTAAACCGAATTCTCCTCAAGCTCATTCAGCAGCCATTCTTTCAAGGCCAGCGCCCCTTCTGACAGGCTATCGTTTTCTCGTTCAACCAGATAGAAATTATGCGGCGCAGGGATGCTGAATGCCTCTAAAGCCACAAGTTTCCCGGAATCCAGCATGGGTTTTAGCAAACGCTTCCAGCCGAGGGCGACTCCAGCGCCCTTTCTGGCAACCTGCAGGGCCAGAGCATAGCTGCTTACACGCGCTTGCGTCTGAATACTCTCATTAAACCCTAACGCCTGAAACCAGTCCGTCCATGTGGTCCAGTTGCTGTGTTTGGTTGCAAGGTGAATCAGGCGGTGTTCTGTCAGGTCTCGGAGGTTGGCCCCTTTAAGCTCTTCCGCCAGTTCGGGGCTGCAAACGGGTGTCAGAATATCCCGGTACAGCTTAGTATGCGGCAGAGAGGCATTCGGATCTTTGCCGTATCGAATGAAAAAGTCCACGTCAGAGCGATCTGCAAAATATGCATCCTCGGCCATTTGGTTCACTTTTACGTGCGGATAGTCCTGCCAAAACCGAATGACCGACGGGGACAGCCACAAGGCGGCAACCGCTGTTGTGGACCCGACGGTGACATGATTGTCGGAATCCCCGCTGCGAATCTGTTCAAGAACTTTCGAGATTTTCAGGAAAGAGCTTCCCAGTGCCTCTAGCAGCGCCGCGCCATCCTCGGTCAGTTCAACGCCGCGATGTTTACGTATGAAAAGCGGGGATGCCAGCTCGGCCTCCAATGCTTTGATCTGATGACTGACAGCGCCGGGCGTGACGGACAATTCGCTTGCAGCAACCTTGAAACTGAGGTGCCGGGCGGCAGCCTCGAAGGCAGAAAGCGAGGCAAGCGGAGGTAGATTGTAGTGGCGTCGCGACATGAGGGATACGTGGCTCTGAGGTTTTTGATTGAGCTACCTTCACCTGAGCGCGAAAAATATTGCAATTGAAAACTATCTTTTTTTCTGCAGTTTTGCGCCTGATGAAGTTCCGTCTTTCTCGAAGGGCGGTATTGCAGTTCTTTGCCGTCCCTCCGAGGCGCGCCCCGACCCAAGCCAGGAAGTAGTCAACACCAAGGCCGACACAATGACTGCCTTTCTGCGGTTCTTTTCGGCGCAAGATAAGATGAGTAGCCCGATGAACACTCAGAAAGCGCGTCTGATCCGAAAAACTGAACTCAGCTCGGACACTTCGGATTTCTGCTTCGAAATTGAACAGGGGCGTTTCACCGGACTTGAACCCGGCGCGCACGTGGATATCCACCTTGGTGACGATCTGGTGCGTCAGTATTCTCTCTGGAGTTGGAGCCAAGACGGTCGCACCCTCAACGTCGCCGTCAAGCGTGAGGATGGTGGTCGCGGGGGGTCGCTGACCATGCACGCATTGGACGAGGGGGTTGAGGTCGCCATCGGAGGTCCGCGCAACCACTTCAAGCTTGAAAGCCATGATCGCCACGTGACCCTTATCGCGGGCGGTATTGGTGCCACCCCGATGGTCGCGATGGCGCGTGAGCTGCTGAATCGGGGCCAGGATTTCCGGGTCTATTACTTGGTCCGATCCAAAGATCTAGCCGCGATGGATGACAAGTTTCGCGCTTTGGGTCTGGATGAGTGGTACCATCTGCATTGCGACGACACAGACGGGCAGTTCGATTTGACCGCTGTCATGCAATCCATGCCGATGGGCGCTGATGTCTACACTTGCGGTCCGGAACCGATGCTGAACGCGGTCCTCGAGTCTGGCAGCGCTCTGCGCGGTGGGGCCATCCACTTTGAGCGTTTTGCGGCTGCTTCCGATATCGAGCACGCGCCCAACGACAGCTTTGAAGTCGAGGTCCAGTCGACGGGAGCTGTCTTAAAAGTGTCCAAGGATGAAACCATTCTCGACGTGCTAAGAACCAACGGAGTTCATGTGGATTTCGGTTGCTCCGAAGGTCTGTGCGGGTCGTGCATGGTGGACGTCGTCGAAGGTGAGGTGGACCACCGGGACGGCATACTGACACCCGAGGAGCAAGCATCGAACAGCTTTCTATGCACCTGTGTATCCAGGGCAAAATCCGACCGTCTGGTCTTGGCACTTTAAGAAGATAACCTGACAGCAAGCCGGGTTTTTCGGTGCGCAACGTCTACAAGAAACGCAAAAATGGGAGGAAATTGATGTCGATTAAGGAACCGTTTACGGATTTGGACATTAAGACCGCGGATAGCGGTTTTTATGAGAACAACAGCGTTCCGATTGCGCTGATCAGTAAGGGTGTAATGGTAGCCCTTGTGCTTTGGGCGCTGATTTTTCCGGCGAACGCGAACAGCACTCTGGGCAGCTGGAACTCTCAGATTCTGGAGGTCTTCAATAGCTTCTACGTCATCATCGTAGGTCTGTTTTTCTTCTTTCTGGCCATCGTTGCGCTGCTGCCGGCCACCGGCAAGCGGGTGATGGGGACGCCCGGGGAAAAGCCCGAGTTCTCGAATTTCTCGTGGTTCTCGATGATGTTCGGCGCCGGTCTGGGTGTGGGCCTGATGGTGTTCGCCACCGCCGAGCCTCTGGGCCTGTGGGGTTCCAACCCCGTGGTTGTTGCGGGCGACGTGCCCGGCAATGAGCCCGAGGCGGTCCAGTCGGCCTATCGCTACACCTATCTGCACTATGGCTTCCACGCCTGGGCGATCTACGTGGTGACCGGCCTGTCGCTGGCCTATTACGCCTATACGCGCAACATGCCGCTGACCATCCGCTCGGCGCTGACGCCGCTGTTTGGCAAGCTGATGAACGGTTTCCTGGGCCATGTGGTCGACGTTCTGGGCGTTGTGGCAACGATCCTGGGTGTGTCGGTCACCATCGGCTACGGCGTCAGCCAGTTCATCGACGGTGTCTATGCGATCACCGGGATGGAGTGGATCATGGACCTCAATGGTGAAGTTCCGGCCCCGTCGAAGGTTGGCCTGATTGCAGGTCTGCTGGTGATCATGGGCCTGTCGATCATCTCGGCTGTGTCGGGTGTTGGACGGGGTGTTAAGTACCTGTCGAACCTGAACTTGGTGCTGTCGATCATCCTGCTGGGCACATTTGTCGTCTTCGGCTCGTTCGTCTTTGCGATGACCACCTATGGCACCGCGCTGGTGGATTACATCCTGCACTTCCTGTCGCTGAGCTTTGGCGCCTATGGTCCGCTCTCGGCCGAGGCGTTTGCAGCGGCTCTACCGGCCGAGGCTCAGGCCCATGCGGATGCCCTGATGGGTGGCGCGACCAATGCCTGGGGCAGCTATGACGGCTTCAAGAGCGGCCTGGAAGGCGCGGCAGCGGAACTCGACGAGGCCACTCTGGCCGCGGCCTATGCCGCCGGTGAGCAGGGTCGTCAGTTTGGCTGGCAGGCAGGCTGGACCACGTTCTACTGGGCCTGGTGGATTGCGTTCTCGCCCTTTGTTGGCCTGTTCCTGGCGCGCATCTCGAAGGGTCGCACCGTGCGTGAGTTCATCCTGGGCTGTGTCTTCGCACCGGCGCTGGTCTGCTTTGCATGGATGACGGTTCTGGGCGGCACCGCGATCGATCTGGAACTGGCCGGTGAAGCCGGAGGCGCGATCATCGGGGCCTCGAACACCAACAAGCTGTTCGTGACGCTGTCCTACATGATCGACGGTGGTCTGTTGTCGATGCTGAACGTGATGTGCGTTGTGCTGATCATGACCTTCCTGGTGACCTCGGCGGATTCGGGCATCCTGGTGATGAACACGATCATGTCGGGCGGCAGCCAGGAGACGGGCATCAAGCACCGCATCATCTGGGGTCTGATCCTGTTGGCGGTGATCGGCGCGCTGATCCTTGCAGCGGGTGAGAACAACCCGATGGACGCTCTGCGCAACGCGATGATCATCGGCGCGCTGCCCTTCACTATGGTGATGGGCCTGATGATGGTCGCCCTCGCCAAGGCACTGTTCCGCGACAGCCAGCGTGACAAACACGCCGAGGCACCACAGGCCGCAGAATAAACCCACCAAAACACAAACAAGCCAAGCGCCGCCCAAAAGGGCGGCGCTTTTGCGTTGATAGAGTAGGGCCCCGTAGAAAGGGCACCGTCGGTTATCCCGCGACGACACTTTGCCGTTGTACGCCCAATCCTTCGATTCCAAGCTCCATGCGGTCGCCTGGCTTCAGATAGGTTTGCGGGTTCTGCCCCATGCCAACACCCGGGGGCGTTCCGGTTGAGATCACATCGCCGGGCTGCAGCGACATGAATTGCGACAGGTGCGAGATCACCGTCGCAACACTGAAATGCATCGTTCTGGTCGAGCCGTCCTGATAGCGATGCCCGTTCACCTCAAGATACATTAGCAGGTTTTGCGGGTCCGAGACCTCATCCCGTGTCACCAGCCATGGGCCGATAGGGCCGAACGTGTCGGCGGACTTGCCTTTGACCCACTGCCCCGAGCGGTGCAGTTGAAAATCGCGTTCCGACAGATCGTTGACCACGCAGTAGCCCGCGACATGGTCCAGCGCCTCTTCTTCCGAGATATACTTGGCCTCTTTTCCGATGACGACGCCCAGTTCGACTTCCCAATCGGTTTTGACCGAGCCGCGCGGAATTTCGACGGTATCGTCCGGGCCTATGATGGCCGAGGTGGCTTTGAAGAAAATCACCGGCTCTTGCGGCAGTTCCATACCGCTTTCGGCGGCGTGATCCGCATAGTTCAGGCCGATGCAGATGAACTTGCCAACATGACCGACGCAGGCGCCGATACGGGGTGAGCCGTCGACTTTGGGCAGGCTCGCGGGATCAATCGCCTGCAACCGTGCAAGCGTTTCATCCCCCAGCGCTTCGCCCGAAATGTCGCTAACCTCCCCCGCAAGATCGCGGATCGTACCTTTGGCATCCAGCAGCCCGGGTTTCTCAGCGCCCTTCGGGCCATAGCGGAGCAGTTTCATATCGCGCCCCTTCTTTGTTTAGCTCGTTCAGCCGCCGCCGATGGCAGACGGCTGTTCGATGGTATTTCTGCTGGCATCGCCCGCAATGCGCATCCTGCAGCGTTAAACATCCTCAGGAAGCAGATCAGTAGGAATGTCCTGATAGCAGACCGGCCGCAGGAAACGACGGATCGACAGAGTACCAACCGATGTCGCGCCAAAATTCGTCGAGGCCGGGTAGGGGCCTCCATGAACCATACTGTCGCAGACCTCCACCCCTGTGGGGAAGCTGTTGGCCAGCAGGCGCCCGGCTTTCCGCTCCAGCAGCGGCAGCAACGCCTGCGCGTCGGGTTTGTCGCTGGGGTCCAAATGCAAGGTGCAGGTCAGCTGGCCTTCGATGGCGCGCGCAATCTGCTGCATCTGAGCTGTGTCGCGGACGCGGACGACGATGCCGAGCGGGCCAAAGACCTCTTCTTGCAGTTTGTGATCGGCCAGCCAGTCATCACCGGACACCGTAAACAAGTAGGGCGCCGCATCACGCGTCGCGCAGCTGATGCCCATGATCTGGGTGACCCCGGTGCCCGCCGCAACACGCGAAACCCCCTGACGGTAGGCTTCGGCAATGCCATCGGTCAGCATGATTTGCTCGGCTACAGCGGACAGGCCAGCTTCGGCGGCAGACTGGAACGCATCTGCCTCGGGGCCGTCAATTATAACCGCGATGCCGGGATTGGTGCAGAACTGCCCTGCTCCCATGGTCAAAGAGCCAGACCAGCCGGTCCCGATCTCAGCCCCGCGCGCGGCGGCGGCCTGCGGCAGGATGAACATTGGATTGACTGAGCCAAGCTCACCGAAGAACGGGATTGGTTCGTCGCGTTGCGCGCACAGATCGAACAGGGCGCGACCACCAGCAAGGCTGCCGGTAAATCCAACCGCCCGGATCAGAGGATGCTGCACCAGACGCGTTCCCACATCCCGCTTGCCGCCTTGCACCAATGAGAACACACCGGGATGAACGCCTGTCGCCTTGATGGCGGCGTCGATGGCCTGCGCGACGATCTCACCAGTGCCGGGATGCGCCGAATGACCCTTGACCACGACGGGGCAGCCTGCGGCCAACGCGGCCGCCGTATCGCCCCCCGCGACCGAGAAGGCCAGCGGGAAGTTGGACGCGCCGAACACAGCCACAGGCCCCAGCGGGCGCTGGATCATGCGCAGGTCGGGGCGGGGCAGGGGTGCGCGGTCGGGCATGGCCGGGTCGTGGCGCATATCCAGATAGTCGCCCGCCTCAATGTGATCGGCGAACAGACGCAGCTGACCGACGGTACGGCCACGTTCGCCTTGTAAACGGGCCTCGGGTAGGCCGGTTTCTTGCGTTCCGATTTCAGTGATCGCTTCGCCACGTGCGTCAATCTCGTCGGCGATCTTGCGCAGCAAGGCCGCCCGCTCGGCCCGGGTTGACCATCCGAATGAGGTAAACGCCTCCTCGGCGGCGCCTACGGCACTGTCAACCAGCGCAGGCGTGCCAACGGCAAAATCATGGCTGGGACCATGGGCAGGTTCCGATGCAAAAGTGGCGTCTGCGCCGACCCATTCGCCAGCGATCAGGTGTTTTCCAGTTAACATTTTGGTTCTCTCTTACAGCAGGCCGCGTTGGGCGAGGTTTCGCATCAGGTGTGAGGCCCCGAAGGTCCATTCGGGGCATTCCGTGGACAGGCGCACCGTGTTTGTCAGCGCCCCAAGCTGGCTGTTGGCGATGGTGACGATATCGCCCAGTTTATGTGTAAAGCCGCCTCCGTGAGTGTCACGGTCCTGGGTTGGGGCAAAGAGCGTGCCCAGAAACAACATCAGCCCGTCCGGGTATTGGTGATGGCGTCCAATGGTCTGTTTCACAAGATCCGCCGGATCGCGGCTGATCTGGGACATGGAAGACGCGCCATTCAGAACAAACCCATCGGGTCCGGTGACAGTCAGCGTCAACTCGGCCTTGCGCACGTCGTCGAGGTTGAAGCCATCGTCGAACAGCCGGATCATTGGGCCGATCGCGCATGAGGCGTTGTTGTCCTTGGCCTTGCTTAGCAACAGGGCCGAGCGCCCCTCGACATCGCGCAAGTTCACATCGTTGCCCAAGGTCGCGCCCTTGATTTCGCCGCGAGAGGTTACGGCCAGGACCACCTCGGGTTCGGGATTGTTCCAGGTGGAAATCGGGTGCAGCCCGATATCCGCATCCGAGCCGACCGAAGACAAAACCTGCGCTTTGGAGAATACTTCGGCATCTGGACCAATCCCGACCTCCAGGTACTGGCTCCAGAGTCCTTCTTCGATCAGCGCCTCTTTGACCTTTGCGGCCTCATCCGAGCCGGGCGTGATATTGGACAGGCTGTCGCCAATCCGCGCGCCGATGCGCGACCGTATCGCCTCGGCCTTGGCCGGATCACCTGCGGCCTGTTCCTCGATCACGCGCTCGACCATGGAACCGGCAAATGTGACGCCGCAAGCTTTGACCGCTTGCAAGTCACAAGGAGCGAGCCACTGATGATCCGCGTCAAACGGGCCAAGGTCTTCGCCCTGCGCCGCTCGGACGTAATCCGCTGCATCGTCCCGCTCAAGAATATCCCGAACGGTTGGCGCAGTTTTCGACGTGATGTCGACCACGCGGCCATCCCGTAGGGTCACTACGCAGGGGCCAATCCCAGCGCGCTCAATACGTCCGAGCCACAGCCCGTTGGAGTCCAGATTTGGTAGAGTCATATCAATCCCTGAGGTTATAGGCCCGCGCGGCGTTGCCACCCATGACGGCATCGCGTTCGGAGCTGCTGAGCTGGCTCAGCAAAAGGTCTGTGGTTTCCAGCCAGCGTTCATAACTGCTCGCCAAGGTGCAAACGGGCCAATCGCTGCCCCAGATCAGGCGCGACGGGCCGAAGGTGTTCAACAGGTGGTCCACATAAGGTCGCAGATCATCGACGGTCCAATCGGATGCGGCTTCGGTGACAAGACCGGACAGTTTGCACCATGCGTTGGTCTCGCTGGCCAGCGCTGCCATATCCTCGGCCCAACCCTCGAGTATTGCGTCCTGGATCAGCGGCTTGGAGCCGTGATCAATGACAACCTTCATGTCCGGATGACGAGACAGTAGCTTTCTGAGCGGTCCCAGATGCTGCGGCAAGGTCAATGCGTCGAACGTCAGGCCCCGCGCTGTGAGTTCAGCAAAGGCTGGAGTCAGAGCGTCGCCGAGCATCCATTGTGGGTCGGTAATGTCCTGGATCATCGGACGAAGCCCAACCAGCGCTGGGTGCGCATCCAACGCAGCGATTTGGGTCGCCGCATCCGAGGCTTCGAAATCGGCCCAACCTACAACACCTTTGATAAATGAGGTCTCGTCCGCCAGGGACAGCATATATTCCGTCTCGGCCACCGTCGGAGCAGCCTGCACCAGCAGCGTACCTTCAATGCCAGCGTCTTTCAGCATTGGGGCCAGATCATCGGGGGTAAAGTCGCGGTAGATCACGTCCAAGTCAGGCGTCAGCCAGCCATAGTCCCCCCGCGCCACGGCCCAGAAGTGCTGATGCGCGTCAATCCTCATCCGATCACGCCCTTTTTCAGGATGATATTGCCGTAGAGCCTGCGCTCGCCCGTTTGAACGATGGCAAACGCGTCCGCCGCACGCTCATAGAAGGCAAACCGCTCGAGCCCCTGAATCTTAGCAGGGTTGTCCGCAGTCGTGTCGATGATCTCCTGAAAATCCGCGACGGCTTCGGGAATTGCGTCCGGATCACCGACTACCTTCATGGTCAGGGCCGGGTCGGTCACGAATGTATCAAGAGGCATCACGGACAGCACAGCCCGCAGCACCTCACTGGCGGTTGACCCATCCGCCCGGATGCAATCCGGGCCGGTGCTTGTACCGGGAAAGTTCGCATCCGCGATCACGATTTCATCGCCGTGACCCATGGCTCTGAGCGCATGTAGCAGGCTGGGCGACAGAATGGGGTCGATGTTACGCAGCATCGGCGGCCTCACTCGGAAGCGGTGCATCCGGACGGATCAGCCCCTCGGAGCGCAGATCAGACCAGAGGCCCGGGGGCACTTCCCGTTCTAGCAGGTCCACGTTGGATTGCACCTCGGCTGCGCTGACGGCACCCGGCACGACTGTTTTGACGCACGGATGGCCCAGAACAAATTGCTGGGCCGCCGCGATCAGAGGGGTGTCATGCGCAGCGCAAACGGCCTCGATCTTACGGACGCGCGCCAGTATTTCCTCGGGCGCATCGGCGTAATTGTATTTTGCACCCGGCACGGCTCCGGTCGCGAGGATGCCGGAGTTGTATGGCCCGCCCAGAATGATCCCCACGTCGCGCTTTTCACAAAGGGGCAGGAAACTGTCCAATGCCTCTTGCTCAAGCAACGTATAGCGACCGGCCAGCAGGAAGCCGTCGAAATCGCCCAGACCCAGCAGCTTTTCACATACCTGCCATTCGTTCACACCTGCGCCGATGGCGGCGATCTCTCCGGCGTCGCGCAGCTCAACCAGAGCCTTGTAGCCGCCGCCGTCGAACAGTTCACGCACCTTGGCGTCCGACATTTCCTGACTGCCCTGGCTGAACACACAGACGTCATGCACCAGAAGGATATCGGCATTTGCGACCCCGATCCGCTCACGGCTGGCCTCGTAGGACCGCATCACGCCGTCATAGGTATAGTCGAACACGATCCGTTTTTGCGGAACGTCCACGAAGGCCTCGGGTGTGACCTCATGTGGTTCGCAATCCAGCAGCAGACGCCCGATCTTGGTGGACAGTTGGATATTCTCTCGGCCAAGGCGGGCAATCGCTTCACCAAAGCGGCGCTCGGACCGCCCAAGCCCGTATTGCGGTGCGGTGTCGAAGAACCGAATGCCCGCATCGTAAGCGGCCTGAAGCGCGGCCTGCGCGTCCTCATCCGACACTTTGCGGTACAGGTTTCCCAGCGGGGCACCGCCAAATCCCATCCGGGTCAGCGGAACGGGCCGCGCGGTGCGGTTATTGAGCAATTCTGTCTGTGAAACGGTCATCCTGCCTCGCTGTGCGACTGTTGGGTGAGATTGAAAAGGTGGGGCTTTTGCTGCCTGAGCTCCTCGATGCTCGGCATCAGCTGTCCCAAATGGGCGCGCATTGCGTCCTGAGCGGCCTGTTCGTTGCGGCTGCAAATTGCGTCAAAAATGGCTTTGTGTTCCGCCAGTGTTTCCGCAATCCGGCCGGGGGTCGGCAGCAACAGCATCCGCGCCCGGCTCACCTGCAGAGAAACATTCTGTGCAACGTTGGCGAGGTGACGGAAGCCGGTGAAGTCCATCAGCATGCCGTGAAACTCTTCGTCGGCCTGATAGAAGCCGGGAATATCATCATCTTCGATCAAAAGCTCTTGCAGGCGCATATTGCGGCTGAGGCGTTTGCGCTGATCTTCGGTCAGGTCCCGCGTCACTTTGGCGACGGTTGCTAGTTCGAGTGCTTCACGGAGAAAGGCGCCTTCGCGGATTTCGTCCATCGAGAAATAGGACACACGCGTCCCCGATTGCGGGACCACATCCACCAAACCTTCAGATGCAAGCCGGGCGATGGCGTCCGCAACAGGCGCGCGTGACACGCCTAAACGCTCGCAAACCGGGGCCTTCCGAAGATTCGCGCCCGGTGGAAAGTCCAGCGCCAGAATCGCCGTTTTCAAAGAGTGGTGAACCCGCTGAGCCAGCGACCCTTCGGTGGTCGCAATCTCGGGCAGGAGAGAGGCGTCAATATCTTGGAGCTTGTTCATGATCAGGGTTTAACATTCTAACATGTTAGTTGACAATAGAAGATCTACCACTTAGCAACATGGGCCAAGCAAGCGGGGAAGTGATGCAAGCACACGACGGCACAAATGTTCTGGAAAAGGCTGCGCGGGACGTGGTTCAGCTGAACCCTGATGACAATATTGTTATTGCCCTGCGTGACTTGCAGGCGGGCGAGCAGCCGACACATGTGCCGACACCTCTGACCTCGCAAGTGGCCCGCGGGCACAAGATTGCGACGATGCCGATTCGGGCTGGCGAAAATGTCATCCGCTACGGCCAGATCATCGGTCAGGCCAAAAACGACATCGCACCCGGGGATCACATCCATGTCCACAATCTGGGAATGGGCGCGCATCAGCAGGACTATGCGCATGCCAGCGCCAATGCTCCGCTGCCGGCGCTGACTGCAGATCGGACGTTTGACGGGTATCACCGTGCCGACGGTCGGGTAGGGACCCGCAACTATATCGGCATCCTGACCAGTGTGAATTGCTCGGGCTCGGTTGCAAGGTTCATTGCAGAGGCGGCCGAAAAGTCCGGGCTGCTGGATGATTTCCCCAATGTCGATGGGGTGGTGCCGATTGTGCATGGCACGGGCTGCGGCATGTCCGGCAAGGACGAAGGCTACGCCACCTTGTTCCGCACACTGGCTGGTTACGCGCAGCACCCGAATTTCGGAGGAATCCTGCTGATCGGACTGGGATGCGAGGTCATGCAGGTCGCAGACCTTGTCGGAGGACGCCCGATCCGGTCAGACGGCGCGTTGCGCTACATGACCATTCAGAACGAGGGTGGTACACGCCGCACGATCGAACGCGGTTTGGATGAGCTGCGGGGAATAGCCGAGCTGGCCAATCAAGCCGAGCGCGCGCCGGCACCAATCAGCGCAATCACCGTTGGGATGCAATGCGGCGGATCGGACGGGTATTCCGGGATCACGGCCAATCCAGCCCTTGGGTATGCCTCAGACCTGCTGGTGCGCCACGGCGGAACGACGATCCTGTCCGAGACGTCCGAGATCTATGGGGCGGAGCATCTTTTGACCTGCCGGGCCGAGACCATCGAAGTGGGCGAAAAGCTCATAGAGCGCATCCACTGGTGGGAAGACTACACCGAGCGCAATGGCGGCGAAATGGACAACAACCCAAGCCCCGGCAACAAGCGCGGCGGGCTGACGACCATTCTGGAGAAATCGCTGGGCGCTGTCGCCAAAGGCGGCACGGCCCCGCTCCGCGATGTTTATAAGTTCGGCGAGAAGGTGGACAAACACGGATTCGTCTTCATGGACAGCCCCGGATTTGATCCATGCTCGGTTACAGGGCAGGTGGCCTCAGGCGCAAACCTGATCGTGTTCACCACCGGGCGTGGTTCGGTGTCGGGTTATCAGCCAACACCCTGCATCAAATTGGCGACCAACTCGGAAATGTATGCCCGGATGGCAGACGACATGGATCTGAACTGCGGCGACATCGTCACCGATGGCGTCGGCATCGAAGCCAAAGGCGAAGAGCTGTTCGAAATCCTGATCCGTGTCGCCTCAGGCGAGAAAACCAAAAGTGAAGAACTTGGCTTTGGGGGCGTGGAGTTCGTCCCCTGGCAAATCGGCGCGGTGATGTAAGCCGCACCGCCCTTGGGGAGAGGGGCAGAATGGGAGGAGAAATGACGAAACTGGTCGACATGACGGGGATTGATAAGCACTTCCCCGGTGTGCATGCGCTGAAATCCGTGCAGTTCGATCTGTTTCCGGGTGAAGTTCACGCGCTGATGGGCGAGAACGGTGCCGGGAAAAGCACGCTGATGAAGATTCTCTCGGGCATCTATCAGCGTGACGGCGGCGATCTGGTGATCGAGGGGCGATCTGTCAGCCCAACCACCCCGCGTGAGGCGCAGGATCTGGGCATCGGCATCATCCATCAGGAACTGAGCCTGATGAATGACCTGACCGTCGCGCAGAATATCTTCATCGGACGCGAACCGCGCAAAAGCTTTGGTCGTCTGGACGAAGCCGCGCTGAATGCGCAAACGGCCGAGATCTTCGCCTCGATGAACCTGAACCTCGACCCCAAGGCGCTGGTCGGCAGCCTCACCATTGCAAAACAGCAGATGGTCGAGATCGCCAAGGCTTTGTCCTTCCGGTCGAAAGCTCTGATCATGGACGAGCCGACTGCCGCCCTGAATGACGCCGAGATCGCCGAGTTGTTCGTGATCATCCGCCGCCTCAAGTCTGAGGGTGTGGGTATCGTTTATATAAGCCACAAAATGGATGAGCTGAAGCAGATCTCGGATCGGGTCACGGTCATGCGCGACGGGGAATATGTCGGCACGGTGGGTGCCGCAGAGACCCCGATCAGCCAGATCATCGCAATGATGGTGGGGCGTGAGGTGAATGAGGAACCTCTGGACGTGCCCGATCTGGGCGATGCTGAGGTTTCGCTGCAAGTTACAGGCTTGAGCCGCAGCAAAGAAATCCAAGATGTCAGCTTTTCGGTTCAGAAAGGCGAGATACTCGGCTTTGCCGGACTAATGGGCGCTGGCCGAACCGAGGTCGCGCGGGCAATCTTTGGCGCTGATCCAAAAGATGCCGGTGAAATCCGAGTGCATGGTCACGTGGTCTCGATCAAGTCGCCGACTGACGCGGTGAAGGCCGGGGTCGGGTATCTATCTGAGGATCGCAAACATTTCGGCCTCGCCACGGGGATGAATGTGCGGGACAATATCGCGCTGGCCTCGATGGATCTTTTCACAAGCGCAGGCGGCGTTCTGAACGACAGTGAAATCAGCACCACCGCCAAAGGCTACATCGCGCAGCTGGGCATTCGGACGCCATCAGATGTGCAAGAGGTTCGGCTGCTGTCCGGCGGTAATCAGCAAAAGGTGGTCATCGCCAAATGGCTGCTGCGCGATTGCGATATCCTGATCTTCGATGAACCCACACGGGGCATCGACGTCGGTGCAAAATCCGAAATCTACAAACTGCTTGAGGAGCTGGCAGAGCAGGGCAAGACGATCATCGTGATCTCGTCCGAATTGCCCGAGATCATGCGCCTCAGCCACCGCATCGCCGTGATGTGCGAAGGCCGGCTGACCGGCATTCTGCCCGGCGGAAAAGACACCACACAAGAAGACATCATGCATCTGGCCACGCAACGCGCTGCGGCGATGCAGGTAACGGGGACAATTCAATGACCACAGCTACGGATATCGACAAGAAAAAACCCCTCGGGGGTTTGTCGGAAAGCGGCGCCTACCAGAAAATGCTGGCCTTCGCGAGCTTGATCGCGTTGCTGATCGGCTTTTCGATCGCGTCGCCGAACTTCATGCAAACCTCGAACATGATTGCGATTTTGCAGGCGACCTCGGTCAACGGTGTACTGGCGGTTGCTGCGACTTTGGTGATCATCACCGGCGGGATCGACCTGTCGGTGGGCACGTTGATGACCTTTTGCGCGGTGATCGCGGGGGTGGTGCTGACCTATATGGGCATGCCGTTGCTATTGGGTGTCGCGGCCGCAATCGCGGCGGGTGCGTTCTGTGGCCTGTGTTCGGGGACCTTCGTCGCCAAGATGAAAATCCCACCCTTCATCGCCACACTCGGCATGATGCTGATCCTGAAGGGGCTCTCGCTGGTGATCTCGGGGACGCGACCAATCTACTTCAATGACACGCCGGGCTTTGACCAGATCTCGCGCGGGTCGCTGATCGGAGAGGTCTTCCCAGCGCTGCCCATCCCCAATGGCGTGCTGATCCTGTTCATCGTCGCCATCGCCGCCTCTTATATCCTGAGCCGCACAGTTCTGGGCCGCTATACCTTTGCGCTGGGGTCGAACGAAGAGGCGGTGCGCCTGTCCGGTGTCAACACCGATATGTGGAAGATCCGCATCTATGCGCTGGCCGGAGCGATCTGCGGCATTGGCGGCATTCTAATCGCCTCGCGTCTGAACTCGGCACAGCCTGCCTTGGGCCTTGGGTACGAGCTGGAGGCCATCGCGGCCGTTGTCATCGGTGGCACATCGCTCTCGGGCGGTCGCGGCACGATCCTGGGCACATTGATCGGCGCCTTGATCATGGCGGTTCTGACCAACGGGCTGCGTGTCCTGTCTGTCGCGCAGGAGTGGCAGACCGTTGTCACCGGCGCGATCATTATTCTGGCGGTCTATGCCGACATGGCACGGCGCAAGAAGTCCGGCTGAGAATAACAAAATAGAAAACGACCAACTGTGGAGGAGAAAACATGTTTTCACGTCGTTTCATTCTGGGGGCGCTGAGTGCCGCTACCCTGGCAGGTCCCGCCTCGATGGCGGCTGCCGAAGAAATCTATATCCCGCTGGTGTCCAAAGGCTTCCAGCACCAGTTCTGGCAGGCGGTGAAGTCCGGCGCAGAGCAAGCAGCGGATGAGTTTGACGTCACCATCACCTTCGAAGGCCCGGACAACGAAACTATGGTGGACCGTCAGATCGACATGCTGGCAGCAGCCCTGGCCAATAATCCCAAAGCCATCGGCTTTGCCGCGCTGGACAGCCAAGCGGCGATCCCGCTGCTGAAACAGGCCAATGACAAAGGCATTCCAATCATCGCCTTTGACAGTGGCGTCGACAGCGACATCCCGCTTTCGACCGCAACCACGGACAACCTTGCAGCGGCCGGTCTGGCAGCGGACAAGATGGCCGAGAAGATTGGCGGCAAGGGTAAGGTTGCCGTTGTGGCGCATGACCAGACCAGCCGCACAGGGATCGACCGCCGCGACGGGTTCGTAAACCGCATCGCTGAGAAATATCCGGACATCGAAGTCGTCACGGTTCAATACGGTCAGGGCGATCACCTGAAATCGACCGAGGTGACCAAGGCAATCCTGACTGCAAACCCGGATCTGAATGGTATCTTCGGCACCAACGAAGGTTCAGCCATTGGTGTTGTGAATGGCGTTCAGGAACTCGGCACTGAAGGTCTGGTCATCATCGGCTACGACAGTGGCAAGGCGCAGAAAGACGCGATCAAAAGCGGTCTGATGGCTGGTGCGATCACGCAGAACCCCGTTGGTATCGGCTATGAAACCGTCAAAGCTGCCGTTTCGGCCCTGAACGGTGAAGAAGTACCGACCCTGATCGACACGGGCTTCTACTACTACGATGCCTCGAATATCGACGACCCGAAAATCTCGGCCGTTCTGTACGACTAAGACCATCCACTCACGAAAACCTGTACGGCCTGCCCTTACTGGGTGGGCCGGATGCCTTAGAGGTAGCTCGGGTCAACTAGTGGCCATGTGTCCTAGGCCTGGGGTGCAGGCCCGAGTGACTCGCGTATCTTTGTCGTGGCTTCGAGCTGTACACTTGACCCCGCATCCTCACCTTTGCGCAAAGCGACCAGCATACGAGCGGCGCCTTTGCCCATGTTTCGATGCGGAACATGAACAGTTGTCAGGGCCGGAGTTACGATCTCTGCTATTTCAATGTCATCAAACCCGGTGATGGAGACATCTCTCGGTACTTCGAGGCCCATCTTCCGGGCCTGCCTGAGAGCACCAGCGGCAAGAACATCGTTGCCGCAAAGGATTGCAGTCGGTCTCGGGTCCAATTCCATCGCCGCCTCAAGGGCGCGGGCTCCGTTGTCGATCGAGTAGGGCGTTTCGATCACGTGCAGGTTACCGGCATCAAGTTTCCGAGACAGCATCGCTTGTTCTACGCCCTCACAGCGCAACCGAGCTCTGTCGTTGCCGTCCCGCTCCGCAGTGACAAAGGCAATGGCGCGATGTCCCAAGTCGAGTACCTGCTCGGTCAGCGCCTGCATCGCGCTTCGGTTGTCGAACCCGATGGACAGTTGCGATTGGCTGGGATCATAAACCCAGGCGACCACACACGGGATCCGTTGTTTCTTAAGGAAATCGTAAACCTGTGGGGTCCGGTCAAAGCCAATCAGCAACAGCGCATCCGCACCGCGCGCCACGAGGCTGCGGATCTGCTCTTCTTCAAGCTCAGGGTTATATGAAGAGCTGGCGACGAGCAGGGTTATGCCATGCCTCTGAAGCTCTTCCTGAAAGGCTTGGAGGCCACGTGCGAAGATGGCGTTTTCCATCGTCGGGATAATTGCCCCAAAGGTTCTGGTGCGCTTGGCGGCAAGAGCCTGAGCCCCGAAATTCGGTGTATAGCCAAGTGTTTTGACCGCGCTGAGGACCCTCTCGCGCGTTTTCTCGGATACCATTTTGGGATTGTTGAGGCACCTCGAAACTGTGGCCGTTGAAACGCCTGCGCTTTGCGCAACGTCTTCCAGTGTCGGTGACGTCCGGCTTGGCTCGTCTGGAAATGGTGCCTTCGTCATCTACCTAAATACACTCGTGGCTTTGGCGCTCCATTTGCGCCCTTCGGAATGTGGGGTCAACTGGCGTGCCCGTTTAGATACAGTGTAAGCGCTTGCAATGCAAAATGTAAGCGCTTACAGTGGCTTCGAATCGGAGAGGAGGAGGTTTGGCAATGTTCATATTTGCGGCCATTGCGCTTTTTCTGGCGTTCCTGATCAACGTCGTCGCGGGCGCATTTGGCTACGGCCAATTCCTGGGCGACGTAGGAGAGATGGTGTTGCTGTTCGCGGCATCGCTCGCATTCGTTGTCGTCACGCTAAGGAAAGAGGCGGCCGCACAATCAAAAAAACAATAAATGACATGACCCATAGGGAGGAAAACATGGATCGTGAAAAGCAGGAATTGGCTTCGGCTTCACGCCGGAACTTCTTGAAGCTGGCAGGAAGCGGTAGCTTCACCGCAGCGTTGGTTGCAGGGGCTGCGGGGACCTTGTGGTCTACCGAGGCTGCGGCACAAACCGCCAAGGAAGAGCGTGAACGCGAGGAGGCAGCGGAATTCACGATGACCCTTGCGACAGCGTATGTCCTGGGTGCATCGCGCAGCTATCCGATCATGCAGCTGGACCTGAAGGAGAACATCCAGAACGCCACCAATGGCAAGGTCTATGTCAAGCTGGCACCGGGTGGTCAGCTGGGGGCCGGTGGCGCCCTGGTGCAAGCAGTGCAGGCTGGCACCATCCAATGTGCGCAGCATTCCCTGTCGAATTTCGCTCCCTATGCGAGCGCGGCTGACCTTATCAACATGCCCTATTTCTGCGGCTCGAACCAGCGCTTCACCAACCTAGTGACCTCGGATGCGTGGAAAGCCGAAGTACACCCCAAGATCGAAGCCGCAGGTTTCAAGGCGCTTTTCTACATCAATATCGACCCGCGCGTTGTGGCAGTGCGCAAGGGCGGCAACGCCGTGATCACGCCTGGCGACATGGCGGGGGTCAAGTTCCGCGTGCCCGGCTCAAAGATGCTGCAGCAATACTATCGCATGGTCGGCGCGAACCCGACGCCGGTGGCCTGGGGCGAAACGCCTTCGGCGATCAAGCAGGGCGTGGCAGATGCTCTGGATCCGTCGGTTGGCGCGCTCTTTGTGTTTGGCTTCAAGGACATCCTGAGCCATGTCACCTTTACCCAGGCAGTGCCGGACAGCCAGATTTACTCGATGAATCTGGAATGGTTCAACTCGCTACCCGCAGATGTGCAGGAAGGCATCGAGTTCGCGGGCGAACTGACCTCGCATCAGAATCTGGCCAAGGTTCCATCTGCACGCACCTACGCAATGGCGGAACTGCGCAAAGCAGGTGTTGAGTTCCACAGCCTCAGCGAGGATCAGCTGGCGGAATGGAAAGCCGCTGGTGGGTACCAACTGTCCGATTGGGACGAGTTCAAGGTCGAGCTGGCCGGTTCCATGGACAACTTTGCCAAGCTGGAAGAAGCGGCTGGCACGAAAGGGCGCTACTACGTCCACGATGCTTGATACGCCTCGTCGCGTTTCAGGGGCGGCATAGTTACTGGCCGCCCCACAAATCTGACGACAACTTGGAAATCCGGCTGCCGGCTGCCTTTGAGGTGCCGGTGAACGGGAGGATTGCATGCAAAGAATACTGCAAGAACTGAACCGGAATGCCGAGCGCTGGCTGCTGCTCGTGTTCTACACGATGCTGGTGGCGACGATGTTCATCGAAGTGCTTCGGCGCGAGCTGTTGTCCTATTCCTCGATCTGGGGCGAGGAAATCGTCCGGTACTCGTTCATCTACCTCGCCTGGATCGGCGCGGCCGCTGCGGTTCGTGAACGCGGCCATATCCGCATTGACGTGATCATGCATTACGTTAGCCCTCGGATTAAAGCGCTGCTGTATCTCTTCGGCGATTTTGTAATGGTAGCCGTGTCAATCGTGGCGCTCTACTACTCGTATGAAACAGTCCACGTTTCCGCAAAATTTGGATCTGTGACAGACGGTCTGCGCATCAGCCGCGTCTGGTTCCTGATGGCCGTTCCAATCGGTTTCGCACTGGTTCTGCTTCGCCTCTTCCAATCCATCCTCCGCGACATCGCGGACCTTCGTGCGGGTCGCCCCGTCTACGAAGGTGACAAACTGTTCGACTGAGGGGGCTGGACATGCTTTGGAACCAACTCGATCAATCCGTTGTCCTCGGCTGGGATTTTTATGGCCCGGTCATCCTGTTCGTCGTCCTTGTAGCGCTTGCCGTTCCCGTCTGGGCCGCCATCGGTTCGGCCGCGATCCTGATGCTTGTCTGGTCCGGGGCTCTGCCTTTGAGCCTCGTCGGGGAAAAGCTGTTCTCTGGCATAGACTTTTTCGCGCTGACGGCTGTGCCGCTGTTTATCTTAACGGGCGACGTCCTAGTCAGAACCGGGCTCAGTCGAAAATTTCTTGATGTGGCCGAGGCACTAACACAATTCGCCAAGGGTGGCTTTGGATCAGCCACGGTGCTTGTCTGCGGTATGTTCGCCGCGATTTCGGGCTCGGACGCCGCAGGGGCAGCAGCTGTTGGCCGCATGACGATCGACCGACTGGTCGAATCCGGCTACCCCCGGCCTTATGCCTGCGCTCTTGTTGCGGCTGGTGCCTGTACCGGTATCCTTATCCCGCCATCGATCGCCTATATCATCATCGGCCTTGTTTTGGGGATTTCTGCCTCGACACTGTTCCTGGCCGCTCTGATCCCCGGCATCGCGATCCTTCTGTCCATTCTTGCCACCAACATCATCATGAACCGCCTCAAGGGCTGGGAAGGTGGTGGCAACATCAGCATGGGCGAATACTTCTCGCGGCTAGGCAAAGCCCTGAAGTCCGGTTGGTATGCCTTTCTGGTGCCCGGCATCATCTTCTACGGCATCTTTTCAGGTCGTCTGACGCCGACCGAAGCAGGCGCTACAGCCGTGGTGGTGACGATCGTCATGGGGTTCATCCTGCGCACTCTGAGCCTGAGCGATTTTCCCGCGATGCTGGTCAGTTCAGCCAAGGTGAACGGGGTCATTCTGCCAATCATCGCCTTTTCGGCCCCCTTGGCCGAAGCACTGGCCATCATCGGTGTCCCGCAAGGCTTTGTGGCAGCCGCCACCTCGGTCAGTGACGAACCACTTGTCCTTATCCTGATGATGGTCGGCATCCTGATCGCAGCGGGCTGCGTGATGGAGACCACGCCGAACATCGTGATCCTCGCGCCGATCCTGAAGCCTCTGGCGGATGACATCGGCATGAACGAGATCCAGTTCTGCATCATGATGATCACAGCTTTGGGCGTTGGTTTTATCACGCCACCCTTGGGGCTGAACCTTTTCGTGGTCGCAGGAATAACGGGCGAGTCGATCCTGAAGATCGCTTATCGCGCCATTCCGTTCGTCCTGTTCATGCTGATCGTCACCCTGTTCATCGCTTACGTGCCGACGATCTCGACCGTTCTTCTGCCAGATATTTACAAATAGGAAGCAATCAATGCCGAGAGAATATCTCAAAAAAGCGACGCTGACCTCGAAAAGCGATGCTTCGGAAACCAAGAAAATCGTCCGCGACATTCTTGATGAAATTGAGGCCGGCGGGGATGAGGCAGCCATGGCCTACGCCCGGAAGTTCGACAATTACGATGGCGAAATTCTGTTGTCGCCTGAGGCCATTGAGGCTGCGTCGGCCCTCGTGCCCGAGAAGCTGAAGCAGGACATCCAGTTCAGCCATGCCAACGTCAAGAAGTTCGCCGAGGCGCAATTGGGCACGGTCAAAGACTTTGAAACTGAGGTCGTTCCTGGCTTTATCGCGGGGCAGAAGGCAATCCCGGTGGATGCTGCAGGCTGCTATGTGCCCGGCGGGCGGTATAGCCATATCGCAAGCGCGATCATGACTGTCACCACGGCGAAAGTTGCCGGTTGTAAGCACATCGTCGCGTGTTCTCCACCACGTCCCGACGTGGGTATTGCGCCTGCTATCATCTATGCGGCGCATATCTGTGGTGCAGATAAAATCCTGGCCATGGGCGGTGTTCAGGGCGTTGCAGCGATGACGTTTGGCCTGTTTGGCTTGCCCAAGGCCAATATTCTCGTGGGCCCGGGGAACCAATTCGTGGCTGAAGCGAAGCGGATGCTGTTTGGCCGTGTCGGCATCGACATGATTGCTGGCCCGACCGACAGCCTGATACTGGCCGACAAAACAGCGGATCCGATGGTGGTTGCAGCCGATCTCGTGGGTCAGGCTGAGCATGGCTATAACTCACCGGTTTGGCTGGTCACCGATGACCGCGCGCTGGCTGAAGAAGTCATGCGGCTGGTGCCAGAGCTGATTGCCGATCTGCCAGAAGTGAACCGCGACAATGCCACCGCCGCCTGGCGCGATTACGCAGAGGTCATCCTTTGCGCGGATCGTGAGGAAATGGCCGCAACTTCCGATGCTTATGCACCCGAACACCTGACGGTTCAGGCGGAAGATCTGGAGTGGTGGTTGGATCGCCTCAGCTGCTATGGCTCGCTGTTCTTGGGCGAAGAAACCACCGTGGCCTTTGGCGACAAGGCGGCCGGTACGAACCACGTCCTGCCGACCTCTGGGGCGGCCAGCTACACAGGTGGCCTGAGTGTGCACAAGTACATGAAAATCGTGACTTGGCAGCGCGCGACCCGTGAAGGTGCCAAGCCCGTCGCTGAAGCGACCGCACGAATTGCGCGCCTCGAGGGCATGGAAGGCCACGCTCGCACGGCTGACATACGCCTGAAGAAGTACTTCCCAGACGAAGAATTCAACCTGACGGCGCAAGGCTAGAACACTTGTCTTCCTCTCGATTATTCAGCGTTGACGGCCGCGTGGCCGTTGTGACCGGGGCCAGCTCTGGCCTCGGACAACAAGCGGCAACGATCTTGGCAAACTCTGGCGCA
Source organism: Ruegeria sp. AO1 (assembly GCF_056535985.1). Taxonomy (NCBI): domain Bacteria; kingdom Pseudomonadati; phylum Pseudomonadota; class Alphaproteobacteria; order Rhodobacterales; family Roseobacteraceae; genus Ruegeria; species Ruegeria sp. AO1. Next base: position 56,783 of record NZ_JBQFJC010000002.1, read on the forward strand.
AAGGTGGTGGGCGTTGCCCGCCGCGCCGACGCCTTGGCAAGCTGGGCCGATGAGATGGGCGGAAACGTTGCCGTCGTCGCGGGCGATGTGGCCGATCTTGAAAACCAACCGGAGCTGGTGCACGAAATAGCTGCTCCGTTCGGCGCGCCGGATATTCTTGTTCATGCTGCGGGCCTCAACCCCAGACTGCCAGCCGAGGACCTGTCACCAGATATTTGGAACGCGACCCTCGCGGTCAACTTGTCTGCCCCCTTTTTCCTGAGCCAGGCTTTTGTTCCGGCCATGAAGGAAAAAGGCTGGGGGCGGATCGTCAACTTTGCCTCGCTACAATCCTTCCGCGCCTTTCCAAACGGACTTCCCTACGGCGCTTCAAAGGGTGGCGTGGCCCAGATGACCCGCGCCATGGCCGAGGCGTGGTCGTCCGCGGGGATCAACACAAATGCGATTGGCCCGGGCTTTTTTGAGACCGAACTGACTGCGGCGGTCTTTGCTGATCCCGAACGCGCCGAACGTAACGCAGCTCAAACTTGCATTGGCCGCAACGGGGCGCTCGGAGATCTCGATGGGCCTCTGCTCTTTCTGTGTTCAGAAGCCTCTCGCTACGTGACCGGTCAAATCCTGATGCTGGATGGAGGGTTCACCGCCAAATGAAAGCTCTTGTTTATACAGACGTTAAAGCCCTGTCTTACGAAGAGACCAGGGACCCAACCCCACAGTTGGGCGAGGCGCTGATCCGGGTGGAAAGCGTGGGTATCTGTGGCTCGGACATGCATGCCTATCTGGGTCACGACAACCGCCGCCCAGCCCCTCTTATCCTTGGGCACGAGGCGGCTGGCACCATCGTTGACGGACCCCGCGCAGGTGAGCGTGTGACGATCAACCCTCTGGTCAATTGCGGTGCCTGTCCGGCCTGTGTTTCCGGACGTGAAAACCTGTGTCCGACGCGGCAGATCATCTCGATGCCGCCGCGCGAGGGCGCTTTCGCCGAGCTTGTGCGGATCCCCGAAGCCAATCTGGTCACTGTTCCTGATGATGTGTCGCTGGCCAAAGCAGCACTTGCCGAACCCATCGCGGTCGGCTGGCATGCGGCCCGGCTTGGCGTTGAGGCGCTGCATCCATCGGAACCGCGCCAAGCGCTTGTCATTGGTGGCGGCGCAATTGGAGTGGCCGCCGCTTTGTCACTGCAAGCGATGGACTTTGAGGAAGTTGTAATCGTCGAGAGAAATGACATCCGCCGAGAATACCTCTCCGCCACCTGCGGAATGCAGGTCGCCAAGGAGGTTCAGGGCGAATTCCCTGTTGTTGTCGACGCTGTTGGATTTGCGGCAACAAGGGCAGCTGCTTCTGCAGCTGCCAAGCCCGGAGGTGTGGTTCTGCATATCGGCTTGGGTGAAGACACAGGCGGTCTGGATGTACGTCGCATGACGCTGCAGGAAATCACCTTCATTGGCACCTACACCTATACCGCAAAGGATTTCCGCGACACCGCCGCCGCCATGTTCGAGGGCAGGCTGGGCGCGCTGGATTGGGTAGAAAGCCGCCCGTTGTCAGATGGCGCGCATGCCTTCGAGGACATTCTAGCAGGGCGCGTCGCGGCCCCGAAAATCATTCTAAAACCTGACGCCTGAGGAGACTACAAATGGCTGAAATCCCCCACTTGCTCGTCCACGAACATGCCGACAATGTCGGTGTTGTCGTGGTCGAGGGCCTGACGGCCGGCACCGATATGCTGGTCTGCGTAACCCATGACAATTCGACCTTCCGCCTGACATCGGGCGCTGATGTGCCGATCGGCCACAAGATCGCGCTGAAAGACTTCAAGGACGGTGATACCGCGATCAAATACGGCGAGGACATCGGCAAGATCATTGCGGACATTCCCAAGGGTGGCCACGTCCACACCCACAACTGCAAAACGAAGCGCTGGTAAGGAGCCCTCTTCATGGCACTCGATTATAAAAATATGTCTGTGCATGCTTACCGTCGTGAGAATGGCCGTGTCGGCGTTCGAAACCACGTGGTTATCCTACCGGTCGACGATATCTCGAACGCGGCGTGCGAAGCCGTTGCCAATAACGTCAAAGGCACACTGGCCATCCCGCATGCTTATGGCCGCCTGCAGTTTGGCGCGGATCTGGAACTGCACTTCCGGACCATGATTGGAACAGGGGCGAACCCCAATGTAGCCGCTGTTGTCGTTATCGGCATTGAGCCCGGTTGGACCAAACGGATTGCCGATGGCATTCGCGAAACTGGCAAACCGGTCGCTGAATTCTCGATCGAGCAGAAAGGGGACTTTGAAACCATCCGTCAGGCCAGCTGGGCCGCGAAGGAATTCGTGCATCTGACCTCGGAATACCAGCGCGAAGAGTGCGCGCTGAACGAGCTTTGGATCTCGACCAAATGTGGTGAATCCGACACCACCACCGGTCTGGGGTCCTGCCCGACGGTTGGCAATATGTACGACAAGCTGCTACCCGAAGGCATCACCGGCTTTTTTGGCGAGACTTCGGAAATCACTGGCGCTGAGCACATCTGCCAGAAACGCGCGATCAACGAAGAAGTGGGCGAGCGATGGTACAAGATGTGGAAAGCCTATCAGGACGACGTGATCTTTGCGCATCAGACCGATGACCTTTCGGACTCCCAGCCGACCAAAGGCAACATCGAAGGCGGTTTGACCACGATTGAGGAAAAAGCCTTGGGCAACCTCGAGAAGATCGGTCGGACCTCGCAATATATCGACATCCTCGATGCCGCCGAAGCGCCAAGCTCGGGCGCGGGGCTGTACTTCATGGACAGTTCTTCGGCTGCGGCGGAATGTGTGACCCTGATGGCAGCCGGTGGCGCAGTCATCCACACCTTCCCTACGGGTCAAGGCAATGTGGTGGGCAACCCGATTGTTCCGGTTATCAAGATCACCGCGAACCCTCGGACCGTGCGCACGATGGGCGAGCACGTGGACGTCGACGTTTCGGGTATCCTGCGCCGGGAACAGACCATTGACGAAGCGGGCGATGCCTTGATCGACATGATCCGCCGCACAGCCAACGGCCGCAACACAGCCGCCGAAGCGCTTGGCCATCGCGAATTCTCGATGACCAAGCTCTATCGCAGCGCCTAGATCTGGCAGGGGCGGCGCAAAGGTACCGCCCCACCCAAAGATAAAACCATGGCACATATGGAAAACATCAGCCTTTCCGAGGCAAAAGCCCTGGTTTCGGGTGCATTAATGGCTCAGGGGGTTTCTAAGGAACACTCTGAGTCCGTCGCCAATGCGCTGGTGGCGGCAGAAGCAGAAGGCCAAGCAGGTCACGGTTTTTCGCGCCTTGGGGACTATGTCGCGCAGGTGCGAAGCGGAAAGATAAACCGGGACGCAAGCATTGCTTCTCGCTTGACCAGTCAAACCGCGATCTCCACTGACGCCGATTTCGGGTTTGCGTACTCGGCGCTGGATCACGCCATTTCGCAAGGCATCAGCGTGGCGCGCTCATACGGCACTGCAACGATGTCGATCAAAAACTCACATCACGCGGGGGCGTTGTCGGTGCAGATCGAAAAGCTCGCCGCAGAGGGCCTTGTAGGCTTGATGTTTGCCAATGCCCCTCCAGCAATTGCCCCTTGGGGCGCCGCGAGCCCGGTTTTTGGCACCAACCCCATCGCCTTTGCAGCCCCGCGACGCGACGCGCGGCCACTGGTAATTGACTTGGCGCTTTCGCATGTTGCGCGCGGCAAGGTCATGCATGCTAAAAAGACAGGCCAGCCCATCCCTCCGGACTGGGCCTTTGACAAAGACGGCAAGCCCACAACCGACCCAGCCGCCGCATTGGCTGGTTCCATGGCCCCCGCCGGAGGGGCAAAAGGAACCGTCCTCGCCTTGATGGTCGAGGTTCCCGCGTCGGTTTTCACCGGTGCGAACCCCAGCTTGGGCGTGGCTTCGTTTTTTAACGCAGAGGGGCCTTCTCCGGGGTCTGGACAGTTCCTTATTGCCATGAGCCCAAGCAATCTGGTCGCCTTCACTGATCGTCTCGAATTGGTGCTGACGGCCATCGAAAGCCTCGAGGGCGCACGGCTTCCGGGGGATCGGCGGGCAAACTCGATCAGCCGCGCGCAGGCGCATGGCATAGCGGTTCCCAGTCAATATCTTGATCTGGCTCGCGAACTCGCACGCGCAAATGTCTGAGGCCGCCAAGATGATCGTTTCCCGCGGCACGGCCGCCACAAACGCCCCCTAAATCGACAAAGGAACTGACTATGTACAAGCACATTCTCATCCCGGTCGCTCTGGACCACGAAGGCGTTGTCGCCAACAAAATCGCCGCCGGGCGGCGTCTGCTTGCCGAAGACGGCCGGATGACCTTACTGACAGTGCTGGAAGACATACCCGGTTTCGTCGCCGAATTCGTGGAGTCGAAACCCGAGAACCACCTGACAGCGCGTATCAAGGACGAACTGGATCGCCTTGCGAGCGGCGCGGACGACATCTCGACCGAAGTCATCACCGGCAAACCGGGCCTGAAAGTGGCGGAATATGCCCGTGAAAACCATGTTGATTTGGTTATAGTCGGATCTCACAAACCCGGCGTTCGGGACTATCTTCTGGGCTCGACGGCGTCGCGTATTTCACGCCGCGCGCCGTGTTCCGTCTTTATCCTTCGATGAGGGGTAAGGGGTCTCAGACCCTCAAAAGACCCGGTACTGGCCGCCCGGAAAAAGAGACGCGGCTGCTGCTTGGCCAGAGCGACGGAACAAACCTGAGCGAGCAGCCCTATGATCGACGCCGTTTGTCTTATGCGTCCACATTCAGCAACCCGGTTCAGCGAAGGGCGATTAAAGCGATCGAGCTTGCGACAAGCAAATTCCATTTGTTGCGTCGCATCCGAAAATTCGAGGCAATGGGCGTACCCTCTGGGCAACCCTTCTGGGGGCAGGCCCTCAAGGTGATGGGCATCGCGCTGCAAACGCCCGATGAAGAAATTCGTCAAATCCCGAGCAAAGGGCCCGTAGTGGTTGTCGCCAATCACCCGCACGGACTTGTCGACGGCATGATCCTGGCGGAACTGATCGGTCAGGTCCGAACCGACTTTAAAATTCTAACGCGGTCCCTGCTGACGGGTGTCGTTGAGATTGACCAGTTCATGATCCCGGTCCCCTTCGATCATGAACCCGACGCTCTTGAAAAGAGCTTGGAGATGCGCCGAAAAGCAATGGAGCATCTTGCGAACGGAGGGTTGATCGCACTATTCCCTTCCGGGGTTGTTGCCTCGTCGGACAGTTGGTGGGGGCCTGCAGTCGAACGCGAATGGAATCCCTTTACAGCCAAGTTGATCCGGCGCTCTGGGGCAACAGTTGTCCCCATCCGCTTTCCAGGACGCAACAGTCGCGCATATCAAATCGCCAGCAATGTCTCCGCCACGCTGCGCCAAGGGTTGCTTTTGTACGAGGTGCGGCATGCCTTGGATAAACCCCAGCGCCCGATCGTCGGTGACCCTATTGAGAGAGACGAGATTGAAAAACGGGCAAACAATCCTCGGGAACTACTCGAGTTTCTAAGACGGCGCACTGTCTCTTTGACCAGTCGGCGTTGATCTCCCTTAGGGCCAATCAAAAAGAGAGCGTTTTGGGCAAGCGAGACTGTTTTGTGCCTAAAACTACTGCTTATTGCGCCCTTCAGAAAACGTTTGGTTCACGGGGCTTGGACGACATGCAGTTTGTTTCACATCGCGGTCTGCGCTTGCGCTGCAAACGAAACCTCTAGTACCAAGCAAACAGACTCCGCAGACCATTTTGGTTTTTGTTTGTGGTGTTAAAAACGAGTCGACTTGCAGTTGAACAGACCGCTACCAATGCTAGAGAACTAGGTCATTTCTAGAAAAGTTTGAGTACTCGGTTTTGGCTGATGGCGCTTGTTGGTGTCACGCAAAGAATGAACGTCAAAAAACTGCTTTTCTTTTGCTTCATGAATGCTTGCGGTTTCAAAAGACACCAAAACTGGTCAAACCGATGCTTTTCCTATTGGCCTGAACGTAGGTTCTCATTCCAACTCATCTGGGATGGCGCCCGTCATGCGCCTTGGTGATCATGCAAATTCTATGTTAGTGAAAGGCGCGCTCTGGTTCTTGAAGTGCAAATCAAATTAGAACGAAGATTCCAACAAAGGGAGAAATTAAATGTTTGAAAATAAAAGAACTGTTCGTGCGCCTGATGGCCGTTTGATCACCATCGATCAATCCGGAGTTTTTGCTCAGCCCGGTACCAATTCTGCACATCGCCAATCTGCGATCACTACCGGAGAAGTATGCCACGGTGACCCTTCGCAGGTCGGCGCCAAGATTGACCCCGGTCAGCATGGAGCTAAAATTGACCCGTCTCAGCTAGGTGCAAAGATTGATCCGGGCCAAATCGGGGCCAAGATCGATCCAGGCCAAATTGGCGCCAAGATTGACCCCGGCCAGCACGGAGCCAAAATTGACCCATCTCAGCTGGGAGCAAAGATTGATCCGGCCCAATTCGGGGCGAAAATTCAACCAACTGCTTAAAACCAGCCCAAGCAACGAATATGAATGTTGGCTCAAGCCTTTGAGCCAACATTCGTGTCGCGCAGTATGAATCGTCATTGCGCGCACTGATAGGTTGTTCCCAGTCGCGTGAGAACTTGGTTTGAAACAATATTTTGATGGGACACATCGCATTCGCTCGCCCAAGCAGACGGTTGAGCTATTGCGGGACCTGTTTCCGGTTTTTGGCATTACGCGTATAGCGGATGTCACGGGGCTTGATCGTGTTGGGCTACCGACAACCGTCGTATGCAGGCCAAACTCGCGATCAATGGCCATTTCTCAAGGGAAGGGCGTGACAAATGACGCTGCGGTCGCTTCTGCCGTGATGGAGTCCATCGAGATTTTCCACGCGGAACGCATTGTGGCTCCGGTCATACTCGCGAGCCTTGAAGATATCAGATACACACACAACGTTTTGCCAGTTGATCAGTTGCCGCTGAGCAATGAGTTGGAGTTTGATCCTTTCGCGCCGAACCTCTGGATTGAAATGCAACTATTGACGGGTTCCGGAAATGTGTGGGTTCCCTACGAATTGGTTCACACAAACTACACACGCCCTCTGCCACCCGGGAGCGGGTTCTTCCTATCGAGTTCGAACGGTCTGGCCTCGGGGAACTCACTTTCCGAGGCAAAGATACACGGCTTGTGCGAGGTGATCGAACGGGATGCTGTTGCGCTATGGTCGCGTTTGCCGTGGCCGGAACGAGATGCACGTCGGATTGACCAACGGACTATAGAAGATCTCGGTTTGTGCCAGACCCTACGCAAGTTCAAAGACGCCGACATAAGTTTGGCGATTTGGGACGTGACGACGGAGATCGGCGTGCCCGCCTACTTGGTATGGGCATGTGAAAACGGAAAAGTGCCGGTACTTCTCTCGCGCCCATCTGTCGGCGCAGGGTGCCACCCGTGTCGGCAGATCGCACTCTCTCGCGCCCTTACAGAAGCTGCGCAGGAACGGCTGACATTGATCACAGGCGCGCGTGATGATCTGCACTCGGACTACTACTCTGAGATGAAGTTCCAAGAAACGATTGCCCGACCTGGATGCCTGAGTTTTGCCTCCAGACAGTCGTATGAAAGCAAGTCTCCCGAAGGAGATCTTGTTTGGCTCAAATCGCGATTGACTGCAGCTGGACTGGAAAGTGCCTGCTTCATCGACATTACAGCCGACTACGTCTCCGATCACATCGCAGTTGTACGGGTGCTCGTCCCCGGTCTGGAAGGGCCGCATGACGACCCGCGCTATACGCCAGGCTTACGTGCAAAAAACGCATCAGAGTTAATGCAATGACCGTTTTTGTTTTCTGCGGCCCCACCATTCACGAAAGTGAAGCCAAACAGATATTGGCGGCTGAGTATCTGCCGCCGGCGGCTCAGGGGGATGTATTGAATGCGGTGTCGCGAAAGCCACGCGCCATAGGAATAATTGACGGCTATTTTCAGTTCACACCGTCTGTGTTGCACAAGGAAATACTCTGGGCGCTTGACCAGGGTGTGCATGTATTCGGCAGCTCCAGCATGGGCGCGTTGCGGGCGGCGGAACTGCATAGTTTTGGTATGAAAGGGGTCGGTCGCATCTTTGAGGAATACCGCGACGGTCTATTGACGCGCGATGACGAGGTTGCCTTGAATCACGGGCCTGCCGAACTGAAATACCCGTCGCTGTCAGAGCCGCTTGTAAACATCAGAGCAACACTTGAAGTTGCTTCGGAAAATAAAGTTGTTTCCCAAGAAACGGCCGATAAGCTCCTGAATCTTATGGATCAAGAGTATTTCTCCAACCGCTCCTACAAACATATGCTGCACCTCGGCGAACAGCACTATGTGCAACCCGATGAATTGCTTCGGCTTGAACGATGGCTTGAGAACAATACGGTCAATCTGAAGAAAATTGATGCGATCGAAATGCTTAAGTCTATGAACGCATTTCTACGCGACACACCTGGTCCGTTCACTGCGCGCTTTCGGCTGGAACGAACGTCGATATTTGATCAGCTCACGTCATGATCGCCCGTCTCAAACCATCGCAACTCTACGCCAATGGTCCAGCTTACTTTGCGCTTGGCGTGTTTTTTATGTCTGCGATGGACGCGGTCGCCAAGGTGCTATCCGAGACGTATTCCGGTCTTCAGATCATCTTGTTTGAAAGCGCCTTTGGCCTTGTGTTTTTCCTTGTGTTCGTCGCGCCTCGAAACTGGAGATCATTGGCCTCACCAAGATGGCCACTATTGATGGCCAGGGGATTGCTGACCCTAGGCACAATGTACTTTTTCATTTCCGGCCTTCAAAATTTGCCGCTTGCCGAAGTGACCATGATTTTCATGGTCGCGCCTATCTTTTCGATGGTCTTGTCTTCACTTGTGTTTCGAGAACATCCCGGGCTTCCACAACTACTTGCTCTGGCTTCAGGCGCTATGGGCGCTTTACTTTTAATACGCCCGCCGGGCCTAGGTCTTAACTTGGCAGCCTTTTTTCCATTGGCGGCGGCGTTGTGTAGCGCACTCGGCTTAATCACGGCGCGTGCCCTTTCAAGACGGGATACACCGGAAGCAATCGCTGGATATGAGTATCTCATGGTCTTTGCCACAGCCGCTGTTTTGGTTCCCTATGGGAACTACACTCCAGGCTTTTCCGACCTCTGGCTCGTTAGTTTGTTGGGTGTTTGTGGCGCTTTGTGTGTGTGTTTCAGAACATCGGCATGTTCCTTCTCGCCGATTAGCAAACTGGCCTCGATTGAGTATTCCGGAATGCTCTGGGCGGTCTTCTTCGGGTATTTGATTTGGAATACCCTACCCGATTTGTGGGGCTGGATTGGCGCTGGTCTCATCACAGTTGGTGGTCTTTTGGCCAACAAAACCAAAGAGGACGCAACTCTTGTCTAGAGATACGAATTTTTGGCGAAAACAGCCTCTTCGCACATGGATCAGAACGGACATGGACTAGCTTGCTTGACCTTATCCCTTTGTGACAAGTGACTTGTAGGTCAGGCTTGCGACTTGCCCGTATAGAAATCGGTCAATTCTTCCGCCAGCGATTTGTAGAGTTGGTGCACGTCTTCGATTCCCGGAACTTCAAGCTGATCGATCCTTTCCAAAAATGGGCAGTTCACAACACTGATTGCCTGCCCTTCGTGGTCCAGCACAGGGTAGGCGAGGTTCGTCACCCCAACCGCTGTGGCTGATGGCATTTGCTCGTAACCCCACTCGCGTATGCGGGCGACATGTTCCTTGAATTCAACGACGTCCAATTCCGGCTCACCTTGCGCAAGCCTGTGATTGTCCAGCAGGTCGTCAAGGTCGGCGTCACTGCGAAATGCGGCAAGAACACGGCCGGTGCCGGTATTCCCAAGGCCAATCACGGTTCCGACGCGCAACGCCAAGCCCCAGTTCCCGGGCGAGGCGATCGAGGCGACAACAACTATGTCTCCATTGCTCTCCATACCCATATGGCAGGATTGCCAGGCCTTTCGCGTAGCGGCTCGCATTTTAGGTGTCGCCATCTCAAGCAACCGCTCGACTGGAGGATACCTTTGTGAAATCGCAAACATTTTCAGGCTGAGCGAATAGAGATCATCGTCAGACGACCGGATCACATAGCCGCGTCGCACCAGTGTGGACAACATCCGGTAAATCTCGCTCTGGGACCGGTCCAGAGCGCGCGCAATGTCACCTTGCGCCAGCCCGTCGGCATGCAGCGATAGAAACTCGATGATGTCCAAACCCTTCTCTAGGGCAGGGGCACGATATTTCTCTGAAGTTGCCGACACGTATTCCTCCCAATTCGCGCTTGTGGGCGAATGCGTGGGTAAAGTGACTTGAATGCGCAGTAGATGTCAATGTTGATTTATAAATGAATAACTGTTTTACATACGAACAACGGCGATGTGGGAGAGTCGCCAAAATAGAATCTAGGGATAAGCAAGTTATGAAATCGTCTTGTAAAATTAGTAACTTGCTTGAAATTTGCGCCATTCTGACCGCAGGTACAGCGCATGTCGAATCGAACTGGGGATCGTTCCCCAGAACTGCGGAAAATACACGACTTGGCGTATGATCACGGGGCTCGAAGATATCTCCGATGGTGAGATTTCCATCGGCAGCCGCGTGGTCAACGACCTGCCTCCGCGTGAAAGCAACAACTCGATGATGTTCCAGAACTGTGCGCTCTACCCGCATGTGACCATGCGCGAGAATCTGGGCTTCACGCTGCAGATCGCCAGGCGCCCCGAGGCTGAGATCACCAAGGTCGTGACCGAGGTCGCAGCGATCGCTGGGCCGGACGTATTGATGGACGACAAACCGGCAGAACTGTCCGGAGGTCAGCGCCGGCGCGTCGCCAATACCATCGTCTATGTGACCCACGATCAGGTCGAAGCGATGACGCTGGCTGACCGCATCGTTCTAAGGGATACGCTCACGGTTCCGGTCCCGGCCTCGACGCGCGACCATGTAAGCGCGGGACATGTGGTTCAATTCGGCCACCGCGCCGACAATCTCATGCAGGTCGGCCACGCGGTCGAGGAAAAGGGCGCTTTGGTCGATCTGGAGCTCCCGGTTGCACTGGAAGAACCGTTGGGAATCGAAACCTTTATGTTTGCCGATCTGGCGGGGGTCGAGGTTCAGGCCAAGATGTTCAACCCACGCCCGTTGCATCCCGGTGAGACGCTGCCGTTCCACCTTGTTCTAGACAAATGCCACGTCTTCGACGCGGGCACCGGCGAGGCACTGAGCAGGTAAGCAAACATGGCCACCATCACCCATATCGAATTGCGCATGATCGACTTGATCCCAAAGGTGAAACGGGTCGATGCAATCCAGTCCTTTGTTAGTCAGGAAACGCCCATTGTTACCTTGACCGACAGCGACGGGGCACAGGGCGTGGGCTATTGCTATACCAACGGTACCGGCGGCCCGTCGGTTATGGCGCTGTTTGAAAAAACGCTGGCGCCCGCTCTGATCGGGCGTGATGCGGACCGGATCGAAGGCATCTGGCGCGATCTGTTGTTCCTGACACATGCGACGGCGGTGGGGGCGATTACGTCGCTTGCTTTGGCCGCGATTGATACCGCTCTTTGGGATTTGCGCTGCCGCAAACAAGGGCTGCCGCTGTGGAAAGCCGCGGGGGGATCGCGGGATCGCATCCCGCTCTATTCGACCGAGGGCGGTTGGCTGCATCTGGAGACACAGGCATTGGTCGATGACGCGCTGGCGATGCAGGGGCAGGGGTTCCGCGGCTCGAAAATCAAGATCGGGCGAGACCACCTGAGCGAGGATGCCGCCCGATTGGCCGCTGTGCGTGAAGCGGTTGGGCCGGGATATGAAATCCTAACCGATGGCAATCAGGGCTTTACCCTGTCCGAAGCGATCCGCCGAGCTCAGGTTTTGGAAGACTACAATATCGGCTGGTTCGAGGAGCCTTTGCCCGCGGATGACGTCGCAGGCCACGCCGAGCTGTCGCGCCGGACTTCGATGCCGATAGCCGTCGGCGAAAGCATGTACTCGCTGAGCCAGTTCAAAGAATATCTCCACGCGGGCGCGGCCAGTATTGTGCAGGTTGATGTAGCGCGGATCGGAGGCATTACCCCATGGCTGAAAGTGGCGCATCTGGCCGAGGCGTATAACGTCATGGTCTGCCCGCATTTTTTGATGGAACTGCACCTGCCACTGGTCTGCGCGGTGCCAAATGCAAAGTGGCTGGAATACATCCCACAGCTCGACAGCATTACGACGGACGCGATACGCATTGAGGATGGGCTTGCCTTTCCGTCAGATGCGCCCGGGCCTGGTATCGCGTGGGACTGGCAGGCAATCACTGCCCAGTCCACGCCGATTGAGATCAGGGGGGGCGCATGATGCAACGTATGGGCATGGTGATCGGGGCGAGGCCCGAAAAGCTAGGCGGATACAAACGTCTGCACGCTGCCTTCTGGCCGGATGCGCTGGCTCAGATCGTCAAAAGCAATATCCGCAACTACACGATCTTTTTGCGTGAAACCGAGAATCTGCTGTTTGGGTACTGGGATTATCGCGGCACCGATTTCGAAGGGGATATGGCCGAATAGCGCAAGACCCCAAAACGCAAGAATGGTGGAGTTTCACCGACCCTTGCCAAAACCCTCTGCCCAGCCGCGCCGAAGGTGAGCAATGGGCACCCATGATTGAAGTATTCCATACGGATTGAGGACGACATGACCAAACCACAGGGCCGTCTGGCCGGAAAGAAAGCACTGATAACTGCCGCGGGGCAAGGCATTGGCCGCGCCAGCGTCGAGAAATACGTGGCCGAAGGCGCGCAGGTGATTGCCTGCGATATCAATGATGCAACGCTTGCGGAACTGACTGCGATCGAGGGTGTCACGGCTCTGAAGCTGGACGTCACCGATGCGGACGCCGTGGCCGAGGTGGTTGCGACCGCCGGAGCGCTGGACGTTTTGTTCAACTGTGCAGGGTTCGTTGGCGCTGGTTCGATCCTTGAATGCGACGATGACCAGTGGGATTTCAGTTTTGATCTGAACGTCAAGGCGATGTACCGGCTAGCCAAGCTGGTTCTGCCCGGCATGTTGGAGAATGGCGGTGGCTCGATCATCAACATGTCCTCGGTCGCCTCGTCGATAAAAGGCGTGCCGAACCGTTTCTCGTATTGCGCGTCCAAAGCGGCCGTGATTGGCCTGACCAAGTCCATCGCCGCTGACTTCATCACGCAGAGCATCCGCTGCAACGCGATCTGCCCCGGCACCGTCGACAGCCCCAGTCTGCACGACCGCCTACGCGCGACCGGTGACTACCAGCAGGCGATGAAAGACTTCATCGCGCGCCAGCCCATGGGCCGTATCGGTCACGCAGATGAGGTTGCCGCCTTGGCCGTCTATCTGGGCAGCGATGAGACCGCGTTCACCACCGGACAGACCTTCGCCATCGATGGCGGCTGGACCGTTTGATCAGGGAGATTTGAGATGAAACTGCTGCGTTTCGGTCCGGTCGGACAAGAAAAACCCGGCCTTATGGATGAAAATGGCGTGATCCGCGATTTGTCGGGTGTCATCGACGATATAGCGGGCGACGCGTTGTCGGATGCCGGGCTTGATGCCTTGCGCGCGTTGGATGTGGATGCTCTGCCCGAGGTCGAAGGTACCCCGCGCATTGGGGCATGCGTCGGGCATGTAGGCAAGTTCATTTGCATCGGCCTGAACTACGCCGACCATGCAGCTGAATCTGGCATGGAGCTGCCACAAGAGCCAGTGATCTTCTTCAAGGCGACCTCGGCGATCATGGGGCCTGATGACACTGTGGAAATACCCCGAAACTCGGTCAAGACCGATTGGGAGGTCGAGCTGGGCGTCGTCATCGGCAAGCATACCAAATACGTATCCGTCAAGGACGCGCTGAACCACGTCGCGGGCTATTGCGTGGTCAACGATCTGTCCGAACGCGACTTTCAGCTGCACCGTTCGGGCCAGTGGGTCAAAGGCAAGTCCGCAGACACGTTTGGCCCCATCGGCCCATGGCTGGTGACACGGGACGAGGTACCGGACCCGCAGAACCTGCCGATGTATCTTGAGGTGAACGGGCATCGCTATCAGGAGGGCTCGACCAGAACGATGCATTTTGATGTTGCGACGGTGATCTCGCACCTGTCGCAGTTCATGTCATTGCAACCCGGCGATGTGATCTCAACCGGAACGCCTCCGGGCGTGGGTATGGGGCAGGACCCGCAAACCTATCTGAAACCCGGCGACCGGATGGAGTTGGGGATCGAAGGGTTGGGCGTTCAGCGCCAAACCGTTGAGGCCAGCAAATGACCCGGATAACCGGCATTCGGACCGAGGACCTGCGGTTCCCGACCTCGGCCAGTTTGGATGGGTCGGATGCGATGAACTCTGATCCCGACTACTCCGCCGCCTATGTAGTGCTGGAAACTGACGGCGCGCATGAGGGCCACGGACTGACCTTCACCATCGGGCGCGGCAATGAGATCTGCGTGGCCGCGATCGAAGCCCTCGGTGCGTTGGTCAAAGGGCTGGAGCTGGACTGGATCACCGAAGATATGGGTCGGTTCTGGCGTCATATCACCGGTGACAGCCAACTGCGTTGGATCGGTCCGGACAAGGGCGCAATCCACTTGGCGACTGGTGCGGTCGTGAACGCGGCTTGGGATCTATGGGCCAAAGAGGCGAGAAAACCCGTTTGGCAATTGGTCAGCGAGATGAGCCCCGAAGAAATCGTACGCCTGATCGACTTCCGATATCTGACCGATGCGATCACTCCGGATGAGGCGTTAGCGATGCTCCGCGCCGCTGACCCGGGCAAAGCGGAGCGCATCACTAAGCTAAAGACCGAGGGCTATCCCTGCTACACAACCTCGGCGGGCTGGCTGGGCTATCCCGACGACAAGCTGCGCCGTCTATGTCAGGAGGCCAAGGAGGCGGGCTTTACCCACACCAAGTTCAAAGTGGGCCGCGATCTGGATGACGACATTCGCCGCCTGACCATCGCCCGCGAAGTGCTGGGCGACGACATGAACATCATGATCGACGCCAATCAGGTGTGGGAGGTCGATCAGGCGATCGACTGGGTTAAGACGCTGTCTTTCGCGCGGCCCTTCTTCATCGAAGAACCCACCAGCCCCGACGACGTATTTGGCCACAAGGCGATCCGCGAAGGTGTCGCTCCGGTCAAGGTGGCGACGGGCGAGATGTGCCAGAACCGGATCATGTTCAAGCAGTTCATCAAGGAAGGCGCGATCGACATCGTTCAGATCGACAGCTGCCGGATGGGTGGGCTGAACGAGGTGCTCGCAGTCATGCTGATGGCGGCGAAATACGATCTGCCGGTTTGGCCCCATGCCGGAGGCGTGGGCCTGTGCGAATACGTCCAGCATATGTCGATGATCGACTATGTCGCGATCTCGGGCGAGAAGGACAGCAAGCGGATCGAGTATGTCGATCACCTGCATGAGCACTTTATCGACCCCTGCGTGGTGAAGAACGGCGCCTATATGGCGCCGACACGGCCCGGGTTCTCGATCGAGTTAAAACCCGACAGCATCAGAGATTTCCGGTTTCTGCCCCCAATGGCAGCGGAAAAAACCCCTGTTGCCTGACCCTAGTAGCCACAATGGTCGGGCTGCGCTTTGCCCACTCTGAAGAAGAAACAAAACGTTCTACTTTGGGAATACGGCCTTTGAGGCCGCCTGTTTGTTTTGCTTGCTGCAACCGAGGCTCTGGCGCAACGCCGGATTACTGCAAGAATCTTTGACCCGCTGTAAACCAACCATTCCACCGCCCAAGAACTAGTTTAAATACCCGAAGGATACCACTACGGAAGGGTGATTGACCGGTCATGGGGCTAAACCGAAACTTTTATAGCGAACTGGCCAAGACGCTTCGATGGACTTGCCTTAGTCGCCTCTAACGTATTTATCGCGCAGGGCTTTTGCGAACGTGGAACGAACTACAGTTAAACCCACGTTGCATTGCGTGATCAGGTAAAAGCATCTCTTCATGCGGCCACGAACATATCTTTGTACCGGTCACGCAGGATGTTTTTTTGAACCTTTCCCATGGTGTTACGGGGAAGTTCATCCATCAGAATCAACTTCCGGGGGTGTTTGAACCGCGCGAGGCTGTTGCACACAGCAGCCTGCATCTGTTCAAGGTTGGGCGTCTCGCCCGGTTCCGCGACAATCACACCAAGAACCGTTTCTCCGAAGTCTGGGTGGGGTACGCCAATGACGGCGCTTTCCAGCACGCCGGGTTGGTCATCGAGCACCAGTTCAATCTCCTTGGGGTAGATATTATAGCCACCTGAGATGATCAGGTCTTTGTTTCGGCCTACGATCTGGACATAGCCCTCTTCATCGATCCGGCCCAGATCGCCGGTGATGAAAAAGCCGTTCTCGCGTAGCTCGGCCGCGGTTTTTTCCGGCATTTGCCAATAGCCTTTGAATACGTTTGGTCCACGTACCTCGATCTCTCCAATCTCGCCCTGCGGAAGAGCGTTGCCATCAGAGTCGCAGATTTTCAGCTCAACCCCGGGCAGTGGCACGCCAACGGTGCCTGCGCGACGCTCCCCTTCATAGGGGTTTGACGTATTCATGTTGGTTTCGGTCATGCCGTAGCGTTCGAGTATGCGGTGTCCGGTGCGCTGTTCGAACTGCACATGCGTTTCCGCCAGCAAGGGCGCGGAACCGGAAACAAACAGGCGCATGTGTTCGGCCAGTTCGCTTGTGAACCGATCGTCATCCAACAGGCGGGTATAGAAAGTGGGTACGCCCATCATCGTCGTGGCCTGAGGCATCTGACGGATAATCTCATCCAGATCGAACTTAGGCATGAAAATGATGCTGCTGCCCGCAGCCAGGGACACATTGGTTGCCACAAACAGTCCGTGAGTGTGAAAGATCGGCAGCGCGTGCAGCAGCACATCGTCGGATGTGAAACGCCATTCTTCGACGAGCGTTTCGGCATTCGACAACAGGTTGTTCTGGGTCAACATCGCGCCTTTGGACCGGCCCGTGGTGCCCGATGTGTAGAGGAATGCCGCCAAATCCTCGCCGTCCCGATCGACTGTGTCGAAACTGATAGGCATAGCCGATGCCTTTTCCATCAGGCTACCGCTGCCATCCGCGTTCAGGGTCTCCACGCGCGCGCTCAGTTGCGCGCCAATGGGGGCAAGTTTCTCTTCACTTTTGGCGTCACAGACAATCAGCGAGGCACCGCTGTTTTCAATAAAGTAGGTCAGCTCATCGACGGTATAGGCGGTATTCAAGGGTAAAAACACCAGGCCGGCCTGCGCGCAGGCGGCATAGAGGGCCAGCGCTTCTGCTGATTTCTCGATCTGCGCCGCAACCCGGTCGCCGGGTTTTAGGCCTAACTGTGTGGTCAGGTGGGCGATCTGCGCTGCGGTGTTCAGAAAGTCCTGATGCGTTGTCACCGAACCGTCGAGCAGATGCAAAAAAGGTGTGTCCTTACCGGCGTGAGCGCCGAACAAACCGTCATAGAGAGGATTGGCCATAGGGATTACCTTTCCTGTGTCGATGTGAGAGAGGCGGACGCGGCAAGCGATTTGACCTCGGTCGAGGCGATCACCTCGCGGGTATTCGCAAATTGCTCGTGGTTCTGCGCCACGCGGCTAAGGTCATAGAGATAGTTGACCATGGTGCCGCCGGACTGTGCCCGCCCCTTGTCCGAAATATCGGCATCGCCATGAACCGCGTGAATCAGCGCACCGTTGCCAAGATGGAACCGCGCCACCGGGTCGAACGGCATGTTGCCCCGGCCCTTCGCGTTCAGTAGGTAATGCGCCGCCAGCCCCTTCATCTGATCGGGCTTTTCGATGTCCCATTCAATTTTTTCCTGCGTCAGCCATTGGCTCAGGCCAGGAATGGGCGACAGAGTGACAAAGGTCTTCAGCCCCGACAATTCTGCCGCCAGATCCGAGGCCACCTGCTTTATCAGCGAGTTGCCGAACGAGATGCTGGCCAACCCGGCCTGACAATTCGAGATCGAGTAGAACACAGCCGTATCCGCCTGATCCTGCGGCAGCGGATCGCGGTCTTCGGCAAGCAACGCCTGAACCGAGCCCGGGATGCCTTGGTTCAGAGCCACTTCGACAAAGATCAATGGCTCATCGGGCATTGCGGGGTGGAAGAAGGCGAAACAGCGCCGGTCGGTTGGCTCGAGCCTGCGGCGCAGATCATCCCAGCTGTCGATGGCGTGGACCGCCTCATAAGCGATGATCTTTTCCAAAATATGCGCCGGGCTTTCCCAGTTGATCGGGCGCAGCACCAGAAAGCCACGGTTGAACCAGCTGGCGAATAGATGCCTGAAATCCAGATCCAGCGCCTGCAACTCGGGCTCCTTGCCGCCCAACCGCAGCAGGTCGGCGCGCATCTGAACCAGCGCGCCGGTGGCACCGGGCACCCGGTTCAATCGGCGGATCAATTCCTGCCGGGCCGGTTCCACCGCAGCTGCGAAGCTGCGATAGGTGGCTTTCGAGGGATCGCGTTCGTATTCATCCAATGACGAGCGCACCGCCTCGGGGTCGATATTCATGGCCGAGGCGATATAGCGGAAGAACTCCAGCTTTTCGTCATCACCCAGAGTGTCGAACCGGGTCAGGATTTCCTCAGCCAGCGCCAGCCCCGAGGTCTCGCCCGCTGACCCAACTAGCGCATCGGCCAACTCGGTCAGCGGGCGACCATCGAGTGCCGCAGCGCCCGAGCGGCGATAGCGCCGCTCGAAGACGGTGGACAGAAGATCCGCCAGCAGGGTCATACCGCCGCTCCCATCACCTGGTCAGGTAGCCAGGTGGCCAGACCCGGGAACAGGCAGAGCAGGACAATTGCGATCACCATGCAGGCCACGAAGGGGAGAGAGCCTGTCAGGATGGTCTTCAGCGAGATGTCGGGCGCGATGCCGTTGATCACATAGAGGTTCAGGCCGACAGGGGGCGAGATCAGGCCAATCTCCATGTTGATAGTCAGTACAACCGCAAACCAGATCGGATCAAAGCCAGCTGTGGTGATGATCGGCAGCAAAATCGGTGCCGCCATCAGGATTACAGCCACGGGCGGCAGGAAGAACCCGGCGATTAGCAGGAAAACATTGACCGCACCCATCAAAACCCAACGGTTCACATCCAGCGTACCGATCCATTCGGCAATCGCCTGCGTGATGAACAGCGAGCTGAGCATGTACGAGAACACACCGGCAGCGGCGATGATGAAAAGGATCATCACGCTTTCCTTGGTGCTGTCGCGCAGAACGACCCAGATGTCCTTGGGGTTCCACAGCTTGTATATGACCATCGCGATCAGCAGGCAGAGCAGGGCACCAACGGCAGCGGTTTCCGAGGGCGTGGCGATACCGCCATACATTGCGTAAAGCACGCCCAGAATGATGCCGAGGAAGGGTAGAACCCGCGGCAGGATCTCGAAACGCTCACGCCAGGTGTAGCTACCAGACCCCAAACGGGTGGCGTCACCGGATTTCCAGGTCGAATAAAGCGACCAGGCCATGAACAGACCTACCAGCATCAGGCCGGGGATCACGCCGGCCAAAAACAGGCGACCAATCGAGGTCTCGGTGGCGATGCCGTAGACGATCATGGTGACCGACGGCGGGATCAAGATGCCAAGCGTACCACCTGCAGCGATGGAACCTGCGGCAACGCCGTCGGGATAGCCGCGCTTGCGCATCTCGGGGATGCCCATCTTACCAATTGCGGCACAAGTCGCGGGTGACGATCCGGACATGGCTGCGAACAAAGCGCAGGCGCCAAGGTTGGATACGACCAACCCTCCGGG
The DNA here is from genome assembly GCF_056535985.1 of Ruegeria sp. AO1. NCBI lineage: Bacteria > Pseudomonadati > Pseudomonadota > Alphaproteobacteria > Rhodobacterales > Roseobacteraceae > Ruegeria > Ruegeria sp. AO1. The sequence continues at coordinate 76,651 of NZ_JBQFJC010000002.1, forward strand.
TACACGGGTCAGCCAGCGTTCCAAGGCTTCATAGAGGTCAGCTCCGGCCCTCGTCGACGCAATGGACGCCCCCATGATGATGAACATCGGGATCGACAGAAGGGCAAAGTTATCCAGCTTTCCGAACAGAATCTCAGGCATCAGTTCCAGCGAGCGCGGACCGTCGAAGACAATCAGAAACCCGGCTGAAACGATCAGCAAACCGATGGCGACCGACACGCCCGAAAACAGAACAAGGATGGTGGCGATGGCGACAATGGCGCCGAGCAGAAGGGGATCCATCGGCTTTACTCCAGACCAAAGGGTTTATCGATACCAAGCAGGACGGCGACGAGGTCAGCGATTAGCTGAAGCAGCAGCAGTCCAAAGCCGACCGGGATAGACAGGTAGGGAATCCACAGCCGCACACCCCATACGGTGTCGGATTTCCAGCCACGCTCCCATGCGAAGTGCCAATACTCGTAGCCGTAGAACAGCATGACCGAGACGATGGCGATGGACAGGGCCGAGGTCAGGATCGCCATAAAATAGCGGGGGCGCGGGGCCAGCGAAATCGGGATCAGATCGACATTCACATGACCACGGAGGCGCTGAACATAAGGTAGACCTACGAGGGTGGCGGCGATGACGAGGTAGATGACCGCTTCGGTTTGCCAGATGGTCGAACCATTCAGGACAAAGCGCACTACGATCATTTGGCAGGTGATGGCGACGGCGGCAACGATCATAGCCGCAGAACACCATCCGGCCAGAGTTGAAAGCGCAGCGACAAGGCGTAGGAAAGGATTGTTCCCGGTATGGGAAGCAACGGCAGAGCTATGGCCAGCCATTTGCGTCTCCTAGTGATTGAGATGCAATTAAGTCTGAAGATCAGAACTGAGATCAGTGCCGGGCGGCAGCGGGGCCGCCCGGGCGAGAGAGGGTCACTCGACCGCCAGAGCCTTGTCCAGCAACTCCTGACCGTCCGGCACTTCTTCTACGAACGCCTTATAGGATGTTTCCTGTGCAAGAGCGCGCCATGCTTCAAAGTCTTCCGCGCTCATTTCAGCGATCTCGACGCCCGCTTCGGCGAAGACTTTGGCTGAGTTTGCGTCCTGCTTCTTGGCTTCTTCAAGATAGTAGGTCTGTGCCTTTTCAGACGCGGCCAGCAATGCAGCTTGCTGATCTTCATTCAGCCCGTCGAAGGTGGATTTGTTCATCAGCAGTGGTTGATACATGAACCACAGCGCAACGTCGCCCGCTGGCGTATAGCAGCTGACCTGTTCGTAGATGCGATAACTGACAAATGACGATGACGAAGTGTTGGCCGCCTGCAAAACGCCAGTCTGCATCGCGTTGTAGATTTCCGATGATGCCATGGAGGCGATCGAGGCATCGGCCCCGGCCAGCATCTGCTCAAAGGATTTACCTGCCGCACGCGTCTGCAAGCCTGCGATGTCTTCGGGCTTGGTGATGCACTTGTCCTTCCCGGCAAAACCACCAGCCAGATAGCCATGGACCAGAACCATCACGTCATCCTCGGCCATCTTCTCTTCCAACGCCTCCATGAAGGGAGATTCGGAAAGACGCGCTGCGTGATCGTGGTTTTTCACCAGACCGGGCATCAAAGTCAGGTTATAGGCGGGCTGCTGACCACCGGCATAGCTGAGCGGCAGAACGGTCATGTCCAGCTGACCTCGGCTGAGCGGCTTGTATTGCTCGCGCGGTTTGAACAGCGATTTTGAACCGAAAATCTTGATCTCCAGATCGACATCGGCGGCTGCGACCTCATCGGCCACGATCTGTGCGACCTGGTGACGGATGTCCTTGTTGGACCACTGGTGCGACAGGCGCAGCTCTTTTGCGGATACAAGCGTGCCAGCAGATACAAGTGCGGCGACAGCAACGGCTGTCTTAAAAATGGTTTTCATTATTTCCTCCCTGTTTCGACCCGGCGCACCGGGGTCAGGGTATGCTTAAGTCGGTTATGTTTTTTAGTCAATGTTTTTGTATACAAGATCAATGCTCTTGAATTTTTTGCAAATTGAGTCCTATACATAATCCTATGGACTTACGACTTGCCGATAATATCGCCCAGGAACTGGAAGAGTTGATCTTTGACGGTACATTCTCAGACGGCGACCGTCTGGATGAGGTCAAATTGGCCGAACAGTTTGGAGTCTCAAGGACGCCACTTAGAGAGGCATTTCAACGACTTGCGCTGTCGGGACTGGTCGATCTCATCCCGCGTCGTGGTGCCTTTGTACGACAGCCGGGCCCGGTCGAACTGATGGAGATGTTCGAGGTCATGGCCGAGTTCGAAGCTGTCTGTGGCCGACTTGCCGCTATGCGTATTTCCGAGGAGGCCTTGAAAGACCTGACAGACGCGAACGCGAGATGTCAGCAGGCCGTCGATGCTGGTGATCCAGATACGTACTATCTCGAAAACGAACGGTTTCATCGCATAATTTACAAGCAATCCGGGAATTCGTTTCTGGAACAAGAGGCCTCCAAACTGCATCGGCGCCTCAAACCTTTCCGGCGGCAACAGCTTCGATTTCGTGGCCGTATGGCGCAGTCGATGTCCGAACATGAGGACATCGTTCGCGCTCTTGAGGACGGCTTGGCGGACGATACTGCCAATGCCCTTCGTTCCCATGTCGCAGTTCAAGGCGAGAAGTTTCATAACCTGATGGCATCGCTTAAAAACACTGCTGAGCGATAAGCGGGCGGGGGTTCACCACCTCCAGCCACGCAGCCCAATTCTATTCCAGCACGGGGAAATGCCATGTGACAGGAATGGCATCTTTCAGAACGCGGTTGTTCGCCTCACATTCAAAATATCGCATTGAGTAGCGGCACGGTTCTGGCAAAATTGCTGCGGCAGTCAAAATGGTGGGATTATCGGCTATGGAACACTCATGGATTGATAAGTTCAAAGGTCTCAGCCGCCTACCGGATACTGTGCGCAACGATCTGATCAGCGGTAGCCAGATCGTCAACGTACCCGCTGGCACCCAGATATTCGCGCCAGGCCAAACGGTTGACAATCTATTGCTTCTTTTGGAGGGAACCGTCCGGGTTCAGCAGAAATCTGAGACCGGGCGCGAGGTGTTCCTCTACCGTGTTCATGCCGGTGAAAGCTGCGTGCTGACCACGGCGTGTATGCTGGCCTTTGAAGACTATTCCGCCGACGGCATAGCCGAGACAGACGTTTCAGCGGTGGCTATCCCGCGCCAAACGTTCGACGATCTGGTTGCGAAATCCCCTGTGTTTCGAGAGTTCGTCTTTACAGCTTACTCTCGCCGGATCACCGATCTCTTTACTTTGATCGACGATATCGTGTTCAAGCGTATGGACGTACGACTGGCTTCTCGGCTGCTAGAGCTGGCGGGGGCAGGCGAGACCGTACACGCAACGCATGCTGTGCTTAGTACAGAGCTGGGCACGGCGCGCGAAGTGATCTCGCGGACCTTGGCGGAATTCCAACGCCGTGGCTGGGTAGAACAGTCGCGTGGCGAAGTCTGCTTGAGCGACCGTGAGGGGCTGGAACGCTTGGCAAGATCGGCGACGCCCGAGGTCTAAATCAAACTTTGCGTTTGCTTTGGCAGTTTGGTGACCATGTCACCAAAGCTGTGAGCCGCGCTGTGCAATTGTCATTTCATCGATTCCCGATGGAGAGTGACATGACAACAAATATGGGCAAACTTGACCGCGCGTTGCGCATTCTGATTGCTGCGATGCTTTTATTTTTGGCTGTGGGCACGAGTGTGCTGGGGGGCGGATTCCTCTTCTGGCTGGCGCTGATCGTGGCGGGTGTGTTCACCCTGACGGCCTTTGTCGGCAACTGCCCGCTTTACCGCATCATTGGCCTCAAGACCTGTCAGAACTGCTGATGATCGAGACGGCATTTACCCCTTGGGCGTCGCTGGCTGGCGGCGTTCTGATTGGAGTGGCCTCGGTCCTGCTGATGTTGCTGATGGGACGCGTGATGGGCGTAACCGGAGTTTTGGCCGGGCTGTTGCGGCCTACATCGTCCGGTGATTTTGCCTGGCGTGCAGCGTTGCTGGCAGGCATGGCAACCGGACCCTTGGTGGTATGGTCGATGTCTGGGCAGATGCCTCAGGTGCAGGTGCCGGTCCCAACGGCTGCGTTTGTTCTGGGCGGTGTGATTGTCGGTGTCGGCGTGACGCTGGGCGGAGGCTGCACCTCGGGCCACGGTGTGTGTGGAATGGCAAGGCTAAGCGTTCGCTCGATCGCAGCCACAACAACGTTCATGCTGTTTGCCTTTGCCACCGTTTTCGTCACACGCCACGTTTTCGGAGGATAAAGCGTGAAACTCATTGCAACCTATCTGATCGGTCTGGTCTTCGGTGTCGGCATCTCGCTTTCCGGCATGGCGAATCCAGCGAAGGTGCTGAATTTCTTCGACCTGTTCGGAAACTGGGACCCGTCCCTGATCTTTGTCATGGGTGGTGCGCTGACAACCACCTTTGTCGGCTACAAGATGGTCTTCGGCCGCGCCGCACCCGTGCTTGAACCTGCGTTTCATTTGCCATCGGCGCGAAAGATCGACGCCAAGCTCGTCGGTGGGTCGGCCTTGTTCGGCATCGGTTGGGGCATCGCCGGATTCTGCCCGGGTGGCGCATTGCCCGCACTGGGCACGGGCCGATGGGAGGTCTTTGCCTTCGTCGGCGCCTTGGTTGCGGGCATTGCCCTCGCCAAAGGCCTGCAGGCGGCGCTGGCTCCTGATTTGCAAACACGTACCTGAATGAAAACCCGGAGGAGACAAGATATGGCCACTTACCCCGTAAACATGGCGATCAAACCAGACGTATTTGCGTTCTTTGACGCTGCAACGAACACGATCAGCTACATCGTGAAAGACCCGGACTCGAGCTCTTGCGCAATCGTCGACAGTGTCATGGATATCGACTATGCGGCCGGTCGCATCACCTTTGATCACGCGGATGAGCTGATCCGGACTGTGATCGACAAGGGCCTGCAGCTGGAGTGGATTATCGAAACCCATGTGCATGCCGATCATCTGTCCGCAGCGCCTTATATTCAGGAAAAACTTGGGGGCAAGATCGGGGTTGGCTCCAAGATCACCGTGGTGCAGGACACGTTCGGCAAGGTCTTCAACGAAGGAACCGAGTTTCAACGTGACGGCTCGCAATTCGATGCGCTTTTCGAGGATGGCGACACCTATATGATTGGGAACATGCAGGCCTTCGCCATGTACACGCCCGGACATACGCCAGCCTGCATGGTTCATGTCATGGGTGACGCGGCCTTTGTCGGTGATACGCTGTTCATGCCCGATGGCGGCTCTGCCCGGGCCGATTTTCCGGGCGGCGACGCGGGCGTTCTATATGACTCGATCCAGAAAGTCCTGGCATTGCCGGATGAAACGCGTCTGTTCATGTGCCACGACTATGGGCCAAACGGGCGCGATATTGCCTGGGAAACCAGCGTAGCCGAGGAAAAGACCCACAATATCCATGTTGGTGGTGGCAAGACAAAAGAAGAATTCGTCAAGTTCCGCACCGAACGTGATGCAACACTGGCGATGCCAAACCTCATTATTCCTTCACTACAGGTCAACATGAGAGCAGGCGAGGTGCCCAAGGATCCCGACGGCAACCCGATGCTCAAAGTACCGGTAAATACGCTGTAACCGGCGAGAGGGAGAACAAAGATGGAGTTTCGCACGATATCACCCAAATTCACCGTCAGCCCTCAGATCTCGGTTGAGGATGTCGGGACAATCGCTGCGCAGGGTTTCCGCGCGATCATTTGTAACCGGCCCAATGGCGAAGGGGCGGATCAGCCCTCGTTCAAGGAAATCGCCGCCGCAGCCAAGGCCGCAGGGATCGAGGCTCGCTATGTTCCCGTACAATCCGGCATGGTGAAAGATCAGGATGTCGAGGCGTTTGGCGCAGCGCTTGAGGACCTGCAACGCCCGGTGTTTGCCTATTGTCGCACCGGGACACGCTCGGCGATGCTGTGGTCGTTTCACGAGGCTATAAAACGGCCGATTGCCGAAATCCTGACAGCCACCAAGGCAGCGGGCTACGACATGAACGGCGTGGCCCGCCGGATCGCAAATGGCGGCAAGACCCCAACAGATACGGGCGACGCCCATTTTCAGGTTGTTATTGTCGGCGCGGGGGCAGGGGGGATCTCGGTCGCAGCCAGTCTGAAATCGCGGCAACCCGATCTGGAAATTGCCGTCATTGATCCAGCAGATGTTCACTACTATCAGCCCGGTTGGACCATGGTGGGTGGCGGTATCTTTGATGCCCAGACGACGGCCAAGACCATGGGCAGTCTGATTCCCAAAGGCGTGCATTGGATCAAGGCGGCCGTCGCCGCGTTTAAGCCGGAAAGCAACGCCGTCGTTTTGGATGGTTGCCGAGTGGTGAAATACGACCGACTTGTCGTCTGCCCGGGTCTGAAGCTGGATTGGGGCAAGGTCGAGGGGTTGGAGGAAACTCTTGGTCGCAACGGCGTAACCTCGAACTATCGCTATGATCTTGCCCCATGTACGTGGCAGTTGGTGCGAGAGATGCAAAAGGGCAGAGCAATTTTTACCCAGCCTCCGATGCCAATCAAATGTGCCGGTGCGCCGCAAAAGGCCATGTACCTATCCGGCGACGCGTGGTCTCGGCGGGGCGTACTGAGCGACATTGACATCCAGTTCATGAACGCCGGTGGAGTGCTGTTTGGCGTCAAAGACTACGTCCCGGCGCTGGAACGCTATGTAGAAAAATACGACGCTTCGTTGAACTTTTTCTACAACCTCGTTGCCATCGACGGGCCTGCAAAGACGGCGGTGTTCGAGGTGACCCAACCAGATAGTGAACAGCGCAGGGTTGAAGTGGGATTCGACATGATCCATGTCTGCCCACCGCAGACCGCTCCGGATTTTGTGCGGGTGTCACCGCTTGCGGATGCGGCTGGGTGGGTCGATGTCGATCAGGCCACGCTAAGGCACAAGAGCTTTGACAATATCTGGTCCCTGGGCGATGTGATGAATGCGCCGAATGCCAAAACAGCGGCGGCAGCACGCAAGCAGGCGCCCACTGTGGCGGAAAACATCGTGGCTGACATCGCAGGTCGGTCTGCTACGGCGCAATATGACGGCTATGGCTCGTGCCCGCTGACCGTCGAACGCGGCAAGATCGTCTTGGCAGAGTTCGGCTATGGTGGAGCGCTCAAGCCCAGTTTTCCGCGATTTCTGTTAGATGGCACTAAACCCAGTCGTTTGGCGTGGTTTCTGAAGGAAAGCGTGCTGCCGCCGATCTATTGGAAGGCAATGCTGCGTGGCAAGGAATGGATGGCGCATCCGGAAAAACTGAACGTGGCCCCGGAATAGCCCTGCGCATCGGAAGACCTCAGATGATCAACCATCTTAGCCGATTTGTCCCCATTCTCGATTGGGGCCGGAACTATACGCGCGGCGCATTTTCCAACGACCTGATTGCGGCCTTGATCGTGACGATCATGCTGATCCCGCAATCGCTTGCCTACGCTCTGTTGGCAGGATTGCCGCCCGAGGCCGGCATATACGCGTCGATTGTTCCGATTGTGCTTTATGCGATCTTCGGGACAAGCCGCGCGCTGGCCGTCGGACCGGTGGCGGTCGTGTCGCTTTTGACCGCCACCGCGATCGGGCAGGTGGCCGAGCAGGGCACTGCAGGCTATGCCGTCGCAGCCCTGACTCTGGCCTTTCTGTCTGGCGCGTTTCTGGTGCTGATGGGCGTGATGCGGTTGGGGTTCATGGCCAATTTCCTCAGCCATCCGGTGATTGCCGGGTTTATCACCGCCTCTGGCGTTTTGATTGCAACCAGTCAGCTCAGGCACATTCTGGGTGTCGATGTGCATGGGCACACACTGCCTGAAATGGTCGGATCAATCCTTGCCCATTTACCCGAAACAAATTGGGTGACGCTGGCAATCGGCAGCCTTGCCACCGGCTTTTTGTTCTGGGTGCGCAAACACCTCAAACACTTTCTTGGGCTCTTGGGGGCAGGGCCGGTTCTTGCCGACATTCTGACGAAAGCCGGGCCTGTCGCCACCGTGGTTGCTACAACTGTTACTGTCTGGGCTTTGGGTCTGAATGCTCAAGGGGTCCAGATTGTAGGTACGGTGCCACAGGGCTTGCCTCCATTCACAATGCCCGACCTTTCCTTAAATCTTGTAGAAGAGCTGATTGCTCCGGCGATCCTGATTTCGATCATCGGATTTGTCGAAAGTGTCTCGGTCGCGCAGACACTGGCCGCAAAGAAACGCCAGCGGATTGATCCGGATCAGGAGTTGATCGGTTTGGGCGTGGCCAATCTGGGGGCAGCGTTTACAGGGGGCTATCCGGTTACGGGTGGGTTTGCGCGTTCGGTCGTCAATTTTGATGCCGGAGCCGAAACACCGGCTGCTGGAGCATTCACTGCTGTTGGTCTTGCTATTGCCGCCTTTGCGCTGACCCCTTTAGTTTACTTCCTGCCCAAGGCCACTTTGGCAGCAACGATCATCGTTGCCGTACTCAGCCTTGTAGATTTTTCAGTTCTGAAAAAGACATGGGTCTATTCTCGCGCCGATTTTGTTGCAGTCGCCGCTACCATTGGCCTTACGTTGGGGTTGGGGGTCGAGGTGGGGGTCGCCTCGGGCGTGGTAACCTCGATCCTACTGCATCTTTACAAGACTTCGCGCCCGCATGTGGCCGAGGTCGGGCTCGTGCCCGGCTCGCAGCATTTCCGCAACATTCTACGTCACGAGGTTGAAACGATCTCGTCCATAGTGACGTTACGCGTGGATGAAAGCCTGTATTTCGTCAACGCACGATTTCTGGAAGATCTGATCCAGCACCGTGTGCCTGAAGGAGGTAGCGTCAGTCATGTGATCTTGATGTTTACTGCGGTAAACGAAGTTGACTATTCCGCATTGGAAAGCCTTGAGGCGATCAACCAAATTTTATCAGATATGGGAGTCGGCCTGCATCTGTCCGAGGTCAAGGGGCCAGTTATGGACAGGCTGAAGCGATCTCATTTCCTTGAACATTTGAACGGTCGGGTATTTCTGTCGCAATATGAGGCTTGGATCACGTTCGGCGCGCATGACAATGTTGTTGAGACAGTCCGAAACCGCTCGACGCTTTAGATTTGTCAGGCTTAACTTCCGATTGAAGTGCGGCGCTTGAGCCCTGTATATCGAGTGATAAATGGCAGTAACGAATCCTCTGACGGGGGTGTCTCCGCTCAACATACAGTAGGCGTATTCCCATATCCTTTTTGAAAAGGACAACCGTTCGTCAGTTCCTCCAAAAGTTCTCTTGCGACGAAACCTGCCTTTGGCATCTGTAGAACGGCCGTTTCGGTCAGGGTAACAAATATCTCAAGTGTAAACATCCGTCCAATATGCAATCTTCTAGCCAAGACTAGTGAAACCGCGACTTGTGTGTATCCTGAAAGAGTGCGGATTTTTTATCATAATCATAACTATGCGATGTAATTATCGAAATTATGCCTTTTGTCGGAGTACGTAGTCAATGGGACCGAATTAATGAGACACATCACCCATTGAATTCGACACCTTAAGATACTTGCGCTTATTTAATGTTTCGATGGTTCAAGCGTTTCAAGTCTACATCAAAAGAAACGCCAGTGAGCCTCTTCGCAACCCGGAAACCGGCGCAGTTTGTTTTACTTGAGTTTAGTTGATCAGCAGAATGCCCTGCCCCTGCACTCAGCCCAAAGCGGCCGATTGCGTCAGCCGCATCGAAGGACTGCTTCGAGCCTATAGCGACCGATGCTGCGGTCGCTAACAACGTCAGCGATGCGCAGAAAGCAGACTTTGCAAAGTCTCGCCACGGCATCAAAACGGACGCTTATCGCTGTCTCGGATGTTGCGGGATAGATTCCCAAAAGCGGTCATTGATCTTTTGTGCCGCCTACCCAAGCCGCCTTCGCGTTTGGATTGCAGAGCAACAGCGTTATCTCAACTTGTCGGGTTCTAAGCCAGACAGGCTCGATTTCTCTGTTGCCCTCCACCGCATCAAGGCTTGTATCGTGCGTACTCGAAGTCCATATACACAAGGCTTACGTTTTTCTTTTTCGACCTGCTGTCTCCCCAATTCGGCGTTCAGTCTTTCGATTCAGACCGACCACGCCGAGTCGCCGCAATGATGCGGGCGGCAAGTATTGGGAGACCTCCACCATGGCAAATGGCACAGTAAAATGGTTCAACTCGACCAAAGGTTTTGGCTTTATCGAGCCTGAAGACGGCAAGCGCGACGTATTCGTGCATATTTCAGCACTTGAACGTTCCGGCATCAGCGAATTGAAGGATGGCCAAAAGGTTACCTTCGACGTTGAAGCGGGCCGTGACGGACGCGACAGCGCCGCCAATCTGGCACTCGCCTGATCTTTTAAGGGCACCCCTTTTCGGGTGCCCTTTTGAACAATGGGCTACTATAAGCCGGTGGAGAACAAGTAACTTGCAACCTAAAGACTGGACGCGGGTGCTCGCGCAATACCGTGTGCCCGATGCGAAGCGCAGTGTTTTTGAACTTGCGGTCACTGTTGTTCCCTTATTCGCGCTATGGGCCCTAGCGTGGTTTGCGTTATCTTATAGTGTCTGGATCGCAATATTGCTGGCTGTCCTGAATGCCGCATTTCTGGTCCGTATCTTCATCATTATGCATGATTGTGGTCATGGATCTTTCTTCAGAAACCGCACCGTATGCAATTGGACTGGCCGGGTTCTAGGTGTTCTTGCCCTGACACCCTATGACGTTTGGCGGCAAAGCCATGCGATTCACCACGCCTCAACCGGTAACCTTGATCGGCGTGGCATGGGTGATATCCCTACATTGACCACTGAAGAATACCTGAAGCGGAAGTGGTTCGGGCGTGCCGCTTATCGTCTAACCCGGAATCCCATCTTCCTGTTCGGTGTTGCGCCGATCTATACGTTCTTTCTTCAAAACCGTTTACCTTTTGGTTTCATGCGGTCGGGCTGGCTGTACTGGGCAAGTGCGATGGGAACAAACGTCGCGATTGCAGGGTTATTTGCTCTGGTTTTATGGGTCGGAGGCTTTGAAGTGTTGGCGTATGTTTTCCTGCCGACCATGATTATCGCATCATCGATTGGTATTTGGCTTTTCTATATTCAACACCAGTTTGAACACACGACCTGGGAACGGGAAGAAGGGTGGAACCTTCAGAACGCCGCATTCTATGGAAGTTCTCATTATGCCCTACCAGGCATCCTGCGTTGGTTCTCTGCCAATATCGGCGTTCACCATGTTCACCACCTTGCCAGCCGCATACCGTTTTACCGGCTAAACGAAGTTTTGCGTGACCATTCTGCGTTAGAAAATTGCCAGCGTATTACTCTATATGAGAGCTTTCATTGTGCACGATTGCATCTTTGGGATGAAAGAAGTCAACGTCTGCTGACATTTTCCGAGGCTTTGTCGAACGCCAATTCCAATAGGCATTTAGTGTAGTCTGGCGCGTACCAGATAGGCTTCGACCGTATCACCGCCCAGGGCGCGAATGGCCTCTAGTCGGTGAAGGCCTTCAATCAGCACGAACCTCTTGTTGTCCGAGCGTATCTGAATCGGGGTCTTCTGGCCGTTCTTCAGGATATCTTCGGCCAACGTCAGAACTTTTTGTTGATCAAGCGTTTTCGCCCGTTTCACAGGTACATAGATCAGGTCGAGCGGATATGGTCTTTTCTCCAACATAAGCTATGTGAGCAACCTTTCGTGCATTTGTTCCGGTTCAAAGTTCGCTACAAGAGCTGGGTCTGGAATGTACGTCATAGAACCGAACGAACAGCATCGCGCAGTTCCTGATGCATAATCCAGATTGCTGGCTCATCTTCACTTTCGATGCGAGAAAATGCCAAAACCTGCGCGGCGCCATCATTCTGTGCCGATCCAGCTTCGGGAAGTTCGAGTTCCAGATATTCTGCGATCAATAGTCCGACTTTCTTGAAAACTTTGATGGACGCCTCGCGCGATTTGTAACCGGCTGCCTGAGACAAGTGACCAATGGTCAGACCTTCCTTGCCTGCGATTGTAAGTGCTTTGAGCATTGTAACCTGCGCAGGGGTGAGCCTGATCTGGCGCAATGCCTCGACGTATTCTCTTTTACTGGGAACAAGGGTGCCGGAGTTTCCCTCAAATCGGCGTTGACCGCTACGCTTCCTGTCTCGTTCTTCGAGAATTTCTTTCAAGGCTTCAATGGCCAATGCCGGTGTTTCACCAACTGCATCAGCAATCATTGCCTGCGTTTTAGCTGGTGGCTTGGGGAAGGCGCGCGCAACGCTGTTACCGCTCAGAATACCAGCCTTAATCAAGTACTTCCCGAACTCTTCTTCAATCACACCAGATACGTCAGCGTTCTGCGTTTTACGAACACTGCGGTCCTGAAATGCTCTTTGGTCCAGACCGCGAGCTGACGTCTTTGAAGCCGGAAGGGTTACTTGAGGGACATTTTTACGCATCAGAGAAACACCACTACAACTATCGCCACAACAAAAACCGCTAACGCGATAAACATCTTAACTATGTAGGACCTGCGATGAGCCTTTTCGGCTTTGAGCATTTTGCCCAAGTTTTCGTCTATCGAGTTGTGGTTCACGGCTTGGTCCTTCCGGATATGTCGGGCGAGATTGATTTCCATTAACCTATTGTCGCGGCACATTTTCGGTGCACGTATCGTTCTGTCGTGTGAACGGCCGATTGCATTCCCAACCATCACCTCTTCGATTCAAATGAGCGTTTGAAGGCACAAGGATCGCAACGCACCTGTCCCGGTTTGCGCGAAAACCACGTTCACATTTCCATCCGGAATAGGTTTCAGGTGCAAGGTACGCATGCTGCGGAACTGCCACAGGCTCACAGCCGCTATCCGCTGCCCTATAACCTCTGAGACATACCCATCCTTTTGAGCTTCTTTTGTCGCTCAGACGACCGTTGCTTGGGACACTAATCGCAACACAATCCTGATCTTCCTTGCGAAACCCCCAGTCACAGTGTATCTCCTGCGCGCCAAACCGGGTTTCGACGTACCCGTTTTGAGGCGCAATCAATTCTTCGCATTTTTCTCCGACACGCTGGAACAGCCGATTGCACTCCCATCGATCTCCGGTCGATGCAAGATATCCGTTATTGGGAACTGCTATTTCCTCACAAAGATCTTCAACACGCTGGAATCCATGGTTGCATTCCCAAACTGGACCAAAGGCACTGCCGGTCAAATATGCGTTTTCTGGTACGTCCGTTCTTTGACAGGATCCGTTCTTGTTATCGAAACTTTCGTCACAAACAGATCCGTCGGCATTGCTGGCGACTTGAGCAGGAAGCTTCGTTCCTGTGAGCAGCACCAAAAGTGTCGGGATCAAACAAAGAATGCAGCGCGTAAACACGATGAACGACTGATTGAAACGGAACCTGAGACCTGATCTATCGGTCATTAAGCACGCAATTTATGAGCCATGTGCTGTTCATACGGCGCCTTCTTTCATGGGTCACGAGATGACTGGAGCATGTCAAGTGACAGTTGCGAATGCTTGCGAGGAACGAGCTCATAGCGAAGACCCCAACGAAACCCGTTCCTATGCTGGGGCACATGCTACAGTTAGTCTGAAGGCCATTGGATCATCGAAGCCGGCAGCATCGCAGCGACGAGTAATTTTCACCAATGCACTTTTGTGGGTCCTAGCCTGTGAAGAGTCAAGGACGCACGCTCGTCACGAAGCGTGTGCTACGAAGTGGTCATTTTTTGAGACCGGAGAGTTATTAGGTGGCCAAGAGAAGAACTGAGAGGCAAAATTCAGCGTGATACCACTTTTGAAACGGAGCTATTGGCGAATTGGCAGAAACTGAGTTCTGTCATGCGCGGTGCAGCCTCACAAACGCATTGCGTAGAAAGTCTGCTGGAAGGGCCGATTTCGGGCATTAAGGCACAATGGTGGGGCAGGAATTCTGGGCACATGATACCGCAGTGTGATCGACCCAATACCAAAGTAAATTTGAGTTTTGTTCTTGGACTGACAATGAGACCAATCGTGTCCACGGCTGGCAAGCAAAACGAAGCGATCTGCACGGGTATCGTTCAAATCTGTTCTCGAAGACGAGTAAATGTTTCTTTTGGATGAGCATCCAGTAGCGCGAGAAGTTTGAACGCAGGTCCTCCGGGGCGGCGGGCGCCGTCCTCCCACAGTTTGTAGCCAAATTCGCTCATCCCGATAAGTTCGGCCATTTCCGCCACGGTCAAACCGGTCTTTTCGCGGACCTCCAGCGGCGTAGCCACGGGCTCGGAATTGATGTCCGAACGGGTGCCTTGCGACGAATCAACGGGTGCAAGACTGGGATCCGGTCCTGTCATCATCTGCTCCTTTTTATTGTCATTTGAGACATGGCCATAGGTCATGCCTGAAGTTCGCGATTGCGCCCATGTCAAAGTCTGGCGCGCAGTCGTTTTTCAACACTGCTCAGCTTGCGGGTGGTCTCAGTCATATCCGCCCGGAGGCTCCGGATTTCATCAAGGATGCCCTGAATTTCCTCCGATCCCGAAGGGGTATCGGCCGGTTCAAGCACACCTTCTCCCTCACCACTTAGAAGCCAAACCAGAGAGACCCCAAGAATGCCGGACATCATCTGCGCTTTGTTTGCGCGTGGCTCGGTACGGTCCTCTTCCCATCCCTGTACAGTCTTCAGTTTAACGCCCAGGCGGCTGGCAAGCTTCTTTTGCGAATACCCCACGGCTTCGCGCGCAGCGACGATCCGGTCACCCAGAGTTGCTGCTTCATCACCATAGTATGAGGTGTCGTTTGATATCGTCGTGGCTACGTTCATTCTGCTCTCTCACTTTGATTGAAAATGTTATCGCGCGGTCAGGCCGCGAGTTCGCTATGATCCTTAAGACGGATCGTCACAAGGTTGCTGTTTGCATGACGGCGATATGGGGTCAGCGCCTGCGTGATGAAGGGTTGGATGTCCATCCGGGACCGCTGCCACCGCGCAAAACGACGGAACAACGCCCAGGTGCACTCGTCGTTGGACGTAATCACAGTCTGGACACGGGTGACATCGGCGCTGACGTCCCGACGCATCACCTGCCCCAGCATCAGCGACGCAAGGCCCTTGTCAACCTCACCCTCTGAAACGCCGACCAGCCAGATAAACAAGGTCTCCGGGTCATATGGCAGAACATAAGCCAGCATCGCGCCGACCAGGTCTCCATCCAGTTCCGCAATGATTGAGAATTCTTTGTAGTCATCAAACGCCGCCAGTTCGCCAAGCAAATCACCAATAGCTTCCTGATCCGCGGTTCTGGCCAGCGAAGACACCGCTGCACCATCTTCCGACAAAGGGGGACGCAATACCGGAATAGGTTGTTCGAACAACTCCAAAGAATGCTGCATGTACCACTCTATCAATGAACTTAGATTAGCTAAGTAACACAGGAAAGTTAAAACTTCAAAGGGCGAAGCTAAAACTTACTAGACAGTCATGGATCTATCTTTTTTAACGAGATTTTAATTTGTAAAACTAATTATTTCACATTCCGCTAACACTTGAGTGATCAATACAAATTTGACAATCTCACTCCAATCGAACGCGGAGTAGATACATGGATCGTATCGACAGTAGTCTTGTCGCCCTGCGCCGAATCCTGCGCGCCACCGAGATGTCCGGCCGGGAACTGGCGCAATCCGCCGGGCTAACCGCGGTCCAGCTTCGTGTGCTGCAAGTGATTGGCGAGACCGGGCAAACCACGGCCAAAGCAATTTCAATGCGCATGCATGTCAGCCAGGCCACAGTAACTGCGCTAGTGGACAAGCTAGTTTCGGGCGGCATGGTTGTGCGCGAGAAATCCCTGACTGACCGACGGCAGACCAATATACTGATCACGGATCGCGGGCGGCAAACCCTAGCGGACGCCCCAGATCCGCTGCAACAGCTCTATGTGCAGCGGTTCAAGAAAATGGAGGACTGGGAGCAAGCGATGCTTGTTGCCGCGCTCGAAAGGGTTGCAACGATTCTAGACGCCGAAGACCTTCAGGCCGGCGCGATCCTGACAACTGGCGATTTGAACAAGGCGGAATAATGGGCCGGAATGACCGACCCTCTTCACGTACCTTTTTGTCGAGGCTTTTATCAAGAAAGGAATTGGCAGCTTAAACGGAACCGTCGTCAACTTGGTCGATCTTTCATTGCCACGCATTCATTGCAGGCTAGCAGCAAATATCTCCTTTTGGAACGACACTTCCGCTTTGGACTGCGACCGGCCCATCATGCTTACCGCAGGGAACGGAAGCACTGAGCCCAATCCTGCCAGCATTCGACACATTTCGAATTGCTGGTTTGGGCTTTTGGCAATGCGAAACAGACATGATGGAGCCGTTTGCGTATCAGAGCAAAGAGATCGCGTTGATCACAGTTTCACGGTTCTGAACAGCGCCGCTTTGCAAATACTCCATTGCGCTGAGCGCAGCTTCATGGGCTTTGAGGGATGACCCGCCGACGCAATCCTCCACAACGCGGCAGAAGTAGTCTGATTGCAGACTGGTTATCAATGACCGCTCTGATGACACATGCTGCTTCACAGCAAGAACTATGCCGCGCCCGCGAGCAATTTCTGCGTCAGCAATAGCGGCATGCGCACAAGTCCGCTTCGTCCGCGAAGTGGCGGCTCCGAGCCCAAAGCGGACATCGAAAAAATGTCAGACGACGCCAAAAAGTAGCGTCGCCCGATAGTCGCGGTTGTCGCTTTATTCTACCAGTTCCAGATCACCGGGACGCCAGGTCTTGTCGAACCAAGGCTCGAGCGGGCCGTAGAGGCGCATCATCACGTTGAAGCTTTGCCCGGGCATGGTTTGCGCCCAGTTGTTCTCCCAACCTTCTGGGGCTTCTGGACCAAAATAGATGCTGGTACTCCCATCCTCATTCGGTTTTATCCCCGGTCTATTAGAGTCGATACCACCGGGAACCGGACCTTCGCTGCGCTTAGTGCCAATGACCGCAATGCGGACTAATCGGACCCGTGCAGGCGCGGCTTTTGCTCACGCAGAAAGCCTTTGCGGCTGCGGCATCAGGTTCGTTGTTCTGGGCCTTAACGGCCCGAAGCTGTCATTCGAGTATTTTGTTCGATCAATCTCTCGTCTCGTGCGCAAAGCTTGATTGGACGATCGCATAGAGCTCTTGTCATGCTTAAACTGCTTTGTCGCTGATCAGGCGCATCCCAAGGTGGGCCGGTGGCGTTCCGACGGCGCATCCTCCACGCGCGGGATCGCGGACCAGATAAGACATCGCTGCCAAATGCTCGCCTCCGACGAAAAATGCCGGACAGCGATCGGGAGGCGTGCCACCATCCATCCCGTCGTAACACTCCATCGTCCATTCCCACACGCTGCCGTCGAGATCGACGACGCCTTCGGGGGAAGCAGAAAAGCTACCTTGAGGCTTGAGCGCTCGTGGGGCCAGGCCTTCAATGAGATAGCTGGATGCCCAGGTTAACGACGGGTCCGTAAAGATTGGATCGGGTTTCTCGGGAAGAACAGCGGCGGCCAAAGAATTCCATTCTTCAGCAGTGGGCAGTCGGAAGTTGTGACGACTCCTCTTATTGATCCAGGTGACATATTGCTGAACGTCCACATAGCTCAGCCCGGTTGCCGGTGTTGTAGCGGGGTCCTGGTCAGGTCGTGCGCGCAAGGTCAGCTGACAATCACCCTCGTCCGCGCATCTGTTCCATTCGGTTACGGTGACTTCATATTTTTGCACGTAGACCGAACGCCCGTCCGGCAAAATGACGGCGCGCTCGGCCATCGCGGGCAAATAGGCTGGATTCGGGCCGCGCTGCGTGAGCGCGACCCAGGCGATGCTTGCCGCCGCAAGACCCAAGATGGCGAAACGAAGGGACGTCTTACCAAGTCTTGTCTCTGAGTTTGCTGCGGCCGACACCGGTCCTCCTCCTCTCTTAGGTTTCGAAACTGCGCGGAGCGACAACCTGCTCCATCAGAGCATTGTCCCACTGACCATCGACCACCACGTGAGCGGTCGCACCCAGCATCACACCTTCGATCAGGTTGTGGTTGACGTAGGCGTAGACGCCCGGTTGCTCGAAGGTGTACATCGCCGCGACCGCACTGCCGCCCCGCACGAACCACGTTTCCATGTCCTGAAGAGGCGCGTCGGTGAACGAGCTTTCCCAGACATAGTTGCCATGCCCGCCGATCAGGTGCGGGCGCGAGTCCCGGTTCGCCTGATTGTGGACCATCAGCACAGTCTCACCAACTTTGGCTTTGATCGCGCCTTCACCGGTCAGAGCACCGACGGCACCGTTGAACACCGAATGGGTCGGGATCAGGCCACGCATCACTTCAAGGCTGTCGGCATAGTCGTCGCCTGCCGCCTTGTAGGTGCGATAGTCGCCGTTTTCGTCCTTGGGCAGGTAATAGTCTTGCTCACCGAAATAGGCGATGCTGTCATAGCGCAGCGGGTTGCCATCCTTATCCTTCAGGCCATCGCGCGGCAGCACCATGATGGCACCGTTCATGCCATGCGCGACGTGATACGGGATCATGTCACCGCCCGGAGCACAGTGGTACGTGAAGCAACCAGGCTTGGTTGCCTTCCAACGCAGTACGCATTCCTCGCCGGGATAGACATGGGTCAGGCCACCGCCACCCAGGGCACCAGTCGACGCGTGGAAGTCGATGTTGTGCTCCATCATGCTGGAAGTCGGGTTGCGCAGCGTCAACTCCACCATGTCGCCCTCATGGACGATGATCAGCGGACCCGGGACAGACCCGTTATAGGTCAGCGCCCAGATTTCGGCACCATTGTCTTCGTCAACGACCATGAGCCGCTCTTCGGTTTCCATGGTGATCTCAACAATCTTCGGACCGCCAGTCGCGACCTGCTCGTGTGCGGGTGCGAAAGGTGGGGGTACGAGTTCCTGCTTCACCCGAGTGTAGCCCGACAAATCAGCAGGCTTGGCATCTGTTGCGGCCTCTTCTTTGCCCGCCACCCGATAGATGTTGTTTGAGACTGTGTTTATGCCATGCAGTTTGGGTGTCCGCGATGCAGCCATTGCACCTGCCCCCGTCATTGCGGCGGCACCGGCGAGCACGCTGCCGCGCAAGATGTTACGGCGGCTGGTTTTCATGAGGCCGGGGTTGATGAACTTGGTCATAATATCCTCCTTGAGGTCGAATGGGTGCAGCGGGTAAGCATTTCGCTGCCGTATCGGGGATCAGAACTTTTCAAGTTGGGCTGTGAATCGCGTTTTGGCTTTTTTGGGAACGCGACCTTCCAGAAAATCTTCGGGAACCTCGACGTCACCCACCACTATGGTCATCACCATGCCCATCGCGTAGTGGGGTTTGCAGATCACGCCATAGACGCCTTCGGTATCCAGCGTGACTTCGATTTCCTCGTTGATCTTGCCCTTGAAGGGTTCGGCACCATCAGGAAGCATGCCCTTGGCTGTTTCAGCGTTGTGGCCCTTGTCCGATGCAATGAATTTGATCGTGTCGCCCGGAGTAGCTTGGATGAATGCGGGTTCGAAAACCATGCGCTCGCCATCACTGCCTTTGTTGAGCATTTGCACCTCGAAGGTTTCCGCGAAGGCGGCGCCTGCCATCAGGGTGGCCAGTGCAACGCCGGTTGTAAGCGTGCGGATCATCGAATTGTCCTTTCCTGAATGATCTCTTGGGCCAGACTCTATCGATTTCCGCGATCTGCAATTTGCGCTGGAGCAAGGTTTACTGCGTTTTCGGGAAACACTGACCGTTACGATCTGGTTTTGCGGCTGTGATTGTGCCAAATCAGGTAAGCCATGATGGAAGCAGCCAAGAAAATATTGCCGCGGCTTGATGAAAGCCTGCTGACGCATTTGCCACCATTCTCAAAACTGGATCGTCGGCAAATCCGCACGATTCTGGATCAGGCCAGTTCGCGTCGCTATGAAGCGGGCGCGCATATCTTTGAAGAAGAAGACCCGGCCGATCGTTTCTTCATGTTGCTGGATGGTTATGTCCGGGTGGTGCGGGTCACGCAGACCGGTGAACAGATCACCGCGTTGCATATTCCCGCTGGTCAACTTTTGGGAATTGCAAGGGCGATCGGGCGCGAGACTTATCCGGCCACGGCGGTCACGGCGACAGAGTCCATCGCGCTGAGCTGGCCCACCAGACTGTGGGGTACTTTCGTCACCGAATACGACGGCTTCGCCACTGAAACCTACAAGACGGTTGGCCACCGTGTAGGAGAAATGAACACCCGTATTGTGGAGCTTGCGACGCAACAGGTGGAACAGCGCGTGGCCAATGCGATGTTGCGTTTGATCAATCAGACGGGTCGCAAGGTGGAGGATGGGATTGAGATTGATTTCCCCATCACCCGGCAGGATCTCTCGGAACTTACAGCGACCACGCTGCACACGGTCAGTCGATTGCTGAGCGCATGGGAAAAGCAGGGTATCGTTGAAAGCAAACGCAAGCGCATCAAAGTATGTGATCCTCACGCGCTGGTAGTGCTGAGCCAAAACTGACCCGGCTCAGCCCTCGGACACGGCGCAGTTCAGTTCCGCCCGGAACGCCTGTTTATCCAGACAATATTCCACACATGCATCCGTGATCGTATGGAACGGTCCCACCGCACAGCCCACACATAACATCCCGTGCCGCATGAACACAGGGATCGTCTGCGGCCACACAGTCATCACATCGGCCAGCGGCAGGTCGGGATCGTCGAGGCGGGGCTGGGGCACAGGCGGCTCCTTTCCAGCCTCACCTTAGTCCCGCAACAGCGCCAAACGTTGCGCTGGCGCAAAAAGCAACCTCAGGTCGTGGGCTAGCAATGGTCATCCCGATCCGAAGGAGGCCGACGCATGGCTGAAATCTTAACCAAATCGCGGGCGCGAAACATCTTCTACGGGGGCTCGATCTTTTTCGTCGTGATCTTCGTGGCGATGACCGTCCATAGCCACCGCTACGTGGTTAATACGTCTACCGCAGGCATGGAACTGAGCGAAGAGGTCGTCTTGGGCAAGCATGTCTGGGAACGCCATTCCTGCATCAACTGTCACAGCCTGCATGGTGAAGGCGCCTATTTCGCCCCCGAACTGGGCAATGTGATGACCCGCTGGGACGTCATGGATTCGCCCGAAGACGCTTATGAAATCCTCGATGGCTGGATGACGGCGCAGCCCTCGGGCGTCGAGGGCCGCCGCCAGATGCCCTATTTCGATCTGACTGAAGAAGAGATGCGCGGCCTTGCCGAGTTCCTTCGCTGGGCGGATCAGACCGACACGCAAGGCTGGCCGCCCAACGACGCTGGCTAAGCGGCACGAAGGAGAAATCACATGAAATACCAATCTCAAAAAGTGGCGTATTACTATTTTCTGGCTGCAATAGCCCTGTTCGGCATTCAGGTGCTGGGCGGGCTTCTGGCTGGCTGGATCTATGTCTCGCCCAACTTCCTGTCCGAACTTCTGCCGTTCAACATCATCCGTATGATCCACACCAACGCGCTGATCGTCTGGCTGCTGCTGGGCTTCTTCGGGGCGGCGTACTTCCTCATCCCCGAGGAATCCGAGCGCGAGATCTATTCGGTCAAGCTCGCTTATCTGCAACTCATCATCCTTTTGGTGGGGACGCTGGGTGCGGTCGGCTCATATCTGGTCGGCATCCATGGCGGGCGTGAGTTTCTTGAACAGCCCCTATGGGTCAAGTTCGGCATCCTCGTCGCGGCGCTGATCTTTCTGTTCAACGTCTCAATGACCGTTCTGGCGGGCAAGAAGACAGCGATCACTAACGTTCTGCTGATGGGCTTGTGGCTGCTGTCGCTGCTTTGGGTGTTTGCGTTCATCAACCCGGACAACCTGAGCCTCGACAAGATGTATTGGTGGTTCGTCGTGCACCTGTGGGTCGAAGCGACCTGGGAACTGGTAATGGCCGCCATCCTCGCCTTCCTGCTTCTCAAGCTGACAGGCGTGGACCGTGAAGTGGTGGAAAAATGGCTCTATGTCATCGTCGCCACCGCGCTGTTTTCCGGCATTCTTGGCACCGGGCACCATTTCTACTGGATCGGTCTGCCAAGCTACTGGCAGTGGGTCGGCTCGATCTTCTCCACCTTCGAGGTGATCCCCTTCTTTCTAATGATGAGCTTTGCGTTTGTCATGGTCTGGAAGGGCCGCAAGAACCACCCCAACAAGGCTGCGCTGCTGTGGTCGCTCGGGTCGTCCACCGTGGCCTTCTTTGGTGCCGGTGTCTGGGGTTTCCTGCACACGCTGCACGGGGTCAACTTCTACAGCCACGGCACGCAGATCACCGCAGCCCATGGCCACCTTGCCTTTTATGGGGCCTATGTGGCGCTGAACCTGGCGGTCTTCACCTATGCGATGCCGATGCTGCGGGGCCGCGCACCCTACAATCAGGTGCTGAACATGGCCTCGTTCTGGCTGATGACCGGCGGTATGGCATTCATGACCTTCGTGCTGACGTTTGCGGGCACCATCCAGACCCATATGCAGAGAGTGGTCGGTGACTATTACATGGATGTACAGGACGCTCTGTCGATCTTTTATCTGATGCGGTTCGGCGCAGGTGCCGCCGTGGTGATCGGAGCGCTGCTGTTCATCTACTCGATGCTGGTCGTGCGCAAGCAAGAGATCATCACGCCCGGCTCGGCCAGCTCGGTTCCCGGAGAGTAAGCCATGAACATTCAAACCCCTCCGACCCTGCCGTTCTATCAGCCCGTCGCGCATGAATGCGAGCTGTTCGAGACGGCCTGTGACAATGGTTTGCCCCTTCTTCTGAAGGGGCCGACCGGCTGTGGCAAGACGCGCTTTGTCGAACATATGGCAGCGCGTCTGGGCAAGCCGCTTTATACCGTCGCCTGTCATGACGATCTGTCGGCGGCGGACCTGATCGGGCGTTATCTGCTCAAGGGGGGCGAAACCGTCTGGGTGGATGGCCCCCTGACCCGGGCCGTGCGAGAGGGTGGTATCTGTTACCTCGACGAGGTGGTCGAGGCGCGCAAGGATGTCACCGTGGTGCTGCACCCGCTGACGGATACGCGGCGCACCCTGATGATCGACCGCACGGGTGAAGAGCTGGTGGCACCTGCAGCGTTCATGCTGGTGGCCAGCTACAACCCCGGCTACCAGAACGTGCTCAAGCGGCTCAAACCCTCGACACGCCAAAGGTTCCTTTCGATCAGTTTCGATTTTCCCGACACGGAAACCGAGATCGCAGTAGTCGCGTCGGAAAGCAGGCTGGAGCCGGGACGTGTTGCGCCGCTGGTCCGTCTGGCAAGCCATATCCGCAATCTTAGCGGGATGGATCTTGAGGAAGGCGTCTCAACCCGCCTTCTGATCTACGCCGCTACGCTGATGGCTGGCGGTATGGGGGTGACCCAGGCGCTTGAGGCGGCAGTCATCGAACCATTGAGCGACGAGCCGGATGTCCAGCAGTCGCTGCGCGATCTGGTCAGCACAATCTACGGGTGACGGCGATGCACTTGCGCGACCTCATGGAGCCTGAAGAGACGGTCGGAAACCTCTGGCACGACATGGCCAGCGGGATCGGGGCTGGCGTCACATACCCCGAAGCGGGCGTCACGCTGGCCTCAGTCCGACCCAGCCTTGCCGTTCTCTTCCGCGCGCTCGGCGGGGCACCGGGGGTCGAACTGGCCGAAGTCGCACCAAGTGTCGTGCAGCATCGGCAGGTGATGCGCCGCAAGCTTGGGGCCGAGCGGGATCGCGAATGGGTGGCGCGTTTCGATGGCGAACGGCTCGCATTGCCACCCGTCATGGAAGCCTTCCCCGACCCGGACCTGAACCGTGCTGCCTTTTTCTGGCTGACGGCACTTGCCGCTGTGAGCGAGGTCGGTGCATTCGATCCGGGCGCGCCCGGCCCCGCACGGGATTGTGCGCATATTCGTGCGAATGCAGTGGCTGCGGACAAGGCCTATCTGGCCTGCCCGGGACTGCGGAAGCATTACCTCGCGATGTCTGCGTTTTGTGCGGACTCCCGGCCGGACATGCACCGCCCCGCCCAAGAGGCCGTAATGGAACAAGCGATCCGCAATCAGCTGTGTGGCGAGGCTCCCAAGCTTGATGCCACAGGTGCAGACGCGCGCAGATACATGCCATGCGCTCCTGTCCCCATATGGCTGCGCTTTGAACACCCGGGCACGGGCGGGCAGGCAGCCGACGATGCCGAAGCCGATCCCGCCGCACCGGCACCCGATGCCGCTCTCACTAACCGCAAGCTGGGTGAGCGCAAAGATCAGGATCAGCAGAACCGCAAAGACAGCTTCATCATTCACCGGTTTGAATCGATCCTGTCATGGGTCGAATCAATGAACATCAACCGCAGCGTCGATGACGACGATGACAAAACCGCTCAGAAGGCGGCCGACGACCAGGACAGGATCACCCTGTCGAAACAGGACCGCAAGGTTGCCACGCGGCTGCGCCTGCATCTTGACCTGTCGCCAGCCGATGCTGATCACGAGGCTCTGGCGGGCAAGCACACCTACCCTGAATGGAACCACCGGTCGCACAGTTACATGGAAGATCACTGCCGCGTGCTGGATGCGCCAGTCTTGGCCGATGGAGAAACCTTTACACCAAACGAGCGCTATGTCCGTGAAGTCCGCCGCCAGTTCGAGGCCCTGCACCCGCGCCGCGTATTGCAGCCGCGCCAAGTCGACGGGGCAGAGCTGGACCTTGACGCGGTCCTGACCGCACGTGCCGACATGGTGGCGACCGGGCGCGGGTCAGATCGTATCTGGCAGGCCGCGCAGCAAATGGATCGCGACGTGTCGGCTGCTTTCCTGATCGACACGTCGCGGTCCACAGAAGCGGCTATCGGCGATACTTCCGTCATCGACGTGGCCCGTGACACGATGGCCGCATTGGCCGCCGGGATCGACGCGGCAGGCGACCGCTGCGGTATCTGGGGTTTTTCATCGCTGCGCCGTGATCGAGTGTTCCTGACTCGCTGCAAGGACTTCGAAGATCCGATGTCACCGGCGATCACCGCCAATATTGGTGCATTGAAGCCCGGCCACTACACCCGGCTTGGTGCCGCGATCCGCCATGTCAGCGCGCAATTGGCCGAGGAACCGAGCGTCCGCAAACTGCTGATCGTGTTGACCGATGGCAAACCCAACGATCTGGACCATTACGAAGGCCAGCACGGAATCGAAGACAGCCACATGGCCGTGCGCGAAGCCTGCGCTGCGGGCCAGAGCCTGCATGGCGTGGTGATCGACGAAGATGGGCAGGACTGGTTCGCGCGCATCTTCGGACGCGGTGGGTTTACGCTTTTGCCGAAACCCGAACGCCTGCTGCGCGCACTGCCCGACATCTACAGAACACTGACACAGGAGACCTGATATGCGCCTCTTTCTTTCCCTATTAGGCATCATCATTCTAGCAGGCTCGCGCCTCTTCGCGAACGGCTTCGATCGGCCGATTCCACAGGCGCAATCCGCTACGGCGGAATTCTGGTACGCCGTGGCCTGCATCACGCTTGTGCTTAGCATGGTCGCGGTACAATGGTTGGTGTCGCGCAGATGACACGGGCGGGCTGGTCCACAACCAAAATCGCGGTTGCGCTTTACCCGTTCGGCGCGGGCGCGGCAGCGGTCAATGTGTTCTTTGCTTCACTGATCTTCAGTTGGATAGGCGGACCCGTGCTTCCCACCAGCTTGTCGGTCCTCACTGGCGCAATCGTCGGAGTGCCTGCGACATGGTACTTTGCGCGGCACATCCGCCATCTGATGGATGTCGCGGAAAAAAGGGCAGAGGTATGAGACCGCAACGGACCCGCCTCGCAGACGGCAGAGTATCAAAGCACAACAGACCGCAAGCAGGAGCTTTATGATGGCTCAGACATCCGCAGAACAAATGCGCCGTTGGCAGGGGCCCGCTCTGTTCAGCTTCGGGTTTCGGCCCTTTTTCCTCTTTGGAGCTGTCTGGGTCATTGTAGCCATGAGTCTTTGGCTGGCTGTTCTGTCGGGGATGCTTGACCTGCCAACGCGGTTCGACCGTGGGTCATGGCATGCGCATGAGTTTCTTTTCGGTTATCTTGGCGCGGTGCTTGCCGGTTTCCTGCTGACGGCTGTTCCCAACTGGACCGGTCGTTTGCCCATTGTCGCCTGGCGGCTGGCGGTGCTTTTTGCGCTCTGGTGCGCAGGGCGCGGGGCTGTCCTGTTCTCGCAGGCATTTCCGCCCATGATTGCTCCAGTGATTGATCTCACTTTTCCCGTCGCGCTTGGCGGTCTGATCCTGCGCGAAATCATTGCGGGCAAAAACTGGCGGAACCTGATTGTGCTGGGATTGCTGACGGTCTTTGCGCTGGCCAATGCGCTGTTTCACTTTGAAGCACTTGTCGGTGAATACGCGGCACAGGGCCATGGACTACGGTTGGGCTTGGCGACAGCTGTGATGATGATCGCCGTCATTGGTGGTCGGATCATTCCGTCCTTTACCCGCAACTGGCTGGTGCGCGAACAACGTGCCGTACGTCCTGTCCCACCGATGCAGTTCTTCGACAAGCTCACGCTGTTGCTCAGCCTGCCGATCCTGGCGATCTGGACGCTGGCCCCGTTCAAAGTCACGACAGGGCTCTGCCTGCTGGTGTTCGGAGTGTTGCACCTGATGCGGCTGACCAGGTGGCAAGGGCACCACACGCTGAACGAGCCGTTGGTTTTTGCATTGCATGCGTCCTATGCTTTTATTCCACTCGGCGCATTCGCGCTTGGTCTTGACCAGATCATGGGCAATCCCGGCACTGCGGGGGCACAGCATCTGTGGATGGCAGGTGCCATCGGGGCGATGACGCTGGCGGTCATGACCCGGGCCACATTGGGCCATACAGGCCGCGAATTGGCGGCGGGCAAGGCAACTGTCGCGATCTTTGTATGCGTCTTTGCCGCGGCGCTGATGCGGTTTCTGACCCCGCTCCATTTGGGCCTTAGCGCACTTTCCGGCGTGTTCTGGCTGATGGCCTTCGGAGGGTTTGTTCTGGTCTATGGTCCGATGCTTTTGCGGCCAAAGGCATGCAGATCGGGAAACTAGCGAAACTAAGGTACCGGGTCTCGTTACTCTATTTTGCCAATGACTGGATCGTATGCTGCACGGAAGCATTCAGACTTACGCTGGCGCAGAATTGTCTTCGCTGCGCACGCATGCCGCGCATATTCTGAATTCACAGGTTGGGCTCAACGCAGTCACCTGACGGATTTAATCAGATGACCGATTAGGGGCTTTGAATGGACGTTCACCCCCGAAAACTCGGAGCTTCGAACAGGAACGACCGCTCTCACAAAAAGCGGTCGCTCTCCGAAACCTTGGCTACGACCAGCTTGCGGACGAAGCAGTCATAGGTCCGCTGTCCACCATTAGTTTGGGACTTCATTTCGTTGTCGTAATTTGTATCTGAAGAAATCGACGAAACGGGTTTTAATCTTGCTTGGTGGTGCTGACCCCCGGCACCGCCTATTGTTCATAATCAGAAACAGAATTTAACGGCAGGAGGATCGAGTGCAAAGCATCTCTGATCGAAGTTTGTTCGCCACCAAAGTGGCTGAAGAAGCAGGCGCGTTGGCTATAAGATATTTTGGCAATAGAGACACTCTGGTGGTGGATGCAAAGGGTGCTCAGGATTGGGTTAGCGAAGCCGACCGGAATGTCGAGACGTATGTTCGCGAAAAAATATCCGAGGCCTATCCCGATGATGGAATCTTCGGAGAGGAGCACGCTGCGAAATCAGGGTCCAGCGGGTTTGACTGGGTGATCGACCCAATCGACGGCACCACGAACTTCGTAAACGGCATTCCGGCGTGGACGATCGTTCTGGCGGTTGTTTCAGAGGGACAAACACAAATCGGTGTCATTCACGAGCCGAACGTGGCTGAGACCTTTGCCGCCATGCGGGGGGCGGGAGCAACGCTCAACGGGCAGCCAATGCAGGTCGCATCAGGCGTCGATATGGCAAGCGGGACCGTCTCGGTCGGATATTCGAACCGCATCGAAGCGGCAAAGGTGATCCCAATCATTTCAGCCATCATCGAACGCGGGGCCATGTATCATCGCAATGCAAGCGGCGCGCTGTCGCTTGCCTATGTCGCGGCAGGCCGACTGTTGGGGTACGTCGAAGAGCATATGAACGCGTGGGACTGTCTTGCCGGTCAGCTGTTGATCGCAGAGGCCGGTGGTGTCGTCGAAGAACAGGACGCCAATGAAATGATCCGCGATGGTGGCCGCGTCATTGCCGGTACGCCAAAGATCTTTGATGATCTCAAAGCAATTTGCGAGAAGGCATGGCACGTCTGATTTGCGTCAGGCGATAGCCCACCAGCCGGGGCTACAGCACAGCGTGTCCAAATCAGCGCTCCAGAAATGCCCCTGCCCAGGCTGGTCGTGCTGGCGATCAATCCGCACTCCGGAGAGATGACACCATAGCAGCGTCCCAACCGCGCCGTGGGTTACGATGGCAAGATCACCACCATCGTGCGCGTCCATGATTGACGTGACTGCCCCGACAATCCGGGCCTGAGCATCTGTCGCGGTTTCCCAGCCGCGAAAGCTCACGTCGGGTGCAGCGAAGAATGCATCGGCGGCGGCTTCGAACTGGTGCGGTGGCAGGAAACCGGTGGCACTGCGGTCATTTTCGCCCAGCGCCGGGTTTAACTTCACCTCAAGGCCGTGCGGTTTGGCCAGGATCGCAGCTGTCTGTTCTGCCTTGCGTTCGGTGCTGGACCAGATGGCGCTGACCGAGGCCATGATCGGCGCATTTGCAAATGCTTCGGCCCGGGTGCGGCCCACCTCACTCAGTTCCCATTTGGTGATTGCGATCTCTGGGTTCACGACCACTTCCGGGTGCGAAATGATAACGAGTTTCGGCAATGTTAGCCCTTCGGCAGCAAAACCGGTCCCCGGTCCGCAAAGGCCATTTTGACGTCAGCGCCCGGTTGCAACGGGTCATCCACGTCGTCCTGCACGGCAAACACCTGTCCGAATGCGCCGGTCAGCGTGTATTCCATGCGCACGCCGACATAGGTAGCCTTGGAGACTTTTGCCGGGATGCCGGTTTCGTATCCGATCAGGATGCGGGACGGACGCACCGCCAGCGTTGCCGGACCCACGGGCAAATCGCGGGAGGGCAAGCTGTGGCGGTGTCCTTCGATGTCGATTGTCGCCTGATCGTCATCGACTTCGACGATTTTGCACTCGATCAGGTTCGCTTCACCGATGAAGTCGGCCACGAAGCGGTCGATTGGTGCGTCATAGAGTTGCCGTGGTGTGCCGATCTGGGCGATGGCGGCGTTACGCATGACGACGATCTCGTCCGACACGGCAAGCGCTTCCTCCTGATCGTGGGTTACATAGACAACCGTCAGTCCGAGGTCCCGCTGAATGGAGCGAATGTCTTCGCGCACCTGTCGACGCAGTTTGGCATCGAGGTTCGACAGGGGTTCGTCAAAGAGCAGCACCTGCGGTTCCAGCACCAGCGCGCGGGCGACTGCAACACGTTGTTGCTGGCCTCCTGACAGTTCGCTAGGCAAACGGTTGTCGAAGCCCTTGAGGCCCACCAGTTCCAACCCTTTGAGCGCGCGCGATCTAGCCTCGCTCTTATCAAAGCCGGAGAATGTCAAACCGTACATCACGTTTTCTAGCACGCTCATATGTGGGAACAGGGCGTAAGACTGAAACACCATAGACACATCGCGATCGGTCGCGGGCAGCTTGGTCACGTCGCGATCGCCAATCACTATCCGGCCCGAGCTGGCCATCTCCAGACCGGCAATCATGCGCAGCGTCGTTGTTTTGCCGCAGCCCGATGGCCCCAGCAGCGTCACCAGTTTACCTGCTTCCACATGCAGGTCGATGTTGTCGACGGCCACGACATCTTTGCCAAATACTTTTGACACTCCTTCGAACCGAACCGGCGCGGCTTTACTAGCAATGTTGGTATCCGTCATGTCGTTCGTTCCGCTCCGATCTGGGTGCGCCGTCCGATCTGCACGCGGCCCACGAGGAATTGCAAAAGCCCTACAGATGCCAGCATCACGAAGATCAGCGTGGTGGAATAGGCGATGGCAAGGCCGTAGTCATTGTTCTCGACGCGCCCGATGATGTAGCTAGTCGCCATGTCGTATTCGGCCGATACCAGAAAAATGACTGCCGAGATCGCGGTCATCGCGCGGACAAAACTGTAGACGAGTGCCGCTAGGATGGCGGGCTTAAGCAGGGGCAGGATCACGCGTCGGAACGTCTGCCACGAGTTTGCACCCAGCGTCAGCGAGGATTCATCAAGCGACCTGTCCAGTTGCGACATGGATGCAATGCCCGCACGCACGCCGACGGGCATGTTGCGGAAAATGAAGCTGATCACGAGGATCACACCAGTGCCTGTGATTTCGATCGGGGGAACGTTGAAAGCCAGGATGTAGCTGACCCCGATTACGGTACCGGGAATGGCGAAGGACAGCATCGTTCCGAATTCGAAGGCGTTCTTTCCGGCGAAATTTTGGCGCGTGAGCAAGTAGGCGGTCACCAGTCCTACAGCTGCCGTCAGCGGAGCCGCTATGGCCGCAATGCTGATGGTGGTCCAGAAACTGTCCCATGCGGCACCCGTCCAGCGGATGCCTTCCTCTTCAAAGCGCACTGAGAAGGCGGTGACATAGTGTTTGAAGGTGAGCGTGTTGTTGACGCCCCAAAGCTCAACGACGCTGCCGTAAATGATCATGCCGTACACAACCGCTGTAAACAGCGCCCAGATGGACGCGATGGCCAGCACGGGTATTGCCAGCCCATTGGGCATCAGCGGATGCACGCCAGCGTCCCCCTTGCCGGAAACGGTGGTGTAGCTTTTCTTACCGAGCCAGGCGCGCTGCGCGTAAAAGGCAGACAGCGTGAAGAAGAGCAGTACCATGGCCAGCACGGCGGCCCGACCCTGATCATATTGCGCGCCGACGATGGCAAAGAAAATCTCGGTCGACAGAACGTCAAAATTACCGCCTAGAACAAGCGGGTTGCCGAAGTCGGCCATGCTTTCGATGAAGCCGAGCAGAAAGGCATTCGCCAGACCGGGCCTCATCAGGGGCAGCGACACCGTTCGGAAGGTTTGCCACCTATTGGCGCGCAGCGTTTGGGCGGCTTCCTCCATCGACGGCGACACGCCTTCGACAACACCAATCAGCACCAGAAATGCGATGGGGGTGAAGGCCAGCGTCTGGGCGATCAGGACACCCGGCATTCCATAGAGCCACCGCGACGGTTGCACGCCAAAAAGATCAGCGAAAAAGACTGTGACCGACCCGGATAAACCGAAGAGTAGGATCAAGGCCAGCCCGATTACGAAGGGGGGCGTGATGATTGGCAAAACCGTCAGCGCGCGCATCCCACGCTTGAACCGAAACCCTGACCTGGTGACCACAAGTGCAAAACAAAGTCCCAGAACCGTGGTGATCAGGCCGACGAGAATGGCCAAAAAGAGGGAGTTCCACGCGGCGCCGCATTTAGCACCCCAAAAACACCCCAATCCCCAGAGACGGTAATCAAAGAATTTTGAGGCAAAAACAGATACCGAATAGGCGCCGTCTTCGGTCAAAAAGGCCGAAAACAGCATGTTGGCAATTGGAAAGAACACGAAGGCGGTGACGATTGTAATGACGCCGCCGATGGCGCTGACGACAAACACATCGCCGTTGACTGCACCGCGCGCCGCGATGCCCTGCGTGAGCAGGAACAGGAAAGCCGACGCACAGAGCATCGCTCCATACCCCATGCCGAACTGTCGGATTTTCGGCTCACCAAAGAGGGCCTTGAGCCAGTCGAAGTTGAAGCCGCGAATGCCGATCCCGAAGCCTTGCGCAATCAGCCAGCCAAAGCCCAGTGCACCGGCAAGAATCAGGATCTTAGCGTAGATCGGATCAGATTTAGGTTTACCCAGCACCAGAATTGGCAATGCCAGCGGGATCAGCAAGGGTGCAAGCCAGAGCTTTTCACCCCGCCCGATCAGAAATAGAGCGGGCGCAAAATCTTCGTCAAACGGATAGCCGTTAAAGAGCCATTCAAATGACCAAAGGCCATCCTCAACCATGTACCATGGCAGCAGGACGTAGCCGACCCAACCGACAATGATCCAGAAGATCAATACCGGGTGGGTCCTGGTTTTCGCTTTGTCAGTCACTTACTGCGGCAGCACCGAAACGTCTTCGTCCCACTTTTGCAGCAGACGCTTACGCTCATCAGAGGAGCCGTACTTTTTGAAGTCGTAGTCGATCAGCTTGATCTGGCTCATATCCGGGGCGCTTTCAGATGTTTGCGCACCCTTGTTGGACGGGACCTGGAAGGCATTGACTTCAAGTGCGAGGTTCTGGGCTTCGGCACTCAGCGCCCAGTCGTAGAACTTTTTGGCTTCTTCTTCGTTGCGAGCGCCTTCAATGATCGACATCGAACCGATCTCGTAACCAGTGCCTTCGCACGGGGCGACAACCTTTACAGGGAAGCCTGACACCGCCTGCTTGACGGCGTCATGCATGAAGACAATGCCGATCGTGTTCTCGCCACGACCCGCGGCCTTGATGGGCGCCGAACCAGATTTGGTGTACTGATTTATGTTGGCGTGAAGGCCTTTCATGAACTCAAAGCCCTCGTCCTCGCCAAAGATCTGCACCATCGACGCCAGCGTCGTGTAGGCAGTTCCGGACGAATTCGGGTTCGCCATCTGAACGTGCCCTTTATATTCCGGCTTGAGCAGGTCCTTCCAGCAAGCGGGTTCAGGCAGGTTGTTGGCCGCCAGGAGGTCAGAGTTGTAGCCATAGCCCAACGCACCCGAATAGATACCGATGGTCTTGTTGCCAGCACTTTCGGCCTGTGAAATTGCCCAGTCATGCAACTGGTCACGCATGGGCGAGACATATTCCATAGTTAAACCTTCTTCGGCCGCTTGAAGGTGCGGGTCACCCGTGCCGCCCCACCAGACATCTCCTTTTGGGTTTGAGCTTTCCGCACGGATTTGCGCAAAGGTCTCGCCAGAGGATTTGCGAGTCATGTTCACGTCAATGCCGGTGGCGTCCTCGAAGCTGCGCGCCATCAGCTGGCACCAGTCTTCCTGCGCCGAACAGTAGAATGTCAGCTTGTCGGCTTGCGCAGCACCCATGGAAGCGGCGAATGCGATCAGTGAGCCAGCAAGTGTGTTGGTCAATTTCTTCAAAGTCTTTCCTCCCATAACTATCCAGCTTCCGGCTTTGAGCCGGGAACTGTCATGTCACCTGTGAGGGCGGCCACGCTTAATTGTGGCATCTTCTGATTTAACCGGTCTCGGTACGGCTTTTCCTCTTTGTGACTATGTAAGTCTGATCACTCTAACACTTGTTTCGCAAGGATTTTTGCAGAGCGACAAAGTCCGTGCGATCCAAACGGAGCACCTTTGCAAGCATTATTCAAAGGAAGATCGCAAGCTCATCCATAGCCTTCGAATGCGCGGAGCTTGATACTTGCGCCAATTGGCGAATGTGTTCTGGGCAATCAGATTGTCTAGCGGTAATACAGATTTTGCAGCGAGTGTTTAAAGTTAGCTTCCGATTTTGACCACACTTGTGATGTGTGGGTTCACGCAGTGAGTGCGTTCTCATCGCCCTGCATGACCGAGGAAATTTACCTTAGGAACGTCAACAATGGGCTCGAAGCAGTCATTCGGTGCGCAGTGCAGCAATGACCGCTCTGCGGACTTTGCGGCCGAAGAAATGACTTAAAATAAAGTGCTGAGCCTAAAAAGTTAACAAAATAGACTGTTCCTCCAAGCCGATGTTTTTCCTATCGTTGGTAAGAAATAGCGTGTCGGGAGGTCTAAATGAACAAGCTTGTCTCAGTAGCGGGCGCGGTTTGCTTTGCTTTCACTGGAGCTTGGGCCGACGAAGATACCCCGCCCAACATTCTTGTCATCATGGCAGATGACGTAGGTTGGGCGAGCGTCGGCGTTTACCACGGAGGTGTCAAAAGCATTGAGACGCCGAACTTGGATCGCCTGTCGTCTGAGGGTGCTCGTCTCACAGATTATTATGCCGAGCCAAGTTGTACCGCCGGTCGATCAGCCTTCATGACCGGACAGTTGCCTATTCGGACTGGTATGCACACGGTAGGGCTGCCGGGGGATCCAATAGGGTTAAATCCAGATGATCCGACGCTTCCAATGTTCTTAAAAAAGTTGGGGTACACGACGGGCCAGTTCGGTAAAAACCACTTGGGCGATCTCAACGAGTTCCTACCGACTACAAAAGGTTTCGACGAGTATTGGGGTTGGCTCTATCACCTGAATGCTATGGAATATACGTCTGATCCGGATTGGCCAGACGACCCAGAATTCAATGCGCAATTTGCGCCTCGCAACATCATTCATTCTTTTGCAACA
Source organism: Ruegeria sp. AO1 (assembly GCF_056535985.1). Lineage (NCBI taxonomy): Bacteria > Pseudomonadati > Pseudomonadota > Alphaproteobacteria > Rhodobacterales > Roseobacteraceae > Ruegeria > Ruegeria sp. AO1. The sequence continues at coordinate 111,085 of NZ_JBQFJC010000002.1, forward strand.
GAAGAAGAAGACGAAACGGTCGACCCGCGATTTGGAAAACTCGGAAAGCAGCGCATCATTGATGACGGACCTGCACCTCCTGAGCGCCAAAAGACTTTGGATGACGAAGTGACATCTTACACAAAGGACTTCATTTCTCGTGCAGTTGAGTCGGACACTCCGTTTTTTGTCTGGATGGCTCCAGCCCGTGCCCACGTCTGGACCCACCTCAGCCCCGAATACGAAGCTATGTTGGGCAATGGGCGCGGACTTCAGGATGTTGTCATGAAGGAGTTGGACAACAACGTTGGTAACGTTCTCAGCCACCTTGAGGATCTGGGAGTCGCCGATAATACCATAGTGATGTTTACTGCCGACAATGGCCCGGAAACACTGACGTGGCCTGATGGTGGTACGACACCGTTTCATGGGGAAAAGGGTACTACTTGGGAAGGTGGCTTTAGAGTTCCTGCGATTATTCGCTGGCCGGGCAAAATTCCTGAAGGTCAAGTCTTGAACGGCATCTTCAGCGGAATGGACTGGATGCCAACATTTGTAGCTGCGGCTGGAGGTCCGACAGATCTAAGAGAAAAGCTCCTAGAGGGATATGAAGGCTATAAAGTGCATCTCGATGGCTACAACCAACTATCTTACCTGACAGGTGAGGAAGAAGAGAGCAATCGCCGCGAGCTGATTTACTATCAGGGTACGGACCTCCAAGCAGTACGCTACAACGATTGGAAAGCGCACTTTGTCGTTCAAAACCACGGCTGGTCAGGCCCGAAGGAAGAATTGGTCGCCCCGTTACTCTTCAACCTTCGCCGCGATCCTTACGAGAAAGCAGCGGAGGAAAGCGGGATGTACGTCCGCTGGATGGGTGAGAAAATGTGGGCATTCGGCCCAGCCGCCCGATTAGTGCAGGCACATCTCGCTACTTTCGAGGAGTTCCCTCCGCGGGGGAAGCCGGTAGCCAATCAAGACCATGTTGAAGAACAGACATCAACCGAAGGCGGCATCTCTCAGTAGAAAAAGCGAGGCTTGCAATACGCCCTTCTCACCGCAGCGTGGGCATCCGGTTCGGATCTTCGGATGCCCCAAAAAGCCGATTAGGAATTTCGCAACAAAGCGACACCTCTACGAGAAGGAGTCCTCCATGAGTGCCAGATTAGTCCTTCTGCTTGCTGCCGTCGGCCTCGTGCCAATTGCGTTATCATATGGCCTGATGCCGGGTAGTTCGATCCCAGTTTTGCTGGGATTTCCGGTGGAAGGCACGAACCAAACCCACGTGTTCCGAGCGATTATGGGTCTTTACATGGCAAACGCGCTGTTTTGGTTGGCGGCTGCTTCGAAACCAGAGTTACAACGCCCCGCGCTGTGGGTTCTATTTTTGTTTATGTCAGGACTGGCCGTTGGGCGCATACTAAGCATCCTTATCGATGGAGTTCCGAACGGGGTACTTCTCTTTTATCTTGCAGCCGAGATAGCTTTTGCAACTCTGGCGGCGGTTTCTCTGAAAAAAGTACGAGGAAACAGGAAATGGTAAAATGGTGAGGTCTGGCTTTGTTTTCTCGATGATCGCAACTTTATCAGTTTCGGCATCCGCTTTTGCACAATCTTCATCTGTCCAGACCGCTGTGGACGAAAACTTCTTAGAGCTTGAGACTGCCGTTTCCGAAGCGGGAGCTGCTCCAATTGCATCGATAGATCACGCGCGCCTGGCCAAGGCCGAAGGCGTCGAAATGCCAGCATCTCGTGTACTCGTTTTCTCTGATCCAGAGGTAAACACACCTATACTGGAGGAGAACATACGTGCAGGTCTGGACCTTCCTTTTCGCGTTCTCTCATTCGATCAGGATGATCGCCCGCAGATCGCCTATACAGACTCTCAGTTTCTCAAAGTGCGGCATGGTCTGAATGACACCCAAGCGTTAAATACATTTGAGAGCAAGCTGCTCGAAGTTCTGAACGGCTTGGATGCAGCACCAGGGCCGACTAACGGATTGTTTGCCGACTATGGGGTTATCGAACTGCGATCTCAGCTCAGCGTACCAAAGGCAGTGGAACGTCTCAGTAAAGCAGTGATGGAGCAGGACGATACTGTGTGGTTTGGGAAAATCGATTTTGCGACCGAAGCGTCCCAACTGGGGGTGGACCTGCCGGAGGCGGTACTTTTACTGTTCGGCGGACCAGCGCCCGGTGGTGTGGCTATGGCGGACTTTCCGGCAATTGGTTTGGATGCCTTTTGCCAAAAACTATTGGTTTACGCGAATGAAGAAGGCGGCTCCGTAGTCATTTTCAATGACATCGCTGCCTTGGCAGAGTTGCACTACGTTTCTTCAGCCGAAGCTCATCACGGTTTGAACAAACGGCTGACGGATACATTTCGGACGGCTATTGAGTAGCCGCTGCTTAGAAAACGCAATAGAAACCCAATAGCGATTGGCTGTCTTTTCGTCGTCAGCCTTGGGCTCCAACCAGACCTTCGATGACACCGACGCAAACGGCCGCTTTGGGCCGTCCTTGCATCGGCCATTGTCGGCAGCATCCCAAACGTTGACTCCCTTAGCGCTTCTACAAACCCTCCTTTAAGAGAGCTGTTTGAACCGCGGACTTGGCCTCAATTCTTCGATAATGTTCGCGAAGCGCCGGCCATTGGCTAATGACCAGATCCTGAGCCTCGAGCCAGCGGCACAATGTATATAGATAGACGTCGGCTATCGAAAATTCTTCACCTAACAAATATGGGCCATTTTGCAGCGAAGCTTCTATAACTGCGATGCGCTTCGTTAGATGCTGACGACCTACTTCAAGAAATGAGCGTGGTGTATCGCGTCGGTAGAGCGGGCTGAAACTCTTGTGAATTTCCGTGGCTAGGAAATGTAACCATTCAAATGAGCGAAGTCGTTGATACTCACCAACCGGCCGCAGCTTTGCCTCGGGCGCGCAATTGTCCAGATATTGAATGATGACCGGGATTTCGGTGAAGACCTGTCCGTCCGAAGTCTCTAATGCGGGTACATACCCTTTTGGGTTTACGTCCAAAAAACTCTGGCCTTCAGAGGTTCGGCGCGTCGTATAGTCGACCTGCACAATCCTAAAGTCTCGGCCAGTCATGATGAGAGCAACGTGAACTGTCAAGGAACACGCGCCGGGCATGAAGAAGAGCTTCATTTTAGCGCCTCTGGATACAAGCTTTGAACATCGTCCAAAAGCACCAGCGCAAGATCGTAGGGTTTCAGGGTTGCTTCCTCAATCTTGTGGCCATCGCCATCCAAGTCCGTGGCCACAAACTGGTCTCCGGGCTGCAGCAAACAGCTATCGCCGTCGCTCGTATCAATGCGGATGGTTCCCGACAGAACCGTCCCAAGAACAGGCGTGGGCGCGCAATGCCACGCGTCCCGATACCCCGCAGGGTGGTGCATCATGATGACCCCCGTTGCCTTGATCGCTTGGGTAATTTCGTAGCCACCTGGCGAAGGAGGGGTGAATTCTCCCTCATGCGTCGCCCACACCTCCTTGGATAAATGGGTTACGCCATTGGCATCTGCTTGAATGTGAACATATTCCATCACGTAGCCCTTCCTATCACGCCGAAAGCGTGCGCTGTGAGGGCACGCAATGGGTTCTGGCAGGTTGGTGCCATTGGCAGGCAATGTCGTTCACCATCAACAACCAGTTTTCGCCTTCTCCTGGCCAGTCTTCTTTCTTCATCCGGACCTTGCCAATATGGCGGAATCCATTGGCTTCATAGGTCGATATAGCGCCGGGGTTTGCATTGCTGACAGACAGGGAGACCGGATCGCCAGTCCCTGCTGCGGTGTCTTGTGCGTTCTGAAGCAGAGCGGATGCAATGCCAGCGCGCCGGAAGCCTGGGAAAACGGCAATGGCATTGACATACACAGTACCCAAAAGGCGGTTGTCGACCTCGTTGAAGGCCCGCGTCATTGCGGACACCCCATCCAGAGATTGCCGTTTGGTGATGCGATAGGTCAGGATTCCACCAACTGGTTCACCGTCGATAGCCGCGATCCTGAAGACCTGTTCCGGATCGTGGATTTTGGCGATCATGCGCGCGGCGACACATTGGTCGTAGTCCTGTCCGGGCTTCAGCCCCTTTTGCCACAGATAAGGCGACAGGCCGTGGCTTGCGAGCTCAAAGACCTGACGCAAGACACCCGCGTCCTTATCCGCACCAGTTCTGATCTTGATGTCGGGCATCTGATTACTCCGGTTGCAATGGGCTGATGTTTACGAGGCCGTAGCGTCACACATGGCGACAACATGACGATGATCGGTGCCGCAACACCCGCCCATGACTTTTAGATTGGGCAACAGTTTCGACAGCTCAGCGTAGAGATTTCCAAGCTCAATCGGATCGCCGTCATCCAGTTCTGCGGCCTCGTCGAGTTCTGCATGACTCATCCGCGACGCATTTGCGCGCAGCCCCATAATCCGGCTGGTCCATTCGCCTTGCAAAATGTGGGAAAAGTGATCGGGATGGGCGCAATTGATCATGAAGTAAACCGGGTAGCCGTCGGTCGCGTGATCGACGGCGCGGATTGCATCTCCGAGGTTTTCACCGGAAGGCAAACGCCCGTCTGTTTCGACCGTAAAAGCAATCACGACGGGAATGCCCACGGCTTGCGCGGCCTTGGCCACTCCAATCGCTTCGTCGTTGTAGGTCATCGTGATCGCGGACACCATGTCGGCGCCAAACTCGGCGAACCAACCAATTTGTTCCGTGTGGTAGGCTTGGGCCTGCGCGGCGGTCATCAAACGGGACGGCGCATAGCCATCGTCTTGCGGGCCAATGACGCCGTTTACGATAAATGGGCTTTCATGGGTTTCAAAACGGGCCTGGAGCGTTGTAAGTCTGCTAATCGTTTCACGGTGAATGGCGCGCAGGTCGTCCTGTGACACACCCAGTTCTGCTGCCCACCGCGCGCTGGCCCGCCAGGTTGGCGTATCCATGATGAAACCGCGCTTTGCCTCAATCGCAACCCGCGCAAACCGGTCCATATAGGCGTCCATGGCGGCCATCCCCGCTTCGCTTTCAAGCGCTTTGAAGGCGGCGAAAAGGGGAAGATCGATACCATCGTGAAAGATCAGTGAGGTTTCCAGGCCGCCGTCGGTAATCATGTGTTTTCCTGCCATCTGAGGCAGCGCGTCACGATATTTCATGGGTCATCCTTCCAAATGCAAAACGTTGTATGAAAAGACGTACCGATGAGCCGGGGCAGGTGCTTGAGCCGGACCTGAGAAGAGTCTGAGAATTTGCCGAGGTTTGCGGGTGAAGTTTCTTTCGATAGGCTGACGCCATGGAAGTAGTGATTTCTGATGCCCGGATTGATTTTGACCGGATGACTGCGCAACAAGGGTCAGATTTGCGTCGTCTCACTCGGCAAACGGCCGGTATCCTGCGCGCTTTGATTGATGCCGATGGTCAGGTCGTCAGCAAGGACGACCTGATCCAGCTCGTCTGGGATGGCCGCATTATCACCGACGCCACGCTTTCGACCGCCATCAAAGAGGCAAGGCGGGTTGTCGGCGATTCAGGCGCGTCCCAGAAGATCATCGAAACCGTGCACGGCGTCGGGTTCCGACTGGTTGCAGGGGTTGAGAACCAAACAAGCGCCCCGGTGCGGACGACAAACGAACCCACCCTTCTGATCCTGCCCTTCCGCAGCCTGAGCCCGATAGAGGCGGACCAGCAGATCGCCGATGGTTTCAGCGAAGAGGTCACGTCCAGCCTCACTCGGTTTCGTAACCTTCGCGTCCTGTCCCGCCTGACGGCGCAGCATATTCAGACCAACAAGATCGGTCAATCCGAAATCGCGCGCGACTTTGGTGTCGATTTCATTGTCGAAGGTAGCCTGCGTCGGTCCGCCGAAAGACTGCGCGTGACCGTGCAGGTCAGCGACATTGCCACTGGCGAGATCGCGTTGATGGAGCAAATCGACCGCGCAGGGGACATCCATGACATCTTTGACATTCAGGACGAGGTCGGGCTTTTGATTGCAGGCCGGGTTGCCACCCGACATGGCGAGATTGATGTCCGGCACCGGCAGCGTACTTTGGCAGGTCAGGCGCAGACATGGGACGTCTATGCTGCTGTGGCGAAGTTTTACGAGTTCTACAAAACATACAATCCCGCGCTTCATCTGGAATTGCGCGAACAGCTGCCCGAATTGCTGAAAGCCGACCCCAAAGCCTCTGATGGGTGGGCGGCGCTTGCGCTCATCTATTTGCAGGAAAAGCGATTTCACCTGAACGAACGGCCGGATGCAGATGTGCTCACTCTCGGCCTGAATGCGGCAAGGCGTGCCGTGGAAAGCGATCCGCAAAGCGGCTTTGCGAGTATGACACTGGCCTTGTGTCAGTTTCATACGAATGACCTAGCCGGGTTTCGCGAAACATCTGAAATGGCGCTGAAACTCAACCCAGGTCACGCGGATATCCTAGCCGAGATTGGGCAATGCCACGCGTTTCTTGGCGCGTTTGATCGTGCAATTCCACTTCTTGATAAAGCAATCGAACTAAGTCCGGTTCATCCAGGCTGGTATCATTACCCTCATGCCTGGCGTCTTGCTCTTGGCGATTATTGGAACGCCGCACTGTTGGAGATCGAGAAAGTGCCTATGCCCGGGTTCTTTTGGTATCACGCGCATCAGGCTTGGTTCCACGCGGAGCTTGGAAATGTTGAGGCCGCCGAAACGGCGAGGCTGGAACTGTTGAGAAACCGCCGGAACTTCGAAGCAACCGTTCCAAATGAGATTGTGTTCAGTTATTACGCCGGTCCGTTGGTTCAAAAGGCGTTCGATGGTTGGAGAAAAGCAGGGTTGAACGTCAATCTGCCACTCGACCTCGCGAAGCGCAAAAAACCAACAGCGGGCTGAAGAAACTCGCGTCAGCGACGACGTAAGAACAATCAAAACAGACCTAAGCCTCTGTAGTTGCTTGCAGCCTCGCACACACTTGCCCTTCTGAGCGTTTATTTTGTCCGGGTGGTTGTCTTCACTGAACCCGCTTCTTTTGGGACGTACGTCTAAAATCTCAGATTCTTCTCAGGCTTAACTCAAGCACGCGTTGCAGCGATCCTCTAGGTCTTTCGGATAACAGTTTACGAACGCCTGCGACCGAGGAGCCCTCTCGGTTTCAGCATATCAATCCAATTTCTGGACGAAGGAACAAGAAATGCAGTCGCGAATTGCCGTTTTGCTCGCTGCCGACGTGGTCGGGTATTCCGCAATGATGAGCAAGGATGAGTCTGTGGCCATCGATGCTGTTCAGGCGCTCAAAAACCAGGATCTGGAACCAATTGTCACCGAAATGGGCGGTGAGGTGCTGAAGAGAATGGGAGACGGATGGATCATAGCATTTTCATCGGTCGGAGCAGCGCTTGCGAGCGCAAAAGCAGCTCAATCAAACCTGCATATCAAACCGGGCGTCAAACTCAGGATCGGCTGTCACATTGGTGAGGTCAGCTTTGACGAAAACGATTTCTACGGGGCTGGCATCAACATCGTGCAACGCATACAGGCTGAGGCGCCGCCGGGAGGTTTGATGATTTCGGAAGACCTATTCCGACAACTCGCCGACGATAACCGTAGTGACCTGCAGGATGCAGGGACGTTCAGCTTAAAAAACATCACTCAGCCGGTTCGGCTCTATCAGTGGCGCCCCAACGTCAATGCACTTCCTCAGCAGGGTCAGGTTCCCTCGATCATTATGCAATCGGTGGATTGTGCACCTGGTGACAGCGAAACAAACGCGATCGCGGGTGACCTACGCGAAGAGCTCATCGTACGCCTTTCGCGTCGCAGGGGTATTCTGGTTTTTGATGGACATTCAAGCAAATCGGATGATGCCGTTTATGACCTCAGAGGTCGGCTTCGCCTCTCTGGCGGAAAGGGAAGGCTTACTCTCAACCTCACACTGCGTTCTGAGGCGAGATCCGTGTGGTCGCGGACCTATACCCTTCCTGCAGAGGACATATTTTCGTTTTGTGACGAGGTTCTTGAGCTTGCGGAGGGAGAATTACGCCTGCAAACGAACGCGTTTGATGGAGACAGGCTTGCCGGTATATCAGTCAATGAACTTAGTGTCTCAGAACTTCGTGCGAAAGCAGCAAACGAATTTTACAAGGTGACATTTGAAAGCTGGTCTACAGCTTTGGATTTATTGAACAGAGCGCTCGATCTCAATCCAGATGATGGAGTTTCTCTGGCGATGCGTGCCGAAGCGCAAATCATGCTATTTGGGGCGCGACGTGAATGCCTGCCAAGTGCGCTTCAAAAATCGTTGCAAGACGACCTGGACAAGGCCGTCGTTCGAGCCCCTCAAAGCGATTATGTGTTTTGGTGCCGGGGATTATATCGCGCCACTGTTGCCAAAGATCCGGACGGTGCACGAGCAGATTTAATCCGTAGTTCCAGTATCAACCCAGCGTACAGAGAAAACTATGAACTTGAGGGGCAAATTTGCCTTTTGGAGGCGAATTTCAAGGGTGCAGTTTCGGCGTTTTCTCGGCTTATTGACCATGGCGAAAGAGATCCACTTCAGCCGTACCGCTTGTTCCTGCGCGGCATCGCCAGGTTTTGCGACAAGGATTATGAAGGCGCTGAAAAGGACGCGGCGATGGCGTCCGATTTACGTCCCAACGAAGCGGGTCACCTTTATCTACGTGCTTTTGCACTCGAGTGCTTGGGCAACTCCCACAACGCAAATGCTTATCTGAATCGCGCCAAAAAGATTGATACACAACATGCTATTTCTACACGACTTCCGGTGCTGCCCACTGAGTTCAACTCGACATCGGAGAAATTTCGGTCGCAGTGCAAAGCTGGTACTTAGCTCCAAGCTAGGGCTTGTTCGGCATTTCACTAATTTCATCGCTTCTTGTTCTTCGCTCGCGCAGCGAATGGCGGTAATGTGGGCGCGATCGCAGAATAGTGGCACCGCGTCGAGTGACCGGTTTGGGCCGACCACATCGCCGAGATCTAGCCCCGACAAATGCTGCTGCGGATGCTTTGATGGCGGCAACGAGCCCATAGTGCTTAAAGCTGCATCAAACACCAAAGTCCGCTTTCTGGTTCCAAAATTTCAGAAGTATCAAAAATCTTGGTGAAGAGGTCCACAGGAATGCGTGTGCTTCTAGTAAATCACTTCTATCGACTGGCTTGATGCCGCGAGTGTCGCGACATGGGATTTTAGTATGTCAACGAACTGGTCACGCGCTTTGTTTGGCTCTGAGTGAACTGGAAAGAGAAGCCCAAACGACATCCAGCGTTCGGGTGTTATGGGGATCGTTCGAATGCGATCTCTATCTACGTCGGCCGCAACAAGCTCATCTGCTATTGTGACACCACCGCCATCTGCTACGAGAGCACATGCCAGCGAAGAAGATGCGACTTCGCAAGTCTGTATTGGGAGTATCCCTGCGGATCGAAACATATCGTCCAATTGATCGCGCAATAGCAGTCCGTGCATGAGGCGGACAACAGGAACTTCAGCCAGATCGTCAATGGAAACTTCCATCAGATCGGCAAGCGGATGATTAAATGGTACGACGGCTTGTGCTCTTACGCGCAATAGCAGCTCGGTTTGGATGTCGGGGTGTTCGACGGGAAGCGCGCCAATACCCACGTCATATTCCCGACCCGCCAACCACTTCCCAGCCTCTCTGCGGGCACGTACATCTAGGCTAACATTGGTATCAGGGTTTGCCTTAACAAATTGACCGACAGCAGGGGAAGCCAGAGCGCGAGCGATGCGCGGCATTGCGACGATCCGAAGGTTCTGGGTGCGGCCTGCACGAATCTCAGCGGCGATGCCAGGGATCTCATCCAGGTTATCGAGGATGCGGCCCGCTTCGCGATAGAAGGCCAGCCCCTCGGGTGTTGGGGTTAGGTTCCGGCCGCTTCGATCAAAGAGATCAAGCCGCAATTCTCCCTCAAGACCGGAAATCAAACGGCTCACCGCCGGTTGTGAAAGGTGCAGTATGTTTGCTGCTGCTGCGAGTGATCCCTCAGACAGCGTAGCTCTGAATGCACGAAGCGCTTTGATGTTCATGTTCGCCACCGTCACTTACATAATTTGCAAGTAAACTAAACATATTTGCATTTTTCGCAATCTCCGTGATCTGTTAGGTGAGAAAAGGAGAGAAATTAGGGAGGACTCTATGAAACGCAGAACACTCATTTCTGCCGCACTGGCAGGCATCGCCCTTGCGGCAACGGCCACAGCCAGCTTTGCGGCTGACTGGCCCAAACGCCCGATCAACCTGGTTGTGCCCTACAAGGCAGGCGGCGGCACTGATGCCTATGCCCGCGCTATCTCAGCAGCAGCCGAAGGCATTTTGGATGTGCCGGTTGTTGTCGTGAACAAACCTGGCTCGGGTGGCTTGAATGGTGCCAATTCTGTCGTCGGCGCCCGGCCCGACGGCTATACTATGATGATGACCTCTGGTGGCTCATTCTTGCTATCCACCATGACCCGCGACACTGACATTGATGCGCTGGACAGCTTTGAGTTCGTCGCACAGGTCGGCCAATTGCAAACCTCGCTGATGGTCCCGAAAAACAGCCCGTTCCAGTCTGTTCAAGACGTGATCGACGCGGCCAAAGCTGATCCTGGCTCGCTTCGTTGGGCGCATTCAGGCCGCGGAGGGTTCCACCATGTGGGCGGTCTGGGCTTTCTGGCCAATAACGGCATTGAAGCGCAAGACGTTCCATTCAAAGGTGGTGGCCCGACCCGTGCTGCTCTCATCGGTGAGCAAGCCGACTTCGGCTTCTTGGGCGTACAGCAGCTTGCCGGTTTCGAGGACCAACTGCGCGCACTGGCCGTCAACAGTCAAGAACGCGACGGCATCATGACGGATGTGCCTGCCTTTGGAGAATTGGGCATACCGTTTGCCGCAGTTTCCTCGCCGGTGATTGTTTTCGCCCCGAAGGGCACGCCTGTTGAAGTGGTCGCGGCAATGGAAACAGCGCTGGAACAGATCGCAGCAAAACCTGAATTTGCTGAATTGCTGGCGTCGCGCGGCACTGGTCCGGTCTATCAGAACGGCGCAGACGCCAGAGCAACGCTGAGCTCTATGAAAGAGGACGCAACCCCATTGGTGGAAAGCTTGACCAACTAAGTCCTCATGACCGGGGGGTCGATGATCTCCCGGCTTTTTCTGCCCACGCATTATTAAGGGAGGATGACATGCGCGCTTATGCCGAAGGTCTCGTGCTGGCCATCGTTTCACTTGTGGCCATCTGGGGCGCGTGGCAGGTGCCCGCTGCATCGCCCGGCGACACCTGGGCCGGGATCGTGCCCTTTGCTGCCTCCGTAGCTCTTCTGGGCTTGTCGGGCCTCTTGTTGCTGGGTGCATCCCGTCAGACCGGAGATGTCACTACAGCAAGCGGAGACAGCGGCGCCACTATGCAGATCATCGCGCTGTTCATCATTGCGCTGATCTACCAACAGTCATTCCGCTGGTTTGGCTACTTGATGCCCACGGCCATAGTGGCTCCCATCGTGCTCTACATGTTCGGTGTGCGGAGCTGGATTGGTCTTGCGGTTTCCGTGGTCATCTGCCCGTTGGTGTTCCACCTCATCTTTTTTGTGCTGCTTGGTGTCTTCCCGCCCTATGGCGAAGTGTTTGACCTGCTCAGCTGGATACAGGGGTAAGTCTCATGGAAATTTTTCCCGCCCTTCTTTCGGTCATCACCGACCCAATGCTGCTCTTTGCCATCGTCCTTGCCGCTGCCGTGGGCATGATCGTGGGCGCAACGCCCGGTCTGACAGCCTCGGCTGCAATCGCAATGCTGTTGCCCATCACCTTCTATATGTCGCCGCTCTTTGCGCTGGCCTTTCTTTATGTGATCGGAAAATCCGGGCGCTATGGCGGCTCTATTGCGGCGATCCTGTTCAATACGCCTGGCACTGCCGCGAGCGCCGCGACGCGGATTGACGGCTATCCACTGGCCCGCGCTGGAAAAGCGGGCAAAGCAATGAAGGTTGCCACGATCTCCTCCGTGATCGGCGATCTCATGGGCGACATTCTGTTGGTTGTTGGCGTGGGGTTCATCGCCGCAATTGCGCTGAAACTCGGACCACCAGAGACCTTTGCCATCTACTTTGCAGCCTTTGTCGTGATCGGCTCGGTAATCGGAAAATCCATAGTCAAAGGTCTAGCCTCCGCGCTCCTGGGTATTCTGGTTGCAATGGTGGGGCTCGATCCGATTTCCAGCGAAGAGCGCTACACGTTCGGCTCGTTCGATCTTTCCAATGGCATCGGCCTGGTGCCGTTGATGATTGGCGTTTTTGTCTTGGGCGAAGTCTTTGCGCAGCTTGAAGAACGCCGCAAAGCAACTGGCGAGACCAAGGAAAACGAAAGCTCAGCTGACGGCAATGATCTGACATGGGAGGAATACAAACCCTGTCTGCCCCATGCTGTGCGGGGCGGGTTCATCGGGGCTGGTATCGGTGTTCTGCCGGGTCTTGGGTCAGCTATTGCGGCGTTCATCTCCTATGGGGAAGGCAAGCGCCGCGCGAAGAACCCTGACCAATGGGGCAAGGGCGCATTGGAAGGTGTCGCCGCGCCAGAAGCCGCCAACAACGCGGTATCCGGTCCGTCCATGGCTCCGCTGCTGACATTGGGTATCCCGGGCTCGACCATTGGGGCGATCCTGTTGGGCGTGTTTCTGATCCACGGCATCCAGGTTGGGCCGACGCTGTTCCTGACCGACAAGGAACTTGTCTATAAGCTCTTTGCCTGCGGTATGCTCGGCATCCTTGCTTATGGCCTGATCGGCTATTTCGGTGCCACGCAAGTCGCGCGATTGATCCTGAAAATTCCGACCAATGTGCTCTATCCACTGATCTTCATGACGGCCTTTGTTGCAGCCTATTCGGCGCGCGGCTCGATGTTCGATGTGACAGTGATGACTTGTGCTGGTTTCGTCGGCTGGCTAATGCGCAAATATGATTTCAACATTGCGGCCTTCGTGATCTCGTTCGTTCTGGCCAAGGGCGCAGAAGAAACATTCCGGCAATCCTTGCTGATGTCCGACGGCGGTGCACTGATCTTCGTCGAACGCCCCATAGCGCTTGCCTTCCTGATCCTTGGTGCCGGGGCGATTGCTTTCCGCATTCGTGGCATCATGAAAGAACGCAAATTGGCGCAGGGAGGGTTGGGCGATGCTTGAATGGCAGCTCATGCAAGGCAGCTTTTCCAGCACAGAAATGCGCCGCATCTGGTCTGAGTCCTCGACAATCTCCGCATGGATCAAAGTCGAACAAACGCTGACGCGTTCACAAAGTGATGCGGGTCTTGTGCCGAATGAAGCTGTTGTTGCACTCGACGGGTTTTGCATCGGAAAGCTCGATCAGGAGCGCTTGCGGCAGGACATGTCGCTTGTCGGGCGACCCATTGTGGGATTGGTCGGGCAACTGCGCGAACACGTCGGCGAGGATCTCGCCAAGTTTGTCCATTTCAATAGTACGACACAAGATATCATGGACACAGCGCTTGCGATGCAAATGAAGCTCGGTCTGGCGACCGTGTTGAGCGACCTCGATCAGCTCGATTCCTCCCTTACGGGCCTGATCGAGGCACACCCCAATACGCGGTTGATCGGGCGCACCAACGGGCAACACGCGATCCCAATGCTGCTCCGGACCAAGTTTGAAGTCTGGCGCGCAGAACTTTTGCGTCGTCGCGAGGTGATCACCGAAGCGGAAAGGCGCGGGACGCTGGTTCAGGTCGGCGGACCCTTAGGCGATCTGTCCAACTACGAAGATGGAAAAGGAGCCGAGGTAAAGGCCGGCATGGCTGAGGCACTTGGGCTGAACGCAGCTGAACCACATTGGCAGAACGCACGTGATGGCGTTGCCGACATTGCCTCCGCACTCGGTGGGCTTTGTGCGTCGATCTGCAAGATCGCGCACAACATCAACTTGCTCTCATCCAGCGACATCGGGGAGATTTACGAGCGCCATAAAAACGGCAAAGGCGCCTCGTCCTCCATGCACCACAAGCGCAACCAACGGGCCAGCGAGTTTGCCGAAGCTGTTGCAAGGCTTGGGCGCCAAAGATCGGAGCAAATCGGAGAACTGACCCTGCACCAGCATGAGCGTTCAGGGGGTGTCTGGGTCGGCGAATGGGTGGTGGTGCCAGAAGTTTTTCTACTGACCTCTGGCGCGCTGTCCTGGGCAAAGCGGATGCTTTCAGACCTCACGGTCAAAGAAGATCAGATGGCGGAAAAGATAGCCTGAGCCTACACGAAGACTACCAAAGCTCGTACGCTTTTGTCTCCAGTGAACACCACCGTTACTGGCTGCTCGATAAGAGCAGCCGTTGGCGCACCTGCAGCGAAAGAACGGTTTGTCCGGCGATCTGTGAGTTCGAACCAGACCAGATTTTGCGGCTGCAGCGAATGGCGGCAATTCGGGCTGCCGATGCGGCATCCGAGCGGTGCCCTGGATGTCTCCTCTGGGCCGACGTCAAAAGAGGACAAGCTATCCAATCAAAAATGAATTGGCTTGTAGCGCAACATCCAACGGTCCAAACCATGGTGCATGCGCATCTCCGGGCAAAAGCTGCAGCCGTGCGGCTGGGATCGACCGTGCCAACCATTGCCCGTGATCAACTGGAACGGCGTGATCTTCCTGTCGGTGTAGTACAAGGGTTGGGGCCCGAACGTTCGATGCTTCGGTCTTGGCGTCTATCGTCCAACTTAGTTCAAGCATTGCGGCAGCCTGCTCCGGATCGGCGGCAGCACGTTGTTGGGCCGCAAAACGACGCCGAGCATCCGCATCTGCCGAAGGAACGAAGATGTCTGCAAGCGCGCGGGATCCAACGCCCCAATGCTGCCGGATCAGCGTTAGTAACATGGCTTGAGACTCTGGCGGCGCCAGATCTTTGCCCGAACCGTAGGCACCGTAGAAACAAATGCGATCAATCGTTGCGGGGTGCGCAACAGCGTATCGTATGGCCACAGGCCCCGCCGCCGAAATCGCCAATAATGAAAAACGCTCAGCGCCAAACGCCGCAACTATATCCTCAAGCAGGGCGACCTCATCCTCCAGTGTCTGGTTTTGTTGTGCATCTCGGCTGAGGCCCGAGCCCGGCCGGTCATAACGTATTACGCGCAACCCTTTGCCCAGCGTCAGATAGAACTCCTGAATATCCGGGTGATCGTGCCACAAATCAGACGCGGTGACCCAAAACGGAGGGATAATGACGAGCGGGCCGTCACCTTGAACCGCATATCCAATGGAGCGGCCTTTTCGATCCGTTACATAGCCGATCTCGGGTGCGGATTTGGCCACCTTTAAATCATCAGGCTCTGAAGCGGCAAAGGGCGCGGGCTGGGGAAAACTGCCAAATGGCGCATCGACTTGCCCATCAAAGCGATACCCTATCTTTGGCAGCGTGCGAATAAATCGCTGCGAGCGACCATCGTCGCCGATAGCCTTTCGCGCGCTTTTGATACGGCTGGTAATCGCGTCGTCCGAGATCGCCCGCCCACCCCAAATCTGCGCGATGATCTCGTCTTTGGTGACAGTACGCCCTTCGGCCTGAACCAAAAAAACCAAAAGATCAAAGACCTGAGGTTCAATATGTTGTGCGACCTCATTGCGTACCAAAGTGCGGCGGTCGAGATCGAGAACGCAGTCGGAGAATGTATAAATCACCGGCCAAGAACCTCAGACATCTGCGGGTTGGCCCTGTGCAGGGCGATCAGGCGATCTGATAATCCAGCGTTTCTTCATTGCTTCTCCAGAACTCCGCCAAGTGCATAACGCAAAACCCCGACATGGTTTCAGCATCGTCACCTGACAGAGAGCAAAACCATGTCTTTATACAATAAACATATCCTTCCCCGAATTGTCGATTGCGGTTGTGGCGGGCGCGCCTTTGAAGGGCAACGCAAACGAATTATACCCAAGGCGCGGGGTGTCGTTCTGGATTTGGGCGTCGGCACAGGGCTGAATATTCCGCTTTATGATGAGGATCGCGTCACCAAACTTGTCGGTTTGGACCCCTGCCAGAGCAGCCTAAACATGGCGCAGAAACTGACCAATCAAACAAGAATTCCTGTCGAACTCGTGCAGGGCTTCGGCGAGGATATCCCACTTGAGGATGGCTGTATCGACACGGTGGTGCTGACCTACACGCTCTGTACGGTTCAGGATGTTTCATCGGTGCTGAGCGAGATCCGGCGTGTGTTGCATCCAAATGGCGAAGTACTGTTTTGCGAACATGTCAGCGCGCCAACGCTCTGGATTTCACGTGTGCAAGATATCGTACAGCGCCCCTGGGCCTCGCTGCTTGGCGGTTGTAAATTGAACCGTCGCGCGGCCACTGCACTTCGCCGCGCGAAGTTCCGTGTCGATGCAGACACCAACAAACTGAGCGGTGTGCCAATCCCAATCGCTTGGCAAACAACCGGAAACGCGAGGCCGCTGAAGTCAGGCGAGCGCCCTGACCGCTGCCCAACCGGCCCCGATCTTCATCTGTCTATCTAATCCTCTAACAGGAGTCAGTTTCATGACTAAACATGTATCGGCAGATTATTTTCCGTGCATTGATCGCGGAACTGGAGCGCCCATATTATTCGTCCACGGTGCGGCTTGCGATCACCGGATCTGGGAGCCTCACGTACAGAACCTGTCTCAGCGGTACAGATGCGTCGCTCCGACCTTACGCTGGTTCGGGCAATTCGACTGGCCAGCAAGTGCATTGGAGTTCAATGAGAAAACCCATGCAAATGACCTTGCTTCCATCATTGGAAATCTCGATTGCGGCCCGGTCTTTGTTGTGGGGTGGTCCTATGGCGCAAATGTCGCCCTGCGCCTGAGCGTCGACAGGCCTGACCTGGTCTCGGGTGTCGCAGTCTATGAGCCCAGCTCAACAAGCCTGGTCAGCGCACCCTTGGATATAGCGATGCATCAATTGAGCATGATGGAAACCTTTTTGCCCGTCACCGAGGCCGCCGCAATGGGCGACGGGATTGAAGTGTTGAAGGCCTTCGTCAGCGCTGTGGGCGAGCCGGACACATTCGACAAACTCACGCCAGACTTTCGCCAAATCTGTTTGGACAATGCACACACGCTGATCCCTCTGCTCAGCGCCAAGCATCGCTTTTCTTCAGTGACAGCTGCTGAACTTGAAGATCTAACGATGCCGGTTCATGTGGCATGGGGCGAGCATTCAGGGGATGTGTGGGCAATCCCAAGCAAAGCTGCCTCCAGCCTACCGAACGTGAGTGGCCACCCAATCCCCAGAGCTGATCATATTTGGCCGGCAAAAGACCCAATGGCATTCGTGTCATGGTTGGACGCCGTGCTTCATCGGGAGCCCAATAACGGCGTCACTTTGCAGCCCCGGCAAACTTCGGCAATGTGTGCTGTGAGCGCAGCATCTGAGGTACAGGTCGAGTGACACTTATGGGCCGCCCTCTCGGACGGCCCATCAACTTAGATTTCAATGGCTTCGGCGATCGCTAGGGCATCCTCAAGTTCCACACCTAGATATCGCACGGTGCTGTCCATCTTGGTGTGGCCAAGGAGAAGCTGAACAGCTCGAAGGTTTCCGGTCTTCTTGTAAATCTGAGTAACCTTGGTTCTCCTCATTGAATGGGTGCCGTAGGCGCTTGCCTCTAGACCGATCGACGTGACCCAACCGCGGACAATCCGTGCGTATTGGCGTGTCGAGATGTGCATGCGTTCATGAAATCGGCCCGGCCAAAGGTACTCGGAACCGACCATCAGTTCGTCTTCCATCCACTTCTCAATAGAGGCTCGTGTGCCTTCGGATATCTCAAAGCGCACAGGTTTTTGAGTCTTGCTCTGAAGGACCGAAGCCCGTTCCTTGATTTGACCGGATGCCATGACATCGATGACCTTCATCTTCACCAGGTCGCAGCCGCGCAACTTACTGTCGATCGCCATGTTGAACAGCGCTAGGTCTCGATGGTTCTGAGCCAATTCAAGTCGCACTCGGATTGCCCAGACGTGCTTTGGTTTCAATGGTCGCTTCTGGCCGATGATCCGTCCCTTGTTCCAAGCGGGGCGGAGCGCGCGAATGGCAGGTAGGTTTGGTGTTTCCATGACTGATCCTCCGATCCGCCATGCCCTCCCATAACGACAACCAGACGTTGACGCGAACACTTTAACACAACATGCTGCTCTGCCTCTTGGTTCCGGAAGGAGCCCAGAATGACCGATGCTGCGCGCCGAACGAAGGTCCGGACTACCAGATTGCTTAGTTTCCTAAGGCTTCGTCGCAATCTGGCTCACATAAGACATAAAGCCGAAGAAGGTCTTTTCGATCACCCGACGTCTTGCCTCTGTCTTCAGTGCCTCTGCTGTTTCAGGGAACAGTAAGCGCTCTTCGACCATGCGATCCGCACCTCGGTCAATAACGGTCAGGAAATATGTCGCCTCTCCTTCGGCGACGTATCCATGCCCTCTGCACGCTCCAAGTTGAAAACCAGTCTTAGCAAGCATGCCGGAGATTTGTCGCATAATCCAAAGATTGGTGACGTTTTGATTAATCATGAAACGGATGAGCTGATCGAGCGGGTCAAAATTTGCTATCTGTGCCGTCGCGGTGTCGTAGTCGCCGTCGCAGACTGCCAACACACCGCCCGGCTTTAGGATGCGGAATGCTTCCTGAACTACGTCTTCGGGGTCAGGCACATGGCAAAGCAAGGTATGCATCAAAACAAGGTCGAATGATGCGTCTTCAAAACCTGTGTTCTTGGCGTCGCCGATTTCGAAATTGAGACGCGTATCATCGCCAAAGCTCTTTTTGGCCCGTTCCACCATAATCGGCGAGGGTTCGAGCCCATGCGCAGTTGATGCGCCAGCAAGGTCCAATAGGTCTTTAGTCACATGGCCGGTACCAGACCCCAATTCCAACGCAATTGCATTGCTCGGGAGCTCTAAATCATTCAGATATGCTCTGCGGATTGCTACCTGTGCAGGCTCAAGACAGCGGGCTTCCATCGCTGCTGCAATCCGTTCCTGGATCGCAGGATCCTGCGCTCCCAAATTAGAATATGGATCAGACAAAGCTTTGCTCCTCGAAACAAATCACACATCAACACGCTAAGCTTACTCCGCCTCGAAATCAAAAAAGCAGACATGTGGGCAAGTTGATCTGACAGTGGCTTTGTCTGCGTTTCGCGAGTTCAGGCAGCCTTTGGTTTTGCGCTCGCAGCGAACGGCAGGTTCGACGGGCCGCGCCGCAGCATGGAGACTGTGGGGTGAAGGTCCGGTATGGGCCGCCCTTGAAGGCGACCCGAAGTTGCTAGATTTCGATGGCCTCGGCGATTGCTAGCGCGTCTTCGAGCTCGACGCCTAGGTACCGCACTGTACTATCCATCTTGGTGTGTCCAAGCAGAAGCTGAACCGCCCGCAAGTTGCCTGTCTTCTTGTAGATCTGCGTCACCTTGGTTCGCCTCATCGAATGGGTGCCATACGCACTCGCCTCCAATCCGATTGATGTGACCCAGTCACGGACGATCCGCGCATATTGGCGTGTCGAGATATGTAAGCGCTCGTGGAAGCGGCAAGGCCAAAGGTACTCGGAGCCGACCACGAGCTCGTCTTCCATCCATTTCTCGACTGAGGCGCGTGTTCCTTCGGAAATCTCAAAGCGTACAGGTTTCTGTGTCTTACTTTGTAACACCGATGCCCGTTCTTTGACTTGGCCCGAGGCCATGACGTCGACGACTTTCATCCTCACAAGATCGCAGCCGCGAAGTTTGCTGTCGATGGCCATGTTGAAGAGCGCCAGGTCGCGATGGTTCTCTGCCAACTCAAGGCGGACACGGATCGCCCAGACGTGCTTAGGTTTCAGTGGTCGCTTCTGGCCGACAATCCGTCCTTTGTTCCAAGCGGGTCGAAGCGCGCGAATGGCTGGTAAGTTTGGTGTTTCCATGACTGATCCTCCGATCCGCCATGCCCTCCCAGAACGACAACCCGACGTTGACCAAGCACTCTACCACAAGATGCTGCGCTTACGCTCAAGTCGGCATATAGCCCAAGTTGCTCGATGCTGCGGATTGCATAAATGTCCGAAACCAATGTTTCGGTTGCATGACCTCAGATGTTAACGCGCATGCCAGATTTGGTGCGATCCATAGCAACAAAAGTTCGAAACTTTCGGATGTTGTCATTCGGAAAGAAGAGACGCTGAGTCAGGTCTTCATACTCGGACATATCTCCGACGA
Source organism: Ruegeria sp. AO1 (assembly GCF_056535985.1). Taxonomy (NCBI): domain Bacteria; kingdom Pseudomonadati; phylum Pseudomonadota; class Alphaproteobacteria; order Rhodobacterales; family Roseobacteraceae; genus Ruegeria; species Ruegeria sp. AO1. The sequence goes on from NZ_JBQFJC010000002.1 coordinate 131,298, forward strand.
TCACGATCAAAATGAAATCTACTTCTCCGGTGACATAGTAACACTGCTGGATTTCGGGCGCTTCTTGGAAGCTGCGCTTTATTTCATCAATTCGGCCTGAGGTTTCTGCCCGTAGTTCAACCTCCACGACTATGGTTAGTGGCAGCCCGACAGCCTTTGGGTCGATCTGGGCGGTTTGAGCTAAAATGATCCCGTTGGATTCCATCTTCCTGATCCGCCGTTGCACAGAAGCAGTAGAGAGATTTACGGTCTCGCCGATCTGGCGTTGAGGCAGCGTGCAATCTTGCTGCAAAAGTTTAAGAATCGCCAGATCAAAGGCGTCCAGTCCTAATAATGAATATTCTCGTGCCATTGCTTGAATGTGCAAAAATTCACCGCAGATTGCCAGACAATAGAGGTCCTTTTGCGATCCATGTGAGGTATTTTTGCGTGAAAGCACAGAAAGGACTTCCGATGTTCCAGCAATATGAAACCGCAAAAGCCGACTTTGTAGCCGTTGAGCCAAGGTTTCAGTCTGAAGTCATGGAAACACTTTCGCGAACAGGTTTTGACGAGGCAGAGGCCGAAATCACCGCCTGGGAGGGATACAAACCAACACCTTTCTTGGACCTAGCCCGGCTCGCGGACATTCTGGGCCTCAAGGCCGTCTATTACAAAGATGAAGGCCCTCGGTTCGGACTAGGTAGCTTCAAGGCCTTGGGCGGAGCCTATGCAGTGCTGCGCTGCATTCAGCGCGAATTGTCTGATGCTGAAGGGCGCAAGATCAGTGTCGAAGAGATCAGGAATGGGCACTTTGCGTCTCAGATATCTGCAATGACCATCATATCTGCGACCGATGGCAATCACGGACGATCTGTTGCTTGGGGTGCACAAAAGTTTGGTGCGAAATGTCGAATCTACATCCATGCAGAAGTGAGTGCGTTTCGGGCCGATGCGATGCAAAAATTGGGGGCAGAGGTCATCCGGATCAACGGAGACTATGACGCGACAGTCGCGCAAACGCGGGTTGATGCAGAGGAATTCGGCTGGATGATTGTGTCCGATACGTCCTGGCCAGGGTATTATCTGCCCCCTCTGGACGTGATGGCAGGATATGGAGTGATGGCGCGAGAGATCGTGCGAAAACTACCGAAACCGCCAACGCATGTATTCCTTCAAGGAGGCGTTGGCGGCCTTGCAGCGTCGGTGACTGCAGCTTTTCATCAAGAATGGGGCAAGGCGGCACCGCGCAGTATCGTCGTTGAGCCCGAGCTGGCACCATGTCTGTTTGCCAGTGCCAAGGCGGGGGCGCCAACATCTGTCAAAATTGAAGAGGAGACGCTAATGGCAGGGTTATCATGCGGCGAACCTTCTCAGATCGCTTGGAAAATCCTAGAAAATTCCGTTCATGGCTTCATGACAATACCCGAAACTTTGGTCGCTCCGGCTGTGCGAATGCTGGCAAATGGCCAAAGTGGGGACTGCGGAATTGAAGTCGGTGAGAGTGCCGTGGCTGGCTTGATTGGTTTAGTCTGCGGCGCAACAAGCCCCTCACTACGAGATGAGTTGAAACTAGAGACAGAGAGTCGGGTGTTGATTATTGGCTCCGAAGGCGTCACTGACCCAAACCTGTTCCAGGCAATTATGGCGGATCAAGATTGATCGCTTGATTTGTCGAGCGCAACACAAGTCTGCGAGCTATCGATCTGTGAATTCACGAGTTATTCAGCTCCAGAAATTATTGGCCTTCGCAACCGTCTGAAAATTTGTGGCCACCACATGCGATACCATCGTCAGGCTGTCAGCATTGTTCGCGTAATCCGGGCGCATACGGCCTCGTGCTTCATCGTCAGGTTGGGTAACCTTTACCGCCATGCGTGACAGCTTGATCGCAAGTGCATAGCCCTCTTCTGGGGTGTCGGTTTTCAGCGTAGGTAACCAGGACATAGGGTTCTCCTTTTTGTGTTGATTGCGGGTACCCGCACGGTCGGACTCCCGAGGTTTTCGGTTCGTTTTTCCGCCAAACGCACACCCACACCGTGGGCATAGATAGCGGAGCGTGCTGCAAGTATGGGGTCGTCAAACACCTGGAAGTCATCTTTGGCGGAATTGCACTCAGATTTGTCAGCCTGTGCGGTCAGCGGGGTGGCTGCCAATCCTATGGTGAGTTTACAGGTCTTAATCATCGTTACCTTCACTTAGGTTAGATTATGTATAATTCGAGAACTAACTATTTGCTTTAAGAAGATCAAGTGCTATTTTGATTCACGACCACCGATCACAAGCAATCAAGGGAACTCCAGCTTTGCCAGATGATTACAAGTATGAGATTCCCGACGATCTAACACTTGATTTGCAGCTTTGTTTTGCCGTTCACGCTGCCTCAAACAAAATCAATGATCTCTACCGGCCGCTTCTGGCCAAACACGGCCTGACTTATGCACAATATACGACGCTAATGGCTTTGTCTGAAGACGACGGCATTTCGATCACTCAGCTGGCCACGCGGCTCGGCGTTGCAAAAGCCACGATGACGCCATTGTTGCGCAAGCTGGAAGAAAAGGCGCTGATCACGCGGAATATGGACGATGGCAGCGAACGCCAAAAGTCAGTCAAGATCACCGAAACGGGGCTTGCCCTTCTGGGCCAAAGCTGCGACGCGACCAAGACTGTCTTCGCTCGCACAGGTTTGACGCAGAAGCAAGCAGACGATCTTATTGCCTTGTGCAAGAAGATATCAAACAACTGAAGATGGTGGTGGAATAGCAAACATTCGAATAAGTCAGATAGATCTCAGCTTCGTCCCGCAGATTGCGTGTTCGATCTCTGCCGAACTTTGCTAACGCAGCGAAGGTCCGGTTCGGTGAAGCTGCAATGCGGCGGCGCGTGACCCGATGAATGTCCGGTTTGGGCCGTTCCGTACAAGGGAGAGTGGTGCGGAGGACCGAGCTTTCGCCGTGGATCGGGACCTTCAGTTCATGCGCGGAGCGCACTTTCGGGTCGACGGACGGTGATCTAATCTCACGACCCGCTTCACCCCAGTTCTTGGCGGCGTTAATCTCCGGTCCGAGCAACATTGAAAGGAGGCGCCCCATGTCCCTCTTCTCCAAACTCTTCGGTGGCGGCGAAGAGTCTGAACCGGAGCCAGTCTTGTACAAAGGGTTCGAGATTTTCCCTGACCTGATGCCCGAGGGCGGCAAATACCGTTTGCTGGCCCGTATCGAAAAGACCATCGACGGAGATCGTAAGACCCATTCGGTGGTTCGGGCGGATGTGTTTGAAAGCCGGGATCAGGCCGAAAGCTTCAGTATCGCCAAGGCGAAGCAGGTAATTGACGAACAGGGCGAACGCCTCTTCAGCTCCGGAATCCAGTAAGTTGATATCCGTTGGGCGATCGGTGGATGCCATGAGAGGCTTCTTGCGCGCCACCCCTGACTTGGTCCAAGCGTGCAAGTCTGACAAAACGGTTTGGATCCGATCCTGAGGATCGGACAGTTTGCCGATGGCCGCATCGGTAAATCAAATGGGACGCTCGGCCGGCGAGTTTTACGTATCCAATCGAATGTATTTATCGAAATTTTCAGAAGTGAATGTGCGGCGGGTAGGTAAAGTCGACATCAAGGCGCATTCAGGTTCTGAATCCTTTTTGAAGAATTCATCTCTCAAAGTCATTGGACAGAAGCTCTGTAGCAAAGGATAGTGATGGCATGGAGCTGAACGCAGCCATACCTGTCCACCTGATCCACGTCGACCCTGACCTCAACATGGCGCGGTTCTATGGGATTGAACTGCAACCGACGCTGTTTGGGGAAGTGTCTGTCCTTCGGACCTGGGGGCGTATTGGCACAACCGGTCAAGCTATGAGGGTGACGTATGATGACGAAGCCCAGGCTAGTGAAGCGCTCCGAAAACTTGAGACACAAAAGCTCCGTCGAGGGTATGTGCCCGTAGGTGGTTAGTATCACCCACCAGTGATCGTAGATCTTTCCTCTCTCAACCCGGTTGAGCGATCTATTCTTTGGCCACCCGGCCAGACTGGACATGATCACCAAGATTTTCCAGCTCGTCCTGACAGGCTTCAGAAATTCCCTCTGGCAAATTGTAAGCTTCAATATCTGCTTCGATCTTTCTCAAGTCAGATTCCAGTCCCATGGATTGGAAAGCATCGACTTCTCGAAGGCGGTAAATCAAACGTTCAATGAGCAAATGATGGGCCAGCATCCGGCCCAGCAGTTCACGAACTACGGGTTCTTGCATGCATCAGTTCTCCTCAATCCGCACAGTAGGCACGATCGGAATTCCGGGGTCAATTGTGGAGCTTAGCTTGAGGGGAACCTGCGAAGATCGGCGCTTGACGTTCTGTTCGAAGCGAGAAAGTGCGATGCGACTTTACCCCCATGCAAATCCCGCTCCAGCCGGCACGTGATCTGCATGGATGGCGAGGTGGACCCGGCTAGATACCGGGAACACCCCAGACTTCGTACACGTTATGCTCGGTATGCCGTGTAGACTAATCGGTCACCGACAATAAGGAATGGCAGCTCGCGGGAGCCGGTGGCGATTTCGCAAACAAGCGCGGCGCCGGCCAGGAAGGCAGTGCGTCTGTCAGGAAACGGCGTGCGCTCTGGTGTTCCGACGCAGTTGGGCATTCCTGGAGGTACATGCTTGAAGGTGATGTTTGCGACCCAGCCGTTGAGGCGCTCGTCGATGTACAGTCCGAGTAGGTTATTACGTGTGGCATATGGCGGATCGCTCGCCTCAGGTTGGGGATCTGTCAAGCGGCCGGTGGCGTAGACGCCCGGTCCTCCCAGATGCGGGGATTGGATGCCGCGCGGCAGTTCCGAAACGGGTTGATCCTGGCCATCGGAACCGCCTTGCCGCAGCGGGCCCGGGCTTTGTCGTGCCTTTCCTTCGGCAGCAGTCTTTGCCTTCAAGATGCCGAGACCGTCTGCATCCGCATTCCGGCGTCTATGCTGAAACTGCCGGAAGATCGAAAACAGGGTGCCCCGTATGAACGCAGCCTGCGTAATCCGCGTTTGGCGGAAGCTCTGCAGGAGTATCGTCAGTTGTTTCGCCCGATCTTCGATGACGGTTGCGCGGTGTTTCCATCTATCAAATCCCGGAACACCGCAGTTAGTGAAAAACAGATCGGTCGATTGACCGGCAATATGACCGAAAAGGCCTTCGGAACCCGCATATCGATTCATCGGCTGCGCGACAACGTGGCGACGCAGGCCAGCGAAACCATGACTGCAACAGGCAGTGCCGCCGCCGCGCTGCTCGGTCACAGGTCGCAGGCAACCGTGGCGCGTCATTACGATCATTCGGAAGGCATTCAGGCGGCAGAGGAGTTTGGTGCTCTACTGTCATCCTATAAAGGAGCGGGCGTTGATCTTGACCTTTGATACGGCATTCAAAAACGCCGGCGCCCCGCGGTGATCTTTTTTGACCGGGAGTGACAAATGAGTGGGGAAACAGAAGCGGGCGGTTGCAACCAGATTCCCCAATCCTGGCGTTCGCTGCGGCTCGAGCGAACTGGAAAAACGCGGACGAAGCCAATATTCGCATTGTCTGTCCGAATGTCAGCTAACTTTCGCAGACCGCCCTTATAGTCCCGAACGGCGGCAGGTTGAAATGAGTTGTGCGTGCCTCATCACAACTCGTTCTACTCGGTGTTTAATTTTGTAGAGAATCTAACCCTCACCGCGTCATCTCAGGCAGTTTAATCCTTTGGATCTTACCGGATGGGCCTTTCGGCAATTCTTCCAGTAAATAAACCGTGTCTGGAGATTTAAACACGCCGAGCCTTTGGACACAAATCTCGACAAGTTGTTCGGACGACAACGTGGAGCCATCACACAATTTAACGGCCGCCTCCACACGCTCACCATAAGTTTTGCACGGGCGAGCAAAAGCAGCGGCTTCAATTACGTCAGGATGCGAATACAGTGCTTCGTCGATTTCACGAGGGGCAATGTTTTCCCCGCCCTTGATAATCAGTTCCTTCAGTCGACCGGTGACAAAGAAATAACCGTCGTTGTCGAAATGGCCCAAGTCACCTGTTCGAAGCCACCCGTCCGAGGTGAAGGTTTCGGCGGTTGCGTCGGGGTTCTTGAGATACTCGCGCATGACGTTTGGTCCACGCACAGCGATCTCGCCTTGCAGATGAGGTGGTAGAGGAGTCAGATCAGGCGACAGGATGCATGCCTCATTGCCAAACGCCTTGCCCGGTGAGCCAATTTTGCGAATGCCCGGCGGCAATGGGTTCGATAGTATCTGGGCGGCGGTTTCGGTCAGGCCCATGGTTTCAACAATCGGCACTTCGAAACGGGCTTCGAATGCTGTTTGCACATCGGGTGCAAGCGGGGATGACGCTGAACGGCCGAAGCGTAACCGATCCCGGGTGTTGGACGCCGGGGTTAGGTCAGAGTGGAGCAGGTGCGAGATGATTGTCGGTACGACAGAGAACCATGTCGCCTTCGCCTCTTCGCACTGGTCCCAAAACTTGCTAGTTGAAAACTTCTCGGCCACCGCCAATGATCCGCCAGAGACCAATGCGCTTATGACCGTTACGCACAAGCCGTTGATGTGGTAAATTGGCAATACGCAGAGACCGCGATCGCTTGGCGTCAACCTGTGGGCCACGGTTGGCGTCCAACCGCCTGCCAACAAGCTCGCGTGGCTGTGCACGACACCTTTGGGGCGTCCGGTTGTCCCCGATGTGTACATGAGCAGTGCGTCGTCTGCAGGCTCAAGCCGGTGCAATACCGGGGCTTTGTTGTCACCGGCTTCTGTGAGCCGAGACATTCTCGTCGGGCTCACCCTTTCGAACAAATTGACCTGGGCCTCGCCGACAAGTGCAATGCGCGCTTCGCAGTGATCCAGCGCATATCCTATAGCCTCGTCCCCCGCGACGAGGTTGATCACCGTCGCACGGAACCCGCCGTAAAGCACTCCGTAAAGGCATTCGATTGCTTTGCGACCGTTTGGCTGCAGTATTGCGACGCTCGTCCCTTTATTCAATCCCAACGCCGTCAATTGTCGCGCAAGTTGTTTTGCTTTGCGCCGCAAATCCGACCAGGTCAGCGCAGGCTCGCCGTCAAAAAACAAATAGGCGTCGAGATCACAGTCGGTGCTTGCACGGTCATCTAGCCAGTCGCGGACGGTACCGTTTGGCGGCGTATGATCATCCACCTTCATTCCCCTGCTTCCGCCCAGTAATCTGCGAAGATGTCTTCGACGGTGGGTTCGATAGGCGGAATTTCCCGAACGATCTTGGTGGTTTGGATGAAGTGCTTCCAATGCAGGTTCTCATCAATCGCATTGCCCCCCCAACTGCCGCAACCCATCGAAAGCGAGAAAGGCATGCCGTTGTTGAATGAGCCACCGGTTGCGAAAGTGTGCGCCTGATTGACGATGACACGGCAGGTTGGCATCAAGGCACCCAATGCCACCGCACGCACGTCATCTGCGGTGTGAATGCCGATGGAATGTCCTGCCCCTTGATAGTCCAGAATGCGCGCCGCGATAGCTCGCGCTTCCTCGTAGTCCTTCGCGCGGTAAAGCGCGGCAACGCGGCTTAGCTTTTCGCCGGACAGCGGATAGTCCGGGCCGATGCCTTTGGTTTCGACCGCAAGAAACTTTGTGTCTTCGGGTACCTGATCAGACAGACCTAACGCCGCAATCATCTTGTCGGCATCCTGCGCGATAACTTCTCGGTTCAGATGGCCGTCGTGCCAAAGCTTCGAAACAATCTGAGCTTCGTCTTCCACCAGCGCCCCACCTTCATTGGCGAGCGCCGCAATGAAACCCTCATAGATCGCGTCCACAACGATCATCGAGTTTTCAGACGAACAAGAAGTTGCGTTGTCGAACGTCTTGGAAGCGGTAATTTTCTGAGCAGCAGCCTTCAGGTCGGCGGTCTCGTCAACGATAACCGTAACGTTGCCCGCGCCCACGGCCACAGCGGGTGTACCGCAGGTCTGGGCACGATGGACATTGTTCTGGCTGCCCGTGCAAATCACCCGGTCGCACAGCTCCATCATGGCCTGAGTTTTGTCCTTGGAGCCGGGTGCTGGGACCATCTGAACCAGATCATGATTCAGCCCCAGCTTGTCAAACTCGGCATGAACGTTGGACAAAAGCAACTCGCAGCTGGCCACACCTTTAGGCGAAGGGGCAACAACCACTGCGTTGCCACATTTCAATGCGTTAATGATGTTGTTGGCAGGCGTGGCAGCAGGGTTGGTCGAGGGCACCACAGCGCCCACCACCCCGATGGGGCGCGCGATTTCGGTGATGCCGGTGGAGGCGTCGTTGCTGATAATCCCGTGCGTTTTCACGCCCTTGATGTCGCGCATCAAGCCAAGTGTCTTGCGATGGTTCTTGATGATCTTGTCGGGCACGTTGCCAAGCCCGGTTGTCGCGACCGCAAGTTCGGCCAAAGCCCGATTGCGAGAAGGCTCCATAATCGCCCAAGCGGCAGCTTCGGCAGCGCGGTCATAGCGCCTTTGGTCGGCTCCCGTCTCGTAAGCTTTCTGAGCGGCGCGCGCTCGAGCCACAACCTTGCTCAATTGAGCAATATCATCATGTGCATTCATCGCGAAACTCCTATCGAAGAGGATAGGGCTCGTGTCGCCCTATCCAGTACTCTGCCACTCGCTAAAGACCTGCCAGAAGTTCTTTCAGAGTTTCCTGACGCGCAGCCCACATTTCCTGAACCTCTTGACGGGTCATGATGTGCATGGGCGAACCGCCTGCTTTCATTTTGCCCGCCACACGCGAGTTCTTGAACATCTCGGGCACGGTTGCGGCCAGTTTGTCGATGACCTCTGGCGGCGTGCCTTTGGGCACCATGACACCGCGGAAGTTTACGCTGGCGTTGTCGATGTCAAAGCCCTGCTCTTTTAACGTCGGAACGTCAGGCAGGAACTCATTGCGTTCCAGATCAAACACGCCAAGGATTTTGACGTTGCCCGCTTCCTGCGCACGGAATGCGTCTGATAGATTATTCACGCCGCCCATGACGTCACCCGCTATCACGGCTTTCATTGCTGCCGCACCGCCGCCTTTGGTCGGGATGTATGCCATTTTAACATCTGCTTCCTTCTCAAGTTGCAAAGCCGCAATGTGGTGTCCAACAAACAGACCTGCCCCAGAGAACGTCAGTTTCCCGGGGTTTTCCTTGGCGTAGGTGACCACGTCCTCCATGGAGTTGAAGGGGCTGTCCTTGGCCACCACAAATACCGCAGGGTCAGCGCCCCAGTTGGCGATCGGTTCGAAGCTGTCCGCCGAGTATTCGACACCGCCCTTAATCGACTGCGCAATGAAATGCGGAATGTTGTATGCCCCGAGCGTATAGCCATCAGCCTCGGCCTGGGTTGCAAACCAGTTCCAGCCAACCCGCCCACCAGCGCCGGGTTTGTTGATGATCGCAATGGGCATGCCAAGCGCATCTTCATTGCCTGCCGTCATGGTGACAATGCGGGCCTGGAAGTCAGTGGCCCCGCCAGCACCATAGCTGACCATCATCATGATGGGGCGTTCCGGGTAATCCTCGGCGGTGGCCAGGCCACCGGTCAGGGACATTAGCGCCAATGCAGCGCCTGCCAGTAAATGTTTCATGTTAGATCCTCCCTTGGATTTTGATCGCCGCTTTGCGCGGTCTTTTTCAGAAAAATATCTCTCGTGGTGTGTAGACTTTGAGCAGCAGCGCGAAGAGCCCGTACATCACCGCCAGAAACCCAGCGGTGATGATCACGCGCTTGACCCAGGTTTTGGCCTCGTCATGCGGCGCCGGGTCGTAGAAGCTGAGGAGCAAAAAGAACGTGATCGTACCCGCTGTGTAGAAACCCAACGCCTTGGCAGCCCAGAAGATGTAGACAAGCGCGATGGTCAGGCCTGGCAGAAGCCACACGAAATCTTTGCGCGAAACGCCATCTCCAACCTTTGTCCAACCAAGGATCGCTTTGACGAATGTCCACAATGCCAAGACGACGAAGACGGTCGAAATCAAACGCGGAAACAGGAAGGCTTCGGCAGGCTGTTGCGTATAGCTTACCCATGCCACCCACATCCCGACCGCCGCAATAATGCCGGACGCTACAATGTGTTGAATGCGTGGAAGGCTGATCTGGCTCATCCCATGACCTCCTCTTTAGAGATGTAGCGACGGCTGCGAAGTTCCATCCAGACCGAATAAGCAATTGATGCAATCACGATGGCAATCAGGACGATGTTCAGCGTGCCAGTCAGGAAATAGCTCGCCATTCCGTCTGTAGCGCCGGCAATCATTGACCCTTGGATGAAATTTGCTTCGGCAATCGGGCCAAGGATCAGGCCAAGTACCAGCGGCGCGGCAGAGAAGCCGAAGCGTTCAAGGAAGTACATCATAACGCCCAACGCGGCCATGACGTAGACGTCACCCATGCTGGACTGGACCGAGTAGCTGCCAAAGACGGCGAGCCCCAGAACAACGGCCGCCATGACGCTTTGCGGCACTTGTGCAACCCGGGCGGCAAGGCCAGCCACATAAAGGCCGAAGATGCACATGAGCACCTGACCGATCAGCATCGAGTTGATAAAGGTCCACGCCACATCCGGGTGATTGTCAAAGAGATCAGTGCCGGGAAAAATTCCGTGGATCAGCAGACCACCCAGCAGCACTGCTGCTGTGGGCGAACCAGGGATCGAAAGCGTCAGTAGTGGCACGAGGCTTGGGCCGACCATGGCGTTGTTCGCGCTTTCTGCTGCGATCACACCTTCACTGTGACCCTTGCCAAATTTATCGCGTTCCGGGCTGAACTTTTTGGTTTGGTCATAGGCGACAAGACCAGCGATTTGACCTCCGACGCCTGGAATAAGCCCAATGACCGAACCTGTGATGGTACCAATGCTAAGGGCGCGAGGGCGGCGCAGAAGCTCGCGCACCGCATCCATGATCGAATGTTTCTCGACCTCGATCAATTCGGCATTTGCTGCGTTGCGGCCTTTTGCGAACATGGTCAGCACCTGGGGAATGGCAAACAACCCGATGAGAGCCGCAATGATATTGATACCGCCGCCCAATGCTGGGTGAAAGATAAACCGCTGCGCGCCCATGATGTCGTCAAATCCGATGGTCGCGAGCCAGAGGCCGATGCAACCGGACAAAAGGCCCTTAACCACCGAAGCGCTGTCCAGCGAACCGATGACAGTGACGCCAAGGATGGCGAGCCAGAACAGATGGCTGGGACCGAATGCCAGCGCCCACTGCGCCAGAACGGGTGTCAGGAAGATCAACAGCAGAACACCAATCACGCCCCCGACTGCTGAAGCTAGAAAGCTTAGCTGCAACGCCTGCGCCCCCTTGCCTTGCTTGGCCATGGTGTGACCGTCCAACGTCGTGGCGATGTTGGCAGGTGCGCCGGGAATTTTAAGAAGGATGGCGCTGACCGCCCCACCTGCCACTGTGGATGTATAGGCCGCCCCCAAAAGGATCAGTCCCTGAACGGGCGCCAGGTGGAAGGTGAAGGGGATTAAAAGGGCCACTGCCATTGTCGGTGATAATCCGGGGGTTGCCCCCAAAATCAGGCCACCAATCGTTCCCAAAAGCAGCAAGCCAAAAGAGATCGGTGTGAAGACATCTCCGAAGTAATAAAGGAATTCCAAAGTTCCACCTGATGGTTTTCTCACGTTGACATCACAGGTTAAGAGATGAAAATAGTTTTGCAAATGTTTTCATTTTTCAGCCGATGAAGTGTGAATAATGGCTCGAAAACAAAAAGATAAACCTGATATCGTCGCTGTTGCGAAAGCGGCAGGGGTGTCCATCTCGACGGTCTCGCGAAGCTTCAATCACCCTGATCTTCTCAAACCGGCGACTCGCAAGAAGATCGATCGAGCGGTGCAGAAACTGGGCTATATTCGCAATCGCGCGGCGCAGGTGATGCATGGGCGTCGCAGTGGCACAATCGGACTGGTCGTGCCAACAATTGACAACGCGATCTTTGCCGAATTGATCCAGTCCTTCTCTGATGGGCTCGATCAGTACGGTTTCACGATGCTTATTGCATCTCACGGTTTCGATTTGGATCGCGAATACAAAATGCTGCGCAAACTGATGGAACACCGTGTCGATGGGCTGGCGCTTATCGGGTTGGAACACTCAGAGGCCTCCCATCAACTGATCGAACAGCAGGGGGTGCCAACTGTTGCAATCTGGAACTATGCCGACGACGCACGATTGTCTTGCGTAGGGGTTCAGAATTCAGAGGCTGGCCGCTTAGCCGCGTGTCACCTGCTGGATCTCGGCCACCGCGACATCGGCCTTGTCTTTCCTGACCTTGCTGGAAACGACCGAGCTCACGATCGTTTGCACGGTGCTCTTTCAGAGCTGCGGCGGAAAAAGATCGAGGTGCCTGAAAAATGGCAACTGCAAGCCCCCTACAGCATTGCGGACTCAAAACGCGCTAGCCTATCATTGTTGGGTAGGTCTCCGCGCCCCAGTGCCATTTTGTGCGGTAACGACATTATTGCTCAAGGCGTGCTTTATGCCGCGAAACACTTGGGCATTGCTGTGCCTGGAGAACTTTCAATAATGGGGATTGGCGATTTCAAAGGATCGGGAGAATTCGAACCGTCACTCTCCACCATCCGCATCCCGGCCAAACGAATTGGAGCTTTGGCCGCAAAGGAAATAGCGGACGCCGTTACTGGAAAAAGCACGGGTCCAACGGCGACAAAGCACGAACTCAGTGTATTGGTTCGGGATTCCACCGCAACGCCCCCAGGAATGGCAAACACCTGAAACGGTCCTGGACATCTTGGCGAATACAGCTTGCCACTTGGAGCGATCGTTGGTTGTGCCAAGCGAATTACTTCTAAGGTCCGCTGCTCCGAGATTGCCAGACATTCGTACAGATAGCAGCAATTGTTGAAATGGGCTCATTCCAACACTTTCGCTGCGCGCTGCGCCAACGGCTGCTAAGCCGCGGACATGTATCTTATGTGATTGCCCGGGACCTCTGTCGCGACAACGTTTTAGCGCTTCGCCAATCGCCGGAATTTCCGAGAATTCCGCACCCTGTCGAAAAAGGGGGGGCATCACCCGCATGGGGTGATAAGCACCCTTTTTCAACTATATCCGCCGACCGCCGCAACTTCCTCAACGCGCCGGGTCAGGTCGGGGCAGGGTTCAACACCAGAGTATTCGCGAAGTACATGATCGGTAGTTTGAATACTCAGAACAATTCCACTTGCAGCGGTGTTCTAACGATCCGAGGCACAGACGAAATGGAGAACTTTGCTGTGAGTGACATAAGAAAAATACATTCGAAGCATCCAAAACCTAATTGATGTGTTGCTTGAGGCTGCGATTGAATATCGCTGCGGTGTCGTTGCCGATGGTGAAGACGGTGGTTCCACTGATCGCAGCACAAACACTGAGAAACTCTTTCGAACTTCGAATATCCGTTTTTCTGATCTGTGGCAGAAACCTCGGCAATCGGACGTCGATACCGCTCTAGTGAGGGCCCATCTTTTTCCAGACGTCGGCGCTTAGCCTCTACACCGGCCCGCGCTTCTGAGACCCATTTCGCTCGATCGTTCATTTATCTAACCCGCGTTTGAACTTTCCGTTGCCGTCCATCTCAACTTCGATGCCGCGATGCCGAAGATCGGCGTAGAACACAACAGCTTCTGAACTCGGATATGCCATCTTCGCTATGAGCTCGCCCGCCCAGATTTCGTGTTACCGTGCCATGCAGCTATGATACTTTAAACGTCATGGCGAAGCCATACGGACATAGTGCAACCAGGGAATTATGCACACGTGCATTCTTATAGTAGGGGGTTAGATGACGGTATTAGAAATCGCGCTGAACATCGCAGGTGTCGGCGCGACAATCGCCGGGTTCGTCTATATACGTCATCTGCTCGAGACCGCTGGACGGGGTCGGATTAAAGATCCTGATCTCGTATCCGAGTTCCGAGAATCAGCACCGTATCATTTGCTGAATGAACTGGTGTCTGGCTAATGAACCTCTTCATTGTTTTTGCACCTTCGAGCTCGAGCCTCTCCGGTCTTGGCCGATTGAAGTCGGTCTGGCTTAGCTTGAGCGGCTGTAGGTTTTTGTAAAGGCCTGGCTGGTTTGCACGCCTAGTATATGGGGCTCATCTGACAGGGGATCTAAGTCCGAAGAGATCCATAGTCTACGCTGCTCTACGATACTTAGTTCCTGGTAAGACGTCGATGTCGCTAGCGAGTGGCTGCTGGATATCGCCAAGGAAGATACACTGATTTCTGACGCGCCGGAGTTCGATCGACGTTAGCTTGATCGCCTCCTCGGGCGATCGGGCCCACGGATCTAGAGTCTTGAACAACCTGAACAGAAAAGCGTGGTCAGCTGATCTGCTAAGGAAACATCATAAGATACTCTGGTCTCAATGGAGTCAGGGGAAGGATTGATCTCTCATAGGCGAAAGCACAAGGGGCAACTTTTGGAAAAGACATGAAAAAAATTGAATGGTTATCCGATCTGCAACAGTCGCATGCCATGTCGCCCAATCACGAGTTACCAGATAAACAGACTGAGATGACCAATCTATTGGATTCCGCGTTGGAGACGATACTCAAGATTGGTGAGGCCTTTTCAGAAAGCGAACTCGCCCAAGCGGATGAAAATGGAAGATTCCAAGCCTAGTGCTGCGCGTTGACGCTTTTTGTGTCAATCGATTGAGTGCGAACCAACCATTGGTCTGATGTTCCTGCGATCCGGATCTTAAGTTCTGCCAGATGTTCGGATGAGCGTATAGAGACGCGCAAACTGATCATTCACCTGACCCTGCTTTGTGAGGTCCTGTGATTTGTCAGTTAGTTTTCCTTTTTCTTGCAATCTTACAGTTGCGCCATCTGCGCGATGTGGCCGCCAATAAGACCACGTTCAAAAAAGTTGAATTTTTTCCGAAATCGATTTCCGGAAAATCCAAACACACCAACTTTCTTCCTGCAGCAAAGCGCATGTCTTTGCAATCACCCTAACCACTTGTATACACGGAGGAAATCGATGGGTAACCCAAGCACGTCAAAGTTCGTTTTGTTCGATGAGGCACAACTGAACATTCAATCGGGCGCAACGCTCGATGAAATTACAAACGCACTGTATGATCTAATCTATGATGAGATCGCTCCCTATGACGATTTGGGCGATGAATCGATCGAACTCGAATGGATCGCGTCGGAACGTCTCGATACGTCAAAGCATCTGGGCTGGGGTTCGCATCCTGAATCGTCCGAAGAGAACGATGATTGGACAGCTTCGTTCACCAAAATTCTTGCCGATTGCACCAGTCTGCCAGCACCCCTCGTAGACGCTTATGTGAAATCAGGCAAAAAAGCCGAAATCGGATATTGGCTGCGACATAACCTGGAGACTGGCGCAAGTTTCCGCCAGGGCCTCAGCAGACCTCACGAAGACACTTTGATGACACTTGAGCGCGCCCGTGTCCCGGGGTTTGTTCCCGGCAGTTGTTACTATGATAGCAGGTCCGAAGATCCATGTGACGCACGTTCGAAGGATTTCGGCGATGGGCGACGTATCCTCGTCGAAATGAAAGTAAATTGGAGTTGGTGAACCCTGACCTCAAAGCACCGCCGTAATGCAGTATCAGTGGCGCTACTGAAACCGCCGGCGAGAATGTACTCGGCTAGTTCTTCCTACGCCTCGATTCTTTGGAGCTGGGGTCATTCGACCCCGGTTTTAGGAGGCCGCCTGAGATAGAAACTTACGCCGAAACATTGGGCGACCTACATGGGGAATATACTCTTTTTATTTAACATAATTTTGCCTCTGCGTTTTGAGTTGTTTTTCATAACCATCTGTCGGAATGCGTAAATAATGGGATGGAATTGTTGAGACTCGCCTCCCATTGAGTTCAACATCTTAGCGTTTTGCGCGTATTTATTGTTTCGATGGTCAGGCCAAACTTGTTCGAACAGGCCCTCTGTCAGAACAACGAAGGAAATTCTTCCTCCAAGTCTAAGCCAAGTAGGCCCCTTGGTAGCATGCTCAGTCAGATTAAATGCCGTGCATTTTGACAGTGCTACCGCCCCATCCAGCCCCCGTCGACGACAAGGATTTCACCGTTGACGAAGTCCGACGCGGCAGAGGCCAGAAAGACCACCGGTCCGGCAAAGTCATCAGGCGTACCCCAACGGCCCTGGGGTGTTCGTTCAAGGATCGACTTAGATCGGACCGGATCATCCCGCAGGGCTTGGGTGTTGTCGGTCGCGATGTAGCCAGGCGCGATCGCATTCACATTCACGCCCTGCCCGGCCCATTCGTTGGCCAAAGCCTTGGTCAGTTGTCCAATCCCACCTTTCGAAGCTGCATATCCCGGCACGGTAATACCGCCCTGAAATGTCAGCAGCGATGCAGTGAAGATGATCTTCCCAGAGCCGCGCGCCAGCATGTCCTTGCCGATCTCGCGAGACAGAACGAATTGCGAGGACAGGTTGACCTCAATCACTTCGTCCCACCAGTCGTCCGGGTGTTCGGCGGCTGGCTTGCGTTTGATCGTGCCGGCATTGTTGACAAGGATATCAGGGGTTTGTCCGTCGGCCCTCAACTGATCAATGAACCCATGCAGCGCGGAGCGGTCCGAGAAGTCGCATTGGTAAGCCCGAAACTGCGCCCCATCGCCGTGACGGCTTTTTCGACCTCCGAGCCGGACAGCTCGAGCGAGGCGGACACTCCGATGATATCGGCTCCGGCCGATGCCAATGCCTCGGCCATGCCGCGCCCGATGCCGCGTTTGCACCCAGTAACAAGGGCCGTCTTTCCCGTCAGGTCGAAACTTTGCAAAACACTCATGAACGCGGTCCTACTTCGATCAGGCTTTTCATTGCGGTTGGACTGCGATCCAGTGCTTCAAACGCGGCCTGAATGTCTGCCAGAGGGCTGACGCCAGTAATCACAACATCCGCGTCCACTCCGCCCGAGGCGACAACTGCGATGGCTTTCTCGTAATCCTCTGGCTCATAGACCCTAGCACCTATCAGTTGCAGCTCTCGCCAGAAGAACTGGAACAGGTCGATCTGGGGCTTTTGAGCATGGATCGCGACCATCACGATCCGGGCCCGCGTCGCGGCAACGGCGGTCATCGCATCAACACCGGGCTGCGTTCCCGATACCTCGAAAACCACATCCGCCCCTTTGTCGCCCGTGCGCGCGTTGATCGTGGCCACCAGATCGGTTTCGATTGGGTTGATCGTGTCAAAACCAAGCTTTTCGGCAATGGCCAAGCGGTTCGGATTCACTTCGGAAATCACGACGTTTCCGCCTGCGTCCCGCGCAACCATGGCAACCAGGATGCCGATCGGGCCGCCACCGATGACGACAACGTCCTCTCCAGATTGCAGGCTAGATAGCCGCACATCGTGGCAAGCAACGGCGACCGGCTCGATCAGCGCCGCGTGATCCATGCGCAAGTCATCCGGAAGAACGTGCAACGTGTGGGCCGGAACGGTCCAGATCTCTTGCATGGCGCCATCGGTGTCGAGGCCGAGAAACCTGAGGTTCTGGCAGATATGCTGATGCCCCGTTTACAGGCCGGGCATTCGCCGCAGTGATCAAGCGGTCGGACGACGACCTTTTGGCCGGGTTTTACCGTATCGACGCCCTCGCCCACCGCTTCTACGACACCTGACATCTCGTGCCCAATCACCCGGTTCAGGCCGACACGGGCATCCATGTTGCCGTGGTAGACGTGCATGTCCGTCCCGCAAATTCCACAATAGGCAACGCGAACTGCAACCTCGCTTGGGCTCGGAGCAGTCGCCCGGGCCTGTTCCACGGCAAAGCTTTTGTTGCCCCTGTAGTACGCCGCAGAGATCGTCTGGGTCGTCATGTATGCATCTCCCTGTGTTCCGCATTCAGTTTGTCCCAGTCGAATTCCACTCCGGTTCCCGGAGTATCCGGGGCTACGGCCAGACAGTCTTCCACAACCAGCGGACGGGTCGTGTACTGGTCTATCGGAAATGAGTGTACTTCCAGCCACCCCGCGTTGGGTTGCGCAGAAACAAGGCTGACGTGCAGTTCCTGCATCCCATGACTGCAAACCGGAATGCCGTGTTGTGCGCTTAGCGCGGCCACGCGCAGCCAGCCGGTTACCCCACCGCAGTTTGAGGCATCGGGCTGGATGAAACTCAGCTTCGCGTCATCAAAGGCGTATTCGAATTCGTGTATGGTGTGCAGGTTCTCACCCATAGCGAGGGGAACGCCCGTCGCTTCGACTATTCGGCCATAACCTTTGTAGTCGTCTGGAACAATCGGTTCCTCGAACCACAAAATATCGCAGTCGGCAAACCCTCTGGCAGCCACGATGGCCTCTTCGACGCTCATAGAGTAATTCGCATCGACCATGAAGAAACGGTCCGGGCCCAGCATCTCGCGCACTGCCCGGGCACGTGAAAGATCGTCGGCCAGGTCTGGTTGACCGACCTTGATCTTGACTGCGTTGAACCCTCGCGCAAGGTACCCTTCGGTCTGGCGCAGCAGTTTCTCTAACGAGAAATTCAGGTCGATCCCACCGGCGTAGGCCTTGCACCGTTTGGACGCTCCGCCGGCCATCTGCCACAATGGCGCATTTTGTGTTCTGCCCCGAATGTCCCACAATGCAATATCCACGGCCGAGATGGCAAACGAGGCGATCCCGCCCCGCGCGACGTAGTGCACATGCCACTGCATGGCATCGTATAGGCTTTCGATCTGTTCAGCGTCTTGTCCTACAAGGAACGGTGCCAGATCATGCTGGATCATCGCCAGGATGGCATGACCACCCTTGCCCCCCGTATAAGTATATCCGACCCCCTCGACCCCATCCGAGGTTTGAATAGTAACTGTGATCAGTTGAAAAAACGTGTGATCCCCATGTTTGGCATCGACTAGGACTTCGGCGAGCGGAACGTTGAACAGCCGCGCTGATACACTTTCTATGCGATTCATTGACCCAAGACCTTCTGCTGCCTGGCAATAACCCGAGACTGTAAAAGGATGACCGCAAATAGAAAGCCTCCACGAATTACCATCTGCCAATAGGCACTGAAACTGATGGTGCCCTGACCGTTTTCAAAGTTTAGAACGTTGAAGACCAGCCCCAGCAACAGCGCACCGGCCACCGTCGCAGGGATCGAACCCATCCCACCCGTCAACAAAGTGCCGCCCACCACGACGGACGCGATGGCCGATAATTCCCATCCGATGCCCTCAAGGGGTTGTCCGGCTCCAAAACCCGAGGCCAGAAAGACCCGGCGAGCCCCGCACAGCCGCCCGACAGCAGGTAAACGAAAGCCTTAGCGCGATTGACCTTCAGACCCATGAGGTTTGAGGCATCCTCGCTGCCACCAATCGCCAACACCGTTCGCCCGATGGTTGTTCTTTCCAACACCAGCCAAAGTACCAGCGTCAGTCCGGCCACGATGACGATTGCCCATGGAAACAGGCCGAACGCCTGCCCCATGCCAAGCTTGGTGAAGTTCGACCCCCAATCGACCGAAATTGTTTGGGCGTCCGAAATCACCAATGCCCCGCCTTTGGCGGCCAACATGGTCGCCAGTGTGGCGATGAAGGGCGGGATTCGAAGGATGATTATGCAAAAGGCGTTGATCGCCCCGAAACCAACCCCGGCAAGAACGGCCCCGGCAACGCAACCTGAATCCCGTATGGGCTGAGATAGGCCGCAACAACCGACGTAAAGGCCGCAACGGATCCTACCGACAGATCAATCCCGCCGGTCATGATCACGAAACACATGCCCAGTGCAATCGCGATGAACATCGCGTTGTAGTTCAAGAAAGACGAGAAATTGTAGGCGCTGCCAAAGTTTTCATAGCGCATCAACCCGAACAGGATCAAAGCCAGCAGTGCGAGCCACACCGTCACCGAAGCCGAATTGCGCCGAAGGTACTTTCGCAGGTCAAAAGCCGTTTCATCCAACATCAATCAAGCCCTCCGGAACTGTTGGACCCAAACGGCCAGGATAATGATGGCGGCTTTGGCGATTAGTGCGACTTCGTCTTCTACCCCGTTAGCCAATAGTGTATATTTGACCAATTGGATGATGACAGCACCCAGTATGGCACCAAAGATCGGCGCCCGCCCGCCTTGCAAAAGAGCTCCGCCAACAACCGCGGCTGCGATGGCATCAAGCTCCATCAGATTGCCGTTGCGCGCGGCGTCCGAGGCCGAGTTGATCGCAACCACAATCAGACCGGCCAGCCCCGCAAGCACCGCGCAGACGACATAGGCCCCGATCTTGACCCTTCGTACGGGACCACCCGACAGATAGGCAGCGCGTTCATTGCCACCAATCGCCAGCAGGTAGCGGCCCCATGTGGTTCTAGTGATCACCCAGTACAGAACACAGGCAATGGCCAGCGCCAGCCAACCCTGGAACGGCAAGCCAAGCACCTTGCCGGTTCCAAGATAACTGAATGACGGGTTTGAAAATGTCTGCAGGTTCCCATTCGTCAAAACCTGGGCAATACCGCGACCAGAGATGAAGAGAATGAGCGTTGCCACAATGGGCTGCACGTTCAATATGGCAACCATTACGCCGTTGAACACTCCGCATAACCCCGCGACGAACAGCGGCAGGACAATGGCCAAAGTGACGCCCAGCATCGGATTAGCGGCACCCAGATCCGACAGAAGATCAGCGGGGCCAGCGCCCCCGCCAGTGCCATGACCGCACCAACCGACAGATCGATGCCACCCGTGGCGATTACCAGCGTCATGCCCATGGCCACGATGGCGATCGTGGCAACCTGGCTGATATTCACAAACAGGGTCTGCAGTTGCAGGAAATTGGGAGTGAAAAACGCGTTGAACACCAGCAGGGCGACCAACGCGGCGATACCGCCATGAAAGCGGAAGGGCATCGACGCGACCCGTTGCGGCAACTTCATTGCGCGGTCCATGAACCAATTCCTTCTTCATGATGCGCAAGCGCGCCCACCAGTATGTTCTCGGTAATCCCGGGGTTGGTCAGTTCCTTGACCGAGCGCCCCTCGTGCATGACCACGATGCGGTCGGCGCCTTCCACCAATTCTTCGAATTCCGAACTGATGAGGACAACGCCAAACCCCTTCTCGACATAAGACCGAATGAACGATTGGATCTCTCGTTTGGCGCCGACATCCACGCCTCGGGTCGGCTCGTCGAGTATCAGGATGTCGGGCTGTGTCGCCAGCCAACGGGCAAGAAGCACCTTTTGCTGGTTGCCGCCGGACAACTCACGAATGGGTTGGTCCATATGCGCCGCCTTGATGCCCAGATCGTCGATGAAGGCATGAACGATCTCGCGCTCGCGGTCAAAGTCGATTTGACCACGACTGGCAAGTTTCGGCAGCAGGGCTAGCGTCATATTCTCGCGCACGGACATGTCAGGAATGATCCCTTCGGCCTTGCGATCTTCGGTTAGAAAACCAACCCCGGTTGCGATCGCGTCACCCGGTCCCGACGGTTGCCCGACCGCGCCGTGCAACTCGATCGCGCCGCTGCGGGCACCGTCCACTCCGAACAAGGCGCGCGCCGCCTCGGTCCGACCAGAGCCCAGCAACCCGCCCAGCCCAACGATCTCTCCGCGGTGGAGCGTGAGGTCGAAATGCGTCAGTCGCGGGCCTGTCGAAACAGAGTCAGCCCGCAAAACGATATCTCCTTTCTTGGCCTTGGCACCTGCAAAGTCGGTGAGCCCGTCTGCCGCGATCTCGTCCTTGTTGCGGCCAAGCATGTCCGCGATCATTTCCAGTTTGGTCGTGTCCTGGACGTTGCGCGTGCTGACGGTGCGGCCGTCTCGCATCGTTGTGACCCGATCGCAGATCTGGAACAGCTCATCGAGGAAATGCGAGACATAGAGAACGGACACGCCCTGTTTTTTCAACTCGCGCACCACACCGAACAAAACCTCTACCTCACTGGCATCCAGCGACGATGTGGGTTCGTCCATGATGACCAGCTTTGCGTCCAGCGAAACGGCCCGCGCGATCGCAACCAGCTGCTGGATCGCTGTCGAGAAGTTTCCCAGTGGCTCGGTCACGTCGATATCTATGCCAAAACGCCCAAGAACCTCGCGTGCGCGCCTGTTGCCCTCGCGCCAGTCAACCAGAAAGCCGAGGCGCTTGGGCTCGTAACCCATGATGATGTTCTCGGTCACTGACCGCAGCGGCACCAGGTTGAGCTCTTGATAGATCGTGGCAATTCCAGATTCCTGCGCTTCCCGCGGGGTGGAAATGCGGCTAGGCCCACGCGCCAAATGGACGTCCCCGGCATCCCGATCGTAAACTCCGGTCAGAACTTTGATCATCGTCGATTTGCCGGCACCGTTCTGGCCAATCAGCGCATGAACCTCGCCAGGTGCGATCTCCAGACTGGCCTGGCTCAGTGCCGGTACACCGGCAAAGGACTTTTCAATTCCCGACATCGAGACGAGCGCATTCATGAGATGTCTTCCTCCGATTGCTTGCAGGCGGCGCCGACCGCAGGCCAGCACCACCCACCAGGGAGAATCAATAGGCTTCGTCGATGTGATCGGCCGCATTATCCTTGGTAAAGATCCGATCTTCGACTTTCACCCATTCCGGGATCGTCTCGCCTGCTGCGTATTTCTTCATGACTTCACAAGCCAGAGGACCGAAGAAGGGCGAGCTTTCTACTGTGACGCCCATCTTGCCATCGATGATAGCCTGAAGCGCATCGCGTGTCCCGTCGATCGAAACTATAGTCACGTCCTCACCAGGCTTGCGGCCGGCCAGTTCCAGAGCCTGGATCGCGCCGATCGCCATTTCGTCATTGTGGGCGTAGACAACGTTCACGTCGGGATGCGCCTGCAACAGGGTCTCCATCACCTGACGACCCAAGTCGCGCGCAAAGTCACCAGTCTGAGAAGCCACGATCTCAAAGCGGTCATCCGCTGCAATCGCGTCGTCGAAACCCTTTTTGCGGTCATTTGCAGGTGATGAACCAGTTGTGCCTTCCAATTGGACGATGACACCCTTGTCGCCGTCAAAATTCTCGATCAGCCATTGCGCGGCCCGGTTGCCCTGATCAATGAAGTCCGACCCTAGGAATGCCACGAAATGTTCGCCCGGCTTGGCGACGGCTGGATCGACCGAGCGGTCCACCAGAAAGGTCGGAATGCCGGCGGCACGGGCCTTCATAACGGCCGGGATCAGCGGCTTTTCTTCCCGCGGGGGCAGGAACAGAACGTCGATGCCTTGAGCGATCATGCTGTCCACATCCGCAACCTGCTTGGCCGCAGATCCGGCCGCATCCGTCGCGATAAGATCCCAGCCGCAGGCCTCGGCCGTGTCATGGAAGGATTTAGTCTCGGCAATGCGCCACGGGTTGTTTGACTCCATCTGCGCAAAGCCGACCTTGTAGCGATCTTTCTGCTCAAGCGGCGGCAGATCCTGCGCCATCGCCGAGGTGCCCAACAGCGCACCTGCGACAACCGTCGAGATCAAAAGAGTTCTGCGTTTCATGGTTATTCCTCCTCCATTGGTGCGGTCGCCTCCGTTTTGACCGCGAGTTTTAGGTCATGCCCAATTCATGTAAGTCGTCTGTTTCCTCAGATAGCCGTCGAAACCATAAGCGCCGTCTTCGCCCCCAACCCCGGACAATCCCCAACCGGTGTGAAATCCTTGCACCGCCTCGCCGTTGGAACGGTTCAGGTACAGTTCGCCGAACTTCAAACGGTTCGGGGCCTCCATCAATCGCCGGTGTGACGCCGTAAAGAGATATGCAGACAGTCCGAATGATGTGTCATTCGCAAAGTCTATCGCTTGATCAAAATCTTCGACTCGCATTGCTGTCGCCACAGGGCCAAAAACCTCCTCTTGCATCGCGGCATTGCCGTTGTCTGAGACCTCAAGAACTGTCGGGGACATCCAGTGCCCCTTGTGGTGAGCGCCATCCGTCAGGGTCCCGCCTGCAAGATGAACCGCGGCGCCTTCGGCGATGCTGCGCTGGATAACCTCGGCGACCTTGGTCACTTCGGCTTTGCTGACTTTGGGCCCCAGATCGCAGTCTTCCATCGGATTCCCGATCGACAAAGCACGAGCCGCAGACACGAATTTTTCAAGAAACTGATCCGCAATCCCGCGATGCAGATACATACGCTCGTTACAGGTGCAAATCTGGCCGCAATTGGCAAACCGGGCTGCAATGGCAGCCGAAACGGCGGCGTCAATATCCGCATCCTCCATCACGATGAATGGCGCCTTACCGCCAAGCTCGAGCCGGACAACCTTGATCCGGTCGGCCGCGGCGCGAAAAATCTCTTTCCCGGCGCGTGTGCTGCCGGTCATCGTTATTAGTGACGTATCGGGGTGTTCGACCAACCGCTGCCCTACCACCGGCCCCTTGCCTGTCAGAACATTCAGCACACCGGGCGGAAACCCAACACTGTCAGCGAGCTCGGCGATAGCAAGACCGGAAAGCGGCGTGATTTCGTGCCCCAACAGAACAATGGTGTTGCCTGCGACCAGCGCAGGCCCGATTTTCCTGGCGGCCAATGCCAACGGATAGTTCCAGGCCGTCAACGCTACAACAACGCCATAAGGATGACGCCGGATCTGGATTTCCTCAGACTTGTTGTCCGATGCCACTATGTCACCTGAAATCCGCCGGGCCTCTTCAGCCGCATGGCAAAGAAAGGTAACGGCGGCATCCACTTCACCGCGGGCTTGCGAGATCGGCTTGCCTTGCTCGGCTGTGATCAGGGCAGCCAAACGACCGGCGTCCACCCTGATGGCCTCGGCGAGCTTCAGGACCAGCCGCGCTCGCTCGATTGCTGGGCGGGAGGACCAAGAGCCAAAAGCCCGATGGGCCGCCTCGACGGCCGCATCCGCATGAGCGGCGGCGCCATCTAGAACTCGCGCTACGATCTCTTCGTTAGCAGGGTTTTCGACGCAAACCTCGGCCGCATCAAAGTCGGTAAAGCGGCCATCGATAAACATCGAGTGACGTACGACTTGACCGAACTCCCCCACTACAGACCGCAATTTCGCCTCCCGCACGTTCCCGGCCAGACCACAATGGCGACCGCACCGCTGATCAAAACACTAATAGTATTAGTTCGTCAACACTAATATTATCTTTATGTTGCTAATATTAGTTGCGCGCTGTCCGCTTAACCGATAAAAAGAACGCGCACAAAAAGGTTGAAAGATGAACGATCAAGCGAAAAAAGCCGGGCAGCACAGGGGAGTGGGACGAGTCGCGGGCCGGCAGCGAGTAACGATGCACGACATTGCCCGCGTCGCCGGATGCTCGCAAACGACGGTGTCGCTGGTTCTAAACAACAATGATTCCGTCAAAATCTCCGAGGACACAAAACAACGAGTCCTAGATGCCGCCAACACGCTTGGATACGCCATGCCCTCTCAACTTAGGAAACCCCAGGACAGCGCGCGTCGACCCTCGGCACTAGACGGCACCATCGCTTTTGTCGTGGACGATCTGGCGTCGAGCCCCGAAATGGTAAACGCGTTCAACGGCGTGAAACAGGCCGTTCGGGACACCGGAAATCTTGTACTGCTGGCAGAAACCCAAAACGACCCCGAAGTCGAACCAAGAACGCTTAAGTTTTTCCTCGACCAACAGGTTGCAGGCATTATTTACGCGACCGTTTTCACCCGGCGGGTGGTCGTTCCGGAACTCCTAAGGCAGACCGCAAACCCGGTTCTACTGCTGAACTGCTTTTGCGACGACCTCTCCTTGCCTGCGGTGATTCCCGGCGAAGTCGCTGCTGGACATACGGCGACCAACGCCCTGATCAAGGCCGGGCACAAACGAATCGCCACCATCACCGGCGAGCCG
Organism: Ruegeria sp. AO1; assembly: GCF_056535985.1. Classification (NCBI taxonomy): domain Bacteria; kingdom Pseudomonadati; phylum Pseudomonadota; class Alphaproteobacteria; order Rhodobacterales; family Roseobacteraceae; genus Ruegeria; species Ruegeria sp. AO1. The sequence goes on from NZ_JBQFJC010000002.1 coordinate 157,133, forward strand.
TTCATGGAATGCGCCGCAGGACGAACGACAGGGTATAGAAACGCTTTGGCTTCCGCCGACATTCCATTTGACGAGGACTTGGTCATAGAAGGCAATTGGCTGCCTAGCGCCGGATATGCTGCCACGCGTGAATTGATGGATCTGCCCTCTCCGCCAACCGCAATTTTCTGTCAGAATGACCGCATGGCAATCGGCTGTTATGAAGCACTAAAGGAACTTGGCCTGTCCATCCCGGAGGATATCTCGGTCATCGGGTTTGACGATGACGAAACCGCGCGGCACCTGTCGCCACCCCTGACCTCGATGATCCTGCCCACCCGCGCGATGGGACGCTGGGTTGTAGAACAGCTATTCCACGGGCCGACGGATGGTCAGCGGCACCCACTCGTAAAGCTTGAATGCGAACTGGTCGAGCGCGACTCGATCAGCGCACCCAAACGCCAGACCTGAAGGCGAAATCATGACGGAAACCTTCGATCACATCGTCATCGGCGGCGGCTCTGCCGGTGCCGCTGCTGCAGCGCGGCTGGTCAACCAAGGCAAGTGCAGGGTTCTGGTGCTCGAGGCCGGGCATTCGCATCGCCATCCGTTGCTGGACATGCCACCGGGTATCTTCAAGATGATTAACGGGTCCAAGTTCATGACCTACCACCAGACCGAACCGCAGGACCACCTGGATGGCCGCGTGCATGAAATTCCGCAGGCCAACGTACTGGGCGGCGGGTCGTCCGTGAATGCGCAGGTCTATATGCGTGGCCGCCCTTCCGATTATGACACGTGGGACGACCAGCTAAGACAGACCAACGACGGAGTGGGTTGGGGATGGGATGATGTGCTGCCCTATTTCCGCAGGATGGAAGACAATAACAGGTTTAACAATGACCTGCATGGCAGCGACGGTCCGGTGCAGGTCTCGGATCCGGGGCATATAGATGACATGTCGCGTTGGTTCGTTCAGTCGGTGCAGGCCCTTGGTGAACCATTCAATACGGACTTCAACGGCGAAACGCAGCGCGGTGTCGGGTTCTATCAATTCACCAATCGTGCCGGAAAACGTAGCTCGTCAGCCTATGCTTTCCTAGCCCCACTTGAGACAAACGCAAACTTGACCATCCGGCTTGGCGCAACGGTCAGCAAAGTCATCATCGAAAACGACAGGGCAGTCGGGGTGCAGTATCGCGACAAACGCGGATCCCACATCGTGCGGTGTGATGGTGAGGTTGTCCTTGCGGCAGGCGCTCTGGTCACGCCGAAAATCCTAATGCTGTCGGGTATCGGACCGGATGCACACCTTGCCGAACACGATATTCCCGTGGTCTGCTCAATGCCTGGGGTCGGCCAGAACTTGATCGACCACCCCGAAGTTCCAATCACCGCCTTTGCCAACGGTCCATACGGATATTTCAAACAAGGTGAGGGCTGGCGGATGCTTCGCAACGGCATCCAGTTCAAACTGTTCGGCAGCGGCCCTGTGACTTCGGCCGGGGTCGAAGCCGGCGCCTTTGTCAATCCGTCGAACCCCAATGGAGAAGCGACCATTCAGGCCTTTTGCGTTCCCATTGTCTATCTGGATCGCGACGCGCTGGATGAGGTGCAGGATGACTTTGGCCTGACCGTTACGACCGTCGTAGTCAAACCGAAATCACGCGGAGAGGTTCGACTTCGCTCGGCCGATCCTTTCGCCATGCCAGTGGTCTCGCCCAACCTTCTGAAGCATGAAGACGACATGCAGGAGATGATCCGGGGGCAGCGGTTCTTTCGCCAGGCATTCACGTCGGGCCCGCTTGCACAAAGAATCCGCGAAATCGTCATTCCGATAGCGGACGACGACGAGACGCTACGAGCACATTGCAAGAGGTTCGTAAAAACCAACTATCACCCGGCCGGCACAGCCAAAATGGGCCGGGACGGCGACGAAAGGGCCGTTCTGGACGCCAGGATGCGCGTACGCGGGATCGAGAGCTTGCGGGTGTGCGACATGTCCGCCGTGCCCGATATAAACGCAGGCAACACAAACGCACCTGCCATGATGCTGGGCGAGCGATGCGCCGACCTGATCCTTGGCATCGGATCAGCCCGCGAGAAATTGTCTTAGAGCCCATTTGAATTTAAAGGCAAAAGCTTGAAGCTAAGCTTGTGTTCAAGTCTCTGGCTCAATGAAAAAAGCAGCACCCGGACGCATTCTAAGAATCAGATCGACCAGATCGCAGCGTTGATCCGAAAGTTCGGGTTCACAAACCCGGTTCTGGTTGATGGCGACGATGGCACTGTTGCTGGGCATGTCCGCTAAGTGACAGATAGCAGACCGAACGTTGAAAAAAGCTAAAGTCCGCCTTGCGGGACTTTGCAGCCATCCGCATTCTTGCTCTAAAGGACCGCAATCAGCCCAAAGCAGACATTCGCATCTAAACTTCGCTAATCCCGAATTGGCGGTCATTGCTGCCGTGGATTGCTGAATCTTAAGTGGTTTTGCTCACGCGTTCAGGGGCAAACCGGTCCACGATTGCAAAAGCTAAACTGAGGTAAGCGAATGCCACGCCGAGTTGCCAAAAGCGGAAGATCATTTTGGTTTGAGCTTCGTCAGAAAACGGCATCAGTGTTCCTCCGATCAAAATCAAAAAAGCGGTGATCGCCGAAACTATGCGGGTATCGCCGGCAATGAACTGGCGAGAAAACCAGACCATTGCAGCAAACAGTGTTACCAAAACGAAAGGCAGAAATGGAACCACAACCAACAATTCATAAACGAGCACTGCGGCAATACCGCCAATCATGTTTGCTGTGAGCATATCCCGACTGGCGCGACTTTGCGCACTTGTGTCAGCTACAAACTGGGATGACTGAATAGCGACGAAGACCAGCACAAAGGGTGTAATAAAATCAAAAACGAAAGCACAAAAAACAAATGGAATTACAACCGCAGCAAGACGCAGCATTTGTAGTTCTGTATCAGTGACGTTTGTTTCATCAGCCGCTTTTTTTGTGCCTTGCTCAGATGCATCGGGTTCAGGCAAGATCAAGAATACCAGCCACGAAACGATCATGGCCACTGCCACATTTGCTATTAGCCAATAGGCGATGGTCCCAGCGAGTTCCGGATCCACTCTCGCAAGGAACGGAACAAGAAGTGCTGCGATGACTGCGAAAACCGAAAGCAACAAGTCGCCAGTTTTTATTTGCAATCTGTATGCTAATAAAACACCGAGGCAAACAAAAATTAAGAGAACAACAGGATAGGGAAGAAACCAGATAGATAAACCCCACGCGAGCAAAAGGATTGCAGCCGATTTCGTCAGCAGCGCAATCCCATAGGACACTGGCACCGGCTTTAGGCCGAGCGTAAACAGTGCCGCGAAAACCGATCCAATAAAAGCGAGTTGCAAGTTAGTGACTATTCCGAGGGAAAAGACGATCCAAGGGGCGAGTGCCAACCTAAGTCCATGATGAATATTCTCAGGAGGAACTATTTGCGCCAAAGAGTATTTGTCAGCATCAGTAGGCATAGCTCAACCATGAAACAACGCGGATATACGCGCTTCCTATCGTATTCAACAGCAAGTTTTCTGACGTAAAAACAATCACATCAGCCTGTCCGTTCAAAAGAAACATTACATCGTCGTCCTGATCACCGGTCTCATACCCAGGCAGGACTATGCGCACAGGATAACGTTGCGCCGCCCTCAACCAACCCGAGTCGGATGGGGGGCGAGGCAGTCCATCTTGAGTTGGATTTCCCAAAGAAGCTGCTCCAGTAATGCTCTCGACTCGTCCAACAAGAACACGTCCCGGATGGGTATCAAGAACTACTTTTGCCGTGCCTCCGATTGAAAGATTCCCCAGATTGTTCTCTTTTAGGTAGGCTTCGACCCAGACATTGCGGGCATCCACAAATGTCATCAATGGTTGTCCTGCCTGAGCGGACGCTCCCTCTGAAATCGTCAAATCTGCCACGCCGCCTTCTGTCGGAGAACGAAGTTCGGTGTAAGCAAGATCGAGTTGAGCTGCTGCCAGATTGGCCAATGCGGCTTTTATTCGCGGGTTTTCTTCTCCGTCAGAGCCAAGGTTTTGTCGCGCGCGTTCCAGTTCCGCTCTGGCAACATCGACCGCGGCCTCGGCATCTGAAAGGGCGGTTCGTGCGTCGTCTGCCCTGGCGGTCGCAATAAGCCCTTTCTTTTCCAGTTCCAAAACTCTGGAAGACTGGAGCTGGGTGTTTTCCAGCTCGGTCTGGGTTCGGACCAACTGCGCTTGAGCCCGCTCCACATCAGCTGAGCTCGCACCAACTTCCTGAGTTGCACTTTCCAGTTCTGCTTCAGCCCGAGCTAAGCTGATTTCGAAGGGGCGGGGATCAATTCGAGCCAATAGTTCCCCTGCCTCAACGAACGAAGCATTGGCAATCGGCACTTCAATCACAGTCCCCGAAACCTTGGGGACCACCGGGGTAACGATGGCCTTGACGCGTGCGTTCGAAGTGAATGGAGTGTGCCTGTCGGCTGCCAGATACCAAACCAGAATTAAAACAGCGATTGCTGTAGCGGTTCTGAATAGAGTCTTCATGGAAATCAAAATTCAAACTCCTGCGCTCGCTGAATGGATTTGAGAAGCATCCTTCGAGAACGCATTCGGCAGTGCAACGCAAGATTTGGCTGAATACTGACCAAAATAGCTCCCCCTATTTTTGAGCCTGAGGTTCACATAGGAATTCCGCTCGATACTAGCGGTTCATCCTACAAATTAGTGACGCGGGCCGGAGTGCATACTCGACTCAATCTAATATATAGATAACATTGAATGAAAGACGAAAGAATGAGTTGCTTTGCTTTGGGTCTCGACCGAATTCGCGACCTGCACGAAGAAGAAAATGGGGGATCCAACTTTGAAGCGGGAAACAGATCAACTGAGCAAGGCAATTTCAGAAGCGCTGACGTCATCTCTGATACAGTTTTCGGTAATTGCCTTCATCGTTTTGGCGTGCACCTGGGCATTCGCGCCTTTTCTGCCAATTATGCTCTGGGCTTTGGTTTTAGCCATAGCCCTTCAACCGGTTTACCTTGCGTTGAAGGCAAAGATGGGTGGCTCTTCAGGACGACCTGCCACTATGTTGGTTCTGGTTGGTCTTCTTCTGATTGGAGTTCCCACAGTCTTAATGGGCAGTGCATTTGCAACACAGCTCATTGTGCTGGCTGAAGGTTTGTCCGAAGGTACAATCAAAGTGCCTGCACCTTCTCAGGACGTCGCCGAACTTCCGTTAATTGGTGAGAACCTTCACGAAACTTGGGCGGCGGCCGCAACAGATCTGCCCGCTTTCCTTGAGAAAATGGCTCCTCAACTAAAATCTTTTGGCGGCTGGATCGCAGGCGTCGCGGCGGGGACTGCTGGCGGTGTCTTCAAACTTCTTGGTGCCCTCATTGTCGCCGGAATCATGCTGGCCTGGTCTGAAGAAGGTAGTCGAGCGATGAGCCGGATTTTCTCCCGGTTTGCTGGGCCAGAAAGAGGTCTGGGGCTTCAAGATCTAACGACAAAAACCGTTCGCTCTGTGGCCGTTGGTATTATTGGGATTGCGTTTGTGACCGCATTCCTGCTTGGGATCATTTTCTTCCTTTCAGGAATTCCGGGCGCCGGGATCCTGGCTGTTCTCGCTCTATTGTTTGGGATCATGCAAATCCCCATTACGTTGATCGCCCTGGTTGGTGTTGCTCTGCTTTGGTCCACCGGCGGCGATAATTCGACGGTGTTCAATGTAATTTTCACGGTTTTAATGATTGTAGGAAGCATGGTGGACAACATTTTGAAACCAATCATTCTCGGGCGGGGTCTGGATGTCCCTATGCCAGTGATACTGATTGGGGCTCTTGGCGGAATGATGTCAGGGGGTTTTCTGGGAATGTTCATTGGTGCCTCTTTTCTGGCCGCCGGTTACCAGCTGTTTATGGGATGGGTCGATGCAGGCTCGGCTGAGAATGCGTCCCAAGACGTTCAAACGAGATAGCAAAACCGATTTGACGACGGCCCGAGATAGATGCCTGACATCAATCAATGTGGCTGGACTGTCTGAAAGGATCCTTAGATGCAGATCTATACTTTGCGTGAAGATGAAAACGGTGGAGCAGTCTTCGGACAAACAAAAAAAACGCTGCGCGGCAGCGGTAATATGATGTCGGAAGTTTCGGCTTTGGTATCTGATGCAGAGAATTGCGAACGGTATTTCTTTGCAGAGCTACCTCCGGGAACATCGACTGGATTTGCCCCGGCTACGCGAACTCAGCTTTGTGTATGCCTATCCGGGCAGCTTGAAGTAGAGGCGTCAGGTGATGAAAAGCTGGAGCTGGGGCCCGGAGATGTTCTGTGGTTGGACAACACGTCAGGGAGTGGGCACGCGTATTCGGTGAAGAGTGAGGAACCCGTAAAACTTTTGATCGTTCAAACAGATTGACCGCCCGGCGCAGGCAATCGACGATTTGCAATGAATTGGTAGTCCGCTTTTTTGAACAACCATCCTTCCGAACCAAGTGGATGTGAAGCTGTTTTTTCAGACGGTGTTTGTCACAACAGAATATTCGATTTTGAATATAAAAGTGGATTCATGGCATCCCTGTATGTTCTCCTTAGCGATTAAAGAGGGGGACGGATAAATGAGACGACTATTCAATATCGGGCCAATTTGGCTATTTCTTTGCATGGTGACCCTCACAGGCGCTTTTTCTGCCAACGCCCAAGAAACGACGGATGCGCAGGAAGCTGTCGAAGTAGAGCAAGACGAACTTCTTGATGAGGTCGTTGATACATCCATTTCGGGCGAAGATTTGGAGATCCTGCTTGTTCCGTTGACAGCAGATGAGCTTTCCGAGGTCGCAGGCACTTGGCAAGGTATTGTGCGCTCGCAACTGGAAGAGGTCGCCCAGATAAATCTCGGTCTTCGGACAGCAAGTGGGGAGCAAGAAAACGACCTCCGGTCACAATTGGCGTCCCTAAGTGACTCAGGATCGGCGCTTTTGAACAACTATCGGTTGGTGCTTGAGGCGTGGACACTGAAAGGGGCCAAGACAGAAGACCTGCAACCCCATTCCGACTACATCCTTGCATTAAAGGCAGGGGCGCTCAAAACAACTGACTTTCAGACACTATTTCAAAATGCTTGGGCCTGGTTGTTCTCCTGGGAAGGGGGCGTGGGCCTTTTAATGGCTATTTTGGGTGTTTTGCTGGCCGTGTGGGCCATGATGTTTGTCGCCCGAATGGTGCGCCGAGTCACGGAACGCGGTTTAGAAAAAATTCCGACTGTTTCTAGGATGCTGAAGAGATTCATCGCCACAGCAGTTTTCTGGGCTGTGTTTGTTCTTGGGATACTCGTTGTCTTGGCCTTGTTCGGGGTGAACGTTACGCCGCTTTTTGCTGTACTCGGTGGCTTGTCGTTCATCCTGGGCTTCGCGCTTCAGGAAACTCTGGGCAATCTCGCAAGTGGCCTGATGATCATGGTTTTGAAGCCATTTGATACCGGTGACTACATTCAAGTCGGAGGATCATCCGGCTTTGTGGATGAGATGTCTGTGGTTTCCACGAAGATCCGTACATTTGACAACCAAATCATTATCGTCCCGAACAGTAAGATCTGGGGCGACGTGATTACCAACGTCAGCGCCTCAGAAGAACGCCGGGTCGATTTGGTCTTTGGCATCGCCTATTCAGACAACGCGGCGCAAGCAATCGACGTTCTCAAGGAACTGGTTGCTCAACACAATCTTTGTTTGAAGACACCCAAACCCGAGGTTTTCGTCGGCGAGCTGGGAGACAATTCTGTCAATATTTTCTGTCGCCCCTGGTCCAATTCAGACGACTATTGGACGGTCTACTGGGATCTTACAGGTCAAGCGAAAGAACGGTTTGACGAAGAGGGAATATCTATACCTTTCCCACAGCGCGATGTTCATCTGATACCCGTAGGGGGAGCAAGTTCATGAAAGCTTTCGCCATTTGGTTTACGACTCTCTTGTTTGCGAGCAGCGTTGCGCTCGCCCAGTCAGAGGAAATTCTCGCTCTACCTGAAAACGAAGAAAGCCCCGAGTTCATTGCCCCAGTGATTGTGGATGGAGAGGAACTGTTCGTCGTTCGTGGTTCAAGTGCCCTTCCAGCAACTGAGCGGGCCGACAAGGTTGCTGAGCGCCTTTCTGAGGTTGGCGATGCTTCTCAGAGTTCGAGCGTAAATGTCGAAATAATGGACTCTGAGTTCGGTAAACTCATAAGAGCCGACGGTCGGATGATTACAACGACGACCCAAGCGGATGCCGAATATGAACAGATGGACGTGGAGAGTTTGGCCGCACTACAGGCCGAGGCGGTTGAAACCGCGATCCTGCAATATCGCAAAGCGCGATCAAATGAAGGGCTGGTAGACAGTGCGATTGCTGCCGTTGCCTGGACGGTAATCTTTGCACTGGTTTCATATGCGTTCTTCACCAAACGGCGAAAGTTGTTGGACTACATTAGAAGCAACTTGGAAAAGCGAGCAGAAGGGTTTGAGGAAGCCACAAAATCGATTTTGAGAAGCAAGGCTATCGCCGCCATCATCGTTTATGCAATCCACGTTTTGATGTGGATCTTCTTCCTTTTTTTCTTCTATTACTATCTTTCCCTTGTTCTGCTTTCTTTCGCACAAACTCAGGGCATAGCCCAAATCCTATTGAAATATGTCAGTGAACCACTGGTCACTGTGGTTCTGGCCATTGTCGGTTACGTTCCAAATCTGATCATGCTTGCGATTATAGCCGCTGTGACTCGGCTGGGAATTCGAGGCCTCGATCTTTTCTTCGAAAACATTGAGAGCGGAGCCTTTGAGCTAAAGGACTTCGAGGATCATTGGATTGCACCAACAAAAATGCTGTGCAGGGCTTTGTTCATCGTTATCGCGTTGGTGTTTGCGTACCCTTACATTCCTGGTTCCGACTCTCGCGCCTTCCAAGGTTTGACTATTCTTGCCGGCATCATGGTGTCGCTGGGGTCTAACACTGTTGTTTCAAATATGATGGCCGGTCTGTTTGTCATCTACAGACGCAGCACCAATGTGGGTGATCGAATTCAGGTCGGTGACAAGATCGGCGACGTAACAGAGATCAAACTGATGGAAACACTCATCAAATCGATCAAAAACGAGATGATAAGTATTCCAAATGCCCAGCTGCTTAATTCCGAAGTTGTGAACTACTCACGAAAAGTGGATGGTCGGGGGCTATTGGTGCACACGACGGTGGGGATTGGCTACGAGGAGCCGCCCAAGAAAATCAAAGCGATGCTGATTGAGGCGGCACACCGAACGCAAGGGTTGAGAAAGAGCCCGGAGCCATTTGTGCTTTGGACCCAGTTGGCAGATTACGCGATCAACTATGAAATCAACGCGTACACTTCTCGTGGATCGAGTTTGCCAAAAATCTTGTCGGATCTTCGCGAGAACATTGTCGATGTTTTTAATGAAAACGAAACTCAAATAATGACTCCGTCTTACATCGCTGATCCACCGGAACCCAAAATACCTTCAGCTGATTGGGATGGTGAGCTTGCTCACATATCCGACTAACGGTGCTGTCAGACGAATTCGAACCAGTCTCAGTTTGCCGCTGAAACCGCGAACCTATCCGGAACAAAGCTGACGCCACTCGCTAAGAGCGGCGGCGCGTGTCAGCTTGAAGGTGTCCCGGCTGGTGAGCGATCTTTCCTGGTTGAAGTGGTTGTGGACCGAGGAATGGACGGAGGCGAATTTCTGCAAACTTCGCATGCGCCTGAATCGTTGCATCGCGCGTTCGCGTCGTCGAAACGGCAGGTGCGAATTCTCGACGCGGTTGTTGAGCCACCTGCCCGTCCTTTGTTTTTCAAGCGCGCCCATTTCTCTGAGCGCAGCCTTGTAGGAAGCGAAGCGATCTGTGACGATCTCTTCGGCGCAACCGTGTCGCTTCATCAATTTCTTAAGGAATTTCAGTGCTGCAGCTTTGTTTCGGCGTTTGGTGACAACGGCTTCCAGCACCTCACCTTCGTGATCAACAGCCCGCCAAAGATAATGCCGCTTGCCATTCACCTTCACGAAAACCTCATCCACGTGCCACTTCCATTTGGAGAACGCGCGCAGGTGCTGGACACGCTTTCTTCGGATCTCAGCAGCAAACATAGGGCCAAACCTGTTCCACCAATATCGGACAGTTTCGTGGCTCACATCGATGCCTCGCTCGTGAATCAGATCTTCGACATTCCGAAGCGAAAGCGGGAAACGGATGTACAACATCACTGCAAGGCGGATGATCTCGGGGCTGGTTTTGAAGTACTTGAATGGCGATTGTTTAATCATGCGCGAAGGCTACGAGAGCACCCTGCCCCGCTCAAGCAAAGTTCTTCTGACAAGACCTTTCTAGTCGAACATGTCCGCAGACATGGCAGCATACCAGCTTTCGGATTCTTCGTATGTTGTCTTTCGTAAAGTAGCGTTTTCACCAACCTGACTGATAAAGCCGTCAATGCGTGCTATTTTTTCTTCAGTCGCTTCATAGGTTGCTCCAACTTTGACGCCGTCATTCACGGCGATCAGTGACCAGCATGTATTTGCGTATCTTGGGGGGAATACCCGCGAACCAGTCAGCGCTCCTCGGACGGCATTGGCGCAGACTTTGGCTTGCGAATTGGCCGAGAAACCGGATTTTGGCATGTCGCCCTGCTCACTGGCGTCGCCCAACACATAGACATCCGGGTCGGTTTTTGAGGACATATCGGCCGAGTTCACCGGGGCCCATCGGCCATCCGTGACACCCGCTAGCTCTGCAATACGCCCTGATTTCATCGACGGGATGACATTGCAGACATCGACAGCCATTACTTCTCCATCAATTGTTAGCGTCATTTTTTCCGGGTCCACAGAGACGTCTCCACCTCCGAAATCTTCTCCAATCCAGTCAATCATGCCCGGATAATGTGTGGCCCATCCGTCCTCAAAAAGCGCCATCTTGGAGAATTTGGGCTTCGGGTCGGCAATAATTATTTTTGCGGTTGGGTTAGTGGTTTTTAGAACATGCGCCACCATCGAGACACGCTCATAAGGACCGGGTGGACAGCGATAGGGGTTTGGAGGGGCGACCATAGCAAACACACCGCCTTTAGGCATGCTTTGAATTTGTGCGCGCAGAATCTGAGACTGAGATCCAGCCTCGTACGCATGGGGCATTCTCGTTTGCGTCGACAAAGACCAGCCCGGAACAGAGCCTTCGACGAAATCGATACCAGGTGCAAGGATCAGCTTGTCGTAGCGTAGGACCTGACCGCCCGCTAACGTTACGGACTTGCCTGTTCGGTCAACTGCAACCGCCCAGTCATGGATAACATTGATCCCGTACCTTGCTGCAAGCGCACCATACGTATGCCCGATATCATCGATCGATTTCAGACCGCCGATGTAAAGATTGGAGAAAAAACAACTGAAGTAAACCTGCGACGGCTCGACAAGGGTCACATCTATTGAACCGTCGCTATCCTTAGCGATGTATCTTGCAGCCGTGGCCCCGCCTGCGCCGCCGCCAACGACAACGACGCGGGGTTTCCCGCTGCCTTCTGCCAGAACTGCCGGGGCTGACAAGGCACCTGTGGCGGCACCCAGAAACTTGCGTCTGTTCCAACTCATCTGGATCCCTCCCTAAAGCCCAGTTATTTCAGCGTTGCAAAGTAGGCCGCCAGCGCCGCGATTTCTTTCTCGTTCAGACGTCCAGCTATCATCTGCATAATTGGATGCTCACGATGTTTGGTCTTGTAAGCCATCATCGCTTCTACAAAGGCATCGGGATCAAGTCCGACGATCTGTGGAATACCGTCCGCCTGAGTATTTGTCTGATGGCAGGCCACGCATTCTGAAGACAGGTAAGCGCCTAGTTCGACATCTCGTTCATCTGTGCCCGCCTGTGCCAAAGTTGCCTGCGCGAAACCGAAACAGGCACACACGGTCAGAGACGTCCAACGTTTGCAAATTCCAAGTCCTACCAAAACCGCCACTTTCGTCGGCATCTTCAAACAACCTCGATTTCGCGCCTGTCAGTGTAGATCGCGCCGTCATCGTCAAACCAACTGAAGGTAAAAACACCTGGCCCCGAAACAATTGCCTGAAACTCGAAAAATGGGTTTGTCGAAATACCCGGGCCGACGTCGAGGTCGATGACCACCTCTCCTTCGAATTCACATAGGAAACGATGAATGATGGACCTGGGGATCCGACCGCCATTTGAATCGAGACGTTGCCCGGATTCCATACGGTGGGTGATCAACGTCTTGATCGTAACCACCTCGCCACGGCGAGCCTGTTGCGGTAGCTTAACACGGGTTTTGACGCCTGAGGCCATATCAAAGATCCTCCATCACGCACACCCGCCAACGACTACTGAAACAGCCCGTGTACCACTGTTGACACTGCCGTTCGGCAAACGAGCGAGGGCTAGAACCTCTTGGGACTGTCCAAGACGAATGCGCGTTGATATGGCGTGCGCGCCTGCCAAAGGACCGAACCGAGCCCTGAGAACCGGCAGAACCGGGTTGCCGGGCGCGATTAACAGGAGCTCCTGCGCCTCAGGCGCATCAATACTCACCGGCACGCGATAGCCATCTTCCGCGATTTCATCCATATCGATGGAAACGCCGGTGTCCTCAATCCGTGTATTTCCAGCAAAACTGGCGATCAATTCGTCCAGCGTTGCGACATTTGGCAAAGCGATCAAGTCTTGCGCGCGTAGGGGAATAGCAAAGCAAATCAACGCCCAAAGGCTCACTTGCATTGCATCGCGCCGACTAAGGGACATTTCGGCCCTTTCCCGTTAAACTGCAGACGATGTTACCTGCGGAACCTTTGTTCGAATACATAACATATCCGTGAACCTTCACATACTTAAGTCGCGGTACGGGTCCCGTACAGGAAGGTTGAGAAACACGACCTGACATTGCAAGCTGCGAATAAACTCCACAGTTTGGATCGGAGGAAGAATGTCAGACGCGCGGTTACAGGCGGCAGCCAACCCCGGTCTCGCCGTACGCGAGCTGAGCTTTCACTACGGTGCCAAGACAGCCTTGGATTCTGTGTCCTTCGAGGTTGCGGCCGGAACTTTCTGCGGGCTGCTCGGCCCCAACGGGGCTGGAAAATCGACCTTGGTATCCCTGCTGACAAGGTTGCTAGTGGCACCAGACGGCGAAATCAGTGTAGCGGGTTGCAACCTGCGCCAGACCCCGCGCAAAGCGCTGGCAAAACTCGGCGTGGTCTTTCAGCAACCAACGCTGGATCTGGGTCTGACAGTGCGCCAGAACATGACCTATTTCGCCGCCCTGCACAGATTGCCACGATCAGAGGTTCATGCCCGAATCGACGCGGCACTAGATCGGTTGAGCATGCGCGAACGCGCCGGGGAAAGGGTACGCGATCTGAATGGAGGTCATCGCCGCCGCATGGAGTTGGCGCGTGCTCTACTGCACGATCCCTCGGTGCTGCTGTTGGATGAGCCAACTGTCGGGCTTGATGCTGCGGCTCGGCAGGCGATCACTGACCATGTTCACGATTTAGCGGCACAGGGATTGTGCGTTCTATGGACCACGCACCTCACCGATGAAATTCGCGACGATGACCAGTTGCTGGTGCTGCATCGCGGTCAAATTCTGGCCCGCGGACAGGCAGACGAACTGCGCGGAGATCAAACACTGTCCGATTGGTTCCTCTCCCAAACCGAGGCCCCAGCATGAACGGGTACTGGGGGGTCGCAAAAGCCATCATCGGGCGTGAATTCCTGCGCTTTATCCATCAGCGCGAACGATTTCTTGCTGCTTTAGTTCGACCAATGGTGTGGCTTTTGATCTTCGCGGCCGGGTTTCGCGCCGCCCTCGGCCTGTCAATCATCCCGCCCTATCAGACCTATATCACCTACGAGATCTATATCGTACCCGGCCTGTGTGCGATGGTCCTGCTGTTCAACGGAATGCAAAGCTCGCTCAGCCTTGTCTATGACCGCGAGATGGGCTCAATGCGACTATTGCTAACCAGTTCGTTCCCGCGCTGGTGGTTGTTGTTCTGCCGCCTGCTGGGATCGACAGCAATCTCTATCCTTCAGGTTTACACGTTTCTGGCGCTGGCGGCACTGTTCGGAATTGTCCTGCCACTGCCAGGTTATTTCGCTGTGCTGCCGGGTTTGGTTCTGGGTGGTATTATGTTGGGGGCACTGGGATTGGTGCTGTCCAGTTTCATAAAACAACTTGAGAATTTTGCCGGGGTCATGAATTTCGTTATCTTCCCGATGTTCTTCCTGTCCTCAGCTCTCTACCCCTTGTGGAAAATGGCCGAAAGCTCGCCCTTGCTGCGTGATATTTGCGCGTTCAACCCATTTACCCATGTTGTCGAGTTGATCCGGTTCCTGCTTTATCTGCAGATCAATTGGGGGGCTTTAGCCTGGGTTCTGGGGTCCACCGCCGTTTTATGCACAATCGCCGTTTGGGGATACGATCCGGCCCGTGGGTTGATGAAGCGAAAGTCATGACGACCCAGCCCCAAGCCACGAAACGCAGCCTGCTTCTGAAAACCCGTCTAGGTCTTGGCGCAATTGTGCTTGGATCAGGCACCTTGTTGACGGCCGCGATCCTCTATTTCGGAATGCAAACCGTCGCCGACCGTCTGGAGACCGCACTGGCCTCGGAAACCCGGATGGCGCGCTATGCTGCTTTGTCAACCCAAGCCGCGACGTTTCTTGTGATCGCCACCGAGTCGATCCAGACAGGCCAATCCGTCGAAACGCGGTTGGATCGCTTGTCTCCGATCCGGGACCAGATCGGGACAACTTTTCTGCAACTTCGATCCGATGTGGAAGAAGCAGTCAGCTCCGTTCAATCCCTCGGGTTGGACGAGCAATCCCGATACGGAACCCAATCCCTAGGCCTGGCCAGAATGGAGGCGCTACTTGCCAATACACTTGACGGGCTTGCCGATACCACGGCCGATCAGGCAAGGTTACGCGCTCATATCGACTCGTTTGCGTCGGCATTTGATCCCTTGCTCAGTCAGGCTGTGAATACTGAGATTCTGTTTCGAAACGCGATACTGGCTGGGATCGAAAAGACCCGCATAGCGCTAACGTGGGTCGCATTGGCGCTTGCACTATTTGCTTTGTTCAGCACGGCATGGTTCTACTTTGGTCTGGTGCGGCCGCAGTTCTCTCGGCTGGACCGTTTGCGGAACGCGGCGGTTCAGGTTGGCAAATCAGAGTTTTCAATTTCCCTCCCAGAAACGCGCAACGATGAGATCGGGAAACTATATGGCGAAACCAATCGAATGGCGGCGGCACTAAAGCAGCGTCAGGATGAGGTTGATGTAGAATGGGCCCGATTGAATGAGACGATTGCTCAGCGGACGAGGGAGCTCAGCGCGGCGAATGAAACTTTGTCCAGAATTGACGAAAACCGCCGCCGCTTTTTTGCAGATATCAGCCACGAATTGCGCACACCGCTGACGGTTATCATGATGGAGTCGCAGATTGGCCAACGGGACGGCGCGACTGCACCAGAGGCTTTGGCAACGATCGAAACCAGTGCGGCAAAACTGAACCAGCGTATTGACGATTTGCTGCGTGTTGCGAGGTCTGAAACTGGTGAGCTGGCTCTGGAACCGCGAGATGTTGCGCTGCGCACGTTGATGCAAACCGTCATACGTGACATCCAACCCGAAATCGACAGCGCCAGCATGCAGCTGAAGGTCAAAGAATTTCCCGATTGCGCATTGCATTGCGACCCGAACTGGATGCGCCAAGTTATGCTTAGCCTTCTACGCAACGCAATCCGGCACGCGCGCAGGGGCAGAGATCTGTCGCTTTCGGGCCGAACAGCAGATGGCTTTGTGCAAATAGAGATTGCCGATAACGGACCAGGTATTCCAGAAAACACACAAGGTCAGATATTCGAACGGTTTGTTCAGGGCGGTGCCGCAAACAGCCAGGGTTTTGGCGTTGGGCTGGCCCTGGCCAGATGGGTTATTGAGGCACATGAAGGTTCAATCTCGATCACCAGCCCGGTCGCGCAGGACCGTGCTTTGGGTGCAAATGCCGGTACAAATGTCTGCATTCGATTACCGGTGGCTGAGGCTTAGAGTGATCCCATGGCTTCAAGACTGTTGATCGTAGATGACGACCCGAAAATCACCTCGGCCCTTGTTCGAGGCCTGTCGCTACACGGCTACTCAGCCGAGGCGGAGAACCGCGCCGATAAAGGTCTGGAACGATTGAAAAGCGGTGCGTTCTCGGGCGCAATTGTTGATGTCATGCTGGGCGCAGACAGTGGTATCGAATTGGTCCAAGCTGCGCGTAATGCAGGTGTTGCGATTCCCATTCTGATGTTGTCGGCCCTCTCCGACGTCGATCATCGCGCTGCCGGGCTTGAAGCAGGGGCTGACGACTACGTGGTGAAGCCTTTCAGCTTTGACGAACTTGTGGCCCGATTGCAGGTACAGGAACACAGAGTCCTGTCACAACGTCCCGATCCGGCACGTTTTTCAGTCCAGAACAAAACCCTCTCTATCCGGGACATACGTGTTGCATTGACCGATCGTGAATTCGATCTGCTCATGTTGCTCAACAGCAAAGCCGGATCTCCTATCTCGCGTGGTGAGCTGTTTGACACGCTCTGGTCGCAGGACGGGTCCAGCAACGAAAATGTGGTCGATGTATATATCGGTTATCTGAGAAAGAAACTGGGATCAGAAGATTTCTGTTTTGAAATCAAGACTATACGAAACCAAGGCTTCTGCATTCAAGGGCTCGCTCCGCTCCCGGACGAGGACTGACCACCGACGAAAGTCTAAGCCTCTCTTATGAATTAAGAGTCGCCCAGCCGCATGAGACCTGCCACATTGGCTCAAAGCAATTCTGAGGAGGAGGACCCCGATATGGCTTGGAATAAACCTGTTATCCGCGAAATCGAATGCGGCATGGAAATCAACATGTATGGCCCCGATCATAATGACGAACGCGGTGGCGGCCTGATCTGATCAGCCGCAAGCGCCAACACCAATGACGTTGCGCGCAATAATACTTGGGGCCGCTGCTGGCGGCGGCCTTCCGCAATGGAATTGCGGTTGCAAAAACTGCAATCTTGCACGTCGCGGAGAGATACCTGCGCAAACGCAATCCTCCCTCGCCGTGTCTTCCGATGGTCAGAACTGGGCCATCCTAAATGCCTCACCTGATATTCGCGCGCAGTTGGGTGAAACGCCCCTTTTGTTTCCCACTGGGTTACGGGACATACCGATCACGTCGGTGCTGGTGACAAATGGGGATATTGACCATGTGGCGGGCTTGCTCACGTTGCGCGAGATGCAGCCATTCACTTTGTTTGCGACCAACGGCATTCATGATGTTATCGCTGAAAATCCGATCTTCGGAGCGCTGAACGCGTCCGTGGTGGACCGTGCGCCGATCTCTTTGAACGAGCCGTTCGAACTGGTTCCGGGTTTGGAAGCAACCCTGTTCCCGGTGCCTGGAAAGGTACCCTTATACCTTGAAGGGGAACATGTTCAAACGGATCTGGTCGGCGAACAAACCGTTGGAGTTGCGCTGAGTTCGCAAGGAAAGACGGCTTTCTATATTCCGGGTTGTGCTGCCTTGACGCCAGAGTTGCGTACGCAGCTTGATGGTGCCGACCTTCTGTTTTTTGACGGCACGCTTTGGCAGGATGATGAGATGGTGCGCGCCGGATTGGGGCAGAAAACAGGTAAACGCATGGGGCATATGTCGATGGACGGCCCCGACGGCTCGATCGCCGGGTTTGCCGATATGAGGATCGGAAAGAAAGTGTTCGTCCACATGAACAACACCAATCCGGTTCTGCGTCCCGACAGCGACGAGAATGCCCAGGCGCAGGCCAAAGGCTGGACGATAGGTCAGGATGGAATGGAGATCACGATATGACCCAAAGCCGCGAAGAATTCGAAGCCCGGCTGCGCCACATCGGAGCCGAGCGTTATCATGATTTGCACCCCTTCCACCATCGCCTGCACGGCGGTCAATGCGAACCCGATGAAGTCCGCGCCTGGGTGATCAACCGGTATTACTACCAGCATTCCATCCCGATGAAGGACGCGGCCTTCATGTCCCGGGTTGAAGATCCGGCCTTGCGCCGTGCGTGGCGCTCGCGGATTGAAGACCACGACGGCACGGACGAGAACGAAGGGGGTATCCGACGCTGGTTGCGATTAGCCGAGGCGGTTGGGCTTGACCCGGACTACGTCGCCTCGTGTGAAGGTGTTTTGCCTGCCACCAGATTTGCCGTGGATGCCTATGTGCGGTTTGTCCGCGAAAAGACGTTGCTTGAGGCGGTCGCGGCCTCGCTCACCGAACTTTTTGCTCCAAAAATTCACGCCAACAGGATCGAAGGCCTGCTTCAACACTACGAATTTGCGGATGACAGCTCATTGTCGTATTTCCGCAATCGCCTAAAAGAGGCGCCAAAGGATGTGGCCTTTGGTCTGGCATGGGTTCTGGATCATGCGGATACTTCGGAAAAGCAGGATGCCGCTGCCAAAGCGTTGATTTTCAAGACAGATGTTCTTTGGTCTCAACTGGATGCCTTGTGGGGGGCTTATGTCGAACCTGCCCGCATTCCGCCGGGCGCCTGGAGACCGGACACCGGTTTGCTGATGCGGCAGGCATCATGATGTTGGCGCAGGAGATCCCCTCGCTCCCGCGCGGTGTGCGTATCCATTTCGATTCCGTGCGGGATCAATGGGTTCTGTTGGCACCGGAACGGGCCGTTACGCTGGATCAGATCGGGCATGCGATTTTGACCGAGGTCGACGGCCAGCGCAGCTTTGGGCAAATCACTTCAATTCTGTCCGAAAAATACAATGCTCCGAAAGAACAAATAGCCGAAGACAGTTCAGGCTTTCTGGATGCCCTGCGCGCGCGACGCTTTCTGGACGTAATTTGATGCAAGCAAAGATCCCTCCCCCAATTGCCATGCTGGCCGAGTTGACCCATCGTTGCCCGCTATCGTGCCCCTATTGCTCCAACCCGGTCGAAATGGCGAAGCTCAACAGTGAGTTGGATACCGAGACCTGGACACGCGTTTTCCAAGAGGCCGCTGCCCTTGGCGTATTGCAATTGCACCTTTCCGGTGGTGAACCCGCATCGCGCCGCGATTTGGTTGTTTTGGTCAAAGTGGCGCGTGAGGCTGGGCTGTATACCAACCTGATCACATCGGCGATCGGACTGTCAGAGCGTCGCTTGAATGAGTTGGATGAGGCCGGTCTAGACCATATCCAACTGTCCCTTCAAGGCACCGACGCAAGGATAGCGGATAAGGTAGGCGGCTATCGGGGTGGGTTCGACCGAAAGATGAAGACGGTCGAATGGATCAAACAGATCGGGTTCCCCTTGACCCTGAACTTTGTTCTGCACCGTCACAACGCACACCAATTGCCACGCGCGCTGGAGCTAGCACAAGAGATGGGCGCGAGACGGATCGAGGTCGCAACAGTGCAATTCCACGGCTGGGCCTTAAAGAACCGGGACGCTTTGATGCCGACACGCGAGCAGGCGCAGCAGGTGACGCAACAGGTGGCTAAAGCGCGCAAAACCCTCAAAGGGCAGTTGGTGATCGACTATGTCCCGGCGGATTACCATGATGACTATCCCAAGCGATGCATGGGTGGATGGGGTACGACCGGTCTGAATGTGGCTCCGGACGGTCAGGTCCTGCCGTGCCACGCGGCCCAATCCATTCCTCATCTGTCATTTGATCGGGTACAGGACAAACCACTTGCGGATATCTGGTACGATAGCTCTGCGTTCAATGCGTATCGTGGCACGGACTGGATGTCAGACCCTTGCAAAACCTGCGAACGAAAAACCATCGATTTTGGGGGCTGTCGCTGTCAGGCCATGGCCATTGTCGGAGAGGCAAGTGCCACCGATCCCGTTTGCATTAAGTCGCCCCATCATAAGGCTTTACAGGATCAGGCGAACGAGCATGCCGCCAAAGCGGACGCGCCCTTTGTCTATCGCGTCTCACCCGGAACAGCGACCGAGCCTGCAGAATAAACCCTATTCTAAAACGGCCCCGTTAGGTCCGGATTTCAGGTTCAGTATCCGGTCGGACAAACGCTGCGCTTCTGATTTGGAATGGGTCACGAACAGGGTGGCCGGACCATGTCGCGCGATCAGATTCTCCGTCAGGGTCAGCATCGTCTCGGCTGTTTCGGCGTCCAGAGATACAAAAGGTTCGTCCATGATCAGAAACTCTGGCTGCCCTGCAAAAGCGCGTGCCAGTGACAATCGGCGCTGCTGCCCGAGGGACAGTTGGCCGGGGAATAGATCGCCCTTCCCCTCCAGACCGACATCGGACAGGGCCGCGATGGCATCAGCGCGAGACAAATCCGCATGGATCAGGATCAGATTGTCTAAAACCGAGCGCCAGGGCAGCAAGGTGGGCTCCTGAAATACGATCGCAAGCCGATCCGGCCGCACAATCTGGCCCTCAAAATCAAGATCGATTCCGGCCACCAACCGCAACAGAGTGGTTTTGCCGATGCCTGACGGTCCAGTCAGCGCAACCGTTTCTCCTTTCGAGATATCAAAGGAAATAGGACCCAGGGTGATTTCGTTGCCAAAGCGTTTTTGCCGTATGTCAATGCGGATCATACGGCTCTCCAGTGTCTGGCGTTGCGCTCCCAGGGCTGCAAGACCAGCCATTCAACGACCAACATGACCGCAATGAATGAAAACGCGTAGACCAGAACCATAGCCACATCGAACAATTGAAAATACAGGTGGATCTGAAATCCAACGCCGGATGAACGCCCCAGAAATTCAACCACAAGCACGATCTTCCAGATCAGGGAAAGCCCCGATCGCGCAGCAGCAGCAATAAAAGGAGCAAGCTGCGGCAGAACCACATGTCGCAGTCGCGTTTGCCAAGGCAGCCGATAAACATGGGCCATCGCGTCCAAATCCGGGCTCAGCGCTCTGCCGCCTTCGCGCAGGATCGTCGCGACATTGGGAATTTTGTTCAATGTCACGGCTGTAATCGCCGCCGCCTCAGTCAATCCGATCCAGAGATAACACAACACGATCAGCACTAGGGCGGGCAAATTCAAGAAGATGACCAACCAAGGGTCGAGCCACCGGTTCAACGCATCCGAACGCCCCATCGACAGACCAATGATGGTCCCAAGGGTCATTGCCAACGCGAAAGCCCAGATCACCCGCACCAACGTCGCACCAAGGCTACGCAACAATTCTCCGGACGAAAGTTCCTGCTGAAAACGGGGGATCAAATCCCAGGGCTGCGGCAGAATTTGCGGGTCCGCAGTTAGCGACGCCGCAACAATCCACAACGCCACAAGGCCCGCAATGGACAAAAGTGGCGTAAGGCGCGTGTCGTGCATCAAATCCTATTCCACGTCAGCAAACAGACCTTGTGGCACTGTTTTTGCTTCGCCAACCAGCTCGGCCCCACCTAGTTCAGCCATGAGTTCCAGCATCTTGTTGGCCGCGTCTGCGTTAACAGGGCTGCGATCTGGGATACCGGCAATCCAATCGGATTTCAGCTGCTCAAACTGCGCATCAGACTTAGCGTTCATACGGGGGCGGATCGCCTCCCATGTCTCGGAAGAACCGGCCAGCAGGTCCTTGGCATCGCGGCTGGCCGAAAACAGGCTTTGCGCAATATCTGGATTTTCAGTCAGAAAACTCTCTTTCAGATAATAGCCCAACAGAGGCGTATTTGTATCAAGACCAAGCGCCTGACCGGCGTCTTCGACTGAGATCAACTCTTTCATGCCAGATGCTTTCATTTTGGCCAGAAAGTGCCAGAAATTGATCGCCCCCGCGTAGTCCCCTCCTATCGCCGACTTAAATATCAGCGGCGGAGCACCGAACACCTGCTCGGTCTCGGCCTTCAGATCCATGCTATATTCCTGCGCTGCATAGGCTCGCAGGATCAGCCAGGATTTATCCAGCGGGCCGCCGGCGATGCCGATCTTGCCGCCTGCCAGGTCCTTCAAACTGGTCGCAGGGCTGTCGGCAGGCACAACCACTCCCCCAACGGCTTTAGAGTAAGGGATGAAGACGTAGTCTTTGCCAGCCGCCCTTTGCCGCGCGACCCAGATCCAGTCGGCCACGGCCAGATCAGCCTCGTCACCTTCGACCGCGATACGGGTTGCGCCGTTGTCGGCAAAGGGTTGAATATCAAGAACAAAGCCGTGTTTCTGGTCCAGACCGTTCTGGCGAATGGTCTCAAGCTCCCAATTCACCGTTCCGATCTTGAGCACTGCCGCGCGAATTGTCGGCAATGTCTCAGCGGTCAAAGCGCCTGTAGTCAGCGCAAGGACAAAGCAGGCGCAAAACAGTCTGATCATGGGTTCATCCAGTTCATCCGCTATTCCGCCTTACGGCTGACTTCGTTCAGGTCCTTGTCCAACTTGATATCGAACTGGTTGCCGCCTTTGCAGATCACATCATCCAGATCATAGCCGTCGTCTTCGACCTCGATATCATCCGGGTCCATCTGGCATTCGATGGAAGCAAGATAGGCTTCGATTTTGCCAACGGTTTCCGCATCAATCTCTTCGGCAAAAGCAGGCGCTGCCATAAGTCCGGCTATCATCAAAACTCCAAGCTTTTTCATAATACTATCCTTTCTCTATTGAATGCTGACGGAAATACGTTGCGAGTCACCTGTGGACCCGGGGATTCGAATTTCATGGCTGCCGGGCTTGATAGCGATAAACGACAGCTCAGCGACGCCAGCCTTGTCGAATTCGATGCTGTCCACCGCCATCGGTCGGATCTCGATCTTGTTGATGACGATCTCGTTCATCCAGATCGCGCGGAAGAACGATGGCCCCTCTATGGCCAGCTCTGCCGAGCCGTCAGCTGTGATCTCAAGCTTGTAGTAGGCGCCGGACTGCAAGACTACATCCTCACCCAGCGGTTGACCCGACGCGAGTGTCAGCTTGATGGTGTCACCGCGGTTGCACTTTGCCAAAAGCCCGGCAAATCCCAGATCGTCACAGAGCGGGGCTGCCGACATCGGCCCGCCAATCATTGCGACGACGGCTGCAATCATGAGTTTCTTCATTCCCGTCCCTCCCAGAACTTCAGTCAATGGTCACCACGCCCCAGGGCTGTTGCCCTACCTGCACCGATTTGATCGCCTTTTCAGAGGCCACATCGATGATGGTGATGTCGTTTGAATTGCCATTTGTGGTCAGCAGGTATTTTTCATCCGGCGTGAAGTCGAGCTGCCAGACCCGCTGCCCCACAAGGATATAGTCCAGAACTTCAAGGCTTTGGGCATCAACAACGGCCACCCGGTTTGCGGGCCCCAACGCCACAAACAAACGCTCGCCATCCGAAGTCACCTTGGCGCCCACCGGTTGCAGCCATTCGGGCTGCACGCCGGGCACTTCAAAGCCGATCTTGCCAACAACTGTGGGCGCGCCGTCCTCGGCAATGTCCATGACTGAGACCGTGCCACCGATTTCCGAGGTGACAAAAAGCCGTTTTCCATCCGCCGTGTACTGGGCATAGCGCGGGCGCTGGTCGACCAGAACGTTGTGCTTGATCGTATAATCTTCTGTCGAAATGAAATGCGCCATGTTGGTGGTTTCGGACGTGTTGACCACAAACTTTGCATCCGGGCTCATCCCCATGCCTTCGGGTTCAACCCCAACCGGCACTTCGGCCAGAATGGTACGCGTTTCGGTATCCGTCACCGTCACCAGATTGTCATCCTCATTGGCGATGTAAAGCCTCTTGCCCGAGGGTTCGAGGATGAAGAGCTCCGGGTCCGGCCCAGAGGGGAGGCTAGGCAATTCCTCATAGGTCGAGGTGTCGAACACACGGATGATGTTGTCATCGGACGCACAGACATAGAGCTTGGCACCATCCGGGCTGACGGTGATGCCACGCGGGCGGTTCCCGCCCGGAAATTCGGTGATCACCTCCCATGTTTCGGTATCCACCACTGTGATGGTATTGCCGCGTTCGTTCGAGACAAAAGCCTTGCCCGCCAGTGCAGGGCCCGAGGCAAGCGCAGCAAAAGCAACAGTCAGCAATAATCGTTTCATCAAAAAACCTCCGGTTATTCAAATGCCTGACAGCTGGATTCCGCCCGATCCAGACCCATCGTATCTAGTGGTGAGACCTGATGCAGGAACCCCTCCTGCGGGCTGACGCTGACGGTGATCGAGCCATCGTGCAGAAGGATCGGCTGGCGCAGTTGCCCGTTCCAAGCGCGGAACGTCACTTTCTGTCCCTTGAAAGCCGCGAGCTCGAATTCGTCTGACAAGGCATAGTCTCGCACACCGTCCGGCTCTGCCGTGCTGGCGCGGGTCACGGCCTCACCAATCACACGCAGGGCCAGCCAAGTATTATAATCCTCAGGGCGGGCATAGCGGCCTGTCAGTTCCTCGAAACGGGTCTGGAATTGGGTCGCGCCCCATGCCTCATGCGCGCCATGAAAAGTTGTTGGACGCAGGCCGCCAGAGCCCATCACCGGACGCGGGGTCCAAAGGTGGTAAGACAGGTAGCGCGCGAAATAGTCGGTTTCGTCTGCGGCGATTACCACGTCATGGTCCCGCACATCTTGTGTGTCCAGAGGCAATTGGCGCTGAACCAGAACATGGCCCGAATCCGTCCGGCGAGAGCCTCCGGTATCCGCAAAGGTCCGATCCTCGGCTATCTTCGCACCAAACTTGGTGGCCGCGCGGCGATAGGCGTCGGCAAGCTTCACATCCTCGGGGTTGGACCCGGCCAGCAGGAACCAATCGCCCCATTTCTTCCAGACCGCAAACTGTGCCACCGCGTCTGCCTTCATCGCGCGGGACGGCGCGATATGGAGCAGATTGCCCCGGCAGTCTGCATCTCGCAATTCGATATCGGGTGCTGATACATTGAAGACCAGCGCCCCTGCTGCGGCAGCCTTGTCCGTCAGCCGCAGAACCTCATAGGCATCGCCCAAAAGAACGATAAGGCGGATGCCGTCGGCAAGGATCTGGTCCATCGCGGCGTCTGCCTCTTCGGGTGGAACAGCGATTGCAGTGGTCTCATAGGTATGTCCCAGAAATCCGCCTGTGGTGCCGTTGTCCTCATCGCCGAGCGCTGCACCTGCAAAGCCCAGATCGTCTGGTTTCAGGTCATATCGCGAGATCGGCAGAAGCGACGGGTAATCAATCCGCAGCACCGCAGCTTTCACATCGATCGCCGCAGCAGTTACCGCAGACACACACCAAAAAAGCGCCGCAAAGAGCGGCAGCACGCGTATGGTCAAAATGCCCTCCCGTTGCCCAAAGATCTGGTTGCATCATCAAGGGCGAAACGCCGCCGGGACGGAACCGATACTTTTGGCCGTGTTGTCATGCGAAGCCTATCAGCTTCATGATTAAGCTCGATTCTTATTTTATAAGAATGCGCGTATGCGGTTGATCTTACTATAGTTTCCCGCGGCCAACTGACGTTTTGCAGAGGGTCGATCAGGGCGGCCGTTTTGTTGTGTTTGCCTATTGGCAAAGACGGTAAACACGGTGTCGGCAAGCTGGACCAACTACTGCCACGCGCAGTCAGGGAGGATACGAAATGAATCGACGCGCGCTTCTCGCGACAACCGCTGCACTACTAGTCCCAAGCCTGGTTTGGGCCCACGGACCAACCCGGCAGAAAGTCACGTTGACCACGGAAGTGGCGGCTTCGCCGGAAGAAGTTTGGGCGGTTGTCGGGAAGTTCCATGACATGTCATGGCATCCTGCGGTGTTCTCGACCGAGGGCAAAGGCGGAAACGATATTGACGCGACCCGGCTGCTGACACTCGGTCAGGAAGGAGGACCGACAATTGACGAAATTCTCTACAAGTTCAGCGACGAGAAGATGAGCTATTCCTACCGGATCACCCAGGTCGCGGTTGAGGTTTTGCCCGTCACCAACTATTCGTCGCATCTGACGGTCAAACCGCGCGACGGGGGTGGGTCGATCATTGAATGGCGCGGAGCCTTTTATCGCGGGTATCCAAATAACGACCCGCCAGCCGAATTGAATGACGAGGCTGCCATCGCTGCCGTGACCGGAGTGTATCAGGCTGGACTCGATGCCTTGGTCGAGCGTTTTGGTGCCGCAAGCTAGCCGATTTATCGCGTTGCTTGCAACGATCTCCGCCAGCCCAGCGCTGGCAGAGACGGCGTTCATCACCTGTCAAAACGGTGAGGAACTCAGCCAGATTGATCTTTCCGAAATGCAGGAAACGGCCCGTTGGCCCCTGCCAGGTAAACCTGCAGGCGTTGCTATCGGATCGGATACAACACTGTTCACTGTGTCCTCGGATAGCAAGACGGTGCAGCGCTTGTCTTCTGAAACGGGTGAGACATTAGCGCGGGTTGTACTAGATGGTGGTCCCATCGGGATCGCGCTCGACTTGGCACGCGGACGCGTATTTGTGTCGGATTGGTACAACGCCCGTCTATGGGTGCTGGACAAAGAAAACCTGCGGGTTTTGACAGAGTTGCCAACAGGCACCGCCCCCGCCGGGATCGCAATCTCAGACAATGGTCGCTTTCTGGCATCGGCCGACAAGGACGCGGATCAAGTATCTGTTTTTGATGCTGTAACTCTGCAATCACTTCATAGAATTACGGTTGGCACCCGCCCCTTTGGACTGCGATTTGCCCCTGATGGGCGGCTGTTTGTCGGCAATGTCGGCAGCAATGATGTCAGTGTCATCGATGTCGAAATAGGCGCGGTCACCGCCACGGTTCCCGTCGGCGAACGCCCATATGGGATCGCTTTTGCCCAAGGTCATGCATTCGTCACGAACCAATATGCCAATACACTCAGCGTTATCTCTCTTGAGACGTTGGAGCATGAAGCTCTGATTGAAGTCGGAGAATATCCGGAAGGCATCGACGCAACGACCGGCGAGGATCTGGTGGTCCTCGCTAACTGGTTCGACAACACTGTCAGCATCGTGGACCCAAAGGCGCTCAATGTGATAGAAACGATAGAAACCTGCGACGGGCCTCGTGCCTTTGGTAGATTTCTGCAAGGAGGAAGACGATGAAGGCTTCTCACCTAGTTGCAGCCCTGTTCTGTATTCTGGCTGCTCCGGCCTGGGCATCGAACGAGTCATGGGACAATGTGCGGGCGCTGCTCTATGGCGACCGACCCATGCAGAATGGCGATGCATTGATCGCGATCGATGCACCCTATCGTACGCCCGATGACGCAAGAGCCGAACTGGCGGCGCAAGTCATCGCCCCCCAAGGAACGAATGTAGCCAAAGTGACTTTGGTATTGGACGAAAACCCGATGCCGGTTTCTGCTGTGTTCGAGTTGGAAGAACCGCTGCCGAGTTTCTACTTTGACGTGACAATGCGCGTGAACGGTCCGACCCCGATGCACGTCATCGCCGAAACCACGGATGGACGCCTTTGGGTGTCGGAAACCTTTGTAAAAACATCCGGCCTTGGGGCATGCGCTGCACCACCCGGAGCTGACCCTAAACTGGCATTGGAGAATCTGGGAACGATGGAGGCCGAACTAGTCGGTCGCGTCCCGGCACTTGATACGTTGACCCGTCTGTCCAATCTGGGTGCAGATCGAGCCAACAAGATGGATTTGAACATAGAGCATCCGTCGCATTCGGGAATGCAGATGGATCAGATTTCTCTGCTGTTCATACCGATGCGCTTTGTGGAAACCGTAGATGTAGATCTTGACGGAGCGGGTTACGTGCAGATGACCGGGTCGATCTCGCTTTCTGAAAATCCAAGGGTCGGCATCTCGGTACCAAGCCGGGCGCAAGCGGTTGATGTGACGATGACGGATACCGATGGCACAGTTAGCCATCTGCACAAGAAACTGGCGGGCTTTTAGATTAGCCGCCGCCCGTAACTGGCTGACCCGGAAACGGCTCGACCCGTTCCAGT
Source organism: Ruegeria sp. AO1 (assembly GCF_056535985.1). NCBI lineage: Bacteria > Pseudomonadati > Pseudomonadota > Alphaproteobacteria > Rhodobacterales > Roseobacteraceae > Ruegeria > Ruegeria sp. AO1. The sequence goes on from NZ_JBQFJC010000002.1 coordinate 185,076, forward strand.
GGATACCCCCACAAAGCCCAGCCGTCTGTGCCTTCGGGGAACCAGTAGACGTTGGTGTATCCCCATTCGATTGCGCGGCGGGCAGCATTCCAGCTCATCCAACAGTCTTCAAGGCAGAAGAACACCACGCCATTGTCGATATCGCCATTAGTGCTGGCCTCAAGCCCGGATCGAAAATAATCCGCTGTGACATCTGCGATTGCTCCGTAGCCAACATTGGGCAACCAGATTGTTCCGGGTATACTGTCACGTGGTTTGTCTCGCCAAATCGTACCCTCGGGCAGATTGGCTGGCTTGGGTGGCTGGGGCAAGACATCGATAAACGCGGCGCTTTGTTCCTGCCACAAAGTATGCGCCTCTTCCGGGCCGATAGTTGCGCCGCCGGTAATCTGATCCGGCACCGGCGCGCGGTAGTGATCCATGCGGTAGTCACTGGGCTCGGGAACAGTCTGCGCAATCGCTGCAGTTGAGAACAGCGCAAGTGCCACGAACACGCGCGTCATTGCGACAGGTCCAGAACCTCGGTCCCCAGATCATTCACAAGCGGAACGCCGGCCTGCGCCAGTACGGCGTTGATCTCATCCTGATTACGTCGGATCAGAGAATTGAGTTGCCGCTGCCATACTTTCTCGCCCTGTCGAACGCCCATTGTAATGCGATAGTACAGACGCGGAGGCAGCTCTTCTTTCACCAACGGGATTACCTTGAAACCGGGGTAGTCCGCTTTGACCAGCGGTCCGCCCAGAGGACCCCAAAGGATGGCCGCATCAATCTCGCCCGATTGCAGGTCATCCAGCATATCAATGGCGGGACTTTCAACGCGGCGATCGACGAACAAGTTGTATGGTTTGGCCTGACCTATCAACCCGTTTCGCGCCATATGCGCAGCCGGAGGAGTACCCGCCACAATCCCGATCTTTCGCCCCTTGAGCGCAGGATCGTTCAACATCTCAACCTGAACCAGATCGCTGTCTTCCGGTACGATCAACGCATAGGAGGACGTATAGTAGTGGTTGGTATTTTGCACTAACTCGTGCCCTTGCGCGTAGCCAATCACCACGTCACATCGCTTGGCGGCCAGTGTATTGCGAATAAAGCCAGTCGCCTGAGGGAACCACACGTATTGCACCGGCAATTCCAGCTTTGCCGCGACTAGCTCAGCAAGTTGATTTTCGTACCCTGATCCATCCTCGGACGACATGGGGTAGTTGGCAGGATCCGCGCAAACGCGAAAGGCTGTGTTTGATACCAGATCTGAAGTTTGCGCATTTACCGGCTGTGTCTGTCCCAGACAGACGCCAATTGCTGTCAAAACAAGGAAGGCCTTAGCCCATACACGCATTTTCATCTTCGCGGATCACTTCAGATTTTGCTTCTTTCTTCGGCGGGCGACCACGTGGGATTGCACCCGATCCATGGGCTTTCAGATATACATAGATATCATCCAAAAAGCACATCACATTCGGGTTGTCGCCAAATCCTGGCATCACCGAGTTTTCTGCCGCATTCACCACCTGGCGGCCGTTTGTAACAACGTCGACAAAGTCGTAGTAATCCATGTCCAGCGCAGACTCTTTCAAAGCTGGCGCATAGGTTGAGCCTTCGCCATCCGGACCATGACAGACGTGGCACTCCGCATGGTAACGGCGGAACCCTGAAAAAGTCATCCAGTCTACAGTTCCATCCTCGGCCACGTTGAAAGTGGGGATATCGTCTTCGGTGAAGTACCGCCCATCCTCGGAATACGAGACCGCCAGATTGTCAGCCAAAGCGGCAACAGGAAGGCAGGACACAAGAACAGATGCCAGAAGACGTACAGAGTGGTTCATGGAAAGCTCGTTTCTTTTCAAGTGAAAGACCGGCGCAGTCCGTCTGGGCCGCGCCGGTCAGAACTTTGGCTTAGTTCGGTAGTGCGAACACAGTCAGCTGACCGCCCAGCGCGGTATAGTCGCTGAGCGCGGCATAGCCGCCAACAGCACCCAGACCGTCATTCGGGTTGGTCAAACCAGCCGCCAGACCAATACCGGCCCAGCCACCCACACCCGACAGGATGCCGATGTACTGCTTGCCACCCTGCTCATAGGTCATCACGTTGCCTATGATGCCGGATGGTGTTTTGAACTTGTACAGTTCCTCACCGGTTTCCGCATGAACGGCCTTCAGATAGCCTTCGAGCGTGCCGTAGAAGACTACGTCACCCGCGGTTGCCAGAGCGCCAGACCAGACCGAGAACTGCTCAGGAAGCGACCACTTAATGCTTCCATCAGTGTTGTCCCACGCGATGAAGTTACCCATACCACCATGGCTGTCAGGTGCCGGATACATCGCCAGCGTCGCACCCACATAGGGCTGACCGGCGGTGTACGACACGCGGAACGGCTCATAGTCCATGCAGACGTGGTTGGTCGGCACGTACATCAGCTGGGTCTTCGGTGAATAGGCTGCAGGCTGTTGGTCTTTGGTGCCCAGAGCAGCCGGACAAATACCCGTCGAGTTTACATCCTCGCCGTTCTGTTCCGTCGAATACTGGGCGACCACGGCCGGACGACCATAGGTTTCGCTGTTGGGGTCCATGTCGACGCCTGTTGTCCAGTTCACAACCGGGTCGAATTTTTCAGCCACCAGCAATTCACCTGTGACACGGTCCATAGTGTATCCAAGACCATTGCGGTCGAAATGGGTCAGGAGCTTACGCTCGGTGCCATCAATCTCTTGTTCCGTCAGGATCATTTCATTGATGCCGTCATAGTCCCATTCGTCATGCGGCGTCATCTGGTAGAACCATCTGGCCACACCAGTGTCGATGTCGCGAGCCATGATAGTCATGGACCAGCGGTTGTCGCCTGGGCGCTGTGCCGGGTTCCAGGTCGACGGGTTACCCGTGCCATAGTACATCAGGTTCTCGTCCAGATCGGCAGAATACCAGCCCCATGTGGTGCCGCCACCGATCTTCCACTGATCGCCTTCCCAGGTATTTGTGCCCGAGTCTGCGCCAACTGGTGTACCAAGATGCGTGGTCTTTTCAGGATCGACAAGAATGTCAGAATCCGGCCCCATGGAATAGGCCCGCCACACTTGTTCGCCCGAGTTCATATCGTAGGCCGTCACCGACCCGCGCACACCGAACTCACCGCCCGAGATGCCGACAATGACTTTGTCTTTGATGGGCAGCACGGTGGCCGTGTTGGTTTCACCAATCGCGGGGTCACCATTTTGAACTTCCCAAACAACGTCACCAGACTTGGCGTCGAGCGCCACAACCTTGGTGTCTGCCTGATGCAGGAAGATTTTGCCATCCGCATAGGCCACACCGCGGTTCACGGTGTCACAGCACATCACCGGAATCACGTCCGGGTCCTGTTTGGGTTCATACTTCCAGACGATTTTGCCGTCATTCGCCAGATCCAGAGCATAGACAATGTTCGGGAACGGCGTGTGGACATACATCATGTCGCCAATCACCAGCGGAGAGCCCTCGTGCCCGCGCAGAACGCCGGTCGAGAAGGTCCACGCCACCTGCAGATCACCAACGTTGTCTGCGTTGATCTGATCTAGTTCGGAATAGCGCTGATTTTTGTAGTCACCCGTCTGGATCGCCCATTGTTTTGAGTTCTCCATCTGGGCAATCAGGTCGTCATTGGCATAAGCCGCAGTGGCCAGCGCAATGGCGATCCCGGAGGTCCAAAGCGATAGATTCTTCATTCAATCTCCTCCCTTTCGTGCAGCGATCTCGCTGCATTGCAACACCTCACCCAGGTCGGATTGCGGTGTCTGTTAATGCGCGCCCAGACTGGTCCTTTTCCAGTCACTTAGACGGGCGAGCAATACGATTTCTTACGACCCGGGGTCCTCAAAGGTCGCAAGATATGCGATGATATTGGTGCGGTCGTCCTCTTTGCGCAGCCCGGCAAAGGTCATCTTGATCCCTTTTGCGTAGTCGCGCGGTTTGGTCAGAAACGCGTCCAGTTCTTCGGGTGTCCAGACCAACCCTTCTTCCGACAGCGAAACCAGCACTGGCGAATAACCAAACCCTTCAACGGTTGCGGCCTGACGGCCAACGATACCGTTCAGCATAGGCCCCACCTTGTTTTCAGCACCCTCACCCACGGCGTGGCAAGCCTTGCACTTGCGGAACACCTTCTCGCCCGCCTCTGGATCGCCTTCGGCACTTGCGAAAGCGGGTGCAAGCATAAGGCAGGTTGCTGCGAATACCGTTCTGAACACTATCATTCTTTCCTTGCTGTTTTCATTAGCTGAGACGCTCCGCGTGCCATTCGACATGGTCACGCGCAAAGCTGTTAACGAAGAAGTACGAATGGTCATACCCTTGCTGAATTCTGATTTGTCCGGGCTGACGGCGTTTGGCCATCATATTGGCCAAAGCTTCGGGTTTGAGCAGATCAAGAAACTGATCATCCGCTCCCTGATCGATAAGAAGATCACCCTTCCAGCCGTGTTCTTCCAGCAGCAGGGTGGCGTCATGCGCGACCCAAGTGTTTTCGTCGTCGCCCAGATAGCTGCTGAGTTGTTTGCGACCCCAATCCGACCGTGTCGGGTGCGCTATCGGTGCAAATGCGGAAAGCGATCCGAATTTGTCGGCGTTCCGGATCGCGATCGTAATCGCCCCGTGGCCGCCCATGGAATGACCCGTGATCCCGTGACGATCCTGAACCGGGAAGTTCTTGAGAACAATGTCGCGCAGCTCGTCCACGATGTAGTCATACATCCTGAAATGCGACCGCCACGGATCGCGGGTGGCGTTCACGTAGAACCCGGCCCCCTGACCCAGATCATAAGCGTCGTCATCGGCGACATTGTCACCACGCGGAGAGGTATCAGGGAACACAACCGCGACACCATAATCCGCAGCCGCCTCTTGGAATCCACCTTTGGTCATCGCGTTTTCGTGGGTGCAGGTCAGGCCAGACAGATACCACAGCACCGGCACCGGCCCGGCTTTAGCTTTAGGCGGCAGATAGATGGCAAAGGTCATCTCACAAGCGCAGGTATCGGACGGGTGGGAGTATACTGTCTGCTCCCCTCCGAAACTGCGGTTTTGTGAGATGACCTTTAGATCCATGTCAGTACTCCACTACCGCACGGATCGATTTACCCTCGTGCATCAGGTCAAAGCCGTGGTTGATCTGATCCAGCGTCAGCCTATGCGTGATCATGGGATCAATCTCGATCTTGCCGTCCATGTACCAATCAACGATCTTCGGAACGTCTGTCCGGCCCTTGGCACCGCCAAACGCAGTACCGCGCCAGGATCGGCCGGTGACCAGTTGGAACGGACGGGTCGAAATCTCTGCACCGGCGGGTGCTACGCCGATGATGATGCTTTCACCCCACCCTTTGTGTGCGCATTCCAAAGCGGTGCGCATTACGCCCACGTTGCCAGTGGCGTCAAAGGTGTAGTCTGCGCCTCCACCGGTCAGCTCGACCAGATGAGCCACAAGATCGCCGCCGACTTTCGAGGGGTTCACGAAATCTGTCATTCCAAAGTGCGTCGCCATCTCAGCCTTGCCATCGTTAAGGTCGACACCGACGATTTGATCCGCGCCAGCCATGCGAAGACCTTGGATCACATTCAGGCCGATCCCACCGAGACCAAACACAACGCCGCGAGAACCGATCTCGACCTTGGCTGTGTTGATGACAGCCCCGATGCCTGTGGTGACTCCACAGCCGATGTAGCAAATCTTGTCGAACGGTGCGTCCTTGCGCACTTTTGCCAAGGCGATCTCGGGCACCACAGTGTGATTAGCGAAAGTCGAACAGCCCATATAATGATGGATAGGTGTACCATCCAACATGCTGAACCGGGTCGTACCATCCGGCAACAGACCTGCCCCTTGAGTTGCGCGCACTTTCTGACACAGGTTCGTCTTTGGGTTCAGGCAGTATTCGCACTCGCGGCATTCGGGTGTGTACAACGGTATCACATGATCGCCGACCTCAAGGCTGGTCACGCCTTCGCCGACCTCCAGAACAACCCCGGCACCCTCATGGCCCAGAATTGCCGGAAAAATCCCTTCGGGGTCATCGCCCGATCGAGTGAATTCATCGGTATGACATAGACCAGTCGCCTTGACCTCAATCAGGACTTCGCCTGCTTTCGGGCCATCTAGGTCAACCTCCATGATTTCAAGAGGTTGACCTGCCGCCACAGCAACCGCCGCGCGTGTTCTCATTTCTGAATGTCCTCCCTTGCGCCGGAATCATTCTCGGACCGGCAATTTGGTATGAGTATGAGGGCCAGCACCTTGTTCAAACAATTAAGACAATGGTGTGTATTGGGTTGAATGGACTTAAGGCGCAGATTTCATGCATAGTATCTGCGTAGAGGAGAACTGTGATGTCGAACGGCAAGCTATTCGTTGTGGTGCTGGCCTGGATTGGCATGGCTGGTCCCGGCCTTACCGCAGATTTTTCCGATCCGACCTGGCCGTGTGTTCAACGCAAGGTCGAGGATTTATCGCTCGGTCTGATGTGGCCGCATCAAGTCGCCGAGGGTAAATCAACTGAAAACAATGCCGATATCGAAGAAATCGCCGGATTGTTGGCCCTTCGCCGGATCGAACTGGAAGAGTTGCAGCCCGAGGTCGCAGAATTCGCAGCGCGCTACAACGGGGATGCGGATGTTCTCGGATTGGTGTTTCAGCGCGTCTTCGACACATTGTCCAAACGACGCAAGCGCATCATCACGGGGATCGGTGAGTTTTCTCTAAACCAAATCGAAATGGCTGAAAAGATTGATCTGGCCCGTGTCGAAATGGAGCAGGCCTTGTCCGCAGACCCGCCGGATTTTGACCGCGTTGACGCCCTTGAAGAGCAGCTGGATTGGGACCAGTTGATCTACACGGATCGTCAGCGCTCGATCACCTACTTGTGCGAAACCCCGCAGATCATCGAACGTCGCCTTTTTGCAATCTCGCAAATGCTGCAACAGTTAACGTCAGATCAGGGATAAGCTTCCAGCGCGGATTTGCCCCTTCCATAGGTTACTATCAACCCGGATCGTTGAAACGGCTAGCAAAACTACTCCCATTCAAGTTCGGTAAACGCAACCGTTGCGTTACGTGGATTATAGGCGTCAAAAAGTTCCCATTGTTCTGATTCACTTTGGGCGATTGTTTCGACCGCATCGCCCAATCGCAGACCCGTTTCAATCGCCGCGCGGGTGTCGGTTTCCAGCACATCCAGATAGCGCAGCATATCTTCGGACCCCTCCGGCCACGCAAGGATCGGGCCACCATGGCCGGGGACGATCTGGGTCACATCAAGCCCAGTCATCTTTTTCAGAACACGTTGCCAACCGATCAACGCGCCATCCATTGCCGGAGTATGCCGGTGAAACACCAGATCGCCGGTGAACATAACACCCGAGTCTACATCCACGACCGTCAGGTCATTCCCAGTGTGGGCCCGGGGCCAGGCTCGTAAGACCAGTTTGCGACCGCCCAGATCAATCTCTTGCGCGGATTCGACCGCGATGTCGACGGCGATTGGCTCGACACCAACATAGGCTTCGGGGCCGATGGCGGCGCTCAGGCTCGCGATGTAGTTCCCAAGACGGTCCAGCAAGGCGCGCTCCAACCCCGCGTGGCCGACAGTCTTCGCACCCGAAAGGGTCAAGGGACCTGTCCCGAGTGTGTGATCGGGGTGCATGTGAGTCAAAATGACGTGACTGACGGGTTTATCCGTCTCTGCCCGAATGGCGCGCCAGATGGCCTCACCCATCCACGGAGCCGTACCGGTATCGATCACCGCGACACTATCTTGACCGATGACAAATCCGATATTCGAAACGTCACCCTGATTGTCAGCGGTAGGTTCTTCAATCAGTCCACGATGCACAAAGAGACCAGGCGCGGCTTCCACAAAATCCAGTGTTTGACCAATAAGTTGGCAGTACGGCTCTCCGCTGTGCCCATCAGTGCGCGGTGGCGGAGACATCTCTAACATCCGTTCGCAATCGGCCTGCAATTCAGCCTCGTAGCCCGGCAAAAGCTGCTCTCTGCAGGGTTCAATTGCGGCCTGCACACATAGCAAAATTACGGCTTCAAACATGACGCCCCTCCGCCCCGAACATGGGCACAAATCGGTGACAGAGCCACACCACCTTTCGTCGGCATGTATTTTTCTGGTGTTTTATGGCATATAATGCAGCACCGGATGCCGGAGGAGACATCATGGCCAAAGCACTAGCACCCGCAGCGATCCTTTCACTGGCGCTTTGCGCGTCCGCATGGGCCGAGCAGTCCGTCAAAAATCCGCTGGTTGACAGCGAAACTTGGCAGGACCTGCAATATGATGTTGTTGGTGATGCCCAGATTGGCAGCGCGGACACGCTGCTTTCGCTGGATGCACCTTATCGGGCGCATGACGCCGCAACGGTGCCTATCGTTTTGAAGCAACTTGATCCCACCGCTAAAATCTCTGCCGCCACAGTGGTGATCGACGAAAACCCCGCACCAATCGCCGGTGTATTTACCTTTTCACCGGCCATGGGCGAGTTGGATTTCGAAATGCGAGTCCGCGTGAACCAATACTCAAATGTCCGAGTGATTGCGGAAACATCTGACGGGCTTCACATGACTGGTCGCTTTGTCAAAGCCTCGGGCGGCTGTTCAGCTCCGGCCAGCAAAGACCCCGAGGTCGCCTTGGCCTCGATGGGCAAGATGAAACTGCGCAGCTTTGGGCAAGAGGCACAGATTTCAACGCCGCGCCGCGAAGCTCAGATCATGATCCGGCACCCGAACTATTCCGGCCTGCAGCGCGATCAGATCACGCAGTTGTTTATCCCTGCGCATTTCATCGACCATATCGAGGTTTGGCAGGGGGACGAGCTGTTATTCACCATGGACGGTGGCATTTCGATCTCGGAAAATCCTGCGTTCCGCTTTGCCTATAACGACAACGGCACGACAATGCTGACCGTCAAGGCAACGGATACCGAAGGCAATACATTCGAGAAAGACCTGCCCAAGGCAGCCGCTAGCTAACGGACGGTTCCGCGTTCGTCTCAGAAACAGACAACTTCGGCTTCGGCCTGCGCCCGGCGCAGTTCGGCAACCATATTTTCGGCCAGAACTGCGCTTTTAAAGAACGACATACGCTCACCGCCAACCCGGCGCATCGACAAGACGGTTTCTGCCTGTTCATACCTCTTATAGGGCAAGATTGAAGCGATCAAATCGATTGAGCACGAACACCGGTCCAGCATCTCGCGCGTTTGGCCGTTGGTTACCATGCAGGCAAACACGTAGTCCGCACGCGCAGCGGTCGGATAGTCGTTCAGCCGGTCCGCGACGCTTTGTGCTGAGGCGGAAACCGGCGCAACAAGACAAGCAATGATAGCGCCTGTAACGGTCATCCGACCCGCTTCCCATGCCCAACTAGGCGTTTTCATTTGCGACCCTCCTGCACACCTTCAAACTGCATTTCGGACCTGTAGACCGCCTCGCCACCGTCTTTTGGCACAGCTTCTGCCACAAGGCTCAGATACCATCCGGGAACCTCGTCTGACACTGTGACACTGAGAACTAGATCTCCGAAGCCCTGCATCCTGTCTCGGTTAGGGTCTTCGGCAAAGGGCCGCATATGGATGGTCTGCACTGGGACGATTTTGCCATCCACCACTGCCTCAGCCTCGATAATCTCGGCAGGTTGAACTAACGCATCTTTGACGCGGTTTCGGATATAGAATGGGCTGCCGCCAGCGGACTCGGCCATATCCCGGATAGCGCTTTCATAAAACACCATGATCATCGGATTCCCGACATTGGCTGGGAAAACCCCCATCGCGCGGTGCTTTTCGTCCTGACGAAACTCCAGATGTGCCATTTCAGACCCGTCGTCCCTGAAGCTGAGCGCGATATCGCCGGTATCTCGTTCCGCGGTGTCGGGTCGAAGCCGGTTTGTCACCGTGCGCTGATAAACCAGTTCTTTGTCACGAGCGACTGTGTCCAATACGCCGTTCTGGAAAAGCAAATCATAGGCTTGTTTGGACTCTATCGGAGCAGCAGATGCTGGAGACACAGTTATAAGCGAAAGAGCCAGCCCGCACAGAAACAATCTCATAGTTTCGTCCTCCCAAAAGTGAGAGTATGGGCAAATCGCCCCATGTCACCGCCGACTTTTGTCGGTGTCCAATATTTGAACACTATTTGCACGCTTGATTTTCCAGATAATCAAAGACCTAAGGCGCGGAAGTTTGACAGGTTTCGTCATGACCGAGATCTCTTGTCGCAACCCGTCCTGACGCAAGGCTTCTCTTCGATCAGCTGTGATCAGAATCGCCGGAACCTGAGTCTGTGTCATCTCTCGGATTTGGCCAATTGCGTTTACACCAGTTTCACCGTCATCCAGTTGATAATCAGCCAAAATAATGTCTGGCGGCATTCCGATGTCTTTGATGTATTGCAACGCTTCCCGCGGTGAGTGTGCAGGAAGCACACTTGCACCATTCTGTTCCAGCCATTGTGTTGTGCCGAACAGAACATCGCGGTCGTTTTCGATGACCAGGACTATGAAGTCCAGCGGTACATCGCTTGTGTTAGCCAACAGGTCCAGAGGTTCAACCGGGCTTTGCGCCGCCGCGACCCTGTCCATTTCGATGCTAAATACGGACCCTATGCCGGGTTTAGACCGCAATGAAAGCTTGTGCCCCAAAAGCCGGCAGGCGCGGTCCACCACAGACAATCCCAATCCCATACCCGAACCCAGTGGTACGTTGTCGGCCCTTGTGAATTCTTCGAAAACGCGTTCCTGATCCTTGCGCGCAATTCCGATACCAGTGTCCCACACCTGCAAAATGACCTTGTCGCCACGCCTGCGACAGCCAACCAGAACCCGGCCTCCAGGCTCGGTATACTGGATGGCATTCACCACCAGATTCTGGACCGAACGCAATAGATAGACCGGGTCCGAGTTTACGATTTCCGAACAAGGGACAACATCAAGCCGGACATTCTTGTTCTCAGCGACCAACGTTTGGTCGCCCTGTATCCCGGCAACCATCGAAGCAAGGCTGACATCCGTAGGTGAGACGGTATCCGGATCAGCAGTTTCCAGTCGCGAGATATCCAGCAACGAATGTAGCAACTGCTCTGCAGAACCGAATGCGCCGTCCAGACGCTCCATCATCTCGTGAAATTCGGTCTCGCGCGTGATTTCCAACAGGGTCGAGATCATCAACTTCGCGGCATTGATCGGCTGAAGCAAATCGTGGCTGGCCGCGGCAAGGAACCGTGTCTTGGAAGACACCGCAGCCTCAGCGCGTTCTTTCGCGATCCGCAGGGCCTCTTCCACGCGCGCTTTTTCTTCGTATTCCTGAACCAGCTTGGCGTTGGCGTGGGTCAATTCGGCCGTACGCTCCATAACGCGGTTTTCAAGCGTCTCGGTCGCGCGAGCCTCAAGCGTTACATCCTTCAATTCGACCAGAAACCCACCATCCGGTAGTTGGTTGACTTGAATGTCCAGCACGCGGTCCGACCCGTCGCGCACTCGTTTACGCAACCAGCCCCGGCTTTTCAGTTCGTGCTGCCACCTGCCGATCCTGCGTTCATCATCAGCCTTGATCAGCCCGCGTGCCCGCATCAGATCCAGAAGTGTTTTCACAGGCACGTTTCCCTGTAAAAGAGAATGCGGCAGGTTCAGGATCTCCCGAAACCGCGCGTTGTGCATCATGATTTGGGACTTTGACGAAAAGGTGCATACGCCCGAGCTCATGTTTTGGAAAACCGCTTTCAGGTAGTCTTCCTGTCGGTCGATCAGGGTTTCTTTCTCATCGCGGTTCCGGCGCACGACCGTAGTGATGTCTGTCAGAAGAATGACCACGTTCTGAGGGGACGTATATTGCGCACTCAACTGATACCAGCGATCACCGAGCAGTTCGATCACGTCGCTTGACACCATGCCAGTGTGACAATTGCGCTCCAGTGTATCCAACATGTTCGAGATACCATTGTCGGAGGACACGAATTCGGGGCTGCTTTGCACCTTCAGAAAGAACTGTCCAAGTGTCAGACCGGGCCCGATCAAATTGGACATATCTGGGAAAATTGCCTGAAAAAGTTCGTTGCAAAGGTTCAACTCACCATCGGTGAACAACGCGAACCCCTCTTCCATGGAAGACAGCGCTTTTACTAGGCTCTTGCGGGTTTGTTCGCGTTCGTATCTGGCGCTTTCAAGCTCGGTGGTGGCCCGTTCCAGATCGCGGCTTTGTTCCATCACCTGTTGCTGCAACTCGATGGCCGATTGAAACGCCAGGAATGCGGACGGGCCCACATCCTTTTGACGATTGGCCCGCCGCATCAATGCATCAATGATCTTGGCTTGTTTCGAGACCTGTATCTCTAGCGGATCGTCCGGATTTAGCATGTTCAGCTCAGGTCCCGCTTCTCAGGTTCAAAGAAGGCGACTCCGACGAAGGTCTGGTTCATATGCACACCAGATTGCTGTTCTCCATAGGTGTTGAAGCCAACGACACGGTGGGATTGCAAAACGTCAGAAACCTGACTGCTCAGCTGTTTTTGTTCTATCTCAAGTTTGCGTAGAATACAGTCGAACCCAAGGATGAAATCAGGTGCCGTTCCAGTGGTGTCACGCACATCCAGCCCAGCCTTGAGAGTTTCGATGATTTCCTTCCCGCGCCCTAAAGTCATAATCAGGCCGTCATCAATCGCCGCCAGAAAGGACAAAGAACCTCCCTCCATCGGTTCGCGAATGGCGCGGACGTAGTAGTTGAGGTTTTGCCGCAAAAGCAGTGGGTTCTCAGCAAAAACCAGCGGTGACAGATCCTCTTCCGCGCAGCCGACCAGCCGCGCATATTCCTGCGCTGCAGGAGCACCGTTGATCTCATATACTACACGCTCTTCGGGGTCGGCGTCGGTGATAATGATTTCTGACCCGATCGGTAGGAAATGGTCGAACCCTATGCCCTGAAAACCAAGGTTTGTCTCAATCAGCAACAGAACGGCTGCATTACTGTGGGCCTTGCCACCATGAAACACAAACGTCTCTTCATACTGAAGGCCATCCCCGGCAGAGCCACCGAATATCGGCAACCCGTCCAAAACGGTTTCCAGAGTCGAGACCAGCAAATCCTCTTGCTTGGACAAACCATCAGAGAAAACCAAAGCCAGCCTGTTCCACCCCGCCGTATGGCGGAACCGTTCGGCCTGCCGCTGCGCTGTCACTGCGATCTCGGTCGAATCCAGCGGCCTAATCCGTTCAAACAGGATGGACGAGCAGCGAAAATTCGACTTCGGAAAAGCCAGCAACAATAGCGCGTCCGATTCATACCCCGATCGCGTTATCTGCCCGGCGGTCGTGCAGCCGAACACAGGAACACCCGCCAATTTCTGGTTAAGAAAACGCGAGATCTCTGAGGGATCGAATTTGCTGGGAATGAAAGCCAAAACGAAGCACGAAAGGTCGCAATCAATTTCCGCACAGGCTTCGTCAACAGCTTCTGTCGGATCCAAGGCAACCGAACGGCCTATGGCGATGAAATTCGGTCCGTGCTCCAGATCCCGCATATGCGCCCCTTAGTGTTGAAGGAAGGATTTGACCTCCGGCTCATGTCGCGACTGCCGGGCGACAACCGAGTCGACCAAAATTGCGGCCTGGGTTCGATTTCGCACCCCGAGACGACGCAACAAGGCCGTGATATGCGCCTTGACCGTGGCCTCGGCCAGCGACAGCTCATAAGCGATCTGTTTGTTGGATTGGCCGACGCAAATCAGTTTAAGGATTTTGACCTGCTGCGGCGTCAGCGAAGACAACTCGGGGCTGGACTGGTAAACAGCGCTTTCCGGCGGCTTCGTCTCTTCGACACGGCTGTATTCGGGTGGCACATAAATTCGGCCGGACACAATCTGCTGCACTGCAAGTTTCAGCGTTTGCGCAGGCGTGTCCTTAGGCAAGAACCCCATGGCGCCGTAGTCCAGAAGCGATCGAACAAGCTCGGCAGAGGCCAGCGAGGAGATCACCAAAACCGGTGCTTTTGGGTAGCGCTGCCGCAATTGTTGGAACCCCGAAATACCGGTGACATCTGGCAGCTTGAGGTCGAACATGATCAAGTCAGGCTTGAAGCCGCCGCCAAGTATCTCAAGTGTTTGCTTGAGTGTGCTGGCTTTTTCGATCCGGCACTTTTCGAAACTCAGTTGCAAGGCCGCAGCCAAAGCATCACTGAACAACGGATGATCGTCCACGACCAACACGCTGGATACTTGGTCCACCGGCTCAGGGCATCCCATAGTATGCATTGTTTCTCCTCCGAGAGGAAAAGTACATCATTTCGGGATCAGTTCAACTGTTTCGTCAAGATGAAAGCGAAAGATATCATTGATAACAAAAGCTTGATGCCTCCGGCGGTCTAGTGCTGCAGAAACCGTCGGGAAAACTCCTTCAAATCCGGGCTCACTGCGTTTGGGTCGAAAACCTGTCGGTCAAAGTCCTGCAATTGCTGCAGACGTCGCGACGAAGCCCCGTCCCGGCGCAAAATCGCGGCAGCAGCTTGGCGAAAGCTATCCACACGGCCAGCCTTCGCACTGCGCCGTAATTCGCGAACCAGGGGATCAAAAACCGCAAAACGTTGCAGGGCGCGTGAAGCTGCCACTCGGTGGCCAGAGAGGCCAAAGGCCAGACCAGCAAGAAAGATAACGATGGCGACCGCAAAAACCGGCCAGCCCGGTAAAGTTGCAGGGAGCGCTGATGTGTGCGTTTTGTCGAAGGATTCTTGTGGCGTAGTCGTGCCGTAAGCAATGCGTTGGGGAGAGATCGTAACCTCTCGGGCTTCGCGTGAGAAAGTGTCGAAATAGCTGAAGCGCAACGGCTCGACGATGCCTGATATGTCATTCGACGGGCGAATGGTCCAGCGCCAGAAAGCATAGGTGACCGGCCCCTCGGGGGTCAGTTCGACAAGACGTTTTTCCGGATGTGCGAAGATCAGGGCCGAAGGCGAGGTAAGTTCAGGCATTGGCGGAATCATCTCGGGTGTCGCCCCCAGTGCTTCAAGTCGGATAACGCGCAATACACCTTCACCGAGCGCAAGTTGATCCGGGGCATTCGACCACTGGTCCGTGATTTGTAGTTTGCGGACCGGAAACCACCAGTCCTTTGTCGCAGGGGCCTCGGCCACCGGAATAGTAAGCGGTTCTGATTGAATGTCATGTTCGAACCAGTCGTCACTTTCGTCGGTCAGGGTCAATCTGTGAACGAACGGTCCAATCGAAAGCTCGCCCGCTTCAACAGGATAAATCGCCATGCGCCTCGTGAAGACTTTGTATTTCCGGCCATCGATCCGCTCCTCTGACCAGCTGTCAGGACCCAGCTGCGCCCAACTGAACCCTTCGAAGTCGGGTTGGATCAATTCTTCGCGCGTGATGTGCCGACGATAAACACCGCGGATGGTCAAAAGCACCATCTCTCGGGTGAAAGGCACAGTTGTCTCATCGTTGATGGTTACCTCTATAGACGCCTCAGAAGGCAGCACGGTCTTGGATTGTGCAAGCGCCGGAACAGGAAGAAAGATGAGAAGTAAGATCAACCACCTCATTCTGGGGACTCCGGTTCCGGCGGGGACAAACCCAGCTTGACCCTGCGCTTATGTTCCTGCGCGATCCGGGCTGCCATGAACTCTCCGGGAACATCAGAGAGTTGATTGAGCCAACGTTGGTCGGCGACCATGAACTTGTCATCAAAGATGCGCCGCACACCCAGCCGCCCGCGGCTGTCCAGTTGTGCCAGTCCCAGCATTGTGTTTGAGTTTGTGACCTCACTACCCGTTCCCGCCGCACGGGCATTGCCTCGGGCTACGAAGCTATCTGCTTTGGGACCAGACCTACGTTCTGGAAAAAGGCCCAAAGCATCCGGATCGATCTGCTGCCCCGCATAGTAGGCGGCCAGAACGTCGAAATTGGCTTGGGCATCTGGATTGCCTTTGGCAATGGCCTGATCATAGGCCTCAAGTCCGGCGGCCAGTCTTCCACCTCGCGCCTCTGCGTTGCCCAGATTGTACTGGTTGCCGGCACTCCTAAACATTTCGGCCGCATCGTCGAAGTTCTCGGAACGGTATAATGCGACACCGCGCCAATTCGTGTCGGAAAACAGGTTTGCCGCCAAAGGATACAGCCCCAAAGCCAAGGCCACGCGCCCAAAGGGAGCGGCACCGCCAACCGCAATGGCAAACGCAATGCACGCAGCGCCCGCTAACGCAAGCCACCTCATGTGCGTTCCCTCCAAAACAGTAGCAACAGGGGGAACAATGGAAAAACTAACAGATACCGCCCAAGATCGTGCCAGAACAACACCGGATAGTCAGCACGTTCCAACCGAGTCGCAGCATCATCCGCCAACCAAACGGCAAAATCATCTGTCTGATCCAGTGTAAAGACTGCACCACCGCCAACACCGACATGGGTTTGCATTTGCGCCGTCGGAGAGTTTAACGACACCAAAGACACACGAGCCCCGCGCGATACAAGGGATGCGACCTGTTGCAGTGAGGGAGTGCCCAAACCGTCGCCATCCGAGAAGATTACAACGTCCCCGGCCAAAATCCCTGCTTCTTCGATCCGCTGAAGCGCCAATGCCAGCGCCCGTTCCGGACGAGACCCTTTATCTGGAACGGTCTCACTATTGATGAGAGATAGGGTTTGTCCCAATTGGCGGTGATCCGTCGTCATATCCGTTGCGACATAAGCATCGCCCGCAAACACAACGATGCCGCCGGGTCGAGACCCAAGTGCACTGATGCCAAAGCGCCCCATGCTGAGCATTTGTGGCCAGCGGTTGTTATCCGCCACACTGTCCGATGCATCAACAAGGAACAACACTCCGTCCAAGTTGCGATAGGTTTGCGCGTCACGGCGCTCGATCGCCGGGCCAGCCAGCGCGATTGCAATGGTGCCGCTGGTCAGCAATAGGGCGATTGGTGTGATTGGGAAGGAACCACTTTCAATCCTGCCGATCGCCACCATCGCTTTCATAAGCTGAGGGTCAGTCACCTTGTCCCATGCGCCAAACCCCCCGGTGCGGGATACCAACCACCAGCCGACTGCGCAAAGGAAGAGCACGGAAAGCCCCCAAAACGGCCTGAGCAAGGTAACATCCAACTCAGTCATTCCGCCTGCCTCCACGCCGCCATGAAAGCAAGCGCAGCGGCCAGTGCAGCTGGCCATGTCCAATAGGATTTGTAAACTTCGGCCGTGAGACCAGCGCTATCAGTCGCTTCCAACCGATCCAACGCTTGAGTCACCTCGATCAGATCATCGGTGGTTTTGACGCGAAAGGCCTCACCTCCCGACACCTCGGCAATGGCGCGCAACGTGGCGGCATCGACCACACCGCGTTCGCCAATCTCAGCGCTTTGCAGGTCTTTGGGGCCCAGCGCAATCGTGTGAACCCGCACCCCCAGTTCAACGGCCAGTTCCGCCACACCACGGGGGTTCGTGGCCCCCGCATTGTTCACGCCATCCGACAATAGGATCACAACGCGCGAGGCTGCCTGACTATCAGCGAGCCGCTTCAACGCGAGGCCAAGGCCGTCGGAAATATTGGTTGCACGACCCGAGATACCTATCGTGGCTTGCTCAATTCGTTGCGCAACAGCCTCCGTATCAAACGTGAACGGCGTTGCGAAATAGGCCTCGGACCCGAAAACGATCAATGCCACCCGATCACCCGCACGGCGTCGGGCAAACTCAGCGCCAACGCTTGTCACCGCTTCCAACCGGGTGATTTGACGACCATCGAGATGAAAATCATCGCGCACCATTGAACCCGACAGATCCAGAACAATCGCAAGGTCTCGACCAGAAACTTTCAGCGCGCTGACGGGTTGCAACTCACGCGGGCCGGACAAGGCAAGGATAGTCAGCGCCCAAATGCCCCACAAGGTGAAGCGATCTGCCAAGCGCCGGTTCGCTGCTTTGGCCTCAGGACTGACCGCCAATAGCATCCCGCCAATGCGCTCAGGAACCGGAAACCCGCGTTCAAAAAATGGCCGTGTTTTGATCAGACGAACAATTGCTAGTGGCAGCGGCAACAGAAGCAAGACCCAGGGATCAGCAAGTTCAAACACGAGCCCCAACCTCATCTTGCAAGGTCTCCAGATCAGGCCCCACGCCGGGTCGGTAAAGCTCCCCCGTCAGTTCTGCATAACGTGTTGGATTCTGAGCACGCAGTTTGTGCAAAAGCGCCACCTTTCGCCGGTCTGCAGTCCAAGACTGTTGATCTACGAATTCATCGTTCGGATTCAACGACTGGTTTGCACTGGTTTGAATACTCAGGAACCGCAGGATGGCAACGCAGCCTACTGACGCTAACGCCGCAATCCCAAAGACCACGGCACATTCTGCAAACGCTCCACCCGCGGCCTCAGCGGGCAAATGGATGTCTCGCAAGCTGGCCACCATTGTGGCCTCTGAGAGGGCGGTCTCGTTCATGACACGTATCTTGCTAAAAAACTCGACGAAATACGGCGAGAGGTTTGTTCGACAGGGTCGCTGGCGTTCACCACAAGCGCTGTGTGTGCGGCAACGTTTTGATAGAGTATCGAATCTTCAGGCGCTGCCTTGCCTAGATAGACACGCTTTTGCTGCCCATCGGACAGACGGATCGGATACCAGCCGCTTGGCATCTCGTGCGTTTTGCTTTCCGTCACAAGGACCAGGCGTACGCTTCGGCGATGATCAAGTCGGTCCAGAAGGTCAGAGAACCCATCCCCCTGCTGATCAAAGCCGGACGCGATAACGATCTCGGACCGTCTGGGTGTCAGGCGTTCAACACCGGTAAGCGCCTGTTTCAGTGTCCACCCCACATCTTCACCCCGCTGCAAGGCATTCAGACTTTGCGCATGGGCTTGAACCAGACCACCGATCACATCCAGCATACCACGCGTCTTTCCGCGCAGAGGTACGATGACGGGTATGTCGGAGGTGAGCGCGAGCAGCCCGACCCGCCCGCCGCTTTCGACCATTTGCCATCCCATCAAGGTCAGAACTTCGGCTGCAGCAACCGAGAGAAATGCCCGTTTCAGCCCCCAAAACATTGGCGCGCGAAAATCGGCGACCAACAAGGCGACACGATCCTGCTCCTCTTGAAATTGGCGGATATGGAGGCGCCCGGTGCGGGCCGTTGTGCCGCGGTCCAGATGACGAATGTCATCCCCCGCCACATACTCGCGCACGTCTGCAACCTCGATACCCTGCCCGCGCTTTCGGGTCAGGAAACCACCCGGCAACGCCGCCAGGTCCGGGTTCTCATGTTCAGTCAAAGCGACATGTCGCAAGGCGATCAAGTCGTCTGTTGTCAGGCTCACGCCCGTATGAGCCAGCACACCGGTCACAGCGGCTCGACCACATTCAGAATGTCCGCCACCACTTCGCGTGGCTTTTTGCCATCCGCAATGGCGCTCCATGTCAGCACCATGCGATGGGCCAGCGCATCGGGCGCAACGGCAGCCACATCCTCGGGCAAGGCGTAGTCGCGACCGCGCAGGTAAGCGCGTGCGCGCGACGCCGAAGCCAAGGCAAGCGAACCACGGGGTGATACTGCGTGCTCGATATACCCGGCAAACGGGCCTTCACGGGTCGCGGTCACGAGGCGCACAATGTAGTCCCGCAATTCAGGCGCCACATGCACTGCTTGCGCTTCGGCACGCGCGGACTGCAATTCCGCGATCGTCATCTTCTGAACTTCCGGTGGACCATCTTGTGTTTCAGCAATGACCAGATCAAGGATCTGACGCTCGGTTTCCAGATCTGGAAGAGCCAGCACAACATGTAGCAGAAACCTGTCCAGCTGTGCCTCGGGAAGAGGGAAAGTTCCATCGTGTTCAATAGGGTTCTGGGTGGCAATGACCAGAAACGGGTCCGGTAGGGCGTGCGTTTCATTGCCAACCGTAACCTGATGCTCTGCCATGGATTCCAGCAAGGCGGACTGCACCTTCGGTGGCGCACGGTTGATCTCATCGACCAGGACCATTGTGTGAAACACAGGCCCCGGAACAAATTTAAAACGCCCTTCCTGCGGCTGATACACAGGCGTGCCTGTCACGTCGGAAGGCATCAAATCCGGGGTGCACTGAATTCGGGCAAAACTACCCTCGACAGCGTTCGACAACCATTTAACCGCGCGCGTTTTTGCCAGCCCCGGCGGGCCTTCGACAAGAAGATGCCCACCTTCCAGCAATGCAATCAGTAGTGACTCCACGAGATGCTCGTGCCCGACAAGCCCTTGCGACAAATATCTCGATAATCCCACAATCGCGCGCGGCGGGTCTTCAGGCCTTATGTCCATACGTCCTCCCTTAGACCCGAAGGGCCCAATACCTGAGGTCAGGCTACCCGCAGCATCCGTTCGGCAAAATACACCAGATGGTATTACCTGGGCACATGGACCGATGTCGTGCAACTCTGATCAAACAGTGCCGCAAACTGCGGATCGGCCAGTGTTTCATCTGTTTGTGCCCATAGGTGGTCATATTGGGTATCGATATAGTCGATAAATCCTGGGTCGATGGTTTGATCGACTGGAGATTGCGCAACGGCGTGCATCATGAAGATGTCAAACGCGCAAAGACCGTTTGGGTTGGAATTCAGAAGACTGCGCATGAAGTCATGTGAGCTCCACGGCAAGCGTTGCAGGTTCACCGGCGTTTCCTGCAGCTTGGATAAGAACCCCATCGAAGTATCAAACAGAAGGATGTCCATGCCAAAGGTGAAGGATTGAAACAGTTCTTCTAAAAGAATCGATTTGTGAAAGTCTTTCTCTAGCTGACCGAGCCGGTGATGTGCCGGTTGCTTGACCACGATATGTGTCCCCTGCCCCCGACGGCCAAAGAACGTCTGCGCCATGGCTGGAGACGTCACCATATAAGTTCGACCCTTGGGCAACCCAAGCTGATGGACTTCACTAAGCCAATCAATATCCGCAGAAAGATCGCTGTTCGGCGGGTATCCTGAATAGAGGCGCAAGACCACCGTTCGACCGGTTCCACAATCCCGCGCTGAAGTGCCAGCATACCGCATGGGTGTTGGATGCCCAAAACTGTGTTTCAGCAAATCCCGAAAGGCATTCAAAACAACCAAAGTCTGCGGGTGGGGCTTTTCACCTACAAGGCATAAGGCGGCGCCCGCCAATTCGCGCCCGTTTATGTGAACGGGAATTGCCAAATCGCGCCCCAACATGGTAGAGCGCAGCTCATATCCCCATCCTTTTTGTGCGAGCTCAATATAGTCGCGCTTACCTGCATGAAGCGAATTGGAACATGCGACAAGCATGGCGATTTGCAAAAGAAGAAAGCGCATGCGACCCCTCGTGCGGCGCAGAACATGGTTTAAAGACTACTTACACCAACAATGCACCCGTGTCATTCTCCGGGAGATCGTCGTCCCCTCCTTGAAGGCGTCAGAAAAAACCTTTGGATCGCTTTGCGACAGCGTTCAGAAGATCCGAGTTGTCCTCGAACCCTCCGATACGAGGATCTCCTAGAGGGTGTAGCAACGGTGCTGTCAGACGAATTCGAACCAGTCTAAGTTTGCCGCGGAAACCGTGAACCTATCCAGAACAAAGTTGACGCCACTCTGCGAGAGCTGCGTTGTGTGTTAGCTTGAATGTATCTCTGCAGGTCAACGATCTTTCCTGGTTGAAGTGGTTGTATACGGAGGAATGGACGGCGGCGAATTTCTGTAGACTTCGCATGCGCCTGAAACGCTGCATCGCGCGTTCGCGTCGTCGAAACGGCAGATGCGAGTTCTCGACGCGGTTGTTGAGCCACCTTCCCGTCCTTTGTTTTTCAAGCGCCCAGCTCTCTGAGCGCGGCTCTGTATGAGGCGAAGCGATCCGTGATGACGTTTTCCGCTTTGCCGTGTCGCTTCATCAATTTCTTGAGGAATTTCAACGCGGCCTGCTTGTTTCGGCGTTTGGTGACAACGGCTTCCAGCACCTCGCCTTCGTAATCCACAGCTTGCCAAAGAGATTGCCGCCTTGCATTGATCTTCACAAACAACTCATCCAAAATGCCACTTCCATTTCGAGTATGCTCACAATTGCTGAACACACTTTCTTCGAATCTGACGCAAACATTGGACCAAAAACGGTTCGACCAATATCGGACAGTCTCGTGGCTCAGGCTAATCCTGCGTTCGTGCAGAAGGTCTTCAACAATCCGAAGCGAGAGCGGGAAACGGACGTACAGCATCACCGCAAGACGGATGATCTCGGGACTGGTTTTAAAGTATTTGAAAGAGGCAGGTCTGGTCATGGGCAAAAGCTACGCAACACCCCTGCCCGCCTCAAGACAAGTTCTTCTGACAAGACCCCCCCTTTAATAAGGTTAGGGAAAAACGATGAGAAGTTCCACTTTGGGCTCGAAACGGCCAGTCGGAAATCTTGATTGAGCGTTTAAAACCCCGCCTCTACGAGTGCCGAGCGCAGTCGCTCTCTGTTTTGCGCACTCTTCAAACCGAAAGATGACACTAGCGTGTCGACAGAGAACTTGCTGTCTCGTGCCTTTGCGATACTGGCTACGGCTTTTGCCGCTTCAATAGCGCCGCTTTCCACATGACAGACCGCCAGAAGGGGACGGCCCGCATAGAAGTCCGGTTGGCGCGCCACGATGGCCTCTGCTTCTTCGCGAGCACCAGTGACTTCACCAGTAAACAGCAAGCTGAGTATCTTAATCATTGAAAACCAGCCTGGGTAATTCACGATCTCAGATGTTGCTTTTCGGATCTCGGTCAGGGCTTCCTCACT
The DNA here is from genome assembly GCF_056535985.1 of Ruegeria sp. AO1. Taxonomy (NCBI): domain Bacteria; kingdom Pseudomonadati; phylum Pseudomonadota; class Alphaproteobacteria; order Rhodobacterales; family Roseobacteraceae; genus Ruegeria; species Ruegeria sp. AO1. The sequence continues at coordinate 207,846 of NZ_JBQFJC010000002.1, forward strand.
GCGATCCGCCATAAACAGTGCATAGGCCAACGTCGCTCGCGTTGCTGGATTCGACGGCTCACGCGCCAGTCCTTCGCTGGCTGCCGCAACCGCACCGTCGTGATCGTTCCGAGCTATACGGATCGCCCGAAGCAACGAATATGGTCTGCTATCATCTTCTTCCGAGGTTGCAAGCGCGATAGTGAAATCCTCTTCGGCCGCGGATAGGAGGTGCTCAGCGCGTTCAGGCGACCAGAGTGCAATGCGCGCTCTGCAATAGGATCTCGCGATGCGAGGTGTCGGGAAATCGGGATCGCGTTTCAATGCTTCCGTCCAGATGCCAATACATTTTTCCATCGCATCCGGAGAGTATTTTTGGAACTCCGTAAAGGCTCTTGCGCTCAGGCGCCAAGCTTCAAAGTTGTGAGTGCCCTGTTGCCATCGGTTCGTATAGCTGCCAGCGCCTAGTGTCGTATGCACATCGATGACAATCTTCTGCGCAAGGTCATCTTGCAGTTCAAACAAATCTCTGCCACACTGATCGTAGCGCTGCGCCCAGACCTGCACGCCTGAAAACTGATCGACGAGCATACATTGCACCCGCACGCGTTCTCCTGCGGAGCGGATACTGCCACTGAACCTATATCTTGGAGCCTCGAGACTGCGGCTCTCGTCAACCACCGTAAGCTGTGCAACGGTGCCGATCGCTATTGCTATATCTTCGCCCAAACCGCTGGACAGCTCTTCAATTTCACTACGGATGGAGCCATGTCTGAATGGAGTGATCGCTATGGTTGGCTTCACTTCCACTATACGCAAATCAACACTGCTATCGTGTCCCATCCGCCACCGATACACCCGAATAGGCTTGTCTATATTCTTAACCTTGTATGGACCACTATCGGCAAACTCATGTGCTCGCTTCGGCCCCAGTCCTTCATAAGCCAGCGCCGAAATGCATAAGCCATCTGGGTCCGCCAGCCCTTCCAGTCGCGCGGCGATATTGACGCCCTCTCCGTGAACGTCACCATCTTGCACGATAACATCACCAAGATTCACTCCTGCTCGTAGGTGAATTCGCTGCCCTTCAGGCAACGTCTCTTCGTGTGCCCTGTTCAGCAGCAATATGTCGGTCGCAGCCTGAACCGCATACACTACCGACGGAAACTCAGCCAACGCACCGTCGCCAAGATACTTGACTACACGCCCCTCCCGTGCCGACACTTGGGGAGCGATGATACTGTCCTGCAAAGACATAATTCGTGCATGCATGCCTTCTTCGTCGGCGGCGGTAAGCTCGGCTGAACCGACAATATCAAGAACAAGCACAGCAGCCAGGCGACGTTTCAAGTGATAACTCCTGTTTCCTCTGATAGTAGCTCGCAAGACCTGCAATGTCTCCCGCAGCATATCCCTAGAGCACAAATCTATTAGGCAGGTAACAGAACACTTCCGCTTTGGGCTCGCAGTAGACCTTCGCTGCCTCCCGTATCTGTGACTGGAGGCAGCGCGAGCCGGACCTTCTAAAAAAGACTTTGCAGTTCCGCTTTGCGGAACAAAGCCGACGATACAGACAAGACTAAATTTCTAGTTTATGGTAAGATAAAACGTTGCTGAGACGGCCAGTTTTTGGTTCTAACCTCGTTCAAGCGCTCTTAGTTTTTTTGCGCTACCGGCTTAATCTTCAGGGATACTTGAACCGAAGAACTCGAACTTTCGAGTGCTACCAACTGTGATCGGTTTCTCGTTGGTAAAAAGACTGCTATCAAATGAGAACGAATTATCGGTTCCGATCATCTGAATGTGAGAATAAATGCGCTTAGCTCTTTTCATTCTCTTTCCGATTATGTTTATCGGGTTGCTTGTTTTTCTGATCTTTGGCTTGAAACCGCCCAACAGTATTAAACTGGCTGCTGGCATAAGCGGCGGCGGATATTGGCAAGTTGGACAGCTCTACAAAGCAGAACTTGCACGCGACGGCATTCAGGTAGTTTTAGTTGAAACCGAGGGGTCCGTTGAGAACATTCAGAAACTTATTTCTGGCGAAGTGGATGCCGCATTTGTTCAGGGTGGTCTGGAAATACCTCAAGACGAAAACTTACAGTCTTTGGGCGCCATTTTTCTTGAACCTATGGTGGTGTTCCGCGGAAAGTCTAGTCCAGTCGGGGCCAATGCAGGAGAATGGGGAGACATTCGCTTAGCTGCAGGAACCATGGCGTCCGGTACTCGCGCCGCCGCTTTAGCGCTAATTGAAGCCGCTGGGTTGCAAAATGTCGGCATAGAGCTCGTCAATGTTGGGGGCAATGATGCGATAAAGGCGTTATATGCCAACGAAGCGGATGCAGCGTTGTTTGTCGCTCCACTCGATGCACCTTACCTTATGGATGCAATCTTTGATCCAGAAATCATTTTCGTCCCTATGGCTTTGGTCGACGCCCTTGCATTGAAACTTTCAGGAGCGAATTCGGTAACTGTACCAGCAGGATCAATCACACTCGACCCTCCGAGACCACCAGAGGATGTTAAGATCTTAGCATTGCGAGCTTCACTTATAGCCGCATCCGATCTGCACCCTGCGGTAACCGATAGGTTAGTGAATGCAGCAAAGAACATTCATGGCGAACCTAATATTTTGCAAAGTGCGCGCGAGCATCCAAACACGGCTTCCCCGCCTGTGCCATTAAACAAAATTGCCATAGAGCTAATAAACTCTGGGCCAAACTTTTTGCACGGCGTCTTGCCATATTGGATCGCAGCGCAGTTTGGCAGCGTATTGTTATTGCTGTTGCCTTTATTGTTCTTGGTACCGTTTCTGCGGATCGTCCCGTCCGGTTACGTGTGGTTTCAAAAGCGCCGCGTCTGGCGTTTTTATCAGCGCATCGCTGCGCTTGAGGAGGAACTCAGCAGGGCACAGACCTCAACTGAAGTAGAGGAGGTCGCCAAAGATATCGAAGAAGTAGATACAGCCCTTACAAATCTGAATCTGCCGCTCGCATACCGCCAGGGAGCATATGATGCACGTTTGCACATAGATTTAATTCGACAAGAGATTGCGCGTCGTCGAACTGCCAAACTTGATGGAACCTCGACGTTCTCTAGCAAACCAACTTAGAAGACCATTTTGATTTGAGACTTCGGTACAGTCGTATGCTTTAGTTATTGTGTGAACAGTGCTTTGGGCTCGCAGCCATCGTTGGTAGAGTTTTCTTTGGCGACAGCTATGCTGGGCGAACATAGTTCAGACTATGCGTAATAGTTACTTGTATTGAGCGATGTAAACTCTGAACATGATAAGGGGTTAGGAAATGTTCCGTTTAGCATCTATTCTGACTATCGCGCTTGCGGCTGGTGCGCAGGCCGAGGACGTCCCAAACACTCAACCTGGCGACAGAGAGTATTCCCCTTACCCGCAACAAGACTATCCCAACCAGGTCTTTTTCGGCGACACTCACTTGCATACCTCTTACTCCGCCGATGCTGGTATGATCGGCAATGTACTTGACCCTGATGCAGCGTATCGTTTCGCCAAAGGCGAGGTGGTGACATCTAGCACTGGCGTCGAAGCTAGGTTGCGCCGACCACTAGATTTTCTGGTCGTTGCCGATCACGCCGAGAACCTTGGTCTCGCGCCGCTGTTAGCAGCCAAAGATGCCACGCTGCTCTCCACGGAGTTTGGTCAGCAACTGAACGCGGCTGTCGAGGCCGGCGATCCCGTTGGCGCATGGTCGATTTGGAGCCAAGCCAAGTCCACTGGCACAGACCCATTGGCGGATTATCAAGAGATTTACCAAACAGCGTGGAGCAACATTACCTCCGCCGCTGAGGCACACAATCAACCGGGTTTGTTTACTGCGCTTATCGGGTTCGAATGGACCTCAAACCCACAGCGGAATAACCTGCACAGGAATGTCATATTCAACGGTGGCAAAGAGGGCGCTGACAAGATCATCCCGTTCTCGAACTTTGATAGCTTCGACCCCGAAGACCTATGGACATGGATGGAGCAAGCCGAAGAAACAACAGGCCAAAAGCTGCTCGCAATCCCCCACAATGGCAATTTGTCCAACGGGTTGATGTTCGACGAAGTGCGCTTGTCCGGCGAACCGTTCGATGTTGAGTATTTCAAACAGCGTGCCAAGTGGGAACCGATCTACGAAATCACGCAAATGAAAGGTGACGGCGAAGCACATCCTATGCTGTCACCAGACGATGATTTTGCTGACTTCGAAACGTGGGACAAAGGACAACTTGGACCAGAGCCCAAGACACCGGAGATGCTTCCGCGCGAGTATGCGCGGGCAGCTTTGCGGCGGGGGCTTGGATACGAGGCGGAAACAGGGACAAACCCATTCAAATTTGGCGTGATCGGTTCAACCGATGCTCATACATCGCTGTCCACGGTTGGCGAAGACAATTTCTTCGGGAAAGTCGCGGCTGTTGAACCTACTGCTGACCCGATCCGATTTGAAGAGGTCGTCGGCGGTATTGGTGGTGACGAGAGTGTTGCCCAATATGCATGGCAGACTTCGGCGTCGGGTTTGGCGGCCGTTTGGGCAAGGGAAAACACCCGCGAGGCCATTTGGGATGCTTTTGCTCGGAAAGAAGTCTATGCCACCACTGGGCCGCACATGCGTGTTCGCGTTTTCGCCGGATATGAATTCGACGTAACCGACCTGCCACGTGCGGATTTTGCCGCGTATGGATATGAAAATGGCGTCCCGATGGGGGCGGATTTGCCAGCGGATAGTGACGGTCGGTCTCCGCGCTTTCTCATCCGTGCGCTCCGTGACCCCGATGGGGCCAACCTCGACCGTATTCAGATTGTCAAAGGCTGGCTGAGCAGTGACGGCACAACGTCGGAACGTGTTTATGACGTTGCTTGTGGCGGGCGTGAACTTGTAAGCGCGGCGTGTGACGGCCCGGTTGGCAATACGGTGGATGTAGAAAACGCGTCTTGGACAAATGACATCGGCCAGGCAATTCTCGCCGGATATTGGGAAGACCCGGACTACGACCCGACGCAAAGCGCGTTCTATTACGTCAGAGTGTTGGCAATACCGACCCCACGGTGGACAACATATGATGCCAAGGTTTTCGGGGCAAAAATCCCTGAAGAAGCCCCTCTGTCTATACAAGAAAGGGCCTATACGTCGCCAATCTGGTACTCACCTCAGGGATGAGTGATCTTGGGTTGGACTAAAACTCATTTAGTCTGCTCTGGGCTCCCTCCTGCCGTTTTCTGCGCTATTGATGAGCGGTTAGCGGCATCGCGAAGAGGACATTCCCGATCCGAGTGCCGGGCAGAAACAAACAAGCGCAACACATGTCACCGATGTCCGCATCTAGACTTAGATTGGAGGTGCTGGGCGCTCTACGGCCAACTGTCTGGCTGCCACCCTTTCCCTATGTATCATGTACAGCCCTGCACCGATGATGATGCCAATACCAATCAGGCTAAGTGTGTTCGGAAAGTCATTGAAAACAAGATAGCCAAACAAGGTCGCTACCGGCAGCTCAAAGTACTGAAGTGGGGCCAGTGTAGCAGAAGGGGCAAAGGAAAGCGCATATGTCATCATCATGTGGCTCACAGTGGCAAAAAAACCTGCCCCGAAAAGCCACAGAAACGCGATTTCTGTCGGCCAAACAGGATCGAAAAGCTCGGAGCCAGAACCCTGCGCGACTACTAAGGTAGGAACACAAAACAAACTGGCAATCAGGCCAGTGTGGAATTGTAGAGCGACGGGGTGCATCCGTCGCGACAATCCCCGCGTCACAAGAATGTAGAAAGCGAAAGCGCATGCCGTACCTAGCGGAATTAATGCAACCGCACCGAAGGCCGCGAAACTAGGTTGGATGACGAATAATACACCAACAAACCCCACAAGAGCTGCCCCGACACGACGAGGGCCGACGTCTTCACCAAGATAAAACCTGCCGACCAACAGGACGATAAACGGGGCTACAAACACAATTGCCAACGCATCGGCAAGTGGCATTACTCGGATTGCCGCAATGAAGCAAAAGGTGGCGAACAGTAAAAGTAAAGATCGGAATACAAGTATCAACAACGCACCGCGCGCCACACGAAGTGAAAGTCCCATTATCCAGACAAACGGGGCCATGAGCACGCACTGCACTACAAAGCGAGCAGCCGTTATCTGCCCAACTGGCACGCTGGCCGACGCGAGTTTTGCAGCAACATCTAGCAAAGGAGCAGTCAGGCAAAATCCAAGCATCAGCGCAACGCCAGCAAGGGTTCGATCCGTAGATTGAGGCATGGAATCAGCGGAAGTCATCCCACTATCTAGGAATGTCGCCAAACGCGTGTCTGTTCTCAATACGACGCCACGCAAAAGTCTCGTGATTAACCGGATCAAGTCGGATGCGAATTTACACCTGTTTCGACCTACAGGTTCAACCGACCGCACGGCAGCATGAAATCACGGATTCAAGTTCGGTTCCGCACAGTTGGTGAGCTTTTGCAAAGTCCGGTTTCTGCGCATTTCTGTCATTCGGGCATCGTGCAGCATAGGTCAAAGTGGGCTCAAAGCGGACCTTAGCTGCACCAGGCCTGAATGACGGCGCTGCGGACAAAGCGGCCATTTCATTTTTCTGCAATTGAATGCGACAAGCCAGTGCGAGTTTCTTACTGCAATCAAACCTGCGGTAAGACAAATGCGTAGAGGCGTGACTTTTTTCCATCATCGGTTAAGATGTAAAGAACGCCACCATTTTCATCCAAAGCTATCCCCTCAGGGTTCTTCACTTCCTTTACTTCATCCTTTTCGGAGTAAATTAAGTCGATAGATTTGACTGTTTGAATTTCACGATCAAAAACGAATATTCGGCGCCCTTCATCGCTGAGTATCCATAAAGACTTGGTCTTGCCGGACCAGGCGATCCCGCTGATGTCTAATTCGTCATCGTCGGCACGAGATGAAACAAAACCAGCTTCAGCCGTTAATGGAACTACTCCAATAATCTCATCAATTTCCGAGGAAATGACGAGTAGCAGCCTTGGTTGGCCCTCAATGACTACGAATACTTGCCCAGAGTCTTGATCTACAGTGATCCCTTCCGGTCCCTTGTTCAAAGGGTTCTCAGCAAGCATTTCAGCAACTTTGCCGTAGCCCCTGAGTGAAGAAAGTGGAGTAGAATTGACTTTGATTGGGTCCGTAGGTTGGACCGTTACGATAGATCGGTCAGTTTCTTGTAACAGCAATACAGACCCATCATTTCTTCCAGCGACACCTTCCAAGTCTGTGCCCAGATGTTCTGGAAGTTTGAACGAACTCTTTAGCTCTCCATCTACTCCTAGAAGGTGCAGCTTCGATGCTTCATCGCTTACTGCCCACAAGAATCCATGAACACCGGAAAGCGACAATCCGGATGGCTCAGAAAAGCCCTCTGATTTGTCTGCCACTTTGTAAGACTCAATAAGTTCCAACATATCAGTCTGCGCTCTCACTGGGCTGGTTAACGCCAAAGTGTTGGCGACCACAGCAAGGCTCGCGCAAATTACCTTCGCTACTCTTCGTTTGTGCCGGTCATTTGACTGGTTCATTCGAGATAAATCTGCGCTTGTGTGGATCTGGTTCATATTCGATCAAAAATCGATGTTGTCCAACCTAACACAGTATTTTGCGGAAGTATGATGTTTGATCCCGCAAGGCTTTACCGAACGTAAATTCATAGGGTTGAATTAGTTTATGGGCGTGCGACTTGGTCGAGAGGTGTGGAGTGATTGCTTCAAGTTACGCACTTTGGAGCGACTATTCGACGGTACAGCGGGAGGGAAAGACTTTTGAGTAAGCTGTTTTCAATAGCATCGGTCCTTTCGGCCGTGCTGTTGCCTAGTATTGGCTATTCTCAAATTGATCCTGCTTCCTTGCTCGCAGGAACGTCCGAATCAGAGATTTTGATTGAAAGAGGCTGGACTCAGTTCCGCGGCAAGCAGGAACTCTACTTTTTCACGCTAGACGTCATTGTAACGATCATTTTGACAGCTTTGATTGTTTATCATCCCGTACGACGTAAAGCACGCCGAAGTGTCAGCGATCTGGTTATGCCCAGACTGTTCTTCCTTTATGCGCTAATTGGAATGGCAGTGGGATTCCTGGTAGTCCAGCACGGGTCAATGATTGGTTTCGTTATTTTTGGCATCGGTGCGTTGCTCAGGTTCCGCTCCAATCTGGATGATCCGGTCGATACTGTCGAAATGATAATCGTAACGGTTCTTGGTCTTGCGGTCGGTTTGGGCTTACCGCTGATGGCCACACTGGTGGCGATTGTGTGTTGGTGCTTCATTTGGCTCGGAGGGCGAAACAAGGGCGTGGAAGTTTCGCTCAAAGCTTCAGATGAAGAGCACTCATTGAAAGTCAGCGGAGACATTGAAACCATGGCCGCAGACGCTGGCTGGAAGCTGGTCAGAAAACACCACGTCCCTGGAAAATCTCGCGTTTCATTGCTTTTCATAACTTCGGGAGGACTTTCAGAAGCCCGGATCGAAGAGATGGTAAACGATCTGGTCCCAGAAAAAGTTGAACTGAAACTCAATCTCTAGTCATTTGACAAGGTCTAATCGTTTCAAAACAGCATTCGGAGATCTGATCACTTTCGGGAGCGACTTGAAGTTTACCGACCTTTCGAAATCAGGCCCTCGATATACTGCTATCCCAAACTCTCCGTTCGGCTGGAACTTAACATGAGTGAAGCTGTGAGGCGATCTGGCGCTATCGCCAATAAGCCGACGCGGACCACCTCCCAAACAAGCTTGAGAGACGTAGGCCACACCGTCTTTCCAACCGGGATAGAAGGCATGATGGTGGCCTGACAGGTGCAGAACGACACCGCTTTCCAGGTAGATTTTCTCAAGTGTTGAGTCACCGATGATTTCGCGTTCGCGCTGGATCGCGAAGGGCCAAAGCGGAAGATGACTGAAAGTCACAATCGGGTCTCCATTTGCACCCAGTTCCACAAGTCGGTCCTGTTGATCACCGGATAGCGGCCCTAAGGTCGTAGCATCCAAAGATGCAAACGTTACGCCCTGCATCTCAAACGCGTAGAAGAACGGGTAGTCATCCGAAACCAGGAAGTCGACGTCTGGTTTTCTTGGTTCCCATTCTTCTGCGTATATTTTTCTTTCGCGCTCGAACCCTCGGTAAGCGGAGGCGTCATGGTTTCCAGGCGTGACCGCAAACGGAATTCCGGCAGCCGCTAAAGGATCTGATACCGCCTCATGAAACGCCTTCCACATTTCCCTGACCTGTTTGTCGGACAAGTTGGGAATGCGCTGTCCCGCAACCATATCTCCGGTCGAAATAACCAAATCGGGATCAATCTCGACTATCCGCTCAATCGCCTTGTCGACGCGGGCATCGTATTTTACCGAACCATAGCTTCCATTCAGATCCGATATGACGATGACATCCAATGCCGCCGCTTTGCAGGCGAGCAGAGCGGTCCAAATGAACACCGCAATAAGAGCAGAACACCTACGGTTCATAACAGTCCACAGCCTCTACCTCGGTGCCGTTTCTCAAAAAGAATACGACAGGATCCAAGTCGAACATCAAATCGCCATTTGAACAATTGCTCTGGAGGATGGACGTTGCCAGCGCAGTATTTTTGACAACTTGTGCAATCTGACTGTCTGATAACCCAAAGCTTTGCGATAGCCAGTCATAGACCGGGCCTTGGGTTTGAAGGTCACTATTCAATGTAACCAAGCGCCGGTACGTGCTTGGAGAGAAGTGGCGAATTTTCTCCAGCATTTGAGTAGATTTCGCGAAGTTGGCATACTCGACACGCCCGCCGGCATCGTTGTCGTTTAGATTGCTGCGACGGATCAATAACGCGTCGGCGGGAACGTCTCCATCGTTTGGCTCATGGTGCTTGGCTTTCTTCTGCTTCAGTTTTCCGTCTTCGACCCAATACCAATAGGGTGTGAAGTCTATGTTTCCTACGCGGTCCTGCTGGCTAAAGATGAAATCGAGGAGAACAATCTCGGTAAGTTCTTGCATCCAAAATGCCATCTGTTGGTCGCTGACATCGGGGCCGAGATCCTTGTTGATCATCCGGTCTCTTCGACCTTCCCTGACGCCCTCTATAATGGCCTCTGGCAAGGGTTTTGAAGAACGCAAAGCCAAGAAAGCAGGAGTTTCCTGAAAATCGCGGTTCTGACCTTTCCCCCAACCAGATTTACGGGTGCCGTTGATTTCCGAGCCGTATCGATGCCCAGGGCTATCAAGCAGCACACCGTATATTTGCGTTCGATCTGCGGTGAACAGATCGTCGGTTGGCTGGTATGAGTTCGGGTCAGCATCCGCAGCTGCGAAGACCCGCCAGCCTTCGTGGTTCATGCGCCCGCCATGAGAGCCACCAGAAATCGCAAGGCCAGGCTCGGCGACCTCGGAAAAATGCGCCTGGGCGTCCATGCTACGCCAAACGGCGACTGGAACTTTTACAGTCGCGTCGAAATATCTGGACAAATGATAGTAAAGCAGTGAAGACGTGGAAAAAGTTCCACTGGTGCCTTTTTGGTTCATGGTTGACTTGAATTTAGCCACCCTGTCCTTGGCCAGATCTTTTGCCGCCTTCCCCTCCTTGCAAGCGTTTCTCTCGAATTCAGAACGGTTCCCCACGTAAGGTCCTTCCGAAATATCGTAGACGGCCATTCCTGGGCTGGTGCTCCAGGTTTTTGGGCAAATGGCAATTTCAGAGGCATAGAAATCGATCTCGCAATAGGCCGTTTCTTCCTCAAGATCGCTTTTTCGATACTCGCCCGTTGGGACTTTTTCGATCCGAATACAGCGTTCAGTAACGCCGTTGGGACTATCAAAGGTCGTGGCTTCACCGAGAACATCGTCGTTCGCCCACAAGACAGTGGGTGCAATGAGAGCAAGTGACCCCAGAAGATTGAACTTCATTTGGATAGTCCTCCCGGTATCATTTAGGGCAAATCGCTGCCTGTTGTTCGGTGGAGATTTTCAACTTTGGGTCGACACTGAAGTTGGAGAATTTTGTGTCAATCCACTGGTCGCAACCGCCTGAACAAGGCGCCCCGTTTCGGGCATCATTCCAATATTCCTTGGCCCTTTCCTCCGTCCAACCGCAAAACTGAACGAGCGCCATTGCCGACAATGCCCCCGAGGAATGAACGCCCCACATACAGTGCACCAGGACAGGGCCTTTTCCAGGGTTTTCAATCACCTCGTGTATGGACGCCATGACAGCACCGGGTCGGGAGGATCTGGCACTTTGATAGTCAAAGGATCCGTTTCCACAACTGGTGCGACCGTACTCAGTGTTTTTGCCAAAGTCGGCGTAAAACCCGGTGGAAAACCCTTCACCGCACAAAGTTTTGCGTTGTCCTTCACTCAGGCCCGTTCGGTCCTTGTCGCCGCCTTTGAAACCAGAGCGATACAATACTCCGCTTAAAACTGGGCGAAAAAAAGCGACACCATCAACGCCTCCGTCGCCACCCTTTGAAAGCATTTGACTGTCGCTTGGGCCACCGTTTCGACTGGTCACATCAGAATTCGCTGTGGTTGCAAGAACACCAATGAATATGAGGGACGTCAAAAACCGCATGCGTATTCCTTTCTGTTTTCAGCCAGCGATGCTCACGCTTTTCTTGCCGGGAGTCCCGCGGAGAGGCTCGTTCACGGTAACCATGTAAGGTGGGCGGTTGGCTTCCCGTCCTGAAGTTTCAAATTGGCCACACCAGATTGATGAGAAAGACGACTACGAAGTAGGCCAGAACAACTTTCCAGTTCCATTGGTGTTTGTTTTCTTCGTTGATCACCCCGGCAGATTTCAATGCCAGGTTTGTGACTATCAAAGCTGCAACAGTCACCACAGCGTGTGCAAGATCGAAGTGCATTTCTCAGCCTCCTTCACTTTTATAAACTAATCCGGACAAAATTCAGCAGTCGGAGGAAGGAAGCATTGTGACATCTGAATACCGACCCTCAGATGTAGTAATGCGCGCGCAAGCGCCTGTATTCCGGTTGAACCAGTACGAGGTCAGACCTTCGCTTCGGATGAGTTCAAATCCGAGACTTTGGATGCCCATTTCAGCCTGACCGGCGCGCGCACCTTCAAAAGACGAAAGGTCGCTTGAACTGCCGACGGTTGGCAACCCAGTATCCACTGATCCCCCGTTATCGTCACATGCCGCCAATGCAAGGGCACAAACTGCGCCTCCAAGCAGCGATAGATTGGTTCTCATTTTTTCTCTCCCTTTCTGGTCTCCAGCAATCCAAAAATCCAGTGCAACTCACGCGTGGTCTTACTCGATTCCAAATATGACGTTGTAGTCAACTTGCGCATTTCCCCGGTTAATAACTTCAACGACATGGTCACCAGTTTGCCAAAGCTGTCCTCGATACTCCTTGTCCGCCGACATCAATCCTAACAGTTCAGAACCATCGGGGTTACGAATAACGTAGTCCAAAGAGCCATTTCGCGGAGCAACGCGGACGTAAAGGAACTGTTCGTTTTTGGCACCGACAATATATTGCTGCGACGCTCCGGGCGCGAGTTCACCAACGAGTTCAGCGCTGGTGGAGCCAGCATCGAATTTGACACGTTGGCTACCGGTAGAACCGGAGGCGCCTGCCGCTGCTCCACCGCCATCATCCATCGCTTCGACAACCGACATCTCGCCGATGCTTCCATCCCCGTAAGCGATGCAGCGCCAAAGTGTTCCGCCTGCGTCTCGCAGCATGACCAGCGTACCCGCCTCTGAGAACTCTGAGCTTTCAATGGTACCGGATTGACCGTCTGGTCCACCAACCTGCCGCAAGTGGTCGATACACGCGTCGTCGGCTTCTGACATTGCAAAGGCAGCCGCGCCCGCGATTGCGAACATGGGCGTTAGGAGTTTGAGTAAAACGAGTTTCATCAGATGGTTCCCTGTTGGCTTGTCCTAATAGATTTGTTCCTTACTAAGCAGAACCTCACTTCGCGTCTTGTAACTTTGACAGAAATTCATCACATGCCTGTGCGCTGCCGACGATCTCACCCGTCGTTTCAATTCCTTGCAGTGACGCCATTTCGGAATTTACGCGGTTGAGGATCTGATCCGCTTGCTCGGCGGTGATCAGGTTCTCAGCTTGTGCTCCTTTCAGTGTGGTGCAGACACCCGCGGACAAGCCTGTCGCAACGCCAACACCCACCGCGGCCCCGCCACCCAAGGTCATCGCCCCAACCACGCCGAGGACGAGCCCGATCACAATTCCCAAGATTATTTTTCCCATGTTTTTCTCCCTTTTGGTGAGAAAGAGGCCAGCCACCACTACTGGCGCAATCTGCGTGCCCAACTGCAAATCAAAACCAGCGCTAACAGGTTGAGCGCCGGTGCAATCGCCGCGAACCACGGCTTGGCGGACTCCGAAACTAAGTCCGCAACAAAAATCCAAGGTAGTCCCAACGGCAAAAGGAACACCCCGGACAAAGGGTCTCGTTCCTGTCCAAACCAGCCAAATGTACCCGTCAAAAAAGCAAACAACGCCAACAGATAAAGGGCAGCGAATACGATGGTGGTTATTCTACAAACCAAGTCGAGCCTCAGCAGATCAAGCCAGTGCTGCGAAGCCGTTTTCAGCTACGCAGCAGATGGGTCACAATGCGCCTTCGTCGCCCATGAACTCGATACCAGCTGTCGCGCCATCACTGTAAGCAATGCAATTCCAAGGAGCACGGTCCTCGCCAACGCCTACAGTGACCTGTGTTCCCGCCTCGCTAAACGCGGATGAGAGCACAACGACTTGCGAATTGTTCGTCGTGTTGGCTACGTCCCGCAAACATGCTTGCTGCGCCGGAGTCAGTTCCGATGACGCAGTCGAGCTTCCAGTATCTTCACATGCTGCAACAGCTAGTGATCCCAGTAATAGTGCAGCTGGTGTAGACAAATTTTTCATCATGGCCTCCTCATTTTTTCGACTAGTACCGGTGCAAGTATCCAATCCAAAACCAACTATTCGTTCTATGGTCGTGTTTTCGTGCTCAGCAATAGGGACTGTTGGAGTTTCGTGGCATCGACAAGGTTCAAAGGCACGATACTAAAACTTGTAATTGTAGCCGATTTGAAGCGTCTGGCTTTTGTAGTCGATCTCGTCAAAAGCGATATCGGTAGTTGAGTCACTAACAAGCTTTAAGTCTGGTGTTTCCCGGTAGCGGTAACCAATGTCGATTTCGCCGGAATTACCTACCGGAATTGTCGCACCAAAACCGATCTGGTACGAAAATCCACCATCCGAGTCGTCAAATCTGCTGATACCTGCGGCAGCGTCCACTTGTGCATCTAAACTTGTATAACCGATCCCGCCACCAACATAGGGGCGCCACGCGCTGTTGGTTTCAAATTCATACCAGGCATTGATAAGAAACGAGGTGGCGTCTAGATCACCGTTCGCATTGAATGAACTGGTCCCACTGGACGTTTCAAGACTCGTGCCGTCGACATCTGAACTGGAATACGAAAGTTCAAACTCAGCGCGGACCTGCGGCGCTACGCGAGCACCAAGAACTAAGCCTGCGATGTAATTTCCGTTTGGGTCAAAATCTAGGGCTGCGGTTGTACTTGGGAATATGCTGTCGTTTTCCCCTTTCGCATCAACGCCAAAAACCGCACCGCCAAAAGCACCAAAATACATATCTTCAAGTTGCATTTGTGCTGAAACAACGTTGGGGGTGATCAAAGCGGCAGACAAAACAACTATTTTAGTGCGCATTTCGAACCTCATAGAACTCGAGCTGTATCTCATGATACCCTCGCTTCACACCACCTCACCGATCAATAATAAGCAGAATATTTGAATGCGTCTTGATGTAGATTGGCAACACAGAAAAAGGTGAAGCTGTTGGTTGACGCGCCCTACGTAACAAGGAGTGAACGAATGTCCCTCATTCGGTCAGTGCTAAGGAAGTCTGAAGGAGGCTCAATCCGCATAGTTCAGTAGATGACATTCTCATCAACCGCTATTGCCAATGACAGAAGTCTCGCCTCATGTGCTTTGGCCTCAGGATAGGCCATCTTGCCGTGTTTATTAGTCAGATCGGGAAAAATGGCCTCGATTTCAGCCAACTGCTCTTTGCTCATTGTATCAATGGCAATATCGCCAAAAAGCAGAGACTCGACAGGACAACCATTGGCATAAATAACCTCGTGATTTTCAAGCGCAACGTGCCAATACTCCAGGTGCTCGAAGTCTCGACCGCATGTTCGGATCGACACTTCATTAACTAAGCTTTTTGCAGAAGCAAGGACAGCTGGTTCAGCCAGAAACAAGTCTGCAAATGCTCCATCAATTAAGATTCGATGCTGAGGCGAAACACACAGGTCTTGGGCAGGCACGCCATCTGAAATTGCTCCAGCCCTGATCCTAATCGGCTCGAGACTGTTGTTACCCCGGCGCTTGGCCTCGGAAACTTTTGACATTCCTATCCATTGAACAGCTTGTAACCCGTGATCTCGGGTTTGAAGGAGATCCCCAACAGCTAGTTCCTCGATGCATTTTAACCCTTGCGAAGTTAGAATTTGTGTTCCCCTAGTGAAACAAACTTCGTTTTCTCCGAAGATCGTAATTGTGACCTGATGTGTATCCACAACTTGCGTGCCGTTTACTGTGGATGGGGCTCCCGGCCCTCCCCAGGAGACATCAAAGACACGTACGTTGAAAGTGACATCCAATGATTGCCCACGATCCAAGCCGTCCAAAGCTGGGTCGTCAGAATCGAAAACGAAGCTCCAAGTATAACCGCCTTCACTGTTCGCAGTATTTTGTACGATCGTCAGTGTGCCGAAGCTCGGTGCGGAAAGCACTGTGTATCCACCCGCGAGCCACGTAATAGCTCCGGGCTCGTTGTTTGCGACAGCATTGGCGACCGAAACACTACCTGCTCCATTAAAGCCTTCTGTCGCACTCGCGGTCGTAGGGCCAGATAAGCTAACCATAAAAATTCACCCTTCTCTTCGGCATTGCGTACGGCGTTCATCCCAATGGCTTCAGAAAGCTGTGCCCACCTATTGGTTGTATATAAAAGTAGTACTTTTACAAAGACAGTCTCCAGTTTTCGATTTCCGCACTGCCTCCGGCAGCGGCCCTGACCTCATAGTCACGTATCACCAATAGCTTCTGAACGGATCTTCCAGTCTTTGGTTTTTGGTTTCCGATACCACTCTATGATCTTCTTTTTGCCGTTATGGATCCTCAGTGTTTTCACGCTGTCCTCCTGAAGCGTGTCCATAATGTGACTAATTATTGCCTTCCCGTGCCCCCAGGGAGCGGCAATATCCATGATCCACAATTGATCTCCGGATTGCCAATCTTCAAACTTGTCCAGCCCTTCACCAAGAACGTGTTTCTGCTCGGCTTCAGAGTTTAGCTTCGCCCAAGTGACAATACCTCTCGGCACATCGCGGGCGCGGTAGATATGAAACTGTTTCAAAAACACAGGGGGCTCGAACCCGCGCGCGATATTTTTCATTGTCCAGTTCTGGTACAATGATGAATGGAAGCATAGAAATGCTACCTCTCCGATAACGCGTAGTATATCCTCATTGGGATAGAGTGGGGACACCTGAACAAACCCACCTGACTCTTTCCTGTCGTTCATAAGCTTTTGTTTCCTCAGCTCAGTTCGTTGGATAGACTGAACCATAGTGTTTCGAGAAAATCTATATGACGGGCAGAACGGGCATTGAACGAGATCGACAGTCAACCTCAGAGTGTTGAAATTTCACGGCAGGCTACGCCTGAAAGCAAGACTGAGAAAATCAGCTTGCATCCTTCAGCTGGCTTTAAGACGTGGCTTTCCGACAACAGAATGTCGATTGCCTTTAACACCTATCATATCGGAAAGCTTTTTGTGATTGGGCTGGATGGGCTCGGCCAGCTCAGTTTTTCAGATGCAACATTTGAGCGGTCCATGGGGCTTTGCTATCATGGGGGAACTCTGTGGATGGCCAGCTCCAAGCAGATCTGGCGATTGGAGAATTTCCTAGACAAAGGGCAGGTTTCAGCCGGACACGACGCAATATTCGCGCCGCTTGGGGCGACGACTACCGGGATGATAAATCTTCACGATGTTCGCGCAAGCGATAGCGGAGTTTACTTCGTTTCTTGCAATTTCAATTGTGTTGGTCAACTCCACAATAAGTGGAGTTTCGAGCCTCTTTGGATGCCCAGTTTTATCAGCGAGTTTGCTTATGGCGATCGGTGTCACTTAAATTGCCTTGCTCTTGAAAATGGTCGCCCAAAATACGTCACTTGCTTTGCAAGCACGGACGAACCACTTGGTTGGCGCAACCTTGACAAGAGTGAGGGCAATGGATTGCTGATCGACGTGACGAACAACCAAATCCTCTGTGACAACCTTCATATGCCCCACTCACCCCAGCTTCACAATAACAGACTCTATCTGGCAAATAGCGGGCGAGGCGAGTTTGGAGAAGTTGATCGGGCGACTGGCCTATATACCCCAATCTGTAAGATTTCTGGGTTCACTCGTGGTGTTTCGTTTTGGAAAAACCATGCGATTGTTGGCGCTTCCAAGCCGCGTCAAACTGGTGTCTATGAGGGAAACGATAATACCCCATTAAACCGGCGGCTTTTACAGTACGAGATAGCACCAGAGTGCTCGATAACTATAGTGAACCTAAACACACGACAGGTCGAGCATCAGTTAAAGATTGAAGGACCCGCTTCTGAAATCTATGACGTCTGCGCACTTCCCGGAATCAAATGTCCTATGGTTGTCGACATTGAAGGCAATGCAATGACCAGGATGTTTCGGCCCTACGGCGCGCCGTCCAAAACTCTTTAGCAATGTATGGACCCTGTAGGGTTGTGTCGTGGCCTCAGACAGAGGGGAAGGGGTTTGAAAACTAGTTCTGGCCTCTAAATTATCAGTGCGGCTTCAGCACGGCGGACGAAAGGGCGTGCAGGAACTTGACCGTGTGTTCCTATAGCTAACTCCGGAAATACCTCAACCAATTCCTGATAGGTATCAAGGTCTGCATTCAGTATATGTTCGCCAGCATAGAAACTTTCGAGCTGGGCATTTTCGCAAAACACGATTTCATGTTTGTCAAACATGATGTGGATATAATTCACCGTATCACAAGGCTCACGGCAGATCGTGTCTCCATTGCATAGGTGCTTTGCCGCACAGAGCATTTCGAGAGCGTGGAAATACAACTGACACCGCCAACCTGAAACAAGCACGCGATGTTGAGGGGAAACGCGAAGCTCTCGCCGGTTTCCAACTGCACCTACCGCAAATCGAATTGGCGCGTTTTTACCACTGCCGTTAACAGCACGTTTCCCGACCCATCTGATCGGCTGCGACCCATGATCAAGTGTTTCGACCAAATCACCAACCTTCAGGTCTTCAATAGGGCGATCACCACTTGGAGTTCGCACTAGAGTCCCCTCTGTGAAGCACGCGACTTCCACATTCTCAATGTTCAGGTAGGTGAAGTTCCGCCCGTTCGAAAGAGTGGCTGTCCCACCTGTTGAGCCTGGCGAAAAAGGCGCAAACGTTGATCCGGCTGGCAAAATAAGCGTGTCGTTTCCATTACCGCCATCGACGAAGCTTGTGTTCAACCCGGCGTAAATGACGTCACGCCCACCTCCGCCATCTAGATTGCCACTGCCGTCTTCCGCAAAAAGTGTGTCACGTCCCCCGCCACCACTGAGATTGTTGTTCCCCGAGCCACCTCGTAGAATGTCGTTGCCCTGGTTGCCGAAGATATTGTTGCTTCCTGAGCCACCTTGTAGCGTGTCATTTCCGCGTCCACCCCTGATGCTCCCACCAAGGTTACCTGTGTCGACGAGAGTATCGTCTCCACGTCCACCAATGTACCCTCCCGCGTTTAGACCAACGGAACCACTTACGTTGTCATCGTTATTGTTCCCGGTATATTCAACGAACTGGCTGAACGACCCCGCTGCAATATCGGAATCGGTGTATGTAGTGACGGCACCAGTGTTGGTGTTGGTGAAAGTTATCGAGTTCCCGGTCATTGTAACCTGGAACGCGTTGCTAAGCCCCGAGGCGTCGATTGTGCTATTCGGACCAATGTCCAACGATGCCCAAAAGGCGGGGTCGTTGATGTCAGCATTTGTTAAAGTGATAAAAACGGGCATTCTTTGATCCGCTTTTCAAGTAGACAAAGTCGATACACAATCGCTTGAAATTGAATACTAGCAGGCATGCTGATCTAACCCAACCTAGAGCCAAAGGACGCAATAGTCCTTGGCAATGACGCGCTGAAAATTTATTTCCAAACTTGTGAGCAAGGTGTTGGCTGAACTCTAAGATTCTGCGAACGGTTTCTTTACCATAGGATTTCCAAAACTGTCCGCTTCGAGTAGGTTTTTGCTTGCAGCACGCACCTCAAAGCCCATCACACAGCGCCCTGTCTTGCGGTGAATGAGGAACGCGGACGTCTGATTGGGCGCGCCAAGGGCGGCATGAACACAGAGTTGCATGCGGTTTGTGACAGTCATGGACGCCCTTTGAATCTGTTTGTTAATGCGGGTCAGATCGGAGACAAGGTGCTGTCAGACAGATTCAAACCAGTCTCAGTTTGCCGTGGAAACCGCGAACCTATCCGGAACAAGGTTGACGCCACTCGGCAAGAGCGGCGGTGCGCGCCAGCTTGAAGTTGTCTCGACTAGCTAGCGATCTTAACTAGTTGGAGTGGTTGTAGACAAACGAGTGGACGGCGGCGAATTTCTGTAAACTTCGCATGCGCCTGAAACGTTGCATCTCACGTTCCCGTCGTCGGAAAGGAAGGTGTGAATTCTCGACGCGGTTGTTGAGCCACCTGCCCGTCTGCTGTTTTTTGGCATAGGCCTGCTTGAGACTGAATCTTGATTTTCTGACAGATACTTCGAAAGACTTTTTTGGAATAAACCTGAGCGCGAAACGTTGTTGTTTTGGATCATGTAAGTCTGAACTGGATGTTCATATGAGAAAGATATCAACTCAGCTTCTTAAAACCAGCCTGGTGCTCGGCTTGTTGTTGCCTCTGCAACTTGCCGTTCCGACGGGCTGGCAACTCTCGTTTGTTGCTGTCGCGTGGGCAGACGACCATGACGACGACGGGGATGATGGAGATGATGACCGCGATGACGATCGGGACGATGACCGAGGGGATAGGGGAAGCAGAGGCGGCGGAGGTGGTAGTGGCTCAGGAGGTGATCAAAGATCCTCTGGCGAGAACCCGATAGGCAACCTCATCAGACGGCTGACCAACGCACGACTGGCACAGCAACCCGCGCGAGCACCTGCCCCGGCCCCAGCGCCAGCACCTGTCGCGCTGCCAACGCGGGCACCGTTCGAAATAATTGTCGCCGACGCATCCGCCGAGGATCTGGAGCAACTTCTGTCTGAAGGCTTTGCAATAGCGGCTACAGAAACCCTTGAGGCCTCTGATCAGGTTCTGACGCGGCTGACATCGCCCGGCGGGCTCGATCTGGAAGCCGCGCGGGATCGGGTGCGCGCGCTGTCATCCGGTGCGACTGCGGATTTCAATCACTACTACCGCTTTGAACAAAGCGAAACGCGCGTGGCGTCATCGGACCCGTGTTGGCATGAAAACTGCCCTGCGTGGGAGATGATCCAGTGGCCAAGTATCGATTACGCTCAGGCGACCTGTCCTGTTCGAGTGCCGGTAGGGATGATCGATACCGGGATAAATGCCGAGCACGAAATAATGACCGGTGCTCGATTGGAGTTGATTCAGCTTGCCGACCAGACCCTTGCGCCGTCCAAAGCGATCCATGGCACAGCAGTGGCCTCCCTTTTGATCGGCGATCCGGACAGCCGGGTTCCCGGGCTGATTCACGGTGCAGAGGTCATTGCGGTGGATGCGTTTGCGCGCAAAGGATCGGATGAACGTGCTGATGTCATCTCGGTGTTGCGCGGCTTAGATGCGTTGAAAGCCCGCGGTGTCCGCGTCGTCAACCTGTCTCTGACCGGCCCCAACAACAGCCTTTTGGAAAACATCGTCAATCAGATGGTCCAGGAAGACGGGATCGTTTTGGTCGCGGCGGCGGGCAATGAAGGCCCGTCCGGTGAGCTGAGATATCCCGCAGCATTTGACACAGTGCTGGCCGTGACAGCCGTGGACGCACGGACACGCATTTACCGGAAAGCACAGCGGGGCCCGCATATCGACATAACCGCGCCAGGCGTCAACATGCTATCGGCTACATCCATTCGCGGTGCGCGCCTGAAGTCTGGAACATCTTTTGCGGTTCCCTTTGTCACTGCGGCGGTCGCAATCATGCTGTCGCAAGATGAGACGTTATCACCGGATCAGGTGCGCGAGCGCCTGAGAAACGCTGCACTAGACTTGGGCGCGCCCGGGGCGGATGAGGTATTCGGCCATGGGCTGCTGAATGCTGCCACCCTGTGCTAGCTTAAAACCTCAGGGCATCCAGCCGTTTTCAATCAGATCAGCCTCAGCGGCGGGGGCGAGTGAAGCCCCTGCCCCCAACCGATCCAGAAACGGCATCAATCCCTGCATTTCCGTGCCGCTTGCCGTCACAAACCCATCTTCGGTGCCCGATGCGGACAGCGGTTCTGACATCGTGACTTCCACAACCCAACTGTCGGAGGTAATGCATGCTATGCCGAGGTCGATGCGTTGCTTCGCGTGGTTGATGACCTCAAACTCGCGGCAATACCCGTCAGAAATCGGCAGCGTGGCGAGGATCATGAACTCCTGATCCGTCCCTGATGGCTCAGGCACACCAGACGGCAGGCGGCTCAACGCCGTTGCCAGGTTCGAGTCAGTGTCAACCGGCCCCAATGTCAGATTCGGCGTGGAAGTCGGCGCAAACAGGTCGGGACCGGTGAAAACGGCAATCGCCAACGTCGCCGCCAACGCAGTGCTTATCCACACGGCGGGTCGTTTGCGAAAGGGTATGATCTTGGCTGTCTGCGCCTCACCCAGAATGACATTCTTGAACTCACCGGGCACGGGCTCACCCAGCGGTTCGCTGAACGCCTGCAACAGGGCTTCATTTGCGGCCATAAGATTGTCGACATAGGCCTGATCCTCAGGGTGATCCGCCAAATGCATGACAACGGCGGCTGCCTCTTCGGGTGAAAGTTCTCCATCCGCAAAAGCCGCAAGACGGGACGGGTCCATCGTAGGTTTTGCACTCATTGCATCGGCCCTTTCGTCATCCCCAACTGCGGCAGCAGAGCGTCTCTGGCCCGTGACAAACGGCTCATAACCGTGCCAACCGGCACCTCCAGAACATCTGCAGCCTCTTTGTAGCTCAGCCCCTCGACCGCAACGAGAGACAGCACAATGCGCTGCTTCTCGGGTAACGCACCCATGGCGTTTCGTGCCATATCGAGCATCATCCGATCTTCGGGCAGACGCGCGGAACGCCCTTCATCGCTCAGACCCGCCAGTTCGGGTTCTACAGGCGCTCCGCGTGTCTTGGCGCGCCGGCGATCATCAATCCAGAGGGTTTGAATAATTCGGTACATCCAGCTGTCCATACGCGTCCCGTCGCGAAACTGAGCCGCGTTTTTCAACGCTTTCACACAGGCAGATTGCACCAGATCATCGGCGTCTGGCTGGTTGCCCGCCAGAGACAGAGCAAACCGGCGCAACTTCGGCACCAGCGCTGCCAGATCTTTACGGAACCGGTCCGTCATGCCGTCTCTCCCGTTTCGCGTCATATTCAATGACAACGGATGGTAGAGAGAATTATTCCACAGGATCGAAGAAAAAATGAAGACGCGCATCGTTTTGACCCGACGCAGCGGGTTCTGACCGGCCCAAAACACAATTTTCAAAAAAGTTGGAATAGATCGCAATCACCATCGTTGTCACCGCAAGAGACCAAACAATCAGGAGCTGAAATGATGTTCGATACCGCAATGGATGTTCCCCCTGTCAACGGACCAATGACGACCACCCGGTTTTCGGTCCGCGTCGGCGAACGCACACTGTCCGCCGATGTTCACATCCCGAGCATTCCCGCGCCCGATACCCCTCCCTTGTTGGCTTTGCACGGAATTTCGCGGCGGGCATCCGTGATTGCCACGGCCTTTGCAAGCCATTGTAACGCCAAGGGACAGGTTCTGATCACGCCTCGTTTCTCAAAAAGGCACTGGCCCCATTTCCAAAGTATTGGCAGCTACCGACCGGATCGATCCCTTCTCGCAATGCTCGCGTTGGTTGAACAGATGGGCGTTGCGAGAACCAACAAGGTAGACCTGTTCGGGTATTCCGGCGGCGCACAGCTCGCACATCGATTTGCGATGCTGTATCCGCAACGTGTGGCCAGCCTGCATATCGCCGCTGCTGGTTGGTATTGTCTGCCGGATTTTACTCAACCTTTTCCGATGGGTTTGGCCCCGGCGGACAAGCCTTTGAAGATGAACGTCCCCGCTCTGGCCCACAACCAGTTGCGAAATTACCTCGAACTCAAGCTTCGGGTCTACGTGGGTGCCGAGGATCATCAACGGGATGATGCCCTTCGAAAAGGGCATGATATCGACGATGTCCAAGGCCGCAACCGGCTGGCCCGCGCACGACACTATTGCAGGGCTTTTCGCGCCGCCGCCGAGGCGCGGGGGATCGTTCCTGATCTGTCGCTGACGGAAATCCCCAACTGCGTGCACAGCTTCGCCGATTGCGCCGAAGCGGGCTTATCCAAGCTTGTCTGTGAAGTTTAAAATTTTTGAAAACAGGAGATTACCCATGGAAAACTATCACTTCAAAGATGCAAAATGGTGTTTTGCAACCAGACGCATTGATCAGAGGCTGGCGCATGGGTTGCGTCAAGACTTTGCGCAGGCGCAACCCGGAGATCTGATCCTTGGCCGTGTCGCATCAATCGGCAACCACCAACGCATTCAGTTGCCTGCGGGACGGCCTTCAACCCTGTATCCCGGTGATCTTGTTGTGCTGCCCTGCGGCGCGCGATACGCGCCCGATCAGTTCGAAGGGCTGGCTGAGATCGACAAAAAGGGCAGCGATATGCTTGCTGGCGGGGGGTGTCTTGGGCGCATGGTGCATCGAAACGAGCGCATCAAACCCCCGACCCGCATTCAGCCGCTGGGGCGCATCACCTCAAAGGACGGTGTTGTTCTGAACACCAGTGGTTTCGCCCTGCCCGAACGTACCAAGCCGGCGCAGATTCCGGTGATCTGTGTGGTTGGAACCGCAATGAACTCGGGCAAAACAACAGCAACAGCCGCCCTGGCCCATGGTCTGACCAAGGCCGGGTGGCAGGTGGCCGTGCTGAAAGGCACCGGGACCGGCGCGTTTGGAGATTACAACTCCTTTGTCGATGCTGGTGCATCCTTTGTGGCCGATTTTACCGACGCAGGCATGGTTACGACCTATCTGGAACCTATGCCGCGCATCGTTGCGGGCATTGATACGCTTCTGGGCGAGTCAGAATCCCTTGGTTGCGACATCGCGGTGATGGAACTGGCCGACGGCATCTTCCAGCGGGAGACAGCCGCCCTGCTGGCCGACGCCTCCGTCCGTGGCCGGTTTTCGAAGTACCTGTTTGCCTGCGCCGATCCGGTCGCAGCCGCAGGAGGTGTAGCCGAGCTGGGCCGAAATGGGATCCGCCCCATTGCACTGACAGGGATGCTGTCATGTTCGCCCATGGCGGTCGAGGAAGCCCAGGCTGCGACAGGAGTTCAGGTTCTGACGCGCAGTCAGCTTCTTGATCCGGCCTATGCAAACACACTGGCCGCACGCGCCGGGATCGAGCGGACCCGGTACGCCGCATGACCCCCCCTGGACTGCTTGAGGGTCAAAGGCGTCGCCTGTTTGCCTGGATTCTGTTTGCGAGCCTCTCGCAGGCCACCGCTCTTGCAGCGGTGGCCATTGCAACGCGCACGGTCTTTGTCGCCTTGCACGCCGTATCGGACCTGCCCGTTCTTCCGATTACAGTCATCGGCGTGGCGGGGCTGTACGGCGCGCTGATGCAACTGGTCTTGAGAACACTCGCGGAGCGGTTAGGCCAGAACTACGCCAAAGACATCCGCCTGCGGCTGTTCGATCACGCAAGCCGCAGCGATCAACGCGATCTGGACCAAAGACGCATGGGCTATCATGTCCTGCGCTTTACCGGTGACTTGTCGGCATTGCAGGATTGGCCTGGCCTTGGCTTACCCAGGCTTATTCAGGCTGCCGTTTTGTTGCCCGCAGCGACAGCTGTGTTGATATACCTTGACCAGCGGTTTGTCTGGGTGGCAGTCTGCGCGATCCTGCCCTCAGCGCTTTGGGCGGCGCTGACACAGCGCAAACTTCTGGACACGCACCGCCAATTGCGAAAACTGCGGGCGCGGCTGGCAGCAGATGTCACCGAGCGCCTGCCGATTGCGCCAAGGCTTTCAGCGCTGGGACGGCGCCACATCGAGGTGAAGTCGCTGGACCGCCGGGCAGACCGCGTGGCCGATGCGGCCTGCGTGCGCCGGCGTCTGAGCGAAGTCCGAAAGGCCGTGCCAGAGTTCTCAGCCGCAATCGCCGCAAGCCTGATCATGGTAATCGGCGGAACTGGCGGCCTGTCTGCGGGAACGATCGCGGCCGGTTTGGCAGCTCTGGGTCTGATGATCAGACCTTTGCGCAATGCAATAACATCCAGCGATCATGCTGCAAAATATCGGGCGGCCTATAGCAACCTGTCCCGTGCTTTGAACCGCCCTCTGGCGGCATCACGAAGCGCGAAAGCACACCTGCGCAAAGAACCCGTTTCGGTTGAAATCACCACCACACATGGCCCGGAATTGAAAATACGCCCCGGGGAACAGGCCGTTATTTCAAGCATGTTGATGGACCAGATCGAAGTCGCCCTGCTTGGCAACGCAACGACCGGGGACATGTCTTTAAAACTGGATGGTAAAGACATTTCAGAACTAACGCCCGGGAGCCTGCGCCGATCTGTCGGAATTCTCACCGACCAACCCTTGATCCTGAAAGGCAGCCTGCGTCGGGCTTTGACCCTAGGTCTAAAGAAACGTCCATCGGACGAGCAAATCAAAAAAGTCGCCGAGAGTGTTGCCCTGCAAGACGTCGTTCAAGAGATTGGTGGCTTGGACTTCAAATTGACGGAGCGCGGTACCAATTTAACCACGGATCAGAGAATTTCCGTTTCTTGTCTGAGGCTTATTCTTCAGAAACCCGGCTTAATTCTTGCTGTCATTGCTCCGTGCATTGCTTTCAGGTCAACTTCGTCATGGCAATTGGCTACAAAACTCACTTCTTTCCGTGAAAACCATAGCCAAAAAAGCAATTCATTTCTTTGACTTTCAAGCAAAAGTAAGCCGTTTGGGATGCGTCGCGAATACTTTGACGGGATTGTCGAGCCCGTAGGTTCCAACGTGGATCTGTTGCAAATCTTGACCATTGACGCTCGAGAATGCAGAGAGTGGATATCCTGCTAATTGGGCGAATTGTTGAAGCGGATAGAGTCCGGGTGTGAAATGACCTTTGCGGATCATGTGCACTACTTCTATTCCGTCGAACGTTGCCGCTGCTGATGCGACGGCTTTGAACCCCAGCATCGGGCGGGTTCGTCTTTTGATGAAACGGTGGTCTTGTTCCAAGGTGTTGTTCAAGTTTTTCCGCCTGACCATTTCAACGGGAACTGGGCAACCAATGCAGTTCAACATCTTGTTTAACCGATAACTGTGCGAGGGAAACTGAAGCCGTTGAGACGGGACAGATCAGACAGATTAAACTTAGTATAGCGTTACCGCCGAAAGACCGCTTCAACAATCTGACAATGCCTGACCGATACCTTTTGAATCGGCCCCAGCCTTGTTGCTTTGATCCTGGACGCTCTGGCATTTACTGTTTAGCCGTGTTTGCTTGCGCGGCCTCTTGCGCCTCTTTCAGATCATCAATCATCAGCTTTGGAGGCTCTGCCAGCTCCAGTGCGCTGCGGACTTTTTCCATATAGGACAAAGGTTCATTCGGATTGGCATCATCCAGGTCCAGGGCTTCATAACCTTCGGCGACCACGCGCCGTGCTCTGGTCAACACCTGGGTGCCAAACTCGGTTATATCGATCAGTACACGACGCTCGTCCTGCTCCGCGCGGGTCCGGGTTAGGATGCCGAAACCTGCCATCTTCTTGAGCAGCGGCGACAGTGTGTTCGGCTCGACCCCCGCTTTGGAAGATAGCTCAGACACAGTCATCGGACCTGCCTCGTCCAAAGCCATCAAGATCACGAATTTGGGATAGGTCATGCCTGTTTCCGAAAAGGCCGCCTGATAGAAGCGTCCGAAAGCACGGTTCAACGCGTAAGCACTGAAACACAGGAGCGTGTCGAGACGCGGGTCGTTTGGTGGTTCGTTCTTCATGGTACCTGAACTTACGCATTAGAGAGAGATCTGAAAAGACTTGACATCAATAAACTCGCACTCGATTACTTCGTATACGATGTTAAATCATGTGAAGGAAAATCCTATGACACATCTGTCCCGCCGTAGCTTTGGGCTGGCCGCCTTGTCAGCCCCTGTTCTGATCTCATCCGGAACCGCAGCTTCCGCCCAGAACACACAGCCCGCCGCGCGCGCGCCTGCCATGTTTGATGCGCCTGTCGGTCGTTATCGCGTAACGGCTGTCTTCGACGGCATGGCCCCACTTGGTAAAAACTTCTTCTTTGGCCCCGATCAATCCCAGATCGACGGAGCACTGGCTGCTGCTGGGATTTCCGGTGACGTGCTACCTGCGCCGGTCAATGCGTTTTTGCTCCAATCCGATGATCGCACAATTCTCATCGACGGTGGCATGGGTGCGGTTGATATTCTGGGTCCGGGTTTTGGACGACTGGCTGATGGGCTACCCGCAGCAGGGGTGATGGCCGACGACGTCGACATGGTCATCGTAACGCATGCACATCCGGACCATATCGGCGGACTGGTTGACAACGGAGGCGCAGCCTTCCCGAAAGCCGAACTGGTGATGACTGATGTCGAGTTTGGGTTCTGGGGAAATGAAGCCATGCTGACGCAAGCCCCGGAAGAAGCCCGCCCATTGTTCGCACTGGCACAGAGTGTTTTCGGCGCCTACGGCGATCGCGTTCGTGCTGTGGCGCCTGAAACCGAAGTGGCTCCGGGCATTACGCTGGAACTAGCCCCCGGCCACACACCCGGACATGCTGTTGTGCATATTGATGGTGGGGATCAACAATTGCTTATGATCGCGGATGCTCTTCACAGCACGGATCTGCAGACAGCACTGCCAGAGACAGGCTTTGGTTTCGACGTGGATCCGGAACAAGCAGCTCAAACCCGGATGCGCATCTTTGATCGCGCGGCTGCGGATGGCCTGCTCATTGCCGGGTCGCACGTACATTTTCCAGGATTTGGCCGAATTGTCCGTTCTGACGACGCATATCGCTTTGTCCCGACAAGCTGGCTTTAAAACAACAAAAGTGGGCGCTCGGAAAGGCAGTGCCCACTTGCGGCGCACACGGAAATAGGTTTCGTCCATGCGCTAGGAACTCAGCGTTGGTTGCTGCTTTGATTGCGCGCTCGCGGCGATCATCAACGAATACTTTAAAACCCACCTATTGAGAGTAGCGTGGTCCACCTACACGCCGCGTTCGGCCATGATCTTTTCCAAATCACGGAACGAAACTATGTACCGCAAATAGAAATAAACAGCGTAAAGAACTGGATCCGTATGAAAGTGGCAGCCTTTCAGAGAGATCATACCTAGAACCCGTTCGAAAACTAGTCGACGGGAACAGACTGCGAAACCAAAGTGCTCGTCAATCTCAGTTCAAAGTTTGCGCCACAACCTCAGGGGGCTGGTTCAAAGGGATGAAACTAGTTTTCGTCAGCAAGGCGCCAAACTCCTTGCTCCCCAAATCCTCGGATCATTTTTTGTCCGATTTCTTCAAGTTTGAACTGTTCTTTTAGAACATGAGCAACGTCGCCTTGAACAGTGATCTGCATCGGTTCGGAAAACTCTTGAAGCCGGGATGCCAAGTTCACGGCCGGCCCAAAGATGTCGTACACATACTTCTGAATCCCTACGACGGAACCGACGACTGACCCTGACGCCAGTCCAATTCGGCAACGCCATTGATGTGGGTGGCTCAGGTTACGGCGGTTTAGATAACGCACAAATCGAATCGCCGTATTGGCAATGGCTTTAGCATGATCTGGGGTTGGGTCAGGCAAACCGGCCACGGTGATATAAGCGTCCCCGATTGTTTTGATGCGTTCGCACCCGAATTGCTCACCGATGCGATCAAACGCGCTGTAAATATCGTTCAATTCGGTTACGGTAACGCTTGGGTCCTGCGAGGCCACCATTTCCGTGAACCCAACAAAGTCGAGCATCAGAACAGACACAGGATCATAAAGCTGAGGTGTAACAACACCGAATGTCTTGTACTCTTCATAAACAGATCGCGGCATCAGGTTCAGTAAAAGCTTTTCCACCTGCTCCTTTTCGCGTTTCAGCTCGCGTGTATTCCGTTCTACCATCATCGAATAGGAGTCGATTATCGATTCCAGTTCTTTGATGCGGGTTATATTTTGGCAAACTAAGACCAGCACGTCATCATGCGCGACTGTAAAATCGAGTGCGACTACCAGCGTTCTGCGCTTCTTCTTAAAACTGATTTCAGATGTGTATCGCTGCGTCTCGATTAGGCTTTGCTGAACCGCATCGGTATCAAGGTCGGGGAAAAGCTGCTGCAAGTGGTCCAATGGGTTATCGCCGCTGAACCATTCATCAAACGTGTCATTACGGAAACCAAACTGCAGCGTTTCACGGTTTAGTAGTGCGACACCCACGCCAATTGCGCGCAGCAGCTGTTCATTGATGGCTTCAATAGTCATGGCTTACCTAACAATAAGGGGGCGGCGCTTTCCGAATTCCGCAACAACAACAGCTATATCTTCTGCTGCCACGTTGTGTTTTTCTAATGCGTGCTGCAACACCGTTTCCAATTCATCGAAATGGGCGTGCGTGATGCTCAGATTGGAATGCAACTGACGTAGCTGGTTATCCGTGTAGGATGCCGGGCCGCCAAGAAGCGAAGCAATGAACTTTGTCTGGTGATCGACCATACGGCCCATGTCGACATTGTCAAAAAAGGGTCCGACATCATCATTGTCCAAAAGACTGTCGTAGAATGAGATCACGATCTTGCTAATCTTCGAAAACCCGCCGTACTTCTCATAAAGTGTGCGTTCAGCCATCTCAAAACCCTTTTCAAAAAACTGGTCAAACAAAGACAATTCTCACCGCTCTTTGACAACAAGACCCAAGAGCGGTGAGCGCATCGTTCCCTTAGCGACGCCGGACGATAACCTCGGCATACTCAGACGAAATGCACAACGAGTCATTGTTCGAGATATCGAACTTCTCAATCAGAGCCATGATATCCTGGCGCAGGGCCGTCTGCCCTTCCGTATCCAAGGCATCAAAGGCTTTCTGCATTGGCCCATAGAAAGTCCGGAAAAACTCCAGAAAATGTTCTGCCGATCTGTAACGAAACATGAAGTTCTTGCGCCGGAACGAGACGATATCGCACTTGGTGCCGAAAGCATCCTCGACCCAGTGCTGACTGCCCCACAAAGCGGGAGAGTTTACGCCAGCCGGTGGCGGAACGTGTTTGCCGATGGTTTTGAACATCTGGCCGATGAAACTTTCCGGTGTCCAATTCGCCATACCGATCTTGCCACCGGATTTGGCGACACGTTGAAGCTCTGACGCAGATTGTTGCTGGTTCGGTGTGAACATCACTCCGAATGTGGACACGACGGCGTCAAAGGATTGATCCGTAAAGGGAAGCTTTTCCGCGTCGGCGACCTTGTATGTGACGAAAAGACCTTCGGCCTTTGCGCGCTGGCCGCTGGACTCTAGCAGGGCTTCAACATAGTCGGTCGAGGTGACATCGCAAAAGCGACGCGCAAAAGCAAGTGTGGCGTTGCCATTACCCGCCGCGACATCAAGCACTTTGGTGCCTGGCATCATACCCATAGCCTCTGCAAGTTCTTCACCGGTGATCTGAAGGGTTACACCAACCTTGCTGTAGTCACCCGATCCCCATGCCGCATTTTGCTTGGCCTTGATTGCTGCAAAGTCCGTTGTGGTATCGATTGCTGTCTGAATACCCATTTTATTATTCCTCTTGGTTTTTCTGGTCTTTCTCCAGAAGTTGAATTGAAGGCCGCATCATCGAATGCGGACAGTTTATGCAGCTTGCCGTTTGGGCCAGCTGATATTCACGACGGGCCGCTCAGCGCTGGCAACGTGCTCGATAATTCGCGAGTTGATCCACTCGGGCTGGAAAACCGGCGCCATATGCCCAAGCTCAGGCAACAGGGCGATCCGCGCGTTTGGCAATGCCTTGGCAATTGCCACCGATGCACGCTGCGCGATTTCCGGAGATTCCAAACCGGTCATCACCAGCGAGGGAATCTCGAGACTCGACAACTCGGCCAAGTCCCAGGTTTCTGCAAATCCGTTGGCGAAATCTGTCATGACCGACGTGATCTGCTGTGCAAAGCGGGTCTGGGCGGAAACGGGAAGCGCGTCCCAGAAGCCCACTTCGTTCCAGAAATCCAGGAAATGACACATCCCTGCCTCTGCCTCACCCTGCGCAGCAGCGGCCGTCACCAATCGGAACAACAGTTTAAGTTGTCCAAACAGTTGTCGGCTGACCTCGTTACCATGTTTAAGAAAGTGAAACGCTGCAGGTTCATAGACCGTCAGGCTTTTCACAAGATCAGGCCGCATCAACGCGACCTTGATGGCAACACTGCCGCCGTTGGAATGTCCGACAAGATGCACCGCGCGGCCCAAGGCCTCAATTTCCCGGATCACGGGAACCGCAGAAACAGCCGCGCCTTTTTGAGAGCTATCGCCGACCAGTGGGGTCTGGCCATAGCCTGGCAGGTCGAAGGCATGAACCTCGAAACGACCCTCTAAATCTTTTGCCAGTTGGCTCCATTGTGCACCGTTCGATGCAGAAGAATGCAACGCGACAATCGGTGCGTTTATCGTATCTGTTGGTCTGAATGAAATAGTCATCGTACTTACCCAATTGCATTTGCTATGGGCACAAACTGACCATCCATTGTTTCAATGTGATTTCTGAAATCGGGGCTTAATGTTTCAGTTGTAGCTCTGTGAAGTGGGTCACACATCGCGCTATCCGCTTCGAAAACAAACAGGTTTTCGACTGACACTGGAACGAAACCGCGCAGTCTGAAACAATTGAAACACAAGACGCTGATTTTGAAATGGCACTGAAACAATGATAACTTAGAAGACCAGGATGACGACGGACATGGCAAACGATCTTGAAGAAATCGAGAAGGCAAGAAACCTTCTTCGTGACGCCATTGAATCCCTCAAGGAAGGGTTCGCCCTTTACGATGATGACCGTCGCCTTGTCATGTTTAACCAGCGATATGCCGAGATGAACAAAGGTGTCTCGGACCTGCTGAAACCCGGTCTGGATTGGGAAATCCTGATGCGTGAGACAGCACGCAGAGGTATTTACGCTGACGCCATAGGCAACGAACAGCAGTGGGTTTCGGACAGGTTGGAGAACGGGATCGAGTTCATACAGGACTATGAACTGACCGAAACCGACGGACGGACCTATCTGGTTTCTGTTCACCCAACCAAACTCGGCGGATTTGTTGTAACGCGCGAAGATATCACCGCACGAAAACAGGCCGAAGTCGAAGAGCGGGACGGAGATCTTCTGATCCGAAAGGTTCTGGATGCCAGTTCAGCGATTGTGACCATGGCCCGGATTGGCGACGGACAGCTCTTGTATCGCACACCCGCTGCCCGTCAGTTGTTCGGCCCCTCACGGTCAGCGAAAGAGCACTATCTGAACCCGGAAGAGCGCGCGGATTTTATCACGCTGCTTTTGGCCGACGGGCAGGTCAATGACTACAAGCTTGATCTGGTGAATGCTGAAGGAAAAACCTTTCCCGCTTCAATCTCTTCGCAGCTGATCGACTACAAGGGCGAAGAGGTCATCGTGACCAGCATCATCGACCTCACTGTCCAGAAAGAGGCTGACGCCCTGATCCGCCAAGTTGTGGAGGCCTACCCCGCCGCCATAAACATGACGCATGCCAATACGGGCAAAGTGCTTTTCGCAACGCCAGAAATCAGGGCGTTGTTTGGGGATAGTGAAAGCTCCAAGTCCTACTACGCCGATCCCAACGAACGTGAACGGTACCTGAAGGAACTTCGGCAGTCGGGGTCCCTCAAGGATCGGCGCATGGAGTTCGTCGATATCAATGGGCGAACGTTCTGGGGTGCGGATTCTTCGCGCCTTATCCAGTTCAATGGCGAAGAAGTCATCGTCTCCAATACACGTGATCTGACAGACGAACTGGCAATAGAAGCCGAGCTTGAAAAGCAACGAGAGCTGGTGTTTCAAAACGAAAAGATGTCTGCGCTTGGTGAGCTCCTTGCAGGCGTTGCGCATGAGCTCAACAACCCCCTTTCAGTTGTTGTTGGCCACGCGCTGATGCTGAAAGAAGAGATCACCGACCCCGATTTGACTGTCAGGATAGAAAAGATCAGTAGCGCCGCAGAACGGTGCGCAAAGATTGTGAAGACTTTTCTGGCAATGGCACGTCAGCAACCCAGCAAGATCGAGCAGGTCGATGTGCTCAGTTTGATCGAAACAGCAGCCGATGTCGCGGGCTATGGCAGTACATCCGGTGAAATCCAAATCACTCACTCCCTGCCCTCCGATGTTCCCCCAATTGCCGGGGACGCTGATCAGCTGACACAGGTTCTCCTCAACCTGATTATCAATGCCGAGCAGGCTATGACTTCAACTAGAATTGGTAACCAAATCACGCTGTCGGTCGAAGACAAGCCAAACACAGAAATGGTAGAGATCACGGTCAAGGATAATGGACCCGGAATCCCCAAAACCATTCGCCCCCGCATCTTTGAACCGTTCTTCACCACGAAAGAAGTCGGCGACGGGACCGGAATCGGATTGGCGTTCTGTCATCGCATTGTCCTGTCACATGGCGGCCAGATCAGGTTAGATCAGACCGATGACACAGGTACTTGCTTTCGGATTGTCCTGCCTGTGGCACTGGCGCAGGTAGGTGACAAAAATGAGCCGATCAAAACCCGTTCGTCGCCTGCGAAGCAACGTGTCTTAATCGTGGATGATGAGGTGGAAGTGGGTGAGTTGAATGCTGAAATCCTTAGAAGAGAAGGGTTTCACGTCGACTTCGTTTCGTCCGGCGAAGAAGCACTGAACCACCTGCATTCTGCCAAGTACGACGTATTTCTGAGTGACCTGAATATGCCGGGTGTTGACGGACGGAAGATTTACGAAGCGTTGGTAACGCGTTTCCCCGATATGCTGACACGCACGGCGTATATTACTGGTGACACGATGGGAGAAAACTCGCTGGGTTTACTCAAAGAGTCTGATCTTCCTTTCCTGGAAAAACCGGTCTCACCCTTAGAGCTCAGAGCGCTTGTCGGAAGGCTGCTCACCGACCAGGGGGACGAAGCTGATGGATGATCAAAAAGCGCATATTCTGGTCTGCGATGATGAGATTGACGTGCGCGAAATGCTTCAGGAATACCTGAACAAACGCGGCTACAAGGTCTCGGCAGCCTCTGGCGGCGAAGAACTTCGCGCCATCGTTTCGGCCCAAACTGTGGATGCCATAATCATGGACATCAACATGCCAAAGGAAGATGGCCTTTCCATTCTCAGATCTCTTCGCCCCGAAAACACGACGCCGGTGATTATGCTCACGGCCGCGGGCGATGTTGTGGACCGGATCATCGGCTTGGAAATGGGGGCCGACGACTATCTGGGCAAACCCGTCGACCTTCGAGAGCTTGAGGCCCGGATAAAGGCAGTCCTGCGTCGCGGTGTCATCAATGAAACGGCATCCGTCGCGACCGCTGACAATGATGGGGCGCGATTCGGGGACTATATGCTGGACAAAAAAGCCGCGAAGCTACTTGCCCTGGACGGGTCCGAAGTCCAGCTGACCGCGATGGAATACAGTTTGCTCAAGGTATTTGCGGATAACAAAGGACGCGTATTGAACCGAGACCAGCTTCTGGAACAGGCGCATGACCGGTCGTGGGACCCCTTTGACCGCAGTATCGACATACGGATATCCAGATTGCGCCGGAAGCTCGAAACCAACCCAGAAAAGCCGGAGATCATCAGAACCGTTCGCGGAATCGGATACTTGTACGATCCAAAGTAGTCTTTGTTTTCGTACTGAAAATTAGATGTGTCGCAAGCTTTTTGCGACGGCCAGAGTAAGCGACTTACTGGATACACTTATTCTGCGATCTCAGCAAACAGCCGATAGCCGGAAGTCGTATCACAAGAGAATTGCTCCTTCCGGATCATGTTTGCGACACTACCGGCTCGGTCCTTGGTGGATCAGATCGGTTTACTGAACAACGTTTGGCTGTCGAGCTGCTAAGAGCTTCCAGATCTCCGACATAACCTTGCCCATTGTTTTGTCACGCCGGCGGATCGCAAACACGTCTGTGTGCCGAGGCGGGAAACCATCGACGTTCAACGGAATCAGTTCGCCTGATTCAAGTTCCTCTTGCATCAGGTGCTCTGGGACACCGCCCCAACCCAGGCCGGCCTTGATAATCGACTTCTTGGCCTCAAAGTCCGACACGATCCAGTGTTGGCCACCAGACAGAACATCTCTGCTTTGGTCGAAATCCTTGCTACCGCTCCCGGCCACGATCACCTGAGTATAGCCCTGCATTTCTCGTTTGGAACGCACGCCTCGCGTTTTGGCCGCTGCAAACTCAGGGCTTGCAACAGGCCGGATGGTGATCGAACCAAACGGGAGCGTTTCCACCTCGTCGATCGGAACGTCTTGAAGCCCCGCTATGATCATATCAGCAGCACCTTCCATCAACCTTGCGAGCGGCCCACCCATCATCTCGGAGGCGACGTTGATGTTTGTTCCGGGATAAGTCTGCCTGACTTTGGCCAAGAGATCGAGGACAGGTTCCAGCGACATAGTTGCTGTAATTGCCATGGAAACCATTGGCTCTTGAGCACTTCGCAGTCCGGCGACAACGGATTTTAACGCACTCACTTGCTCCAACACGCGCGCTGTTTCCCGGAAAAATATCTCACCTTCGGGTGTCAGTTCTGGTCTGTAGCCGTCGCGAGAGAAAAGATCGAACTCCAATTCCGCCTCCAGTTTCCTGATTTGATGACTGACCGCGGATTGAGCCTTATTCAGGCGCTCTGCTGCGGCACGAAAGGTTCCGGTGGCGACAATCGCATCCAGGGCGACGAGTTGATTTAGGGTCATGTCGATCTCATATGATCTGTTTTTTAGATAATTATACTGAGAAATCGATATTATCAATTGTCCCTCATGGCAGCTACTTCAGGTTCACACCCAAGAAAGGAGCCTGAAATGAAACTCTATTACAAACCCGGCGCCTGCTCGCTTGCCAGCCACATCATGCTGTACGAGGTCGGCGCCTACTTCGAGATCGAAGCGGTTGACACCAATGCGGGATTGACCGCCAGCGGAAGCGACTATCGCGACATTAACCCCAACGGCTATGTGCCTTCGCTGACGATCACTGGCGACGAAACCCTGAGTGAAGGCGTCGCCATTCTTCAGTACATCGCAGACAACAACGCAGAGCGTGCCTTTGCCCCCGAACCTGGCAGTATTGCGCGCGCAAGAGTGCAGCAGCACCTCAACTATGCCGCTGCCGAACTGCACAAATCGTGGGGCCCGCTCTTTGCCGGCAATGCGACCGCAGCAGAGCAGCAAGCCGCCGAGTCAAAAGTTCGGTCGAAATTCGACTATCTAGAAACGGTTTTGTCCGATGGAAGAGCATTCCTCGTGAACGAGACCTTTTCGGTTGCGGATGCCTACACGTTTGTCCTGGTCAACTGGGCGAACTTCAAATCAATTGACCTGTCGGGCTGGCCGCATCTTGCAGCCTATGTCGCGCGGATTGCCGAACGTCCGGCTGTGAAATCGGCGTTTGCCGCGGAAGG
Organism: Ruegeria sp. AO1; assembly: GCF_056535985.1. Taxonomy (NCBI): domain Bacteria; kingdom Pseudomonadati; phylum Pseudomonadota; class Alphaproteobacteria; order Rhodobacterales; family Roseobacteraceae; genus Ruegeria; species Ruegeria sp. AO1. Next base: position 244,881 of record NZ_JBQFJC010000002.1, read on the forward strand.
GCTGGCATGATGGCACAGTCGGAACATCCCGAAATCCAAGAGCTGATGAAGCGTTACTTTGACGGTCTCTATCACTCTGACAGCAAGGTGCTGAGGGCCGTTTTCCACAAAGACCTTGCTTATGTGAACGGCACCTCTGGCACCTACGAATTCATGGGGTTGGAGTCCTATATGCAAAGGATCGACGGGCGCACACCACCCGCCTCGCGCGGCGACCCCCGAGAAGAGGTGATCGAACGGGTCGCGCTCAAAGGCGATCGCATTGGGATTGTCGAGGCCCGAATGACCATGATGGGGCGCAACTACCAGGATCTTCTGACACTAATCAATACAGGCGACGGCTGGCGCGTTTTGACCAAGGTCTTCTCGTTTGTCGAGCGAAAGGAGTAATCCGATGCCTTACGTGAACATCAAGGTAACACAGGAAGGCGGCCCCGAAGGTAAAGGCCCGTCTGCAGAAGAAAAGGCACTGCTTATCTCGGGTGTTACCGATCTGCTTCAGAGGGTTTTGAACAAAAATCCCACAACGACCTTTGTGGTGATTGACGAAGTCCCGCTTGAAAACTGGGGTATGAAAGGCCGTTCGGTCCGCCATATCCGCGACAAGGCGCCCTGAACTCTCTTCGATACCCAAATCCGCGACTGTCGGTGTGCCTGATGGCGCACCGATTAGGCCGAAACGTCTTAGGGAAAATCCAACTGTTCCCACTTGTGCCTGGGCAGCCCGACAGATCGATTGGCTGGTGCAGGGCTGACATCAGAGGTCTTTTTGCTTTCACACTCAATTGGCGGAACCGGCTATGAACCCGAACCTTATTCAAACTGACGTGCTGAAAGGGTACCTCTGGATGGTCCTGGCCGTTGTGATCTGGGCCGGCTGGCTGGTCCTGACTTCATTGGGGCGCATGGCAGGCTTGTCTGTTGTTGACCTTGCCGGGCTGCGTGCGATTTTTCCTGCCATCCTGCTTGCCCCCGTCTTATGGGCCCGCCGGTACGAAGTCGCCCGGATTGGCGTCAAGCGCTGCCTGCTTCTGTCGGCTTATGGCACCCCGTTCACCTTATGCGTCGGATTGGGACTGGGCATAGCTCCGGTTGCCCATGCTGGTGCATTGGTTCCGGGCCTGATGCCTCTTTTGGCCGCTGCAATCTGCGCTGTTTTCTTTGGCGCATCCGTTCAACGGCGTCAGATCATAGGTTATCTGCTGATCTTGATCGCCACGCTGTCTGTATTCGTCTTTGCAGGTGGGCCATTTGCGGATGCGAACGTTTTCGCCGGTCATGTTCTGTTTCTGATCGGTGCCTGTTGCTGGGCCTGTTTCGCCGCAACATCCAAAACCTTCGACATCCCGCCATTCCTGGCAACCGCTATTGTCGGAGGCGTCTCTTCGGCACTGATCCTGCCCGTTTGGGTGTTTTCCGGCTACTCCACTCTTGGCATGGCATCCTGGTCTGAGATCTTGTTTCAGTCATTCTTCCAAGGCATCGCCTCTGGGCTGCTGTCGCTTTTTGCATTCACCCGGGCGCTCCGCCTGATCGGCCATCAAGCCAGCATGCTTGCCTCGCTGACTCCGGGGGTTGCCACTTTGCTGGCTGTTCCTGCTTTGGGGCAAGTGCCAAATGGAATCGAGTTGTTCGCGCTTTTGCTGGTGATCCTGGGCCTTCTGATCAGTTCCACCGGCGGTCGTCCTGCATCCACCCCTAAAAATGCCACCGCTCCAAATTACCGAGCCTCGGTCATCGGAGAAACGAGATATGAACATCGACCCCACCCCGACCCCTGCCGTCACTGAAATATGGAACACGCTTAAACATGAGGCGCGCGAAATGTATAAAAAAGAACCGTTTCTCGCACCTTTGCTGCAGCGCGCCATATTGACCCCCAGCACTTTTGGACAGGCCGTTGTCGAACTGCTGGCGCGACCACTTATGGACCGAGACATTGAGGAAACACAGCTTCGTTCCTTGTTTTTGAAAACGATACAGGACGATGGACGGTTTATCGACGCAACGGCACAAGACCTTGCGGCCGTATTTGCCAGGGACCCGGCCTGCAGAACTCGTGCCCACGCATTCCTGAACTACAAGGGCTTTCAGGCGCTGCAAGCGCACAGATTCGCACACCGGTGGTGGCGATCCGGTCGCCAGGAACTTGCGGTCTGGCTGTCCAACAGGGTCTCTGTTGAATTGGGCCCAGACATTCATCCCGCCGCACAAATGGGTTCCGGAGTTATGCTTGATCATGGCTCTGGCATCGTTGTTGGTGAAACCGCAGTTGTGGAAGACAATGTGACCATTCTCCAAAGTGTTACACTTGGGGGGACGGGAAAGGTCGCGGGCGACCGGCACCCGAGGGTTCGCCAAGGCGCAATGATTGGCGCAGGCGCCAACATTATCGGAAACATCGAAATCGGAGCATTCAGCAAAGTCGGCGCGGGAAGCGTTGTTCTAAAGGACGTTCCACCCAACTGCACAATGGCAGGTGCGCCGGCCCAAATCGTGAGGATTCACTCTGAGTTCCTCCTCACGGGACGTGCCGCCAACATCTGAAAGGAGTTTCCTGAGGGAAACGAAGATTCATGAATGACCATGCGGTCTTCAATGGATGTCTGTCATCGCGAGTGTTTTTCCATTCGGCAGACAGGTTGCGTCAACCAGTTGTTACTAGGGAACCCAGTTTTCTTGGGTAATCGCATAATTCAACACTTCGAGATCTTCAGTCAGCTGGCTGTATGAGATTGGCCCTCCCAGGCACACCCTGACCGCTTCGTCGGGTGCGCCTGTTACCGTAAAGGCATTGCTCGGCATAACTCCGACTTGACGATTGGCCATGTGGCTCATCACGTCAGCTCGGCTCGACCCTTCGGGCAGCTTGAGCCAGATATTGAATGCTTCGTTGCTGCCGACGAAGTCTTGGTCCTGCATAATCTTGGCCGCAAGATTCTGTCTGCGGTTCGCCTCCTTGCGGACGAACTTTTGCACCGCCGCGGCTGTACCATCCTCGATCCATCGCGCCATTAAAGCTGTTGTGATTGGCGACGCCATGACATTCGATGCTTGCAAGGCCCGCGTGAAGTGGGTTTTCGACAGCCCAGACGGAACCGCCGTAAGCGCAAGCCTCAAACCAGCGCCCAGACATTTCGAAAGACCCGCGATGTACCACCCCAAATCGGGGATCTGCTGTGAGATAGGCGGTGGCGCATCCGACGACACAAAACGACAAGCGTCATCTTCAATCAAAGGCAAACCGTAGTTGTCCAAAACGGATGCGATCTGCTCACGTCGCTCTGTTGGAATTGTAAGCGTCAGGGGATTTTGAAGCGTCGGGTTCAGGTACAGAGCAGAAGGCGCATGTTCTCGGATTGCAGCATCCAGCTCATCGGGGAGAATTCCACTGTTATCCGATCTCACGCCAACCAGCCGAATACCAAGTTGGGCAGCGATGGCACGAATGCCGGGATAGGTCACACGCTCACAGATCACGGTGTCTCCGGGCTTGGAGAGCAATGTCAGGATCGACAGCAGACTGGCATGTGCGCCTGGCGTGATGGCCAATTGATCTGCTGTGATGTCGATACCATTGATGGTCATCCAGCGCGCTGCGGTCTCCCGGTCTTGCCGGCTCCCGATAATGGATTGGTAGCGAAGTAGAGGAACGAGGTTCGCAGAAACATGTGTGAGACCTTGCTCCATACGGGCCACCAGAGTTGGATCATCTGGCTCAGGGGGCATGTTCATGTTTGGGTCTTCTTCCAGCGCGCGGCGCGGGTCTGCTTTTTCTGAGGTTTCTTCTGGTTTTCGGATAAACGAACCCCGGCCGACAAAGGTGTCGATATACCCTCGCTTCGCAGCCTCAGAGTACCCGCGAGAGACAGTTGTGAAATCCAAGCCAACAAGCTTGGCGACGCTGCGTTGAGGCGGAAGCCTGTCACCTGCATTTAGCACACCTGTCTCTACATCATGTCTGATCGCTTCCGCGATCTGGACATAGAGTGGTTTCCCGTCGTCGCGCAGATTCGGCGTCCATGACTTCAAGTCATTATTCCATTCAATGTATAAGATTGTGTCTGTCGTATTTATCAGTATTTAAGGCGAAATTCAACATGTTGTCGCACTTGCAGTTATATTGATTGGTAATTGATTGCATTATGTCTGAAGATGGACTATCTGAGGCACGACCGAAGGAGATCAAAGATGTCCGACCTTGCAATTGACACCCACGACGACAGTGAAGAGCGCCCCATCAAACTCGCAATCATGAACGGGATGCGCCTCAAGTGCCCCAGATGCGGGGAAGGCAAACTACTGCACAGCTACATCAAAGTGAACGATGAGTGTTCGAATTGCGGTTTGGATCTGAGCCATCAGCGGGCGGATGATGGTCCGGCTTATCTTACGATCTTGATCGTTGGCCACCTTATGGGGTTTGCGTTGCACATCGCCTGGGTGACATGGAGGCCCGAACCCTGGGTCCTGGCTTTGAGCATGTCGGTCATTGCAGTAGTCGGTGCCTTGGCACTGTTGCCGGTCATGAAGGGCCTGATTGTTGGATACCAATGGGCCAAACGCATGCACGGGTTTTAGGGACGAAAACAGTTGTGTCGCAGACTTGTCGATAGATTAGAGCTAGCGCAAAGCTAAGTGTAGCTATCCCGCGATGCACCATGTACCTGGGTTTGAGTTATGCCTGAGTGGAATTTTGTCGCTTAGTACTAGACCTCTGCAGAAAAAGTAGCAGCCGGAACATTTGGCCAGGCTCCCGACTTGGTGTTGGCCGCCAAAAAGAACATCTTTGCTTTGGTCGAAACCCTTGCTACCGATTCCGACCACGATCACATGGGTTACAAAGCTCTGTGGCGTCTAAAGGCCGGATATATCCACAAAAACCTTATAGTCGGCAATCTTTCCATCGCGGAGCGTGAGATGCGCTGCGAACGGCACTTTATGCTCCGATTGATCCAGGCGTGTGTAGTGAACGGTGCCGTCGCAAATGGCGGTATCGCCACTGGACCAAACGCCGCTGACCGTGTGGTTCATGGCCTTGATCGTCGCGAAAAACGCGGCATTGCTTTCTTCTACCGCGGCTCGACCTGTGATTGGTTCGAAATTCCCGAGTTGGAACTGAACGTCCTCGGTTACCTGTGCGACGACACCTTGGGCGTTCATCGCATCAACTGCAGTGTAGAACGCCGCGATCATTGGTGTGTGTTCGGATGTGTTTGGTGCCGTGATATGCATTGGACTTTCCTTTTGTTGAAGTGGATTAGGTGTCGGGCGCTTTCTGCACCAGAACGCGGTCTTACCGCTTGCAAAAGGCGCCGGATCGAAAGTTGCCCGTTGGTGATCGCCAAACCAACGAAGATGAGTAGAAGAGAAGCATTGAAGGCAATTGAGATCGACTCCCCAAAGGCGATAGCGCCAAAGGTGATCCCGAACAATGTCGCGAAGTACCCAACTTGCGAGAAGCCTACGCCGTCCGTGCGTCTCTGCACTTCGAAGGTAAGCGCGTAGCTGACGGCAGTGATCATACCGATACCGCCAACAGCAGCGAAAGCCTTGGGGTCAATCGATGCACTGTCGGCAATCTTTCCGGAAATCAAGAGCGCAGCACCAATTAAAGCCAACTGAAGAAAAAGCGTCCCAGCGGCAAGTGTCATCGGATCCGCACCAGTCGGGTAGGCCCGGCTGCGGAACACGTTTCCTGACGCAAGCACAAACGGTCCACTCAGAGCCAGAATGATCCATACGGGGTCGACCTCAGACAAGTCCAAGCCGCGCAGGGTGGCAAGACTGATCCCAAACAATCCAACTGCTATTCCGAAGAGCCGACTAGCTGGCAGCATGCGCCGTTCGACAACCGCCGAAATCGCGAATGTGAACATTGGAGATAATGTCACCAGCGCCGCGTAGAACCCGGTCGTTATATGCCCCAGGACCACGTACCCAATGAGCGCCGGCAGGCTCACACCAAGCAGCCCTGCCCCGAGGTAGTATGTCAAGAAACGTGGTGCTGTCGGAGGAACCGTTTTCCGGGTGATCAGCATACCAGACAGGATCATGCTGGCCACAAAGACCTGCCAAAAGAGGGCAAGGTAAGCTGCTACATCCGCCATTGCAACGAACTTAGACAAGGTAAAGCTCATGCCGACGAGAAGTCCGATAGCAATGATCAGGATGGTGGGCGAGGCAGATCGAACAAAGCTTGGCATCACGCGACTCCTTTCACTTGAGCTGCACGTGTGTTGAGGGACATCGGTCCAATCGGGATGATCCCATTTGGATTGATGTGTCGGTGGCTCCTGAAATAGTGCTCACGGATATGTGGAAGATCGATGGTTTCCGCGATCTCCGGGTGCGACACGAGTTCCTCAAGGTAACGCGAAAGCGCCGGGTAATCGGCAATACGGGCCCGATCAATCTTAAAGTGGGTCACGTAAACCGGATCGAACCGCAGCAGTGTCGGGAATAGCTTAAGATCAACTTCGGTCAGTTGATCGCCCGCCAGATATCGTTGGCCTTCAAGAAGGTTTTCCAACGTATCGAGCGTGTCAAAAATAGCGGTGACGGCGTCGCAGTATGCGGTTTGACTGGTTGCGAAGCCCGCGCGGTAAACTCCATTGCGAATTGGGTTCTGGATCAGTTCGGAAAGGCGGTCAATTTCGGGGCGCAACTTCTTGGGATAAAGATCGGAGCCGGGCGCATCCGCAAACGCGTGCCCGAACATACGCATAATATCGGCGGATTCTGTGCTGACGATCTTGCTGCTCTCGCGGTCAAGCAGAACCGGCACAGATATGGCACCGGTGTAATCAGGTACAGCGCGTTGATAGACCTCATAGAGATACCTGTCTCGCGGTACGCCATGCTCCGAATTGAAGGACGTTTGGTCAATCACCCAGCCGTATTCCGAGCTGATGGGGTCCATCCAGGTGATGCTGACAGCATTGCGCAAACTCTTGAGAGACAGAACCAGTTCAACCCCATGGCACCAAGGACAAGCCTTGGACAGGTAGAGATGGTAGCGATCTGGCTCCGCTGGAAACTCGGCGTTGGCGTCGTTTTCGATCCAGTTGCGAAACCGGCTTGGCGGCCGCTCAAAGTGCCCATTTGTTTGAGCAGGCTTGTCGCGCAATATCCCATTGATCAGCATCTTGGTCATCGTTTTCTCCGGTTCTTGCCGTGTCAAAACGATGTAGATGGTTTCCTCAGATAAGATAATTGGCTATCTGCTACACTCAAGGGTGAGTAGAAGTTGACTAAAGGCAATCACGATGATCGAAATTGGCGCAATTCCCGTGTTCGTGGCGGTCGCCGAGAACGGTGGCTTTGCCGCAGCCGCTCGGCAGTTGGGTCTCACGAAATCTGCGGTCAGCAAACGAATCGGCGTGCTTGAGACACATCTCGGCGCGCAGCTCTTCCACCGTTCGACGCGCAGTATCTCCTTGACCGAAGCTGGGGAAATCTATCTGTCTCACGCCATTCAAGCACTGGGATCCGCGAGGGAGGCCGAAGATGCGGTCGCCGCTCTACAAGGCGCCCCTGTTGGTCATCTGCGGGTCAGTGCGCCAATGACGTTCGCCCAATTGCATGTCGCACCGGCAATTCCCGAGTTTTTGCGCCTCTATCCTGACATTACCATGGAATTGTCAATGGATGACCGCTTTGTAGACTTGGTCGAGTCCGGTATGGACCTTGCATTGCGCGCGGGAACACTTGCTGACTCTGCACTGATCGTGCGCAGGCTTGCACCCATCCACAGCGTCATTGTTGCCGCACCAAATTACTTGGATCGTGTCGGAGAGCCATCCTACCCTCAAGACCTTATGGATCACGACTGTTTGCACTACGCCTATTCCCGAGATCCACTGGAGTGGAAGTTCCTAGGCGAAGACGGGGAGATTGCTATTAGAACCAATGGGCGGTTTCGGGTCAACAACAGCGAGGCCCTCTGCACAACGCTCGTCGCTGGCCTAGGAATCGGCCGACTTCCTACTTTTATTGCGGGATCTCACTTGGCAGCGGGGCGGCTTCGGCGTGTTTTGCCCAACTTCATGATGCCCGAACAAGCGCTGTACGCCGTGTTTCCAGAACGCAGGCATGTACCATCGAAAGTGCGAGCCTTTGTCGACTTCTTTGCCGACCATGTGGGGAAAGGGCACCCCTACTGGGATCGTGACGCAGGACTCACTGCGCCCCGCTAACTAATCCACGCACGAACATGTCCACCGCTTCGCCACGCATCGCGGCGTGATGCTTCGTCGGGGTTCCGTTGCAAAGTTTTAGCTTGGTCAAAACCCGGCGAAGGGCTCGACTCAGCTTCAAATCGGATGTGTCGCAAACTCTGGGGTCTAGTTGACGCGCACGCGTGATCTGAGGTTTGTACTGGTCGAATAATTTTCGAACAGGTTGTTTGAGCATGATCTCGTTAATGGGCTGTCATTTCCCCAAGGATGCAGTTTTGTACGCTGTTTACTTCTATCTGCGATACACGGTGTCCTATCGTTACTTGGAAGAGATCATGCCTGAGCGCGGTGTGCGAGTTGACCATGCCACCCTGAATAGGTGGGTTGTGAAATACTCGCCGATGATCGCAGCAAGAGCGCAATCAAAGAAGCGTCCAACGCTGAGTTCATGGCGCATGGACGAGACCTATATTCGTGTTCGCGGCAAATGGATGTACCTCTATCGGGCCGTCGACAAAGCTGGGAATACCCTTGATTTCATGCTGTCTGAGCGCAGGAACCGTCCAGCAGCAGCTAGGTTCTTTGCCAAAGCTCTGTCTTCAAACGGAATCCCGAGCAAGATCGTCATTGACAAAAGCGGAGCCAACGCGGCGGGCATTCGAGAGGTGAACAAAATCCTTAATCGGTTTGGTTGCACCGCCAAAATTCAAACAGTCAGGTCAAAGTATTTGAATAACCTGATCGAGCAGGATCATCGGTTCATCAAGCGTCGCATCCGGCACATGTGCGGGTTCAAATCGTTCAGATCCGCATCGGCTACCCTGGACGGCATTGAGGTCGCCAACATGATCCGAAAGCAGCAATTTCCCTGCACTACGACATCTGGCTTTCGGCTATTTGCAGAGATCGCAGGATGAGTGTGTCCAGTAAGTCGCTAACTCTGACCGTCCCAAAAGTTTGCGACACATCCCGTGTAGGCCTGAAGCATGGCCCATTCGCCCAGAACCTCGGTACTGTTCGGGTTAAGTACCATAGCTCTTTTCAGGTGTTGCCGGGCAAGGGCATGGCTGCCGAGTTGGCGCACGGCGGCCCCATAGGCCAAATGAGACCGGTAGTCATTGCCATCTAGCTCAAGCGCGCGTTTTCCAGCAGCTTCTGCGCGATCCAGAGGGGTGTCGTCATAGGTCGACAGGTCCCAAACCGACATGCCTTCCGCCTTTGCGATCCCCGCATAGGCCCCAGAAAACTCAGGATCAATCTCGATCGCCGCTTTGTAATGGCGGATCGCCTCCCGGATATTGTCACCCCGGCGCGCCAGCACATGATTGCCGCGCAACAGATAGTCGAAAGCATTTAGGCTCTCTGTCGGTTTGCGCCGAATAGTCTCTGCGCCCGCAACTGCGATGCGGCCCGGCAAAACGGATACAATGGCTTTCACGACGTCATCCTGAACGTCAAAGATGTCTTCAAGCTCGCGGTCGTATCTCTCGGCCCACAGATGCGCGCCCGTCAAAGCGTCGACAAGCTGTGCTGTCACGCGCACCCTGTTGCCCGCCTTTCTTACGCTGCCTTCGACCACATAGTGAACCGCGAGGCGCCGTGCCACGCCCTGGACATCCACCGACTGTCCCTTGAAAACGAACGAGGAATTGCGCGCGATAACAAAGAGTTCCGAAAATCTAGAGAGTTCGGTTATGAGATCCTCGGCGATACCGTCGGAAAAATACTCCTGATCCGGGTCACCGGACATATTTGTGAATGGGAGCACTGCAATGGAGTGCCGCTCAGATGTCTGAGAGACTTGGGCAGTGCGTGTCGATGTATGATCTGGGCTCCATCGGTACAGGCTGATCGGGCGATCGATGTTCTTCAACCGCTCTTTGCCCGCAGGCGAAAACTCGACACTCATATTGCGCCCAAGGCTTTCGTGAACGATGCCGGAAATGCAGATACCGCCCGGGTCGGCCAGTGCTTCAAGCCGTGCAGCGACGTTCACACCATCGCCGTAGATGTCATCGCCTTCTGTCATGACATCGCCAAGGTTTATCCCGATGCGATACGACAGTTTGTTGGCCTGAATCTCTGCCAAAGTGCGCTGGATGGTGACCGCGCAGTTGACAGCCTCGACAACGGATTGAAACTCCGCGAGCACACCGTCCCCCATCAACTTGATGATGCGCCCACCTCTTTCAGAGATTGCAGGCTCCAGTATATTTCGTTGGTGATCGATCAGAGCGTCCAGCGTCGCAGCTTCATCTTCAGCCATCAAAGCCGAATAGCCAACCACATCTGCGGCAAGAATGGCGGTCAGTTTGCGGGCTACTAGAATCCTCTTTTATGCAATTCTAGCGCGACACGTCCGCTACGTAAAAGCGGCAATCGTATGGTCCAGACTATGCATTCATCCGTCTATCTGCCAACCGCTTCGACTTGCCGCTCATAGTCAGCTGCATCGTACCATCCAAGCGATCTGGTCACCTTCAGATCGCCATCCAAATCCCATTCTTCCCATCCGGAAAAGCGTACGTGATTGCCCGTTTCTTTGTGTCGACCTTCGAATGTCCATGCGTAAACCATGTGGTGGTCTGCAACTAGCACTGTTTCGAGACTGAGGATCAGGTCTGGAAAGTCAGCCATGAAACCAGCCGCCATTTCGCTGATCTCAGCTGGGCTAGTCATCGGATCGCCGCCGTTCATGATCATCACTGTCTTTTCAGCATATCTCCCCGCAACCAAATCGGGAGCACACTGGGACCACGCTGCGCAATGGTCCTCTGCAAGTTTTCGGGCGGTTTCTGGACTTGGGGTCATAATTCGGCTCCGGCGCGTTCAATTCGGTGTCAACTGCAAATACAACTTCAAGGTACTCTGATACCAGCAGTATTCTGACAACAGAAGTCTGTTGGATACGCCCTAACTTTTCAATAGTTCACAAAAACGCCACGGGCGCTTGATCATGTGAGTTCGCCCGGCAAACCCGCTTTGTGCAGGCCCTCTGCCAGAGCTTCGAAATCGTCCACTTGTCGCCACATGGGTTTAAAGCCGTTTACAAGCGCTGACATGGTATCTTCCGCCACCTCTATGCCTCGACTTCCAAACTCGTCATGTCGTTCTGCAATGAAATCCCGCAAGGCCACCGTCGCTTCTGATTGTCGGTCAAGGTGCGCGTAAGATGCAGTGACGAAAGCCGCAGCCAGTGAATTGAGCCGTGCTTCCCCCATCAAAAGGCCAAGCGCTGCCTCGAAATTTCCACAGAAGAATTCGATCTGCCCCATGATCCAATCGAAGGCGGGTGGATGCAACGGGTCGAGCCGCATCGCCTCCGAAACGATCTCCCTTGCTTTTGCGTGCCGACCCAATAAAAGAAACGCATAGCCACACCACGCCATGGATTCCGCTTCGTTTTCGATCTGCGAGAGCGTCTTTTCAAACTGCGCGTCTGCTTCGTCCCAAAGACCCGCACAAAGATAAGCAAAGCCCAGTTGATCTTGGATGTAGACGTCCCGATTGTCCAATGCGGCGCCTTTGCGGGCAATATGCAAGACATGATCAGGCGCATCTGGTCCTGCCAATCCGAGCCAAAGATCAATGACATATGTATCTGACAGGTACATGTAGGACCGGGCGATGGATGGATCAAGCACCACGGCCCGCTCAAGCAACGCCCTTGCCTTGGCTGTGTCCCGTGCATTCAGACCATCGCGGAGGGCCTTGCTTCTCAGCATCAATTCATAGGCTTTCATCTCGTCTGCAGGTTTCTGCGCTGAGCGGTCCACAACGTCGTGCTGCACGCGCCCCGGAAGGATCGCTACGATCTTGCTGGCCACCTCGTCCTGAACGGAAAGGATGTCTTCCAGTTCACGGTCATATCGCTCCGACCAGAGTTGCGACCCAGTCGCCGGTTCGGCAAGTTGAACCGAAATCCTCACCCGACTGCCGACCTTACGTACGCTGCCTTCCACAAGATAGTCGGCGCCCAGTTTTGCTGCGATTTCAGCAGGATTAGCATCCTCTGTCCGAAACCGGAAAGAGGCATTTCTGGACACCACCTGAAGCGTGCGAAAACGCGACAACCCAGTGATAATGTCTTCCGCGATGCCGTCGCTGAAAAACGTTTGTTCGGGGTCGTCGCTCATGCTGTGTAAGGGGAGAACGGCAATGCTCGCTTTGTGCTGCGCCTCTACCTGCTTCAGCTCAGCTTGCCCTGTTTTCTCGCCTCCAATGCGCCAAGCCCTCACGGGCTCGATGATGTTCTTGATGGAATGTGTGCCTGCGTCCTTCCACTCCACGGGAATGCGGTTACCAACGACCCGATAGACTGCATCCGACACAAGCACACCGCCTGGTGGGGCAAGTTGCTCCAGCCGCGCCGCCAGATTGACGCCTGACCCGAATACGTCGCCGTCCTGCAGGATGATGTCGCCGAGGTTGATCCCGATCCGGTAACGTAATGGGTCTGGCCCTTCCAAAGGCACCTGCTGCCAGGCGATGGCGCAAGACACCGCATCTGCGGCGCTGTGGAAACTGACCAACAGACCATCCCCCATGCGTTTGACAATCCGACCACGGTGGTAATTGATCAAAGGTGCTACGGTCCCATCCAAATGGGCAGTCAACGCAGCAAGCGTGCCGTGCTCGTCAAGCTCCATACGACTTGTGAAACCTACCATGTCGGCGACAAGAATTGCTGCAAGCTGACGCTCCATTTTTTCCTCCCAGGATATTCATATCTAGTGTCGCGCAAAAGAGCCATCCGCAACTAAGCAGCTAGGTTTGCCTGCGCTCCAGTCGCCTAAATTCACCGAGGTCGAGCATCCGCTGTAAGTGTCCGGATTCAGTCTGTCGGTTACTAGCCCCTCTAAACGCAAACGAGCAAGTCGCTGTGAAACTGCTGCCTGTCGAACAGATAACATTTCCTGAATGTCACTTACGGATTTCTTGCCAGTTGTCAGATAGCAGATAATGAGCAAGCGTCCCTCATGGGAGATTGCCTACAAGAAAGCCGAGGCTTCATGCGCCTTTTTTTCTATATCTGCTTGCATCAACCGGGTCCCTATTTTGAACTTTCGATTATCCGTTTCGGGCCCAAATGGGACTTTGCGGCCTCAGAGAGTGATAAAACCAAGAACGTCTAATCAGATGGCCTTCCCAATTAGGAAGTGTACCTCCGTTGTTCCTTTCCCCTTTAATTCTGCGGAACCTCGCGTTTCAAAAACATAGGCTTTTCCGAGCGCTGTACGTGTTTCCTTGCTGACTTGGATTCTTCCAGGCAGACCATGTGATTCCAGCCGCGAGGCAGGGTTCACTATTTCACCCCAGACGTCGTAGAAGAATTTGCGGGTCCCAATGACGCCTGCAACCGCGGGGCCAGTGTGGATGCCAATCCGCACCGAGACTTCGTCTCCGATTTCCGCGCTGAAATCCTTGAGTGGGTCAATCATCTCAAGCGCCATAGGACACGGCGAAGGTCAGTAATGCGGCCGCAGACACAGAAATTGACTACAATGCTCAAGGTCTACTCTCGGAGGTTTCGTATCAGATGATCACCACCAGAAGTGTTTAAAAATTTGGTATGGTATCGCGCTGTAGGAAGACTACACAGCGGGCCTGAGTGATCGTCTTTCAGCTCTGTGTGCGTCCACAATTTCGCCTATGAGAAGGTCAATATCAGCGTTGGTGGTTGCATGGTTGATTATTGAGACGCGAATGATCTGCCGGTTCCGCCAAACGCCATGGCTGGGGTAAACCCGAGCCCTCTCTTGAATGCGTGCAAGGACCTTCGTTGTTAGGTCATCAGTCTCACAGGCAATGGCAACCTGATTCAGAACAACGTCATTCATGATCGTGATGCCCGGCTCAGCGGCCAATCGCTCCGCGAGATACATCGCCAAGGCACAATGGCGCGCGATCATCTTTCTCACGCCCTGTGCTCCCAAATGCTTGATGATCGCATAACTCGGTATACCACGCGCGCGGCGGCTCAGCTCAAGAGTTGAATCGCTGGGCTCCCATGTTTCGCCAAGTTCTGGAAGATACGCTCCTCGTGCGCTCATTGCGGATACCAGTGCCGCACGGTCACGCACAATGCAAAGGCCAGCATCGTAAGGCGCGTTGAGCCATTTGTGTAAATCGACAGCCCAACTGTCAGCGCCATCCACACCTGCGAGCCGCTCGCGCAATTCAGGCACGGCATGAGCCCAAAGACCGAAAGCCCCGTCCACATGCACCCAGCCCCCTGCGGCGTGGACCAACGGAATTACTTCGGCAAAGGGATCAAATCCGCCCGTGTTGATTTGACCCGCCTGAAGAATAACCAGCGGAGGTTGCTTGCAGTCAGCGAGAGCCTCCCGAAGCGCACTAACGAGAATGCGGCCTTGATCGTCCGTTTTAAGATGTATTGCGTTACCAAGCCCCAGACCTGCATAGCGGATCCCTGCCATCGGGGCAGAATGCGCAGCATCGCCAATCAAAACCGGAATTTTAGGCGCACCAAACAGCCCTTTCTCATTGAAGTCCCACCCTTGTCGAGCCAACAGTGAGTCACGCGCCGCGATGATACCTTGGGTGTTTGCAACAGTCGCACCCGTCACGATCCCGACACCGCTGTCTATGGGCAATGCCAAAAGCTCAAGGCACCACTGGCAAACAGTTTGTTCGATCAGTGCAACAGACGGGCTTTCCCATGAAGACGCCGAATTCTGCCCCCATGACGTCACAAGGAAATCAGCGGCAGCACCGACTGGCATTGACCCACCACAAACATACCCAAAAAACCGAGGAGACGCGTGGCCGTGGATTCCCTTACCAACAAAGGCAATTAAGTCGTCGATCACGGATGAAGCAGTGTCCCCTCGGGTGGGAAGTGTTCCGTCAAATTGCAACGCCAAGTCTGAAGGCCGCAGGGTTGGCTTGACCGCAGATGTGCCAAGGACGGCCCGGTATTCCACCGCCTCATGCGCCGCGGTCAACATCGCTTCGCGGTCGTCCTCAGTCAGAGGCAGTCGCTCATCGTTCGACATATGGGCATTCCCGATCAGGTTTTTGTTCAGGATACGCTAGCTTGCACCGGGATCGTGGTCTAGCTTTTCCATCCGTCGATGCACATGCCTGTCAGAGGGCTGATCGGACATTCCGATAGTCGCCCTGATAGGCAGTTTTGTCCGCGTGTCGATCCTTCATCCGTCTGCTGATTTTGTTTACGCGGCGAATGGCCGGCCTAGTGAAGCTGCGCCGCGGCGCGTGACCCCGTGGCGGATGTCAGCAATGGGCCGTTCGACGATTTCGCAAACTCGGGAACCACCGAGGAAGCGTTGCCATGTTTGACGATGTATTTGAGGCTCTGATCCGCATTTAACTAGGAAAAGCTTGGGTGTAGGCTTGGCGCAGCATTGGACTGCGCCGGCCGAAAAGCGAAGCAGACACCGCCGAACCAGGTAATTCCCATACTCCATAATCCGGTCCAAGTCGGTGGTCGCCAAGACGGGTCATTCCTAGGTCCTGACACACCTGAGCCCCGCCTGGCGAACAGCTAATTGAGCCCAGTCCATGCAGAACAACATCGCGACGAGCCAATTGCTCTAGGTATGTTACAAAGGACGACAACAACAAAGGCACTGCACTTTCGTGACCACGGCTAACGATCAAGGCTGGGCAATAACCGAAGTAAGTACCCGGCAGGATAGGTTGTCGTACGCGCTCGACGGATAGATTTGATTCACGCAGCCTACACGCGCGAAATTCGGCTTCATCTTCAGGGAAAAGCAATAACAGAGCCCATTTTGCGACCATCCGACCATCCCTGATAACCATTTGCCAATGATCGCCGTAGGTTTGATAGATCGGCAGGAAAACTCTCTTATCAGCGGCCAACTCATCGGGTAATCGACCCAATTCCGTGTCCGCGGTTGAGATCATGTGGCAGATCGCCTGCCGGTAAGACCCGTTAAAATGCCGGTCCACCAGCGCATCGTCCAGCAATTGGTACTTTGTATCAACAAAATTACCCTGTCGTGCTTCCCAATCCAGCCGACAAGCTAGTATCTCGTCAATGCTCCACCCCGGCCTTTCCGACAATCTGTTCTCCAAGTCGCCTCGAATGAACGACAGCGAGCGTTCATATTTGCCGATTGCATCTACACTTATATCTAACAACGCTGCCAATGCCTCTTGTGTGATGCGACCGTGGGTGCCGTTGTCGAAACGCCAGCGTCGCAGCTTTTCAGCAAACAGAGAAGGTTGAACTGGCATACAGACCCACAAATGTTAGAGGACTTCGTGATATAGCATGCCTGTTGAAGTCTATTGTGCCAAGGGACTTACGGATGACTTACGGGTAGTCCGGATCATGTCAGTGGTTGGTTAGTGATGAGGTGAGCAGGGTCGATCCATATCTTTAAAAATGGAACCCTGCCAATGTCTCGACGTATCTCCTCGCTTCCAGATACGACAGAATTTCTGTTTCCCTGGTTCTGGCCAAGAAAAGATATTCGCAAACCAGAACCGCGTTTCGCCGAAGACCATCCCGATCGTCGCAGCTGTGAACCTGGTCCTGCAGACAGGCCCCTCCGATGGTTTTCATTCAACCGTTCAAATCGGTACTGAACCAGCAGCGAACTCAAACTCAATTGCGCAATCTATGAGTTCGGCGAGTCCCTGGCTTTGCGCCGGCGGCGAACGTCTGGAATGACGGGCCGAAACGCGGCATCGCGATGAAGGAATCAAGGGCCGGAAAGGGCCGAGTCTTTTTGCATCAGGCATCCGTCATATGCTGGACCAGTGAGGTCAGCTGTCTGTCACCGTAGCCATCGTCCCAAGCCGTTTTGGTGCGGTCATGCATCAACTGGATGAAATCAGCGGGCGCATTTAGTGAGAGATAGGTCTTCAACGCATCCTCTTGCGCCATCGCGTAAACCTTCAGGGAGGCTTCCGCACTGTCGTAATCCTCAAACGGAACAGTTCTGGCAAAGAGATCGTGGTAGTCATTGACCAATTTGATCGTGGCAGGGAGTTGGTCGGCATAAACCTGCATCGGGATGCCCGCTTTTTGGCAGACAAGCGCACCGTAGATCATTCCGAACATGAACCCCTGTCGAACCGTGAAGAGGCCGGCAAAGAGTGCGGCAAGTGCCGTTGGTTTCTCTCCAACATGGGCGGACTTTCCACCCAATTCTCTGATGATACCGCCATAGCGGTCCCAGGTTCCGGCACTGCCCACCGTAAGGATTGTGGTTTCGTCACCACCAATGCCGGAAGGGTAGGCATTGATCATGCCCAGCATGTAGCCAGCCCCCTGTCCCTCAAGAATGGCGACCAGTCTATCGGCATCCGAGGTATCGCCCGTGCTCATGTCACAGATGGTCTTACCCTTTAGCGAGACGCTCAGCCCGTTGACCAGTTCAACAGTTTCCTTGTGGCTCTTGATACAGATGACGACAAAATCAGACGCCGCAATAGCATCATTCTGTGAAGAGCAGATCGTGGCTCCAGCCTCAGCAAAAACCTCTGCCTTTTCCGATGTGCGGTTCCAAACGCTGACTTCGTGGCCTGCCCTGAGCAAGCAATGCGCCAGCGCTGAGCCCATATTGCCCAGTCCCAATACAGCAAGTCTCATGACGTGAGTCTCCAGTGCCCGCCTACGAATTCCCGCACTAGCATGCATCGGCATCGGCGGATCACATAGTTGTAAATTCTTCTATATTGTTAGATGATCTTACTTATGGATTGGCGCACACTTCCCTCTTTGACATCTCTCAGAGCCTTCGCCGCCGCTGCCGAGTTTCGAAATTTGACCCGGGCGGCAGAGGCACTGAACGTGACCCACTCCGCAGTTAGCCAGCAAATCCGTGGGCTCGAACAACATCTCGGCACGCGGCTTATCACTCGTAAACGACACGGCATTTCTCTGACTTCGCAAGGCGAGTTCTTGTCGGCTGGCCTGCTTGAGGCATTGGCTTCAATTGCATCGTTGACCGAAAGCGTATCGAGTGCAGAGGCGGTTCGGCCGCTGGTGGTAAGCGCGACGCCGATGTTTTCGAGCGCATTCCTCATGCCGCGTCTGTCGACGTTTATTGACGAATTCCCCAATATCGAATTGAGGATCGATTCAACGATCCAGGCTGTCGAGCTCAAGCCGGGCGGAATCGATATGGCCATCCGATACGGAACGGGGCACTGGCAAGGGCTTGTTTCGCAGATGCTGCTGCCAGGCTGTCTGACGGTCGTCGCGTCCCGCGAGCTAGTTGGAAACCGGGTGCTCACGAATCCTACAGAATTGCTTGATTTTACGCTTCTTCAGGAACAAGCGTCAGTCGAGTTTGACCTGTGGCTAGAAAAGGTCGGAGTTCCGACCGACGCCGACCGGAGAGTTGTCCGCGTACCGGGCAATATGCTGCTGGATGGCATCCGTCGCGGTGATGGTATCGGGGCGACGGTACCGGCTTTTGTTTCTGACGAACTGAGGTCGGGGAAACTCGTGGCGCTGTTCGACGATCCAATACCTCAGATCGGCTACTACCTTGTCACTTTATCGGGCCCTGTTCGACCAGCGGCAAATCTGTTCATGCAGTGGCTCTCGAAATCAATTACCGAATATGAGAAAAGCCTTTTCCGATGGACGCCCTCTCACTTGCTGTAGGCAGTAAAGAACACCGACTAGCGTTAAATTGGGTCTGACTTGCCGTATATGACTGTGCGTACAGTGCGCGAATTGGCGCCGGATATGGTCATGTTCCCGCAACTTGGCGTTCATAATCCACACCATCAAACCACCCAAGCGATTTGGTGACGTTCAGGTTGTCGTCTGAGTCCCATTCTTCCCAGCCCGAGAAACGAACATGGTTACCAGTCTCTTTATGATGGCCTTCGAAAGTCCACGCATTGACCATGTGGTGATCGGCGACGAGAACCGTGTCGAGGTTAAGAACGAGGTCAGGGAAGTCAGCCATAAATCCCGCCGCCATGTCGCCAATCTCCGTCCGGCTCTCCATTGGGTCGCCACCGTTCATTATCATGATTGTATGCTCAGCATATCTTCCGGCGACATCGCCAGGCGCCCGGTTTGTCCAAGCAGCGCAATGATCTTGGGCTATGCGACGGGCGGTTTGTGCATCAGGTGTCATCTATAGCTACTTGTCCTAAAAATCGCGAAAATACATGGTTGTAGAAACGTTAGTCGGGTCTCTGAATGCAATCAAGTTTGCTCAACAGCGCTTCTCAACGATGGCAGGTTTGTTCGTCTCACGGCCATCCGCTCATTGAAATTGCTGCGCTTTGAACGAACGGCAGTTCTCGGAAAGCCGATGGGTGGACTCTGAGAGATATCTAATTTCGGCTGTGGGCCGGTGGCGAGGTAGTGGCAAGTGGGGCGTAGGCTTATACTGCATCTGCTCCGAGGACTGCTTGAAGCCCAAAGCAGAAAGCTTCGCTCTATGCCTTTCGGAAATTCAAAAATTGGCTAAAATATCGAGTTCCATTAGCATACAAGCACCCTCGTCCTTGATATCCAAAAAAGGCCGTTGTCCGTCCAGTTCGAAGTCTTCGTAGTCAATTGAATGAACGCCGCCGAAGCCCGCTTTTAGAAAAATGCGTTGTGAGAAACGGTTTGTCGCTTCCGCAAAAGCAATTTGATAGCCGGATTTCTTAGCTTGACTTACACAAGAGCCCAGCAAGATTTGAGCAATTCCCCTTTTCGAGAAATCGTCACGCACGGCGATCATAAAGATATGAAGATACTTTTCTGCCTGAAGGTTGTGGGTATTCAAAAAAACGCTTTCAAGCTCGTCAATCAACCTGATGACCGGCTCGGAACCTAAATCCATCGCATTAATCTCATCGGGCGGCGGCTGACCGAAATCATGTGCTAAAATAGCACCCACAATTTCACCAGTAGCTTCGTCAAAAGCGACAGATGACAAACCTTCTTTTGCAGATTTTGATCCAAATAGTGCGGCTAGCTTTTCGAGCTTTTCGGGCGAAAATTTGGTCGAAACGGCGGGCGGATCTCGCCTGCTGAAAACGTCGCCAAGCATTTTTGACATTTCACCATTATCTGCTTCCAACATTTGTCGTATCACGATTTCTGAACTGGCCACTTGGTACGTCCCCCAAAACAAGTGGCGTCACTTTACTGAAACATAGTCGGTGGTGTCGAACAGTTTCAGTTTCGTAACGATCGTCTGATTTTTTCCGCGCTGTGTGAGTTCGCATGTCGCACGATATCGCGGGCGCAGCGAAAGTCTGGAATGGCGGGCCGCGCCTTAGCAAAGGCACGGTACGGTGAATGGCCGGTTAGGGCCGCCCGTGAAGGCGGCCCGATTGCGTCAGATTTCGATGGCCTCAGCAATAGCCAGTGCATCTTCAAGTTCAACGCCAAGGTATCGCACCGTGCTGTCCATCTTCGTGTGACCGAGCAGAAGCTGAACAGCACGCAGGTTGCCTGTCTTCTTGTAGATCTGGGTTACCTTTGTCCGTCTCATCGAATGCGTGCCATATGCACTCGCCTCTAGACCGATTGATGTCACCCAATCGCGGACGATCCGCGCATACTGTCGCGTCGAGATGTGGAGACGTTCGTGAAACCGGCCAGGCCAAAGGTACTCTGAGCCGACCATAAGCTCATCTTCCATCCACTTCTCGACCGAAGCTCGCGTGCCCTCGGAAATCTCAAAGCGCACCGGTTTCTGAGTTTTGCTTTGCAGGACCGATGCACGTTCTTTGATCTGGCCAGGGATCTGTTGCAAACTTTTGGCTGTTGACGAGGTCAGATGCTGCGGGTGAATGACTTTCGGTAAAATCAGTCGAAAGTCGGTTCATGATTTCCTTCAAAGGCGCGCAATATCCGAAGGATGTGATCCTGTTCGCGGTGTTCTTCTATGTCCGATACGGTGTGTCATACCGGGATCTGGAAGAAATCATGGCCGAGCGCGGTGTTTCAGTGGACCACACTACGCTAAACCGATGGGTAACACGGTATTCTGGTGCAATCTCTGACACAGCACGCCGCCGCAAAGGCCCATGCGACCGCTCCTGGCGAATGGACGAGACTTATATTAAGGTAAAGGGATCATGGGTTTACCTCTACCGAGCCGTCGACAAACACGGCAAAACTCTCGATTTCATGCTTTCACGACATCGAAACAAACCGGCCGCAACAAAATTCTTCGCTCGGATGTTGGAGATCAATGGTCTACCGCGAAAAATCGTCATCGACAAAAGCGGAGCCAACACAGCTGGTATCAAGGCCATAAACAAGATGCTCAAAGGTTTTGGTTGCCCACTCCCGATCGAGATGGTGAGGCAGAAAAACCCAAATAACATCGTGGAACAAGATCACAGGTTCATCAAAAGACGAACCCGCCCAATGCTTGGCTTCAAGTCCTTTGAATCTGCATCTGCAACTCTTTCTGGTATCGAAGTCGCGCACATGATCCGCAAAGGTCAATTCACGCCCGGACTCTGTCCATTTCTACAGTTCGCAGAACTGGCCGCCTAACCCATCGGTATAAAAGCATGATTCCGAACAACCGCAAACTTTGCAACGGAACCGATTGAAGGTCCGATGGAAGGCGAAGCCGAAATCGTCGAGGGCCTGTCTGACGGTGGCGCCATTGCCGCAGGCATGGACAAGGGTGACGGCACTGCAGATGTCTATACCGATTTGTGGATGCCCAACCGCTCCGGTATCTGGGACAAATATGTCGATGGTGCGAACAGCGTCGGCGTCAACATTCCCTATGAGGGCACGCAGATGATCTATGTGCCGACTTACATGGCTGAAAAGGGCGTGCGTACAATTCTGGATCTCGCTAAGCCTGAGGTTGCAGCGATGTTCGACAAGGATGGCAACGGCAAAGGCGAATACTGGGCCGGTGCCGAAGGCTGGAAGTCCACGAAAATGTGGCAGGTCAAATTCAAATCCTATGGTCTTGATGAGCTTTGGGAGCCTGAAATTTTGGAAGACCCGACCTTCAAAGGGCAACTCAAGGCTGCCATCCAAAAAGAAGAGCCGATCCTCTTCTACTACTGGACGCCTGAGTGGGTCCACGCCGCCTATGACCTAACGCCGATCCAGGAACTGGAACGTGTGGACGGGTGCGAAGACATGGACTTGGATGCTGAAGACTGGCTCGAAGTCTCGCATTTCAACTGTGCAGCCTCGAACGCAACTATTTACGTCGCCTATTCCAAGTCGTTGGAGCAGCGCAATCCGCCGGTTGCAAAAATGCTGAGCCAGATGGCGCTGGATCCGGCAGTCGTGAACTAATGGATTCTGCAGATTGGCCGCGACAAAGAAGATCCGCGTGACGTTGCGGAAGCCTGGGTCGCCGACAACATGGATGTTGTGAACAGCTGGATCAACTAGCCCCTCCAATCTTTGCAGGCGCGACCGCACAGTCGCGCCTACTTTTTAGGCCGGTAAAAAAGCTGGGTTCATAGACCACTTGGTTTTGCAATTCCCCGGTTTCAACCACTGACACGATAGCGGCTTCGTCCTCCCAATCTTGCCATTTTTCGCTTTGGTCGCGAAGCATTTCAAAGCGGCCATTCAGATCACGAGCGGCAATGGCGGGTTTGGGTCCGCATAGCGGTCACTGATGCACTGCGCAGCGAACGTCTGCATCGAGCCCACTTTGACCGATGCTGCGCGATGCCCCAATTGCGGCAATGCGCAGAAAGCGGACTTTGCAAAGTCTTGGGTGCAGGTAGTAATAGAAGTCTATTTTCTCAGAACTCTGGGCCTAAGAATCGCTGGCTGGGAAGTAGAAGCGCGAACGACGGATTCAGCTTCAAGGTTCAAATCCAACTCAGCGGGTTGCCCTGCGACCGTTGAGCTTCCCCGAGTTCAGAGCGGAGCGGCCAGATAGAATGATGCGGCGAGACACCAATTTGTTTCATCCCGACCCGGAGCGGGCAGGGATTGACTCAAGGCAGCTCCAAGACGGGTCAAGATAGACGCAGAAAACAAATTGCTGAACAGAGTTCTGGAATGTGACATAGATGATCTTCGCCGAGGTTGGGTGTGGGTGAATTAGTAGTTGAAACGCAAACCTAAGCCGGCACCCTTGTCGTAAGTGCGGTCAGAACCTATTCCGATCAGAAAGTCTGCATAAATCGCTTTCCCGGACTGAGATGCTTGCCAATCTGGAGCTCAGCGGTCGCTGGCCAAGCATCGTTTTCCCAGTCATATGGTGCTTTGACATCAGCCTTGGCCCAGTACCCATCGCCAAACGGTTGTAGCGCAATCAAACGCATCGCGGTTTGAGTTATGTCCGTCGGGCCATTGTATTACGCAAAATGCTGGAGCAAGGGGATCAGCATCAGCCCTGATTTTGTGTTTGCAAAGGTGAACCCGCCAAAAGGCGCAATTTGATCGGACCCGGTTCTGATCCCTTTTTCCGGGTCGCCAAGGTCCAGTATCCACTCCAGACCAATGGCCGACTTGATGGCCCATGTGTCGATGAGCGGTCTCTGAGAAGGGAAATAGATCGCTTTGAGGCTCAATTTCTCAAAGTCAGTGAACCGAGTTCCAGTCACATCCGTTGAGTTGTAGTGCAACTCATATTTCAGTTTCAGATCAGGCCGCAGCATGTATGCGCCATCTATAAAGGCGTCCTGCTTGTCAGCACCGTTGCCCAAATCAAAATACTGATACCGGATGTCCGTGTTATCGACTGCGGCCAAAGGGTTTGAAGCGTTTTCATCGGCGATTGCTGGGGCCGCAACGATGCCAGTCGCCAATGCAAGGACAAGCGCTCGGATTTTCATATTGTTTCCAGAATTTTTGTTGTGGATGCCAAGCCCCACATCAAGCATATCATTATCTGATGCGGGGCTTGCATTACTCTTATCAGCTTCACCTTTTAGTCGGGCTGAATGTCCCGCTTGGCGACAAAGGCATCCACCGCTGCGACGGTTTCAGGACGAAGGTTCACGATACCTTCATAGGGACGTCCAGTCGCGGCCGGTTGATCGGGGTACATTTCCTTGAATTTCAGGTGGCGGGCAATAATGCGGTTAAACTCATGTCCAGCCCATGCTCCGATCTCGGTCGATACGCTCTGTTCTTCGCGGGGGTCGCGGAACAGGTTGTAGAACTTGGCCACGATAGCATTTTCACCTTTGGCCGGAACTTTGAGTTTGATGTGTTCCTTTACCACCTCTTTCAGCGAATTGATCGATTAGATCAGTACATGAGCCCTGCGCCCATGCGTATCGCCAATAAACATTAGGGACGTCTGATCGACACCGTCAATGATCCGGTCGCGGGGGATGGCATCCATCGCTCCGCCGATACGCGCGATTGACGTGAACAAATCAGAGATATGAATAATGTCAGATACAATCGAGTCTCCCTCGATCAAGCCGGGCAGGCGGGCGAACGCGTCCACCCGAACGCCTCCTTCAGACGTATCGGCCTTGCCGCCGCGGAAGACCAGCGGCGAAAACCCACTGCCGGGGGCATATTTGGTGAAGTGACCGTTGTCGCCCATCAAAACGATCAGGGTATTGTCCCTAAGCCCCAGCGCATCGACTTCGTTCAGAATGACCCCGATCCATTCATCCAGCTCTTCCATGCTTTCAACGAATGTACCGCCGTTGGGTGTCGTGAACGCCTCTCTCGTCGTGCGCGTTGTCGACAGAGGGACAAGCGGCCAGTATTGCAGGAAGAACGGTTCATCCCGTTCTGCTAGCAGGCGCAACTGTTCCATCGCCAGTGCCTAATAGCGGAGGTTCATTTCATTGTATTTGTCCTGGGTCCATTTCTCACCCGGTTCCATATGGACTTCGCGGACCTCCCCGCCAATAACAGCTTCAAGGCCGGTAATCATGTGTCCCGGATCAGGGCGAAACCAATCATCCAGCGTGTATTTGGAGTTGTAGTTGTCTTCCCCAATGGCCATGGTGATTTCTTCCTTGGCTGCATCTTCGTTGAAGATGGCCAACTGGCCCTGCTGATGGATGGGGAACGCGGCGTAGTCAAAGCCCTGACAAGTAGGCCAGGATTCCTGAATGTCGCCCATGTGCCATTTGCCAACATGCGGGGTGTTGTAGCCTACGGATTTCAGAACTTCGGCAATTGTGACTTCTTCATCGGCAAGGCCAAAACCCGAAATATTGACGGCGGTATCGCCCATCGCATTGCGATCTTGAGAGGCCAATCAGAAAATCGTCCGGTACAAGGTGAATCCTCAAAATCCCCAAACAATTTCCATGATTGTCAAATTTTCGCAGAGAGAGCTGTCGCCTCCTTACGGCTGGTTCGATCCTCGGAACCGGAGCATATGTAAACGGGCACGGCTTTTTTTCAGGAGCACACATGAACACGCAATACTATGCACCCCATGGCGGCCACCCCGGACAAGACCAGCTGCTGACGGACCGCGCCGTGTTTACGGATGCGTATGCCGTGATCCCCAAGGGCACTATGCGAGATATCGTGACGAGCTTTCTGCCATTCTGGGACGATACGCGCCTATGGGTGATCTCACGCCCGCTGACAGGATTTGCCGAGACTTTCTCGCAATACATCATGGAGGTGCAGCCGGGCGGTGGCTCGGATCGGCCCGAGACCAACCCCGAGGCCCAAGGTGTTTTGTTCGTAGTCGAAGGCACCGCAACGCTGATCGCTGAAGGTACGCACTATGAGCTGACGCCTGGCGGCTATGCCTATCTACCGCCCGGATGCGATTGGACCCTGCGCAACCACTCCGATGACACCTTGCGGTTCCATTGGATTCGCAAAGCCTATGAGGCCGTTGAGGGGCTGGGTATTCCGGATATCCTCGTGCTTAATGAAAACGATATCGCGCCGACCCCAATGCCTGGCACCGATGGCAAATGGGCGACAACGCGGTTTGTCGATCCGAGTGACCTGCGCCACGACATGCATGTGACGGTGGTGACGTTCGAACCCGGTGCGGTCATCCCTTTCCTCGAAACCCATGTGATGGAACACGGCCTCTATGTGCTTGAGGGAAAGGCGGTTTACCGGTTGAACAATGACTGGGTCGAGGTCGAGGCCGGTGACTATATGTGGCTGCGCGCGTTCTGCCCACAGGCCTGTTACGCAGGCGGTCCGGGAAAGTTCCGGTACCTGCTTTATAAGGATGTGAACCGACACATGCCGCTGCGCCTTGGATACGCGGCCAACCGGCGATAGAGGCCTCTCAGTTCACTGTTCCTCCGATGGCCTGAGTCAAGGCTTGGCCCGCCTCGATCACGGGGCGGCTGAGCTTTTCGACCCCGTCCTCGCGCACCCGGCTGGTGGGTCCAGAGACGGAAATCCCCGCAACCGCTTCGCCGTTCACGTCGAACACCGGCGCAGCGATACAGCGCATGCCCTCGTTCTTTTCTTCATTGTCGATCGAAAAACCTCGCGCGCGGATAGAAATTAGGTCCTGTTTCAGACTTTCTACAGTCGTGATCGACCGGCCCGTGAACGCCTGCAACTGGACCGAGGCCAGCAACCTTTCCAACCGGTCCTCATCCATATGCGCCAGCAGAATCTTCCCGATCCCAGATGCGTGCATAGGCGACAGTGTTCCGGGCGGGAAAAAAGCCCGGATGCTGGCATGCGTTTCCACCTGGCTTAGAAACAGAACCGAACCTTCTTTCTGAATGCCCAGATTGGCGGTCTCACCCGTGGCTTCCATCAGCTTGCGCATCACCGGCCTTGCCCGATCCACAAGGCTGGTACGCCGTAGAAATCGCGACCCTATAACAAAGGCGCGGGGGCCGATATGCCAGATCTGTTCGACGGGATCGAACTCTACTAAGCCCCTGCCCTCAAGCGTGACAAGGATGCGGTAGACCGTGGCCGGGGATTGCTGCATTTCATCGGAAAGCATCGTCAATGACTTGCCTTGCGCCTCGCTCAGATACTCGAAAACCTCCATCGCACGGTCGAGGGATTTGATCGTGTTCTGAGCTGTTTTATCATCCCATCCCCGGGGTCTTCCCCGGGCTTTTCGAGGGGAACCAGCGCCATTGTTTTGGGAAGCCATAAGAACCTTCGGATTTTTTTCGAAAACCGAATTCATCATATGAAAAACATAAGTTACTGACAACAATATTCTAAATAGTAGTAGCCGGTTTTTGAAAATCGTTTTCAAAAAAATTTAAAATCAAAAAACTTCGTCTTAAGATGTCCCCAACGACGGAAGGAGACCATCCATGAGCTTTCAAAATCCCGTTTTCATTCCGGGCCCGACCAATATCCCTGAAAGCCTGCGCAAGGCTTGTGACATGCCCACGATCGACCACCGGTCGCCGCTGTTTGGGCAAATTCTGCACCCTGCCCGCGCGGGTGTTCGGAAAGTTCTGAAAAGCGACAGCGCCGAGGTGTTCATCTTCCCCTCGACCGGGACGGGCGGCTGGGAAACAGCTTTGACCAACACCCTATCTGCCGGAGATAAGGTTCTGGCCGCGCGCAACGGCATGTTCAGCCATCGCTGGATCGACATGTGCCAGCGCCACGGGCTGAATGTCGAGATCGTCGAAACCCCGTGGGGTCAGGGCCTGCCTGCCGACCGCTATGAAGAGATCCTGACCGCGGACACCAACCACGAGATCAAAGCCGTTCTTGCCACGCATAACGAAACGGCAACCGGCGTAAAATCGGACATTGCCGCCGTGCGAAAGGCGCTTAACGCGGCAGGGCATCCTGCATTGCTGTTCGTTGATGGCGTCTCGTCCATTGCGTCGATGGATTTCCGCTTTGATGAGTGGGGCGTCGATGTGGCCGTCACCGGATCGCAAAAAGGGTTCATGCTGCCCGCAGGTCTCGCGATCGTCGGCTTTAGCCAGAAGGCGATGGAGGCGACCAAAACTGGCACCCTGCCCCGCACGTTTTTTGACGTCCACGACATGGCCAAGGGATACGCAAACAGCGCCTATCCCTACACGCCTGCCGTCGGCTTGATGAATGGCCTAAACCAGGCCTGCGACATGTTGCTGAAGGAAGGGTTGGAGAACGTCTTTGCCCGCCATACCCGCATCGCCGAAGGGGTGCGTGCCGCTGTTGGCGCAT
Source organism: Ruegeria sp. AO1 (assembly GCF_056535985.1). Taxonomy (NCBI): domain Bacteria; kingdom Pseudomonadati; phylum Pseudomonadota; class Alphaproteobacteria; order Rhodobacterales; family Roseobacteraceae; genus Ruegeria; species Ruegeria sp. AO1. Next base: position 273,087 of record NZ_JBQFJC010000002.1, read on the forward strand.
GGGGGCTGGAGCTTTGTGCCGCGAACCCCTCGGTTTATTCCGACACGGTCAGCGCGATCCGCACACCGGATGGTTTCAACGCAACCGATATCGTCACCCATGCCGCCGAGAAATACGGCGTGGCCTTTGGCGTCGGCCTTGGCGAAGTCGCTGGCAAAGTCTTCCGGATCGGACATCTGGGCAGCCTGACCGACGTCATGGCCTTGTCGGGGATCGCGACAGCCGAAATGTGCATGGTCGATCTGGGCCTCAACATCCAACTGGGCTCGGGCGTGGCGGCGGCGCAGGAATACTATCGCGGTCATCCAGCCGCTGTTCAAAAGGACGCTGCATGATGAAGGACCTCTCCATGTATATCCCGACCTATGAGGACATGCTCGAAGCGCATACCCGGATTGAGCCTTACATCCGACGGACCCCGGTTCGAACCTCGGACTACCTGAACGAATTGACGGGCGCCCAGCTGTTCTTCAAATGCGAGAATTTTCAGGAACCGGGCGCCTTCAAGGTACGCGGCGCCACCAACGCAGTGTTCGGCCTTGACGAGGAACAGGCGAAAAAAGGTGTTGCCACCCATTCCTCCGGTAATCACGCGTCGTGCCTGTCTTACGCCGCAATGAAGCGGGGCATTCCGTGCAACGTGGTGATGCCGCGCACGGCGCCTCAGGCCAAAAAAGACACGGTGCGTCGCTACGGAGGCAAAATCACCGAGTGTGAGCCCTCGACCACCTCGCGCGAGGCGACTTTCGCGCAGGTTCAGGCGGCCACGGGTGGGGATTTTGTCCACCCATACAACGATCCGCGGGTGATCGCCGGACAGGGCACCTGCTCGCGCGAGTTCATCGAGCAGACCGATGGTCTGGATGCGGTGGTTGCCCCCATCGGCGGCGGCGGCATGGTGTCCGGCACTTGCTTGACCCTGTCCACCCTGGCGCCCGAAACCGCAATCATTGCGGCGGAACCCGAACAGGCCGACGACGCTTATCGCAGTTTCAAGGCGGGCCACATCATCGCCGATGATGCGCCGAAGACCATTGCTGACGGCCTGTTGGTGCCCCTGAAAGACCTGACATGGCACTTCGTTTCGAACCACGTCTCCGAGATCTACACGGCCTCGGAACAAGAGATCATCGACGCGATGAAGCTGACGTGGAAACACCTTCGGATCGTGATGGAGCCGTCCTCGGCTGTGCCTCTGGCCACGATCCTCAAGAACCCCGACGCGTTCAAAGGCAAGCGGGTCGGCCTGATCATCACCGGTGGCAATGTCGATCTGGATAAGCTGCCCTGGCTTAACACCTGACCCGGTCGCAACAGACATCAATCCCGACACAGGAATACGGACATGAAAGATATGACCAATCTCGACGCATTCGAAGTAGGCTATGACATTCCGGCCAAGCCCGGAATGGATGAAGCAGATATCCAGACCCCCAGCCTTGTGCTGGATCTCGATGCGCTTGAACGCAACATCAAGAAGATGGGCGACTATGCCAAGGCCCACGGTATGCGCCACCGAGTCCACGGCAAAATGCACAAATCCGTCGATGTCGCGAAACTGCAGGAACGCCTCGGCGGAGCAGTGGGCGTGTGCTGTCAGAAGGTCTCGGAAGCCGAAGTTTTTGTGCGCGGTGGGATCAAGGACGTGTTGGTGTCGAACCAGGTACGCGACCCCGCCAAGATCGACCGCCTGGCCAGCCTGCCAAAACTCGGCAGCCGCATCATCGTATGTGTCGACGATGTTGACAATGTCGCAGATCTTTCCGGAGCGGCCGTCGATCACGGCACTCAGCTTGAGGTCTTCGTCGAGATCGACTGCGGAGCGGGACGGTGCGGTGTGACCACTACGCCTCAGGTGATTGAAATTGCCAAAGCCGTCGAGGCGGCCGACAATCTCAAATTCACCGGCATTCAAGCCTATCAGGGTGCGATGCAGCATCTCGACAGCTACGAGGCGCGCAAGGAAAAGCTGGATACCGCAATTGCGATGGTCAAAGACGCCGTTGACGGCCTGAAAGCCGAAGGCATCGATTGCGAGCTGGTTTCAGGCGGCGGCACCGGCTCTTACTACTTCGAATCCAACTCGGGCGTATACAATGAGCTTCAATGCGGGTCCTATGCCTTCATGGATGCCGACTACGGTCGCATTCTGGACAAGGACGGCAACCGCATCGACCGGGGGGAGTGGGAGAACGCCCTGTTCATCCTGACCAGCGTCATGAGCCACGCCAAAGCCGACAAGGCGATCGTCGATGCAGGCCTCAAGGCGCAATCGGTAGACAGCGGCTTGCCCGTCGTGTTTGGGCGCGACGATGTTGAGTACATCAAATGCTCGGACGAACATGGCGTTGTGATGGATACGGATGGTGTTCTCAAGGTCAACGACAAGCTCAAGCTGGTGCCAGGCCACTGCGATCCGACGGCCAATGTGCATGATTGGTATGTCGGCGTGCGCAACGGCAAGGTCGAGGCCGTCTGGCCCGTATCCGCCCGTGGTCGCGCCTACTAAGGCCGAACAATCAAAGAAATTTGGCTCGATAGCAGCCTGATCCTCGCCCGTGTGCCGCCTCTCCCTTCGGAACAAGCGCACGGGCGATCAATTTCCAAGTGGAGACTGACATGTTGATCGTACCCGAGCGTGAGATCGCCGGATTGATGACCCGCCAAGCGGCCTTTGATGCCGTCGAAAGCGTCTTTGCGGCAATGGCCGCGGGCGATGCCTATAACTTCCCTGTCGTGCGTGAAGCCATCGGCCACGAAGACGCTCTGTATGGCTTCAAGGGTGGTTTTGACCGCGCCGGCCTGACTTTGGGCCTGAAGGCCGGCGGCTACTGGCCGAACAATCTTGAGAAACGCGGTTTGATCAACCACCAATCCACGGTTTTCCTGTTCGATCCCGACACGGGCAAACCTTCGGCGATGGTGGGTGGCAACCTGCTGACGGCGCTGCGCACAGCGGCGGCCTCGTCCGTGTCGATCAAACATCTGGCCCGAGCAGATGCCAAAGTGATAGGCATGATCGGGGCGGGGCATCAGGCCGGTTTTCAACTGCGCGCGGCGCTGGAACAGCGTAGTTTTGAAAAGGTCATTGGCTGGAACTACCACCCGGAGATGCTGCCCAATATCGAGAAAGTCGCTGTTGACGCAGGTGTACCGTTTGAGGCGGTCGAACTTGACGGGATGACCGAAGCGGATGTGATCATCTCGATCACTTCGGCCTTTGCGCCCTCGCTTATGGCGTACCATGTCAGCCCCGGAACGCATGTGGCCTGCATGGGAACAGACACCAAAGGCAAGCAAGAGGTCGAATCCTCGCTTCTGGCCAAAGCGCGTGTCTTCACAGACGAGGTCGCGCAATCTGTCACCATTGGCGAGGCACAGCACGCCGTCGCCGAGGGACTGATAAGCCAAAGCGACGTCGCTCAGCTTGGTGCGGTCATCAATGGAACGCATGAGGGCCGCTCGGCAAATGATCAGATCACATTGTTCGACGGCACGGGCGTAGGCCTGCAGGATCTTGCGGTGGCCGCAGCGGTGGTCGACCTTGCCGTAGAAAAAGGGATCGCGATCGAGGTCGATTTCTGACGCCAAAGTAAACGCTGAAACTTGGTTCCGAGCGACAAATTGCCCCTCGGATTACAACGGCCGGGGTTACCACCACGGCCAATGTGGTTCCACCCAGAAAATGTTGCTAGGCACTGGATTCTCGCTGCAATTCCCGCCTCATGCGCAGGGACGGCGCGAGAAACCGCGCATCTTCAGGCGACTTAGTCGACGATAAGGTACGGGACCTCGAACCAATGCTCCTGTAGGTTGGGTCCGTTGCCAATTCTATCCACGACCGCAAAAAGCCCCGGATCATGGAGCGGGGTCAGTACCCCGTGCCAAGTGTTTCGGTGGTAGTTTACCCCCTGCCCCGGCGCAGTTATGAACGCAATCGGGTGGCCGGGTTTTCCGTCTTCATCGGGAGCTATAACCACAACGAACGGCTTTTCGGACAATGGCAGAAACGCCTGGCTGCCCTCATGGTGACGCTCCATCATATCCAGCCTGATCGGAAGGTTGAAAGCCTCGGACTGGAACACGCTGATCCCGGCGCGGCCGTTTTGGAAATCCAATTCCGCGCGGTCATGGTAACGGGCGCATTTGCCCTGATTGATGTACTTGTCCACCTCACCCGCCGCTTGGATCACATCTCCAAACGGCGCAAAGGCTTCGGGGGTCAGGGGCTGTAGCTTCAGCTCGACTGTCATTCCGAGAACTTCTCGATCAAGCGCAGCTCGGCGATCCGTTCGACCTGACGGCAGGCTTCGTCGAACTCGGTATCCCGATCACTGTCAATGCGGCGGTAAAAGGCCTCCAGGATGCTGGCCTTCGTGTTGTCCTTGACGGCGATGATGAAGGGAAAGCCGAATTTGGAGGTATAGGCCTCATTCAACGCGGTAAAGGTTTCGCGTTCTTCATCTGTCAGCATGTCCAGACCGGCCCCGGCCTGTTCCGCTGTGCTTTCCTTGGTCAGCCGCCCGGCGGCGGCAAGTTTGCCCGCCAGATCCGGGTGCGCGGTCAGGACACCAAGGCGTTGCTCGGTCGTAGCGGTGCGGAATACACGTGCAAGCGCGTTGTGGACGCCAGCCGCGTTGTTATGGGTCGGTCCAAGTTCAAGGTCAAACGCGCCTTCGGCAATCCAAGGGCTGTGTTCGAACACGCCGCCAAATTCGGACACAAAGGTAGGTTGGTCCATTTCGGACGGGGTGAGGCGTTGCATCGGCGGGTGTTCCTTTGCCCAGTGATCGGCAATCTGTTCACGTGTCGCGAACCAGACACCATCATGTTGTCTGAAATAGTCCAGCGCGCGTTTCAGCGCCATGGCGCGACCCGGACGACCGATCAAACGGCAGTGCAACCCGATCGAGAGCATTTTCGGCGCACCCGCTGTGCCCTCGGCATAGAGCATGTCGAAGCTATCTTTCAGATAGCTTTCGAACTGCTCACCATTTGTGTATCCGGCCTGAATCGCGAAACGCATATCGTTGCAATCCATCGTATAGGGCACAATCAGCTGATCCTTGCCCCCTGCCTTGATCCAATAGGGCAGATCATCGGCGTAGCTGTCCGCGATATAGGCAAGGTCACCCTCTGCAGCGGCAAGATCGATTGTATTCATGGAACACCGACCCGTGTACCAACCGCGCGGAGGCTGGCCGGTGACTTCGCTGTGCAGCTGGATCGCCTCGCGAATCTGGGCACGCTCATCTTGCGGGTCCATATCCTTGTGTTCGATCCATTTCAGTCCGTGGCTTGCGATCTCCCAGCCTGCATGCTTCATCGCCGCAACCTGCGCCGGGGCACGCGCCAATGCGGTCGCCACGCCATAAACAGTCACTGGCAGGTCCTGCAAAAGGTGGTGAACACGCCAGAACCCGGCACGGCTGCCGTATTCGTAGATCGATTCCATGTTCCAGTGCCGCTGTCCCGGCCACGGGGCCGCACCAGTGATCTCGGACAGAAACGCCTCGGATGCGGCGTCACCGTGCAAGATGTTGTTTTCGCCACCTTCTTCATAGTTCAATACGATCTGAATCGCGATCCGGGCCCCATTGGGCCAGTTGGCTTTGGGCATTTGACTGCCATAGCCGGTCATATCTCGTGGATAAGGCTTCACATTTGTTTCCTTCTTCTTGAGTTCCTCAATACTCCGGATAATCAAAGAAATTTTTCAAAAAATACGAAAAGCAGCTTCGGATAGTCTGGCTTTGCCCTCGGAGGAGAAAACAGACTAAGAAATAAGCGACTTTAGGAGTGGCGCAAATGACCGGTTACCTGACCACACACGTTTTGGATACAGCGCGGGGATGCCCCGCCGAAGGACTGAAAATCGAGCTGTACCGCATCAATGGCACAGACCGCACCTTGCTGAAAGCACTGGTGACAAATGACGACGGCAGAACCGACGAACAGATTCTGCCGCAATCCGAGTTTTCAACGGGCGAATACGAGCTGATCTTCTATGCCGGCGCGTACCTTGATGCATCGGGCACTCCGCCCGAAGATCCTCGATTTCTGGATGTGATACCGATCCGGTTCGGGATGTCCGAGCAGTCTCACTATCATGTGCCTCTGCTTCTTTCCCCCTTTGGATACTCGACCTATCGCGGCAGCTAAAGTCTCCGCTCTAGGTGTTCGCGGCGGCGATCGAGGATCCGATACGCTCTATGATGAACTCCATAAAAAGCCGCGTTTTGGGATCTTGCATGCGACGGTGTGTGAACAGACACGCCATCTGAATGGGTTCCGGAGGCGTTTCTGTGGCCACCGGAACCAGGTTTCCAGCCTTGAGGTGCTGTGCAATCTCAAAGATCGGCTTCAGCGCGATCCCGTGACCCGCAAGCGCCCAATCCGTCAACACATCACCATCGTCTGATTCATAACGGCCAGAGACGCGGAATCGCTTTGGCCCCGTTTGAGTTCTGAGAAGCCATTGAAACTCGGTCGCGCCCGGAAAGCGCAGGTTGAGGCATTCGTGATTGTCGGCGATCAAATCGTCTCCACTTGCCGGCATTCCGCGTTTTTTGATGTATTTTGGGGATGCGCACAGCACTCTTTCAACATCGGCGATCTTGCGAATGCGCAAGTTGCTGTCCTCGGGCTGCCCAAGAAAGAACGCAAGATCCAGACCTTCTGTTGTCAGGTCGACTTTTCGATCTGTCAGCCTCAGCCTGACATTGACCTCGGGGTACTCGGCCAGAAACTTTGGCACCTGCGGCGCGATCAGTCTGCGACCTACCCCCAATGGCGCAGCCACGTAGAGAGATCCTTTCAGATTCTCGGTAATATTGACGATCTGAGCCTCAGCATTTTCAACGGCCTCAAGGATTTCAGCGGCCCCCCGATAGAAGGACTGCCCCTGTTCTGTCGGCGTGAGGCTACGCGTCGTGCGTTGAAACAGGCGCACGCCCAAATGCTCTTCCAGTTGCGATATTCGCGCCGAGGTGACAGCCGGAGAAACCCTCAGATCACGGCCTGCGGCGGACATGCTGCCCAACTCGTAGACTCGGACAAAGGTTCTGATGTTATCTAGATAGGACATTTTTTTGCATTTTTTGATACTGCTTGGTCTTTGCTAGCAATACCAGAACAAAGCAGTCTCGCATAGAGTGAGCGGAAGCAAAGAATCTTAGGAGCAAACCCATGTATGATCTGGCCGTAATGTGGGAGTGGATTGCCTTTTCGGTCCGCTGGCTGCACGTGATCACTGCGATGGCGTGGATTGGGGCATCTTTCTACTTTATCGCATTGGACCTGATGCTTAAGCCAAACCCTGCGCTGCCGGATGGGGCCTATGGCGAGGAATGGGAGGTCCATGGCGGCGGGTTTTACCACACCGTAAAATACCTCGTGGCCCCCGCCCGGATGCCCGAACATCTGACCTGGCACAAATGGCAAAGCTACACCACATGGCTGTCCGGTGCTGCGCTCCTGATGATCATATACTGGGTCGGAGGAGAGCTGTTCCTGCTGGACCCGACCAAGGTCGATCTGGCGCTGTGGCAGGGAATTCTGATCTCGGGCGGGTCACTGACCATTGGCTGGCTGCTCTATGACCAATTTTGCAAATCCAAGCTGAGCGATCATCCCACCATTCTGATGCTGTTGTTGTTCGTGATCCTGGTGATCATGTCCTGGGGCTATAACCAGATATTCACCGGACGGGCCGCGCTACTGCATCTGGGGGCGTTTACCGCAACGATCATGACGGCCAATGTGTTCTTTCAGATCATGCCGAACCAGCGCATCGTAGTCGCAGATCTCAAGGCCGGTCGGACCCCGGACGCAAAATACGGCAAGATCGCCAAGGTACGTTCGACGCATAACAACTATCTGACCTTGCCGGTCGTGTTCCTGATGCTGTCGAACCACTACCCGCTGGCCTTCGGCACCGAGTATTCATGGATCATTGCAAGTCTCATCTTTCTGACCGGGGTCACCATTCGCCACTACTTCAACACGATGCATGCGACTGGAACAGGCCCTCATTGGACCTGGGCAGTCACGGTCCTTCTGATGATCGCGATTGCATGGCTCTCCTCGGTCCGATCTGGTGAGACATGGGAAGAGGCCGAAGCGCGCGAGCTGACACCCTATGAACAGAAATTCGCCTCGGCCGCGGGGTTCGAGGCCGCCTATGACGCGGTTTTGGGCAACTGCTCCATGTGCCATGCGCGCGAGCCAGTTTATGGCACAATGAAATGGGCTCCCAAGAAGGTCTATCTTGAAACGCCCGGCGATGTCGCCCGTCAGGCTGATCAAATCTATCTGCAGGCCGGGATCAGCCATGCGATGCCTCCACCAGCCGCGGTTCAAATGGATGACGAAGCCCGCCAGACCATCATCGCTTGGGTGCGCGAGGTTAGAGGCCAGTAAGCCCCGACGTGTAGCAGGTGATACAGGCCCCTCCTGCTGCTTTATCCAAAGAACCTTTTGCTGTGTTTCGCGATGTGTTCCACGAACAGGCGTATCTTGGGGTCCTGAAGTTTCTTATGCGGATAGAGGCAGCCGAAGATAGTTGGCAAGGGTGGTGTCGCGGGCAGAACCTCAACCAGCTGGCCCAACACGAGATACTCTTTCACATCGAAACGCGGTTTGTTGACGATTCCTTTGCCTGACAAAGCCCAATCCGTCAGGACATCGCCATCATCCGCATCGTATTTGCCCCGAACCTCAAGTTTGCGCGGACCCATGTCGGTGTTCAGAGTCCAGAAATACTCGGGCGATCTGGGATAGCGCAGCAGCAGGCAATTGTGCTGAGAGTGCAATAGGTCATCCGGCGTTTTTGGCACGCCGAAATTCGAAAGATATTCAGGCGAGGCACATAGCAGCCGATCACAATCCGCGAATTTCCGCAGTTTCATCGCGGAATCGCCCGGCTCTCCGATAAAGAACGCGATATCCAAACCATCGGCCATCATGTCCACTTTGCGGTCGGACAGGCGCATGCGGATCTCGGTTTCGGGATAGCGCTCCGAGAAATCCGGGACCAGAGGCGCAACGATCCTGCGCCCCACCCCCAGCGGCGCGGTGATGCGGATCGCACCGCGGGGGGCGTCCGAAAAACTGGCGACGCGCGCCTCGGCGTGGTCCAACGCCAGCAAAACGGCCTTGGCCTCATCATAGAAAACCTCGCCGACCTCTGTTGCCGTCATCGAGCGGGTTGTTCTGTTGAACAGGCGCACGCCCAGATGGTTCTCCAGCTCTTTCAGACGTTTGCTGGCCACCGCGGGTGTCAGCCGCAGGTCACGGCCGCCGGACGTGATGCTTCCCAGCTCCATCACCCTAACGAAGACCCGCAAGCTTTCGATGTATGACATTCATTCCTCCCTCTGCGGGAAGACTGCGACGGCGGGATTTCTTTTTCAATGTTTTGTTGAAAGTATTTGTCATTTCCGACGATTTTAAGACTCAATCTCTGACTCTATGGTCCTGCGGCGACCCACCCGAAGGCAGGTGTAGAGGGAGATTAGCATGACGCCGCGCACTGACATCCGATTTGCCCTAAATGGCAAGGATGTATCCGTTCCAGACGTATCAGCCGATCAGACTCTTCTAGATTTTCTACGTCTCGAGTGCCGACTGACAGGCACCAAGGAAGGCTGCGCCGAAGGGGATTGCGGTGCATGTACCGTACTTGTCGGGCGGCTTGGGCGGACAGGCCTTGCCTATGCTCCGGTGAATGCGTGCATTCGATTCCTTGCCTCTTTAGACGGCTGCCATGTTGTGACGGTTGAGCATCTGTCCGGCCCCAACGGTCGCCTGCATCCGGTGCAGCAAGCCATGGTTGATCATCACGGCAGCCAGTGCGGGTTCTGCACGCCGGGCTTCGTCATGGCGCTCTATGCGCTGTGGATGCAAACGCCCGAACCAACAGAGGCGCAGGTCGAAACCGCCTTGCAGGGCAATTTGTGCCGCTGCACCGGGTATGAGCCGATCATTCGGGCGGCTGTTGTTGTCAGCCGCTACGGCACCCCGGCCTCGGACTACCTGAACACCGAACGTGAGGCCATGACCGCGCGTCTGGCGGCGTTGAAAGACGGGAGGCGCGTCGTCTCGGGACCGCAGGACAATCTGAGCATCCTTCCCTGCAACGTGGATGACTTGGCCGAGTGCCTGCAGACGTATCCAGAGGCCACCATTGTCGCGGGTGCAACGGATGTGGGCCTTTGGGTCACGAAATTCCTGCGCAAAATCGGACCGGCGATCTTTACCGGACATCTCGAAGACCTGAAAGCGGTCGAAAAACAGGGCCAGCACCTGCGGATCGGTGCAGGTGCCAGCTACACCGATTGCCAGGACCTACTGTCCGAGCATCTACCGCACCTCACCTCATACTGGGATCGTATTGCCGGGTGGCAGGTGCGCAACATGGGCACAGTGGGCGGCAACATCGCCAACGGCTCTCCCATCGGGGACACGCCGCCTGTGCTGATCGCGCTTGGAGCGGAAATCACACTGCGGCGAGGGTCGGATGTGCGGACCTTGCCGCTGGACGCATTCTTCATTGACTACGGCAAGCAAGATCGCCAACCGGACGAGTTTGTGGAAAGCATACGTGTTCCTCTACCCCAGCCAAAGGAAATGAACGCTGCCTACAAGATCTCGAAGCGCCGCGATGAGGATATCTCATCGGTGGCGGCAGGTATTCATATGTCGGTTGAAGATGGCATCATCTGCGACGCCCGCATCGCCATGGGTGGCATGGCCGCGACGCCAAAGCGCGCAGCTGCTGCCGAGGCTGCTCTGAACGGTCAACCCTGGTCGCGCGAAAGTTTCGAAGCGGCGGCAACGGCTCTGGCTCAGGATTTCTCGCCCCTGACCGATTGGCGCGCCTCGTCCGACTATCGGATGCTAACGGCCCAGAACCTGCTGCGTCGGTTCTTCCTCGAACATGACGCCCAGACCGACACCCCCGTTCAACTGGCCTGTGCGTAACAAGGAGACGACACCATGAAAGACACCGTTTCCATCGTTGGGGCCGCCCACACCGACGTCAACCACGACAGCGCGATCAAGCATGTTACCGGAGGGGCCGATTACACCGACGATATCACCCTGCCCCAAGGCGCGCTGCACGCCTATCTTGGCGTGTCCGATGTGGCCCATGCCAAACTGTTGGGCATCGATTTTGCGAAGGTTCTGGCGACACCCGGCGTTGTTGGTGTTCTGACGGCAGATGACGTGCCGGGGGTCAATGACATCAGCCCAACGCATCTGAACGACGAGCCGGTTTTCCCAACTGACGCCATTCAATTTCACGGCCAACCCCTGTTTGCCGTCATAGCCGAGACTCGCGACATCGCACGCCGTGCCGCCGAGCTGGCAGAGATCGAATACGAAACCCTGCCCCATGCGCTTGACCCCACGGAGGCCCAAAACGCTGGCTACCCGTATGTCACCGCCCCTCTTAAGCTGGAGCGTGGAGATGTTGCGCCCGCTCAGGCTGCGGCCCCCAACCGGATAAAAGGCCGGATGCGCGTCGGCGGACAGGATCACATGTATCTTGAGGGTCACATCGCCTTTGCCATTCCGGGCGAGGATGATGATGTAGTCGTGCATTGCTCGACCCAGCATCCGTCTGAAGCACAGCATATGGTGGCCCATGTGCTTGGCGTGCCGTCCAACGCCGTTGTGGTCAATGTGCGCCGCATGGGTGGTGGCTTTGGCGGCAAGGAAAGCCAAATGAACTTGTTCTGCGTTGTGGCCGCCATGGCCGCGAAGAAGTGGAACCGCGCCGTCAAGATCAGGCCCGACCGGGATCAGGATATGACGGCGACCGGCAAACGCCATGACTTTGTGATCGACTATGACGTGGCCTTTGACGATACGGGACGCATTCAGGCTGTTGAAAGCAGCTTTGCCGCGCGTTGCGGGTTCTCGGCGGATCTGTCGGGGCCGGTGACCGACCGGGCACTGTTTCATGCGGATAACGCCTATTTCTACCCGAATGTGCGCCTGTGCAGCCATCCGATGAAAACAAACACGGTTTCAAACACCGCTTTCCGCGGATTTGGCGGGCCGCAGGGAGTGATCGCGGCGGAAAGGATGATCGAAGAGATTGCCTATGCCACGGATCTGGACCCTCTGGATGTACGCAAGGCCAATTTCTATGGCACCGAAAACCGGAACGTGACGCCTTATCATCAAGTGGTCGAAGACAGCATTCTGGATCAGCTGGTCGGAGAACTGGAGCAGACCTCAGACTACCGCCAGCGCCGTCAGGACATCATCGCTTTCAACCAATCCTCGCCGATCCTAAAAAAGGGGATCGCTCTGACGCCGGTGAAGTTCGGCATATCGTTCACGGCGACGTGGTACAATCAGGCCGGCGCGCTGGTGCATGTCTACAAGGACGGCTCGATCCATCTGAACCACGGCGGCACCGAAATGGGGCAAGGCCTCAACACCAAGGTCGCGCAGGTGGTGGCTGAGGCCTTCCAGGTTGATTTCAACCGGATCAAGATCACCAAGACAACGACCGAGAAGGTCCCAAACACATCCGCCACCGCAGCCTCCAGCGGCACCGACCTGAACGGAATGGCCGCGTTGAACGCGGTCGAGCAGATCAAGGAACGGCTGGTGAAATTCGCCTCGGAAACATGGGATGTGAGCCCTGAGGAGGTGATCTTTCTCGCCAATCATGTTCACATCGGCGAATATGTTCTGCCCTTCGATGCCTTCATCAAACAGGCCTATATGGCGCGCGTGCAGCTGTCGGCAGCCGGTTTTTACAAAACCCCCAAGATCCACTGGGATCGTGATAAGGGCCAAGGCCGTCCGTTCTACTACTACGCCTATGGGGCATCCTGTTCGGAAGTGACCATAGATACCCTGACCGGAGAATACCGGGTCGACCGCACGGATGTGCTGCACGATGTCGGACGCTCACTGAATCCCATTCTTGATAAGGGTCAGGTTGAGGGGGCTTTTGTTCAGGGCATGGGCTGGCTTACCACTGAAGAGCTTTGGTGGGATGATGCCGGTCGCCTCCGCACGCATGCCCCGTCGACATACAAGATCCCGTTGGCCTCGGACCGCCCGCGTATCTTCAATGTCAAACTCGCCGATTGGTCGGAGAACCGAGAGTTGACGATCAAGCGCTCCAAAGCCGTAGGTGAGCCGCCCTTCATGCTGGGTATTTCGGTGTTCGAGGCCTTGTCGATGGCCGTGGCATCCGTCGCCGACTACCGGGAATGTCCACGCCTCGACGCCCCGGCCACGCCCGAGCGTGTCCTGATGGCCGTTGCCCGCCTGCAAAACGGTGCCTAAACAATGCCTGCCGCGCAGTCCCTGAGGACGTTTCTCTCCGAACAAAGCAGCGTGATCCGCATCGCGCTGACGCGTGTGCGCGGGTCTTCGCCGCGCAACGAAGGGACTGAGATGTTCGTAGCGCCAAATGCGTTTTGGGGGACGATCGGCGGTGGGCAGCTTGAGTTCATGGCTATCAACGCCGCGCGGGCCATGCTGCGGGACGGGTCGCTTCACCGAGATATGGATGTGCCGCTCGGGCCCGAAATTGGCCAATGTTGCGGTGGACGGGTCGAGTTGCAACTGACCCGCATGCGGTCCTCGGACAAGGGGGCCGCAACCGACCGTGCGGCGCTGCGCGAAAATGCCTTGCCGCATGTCTACGTGATGGGGGCTGGTCATGTGGGGCGCGCACTTGCGGATCTTTTTCAGCACTTGCCTGTACGCTGCATCCTCGTTGACACACGGGCCGAGGAAATCGACCTCTGCACTGCAAATGTCGAAACCCGGCTGAGTGCAATCCCCGAAGCCGAAATCCTCAGTGCACCTGCGGGCAGCGCCTTTATCGTCCTGACCCATGATCACGGGCTTGATTTCCTGCTGACCACCGCCGCGCTTGACCGTCAGGATGCGGCCTACGTTGGCATGATCGGATCCGCGACCAAGCGGATCAAGCTGAGGAACTGGGCACACAAACAGTGTGACGGACAATCCATCGAACATTTGAGATGCCCCATCGGGGCAAGCGGTAGCCGCGACAAGCGGCCCAGCGTCATCGCCGCCTTCGTGGTGGCCGAGGTGATGGCTGAACTGACCTCTGAAACTGCCGCGACCGCCCCGACCGGGGCAACCAAGGCGCCCGTCATGGGCCAACATCACGACCGGAGAGGGAGATCCGCCTGACATCCAACAGGCAATTCCGGTCCTATCAGAGGAGGAGACCGTCATGGACGGGAGGACCTACGAATACAAGCTGTTTACCTGCAGCGACTTCAGCGCTTTCTGGGCGCTTTTTACGGATAACCTAGTGAACCTGCTGATCCTTTCCGGGGTCTGTCAGTTCGTGTTCCAGATGCCAGCCGAGATCGTCTTTGGCCGCATCGTGCCCGGTGCCGCCATAGCAATCCTGGCCGGTGTCGGAGTTTATACGTTTCTCGCCAAATGGGCGGCCACCAGAAAGGGCGAAGATGTCACCGCCCTGCCCTACGGCATCTCGACCCCGGTCATGTTCGTCTACCTTTTTGGCGTGATCGGACCAATTTACTGGGCCACCAACGACCCGATGCTGGCCTGGCAGGTAGGAATCGGCGCGGGCTTCATGGGCGGGATCGTTGCAGCCCTTGGGGCGTTTGTGGGTCCTTACCTCAAGCGGATTACACCGCGCGCCGGGATGCTCGGCACGCTGTGCGGTATTGCGCTGGTCTTTATCGGCTCGGTCCCGCTGGCCGAGGTGTTTGAGAACCCAATTATCGGTTTTACCTCGTTGCTGTTCATCCTTTGGGGTCTGATCGGGCGGTTCCGCCTGCCAGGCAACGTGCCTGCCGGTCTGGTCGCGATTGCGGCGGGCACGGTGATTGCCATCATCCTTGGTGAGGCGAAAATCGACACAAGCGGCATCGGCTTCTACCCTCCTATCCTCTATTTCGGCGACCTCATCGCCGGTGTTAAGTACCTGTTCGCCAACCCTGAGCTGTTTCTGGTGCTCATCCCGGTGCAGATCTACAACTTCATCGAAACCATGAACAACGTGGAATCCGCCGAGGCCGCGGGCGATCACTACCCCGTCGGGCTGTGCCAGGTAACGGATGGCGCGGGCACGATGCTAGGCGCACTGTTTGGTTCTCCTTTCCCGACGACCGTTTATATCGGTCATCCGGCCTACAAGCGGCTTGATGCACATGCGGGCTACATCGTGGGTGTGGCCGTCGTGATCGCAGCTGCAGCTTTCCTGGGCTTCCTGTCTTTCCTTGCGGGTCTGATCCCGATTGCGGCTGCGGCACCCGTTCTGGTCTTTGTCTCGGTCAGCTTGATCACCAACACGGCCTGGGCCGTGAAGCCGATGCACATGGCTGCGGTCTCCTTTGCGATCTTGCCCCATATCTCGGCCTTCCTGATGGTCAAATGGGGGTCGCTGATGAACGCGCTGCGCAGTAGCGGCGTCGAAGGCCTGCCTGCGCTGGGTGACGAGGGCCTGACCGCGGCGCTGTTGATGGAGGGTGCCCATTACGAAGGACATCTGGCGCTTAGCCAGGGTGCGATCATCACCGGTCTGATCTGGGGGGCCATTGTGGCCGACGTGATAGACGGCCGGTTCCGTATGGCAGGGGCGTTTGCCGTCGCAGGCGGACTGATGTCAGCGGTGGGGATCATCCACTCTTATACGCTGCAGATGCCGCAGTTCGACGGGATTACCATCGGCTATCTGATCGTCGGCGGGTTCCTCTACCTCTACCCGATGCTCGCCCCGAAAGAGGACCTTGAGCATCGCGTGATCGTCCCAGATGAGCCCGATCTGATCGACGACGATACACCTGCACAACAGGCCTGATCGATTGCGGGGCAGCCTCAGGGCTGCCCCCCTACCCGTTTTCCCACGACATACGAGACATTCCATGACACAGAGATTGCTGCGCGGTCGTCTGCTGACCTTTCATCGCGAGCCCCAAAACGGCGAAGATACCGGCGCCTATACCTATCTTGAGGACGGCGCGCTGTTGATCCGGGACGGGATCATTCAGGACACCGGCCCATTCTCGGCGATCCGCGCAAAGGCCGCGGGCGTGCCTGTGACAGACCATCGCCCTCATCTGATGATGGCGGGGTTCATCGACACCCACATTCACTTCCCCCAAGTGCAGGTGATCGCCTCATGGGGCGCACAGCTATTGGACTGGCTCAATACCTACACGTTCCCAGAAGAAACCCGCTTTGCTTCGGACGGGCACAGCGCAACCATGGCGCGGGCGTTTTATGATCAACTGATCGCGCATGGCACCACGACGGCGGTTGCTTATTGCTCGGTCCACAAGACCTCGGCTGACGCGTTCTTTACCGAAGCGACCAGACGCAACATGCGCATGCTGGGAGGCAAGGTCCTGATGGACCGCAACGCGCCTGAGGCGCTACAGGATACGGCGCAATCCGGATATGACGACACCAAGGCCCTGATCTCTGACTGGCATGGCAAGGGCCGCAACGGCTATGCCATCACACCTCGGTTCGCGATCACCTCGACCCCGGACCAGATGGCGATGGCCCAGGCGCTGGCGCAAGAGCATCCCGACTGCCACATCCAGACACACTTGTCGGAAAACAAGGACGAGATTGCTTTTACCAAGCAGCTCTATCCGCAGGCGCGGGATTATCTGGATGTCTATCAGTCCTACGGTCTGTTGGGGCGCAAAACCCTGCTCGGACACTCCATCCATCTTGAACCGCGCGAGATCGACGCGCTTGCTGAAACCGGCGCGCATCCTGTGTTCTGCCCAACCTCGAACCTGTTTCTGGGAAGCGGCCTGTTTGATCATGCCGGGCTGAGCGCGCGCGGGATCGCCAACGGTATCGCAACGGATGTTGGCGCGGGCACCAGCTATTCGATGCTGCAAACCCTGAACGAAGGCTACAAGATCCTACAATTGCAAGGGACAGCCCTGCACCCTTTGCAAGCTTTCCATTGGGCAACCCGCGGCAATGCCTGCGTTCTGGGCCTCGAAGACATAATCGGCACGCTCGCCCCAGGAACTGAAGCGGACGTCGTTGTTCTAAACGCACGCAGCACCCCGGCCATGGCCCTACGTATGGATCGCGTAGACGACCTGTCACAAGAGCTGTTCGTCCTGCAGATGATGGGAGATGATCGCGCGATTGAGGAAGTCTATGTGTCTGGAACACCCAGTAAGGTTGCAGGGCCGCAACGTGAACGAGCCAAAGTCCCTGCCTAGCGGCACCTGGAACACGGGCCTATTTCCAGCCCGCGACGGTCTTTGATTGAAAGCCCGGATCAGTCGACTTGCTCGATCCGGGCTAGACCCTTCAAAACAACACGTCCAAGCCCATTGCCGCGCAAGGCAAAGAGCGCAGGATGCTTCTGGTCTCCAAAAGATCCTTCGGGTTCGATTACAAAACGGTCTGTAATCCATCCTTACGCACTTCGAGTAACAAGGCAGGTGACGGCAAAATCCTCTGACTTGGCTGCGAGTACCAGTGTTTTAGGTTAAAACGCGGGTCTGCAGGGAGATTTGATCTTCTCGCAGCCACCACTTCCAATCCTTCAACTTGCGGTGTGGGGTTTCGACTTGTTTGCTTGGCTTCTGCCTGCGTTTTCGTGATCCCGAGTCTACCCCTCAAACTTCAAGGCGATGCTTTTTTGCGTCGCAACGCTTTGACAGCAGAGGATGAGCCCTTTCGAGATATCTCCGTCTTCAAGTGCAACTCGGTTCCGCATATGGACGGCCCCTTCGGTAAGCCGGGCAACACAGGCACCGCAGACACCGGACTGGCAACTGTATGGTGGATTTAAGCCTTTCAATTGGGCAGCTTCCAGTATGGTTTGACCCGCAGCCACCGGTACGTCATGCCATGCACCATGCAGATTTATGCGGGCTGTCGCTGCGACCCCTGACGTGCTGAGGTCGGGCTCGGCATTCCCTCCAAAGCTTTCCGTGTGAATGCGATCGTCAGGCACGTCCAAATTCTTGAGCGCCGCCCGCAGGTCAGTGTTCATGCTGCCCGGACCGCAGATCCAGTACTGCACGTCCTGCGCTACAGGTGGGGTCTCGGCAATAGCGGCCTGAACGGTGTTTGCGTCCAACCGACCCGTGCGCCAAGGGCTGAACCAACTCAGCAGTGACGGGTGGGACAGAACATGGCGCACAGAAAAGCGTTTTGGGTATCGAGCTTGGATCTGCTCCAACTCGTCCCGAAAAATGATGCTGTTCGCGTTGGTGTTGCCGAAAACCAAATGCGCGACGGAATGCGGCTCTGCCGTCAAAACGGCATTGATCATCGCGTATAAAGGCGTGATGCCGCTGCCCGCGCCAAAGAAATAGTGTGTGCGGCGTTTAAGGAGTCCGGGCGTTAAGGTGAACTGTCCAAAGGGGGGCATGACTTCGATGATATCGCCCACCGACAGAGCATCACCGATATGGTTCGACACGATCCCGCCTTTCACTCGTTTCACAGTGATGCGCAGTGCGGATCCAGGAGGGTTTGAGATGGTGTAGCTGCGCCTATGTTCCTGCCCTTCGATCAAAAACCTGATCGTCAAATGTTGCCCTGCTATCCATTGAAACAGATCAGCCAGTCTGGCAGGGACATCTAAAGTGACACTTGTGGCTACACCGCCGATCTCTGTGCGGATGTCAGATACGGTCAATGGATAGAAGTCGCGCTGCATTAAATCACCAATCACCGGTAGTCATAAGTTGTTGTCAATGACCGGACCACCATCCCGCCAAGGTAAGGTTCAAAGGCAAACTCATCTGTCTGACGCATTTTGCCGGCATATCCCTGCCAATCATATTCAACATCCGTAACCGCGGTTACGTGGTGGACCTCATCTTCGGTGCGGGTGGTCATTCTCGGCATGGATCGCTCAGTTTCCTTGTAGTCCGCCAGATCCTTGGGGAGTTCAGCATCGGTAGCGGCGGCAACGTCCCCCACACGGTAAGTGAAGACATCATCTTCCTGCCCGGCACCGTATTTGAGGACGATCCGGTGTGTGGCTTCGGGATGCCAACTGTCCCACGTAGCCAGAAGGCTATCTTTGTCTTGAGCCGCCAGGACACGGGCAGAGATCTCTTCAGGCGTGTCTGCTTGCGCTGTCAGCACTAAAGCCGACGCGATGACCACGCCTGTCAGGGTGGCTTGAACGGGTGTCATGATCCATCTCCGCATTGTTCAATCATCCTTCATGAACTCCAACACGGCTTTCTGGTGCTGGGTAATCGGGTTTTCGCCAATCCCGGCCGGGCCGATTTCCAAGTAGGGGCTTTTCAGGGACTTCTGCTGTTGTTCGCAGGCATAGATATCCTCGGTCGTGAAGTCTCCGGATGCCATCGGATCGTCCTCCCCGGCGGCATCGTCCCCTTGGTACTTCGCACCGCCAAAGTCCTTCCAAAAACCCCAGCTTTTCCATTGCTGTTGCTGAAACGCCCAGTCTGATACGTTGGCCAGCTTCGAGCGGTTTTCGATGCGCGTCAGGTCCGGCGCCAGTGGCGTGATGACAAACAGGTTCCAGCTTTCTTCACTGGCTCCGATACCAATGCCGGGAAAGAGCATTGGAACCCAGGCACCGACATGGGGTTTTGGGATCGCGCGCGGCATCGGCAGGTTCGCCTCGTGGTCCTTGGCGTACTCCGCTGAAGGGGGCTCCCAAAAGTGATAGTGCAGCCCCTTCCACCCGTATTCTGCCTTGGCATGATCATACATATGAAGGGTGTTCGAGTGCAGGTGGCTCAGATGATAAACGTCGATGTAGTTCTCGACAACGATCTTCCAATTGGCCTTGATTTCATAGGTATTCCGGCCTTCAGCGTACTCTACCAATTCCTCGGGTTTGTGCGGGCCAAGGAATGGATCGACCTCGCCGAACCATTCCGCAAGTGTGGGCGCATTCGGATCGGGATGAACGAACAGCATACCGCGCCAGATATCTACACTAGCCGGTTTGAGGCCAAGACAGGATTTATCGATACCACCGGGAAATTCCGACGCCTCATCGGGGACGGAGATTAGATTTCCTTCCAGATCATATGTCCAATCGTGGTAGGGACAGGTCAGCGCCTTTTGCGTCTTGCCGACCGCGCGGATCAGCTGCGTACCGCGGTGGCGGCAAATATTGTGAAAGGCCCGCAGCCGGTGATCGCGCCCCATGACGACAAACAGGTTGTTGAGACCTGCCTGCACCGACAGATAGTGCCCGGGGCCCTCGATATCCTCAACCAATCCCGCAAAACGCCAGGTGCGTGAGAAGATTTGTTGTTGCTCCCGGTCGAACCAATCCTGCGAGGTATAGGCTTCGACAGGCAGGTGATGATACATTTTGGTCATCTTTATCCCTCAGGTCATCAGATGGGCGTATTGCGGAAAAAGGCTGGCGGCGAGCATCATCAGTCCTGACAAAGCCCAAAGGCAGACTATGGCCCAGAAAAGAACTGGATCGTCGTCTCGGTTGATCTCGAACACTAGAAAGGCCTGACCATTCAGGATGGTCGGAATGGTCCACCATAAGAAAAGCAGCCCCCAGACCCAGTAGAAACCCAAGAACGCGGCAGCCAACAGGACAGGCAAAGCTATATAATTTGCGGTTCTGGCGTGGCTCATCGCTCGGCCTCCAGCGTAGAGGCCAGCAAAGACGCCGCCAGTTTCAATTCCGCGCGCCAGACTTTGGGCGGCTCGAGTGGCGACAGGGCATCCATGCTGACAAAGATTGCGGAAATACCCTGAGTCACGGCACGAATGCTTGTATCCGGCGCGTCAGGGGCAGCGCGCCTCAGGACATCCTCAACCACGTCAAAGAAGGCACTTAGGCTGTCCAAAAGATCCTGCCGAAACTCGGGGCGATCCGGAACAACAGTCACCAGCGCCTGATACGCCAACATCAACCGCGGATCAGTTCCGCTGTTTTCGGCAAAAAGAGCGTCCACAAGATCGGTTGGCGTTGCTCTGTCTGGCAGGGCGTGTCGCAGGCCGTCCAGTGACATCGCAAAGCCTTCAAGGGTGTACTCGGCAAGTGCAGCAATCATTTCGTCCTTGTTGCCAAGGTAGTGGCGCAGCAGGGGGCGCTTGACGCCGGCTTCCTCTGCGATCCGTTCCTGGGTCGCGCCGTCAAGGCCGAACCGCGCCACACATGTGAGGTACGCATCCAGGATTTCCTGGGATCGTTGGTCTTTCAGAGATGGTCTTGGCATCGCGGCCTCATAAATTGTCACTGATGACAAATAATGATCGAAGATTATTTGTCAACCATGACAATTTACTTTGAGATCAGCGGGTGAAAAGAAACTGCTTTTCGGGGGAGCTATAGCGAATGGCCAGCCATCATCCTCTGCGGTCGCTAGTGCGACAGCCCGCCCCTCAGCTTTTTCAACATGACCACAAACCGGTTCGGGAAAGAATGTTCAGCCCTGGCAAAATAGCCGCAAAACACCGTCACAACGACTCGATGTTCCCCAAAAGAATAGAGGTCATATCCACCGCAAACGAACCATCTTGGACAGTGATATCCAACTGTGTGTCATAGTTCACCGCATCTCGCGTTATCCCTGAGAGGTCGGCATCTGCGTCCAGAAAAACCCATTTCGCCGGATAGGGTGAGCTTTGTCCGACCGCCGCCTGCAAGATGGAGAGCGCGTCCAGGGCGTTGACGGCTCCGTCCTGTGTTATATCGGCGGCAATCAGGTTCTCCGGAGCCGCCGGCCCCCATGTCGGATCCAAACCAACCGAGATACGCAGAACCTGCAACGCATCCAAGGCGTTGACCCGTCCGCTTGCCGTTGAATAGGTTTTGACGACCTCCAGCTCTCCGGCCAACGTCCCGTTCGGAACGTTCAAATCGAAGCGTCCGGTCTCATCCGTGGTTGCGGTGACGGTGCCGCCTCCGGTCGGAGTGAACTTGACCTCGGCATCTGCAAGGCCCGGATTGGCGGTCTCGGAATCGACGCTCACGCGGCCCTGAATACCGTCCGAGCTTGCAGGCTCCAACCCGCCGAAGGTGCCGAAATCCACGGGGATGTGATCTGGCCCGCCAAACCCGGAGCCAAAGACTTCTTCTTTCGTCAACGGCGTGCCGGTTGAGGAAATCACGTGGACGACCTCATTCAGATACTGGATGTCGGCCCCTTGGGATGTGGCGGTAAAGGTCAATTGATCAGGGGTGCGCAGCAGCAGATAGTCGAACATGTCCAATCGATCGGTGCCGGCTTCGAAATCCGTTATTGTCGTGGGATCGCTGCCATATTGCATGACGAAGATATCGGCCCCTGCCCCACCTGTCAGCGTCGTCTGACCACTCCCTGCAATGAGGATGTCATCTCCGTCCCCACCGGACAGTTGGGCATCCAGCACCCCCGCGTTGAGCATGTCGTCTTGCGCCGTGCCCATAACTGGCCCGCTACCGTCCAGGACGACGCCAAGATTTGCCAAAGAAACACTCAGCTGCGTCAGCCCGGGATCCTGCTGTGAGGTTGCAAGCACCTGAAGCTCATCACCGATATGGGCGAGGCTGAGGGTTTGGACATTCCTCAACCCGCTATCCAACGTGTCGGCAAAGCTATCCAGATAGACCAGCTTTCCATTCGGGGTCAGCGTGAACAGGCTGACGCCGTCGTCGGACCCGCCCGCCACGATGAACGCACGGCCATTCACCTCGATCACCGACAGGTCCTGCACGGATTCAAACCGGGTATTCAGCGTATCGAGAACATGATCCTTGGGGATCAACCGACCATCGCTGCGCAATCCCATCACGCTGAGGGAATTGCTGCCCGACCCCGCCACGATGACCCAGGATTCGCCATAGGCCTCGACCACCTCAATCGCCGTTGGCATAGAGATTCCCATCGTTGAAACAGCGGCACTGTTGTCCAGAGCGCTGAGGCTGCGATCGCTTGCGGACACGTCAAACACGGCGATTTCACTATTCGCAGCGTTCGCGGTGATCACGAATTGCTCAGTCCCGACCGTCGCAGCATGCATCGAATCGGCTTGGCCTGAGACCAGCGACACGACCGAAAGCGTGCCGTCTGGGTTGATCTCATAGCTGCCGATCTGATCGGTATCTTCATGCGCAAGGGTCAGATAGCTTTGCCCTCCGACGTCCAGTTGCGCCATCGCCGAGATGTCTCCGCCACCGACGAGCGCTCCGGTTTCCTGCAGATCGCCAAAGGTGCCATCCGCGTTGAGCGTGTACCCCACCAAACCCGTTGCATTGTTGATATCAAGGGCCAGTTGGTCTTCAGCGCCCAAGGTGATTGGCACACCCGTCCGCCCCACCTGATACAGGATCGGACCGCTATGATAGACCGTATCTACAAGCTGCGGCCCAGCCCCTTCCGTGAGACGCCAGGCGGCAACGCCACCGAACGGACCGGTTACGGAATAGAGATACGTATCCCCGTTAAACGTTTTTAAAGCCGTATCGCCGATACCTGAATCGAGCGCCGGGCTTCCCGTTGCAACCACAGTTTCGAATTGAAGCATCACCTTGATCACCCCCGATGCCACCCCTGGCAGTGACCTGAGGATGATCTGATGCCCAGACCGAAACAAAAGCGGGAATGTGGTGAAATCGAGGAGTTCGGCTTCAGTTTAACTCAATTTTTCCAGGTTCGCCCGCGGTGGTAACCGGAAGGCAAGACAGATGAAGAAAGCGTCATGTCGGGGACGGCCTTCCCAGGATCGCGGACACCAAATCTGAGGGGCAAGACGATGAAGACACCTGAGCGCAATACTGATACGCCAGCCGATCTTTCAGGGGCAGACCGTGATCGCCACAAACGCTCGTGGATCGAACGCAATCTGCGCAAACTATCCGGGCGCGGCATTGCGGGCGGTTTGGTGTCGACCTTGCTGGCCCTTCCGGCTTTTGCGCAGGCGACGGTTGAGGAACTCTATGCGTTCCAATTCGCGGATACGATCCCGGGTGTGAAATCCGCCAAGCTGATGGACAACGGGGATGTCCTTCTGAAAATGCTCGATGGGCGCACGATGGTAGTTGCGGCTGAACATGTTCAGGTCCTTGAAAGTGGCTCGATCATGATCGCCGAGGCGATGGTTTCGCAGATCGTCGAATTCAGCGCCGTCGCCGAGGCCGGAGCCGCCTCAGCAGCAGGTGGTCTGGGCGGCATGGGTGCTGCGGCGGCGGGTCTTGGTCTCGCCGGTGCTGCGGCGGCAGGTGGCGGCGGCGGAGGCGGCGGCGGGGACGATCCAGCCCCTGCGCCAAACTTCCCGACTCTGAATTTGGCAGAGTTGCAGGCCACCTCCCTCGATAGCACTCTGACCAACGCAACTGCACCAGACGATGCGACGTCGGTCGAGGTCACGATCGGTTCCGTGACCAAAACCGTGACACCGGATTCCGTGGGGAACTGGACCGTCACCCTCACAGCGCCCGAGACGAGCGCCCTGGCCCAAGGACAGTCCACGGTGACTGTCCGTATGCTTGATACCTTGGGGGACGAGATCTCCGTATCGACGGCAACCGTGGTCGTAGACACCATCCCACCAACACTCAGCATTGACAGTTTCTCGGATGGCGCCGTCACGAACGCCGCCGAGCAGGGAACAGATCTTGTCGTAAGTGGTGCGACAGACGCGGAAAACGGGCAGTCGGTGAGCGTCACTCTGAATGGTCAGACTTACACCGGTACGGTGTCCAACGGCCAATGGTCGGCAACCGTTCCAGCCGCCGATCTGGCAGCCTTGTCGGATAGGGCAACCATCAGCGTGACAGCGGATGTTTCGGATCGCGCTGGCAACACGGCCGTTCAAGCCAGCAACAGCTTCGATACGGACTTCACGGCTCCAACCCTCACGCTCGATCCGGTCGGCGGAGGGTCCATCGACCTTATTGATGTAACCGGCGATCTGACCGTGACCGGGGCGACCTCGGCTGAGGACAACCAAACTGTAACGCTTGTATTGGATGGGCAGTCCTTTACCGGCACGACGCTGGGCGGCAGTTGGTCTGTCACTATTCCCAACGCGGATCTTGCCGGGTTGACGACGGGCACCCCGGCAGAGATCAGTGTTTCGCTCGCGGATGCGGCTGGCAACCCGGCGACCACCGTGACGGCCACGGTGCCCGTCGATCTCTCTGGTCCCTCCATTGCCATTTCGCCCTTGTCCGTAGGTGATATCCTGAACGCTGCCGAAGCCGGTTCAGATTTGACCATTTCAGGAACAACCGGAAATGTTGGCGACAACCAGCAAGTTTCCGTCGTGCTGAACGGCCAGACCTATACGGACCTCGTTTCGGGTGGCAACTGGAGCATAACCGTCCCGACAGCCGATCTCGCGTCTCTGTCCGATGGCGGCGATTTTACGATAACAGCCAATGTATCTGACGTGGACGGGCTGGCAGCGCCTCAAGCAACGGCGCAATTGGCCAAAGATGTCAGCGCTCCGACGGTGACCGTCGACAGCTTCTCGGACGGTGCTGTCATGAATGCGGCGGAGCGCGGAACCGACCTGACCATTTCGGGTTCCACCTCAGCTGAAGACGATCAAACCGTAACCGTTGGGATGAATGGGCTCACCTACACCGCCGAGGCTTCGGGCGGGTCGTGGACCGTTACCGTACCAGCCGCTGATCTGGCACTCTTGGCAGACGGAGCAACAATTGCCGTGACGGCAGATGTCTCAGACATCGCCGAAAACCCGGCTGTTCGGGCGACAGGCAGCTTCGATACAGATTTCACTGATCCAACCATAGCGATCACGGGTGTTTCGGACGGCTCGATCATGAACGCCACCGAGCGGGCAACAGATCTGACCATTTCGGGCACAAGCGATGCAGGCGTTGGGGCTGTCGTGTCTATCACGATCGCCCGCGCCGACGGCACGGTTGACATCAGCGAGACGACAACCGTCACTGGTGGCAATTGGACATTGGTGACAAATGCGTCCGATCTTTTGGGGCTTCAGGATCAGGAAAGCTATACCATCACCGCGACTGTGGCTGATGCAGCTGGAAATACGTCCCAGACCACAATGGGCTTCATAACTGATTTTGCGGCACCCAGCATTACCCTCGATCCACTGTCCATCGGATCAGTCCTGGATGTCGTGGAACGTGAGCAGGACCTGACGGTTTCAGGCACAACAACGGCCGACAACGGAGACACTGTAACCATCAACTTGGACGGCGAGACCTATACAGCCACCGCAATGAACGGAAGTTGGAGTGCGGATATTCCAACCGGCGATCTCGCGGCCTTGGCAGACAGCACTAGCTTCCAGATCTCGGCATCGGTTGAAGACGCTGCAGGCAATACCTCCAACGCGGCAACAGGTTACTTCTCAACCGATTTCCGACCAACCTTGAACCTCGATTCGATTGGAACCAATGGGGCGATCTCTCTTGCTAATGCGCAAAGTTCCGGGATTACAGTCGGCGGTTCTTCGGTCGGTCTCGCCGCTGGGCAGGCGGTGGATATCCTGTTGGGCAGTACATCCGTTGGCACCGCAACCGTCGCAGCAAATGGAACATGGTCTGCGCCTATCGCAGCCTCCGCTTTTGCCGGCACGACGGCCGGGACGGATCTGAGTTTCTCGGCAGAAGCAACAGTATCCGGAGGGCCTGATCCCCTTCCGGTGAGTGCTGACGCCACAGCTCATACGCCCGCAGCCTATGTCATCTCGGAAGTCGGCAGAAGCGGCTCAACCGTCCAGTTCGCGGTTTATTCGGAAGCCGACCGTGATCTGTCGAGCGGGTTATTTGTAGACATGCGTTTAGAGTTCGACTCCGCTCAGGTCACCTTTGACAGCGGCTCCATCATATTCAACGGGCAATTGCCTCTTGCCGTGAACGCAGCCAACCCCAGTTTCGTCAATTTCGCCGGAGCCACACTCAGTTTCTCCGACATTTCGGCCCCTCTCGTGCAGTTTTCCGTCGACATTCAGGACATCAATCAACCCTTTGAGCTGAAGATCGTCACGCCAAACGGAGGCGACTCTGTCTACCAATCAGGGACGACCACTGACGATGTCATAGGCGCAAGCAATGTGGACACGATCATCAGGGGGGGTGATGGCGACGATACGATTGACCTGACAGAGGCAGGCCGAGACATCGTTGTGTTCGAAGCAGACCCTGCAATCAATGGCACGGATATAATTACGGGGTTCAGCACCGGAACTGCAACGGAAGTCGCAGATACCCTGATGTTCAGGGGCCTCGACGTCGCCACGTTGCGAGGCACGGGAACGGACGTGGAGTTCCTGAGCCAAGGCGGCAATCTGGGAATAGATACAGGCTTCGTCGGCTTTACGACCATCCTCAGCGACCTCACGGCCAGCACCATTGAATTGTCATTGGAGAGCCTGGTCGGAGCGCAGGCCGGAGACGAGATCTATGCCCTGACAACCGATGGAACCGACGCCAAGCTCGTCAAAGCCAGCTTCTCTGCATCAGACGACGTCACTGTTGATACGCTCGCCGTGTTCGATGGTCTGAATGATCTGAACAGCCTGAGTGCAGACAATATCCTGTATACCGATCCCACAGGTGCCACCGCCTAGTCCTTTTCTAGGATTGGCCGAGAGCTTGGAAGGCAGCCATGTCAAAAACCCACCTCAAACCCCTCTCATTCCAGAGGTATGGTCACAAGTTCTGGAAACGCTTTACCTCATTCGATCATACAAGGCACGTGACCGAATGTTCAGTTGTTGCGGCAGAAGTTTTCCCCGTAGCGGCTGCTTTCCCGCTTGTGTTCCGCAAAACGGAGAGCGGGGTAGAGCCGGTCGCAGTGTTTTCCCTGACAGAAGAGGCTGAAAACCCATTTGTGTCTGAAACAGGCATATGGCTGGCACCATACTTGCCCTCGGCGATGAGGTGCCCGCCATTCGATGCCAAACCAATACCAAGAGATGGGAAAGTCAAGGAAGATCAATTTCAGTTGCTGGTCGACGAAACCCTTGGTTTGATCAGTGATGACCCCAAAGATGAGGCCTTTTTTAGTGAAATGGGAGCACTTTCTTCCAGTCTCGAACCTGTTGTGACGTTCTTCCAAGGTCGCATGTCGTCGGCACAATCTACTAAGGCGATTTGTGATCTGCTTGTGGAAATGCACTTGCTGAACCCGCTGAACCAATACGAGCGCTGTTCACTACCAAAGGGCTGTTGGGGTATCTCGCCTGATCGGCTGAATAGTTTGACGAATAAGCAGCTGGCCACACTTACGGCTAGTGGCGCTCTGAAGCTAGTCTACGCGCATCAAATCTCACTATCTCACATAGCCTGGTTGACCCAAGCACAATCACGAATGACACAAAATCCGAGCTCGGTGGATTTTGCGCGGAAGACCAATGCCGACGGCTTCTTGTCTGCATTGGTCGATGCGCAAACAAGCGAAACCTCTTGGCGTCAGAATTCGGAGCTACACGCTTATGCCCAATGACCCCTGGTCGCCAGGCAGCTGGACAAAACCAAATCAGATCCGTTCAGCGGGCATACTCCATTTCTTCGCTGCCAAAACTTGCCGGAGAGGAACTGATTCATGACGCGGCACGAAACCCTACCGGATACATCACGTTTGACAGAACTCGAAACGTGTATGTTGCATGTGGGCGAGACACTTGAACGCCCAATAACAAAAGCGTCTCTCTTTGCCGCGCAGTCAGATTTAGAAACCGGTCTCTCGATAAGTGACGTACTGGCGCTTGCACGACAAAGCGGTCTTCAAGCTGGGTATGGCACGCGTTCACTCAGCAAACTGAATGACGACTTGTCCCCAACCATACTGCTGCTCAAGGGGGGACGATCCGTCGTCTATCATGGGCGCAGCGACGACGGCATGCTGTTGGTGTACGACCCTTGCATCGGGTCTGGAATCGGGACAATTCCTGAAGAACAGTTGGAAAAAACGTATACCGGCTATGCAATCCTGTTTCGTCGAGGTCATCAAGATATCACTAAGAGCGGCGAGATCCAAAGGTCTGGACATTGGTTCTGGTCTGCTTTGGCGGCTAGTCGATGGTCTTACTTCCAGGTCATTCTCGCAGCGGCGCTCGCCAATCTTCTAGGGCTTTCAACTTCTATCTTCATCATGGTCGTCTATGACCGTGTTCTTCCAAATGAAGCAACGGAGTCATTGATTGCACTAACCATAGGCGTGGGCCTCGCTCTTGGTTTCGATTTCCTACTCAAGATCCTAAGAGCTGGATTCATTGATCAGGCCGGCCAAAAGGCTGATCGGCTGATGGGACGGCGCATTTTTGACAAGCTACTCGATATCCAAATGAAATCTCGCACCGGATCGACCGGCGCGATGGCAAATACAGTTCGCGAGTTCGAAACTCTGCGCGAGTTTTTCACATCCGCAACATTGGTTGCGATCGTCGATCTACCCTTCATCGCTCTGTTTGTCTTGGTGATCTACTTGGTGGGCGGCCCACTGGCCATCGTTCCTGCGATGGCAGTACCCATTGTTCTGCTGACCGGTTTGCTCGCCCAACCCATGCTATCGCGGTTGACCGAACGCCAATTCAAGGATGGTCAATCCAAACAATCGGTTCTTGTTGAGACCGTCTCTGGCCTCGAGACCATTAAAACAAGCTCTGCGGATCGTCAGATGCGTTCCCGTTGGGAAAGTGCGATAGAACGACAATCGAGCCACGGAGTTCGCAGTCGCGCGATTACACAATTCGCCCTGAACCTGACCGGCCTCACGCAACAGACGGCGCAGGTCCTTATCGTATTCTATGGCGTGTTCCTGGTAACGGAAGGACAAACCAGCATGGGTGCCCTGATCGCCGCAGTCATGTTGACGGGTCGCGCCTTGGCACCCCTGGGGCAATTGGCGCAAACTTTAACGCGATACAATCAGGCGCGCAGCGCTTTTCGAAACCTCAACCAGATTATGCGGGCAGACAGTGAGCGACCGGAAGGCAGAACCTGGATCGGCCGTTCACACTTCAAGGGCGCGATTTCGTTTAGCAACGTCCATTTCGCATACCCGGATCAATCCGAAGACACGTTGAGAGGTGTTTCCTTCACCATCAACCCTGGTGAGAAAGTCGCAATTCTTGGCCAAATTGGCTCGGGCAAAAGCACAATCGCGCGACTGTTGCTGGGCCTCTATGCGCCTCGGGTCGGGTCGATCATGCTGGATGGGTTGGACATTCGGCAAATTGACCCAGGCGATCTACGACGAGGTGTCGGCTCTGTTCTGCAGGATGTTTGGCTGTTTTCCGGCTCGATCCGCGAAAACATCGCCAGTGGCACCATCAGGCCGAATGACAAAGAAGTGATTGAAGCCGGGCAAATTGCCGGAGTTGAGGATTTTGTAGCGCGTCATCCAGCAGGTTATGATCAACAGCTTGCGGAAAGGGGAGAAGGGCTTTCAGGTGGACAAAGACAAGCGATTGCCTTGGCGCGGGCCTTGATCGGCAAGCCATCGGTTCTGCTGCTGGATGAGCCGACAAGCGCCATGGATGTTCAAACCGAGGCGCGCGTTCTGAATCGCCTCAGGCAGGCGACCCCGGACACGACGATGGTCATCGTCACGCACCGTCCTAGCCTCTTGGAGCTGGTGGACCGCATTATCGTCATTGACGACGGCCAAATCGCGAAAGACGGGCCAAAAAGCCTTCTATCACAACATGCACGCCAAAACAGGAGGCACCTGAATGTCGCAGCATCATGATCTTGCCTCATTGGCACGCGCTATGCGCGGAGCCTCGCCTTTGCGGAATTCTCTACTGCTAATGGCAATTCTCGCGTGCCTCCTTTCAGCCGGGCTTTGGGCCTATCTGACCGAGTTGGACGACGTAACCCGCGTAGATGGCCGGATCGTGCCATCTGGAGACATCCAGATCATCGAAGCTACAGAACCAGGCGTTTTGAAGGCACTCCACGTGCGAGAAGGCCAAGTGGTTCAAGCCGGCACCTTGTTGATGGAATTCGACACGACCCAAATCGACAGTCAGTTGAGACAGAAACAACAACGTGCTTTTGGCCTGATGGCTCGAATCCAGCGGCTACAGTCCGAGATCGAGGGGCGGAACCTTCAGTTTGACGCTGCGCTCGTCACAGGCGCCCCGGATGTCGTTCAATCTGAAAGGGCTTTGTATCAGGGCCGGCAAGCCGAACTGCAGGCTGAAATTAGCATCTTGCTGCGACAGCAACAACAACGCCATAGGGAATACGAAGAAGGATTGGTAGATCAGGTCACCGCCGAAGAGACACTGAATGTTCTGGCTGAGGAAAGGGCGATGATGGCTCCTCTGGTCGCCAGCAAAATGGAACCCGCGACCACACTTTTGGCGCTTAGGCGCAGCGAGGCGGAATGGAAGGGTCGCCGGGTCAGAGCCGAGGCTGCGACCAGTCGACTAAAAACCGGTCTGGAAGAGATTGACGACCGAATCCGAGCGGCGCGCAGCAGATTTCGGAGCAATGCTCTGACCGACCTCGCCGTCGCAACCGCTGAACTGTCCGCCCTAGAACCAATGCTGCCAGCTTTGCAGGATCGGGCGTCCCGCGCAAACGTTCAATCTCCGGCGCGCGGCATCGTAAACCGCATCCACCGTACCACGATTGGTGGTCTTGCCCGCACCGGGGAGGAGTTGGTCGAGATCGTTCCACTGGATGACAGTTTACTGGTCAAAGCCTATGTTCGCCCGCAAGATATAGCGTTTCTCCATGCGGGACAGCCCGTCAAAGTCAAAATCACCGCCTATGATTTCGTCCGCTACGGAGGACTGGACGGGGAAATTGTTCGAATTGGCGCAGATACCATCACCCGGTCCGAGCGTAGTGACGAAGAGGTCTTTGTCATCGAGATCCGGACCAACGGCACGATGCTCGACGCCTCGGGGATAGCTGTTGAAATCATTCCTGGCATGATTGCCGAGGTCGACATTCTGGCTGGGCGCAAAACCGTTCTGGACTATTTGATCCAACCGGTCGTGAAAATTAAGGACCAAGCGCTGCGGGAATAACGCAGGCTTGGTCATGTCAACAAATTCAAGTCAATGAAGTCGCGGGAAATCGAAGTACGATCAGGAGGTAGGCTTTTTGAATTGCTGGTCAAATAGACGTTTGAATGCGCCGTTTTCTTCCAACAACACATTCAAGGTCCCTTGCTCAACGATTTGACCATCCTGAACGACCATAATGTTGTCCGCTTCCAATACGGTCGACAACCGGTGGGCAATTACGATTGTCGTGACCCCTTCCGTTAACTTGTCCAATGCCTCTTTGACCAGAGTTTCAGATTCTGCGTCGAGCGCACTTGTGGCCTCATCCAGCAGAAGGATTTCTGCTTTGCGCAAAATCGCCCTAGCAATTGCGATCCGCTGCTTCTGACCTCCGGACAAGAAAGCTCCGTTTTCCCCTACCTGAGTGTCATAACCCTTTGGCAACTGAGAGATGAAGTCATGCGCATGCGCAGCGCGCGCAGCTGCAAAAATTTCGTCATCCGTCGCGTCGGGCGCTACGTAGCGCAAATTGTCCATGACGGTGGTTGAGAACAGGAACGTGTCCTGCCCGACATAGGATATCTTACGGCGCAGCGATGCAAAGCTGACCTCGGTCAGATCCTGGCCGTCAATCTCAACGTAGCCATGGTTGGGGTCGTAAAACCGCATGATCAGGCCGAAAATCGTGGATTTTCCTCCTCCGGATTGGCCCACGAGCGCCGTGGTTTTTCCCGCTTCGAAAGTGACATCCATATCTTTGATCACGGGCAATGCCCCTTGATACCCAAAAGTCACATCACGCAAGCGGATTTCGCCAGGGCCTGAAATCATCTCTTTTGGTTCGGCATGCTCCTGCATCGAATCCTGTTCATCCAGAAGCTCAAACATCATGCCAATCGGCACCATGCAGGTCTCGATCG
The DNA here is from genome assembly GCF_056535985.1 of Ruegeria sp. AO1. Lineage (NCBI taxonomy): Bacteria > Pseudomonadati > Pseudomonadota > Alphaproteobacteria > Rhodobacterales > Roseobacteraceae > Ruegeria > Ruegeria sp. AO1. Next base: position 305,942 of record NZ_JBQFJC010000002.1, read on the forward strand.
AAACCCGCATTTTCGACAAGCGCTTGGCAGGTTCATAGGCCATCAGCAAGGCCGTGATAAACGACATAAGCTGACCCGCAGTCGGAGGCTCAGCCCCACCGATCCCCAATGTGCTGACTACCAGGATACCAGCAATTGCCAGACCCGCCAGAAACTCCATCAACGGACTTGCGATGGCCTGCAAAGAGGCGATGTCGTTCGAGCGTTTTTCGACGCGTTTGATCGCAGTGTTCATCCGGTCGGTCATTCGGTTTTCAAGGCTGAACACCTTAATGACTTTGATCCCGTTCGATGTTTCTTGCAGGACCTGAATGATCTCGGAGAGGTATTTCAACTCGGCCTGCATAATGCGCCGCACGTTTTTCAACAGATAGCGCACGCTGATCAACGCAACCGGACCAACGACGAAAAACAGCACGGACAGCAGCGGTTGCTGATAGATCATGACGACAATCAGACCCACAAGCGTGAGCGCGTCGCGCACGAAGCTGGTCACGATGATGTTTACCAGGTTCCGGGCGGCCCCCGCTCCTGCGGTGACCCTCATCAACAGGTTCGAGGATTCGATCTCGGCAAAATACCCGATACCGCGCTGCAGTAGCCGATTGTATAACCGCTCCTGCTGGACCGCGATAATTCGGTTCCCCGCGCGTGCCAAAAAAATCGACTGAATATAGGAAGCCAACGCCTTGGCTCCGAACAGCCCGACGACAACAAGCGCGATCCAATGTGCCTGAGACCTCATTTCTGGGGTGGTCATGGCATCAACGATGTTTTCCATCATCCAAGCCGTACCAGCGGTCGTGGCGGCAACGATCACCATCGCACCCATCGCAATGCCGTACATCCATCCTTGCTTGCGCAGGCTTTCCACGACAAGCCGACCGATATAGCCAGATCGCCATTTTGCCCAGGCCTTGCCGATCATTTCACACTCCAGATCGCCTGTGTCGCCGCCTTTATCGGGCAACCGCACGGTTAAACAGAGGTGCCTTAGACCTCTGCCCTCGGTCATCGAGGTCGCTTTAGTTAATCAGGACAAGCCCGAGATTCCAGCCCACCCGTGCAGATATCCTTGATGCAGGGTCAAATGCGCGCACCGGGACTTTCAGTGCCAGACCACATCGCCCAGGAAAATATAGCCTGCGCCATAGATCGTTTTGATCAATCGCGGGTTTTTGGGATCTTCGCCCAACTTGGTTCTGAGACGGGATATACGCACATCCATTGCACGATCAAAGCTCTCGCCAGCCGCGCCGCCCAAAGTTTCCTGCATTTGGGCGCGGCTGATCAGCCGTTTTGGGCTTTCAAGGAACAAACGCAGCACTTCACCTTCTGCATGGCTGAACGCGGTTTCTGCACCGTTTTGATCCTCGAGAACATATCGGTCAAAATGCGCGACCCAACCGTTGAAACTGGCCGTCTCCGAATGCGCCGCCTGCCCCTTCGGAGCCCGCAAGCGCGCCCGCACGCGCGCCAAGACCTCAGCAGGGTCGAACGGTTTGGTAATATAGTCGTCAGCCCCAAGCTCTAACCCGGTGACCCGATCCTGCACCTGCGCGCGTCCTGAAATGATGATGACGGCGGCGCCCTGCTCCAGGGCTAGGCGATGCACCAGCGCCAGACCATCCGTATCTGGCAGGGACAGATCAACCAGGCAGACATCGGGCGTCACACGGTTCAACGCCGCCTCGAATTCGCGGGCTCGTGAAAAGCTCTGGGTTCGGAAACCTGCGTCTTGCAGGGTCTCCGTCAGAATATGGCGGATCTCGGGTTCATCATCGAGAATGGTCACCAAAGGTTGAGTCATCAAGCAGCCTCGGTTCGGATCAAAGCCGATAGTTGTTTGGGAGTGAACGGTTTGTGCAGGACGGGCACCCGACCGATTGCACGCTTCAATACAGGATCAGTCGATGGCAACGACGTCATCAAGATACATGGCAGCCGGGGTTTGAGACGCTCCATCAGGTCCAGCCCAGTTGCCTCTCCTTCCAACCGGATATCGGACAGGACCAGAACAATGTCATCCAGTTCGCTCACCAGCGTCAACGCCTCGTCGACCGAGGTTGCCTCGATGACAGAGAATCCAAAGTCGATCAGCATGTCGCGGAACTGGAGGCGCAAGTCCTGGTTATCTTCGACCAGAAGAACCATTCCGCCGCGCATGGGGGGCGCAGGGCGGTACGGAAGCCGCAATACAACCGACGCACCCGAGGGCGTGTTCTTCAGGCTCAGGTCCCCTCCGGCTAGTTTCACCGTGTCATAGACCATTGGCAAGCCAAGACCGGACCCGTCGCTGCCCTTGGTGGTAAAAAACGGATTGAGGGCTTTGTCCAGCGCTTCGGGCGAGAACCCCGGCCCGGTATCAGAGACCGTAATCTCAACCCAAATCGCGCCAATCGCATGGGCGCTGATGGTGATCTGACCGTTGTTGCCGCAAGCATCGCGGGCATTCAGGACCAAATTCAGCAAGGCATCCTGCACCATCCCCGGGTCCAGCATAAGGGCCTGATCGGGCAGCGTGTTGACCACCGAAAGCCCCACCCCACGCGGTAGAGAAGGTGAGGCGAGAATGCGCAGATCCTCTAGCAATTGAAGCATATCCGTCGCTTTGGGCTGAGGCATCCGGTTCCCCGTCATATCCGCGATCCGGTTCAAAAGCTGCCCACCGCGCTGCGCGGTCTGGCGGGTCGCCGCGATCAGTTCATGCGCTTCATCGGGCAGATTCATCTTATCCAACCGCCCCTGCATCCCCAGGATGATGGTCAGCAAGTTCGAAAAATCATGCGCCAGCCCGCTGGTCATCTGCGCGGCCATCTCGCGGCGGCGCGTTTGTTGCAACGCAACGCGGGTTTGGGTTTCCTCGGTGATGTCCACGGACATGATGTAGACGCCTCCTTCCCCATCAGGGGTAAAGGACACGCGAATGCGGCGGGAATCCTGTTCTTCCGTGAACTCAAAAACGGAGGTTTCGCCGCCATAGGCTTTTGACAGATGCGGCTCGACCCTTGAAAAGGCGTGTAGGCCAAGCGCGTCGGAGATATGCAGCCCCAGAATATCAGATGGGCGACCCGGCAGCACCGAGCTGAGCCGCCGGTTTGAGTAATCGTAGCGCCCATCGACATCGAGATGCGCGATATGGGCGGGCATCATCTCGGTCGTCATTCGCGTGCGGGCTTCGATCTCGGTCAGTTCGCGCTTGGCCTCCTCTAACGCGGCGATGGTGGCGGCAAGCTTGCGATTGGTGGCCGAAAGTTCCTCGGTATGGCTGAGCAGCTGGTCCGAAAGCTCCTCGGATCGGGCGCGCAGCAGGTTTTCAGCGCGTTTGGTGCCTGTGATATCGGTGTAAACCGCCACCCAACCACCCTGCGGCAGAGGCGATCCCTCAACAGCGACGACCTGCCCGTTTGGGCGGACGCGCTCCATGTAATGCGGCTCAAACGCCATGGCTTGCTCGACGCGCTGCTGTACCATTTCGTCTACATCGCACTCGGTCCCGTATTCTCCGCGGGTGACCAAGAAGTGAATCGTGTCACGAAACAACGCGCCGGGTTGCACAAGGTCGTCGGGAAGACCGAACATCTCTTGAAAGCGTCGATTGCTTAGAACAAGACGCAATTTGTTATCATAGATCGACAGCGCCTGACCGATCAAATTCAGTCCGGCAGTCGTCATCGCTTTGATGCGCTTTTCGCTAACGGTCAAGATCGCCCTCCCTGCGGCCTATCCGTAGCATCAGATTTAAACTTGGTGTAGAGGCGAACGCCCAGCCGGTTATTTTGTCCCACAATCGGCGAGCAGTCCGCGCCAATCAACCGTGGCGTGCAAGTTGCAAGTGTCGCAGCCTCGCAATCCCAGATTTGTAAATCCGGCAACAAAGGCATACAACCATTGCAGATTCAGGCTTTTTTGCATCACATACAGATATGAGCAGCCCAACTATTTCTGCCGAACGCGAAAGCGATGGCACTCGGATCCGTATTGCAGGCGAAATGCTGACGCAATCGCTTGCCCCGGTCGAGGGACCTTTTGAAGGCGTTCAGCCAGAGGGAGGGCATGTTACGCTGGATCTGTCCGATGTCGAAGCATTGGATACAAGCGGCGCGTGGCTGGTTGCGGATCTTGCCAAGCGGTTCACGACGGCTGGCGCGCAACTGGAATTCCGAGGTGTTCAACCGGCCCATGCCGCACTGATCGAGACCGTTTCGCAGAACATCCCAGACCATCCCGGAAAACTTGCCCCGCCTCGCAATGCCGTGGATTGGGTCGCCAGCGTGGGTCAAAAAACAGTTGGCGCGTGGACGGACACACTCTCGATCTTGGGGTTCCTAGGTCTAACGCTGCATCGGCTTGGGCGCACACTGGTCATGCCTTGGCGTCTGCGCCGAGCTGCCCTGTTTACGCATATGGAGGAAACCGGGTTCAAAGCCCTGCCCATCGTGGCGTTGATGGGATTTTTGATCGGCGTTGTTTTGGCCTTTCAGGGGGCCACGCAGCTGAAACAATTCGGGGCCGAAATCTTCGTGGTCGAGCTGATCTCGATCTCTGTTCTGCGTGAGCTTGGGATCCTTCTGACTGCTATCATCGTTGCCGGTCGGTCGGGGTCGGCCTTTACCGCCTCAATCGGGTCGATGAAGGTGCAGGAGGAAATAGACGCCATGCGCACGCTGGGTCTGGACCCGATCGAGGTGCTGGTGGTGCCGCGTGTCCTGGCCCTTTTGATCATGCTCCCAATCCTGGGTTTTGTCGCCGATCTTGCGGGGCTTTTCGGCGGCGGATTGATGAGCTGGATCGACCTTGGCATCAGCCCCGGCATGTTCGTTACTCGTTTGAACGAAAGCACAGATGTCTGGCAATTGGCGGTTGGGTTGATCAAAGCGCCCTTCTTCGCGCTGGTCATTGGCGTGATCGCTTGCTGGCAGGCCATGCAGGTTAAAGGCTCGGCCCAGAGCGTGGGTCAGCGCACCACGGCCTCGGTCGTGCAGTCGATCTTCATGGTGATCGCCATCGACGCCCTGTTTTCGATCTTCTTCTCTGAGATTGGGATCTGACATGGACGGCACGGTGCAACATCAGACCACTCAGGCAGATGCGCAACGCGAGGCGGTGATCCGCGTGCGCGGGCTGCGCAATCAGTTCGGGCCGCAGGTTGTCCATGACAATCTGGATCTCGATGTCTGGCGGGGTGAGGTCTTGGGCATCGTTGGCGGCTCGGGCACCGGTAAATCGGTACTACTGCGCACGATTGTGGGGCTGAACACGCCGGCGGCAGGCAGCATCGAGGTACTAGGCGTAGATGTCCTGAATGGACCCGAGGAAGATCGCCGCCGTATAGAACGCCACTGGGGCGTGGCGTTTCAGGATGGTGCGCTGTTTTCCTCGCTCACCGTTTTGCAGAACGTAATGGCCCCGCTGCGCGAACATACTGGCCTGAGCGAAAAACTGATGGAATCTCTGGGCGCATTGAAGATCAGCCTAGTGGGTCTGCCACAGCTGAGTTGCAGCAAGTTTCCATCCGAACTTTCGGGCGGGATGCGCAAACGGGCCGCGCTGGCTCGCGCCTTGGCCATGGACCCCGAGATCGTGTTTCTAGATGAGCCCACCGCTGGTTTGGACCCAATCGGTGCCGCCGCCTATGATGAGTTGATCCGAGAGTTGCAGCAGGCATTGGGCCTGACGGTTTTCATGGTCACCCATGATTTGGACAGTCTGTATGCGATTTGCGACCGCATCGCGGTACTTGCAGAAAAACGCGTACTGGTTGAAGGTCCGATAGAAGAGATGACCAAGGTCGACCATCCTTGGGTTCAGGAATACTTCACAGGCCCCCGCGCCCGCGCGGCACAGCAGAAGGGGTAAGGCAGGTAAGGCGATGGAAACCCGAGCGAACTATATTCTAATCGGCGCATTTACCCTTGCAGCACTATTGGGGGCTTTTGGCTTTTTCCTATGGCTCGCCAAGTTCGAGGTGACCCGCCAATACGCCTACTATGACGTGTTGTTCGACAACGTTTCTGGCCTGTCGGCCGCTGGCGGGGTCAGTTTCAACGGCCTTCCTGTGGGTCAGGTGATCTCATTAAATCTGGATGATGACGACCCCTCGAAAGTACGGGTGAGGATTGAGGTCGATGCAGATATCCCCGTCACAGAAGACACGATCGCCCAATTGCAGTCGCTTGGCGTTACCGGCGTTGGCTATGTCGAACTGACCGGAGGATCGACCACCGCCGCCCGTCTGCCGCAAAACAGCGTGATTAAAAGCAAACGCAGTACAATTCAGTCTCTGTTCGAAGGCGCGCCGAAGGTTTTGGATGAAGCCATCACACTGTTGCAAGAGCTGAACTCGGTCGTCGATGAAAAGAACCGCAAGGCCGTCTCAGATATTCTCGAAAACCTCGCTTCCGCCACCGGGCGTCTGGACAAGACGATGTCGGATTTTGAAACCGTTTCCGGCAATATCGGCGATGCGGCCAAGGATATCGGTGAGTTCACCAAACGTCTCGACCCGCTGATCGCTGCGGCTGAAACCACGCTTCAGACCGGAAACGAGACGCTGCAATCGGTCAAAACAGCAGCGGACTCGGCGACAGGCGCGTTGGATGAAGCCAAAACAACCCTGACAACGGCAAACAGCGTAATGGCCGAAGACATCAAGCCCTTTATTCAGCGCGGCTCGGAACTGGCCGAGAACCTGACGCGGCTGTCAAATGAGGCCAGTGTCTCACTAGGTGTGATCACCGAAACTGTGGCGAATGCCAACACCACGCTGGCGTCAATCACCACCGCGATGGACTCGACCAAAGGCGTATTGGCCTCGGCCGAGCGTGCCTTTGACACAGCAAACCGGGTGATAGACGAAGACGTGGCTCCTGTGGCTGAAGACATCCGCAAAGCAGCCAATCAGGTGACCGAGACCGTCTCAAACATTACCAATAAAATCGACCAGATCTCGGACGATGTCCTCAGCGCCTCGAACTCGGCGAAGGAGCTGCTGGGAACGGTCGACAAGATCGTACAAGACAACAGCCGGCAAGTGTCGAACTTCCTACGCGTTGGCCTGCCTCAATTCGTCCGTTTTGTCGAAGAGGCGCAGCGGCTGGTCATTTCCCTCGACCGCTTGGCTGACAGAATAGAACGCGACCCGGCACGGTTCCTGCTGGGCACCCAAGCATCGGAGTTCCGTCAATGATTAGGACCCTGTTTCTGACCCTGTCTTTGACGTTGCTGGGGGCCTGCGCCGGTCTTGGTACGCTGCGACAGGCCTCAAAACCCAACAACCTGTATCTGCTGACACCCAAAAGCACGTTTTCTTCTTCGCTGCCCCGGGTCCAAAAGCAGATCGTTGTGCAAGAACCGACGGCGACGGCCGCAGTCAACACTGACCAGATCGCCATTCAGCCCACTGCGCTTCAGGTGCAATACCTGCCGCAAGCGCGCTGGGTCGATCGCGCGCCGCTGATCGTGCAGGCGCTGATGGTCGAGAGCTTTGAGAACTCAGGCAAGGTTGCTGCGGTGGGTCGATCTACGGTCGGACTGCGCGCGGACTATGTCATTCAACCGGACTTGCGTGAATTTCAGGGTCTTGTCGTATCGGAAACTGAGGATTCCACGTCGGTAAGGGTCGAGGTGCGGATGAACATCAAGATCATCGACGAGTTCGAAGACAAAATCATCGCCTCAAGCTCATTCCGCGAATATGTCGTCTCGGCCAGCGATCAAACCCCTGATCTGGTAGAGGCTTTCGACATCGCGCTCGGCAAGACCATGCGCGATGCCGTGGAGTGGAGCGTGCGCAAAATCCACACGCACGCGGCCAACAACCCCCGACCGTCGTTGCAATAGACCCTAGAAATGCTGGGCTGACGCGCGGTTCCAATCATCGGCGAACTCGGCGGGGATCTCCGCGGTCAGCAAGGCGCCCTCTTCTAGAATCGTGTGCATTTGCGCGTAGGAATGCTCCCGCTCGTCGGCGGTTCGGCGAAGGATGTCACGGGGGTGAAGCTCGGCCACCGTTGATTTCCCCATTGCGCCCAGCAATTCGCGAAAGCTCTCCAAAGTGGCATCGTGATAGCGATGAACCCGCTTGCGTTTTTGTGGCACGTTTACCGCCCGCCCCCGGATCGGGTCCTGGGTCGCCACACCGGATGGGCAGCGGTTGGTGTTGCAATGCAGCGCCTGAATACAGCCGACCGCAAACATCATGGCACGCGCGGCGTTGCACATGTCGGCCCCCAGAGCGAATTTTTCGACCAGGTCGTAGCCAGTGGCCACTTTGCCCGAACAGATGATGCGGATCTTGTCGCGCAGGCCCACGCCCTTCAGACAGTTGTTCACGAAGATCAACGCCTCATTCAGCGGCATTCCAAGGCGGTTCGTGAACTCAACCGGAGCAGCCCCGGTGCCCCCTTCGGAGCCGTCAATGGTGATGAAATCGGGCAGGATTCCGGTCTCCAACATTGCCTTGCAGATTGCCATGAATTCGGACGGGTTGCCGATGCACAGCTTGAAGCCAACCGGTTTTCCGCCTGACATCTCACGCAAATGCTGGACGAATCCCAGCAGCTCGGTCGGGCCGTCAAAGGCCGAATGAACCGGCGGGGAAATGACGTCCTGATGCTCTGGCACGCCGCGGATCTCAGCAATCTCTTTGTCGACCTTGGCGGCGGGCAACACCCCGCCGTGCGAGGGTTTAGCGCCTTGAGACAGCTTGATCTCGATCGCTTTGACCACGTCTTTAGTGGCCTTTTCTGCGAACTTGTCTTTGTCGAACCCGCCGTCGGGCGTCCGACACCCGAAATAGCCGGTTCCAATCTGCCAAATAATGTCACCGCCTTCGGCCAGATGGTGTGGAGACAACCCGCCCTCGCCCGTGTTGTGGGCGAAACCGCCATCTTTTGCCCCACCATTCAAAGCCCGAATGGCGTTGGCGCTCAGCGCCCCGAAACTCATGGCCGAGACATTCAGGCGCGACGCGCTATACGGTTTTTCACATTGCGGCCCGCCCAACATGATACGTTCTTCACTTTCATCCACGTGTTTGGGGGCCAGCGAATGATTGGCGCGGTGATAGCCTACGGTCGTGATATCGTATTGGGTACCAAAGGCCTGAGTATCGACCTGACCTTTGGCGCGGGAATAGATCAGGCTGCGCACGATCCGGTTATAGGGACGGCCGCTTTCGTTGGTTTCCACGAAATACTGACGGATTTCGGGACTGACGAACTCCAACATGTACCGGAAATGGCCCAGCACGGGATAGTTGTTTAGCACGTTATGCTTGGTGGTCAGAATGTCGTACATTCCGATCACCGCATAGGGGATCAGAATGATCAGGAGCCAATGCGCCGGGTGCCAGACAAAGCCCAAAAGCAGAACCAGTGGCAAACAGACGAAGCTGAGGAAATAATAGAGCCTGCGTACAACCATTCCTGATCTCCTTGGGTGGGTAGTGTTGGAGTGCGGCGTAAAATCCATTCAGATCAAAACCGAAAATGCTGAATCAAAGTGAAACAGCTTGGCTTTTGATTGCAAGCCCTCAGACAGTTTGCAATCAAAGGAGACGCGTTTGTGAAATCGCGTTACGGGTTTGATCGATCTGGTGTTTTTGGGGCGTGACGCCCGACAGGTCGGCACAAAGGGCAAGTAGTTTGGACACGCAATACCCTCAATCAGGCAAACAAGGCCGTGTCATAATGTTTCTGGCCGTCTTTGTCGGCGGTGCATTGGGGTCTGTGGTCCGAGAAATTTTCTCGGTGGAAATCCCGGGCGCGTCGATCCTGACTACGACATTCGGGATCAACGTTTTCGCCTGCTTCGTCCTCGGTTGGCTATATTCCATTCGCCATCGGGTTCACGCGCATGTTTTGCACCTCGGAGCTGTCGGGTTTTGTGGTGGCTTGTCTACGTTCTCTTCATTCGTGGCCGAACTTGAACGGTTGGCTGCAAACACGCTTGGGGCAGCGGCAACGGCGGCTGGGTTGGAGATTGCGGTCGGTCTGGGTGCCGCAATCGCCGGTGAGGCCCTTGGGCGGCGTTTTCATGCAGGTCGGGGGTCCGTATGACGGATCTGTACCTGCATGCTCTGTTTGGCCTAGGCGGTGGTTTGGGTGCTGTTCTTCGTCATTGGGTGGCGTTGCGGATCACGCATGACCTCCCTCTCTCAACCTTGATAGTGAACGTGCTTGGCAGCCTGTTGCTTGGGCTGTGGCTGGGCTATCTGGGAGGCCCCGTCGACATGGGCGAGGAGGAAAAGCGATTGGTATTCGGCTTTTGCGGCGGGTTTACCACTTTTTCCAGCTTCGCCTATCAATCGCTAGAGCTGCGACGCAAGCAAACTCTGGTTCTGGCCGCAGGCAATATCGTCGTCAGCCTTGTGATGTGTTGGGGCGCGTTGTGGTTGGGTCTCGTCATAACACGCTGACGTACCGGCTACATTGCGTGCATATGCATTCGGACCGCAAGGTTTCCCAAGATCCAGACCGTTCCGAGAATGATAATCAACAGAACAAGGGTCGAGAATAGGATCAGATCCAGATCCTCGCGGCTGCTGCGACGACGATCTATGTGCAGGAAATAGACCAGTTGAAAGATCAACTGCGCCAGACCCAACAGACCGATGGTCAAATACACTCCGGTCGTTTCAATGCCGAACACCTGTGCAACGCCAAACATCGCAAGCGTCAAAAGCAGTGAGCCTCCGTAGCCAATGACATAGCGACGACGCTCGCGCCGGTGCATCTCGGAGCGTTTATCCATAGGTCAGACCTCCGAAATAGACGATTGTGATGATGCCGATCCAGATCAGGTCGAGAAAGTGCCAGAACAATGCAAGCCGCACGACGCGTGAGATGACCAGATCGGTCATGCCCATGACGCGCAGTTGAATGCCTAAAACAATCAACCAAACACAGCCTGCCGCTACGTGCAGCCCATGCAACGGCACCAGCCCGTAGAAGGCAGAAAGGAAGCCGCTGCGCTGCGGGATACCACCCTTCTCGACCATTGCCATGAAGTCTCGGATCTCCAGCACAAGGAAGCTGAGGCCCAGGAACAGCGTTACCCCGAACCACAGAATGATCTTTGACCTTGGCAGGTTGTATTTCAAAGCCAGCATGGCCAAGCCGACTGTCAGGCTGCTGGTCAAAAGGATCATGGTTTGCGCGAAGATACTTTTGAGGTCGAACAGCTCGTGCGGGCCGGGACCACCCGCCTGCGCGTCGATCATCGTGATGTAGATCGCGAACATCAGGCCGAAATAGACCAGATCGCTCATCAGGAAGACCCAGAAGCCGAAGGTAACGACTTCGGACGCTTTGTGGGCACTGGCGTGGCGTTCACCGAGGTTGATGCCGGGATAGCTATGGGTCGGGGCGCGTTTCATGTCACCGCCTCCATATCGCGTCGGGCAAGGCCTCGGTTATCCGTCGCCGTCTCGTGGTCGCGATCCACGGGGGTTTCGCTGTGAACCAGTGCAAGCCAGGCCTCGTGTTCCTTGCGGACCTCCTCTGCGGGGATGGTGATTTCGGTGCTGGTGTCGAAGGTCCAAATGATAAAGGCAAGGATCATCGCACCCGTCATCAGCGCTGCCAGCCACCAGATCCACCAGACCAGCGCAAACATCCAGATACCGCTGGTCACGCAAAGGATGAATCCGATCCCGGTATTGCGCGGCATATCGATATCTTCATAGGCGTCGGGGGTGGGATAGGCCGCGCCCCGCTCTTTAGCGGTGGCGAAGTCATCCCGCGCGGTCACCTGTGGGATGATGAAAAAGTTATAGGGCGGTGGCGGTGCTGGGATCGACCATTCCAACGAGCGGCCATCCCAAGGGTCGCCCACAGGAACGCGGGTTTTGTCGCGGTCGCGGATGCTGACCCAGAGCTGGACCAGAACCGATAGCAACGCGGCTGTGATGACCAATGCTCCGACCACCGCGACGATCATATAGGGGTGAAAGCTCGGATCCTCCCAACTGAACGATCGGCGTGGCATGCCCATCAGGCCGACAAAGTAAAGCGGTAGGAAGGTCAGCATGAATCCAACGGTCCAGAGCGCAACCGTCACCCTGCCCCACCCTTCATTTAGGCGAAACCCAAACGCCTTGGGGAACCAGTAGTTATAGGCCGCGAGCAAGCCAAACAGCACGCCGGGCAGCAGAACATTGTGGAAATGCGCCACGAGAAACAGGGTGTTGTGGACCTGATAGTCAACGGTTGGGTTGGCCAAGATCACTCCGCTAAGGCCGCCAATGACAAACAGCATCAGGAAAGCCAGCCCATAGAGCATTGGGACCGAGAACCGGATACGGCCCCGCCAGAGGGTGGCCATCCAGTCATAGACTTTCACGCCGGTTGGAATGGCAATCAGCATGGTCGCGATACCGAACACGGCGTTTATCAGCGCGCTTTGCCCCATGGTGAAGAAGTGGTGCAGCCAGACGGTGAAAGACAGGACCGCGATCGACATGGTGGCAATCACCAGCGAGGTATAGCCATAGATGCGCTTGGCCGAGAAGGTCGCGAAGACCTCGGAATAGATGCCATAGGCGGGCAGGACGAGCAGGTAGACCTCAGGGTGGCCGAACAGCCAGAACAGGTTGGCGTAGTTCATCATGTTGCCGCCGAGGTCGTTGGTGAAGAAATGAAAATCCAGATAGCGATCTGCGGCCAGCAACAATGCCGCGACCCCGAGCGGCGGCATCGCAAAGACGATCAGGATTGAGCTGCAGATGATCGTCCAGCAATACATCGGCAGCCGCATGAAGGTCATACCCGGCGCGCGCAGCTTGTAGATCGTTACCGCAAAATTGATGCCGGTCAGAGTCGTTCCGATCCCCGACACGACTATTGCCCAGATCCAGTAGTCTGGCCCGACACCCGGATTAAACGCGGCCCCGGTATAGGGCGGGTAAGCGGTCCATCCCCCGGTCGAGAACTCTCCGACCACCAGCGACACCATCAGCATCATGCCCGCCGAGACCGTCAGCCCCAGGCTGATCTGGTTCATCACCGGAAAGGCGACGTCCCGCGCGCCGATCATCAGTGGAATGACGTAGTTTGCGATGCCAAAGACAAAGGGCACAGCGACAAAGAAAATCATGATCGTGCCGTGCGTGCTGAAGAGTTCGGCGAAATGCTCGGCCTCAAGGAAACCGTCGCCGGGCCCGGCCGCCTGTTGGGCCCGCATGACAACGCCTTCCAGCACCCCTCGGGCCAGCATAACGATGGCAAATACGATGTACATGATGCCGATTTTCTTGTGGTCAGCGCTGGTCAGCCAGTCGCGCCAAAGCGGCCCCCACAGCCGAAACCACGTCAGCAGAAAGACAACGGCGGCCGCTCCGACTATGACCACGGCGGCAGCGGCATTGGCGACGATCTCATTTGCGTTGGGGTTTTGAATCAGTCCGGCAATGGGAAACGCGTCCCAACTGAGGCGGCCGAAGAAACCGGTGTCTGATGTCATTGGCCGACCTCCTGCCCGTATGATGTCGTGCCCGGTTGCTGATCGTGCGGCAGGGCTTGGCCAGAGTGATAGCGATGCAGAATAGACTGAAACAAATCACCATCGTCCAAGCGGAAATACAAGGCGTTTTCAGGCATATCTGAGGTTCCGAGGGCCTGCTGCACCTCATCCCGGTCCGAACGCATGGCGACAGTCTTATACGTCGCCGCATCCAACACGATGCCGTTCTGGCGCACAGTTTCGACCCAAGCGTCAAATTCCTCCGCCGATAAGGCAAGCGTTTCGAACTTCTGTTTCGTGAAGCCGCGCCCGTTATATTGCGTATTCTCGCCCTGCATATGTTCGGGTTGATCCGCGACCAGATGCAGCTGAGTGGTCATACCCGGCATTGCGTAAATCTGCCCGGCCAAGGCAGGGATCATGAAAGACTGCATGACCGTGTCCGTTGTCAGGGTCAGAGCGATTTGCTGTTTGACTGGAATACCCATCTCACCCACGGTCGCGATCCCCAGATCGGGATAGATGAACAACCATTTCCAATCGAGGCCAACGACCTGAACCTGAACGGCGGGTTCATCCCCAAAGGGAGCCGCGTAAGGGTCCAGGCGATGGGTTGCTTTCCACAAGTAGATCGACAAAATCGTGACGATCACCACCGGAACGCCCCACATCACCATCTCGAGCCGGGGCGAGAAGTCCCAATCTGGCCGATAAGCAGCTGTACCGCCCTTCCGACGGCGATATCGCAGCGCAATAAGCGGAACCAGAACAAGAACAGGCACAACAGCGATCAAAATCAACCACGTTGCCCGCAAAAGATGTGCCTTCTGCACCGCCGCAATCGGCCCCTGAGGGTCCATGAAGGTGTCACTGGCGCCTGCGGTCCGGGCCGATGACACCACCACCACTAGGGCCATCAGCATCGCCGCCGATATGAGGGCCGTTCTGACCTTGGTCATAGGCGACTGTCCTCTTTCGCATCCGTTTCAGTGCAACTATCGACAAAGGCAAGAGATTTCTCAAGGCTTTTGATCGCAGCCTTCAAGCTGGCACCAATGGTGCTCTGGTTTCGGTTGACTTGCAGGCATCGTCGGGACACAGCTTGGCTACGATGCGTATTTTCATTTTGATTTTTTGCCTTGCCATCCAGCCCCTGGCGGCCAACGCGCAAGATCGCGCCAAGGTTGAGCGTCAGTTTCAAAACTGGTTGCAGGAAACGGTGTGGCCGCAAGCCCGTGCCAAAGGCGTTTCGCGCCAGACTATGACACGAGCGCTGTCCGGCGTGACATTGAAATGGGATCTTCCCGATCTGGTGCCGCCGGGCAGCCCTCCGCAGTCATCAAAGCCACAATCCCAGGCCGAATTCGGAGCACCGGCGCGCTATTTCAAAGCAGGCTCTTTGCAGGGCGCGACTGCTCAGGGGCGCAAAATGGCCAAACGGCACGCGGCGGTGCTTGCCCGTGTCGAGGCCGAAACCGGCGTTCCAGCCCGCATCATCCTCGCCATCTGGGGACGTGAAAGCGGCTATGGCCAAGTGGCAATCCCCCACAACGCGTTTCAGGTCCTCGCGACAAAGGGGTTCATGAGCACACGCTCGCAGTACTTCACAGCCGAGTTGCTGGCCGCTTTGCAAATCGCGGAAGCAGGGCATTTGAACGGTCGTGAGATGAAAAGCAGCTGGGCCGGAGCGCTGGGGCAGCCGCAATTCATGCCCTCGAGCTTTTTGACTTACGCCGTGGACGGAGACGGCGATGCCAGCGCAGATATCTGGCAATCCGAAGAGGACACGATTGCATCGATTGCTAACTACCTGTCACAGCACGACTGGATTTCGGGCCGTGATTGGGGATTTGAGGTTTTTGTGCCTGATACAGTCAGCTGCGCTTTGGAGGGTCCTGATCAGGGGCGCAAAGTCGAGGAGTGGGCCTCGATGGGGATCACGCGAACATCGGGCCGCCCGTTTCCAGCACATGAGCTGCCTGCCCAGGGTTTCCTGATGATGCCCGCGGGTCGAACCGGGCCGGCGTTTTTGGTGACGCAGAATTTCTATGTCCTGAAAGAATACAACAAGAGCGATCTATACGCCCTGTTCGTGGGTCATGTCGGGGATCGGATTGCATTCGGTGTCGGAGACTTCACGGCGCGCTGGGGTCGTGTTGACCCGTTATACCGGTCAGAAATTGCAGCGATGCAAAGAGGTTTGGAACGCCTTGGCCATGATGTCGGCGGTGCAGATGGGCTGCCAGGTTTCAAAACGCGACGATCAATCGGGCGCTGGCAGAAAACGGAAGGTCGCGCCGAGACGTGTTTCCCTGACCGTACGCTTGTCTCTGAACTTGGGCAGTAACCAGCCCCAGCCCAATTCAACAATGCTTATTTTTCCTGACCATCGTTGCTCATTATGGGCCAATTGGCCGGCTTGCCCAAGTTGGCTTGATGCACGGCCTTTCCATGGACCGAATATGTCGCACAGGCTTGGCACGGCTGTTTAAAATCAACCCGTTATGGATACATCGCCCAAAACACGAAACTGAAGTGCTTCAACGAAGCGGCCTCCCGGCTCGAGATACCAGCCCCAGAAACCAGAAACTGGCAACATAACTGTCTTTTGACTTGCTGTTCCCGCCATGGCACGATCTGACCGATTTAAGCCCAGGCCCTTCGGGTAATATTGAATGATCCGGCCCCAAAGCCTAAGAGGAATAACCCGACCGGTTTCGACCACGAGGGGCAACTAGATTGAGAGGCACTATGACACGCAAGGTCACCAAGGCGATTTTCCCCGTAGCAGGACTTGGAACACGCTTTTTGCCCGCGACGAAATCCGTCCCTAAAGAGATCATGACGCTGGTTGACCGCCCTCTGGTCCAGTACGCCATCGACGAAGCCCGCGCTGCTGGGATCACCGAGTTCATATTTGTCACGTCCCGCGGGAAATCCGCGCTTGAGGATTATTTCGACCATAACCTCGTTCTGGAACAAGAGCTGAAAGCCAAAGGCAAGGACAAGCTGCTGGATACGCTCAATGCGACAAACATGGAAAGCGGCGCCATTGCCTATATCCGCCAGCACAAGGCGCTTGGACTTGGCCACGCGGTGTGGTGCGCACGCCGCCTGATCGGGGATGAGCCTTTCGCCGTCATGCTACCCGATGACGTCATCGCCGCAGACAAGCCCTGTTTGCAGCAAATGATCGAAGCCTATGAAGAAACCGGCGGCAACATGGTTGCCGCGATGGAGGTTCCGCCCGAACAAACCAGCTCTTACGGGGTGTTGGATGTGGGAGACAATGTGGGCACGGTCGTGCGCACACGTGGCATGGTCGAGAAGCCCAAGCCTGAGGACGCGCCTTCTAACCTCGCCGTAATCGGACGCTATGTGCTCGGGCCGTCGGTTCTGTACAATTTGAACCAAAAGAAGAAGGGCAGCGGCGGAGAGATCCAGCTGACTGACGCCATTGCCGAAGATATCCGCAACGGTGTTCCTGTCTTTGGCTACAAATTTGACGGCCAACGCTTCGATTGCGGATCGAAAGCTGGGTTCCTGCAGGCAACGGTCGCATTTGCCTTGGCCCGTGACGATCTGCGCGATGACCTGAGCGCGTATCTGCACGACCTTGTCTCGGCAGAGAAAGCTGCCCAATAAGCGGGCGGTAAGACATAGAAATGAAAGACGCTGCGCGATCATGACAACCGTATATCCAGTAATTCTATGCGGGGGGTCTGGAACCCGTTTGTGGCCGCTCTCCCGGAAAAGCTATCCCAAGCAGTTTGTACCCTTGCTGGGCGAAAACAGCTTGTTGCAGGATTGCGCCCTCAGAATGCGTGGGCCTAAAGCTGCGCCTTACGCCAAACCTGTCGTCCTTACGAATGAGGCGTTTCGGTTCGTCGTGCCGGAGCAATTAACCGAGATCGGCATAGACCCCGGCCCGGTTCTGATCGAACCCGAAGGACGCAACACCGCGCCAGCCGTTCTGGCCGCAGCCTTGTTCCTGAATGAAATCGACCCGGATGCGGTTATGTTGGTGGCCCCCTCTGACCACGTCGTCCCCGATTCCAGCGCCTTTCACGACGCGGTCTCGGAGGGTTTGCGCGCGATTGCCGAGCGTGGTGATCTGCTGACCTTCGGCATCACCCCAGATCGGCCAGAAACCGGCTATGGCTATCTCAAACTGAGCCAAACGCCCGAGACCCACGCGGTCCCTCTGGATCGGTTCGTTGAAAAGCCCGATCTTGAAACCGCCCAATCCATGCTGGCCGATGGCAGCTATCTGTGGAACTCGGGCATTTTCCTGTTTGCAGTTCGCGACATCATCACCGCATTCGAACAACACGCCCCTGCCCTGATGAGCCCTGTCAAAAACGCTGTCGAAAACGCCAAGAGTGACCTTGGTTTCCTCAGACTGGATGCCGAGGCGTGGTCTCAGGTCGAAGATATCTCGATCGACTATGCCGTGATGGAAAAAGCGGACAACCTGAGTGTTGTGCCCTATGCGGCCGGGTGGTCGGATGTAGGCAGCTGGTCCGCGGTGCAAGAGCTCACCCATCCGGACACAGATGGCGTGGCGACGTCCGGCGAAGTCACGGCGATTGACTGTCAAAACGTGCTGGTCCGCTCGGAATCTCCGGCGCAGGAAGTTGTTGCGCTGGGTTTGCAGGACGTGATTGCCGTTGCCATGCCCGACGCAGTTCTGGTCGCCAGCATGGACAAGGCGCAGGACGTCAAAAAGGCCGTGACCGCGCTGAAGACCAAAGGCGCGAAGCAGGCCGAATCCCTGCCAGTGGACCACCGCCCTTGGGGCTGGTTCGAAAGCCTGGTGATCGGCGACCGGTTTCAGGTCAAGCGCATCCACGTCCATCCCGGCGCGGCGCTCAGCCTGCAGTCGCATCACCATCGGTCCGAACACTGGATCGTTGTGGAAGGCACCGCCAAGGTCACAATCGACGAGGAAGAGCGTCTGGTTTCTGAAAACCAGTCTGTCTACATTCCTCTGGGTGCGGTCCATCGGATGGAAAACCCCGGCAAAGTGCCCATGGTTCTGATCGAGGTCCAGACAGGCACGTATCTGGGTGAGGATGACATCATCCGCTATGAGGATATCTATTCACGCAGTTAAACTTTTTAATTCAGGTTCTTGCACGAGATTCAGGTGAAAAGGTAAACCGAAATACCTCCGGGCGTTCGCTCCGATCAGATAGATTTCATGCGTCCTACGGCAGGGTGGCGCGCAACGAAATGTCGGACCGACAGCCTAAGGAGGACGCCCGTGTCTCAGACCTCACCCCGATTGGACCTGCCGTTTTTGCAGCCGTCTCAAGCGCAGAAACATGTCACTCACAACGAGGCCCTGCGCCAGTTGGACCTCGTGGTGCAGCTGAGCGTTGTGTCGACCAGCACCACAAATCCACCCGTCGCCCCGGAACAGGGTGAGATTCATGGGCTGAGCGCGAACCCGACCGGAGATTGGGACGGCCATTCAGGTGAATTGGCCGCCTGGATTGATAATGCTTGGCACTTCCTGCTCCCGCAGACAGGCTGGCGAGCCTGGGATCAGGCCGACGGACAGGTGAAACTCTGGGATGGCAGCGGGTGGGTCAACCTTCCGTTCGAGACCGCGAACTTGCCCGGTATTGGTGTGGCGACAGACTATGACAGCACCAACCGCCTATCCGTTCGTGGCCCCGCAACGCTGCTGAGCCATGAGGGCGGAGGCCATCAGCTAAAGATCAACAAGTCCGGCTCTGGCGAAACCGCGTCGCTGCTGTTTCAATCCAACTGGACAGGTCACGCAGAGATGGGCCTTTCCGGCAGCACCGGGTTTTCGATCAAAGTGTCACCGGACGGTGGCAGTTGGACAGATGCTCTGCGCCTTGATCCCGCCACGGGTATCGCCAGCGGCGGCGCCGTTCAAAATAGTCCGACGGATATCACGGCTGGACGTTTAATGCGGGCCGACTATGGCTATGGGCCGGGCAATCTGTTGGGGTCGGTGTCGGAAAACTCAGGTGCCCCGACCGGTGCAGTGATCGAACGCGGCAGTACCGCAACGGGCGACTATGTCCGTTTCGCCGATGGCACGCAGATTTGTACTGCGACCCTGACCGCCACAGGTTGCATCACCAGTGACGGCGCGCTGTTTGCCAGCACGACCGAGACGTGGACCTTCCCGGTCGCCTTTGCAGCGACCCCGTCTGTCAGCGGCAGCGGTGGCAGCGCGGGACGGTTCGTCGGGGTCGACGAACCTTCGGCCAGCCAAGTGGTTTGCAAGGTTCTTTCCACCACATCAGATGCCACAGTCCGCGCGCCATCTCTGACCGCGATTGGACGTTGGTTCTGAGGGAATTGGCCCGGACCTTGGGGTTCGGGCCTCTATTTCGCGCGAAGATCGCCCTGAGACTGTTCGAGAAACCAAGCGTAAGTTTCGCGAATACCGTCCTCAAGCCCGATCGAGGCCGTCCATCCCATATCCGCCAGACGTGACACATCCATCAATTTGCGCAGGGTCCCGTCGGGCTTTGAGGTATCCTGCGTGATCCGCCCCTTGAAGCCCGTGACCTGCGCCACCAGCGCCGCAAGTTCGCCAATGGAGATGTCAGACCCGCACCCGACGTTGATATGGCTGAGCATCGGCTGCGTGTTTGCCTCGTAAACGTCTCGCGTCAGGTCCAGCACAAACAGTGACGCCTCGGCCATGTCATCCACGTGCAGGAATTCACGACGGGGTTTGCCGGTGCCCCAGATCACGACCTCATCCACGTCATCCCGCTGCGCTTCGTGGAAACGGCGGATCAAGGCGGGCAGCACATGGCTGTTTTCGGGATGGAAATTGTCGCCCGGCCCATAAAGATTGGTCGGCATGACCGAGCGATAGTCAACACCGTGCTGCCGGTTATAACTTTCGCACAGCTTGATCCCGGCGATCTTGGCCACCGCGTAGGGTTCGTTGGTAGGTTCCAAAACACCTGTCAGCAGGGCGTCTTCGCGCATCGGTTGTTCCGCCGCGCGTGGGTAGATGCACGAGCTGCCAAGTTGTAACAGGTGTTTGACTCCGGCCTCAAACGCCTGATGGATCACGTTGCATTCGATCATCAGGTTTTTATAAATGAAATCCGCAGGGTAGGTATTGTTGGCATGAATGCCGCCGACCTTGGCCGCAGCCAGCACAACCACATCGGGCTTCTCGGCCTGCATGAAGGCGCGTACCGCAGCTTGATCGGTCAAATCCAGTTCGGCATGCGTACGGGTGATGAGGGTCAAGGCCTCGCCTGCGGCCTGCCGATCCTGTAATTTGCGCAGGATGGCAGCACCAACCATGCCGCGGTGCCCTGCTACGTAGATTTTCCGCATGATTGGGTCCTCAGCCGTTTTCCAAGCTCACGGGCATCTCAAAGCCGTGTTGCTTCAGCAATGCATGGCGCTGCGCTGTCTTGAGGTCTTCGCGCACCATCTCAGCGCACATGTCCTGTACCGTCAACTCGGGCACCCAGCCCAGTTTCTGCTTGGCTTTGGACGGGTCGCCCAAAAGGGTCTCCACCTCGGCCGGACGGAAGTAGCGGGGGTTGATCCGCATCACCACATGGCCGGGCTTCAGTGCCGGAGCGTTGTCGCCCTCTACCGACTTGACGGTCGCAACCTCATCAACGCCTTCGCCAGTGAATTCCAAAGTCACGCCTAACTCGGCAGCGGACCATTCGATAAACTGGCGCACGGAATATTGCACCCCGGTCGCAATCACGAAGTCCTCGGCCGCGTCCTGCTGCAGCATCAGCCACTGCATGCGCACATAGTCCTTGGCATGGCCCCAGTCCCGAAGGCTGTCGATATTGCCCATATGCAGACAATCTTCGAGGCCCTGCGCAATATTCGCCAGACCGCGCGTGATCTTGCGGGTAACAAAAGTCTCGCCCCGGCGCGGGCTTTCGTGGTTGAACAGGATGCCGTTGCAGGCATACATCCCATAGGCCTCACGATAGTTGACCGTAATCCAGTAGGAATAGAGCTTGGCAACCGCATAGGGCGAGCGCGGGTGGAACGGCGTTGTCTCACGCTGAGGCGTTTCCTGCACTAGACCATAAAGCTCGGACGTGGAGGCCTGATAGAAACGGCACTTCTCTTCCAGTCCCAGAAACCGGATCGCCTCGAGCAGGCGCAGCGTCCCAATCGCATCCACATCCGCTGTGTATTCGGGGGATTCAAAGCTGACCGCCACATGCGATTGAGCCCCGAGGTTATAGACCTCATCAGGCTGAACCTGCTGGATGATCCGCGTCAGGTTGGACGTGTCGCTCAGATCACCATAATGCAGATGCAGCTTGGGGTTCGGTTCGTGCGGGTCCTGGTAGATATGGTCGATCCGCTGCGTGTTGAACGAGGAAGCACGCCGCTTGATTCCATGCACCTCATAGCCTTTTTCCAACAGGAACTCGGCCAGATACGATCCGTCCTGACCGGTAATGCCGGTGATCAATGCCGTTTTGGTCATAACTGTGCCTCGTTTCCACAAATGCTTCTGTTCGAAGTCTCAAAAACAGCAAGACCGTATGGATTGCAACCCAAGGCGACAATCTGGCATTGCACCTGACGACAATTTCTTTGATTGTGCAGGCGCATTTCGGCCGAGACAAAAAGAGGAATTCGAGCTTGCGTATTGCGATGATCGGCACCGGCTATGTGGGTTTGGTGTCAGGAGTGTGTTTTTCGGATTTCGGCCATGATGTGATCTGCGTCGACAAGTCCGAGCATAAAATCCAGTTGCTGCAAGCCGGTGAGGTTCCGATTTATGAACCGGGGCTGGGCACCCTCATGGCCAAGAATGTGGCCGCAGGGCGGCTTAGTTTTACTACCAACCTGCAAGACGCCGTAGACGGAGCGGATGCGGTTTTCATCGCTGTCGGCACACCGACACGACGCGGGGACGGTCACGCGGATCTGACATACGTAATGGCTGCAGCCGAAGAGATCGCCAATGCGCTGACCGACTATGCGGTGATCGTGACAAAATCCACCGTGCCCGTCGGCACCAACCGCAAGGTGCAGCAGGTCGTCACTGCCGCAAATCCGAATGCGCA
Organism: Ruegeria sp. AO1; assembly: GCF_056535985.1. NCBI lineage: Bacteria > Pseudomonadati > Pseudomonadota > Alphaproteobacteria > Rhodobacterales > Roseobacteraceae > Ruegeria > Ruegeria sp. AO1. The sequence continues at coordinate 328,474 of NZ_JBQFJC010000002.1, forward strand.
GTTCGATGTGGCCTCGAACCCGGAATTCCTGCGCGAAGGGGCCGCGATCGACGATTTCATGCGTCCTGACCGGGTTGTGGTCGGCGTGGAAAACGACCGCGCTGCCGAGGTGATGGCCGAGATATACCGCCCGCTTTATCTGCGAGACTTCCCGATCTTGACCACCGATCTGGAAAGCGCCGAGATGATCAAATACGCCGCCAACGCCTTCCTCGCGACCAAGATCACCTTCATCAACGAGATTGCCGGCCTCTGTGAGAAAGTGGGCGCCGACGTTAAGGAGGTGTCGCGCGGGATCGGGCTGGATGGTCGGATCGGCAATAAATTCCTGCATGCCGGCCCTGGCTATGGCGGTTCGTGCTTTCCCAAGGATACTGCCGCTCTGGCCCGGATCGGTCAGGAACACGCGTATCCGATGCAGATCACCGAGACCGTGATCCGCGTCAATGACGGTGTGAAAAAGCGAATGATTGAAAAGATCCGCGACGCTTGCGACGACAGTTTCAACGGCAAGACCGTGACCGTGCTGGGGGTGACGTTCAAACCCAACACCGACGATATGCGCGATGCCCCGTCCCTGACCATCATCCCGGCCCTGGTCGGCGGAGGGGCCAAAGTACGCGTGGTCGACCCGCAAGGCCGAACTGAGGGCGAGGCGCTGCTACCCGGCGTGGATTGGTTTGACGACCCATACGAAGCGGCCAAGGATGCCGACGTCGTTGTTCTTCTGACCGAATGGAACGAGTTCCGTGCCTTGAACTTAAGTGAGCTTGGTGGAGCAATGAAGACGCAGCGCATGGTGGACCTGCGCAACGTCTATTCTCAGGACAGTGTCGAAAAAGCGGGTTTTGAAACCTATGTGGGGGTCGGGCGTTAACCGCCCGTCTCAACCCGCATAAAGCGGAACCGACGCGTCTGCCCCTTCGGCCAGTGCTTTGCTCTGATCCCGCCGCACTTGCTCATACGTTGCTAATGCATCTGATGAGAACAATTCTGTAGGCGCTTGAACTGGCACGAAATTACTGTGTTTGTCCGTACCCCTTGCCAGCAGCGCATAGTCCCGGTCCGCCACCAGTTGTTGTGCTCCGTGACTGAGGTAGCGGATGGCCAACCCGATCCGCCGGTCCTCGGACTGGTTCGGCCCTGAACCGTGGATCGTCAGCCCGTGATGCAGCGACATCTGACCGGGTGCGAGTTCGATATGGGTCTTGTCGGTCTCGGCAACCTCGACGGCCACCTCTTGCCCGCGGGACAACAGGTTTGTTTCCGAATATGTATCGGTATGCGGCAAGATCGGGTTCTTATGGCTGGCGCGCACGAAATCCATACACCCGCTACTTACCGTCGCGGGGGACAGAGCAATCCAGGCCGTGACCTGATCCGGTGTTTCCCCCATGCCCCAATAGGTGAGGTCCTGATGCATACCAACCGTTTGCACAGTGTTGGGCTCCTTGATGAAAAACTCGGCCGACCAGATCATGATATCAGGGCCCAGAACGCCCTCGACCACATCCAGAACGCGAGGATCCTGCGCGATGCGCGCCGCCAGTGGCATGACCAGATGCGCATTGACCCGCTTATAGGTGTTCAAAGGCAAGGGCAGATCAGCCTCCAGCCAGTCACTCTCAATCTGTTCCAGCTCCGCCCGGAAACCGGCCGCTTCGGCCTCGGAAAAGACGGAGAGGGGAAAGAGATAGCCATCCTCCCAATACTGCTCGGATTGTTGCTGCGTTAACGTCGTCGCCATGGGGTCACCTATTCGCTTGATGCGCAAAGGGTATCCGCGAGTGGGCACAGGCCAAAACCAAACCTCTTGCCTGTCAGGATAAGTCTAGCTTAGCCTGCGCTACATGTTGCCTCGCATCCCATCCCTCAATTGGCTACGCGTGTTCGAAGCAGCCGCCCGAACAGAGAGCTTTTCCCGCGCAGCATCGCAGCTGAACATGTCGCCAGCCGCCGTCAGCCAACAGGTCAAGGCGCTTGAGACCCGGCTAGGCACGCCGCTGTTTCACCGTCATGCCCATGCTGTCACGTTGACGGAAGCGGGGCGTGCCTATCTGCCCTCGGTCCAGCAATCCCTGCTGATGTTGGAAACGGCCACCACCGGGTTGTTCGGTGAGACGCGGGAACAGAGGTTATACGTCCAGTCGGTTCTGTTATTTGCCCATGGTGTCTTGGCCAAAGGTCTGCCCGCGTTTCAGGCCGCGCACCCTCAGATCAATCTTTCGCTGACCACCGGCAATGCGAATTCGGATTTCACCAACCAGTTCACCGATCTACAGATCGTGTTTGGCAATCCCGCGCTGTTTGGCACAGAAGGAGATGAACTGCTCCGCGAGGTTCTGTTTCCCGTCGCCCCGCCCGAGATTGCCGCCCAGATCCGCACCCCTCAGGACCTGCTGCAATTCACCCTGATCGAAGTATCGACCCACCGTGCCAGCTGGCTCTACTGGTTCGAAGCGCTGCGTTTGCCGACGGGGCAGGCCCGGTTCTTCTTTGCCGACAACTCGATCATGGCGGCCGAGCTGTCCGCCAGCGGGCTCGGGATCGCACTGGCCCGCGCGCCCGCATCTGACCGTATCATGGAGGGGAGAGGACTGGTGCCCTGCCTGCCCGACCTGCAGGTAAGCGGGCAAGAGGCCTATCACCTGATCTATCCCTCTCGTACAGATTTGCGCCGGCCGGCCCGCCTGTTCCGCGACTGGCTGCTGGACTATAGCGCCGCCGTCCAAACGCGATATCGCCCCTGACCGGTGACTTCGCGGACCAAACCGCGGCGGGCAAAGCGGTCGATGTTGCGCTGTACTGCAGCACGCGATGCTTGAGTCAGCTCCTCGGCCAGAGGGGCCGAGACCATGGGCCAAGCCCGCAAAGCGTCGATCAGCAACGGCGGCGTGCGACCGCTGAGGTCGGCTGTTGCCTCCTTCGCCCGCGCCTCCCACGCGTTGATCCGGTCCAGATGCAACAAAGCTGCGAGCGCGGCCTGTCCTGTCCCGCCAATCCAGGCGGCCAGTTTTTCCTCGGGCGACCCAACACCACGCAGCGCGCCCGGCCCGGACAGCGCCAGCGGCATGAAGAGCGCCCCGCCCCGCCCCATCGAGGCCGCATGCCGCGCCGCAATGACAGCCGCCTCCGTATCCTGACCGGGTCCTTGGGACACGGCCCGCCATGCATGAAAGGCGATTGCGGCCTGCGTGACGGGGTGCAGCGCCTCGACGCTGCGCATCACGTCCGACAGGTCTGCAATGGCCTCCGGCACCTCTTCGATCCCTTGCGCCATCCGGTCCAGAAAGGCGGTCAGCCCGGCCTCCCAGCCATCATGGGAAGGTGCCGCACCTGATGACAGGCGGCGCACCGCCCACCCAGCCCGATAGAGGGACTGCACATCATCTCCCGTTGCGCCGATCCGCAGACTTGTCCAAAGCGCCAAACGTTCGACACTGATCCGGTCACCCGTCCACCAACCCAGATCGGATACATCCATCAAGGCCAGACGGTGGGTCCACCCTTCCGGCCCCGCCCGAAGACGCTCATCCAGCGCGCCAAAGGTCACCGCTAAATCCGCAAGCTCAGACGACAACCTGGATTGCGAGGCTTGCCACTCTCTGGGATCGAACAATTGCCGCTGATCTGCCCGAGGGCCAGGGGTCAGGAAATCATCCTGTGGCGCGTCTTCCTCTGGCGGGAGAAACCACAGATCTCCCTCATCCTCAGGGTCACCATCATAGATGCTGCGCGGCCCGAGATCTTCGGCCTCATCATCAGGTTCGGATGTGACAGGTTTGGGCTTCATACCCGCATTCTTCGGCTATTTCCGACCACTCACAAGGGGTTTTCCATTTGGATCACTAGCTTTCCCAACTTACATTGGAAATTCCACCCAAAAGGCCGCGCTACCACGCCTGGCCGCTGATCTAGACTTCAGGGCAGACTTATCCCTGACAACCGCCCATCGCCCACCGGCGCAGGTTTACCTTCAAACCGCCGCCGAACGGGTGCTGCTTGGCCACGTTGCCTGCCGCTGGACGTTTGACATAGGTCTGCGCCTGATCGCATAGGGCCTCATGCGTCCATTGGTGGCAACTGGAACAGTTCTGATCTTTCCACAACTCATCCGGCAGCCCATCAATCGGCGGGAACTGAGGCGAGCCTGCGACCAGTTCCTCGATCGATTTGCCCCGGACATGGGTGTTGCCGAACGTCAGGATAGATTTCATGGTGACCGCTGCGCCAGCATCGATACTGCCCGAATTCTGCGCCTCGGGCGCCTCGACATTGGGTTCTGCTTTGCGAGTCACGGTCTCGCTTTCCAACTGCAGGGCCGCCAGTCGTTCGACCGCCTGATCCGCAAAGGCACCACTGGGAAAGCTGTGCAGGTAAACCTCATAGGAATGGATCGAATCGTCGACCTGCGCCAGTTCATACATCAAACGGTCCGTCTCGGTCGCTTCCGGGGCCTCTTGCGATGGCGTTGGCGTGGGCAGAGTGCCGAAAGACTCGGCCAAAATCGTCTGCAGCAGATCATTGGCCTGTGATGCATGAATACTGTCTGGATAGGCCCGCTGAAACAGCATGATCTTCACCGGGTCACGGCTGTTCACGGCTTCCTGCCACTGTTCTTCTTCGGTTTGCTCCGGTTTCGCGATCAGAGTTTCATTCGCGCGTGCAAAGGCAAAATCCTGTGTCAGGGACGAGGTATCCCACGGTGTTTGCAGCCCACGCGTTTGGCTGAGAACATCAACGCGCACCTTCTTGAACAATTGCTCGATCGCCATGCCGGGCGTGTCGATATGCTGCGCAAGGCTCAGCGTGAATGGGCTGTTGCCGGTTTCGCCATCCAGCGCAACGCCGCCGGGATCGGTGGCATAGGCGAGAAAAGTGCCGGTCGGCGCTTTCATCTCGGCCAGACCGTTGTCATCCATATCTGCCAGATCCTCGAACGGGTTGTTCCGGCAGGCGTCCAGAATGACGATATTCGTTTTGTTGTTGGCCGAGGCCATTTGATGCAGGACCGAACGAGCCTCAACCGCCATAAGATCCAGATCGGCCGGATCGGACAGCGACACGTCCACGGGCAGCAAGTAGTTCGAACCGAAAGACTGAACCCCGTGACCCGCGTAGTAAAACAGGCCCACGGCGGTTTCGCCGCCCTTGCGCAGATCGCGTCCGAACTGGGCAATGGCGCGCTTCATTTCGATCTGGGTGCTGTCGGACAGGTGACGCACCTCGAACCCAAGCACAGTGAGCTTTTCCGCCATCAGCCGCGCATCGTTGATTGGATTGTCTAGGGCCGAGACCGAACCATAGTCGGAATTTCCAACCACCAGCGCGATTCGCGGCTCGGCCCAAGCCGAACCGGTCCAGAGCATAGCGATCATCGCAAACAGGGTTCTAAGTACGCGTTGCACCTTTGGTTCTTTGCCTTTTTCTGGTCTCATGGTCCGTGACCCCTTGGGCACCACTCAGCCCGGAAGTACTCTGATATTGTTTTTTGGCTTTCTTATGGCCGTGGCCTGAAATATCCCAATTATAGTATCAAGACTAGGAAGAGGTTCACACATGCCGCGTTTAAACTTGGTGCGAAATACTTTTGCGATGACAGCACTGGTATGTGCAAACACGGCGTGGGGTCAAAGCGCCGATCCCTTCGAACATGGCTGGAAACTGGACGCAGAATCCTCGGAACTGCAGTTTCTTTCGGTCAAAAAGAACGCGATTGCCGAAAATAGCGGCTTTGCAACCCTGACGGGCGTGATCAGCCCCGAGGGTGGCGCCGATATCCGGGTTCAGATGGACAGTGTTGATACCAAGATTGACCTGCGCAACGTTCGCATGCGGTTTCTGTTTTTTGAAACCTTCAACTTTCCCGAAGCGGTGATCACCGCCCAATTGCCGCCCGAGCAGCTGGTCGATCTTCACCAGACCCGGCACAAGATCATCGACCTACCCTATAGCTTGTCCCTGCATGGGGTGAAAAAAGACAGCGTGGCGCAGGTGGCCATCACTTTGGTCGACAATGACCGCGTAGCTGTGGCCAACACGACACCGATTGCGATTGCCCTGCCCGACTTCAACCTTGAGGAAGGGCGCGGCAAGCTCGAAGAGGCCGCCGGTGTTGATATTCTGCCCTTCGGCTTTGTCAGCTTCGGGTTCGTATTCGACCGTGCCCAACCCGGCACACCGCCTCAGCTTGAGGTCGCCTCGGCTACACCAGGGGCTGCTGCGCTGGAAACCAAGGGTGATCTGGATCGTGAGGCCTGTGAAGGGCGGATGGAGATTCTGTCGCGCACCGGCAATATCTACTTCAACTCGGGCAGTGCGCGGCTGACCAATGACTCGATTCCGCTGCTGAGCAATCTGCATGACATTGTCGACCGTTGCCCGGACCTGAAGATCGAGATCGGCGGGCACACGGATAGCGATGGCTCGGATGAGGCTAACCGTGTTCTCAGCGAACGTCGAGCGCAGGCGGTCAATACCTATCTAGTCGATCAGGGGATCGCGCCGGAGCGTCTATTGACGGTTGGTTATGGCGAAAGCCGCCCGGTTGTGTCGAATGACACCGCAGACGGCAAGCGTCGCAATCGGCGGATTGAGTTTGTGCCGGTAAACTAGACTCAGTTCTCGGCCAGAATGATCGGGTCGAACCCACCGCTGCGCCATTGCCGCAGGGCCGAAATGAAATTCGGCCCCGGCACGCCGTCGATCGTACTGTTGTAATAGCCCGCCTTTTGCAGCAGCCGTTGAACCTCCATCAGGGTATCGCGCGACCATTGGTCTGAGGCGAGGGACAGCTGATCAAGGATCGCTCCGTTATCCTCAGCAGCTCCGCGCAGAAGCATCCGCGCCGCTTCCAACGGATCACGAGGCACGCCGCGCCCTTCGTCCAGAAGGATCGCTGCCGCCAGATAGCCCTGATATTCGCCATCACGCGCAGCTTTCTGGAAGTAGCCCAATGCTTGCTCGGGCTCGCCAGCGGCACCATCTTGCGCCAGCACGCCAAGATTGAAGGTCGCCTTGGCCGACCCACCTTCAGCGGCTTGCTGCAAGAGCGCGACGGCGCGCGCATCGTCTTTGGGAACGATCTGGCCTTCAAACAGGGTAACGGCGAGGTTGATCATGGCATCCGCGCTGCCCCCTGCCGCCGCGCGCTCGTACAGATCCAGCGCTGTGCCCATGTCCTTAGGGACGCCGGTGCCGCTTTCGTGCAGTTGCGCCAAGGACACCATCGCCCGCAAATCCCCTTCGGCAGCAGCCTGTTTGTAGAGGGTCACGGCACGCTCCACATCCCCCGCAGCGATCGTCGCCCGCGCAAGAAGCGCCACGTAGTGCGACAACTCCGGTGACTGGGCTGCCGCCGCGCTGCACGCCTGGATTGCCGTCAGCGCGTTTTCCTGCAACCGGCTGAACGGAACGCCCGTGATGCTGGCCGTCCGGTCACGGGGATGGGTCGCAAGCCGCTCACAAATGCCGCCCGGCGTGCTGTCCTCGGGCCGTGGGATGGAGGCGATTAGCCGCTGCGCTTGCGCGGCATGGCTGCCATCGGGGTATTGCTCCAGGTAAAACTCAAGCAGAGGCCGCATCCTGCTGCGCTGAGCCAGCTTCCAAAGGCGCTCGGCTTGTTCGTCCTGGTCTTCGACGCTCAGCGCGCGGGTCTGGGTACCGCCTTGCCCGGCCTCATCCAGAAACGCAAAAACCTCAGTGGCATGAGCGCCCTGTGGGTAACGATCGATATAGAGCTGCATCAGTGAGGCATCCTGCGCATTGGCCGCCACCTGCCACAACAATGTCTCTTCGGATGCTGTCACCGGGCTGTTGTCAAACCGGAATTGCCGCGTCAGCGAGGAATTGTCCCACGGGATCTGCCGCCCGCCAGTCGCCGCCAGAACATCCTTGCGGACCGAGATCAGCAGGTCTGAGATATCCTGTCCCGGCGTGTAAATATGGCTCAGGAGTGCCTCAGTGAAAAAGCTGTTCCGCCCGGTGCCATCGAAGGCCACGTTGTCGGGCTGTGTGGCGTAGGCGAATAGGAAATCGGCGGCGCTGCCGACGCGGGCCAGCCCTTCGTCAACGCTCAGCACGCCGTCTTCGAACGGGTTGTCGCGGCAGGCGTCCAGAAACACCAATCGAATGCCGTCGGACCGTTCCATCCGCGAAACGAACTCCTCCATAGCTACGGTCTGTTCAGGAATATCCACAGCACTGGTCAGGTTGGCATCGACCGGAACCAGATAATTGCGCCCGTCGACCTGAAAGCCGTGGCCTGCATAAAACAGCAAAGAGACATCAGAATCCGCAGCGGTCGCGCCATAGGATTCAGCCAGAGACAGCATCTCATCCCTGTTCAAATCGGTGCCGAGAAAAACGTCGAACCCCAGCCCCTCAAGCGCGATGGCCAGATCCGAGGCATCGTTGATCGGATTATCGAGCGCCCCGACCGTTTGGTAATCCGAGTTCCCGATGATCAGCGCCACGCGTTTGTCGGCCAGCGCCGCGAGGGCGCTGAACAGGGTCAAAAGCATGGCCGCGCAAAGACGGATCAGGAACATGGGCGCAGAGCCTCCGTGGGGTTACAGGCCGATGGCGCGCGACAGGCCAATCTCGGCCTGACCAACAGCAGCCACGATTGTATCTACCTGCTGGTTCTGGATGCTGACAAGCTCGGGGTCGGTTGCTCGTATCAATGTGATCGCCTTGCGAATCTCGCGCTGCGCCTGACGAATCTGACGGCGGGCTTCCTGCACGGCCTCGCGGCGGATCGTCTCCCGCTCCTCGGCAGTGTTCGCAAGTGCCAGACGACGGTTCGCATCCTCGCCCGCCGCGCGAATACCCGCGCTTGCGCCACGGATGATATCGCCAACTGATTCCAGACCCGGCGGCAAACCCTGTACGATCGAATCGAGGTCCGAGGCATATTCGTCCATCGCATCGGCAATACAGGCCAGATAGGCGCTGACATTGTTGCCCTGTTCCGCACAGGAAGAGATGACCTCGTCAAAATCCTGCGACGCATTTTCGACCGTACCAAGCGCCGCTTCTGCTTCGGTTGTCGTTGTGGTCGTAGTACCACCGCCGCCACCTCCGCCGCCAGTGATGGTCGTATCCACGGTCGGGGTAATCTCAATAGTTGGGGTCGGCGGGGTCGGAATGACCGTGTTCCCGATGATTGCCGTGCCTGGTAGCGCGGAAACGGTATAGAACACCTCCGAGATACTCAGTAGTGAGCTGGTATCCACGGTATAAGTCGTGGTTCCGTTCTCGGTGCTGGCAAACGTCAAAGTCTCAAAGATCGGGGACGTGTCCAGCGAGTCACCCGACGGCCCGAACCGAAAGACAGACGGGCCACCAGAAATTGTACCCGTTCCGGTCGTCGTTTCAGCCTCACCTTCGGGGATGAGAAGCGTGTCAGGTACCACGAACAGGACCGGTGAGGTCGTGTAGTGCAACGGGTTTGACCCGCCTTCTGACCCGCTCGCTCCAGGCGCCCACGTATTGGTAAAGTCCCACCCTTGAGCCGACGCAAGGTTAAAGAACCCAACCGTATCCTGAAGTTGTGATGTCGTGAGTGCTGTGCCCCCGGCGCTAGTGGCCAGACCGGAGGTATCGGTATTCCAGAAGGAACCTGACACAGATCCAGAGTTTGAACCGACTAACCCACCGAGTGTTGGTGTATTGGGACCTGAAAAACTCGCACCGCCCGTTGAGTAGCTCCGGGAAACTGTGCCGCCATTGTTGAAGCCTACGAGCCCGCCCAAACTTGCCGAGTCTCCGGGCGCTGAACTTTGGTTGGTGCCTGAGACACTTCCGGTTGCATAGGAATCCTGAACAAGGCCGTTGTTGTCACCCACCAGGCCACCAACGGAAAAATCACCCGCCGTAGAACCACTGACAGTTCCCGTAGCGTGAGACCGAGTGATGGTTCCGTTGTTTTCGCCGACCAGACCGCCCGCGACAACCAAGTTGGCTTCGGTCGTGGCGACGGTCACACTGGCTGTCGAGAAACTGTCAATGATTGTGCCGTCGTTGAAACCAACAAGACCACCGGCCTGTTCGTCACTGCTGGAAAAGCTGCCGGAAACGGAAACGCCGGAAATCGTGCCGCCGTTTGTGCCTGCCAAAATACCGCCGCCTCCAGAGGAAACGCTGGCCCCGTTGATGCGCAGGTTTTGAACGTTGCCATCAAGATTGTTGAACAGGCCACCGAACGAACTGGTCGAAATGGTGAGGCCGTTTATCGAAAAGCCGTTGCCTTCAAGTGTTCCACCCGCATAGTCGATTGGATCGAACGAGCTCAGCGGCGCGGCACTGATAGAATTGGCCAGGGCATAGCTGTTGCCGTCCGAAATGCCTTGAAGGCCAAACACGTCCGTCAGGAGAAATGGCGACCCGGCGGCACCAGTGCCACCGAGCGCACGGGTGAATGTTGCGCTGGACGCAATATCAAGCGTTCCCGCTGAGAAACTCGGAAGCGTAGAACTTACCTGTGACCAGGCTCCATTCGTAAGCGTAAATGTATCGACGTTGATTGTTCCACCTGCGCCGGTGCCAATCGTTGTGGCGGCGTTCAGTTCCAACTCGCCGCTTGTCGCGGTGATCGCAGCGTTGATCGTGATCGAATCATTGGCAAGCAGCGTCAACCGAGAGCCGTTGCCCCATGTGATCGGATCATCGACGGTGATGGTACCAACCTGCGAGTCATCGCCACCAAGGTCGATAGGGTCTCCATTCGGTTGGAGAGTGCCACTTCCGGCGGTCGTCAGAGTGACGTTGCCGAAGCCAAGGTTTGTTTCAATTGTACCCGGCGTCACAGAACCCGGTCCCGTTGCCGTGTCAGAAACCGTGATATTCGTGGGGTCCAGCAGCAGCGTACCATACGCGCCAAACGGTGCCCGCGTATCAGTCAGGCCATCGTAATTCAGGGCCAGCTTGCCGGACACTTCGACAAAACCACCATCCCCGGCCAAATCGCCGCCGCGGGCCGAGTTGAAGCCCGAGAACGATGTGTAGTCATCCGACCAGACGATGATCAGACCACCATCGCCCTGATCTCCGCCATCGGCGCTGATTACCGTTGCGCTGTCGACCAGCGTAGTGCTGGCCCGTTGCAGATCGCCGCCGCCTTGCAGGTCACCGCCGACGCGGATCTCTCCGCCCTGTCCTGCGCCTGCACCGTCTGCGCTCAGGGCCGCACCGGCCAGTTCGATGGCTTCACCGGTAATCGTGATCGACCCACCGTTCTGATCGCGGGCCACCGGACGCGGAGAGGCCTCGACCAGTGTCACCCGCGCCGAGGTATCAATGCGGCCCGACACCTGCACGGCCCCGCCGCTGCCGCCCAGAACAACTGCTCCAGACACGCCACCGACCGAGCGCGCCTCGATCAAGCCAGACATATTCACGACCCGGCGCGCCGCATCACGAGCGCTAGCAGCCTTGAGGTGAACGACCCCGCCATCCGCCTCGATCCGGCCCGAATTGGTGACCAAAGCCTCCATCGCGGCGTCATCACTGTTTGAAGGAACCGCAACCTGCAGAAAACCATCACCGGATACGTCCAGCGTCACTTGCTCACCCGCGCCAAGTCCCACTTTGCCCATCGGCACGCGGATCACACCCGAGTTTGACACCTTGCCGCCGATCAAGGCCGCATAACCGCCGGGGACAACCTGAATCGAACCGGCGTTCTCGACCCCGGCCGAGGCCCCGTTGCCGCTATAGTGATAGCGGCCGTTCAGAAAGTCGTCGTCCGAGATGTTCAGGGTCGAGGCCACAAAGCCCCCAGTATTCACATGGCCATTCGGGCCGATGAAAATGCCGTTCGGGTTGACCAGATGCACCTGTCCGTTGGCGTTCAACTGGCCATGGATCTGACTGGTTGTATTCCCCGTAACCCGGTTCAGGATCACGCTTTGCGCGCCCGGCTGATTGATATTCACGGTCGAGCCGGAGCCAATCGAAAACCCGTTCCAATTCACGATGGCCGCATTCGACCCCTGCGTGATGTTCAACTGATTGCCGCTGGGTTGGCTAATCGCGACATCACCCGCAGCCACTGTCCCTCCTGTCGGGAGGGATTGCGCCAGCACGGTCGTGCCCCATAGCACGGCCGAGGCCGACAGAAGAATGCGGCGTGAGACTGTCATGGCTGCGCTACCTTCAGAAGCGGCGGCTGGCAGTGATGCTGAACCGGTTTCCATCTTCCCCGAGGTCATCACGTTCCCCCCTCCCATATTCCACTCGTACTGACCCGGACCGATAGGTCGAGTCCTCAATCGTAAACACGTCAAAGCCCAGACCGTAGGCATACGCTCGGGTTGTGCCTTGTTCCAGAACAGTGGGTTGTTCCAAACCTAACACGCCGTAGGCCCCAAAAACATAGGGCTTGAAAAGGATCGGAAAGCCGGCCACTTGCGTCTGCTGCGACCGGCCAAGCTCGGCCCGGGCGACCCAGCCGTCATCTCCGCGCAGGTCGCCCGCGTCGAAGGTCGATAACTCGCTGGAGCTGGCGATACTGAACTGTTCCGACGTGACCAGCGGATCGCCAAAGCTGGATTGAATTCGGCCATTCAAGTTCACGGACCAATTGGCATTCAACGGGCGCTGATACTGTGCCGACAGCACAAGCTTGGTGAATTGCGCACTGGCGCCTTGCCGTGACAAGGGCGTATCCCCCGCTCCGACAGAGGTACTGGCTCCGAACGCATCCAATCCGCGCGACAGAACAGCTCCGGCAGACAGAAACGCGCCATTGTCATAGGTCCAGCTTGCATCCAGTGTGGCCCGCAAGACACTGAGATCGTCGTCGTAAACCGGTAGCGACCCTGAGCTGGCAATCAAATCCTGCGAGTCGCTGATCCGGTCCAGGATCAGTTGCGACGACAGATTGTGACGCCGCGTGCGCACCCAAGGATAATAAAGCCGCAGGGAAAAGCGTTCGAATTTACTGGTGTTTGGCACCAGTTCCGCATCCGGCTGCGCCTCACTCAGGGTGTATTCGGCGTTGAATGTCATCCCATCGTAACCGATCGGAAAAACCGTCCCCGCTGCCGCAATCCGGTACTGCGCATCGCTTGAGAAGAACCGTTTGGGTGAACCGCCGACGCGGAAATAGAAGGTCTCCCCCATCTCCAGCGCGCCGTTGACCTCAAGGCCCAGGTTCAGGTTGCCCGGGCCAAGCTCATCCGAAAGTGTATTGTCAAAGCCGTAAGAGCCGGTGATTTCTTTGAACTCACCATCCAGCGTCAGAATGGTACCGCCCCGCGCATCGCCCGCCGACAGGGTCGAGGCCAGCCGCACGCCAAACGTATCCCCGGCCAGCAAAAGCGCACGTTCGATCTGTTGCAGTTTGATGCCCCGTTTGCCGATCAGAGGTTTGGTGATCATCACCACCCGCTCACGCGCCTGCTGAGGCACTTTCTCGGCATCAATGCGTTCGATGAACCCATCGATCACGACGATGCGCAGTGTGCCCCCATCGCGCAGGGTCTGCTGAGGGAGGACCACCCGGCTAAGAACAAAACCAGCGTTGGTATAGGCGCTTTCCAATCTATTGGTGGCCGCAAAAATCTCGGAAACAGCCACGCGCTTACCGGTCAGTCGCTCAATGAAGGCCGCATTGGCCGCTTCCATCTGGGGCAGACCATCTTCGATCCGCACCTGACCAACAGTCACAAACAGCCTGTCTGCGCCTTCGGGCACCGGCGCGCCCGGATCGCGCGCTACGGTCACAGGTCCGGTGCTGCGTTGGTTCTGAGGCTGAAAGGTGGACGGAGCAAGGTTCGACGCGCTTTGCGCCTGCGCCACCTTGGAAAATACAGTCGACGCGATCACGACGCAGGAAGCCAAAACCAGAAAACGACAGATCCGCGTCATGTCAGAAAAACACCCTTTACCCGTACCGGCCCGAACCAATGAGCCAGAAACGTATCGAGGAAATCCCATCGAAGGGACCATGGCAAGGTCGTTCTCAACATTCCGTAGCCCCCTTTGGAATAGATAACGCTTTATTTACTTTGCACCCTATTGCGTCTGTGACGGACTTCACAAATCGCAAGAGAAGCGCGGTCAGAGCATCCCGGCCTCGAGCCACTCTTCGATCTTGTTACGGCTGACCTCGAAATGCATCGAGTCCTCTCGGCCCCAGGCAGCACCCCAGACCCAGCCTTCCTCGCGGAAGAAATCGGCGAGGATCGTTAGACCCAACTGGGTTTTTCCGTCGCCCAGCGTATCCAGAACACCGTCGATATTCAGGTCAACCGCAAGACCGTAAGCATGGGCCGAAGCCGAAGACGTCGCTCCGCGAATGCGGCGCACACACAAAGAACCGGCCGTGTTGATACGCGCATAAAGATCGGGGTCGGTGCGTTGAATATTCTCGAATACAGCCCGCAGTGAATCAACCGCAGGTTTTAGCATCCGCACCCGAACCGGCCCGACCTCTTCCAACACCAGAAGCTCCTCAAGCCGCGGGTTGGTCATCGACTGGCATTCATCCGTCAGATCCTCGCGCGGTAGCCCGAATGTTTCGCGCAAGAAGGACGACCCGGCCAAGTCCAGCTCCCGGTTCACCTTGTTGCGGTTGGCGATCAGGACGACCTGCGCATAAGCGTCAATGATCTCATTGGGCGACGAGCGGTCAAACCCATAGTCATCCGCCGCCGAATTGTCTTGCGGGACGATCCCGGCACCATTCTGGGTGCGTGACACCTCAAGCGAAAGCCGTTCGACCTGCTCGCGCATGTCGTCCAGCTGCTGGCTGAGCATTTCGATCTCGATCCGGGCGCCTGAGTCGATGGCGGGACCTTCGAAATTCTCGTCAAGCGGAACGACCAAAGGAAAGACGTACCAGATGATCGGAGCCAGTATGATGGCCACTCCCAGAATGATCGCCGGAACGATGCGCATTTGCCTGATGTTTCCTGTATTCTGCCACCTTATAAGATGAACTTAAAAGGCTGGGCGCATGATGTCACGCTATTGACCTAAAAATGTCCAGCGCTTGTGTGACATTCTTCATTGTCGGTCGTCTGGTGGGGGGCTAATCTTCCCCTCAAACACGGAAAGGTTAGGGTTATGTCCGCATTTGCATCATGGAAGTTCATCGGGACCTCGGCATTCGCCGTCCTGTGTACCGCTCAGTTTGCTCTGGCGCAGTCAGGCGAGTTGACGGCAGACGAAATCACCGACGCGTTCAACAAGCAGAAGACGCGCGGCCTTGTCATCGTTCCGTCGAATTCCGGCGAAACGGCTGAGGCCGAAGCTGAAACCACCGTCGCCGCCGCACCGACCGAATACCAGCCGGTCGCAAGCGAGGATCAGGTCAATATCCAGATCCGCTTCGATTTCGCGTCGGCTGCGCTGCGCGAGGATGAAAAGCCCAAGCTTTCGTCGCTGTGTCAGGCGATGAAGAACGTGGATGTGAACGTCTTCCAGATCATCGGCCATACCGACAGTGCAGGCTCGGCTGAATACAACCAGAACCTGTCGCTGCTGCGCGCCAAAGAGGTCAAGCGCTTCCTAGTCGGCGATTGCGGCATCTCGGAACAACGGCTGGAGGTGCTGGGTGTTGGCGAGGCTGAACCTCTGAACAAAGACAATCCGCGCGCCGACGAAAACCGTCGCGTTGAATTCCAGGCCCTCGGCTGATTACACCACCACTCTAACTAAACCGAGGACAGCATGACGGACTCCCGCGCAGGCGACCTGTTTCAGCCGGGCGATCTGGTGAACAATACTTATCGGATCGAAGCGATACTTGGGCGGGGCGGTACTTCTGACGTCTATCGAGCCCGCTCCGAGATTTCGGGGCGGCTTGCCGCTTTGAAGGTTCTGAAAGCGGAGTTTTCCAGCAATGATGACTATCTGGTCCTGCTGACCCGCGAGGAAGAAATCCGCGACATCCGCCACGACGCGGTTGTCCGCTATTCTGAAAACAACCGAACCGCCGACGGGCATGTCTATCTGGTGATGGACTATGTCGACGGGCCGGGCCTCGACCAGAAACTCAAAACCGGACCTATGTCGGCGGGCGACGTGCTGACTGTGTGCAAACGGGTCTGCGAGGGACTTGAGGCCGCCCATGCCCGCAACATCGTTCACCGCGATCTGAGCCCCGACAATATCATTCTGCGCGATGGCGACCCGGCCCAGGCCGTGATCATTGATTTCGGCATCGCCAAGGATACAAACCCCGGCGCCGAAACCATTGTGGGCGGTGAGTTTGCCGGGAAATACGCCTACGCCGCGCCGGAGCAGCTTTCCGGCAAAACCGACCAGCGCACCGATATCTATTCATTGGGGGCCTTGCTGCTGGCCAACTTCCGGGGGCAAAAAGCCGATGCCGGGCGCAACCTGCTGGAAGTGGTCGAGAACAAGAAAGAGCCGCTGAATACTCAGGACGTACCGGAACCGCTGAAGTCGATCCTAGACAAGATGACGGCTCCGAACCCGGATGATCGGTACCAGAGCGCCGGAGACGTTCTTCGCGCCTTGGCTGCGGCCCGGAACGGATCGGCTGCGCCCCAAGACGATCTGGACGACGCGACTGTGATCGCCCCGCGCGCGGCCCCTGCCGCTACGCCATCTGTCGCCCCCGTCACGCAACCGGACCCGAAACCCAAGGCCAGCCCTGCTAAAGCTGAGCCTGCCAAATCCTCACGCGGAGGTGTGGTGGCCGCAGTCGGCGCGCTTGCGGTCGTTGGCCTTGGTGCCGGTGGCTATTTCGGCGGCCTGTTCGACAGCTTCCTTGCACCGCAATACCCGACCGTATCGCCCTATACTCTGGTCGCTGACAAGCGCCCTGGTCAGGCCCCTCGTGCCGTCGGCTTTGTTCCATCCGAGACTGTGCGGGATGCCATGACGGGCGAGATCACATCCGAAGGGGGCGATGTTGATCTCACATTGGCCTCGGGCGACATTTCCGACACCTGGGGAACAGCGGTGACCGACGTCATCGACGCCGCCATGGATCTGGACGAGTGGCGTTTCGTGGTCGAAGGCAATGAGGCCCGACTGACCGGACAAACCACCGATCAGGCCCTGCATGCCGAGCTTGAGCAGCTCTACTCCGCCGGTCTGCCCGCTGGGCTACAAGGGACCGCAGATATCGAGTTGGAATCGCTGTTCCTGTCTGCAGATGAGGTCCGACCCATCCTGTCCGGCCTGGCCGATTGCGGCGCGTTGAAACTGATCGACGCACCCAGCACGGGCTACGGCCCCGAAACGCCGATCAAAGTCAGCGGAACGCTGGCCTCAAGAGACAGTTTGGTCGGGCTGGACACCGCGCTGACGGCCCTCGCTGGTTCACGCCCTATCGATCTTGAGCAGGTCACGCTGCTGAACCCGACCCTGTGTCTGATCGAGAATTTCCTGCCCTCGGCACCTACCAGCGATATCTCCATCGCGTTCTTCAACGGAGAGCAAGGCAACGCCCCCAATCCGACCGGCGACTTCATTGTCGGGCAAAACCCGGTCATTGATGTCGACCTGCCCGATGATGTTCGGGATGGGTACCTGTCCGTTTCGGTCTTGGATGTGTCGGGCAATGTGTTCCACCTGCTGCCCAACGTCACCCGCCAAGACAACGATATCGCCTCTCTGCGCGACGGAGAATCCGGGCCGATTTCTGTCCGCGTGGCCTATTCGATTGATGAAAGCCAAGACAATGGCGGCATCGCCTTTCAGGTTGATGACACTGCGCTGGGGAAAAGCAAGGTGATCGTTCTGCATACCGACAACCAGCTCTTCAGCACCATACGCCCAACGGCGGAATCTGCGGCAGGTTATGCCGAGGCCCTGCGCGAGCAGGACCGCAATGTTGAAACGCAAATTCTGTCTCTGGACAGCCGCATTCTGACAACGCTGGAGCAATAGGCTCGGGCGGCGTTCCTGCGTCCAAATGTGAAATTAAAGGATGTCGACGACAATCACGGTAATGTTGTCGGCCCCGCCGCCATCCAGCGCGACCTGTATCAACTGATCCGAGACGGTCTCGATCGGCATATCCGACAGTGCTTTTTCCAGCATCGGGAAGGTCGCGTATTTACTAAGGCCGTCTGAGCAGATCAGGAAACGGTCGCCGGGCTGAACCTCGCCACGGACCTTGTCCAGTTCAAGAACATCCCCAACGCCCACGGCCCGTGTGATCGCATTGGATTGAGGGTGCTGCTCTGCCTCGTCCCAGCTCATCTGACCAGCCAGAACCAGATCCGCAACAACCGAGTGATCGGTGCTGAGCATCTGGATCTTGCCCTCACGCAACAGATAAATACGGCTGTCCCCAGCCCAAAGCCCCACGAAATGCCCATTGGCGAGCATCATGCACGCGACCGTCGTACCAATCGTGCCGCCACCTCGGGCATCTGCCTCTTGTCGGATCACGGCATGGGCGCGCTGGATTGCGTCCCGCAATGCGGTCAACCTATCTGCTGGGGCCAAACCGGGCGGGATTGCGGCAACCATATCCGCGACCAATCGGCTGGCATAGTCTCCCGCATCATGCCCGCCCATCCCATCAGCCACCAGCCAGAGGCTTTCCTCAGGCAGCGCCAGCACCGCGTCTTCGTTGACCTTACGCCTGAGGCCCACATGGCTGCGTGCGCTGTACCGAACGCGGTGACTTGAATTCATATTGGTCGTGCCTCGGTCCACAATGCGGCGTGTAGGTTGAACAAGCCTTGCATGTTTGCCCCATCCGGTAAACCTTCGCAGATCATCATTCGGGGGACACCGCCGATTTCGGTGCTCCAAACGCTTGGGGTGCGATATCTTTGCGACATCAACCCCGCCGCCAGATCAGGCAACAAGCTGTCGGAGACTTCCCCGCGGGTCAGAACCATCGTGTTCCCATGCGCGCGCACAGGAGCCGTCGGTTGCTGCGTTGGGGCTGGCAAAGCGGCCAGACCTTCGGCCAGCTTGTCGCGGGTCATGTCATCTTCGAGCGCGGCAAGCGCCAGATCTTCAAGCTGTCGGTAAACCTCAGCCGCCCGGAAATGCGCCAGCGCGGCAGACCCTTCGTTCGACACGCCAGCGACCAAGGTCAAAGGAAACCGACGTCCGACCCGATCCACCGAAGGCATCAAAACCCCCAGCATCTTTTGCGGCCCGGCCAGCCCGGGAGACAGGCAAAACCGCCAAATCGGAGCGGACATGTAATGGGAATCCCATGCCTTAGCCAAGGTTTCTGACGCAGCCAACATGCTGCGCTGTATCCACTCATCCCACGGCTGCACAAACGCCTGAGACACCCCGAGGCGGAAGAAATCTCCGACCGAGGGCATCTTGCCGAATGCACCAAACCCGCCTGTTTGCATCAGAACGACTTGGGGCAGCTGAATTTCTGCAGCGCTGGCAAGGCGAACGGATTGATGACCGACCCTGACTGCAACTGGAAGATTGCGATGCGACCACCGACATTGAAGATCACCTTCTTGCGGTCTGACACATTGGTGCGCCGTACCTCGGCCGCGTCCAGCAGGCGGAACCAGGCCCAGGGGCCGTCCTTGGACAGAACGCTTTCGATATTGCGCTTTTCCGGCTCAAAGCTGACGCGCGCCAGCCCAACCGAGCCCGGCCATGTCACAGCGAGGGGTGAGGGCAGCCCACCGCGATGTTTGAACTCCAGCACTTGGCCGTCAATCTCAAGCTTGACGCCCTTGGCCTTTGGGTCCAGCGCCTCGGGCATGATCTGGAACTGGATTTGCGGTTGCGGGCCTGCGGCAAAGAACGCCTCTTTGATCTCGGCGGCGTTCTGGAACTGAGTCAGAACCGCCTGGCTGATGCCCAGATCGGTCGCATTGACCCCGGACTTCCACGACCATGGACGCGTGCGCATATCCACATGTTTCGCGAGGTTTTCATTGAAGAACGAGTCGATCAGACCTTGCGGGCCGAACAACTTGCCAAAGTCACCCATCGCAACATCCGCACCCGAGCGGCGGTTGAACGGATAGCGATCTCCGACGACCTGCTCGCAGAACGGCAGAACCGTCGATTGCCACCGCGCGTTGATGGACGAGCGGGTGCTGTCCGAGGTGATCCCGGACGAGCCATCGATGATCTGCAGGGCCCAGCGTTCCATCGGGCCGGGGATACGGGCGGCCTCTTGCTGGAACTGCTGCAGAGCCTGCCCGGTTTCACCGCCAGAGACGCCACTGAACGACATTTTGTTCAGCTCCTGATACACGCCCGTCAGCGAGCCCATCAGCATGTCCAACTGCGAAGGCTGCCCTTCTTGCCTTTCAACCAGCTGATGCAACCAATCGAAGCGATCCTCGACATACTGCCCTGGCGCTTGCACGGGTTCGCCGGCATTGACACCACTGGTTTTGGCCAAGGCTTCCAACAGGATCTGTGTCTGGGCTGAGGTCGCGGATTGCAGCTCAATCGCGGCGGCACCGGAAACGCCTTCGCTGATCGCATCATTGCCCGAGAGAATTGACCGGTCTTCGGTCAATTTCGTCTCATCCGAGATCGAATTCAGGACGTTCACGATAGGAGACGTCGGGCCTGACAGCACATTGGTGACCTCAACCGCGTGGCTGAGGCTTTCCATCGGCACGATGTCGATATCGCCCAGCATGGCGTCATAGCGCGCGATGTAGTCGTTGTAGTAGAGGTCCAGAACATCACGGCTGAGGGCAGCAAGAGCCTGCTCAGTCTGTTCAGCCTCACCTCGGGGTCCCAGAACCCAGCTTTCCTTCTGCACGCGTTTGGCGACGCCAATCGCCTCACCAAGGAAGACGTTATTGAAGCCATTATAGGTGAAAATACCTTCAATCCCGTCGTTCAGAGGTTTCCCGGAGGACCGCACCAGAACGCGACCAACAGCGGGGCCACCTACCTCGGTGATCCGCCACTCCGGCAGCGCTGTGGCCGCGGGGCTGGAGACGATACCGTTATAGACACGCTGCGCCAGTGGGAGTTCCGACAGGATACCCTGAATCTGATCCACCATTGGGCCATTCAGAGCGATCTCTTGCATCGGCTGGTTCAACATGGCGTCGAGATGATCGTTCAGATCCGCGCGGAATTCCTCACGCGATGGGCCGGGGAAGGACACGCTCCAGTCAATGTTCATCCATTCCTTGACCAAATCCTGGTTCATCGGCCCCTGCAGACCCAGCATCAGATAGACCTTCAGCGCCTCATAGAGCACATCGGGGTTGTTGATGTTGGCGCTCATCTGCTCTTCCAGACGCAGAAGAAGACGCGGTAACAGGCGTTGATTCAATGCAGCACGATAGGTTTGCGCCGCCTGTGTGCCGATCACGTCGCCCTGATAGAGACCATAAGTCAGACGTGTTTCAGGGTCCGGATCCGAAAGCGTCGGGTTGGCCGGCAGATCGCGCAGCGTGTTGAGCGCTTGAACGACCGGAACCAGATCGGTGTCACCAACGGGGCTGGGCGGCAAAGTCGCAGCGGCGGCCTGATAGGCGGATACACCCTCCTGCGCCTCGGCGATCAGGTCGGTATTGCCCATGAAGCTGCGCACCAGCAAGGCTCCGACCGTGACGGCGGCAATGACAGTCGCGGCAATCGAGGCCCATTTGGTGATCTTGTAGCGCTTTTCGACCTTGTCATCAGCACTGACCAGACCAGCCTCGCGGAAGATCACCTGATCAAACAGGCGCGTCAGGAAATAGGAGCGACCCGACCCCTGCCCAGAGCCGATGGCCTGACGGCCAATCCCAAAGGTCCTTGCCATGCCCAGCATCAGACGGTCAATCGGCGTGCCTTCTTGCGTGCCCGACGTGAAATAAACCCCACGCAGCATGTGGCGGTGCTGATAGCGGCTGTCCTGAAACACCTCGGTCAGGAACTCATGCGCCACTTTGCGAACCGAGGCGACCTGCATCGGGAACCCGGCAATCAGCGCGCGGCGCTGCGGGTCTGTCTCGGTCTGCATCCGCTCCAACGACTGCGAATTCAGACGACCCAGAAGCAGGGCGAATTCCTCGTCAAAAGCCGCGACCGGAGATTGCTCGCTACGCGATTTGTCCAATGGCAGTGTAAAGCCCCAAACCTGCTCGCGATCTTCTTTGCCCAGATTGTCGTGGAATTCGGCGAAACCTGCGATGAGGTCGGCCTTGGTAAACAGGATATAAACCGGGAACCGCACACCGAGCTTTTCACGCAGCTCTTCCAGTCGGCGACGGACGGCCTTGGCGTGTTCTTTCTGCGTGACCTCGTCCTGCAAGGACAGGTCAGAAAGCGAAATCGCGATCATCGCGCCATTAATCGGCTGCCGTTTGCGGTATTTCTTGAGTAGGTTGAGGAACCCGATCCAGGCCGCATTGTCGACCTCGGCATCGCTTTCCTGCGTGGTATAACGCCCGGCGGTGTCGATCAGAACGGCGTTCTCGGTGAACCACCAGTCGCAGTTCCGCGTACCTCCAACACCGCCGATCGCGGTCTTGCCCAGCTCATCCGCCAGCGGAAAGTTCAGGCCCGAGTTCACGATAGCCGTCGTTTTGCCAGCGCCCGGAGGGCCGATCATGACGTACCACGGCAGCTCATTCAGATGCCGTCGCCCGTTCTTGGACTTGCGCAAAGCCGCCATCGCGGTTTTCAGTTTGCCGCGAAGCTCGGAAATCTCGCTGTCGATCATGTCGCCACCATCGGCGACGGATTCAGTGATCTCTTCCGTCAGTTTCTTTTCGCGACGTCGGCGCAGCAAGAAGATGGTCAGGCCGATCAGGAAGAAGACCAGATAGATCACCCCGCACCAGATCAGGCGGGTTCCGACCCCATCCAGCGGACGCCACTCGTCCGAGCCGATCCACGGACCGAAATAGTACAGACACCCGGCTAGAACCGTCGCCGTGAAGAACAGCACGGTGTAGATCGACATGAAAACATATCTTAGAACGCGGCGGATCATCAGTTCTCCTCCTGAACCAGCAGGACTTCGATCCTGCGGTTCGTGGCCCGGCCTTCGCGGGTCGAGTTGTCGGCAATCGGTTCGCTATCGGCGCGGCCTTCGGCGCTTAGGCGGTCGGGATCGGAAATCTCACCCGCCATCTGGTTCATCACCGATTTGGCCCGTGCCAGAGACAGCGCAAGGTTGGACGGAAAGCGCGATGAGCGGATCGGCACATTGTCTGAGTGCCCGGTCACGATGACCCCTCCTGGTTCTCCGTCCAAGGCTACGGCCACGCGGCGCACCGGTTCCTTGAATTTGTCCTGCAGATGATCCGAACCCGACCCGAACATGCCAGATCCCTTGATCCGGATAATCAGCGTGTTGCCCTTCTCAAAAACCTCAACCAGCCCTTCGTCGATCTCGGGCTGGAGGAAAGCAACGACCTTTTCGACCTGCGGCTGGGCTTGCGGCGGTGGCGGAGGAGGCGGCGGGGCGCGGCGCTGCAGCTCTGTCACCCGGCCAGCATCAATCACCGACATCTGCCCCACAAGGTTTTCGGTCTTGTTGGACAGCAGATAAGACAACCCACCAAATTCGATCAGCAACAGCAGCGCGGTCACGCCAACAGCGATCCAGACCGGCTTCCACAGGCTGAGGGCGCGGTAGGGTTTGTCGACCCCTTCCCAATGCGGGGCGAGATCCCGTTCCACGTCACCACGCTGTGCGCGAATGATCCGCGCGAGACCCTGACGGATCTGCATATGCTTGTCCGCGCCGCCCTGTTCGACGCGCAAACGCCCCTCGAACCCAAGCGAGAGGCACATGTAGACGAATTCCAGCAGCTCAATATTGTTGGCCGGGTCCTGTTCGAGACGTGCCAGCAGGTCATAGAAGCGATCACCACCGACGGTCTCTCGGTGGAAGGTGCCGACCAGCGATTGGGTCGCCCAGCTGGATTGGCCACCCCACGGTGTATTCAAAACAACGTCGTCCAAAGTCGCGCACAAAGCATAGCGTGCGATCTTGACGGTCTGCGCCGCTATGCCCGCCTGCAAAGCGGCATTTTCAAACGCGCGCACCTCGGCCACAACGCTTTGGCGCAGCTTGTCCGGGTCCATATGCTGCGCGCGGTTGCGAATGCGGCTGATCAACGAAAATAGCGATGCCGCGCAGGCATTCAGCCGGTTCATACCTGTGGTCGCAACCTCTTCACCGCCAGACGCAGGCCGGGATTGGGGCGTTTGGGATTGAGGCACCCCGTATCCCGCGCCGCCCGGCGCAGGTTGCCCCATGGGCTCGGTCTGTGGCACCTGCATCGGATCGGGATATCCTGCCGGTTGCTGCGGAGCCGATTGTTGCGGCATTCCGCCCGCCTGACGTCGCCCACCGGGATTGGGGCGAATGACCGTCTTGTCGGTGTCGTCCGGTTCGGCAAATGGATCTTTGTCGGACATTCTTTGACCTGTTCCCCTAAGGCTTCCGCGTCACGAGTGTGACCCACATATCAAGCCCTATCAAATTGTTTTGGCGCCGCCAGTGATCACGTTCACTCTTATTGGTTGCGGATCGCCCACAGCTCCATCTCAAGTCCGGGATATTGCCCCGATACATGAACCGCGATCCCACCCGAGGTGGTCATCTTGCCCCAGTACGGGCTGGCAGCATCCAGTTCGAAATAGACGACGCCTGAATGGTACGGAATCTGCCGCGGAGCGACCGGCAACGGGCGCAGCGTGATACCGGGAAGGGCCGAGTTCACCAACTGACGGATCTCCTCAACTGGTCCGGTTTTGGCTTGCCCGGCGAAATGACGGCGCACGTCCTCTGCTGGGATATCTGCGTTTACAGCCAGCACGAAACCGGCATTGCCGATCAGCTTGCGGTCGGCAATTACGCCCACGCTGATGCCATATTTCCGCGCCTCCAGCGGGATTGAGACCGCCGTCTGCTCCAACACGGAACTCAGATACTGTCGCAAGGTCCGGATAACCGGCGCGAACGAGGCGGTCAGGTCGTCATGCTGGTAGGCCGGGAATTGCACGGCCTCTTTCTCAGTGCTCATGAAGGTCGCCAGCTCACCGGCGAGCGCGGCGCAAACACGGTAGACATGTTCGGGATGCACGTTCTCAATATTGGCGAAATGGCGCACCAAGGGCAGGTTGCGGTTGATGGTCATCAACAGCAGGAAATCCGAAATCTCGGCAGCCCCTTTTGCCGGTCCGCCATCCGAAAGACGCCCCGCCAAGGCCTGCATGCGGTGCGAAAGCATCCCCTCAAGTTCATTCATGAAACCGGCCAGCGCAGCGGCGGCGCGCACGTCCAGCACCGATGGGATGAAGCCGCGATCCAGAATAATCTCTTTGTCCGGGCGCACTTCGATGATCTTGGCAATCGGGATCGCCAATTTATCCGCCAAATCATCCACTTCCAGCGCGAACTGCAAGCGGAGTTTGCCGACGCCCAACGTGACAGGCTTTTTCTGCTGGCTCATCACATCCGTGATTTCCTGCTCGGCCGGACGCAGACGGCTGACCGATTGTTCGGCCCCGCTCAGATCCACCTCGGATGCGCCCTGCCGCCTCTGCGGAACCGTCAGGTAGACAACGCAATCCTTAATCGTCTCGGGCACTTCCAGCGCAGGAGGGTGATCTTCGGCCTGCGGCACGCGAAATACCTGCCCGTCAGGCGTCAGCCCCGAGCAGGATTTCAAGGCAAACTGACCGACCTTGAGCACTTCATCATCGATCTCTAAGGCACTGACACCCCACGCATAAGGCGTGACTCGGCGTGCGAGACCAGCCACCAGCGCCTCGGTATATCGATCCGCCTGCTGAAAGTGATGGGGTTGCAGAAACAACCCTTCGGTCCAAAGCACCTTGCTGTCCCAGGACAATGGCTGCCCTCCCTTGTTCTTGCCGCCCGTGATGGGGCGTTACTTCAGCTTTTCCAGCTGTTCTTTATACGCGCGCGCGAATTCCCGGCTGAAGAGATCGTGAAAGTCATTCTCTGCCTGATCCGAGATATCAGCATACATCTTCTCGTACACTTCCCAGTACTGAGCCTTTTTACCTTTAAAAAGTGACCCAAGTTTGCCGGAACCCTCAATTTTTCCTGCCAGCACCTCGGGATCCAGCCGGGCCAGAACGCCTTTGAGCGCGGCCTCCATGCCAGTGACCATCGCAACCTCGTGCGCCTTGATGTCGTTCAACGCCTGTTCGGTCGCCTCTTCCGAGGCTAGGTAGCCTTTGACACGCGGTTTGACCAAGGCCTCAATCGCCTGTTCCGGGCTGATCGAGAACTTCAACGGGTTGTTGCCGCCCGCATTGATCATGGTCTGTTCGATACGGAACTCGGACTTGATCGAGGTGCGGGTCATCAGGATTTCCCGCAAGCCGGTGATCATCACCCGCAACACACGGCCCATGCGGCCCATCGTGGCAGGCAAATCGGCGTCGTCGATGCGCAGATCGTCAACCTCCAACGCCTCTAGCAAGGCACGGGCAGCGGATTGATCGCCACCGCCGGTCGGAACAGGTTTCTCTGCCTCAACCGGTTCAGGGGTTGGAGCGACCTCGGCCTGCCCGCCCGGCTTTGGCTTGATCGGAGGCGGCGCGGTGGGTTCCGGACGCGCCGGTTCAGGCGCGGCAAACGGGTCCGAGCTCGAGCCGCCCGCAGGCGACAGCAGATCATCATCCCAGTCATCTGGGATCAGGTTGGCTCCTCCTGCCGACGGCGCGGTAAACGCGTCGCTGGCCGACGGGTTATGCATCGCATCGCTCGCGCCCATATCCGCATGCACATCCTTGGGCTTAGCAAAGAACGGATCGTCATCCTCCAAGGGCGGTAGCAGTTCATCCATTGGGTCGGGCGTGGAAATCTGCCCGGGCCCTTTGGCGTCACCGCCCAAAAGGTCATCCAGAAAATCCCCGCCCGGAGCGGCATCGTCCAACAATGCCATCGGATCCGGCGCATTCTGGGACATACCCGGAGACACCCCCGCCTGTTGCACCGGCTGCGGGATCGATTCTTCGAAACTGGGCAGGTCCGCCCCGATTTCGACAACCATTTCATACCCGCCCGCAGCAAGCACGTCGCCATTGTTGAGCGGCGTCGGTGTCCGACCTAGTGGGATTTTCGAGTAGTTCAGAAAAGTTCCGTTCGTCGACAGATCAACAATCACCACGTTTCCATTGTGATCCTCAATGACGAAGTGGCTTTTGCTCAGAGTCTTTTCGGGGTCAGGCAGGACCAAGTCATTGGCCGGCCCACGCCCCACGGTCAAAGAGCCCCCCTGCATCGAGACCGGGCGCCCGTCGCCCGGCACCACGCCGGTGGATTGGAATTTCAAAGTGACCGTCATTCGTTTGTCTTCATCCTCCGACCAGTACGGTAAACTCGCCCTTAATGATCGGACCACCACAGGCGCAGGTATCCGTCACACGGGCGGCAGGCAGCTTGCCGATCAGGACGGTGGCCGAACCCTTGATGATCGGGTGCGGAAATGCCGGTGTCGCCATATCTGACAGACGCGCTGCGGGCAGTTTTCCCACCAGAACCGTCGTACAGCAGGGCGGCATGATCGGCATCGGCACCGGAGCAGGCGGTGGCGGGGCTGGCGGAGGAGCAGGCAGCGTACACGCATGCAAGTCCAAGATTCGTGCTTGCGGGAATCCCATGCTTACTCCTCTTTCTCAGCGCTGGCGTTCTCGCGGTCCAGCTTACCATTTCCACCCCGAGCAATATCGACCCCACGGTCAATCAGCAACTGCACGTAGGTGTCAAAATCCTCTTCATGTTTGTCCATTGCAACAACATTCATCGCAAAGGCCACAACTTCGGCCGCCCCGAGAGGGGCCGGAACGTTGGCCAGATCACCCGAACCCAGAGTTCCGTCCGAGTATAACACGCCCATAGCGCAATTTACCGTCTCATCATCTGGTTCGGCGAGATCAATCGTCGCGCCCGCCTTGTCGCGGTTTTCAGGCGTGGGGCGAAACACCCATTCCTCGGACGCCGCCAGTGCGGGCGTGTTGTTGTCCGGGGCCTCACCGACATAGTCGCGCGCGGCCAGACAGGACCACCACACGCGCTCTCGGGCAGGCAAGGCCACCCCCAGAAGGCGTAGGATATCGATCACTGCGCCTTTCTCTTCCAATTCAGTCAACACCACATCCAAAGGCGCACTGGCCGGGGCCTCTAGCTTGACGCTCAGGCGGGCATTGGCATCGGCCAGCATGCGCGCAGCGGGCATCTGGGGCGTTTTGGTCATTCCGGAAAAACGGTCTGTCATCGCGTTGCCCCCTTAGTTGATCATTGTCAGGCCGCCCTTGAGGGTCAGCATGGCATCGCCATTGACCGTCGTCATCGGGCTTTTTGCATCCAGCTTGGCATTAGCCTGGACTTTGATCATCGTGCTCTTGATCGTAATGCTTGTCGGGTCCAGTTTGATCGAAGAGCCACCAACCTTCAATTCGATCGACTTCATTGCCGTCATTGTGATCTTGCCCATTTTGGCATCGACCTGAATGTCACCCATCTTGACCGTCGTGGATTTGTCACCTTCCTTGATCGTTTCGGCATGATTGCCCGTGACGGTGCGGGTGGACTTGCCCTCGATGGTCTCGGTCTGGTCAGTCTTGATGCTGACCGTCTGGTTACCTTTCTCGATGGTGAAAGTATGGTCACCTTCCTTGATCGTCTCATCCACGTTCTTCTTGACCACTTGGCTGAGGCAGCCGTCACCGCCATTGCCACCCTTGTCCAGCTTGTCGTAGCCGATAGTGATCGTGGACATATTCTTGACCAGCTTCTCGTGATCCTTCTGCGCCTGAAAGCGCACGAGTTCAGCGTCTTTCTTGTCCTCGAACATCAGTTCGTTGAACGTCTCGGCGCTGCCCTGTTTCGAGGACCGCGTCTTGATCCCGGTTTGCGTCTGGTTTGCAGGCAAGGCATAGGGTGGCATGGTGTCGGCATTGTAGAGCATGCCCGTGCAGATCGGCCGATCCGGATCACCCTCTTCAAACTGGATGACAACTTCCTGTCCGATCCGGGGGATGCTGACCATACCCCAGTTCTTACCCGACCAAGGGGTGACAACCCGCACCCAGCAGGTGGTCTTTTCGTCTTTCTTGCCTTCACGATCCCAATGGAACTGAACCTTGATGCGACCGTATTTGTCAGTCCAGATTTCCTCACCAGCCTTGCCGGTCACAATGGCCGTATGCAGACCCGAGATTTCTGGCCAAGGGATCGTGCGCAATGATTTGAATTCGGTTTTGCCGGGCTGGGCCTCAAA
This sequence comes from Ruegeria sp. AO1, assembly GCF_056535985.1. NCBI lineage: Bacteria > Pseudomonadati > Pseudomonadota > Alphaproteobacteria > Rhodobacterales > Roseobacteraceae > Ruegeria > Ruegeria sp. AO1. The sequence continues at coordinate 357,630 of NZ_JBQFJC010000002.1, forward strand.
CTCGACCATGAACATCTCATTGCTGTCCTCTGGAAACTCCAGCGCACCGGTGTCCAGATCCTTGTCGTTCTTGGCAAATCCATAGCCTTCGGTGGTCTGAAGAAAATACCGCGCCTTTGTGATCAGGTATTCCGCGTTCTCCGCCTTGTCTGGATGATCCTTCAGCGTGAACTTGCGCCCCGTTTCCAGCGCTCGGACCGAGGCCCGACCACGCCGCCGGTCGAACAGAGCATCCTCGGCCGTCATCCGCACCTTGGCCAGCGTATTGCCCGGCCCGGTTTCCTTGTAGTGACCTGGAATATCGTAAAGCTCTAGTTTGTCTTTGAACCCGTGCTTTGCCCCGGTCGGCGTTTTGGCCCGCGCATCCAGCGATGCTTTCGGCTTTTCGAAATCAAAATCGCCTAGCGAGACAACTCCGGGCCGGATCGTCTCGGACGCGGCCCATTCGGTCACCGAGTCACCAAGACGTTGGCTGTAATCATCCCCGCCCCGGAATTCGACCTTTGCGTCACCGGCAATCGGCGTATGAGCGTTTGGTCCGTCGCACATGACCAGCGTCTCATTCTTGTCCTTGGCATTCGTGTAATCGAAATAGTAGTAGATGCCCTCTTCCTGCATCAGGCGCGAGATAAAGTCGAAATCCGTTTCGCGATATTGCACGCAGTATTCGCGCTGCTGGTAAGTGGCGCGCAGGCTTTTTCTGAAATCCGTAAGCCCGTATTCACCGAAAATCTTTTCGATGATCTGCACGGCGGTCATTTCCTGAAAGATGCGACTGTCGGTGGTCTGCGTCAGCAGCCAGAACCAGGGGCGCAATTCGGCCAGAAACTGTACATAGCCGTCGCGCAGCGCCAGTCGTTCCACCCTTACAATTGTGCCAGTGAATTTACGCTCGGCTCCGTCAGCTGCCAGATGGATGGTCATCACCTTGCCCAACAGTTTGTCCAACGAAATCGTGGTCTTTTCCGACAGGAACTCGACCTGAATTTCGGTCAGTTTCCCCAGCTCTTCTGAGACGACGGCCCGCCTGATGACAAGATCATCCTCACCATAGCTATACGACCCCGTTATCCGAAGCGGCCACTCTTTACTTTGCAGACTCTCAGCCATTTACCGTTCCTTCCAATTCTCGTTCACCGCGCCGTCACAAATCGTTCAGCAGTGCAGCAAGTTCGGGGTCCATATCTTCATCATCACTATCGTCACCGTCATCATCCCCGAATGACGCCAGCAGATCATCGAGATCGCCGCTGTCGTCATCTCGAAGGTCCAGATCGAGGTCGAAATCATCGTCGTCGTCTGAATCGAGATCCAGATCCAAATCCAGATCGTCATCCTCATCAGCCTCAGGCGCAGCAGGCACATCGGGCGACGGTGCAGGCGCGGGCATACCGGACCACGGGCCCAGAATCTCCTGCCCGGCAACCGAGTTGAACGAGCCCAGCCGGATTTCATCGCGGCCTTTGACCGACAGCACCGGCATATAGCCGCGTTGGACCGAATGTTCGTGCTTGGGCAGCGTGATATTACGTTCGGTACACGGCAGCGCCACCTGATCGCCGTAGCGGTCATTGACGAAATGGAAAGGTATGCCACCCAAGCTCATGACTGAGCCCAAATTCATCGCCTTGCCATTTTGCTTGAAGGACCGCGCCAACAGGATCGTCACCAGAACCGCCGGATTGGCCCAAAGCATACCGCGCAGGCCTTCAGACTCAGTGAATTCCTCAAAATCGAACTCATAGATCGGCTCAGACTTGGCGCCGTAAGGCCGTCGCAGCAAGAACCGGGGAGAGGCCAGGCCGACATGCCCGGCTTCGGGCATCGCGCGCAAGGTATCCCAGGCTTCGACCACCAGCGGGTGGCGGTCCTCGGGCTTCACATCCAGATAGGCGGGGGTGATTGCGCTGATGAACGGCGCATCCACATGGGCCGCCACACGGCCAATACGGCCCAGTAATTCCGCATGAGGGGGCGTTTCCTCAAAGGTATAAAGCCCGATCAGTGCTGAATACCCGCCGCGCCCGTTTTCTTCGTCCAACGGCTCTTCGGTCAGCAACCGAACCAGACCGGTTTTCGCCAGATCCTCCTCGGCAGCCAGATCCGCCGCAATTTCTTCGGCCGAAACGTCATACAAAACCACGTCGAGCGTATCGTCATCCTCGACACTACGCGCAATCAGATCGAGGCTGCGCCACTGCGCTTCGACGGATTGGAATTCCGGGTGATGCAGAACCATGCGCATGGCTGCGCTCAGCGCCTCATCCACGGCCTTTTGCATCGCCTGCACATCGGGGCTGGGCAGTTTGCGGATATGCGGGCCGACCACGCGTTTCAGAAGGTCATCGACCGGCGAGGCCTGCGCCAGTTCACCCGATGTATCGCCGATCAGTTTCTGAAAATCGCTGAGCTTCAGGTCAGCACGAACCGTGTTACCGCTCGAGGATTTGCGTGGCGGCACAACCGCCTGCCCGAACTCTTCCCCCCAACCAATCAGCTGTTTGGCGGCGTGATCTGCAGTCCCACCCGCGCTCAGCTGGCTTTTCAGACCCGAGAGGCCATCGAACAGTTCAACCTTTTCATAAAGCTCGTCGGGATGCAGATCGTCCAGTTCTTTCAGTTTCACTTCGATCCCAGCCCCGTCCTTGCCAATCGGCAGCACGAGATCGGTTGCGAACCCCTCGATCACCTCTTCGACCGTATCGGGATCCAGAATGATCGGCTTGCGTGCAGCCAAGGCGTCTCCGGTCTCGATCTGTCCACGCGCCGCTCGGCCAGAGAAATCGCCGAAGATCGCGATCCGGAATCGGGTGCGCTTCAGCCGTTCTGGGTCAGGTCGATCCGCGCTCATGCGGCCGAATGCCAATTGCGGCTCGTCCTCCAATTCCGCTGTTTCATCTGACGCGTCATCGGCATCGAGGTCACCCAGCAGAGCGTCCAGATCATCAGATCCGCCCTCGTCGTCCAGGTCTAGATCGCCCAGCAAGGCATCCAAGTCATCTGTCGTTTCGTCAGAGGATGCCTCATTATCCTCATCTGCGCCCAAATCATTCAACAGATCACCAAGGTCGTCTGAACCGCCCTCATCATCGCCGAGATCCGCCAGCAGAGCGTCCAGATCATCAGCTGACCCCTCCTCAGACGCACTCTCCTCGTCCGACCCTAGGTCGTTCAGCAAGGCGTCCAGATCATCTCCGCCAGCATCCTTATCCTCAACATCGTCGCCAAGGTCTGCCAGCAGCGAATCCAGATCATCTGTATCCACATCTTCTGTCTCATCACCGCCTTCAAGATCACCCAGCAAGGCGTCAAGATCGTCCGCGCCGGTATTTTCATCCTCTACATCGTCGCCAAGGTCCGCCAAAAGCGCGTCGACATCATCTGTGTCCGCATCTTCTGTCTCATCACCGCCTTCAAGATCACCCAGCAAGGTGTCCAAATCGTCTGCAGCGGCATCGCTGTCCGGCTCGGATTCCAAATCACTCAGAAGCGCATCCAGATCGTCAGACGCATCATCTGACGTCTCTTCGAGATCACCCAGCAGATCTTCCAGGTCATCGGCCGCTTCATCCGTCGGTGCAGATGTATCGTCATCCGACCCAAGGTCATTCAAAAGATCATCCAGATCGCCGTTAGGCTCTTCGGCTAAATCTGCAAGAACGTTTTCTACGTCAGCTTCGTCGACCTCATCAGCTTCGGGTTCCACCAAATCCCCGAGGATGTCGTCCAGAACATCCTCCTCCGGCTGTGCTTCGTCAGCAGAATCCGCCAGATCGGCAAGCAAATCATCCAGGTCGGACGCTTCTGCCTCTGGATCAGGTTGATCGTCGCTGGCCAGATCACCGAGGATGTCCTCTAGCGGATCGGCCTCATCCTTGCTGTCCAGTTCGGGTACCGAGGCGAGTATGTCGTCTGCCGCAGGCTCATCCGCTTCATCGGGAGCCTTCTCCGCCAGATCATCCAGCAGACCGTCCAGATCAACGTCGTCCGCCGCTTCATCAGGAGCAGCGTCGGCGAGGTCGGACAAAATGTCCGAATGATCTTCTTCGGCCTCTTCGGCGGCATCCGGAAGCGATGAAAGCGCCGCATCCAGTGCGCCGTCCTCTTCCGTCTCCTCCAGCTCCAGATCGGCCATTTCAGAGAGGATATCATCGCTCTGATCCGTCTCAGATGCGGCTTCAACCTCGGGCACTGAGGCGAGAACATCGCTGAGCGTATCCTCTTCGGCCTCAATATCCAGCGCGGAATCTGCAAGCTCTGACAGGATGTCATCGGACCCATCAACCTCATCCGCGACATCACTTTCCGGCAGAGACGCGAGGGCATCGGACACAGAGCTGTCTTCGACCTCTTCGGTGTCCAGATCGCTGAGGTCAGCCAAAATATCCGAAGTCGCATCCTCTACTTCGGTCGCCTCGGGCGCAGCATCGGCCAGATCGGCAAGAACCTCCGTCGAGTCTTCTGACGCGTCGGGCAGCTCGACCTCTGAGACAGAAGACAGAGCATCCGCGACAGACGTATCCTCGGGCTCATCATCAGGCTCAGAACTGGCCAAATCGGACAAGATATCATCCGACGCGTCCTCTTCCGCCGCAATCTCGACATCTGGCAGGCTGGACAGGATGTCATCTGCGGCGGTGTCTTCAACCTCATCCGCAGGTGCCGCGTCGGCCAATTCCGCCAGAATATCGCCTGATGTGTCGGTTACCTCTGTAACCTCGGTTTCGGGCAGCGAAGACAAAGCGTCCGAGAGAGAGGTATCCTGAGCCGTTTCCTCGGGTGCGGAAGCTGCCAGATTGGACAGGACATCCGCGCTGTCATCTACAGGCGCTTCGGGTTCAACCGAGTCGGGCAGTGAGGACAAAGCATCTGCGACAGTTGTATCTTCAGGTGCGTCTTCGGGAGCTTCAGCCGCCAGATCGGACAAGATGTCAGCCGATTGACCCTGCACTTCGGCGGTCTCAACCTCGGGCAAAGACGCAAGCGCATCCTCCACCGAATTATCGGAGAGGGCGTCCTCGGGCATCATATCCCGCAAGGCGTCCAACGTGGCCTCATTGTCCTGCTCTGGGAGCGAACTGCCCGCAAGCGCGCCCAGAAGGGCCGGATCGGCCAGCACTTTTTCGATCAGCGTCTCGGCCCCGGTCTTCCCATCCATATAGGCCATCAAGGTCGACAATTGCGTACGGGCCTCGAGCAGTTTGCGCAGAGGCTCGATCTTCGAGGCGATCTGGGCCGGGGTAAAATCTGCCATCTTCTCAAATGTCAAATCGACGGCCAGATTACCCTCGCCCGTCAGCGTATTTGGCACGGCAAATTCAACGCGTGGGGCCATGGCCTTCATACGGTCATCGAAATTGTCGACATCAATCTCAAGGAATTTGCGATCCGAGACTGCGGGCGTTTCGACCGTGGACTTGCCGGAGAGATCACTCATCACGCCCATGACAAAGGGCAGTTGAACCTTTTTCTCGGCCCCGTAAAGTTCCACATCATATTCAATCTGAACGCGCGGAGCCCGATTGCGGGCAATGAATTTCTGAGAGCTGTCAGCCATCGGTTTGACCTTTCAACTCGGACACTTCACGCCGCAGGGCGCGAACCTCGACCAGCAGTTCCTTCACGCGATCATCTACGATATCAGTCTCACTACGCACCAGTTCTCGCAGATGCGAGAACTCTTCGACCGACTCGTCCTCCACAGCGGATTGCATGGTGTTGACCAGCAGACCGATGAACAGGTTCAGAACCGAAAAGGCGGTGATAACGATGAAGGGTACGAAGAAAATCCAAGCGGTGGGATGAACCTCCATCACTGGACGGACGATGCCCATCGACCAGCTTTCCAGCGTCATGATCTGGAACAGCGAATAGAGCGATTTACCCAAAGAACCGAACCATTCCGGGAAATCCGGGCCGTACATCAACGTCGCCATGACGGCGAAAACGTAGAACACGATCGAGATCATGATGATTACCGCGCCCATCCCGGGCAGCGCGTCCAGCAAGGCCTGGACCACAGCCCGCATCTGCGGGATGACCGATAGCAAACGCATCGCCCGGATGACGCGCAACCCACGCAGCGCGGACAGCCCATCGCGGTTGGGCAGCAAACCCAGCGTAACAACAACAAGGTCAAAGATGTTCCAGGCGTTGTTGAAGAAGCTGAACCGGTAAGCATAGAATTTCATCAACAGCTCGGCCACGAAAATGCCCAGCACGATCTTGTCGATCACAACCAGGGTCGGGCCGATACTCGACTGAACCGAAGGAGAGGTTGATAGCCCCAGCGTGATCGCGTTGAAAATGATCACACCAAGAATGGTGTTGGTCACAGCCTTACGCTCGACAAACTCGCGCACGGTGTCGCGGAGCGTTTCGCTCTTCTCGATACCGGGTTCCACCAACACCTCCTGTTGCTTTGGGTGTCGGGCGCGGCGATCCGCACCCGAAGATTTACGTGTTTAACCAACGACGTCGCTGATTCCATCCACCAGTTTGTAGACCCCTTTGACCGAGGTAAACATTGTCTTGGTCTCTTTCAGAACCGTCATCTTGTCCAGCTTCTTCAGCTTATCCATGATCGTGGTGTCATCCACTTTCAGACCGTTGCCTTCCATCAGAGCCTCCATCTCGGCCAGGAACTTCTGACGTTCTTCGAGCTTGGCGGCCATTGCGCTGGCTTCACGCTTGACGGCCATACATTCGGCCCCCAGCTTGACGCCCTCTTTCAGGGTTTTCTGCGACTTCGCAGCCTTCATCAGCTTGTCAGCGGCCTTGCCCAGATCATCGACCTTATGGCGCGTCTTCGTCGTATGCTCACGATAGAGCGCGCGCTTCTTGTTCGAATCCTTCTGGTAGACTTGATAGCCCTTGATCGCGAAATCCGCGATTTCTTTGGCGATCTTCTTGGCATCGCGGCCCTTGGTGACCTCATCACCCATGGCGAGGGCCTTGGCGGTCAGTTTCTTGATCGCCTCCATCGGTTTCTTGACCGAGATTCCGGACGTATCGGTAATACCCTGCCGCTCAGCCGCCTGCATGATCGAGGTGCCACGCAGCTTTATATATTTCTGGATGGCGCCTTCCAAATCCTTGCGCAGTTTTTCTTCACCCTTCAACTGCTGCTGAACCTCTTTGCCAAGGTCGTAGACCTGTTTGACAATGGTCTTGTAGGCCATGACATCCGCGCCCGAGGTCGCCACCAGCCGTGTGACAGCCGTACCGATCTTGATCACACCGGCAGTCACCTTCAGCGTCGTCTTGACCCGTGCTTCTTTCAGCAGTTTGTCCTTATTCGCCTCAACCTTGATCTGCTTTTCGATCGCCACCTGAGCGGCCCCTTCGGCCGACCGCAGGGCGTTCTTGATCATCTGGTTGGTGGCCTGGATCATCTTCTCAGCTTCGGCCTGAGACTTCTGACCCGGCGTCTTCATCAGCTCGGCGACTTTCTTGTCGAGCTTGACCGCCTCCTGACTGATCACCGTCTCATAGCGCTCCAGCTCTTTCATGCCTGCTGCTTCAAGACGTTTCAGCGTGGTCGACGGTACCGGACCCTTGGCCGTGACTTCGAATTTGACGTCAACGCGGTAGCTGGGGATCTCGATATACTGAAGCTTGGGCTTCGACCGGATGAGATCGACCACGTAGAACTTGTGAGGTGTAACTGTCTGCTTTGCCATTTTTTTCGCGCCTATATTCCGTTTCGTTCCTGCCGGATGAGGTCGGCGCCGCGTGGCTTTGGGCCACAGGCGCCGCCCCGTCGCTTAGCCGATCGCTTCTTCCAGCTGATCCTTGCCTTCCGAGGCAATGTCGTTGAACAGCCCAAGCGCCGTGTTGACTGTGTCGAGCGTGCTCGACGCTTCCTTGAAGCCAACCCCAGCATTTGCACCCGCCAGCGTTAGGTTGACGACAACCGGGAATACCTTGTCGAAGATCTGCGCGTATTTCGGATTGCTCGAATTCAGCGCATCCAGCATCTTCTTGAGGTTCGGCGCGTTCTTATCCGCGTCCGAGACCCGCTTCATCATATCCGAACACCCATCCAAACCCTTCTGCAACGAGGCACGGGCTTTCTTGAGCTTGTCCAGATACTTACCGGCCTTCTTCGCGTCAGCCTGTTTCATGGCTTTCTCAAGCTTGTCGCATTCCTGCAGGCCCTTCATGATCGCCTGAGACAGTTTGCGCCCACCAACTTCAAGCCCGGCGACTTTGTTTTGCCACAAACCATAGTTCTTGTCGCATTTCGGCAGAGTGGCCAGGAACGGCGTATCGGTGCCCAAAATACCCTTTAGGACTGAGGCACCAACCTCGGCACCGCCCTGAACCTGCTTTTTGGCCTCGCCTTCCGCGGTGCGATACCGCTTGAGGAGCGTGTCCAGATCGCTTTTGAGGTTCTTTTCGACCTTCTCGGCCTCTTGCGCGGCGTCCTTGATCTTATCAGCCAGTTGCGCAACGCCCCGCACCAGCGAGACGATCCCCAAGGCCAGCGACGCGCCGCCTGTTGCGGCCGCACCGGCCACACCCGCGGCCCCACCGACGACACCCAACACGCCAAGCGTGATGTCAAAGCCGGTTTTAACCTTATAGTCCTTGTACTGTTGCTTGCGCTTCACAAAGGCCTGCCAGCGCTTGGCCGGGATCGACTCATAGTGCTTTTTAGCACCGTTCATGATGGTCGCGAGCTTGTCGTCGAACCCTTTGATCAACGCCGCGCGTTTCTTTGCGTCGCTGGCCTTCTTGATCGCCGCATCCGTCGCCATCAGCTCTTTGGCGATCAAGGCAACCAGCTTGTCGGTCACTGCATTGGCGTCATCCACCATCTGCTGCGGCGTGACATAGTCGCCCTCATCTTCCAGAACATCCAGAAGATCATCGTTCAGCTTCAACTGGAACGCATAACCCTTCAGCTCTTTCAGCCAATCGGGCTTGTATTTCTTGGTAATCTCGGTGCCCAGATCCTTTTTCCAGATGACAACCGACTTACCCAGTTTCTGCTTGGGCGCATCACTCGAGGCCGACTTAGCCCGAGCCGCTGCGTCCTTTTTCTTTTCCTCAAGTTCCTTTTCTTTCTTGTCGATGATCTTGGGGTACTTTTTCAGGACCGTCACTGTATCCGAGTGCTTGCTGCCCGCGAGCTTCACAGCCTCGGCAACCTTGCGCTTGACGTTGGACAAGGCTTTCAAAGTCTTGTCCCAATCCATCTGATCTTCGGCGACCTGGTATGCTTTCAAAGCATCGCCCAGGCCGGTTTTCTTCATCAGCTTCGGTTTGTTCTTGGACCACCATTTCTGATCCAGTTCCGGTGTCATAGTCGCCTTCATAAAGTGTCCCCTTTCTCGGTCAGACGCATCATGCGTTGCGCTCAATCAAACCCGTAAGTGAAGTCCCCGTCTGTGACGTCGATCACGACTTTGGAAACTTCTTCGCCCTCCATCATTCTTTTTAGGAATTCTGCCGATATATCCGGCAGCATTGTATTGGTCACGATCGCGTCGATCATACGACCACCGCTGTCCAGCTCCTGACAACGGTTGACGATCTCGTCCACCACGGCGTCGGTGTATTCGAATGGTACACCATGAGCAGATTCGACGCGCTTTTTGATTCGCCCAAGTTGTAGCTTTGTAATCTCGCCCAGCATTTCGGGGCTGAGCGGATAGTAGGGAATCGTCACCAAACGACCCAACAGCGCTGGTGGGAATACTTTGAGCAGCGGATCGCGCAGCGCCTTAGCCATGCCTTCCGGATCGGGCATCAGGTCGGGATCGGCGCACATATCCATGATCATCTCGGTGCCGACATTCGATGTCAGCAGGATCAGCGTGTTTTTGAAGTCGATCACGCGACCTTCGCCATCCTCCATCACGCCCTTGTCAAAGACCTGAAAGAATATCTCGTGCACGTCCGGGTGGGCCTTTTCGACCTCATCCAGCAACACGACGGAGTACGGCTTGCGCCGCACCGCCTCGGTCAGCACACCGCCCTCGCCATATCCGACATAACCCGGAGGGGCGCCTTTCAGGCTGCTGACGGTATGCGCCTCTTGGTATTCCGACATGTTGATGGTGATGACGTTCTGTTCGCCGCCATACAGCACCTCGGCCAAGGCCAGAGCGGTTTCGGTTTTACCAACGCCACTGGTGCCTGCCAGCATGAAGACACCGATAGGCTTGTTCGGATTATCAAGCCCTGCCCGGCTGGTTTGAACCCGTTTGGCGATCATCTTCATTGCGTGATCTTGTCCGATCACACGCTGAGCCAGACGGTTTTCGAGGTTCAGGATCGTCTCGATCTCATCTTTGACCATGCGGCCCACGGGGATACCGGTCCAGTCGCCAACAACGCTCGCCACCGCCTGATGATCGACGATGGGCAGGATCAGCGGGCTGTCGCCCTGCACTTCTTCCAACTCAGCGTTCTTGGCTTTTAGTTCGGCCAATAGTGCCTCACGGTCGATGGGCTGCGCGTCCGGAGCCTCTTCGGTCGCGGCTTCGCCTTCGGCTGTGCCCGTTCCTTCGACCTCTTGCCCGCCAGCGCGCAGCTTGGCACGCAGGTCGAGGATTTCTTCGACCACCTTCTTCTCGGCCTCCCAACGCCCGTTGAGTTCGGCCAGCCGCGCCTCTTCAGCCTCTTTCGCGGCATTCACCGCCTCGCGCCGGTCAGCAACGTCATAGCCTGCGGTCTCGTCCCGCTCGATGATTTCCAATTCGGTGGTCAGAGCCTCAATCCGGCGCTGGCTGTCATCCACCTCAGCGGGAACCGCGTGCTGAGATACCGCGACCCGCGCACAAGCCGTATCCAGCAAGCTGACCGATTTGTCCGGCAGTTGCCGTGCGGGAATGTAACGGGCGGACAGGGTCACTGCCGCTTCAATCCCCTCGTCCAACACTTGCACACGGTGGTGTTTTTCCAGCATCGAGGCGATGCCCCGCATCATCAGAACCGCTTTTGGGATATCGGGTTCTTCAACATGCACGACTTGGAAACGACGGGTCAGTGCCGGGTCTTTCTCGATGTATTTTTTGTATTCGGCCCATGTGGTCGCGCCGATGGTGCGCAGCGTGCCACGCGCCAGCGCCGGTTTCAGCAGGTTGGCCGCGTCGCCCGTTCCGGCAGCGCCGCCTGCACCGACCAACGTATGAGTCTCATCGACGAACATCACAATCGGAGTCGGGCTGGCCTGAACCTCATCAATCACCTGACGCAGTCGGTTTTCAAACTCGCCCTTCATGGACGCACCCGCTTGTAACAGGCCCACATCCAGAACCAGCAAACGCACATCTTTCAGCGCGGGCGGCACGTCCCCCCGCGCGATCCGCAAAGCAAACCCTTCGACCACTGCTGTTTTACCAACGCCAGCCTCACCCGTCAGGATCGGGTTGTTCTGACGGCGACGCATCAGCACGTCGACGATCTGACGGATTTCCTCATCACGTCCGACGATGGGGTCAATCTCACCGTTGCGGGCCTGTTCGGTCAGGTCGGTGCAAAACTGCTCCAACGCCTCACCCTTGCCCATCGCGCCGGGGGCCATCGCGCCGCTGGCCTCACCCGGCTCGGCACCGCCGCCCACGTTCGAGCCATCCTGCGCGCCGAGCGAGTCCTCAGGTGAGCCATCGGTGGCCTCAGCAAAACTGTCGGCTAGATCATCGGCCCCGATCTTGGCCAGTTCCGGCGACATACTGGCCAAGATGTTGCGCAATGCAGGCGTCTTGAGCATGCCGAGGATCAGGTACCCCGTCCGAACCTTGCTGTCGGAATACAGCAACGAGCCCCAAACCCAACCGCGCTCCATCGCGTCCATCAGATGATCGGATAGATCCGAGATAGAGGACGCCCCGCGCGGCAGCATGTCCAGGCTGCGCGTCAGCTCCGATGCGATCTTGCCCGGATCCAGGTCGTAGTGCTGGATGATTCGGTGAATGTCGCTGTCCTGACCGTTCAGGATCTGATGCAGCCAATGCTGGATTTCGACATACGGATTGCCCCGCATCTTGCAGAACACGGTGGCCCCTTCGATGGCCTGATAGCCCAGCTTGTTCAGCTTGCCGAACAGCGATACGCGGCTGATTTCCGTCATCTTCAATACCTCTCGTTATGGGCCAGTTCTTCGGCCTCGAATTCTTGTGATACATATCCGGGATACAGGATCAGATCGTCCGCATCCGGGCGGTTCTGGTCAGGATCATCGCGGGTTCGAATCCAACTGGTATGACCCAGCTGCGTCGCTCCACCCAGCGAGGCGCGCGGCACCTCGTCACCGGCCAGCACCAGGTTGACCTCCCAATCCAAGGTGTCACCGGCATAGGTGCGGATGATCGCCTCCATCCGTTCCTGAGAAACGCCGCCGGGCAGCAGGCGTTTGTAGTCTTCAAGCGACAATGGCCCGATGCGAATACGGAACTTGGCCGCGCGCGACCAGACGCGGTTGCCGATGCTGGTCGATTGCCCCAAACGCGCGGGCGAGCCGAGCTGCCATGTGTCGTCCGGCTCCAGCTCCAGCCACGAACCGACGAACTGCTGCACATGCGCTTCCACCCCGAAATAGTCCGACAGAATCGCGATCAGGCCTTCGACCGTTTTCGTCCCTGATCCCAAATGCCCCGCAAAGAAACGGCGCAGCATATCCGGCATCGCATCACGGTCGCTGTAGTCTGCGCCCTTGAACCCGGCCAAAGCCGCCACACGCTGTTCAAACGGATCATCGCCCCGGTCAAAACTGGGCGCGGGTTCGGCGGCAGCCCAGGCACGATAGAGCAAGCTCATCATCCGGTGCGTCAGCATATCGGCAAAAGCCACGAAAGTCGGGTCGCGGTGGTTGCGCTGTCGGTCGCGGGCGAACTCGGTCAGGTGCAGCGGCAGCGGGCCTTGCGGACCAAAAAAGCCAAAGAACAGGTTGTTGAGTTTGCCGGGTGCGCCGTCTGTCGCCGGTTCAAACCGCGTCAGCGTGTTGGGCGGAAAGGCCAGTGAGACATCCTGCCCCAAACGCACGCGATCCTCGCGCGGACGGCGCGATTCACCCAGGCGCGGCGCATCTGTATAATGCGCTTCGATCACCCGTAACGCCTGAAAGACATGATGCCTTTCAGGATCAGCCGCCAGCGCGGCCAGCAGGCTCAGATGATCCTGCCCAGTCCGGCCGCTGGTCGCCATCTGGCAATCTCTCCTCGTCGTTCGGTTTTCAGCACGGTTTCCGTGAAGCTGTTGATCGTGGTGTATTTGCGGAAGAACCGCTCGAGCACAGCGCCCAGCACATAGACGCTGGTGCCTTCGTAGAAACTTTCGTCGAAGCCCAGCGTGATCTCTAACCCGCGCACCGCCGTGCTGAGGACCTCGTCGCTCATCCGGCGCACGATGGGGCGGCTGGAGACCGAGACGACGCCCTCAAGCTGTTTCTCAGTCACGCGGTTGCCGAGCGGGGCATAGATACCGAGCAGTTCGCGTAAAGCGCCCGCCCCGCCTTCTTTCCCGTCGCCCGCAATGGACAGGTAATTGAGGCTGAGGTGGCTGATCAGTTTCCACGCAGCATCACCCTGAGCCAGGGTCGCATGCGGGCGCGTGGGTGTCACCGGCGTTCGGATTGTCTTTACCGGACCACCATCCGGTAGGTGAAAGACGTCGTCGCCGCCTGCGGCCAGTAACAGGGGCAAATCGCGGTTGGAACACAGCGCCTCAACCGCCAATTGTTCCAACGAGCCGGGATATGGCGCCTGTGCCCGGTCGACCAATGTCAGGTAGACCTCGGACCCCAGATACGAGGTCCGCACGCCCCGTAGCCGTTCCTTTTCATTACGCTGCCGCATCCGGCGTTTGATCGTGTAATAGGCCGAGTGATTGTCGCCTGCAGCTGTCAGATCAGTGTCGCTGTAGAAGGGGCGGAAAGGGATGTCTCCCTCTTCATCAGATTGAATGCCTGTGACGCGTTCAATCCCAAAAATCTCATAGTCGAGGCCCGCAGTACGGTTGGGCACCACGTGATGCTGCGTGTCCATCTGGGTGATATGCACCCGGTCGCAGCGGCGGTGGAACAGGTTCACTGCAGGCACCGCGTTCAGGGCAAAGGCCGCGGGTGTCACAGCGGGGGCAACATCGCGCATCCCGTCCTGCAACAGGATGTAGATATCCACGTCTGTGCCTGCCGATTTTTCGAGCGCGGGTCGCAGGCCGGTCAGTTCCACAAAGAGGAACCGTTCCGGCATCGCAAAATATTCCTGCAGTAGGCGATAACCGTCGAAGGACTGGCGCGGGGTTGGCAACAGGGCTTCATCCGCGTCAAACCCTTTGGGCACGACATCCGCAGTCGTCAGCCGGGTGGTCCAGTCCGCGCGGCGGTCCGTCGAGCGACCCGTCAGCCCAACACATTGGGTGGCCAGCAACTCATGCAGGGCCCAGGCTTTTCCGCTCTGGGTATCCAGATGCATCACAAGGCTGTCCATTCCCAACTCGGCCATCGGCTCACCGTCGGTGCGGTTCAAACGCAGGCGAATACCGGCGCGAGCGTCGGTGTCACGCGCCACCCCGGCAGCCACCAACTCTCCCCGACCGTCAATGTACTCGGCTTCGGTGATTTCAATCGGCCAGAGGGTTAGGTCAGAAGAGGTGGTGAACTCACACGCGGTTTGCTCGCCCTCGGCCAAACGCGCGCGCAAAGTGGTGCCGCGCGGGATCGGGTAGCCTTCTTTCAATGCGGCATTGCCGATGTCGGGCTCCATCTGCGCCACCATCATCGACGGTGTCGGGGCCAGGTAATGCGGATAGACAATCTCGAGCAGGTTCGAGGTGAAAGTCGGGAACTGCATGTCCAGTTCCAGTTGAACCCGTGCGGCCAGAAACGCGCTGCCTTCCAGCAGACGTTCGACATAGGGGTCGACGACTTCGATCCCTTCCATCCCCAGACGCGAGGCGATCTTGGGGTACGCATTGGCAAACTCGGCCCCCATTTCACGCAGGAAGGCCAGTTCGGTTTCGTAGTGTTTCAGAAGCCGTGTATCCATCGCGCCTAGCTCCGCTCGATCGAGACTTCGCCTGTGGTCACGTCGACCCGGCTGCGCAGATACAATTCCAGAGGCATGGGTTGCGCCCACATCACAGCGCGGATGTCATAGTCCACATGCATTTCGCCCGATTGCTTTTCCGAGCGCAATTCGACCGCGACCGAGCCTTTCACGATCCGAGGTTCAAACACTTCGATAGAATCCGCGATGGATTTCTGAATGCGCTGGGCCTGACGCAAGGTTGAGAACGAGCCCGAGGTCTGCCGAATGCCGTAGTTCAGGACAGATTTGGAGGCGTAAGGATAGACGTCCTCATCAATCAGATCGGATTGATCGGTAGTGTTTAGCAGCATGGACAGATCGCGCTGTATAATCTCGCGCAGGCGCCCGACGTCAATCACGCGGGAGTCCCGCCCCTCTTTCAACTGATCCGGCGCGTCATCCGTCAAACGATCCAGAAGCGAGGGTTGCAGGCGTTCGGCAAGGGTCTTCTCAGCCATCTCCCGCCGTTTCCCTGGCACCGGCCGCCACGTCCAGAACCAGTTCGCGAATGTCCAGCAACGCGATGTCGGACTTGTCTGTTGTCAGCAAACGCTGGCCCAGCCCGACAAAAGTTTCGCCACCGGCATCGACCCAAGTGGTCGCCCGCGCCAGACGGGCGGCATCATCGCCCTGCTCGGTCGACCCGGCATAGCGTGTTGGTATCAGGGCGGCGAGTTCCCCTCCGCTGGCAACCGTCAGCGTGCAGGCTGTCCAGACCGCGTCACGCAGGTCGCTGGGCGGCTCGATGTCGATCCGCACGATCTGGGAAAACGGCAGCCAAAAATAGCGGCCGTTCACAATCACTTCGAGGACCGGCCCCAGCCGCATATCGGCATCTGCGATCCATTCGAATGCTTCGCCATTGACCGTGCCGGATGTTGTTGGCGCTGCATCGAACGCTTTTGCGCGCAGTTCAGCGGCCTGGTCGAAATGCCCGCCAGCCGTCAGTTTCTGTGCCTCGATAAGATGGGCCAACCACTCTTCCGGCTCGCCAAAAATCATCGGGGTCTTTTCCCCGGCAAAGACTTTTTCGCGATAGACCTCGCAAATGATGGCCTCACGATAGGTTTTGGCCATCATCGTGGCCGCTTCATCCATTTCTGCGCTCAGTTTCAACTGGGTGATCGCGCGTTTCCAGTCGCCCATCACACAGAGCAGCTGAAACAGAAAAATCCGCAGCTTGGCGTCTGCGGGATTGGCACGGACTTTATCTTGCAGAGAGGCCAAAGTGGCCGCCAGATCGCCTGATTTAAGATGCTCTTCCGGCGTCATGTAACCCTCGCGCAGTCAGGATGGAAAAAGTGCAAAAGCCCCGGCGGCAAATGCCACCGGGACCCGTAGTCGTTTGAAACCTTAGCTGACGTCGCCGGTTTCCAGGTTCCACAGGAACTCGTTGCAGTCGCTGAGCTTGCCGGTTTTGAAGTCGGCAATCTTGTACTTAACCGAGATGCCACGATACGCGACGGTCCAGGTTTCCGACGGGATCGAATCTTCGCCGCCATCTACCGAGTAGCTGTCCACGATTGCGTCACGCAGCTTGATGATCAGATAAGGCTCCATGCCTTTCTTTTCGTCATCGCCAGAGCGGCACATGTGGATCAGCATTTCCGAGTTCGACTTACCCGACGCGACATAAGTCATGATCTTGGCAGACGCTTTGCTGAGCTCGGTATTCAGGGTCACTTTGCCGAAATTCGCGTTGGCATAGCCGCGCTGCGTGGTGCCCATGTCGGACATGTCCAGCGTCCGCTCAACCTCCCACGAGATCGACTTGACCGCGATCCAATCTTTGTGCTGTTTTTCCCGTGCTTCGCCCGGGAAGTCCATCTGTACAAATACGTTTTCCATTTTAGCCTTCCTCTTTTCTAGTTTCTAAACCCGGTTTACCGGAGGGTCTTAACGGCGGCAGTGAAACACATCACATGCCGCCAATTTTTTTTGACCTTTATCCAGCTTTTTCGGACGGAAGTTTCGATACGAGACGCAGAGAGACCGACAGGCCTTCCAGCTGATAGTGCGGGCGCAGGAAGAATTTGGACGTGTAGTAGCCCGGATTGCCTTCGACATCTTCCACAACCACTTCGGCCGAGGCCAAAGGCTTACGTGCTTTTTCCGCTTCGGCCGAGATATCGGCGTTGAAGTCCACGTATTGGTTGATCCAGCCCTGCAGCCACGACTCCATATCCTGACGGCTTTTGAACGAGCCAACTTTGTCACGCACCATGCATTTCAGGTAATGCGCGAATCGGCAGGTCGCGAACAGATAGGGCAAGCGCGCAGCCAGGTTGGCGTTCGCGGTTGCATCCGCATCATCATATTCCGCCGGCTTGTGCAGAGATTGCGCGCCGATGAAGGTCGCCGAATCGCTGTTCTTACGGTGGATCAGAGGCATCATGCCGTTTTTGGCCAGCTCCGCCTCGCGACGGTCCGAGATCGCGATCTCGGTCGGGCACTTCATGTCCACGCCGCCATCGTCGGTTGGGAAGGTATGCGCGGGCAGGCCCTCTACCGTACCACCACTTTCCACGCCACGAATGCGAGAACACCAGCCATATTCCTTGAAGGACCGGTTGATATTCACCGCCATACCATAGGCCGCGTTGACCCAGCTGTAGCTGTCGCTGTTTGCGCCGGTGGTGTCTTCTTCGAACGCGAATTCTTCGACCGGTTCGGTTTTCGACCCATAAGGCAGACGGCCAAGGAAACGCGGCATTGCCAGACCGACATATTTGGAATCTTCGCTTTCGCGAAGGCTGCGCCATGCCGCATATTCCGGCGTCTGGAAGATCTTGGTCAGATCGCGCGGGTTGGCCAGTTCCGACCAGCTGTCCATCTGGAACAGGCTAGGCTTGGCCCCGGTGATCAGAGGCGCATGCGCGGCAGCGGCAATCTTGGACATCTCACCCAGCAGCTCGATATCCTGCGGGCTGTGGTCGAAGTGATAGTCAGCCACCAGCGAGCCATAGGGTTCACCACCGAACTGGCCGAACTCTTCTTCATAGAGCTTCTTGAAGATCGGCGACTGATCCCATGCGGTCCCTTTGAACTTGCGCAGGGTCTTGTGCATGTCCTTCTTCGAGATGTTCATCACGCGGATTTTCAACATCTCGTCGGTTTCGGTGTTGTTCACCAGATAATGCAGACCACGCCACGCGCTTTCCATCTGCTGGAAATCTTCGTGATGCAGGATCAGGTTGACCTGTTCGGTCAGTTTCTTGTCGATCTCGGCAATGATCCCTTCGATCGACCGCAACGCGTCGTCCGAGATCAGGCCGGTATTGGCCAGCGCCTGTTCGGCCAGTGTCTTGACCGCGCTTTCAACGGCGGTTTTCGCCTGATCCGACTTGGGGCGGAACTCCTTTGTCAGCAGCGCCTCGAATTCCGAGGATCCAAACGCGGTTGCGCCTTCGGCGGCTTCTACCTTGGCTTCTTCTTCGGCCATCTTTTACTCCTCCTCGGCGGCGTCAGCGCCGGGTTTGGGCTGGGCTGCCAGTGTCTTTAGCAGCGACGGGTCCTGCATGATCTTCGAAATCAGATCCTCGGCCCCGGTTTTACCATCCATGTATGTCATCAGGTTGGACAGCTGGGTGCGCGCGTCCAGCAGCTCCTTGAGAGGCTCAACCTTCGCGGCAATCGCGGCGGGGCTGAAATCATCCATGCTCTCGAAAGTGATATCGACGGCTAGATTGCCCTCACCCGTCAGGGTGTTCGGCACTGTAAAGGCCGCGCGCGGCGCCATCGACTTCATCCGGTCGTCGAAATTGTCGACGTCAATTTCTAGGAACTTGCGGTCGGCCACGGCGGGCTGCTCGACCTCGGATTTCCCGGCAAGGTCGCTCATGACGCCCATGACAAAGGGCAGCTGGACCTTCTTTTCGGCGCCATAGAGTTCAACATCATATTCGATCTGAACCCTCGGAGCCCTGTTCCGGGCTATAAATTTTTGTGAACTGTCAGCCATCTGATGCTCCTCGATTCATCCATCAGTGTTTCTTTTCAATCCGGTGTTCGGCTTGCGCCCAAACGGATCAATAATCGTCATCGTCGTCTTCTTTAATGCCGCCGATCTGGCGCACCTCATCCAGACCCTCTTTTGCCATATCTTCGATAATTGTCAGAAAATCGGCATTCACAAGGCGCTTGGCGCGCTCAAGCAAAATTGGCAGCGGGCTGGATGGCTCGCACCGGGCATAATAATCCATGATGCGCTCCAGCATCCGGGTGACATCGTCGGGCGTATTGATCGCCCCACCGCCACCACCACCCGACGCCATCGGCGCGGCCGGGGCACCCGATGGGCTACTTGGACTGTCATCGTCGCCGGAATCGTCTTCTTCGGCCTCGCCCACATCGGCATAGCTGGCCAACGCCTGCTTGATGCTTTTCAGCGCATCAGACAGAGGCGTCAGATCCGGACCTTCGCCGGGAGTTTTGTCACTGAAAACAGCATCGATTGCCTCGACATCGTCTAGAGCCGTGGACGCCGCATCGGCATTGGCCTCCAACACCTCGTCATCGGTGTCCTTGAACGCCGCGGCAACCCCGGTTGCATCCGGAGCGTCGTCCAGATCTGCGGGCATGTTGATGCGACCTTCGGCGACATCCAGATGGCGCAGGGTCATCCGACCGAACATGCGGCTGTCCGTCAAAGCGGTCCGACGCAAGGCGCGTACCATCCGATCTGACGAGGCCAGACCGCGCACCGCATTGATACGCATGGTGGCATCGCCGTCGTCTTCATCCAACTCGGGGTGGCAGGTATCCCAATTGTCTTCCAGCAGAGATTTCACATAGCCCACGGCTGAGGCAAAGGCGGGAAGGCCCTTTGTGTGCAAAACAGCCTCGGCCAGATAGATCGCGGCGCGAATGTCATGGCTTTTTTCCATGACGGCGAGGGCCTTTTCCTCGACATCGCGCCAGTCCTGTTCTTCGGCCGCAACGACCTCATCGCCCATCTGACGCTCTTCGCCCGGCTGGGCCGCGATCTCAAGGTCCGTAAAGGCCGGATCGTATTCCAGATTTTCTCCGCTGGGGGGTTCGTCGTCTCTGGGCTCCAGATAAGATGAAAGGTCCATTTTATTCCCAATACCGTCCTGTTCGATCGCAGCTTGTTGTTCTTGTTGAATCGCTTACAGCAGCGCCTGCAATCTTGTGTATGAATTAGTTCACATGATGGCGAAACTCGCAAACACTTCCAGTTTCCTCTGCGGCTTGTGTGGTTAATCGGTCGCAATGCGCGGACCAAGTCGAGATCAATATACACATTTTCCCGACCCGCCGTACCGTTTGTTTACGTCAGGGCAAGTTCATTGTTCCACCGCGAGCGCGACCCACTGCAAAAATATCTTCCCGCATGCGCCCTGTTTCTGCAATGTTCAGTGCTAAGACCCGCGACGCAAGACATCGGATGTGGGTTCAACGACCGGCAGCAGAGGTAGGAAGATGAGAAAATCGCTTTTCGGCGCAGTTGCGTTGACACTGATGGCCGCAACCGCGCAGGCCGATGAGGGCCGCCTTGGAATCGAACTGAACAAATTCGAACCCGCCGACAACGGCGGATGCCGCGCGTTCTTCCTATTTCGCAACCGGACTGACAACAGTTTCGAAGAATTCGAGATGTCGCTGGCCATCCTCGACAGCAATGGTGTGATCGACCGGCTTCTGTCCATCGACGCGGCCCCCCTGCCCGTTCAACGCACCGTTCTGAAACTGTTCGAAATCCCCGAGATTGAATGCTCCAATATCTCGGAGGTACTGCTGCATGACCTGCCGGCCTGCAAGCCCCAGAACGCCGAGCCTCTGGATTGCTTCCCACTGCTGGCGCTGGGCAGCAAGACCTCAGCCAATCTGGCGCAATAGATCATGTTCGGGCTGGAGACACTGGGCGCAGGAGGCCCAATCATCGCAATCCTTGGCGCGTTGTCGCTGCTCTCGGTCACTTTGATTGTCATCAAAGCGATGCAACTGGCCCCGGTTCGGTCCGGCGGAGGCGCGAGGGACACGGCGCTGGTGCAATGGTCCAAGGGCGACAAGCAGGCGGCACAGGCAGCCGTCGCTGCGGGGAAATCTCCGGCTGATCGCGTATGCGCCTATGCCATGCAGGCGCTGAACGATGGGTTCAAGGGACCCGCCTTGATGGCCGAACTTACTCGTCGCGGCAATCAGGAATTCGCCGCCATGAACACATGGATTCGCATGCTGGAGCTGATCGCGATGATCTCGCCCCTGCTCGGCCTGTTGGGGACTGTGACCGGTATGATCCAGTCGTTTCAGGAGCTGGAGCTGGCGCAAGGCGCGGCCAATGCCTCGGTCCTTGCGGGCGGGATTTGGCAGGCCCTGCTGACCACCGCCGCCGGTCTGCTGGTCGCCATCCCCGCAGCTGTCGGCGCATCGCTGCTGTCGGGCCGAGCAGAAGCGGGCGCTCAGGCGATCGAGAACGCGGTCGGGCAGCTGATGGTGATCGAGGAACGCGGCACGCAATAGGGGATCACACATGTCCGCCGAGCTTAGCCTGAACAGACGCAGACCGACACGGCCCCTGATCTCACTGGTGCCGATGATCGACGTGATGCTGATCCTGCTGGTGTTCTTCATGGTGACCTCGACCTATCTGAACCTCGACATGATCCCAGCATTGGCTCAAGCGGATCGGTCTGCACCCTCCGGCACCTCGGGTGAACCCGCCAGCGCCA
This sequence comes from Ruegeria sp. AO1, assembly GCF_056535985.1. Taxonomy (NCBI): domain Bacteria; kingdom Pseudomonadati; phylum Pseudomonadota; class Alphaproteobacteria; order Rhodobacterales; family Roseobacteraceae; genus Ruegeria; species Ruegeria sp. AO1. The sequence goes on from NZ_JBQFJC010000002.1 coordinate 379,360, forward strand.
TAGTGATCCGTATCGGAGGCGACGGAGCGCCCTATTTCCGCGGGCAAGCGCTGACCTCTGAGGACCTTGAGGCGCTGTTGTCCGACAGAATCGCCCAGGCTCCGTCAACTCCGGTGATCGTTCTACCCACCGGCAGCGCCCGCATGCAGGCGCTGGTCACTGTCATGGACGTCATCACCCGCGCAGGCGTGACCAATATGCGCGTCGTCCGGCTGGAGGCGCGCCCATGAGGATCACTCGTCCCGCCCCGCGCCATCACCCCGAAACCATCATCGCCCTGATAGATGTCGTCTTTTTTCTACTGGTCTTCTTCATGCTCATCGGACGCATGGACGCCACCGCGCCATTCGACGTGACCCCGCCGGTGTCGCAATCCGGAGCGGATATGCCAGCGGGCGGATTGACCCTGTCGGTGAGCGCTGATGGCCAATTGGCCCTGGACGGAACAGAGCTTTCGGCGGATCAGATCGCGCAATCGGTTGAGGCGGCGCTGTCCGAACAGCCCGACCTGCTGCTCCGCATCAACGCCCATCAGGATGCCGCCCTACGAGAGGTCTTGCCCTTGATCGCCACGTTCGAGGCGATGGGCGCGCGGGATGTGGTGCTGGTCGTTACACCTCCGGGTCCGGTCCGGTGACGCGCACTCCATTGATATGGGGCGTTGCGCTGTTTTGCTCTGTCGCTATTCACGCCGTGGCTGCGGTCATTCTGCTTTGGTCCACGGAGCCTGAACCCGTTTTCGAGCAACCCGTGCCGGAAACGCGGATGCAGCTTTCGGCGCATCAGGTGAAACAAAGCACCGCCGCGCAAGCGCAGCCGGATACAGAGGCGACCTCAACCGAGGAAACAAGCGGCGCGCGATTGGCGCAGGGCCTTATTCCGCAATCCCCGGCCCCAGAGATTGCCGCGAATGCCCTAAGCCTCGCGGCCAGCGACCAGGTGGCCAGCCAAACGCAGGCTCTGGCGGCCGTTCCGGACAAGCCGCAACCTGTTGTTGCCGAACAGGCAGTTCCGGTAACTCTGGCCTCGGCCGAGTTGCCGACGACCACCCTGTCATCCAACCGCGCGCCGACGGATACAGTGGCGTTGACACAACCTTCCTTTGATACCGCTCAGGCCGTGCAGGCGCGGCCCGTCGCTTTGACCCAAACCCAACCGGACGTCCCAAAGGCCAAGGCGGCTGATGTGTTTTCGGCAACCGGCGATTCCTCGATTGATCCCGTAAGCCTCGCCGCCTTTCAAAGTTTCACGCGCCCCGAAGATGCAGGCCAAGCGGCTGAGGACCTGCGTGATGGTATAGACGGTCTGCTGGCCCAGGTACCGTGCTCACGCCTTCAGGTACAGTTCCGCCCAGAAACAAATACCCTCGAACTGATCGGTCATATCCCAGAAAACGGCCTTCGTGGGCCTGTCCTGTCGGCGCTTCAGGCGCAGATGGGGGCCAATATTCAGGTCACCGACAATCTGCTGATCCTTCCCCGACCCCAATGCGGCGCGCTTAGCGGGATCGTCGATGTGGGCTTGCCACAATCGACCGACCAGATCACCAACCCCCTGCTGGTGGGCGATGATATTCACACGCGAGAGTTTCGCTACGCCTCGGGTCAGCAACTGGTCCTTGATCTGACCGGAGCCGACTACGACGCCTATATCTACGTCGACTATTTCGACGCCGACGGTCAGGTCATACACCTGAGCCCAAACGCATCGGTCCCTCTTGCCCGAACACCCGCCAAATCTGCATTCAAAGTTGGCGCTGAAAAACAAGGCGACCCCGGCCTTTTCATAACCATCGGCCCTCCATACGGACAAGAAATCGCAGTGGCCTTTGCGGCATCGACCGCGCTCTTTGACGAGGAAAGACCCTTGATCGAACCGGCGGGACCTTACCTTGAATTTCTCAAGGACCGAGTCGCCGACGCCCGCGCCAAGGACCCAGAATTCAAAGGCGAATGGGTCTATTTTTTCATAACCACGTCCGAATAGGTCAGCCGCGGGCTACCAATCGACCCTTTCATAGGCCTCCGTCTCGATACTCGTAATCTCGGTGTGTGATGGCGAGATAACGTCTTCATTCAAAACATCGTCTGTGTCGTCTTGCGCAGCGTCGGATGAATCAGCATCCCAAGATGCTACATCCCCGTTGCCCGAGGCATTCGCAAAAAACGCGAATTCATCCGGCGCATCGAGTTTCGTAAGCGCATCAACATCTCCAACCTCCATCGAAAACGCGGTTGTCGATGTCACCGGCGCGCCGTTAAAGCCGGTATCCGAGATCACGATCTGGCCTTCAATTGCGCCCTCGAACCCCGGTGGTGGCGAGATTTCAAGGTAGCCGATATCCCAGCCGCTCACATCAACCGGCCCCCCATCCGACATCACCGCGGCCTCTGCGCCTACAATCAGGCTGTTGGCTAGCAACCCCTCAATTGCCACATCCGCCTGATCGCTGGCACCCGTCAGGTCAATGCCAAGCGCCAAGGTCCCATTTTCCTCAATCGCCAAGCCCGGATCCGCCTGGACTAGGGCGCGGCCCTCTGTATCAGGGCCATCCCATTCCAGTTTTAGCCCCGCATGCACGTAGTTTTCGAAATACCTGACCTCGATATCGTGGGTGCCGGGGTCGAGTTCGATCTGGCCGGCTCGGGTCCTATAGGCGTGCAGACCATCATTCTCGATCACCTCGACACCATTGACGAATAATACGACGCCATCATCCCCTCCGGCAAAGAAGGTGTATATGCCGCCCTCTTCGACCGAAATGCGCCCCTCCAAGCGGGCACCGAATGTGTCTTTTGATCCGCCTTCCCAGAACGAGTCAGCGCTGTTTTTGTAGTGAATTTCAGCCACGATTTCCTGATGACTCGGGCTCGCGCTCCAATCAATGTCGTCCAATTTCAACAATCTACTTTCCACATCGAAGTAACTGGCTTGAAATCCTCCAGCCACTTGCGCAGTCGGGGCAAAAACCTGCGCCGGATGAACCTCGAATGACACTGTCTGGAGCGCATCTTGACGACCACCTAATTCGGTTGGAGTGGAGGAACGTACCCCCACATCAATAGGGCCCGAGAAATCGAATGGAGGTTCTATGGTCAGCGCTCCCCCCTGCCAGCTGCCCATTTCTACTGTCCCGTCTGGACCGGCAGCATGGGTCTGACCGTCCACTTCAACCTGCGTGCCCGGCGGCAATCCATCCAAGGAAAACAGGGTATCATGGCCAATTTCCAAAGCTGCTGTGTCAATATCGAAGGCCAGCGGAGTCCCCGCTACAACCTGCGCCTGAGCGACATCCGGAGCCGAAACAAGCTGTTGGCCGTCAGGGCCGGGGCCATCCCATTCCAGTTTCAGGCCTGCTTCGCCCGAATTCTCAAAATAGCGAACCTCGATAGCATGCGCTCCGGGTTCGAGGTCAATCTGGCCCGTGCGTGTTTGGTATCCATGTGAATCGTCCTCATTGATGACTTGTATACCATCAACAAAAAGCATCGCGCCTTCGTCTGCTCCGAGATGGAAAGTGAACGTCCCGCCCTCGGAAACCTGTACCGTTCCGGAAACCTCAACGCCAAAAGTGTTTCGCGACCCGTCTTCCAAAAAGGACCCGCGGCTAACTTCGTAGTCAATCTCCGTCGTGACCTCCTGATGCACGGCGGGCGCGTCCCAGTTCACGTCCTCAAGTCGCGATACGCCGTGGTCGGCATCGAAACATTTGGCATGAAACCCGGTGCTGATCGACATATCGGGCCTGTCTGCGACAGAGATCGAAAATGTCTCGGTCGTGCTTAGCCCACCTTCGTCGACGACAGTCACATCAACCGTCAAGGCCTCAGCCTCACTGCGATCTAGCGCCACATCCGGTTTCAAACGTAGCTGCCCCCCAATCACTTCGAACCTGTCATCCGAGACCTCGACCCGGTGCGTATCACCATGATCAGGATCATCGAACCGGACCTGACCAATCACAGCGCCCGCGACATGTTCAGCCACGGCGAGCTGCGTTTCGGTCAGAGTGATATTGTCGACCAAAGCGCCATAGGAGTCGTTCTGGCCTTCGGCCTCACGCAGTTCCAGCTTGTCCTGGCCAGTACCAACTACCTGCAGTTGGAACGTCTCCCAATCCGACGATTTTGGATCCAGTTCTGCAACCAGAGTGTCGTTCCAAAACACCTCAACCGTATCGGTACCATTCGCAAGGCGTTCGCGCAGGTCGAAGCCCAGATCATAGAGCTGCCCCTCCTGCGTCTGCACAACCTGAGAGATGCTATCCATGCCCCAGCCATGGTCCATCTCCATCACCTGATCCCCGTCCGAGGCCTGCAGCCCTCCTAGGCGGTCCCATATCTCGATCCCGTTGGCATCGGTCCAGGCACCGGATTGATCATCGTCAAACCCCCTCCACCGGCCCTGTTGGAGATCGAATTCCTCAAAGCTGCCGTTCCGGATCAGGTTTTCTGTTCCGTTTTGAACAGTCAGATCAATCGGCGCTTCGTTGATATCCTGAACCGATATCGAGAATGTTTCGGTGACGCTCAAGCCTCCGGCGTCGGTCGCCTTGATACTGACTTCAATGTGATCTGCGCCCTCGTAGTCCAACGAGATACCCGGCCGCAAGCGCAATTGCCCGTCGGAGATTTCAAAGCGTCCATCCGAGATCTCATAGCTGTGGGCGTCATTCAGATCAGGGTCCACGACGGTAACATTGCCAACCGACGCCCCCATCGCGTTTTCGGCCACTATAGTGCTGTCCAGCGACACTTTTTCTGGGCCTTCGTTCACATTCGCAACGTCGATCGTGAAACGCTCAGTCAAGCTTAAACCGCCTTCATCCGTGACGGTGACATCCACCTCAACACTGACTGCGTCTTCATGGTCGAGCGCAACGCCGGGTTTCAATCGCAACTGACCGTCGACGATTTCGAACCGGGGGTCGGACACCTCAAACTGATGCGGCCCTTCCGAATCCGGATCAAACACCGTAATGGTCCCGACCACCGCGCCTTCATCGTTCTCTGTGAGGCTTGAGCCGTCAAGCATGACATCCTTGGGGGCTTGGTTTTGTTCTTCCTGTGGCTGAGGGGGCGAGACCGCAGGAATTGTCGGAAGGGTGGGCGCGTTCGGCTCGACCTCAGGCGTAACGTCCGGAAATTCAGCCGATATATCGGCAGTAGGAAGCGGTCCGACAGTTGTTTCAGCAGAGGAGACCCTCTCTTGGTGATCCGATTGCCCACTTTCGCCAGATGGGCTTGTATTTAAGGGCGACCCAGCCCGTGCGACAACGCTTTGCGGTACGCTTGCTATGCCTGTTTCAACACCTTCTTCAACCACCGTTCTCTCAGCGAAATTAACGCCCGCCGGAGGTGCTCCGCCACTGGTCTGAGCTTCATCCAGCACCCCTTGCGCCTGTTCGCCGGTATGCAGAGTACTCCTGGTCGGGTCCTCAGCCGAAATTGCAGGTGCCCGTGAAAGATTTTCTGCAATATCCTGCATTTCGCTTTGCTCAGACTTCGCGGAATTCGCTTGAAAATTCAGATTGATGTCCGGCTTTTTCATCGCAAAACCCCGATTTGTATACTGACGACTCCCAAAAATCAGTAGCACGCGGAGCTTTCTCGTACGTTACTGAAATACATACATTTTTTTCTAAATTTAGCGCATCACGCGACCTGATGTTTACTCGTTTTTAAAAGCCTCGACCCCAAACCTAGGGGGCAAATGAACGGGCGTGAACACATGAAGGCGAACAGGGCGGTCAAGCGTAGAACAAGGCTGCGGATGGGTATTCCTCTGCTGGCGGCGTCGCTTTCCCTGAACATCTTGTCCCTTCTGGCGCCAATCACCATTCTGCTGATTTTCGACCGCATCATCCCCTTTCAGGCGACCGAGACGTTGCGCATCCTGACCTGGGCACTGGTGATTGGGGCTGGGCTTGAGTTTTTGTTGCGTTGGGCGCGTTCTGTGCTGTTGACAACCGGGGCCGAAGAGAGTGCTGTCACCCGCCAGCGCCGGTTCCTTGAACAGGTTTTGAACGCAAACCCGATCCACTTCTCCCAAAACACCGCCAGCACCTATTTTGACCGCTTCATGGCGATCAGCCAACTGCGAGAACACCAATCAGGTCAGAGCCAGACGCTCGTCATTGATCTGCCATTTACGATCCTGTTCGCCCTCATGATCGGCTTGATCGGAGGGTGGTTGGTTCTGGTTCCCATTGCCGCGCTCTGTATCGTTTTAGTGTTTGCGGTTGTGATGAAGCATCAGCAATGGTCCCTGTTTGAGCGTCGCAAGGCACTGGATACCCGCCGCTATGCGTTCCTCTCGGCCCTGCTGTCCAGCCTGTCCACGGTCAAAGCCAACCGGATGGAGCCTCAGATGGCCCGAAGGTTTGAGTTGTTGGAGGACCAGACCGTAGAGGTCAGCCGCAAGCTGATCCTGTTCTCGGGTTTTGCGCAGAGTTTTGGCGCTGTTTTCGGGCAGATCATGGTTGCCACAATGGGCTTACTGGGGGCTTATCTCGTCATTCAGAACATGATCGGAATTGCCGAATTGGCGGCCTGTATGCTTTTGAATGGTCACATCATTCAGCCTTTAATCAAGATCATGGCGATATCGGTTCAGTCAGAAAGCGTCGCTTTGTCCCGGCGGAAACTGCGCGAAATGGACAGTATTTCTCAGCAACCGCCAGGCTGGATCGGGCACAAAAAGCTCAAAGGTGATCTCCGGGTCGAAACGCTATGCCTGTCGCACCCACAAAACAAAGAGGCCGTTAATCGCCCAGTGAGTTTTCACGTGCCGCCCGGCACTGGGATACTGATAGAAGCCGAAGAAAGTTGGATGGTCGATGCCCTATTTGCGACCATTCTGGGCAACCAAGAGCCCAATGCCGGCTCGTGCCTGATAGATGAGGCTGCAACAACTGAACTATCCGCCCCTGTCAGTCGGGGCGGGATAGTAGCGCTAGAGCGCGACCCTGCAGTCTTATCAGCAACCTTGCTGGACAATCTAGCCGCGTTTGGCGGCACCGAAACGGTTGAACGTGCCAAACAGATTGCCTCCAAGCTTGGTTTGGAGCGGCGTATTCACCGGCTGCCAGAAGGCTACAATACCCAGCTGGGCAAGGGGTCGAGTTTTGAAAGCGATCCGGTCAAGCGACAACTGATCGCGCTGACCCGAGCCCTTGCTTTACGCCCTCGGATGTTACTGATGAATGAACCCTCGTCTGTTCTGGACGCACCTGAGCGTCAGGCCTTGGCAACCTGTTTGAAAACGCTTTCGCCGCCCCCCACTCTGGTGATCGCAAGCCCCGACCCCCGGTTGCACCAGCTGACGGATCAATCCGCCCAGCTGGGCAACATCCGGACCTCCGATCTGCTTCAATGGCAAGAGGATGCTCATCGAGACACTGATGAAGTGTGCCGCATGAAAAGAGGTGCCGCATGACCACTTTGACGATTGAAAACACCACTCAGCTTTTCCAGTCGCTCCTGCAGGCAAGTGGTTGGAAACATGACCGAGACAGCTTGATCGAAGCGTTTCCGCACTTTTCTCAACGCTTGCAGCCGAGGGACATTGCACAAACCCTGGATAGTCTCGGAATACCATTCGCGCAGATAAGGTGTCGGATGCACGAGATCGCGGCCTCGGACTGTCCTGCCCTGGTGCTGCCCGATCATGGGCCAGCCTTCCTCGCGCTTAACGGTAAAGGCGCGCATGTACTGGTTGATGACGTAAAGACGGAAAATCCACGGTTTCAAAAGCTTCCACGTCACCGGTGCACCCTGTTTCGGATCGATCGTTTTGCCTATGACCACTCCGCGAAAACGCAGATCACCGTATCGCAGGCCTTTCGCGACCTCCGCCCGATCCTGCCGGGTCTTTTGTTTGTTTCCATGCTAAGCAACGTCCTTGGCCTTTTCGCCCCGCTGCTCATCATGGCCGTTTACGACCGGATCATCCCGTCGGGATCAGTCGATATGCTGCTGTCACTGGCCGTTGGCGTCGCCGTCATCGCGGCGACGGACATGGGCTTTCGCCACATGCGCACGCGTGCGCTGGCGTATATTGGATGGCGCGGCGAGCAAAAGCTAATGACAGCCTTATTCCGGAAACTGATGGCTCTGCCGATGGGCCAAATGCAAAGCTCGGACGTGAACCAACACCTGTCCCGGTTCCGCCAGTTCGAGGCCCTGCGAGAGATGTTTACCGGGCAGATGATCACCACGCTTCTGGACCTGCCCTTTGCCCTACTGTTCGTTGCCATTCTGCTCCATCTTGCGCCAAGCGTTGGGCTTTGGACACTTGCGCTGGCAGTGGCTTTGGCCATCTTGGGATTGATCACGATCCCGCGCCAGAAACAACTTGATAAGAAAGCGGCACAGGACGCCGCGCACGGCCAGCTGGCGGTACAAGACGCAATCGTCCATCAAGGCGCCTTCGCAAGCCTCGGAATGCAAACGCGGTGGCTCCAGCGCTGCATGCCCTTGATCGAAACCGGTGAGGAAAGCATAAAGCGCGCTCGGCAATTCCAAGCACTTGCGCAGTCATTGGGGCAAACGCTTGCGGCCTTGGCCACAACCGGTGCAATTATTTTGTGCGCCCATGCCGCCATGTCCGGGTCATTGAGTTTTGGCGCTCTGATCGCCTCAATCGCGTTGGTGTCAAAGATCTTTGGCCCACTACAGGCGCTGTATTCCGGATTTCCGCAGCTTTTGTCTTTCCAGGCCAGCCGCGAGCAGGCAGACCGGGTGCTGTCCCTGCCGCAAGAGATGGAGCTTGGGCTCGGCCGGTCCCACCAAAAAGCGCTGAGCGGCTCTATCTCGTTTTCCTCGGTGACACATCGCCCGGATCTACTGCGCCCTCCGATCCTGTCGCAAGTCAGCCTCGCATTTAATCCGGGCGAAGTCGTAGTTGTCCTGAGTAGTGACACCGCTGCGCGGACGGCTGTTCTGGATCTAATCGATGGTCTGGCATCCCCGATTGGGGGAACGATCGAACATGACGGGATCGACATCCGCCAAATCGCACGGGACGAGCTGCGTAAATCGATCACCTACGCCACCTACGAGAAATCCCTCTTCTATGGCACAGTTGCGCAGAATTTCCGTTTGGCCGCGCCGTCCCTTTCCGACATGGATATTCAAGCCTCGCTGGACCGGATGGGCTTACGACAAGGGCACAGCATTCTGCCAGACGGTGTGCAGACGCGTCTTTCCGACGAAACCATTTCGCAAATGCCCGATGAAATTTTGAAATCTCTTACCCTTGCACGCAGCATGGCACGTCCAGCCTCGGTCTATCTGTTCTCGGAGCCGACAAACGGATTGAGCGACACGCGCCGTCAAGCATTCAAAACCTGGGTCAAGGAGCAGGCCAGAAATCGCACGGTGATCATCGCGACAGCAGATCGTTCGTTTCTGAACATTGCCGATCGCTTAATCTATCTCAACGCGGGCCAGGTTGCTGTGAACGACACCGGAGAAGTCGGGCGCAAGAAGATGTTGGCCGCCCTGAAAACGCTTGGAGCTTGAAGATGGTTTTCCGCACACAGTCCGCAAACCGAGAAGGACCGCTTGACCGCAGCGCTCGACGAAAGCGTGCCCGCGCGCCTCGGTTCGCGGCGTTTCTCGCGCTTGCTATCACCGGTTTTCTTGCCAGCCTGATCGCTTTGTCATGGCGGACCGATGTCCCACAGATCACACGCGCGCCGGGCACTATCGTTCCGAAGGGCCACTATGTTCAGATCGAAACCATGGAAGGCGGGATTGTCCGTTCAGTCCATGTTCAGGACGGTCAAACTGTGGAAATCGGTGATGTTCTGGTCGAGTTGCACCACCCCGAGCTAACACAAGAGATGGAGGTCCTGTCCGCGCAAGCCTCCTCTGTCGCGCGGGATCTAGGAAATGCACAGGCCGTGCTTGCCATGCTTGAAGGCGATGCTCCGCAGAGGTCCACCCAGATACAAACGCTTAGGAATGCAGGTCTGACGACGGCGGCGGCCCGTATTGAGCTATTCCTGGAAAGCCAGAAGGTTCAGCGCGTTTCGATTGAGCAGCAAACCAAGACCTTGCAAATTCTTGAAGACGCCGCAGAGTTCGCGCGCCAAAGGGTCACAAAGAAAGAGCAGGTTCTGGATCGCTACGCGAAGCTGCAGACACAGGGACTGAAATCTCTCAGTGATTTTCTGGAAGAAGAAGACGAAGTCGACGCCATGCGCGCCGCTGCCGAGGACGCCCGTGTCCGCGCCGCCGAGGCACGAAACACTTTGACCCTTGCAAAGGCGGCCGTCGCAGAAGAGGCGCTGACGCTGAGAGAGGACGTGCTTACCCGCATAAACGCGCTGGTACACGAACATCACCAGTTGCAGACCTCGCAGAAACTCGTAGAGGCCAGACTCGCCGACCTGCGCCTGATCGCTCCGGTGCGTGGCGTGATCCAGTCGGTGGCCTCACCCAATCCCGGTGAGGTGATTGCCCCCGGCGAAACGCTCTTTGAACTGCTTCCGACCCGGCAGAACCTCATGGTCGAGGCCCGCATTCCCAATTCCGAGGTGGGGCACGTGGCCCCGGAACACCCGGTGGCGATCAGCGTCGATACGTTCGATGCCCGCCGCTTTGGTAAGGTCGAGGCACGGTTGCAGTCGGTGCATCCCCTGCCCATGACCGACGAACAAACTGGCGAGACCTATTTCCGGGCCTCCTTCGTTCTGGCGGACTCAACTATCGGCAACGGCGCGTTCAACCGTCCGCTGCAGGCGGGTATGACCGTTGTGGCCGAGATGACAACGGGTGAGCAGACACTTCTCAGCTATCTGTTGAAACCGGTCCAACTGACTTTGGAGCGGGCCTTCAATGAAAGGTAGGGCGTTCTATCGCTTGTGACCTTTCCATCTCATCAGGCTGAAACAGGCAAACAGGATTGCAGCGACGCACACAATTGACGGCCCTGCAGGTGTGTCGAACACGTAAGCAGCTCGCAAACCGGCTACGGCGGAAACCGCTCCGATGGCGGCTGCGATTAAGGCCATGGATTCGGGCGATCGAGCGAGGCTACGCGCAGCAGCGGCAGGAATGATCAGCAAAGCTGCGATCAGAAGAACGCCCACGACCTTGATTGCCACCGCAACGGTTACCGCCAGAGACAAGGTCAGGATCAATTGCTCGCGCTTTGGATCATAGCCGCTGGCATAGGCCAGCTCTTCGTTCAGGGTCGCGGTCAATAGCTGCGACCAACGCCAGCCGATCAGGGCAACAACCAGTGCCGCCCCGCCCCAAATCACAGCAAGATCCGTGCGCGAAACCGCCAGAATATCGCCGAAAAGATAGGCCATCAGGTCAATGCGGACGCCTGAAAGAAACGACACTGCGACGAGGCCAAAAGCCAGCGCAGAATGGGCGAGAACGCCCAAAAGCGTGTCCATCGCGTATCCTCGACCAGAAAGTAAGGTAACCGTCAACGCCATCAGCAGAGCTACGGCCAATGCGCCCGCGAAGATAGACATCTGGAAGGTTAGTGACAGCGCAACGCCCAGAATGGCCGCATGCGCGGTCGCGTCGCCAAAATATGCCATTCGGCGCCAGACCACGAAACATCCAAGCGGAGCCGCCGCAAAAGCCACACCAATCCCGGCAAGTGTCGCGCGGGTCATAAAATCATCCAGCATTATTCTGCAGCGTCCTGAGAGCTATGATCGTGGTCGTGATGATGATCGTGGTCATGTCGGTACAGCGCCAGCGCTCCTCCGGTCCCTGTCCCAAACAAGGCGCGATATTCAGGGGCTGAGGCCACAACAGCGGGCGAGCCTTCGCAGCAGACATGACCGTTTAGGCAGATCACCCTGTCCGAGGCACTCATGACCACATGCAACTCGTGGCTAATCATCAAAATGGCGCAGCCGGTCTCGCGGCGCACGGTTTCAATCTGCCGGTAAAAGGCCGCTGAACCGGGTTGATCCAAACCCTGCGTCGCTTCGTCCAGCAAAAGGATATCCGGGTGGTTGATCAAGGCACGCGCCAGCAACACGCGCTGAAACTGCCCGCCGGACAATTGTGTCATCTGCTGCTTCAACAGATCGGGAACGCCTGCTTCCTCAAGCGCCTCGGCGCAGCGGGCGCGGCTGACGTGATTGGTCAGGCGCATGAAGCGCTCGACTGAAATGGGCAGCGTCGGATCGATATGCAGCTTCTGCGGCACGTATCCGATCCGCAGGCCCTGTTTGCGTGTAATGCGACCCTTTGCAGGTTTGATGGCCCCGATAATTGCACGCAACAAACTGGTTTTGCCGGACCCGTTTGGCCCGACAATTGTCACGATCTCACCGGGTTCGATGATCATATGGACATGGCGCAACACGGTATTGGCCCCGTAGCTCACGCTCAGGTCTTCAACGGTGACAAGGGACATTGCTAGGCCTTTTCGGTGCAGTCAGAGCAGAGACCTTCGGCTTCTACTACAGTACGTTCGATTTCAAAACCCACGGCGCGGGCGACATCGCCAAGGGCCCCGCTATCAACGGCCGAGGAAGCTTCGGCCACCGCGTCGCAACCGCGGCAAATCATGAACACAGGTGAATGCGTTGCTCCCGGATGGGCGCAGGCCACAAAAGCATTCAAGCGTTCGATCTTGTGGACAAACCCGTTTTCGACCAGAAAATCCAACGCGCGATAGGCCACGGGCGGCTGCGAGCCGAACCCCTCATCCCGTAGGCGATCAAGGATGGCATAGGCACCAAGTGCCCTGTGTTCCTGCAACAGCATTTCCAGCACCTTGTGGCGCACAGGCGTCAGGCGTAGCCCCTCGGCGTTGCACTTAGCCTCGGCCATGGCAAGGCCGGTTTCCACGCAGGACACGTGGTTATGATCATGGAACCCCACCGGCGCAGCTTCGCTGGTCGAGTTCTGTTGCCTCTGACTTGTCATGTTATCTTATATCATATATGCCGCGATTAAATGTTATAAAATCACACAGAGGGTCCAATGTCCAGAAACCTCCTTTCCATTTCGATCACCGCTGCATTGTTGGGCGGCACCGCCATGGCCGACGTCCCGAATGTGGCCGTTGACATTGCCCCAGTGCATTCGCTTGTGGCCCGTGTGATGGACGGCGTGGGCGAACCCAGCCTGATCGTTCAGCCGGGCGCCTCACCTCATGAATACAACCTACGCCCGTCCGAGGCGGCAGCTCTGCAAGAAGCGGATCTGGTCTTTTGGATCGGCGAAGACCTAACACCGTGGATGGAAAACGCCGTGGAAACGCTCGCTGGCGGCGCGGGTGTAACAACGCTGCTGGAGGCGGACGGAACCACTCTACTGGACTTCCGCGAGGACGCGTTGTTCGAGGCGCATGATCACGGCGATGACGAGGATCATGACGACCACGGTCACGAAGATCATGGTGATGATCACAAAGACGAACACGCCCATGATGATCACGACGATCACAAGGATGAACATGGTCACGATGATCACGACCATGACAAGGAAGATGATCACGCGCATGACGACCATGGCCATGAAGAGCACACAGACCATGATGATCATGACGACCACGAAGGTCACGCGCATGGCGACCACGATCCGCATGCCTGGTTGTCGCCTGCAAACGCCGGAACATGGCTGAACGTGATTGCCGCTCAACTCTCGGCTGCTGACCCAGAAAACGCTGGTAAGTACTTTGAAAACGCAGCCGCCGCGCGCGCTGAGATGGAGGCGCTGTCAGCCGAGATCGCAGAAACGCTGTCCCCAGTTAAAGGTGGTAGCTTCATCGTGTTCCACGACGCCTATCAGTATTTTGAAAATGACTTCGACTTCCCCGCATCCGGCGCGATCTCGATCAGCGATGCGTCCGATCCTAGCCCTGCGCGCATTGCGGAGATTCAGGGTCGCATCAAAGAAGAAGGGATTGATTGCGTTCTGTCCGAACCGCAGTTCAACCCCGGCCTGATCGCAACTGTGATGGAAGGGTCCGAGGCCAACACCGCCGTGATTGACCCGCTTGGGGCCGAACTTGAGCCCGGCGCGGCGCTCTATCCCCAACTTCTGCGCAATATGGCGAACACATTGGCTGAGTGCCTCTAAGGCAAATCAACGCCCGGCCGGATCAACGGCCGGGCATCAAACTCAAGCAATGGGGCAGACCGTTTCAGGAAATCTTGCCCCAATGCGCTGACCCTCTTCCCCTCTGCCAAAACGCTGTCTAAGAAGTCCTTCCGACCCAGTATCAGGAGGCCCCCTTGGACCGTATCGCCCGCACAATAGCCACCGAAGTCAACGCGCGCGCGGATCAGGTCTCGGCCGCCGTACGGTTGCTGGACGAAGGCGCGACCGTGCCCTTCGTGGCCCGCTATCGCAAAGAGGCGACAGGCGGGCTGGACGATACACAGCTTCGAACCCTCTCGGACCGGCTGACTTATCTGCGAGAGCTGGAGGCGCGACGGCGGACAATCCTGACGTCGATCAAGGATCAGGGCAAACTGTCGGATGATCTCGCGAAATCCATCGCCGGAGCCGAGACCAAGGCGCAGCTGGAAGATATCTACCTGCCCTACAAACCAAAGCGGCGCACCAAGGCGATGATCGCCCGCGAAAACGGGTTGGAGCCACTGGCCGACGCCATTCTGGCCGATCGCAATGCCGACCCGGAAGCGCTTGCTCAGGGCTATCTGTCCGAAGCTGTCCAAACGACCAAGGACGCACTGAACGGCGCTCGTGACATCGTGACCGAGCGGCTGACGGAAAACGCCCTTCTACTAGGTGAGCTGCGCAATTTCATGCAGCAAGAAGCGCTTTTGTCGTCAAAACTCGTTGAGGGCAAAGAGAAAGAGGGCGCGAAGTTCAGCGACTATTTTGACCATTCCGAGCTTTGGGCGACTGCCCCCTCGCACCGGGCGCTGGCCATGTTGCGAGCCTCAAAAGAGGGGATCGTCACGCTGGATATCGCCCCTGAACCTGAGGTCGGCGCGGCGCGGGCTGAGGCAATTGTTGCCTCGCATCTACAAACTCGTGGCGATGGCCTCGGCGACAAATGGCTGCGCAAGGTTGCGGGCTGGACCTGGCGGGTCAAGCTGTCGCTTTCCATGATGGTTGAGCTGATGGCCGACCTGCGCAGCCGGGCGCAGGATGAGGCGATTCAGGTGTTCTCGCGCAACCTCAAGGATGTTCTGTTTGCGGCCCCGGCGGGTGCACGTCCCACGCTGGGTTTGGATCCAGGCATTCGAACCGGCGTCAAAGCCGCCGTGGTGGATGCCACCGGCAAGGTGGTGGCAACGGATACGCTCTATCCGTTTCAGCCGAAAAACGATCTGCGGGGGGCGCAGGCGGCGATCTTGAACCTGATCTCGGCCCATCAGATCGAGTTGATCGCCATCGGCAACGGCACCGCCAGCCGTGAAACCGAACGGATGGTCGCCGACACGCTCGGCCTGCTGCCCAAATCGGTCAAAGCCCCCACCAAAACAATCGTGTCCGAGGCCGGGGCCTCGGTCTATTCCGCGTCGGAGCTGGCCGCGCGAGAGTTCCCGGATCTAGATGTATCCCTGCGTGGTGCGGTCTCGATCGCGCGCCGTTTGCAAGACCCATTGGCCGAGCTGGTGAAGATCGAACCAAAATCCATCGGCGTCGGGCAATACCAGCACGACGTCGACCAGCATCGCCTATCCCAGTCGCTGGCCTCGGTCATCGAAGATGTGGTGAACGCGGTCGGTGTCGACCTGAACACCGCCTCGGCCCCGCTGCTGTCGCATGTGTCGGGCCTTGGCCCCGGCTTGGCCGAGGCCATCGTACAGCACCGCGATCACAATGGTGCGTTTCAGTCCCGCAAAGACTTGTTAAAGGTCGGTCGCCTTGGCCCACGCGCCTTTGAACAATGCGCAGGATTTCTACGCATCCGGGAAGGAGAGGAGCCGCTGGATGCCTCATCGGTTCACCCCGAAGCTTATGACGTCGCCCGCCGCGTGGTCGCTGCCTGCGGCCGGGATATCCGGCAGATCATGGGACATGACGGGGCGCTGAAGGGCTTGCGGGCTGAACAATTCGCCAATGAGACCTTTGGCCTGCCCACCGTGCGCGATATCTTTGCCGAGCTTGAAAAACCGGGTCGTGACCCGCGACCCAGTTTTGTCACAGCGTCGTTCCGGGACGGCATTGAGGAGATCACCGACCTCAAACCCGGCATGCTGCTGGAGGGGACGGTGACCAATGTGGCCGCCTTCGGGGCCTTCGTGGATATCGGCGTTCATCAGGACGGGCTCGTCCATGTCAGCCAATTGGCGGATCGGTTTGTCAAAGACCCGCATGAGGTGGTCAAAACCGGTCAGGTCGTAAAAGTGCGTGTGGTCGAGGTTGACGTCCCCCGCAAGCGGATTGGCCTGACCATGCGCAAAGATGGCGGGGCGCAGCAACGGCGCGGACCGCGCTAGGCTCAGCCGTTCTGGTAGTAGAAAGACAGTTTGCGGCTGACACCACCGGGAGGGGGCGGGAACGGTGCGGCCCCCCTGACCTGCTCCTTCGCAGCCCGATCTACCTGGTCCGAGCCCGAGCTGGTGATGACCTCGACCCAGGCCAATGAGCCATCCGGGTCGATCTGAAAGAACACCTGCGCGTAGCCGCGAACCGGTGCGTAAACCTGAGGCGCGCGGTTCAGATGCACCAGAACTTGTCCGGCATAGTTGGTCGTGGTGGAATTGCCCGGCCCTCGCCCGCCGGACTGGTTGCCCCGGTCATTGCGGGTGAACGCGTCAATCCCTTCGCGCTGATAGGCCGCCAGTGGGGATTCAATGGTTTGTTCGGGGAATTTCAGGTTGTCAAAATTGCGCGTACCGGGCAGCGCAGGTTGAACCTCGTCCGAGGGCGTCCGATTGGGCAAGCGCGGTCGAATGGAAGTTGCCACCGCCTGTTCGGTTCCTTCGCTGTCTTCCACGGGTTCGGCTTCCTCCGGCACAGGCTCTACTGCGATTTCTGGCTCATCAGCCTCTTGTTCCAACGGCACGGGCGCGACCTCGACGGGCGGCAACGCGGCCAGTTGCTCAGCCTCCGGCGTTTCGACCGGCTCGACCGGCTCTGCGGCACTGGCTTGCGGGATTTCGACGGCATCAGATGGCTCGGCCAGTGGCGTTGTATCGACCTCATCACTTGCTGCCGTTTGCGTCTCAGATTGGTCAACGGATTCGGTCGCTTCAGGCTCAGGCACCTCGGCCTGACCGCCGTTGGAGGGCCCGGTATCAGGCGCGAAGATCTGCTCTTGCGGGTCGGGTGACGCGACCAGAGCTTCGCTTGTAGGAATCTCCGCCTCTTCAGGCTCGGGCGAGGTTTCGACCGGAGGTTCGGGCACCTCCGCTTCTTCCGGCTCAATCGGTTCGGGTACCTGCTCAGCCAGATCTTCAAAGGCTGTGCCGAGGGTCACCGCATCTTCCTCATCGCCCACAACATTTGGCGAATGGGTCAGACTGGCTGTGGTCATGCTCAGCCCCAGAATATGCACCAAGAGCGAAACCAGAACGGCCACAGCGGCGATGATGGCCGAGGTTCGGATCATTCGATCGCCTGCTGGGTGACCAGAAAGACCGATTTCGCTCCTGCACGCCGCAGCGCGCCCGTCACCTCGATCAGACGCGGGCCCGAGGCCGCGCGGTCTGGCACGATGCGGACTTCTTCGCCCTCATAATCCGCCATGTAGGTTTCGGCGTCCGTAGCCTGCCCGCGAAAACTGAGCGATCCGTCTGCATGGAGGACCAGCGCATCCGGTGGCTCACGCCCCTCAAGCTCTGCGGTGTCGACCAGCTCAAGATCGGGGTCCAAAGGGGGGGCCACGGTGCCGGCGATCAGGAAGAAGACCAGCATCAGGAACACCACATTGATCAGCGGGATCGTGGAGTCGCGTCTGCGGCGTTGCGGTGGCTGGCGGATCATCTGACTACTCCAACACCGTCACGGTCAATCCGTCTCGACCTCGCAGAGGGACCAATACATCGACAAGACGTTGCGCCGAGGTATCAGCGTCGAGGCTAATCAAAACCTGCCCGGTTTCAACTTGCGCCAACAGATCATCCAATGTGATCGAGGCCCCGTTCAGAACCAAACGATCCGGACCAAGCTGCAGGAACACTCTGTCTGCTGGCGCAGTGCCCGCGCCACTGCCAGCGGCGGCCTGCGACAATTCGATCTCAGCAAATCGCGAGAATGTGGATGAGAGCATGAAAAACAGCAGCAACAGGAAGATGACGTCGATCAGCGGCGTCATCGACAAGGGGCGTCTGACAAAGGGCGCCGTGTTACGCATGTTCTGGGGCGGCGCGCGGAGTCTGTGCCCCGGCCGTTGCCTGCAGCGCGTGACCGGGCACCAGAATGGTCCGCAGCGCTTTGTCTGCAAACACTCGCTCACGCGATGTGCGGCTTTCCAACCACGACAGAACCATCGAGGTTGGCATCGCCACCGCCAAACCCACAGCCGTTGTCACTAGGGCGACCCAGATACCACCGGCCAACAGCGATGGGTCCACCGAGGAACCAGCGGTTTGCAGGCTCTGGAACGCGTTGATCATGCCAAGCACCGTTCCGAACAATCCAAGCAGTGGGGCAAGCTGCGCGACTGTATCCAACAGGCGAAAGCCGCGCTCCAACCCGGCAAGGGCAAGACCGGCCTCGGCATCGAGACGGTCATCCACGCCGGGTACGTCCACCCCATCCATCGCAGCGCCAACGATCGGTGCAAGGTAGCTGCTGCTGTCGTTCAACCGCGTGCGCGCCGCGGCGCGATCTCCTGCGTCCCAGGCAGCCAGAGCTTCGGACAGAACCTTGTGGCGACCAACACCACAAGCCGCGAACTGCCACAATTTATACAACGTGACTGAAAGCGTCAGAACCGACATCACGATCAACACGCCAACCACCGGCCCGCCAAGCGCCAGAATTTCACGCAAATTGCCCAAGAAGTTCATCCCAAAAGCTCCACTTTGACCCGGCTGCTAAGGCTGAGCGTATCGCGACAAATAGTGCTATCTGCACCGTCGACCACGCAGGTATTTGCACCGTTGATCAAGGCGCGGCCCACCTGCGCACAATCCCTTCCCGGCAGATCAAACTGCCGCACGCGCGGTCGATCCGCAGGAAGATCTCGGAAATCGAAAAGGGACAGGCTGACAACGCCGCCTTCGGTGTCGAAGATTACGGTCTCGAACACGGCCTTGTCGATTGAGACCCCGGTTCCGTTCTGCACCAAAAACGTCAGACGGCAGGCATTGCCCACATTCTGCGCTGTGTTCAACTCGACGGACAGCGCGTCAGACGGTGCGCTTTCTGATTGCGCCCAACTGACGGCTGGCAACACGGCCGCGAACAATGCCGCAAAAGCGGTGCGATGAAACGACATGGACGGGCTCCTGCTGTTTTCTTGCCATTTGAGACCTCATACCCGAGGCTGCGAACAGGTAAAAGGGCCGCTCAGCCTGTCGTCAATCAACGGGTGGTCCCAAGTTGGTGAGGATCATGTCGTCTGCCAAGGGGTTTGGTGAGGCTTGAGAGGCAGTGACACGGCATACATCCTTGTAAATCAGCGATAGTGACGCTATATACTGTCAAAGTAACAGGATTGGAGGGTAGCATGCAGATTGCTCAATTCGCCGAAGGCGGGCTGTTTGAGCCTCGGAAAATCGCGGCGGCTCTGCGTACATCCGCCGAAGAGGTCGCCTTGACCGTGGGGTTGGGCAAGGATGCCCTGCAACGCCGCACGCGCATTCAATCCGACAAGACCCAACGTCGCCTGCGCGAACTGATCGAGGTTCTCAACAAGGTGCAACCGCGTTTTGGCTCGGATCTGATCGCCTATGCCTGGTATCGCTCGGAACCCCTGCCCGGCTTTGACGGGCGAACAGCCATGCAGCTGGTCCAGGAGGGTAAGGCGCAGCAGGTGTTGGAATACATTGATGCCGTCGATGCCGGTGTCTATGCCTGATGCCGCTTGACGAGGGCTGGTATCGCGGGTCGCTTTTTCGCGCATTAAACCCGGTCTACGCGCGCGATCCGCTCTCGGGTCGCGGGGCTAAGAAGTATGGCGGTCGGTTCAACACGAAGGGAACACCAGCGCTCTATACGGCGCTGGACCCGGCCACGGCCCTGCGTGAGGCCAATCAGGTCGGGGACTTGCAGCCGACGATACTGGTGTCCTACCACGCGGATTTAGGCCCGATCTTCGACACCCGAGACGAGGCCGCCTTAGCCCAATACGGAATGACCGCGCCCGCACTGGCCGATCCCGGTTGGCGATCGGCCATGCTGGACCGTCGCGCTGTCCCAACGCAAGATTTGGCCTCGCAATTGATCAAGGACGGTTTTGTCGGCTTACTTGTGCGCAGCTTCGCGCCGGGGACGACGTCGGCAAACCTCAACCTGGTCCTCTGGCGGTGGAGCGGGCCGGATTCGCGACTGACTGTTGTGGACGATGAGGATCGACTGGGCAGACTATAGCGCCGCAATCTGGCTGTGCAGTCCAAAACCCATGCGCTAAGATGACGGTATGACTCGGTTCCGATTTTTGCTGGTTTGCACAATGTCCTGTCTGGTTCTGGCGACAGGCTCGGCCCGGGCGGCGGATCGTGTGGCCTTGCTGATCGGTAATTCCGACTACCGCGCCCCGGATATGGCCTTGCGCAACCCGGTCAACGATGTCGAGGCTTTGGGCGCGGCGCTACGCGAGCTTGGCTTTGCCGTGACCGAGGCTACCGACCAGAACGCAGCCTCGATGGATCGGGCGGTCCACGCCTTCGGGCAGGCGGCGCAGGGCGCTGAAATGGCTGTCTTCTTCTATGCCGGTCACGGGGTTCAGATCGGCGGTCAGAACCACCTGATCGGCACCGAGTTTTCAGGGAATGACCTGACCGCTCTCAGCCGAAGTTCGATCACCATCGACCGCGTGCGCGATGTGCTTGCCAAGGCTGGGCCGGATGTCGGCATCCTTCTGCTGGACGCCTGCCGCAACAACCCGTTCTCGGAGAGAGGGATGGTCGAACAGGGTCTGGTACGCATCCGGGGCGGTGCAGGTTTACTGATCGCCTATGCCACTGACCCCGGCAACGTGGCGTATGATGGGCTGGGCGACAACAGTGTCTTCACCTCGAGCCTGCTGGATCATATCGCAACGCCAGATCTGGATGTGCGGCTGATGCTGGGCCGGGTGCGTCAGCAAGTGGTTCTGGACACCGAAGGCCGCCAGATCCCATGGGTCGAAGAATCCGTGCTGGATGAACATAGTTTTGCGCCGGGTTTGCCCACAGCCAGTCCCACGGACGCTTTTGAGGCAGATATGGCCCATTGGAGGAGCATTTCTGCAAGCAGCGATCCAGCTGACTTCAAAGACTATCTGCAAACCTATCCCGATGGATTATTCGCAGCTTTCGCGCGCGACCGGATTGAGCTTTTGCGTAACACAGAAACCGCCCCGGCGGCGCCGATCAGCGCCACGCTGGCCGCTGCGGAACCCGACAAGCTGGCCGCGGCTCTGTCCACCTTGGGGCTGATGCCAGATGGGCCAAGCCGCAACCTGGAACCGGCCCTCGATCAGTATCGCCGTCGCTTGCCGCTGCAGGAAACCGCAACGCCAGAGCGTCTGTTCGAAGACGCTGCCGAAGTCTCGGTCTTTCTGGCGGCCACGACATTGCAGAGCTTGCGTACCGATATCGTTGCACTGCGCAGTGTCGAACGCACTCTGGCCGTTGCTGAAAATGCCTTGGGCCAGATCGAAGAAATCGCCCGCTCGGACCCTGCCGCGCTGCCGGTGCTGCAACAGGCCCGCAATGATATCTACGACATCTATCGCTCACGCGGTGTCATTCTAAGGCGGCTGGATCAAAGCCGCAGTTACTACGATGAGCTTTTGACCCGGGCCGTGGTGTTCTTTCCATCCGAGCCAGGTGCAGATTTCTTTGACGCTGCGGCAACTTCGCGTAACCTCGGGCAAGCCCACGCGCGCCTGAGCGAGGATGCCGCATTGTTTCTGCGCCATGTGGCGCAGGCTGAAGATAGTAAAAAAGGGAGTTATCAATGGCTGGCAGATCTAATTCCACCCGGCTGATCGCCGCCGTGTTAGGGGCATCGTTGGCCCTGTCCGCTTGCGGTGGCGGCAGCGAGCCGGAAACGCTGAGATCCGTAGGCGCTGGCTCAAGCCAGGCCGAGGCCGATCTGGCAAAACAAGCGGCAGCCCTGCAAAAGACGATCCTGCAAGGGGCGATTGCTGGTGGTGTAGCGGGGGGCGCGATCGGCTTTGGGCTGGGCGGTTCTGACGACGTAGGCACAGGCGTCGCCCTCGGACTGGGTGCTGGCGCTCTGGCAGGCACCTATGTGGCCTATGTGCAGCGCAGCTATGCCGGGCGCGAAAGACGGCTGCGTCAGATCAAATCCGATCTGGACCGGAATGCTGCCGAAATGCAGACCACGCTGAACGTGATGAACGAAGTTCTGGTGGCTCAAAAGGCTGAGTTGGACGCACTGAACGCTCGCGCCGCAGCGGGAACCGTGGATCAGGCCGAGTTGCAACGCGAACTGACCGAGGCCAATGGCAATCTGAAACAGATGGAACTGGCCATTGACGGGGCAACCAGACGGCAGGCGGAATTTGCTGAGGCGCGCAGCCTGACGATCAAGCGCCGCCAAACCACCTCACCTATTGACGGTGATCTGCAGGCGCTTTCCAACCAGATTTCGCAGATGCGCGGGATCGCCAGCGATCTGGCGTCGTCGCTGTGACAGAGCCGAACATGATCACACGCATTGCTCTGCCTTGCCTTCTTTTGACCGCCTGCCAAACCACGACAGACCCGGCGGACGGAGGGTTTTTCGCCGGAGTATCCGGCATTGCGACTGGAGCCTATGATGATCGGATCGAAGCCGCCGAGGGCGATGTGGCGACAGCTCAGGCCCGCAACGACGCATTGGCGGCGCAGATCCGATCCTCGGAGTCTGAACTGGCGCAGCTGAAATTGAAAATCCTGCAACAGCGCGATGCCATCGGCGGCGGAGATCCCGCCACAGCCGCCAGAATCGACAGGGTGCTGAACGCAAAGCCCCAAGGCACCACTGCCGAAGCGCAATTGCAGGCCCTACAGCGCAGCATTTCCGAGGCCCGCGCGCTAAGTGCGGATTTGGCGCGGCTGTCGGGGTAAGCCCTGCAGCGAAGTTCAGGTTTTACGTCGTTGGAATGCCGCGATGTCGCAAATGCGCTAGCAGTGACGTAAAAACCGCCCGACAATTCCTCATGACTTGTCAGTGCATCCCAACTCGTATGGATCGCCGGGCCACCGGCTGCAACTTGGTGGCACCGCGTCGGTAACAAGCCGAACGGGCGCCATGCCCTAACTGTTACAGACGACAACGGACACTCCATGACAACTGCTCTGCGCCTCGCCATAGATATTGGCGGCACGTTTACCGATACCGTCCTTGTTTCAGGCAATGAGACGATACTGGCCTCGACCAAAACCCTGACCACGCACCAAAATCCGGCCAAAGGCGCGATGGAAGGGGCGCTGCGCGTCATGGAAAGCGCGGGGCGGTCACTGGCCGAAGTGACCGGCTTCATCCACGGCACCACACTGGCCACCAACGCTCTGATCGAGCGGCGCGGGGCCACCGTGGCAACCGTCGCGACCCAAGGGTTCCGGGACATCCTCGAAATCGCCTACGAACGGCGCTATGCGCAATACGATATCAATCTGGAAAAGCCCGACCTACTTGTCCCGCGTGAACGCTCTCTGACCGTTCGCGAGCGAATGTCAGCGACCGGTGAGGTTCTGATCGAACTAGAAGAAGGCGCTATTGAAGCGCTTGTGGCTGAAATCGACGCCAGCGGGGCGGATGCAGTTGCGATCTGCCTCATGCATTCCTACGCGAACCCCACGCATGAACGCCGGTTGCGCGATGCTCTAGCCGAACGACGCCCCGATCTGACTGTGTCGATCTCATCCGATGTCAGTCCCGAGGCGCGCGAGTTTGACCGGCTCTGCACTACGGTTGCCAACGCCTATATCCAACCGCTGATGGAGACATATCTGACCCGCTTCGTCAAAAAGTTCGAAGCCGAAGGGGTCACCTGCCCGATCCTGATGATGACCGCTGGTGGCGGGATGTGTACCGTCCAGACGGCCATGCGTTTCCCGATCCGGTTGGTCGAAAGCGGCCCTGCCGGAGGGGCTATTCTAGCCGCGCGCATCGCTGCTCGGGCCGGGTTGGATCAGGTTTTGTCGTTTGACATGGGTGGCACGACCGCCAAGCTCTGCCTGATCGACTATGCCCGACCCCAAACCTCGCGCCAATTCGAGATCGCGCGAGCGGCACGGTTCATCAAAGGCTCGGGCATGCCGGTGCGTATCCCTGTGATCGAGATGATCGAAATTGGCGCGGGCGGAGGCTCCATCGCCGGGGTGGACCGGTTGGGCCGTCTGACCGTTGGGCCAAAATCGGCAGGCTCGGAGCCCGGCCCGGTGGCTTTTGGGCGCGGCGGAACCGAGCCGACTGTGACCGACAGCGATATCACTCTGGGCTACATCGTGCCCGACACATTTGCCGAAGGGTTCATCAAGATTGACCCTGGGGCGTCAAACGGCGCGATGCAACGCGTGATCGGCAAGGCGCTTGAAACCGACGCGACAGGGGCCGCTGATGGGGTCAGCCGTATCGTGGATGAAAGCATGGCCAGTGCAGGGCGGATGCACGCAGTGGAGTCGGGCAAAGACCTCGGACCGCGCACCATGATCGCTTTTGGCGGCAACGGTCCCCTCCATGCCAGCCGCGTGGCCCGATCTGCGGGCGTTAACCGGATCGTGGTGCCACCAAACCCCGGTGTTGGCTCGGCGGTAGGTTTCCTGTTTGCGCCCGTGTCGTTTGAGATCGTGCGCTCGTACTATTCTTTGCTGGGTACGTTGGATTTTGCGGCGATCAACGGGCTTTTTGAGGATATGATCGCTGAGGCCAGCGCCGTCGTTGCCCAAGGTGCCGGAGATGCACCGACCGAAATCCGACGCTCGGCATTTATGCGCTATAGCGGTCAGGGGCATGAGATTGAGATTTCGCTGCCCAATCGCGCACTTACCCCCGAAGACCTCGCCCCGCTGACTGAGGCGTTTGAAACGGAGTACCGCAAGCAATTCTCGCGACCCGTGCCGGGCATGCAGATCGAGATACTGAACTGGGCTGTGCAAGTCGCGACTCCGGACGCTGTCGTTCCCGAACTGCTTGCCACGCCGGCGGTGACCACGATGACACCTTCAGAAACCCGGTCCATCATTTGTGATGTAGACGGGAAGATGAAACAGGCTGGTTTTGTGGCCCGCGCCGATCTCAAGCCCGGCGACCGCATTTGCGGCCCCGCGCTGATCCATGAACCACAGACGACGACACTCGTCTCAGCCGATTTCTCGGCCGATGTGGATGCCATCGGGAACCTCATCCTGATCCGCGACCAGAAAGGAGGCGCGCAATGACCCCTGCCCGACTACAAGTAATGTGGAACCGGCTGCTGGCAGTTGTCGAAGAACAGGGCCAAACCCTGATCCGCGCCGCCTTTAGCCCGATCGTGCGCGAATGCGGCGACATTTCTGCTGGGATTTTCGACGTGAACGGCCGGATGCTGGCACAAGCCGTTACTGGCACGCCGGGCCATATCAACACCATGGCCGAAGCCGTTCAGCACCTGCGCGCCGCCTTCCCGGTTCAGACGATGAAACCCGGCGACATCTATATGACGAACGATCCATGGCTCGCCTCGGGTCACTTGAACGACTTCCTGCTGATGATGCCTGCGTTCAAGGATGGCAAGGTCGTCGGCTTCACCTCCTGCACCTCGCATCTGGTTGACCTGGGTGGGCTGGGCATGGGGCCCGAAGGGTCGGACATATACGACGAGGGCCTACTGATCCCGCCATGCAAACTGGTCGAGGAAGGCACGCCGAACGCCCTGTTGCTGGACATTATCCGCGCCAACAGCCGTGAACCCGTGGCCAATGAGGGCGACATCTACGCCCTGATCGCCTGCTGCGAGGCCGGAGTGAACCGGTTGGTGTCGATGATGGAGGAATTCAGCATCGACGATCTGGACGCGCTGGGGGCCTATATCATCGAAACCTCGCGCCGGGGCACTCTGGCCGCCATCGCCGAGGTGCCCTCGGGGGTCTACAAGAACGTCCTGAAGATGGACGGCTATGAGAATGAACTGGAACTGCACGCCACCCTGACCGTCAGCGCCGACGGGATGCATGTGGATTTCACCGGCACATCCGGCTGTTCCCGCAAGGGCATCAACGTGCCCCTGAACTATGCCACTGCCTATACCGTTTTTGCCCTGCGCTGCATTGTCGGTTCGGACATTCCCAACAATGCAGGCTCTCTGGAGCCGTTCACCGTCGATGGCCCCAAAGGCTGTATCCTGAACGCGCAGCGGCCGGTGCCGGTGGCCATGCGGCACACGCTGGGTCAGGTGACCCCTGATTTGGTTCTGGGCTGCCTGCATCAGGCCCTGCCAGATCAGGTCCCGGCAGAGGGCGCATCCTGCATGTTCGACCTGCCCATGCGCCACGCGCCCGAGGTCGCCCGTGACGGAGGCCGCGAGTTCGCGGTTGAGCCCGTGCATAACGGCGGCACGGGCGCGCGGCCTCACGCGGATGGGTTGTCGGCAACGGCCTACCCTTCGGGCGTTTTCGGCAGCCAGGTGGAGATCACCGAAAGCGTCGCCCCCGTCACGATCTGGCGGCGCGAGCTTCGGCCAGACTCGGGCGGTGCGGGCAAGTACCGCGGCGGGTTGGGGCAAAGGATCGAGATGACCTCGGCCAGCGGAGCGCCCTTCATCGTCTTCCTCTCGGTCGAGCGGCTGAAATTCCCCGCGCTTGGTCGGATGGGTGGCCAACCCGGAGCGCCCGGGCGCATCCGGTTCCGCGACGGCGACGCTGACATCCCCGGCAAGGGCGAGCAGAGGGTGGAAGACGGCGATTACCTTATCTTTGAAACCCCCGGAGGAGGAGGCTTCGGCGATCCGACAGACAGACACCCAGAGGCGCTGGCACTGGATCTCAAGCGCGGTCTGCTCAGCGCCGAAGGAGCCAAAGCATACGGAGATGGCTCATGATCCGGCCCGTCCCTCATGTTGGTGCCCTGGCCGCCTATGCGCTTGCCGATCTTGGCGGTCCTCAGACGATTTCACTGGCCCAAAACGAAAGCGCTTTTCCTGCCAGCCCTACCGCCATTGCCGCCGGACAGGCCGCGATGGCCGACATGCCGCTCTATCCTGATCCGGAATGGCCGGACCTGCGTTTAGCGATAGCCGAAGTGCATGGGCTGGACCAGAGCAACATCTTTTGCGGCGCGGGATCGATGGAGCTGATCGGTTGCCTAATCCGCGCCTATGCCGGGCAAGGGGACCGCGTGCTGGGTACAGACTACGGCTACGCCTTTGTCGCCTCGGCAGCCGTGCAGGTGCAGGCGGACTATGTCAAGGCGCGTGAGGTCGACTTGACTGTTTCGGTGGATGATGTTCTGAGCGCAGTCACCCCAAAAACCCGCATCGTCTTCCTCTGCAATCCCGGCAATCCGACCGGAACGGTCATCCCGAACGCTGAGATCGTGCGCCTGCGGACCAGCCTTCCCAAGAACGTTCTGCTGGTCGTCGATCAAGCCTACGCCGAATTCTCGGATGCCGAACATGATCCGGCAGAGGCATTCGCTATGATTCAGCGCGGCGATACGGTCATCACCCGGACGTTTTCCAAAGCCTATGGGCTGGCGGGCGCGCGGGTCGGGTGGGCCTATGCTCCGCCCCAGATTGGAGCAGAACTGCGCAAGCTGTTAAACCCAAACAATGTCTCAATCCCCTCGCAGGCTGCAGCTGCCGCTGCAATGCGTCATCAGACGCATATGCGAGAGGTTGTGGCAAAAACTGCCAACATCCGCGACGCGTTCGCCGAAAACTGCCGCGCTCTGGGGTTAACCGTCCCGCAAAGCCACACAAATTTCGTCTTGCTGCGTTTTGCCTCAGTTGATCAAGCGCAGCGGGCCGATGCCGCTTTGCGCGCAGAAAACTTGCTGATGCGCGGGATGGGCGGCTATGGCCTTGGCGATTGCTTGCGCGCCACGATTTGCGCACCGGGCGTCATGAAACGCGCCCGCGACGTGTTGGAAGGAGTGCTGTAATGACCGAGACCCGAACTGCGGCCAAGATCGGCGTTCTGGTGCCTTTCACCAATACCAATCTGGAGCCGGATCTAGCGTTGATGCGTCCGCCCAATACCACGCTGCATTTCCAGCGCATGGGAGGGTATGACGTGGACGAAATCCCCGGCTCAGATCAGATGGCCGGTTTGGGCGCATCGGATATCAGCCTTGATTTGCGAATGATCTCCGGCGTGCGGCCCGACATCGTTCTTTACGGCTGTACCTCGGCCACGCTGACCCATGGCCCATCCTTCGACACCGAGTTGGCCGAACAGATCAAATCCGGTGCCAATGCCAAATCAGTCACAGCGGCCAGTGCTCTGATCGCAGGCATTAAGGCGTTGGGGGCCCGCAAAGTCGGCTTTTCGTCGCCCTATCTGGGCGAGATCAATACGCAGGCCATCGCGTTCATGGCCCAAAATGGGGTCGAGACGGTCAAATGCGCCGATGTGGGCCGGGAACTGGGCAACTACGGTCAGGGAGAATTGACCCCGGACGAAGTCTTCGACCTCGCCTGCCAGGCCGACCACCCGCAGGCCGAGGCGATTGTTCTGAGTTGCACCGATATGCGGTCCGTCGAGGCCATCGAACGGATTGAAGCCGCGCTGGGCAAACCCGTTGTCACGTCCAACCAGGCGATGATGTTCTGCTTGCTGCGCGAACTCGGGCTACCACCGCATAAGGGGTTGCCGGGGCGGCTGTTCGACTGCGTTTAAGGGGCTAGGACCCGGACGGCGCCTCATAAATCAACGCGCCGAGATCCGAGAATGCCGATGCCGGGTCTCTCAACCCCAGAACGGCGTCACGTATGGCCGAGGCCCTTGCCTCGCCGAGCGAAGGCGTTGCGAACTCCATGAATTTTGCGACCACTTCGGCCTGATCCATAGGAGCTTCAGGACCGCCGCGCGCATGGACGTCGCCCGTCTCCAGCACCCGCCCGTCGTACAAGCGGATCGTGACATCGGCGATGCGGCACGCGGGGAACCGAGCCGAATGGCGCGCGTCTTCGGCAACGGCGATACGTTCCAACAAAGAGGCCACCAAAGGATCAGACAGACCCTCGCCCGAGATATGCTCGACCCCGATCCGCCCATAGGCCATCATCACTGCCACCGCGAATGGCAGCGAATACTGCGCCTTTGAGGTGTCGTCGGGCATGCCCTGAAACAGACAAGCGCTCTCGCGGAACGTATTGACCTGGACCGAGGCGATATCTTCATGGCTCAGACCGTGGTCGCGCATGAGCTGCCGGACAGCGTCGATCGCGGCGTGCGCCCAACGGCAGATTGGGTAGGGTTTCACATATTGATGCTGCATCTGCCAAAACTGGCCAAGGTCCTGCCAGTGGCTCGTGACCTCTTCGGCTTCGATTGTGATCGCCGGCGCGCCGGTAAAGCCTTTCTCGGCCAAAACGGCCGCAGACACACCGACCAAAGCCCCCCAGCCCGATCCGTCATGCAGCATTGTGGGGTTGGCGATCTCGCGCATCATCTGGCTGCGGGGGCCGTGATATTCAGCGATGCCCATGGCCTGCCGCAATTGGTCCACTCCCAACCCACGCAACCGAGCCGCGACGGCCACGACGCCCAAGGCGTTCCATGCCCCTGACGTGTGATAGTCGCTGACTGTATCATGCAGAGAAATCCCGGCGCGCCCAGCGACCTCATACCCGATGGTGACAGCGGTCAGAGCTTCGGGGCCCGAGAAATCCGGAACCGTTTCCGCCAGCGCACAAAGCGCGGGTACAACAGCGACACCGATATGCCCTTTGGTCGGGTTGTAGCCATCATGCCCATCCAGGTTGTCCGTCTGCGTTGCGGCGGCATAGGCAGACCCGGCGGCACTGACCCGGCGGCCATCAAACAACATCCGCGCGCTGAGCGCCGGATCACCTGCCCCATAGAGCGCAAAAGCCGTTTCTCGGGCGATACTCCCCGCCGCCATAGGACCCGACGCAATCGTAATGCCCAGCGTGTCGAGCAGCATCAACGCGGCGGCGTTCAGCGTCGCATCGGGGATATCCTCGGGTGTTAGACCTAGGGTGAAATCGGCAACTCTCTGGAAGGTATCTGTCACGGCCTGCTCCTCGCTCAACACCTCTCAGGACAGGTTAGGAGGTTTCGAATGGGATGGCACGAAAACAATTGAGAACGAACGGTCCGGGATAGTGCCGGACCGCCCCTTGTTCACCGTCCGAGGGTTACTGTCCCATCGGATCAACCAGCTTGTGCAGCACGCGGTCTTTTGTGACCTGACCGATGATCGCCCCGTTCTCGGTCACGCCAACCGGTGCGTTGTTCTGGTCAAAGCCCTGAATGACGTCGCGAATATCCGTATCCGCATCAATCGAGCGGTCCGGCGTACCGGTTGCAGGCTCCATCACATCCCGCGCGCGCAAGACGCCCAGAGGGTTCATATGCGCAACGAAATCGGCCACGTATTCGTCCTCGGGTTTCGAGTAGATCTCGGACGGGGTGCCGCATTGCACGATGCGACCGCCCTCCATGATGGCGATGCGATTGCCGATCTTGAAGGCCTCATCCAGGTCATGAGACACGAAGATGATCGTGCGTTTCAGCTTTTCCTGAAGCCGCAGCAGTTCATCTTGCAGCTTGGTCCGGATCAGCGGATCGAGGGCCGAGAACGGCTCATCCATCAACAGGATCGGTGCCTGAGTGGAAAAAGCTCGGGCCAGACCGACGCGTTGTTGCATACCGCCCGACAGCTCTCCGACCTTACGGTCGGCCCAGTCAGACAGACCGACCAGAGCGAGCTGTTCATCGGTGCGCTGCAACCTCTCAGTGCGGGACATGCCCGACAGCTCCAGCCCTAGCCAAACGTTTTCACGAACCGTGCGCCACGGCAGCAGTCCGAATTGCTGGAACACCATCGCAATATGGTTCTGACGCATCCGGCGCAGGGTGCGGGCGTCAGCGTTGGTGACATCCACCATCTCCGATCCGTCCGAGACCCGAACCGCGCCGCGGATCACCGGGTTCAACCCGTTCACCGCCCGCAGCAACGTGGATTTGCCCGAACCGGACAGGCCCATCAGCACCAGCGTTTCGCCCTCATGCACAGTCAGCGAGCAATTGTGGACTCCCAGCACCTGACCACAGGCTTCTTTCACCGTTGCGCGGTCTTTGCCTTCGTCCATGAAGGGCAACGCGGATTTGGGGTCGGTGCCGAACGCGATTGAAACACTGTCAAATTCAACTGCGGTCATGGATCAATGCTCCACTCTAAGGACGCGATCGAGGATGATCGCCACAACAACGATGACAAAGCCGGATTCGAAACCAAGGGCCGTGTTCACCTGATTGAGCGCCCGCACAACCGGCACGCCCAAGCCATCAGCACCGACCAGAGCGGCGATAACAACCATCGACAGCGACAGCATGATGGTCTGGTTTAGGCCGGTCATAATCTGCGGCAGCGCGTAAGGCAGTTCGACCTTCCATAGGGTCTGGGATTTGGTCGCGCCAAAGGCCTCGGCCGCCTCAAGCAGAGGGGTCGGGGTCGAGGAAACACCCAGATGCGTCAAACGGATTGGAGCGGGCAAAACGAAGATTACAGTCGCGATCAGGCCCGGCACCATGCCGATACCAAAGAATACGATCGCGGGGATCAGGTAGACGAAGGTCGGCAGGGTTTGCATCAGGTCCAGCACCGGCCGCATCGCCACGTAAAGCTTGGGCCTATGCGCCGCCGCGATGCCAATAGGCACGCCAATCGCCATACAGACCAGACAGGAAGATAGTACCAGAGTCAGGCTTTCCGTCGTTTCTTCCCAATATCCCTGATTGAGAATGAAGAGGAATCCCAGCGCCACAAACAGGCAAACCTTCCAATTGCGCTGCAACAGCCACGTGATGCCCACAAAAACGCCCACAACGATCAAAGGATGCGGGGTTTGCAGCACCCACAATATGCCATCAATCAGCGCCTCAAGAACCCAGGACAACCAATCGAAAAATGGCTCCCCTATCTCTTGGAGCCATTCGAAAACCGCTCGGGCCGTCTTGCCGACGGGTATCTTGTTGTCGGTCAGCCAATCCATCTGTCTGCCTTTCAGAGTATTCCGGGCCTGAAATCAGGCCACAAAAAAGCCCTCCGCCACAGACACGCGGCGAAGGGCGTTTAAGGTTATTGACCCAGTGCTGCGCTTACTGCGGCGACTGCGTCACCACCGTCACGGGTCGTGACACCGTCCAGCCATGGGGTATAGGCATCCGGGTTGGCTTTCAGCCATGCGCTGGCTGCATCTGCCGGGTCTTCGCCACCATCCAGAATCGCGGCCATGATCTCGTTTTCCATCGCCAGCGAGAATTCCAGGTTGTTCAGCAGCGCGCCAACATTCGGGCATTCTTCTGCATAGCCTTTGCGGGTGTTGGTGAACACGGTAGCGCCGCCGAAGTTGGGGCCAAAGAACTCATCGCCACCGGTCAGGTAGGACATCTCGAAATTGGCGTTCATTGGATGGGGTTCCCAACCCAGGAACACGATCGGATCGCCCTTGCGCGAGGCGCGGTCCACCTGCGCCAGCATGCCTTGCTCGGAGCTTTCAGCGACTTCGAAACCAGAGAGGCCAAACGAATCGCCATCGATCATGGATTGAATCAGACGGTTGCCGTCATTGCCCGGCTCGATTCCGAAGATTTTGCCGTCCAGAACATCGGAGTGTTTTGAAATATCAGCGAAATCCTTGATGCCCAGCTCGGCGGCTGCAGCGTTGACGGCCAGCGTGTACTTGGCGCCTTCCAGGTTCGCGCGCACTGTTTCAACCGTTCCCGCCTCGCGATACGGCGCGATATCGCCTTCCATGGTCGGCATCCAGTTGCCCAGGAACACGTCGATATCGCCTTCAGCCATCGAAGTGTAAGTCACTGGAACGGAAAGGATCTTGATCTCGGTATCATAGCCCAGAGCGTCAAGAATCGTTGTCGTTGCGGCAGTGGTCGCAGTGATATCGGTCCAGCCGACATCCGAGAATACGACCTCGTCGCAATTGGCCAATGCCGCCCCGGCAGATGCCAGAAT
This sequence comes from Ruegeria sp. AO1, assembly GCF_056535985.1. NCBI lineage: Bacteria > Pseudomonadati > Pseudomonadota > Alphaproteobacteria > Rhodobacterales > Roseobacteraceae > Ruegeria > Ruegeria sp. AO1. Next base: position 412,575 of record NZ_JBQFJC010000002.1, read on the forward strand.
GGCAAGGGTTGAAATGGTTGTTAGGGCTTTCACTGGAGCCTCCCTGTTTTTTTGATTGACTGGTTAGTTAGGAAAAATAAATGACACATAGTCAAGTCTAATTGTCCACATGCAGCCAGATTCAGGCAACAGTTTCTGTCGCGCGCTGAACAATTCACGGATTGCGTGGCATGGATTTCGGTTTGGCTGCGTTCGGGTTGTGGCGCAGGTTTGAAGTGCTGTTGCCCCGTTGGGCTGGCATGTCCTAGTTTAATATGACACGCGAATGCAATCCGTTAGCAGGCCGCCCAAGGAACCCTTGGGCGCAGCTGATAAAGTGTTACGGCCCCATCGAAAGAAGGAGCCGCCGAGAGGGTTCAGACCCCAAATTTGCTTACTTGCCTTTCCACACAGGATCACGCTTTTCCGCAAACGCGCGCGCGCCTTCCAGCTGGTCCTCACTGGCATAGAGAGTATCGACGGTACGCAGCTGCCGTTTGGTAATACGGTTCATGGCGTCTTGGAATTTGCTGTCTTCGGCATCGCGCACGACCTCTTTGATCGCGGCATAGACCAGCGGTGGGCCCGAGGCCAACAGGCGGGCGAGTTCCCACGCACGATCCATCAGCTGATCCGCGGTCACAATCTCATTCACCAAACCCCAGCGGTTGGCTTCCTCCGCGTCGAACCAGCGGCCCGTCAGCAGCAACTCCATCGCGATATGATACGGGATGCGTTTAGGCAGTTTGACACTGGCCGCATCCGCCACGGTACCCGAGCGGATTTCCGGCAGCGCAAAACTCGCATGGTCCGCAGCCAAGATCATGTCGGCGGACAGCGCAAGCTCCAGACCTCCGCCGCAGGCAATGCCGTTCACGGCTGCAATGACGGGTTTGTTCATGTCGCGCAATTCCTGCAGACCGCCAAAACCGCCAACACCATAGTCCCCATCGACTGCATCGCCATCGGCTGCGGCTTTCAGGTCCCAGCCGGGACAAAAGAACTTCTCTCCCGCACCTGTCAGGATCGCGACGCGCAGGTCAGGGTCGTCGCGGAACTCGGCAAAGACGTCGCCCATGATGCGGCTGGTGGCCAGATCAATGGCATTGGCCTTGGGCCGGTCCAACGTGACCTCAAGGATCGCGCCGTTACGGCGGGTTTTGATCGGGTCCATATCTCAGGCCTTTCTGATGAGCGCATCCACGGCCACCGCCTTGTCGGGCGTGCAGAGGAGCGGGTTGATTTCGACCTCGCCAAGCGTGTCGGCGTTTTGCATGACATAGGCCTGAACGGCCTCAACAGCGGCCACGATGGCATCCATATCAGCCGCCGGTTGACCGCGATAGCCTGCCAGAAGCGGTGCAATCTTCAATTTGCCCAAAGCGCTGTGGATGTCATCAGCAGAACTGGGCACCAGCAGGGAGGCGGTATCGCGCAGCACTTCCGTCAGCACGCCGCCCGCGCCCAGGGTCAGGACGAACCCGTGCGCTGGGTCGCGCACCACACCCACAAGTAGCTCAGCTACTGTTCCGGTGATCATCTCTTCGATCAGAATTTCAGGGGTGCCGATATCCGCGGCGACGTCGGCCACGTCTTCGGCAAGAACACCCAATCGCACGGCCGCGTGTTCTGACTTATGAGCTAGCCCCACGCCTTTGACCGCAAAGGGCGCATCCATGTCCTGAGCGGCAGCGCGCGCCTGATCATCTCCTGTGACTGTGCGGTTCTGCGGGATACGCAGTCCGCACTCGGCCAGAACGCGTTTGGACTCGCCTTCGGTGAGTGTCCTTTTGGCCTCAGCCGTTCCGGGCAATGTGACCGGTGTACCCGAGGGAGCGGTAACCTGACCTGCCGCTTCGGTTGCTGCAAGAGCTTCGCGCAGCCCCATGAAGGGCACCACTCCGCCGTCCATAAGCTCTTGCGCCACATCTTCGGGCAGCAACTCGGGCAATGTCGCGGCAACGGCAAATCGCGCGCCGATCTCCGCGCGCACTTTCATCGCTGCACGCGAGGCATAGGCCCAGTCGCTCGCATCCGTGGTTGGATAGTCGAGGATCGAGAACGTCAGGTCTATGTCGTCGCCCGTCATCCCAGCCCAGGCCTTCGCCATCGCCGCTTCATCGCGCCAGATATAAGTGTGGTAGTCCAGCGGGTTATTCAGCGCCACCATCGGTCCGAGTGCTTCGCGCAGGTGGGCTTTCTGACCGTCGCTTAGGCGTGGGAAAGACAACCCAGTTCCAACGGCCATGTCCGCGATCAGGCTCGCCTCACCACCGGAACAGCTGATCGAGGCTATGTTGCTGCCCGGAAGCGGGCCATAGCAATGCAGCAGCTTCAGTGTTTCCAGAAAATCAGGCAAGGCGGATAGGCGTGGAATGCCGAGACGCTCCAACAGAGCCTGCGCACCTGCGTCGCTTCCCGCCAGAGAGGCGGTATGCGACACGGTTGCGGCCTGAGCCTGCTCGGACGCGCCGACCTTGAGCGCCGCCAGAGGGATACCTTTGGAGTGGGCCTTCTGCGCTAGCGCCTCCCATTCGCGGATGTCCTTGAAGCCTTCGATATGCAGGCCAACGGCAGTCACACGCGGATCGTCCAGCAAGGCCGAAGCGATCTGCGCCTGACTGGTTTGCGCCATGTTCCCACAGGTCACCATATAGGCGATGGGCAGCGCGCGTTTCTGCATGGTCAGGTTGATCGAGATATTCGAACTTTGCGTCAGGATCGCAACACCAGAGTCAACCGGCTTGGCTCCGTGTTGGTCGGGCCACAGCAAAGCCCCATCCAACGCGTTGATGAAACCATAGCAATTGGGTCCCAGAATGGGCATGTCGCCTGCAGCTGCAACCAGTTGTGCCTGCAGATCGCCGCCTGTGTCATCTTCGGCCACGGCCTCGGAAAAACCTGACGCAAAACACACTGCACCGCCTGAGCCGGTGGCGGAAAGGGTGCGAACCGCCTCAATCGTGGCATGGCGGTTGATGCCGATGAAAACGGCATCTGGCGGTGCAGGCAGATCTTCGAGACTGGCATAGGCCCTATGGCCAGCGATCTCGGTCGCTTTGGGATGAACAGGCCAGATCTGCCCCGCATAGCCCATACGTTCAGATTGCAGAATGACCTGCTGACACCAAGCGCCACCACCGATCACAGCGATGGAGTTCGGGCGCAAAAGCCGGGTGAGGACTTTGGTCATCGTCAGGCGCCCAACGGACGCAGAAGATCACGGCTGATGATGTGACGCTGGATTTCGCTGGTGCCATCCCAGATCCGCTCAACCCGCGCGTCACGCCAGAAACGCTCGATCGGGAAGTCGTCCATCAGACCCATACCGCCATAGATTTGCAACGTCGCGTCGGTGACACGCGCCAGCATTTCCGAGGCATAAAGCTTGGCCGAGGCGATTTCGCGGTTCGAAGGCAGGTTTTCGTCCAGGCGCCAGGCAGCAGACAGAGTCAGCCAATCCGCGGCATCAATCTCGGTGATCATATCGGCGATCTGGAACCCAATCCCCTGGAATTTGCCGATGGGCTGGCCGAACTGCTTGCGCTCGGCTGCATAGTTCAGCGCATAGTCGAAACAGCGCCGCGCCCGACCAACCGAGAAGGCCGCAACCGTCAGGCGGGTTGCATAGAGCCACTCGTTCATGACCGCGAAACCTCCATCAACCTCGCCTAGAACCTGCGCGTCAGGCAGGCGGCAATTGTCGAAGTAGAGGATGTAGTTCTTGTAGCCCTTGTGGCTGACCGAGTTATACCCCTCGCTCACCTCAAACCCGGGAGTTCCGCGATCCACCAGGAAGGTTGTGATCCGCTTCTTGGGCCCTTTTGGTGTTTCATCCACGCCGGTCGAAATGAAGACGATGAAAAAATCCGCGTGTTCCGCGCCCGAAATGAAGTGTTTGGAGCCGTTGATGACCCAATCGCCACCATCCTTGACAGCCTGACACTTCATGCCCCGGACGTCCGAGCCCGCGTCAGGTTCGGTCATCGCAAGCGCATCCATCCTTTCACCACGCACGGCAGGCAGCAAATAACGTTCGCGCTGTTCATCATTGCAGGCCATCAGAATGTTCTGCGGACGACCAAAGAAATGGGTCAGAGCCATCGAGCCCCGACCCAGCTCGCGCTCGACCAGCGTAAAGTCGAGATGCGAAAGGCCTGCGCCGCCAACCTCTTCGGGGAAGTTGCAGGCGTAAAAACCCAGATCGATGCATTTCTGTTTGATCTCTTCGCCCAGCTCATGCGGCACCTGACCGGTGCGTTCGACCTCGGCCTCATGCGGGTAGATTTCGTTTTCGACAAAGCTACGGACTGTCGAGACGATCATGTCCTGTTCTTCGGTCAGACCAAACTGCATGGCGCGATATCCTTGGATAGGTGATTGACGCAGGAAACGAGATTCCTCATGTTCACGGCATGCAGTTTTCGCCGAATGTCATGCAGAGCTGGTAAATTTTTGAGTCACAGATTTAACATCCTGCTGTTCGATGGATTCTCGAACCACTGCCTCGCCAACATGGTCGAACCTCTGCGGGCGGCCAACACTCTGTCCCGGCAGTCTTTGTATGAGTGGCGGTTCTTTTCCGTTGACGGAGAACCCGTTCAAAGCTCCAGCGGATTGGCGGTGACGCCGGATGTCGCCCTGACCGACCAGCGTGGGGATGCTCTGGTCGTGATGCCCTCCTACGGGTTCTTGCAATTGGGCAAGCCCAAAACCCTGCGCGCACTGCTGGCGGCTGCAAAGAGGCACGCACTGGTGGCCGGACTGGATACCGGCAGTTGGTTGATGGCGCAGGCCGGGTTGCTGGATGGACACCGCGCGACCATTCATTGGGACGAGCTTTCCCGATTTGAAGAAGCCTTTCCCGCCGTGGACGTCGTGCAAGAGCGCTACGTCGTTGATGGCGCTCGTCTGACGTGCTCCGGAGCGATGGCGGCGTTTGATCTAGCGCTTGCGCTTATCCGCAAGGATCACGGCCCGCTTTTGTCGATGGAGGTCGCCCATCTGTTTATGAGCCGTGGCCGCAGCGACAACTATGCCTTACCGATGCAAACCGAAGACACTCTGGTGAATCGCGCGCTGGCCATCATGCAGGCGAACCTGGAGACACCGCTGTCGATCGCACAGGTGGCACGCAAAACGGGGTGCACTCAGAAACGGCTGGAAATGCGCGTTCAGGCGGACCTGAAAACTACACCGCAAGCGCTCTATCGTCGGTTGCGTCTGAACCTTGCGCGCAGGCTGACTGAAGAGACCGAGCAATCCATCGCCGAGATCGCCAGCCGGTCGGGCTACGAGAACGCCAGCGCGATGACCCGTGCTTTCAAGGCCGAGTTCGGGCAGACCCCCTCGGCCTTCCGCAACAGGTTGTAGTGGGACAGCGCCGCCCCAAGACGGCACTGCTCTTTTGTCAGGCGCTTAACGCGAGAGAACGCGCAGGCGGCTTTCGAATTCACCACGGTCCACATAGCAACCGTGCAGGTGACGGTGGCCTGTATTGGGATCGAAAGCCGACCGCCCATGCAGCACACGGCGATTGTCAAAGACCACCATTTCGCCACCCTTCAGCTTGAGCTGAAGCAGATATTTGGGGTCGCGCGTCATCGCCATGAATTTCTGATAGGCACGGTAATAGCGCGGCATCAGAGCGGGCTCGATATCGAGGAAATCCGCCAGATGCGCGTTGAAGCAGATCTCGATCACGTCACCGTTTTCATCGCAGGTGATGACACGTTTACGCGAGCGGATGTCCGTTTCTCTATCATGGAACCGGAACGGGATCGAGATGTCGCACAAGGCGTCAAAGGCATCGGGATCTTCCAGTTTCAGATCCTCTGCCACCGCATAGCCGTCGCAGAACAGCGACTCACCGCCCTCGGCCTCGTTGGCGAGACAATGAAGGAATTGGAACCCCGGAGGCAGCTCCTGATTGGTCAGATCCGTGTGCAGCGGCAGCGCAACCGGCGTATAGGCGAGGTTGTTCGGGTTGGGTTTGGATTTGACTTCGAAGGTCAGTCCAAAATTCGTCTCGCGCAGAAAGCCGATCCGGCGCGCGACATCCATGCCAGCTTCAGTGCTGTCGGCCAGATGGTCCACGATGCTCAGCCCGTATTGACGCGCGGCGATCAGCCAATCCTTCAAAGCACTGTCCTCAGTCAGGACTTCTTCTGCGTTCGCGCGGGGGATACCGGCGGGCAAAAGCTCGGCCCGCCATGTGACAAAACCGGTATCGGCCGGATCGAAAGCAGGCTGGCCCGGACGACGATCGCGCAGCCAGTCCAGATCAAAGCCGGTGGGGGCCTGATCCTCAGTCCAGACAACATGCAGGCTGTTGTCGGACTGGAATGCCTGCACGGGTTTGATCTCCAGCGCAATGGCGGTGAGGTCGGTCAGGCGCTCCTGCGTCTGCGGGTGGAACCCTGCAGGGTCGTTTTCGCGCAACCAGATGAACGGGAAATCCCCAGTCATATGGTCGGGCCAAGTGATACGCACATGTGTTTCGGCCAGTTCAACCTGAACCGGCTTCGAGAGAGTTTGAGTTGTCATGTCAATCTTTCGCGTTGAGTTGAAATTCGGGTTCAATCTCAGCGCTGGGATGGGGGTGGCCACCAATCGTAGGCCTTCCTGTAAGGATGCCCGGGTCGGCGGCCCAACGTCACTGGTGTTTCTAAGCTGGATTGCATGGGAAGGTTTGGTTTGGGGGCTAACTCTTTGCGAAGGCTTAAATTGTTTTGCGGTGCAGTCAAACGGAAAACGCGCCAGAAAACGCAGAACCCGCGGCAAAATTCAACCCTGCAGTTTTGCTGCGCAAACCCTACGGCAGAACGTTGTGAAAAGATTGACGCGCCGCCCGAAATACAGAACGGTGTGACAAAATTCGAGGCCCCGACGCTTGTGACGTGCCGGCGCGACAAACCAGACTCAGCAGAGAGACAAGACCATGCCCCAGACCGCAGACACAAACCGCCGCATCGTTCTGAACGAACGCCCCAAGGGGGAGCCCGATGACAATACGCTGCGGCTGGAGACTACGGATATCCCCACTCCGGGCGCGGGCGAGATGCTGGTCCGCACCTGCTACTTGTCACTGGACCCGTATATGCGCGGACGGATGAATGACGCAAAATCCTATGCCGAGCCTGTGGCGATTGGCGGGGTCATGACCGGACAGGTTGTTGGACAGGTTGTGACCTCGAACCTCGACGGGTTCGAGGCGGGCGACTACGTGCTGTCGGGCAGCGGTTGGCAGGACTATGCGATCTCGGACGGGACCGAGGTCATAAACATGGGCAAAGCGCCACAAAACCCGTCCTGGGCATTGGGTATTCTGGGTATGCCCGGCTACACCGCTTATGCCGGGTTGCTACAGATCGGCGAGCCCAAACCCGGAGAAACCGTAGTCGTTGCCGCCGCTTCCGGCCCGGTCGGCGCAACCGTCGGGCAGATTGCCAAAATCAAAGGGTGCCGGGTCGTCGGTGTTGCGGGCGGTGCCGAGAAATGCGCGCATGTGGTGGAAAATCTGGGCTTCGACGCCTGTGTCGACCACAAGGCCACCGACATTGCTGATCAGTTGCGGGCCGCCTGCCCGGATGGGATTGATGTCTACTTCGAAAATGTCGGCGGTAAGGTGCTTTACGGCGTCCTGCCCCTGCTGAACGCTTTTGCGCGCATCCCGATCTGCGGCGTGGTCTCGTGGTATAACCTGCCCGGCCTGCCGGATGGCCCGGATATGGGGCCTGCGATCATGGGCACGCTGCTGCGGATGAAAGTGAAGGCGCAGGGCTTCATCATCTTCGACAGCTTCCCCGTCTCGCTCTACAAAGAGTTCGTCCGGGATATGACCGGCTGGATTCAGGACGGATCGGTCAAATATCGCGAGCACATGGTCGAGGGGCTTGAGGCCGCGCCCGAGGCACTGAACCAGCTGCTGCGCGGTGAGAATTTCGGCAAGATGGTGGTGAATGTCGGGGCCTGATTGCCCCGGTCAGCCTCTAGTTGGCACCCCACTCCGAATTAGAAACGACAGTCGCCGCACCGAGCAGCGGCGACCGCTCTTCTTCAAGCCGTTTCAAGCCCACCAATCGCAGCCAGTGCGCTGACGATTTCAGGCACGCCCTGCCGTTGGCGCAGTGAGGCGAACAAAAACGGCCGACCCTTGCGCATGCGCGTGGCGTCTTCCTGCATCACCTCAAGTGACGCGCCCACATGCGGGGCGAGGTCGGTTTTATTGATGATCAACAGATCCGATTTCGTGATCGCAGGCCCACCCTTGCGCGGGATTTCTTCGCCCGCAGCCACATCAATCACATATAGCGTCACATCCGCCAATTCCGGGCTGAACGTGGCCGACAGGTTATCGCCGCCGCTTTCGATCAGCACGACGTCAATCTCCGGATGGCGCGACTGCATTTCGGCCACGGCCGCAAGGTTGATTGAGGCGTCCTCACGGATTGCGGTATGCGGGCAACCGCCGGTTTCCACGCCGATGATCCTGTCCTGAGGCAGGATCTGCATCCGCATCAGCGCTTCGGCGTCCTCCTGCGTGTAGATGTCGTTGGTGATCACGCCCACCGAACAGACATCGCGCAGCGCCTCAGACAGCGCGGCGGTCAGAGTGGTTTTACCCGCGCCGACGGGGCCTCCGATGCCGACACGAAGGGGGCCGTTCGTACTGCTCATGTTCGGAAAATCCTTGAATACTGTGTTTCATGCTTCATTGCCGCGACATCCGCGAGGAACGCCGTCGAACTCAGATCCTCCAGACCCGCGTCCTGCGCCTTTGCGGCAATCGTTGTGCAGAGGGGCGTTAGGTCCCGTATCAGCCGCTGCGCATCGGTTTGCCCCAAGGGAACAAGGCGCGTTGCGCAGGCGACCAGATTGCTCAGGAATGCCTGCAGGAACATCTCGGTCACCAACGGCAGCGGCAAGTTCTGCAATCGTGCCGCACGCCCTACCGCCACCGGATAGGTCAGGTGCTGCAAGTTCAAACCCCAGACATCCCCGGTCACGGCTCCAAACGCCTGCCCGAGCAAACTGGTTTCCATCAACCGCTCGGATGAGGCGCTGAACGCGCGCGCTGTGGCGTCGATGTCGGTCAGGTCGACCGGGGTTTCGGCGGCGTAAGCCGCCCCCAGAAAATGCGCGTCGTTCCAGCCAGAGCCATACTCCAATACGTCCGACACCCAAGCGCCCGTATCCTGAGGGCTGGCAACCGAACCGAGTTCAATCGCGGCCTCCAACCCATGAGAATAGGCGAAACCGCCGACCGGATAGGCCGGGGACAACCACTGCACCAAGGTCAGGATATCGGAATTAGTGGGCGTGGCCATGTGTCCTGCCATGACCATAGGCGCCGCCTTCGGGGGTGAAGGGCTCAACGACCTCTTGGATTTCGGCCCCCAGTTTCAGCAGCATATCGCGAATGACATGATCGCGTTGTATAAGGAGCCGGTCGGCTTCGATCTGACAGGGCGTGTGGCGATTACCAATATGCCAGGCAAGATGCAGCAGATTGTCCCCGCTGATTTCCAGCAACTCTTCCGGTGCGGCGATGATTTCAATCTCGCGCCCATCCTCCAGCACCAGAACCCCACCATGGTCGAGGGATTTCGTGTGCGCCAGATCGACCAAAAAGGACTCACCATCATCGGTGGCCAGCATTTTGCGGCGCAGGAAACGCCCGTCATAGTCCAGCGAGACCTGAGCATGCGCCGGATCGTGGTGGTGATCATGATAGATACGGGCGGTTTTGATCGCAGTGGTCATCGTGGCCTCCTTTTCAAATCAGAACATGAAATAGCGCTGCGCCATCGGCAGCACTTCGGCAGGTTGACAGGTGAGCAACTCCCCATCGGCTCGGACCTCATAGGTTTCCGGATCAACCTCGATCTGGGGCGTTGCATCATTCAGCAGCAAATCCTGCTTGCCGATGTCGCGCGTGTTGCGCACGGCGACGGTTTGTTTCGCCAGACCCAGTGTATCACCGATCCCGCCCGCTTGCGCGGCCTCCGAGACAAATGTGATCGCCGAGTTCTCAACCGACCGGCCGTATGCTCCGAACATAGGGCGGCTATAGACCGGCTGCGGCGTCGGGATCGAGGCATTCGGGTCACCCATCTGCGCACAGGCGATGGTGCCACCCAACAACACCATCTCGGGCTTCACCCCGAAAAAGGCAGGGTTCCACAGGACCAGATCGGCACGTTTGCCTTCCTCAATACTGCCTATCTGATGGCTCAGGCCGTGCGCAATCGCCGGGTTGATGGTGTATTTCGCAATGTAACGACGGACCCGCAGGTTATCGTTGTCACCTGTTTCCTCAGACAGACGGCCGCGTTGCTTCTTCATTTTGTCGGCGGTCTGCCATGTTCGGATCAGAACTTCTCCGACCCGGCCCATAGCCTGACTGTCCGAGGCGATGATACTGAAAGCGCCCATGTCGTGGAGGATGTCCTCGGCCGCGATCGTCTCACGCCGGATACGGCTTTCGGCAAAGGCCACGTCCTCGGGGATGGATTTGTCGAGGTGGTGGCACACCATCAGCATATCCAAATGCTCTTCGACAGTGTTCACGGTGAAGGGGCGCGTGGGGTTGGTCGAAGACGGCAGAACGTGGTTTTCGCCGCAGATCTTGATGATATCGGGGGCGTGGCCGCCACCTGCGCCTTCGGTGTGGAAGGCGTGGATCGTGCGGCCTTTCATGGCACCCACGGTGTTCTCGACAAAGCCGGATTCGTTCAGCGTGTCGGTGTGGATCATGACCTGCACGTCCATCGCGTCAGCCACTGAAAGGCAGCAATCGATGGCGGCAGGGGTCGTGCCCCAATCCTCATGCAGTTTCAGAGCGCAGGCACCTGCATTGACCTGCTCCTCCAGCGCGGCGGGCAGCGAAGCGTTGCCCTTGCCCGCAAAGGCCAGGTTCATCGGGAACGCGTCGGCGGCTTGCAACATACGCCCGATATGCCATGGGCCCGGTGTGCAGGTGGTGGCCAGAGTGCCATGCGCAGGGCCGGTACCGCCGCCCAGCATAGTGGTCAGGCCGGAATGCAGCGCATCCTCGATCTGTTGCGGGCAGATAAAGTGGATATGGCTGTCAAAGCCCCCAGCGGTCAGGATGCGCCCCTCGCCTGCGATGGCCTCGGTGCCGGGACCGATGATGATATCGACGCCGGGCTGAGTATCGGGATTCCCGGCCTTGCCGATCTTGGCGATACGCCCGTCTTTCAGACCCACATCCGCCTTGTAGATACCCGAGTGGTCAACGATCAGCGCATTGGTGATAACCGTATCCACGGCCCCCTCGGCCCGAGTGGCCTGAGACTGCCCCATCCCATCGCGGATCACCTTGCCGCCGCCGAACTTGACCTCTTCGCCGTAGAGCAGCGCATTGTCGCCCGTCCCACCGGTAGCGGCAGCGCCCGTACGTTCAGCGGTCAGGTCGCGTTCGACCTCGATCACCAGATCGGTATCGGCCAGCCGCAGCTTGTCGCCGGTGGTCGGGCCGAACATGGCAGCATAGTCAGAACGTTTGATTGTTGCTGGCATCAGAGCGACCCCATGACCTTTTGATTGAACCCATAAACCTTACGCGCGCCGCCGATCGGGATCAGCGAGACCTCGCGCGCCTGACCGGGCTCGAACCGAACGGCGGTGCCCGGCGCGATGTCCAGGCGCAGCCCGTGTGCAGCTGCACGGTCAAAGTCGAGCGCCGGGTTGGTTTCGGCGAAATGATAGTGCGAGCCGACCTGAACAGGGCGATCGCCGGTATTGGCGACCATCAGGGTGATCGCCTCTGCGCTTGCGTTCAGGGTGATCTCACCCTCGGCCGGGAACAGCTCTCCGGGGATCATTTGTTCAACTTTACCATCAGCGCGATCGCGGCCACTGCGACAACTGCCAGACCAACGCCAAGGGTCGCGTAGTCCGTGCCGTGGGCATGGATATGCGTATCGGTGTGGGCTGCGGCAGGGCCGGCAACGATCAGGGCGGGGAAAAGCATACGGGTCATGTCTTGGTTCCTTTGTTAGCGAATGGGGTTGTGGACGGTCACAAGCTTGGTGCCGTCGGGAAAGGTGGCTTCGACTTGAACCTCGTGGATCATCTCGGGCACGCCCTCCATACATTGGTCTCGGGTGATCACTTCGGCCCCGGCCTGCATCATGTCAGCCACCGAGCGACCGTCGCGCGCACCTTCGACCACAGCGTCGGTGATCAGAGCGATGGCCTCGGGATGGTTCAGCCTGACCCCTCGGGCAAGGCGTTTGCGGGCAACTTCGGCGGCCATGGCGACCATCAGTTTGTCTTTTTCGCGGGGGGTCAGGTTCATCTCAGATCATCCAGCATCGGGGAAGAGTGTTGTTGTTGAGTTGCCGCAGAACTGGCATCAGCGCACGGCGCAGGGCAAAGCTGTTTTCCGCCAGCATACGGATCACCAGCAGATCACCATGTATCAGCGTTGCACCTGCCGTTTCGGGCAACATCTGGCGCACCGTGTCCAACTGCCCTTCGGCCGAACTGCAGGCAAAGACGACCAGCGCCATTGCACCCGCCCCGTCTGCGATATGAGGTTTCGCGAGATGGGCGTGCAGGTCGCCGGCGAATCGCATTGTATCTAGGAAGAGAGAAGCTCCACCGCGCCGAATTTCGATCCGGTCCCGCAAACGGATATCCGTCAGGGTTTCGCCCATCGCCGCGCGCCCAAAGACTAATGGCTCGACCATCAGCAAAGTCGCATCCGGCTCCATTTCGACCAATAGTCGACGATCCAGAGCACTGCCGTTGAACAGGATTGTCTCTTGCGGCATCCAGTTCATGCGAGCACCGGGCGCGACGGTCAGGTGATTGACGACCTGACCATAGGAGCCAAGCTGCGCCTTGTAAGCGCGCTCACAGGCCTGCGTCGTCATCGTCAGCGTAGTACCTTCACCAGCTGTTCCGGAGAACCGAAACGCATCCCCACCGGTGACGCCGCCGGCTGTGTTCAGCAGAACCGCATCCAACGCGCGCGATTCAGCACGTGGGAACAGGCACTTAAAAGAACCAGATTGGCGGAAAACGTCCAGAACAGACCGCTTTCCCAAAGGCTTGGTGCTGATCGACACGGCCCCCTTGGCACGGGGAGGGGTTTTGTCCGTGATGGGCGTTATATGGGCAAGTTGCGTAATTGGTCACCCCCGAGGCGTCAGTTCATGCCCTGTGTTTCGGGCCTCGGATGGCGGAAAACCATTCTTGGGTGTCGCAATCGAACACAAAACCGATGCATGTGACCAAATTTTTGGCACACAGTCGGGCAATGGATTAAAAATTAATCAGATGCGGCTGATTCTTGCATTTACCTGACCGACAGGTTGCCAAGATTGCCGCGATGCAGAAACCGTATGGGTGCTCGTCGGGGGAAACATCTCGAAGGGTGTGTGACGGCTGCGCGAATTGGACCTCGGACACAACCGCCACACGATAACGCAACAACAGTTGCGGGGATCAGGTAGAAGAAGAGTGCGCCTTTGTGCAAGCCCTCTCTCCCGGCCCCGCCCAGGAGGATTACATGAAATCGCTCAAATCCACGCTCGCCGGATCACTGGTATTTGCTGCCATGGCCACCGCTGCACTGTCGGCTGAAGACACGATCAAGGTTGGCGTGCTGCATTCGCTGTCCGGCACGATGGCAATCTCGGAAACCACGCTGAAAGACACGATGCTGATGCTGATCGATCAGCAAAACGCTAAGGGCGGCCTGCTGGGCAAGCAGCTTGAGGCGGTTGTTGTCGACCCGGCCTCGGACTGGCCGCTATTTGCTGAAAAAGCGCGCGAGCTTCTGACCGTGCATGAGGTGGACGTGATCTTCGGCAACTGGACCTCGGTCAGCCGGAAATCGGTTCTGCCCGTGATCGAAGAGCTGAACGGCCTGCTGTTCTACCCGGTTCAGTATGAGGGCGAAGAATCCTCGAAAAACGTATTCTACACCGGTGCCGCACCAAACCAGCAGGCGATCCCTGCGACCGACTATTTTCTGGAGGAACTGGGGGTCGAGAAATTCGCTCTGCTCGGCACGGACTATGTCTACCCCAGGACCACCAACAATATTCTGGAAAGCTATCTGAAGGGTAAGGGTATCGCGGACGAGGATATCTTCGTCAACTACACCCCATTTGGTCATTCTGACTGGTCCAAGATAGTGGCGGACGTGGTCGCGCTGGGTGCGGATGGTAAGAAGGTCGGCGTGATCTCGACCATCAACGGAGACGCAAATATTGGCTTCTACAAAGAGCTGGCGGCTGCGGGCGTCTCAGCAGATGACATCCCGGTCGTAGCCTTCTCAGTCGGTGAGGAAGAACTCTCGGGTCTGGATACCACCAACCTGGTCGGTCACCTGGCCGCGTGGAACTACTTCCAGTCGGCAGATACCGATGTGAACGCCGAATTCGTTGAGACGTGGAAAGCTACCATGGGTGAAGACCGCGTGACCAATGACCCGATGGAGGCGCATTACATTGGCTTCAACATGTGGGTAAATGCCGCGACCGAGGCCGGATCGACCGAAGTGGATGCCGTGCGCGCCGCCATGTACGGGCAGGAGTTCCCGAACCTGACCGGTGGCACTGCCGTGATGCTGCCGAACCACCACCTGGCCAAGCCGGTTCTGATCGGTGAGATTCAGGAAGACGGTCAGTTCGATATCATCAGCGAAACTGACGTCGTTCCGGGTGATGCGTGGACCGACTTCCTGCCAGAATCGGCGGTTCTGATCTCGGATTGGAAAGAGCTGGGTTGCGGTATGTACAACACCGAGACCAAGACCTGCGTTCAGACCCTGTCGAACTACTAATCTTCTCGCAAGGCGGGTGCCATCGCCCGCCTTGCCCAAAAGACACCTCGGGTTTCACCACATGTTACGACTATTCCTTGCGGGCCTCGCAATCCTATGCGCCTGCCTAACGGCCAATGCGCAAGAGAGCGGTTTGCAACCGATCCTGCAAGAGCATCAGGAGATCATCGCCAAAAGCTCGCGCAAGACGATTGGGCCCGCGATTGATGCGATTGCCAGCAGCGGTTTACCACAAGCGCAGGTGATGCTTGAGACATGGGCCGCCAAAGACGTGTGGATGCGTAAGTCGGATGGCCTGTTTTTTGCCGGCAAAAAAGGTGAAGGGCGGTCGTATGAATTGACCGATTTCGACACCGGAGAAGTCGTTGGCACGTTTGAGAAATCCGACTTGAAGCAGTTGAAACCCAATAGCGGCATCCGCGCGATGATCGGGACGGCTTTGGTGCAGTTCCAACTGACCGACCCTGATCGCGCGAAACGTCTGGCCGCTTTGACTTCTATCCAACGCGATCCCGAGGCCGCTCTGCTGGAGCCGCTGCGCGCGTCGATTGAGGACGAACCCGACACCGAGTTGCAAGCGCAGAAGCAACGCCTCGAGCGGTTGCTGACCATCGGCTACGACGAAGATATCGCAGCACGTGTTGCTGCGATTGAAGAGATGTCCGACGATCTGGGAGTGGACGTCCGTGCAGCCCTGAACCCTCTGGTCGTGACGAAGCGACATGCGGGCACTGGTCTACCTGCTGACGCGAATATCGCCGCAATTCTAGACCCCGGATCAGAAGCCCTGTCGCGGGACGAGGCATATGATCTGTTGGTCGCCAGTGACCTTGCCGCGCCGCGCACGTCGCCCGATGACATACGCGCCGCACTGGCCGCCAATATCGACGGCGGCCGCGTGGGGGACATTCCTGTCGCGCAGCTGAACTCTGACACCACGCGTGCTCAGGCTTACGCTGTTTTAGCCGAAGCCGGCCTCGTGCCTGCTTTGATCACCGAGGCCGACATCGATTCTGCGTTGGAAACGCATGTCTTCTTTGAGACCTATGCCGAACCTTCACCAGAAATCACAACCGCAGCCGAAAAGGCGCTGGAACAGATCCAGCTTAAGGTTGGCCTAAACCAGACCCTCGACCTGACGCTCGACGCGATCTCATTGGCGTCGATCTATTTCCTGGCTGCCATCGGTCTGGCTATCACGTTCGGCGTGATGGGCGTGATCAACATGGCGCATGGTGAGTTCATCATGATGGGTGCCTACACCGGCTATGTGGTTCAGCAATTCATCCCCGACCATACGCTGTCGATCATCGTCGCCATTCCGATGGCTTTTGCCATCACCTTCGCCATGGGCGTCGCGATGGAGCGGCTGGTAATCCGCTGGCTCTACGCCCGCCCGTTAGAGACGCTACTGGCGACGTTCGGCATCTCAATCGCGCTGCAACAGCTGGCCAAGAACATCTTCGGTACGCAGGCCCGACCGCTGACCGCGCCCGGCTGGCTGGACGGGGCATGGGTGCTGAACGATGTGGTCTCGATCAGCTATATCCGCATCGCGATCTTCGTTCTGGCCATGATCTTTCTTGGGCTGTTCCTCTACATCATGAAGCGCACGCGGCTGGGGCTAGAGATGCGCGCGGTGACACAGAACCCGCGCATGGCGGGGTCGATGGGGATCAATCCGGGGCGCGTGAATATGCTGACTTTCGGTCTTGGTTCCGGCATCGCAGGAATCGCCGGGGTTGCGATTGGGCTGTTCGCCAAGGTCACGTCCGATCTGGGCAGCGACTATATCGTACAGAGCTTCATGACCGTGGTTGTTGGCGGCGTCGGCAATATCTGGGGCGCGCTGGCGGGTGCCGGCATGATCGGCTTCCTCCAAAAGGGCATCGAGTGGATGAACCCGTCGAACACCCTCGCCGCGCAGACCTACATGATCATCTTCATCATCATTTTCATTCAGTTTCGGCCAAGGGGCATCATCGCCCTCAAAGGCCGCGCGGCGGGGGATTGAGCCATGGAACGCAGCTTTGTCGCCAAGAGCCCCTCGGTACTGGTCTTTCTGGCCATCCTGTCCCTGTTCACATTGGGCGTGACCGTCCTGTCCGAAGGGTTCGGGATCGGTGTGATCTCAACCAGCTTCGTCAAGACGCTGGGCAAGACCCTGTGCCTTTGCCTGATTGCCGTAGCTATGGATCTGGTCTGGGGCTTTACCGGCATCCTCTCGCTGGGTCATTTCGCCTTCTTCGGGCTAGGAGGCTACATGATCGGCATGTGGCTGATGTACGAACGGACCCGCCTGATCGTGGTCGAGTCTCTGTCACAAGCCGAAATCCCTCCTACCCCGTCCGAGGTCGTGGACGCTATCGGAACGCAGATTTTCGGCGTGGTTGGTTCATCGGATTTTCCGCTGATCTGGGCCTTTTCCCATAGCCTGGCCCTGCAACTGATACTGGTCGTTTTGGTGCCCGGACTTTTGGCGCTGATCTTCGGCTGGCTGGCCTTCCGCAGCCAGGTGACGGGGGTATACCTGTCGATCCTGACACAAGCGATGACTTTGGCGCTGGCGCTGTACCTGTTCCAGAACGACAGCGGATTGCGCGGCAATAATGGCCTATCGGGCTTGCAGAACCTGCCGGGTGTGACCGCCTCGCAGGACGTGGTGTCGATCTGGTTCCTTTGGGCCTCGGCGCTGGCACTTGGCTTGGGCTATATACTCGCGGCTTGGGTTGTATCGGGCAAGTTCGGCTCGGTCATCCGTGGCATCCGCGACAACGAGGCACGTGTGCGGTTCCTTGGCTATTCTGTCGAGGTTTACAAACTGGCTGTCTTCACCCTGACTGCCTGTATCGCAGCCATCGCGGGGGCGCTCTACTACCCGCAGGCCGGGATCATCAACCCCGAGGAAATGGCCCCCATTGCTTCGATCTATCTGGCCGTCTGGGTTGCCATCGGTGGGCGGGGTCGTCTGTATGGCGCAGTCATCGGGGCGGCTTTCGTCAGCCTGCTCAGCACATGGTTCACCGGCGGACAGGCACCGGATATCCCGCTGGGGTTCTACACGATCAAATGGGTCGACTGGTGGCAAGTGCTGCTGGGCGTCTCCTTCGTGCTGGTAACCCTGTTCGCACCAAAGGGCATCGGAGGGCTGTTCGACCTCTGGAGCAACCGCCGTGCGCCGCAGCGCCATGGTGCGCCGCTTGGCCCCGACGACAGCGCCCTACGCGAAAAGGAGGCAACGGAATGAGCACTCTGCTAGAGGTTAGCGGCGTTTCGGTTACCTTCGACGGGTTCCGTGCCATCAACAATCTCTCCTTCCAGATCGGCGAGGCCGAACTGCGCGCAGTGATTGGCCCGAACGGGGCCGGAAAAACGACCTTCATGGACATCGTCACAGGCAAGACGCGGCCAGACGAAGGCCGCGTGATCTGGGGCGAAAAATCCGTCTCACTGCTGCGGATGAGCGAGGCGAAAATCGCGCAGGCCGGGGTTGGCCGGAAATTCCAGAAACCCACCGTGTTCGAGGACCAAAGCGTTAGAGAAAACCTGCTGATGGCCCTCAAGAACAAACGCGGTTGGCTGGGTGTCCTTTTCTATCGGCCCTCAGCGGACGATCTGGAGAAGGTCGAGGAACTGGCCGACGAGATCGGCCTGAAGGACGAACTTGACCGCAAGTCGGGCGAGCTGAGCCACGGGCAGAAACAATGGCTCGAGATCGGGATGTTGCTGGCACAGGAACCACGCCTTCTGCTGGTTGATGAGCCTGCCGCCGGGATGACCCCGCAGGAGCGCGAGCACACGACCGACCTTCTAGTTCAGGCCGCCAAGACCCGCGCCGTGGTGGTTGTCGAACATGATATGGAGTTCGTCCGCCGCCTGAACTGCAAGGTTACCGTTCTGCATGAAGGAGCAGTTCTGGCCGAGGGGTCGCTGGACCATGTGACATCAAATCAGGACGTCATCGACGTCTATCTGGGGCGTTGAGCGATGCTAAAACTGAACGATCTGACCCTGCACTATGGCCATTCACAAATCCTCAACGGTATCTCAATGGAGGCCGAGAGGGGTGAGGTGACCTGTGTGATGGGCACCAATGGTGTCGGCAAGACCAGCCTGATCAAGGCGATCTCGGGCACTCATCCCCGCTCTGGCGGGTCGCTGACACTGGACGGCGAAGCCCTTGGCCCGCTGCCTGCGCATCAGATGGCCTGGAAAGGTGTCGCCTATGTCCCGCAAGGGCGCGAGATTTTTCCGCTTCTGACCGTGCGCGAGAATCTTGAAATCGGGTTCGCCTGCCTTCCCGCAGCTGAACACTTCGTGCCGGATGAGATCTTTGAATTGTTCCCGGTTCTGGCCCAGATGCAGCATCGGCGCGGTGGAGATTTGTCCGGTGGCCAGCAACAACAGCTGGCGATCGCCCGGGCGCTGATCACGAAACCCCGGCTCTTGCTGCTGGATGAACCTACCGAGGGCATTCAGCCCAACATCATCCAGCAGATCGGCGAAGTGATCCGCCACCTGCGCGATCAGGGTCAGATGGCAATCCTACTGGTCGAGCAATATTTCGACTTTGCCTACGACCTCGCCGACCGGTTTGTCGTCCTGCGTCGGGGAGAAATCCTGCTGGAAGGCCGCAAGCAGGATGTGTCACGGGATCAAGTCCTTCAAGGCGTCTCGGTCTGACCGAGACGACGCTTTTCAATTACCGCTGTTGCGACGTTCTAGCCGCTCAAGGTTGACAACGGTCGAAAGCATAAGCCGGTCTTGGCTCCACCCGTCGGTCTCGCGCAAACTGGCCGAGCCCCAGGCCAACACAATCGCAAAGATCAGGCTGAAAGACAGAACCATCGCATGCAGCGGATGACCCCCTTTGGGTCCGTCTGCCAAAGCGATCACACGCTGTCGCAGAACCCGCTTCGCCTTGTTCCCATTGACCAGCGCAACATTCAGGACCTGTGGACGCTCGCGCGAGACAGTGCGGGCGCAATAGTCCAACAGGCATTTGGCATAATCCACCGTATCCAGCCTGCGTCTGGCGACAATGGCCTGATCGCAACCAAGCTCGCGCAGCCGCTCAAACTGATAGCGCAGGATGTGATAGGCCGGATTCCAGAAGAACAGTGGGCGCAGAAACTCCAGCACCAACTCCCATTCGACGTCGCCGCTGCGCACATGCTGGAACTCATGCGCAATCGCGAACCGCAATTCGTGGCGATCGTTCAGCAGGTTGCTGGGAAGGATTACGTGGCGACGGCGCAGGCCCCGCACGGCAAAGGGAACTTTGATGTGATCCGACAGACGGACATCCACCTTGGCCGAACGTTTCCACAGGAAACTGTCCAGTACCGTCTGACGAATTTGCAGCGCCGCCCAGATCACGCGGAGAACCAGCATGGCCGAGACCAATGCCAAGGCCGCGAGTGCAGCAACGGCCCAGACGGAGCTACCATCCAAAGCGGCCTCGACCCAGCGCTGGCGCGTGTTCAGCAGCGTCTCAAACTGGGTTGCAGGCAGCGCGATCTCACCCCTCAGATAGGCCGCAACGGCCACGTCGCCGATGGCCATCGGCTGACCGGGCCAGATAAGTTCGAACAGATGCGCCACCCCAAAGGCCAGCACCGGGCTGAGCATAAGGCAAAGCACCAGCGCCCTGAGCAGACGAAACTGATCGGAAAAGGACAGTCGCATCGAGGTTCGAGACAGAACAAATCGAGCTGCGAACCACAACGCGACCGATAGGATCAGAACAAAATTCAGTTCGAGATAGGCATCGAGAACCGGCTTAACCGCTGTCATTTTGCAGTCTCCTTTCTACCAATGCCCGAATATCCTCAAGATCCGCCTCGCTCAGACCCGCATCATCCACCAAGCGCGCCACCAGCGAGGCTGGTGTGTTGTCAAACAACGTCCGCGAGAGGTTCTGAAGCGAGCGGGCCTGGTACCGATCCTTGTCCAGAAGCGGGCTGTAGATCAGGGTTTTCCCGTCCTTGCGACTTTCGACAAAACCTTTTTCGTCGAGAATACGCAGGATCGTTGCACCTGAAGTATAGGCCAGATTCCGTTCCGGTGGCAGGCGGTCCAATACATCACGCACCGAGCCTTCCCCTAGGGCCCAAAGTTCGTTCATGAACTCCAGTTCAACCTCGGTCAGCAGATTTGTCGTCTTTTTCTTTCGCATTGCTCTTGGTGTCGTCATGATTGGTGTGCCTGTCAGACAAGCATCCTTTCGTGTTTTGTCAAAGCCTAAACTTTCCAGAAAACGAAGAAACCCCAACCGATGGACAGAAACAGCGGTGTCCAGACCGGTTGACCCACGAAACCGAGCCAGGCCAGAAAGATATAGGCCGAGCCAAGCAGCGTGATGAACAGGCGGTCGCCCAGCGTTGTGGTCAGACCCAGCACGCCTTTGCGTTCAATGCCATCGCGGAATTTGAACCCTTCCAGCACGCCGATAAGTGCAATGGCCGAGAAGATGCCGACGAACAAAGCCAGTGTGGCTGGCGTCCACGCCATCCAGAAATCAGGCCAAAGCGGATCGGTCCATGAAAAGCCTTTTTCCTCTTGCTGGCCGACGCTGCCCCAACCCGCCTGCTGGGCAAATGCCGCAGAGGGCAGGAAGGGAAGGATGATAAGAAGTTTGCGCATATCGAACCTCATACACGTCCCATCGCGAAACCACGCGCGATGTAGTTGCGGACAAACCAGATGACAATGGCGCCGGGAATGATGGTCAGGGTTCCAGCGGCTGCCAGCAGACCCAACTCATACCCCGCGCTCGAGGCGGTGCGGGTCATCACGGCGGCGATGGGTTTGGCCTCAACCGCGGTGAGCGTCTTGGCCAACAGCATCTCGACCCACGAGAACATGAAGCAGAAGAAGGCTGCAACACCCACACCCGCTTTGATGTTGGGCAGGAAGATCGTCACGAAGAATCGCGGGAAGGAATAGCCGTCAACATAGGCCGTCTCGTCCAGCTCTTTCGGGATACCCCGCATGAACCCTTCCAGAATCCACACCGCCAAAGGCACATTGAACAGCGTATGCGCCAAAGCCACGGCGAGGTGAGTGTCAAACAGACCGATCGAGGAGTAGAGCTGGAAGAACGGCAGCGCAAACACAGCAGCAGGGGCCATCCGGTTGGTCAGCAGCCAGAAGAACAGCTGCTTGTCGCCCAGAAACCGATAGCGTGAGAACGCATAGGCCGCAGGCAAGGCCACACAGACCGACAGAACTGTGTTGATCGTCACATAGATGATCGAGTTGATATAGCCCCAGTACCACGTCGGGTCGGTGAGGATAGTGGTGTAGTTCTCCAGCGTGAAGGTCTGGGGAAACAGGGAAAAGCCCGACAGGATCTCGTTCGTGGTCTTGAAGGACATCGCCACCAGCCAATAGATCGGCAGCATCAGAAACGCGATATAGAGGATCGGGATAAGAGACCGCTTCTTCATTGCGCGTCATCCTTTGTCATCAGAGTGTAGAAGACCCAGCTGACCAGCAGCGTGATAGCGAAGTAGATCAGGCTCATCGCGGCTGCAGGGCCAAGGTCGAACTGTCCCAACGCGATCTTCACAAGGTCGATCGACAACAGGGTGGTTGAGTTGCCCGGGCCACCGCCGGTTAGAACGAAGGGCTCGGTATAGATGTTGAAACTGTCCATGAAGCGCAGCAGAACGGCGATGGTCAGGACGGTTTTCATCTTAGGCAGTTGGATATAGCGGAACACCGACCACGGGCTGGCGCCGTCGATCTTGGCGGCCTGATAATAGGCATCCGGGATCGACACCAGGCCCGCATAGCACAGCAGCACGACCAGCGAAGTCCAGTGCCAGACATCCATGACGACGACAGTGATCCAAGCCGACAGAGGCTGTTGCGTCATGTCATAGTTGATGCCCAGAACGTCATTCAGGAAGTAGCCCAGCAGGCCGATCTTGGGCAGAGTGAAGATGTTCCACATCGAGCCGACCACGTTCCACGGAATCAACATCGGCAGGGCCATCAGGACCAGACAGACCGGCACCCAGAAGCCTTTGCGCGGCATCGACAGGGCGACGATGATGCCCAAAGGCACCTCGATCAGAAGGATCAGGAAGGTGAACAGGAACTGCCGTCCCAACGCGGCCTGAAAGCGATCCGAGCGCAAGATTTGCTCGAACCAGCCAAGCCCTTCCCAGAAGAACTGGTTGTTGCCGAAGGTTTCCTGCACCGAGTAATTGACCACCGTCATCATCGGTACCAGCGCGTTGAACGCCACCAACGCCAGCACCGGCAGGACAAAGAACCATGCTTTTTGGTTTTCTGTTCTCATCAGCTGCGCTCCTCGGTTGCGATCCAGCCGTCGCGGTAAACGCGGGATTGTTCTGGTTTAAATTGCAGGAACACTTGCGAACCCGGTTCAGGAACAGAGTGTTCGGTCACGGCCTTGAGAGCCGTATTGCCGACCATCGCGCTGACCACATAGTGGCGGCCGATATCGGACACTTTCGTGACATGCGCCGGAATACCTGTATCGCCGAAGCCCACATATTCCGGACGGATACCCAGATCGGTGCGTCCTCCATCGCCGTGGGTTGGGCCTTCCAGCACCACTTCATGGCCCTCAAACACGGCCCGGTCGCCCTTGGCGTCACAGGGCAGAACATTCATGCCGGGAGAGCCGATGAAATGGCCAACAAAAGTGTGTTGAGGGCGCTCGAACAACTCCACCGGAGTACCGATCTGCACAACTTCGCCGTCTTGCATCACGACCACCTCATCCGCGAAGGTCAACGCCTCTGTCTGGTCGTGGGTCACGTAGATCATGGTTGCCTGCACTTTCTGGTGCAGCTCCTTCAGCTTCGAGCGCAGCTTCCATTTCAGATGCGGGTCAATCACGGTCAGCGGCTCATCAAACATCACCGCGTTCACATCGTCGCGCACCAGTCCGCGCCCCATCGAGATCTTCTGCTTGTTATCTGGGCTGAGGCCGCTGGCGCGGGTGTTCAGCATGTCCGTGACGTCCAGCATCTCGGCGATCTCATCGACGCGCCGCTTGATTTTGGCGGGGTCGACACCTCGGTTCTTCAGGGGAAAGGCCAGGTTTTCGCCCACGGTCATCGTGTCGTAGATCACCGGAAACTGGAACACCTGCGCAATGTTGCGCTGATCGGGTGGAAGGGCCGTAACATCCTGACCGTCAAACAGAATCTGCCCCTCAGACGGTGTAAGCAGCCCCGAGATGATATTCAGCAGAGTGGACTTGCCGCAGCCCGAGGGCCCCAGCAACGCATAGGCCCCGCCGTCGCGCCACGTGACATCGACTTCTTTCAGCGCATAGTCCTCGGGGCCTTTCGGCACGGGCATGTAGCTGTGTCGCAGATTGGAAAGCTTGATCTGTGCCATGTCAGGCCACCCTTTGGCCGTCTTGGCCGAAATACCGGCAATGCGCCGGGTTCATGTAGAAACTGTGATCCTCGCCGACCTGATAGGGGTGAACCCCTGCCGCCAAAGACACCCAGTCGTCCGAGCCATGCCGGAAATGCGCGCTGGAATCCGATCCCGACAGTTCGGTCACAATCACGCGGCCTGTCAGTTCAACGTCAGCCTCAGATGTCCGGATTGGAGTGACGCGATGCGGACGCACGGCGACCATGTATTCGCCATCGGCCATATTCTGAACCGCCCAGCCGCCGCCTCCGGCAAGCTGCGCTTGTGCGCCGGATACCGTGATACGCGCCACGTTGATCGGCGGGTCCGAGAATACGCGTGCCGCAGCCAGATTTTCGGGATTGCGGTAGATATCAGCCGTTGGGCCGAACTGCGTCACATACCCGTCTTCCATCAATGCGGTATGTCCACCCAGCAAGAGCGCCTCTTCGGGTTCCGAGGTCGCATAGACCACCACGGCGCCACGCCCGGCGAACAGATCGGGCAACTGCTCACGCAGCTCTTCGCGCAGCTTGTAGTCGAGGTTTGCAAGCGGCTCATCCAGGAACACGGCGCGGCTTTCTTTCGCAATCGCACGCGCCAAGGCGGTGCGTTGTTGCTGACCACCGGACAGCTCATGCGGACGGCGATGCAGCATCGGGCGCAGTTGAAGCAGATCGGCAGCCTCTTCCACACGGCCTTCGATTTCGGATTTCGCCATACCAGCTACGCGCAGAGGCGATGCGATGTTGTCGAAAACGGTCATATGCGGGTAGTTCACGAAGAACTGGTGGACCAGGCTGATCTGCCGCTTCTGCGTGTTCAGCTTTGTCACATCCTGCCCATCCATGAAGACCTTGCCCGAGGCAATTGGGTCCAACCCGGCCATCATCTTGATCAGAGAGGTCTTGCCCGATCCCGTCGCGCCCAGCAGCACATTGAAATGGCCGGTCTGCAGTGTCAGGGATGTGGGTTTGATATGGATGACGTTCCCGACCCGTTTGGTCGCGTCTTTAAGTTCGATCATGTCCGTGAATTCCGATCCCGCAGCGCGATGCGCTGTCTTGGTCTTGGGATGGGGATGCCGCAATCGGCACCCCCGGTTTCAATCGCTTACTGAGACTGCCAGCGCTGAACCAGTTCGTCATAGTTGACGGTCTGGCCTTGCGGCTTTTCGTTCTCAAGCTTGGCCTTGGGCGAGCCCTCTTTCTCCAGCCAGAAGGCAGGATCCTGCGGCTCGTTCAGACGTGGACCACAGCCGCCGTAGACGCCGGCGCTTTCATCCGCGGCCTGCATACGGGCCATGGTGATGTCCATTTCCTCGGCCAGACGATCCATCGCCTCTTGCGGGGTGAAGGCGCCCGAGTTCACGTCACCGATCTGCTGCCACCAGATTTGGGCCAGCTTCGGATAATCCGGCACGTTGATGCCGGTCGGCGACCATGCCACACGGTCAGGCGAGCGGTAGAACTCGACCAGACCACCCAGCTTGGGTGCGCGTTCGGTGAACGACTCGTGGTTGACCGAACTGTCGCGGATGAAGGTCAGACCCACATGGGACTTCTTCACGTCAACAGTCTTGGACGTCACGAACTGAGCATAGAGCCAAGCAGCCTGAGCACGATCCTCGGGGGTCGATTTAAGGAACGTCCAGGAACCCACGTCTTGGTAGCCGACCTTCTGGCCTTCTTCCCAATAGGGGCCGTGCGGGCTGGGCGCCATCCGCCACAGCGGCGTGCCTTCGTCATCCACGGTGTTGTTGCCTTCGGACTTCGGCTTCACCATGTCAGCGGTAAAGGCGGTGTACCAGAAGATCTGCTGGGCCACGTTGCCTTGGCTAAGCGCTGGCAGCGACTGGTAGAAGTCATAAGACGCAGCACCCGGAGGCGCATAAGCCCGCAGCCACTCATCCCACTTGCGGATCGCGTAGACCGCAGCCGGACCGTTGGCCGCGCCACCGCGCGAGACGGAGGCCCCAACAGGGTTACAGGTGCCCGCTTCCATGCGGATGCCCCATTCATCAACGGGTACACCGTTCGGCTCACCCACGTCACCGGCACCGGCCATCGACAGCCATGCGTCGGTCATACGCCAGCCCAGGTCAGGTGCGCGTTTGCCATAGTCCATGTGACCGTAGATTGTCACACCGTCGATCTCTTTCACGTCGTTGGTGAAAAACTCGGCAATGTCTTCGTAGGCCGACCAGTTGACCGGAACGCCAAGGTCATAGCCGTACTTTTCTTTGAACGCGGCCTTGTTGGCCTCGTCATCGAACCAGTCCTTGCGGAACCAGTAGAGGTTTGCAAACTGCTGGTCGGGCAGCTGATAGAGCTTGCCATCCGGACCTGTGGTGAACTGAATGCCCATGAAGTCATCCAGATCCAGAGTCGGCGAGGTTGTCGCCGCCCAGTCGCCTGCCATCATGTCGGTCAGCGGATAGGCCAGTTGCAGGCGCGAGTGCGTCCCGATCAGGTCGCTGTCATTGACGTAACCGTCATAGAGGTTCCGGCCCGTCTGCAGCTGGGTCTGAACGGCCTGAACCACTTCGCCCTCGCCGAGGATCTGGTGGTTCACCTTGATCCCGGTGATCTCTTCGAACGCCTTGGTCAGCACCTCGGACTCATACGAGTGCGTTGGAATGCCTTCTGACAGAACGTTGATTTCCATGCCGGCATAAGGCTGTGCAGCTTCGATGAACCACTTCATCTCGCCCATCTGTTCGTCTTTCGACAGAGTCGATGGCTGGAATTCGTCGTCGATCCAACGTTGTGCTGCGGCTTCGTCGGCCCAAACGGGACCGTGCCCCGCAATGACGGCAGCCGCCGCCACTGCGGAAAGTAGATGTCTCCGCATCTGTTTCCTCCCAAAAACTATGGATTCCGGCGCGAACCGGATGGCAACCACCATCAGCGATTTACCGCGCATCTGTCAAACTAAATTTTTAGTAATTGACGCGAGGGTAGAAAAATTCTGCCTTATTCATTGTTATTATTCAATTTTCCCAACAGAGTGCCGTGCCGCGTTTTCAGAACCTTGGCGGCAAAAGACCGGATTGGAACCACGTCACAAAGCTGACAATCGAGAAAACAGGCAACCCCGTCGCGCTTTGGATATCGGCCGCATAGGGGCACATATTGGTGCATTCCAGAACGATCGCGCCAAGCTCAGAATGGTTTTTTTGCAGCCGCAGAGCCGCCTCAACATTATCAGCGCGCGCCTTTTCGGCATCCAGAGCCTCCTCATTCCCCAGAATTGCGCGCGTGAATTCCTGCCCCCCTTCCGTCGTCCCGATCGGCGTTCCTTCGGGCACCTGTGCTTTTCGCAAATGATCCTCCGTCAGGGTCGAGGCCGAGATGGTCAGGACCCCAGCACGCTTTCCAGCTGGCAGAATGCGATTGACCATCTCGACCTGCATCAAGGACGAGGTCACGACCGGAACCGAAACGGCCTCGGACAGTTCTTGCTGGAATAAGGACAGAAAACCGCAATTCGTGGTAATGCCGTCCGCGCCATCGCGGACAAGGTCACGGGCCGCATCGACAAACGCGCTCAACATGCCCTCGGCCCCACGCCGCACAACAAGGTCCGGCGAGGCATCGCGAACGATCCGATAGAGCACCGGAAACGGCCAGGTCGTTGCGTTGCCCATGTCGCCCGGAATGCGCGGAAACCGCGCGTCAAGCATCAAGATACCCACCGACGCCCCGTAGATGGATTTCCCTCCCTGTGCGATCATCTGCCCTCCTCCTGCGTTCTGAGCGTCGATTCCGACCGACAGTTTCACATCCTCATGCTGGTTGCCAACCGAGTTATCCGCTCGTCTGCCTTTCGTCTGGTACCGCGCCCTCGGCAAAGGTCTCAATCGAGGTCATCAACTGCGACAGAAACGCCTGCCCGATGGAGGATAGCGGGCGGCCTTTGGCGGTGATGACCGCAAGATCCAGCATCACAGGCGGCTGAAACGGCCGGGTTCGATAGCCGGCCTCGCCATCGAACGACACGGTAAACGGGTCGATTAGGGCTACACCCATGCCCTCCTTGACGAAGCTGAGCAGGTTTTCCGACAAATGCGTGTGGATCTTGGTCCCCCAGTCGCACCCGGCCTTCTGGAACACCTCGCGCGTCCGACGGTGTGTTTGATGCTCCGGCCCCATCACGATGAACGGCTCCTTTTCAAGCAGTTCCGGCGTCAGGACCTCATGCGCGGCCAGAGGGCTGTTTTCGGGAAATGTCGCCAGCGTTTCAAACCGAAAAACCTTGGCGTTCAGGGTGTCGTGCAGAATGGGCATCTCGACGATGCCGATCTCGAACAGGCCCGACGTCACCCATTCCTGAATCTTCGACGAATACTGCGATTGAAAGCTGACCGACAGATTGGGACGGGATTGCGAGAATCGCGCAATCTCGCGGGGCATGAAGCCGAAGGACAGCATATGCGGGGCGGCGACTTGCAACTGACCAGGGTGTTTGTTCTGCAAATCCGTTACGGCCTGCGCCACGTGATCCAACCCGCGCACCACGGTGTCGACCTCACGATAGAGAAGCTCGGCCTCGGGCGTGGGCAGTAAGCGTCCCTTGGTGCGTTCGAACAAGGGCAAACGCGCCTCGCGCTCTAGCTGAGACAGAAGGTTGCTGATGCCCGGCTGTGAAATGCCAAGCACTGACGCGGCGCCGGTGACCGTCCCTGTCTCCATGATCGCGTGAAAAGCCTGTAACTGACGAAATCTGAGGGACATCCTGACATCACTTTTTCTGATAGTATAAGCAAGATATAGTATTTGAAATGATATTCTGGTCAAGGCAGGCTGCGTCCTGACCGGAGGTGGGATGTCTGATCTACAACAGAAAATTACGGGCTATGATCTATGGCATCTTGCGCTGCCGGTGACATCGCGTCGGGATCACGGCATCGGCTCGGTCGAGGGCGCGTGCGAGGTCGTCATCCTCAGATTGACCACTGAGGACGGCACGCAAGGGTTTGGTGAGGCCTCACCCTGGTCGGTTTTTACCGGCACGCCCGAGGCCACGTTTGCCGCGCTGGACCGCTATCTGCGCCCGCTGGTTTTAGGCGCGCGTCTTTCTGACCGGGCGGCGATTATGGCCAAAGCCGCCCATGCCGTCGCCCACTGCACCGAGGCCAAGGCCGCGTTGGAGGCCGCACTGCTGGACCTGACTGGCCGCATCTCCTCACTTCCGGTTTGGGCCTTGCTGGGCGGCAAGTGCCGTGATGCGATCCCGCTGAGCTGCTCCATCGCCAATCCTGACTTCGCACAGGACATCGACCTGTTGGCGCGGTTGCGCGACGACGGCGTTCGGATCGTGAAACTCAAGACAGGGTTCAAGGATCATGCCTTCGACATCATGCGGCTTGAATATCTGGCCCGGAACCACCCCGAAATGGCCGTCCGCGTGGACTATAATCAGGGGCTGAGCATCGAGGACGCCCCGGCGCAGGTGCGCGACGTGGCCCAGTTTCAACCCGACTTCATCGAACAGCCCGTTCGGGCGCATCACTTAGGCATGATGGCCCAACTGAAGCAGATGATCGACGTCCCTCTGCTGGCCGATGAAAGTGTCTTTGGCCCCGAAGACATGGAGCGCGCCGCGCGCGAGGGGATTTGCGATGGTGTTTCGGTCAAGATCATGAAATCCGGTGGTCTGACGCGGGGCCAGACGGTCGCCCGCATCGCCGCCACCCATGGGCTGAGCGCCTATGGCGGCGACATGTTTGAAGCAGGCTTGGCCCATCTCGCCGGAACCCACATGATCGCGGCAACGCCCGAGATCACGCTAGGCTGCGAATTCTATCAGGCCAGCTATTTTCTGACGCAAGATATCCTGGAATCCCCTTTCGAGGTGCGGGACGGTCAAGTCATCGTGCCAGACGCCCCCGGACTGGGCGGGAGGCCGGATCTGGCAAAGCTCAACCACTATGCGGTTGCGAAATCGGGGGCAGCATGAGCGACAAGAAAACCATTACCATCATAGGCGCCGGGATTGTCGGCGTCTCGGCCGCTGTCTGGCTGCAGCGGGATGGGCATGACGTAATCCTGATTGATAAAGCAGGACCTGCCGAGGGGACGTCTCATGGCAATGGTGGGGTTCTAGCGTCCTGCTCGATCGTGCCTGTGACGGTGCCGGGCCTGCTACGCAAAGCCCCCCGCATGCTGTTCAGCCCATCCGAGCCGCTGTTCATGAAATGGGGTTACTTCCCTAAGCTTGTGCCTTGGCTGACCCGCTACTTGAGCCACGCAAAAGCCCACGAGGTAGACCGGATCGCAGCAGCCCTGACCCCGATCATTGGCGACAGTTTGAACGACCACAAAGCCCTCGCCGAAGGGACCGGGGCGGAGAAATGGCTGGTCCCCTCGGACTACCTTTTCCTCTACCGCGATCGGGCGCATTTCGAAGGGGACGCCTTTGGATGGGGCATCCGGCGCAAGCATGGGTTTCACTGGGATGAGCTCGAAGGGCAGGCCTTGCATGACTATGACCCAGTCTTCAGTCGCGACATCTCATTTGCGACCCGGCTGGCGGATCACGGCCATATCAGAGATCCAGGCCGCTATGTGAAAGACCTTGCCGCCCATGTCGAGGCCAATGGCGGGCGCATTCTGCGCGCCGAGGTTGAGGATGTTATCCGTGAAGCAGGCAAAGTCACCGGCGTGCGCGCGGGCGGCGAGACCATCGCCTGCGACACGGCCATCGTCAGCGCGGGCGTCTGGTCCGGGCTTCTGGCCAAACGGCTGGGCATCTCGGTCCCGCTGGAAAGCGAGCGTGGCTACCATCTTGAACTGGTCGCGCCATCGGCCATGCCCCGCAGCCCGGTCATGGTGGCCTCCGGTAAATTTGTTGCCACACCGATGGATGGGCGCATACGGTTGGCGGGTATTGTCGAATTTGGCGGGCTGGACGCTCCGTCCTCACGCGCGCCGTTTGAATTGCTGCGCAAGAACGCCCGAGCAGCCCTGCCCGGCGTGACATGGAAGGAGGAAATTGAATGGATGGGGCACCGACCGGCCCCTGCGGACTCGATCCCGATCATCGGTGAGGTTCCCGGTATTTCCGGGGCCTATATGGGCTTCGGCCACCACCATATCGGCCTGACCGGCGGCCCCAAAACCGGCCGTTTGCTGGCCCAAATGATCGCAGGGCGCACGCCAAACACCGATACGAGCGTCTATGCGCCAGCACGGTTCGCAACATGAATAATTCGGCTCAAGAAGCCAGTCCAACGCATAACAATAGGGAGACTATCATGAAGAAACTCACCAGCCTTCTTGCGGCAACCGCATTGACCGCCGCCGCGGCCGCCCCCGCCATGGCCGAGAAATGGGACATGCCGATGGCCTATTCGGCCTCGAACTTCCACTCGGCCACGGGTGCTGAATTTGCCAAATGTGTAACCACCGGAACCGGCGGCGAGATCGAAATCGTGACCCACCCCTCGGGCTCTCTGTTCAAGGGTGCCGACATCAAGCGCGCGATCCAAACCGGGCAGGCTCCGATTGGTGAGCGCCTGTTGTCCGGCCACCAGAACGAAAACGCACTGTTCGGCTTCGACTCGATCCCCTTCCTTGCCACGTCCTTCGATGACAGCGCCAAGCTGTGGGAAGCGGCCAAGCCCTCGATCGAGAGCCTGCTGGCCGAGCAAAACCTGACGCTGCTTTACGCCGTGCCTTGGCCGCCGCAGGGGCTGTATTTCAAGAATGAGGTGAACTCGGTCGCCGACATGAAGGGCATCAAGTTCCGCTCCTACAACAACGCCACCTCGCGTCTGGCTGAACTGACGGGCATGCTGCCCGTGACGATTGAAGCCGCCGAGATCAGCCAGGCCTTTGCTACCGGCGTGGCGGACTCGATGGTGTCCTCCGGGTCGACCGGCTATGACCGCAAGGTCTGGGAAAGCCTGAACTATTTCTACGAAGTCGACGCCTGGCTGCCGCGCAACTACGTAATGGTCAATTCGGACGTCTGGTCGGGTGTGTCTGACGCCAACAAGAATGTCATAAAAGCGTGCGCGGAACTGGCCGAATATGCCGGCAACTGGCGCGCCAAAGAATATACCGGCTTTACACTGCAGGGTCTGCGCGACGGTGGCATGACCGTTGGTCCGGCCTCTGACCAGATGGTGGGTGAGCTGAAAGAAATCGGCGTCACAATGACCAATGAATGGCTTGAGGCTGCAGGCGACGAGGGCAAAGCCATCGTCGATGCGTTCAACGCCGCGCAGCAATAACGCCAAATCGGGCGGCAGGCCCTTCTGCCGCCCGCACCATCTCAAAAAAACAAACCAAGCGGGGACAGTATGGCGGTTATGCGTGGGCTTCGGTCCGTTCTGGATTTCATTTATCAAGCCGCCGGAGTTCTGGCCGCGCTTAGCCTGATCGCCATTTTGCTGCTGATCGTAGTGCAGATGCTGGCCCGCTGGACCGGAGAGGTCTTTCCCGGCGCGCCCGACTATGCCGGGTACGCCATGGCCGCCGCGTCCTTTCTGGCCTTTGCCAACGCGCTGAACCGAGGCAGTCATATCCGTGTGTCCATTCTGTTGAATGCTGTTCCAGACGGGTTCAGGCGTGTTCTGGAAATCTGGTGTTTCGCCATCGGCACAGCGGTGATGTGGTATTTCTGCTGGTACGCCTACCGCTTTGTCTATTGGAGCTGGAAGTTCAACGATGTCAGTCAGGGGCAGGACAGAACCGCCCTGTGGATTCCTCAATCCGCCATGCTGATCGGCGCCGTGATCCTCGCCATCGCACTAACCGACCATCTGCTCCACGTGCTGTTCAAGGGGGATCACCGCATCACCCCCGATCTGGCCGACCAAAGCCAGGGGGAATGAGCGAATGGAAAACCTTTCGATCATCATCCTGTTCATCTTTGTCCTCTTCACCCTGCTCGGCACCGGCGTTTGGGTCGGTCTTGCCCTGATGGGCGTCGCCTGGGTCGGGATGGAGCTGTTCACGACCCGCCCCGTCGGCGACGTCATGATCACAACGATCTGGTCCGCGTCCTCGTCCTGGACCCTGACCGCCCTGCCCATGTTCATTTGGATGGGCGAAATCCTGTATCGAACGCGATTATCCGAGGATATGTTCAAAGGGCTTTCGCCGTGGATGGCCCCTCTGCCCGGCGGATTGGTGCATACCAATATCGTCGGCTGCACGGTCTTCGCCGCGGTATCTGGCTCATCTGCGGCAACACTGACCACCGTGGGCAAAATGTCGATCCCGGAACTGCGCAAGCGCAATTACCCCGAACGTATGATCATCGGCACCCTGACCGGAGCGGCAACCTTGGGCCTGATGATCCCGCCCTCGCTGACGCTGATCGTCTATGGCGTCACGATCAATGAATCGATCACCAAGCTGTTCTTTGCCGGCATCCTGCCAGGCCTCGTTCTGGCTGCGATGTTCATGGGCTATGTCGCGATCTACTCGAAACTCGGCAAAGACTGGCAGCCCAACGTCGAAGCCAAGCTGAGCTTCCGCGAGAAAATCCACAACTCTCGCTTCCTGTTGCCGGTGATCCTGCTCATCACGGTGGTGATCGGCTCGATGTATCTGGGCTATGCCACTGCAACCGAAGCCGCCGCATTTGGCGTGATCGGAGGACTATTGCTGGCCGCCGGTCAAGGCTCGCTCAACTGGAAGACCTTCACCGAAAGCTTGATGGGCGCAACGCGCACCAGCGCGATGATTGCCCTGATCCTTGCAGGCGCGGCCTTCCTGTCGTTGTCGATGGGCTTCACTGGCCTGCCCCGAGGCCTCGCCGACCTGATCGCCGGGTGGGAACTGACACGGTTCGAGCTGCTGATGGTGCTGCTGGTCTTCTACATCATTCTGGGGTGTTTTCTGGACGGCATCTCCTCGGTCGTGCTGACCATGGCCGTGGTCGAGCCGATGATCCGCGATGCGGGCATTGACCTGATCTGGTTCGGCATCTTCATCGTCGTTGTCGTCGAGATGGCGCAGATCACGCCGCCCATTGGGTTCAACCTGTTCGTGATGCAGGGCATGACCAACCACGAGATGAGCTATATCGCCCGCGCCGCCATTCCGATGTTCCTGATCATGGTGCTGATGGTTTTTGTTCTGATCTGGTTCCCTGAGTTGGCCACCTGGCTGCCCGAGAACCTGCGTCAGAGCCCCGGCGGGTAGCGGCACTTGAACCCGCTGCATCTGGCGGCCCGCAACGGCCCCATTGTACTGGTCGCGGGGCTGGTTGCCGGCCTCCTCCTGCCCAGCCTCGCCGAGCCGATGCGCCCGCTGTTGCCGCCGCTGGTGATGTTACTGCTGTTCGTGACAGTCCTGCGGATGGAGCCGAAGACCCTCATCGGCTCGCTGTCGGATCTGCGTAACGTGATCCGCACGATTGCAGCACTGCAACTTGCGGTGCCGATGACGCTTCTGGCCATTGGATACACGGCTGGCTGGATGAGTTCGCCGATCTTCCTGTCACTGCTCATCGTCGCCGCAGCGCCCTCGATTTCCGGCAGTCCGAACATGTGCCTGATGATGGGACACCCGGCAGAACACGCGGTGCGCCTTGTGGTGGTGGGAACCGCGCTTTTGCCCCTGACGGCGCTGCCCGTTTTCTGGCTCATGCCAGAGCTGGAGGATATTCGCGCCGTCACCGGTGCCTCGGCCCGATTGTTCCTGACCATCGCCGTTGCGGCCTCCGCCGCGATCGTCTTGCGCCTGACTGTCCTCAGAAACCCGTCCGCGTCCACGCTCAGCAATCTTGAAGGGCTGGGCGCAATCACCCTGGCGGTCTTTGTCATCGGCCTGATGCCATCACTCAGCGCGACTGCCTTAGAGGCCCCCGGCATAGCGCTGTTTTGGGTCGCTTTTGCCTGCGTGATCAATTTCGGCGCTCAGGTCGTGATGTTCAGTCTATTGCGCAGGCGAAGCGCCGCAGCACAAGCAACGGCTATTTCCTTGATCGCAGGCAATCGCAATATTGCCCTGTTCTTTGTGGCTTTGCCGTCCGAGGTCATCGCCCCGATCATGGTCTTTATCGGAGCCTACCAGATTCCGATGTACCTGACCCCGACCCTGATGCGGCGACTGTATCGAACGAACGCGTCTGACCCCTAGGCAGTTCCAATAGCTGCAACCTGTGATTGCCTGAAGAATACGCACTCAGACGTTGTTCGCCCAAAAATTGATCTACACTTGTGGTCCCTTTGCAAGCGCAGCAATCGATCTGTTGCCAACCCCATGCGGCGCGCCCAACTGACTCCGTATGAGCCAGAACCTGACAGTTGTTGTCGTAGAACAGAACCAAGACCGGGCCTTTGCCATCGTGGATGCGCTGAAGGAATCCGGCGATGTCGATGTGTTCGTGATCGGCAATGCCTCGGGATTGGCGCGTAAGATTGCCACCCACAGCCCCGATATCGTCCTGATTGATATCGACAACCCATCGCGCGACATGCTCGAGGAATTGACGGTCGCGTCCGGCCCACTGGAGCGTCCCGTCGCCATGTTTGTGTCCGGCGCAGCCGGGGGGTTGGCAAAAGCCGCTGTTGAAGCGGGTGTTTCAGCCTATGTGGTCGACGGCCTGCAGGCTGAGCGGATCAAGCCGGTGATCGACACGGCCATCGCCCGGTTTCAGTTGCTGCGCCAGATGCGGACCGAACTGGCCGAGACCCGCCGCGCTCTGGAAGAACGCAAGGTGATCGACCGCGCCAAAGGATTGTTGATGAAGGCCAAAGGCGTGCCCGAGGATGAGGCCTATGCCCTGTTGCGCAAAACCGCGATGAACCAGAACCGCAGGGTGGCCGAGGTCGCCGAAGCGTTGGTTACGGCCTCGGGGTTGCTGTCATGAGAACGGTCACGCTGCCCGTGGCTTACATGCCGCTGGTCGATGCCGCCCCATTGATCGTCGCGCGCGAGATGGGGTTTGATCATGCCGAGGGTATCTCGCTGGATCTGCGCCCTGCCCCATCCTGGTCGTCCCTGCGCGACATGCTGGCCTTTGGGCATGTGGACGCGGCGCACCTGCTGTCTCCGGTGCCGGTTGCCATGGCCTTGGGACTCGGCGGCATCGCAACGCCGCTATCGGCCGTGTCGGTGCTGTCGATGAATGGCACCGTGATTGGAATTGGCACGCAATTGGCCGGACGGTTGGCACATCAGGGATATGGCTTTGACTTTGCCGATGCCGCCAAAGCCGGCGCGGCATTGGCCAAAGCCGCCGGAGACGTTCTTGTCTTTGGCGTCCCATTCCCTTTCTCGATGCATGTCGAACTGCTTCGCTACTGGGTGGCGGGAACACCGCTGGCCTCGAAAAAGGTGGAAATCCGCACTGTACCACCGCCATTGATGGCGCAGGCGCTCGCAGGAGGAGAAATCGACGCCTTCTGCGTGGGTGAGCCCTGGGGATCCTTCGCGGTCGACGACAATGTCGGTACCCTACTTCTACCGGGCCAGGCGATCTGGACCTGCGCGCCGGAAAAGGTGCTGGCCGTGCGCAACGACTGGGCCGAGACCGAGCCGCATCTGCTCGGCAGTCTGATGCGGGCCGTCTGGCGCGCCGGGCGTTGGCTATCAAGTGAAGACAGCCGCACAACCGCGTCCGAGATGCTGTCCCGCAAATCCTATCTCAACGTCTCGCCCGAACTGATCGACCGCGCCCTGATGGGAGAGTTTACGATCACTGCCCGCGGCGAACAGCGCCATCTTGAGGGGTTCGTCGAGTTCTTTGATGGGGCCGCCACCTTCCCATGGCGCAGCCAGGCGAAATGGATTGCGCATCAATTGGCTCTGCGAAACGGGCTGGATGTCACAACCGCTGAGCGTCAGGCCGCCAAGGTCTTTCGCAGCGATCTTTATCGTCGTGAACTGCAAGGGCTGGGCGTGGAATCACCAGGCGCCTCGGAAAAGCTGGAGGGCGCGCTGCCTACCTCGACTGCTGTGGCCTCAACTCATGGCAGCCTGATTCTACCCCCTAATGTCTTTTTCGACCGGCGCATTTTCGAGCCGACCGGTTAAGATTGCCTAATTTTTTTGCAGCGCAGCATTCGGCAGTGCTGCATTGCAGAAAAAGTACCTCTGAAATGCCAAAAAAGGATGACGACCCAAACCCGACAAGGCTTAATCGGGTCAACGGCAGGCAACGACGCCCACCGTAAGAATTCGCCCGCCGAAATGGGCATCCACCAAGAGCAGAGCCGCTCGACCACCCGCCAATCCTCCCGGCGGTGTGTGTCGGCGGCTTTTTTGTTTGCCCAAAGCGATTGGGCTGAACCGAAAGGGATCGAGATGAAAAAGCTACTTCTGGGCCTTATTGCGTCTACCGCGCTTGTCTCTCCGGCATTGGCCGAGCTGGAACTGGAAAAAGACGAGCTGACCTTCGGCTTTATCAAGCTAACAGACATGGCGCCGTTGGCCGTCGCCTATGAACAGGGCTATTTCCTGGAAGAAGGTCTGTTCGTGACGCTGGAAGCCCAAGCCAACTGGAAAGTGCTACTGGACGGCGTGATTGGCGGGCAGCTGGACGGCGCGCATATGCTGGCGGGCCAGCCTTTGGCGGCGACCATCGGATACGGGACCGAAGCCCATATCATCACGCCTTTCTCAATGGACCTGAACGGCAACGGCATCACCGTCTCAAACGAGATTTGGGAAGAAATGAAGCCCAATATCCCAAAGATGGATGATGGCCGCCCGCAGCACCCGATCAGTGCTGAGGCCTTGGCACCGGTCGTTGAGAAATACAAATCCGAAGGCAAGCCGTTCAACATGGGCATGGTCTTCCCAGTTTCGACCCATAACTACGAGCTGCGCTACTGGCTAGCCGCTGGTGGTCTGCATCCGGGGTATTACAGCCCCGAAAACGTAACCGGCCAGATCGGCGCGGATGTTTTCCTGTCTGTGACGCCTCCGCCGCAAATGCCCGCCACTTTGGAGGCCGGTACGATCTACGGCTATTGCGTGGGCGAGCCTTGGAACCAGCAGGCCGTGTTCAAAGGTATCGGCGTCCCGGTCATTACCGACTATGAGCTTTGGAAGAACAACCCAGAAAAGGTCTTCGGCATCACAGCCGAGTTCGCCGAAGAGTATCCAAACACCACTCTGGCCGTGACCAAAGCGCTGATCCGCGCGGCGCAGTGGCTGGATGAAAACGACAACGCCAACCGCCCCGAGGCGGTCGAGATCCTGAGCCGTCCGGAATATGTGGGCGCGGATTATGACGTCATCGCCAACTCGATGACCGGCACGTTCGAATACGAAAAGGGCGACAAGCGCGAGGTTCCCGATTTCAACGTGTTCTTCCGCTACAATGCGACCTACCCGTTCTACTCGGACGCCGTCTGGTACCTAACTCAAATGCGCCGCTGGGGTCAGATCGCCGAGGCCAAGCCCGACAGCTGGTATGACGAAGTCGCCAAGTCAGTCTACAAGCCCGAGATCTACCTTGAAGCCGCGCGCCTGCTGGTTGACGAAGGTCTGGCGAACGAGGCTGATTTCCCCTGGAACAGCGACGGCTACAAAGCCCCGACCCCGGCCGAGGATATCATCGACGGTATCGCCTATGACGGCCGCACCCCCAACGCCTATCTCGAAAGCCTCTCCATCGGTCTGAAGGGCGAGCAGAAGATCGTCGGTTCCGACGTACAAGGCTAATTCCCCAAAACGCCGCGCCCGGCCCTCGTCGGGCGCGGACCCAAAAGTGCCCCGCCATCGCAAGGACACATCAGATGACAACGGTCGATCCCGAATTCAACGCAGACGCTGCCAGAGAGGAACGTCGCGCCCGCCTTTTCACCCGCATCAACGCAGCCGACAAATGGTTTCAGGTGTTGGGCCTTAGCTGGGCCACGCCCGTCCTGAAGGCCGCCGCAGGAGACAACCCACGCGCCCAGATGACCGAGATTTGGCGATTGTTGATCGTTCCCCTGCTGTCGATCTGTGCCTTTCTGCTGCTCTGGGCCACGCTGGCCCCGAAAGTACAGACTTCGCTTGGTGCGGTCCCCGGACCCGCGCAGGTTTGGAGCGAAATGGTCAGCCTGAACGAAGACGCACAGGCCAAGGCCGCCAAACGCGCCAAATTCGAAGCGATGGTCGAAAAGCGCAACCAAAAGTTCATTGATGCCGGTCAGCCCGAAAAGGTGAAGGAAGTCGCCTTTACCGGGGCACCTTCGTACTACCAACAGATCTGGACCTCGATAAAAACGGTGTTTTTCGGCTTTCTGATCGCCACAGTGGTCGCCGTGCCGCTTGGCATTGCCGCTGGTCTTTCCCCGACCGCCAATGCCGCGCTGAACCCGCTGATCCAGATTTTCAAACCGGTGTCTCCGCTGGCTTGGTTGCCGATCGTCACCATGATCGTCTCGGCCGTTTATGTCACCAATGACGGCTGGTTCGCGAAATCCTTCCTGATCTCGGCCATCACCGTGACACTCTGTTCGCTGTGGCCCACGCTGATCAATACATCGCTGGGTGTAGCCTCCATCGACAAGGACCTGGTGAATGTCTCCAAGGTGTTGAAAATGAACACCTATACCAAGATCACCAAACTGGTTTTGCCTTCTGCCCTGCCCCTGATCTTCACAGGCCTGCGCCTGTCGCTGGGCGTCGGCTGGATGGTCCTGATCGCGGCGGAGATGCTGGCGCAGAACCCCGGCTTGGGCAAGTTTGTCTGGGATGAGTTCCAGAACGGCTCGTCCAGCTCGCTCGCAAAGATCATGGTTGCGGTCTTCACCATCGGCATCATCGGTTTCCTGCTGGACCGGGTGATGTACGCACTGCAATCCCTGTTTACCTTCACGAATAACCGGTGATCGAGATGAGCATTCTGAGCTTCAAGAACGCCTCGAAATCCTTCGGTGAAGGCACCGCACGCACCGATGTGTTGAAAGGCATCGATCTGGACGTGCAAGAGGGTGAGTTTCTGGTGATCCTCGGCTTCTCGGGCACCGGCAAGACGACCCTGATCAACCTGATGGCTGGTCTGGATACGCCGACCAAGGGCGAGGTCACGTTCAAAGGCGCTCCGATCAAGGGGCCGGGCCCAGAGCGTGGTGTGATTTTCCAGAACTACTCGCTGATGCCATGGCTGACGGTCAGCGGCAATGTGGGGCTGGCGGTGGATACGGTCTTTCCGGGCCTCAGCAAACTCGAGAAAGCCGAGAAGGTCGCGCATTATGTGAAGATGGTGGGCCTCAGCCACGCCGCAACGCGCCGCCCTGCAGAACTGTCCGGCGGTATGCGCCAGCGAGTCAACGTGGCGCGCGCTTTGTCGATGAACCCCGAAGTTCTGCTGTTGGATGAGCCTTTGTCGGCGCTTGACGCGCTGACCCGCGCCAATCTGGCGGATGAGATCGAACATATTTGGGAGGCCGACAAAAAGACCTGCGTGCTGATCACCAACGATGTCGACGAGGCGATCATTCTGGCTGACCGCATCATTGCGCTGAACCCTGATGGGACTTTGGGACAGGAGTTCCGCGTGTCGATTCCCCGCCCACGCGATCGGGGTGCGATGAACAACGATGAGACCTTCAAACGCCTCAGGGCCGACGTCACCAAGTACCTGATGGATGTGGGGATCGAAGCCAAGGTCGAAGGCTCTCGTATCCTGCCGGATGTCACCCCAATCCACGGTGTTCCAACAGCGGTCGCCGAGGCGCAGAAGGGGATGATCGAGAACCGCTTCCTCGACTTCTCGCAGCTGCACAAAGTGTATCCGACGCCCAAAGGCCCTCTGACCGTGGTCGAGGATTTCGACCTGAAGATCGACAAGGGCGAGTTCATTTCGCTGATCGGCCATTCCGGCTGCGGTAAGTCCACGGTTTTGACTATGGCTGCGGGTCTGAACGCCATCTCGAAAGGCGCGATCAAGTTGGATGGCCGTCACGTCGAAGGGGCTGACCCGGAACGCGCGGTGGTGTTCCAATCGCCAAACCTGTTCCCCTGGCTGTCTGCCAAGGAGAACGTCGCGATTGGCGTCGACAAGGTCTATCCCAAGGCCAGCATCGCCGAGCGGCAGGACGTGGTGGAGTACTATCTGGAACGCGTCGGTCTGGCTGACGCGATGGACAAATCCGCCTCCGACCTGTCGAACGGCATGAAACAACGTGTCGGTATCGCGCGCGCCTTCGCCCTATCCCCGAAACTGCTGCTGGACGAGCCCTTCGGGATGCTCGACAGCCTGACGCGCTGGGAATTGCAGGAAGTACTGATGGAGGTCTGGTCCCGCACCAAGGTCACCGCCATCTGCGTGACCCACGACGTTGATGAGGCGATCTTGTTGGCTGACCGCGTGGTCATGATGACCAACGGGCCTCAAGCGACCATCGGCAAGATCACCAAAGTCGACCTGCCGCGCCCACGGACCCGCAAGGCCCTGTTAGAACACCCAAACTACTACGCCTACCGGCAGGAAGTTCTGGATTTCCTCGAAGAATACGAACACGGCGCCAAGCCCAAAACACCCGCCCCCAAGGCGATTGCAGCGGAGTGAAACCATGAAACAAAGACTTGTTGTCATCGGCGCAGGGATGGCCTCGGGCCGGGTGCTGGAGCACCTGACCGACGCCGCGCCGGATGCGTTCGACATCACCCTGTTCAACGCCGAGCCGCGCGGGAACTACAACCGAATCATGCTCAGCCCGGTCCTGTCGGGCGAGAAAACCTATGAAGAGATCGTCACCCATGACGACACCTGGTATGCCGAACGCGGCATTTCCTGCCGCTTTGGCGAGCAGGTGGCCAAGATCGACCGTGAGATGAAGGTGGTCGAGGGCGTCAACGGACATGTGCCCTACGACAAGCTGATCGTTGCGACAGGGTCAAATCCGTTCATCATCCCTCTGCCCGGTCATGATCTGGACGGTGTGATCGCCTATCGCGATCTCGAAGACACCCAGCGGATGATGGGCATGGGTTCGGGCAACAAGGTTGTCGTCATCGGCGGAGGTCTGCTGGGGCTTGAGGCCGCTGCGGGCATGGCTACGCATGGGGTCGACGTGACCGTGGTTCACATCATGGGCCATCTGATGGAGCGTCAGCTGGACGAAGCCGCAGGGTATCTGCTGAAGAAGTCGCTGGAAGACAAACGCATCAAGATTTGCCTGCAGGCGAACTCCAAGGAAATCCTCGGGCAAGATGGCAAAGTCCGCGCGCTGCTTCTGGACGACGGGACCGAATTGCCATGTGACCTGCTGGTCATGGCCGTGGGTATCCGCCCCAATACGTCGCTGGCGCAAGAGGCTGGTCTGGCCACCGGGCGCGGTATCCATGTGGACGACCAGATGCTGACCTCGGACCCGGATGTCTACGCCGTGGGCGAATGCGTAGAACATGACGGGGCGGTCTTTGGCCTTGTCGCGCCGCTTTACGATCAGGCGAAGGTGGTGGCGCAGGCGCTGTTGGGCGAAGAAGCTGCGTTTGTTCAGAAAACCCTCTCGACCAAGTTGAAGGTCACCGGCTGCGATTTGTTCAGCGCGGGCGACTTCGCAGACGCGCCAGGGCGTGAGGATATCGTGTTCCGCGACCCCTCGCGCGGGGTCTACAAGCGGCTGGTCATCGAAGAGGACCGCCTGGTCGGCGCGGTCATGTACGGTGACACTGCCGATGGCAGTTGGTTTTTCGGCCTGATCAAGGACGGCACCAGTATTGAAGTCATGCGTGAGACGCTGATCTTCGGGCCCGCCTATCAGGGAGGCGATACCGCGGACCCTCTTTCAGCCGTTGCAGCATTGCCGCCTGAGGCGGAGATTTGCGGCTGCAACGGCGTATGCAAAGGTGACATTGTCGAGGCGATTAACGCGGGTGCCAGCGATCTGGGCGCCGTGCGTGCAAGCACCAAGGCCAGCGCATCCTGCGGGACGTGCACGGGGCTGGTTGAACAGGTGTTGCAAGTCACTCTGGGCGATGAGTTCCAAATGCCAACGGCGCAACCGATCTGCGGATGCACCGATCTGACCCATGAAGATGTGCGCCGTCTGATCAAGGGGCAGGAACTAAAAAGCCAGGCCGCCGTTTGGCAAGAACTAAGCTGGACAACGCCGAATGGCTGCCATGTCTGCCGTCCGGCGATCAATTATTACCTGCTGGCCGACTGGCCTCTGGAATATCAAGACGACCCGCAAAGCCGCTTCGTCAACGAACGCAAGCACGCCAACATCCAAAAGGACGGCACTTTCAGCGTTGTCCCGCGCATGTGGGGAGGCATCACCACCCCCGAAGAATTGCGCGCCATCGCGGATGCGGCGGACAAATACGACGTGCCCACGGTGAAAGTCACCGGCGGTCAGCGCATCGACTTGTTGGGCGTGAAGGGTGAAGATCTGCCCGCCATCTGGTCTGATCTGAACCAGGCCGGTCTGGTCTCGGGGCATGCTTATTCCAAGGGGCTGCGTACCGTCAAAACCTGCGTCGGCACCGATCATTGCCGCTTTGGCACGCAAGACAGCACGGGTCTAGGCATCAAGCTTGAGAAAATCCTGTGGGGCTCCTGGACCCCGCACAAGCTGAAATTGGCGGTGTCAGGTTGCCCGCGCAACTGCGCCGAGGCGACCTGCAAGGATATCGGTGTGGTCTGCGTGGAATCAGGGTACCAGATCAGCATCGGCGGGGCCGCCGGTATGGACGTCAAAGAGACCGAGCTCCTGTGTCAGGTTCCAACTGAAGACGAAGCGATCGAGGTCGTGATGGCCGTCACTCAGGCCTATCGCGAAGGCGGCAAGTATCTGGACCGCTTGTATAAATGGCTGGGCAAAGTGGGCATGGACTGGGTCAAGGCTCAGGTCGTCGAGGACCGGGAGAACCGTGCCGCTCTGGTCGAACGGTTCGAACTGTCCCAAAGCATCTACCGCAAGGATCCGTGGGCGGAACACGTCAAAGACAAGGCGCAGACCTATGCGCCGATCGCAGATTTCACACTGGAGGCCGCGGAATGAGCTGGATTGACATCGGACATATCGAAGACATCCCACTACGTGGCGCGCGTTTGGTAAAAACGCATATCGGCTGTATCGCGGTCTTCCGCACCGCCGAGGCCGAGGTCTTCGCCGCCACCAACAGCTGCCCCCA
The DNA here is from genome assembly GCF_056535985.1 of Ruegeria sp. AO1. Taxonomy (NCBI): domain Bacteria; kingdom Pseudomonadati; phylum Pseudomonadota; class Alphaproteobacteria; order Rhodobacterales; family Roseobacteraceae; genus Ruegeria; species Ruegeria sp. AO1. The sequence goes on from NZ_JBQFJC010000002.1 coordinate 456,831, forward strand.
CAAAGGCGGGCCGCTGTCCGAGGGGATCGTGCATGGGCATTCGGTCACCTGCCCTCTGCACAACTGGGTCTTCGACCTGAACACAGGTCAGGCGCAGGGCGCTGACGAGGGGCAGATCGCCACCTATCCGGTGCGTCTCGAAGGCGGGCGCATCCTGTTGGATGCCAGCACAGTCTCTCACCGGAGCGCCGCCTGATGGACGGCACTGGCCTGCCCGAGGTCCGCTCGACCTGCGCTTATTGCGGGGTCGGCTGTGGCGTCCTGCTGCGCCCCGACGGGGCCGGAGGGCTGGCCGTACGCGGCGACCCGGACCACCCGGCAAACCATGGCCGGCTCTGTTCGAAGGGCTTGGCTTTGGGTGAGACCCTTGGCCTCGACCACCGCCTGCGAAACCCGCGCGCATTTGGTGAGGATGTCAGCTGGGATGACGCCCTTGAACTGGTTGCGGATCGGTTCTCATCGGCGATCAAGGCGCACGGGCCGGACAGTGTTGCTTTCTACGTCTCGGGGCAATTGCTGACCGAGGACTACTATGTCGCCAACAAGCTGATGAAGGGGTTCATCGGGTCGGCGAATATCGACACCAATTCGCGGCTCTGCATGGCATCCACCGTGGCCGGGCACAAACGCGCTTTTGGCACAGATACCGTGCCCGGGACCTATGAGGATCTGGATCAGGCCGATTTGGTTATTCTGGTCGGCTCAAACCTCGCGTGGTGCCATCCGGTTCTCTATCAACGGCTCATGGCGGCACGTCAGGCGCGTGGGACCCGGATCGTTGTGATCGACCCGCGCAGAACGGCAAGTTGCGATCAGGCGGATCTACACCTGCCTCTGGCACCGGGCAGCGATGTGGCCCTATTCAACTATCTGCTTGGCCGCATTCACGAATCCGGAAAGGTCGACGCGGGTTTTCTGAGCCATACGAAAGGGTTCACCGACGCATTGGCCGCCGCGCAAAAGGACAACCCGGCGGCGACCGATCTGGATCAAAAAGACCTCGACACCTTCTGCGACATGTGGATCAGGACCGAGCGCGTGGTCACGATCTTTAGCCAAGGTGTCAATCAGTCTTCCAGCGGGACGGACAAGGTCAACGCGATCCTGAATTGCCATTTGGCTGCGGGCCGGATCGGTCGACCCGGCATGGGGCCGTTTTCCGTCACCGGGCAGCCGAACGCCATGGGCGGGAGAGAAGTCGGTGGGTTGGCCAATATGCTCGCCTGCCATCTGGATATCGAAAACGAAAACCACCGCGCGGCGGTTCAGCGGTTCTGGGCTGCGCCAAATATGCCCAAGAAACCGGGGCTGAAAGCCGTCGATCTATTTCGAGAGATTGAGAAGGGACAGATCAAAGCCCTCTGGGTGATTCATACCAACCCCGCCGTCACCATGCCCGAGGCCGACCGGGTGCAGGCCGCCATCAAAGCCTGTCCCTTCACGGTTGTCAGCGACCTGACCGAACACACAGACACAGCCCGCGTCGCAGATGTGGTGTTGCCCGCAGCTGGATGGGCCGAGAAAAGCGGCACCGTCACCAATTCGGACCGCACGATCAGCCGCCAGCGCGCCGTCCTGACCCCTCCGGGCCATGCGCGGGCCGATTGGGATATCCTCGCCGAAGTGGGCCGCCGTATGGGATGGAAAGAGGCATTCGACTATACCTCGCCCGCGCAGATTTTCCGCGAATATGCCGCTTTGTCATCCATTGCCAAACCCTTTGGGCGCGATTTCGACATCTCTGGATATGTGGACCTGTCGGACGACGACTATGCCGAGCTGCAACCAACCCGCTGGCCGGTGACGCCGGACGGCACCGGAGGTAGATTCTTTGGCGACGGGCAGTTCTTCCACCCGGACGGCAAAGCCCGCCTGATCGCGGTCAGCCACAGACCACCCGAGGCGAAGACCTCTAAACGCTACCCGTTCCTATTGAACACCGGGCGTACGCGGGACCAATGGCACACCATGACCCGATCTGGCCTGTCACCACGCCTGTCGTCGCACCTTGCTGAGCCTTTCATTGAGGTTCACCCCGAAGATGCGGCTCGTCTCGGGCTAGACCCCGACAGCTTGGTCGAGGTAAAAAGCGCGGTCGGGGCTTGTATCTTCCGGTTAAAGACATCCGATGCCGTCGCGCCCAGACAGGTGTTTGCGCCGATCCACTGGACGGGCGAAACAGCCCCCTCGGCCCGTGTCGATGCATTGATGCCCGGCGTCACTGACCCGGTATCAGGCCAACCCGAAAGCAAAGCCGCCGCAGTGTCCCTGCACCCCATGAAGGCGGGTTGGTATGGTTTTGCAGTCTCCGCAACACCTCCGTCACCATCGGCAGAGTATCGGGCAACGGCGAAAACCGAAAACGGCTATAGAACAGAGCTGGCAGGCTATGAGATGCCCACCGACTGGGAGAAAACGGCCCGAGACTGGTTCCAACTGCCTGACGCCCTGTCCACATCGGTCGAAGACCCCAAGCGCGGGTCGTTCAGGATCGCCCTGTCAGACGGTCCGCGCGTTCTTGCCGTTCTCTATGTATCTCGAGAACCTGTGACCCTGATGAGGGAGTATCTCGCAACCCTGCCTGATGCCGAGGCTCATCAGCTCCTGTCCGGACGATCCGCAAATGGCGTCGAGGATGGCGGGCCAATCGTCTGCTCCTGTTTCGGGGTCGGACTCAATACGATCGTCCGGGCCATCGGTACCCAGAACATCGGTGATGTCGATGAAATCGGCAGGCTACTGCTGGCGGGCACAAACTGCGGCTCATGCCGCCCGGAACTGTCAGGATTGCTTGCCAAGCATTCGGTCCCGATCTTGCAGGACGTCGAACCTTAGGCGCAGGACCTATTCTGGGTCCTGTAATGCCGCCAATTTCTCCACACAGATAAGCATATTGGCGCGTGGCCCTGTGCGCCAACGCCGTGGCCGAAAAGACCAAGGCCGCAGCATTTGCTGCGGCCTCTTTTTGCTCTCAGATATCGAGAGTATGTTGTTTTTCCCAGTTTGAGAAGTGGGATACAAACGAGTTCCACTCCTGATGCTTCATCTTCAGGAAAGCGCTTGAGAACTCCTGCCCCATCATTTCTTTCAACTCGGCGTCCTTGTCGTATTCGCGCAGGCCATCCAGCATGTTCAGCGGCAGTTTGGGCGCGTCGGTGACCGTGTGGCCTTCGGCATACATGTCGATGTCATAGCGCGGTCCCGGATCAGCCTTGCTGCGGATGCCCGACAGACCGGCGGCGATGATCACTGCCTGCAGCAGATATGGGTTCGCCGCCCCATCGGGCAGGCGCAGTTCGAATCGGCCCGGGCCGGGGACGCGCACCATATGAGTGCGGTTATTGCCGGTCCATGTCACCGTGTTGGGCGCCCACGTGGCCCCCGACATGGTGCGCGGTGCGTTGATACGCTTGTAGCTGTTCACCGTCGGGTTGGTGATCGCCGCCAGAGCGCTGGCATGTTTCATGATGCCACCGAGGAAATACTTGCCCTGCTCGCCCAGACCAACCTCTCCGGTCGGGCCGTCGCCTTCGCCTGCAAACACGTTGGTCTTCGCATCCATGCCCGGCGCGTCCCAAACCGAGATATGGGCGTGGCAGCCATTGCCTGTCAGCCCCTCGACCGGCTTGGGCATGAAGGTAGCGCGTAGCCCGTGCTTCTCGGCCACGGATTTGGTCATGAACTTGAAGAAGGAATGCTTGTCCGCCGTTTTAAGAACATCATCGAATTCCCAGTTCATCTCGAACTGGCCATTGGCGTCCTCGTGGTCGTTCTGATACGGACCCCAGCCAAGGTCCAGCATGTAGTCGCAGATCTCGCGCACCACGTCATAGCGGCGCATCACGGCCTGCTGATCATAACAGGGCTTTTCGGCAGTATCGAACGGGTCGCTGATCTGTTCGCCATCGGGGGTCAGCAGGAAGAACTCGGCTTCGATGCCGGTTTTTACATGCAGGCCCATCTCGGCGGCCTCCTCGATCAGACGGCGTAGCACGTTGCGTGGGGCTTGGGCCACATCCTGCCCCTCCATCACGCAATTACCGGCAACCCAAGCGACTTCGGGCTTCCATGGCAGTTGAATCACCGAGGACGGGTCCGGCACCGCCAGCATGTCGGGATGCGCGGGGGTCATATCCAGCCAAGTGGCGAACCCGGCAAAACCGGCGCCCTCTTCCTGCATGTCGGCAATGGCTTGTGCGGGAACCAGTTTGGCCCGCTGTCCACCGAACAGGTCGGTGAACGAAATCATGAAATATTTGACGCCTTTTTCTTTGGCGAAAGCTGCCAGATCTGTCGTCATGGTCGGCCTTCCTTTCCCTGTTTATCAATCCCAATAGAAGAAAGACGCAGCCTCGTGGGACCGCGCCTTCCGAATGTCAGATCAGAACCCGGCCTTGCCCGGATACCAGTCGGTGCCTGCCAGGGGCACTTTTGCCATCGCAGCCGCCTCCATCGTCAGGGCACACAAGTCCTCGGGTTCAAGATTGTGCAAGTGATTGTGGCCGCAGGCCCGCGCGATGATCTGCGCCTCAAGCGTCATGACCTTCAGGTAGTTGCGCAGCCGTCGCCCGGCATCAACCGGGTCAAGACGCGCGGCAAGCTCGGGGTCCTGAGTGGTGATGCCCGCGGGGTCCTTCCCTTCATGCCAGTCGTCATAGGCCCCGGTTGTGGTGCCCAGCTTCTGATACTCAGCTTCCCATTTCGGGTCGTTGTCGCCAAGGGCAATTAGAGCCGCCGTGCCTATCGCCACCGCATCCGCGCCAAGCGCCATCGCCTTGGCCACGTCTGCCCCGGTGCGGATACCGCCCGAGATCACAAGCTGCACCTCGCGATGCACCCCCAAATCCTGCAGCGCCTGCACTGCGGGTCGGATACAGGCCAGCGTCGGAATGCCCACATGTTCGATGAACACATCCTGCGTGGCCGCCGTGCCGCCCTGCATGCCGTCCATGACAACCACATCGGCTCCGGCTTTTACCGCCAGTGCGGTGTCATAGTAAGGCCGCGTCGCGCCGACCTTGACGTAGATTGGCACCTGCCAGTTGGTGATCTCACGCAATTCGAGGATCTTGATCTCAAGATCATCCGGCCCGGTCCAGTCCGGGTGGCGACAGGCCGAGCGCTGGTCGATCCCCTTGGGCAAGGTCCGCATCTCGGCCACGCGGTCGCTGATCTTCTGGCCCAGAAGCATGCCGCCGCCGCCGGGTTTGGCCCCCTGCCCCACCACGATCTCAATCGCGTCAGCCTTGCGCAGGTCGTTGGGGTTCATGCCATAGCGCGAGGGCAGATACTGATAGACCAGCTTGGTCGAGTGGCCGCGTTCCTCGGGCGTCATACCGCCATCGCCAGTCGTGGTCGAAGTGCCGGCCGCTGAAGCGCCGCGGCCCAAGGCCTCTTTGGCCGGTCCCGAAAGCGCGCCAAAGCTCATACCTGCGATGGTGATCGGGATATCCAACTGGATCGGGTTCTTGGCAAAACGCGTGCCCAGCGTCACCGAGGTATCACAGCGTTCGCGATAGCCCTCCAGCGGATAGCGTGAGACGGAGGCCCCCAGAAACAGCAGGTCATCGAAATGCGGTACCTTGCGTTTGGCGCCTCCACCCCGGATATCATAGATACCGGTGGCCGCCGCGCGGCGGATCTCGGCGTTGATCGGGTTGGAAAAAGTCGCCGACTGGATCGGCACGGTGCGGGGGGTCTGATCGTCCATATCTTTCATACCCTTCATCCTTAATAAGCGGCCGAGTTGTCGACGTCGAAGTTATACAGCTGACGCGCCGAGCCATAGCGTTTGAACTCTTCCGGCTTGGCATCGCTGCCTGCGCGGTCAAGCAGATCCTTCAGGATCTCGAGATGCTCTGGGCGCATCTCTTTCTCGATACAATCCGCGCCGAGGCTTTTAACCGAGCCGCGCACGAACAGCCGCGCCTCGTAGAGGGAATCCCCCAGCGCGTCGCCAGCATCACCGCAAACCACCAGATTGCCCGCCTGCGCCATGAAGGCCGACATATGGCCGATGTTGCCATGCACCACGATGTCGATCCCCTTCATCGAGATCCCGCAGCGCGAGCTGGCATTGCCCTTGATCACCAACAATCCACCGTGGCCCGTGGCCCCAGCGTATTGGCTGGCATCGCCATCGACGATGACCTGACCCGACATCATGTTTTCGGCCACGCCCGGCCCGACCGAGCCTTCGACCCGAACTATCGCCTGCTGGTTCATGCCCGCGCAGTAGTAGCCGGTCGAGCCCTTCACCGTCACTTCGATCGGCGCGTCCAACCCGACCGCAATGGCGTGGCTGCCCTTGGGGTTCACCACCTGCCAGTTGGTTTGGTTGGTCTCTTTGCTTTGCTCCTGCAGGGCGGCGTTCAGCCCACGCAGGCCGTCCGCCTCAAGATCATAGGTCTGCATGTCAGGCGGCCTTTTTGTTGGGAGTGTCTGTGTGGGACCAGAAGTAGACCGTCGCCGGCTCCGGCTCCCACACGCGGGCATCTTCGATGCCGGGCAGGTTCACCAAGGCTCGGTATTCACTTCCGAAGGCCACATATTGATCGGTTTCCGCCATGACCGCCGGTTTGCAGGCAATCGGGTCACGGACCACGCCGAACCCGTCCTTGGTGCCGACGACAAAGGTGAAGAACCCGTCCAGATCCTCAAGACTGCTTTCCAGCGCCTCGCCCAGAGACGCGCCATTCATCATTTTCCACGTCAGGTAAGCGGCGCCCACCTCGGTGTCGTTCTCGGTCTGGATATGCACGCCCTCACGGCGCAGCTTGCGCCGCAATGAGTTATGATTGGACAGCGATCCGTTGTGCACCAGACACTGATCATCCCCGGTGTTGAACGGGTGCGCACCCATCGTGGTCACCGCTGATTCAGTGGCCATTCGCGTGTGGCCGATCCCATGCGTTCCGGTCATGCCGCTCAGCTCAAAACGAGCGGCAACATCTTTGGGCAGACCGACCTCCTTGTAGATCTCAAGGCTTTCTCCGCGGCTCATGATCCGGACGGAGGGGCGGATTTCGGCTAGCGCAGCGCGCGCGGCCTCGAACTGATCGCCCGGGATATCCAGCACTGCATGGGTGTCGTTGATCGTCTGGGTCACGGACGTGTTCAGCCGTTGACCCAGCTCATCCGCCAGACTGGCAAAGTCCTGTTCGGGGTTTGCAGACTGAACGGTGACTTTCGTAGTGCCCTGAGTTGGATCGCCATAAATGGCGATACCAGCGCTGTCCGGGCCACGGTCGGTCATGGTGATCAGCATATCCGTCAGCATCTCGCCCAGCTTGGGCGACAGTGACTGGTCTTTAAGGAATAGTCCGACAATTCCGCACATGGCAGACAGCTCTCCTTGCGTGTTTCGTTGCGCGTGTACGCTAGCAACAAAACATCCGATCCTCAATAACTATAGGAAATGTTTTTTCCTAACAGGAAAATTTTGCCCAATTTCTGAGCGATCCCTTACAAGCCACGGCAAGAGAGCCCGGCCAACATAGCTGTAGGCCTAGCGAATTGATTATCAGCACTCTGATAAAAAGCGGATCAGCTTGTCTGAGGGTAGCTGATCACCGACAGGTACCGCGCTGGCAGGCTTACCAGTCGCTCCGGCCCATGCGGCGCATCCGCATCGAAGAACAGAGTATCGCCGGGTTTCAATGGGTAAACCTCATCGCCATGGCGATAGTCCACCTCACCCTCCAGCATGTAGATCGTTTCGATCCCGCCATGCTGGAAGGTTGGGAAAACATCCGATTCCACAGTCAGAGTGATTAGATAAGGCTCAACAATCACGCCCGAACCATTGGCGCCTAGATGGCCGAGAAGGTTGTATTGGTGATGGGCCCGCGTGCCTTCGCGCTCTAGCTCGACGCCTTCACCGGCCTTGGTGTGGACAGCGTCGCGACGCTCTTCAAACCGGCGAAAAAAGCTGGTCAGCGGAACCGACAGCGCATCGGCCAGCAGTTGCAGTGTGGTCAGCGAAGGCGACGTGTTGCCGTTTTCGATCTTGGACAGCATCCCGATCGACAGGCCGGTTACCTGCGCAAGCTCGGCGACCGTTGTGTTCTGTTGCTTGCGAAAGGCGCGAACCTCGCGACCGATGGCCACTTCCAGAACCTTTTCCCGGTCACCGGACCGGATCGAATGAGGATCCTGCGTGAGTTTCATAATAGAGGCTCTGTCGTTTGGGTTGGCCGTCATATCCACTGCCCTTGCTACAAGTGTTTGAGCCTGATCGGCAAGGCGCTGAGCCTGCAAGTTGGATAGCGAAGCCTTTGGCGAAAGTCTATTGCCCGCCAAAGGGCAGGAAGAGTTGAGGGCATTGCCAACCTCCAACGCCGCATAAGCATGCATTGGATCGCACGCGGTCACCTTCCAAAGCGTGACACGTTCGGCAGCGGCGACCGCTCAATCTTGTGTCGTGGCTTCTATGCGTTTGACCATTCGAACGGAGATATCACGCGGGCATCAGGAAACGCTTTCAAGACATCTGCCTCGGCTTCTTTCAGGAATACCAGCTTGATATTTGCCCCCGCATCCATCGTGGCATAGGCTGCAAGTCCTTCTGTGCGGGCCTGCCACAGTCGCTGCAGGATCACCCAGCTTTGATCTGTAAGGTAGGTCAGTGCGGGGCGTGCGGCTTGCATGGTCGCGTGCATGGCCAACGCATTTGCCTCGGCCGTTTGGCCCAGAGTTTGAAAGTCTCTCTCAATGACCGCTTGCTCGATGGTCTTGCAGTCCCGCTCGGCCATCTCGGGCCAGCTGGAAAACAGAGGGCTGGTATCGACCGTGTGGTTCATTCCATCGCGGGACGAGTGCAGTTTCGGGCCTGTGTCCACCTCGACAATGGCGATGCGGAATTCAGGCCATACCAGATCAAGCGGCACGCCGTGGCTGTCGCCACCGTCATCGCACACGCCCTTATCCCAGCGCACAAACCCATGCCAGAGGGATCGGGTTGCGCTGCCGCTGCCCAATCGGGCGATCAGGCTCATATCCTGTGCTTGCAGGTCCAACCCGAAACTGCCGCTTAGCGCACTGGTCAGCGCCGCAAAGCCCGAGGCGGAAGATGCCAAACCGGCCGCCGTCGGGATCGTGTTTCTGGTCGAGATCATTAGCGGCACATCGAGGCCACCGCGAAACAGATCCGCAAACGCAAGCGCCTTGCGCGCAAACACCGAGGTCGGCGGCAGAGGCTGACCATCCAGCAAGACCTCATCCGACCCGCTCTGGGATGGCTCGACGGTTGTATGAGACCCCCACTCCGCCAACGAGATCGACAAGGAACTGTTGAGCGGCAGGTTTAACGCTCTGTCCCGTTTGCCCCAGTATTTCGACAACGCGATATTGCTTGGGGCATAGGCGCTGAAGCTTTGAACCTCGTCCGCGTCTCGCATCGCTTGGTTAATGAGGGTCTGAACGGCGTCAGTCATGTATGATCAGTCCTTGGCTGGCCAGTTTCACCGGAGTGAACCCGTCAGGTGGCGTTCCCAGAGCCAGAACGCAATCGCCCAAGCCGGAGCCCGAGATCTTGGCCGCCATGACATTTTCGGCCCGTCGGGCCGATGTGATGATCCGGTTCAAGGTTTCGTCGCTCACGCCCAAATGCTCCATCCGGGTTTGATAGCTTGTGAGGGCGACTGCGAACGCCCCCCAATCGCGGTCATTCGCGGTGCTGATGGCGTGATCGGCCAAGTCGCCCATATCCGCGTAAAGTTCCTCGAACTCGGCCTCTCTTCCGATCATCCGTTCCGCAACCTTTTGCAAGACAATCGCAGTGGGGGTCTTGTAGCCGCAGTATCGCAGGCTGATCGTAGGAGGGTGAGGCAGTGCCACCATCTCTGGATTTGGTGGAGCGCGGTAAGCCAGCATACCACCCTGCAAGCTGGCTGCTAAATCGGCGCCACTGCCGCGGCCCTGAATATCCTGAATGATCTGATAGGCCTTGGAGTGAATACCGTTCAACGGCTGACCCGTGACGGTCAGAACGGCCCCGAGAGCGGCAATGGTCACGGCGGCAGATGACCCAAGCCCAAGCGTCGGGTCAATCTCCGACGAAATCGAGATATCCATCCCTGCGTCAATCGCATCCCTGTGCATTGCGATTGCAGCAAGGACAAACTTGTAGGGCCCTGCAGCTTGAACCTGATCCAAGTCTACCGTTTGCGTTTCGGCAATGTCAGAGGAAAGACGCACCAATTGATCGGTACGTCGTCGCAGCGTTACTGTTAGTCTTTGTTCAATCGCGGCCACGATGGCTCTGGAACCATAAACGACTGCGTGTTCTCCGGTAATCATGACCGATCCCGGTGCGCTGGCCCGTATCATGCATTGGCTCCGTCTGTGCTGTTTTCAGGGGCCTTGCCCATCGCTGCACCTGTCGAGGCCTGACGCAACGCGGACCATTGCATCTGAGGATAGCCCGACATGAAACCGGCCATTTTGTCGTGGTCCTCCATATGCACCAGAACCACCCCGCCAAAATCACCTCGTACAGACCCCGCACCGCAGATTTTGGCCGCACCGCCAATGCCTTCGATCTGTCTGATAAACGTTTGGCACAGGTCCGGCACCACGCCGATCATCTCCAGCAGTCGTTGGTTTTCCGAAATCGCATCGTCCGGGTTATGCCCGGAGGCGATCGCGGTCAAAAACGCGATCGTACAGTCGCCGAAACGTTGCCAAAGGGCGTCGTTCTGCGCGTGTTCGGCCTTGACCGCACTGACGCATTCGCCTGTGGTGCTTTCGGGCCGGCCGTGCAGGACCCAATACCACCCCTTACCCGTCAGCAAACCATGATCCGACGGTAACTCCGGCGCCGCGATACCGGTTTCGCCTGCACGCACAAGGCCACCTCGGACGACTGCGGCGGCATCAATCGGCCCCGCGCGCCCATGCTTGAGGCGCTCGCAAAACCGGACCCGCTCATACCTCTCTTCAAGCGTTTTGGGCCGCTCCAGCAGGTTTTCAAACAACACCGTTGTTGCCGCGACGATGGCGGCAGACGACCCCATACCCGCGCCAATCGGCAGCTCTGACCGACTGGCCAACTGTCCGGGGGCCAGTTTGCTGTTCATCGCACCAATGCCGGGAATCGTTGACCCGGGCGCTGCGAGGCTGTCATGCAACAGCGAGGCCAGAGTATAGACCGCCAGATCATCGGGACGTGTGAGGATCTTGTGGACATCCAACTCACCGCGCGCGAATTTATCAAAGCGTTGATCCAGTGACGATTTGAACTGAGACAACAGTTTCAGAGGGTAGTATTCGCCCGAAGACAGGTTCTCGAACGCAGTCTTCAGGCCTTCACCCAAACCCAGCGGCTGAAACGACACTTCGGTATAGCGGGCCACGGCCATTGCCAGCGCGGGCATGCCGTACAGAACCGAATGCTCTCCGGACAGGATCAGCTTACCGGGCGCGTGGGCCCAGACTTTATCATGCGGTGCGGTCAACGTAGATGCGCTTGTTATCGTCAATGCTTGCCAGTCTGTAGCGCCCCTTTGCCTCGTCAGGCATGGGGGTATCTGTCCCGTCCTCGCCATTCCTCGCGTGCCAAAGGGCAACATATTCATCATATGAGACGGCGGTCCGGTCCTCCAGGATTTCCCGGTGGCGGGATGCAAACAGATGATCGCGGTAGCCTTCGACCACCTTGGCATCAAAGAACTCACCGGTCGCGCCGGAGCCGTAGGAAAACAGTCCTAGGGATTTGCCTGCCAGATCGCTATCGCTGTTCTCCAACGTGGACAGGATCGCGAGGTACATCGATGCGGTATAGCTGTTCCCGACCTGACGATTGTAGATCATCGCCGGCAGAGCGGCCTGCATATCGGCCTCGGCTTTTGCCTCTTTCGCCAGACGCAGATGCGCCTTCTCGCCCATACGCGAGAATGGCAGGTGATAACAGAACTGCGTAAACCCATCGTAGGACAAGCCGCCATTTGCCTGATAATCGCGCCAGGACTCCACCAGCGCCCCAAGATAGCGTAGCGCCGAGTACTTACCGTCAACCAAGGGTGTGCGCCGGTGGTTGGGGCGCCAGAAATCCATGATGTCTTCGGTAAACAGGCCCGAGACAGTGCCGATCTCCAACAGCGTCGGGTCAGCCGTGACCAGCATCGCAACGGCTGAGGCCCCTTGCGTCGCCTCGCCCGAGCTGTCCAGATCATAGCGCGCGATATCAGAGGCGATTACAAGCACTTTACGATCCGGCTTGCGTGCCACATGGGCGCAGGCCATTTGCAGGGCAGCGGTGGCAGAATAACAGGCCTGCTTCAACTCCACATTGCGCAGGTTCGAAGGCAGCCTAAGGAGCCGCTGCACATAGATACCCGCCGATTTCGATTGGTCGATCCCTGTTTCCGTCGCAAACAAGATGGTGTCGATCCCGTCTGCTCCGTGTTGATCAATGATCGGCTTCGCGGCCTCGGCGGCCAAGGTCACAACGTCTTCGTCATGCCCGGGCATGGCGATCTTTTCCTGCCCGATCCCACGTGAGAACTTCGCAGGGTCGATGCCGTGGTGCTGGGCCAGAGTGTCCAGCGAAATATAGCGATGAGGCGTAAAAAAGCTCATCGCGCTGATACCAGTAGAGACTACCAAAACTTTGACCTTGATCGGATCAGTGAGACATTTGCCTTCAGCTGAGATACATCGGCGCAGCCCAAAAGAAACATCGCTGTCTGAAATTCGCGACGTAACTTTTCAATTTGGCGGATGACCTGCGCGCTCGATTCCTGCGCTGCGGCCAAAAACGGCGCGGCCATTCCGCACAGATCTGCGCCAAGAATGATAGATTTGGCCATGTCCACACCGTCTCTTAAACCGCCACTGGCGATGAGTGTTGTTGGATCGGTCTTTTTGACCAAGACGTCCCGAGTTTCAAGCAGACTTTCGACCGTTGTCAGACCCCAATCCTGAAAAACCAGCCCCAGATCGTCCTGCTCGTCTGCGCGGCGGTGATATTCGATCCTGCTCCAGGAAGTACCCCCGCGACCGGCCACGTCAAAATGTCGAATACCGGCGTCATAGGCCAACTCAACATCAGGGCCGGACAGCCCGGCACCAACCTCTTTGATCAGCACGGGCACCGGCATGTTCGAAACGAGATCAGAGACCTTGCCAGACAGGTTGGAAAAGTCACGGTCTCCTTCGACCTGCACGGCCTCTTGCAGCGGGTTGAGGTGCAGGTAAAGCCCGTCTGCCTCAAGCGCCTGAACGGCCTGAAGACAGTGGTCTGCATCTAGCCCTGCGTTCAGCTGCACAGCGCCGATATTGCCGATCAACGGTATACTTGGCGCGGCATCACGCAGTTGAAAACTGCCCCTCGAGGTAGGATCGGCGAACAACACTCGTTGTGAGCCAACGGACATTGCTACCCCGGTCGCCTCAGCCGCCTCTACAAGATTGCGATTGATCCTTGCGATCTCATCCCCGGTTCCGCCCGTCATCGACGAAATCAGCAGCGGAAAGCTGAGAGGCTTGCCCAGAAACCGTGCGCTGGTGTCGACCGCATCCAGATCCAGCTCAGGCAGGGCGCGATGGGTCAGAGAGATCGCGTCAAACCCGCTGCGCCTGCGTTCGACATCGGGGTCTTCCAGAACGGCGCGCAGATGATCCAGCTTGCGCCCGGCCACGCTGCGATCGGCAGGTTTGGGCTTGGTCATCGTTCCAGTTCCATATGGGTGCGCACAAGCTCTCCGGGATTGGTTTGCGCAGCCATCAAGGACAGCTCACCGCACAATACTGCCCCTGCGCAGATGCCAGCCAGCCGACGGGCATTTTCGCCCGCATCGCGTTCCTCTTTGCACCCCATCAGGCGCAGGTTTTCTTCGACCTGCTCATTGCCTTTACCTGCCCCGACCGAACCGACGATCAGGTTCGGCAAGGTGCATGAGAAATACAGATCTTCACCGCGCGCCTCGCAATGAACGATACCTTGGCTGCCCTCAATGATATTCGCGGCGTCCTGACCGGTGGCCAGATAGAAGGCCAGCAGAATGTTTGCGAAATGCGCATTGGCGCTGCGCAGAGATCCCGCAAGATTGCCACCAATCAGGTTTTTTTCGAGATTGAGCGCAACCATCTGCTCTGGCGTTGTGCGCAACATGCGCCGCAGCAGTCGGCCCGGGATTTCCACTTCGGCAATGACGTATTTGCCCCGCCCCAAAAGCCCATTCGCAGCGGATGCCTTTTTGTCGGTACACAGATTGCCCGAGATCGACGCGTAGGCCAAATGCGGCTGGTCGTCCAAGACCCAGTTCAACACCGCCTCAGCCGCCTTGGTCACCATATTGTGACCCGAGGCATCCCCGGTGGAACACTCGATCCGAATAAACAGCAGGTTTCCGGCGATCTGGCGATTTAGCTTGATCAGGCGAGCAAAGCGGCTGGTCGAGGAGATGATCTCGGCCACTTTGTCGGTCTGCGCCTCGATCCGTTGCCAGGCTTGATGCGCCGAGGCCGCATCCTGCGCACGTACGGCGATGGAGCGTGTCATCCGCTCATCAACCAGGGTGACCTGAATGCCGCCTGCATGCCGCGAAACACCCGCGCCCCGCGCGGTGGAGGGCCATAAGGGCGTCTCGAACGTCGCCAGAGGGACGCTGACCTCACCGGACACCAGATCCCCCCTGAACAGAATCGGCCCGACCCATTGGGTTGGAAGCGGGGTCACGAACGTAGATTTGGCGCGCACCTGGTTACCTTTTTCAGTTTCGGTCGACAAAAGCATCTGATCCGATGAGGGGTATCACCAGACCAAAGGGCCAATGTCAAACCGCGAAAGCCAAACATAACGGCCATCGCGGCGATCCCAACGGGTAAACTCATCCCACATCAGCGACATGATGTCGTCGCACCCGCGTACAGTACGGGTAATCAGCCCTCGGATAGACGGGCCGACAAGACCTCGATCCCTTGGACCAGATCGTCATAGGTGTTGCGATCGGCCATGTACTCTCGCAACTGCTGGTTCAGCCCGCCCGGTGTGTTCAACGAGTCGACAAGATCGGCCATCGCGTTCTCGGTCTCCATCGGCGCGGCCATGATCGACCCTCCGATCAACAGGCGCAGGAATTTCTCAGCCTCATGGGCGCTGCCGGTTTTGCGACCCAGCCAGTCAATCCCGACAGCCAGCGATTTCGCCACCACCGACAACAGGGCCTGAGCGGCCAGAAACTCGTTGAAATCACTCTCGGACTTCATGGTGATAACGGTGTTCGAACCACCATAAAGCGCCTCAACAGTTGGTGACGCGGGAAAGACGAGAACCGGAGACCCGCCCGAGGCAATGGATGGGAACGGGATCATCAACGTCTCGAACGTGGCCGGTGCAACGAGGGCCTGAACCTGTTCCGGCGAGATGCCAACCATGAACGAGATCACCCGCTGGCCTTCGCGAAACCGCAGCGCGGACAGCATCATCTCGGCCTGTTCGGCGGTCGATCCGACAAAGACCACGTCACTGGCATCCAAAACACCCTGATTGTCAGCCACGGTCACATTGTCGAAGCGAGCCGATAGCTCGGATGAGTTGGCCCGGCTTCTTTCGCTGACAACAATGTCATGCCCATCGCTGACCAGACCTTCGGCGCAGGCCCGCGCAATGGTTCCAAACCCAAGATAGCCAAGCCTCATGTTTGCCTCCTGTTTTCCGGCAAGTGGTCGAGTCGCCCCGTTGATCGCTCTATTCGCCACCGCACGCAAACCAATTCTCTGCCGACCAGACATCAAATGGACGGAACGGACGGGTTCTTTCCCTGAACGATTGACGGTCAGTTTCCCTGATGCTCAAAAGCTTGAATGATAAAGAACCAAATCACTCTCAAACAGCTCGAAGCCTTCACCTTCGTAGTCGATATGGGAACCTTCCGCGCCGCAGCGAACGCGCTTGCCACGACGCAGCCCAATATCTCTTCACGCATCGCCACGCTGGAAGATGCGTTGGGCACAAAGCTATTGTATCGCGATGCAGGCTCCGTACGTCTGACAGCGAAAGGAGAGTCGCTGTTGGAGAAAACCAGAACGGTTCTCCGCGCAACCGAAGCCTTGCTGGAAGAGGCCGACCGACAAGATCTGATTCAGGAGCGGTTGCGTCTTGGCGTCACCGAATTGGTCGCCTGCACATGGCTGCAAGATTTTCTGCGGTGCCTAAAACAGCACTATCCCAATCTGAGCGTCGAGCTTGTGGTAGACCTGTCCAGCACAATTGATGAAAAGCTGCTGGAGGGGCAGCTTGATCTTGCGGTGCAGAACGGGCCATTCAAAACGGAACTGGACGGGACAAGGGAACTGACCGGCGAAGACTATGTGTGGGTGGCCAATACGACACTCGCTTCGGCTTTGCCCGAAGGGCGCAACGTAGACCGGTTTTTCGCATTCTCCGTTCTGACCCATGCTCGCCACACCCTTGCAGGGCACAGCCTGCACGCGATGGCGCAGGACCGCGGGCTGGACGCGCAAAAAATCGTGCATTCAAACGCTTTGTCCGCTTGCGTTCCGATGGTATCGGAAGGCCTTGGGATCGCGTTGCTGCCGCGCCCTCTGGTTCAACGCGAGATCGACACGGGCGCCCTGTTGGAACTTCAATCCGACTGGACAGCCGAGCCGCTGCGGTTTTTTGCCCGCTACGACGCAACGCGGACCGCACGCTTCGTGGAACATGCGGCGGAAATCGCCGCTCAGCTCAGGCCACAAAGAGGATAAAGAAAACTGATCAGGAGTAGAAATACAAGCAATTTGATTTTTTGTCCCGAGCTGGGTTTTAGTTGCGTTTGACAGGTACTCTTTCAAGCGGGCACGGGCATGACTTCACACTCTATCCGACTGGGCGTTGATATCGGCGGCACCTTTACCGATGTGGTTCTGGAAAAGGATGGACAGACATTTTCAACCAAAGTGCTGACAACCTATGCCGCGCCAGAAAACGCGATCATCGATGGGATGCAGCGGGTTTGTGACAAGGCCGGGGTCACTCCGGGCCAGATTGACCAGATCATCCACGGCACCACGCTGGCGACCAACGCGCTGATCGAACGCCGTGGGGCGAAAACGGCGCTGATTACGACGGAAGGGTTCCGCGACGTGATCGAAATGCGCACCGAAAGCCGGTTCGAGCAGTATGATCTGAACCTCAAACTGCCTGACCCGCTGCTGCCACGCCACATGCGCTTTACCGTTCCCGGCCGCGTCGATGCCCGTGGCGAAGTTCTGGTTGATCTGACCCGCGCCGATGTCGAAGCCGTTGTGGATCGGATTGCGCAAGCCGGGTTTGAATCGGTGGCGGTAGGGTTGATCCACTCCTACCTCAACTCAACGCATGAGCATCTGGTGCGCGAGGTTCTGGCCGAGAAACTGCCTGACGTTTCGGTTTCGATCTCTTCCGAGATTTCGCCTCAGATGCGCGAATATGAGCGGTTCAACACGGTGGTTGCCAACGCATATATCAAGCCACTGATGGCCTCATACCTGGGTCGCCTCGAAGATCAATTGCGCGCCCAAGGCGTCAAATGCCGGATCTTCCTGATGCATTCGGGTGGCGGCATCATCTCAATCCAGAATGCGGCGGAGTTCCCGGTGCGGCTGGTCGAAAGCGGCCCCGCTGGAGGTGCGGTTTTTGCGGCGCATATTGCGGCACGCTACGGTTTGGACAAAGTGCTGAGTTTTGACATGGGCGGCACCACGGCCAAGATCTGCCTGATCAAGAACCAGACGCCCAAAACCAGCCGCGTGTTTGAAGTCGCGCGGACCTATCGGTTCAAGAAAGGCTCGGGCATGCCGATTTCGATCCCGGTGATCGACATGGTCGAAATCGGCGCGGGCGGCGGCAGCCTGGCTCATGTGGACGGGATGCGCCAGATCCGCGTGGGCCCGGAAAGCGCCGGGTCGGAGCCCGGCCCGGCCTGCTACGGACACGGCGGCACACGCCCCGGCGTTACGGATGCCGATTTGGTTCTCGGCAAGCTGGACCCGAACAACTTCGCCGGTGGTTCGATCGTTTTGAACCCGGACAACTCCAAATCCGCGCTGACCGACCATATTGGCCGCACGCTGGACATGGACCCGATTGAGGCCGCCTTTGGCGTGGCCGAGGTGGTGGACGAAAACATGGCCAACGCAGCACGCGTCCACGCCGTTGAGAATGGTGAAGACCTGAGCGAATACACCATGATCGCCTTTGGGGGCGCAGCACCTCTGCACGCCGGACGTCTGTGTGAAAAGCTTGGGGTCGAACGCCTGCTGGTTCCGCCGGGGGCCGGGGTCGGCTCGGCCATCGGGTTTTTGCGCGCGCCTTTCAGTTTCGAGGCCAACCGCTCGGTCTATATGAAGCTCAGCGATTTTGACGCGGGACGGATCAGGCAGCTTTTGTCCGATCTGAGGGCCGAAACAACGGGCTTTGTGCGAACCTGCGATGCGGTCAGTCCGATCCGGACCGATTTCAAAGCCTATATGCGCTATTCCGGTCAGGGATGGGAAATCCCGATCGAACTGACCGAAGAACAGGCGAAGAATCCCGAAGCCGCCACCTATCAGGCCCGGTTCGAGGAAGGCTATACCAAGCTCTTTGGCCACCCGGTCGCGGGTATGGATATCGAGATCACCGTCTGGTCCGTCAACGCTAGCACCCCGCCTGAAGAGGTCGCGCCGATTGCCGTCACGGACGCAACAGGCCCGGCCATGTCCGAAGGCACGCGACAGGTCTTTGATGCTGCATCCGGCCGTTACCTGGACGCAGATACCGTCGACCGCGCAAGCATGCAGACCGGACAACGCGCGCAGGGGCCTGCGGTCGTAACAGAGGATGAAACAACCATCGTCGTCCCCGCCAGCCGGGACGCCATCCGCCAGCCCGATGGCTGCATCGATGTTGTGACCAAAGGAGCCGCGTGATGAGCAACGAGCAGTCCAAAGTCACCTATCAGGTCATGTGGAACCGACTGATCTCGGTTGTTGAGGAACAGGCGCAGGCGTTGGTTCGGACGGCGTTCTCAACCTCGGTCCGCGAGGCCGGGGACCTGTCGGCGGGGGTCTACGACACGCACGGGAACATGCTGGCGCAGGCTGTGACCGGCACGCCGGGCCATGTGAACGCGATGGCAGATGCGGTTGCACATTTCATTCGCCGAATTGGCCGGCAGAACATGCATGAAGGCGACGTCTACATCACCAATGACCCGTGGGAGGGTACAGGCCACCTACATGACATCACTATGGTCACCCCATCCTTTCGCAAGGGCGCATTGGTCGGGTTCTTTGCCTGTACCGCGCATATCGTGGATATCGGCGGGCGCGGCTTCGGGGCGGATGCTCAAAGCGTCTATGAGGAAGGGCTGTACATCCCGATCATGAAGTTTGCCGACCGTGGCGATGTGGATGAAACGCTGGTGCGCCTCATTCGCGGCAATGTGCGCGAGCCGGATCAGCTTATCGGAGACATCTACGCTCTGACCACCTGTAACGAAATCGGCCACCGCCGTCTGATCGACATGATGGAGGAGTTCGACCTCGAAACCCTCGATGGGATCGCCGCATTCATCCTCGACAATTCCCGCCGAGCGACGCTGGAGCGTATCGCCGCCCTGCCTCAGAAAACCGCTGAGGGTGAAATGACGATGGACGGGTTTGATACTCCGATCACGTTGAAGGTCAGGATCAGCGTCGAAGACGACAGGATCGTGACCGATTTCAATGGCACTTCGGGGGTGGACAAGAAAGGGATCAATTGCCCGCTGGTCTATACCAAAGCCTATGCCTGCTACGCACTCAAGGTCGCGATTGCGCCCGAGATCCCAAATAACGCAGCATCATTGGCCCCGTTTGAAGTCACCGCACCCGAGAACTCGATCGTGAATGCGCTGCACCCGGCTCCGGTCGCACTGCGCCATATCGTGGGCCATTTCGTGCCCGATGCGGTCTATGACGCGTTCGACAAGATCGTTCCCGGCCTCGTCCCCGCCGAAGGCGCGGGATGTTTGTGCAACTTTCAGGTCAGTCTGCGCCCCCGCACCGATGCCCCGGCCCCTAAAGGCGCCCGCCGGTCCGAAGTGCTGACCTTCAACTCGGGCGGGTCCGGCGCAAGGCAGGAACACGACGGAATGAACGCCACCGCCTTCCCCTCGGGCGTCATGACCATGCCGATTGAGGCCACCGAACACGCCGGTCCGGTCATCATCTGGCGCAAGGAACTGCGGCCCGACAGCGGCGGTGCTGGGAAAACGCGCGGCGGGCTGGGACAGTATATGGAGGTCGGCGCGCAAGAGGGGTACGAGTTCGACATTCAGGCCATGTTCGACCGCAGCCAATACCCCGCGCGCGGTCGCCGTGGCGGGGGAAATGGGGCACCAACGACCATTGCCCAGGACGACGGATCCGACATGCGGGTCAAAGGTAAACAGTTTGTACCACACGGGCGCAAAGTCGTGATGGCGTTCCCCGGCGGTGCTGGCTACGGTGACCCGTCGGAACGGTCAAAACAGATGGTGAAGCGTGATCTGGCGCTCGGCTATATTTCAGACGAAACAGCATCACGCGACTATGGCTTGACGGCATCCGAGATCTCCGAGATCCACCGTGCCGTTGCAAAAGGAGAATACGAATGAGCAACCAGAGCCCGGCCCGGCAAAGCTATGACGTAGTGATCATAGGCGGCGCGATCATGGGTGCCTCGACCGCTTGGTTCCTGTCGGACAATGCCGATTTCAATGGCTCAGTTTTGGTGATCGAACGCGACATGAGTTTCGCCTCATGTTCGACCGGGCATACAAATTCTTGTATGCGGCAGCAATTCTCGGCCGAACTGAACGTGCGGATCAGCCAGTTTGCCGCCGACTTCGTGAAGAACCTGCGCGGCTATATGGGTGGAGACGACCGGGTGCCCGAGCTTTCGATCCATTCCTTTGGCTACATGTATCTGGCCGACACCGAAGGCTTTGCCAACGTGCTGCGCGAGAACCAGAAAGTGCAGTTGGCGGCAGGGGCGGCAACGCAGCTGATGAACGCAGATGAGATCAAGGCCGCCTATCCGTTCTACAACGTCGATGACATCGTTCTGGGCTCGATCAATCTGATTGACGAAGGCTATTTCGACGGTGCGGCCCTCGATCACTGGTGGCGGCGGCAAAGCCGTGAGCGTGGCGTCGAATGGATCCAGAACGAAGTCGTCGAGATCACGCGAAACGCCGCAGGCACCAAGGTCGAAAGCGTCACGCTCGCCTCGGGCGAAGTCATTGCGTGCGGACAGGTGGTCAACGCGTCCGGCCCTCGGGCCGCCAGAACCGCGCAAATGGCGGGGATTGACGTGCCGGTCGAACCCCGCAAACGCTATTCCTGGATTTTCAAGGCCGAACAGCCACTAGACCGCGACCTGCCGTTGACCATTGATCCATCGGGCGTTCATGTGCGCGAGGTCGGAGGCGGCACGTATCAATGCGGCGGGCATTCTGACATCGACCCGGCGGTGGATTTCGATGATTTCAACATGGATCACGCCTTCTGGGAAAACCACGTCTGGCCCGTCCTCGCCACGCGTATCCCGCAATTCGAAGCGATCAAGCTGCAAAGCGAATGGGCTGGGCACTACGCGATGAACACCTTCGATCACAACGCGATCATGGGTCCGCATACCGAGCTGTCGAACTTCATTTTCCTGAACGGGTTCTCGGGCCACGGTCTGCAGCAATCTCCGGCGATGGGGCGTGGCACGGCCGAGTGGCTGACCTATGGCGAATACCGCGCGCTCGACATGACGCCCTTCAACTACCAACGTATCCCGGCCGGACAACCAATCATCGAAAAGGCAGTGATCTGATGGAGCTAATACGCAACCGTTTCACCCATGCGATCGCAAATGGCGACAAACAAGTTGGTGTTTGGGTCAGCCTGTGCAGTAACACTGCAGCCGAAGTCATAGCCACCGCAGGTTACGACTGGGCGCTGATCGACATGGAGCATAGCGCGAACGACTATCACAGCGTGTTGTCGCAGCTGCAGGCCTTCGAGGCGTATCAGACCACAGCCCTTGTCCGCGTCGAATGGAATGATGCGGTTGTGGTCAAACGCCTGCTTGACCTCGGCGCGCCGGGGCTTCTGTTTCCGATGATCCAATCGGTGGAAGAAGCCGAGCGCGCGGTCGCGGCCACGCGCTATCCCCCGCGCGGCGTTCGTGGGATGGCCGGCGCAAGCCGCGCAACGGGTTTTGGGCGGATCAAGGACTATGCGACGCGCTGCGAAGACGAGCTGACGGTTCTGCTGCAAGTGGAATCTCGCAACGCCTTGGAACAGGCCGAAGCCATCGGCACGGTCGATGGTGTCAGCGGCATCTTCTTCGGCCCGGCGGATATCGCCGCCGATCTTGGTCATGTCGGCAATCCCATGCATCCCGAGGTCTGGTCGGAGATCAGAAAAGCCGCCCAGAAACTGATCGCGCGCGGAGTGCCCGTGGGGACCCTAGTCACCGACCCGGCCTTTGCGGCCGAGCTTTTGAACGAAGGGTTCACCTTCGTTGCCAACGCTATTGATACCGGCCTTCTGGCGCGTGCAGCGGATACGGCTCTAGCCCAAACGAAAGATCACCTGAAATGAGCTTTGCCGCCTCGCGCCTTGCATCCGTGAAACCCTCGGCCTCGGCTTGGGTCAGCCAGGCCGCCAAAGAGGCCCGCACGCGGGGTGAGGATGTCATTGATCTGGGCCTCGGAGAGCCCGATTTCGACACGCCCGACCACATCAAACACGCCGCACATCAGGCCGCTCTGGCGGGTGAGACCAAATACCCGCCCACCAACGGCACCCTGACCATGCGGCAGGCGGTTGTCGACAAGCTGCAGCGTGAAAATGATCTGACCTATGCACCCGATGAAGTCATCGTCTCGAACGGGGCCAAGCAGGTGCTGTTCAACGCCTTCATGGCCACGCTCGAGCCGGGCGACGAAGTTCTCCTCTGCGCGCCTTACTTTGGGCAATACAAGGACATCGTGCTGATCCTTGGCGGTACGCCCGTCACCATCGAATGCCCGGCTGAAGAGGGTTTCCGCCTGACGCCCGACAGGCTGGCGGCCGCGATCACACCCAAGACACGCTGGCTGTTGCTGAACCAACCGTCGAACCCCTCGGGCGCGGTCTATTCGGACGCTGAGATTGCGGCCCTTGGCGCGGTTCTGGAACAACAGGACCGCATCCTGATCCTGTCTGATGAGATCTACGAACACATCCTGTTCGACAATCGCGTCTTCCGGTCTTCCGCAGCCCTGTGCCCGACGCTGAAAGATCGGACACTGACGGTGAACGGGGTCTCCAAGGCCTATGCGATGACCGGGTGGCGCATCGGCTATGGCGCTGGCCCGAAAGAGCTGATCGCCGCGATGACCAAGGTACAAAGCCAGATTTCCTCGGGCGCTTGTTCGATCGCGCAGGCCGCAGCGGCGGCTGCTTTGAACGGTCCGCAGGATGAGGTCCGCCGCTTCCGCGCCGCGTTCGAAGCTCGTCGCGACCTTGTGGTCGAACGTATCCATGACATTCCCGGCCTGACGCTCGACCCGCCGGGCGGGGCGTTCTACGGGCTGATCGGCTGCGAGGGCCTGATCGGGGCCACGACGCCCGACGGCGCAACCCTGACCTCGGATGCCGATGTCACCGCCTATCTTCTCAGCGCAGCCGGTGTGGCGGCT
Source organism: Ruegeria sp. AO1 (assembly GCF_056535985.1). Taxonomy (NCBI): domain Bacteria; kingdom Pseudomonadati; phylum Pseudomonadota; class Alphaproteobacteria; order Rhodobacterales; family Roseobacteraceae; genus Ruegeria; species Ruegeria sp. AO1. The sequence goes on from NZ_JBQFJC010000002.1 coordinate 480,497, forward strand.
GTTCCCGGCAGCGCCTATGAACTGTCGCCCTTTTTCCGCATTTCGACAGCCGCGTCCGAAGACGTTCTGAACACGGCCCTGAACCGCATCGCCGATGCCGTTGCCAATCTGAAAGGAGTTCGCCCATGAAGAAACTTGTCCTCACCGGCGCAGCGGGGCGGCTTGGATCATATTTGCGCGGGCCGCTTTCGAAACTGTTTGATGAGCTGGTCTCCTCGGACATTGCCGACAGCATACCCAACCTCGCGCCGAACGAAAGCTACGTGAAGGCCGATCTTGCCGATCTTGAAGCCATGACAGAGCTGCTGGAAGGCGCGGATATGGTGGTTCATTTCGGCGCCATCGCGGATGAGGCCCCGATGGATGTGCTTTGGGGCCCGAACTTCTACGGTGCCTATACCGTGTGGGAGGCCGCCCATCGCAACAATCTGCGGCGGGTGATCTATGCCTCGTCGATCCATGCGGTTGGCATGCACAAAAAGACTGATTTCATCGGCATCGACGCGCCACACAGACCAGACACGTTCTATGGGCTTGCCAAATGCTTCGCCGAAGACCTCGCATCGCTTTACTGGGACAAACGCGGGCTCGAGGCCGTCTGCCTGCGCATCCTGTCTTGCGCGCAGGTCACGAACAGTCGCGCGGTTGGGACGTGGCTCAGCTATGATGATCTGGTCCATATGGTGGAACAGGCGATCAAGACCCCGGTCACAGGTTTCAGCATCGTCTATGGCGTGTCCGACAATGATCGCGCGCCCGTCGACAATTCCAAGGCGCGGCATCTGGGTTTCCGTCCCAAGGACAATGCCGAGCAATTCGCCGATGAGATCTTTGCCAAGGACGGCCCGCTTGACCCCCTTGATCCCGCCAATATCCATCACGGTGGCCCATTTGCCGCCGTTGACCTGGGCAGCAGCGGTATGGCGCACTTGAACCTGAACGCAGACGATACGGCGAAGGAGTAAGCGTCAGCTCGTCCTCCTAGCCAATTTCTGTCCAAAACACACCGGGCCCTCTTCTCTGAAAAAGCCAGCTTTGCCGTGGGAACAGCGCAATGAGCAACGATCCACTTCTGCAGCCATATCAGTTAAAGCACCTCACCCTGCGCAATCGGATCATGACAACCAGTCATGAACCCGCCTATCCCGAAGACGGTATGCCCAAGGATCGCTACCGCGCCTATCATGCGGAACGCGCCAAGGCCGGTGTTGCGCTGGCTATGACGGCTGGGTCGGCCTGTGTGTCCAAAGACAGCCCTCCAGCGTTCAACAACGTTTTGGCTTATCGTGACGAGGTGGTGCCTTGGATCAAAAACCTCACGGATGAGCTGCACGATCACGGCTGCGCAGTGATGATCCAGCTGACCCATCTGGGCCGCCGTACCGGTTGGAGCAAAGGGGATTGGCTGCCCTCGGTCGCACCGACGCATCATCACGAAACCGCGCATCGCTACAATCCCAAACTCATGGAGGATTGGGACATTGCGCGGGTCATTCAGGAATATGCCGATGCGGCCGAACGCATGAAGGCAGGCGGCATGGATGGACTGGAAATCGAGTGCTACGGCCACCTGCCCGACCAGTTCTGGTCGCCGCTGACGAACGAACTTGAGGGACCGTATGGTCCACAAACGCTGGAAAGCCGCACCCGTTTCGCGCGAGAGGTTCTGGCCCGCATGCGCGACAAGGTGGGTGATGAGTTCCTTCTCGGCGTTCGCTTCTCGATGGACGAAACCACCCCCGGCGGTGTGAGCGAGGAGGAAGGGTTCCGCATCGCGCGTCTTCTCAGGGATGAGGGGCTGGTCGATTTCCTCAACGTGACGCGCGGGCGGATCGATAGCGATGCCGCGCTGTCAAAAGTGATCCCGTTGCAAGGGTCTCCCGCTGCACCGCATCTGGATTTCGCGGGCCGGATGCGCGCCGAGATCGGCCTGCCTACTTTCCACGCCGCCCGCATTCCGGATGTTGCCACCGCCCGCCATGCCGTGGCCGAAGGACGTCTGGACATGGTCGGCATGACTCGCGCCCATATGGCTGACCCGCATCTGGTGCAGAAGATCGTCGAGGGGCGCGAGGACGATATCCGGCCCTGCGTCGGTGCCACCTACTGCCTCGATCGTATTTACGAAGGTGGCGAGGCACTGTGCATCCACAACGCCGCAACCGGGCGCGAGCTGACGATGCCGCATCTGATCCCAGTGGCCGAGACCCCGCGCAAGGTTGTAGTCGTCGGCACCGGCCCCGGCGGGCTGGAGGCCGCGCGGGTTGCCTCCGCACGTGGTCATGACGTGACGGTGTTCGAGGCCGCCTCGGACCCCGGCGGGCAGATACGCCTGACCGCGCAGTCCCAAAGGCGGCGCGAGATGATCGGGATCATCGACTGGCGCATGGCCCAATGCGCCGCGCGGGATGTGAGTTTTCACTTCAATACCTGGGCCGAGGCCGGGGACGTCACCGCCCTGAACCCGGATCTGGTCGTCGTGGCGACCGGCGGGCTGCCTCAGATGCGGCTCTATGAGCAGATGGAGGATCTGCCCCATGTCATCACCTCATGGGACATCCTCTCGGGTGACGTGAAAGCCTGTGGCGATGTGTTGATCTTCGATGAGGCTGGCGATCACGCCGGGCTGCAAGCCGCCGAGATTGCTGCTGACACCGCGCAGGTCGAAATCATGACCCCTGACCGCAGCTTTGCCCCCGATGTGATGGGGCTGAACCTCACGCCATATCTGACCAACCTGCAAGACAAGGACGTGACTCTGACCGTGGCGCGGCGCCTCAAGGGCGTCCGGCGAGACGGGAACAGCCTGATCGCCGAGATCGGATCAGATTACAGCGCAAAATTGCAGGACCGGCCCTATGATCAGATCATTCTGAACTATGGCACATTGCCGAATGCCGACCTGTATTTCGACCTCAAGCCCCTGTCTTCAAATCTGGGACAGGTCGATCATGACGCGTTTATCAACGGCCAGCCGCAAAACCTTGTTGCGAACCCAGAGGGCCGCTTCCAGCTGTTCCGTATCGGAGACGCCATCGCCGCGCGCAACACGCACGCGGCGATCTACGATGCCCTGCGCCTGTTGAAAGACCTCTGACGCAGGACTTCTAGGCCTAGTGGTATCCGATCGACCTTTAGAGTCGCTGCGCACAGCGCGCTCGGGTCAATCTCTGTTCCGCAGCGATGTCACCTCAGAGAAGCGCGCGCACTTTTTCCAGCAGTGCCGCGTTTACGGCAACGCCTTCGGTTGCTGCCCGCTCGCGGCAGGTGTGGCGGCCGTCGCCCGGCAGGCGCGCGCCATCTTGGTCGCGGAACGCGGCAATCAGTTCACCCAGCTTCTCTTGGAATGCTCCGCCCGAGGTCGCCTGCGGGTCAATCGCTATGAAGAACTGCCCTGTTTTAGGCGGGCCACCCGCGGTGCCCGAGAACGGGCTGGCGACCGAACCCAGCGTTGCGCCGGTCATCGCGGCGGCCATCAGTTCAACCGTCAAAGCAATTCCTACGCCTTTGTAGTCGCCCGATGGGACCATGGAGCCCTTTAGGCCAGCCTCAGGGTCTGTGGTGGGCTGGCCGTCCGCGTCCAAAACCCAGCCTTCTGGTACGGGCTTGCCTTCGCGGGCATGTTTCATGACTTCGCTTTTGGCGATGGTGCTGGCGGACTGGTCGATCAGAAGCGCCGCGTTTCCATCCGCATCGGGGGCCGAGATCGAGAACGGGTTGGTGCCGACAACCGGCTTTGCCCCACCCGACGGCGCGATTGAGGCCGGCGCGTTGGTGAAACCGATCCCCATCAGGCCTGCCTGCGCCAGACGCTGGGTATGCACACCCAGAACGCCGCAGTTATACGAGTTGTTGATGGCCAGAACCGCAACACCTTGCTCGCGCGCCAGCGGGATCAGCTTTTCGAACCCCAGATCAATCGCGCTGTGGGCGAACCCGGTGACCGCGTCCACTGTGACGACTGCAGGGCGCGGCTGGGCAACGATAGGCTTGGCGGCTCCGTCAACCTTGCCGCATTCCACGTGCTGCGCATAGATCGGGATGTAGGCCAACCCGTGCGAGGCGACGCCATCCGCTTCGGTCATTGCTGTCGCAACGGCAAGAGGGCGCGCATTTTCCTCGGATGTCCCGGCTTTGACAAGAGCGCGGAAGGCCAGATCTTCGATCTCGGCTAGACTCAGGGTTTCGGTGGCGGTCATTCTTCTTTTCCGTTCGTATCTATGTACCCCTTTTCGCAAGGGGCGAAGTTTCAGTCGTTGTCGCTGAGGCCCGCGCCAGCACCGCGCAAGCGGCTTTCTTCGGTCGCGGGTGCGAATGTGCGGTGGGCAAAGGCGCCGAGCCTGTTCCAGTCAACGTCGGACACCTCGGCGCGCAGGACCGGCTCGCGGCGGCCTGTCATCTCGGCCGGCGCGCTGAAGACCATCTTGTCTGCGTGACGGGTCTCAAGCGCCTCGGGCGTGGCCTGAACACAGATCTGCCGCCCATCCGTCGCCAGACGCGCCCCCTGCCATTCGGCCGCAACCGGAACGCCCAAACGCAGCGCAGCCCCTCCCATGAAGGGAACGGCCAACAAGGGCAGGCTGACATTCTCCATGGTGATCGAGCCGCGATCCATCAGACGAACAGCACAATCGCTAAGTGAGGCCCCGGCGATCAGCGGGCTCATCCGGCGCGTGGGCGCATGCCAAATCTCAGCGCTCAGCGAGACAGGCGAGACATCGATCGACGGGATACGATCGTTCATCTCCAACAGGTCGGCCAGCAATTCGGCGCCCGAAAACCCGAAGGCCGACAGCCAGCGCGTTCCCTTGGCGGCCTCTTCCGCCAAACCCCAGGACAAGCCTGCACCGCGCGCAGCGCGTTTGCTCATGGCCTCGATTTCGTTCAGAGAGTGGCTCATGCAGCGGCCCCTTCAAGTTCCGGGAAAACCCAGAAATCGGCGTTTTCAGATGTCAGTTCATGCGGCAGTGGCGCGTTGCCATACATGCAGATGCGCACCCAACGGTCCGAGCGGGGATCGAACTTGGTCGCCCCGAAGAAGGACAGCTTGCAGCGCAGCATGTCGATAGGCAGCACCCGGTCTGAGATCGTGTTGTCGCGGATTTCGGCATAGGGCGCGCGCCCTACGATCTGAACGCGGCGCAGCACGTGGCGGTGTTCGGGGTGGCGCAACAGGAAATCAGCAACCTGCGCATCATCCGACCAATGGGCCAGCGCCTGAAACAGCTGCGCGGCATCCCGACCGGGGGCCAATGGCTGCTCGTATTCCTCGATCGGTTCCTCGAAACGTTCACCCAGACGCGGCTCCAGCTTTTCTTCCGAGACATACCAGGCGCGCGCTTTGCTGGCGGGTGTCGCCCAATCGGTCTCAATGGCCCAGCCGTAGATATCCTTGAGCAGCGCCCGCAGATCGCCGATCTTCATCGCCCCGGCGATGCGGAACGTGGCGGTATTGTCGGCTGCCATGCCTTCGGCAAAGGCGTCGACCAGTTCCCCATAGGGTTCCAGCATCAGCGAGGCAATCCATTCTTGACCCTCAAGGGTCAGTGACTGCTCGGCCCAGGAATAGAGCGCATCCCAGGGGTGATCCGCGCCAAGATCCGCGCTGGAGAGATAGTCCTGCAGCTTGGCGATATCGTCCCGCAGGGCGGCGAGTTTTTCGATCTGGATCGGGTGTTCGGACTGCCAGGTCTCGACGATCTGCATATTGCGCAGCAGCACATCACGGAACACCGCGATCTCCGCATCGCTGGCCTTCTCAACCCCGCGCACGACCTGAATCGCGCCTTCGCGCGCCGCCATCCAGTTGTTGAACAGCACCGGATGGTTCAGCAAGAACGGCGCCATACCCAGACCGGTCGAGTTTCCAATCCCCATCGAGCGCGCGATCCCGGCATCCAGCTTCGCGGCCTGTGCGCCGTTGGCCGCGGCGCGGGTATCAGCCATATATTGCACCAGATCGGTCACGAACCAGCGGGTCAGGTAAACCGACAGCATCTCAACCTGGAACGGAGCGCGGAATTCCGGACGGTCGGCGATCATTTCACGATCCGCAGCGCCCAGCTTGCCGGACCCGTAAACTGCAGTGGTCCGCATCAGGTAACCCACCGCGTCAATCTTCTCGGTCGAGGGCTGGCGACCCTCAGCCAGTTCGCTCACCACATGCTCCCACAAACGCACGGAGCGGTTGGCGCGGGACACTGACAGTTCAGACCCGGTGACACGCCCAGCTTCCTGAACGGGGATATTGTGCAAAAGACGCTCGATATCCGCGTCGGTCGGCACACCGTCAAACAAGGTGAAGGTAGCATCCCAGGCCTCGGCGATCACCCGATCCGAACGTTTCTCGGGCGGCAGATCATGGGCATAGGCGATTAGGGAATAGGACCGTTCGGGCCCATGCGCGGTGTAGACGGCATGGCCAACGCCGGTGCTGTCAATCTCGAACGCAGTTTTTTCAAACCGCCAGTTTTCCCGAGCCAGTCGTCGCGTCAGGATACGCATGAACGAAAGGCGCGACTGATGCATGGAGCCAAGACGGGCAAGGCGCATCACCATGTTCGGATCACGACGGGAAACGTCTGTCATTCGGTTGTGCCTCCTCAAGTGCTAATATCTGGTCTTCTCCTGAAACCTTCAGGCATTTTGGCGGGCCGGATTGCCCGGCCCAGCCTGGATCGCTTAGCTCTCTTTGCCCTTCGCCAGCGTGATGCGCAGCGCATCCCAAAGCGACGGTAGCAAGATCAGAGACACCGGAACAGCGGTCACCACGATAAAGCTCTGCAGCTTGGACACACCGCCTGATCCAACTGAGATCAGGATGATGGCCATGAGGCCCATCGCGATGCCCCAGAACACGCGCAGCGCTGCGGGTGGGTTGTTCTCGTTGCTCATTGTCGCAGAGATGACATAGCTCATCGAGTCGCCAGTGGTAGCCACAAAAATCGTGGTTAGGATCAGGAACAGGATCGAGATCACGAAGCCCATCGGCAGGTTGTTGGTAATCGCCAGCAAGGCGGCAGGCAGGTTGAAGCCTTCGAACGGGGCGGCGATTGTGCCGGGGTTCTCAAGTTCCATCGCAATGCCGGTGCCGCCGATGATGGTGAACCAGAAGTTCGTCACGATCGGCGCGATGATCGACAGCATGATGATGATCGAACGGATCGAACGACCGCGCGACACCCGCGCGATGAACATCGCCATAAGCGGGCCGTAACCCATGAACCAGCCCCAGAAGAACACGGTCCACCAGCCCAGCCAGCCGGGTTCACCGAACAGACCGGCCTCACCCCGATAGAGTGCCATCTGGAAGAAGTTGCCAACGTAAGTGCCAAAGCCCGAGAAGAACGAGCCAAAGATAAACCCGGTCGGGCCCGCAACCAGAACGAACAGCAGCAGGAAAGCCGCTAGGATCACGTTAACCTTGGAAAGAACCTGAATACCACGCGACAGACCCGTCATGGCCGAGATCGTGTAGATCGCTGCCAGCCCGGCAATCACGGTCGCCTGCAGGGCAAACGTATCCGAGAACCCGAACAGATCGGCCAGACCATAGGTCACCTGCAGACCCAGGAAGCCGATCGGACCAACTGTACCCGCAACCACAGCGATGATCGAGGACGCATCCGCAATCAGGCCAATCGGCCCGTTGATCGCCTTGTCCCCGAACACCGGGTACAGCAGCGTGCGCGGCGCAAGCGGCAAGCCCTTTTCATAATGGTAGTGCATCAGCATGACCGTGGTCAGCGAACCGAGAATGGCCCATGCGAGGAAACCCCAGTGCATGAAGCTCTGGGCGATGGCCGGGTTCACGGCGTCGGCCGTTGCCCCTTCACCGCCGTAAAGCGGCGCGGGATATAGGAAGTGGGCAATCGGCTCACCCGCCGCCCAGAACACGCCGCCACCAGCCAGCAGCGTGCACATGACCATCGAGCCCCACTGGAAAGTGGTGAACTCGGGCGCGGCTAAGCCGCCCATGATGGCACGACCGCCGGGCAAAACGCACAGCAGCAGGCCGATCAGGAAGGTGGCCAGCAGCAGCACCTGCCAGTAGAGGCCAAAATAGGTGGCCGCAACATTGAACCCCCAATCCACAGCACCCGAAAGGGCCTCCAGATCGACAAGGGCCGCGACGCAGAACAGCGCGATAAAACCGCCAGAGATCAGGAACAGCGGTTTGTTCACGCGGCTTTCCTGTACAGGGGCAGTGTTCAAAGATGCCTCAGACATCTCTCCTCCGTTAATATTAGTCAGGCCGTTTCTAACAGGAATGCGGCCATAGCTTAGTCGTTTAGCTGACCTGCATCAGGCGAGCGGTTTGAAGTTCTCATCAAAGAAACGGTACCAGTTGTCTCCCATGATCCCGTCGACCTCAGCGTCGTTCATGCCGGTGGCACGTAGGCCTGACCGGATGTTGCCGAAGTCACGGTTGTCATTGAACCAACCCGGCATGGGCGGGAAACCGGGGGCCGAGGCAGAGCCCTCGCCATAGTCGATTTCCTTTGTCCAGCGACCTACGCGCATCCATTCCACGATACTGTCGGGCTGGTCCTGACACAGGTCGGTACCGATCCCCAGATGCTGCGCACCATATTTGTCCGCCGTGCGTGCGATCATCTCGCAAAAGCTTTCCAGCGTGCACTCGGACTTGTCTTTCAGGTGGTGCGGGTAAACCGAGAAACCCAGCATGCCGCCGTTTTCCGTCACTGCACGGATCACCGCGTCCCGTTTGTTGCGCAAGGCAGGCGACCAGTCATAGGGGTTCGCATGGGTGATGGCGATGGGACGTTCCGAGATCTCGGCCGCCTCGATGGTCGAGCGGTCGGCCGAGTGGCTCATGTCAATCACAAGACCCACGCGGTTCATCTCTTTGATGACCTGTTTGCCCATGCGGGTGATGCCGGAATCCTCGGCCTCATAGCAGCCGGTCGCCAGCAGCGACTGGTTGTTATAGGTCAGCTGCATGAACCGCGCACCCAGCGTGTGCAGGATCTCGATCAGGCCGATATCATCTTCCATCGGGCTTGGGTTTTGGAACCCGAAGAACACTGCTGTCCGGCCGGTTTCCCGCGCCGCGTCGATGTCGCTGGCCCACTGCCCTTTCATGATCAGGTCCGGGTATTGTTCGAACCAGCGGTTCCACTGTTCGAAATTCAGCACCGTTTCGCGAAAGTTCTCATGATAGGCGATGGTGACGTGGATCGCGTCCACGCCCCCCTCGCGCAACTGGCGGAAGACCTTTTCCGACCAGTTCACATATTGCAGGCAATCGATCAGCATCAGACGGGACCTGCGCTGATATAGGCGGTTTTGACCGTGGTGTAGAACTCAGCCGCCGCCTTACCCTGCTCACGCGGGCCGTACGAGCTGTCGCCACGGCCGCCGAAGGGCACGTGATAGTCGGTGCCGGCGGTGGGCAGGTTCACGGTGACCACACCGGTGCGCGCGTTGCGGCGGAAGTGCGTGGCGCGGGCCAGCGACTTGGTCACGATGCCCGAAGTCAGGCCAAAGTTGGTGTCGTTGACCACGCTCAGCGCTTCGTCATAGCTGCCAACCTTGATGACGCTGGTCAGCGGCGCGAACATTTCCTCGCGGTTGATGCGCATGCCGTTGGTGGTGTTCAGGAACACGCCGGGCGACATGTAGTAGCCATCATGCGGCATCTCGAGACGCGCACCGCCACAGGCCAGCTCCGCGCCCTCGGACTTGCCCAGATCGACATAGGCCAGGTTTTCGCTCAGCTGTTGCTGGCTGACGACGGGCCCCATCTGTACACCCGCTTCCAACGCGTGGCCCACTTTCATCGCCTGCGCACCCGCAACGAGCTTTTCGACAAAGGCGTCATGAATGGCAGAGTGGACCACGAGGCGCGAGGACGCCGTGCATTTCTGACCGGTGCCACCGAACGCACCACCCAGAGCCAGCGTGACAGCAAGATCCATATCGGCATCGTCCATAACGGCCAGAGCGTTCTTTGATCCCATTTCCATCTGGACTTTGGTCAGGTTCTGGATGGCGGCAGCGGCGATACCTTTACCGACCGGAACCGACCCGGTGAAGGAAATCGCGTTGACCTTGGGGCTTTCCACCAGACGTTGACCGATGGACCGGCCCGAGCCCATGACCAGGCTGAACAGACCCTTGGGGATGTCCTGACGGTTGATGATCTCGGTCAGCGCCACAGCCGAGGCCGGGGTGATGTTGGCAGGCTTCCAGACAACCGCGTTACCATAGCACAGAGCCGGAGCGATCTTCCACGACGCGGTTGCGGTGGGGAAGTTCCACGGGCTGATGATGGCCACAACGCCAACGGCCTCACGGCGGACATCGACCTCGATATCGGGGCGCACGGAATCCGCGTTCTCACCGATCTGACGCAGGCATTCGGCGGCGTAGTAGGTAAAGAACTGACCGGCGCGGAACACTTCGCCTTTGCCTTCGGCCAGCGGCTTGCCCTCTTCGCGGCTCAGCAGCGTGCCCAGTTCCTCGGCGCGGGCCATCAGCTCATTGCCGATCGCGTTCAGGACGGCCTGCTTGCGCTCAAGCCCATAGGCGGCCCATTCCCGTTGAGCGGCACGCGCCTGATCCAGCGTCGCCTCAAGCTGATCCGCGCTAGCCTGTGCAAACATGCCGACCAGATCGCTCAGGTCCGATGGGTTGCGGTTTTCGATCTCACCTTCACCGGTGACCCACTCACCAGCGATCAGGTTCTTTTGAATGTCAGCCATAGCCGTTTGCCCCATAGAGAATTTGCTGAGCGGGTATGGACTCTTTTTCGACAATCAATCAAACTAAAATTATTGAAGTTTACTTCAGCAAGATTGAAGCTTCCAAAATGACACTCAAGATCGAAATGCTTCGCGGCTTTGTCGCGGTTGCCCGTACCGGCAACCTGACGGACGCGGCCGTTGTCCTGAAACGCACCCCGTCGGCGGTATCAATGATGCTCAAGCAGTTTGAGACACATCTGGGCGAGCCGTTGTTCGAAACGGACCGCAAGAACAAACTGACCGCGTTGGGTGAGTTCGTGTTCGAGCAATCGCAACTGGAATTACAGCATTTCGACAATACGGTCCGGGCCATAGAAAACTTTGCCGATGCCAGTATGGGACATGTCAGAATTGCCACGGTTCCGTCGGTGGCAGGCACGATCATACCACGCGTTTTTTCCAGAAATACCAAGGCTTACGAGAAAGTGAGGGTGGAACTGCGCGACATGGATTCCAAGTCCGTCCTGCACGAGCTGTCGCGGGGGCGCATTGATATCGGCATCGCGACACTGCGCGGGAACGGGTCGGGCCTGCACAGTCAGCTTTTGCTGACCGACAGGTTCGGCGTGCTGCTGACCCCGGACCACCCACTAGCCAGTGAAATGGGCCCCATCGACTGGGACGCGCTTGAGAATGAGCAGCTGATCGCCAACAGCCTGTCCGAAAGCATCCCCGGGCCCGAGGCGGAAAAACTGCACGCGGGCTCTCGGTTTTCGGCACATAACATCACCTCTATTCTGGGCATGGTCCGGGCCGGGATCGGGGTCACACTTCTGCCTGAGATGGCGGCAATTTCGGCCGGGCAATCCGATCTGGTGTTCCGCCCTCTGGCGGATAAGACCGCTAAACGGCAAATTCACCTGATACGCAAGGCTGATTCTGCGCTGTCGCCCGCTGCCCGGAGACTGGAAAATGACATCCTCGAAACTGTCGAGGACCTAGTGAAAGAGCAACGCTCATGAAAGATCAGGTCGAGAAAATTTCGCTGGGCATCCTGATCTTTCCAGGGTTCCCGATGGCATGCCTGACATCCTGCATCGAACCGCTGCGCGCGGCGAATGAGATCTCGGGGCAGGAGGCGTTCAGCTGGCATGTCATTGCGGAGCAAGACCAACCGATCCAATCCTCAGCCGGGGTCACCTTTTTCCCCGACTACACCCTGGCCGACGCCCAATCCCTGACGCATCTGCTGTTTACCTCAAGCCCGAACAGCGTGTTCGACAACCCCTCCAAGGCGAACGCGGCCCTTCAGCGCCTGATGCGCAACAAAACCCGTATCGGCGCAATCAGCGGCGGCGTCTTCCCCCTTGCCCGCACCCGGCTGACAGGTGACAACCCGCTGTCGGTGCATTGGTGCTACGAGGCCGCGTTTCAGGCCGAATTTCCCGAAATCCCGATCCACGGCACGGTGATCTGCGAAGAAGGGGCGTTTAGCACAATCTCGGGCGCCTCTGCCGTGTTCGATCACATGCTGGCCCTAATCGAAAAACGGCTTGGCGGTGATGTCATGGCCGAGGTCGCCTGCTGGTTCCAGCATCCCTTCATTCGCAGCGGGACCGTTACGCAAAAGGTGCCTGCAATCTCAACCGCGCAAAGTCAGGATCTTTTGCCCAAGCAAGTCGCAAAGGCCATTCAGCACTTTGCAGAACATATCGAAAACCCCATCCAGATCAGCGAAGTCGCCGATGCCGTGGGCCTTTCGGCGCGGTCACTGGAGCGGAGCTTCAAAAAGGCGACAGGGCACAGCCCTTTGACCTATTACCGGCGGATGCGGATGAACCAGGCGCGGCAATTGGTGCTGTACACGAACGACCCAATTGCCGAGGTCGCCTATATGGTCGGTTACGCCACGCCCAGCGCCTTCATGCGGCACTATCGTGAGACGTTCGGGGTCACGCCGATCAGCGACCGGCGTGCCAAGAACTCAATGCGGGTGGGCAGCGACGATGTGCTGCCCTCGGGCTAAGGCTCAGGCGATGGATTTCGCAGCTGCCAACAGGCCGTGATGCAGCGACGCCGCCGAGGAGCGCGGGCCAAGAACGGCCATGTGATCCTCAGCCAGACGCCATAGGAAGACACCCAGATGCTCCGCCGTGGTTCGGATCGCCGCGCCCGGCTCCATCATGCGGACCGGCGCGTTGCTGAGCCGTTCGAACAGATCGCACAGACCCGCGCCCTGCACGTCGAACCGGCACCAGCCATCCGTTTGCTCGGAAACCGACGCGGTGTCACCGACGATCTGTTTCACCTCGGCGGCCGGCAACTCGTGACTGTCATGCGGGGCCATGACCATCCACTGCTCCGGCCCCATCCAGAGCGCGGCATAGGGGGCGGCCTGCGCGGATTGACCAACCTCCGGCAAACTTAGGCCGATCTTGTCTGCCAGTGCCTTTTCCACTGCACCGGCCTGATCCTTGCGCGCCGCGACCGACGCCAGCGCCTGATCCACGACCTCTGTGATCGTGATCAAACCGATCGTATCGACACGCGGCGTGTCGCCGCCCAGCGGAGTGATGGGTTTCAGTTTATGCACGAAGCTTCTCCCCTTCCGGGTCCACGAAATGAGCGCTGACAATCTCGACCATGACCTCTTGGCCTTCCAGCGGGTTCACCAGACGCAGTTTTTCACCCATCCGGTCAGAGCCACCTTTGACAAATGCCAACCCGATCGAGCTTTCCAGGATCGGCGAATAGGCGGCCGAGGTGACATAGCCCTGATCATGGGCTGCATCGACCGGGCCGGTGGCGTTCATCAGATGCCCGCCCGCAGGCACGCTGTCCTTAGCGTCCACCGGTTTGAGACCGACCAGAGCCAGCGCGTCCGGGGCATTCAGCCCTTCCCGACGGCTGAGCGTGTTGCCGATACAGTCCTTCTTGGTGCTGACCATACGCGCCATGCCAAGGTTCAGAGCCGTGGTCGTGCCGTTCAGCTCATTGCCTGTCGCGTGGCCCTTTTCGATCCGCATGACGCCCAAGGCTTCGGTGCCGTAGGGCATCACGTTGAACTCTTCGCCCGCCTCCATCAGCGCGCGCATCAGCCCATCGCCATAGCGCGTGGGCACCGCGATTTCATAGGCCAGCTCGCCCGAGAACGAGATCCGGAACAGCCGTGCCCGCAGGCCACCGCAGACGGTAATCTCGCCACAACCCATGAAGGGGAACGCCTCATTCGAGATGTCAAACTCGGGGTCCACGATCTTTTGCAGCAGTTTGCGACTGTTGGGACCGGCCACGGCATATTGCGCCCAGGCCTCGGTGGTCGAGATCAGCTGCACGTCCATATCCGGGCACAGGCATTGGCGGACGAATTCCATGTTGCGATAGACCAGAACCGCGTTGGCGGTGGTGGTGGTCACGACGAAATGGTCCTCCGCAAACCGCGCGGCGGTGCCGTCGTCATAGGCGATGCCATCCTCGCGCAGCATCAGGCCATAGCGCACCTTGCCCACGGGCAGTTTGGCGAAGGCGTTCGAATAGACCATGTTCAGGAACGCCGCAGCATCCGCGCCCTGCACGTCGATCTTGCCCAGCGTCGTCACATCGCACACACCGACCGAGTTTCGGGTCTGCAGCACCTCGCGATCCACCGATTGGCGCCAATGGGTTTCGCCCTTGCGCGGGAACCATTGGGCGCGCAGCCAGTTGCCGACCTCGACAAACACGGCGCCCTGTTCCTCGGCCCATTTGTGGCTGGGCGTTAGGCGGGTCGGGTGGAAATCCTTGCCCACTGCACGGCCACCAAAGGCCCCCATCGCCACCGGCGTGTAAGGCGGGCGGAAGATGGTTGTGCCAGTGTCCTGAATGGACTTGCCCGTTAGTTCCGCCATCACCGCCAAGGCACCCACGTTCGAGGTCTTACCCTGATCGGTCGCCATGCCCAACGTGGTATAGCGCTTAAGATGCTCGACCGAGGTGAAGTTCTCTTGGTGGGCCAGCTTGACGTCTTTGACGGTCACGTCGTTCTGGTAGTCCAGCCATGCGCGTTTTGCGCCTTTGACGTGCCAGAACGGGCTGATCGAGACCGGCGCATCGGCTGCAGCGGGCAGATCAGCGGGAGATGCCGTGATCCCCAGATCACCCAAAGCGGCCACAGCCGCCGCCGCACCGCCCTGCAGCGCCGCGTCGGTGGTCATCTCACCCTTGGCCGCGCCTGCTACGATCTGACCGACGGGCAGGCCGTCGCCCGGAACAAAGGCGTGGATATCCGCGTTCCAGACAGGGCGACCGCGCTGATGACAGGTCAGGCCCAGGTTGGGGTTCCAGCCGCCGGACATCGCCAACGCCTCGCAATAGATATCCGTTGTATATCCTTTCTCAGTGCGCACCTGGACCGAGGTCAAACCCAAGCGTCCCGAGGTGTTGATGATCTCGGCCCCTTTCAGAACCTCGGTGCCCTCCACATCCGCAGCATCTCGGCGCGTATCAACGATGGCCGGGACCTTAATCCCCTGCGCAATCAGATCGCGTGCCGTCTGGTGCGCGTCGTCATTGTTGGCAAAAACCACAACCGATTGCGCAGGCGTCGCCGCCCAGCGGTTGGCGTAGGACCGAACCGCCCCGGCCAGTAGGATGCCAGGCCGGTCGTTGTTCTCAAAAGCGATGGGGCGTTCGATGGCCCCGGTCGCGATCAGCGCGCGCTTGGAGTAGATGCGCCACAAGGTCTGGCGCGGTTTGTCCGCGTTAGGCGCGATAAGGTGATCCGCATTGCGTTCAACCGCGCCATAGATTCCATGGTCATAGGCCCCAAAGACAGTTGTACGTGGCATGACCCGCACGTTGTTCATCGACGCCAGTTCGGCCAGAGCCTGCGCGACCCAGTCCGCACCGGAGATATCGGCCAAAGCGCCAGTCTCAGCGATCAGACGCCCACCCATGCGGAAATCTTCATCCGCCAGAATAACCTGAGCGCCCGCACGTCCTGCGGTCAGCGCCGCCGCCAGACCGGTCGGGCCTGCGCCGATGATCAGCAGATCGCAATGCAGGAAGCCCTTGTCATAGAGATCGGGATCATCCTCACCCGTCAGGCTACCCAGACCGGCGGCCTTGCGGATGATCGGCTCATACAGCTTTTCCCAGAACGCCTTGGGCCACATGAAAGTCTTGTAGTAAAACCCTGCGGTCAGGAAGTTCGAGAACCGATCGTTAATCGCCATGAAATCGCGTTCCAGCGACGGCCAGCGGTTCTGGGAATTGGCGCTCAGGCCGTCATACAGCTCGGCCATCGTGGCGCGGGTGTTCGGCTCCTGCCGCCCACCTGAGCGTAGCTCGACGAGGGCGTTCGGCTCTTCGCTGCCCGCGGTTAGGGGGCCACGCGGGCGATGGTATTTGAACGACCGGCCCATCAGGCGCACGCCATTGGCCAGCAGGGCCGAGGCCAGCGTGTCGCCCTCATACCCCTGATAAGATTTGCCGTCGAAGGTGAAGCTGAGGCTGGCGTCCCGATTGATCAGCCCGCCATTCAGTCGATTGCTCTGTGTCATTGTGCAGCCTTCCCTGCCGCTTTGGCCACGTCACGGGCCAGTTCGACCTTCAGGATTTCATGGGTCAGCGTATTGCGCGTAACTACCAGCCACGACCGGTCGCCCTGTTCGTGATACCAAAGTTCACGATGTTCGCCCGCCGGATTGTCGCGCAGGTAAAGATAGTCATGAAACGCTTGCGCCGCGTCCTCGGCCTGCCAGTCAGGGCGATTGAGTAGCGAAGCATCGCCCAGATAGGTGAACTCCTGCGCGTCGCGCGGACCAAGCAGGGGGTGATTGATCAGCATGCTTCGACCTCCGACCCTTTGTGAATGATATTGATGTCGCGAACGCGCTGCATCCACTTGGCGCGCAGCTCTTCGCTGGTAACGCCCATGTCATAAGCGGGCGTGGCCAGAGGCTTGCACGCCGTTACCTTGATGACCACAAATCCCGAGAACATCGGTTCAAGCTCGGGCCAGCGGCTGGTATAGGCCGGGCGCAGCGACGGGTAGCGTGCATCGTCGCGCGGAACATAGCTGGCGTCGCCCTGGATCAGGACGCCCCGACGGGTCAGGATATCGATGAAGTTGACCTCGACCTGCGGACGCACCGCAATATTGGTCAGAGTGTCCGGAGACCGCATTTCGGCAAAGCTGATCGTGGTATCATCATGGGTCACAAACGTACCCTTGGGCGAGACATTCGGGTTCCCTTCGGCATCCGCTGTGGCCACAAAGCCAAGATGCCAGTTTTCAATCAGATCGCGTGCAAACTTGTTGATCATGGCGATTGTCCTCAGTGCAGGTTCGGCTGGGCGCCCTGCCCTTTTTCGTCGATCATGTGACCAGTCATGAACCGGTCCAGCCGGTAGGCCGTGGCGGTTTCATGCGGACGGTCGGTTTTCAGAAGATGCGCAAAGCAATAGCCAGAGGCTGGCGTTGCCTTGAACCCGCCGTAACACCATCCGCCATTGAAATAGAGCCCGTCGATATGCGTCTTGTCGATAAACGGAGAGCCATCCATCGACATATCCATGATCCCGCCCCAACTGCGTAGGAGGCGCGCACGCCCAAGTGCCGGGATTAGCGCCATGCCACTTTCGATCACATCCTCGATCACGGGCAGGTTCCCGCGTTGGGCGTAAGTGTTGTACATGTCGATGTCGCCACCAAAGACCAGACCGCCCTTGTCGGACTGGCTGCAATAGAAGTGCCCCGCCCCATAGGTGATGACGCCGTCGATGAATGGCTTCAGTCCCTCGGACACGAAAGCTTGCAACACATGGCTTTCGATCGGCAGGCGCATCCCTGCCTTCTCCATCACGCGGCTGGAACTGCCTGCAACAGAGACGCCGACCTTCTTCGCCCCAATGAAGCCGCGGGTGGTATCGACACCCAGAACCTTGCCGTTTTCAATTCGGAAACCCGTCACTTCGCAGTTCTGAATGATGTCCACGCCGCGCATATCCGCGCCGCGCGCATATCCCCACGCTACTGCGTCGTGGCGCACCGTGCCGCCGCGACGGTGTAGCAGGCCGCCTTTGATTGGGAACCGGGCGTCATCGAAATTCAGGAACGGATACATGGCGCGGACGCCTGCGGTGTCCAGCAACTCGGCGTCCGATCCGTTCAGGATCATCGCATTGCCCCGCCGCCGGGCCGCATCCCGCTGTGCATCGGTGTGGACCAGGTTCAGAATACCGCGCTGGCTGACCATGGCGTTATAGTTGAAGTCCTGTTCGAGGTTTTCCCAGAGCTTAAGAGAAAACTCGTAGAACGGCTCATTCCCATCCAACAGATAGTTCGAGCGAATGATCGTCGTGTTCCGCCCCACATTGCCGCCGCCGATCCAGCCTTTTTCCAGTACCGCGATACGCGCGGCATCGAATTCCTTGGCCAGATAGTAGGCCGTGGCCAGTCCGTGGCCGCCGCCACCCACGATCACATAGTCATAAGCATCCGCAGGCTCTGGGTCGCGCCATTGCGGACCCCAGCCCTTGTGGCCGGTCAGGGCCTCTTTGAAAAGTCGCAGCGCAGAGAATCGCATGTAGGCTCCTATTCGTTGCAGCTTACTTTATGCACCCGGGTTGCCCCCGTTTTCAGTGTCGATTTCGGACAGAAGCTATCTCAGATGCGACAGATGCCATCAGAGAGCCGCCGTTTTGGCGTTTCAAGCTCTAACAGCGGTCTGATGCACATTGGGTAACTTTTGCTTATCTATTTTTTATTGTTCATCATTATTCTTTACCGCTTCGAGAATCACGGCTACGACACCACAAAGCGCGACACAGGAGGAGCGAGACATGTTCGACGCCAGCACCACGCATAAAGTCGTTTTGGGAGTGATCGGCGCAGATTGCCACGCCGTGGGAAACAAGATCCTCGACAGCCTGCTGACCCGGGCTGGGATCGAGGTCGTGAACCTTGGCGTCATGGTCAGCCAAGCTGAATTCGTCGCTGCGGCCCTTGCTGAAAAAGCCGATGCGATCCTTGTCTCATCCATCTATGGGCACGGTGAGATCGACTGTCAGGGCCTGCGCGACCGGTGCGAGGCTGCAGGGATCGGGAACATCTTGCTCTATGTCGGTGGGAACCTCGTGATCGGCAAACAGGATTTCGCGACCGTCGTCACCCGCTTCAAAGAGATGGGCTATGACCGCGTCTTCCCGGCTTCGGCCAAAATCGACGAGGTCGTGGCGCTGCTGAAAGACGACATCGACATGAACCGCCTTCCGAATATCGGGCACAACTCGGGCGCTTTCGCACCAGAGTTCACCGATTGGGCCGCAATCTAACAAAGGCAGATGGTGACATGACCGGCACGCCAGAAATCACGAATTCCAAGCTGCCCGATTCCGTTTTCGACGCCGAGCGTGAGGGCGTTCTGCAATCCTGGCACACCGGTGCCGAGGTGGATTTTGAGGCAGGCATTGCCCGTCAGCACGCGCTGCCCTCGGAGAAGCGGTTCTCAGTCGCCTTGGCGGATGCGGATGAAACCGGCAAGACTCTGCTGCAACCCCGTGCGGGCGTTGCGCTGTTGCGCGAACACACCGCACTGATGGAGGGGCTGGCCCCCTATTGCGACGTGTTGCCTACAACCATCGACGCCTATACCCGCCACAACCGCTATGACGAGGCGCAGGATGGCATCGACCGGTCCCGCGCAGCAGGCACCTCGCTGCTGAACGGGTTCCCGGCCGTCAACCATGGTGTGGGAGGCTGTACCAAGCTGGTCGAGGCCGTCTCAAAACCCATTCAGGTCCGGCACGGCACACCAGATGCCCGGCTGCTGGCTGAGGTCACGCTCAGCTCGGGTTTTTCGTCCTACGAGGGCGGCGGGATTTCCTATAACATCCCCTATGCAAAGAACATTCCGCTGGAACAGTCGATCCGCCATTGGCAATATTGCGACCGTCTGGTGGGCCGGTTCGAAGAACATGGCATCCGTATCAACCGCGAACCGTTTGGCCCTTTGACCGGAACGCTGGTACCGCCTTTTGTCTCGCATGTGGTTGCCATCATCGAAGGTCTGCTGGCGCTGGAACAGGGCGTGCGCTGCATCACGCTGGGCTATGGTCAAGCGGGCAATCTGGTGCAAGACGTCGCCGCGCTGCGGTCGTTGCGGCGGCTGGGGCACCACTATTTCCAGAACGTAGGCTATGACGATTACCAGCTGACCACCGTGTTCCACCAATGGATGGGCGGCTTCCCTGAGGATGAGGCCAAGGCCACCGCCGTGATCTGTCTGGGTGCGCTGGCCGCGAAACAGGCGCGGGCCACCAAGATCATCGTGAAGACCCCGCATGAGGCCAGCGGCATCCCCTCGCTTGAGGCGAACCAGGCCGGGCTCAAGGCGACCCGCCAGATGGTGAACATGATCGCGGACCAGAACCGCAATGACGGCAACGAAATCCTGACCGAGGTCGAGGTGATCGAGGCCGAGGTTCACGCCGTCATGCGCGCCGTTTTGAAACTGGGCAAAGGCGACATCGCGCGCGGAGCTGTTCTGGCCTTTGAGAGCGGCGTGATGGACATCCCCTTCGCCCCCGCCATCGGGAACGCGGGCAAACTGACACCGGTACGCGACAACCACGGCGCGCTGCGGATTTTCGAGACCGGGAATGTCCCGCTACCCAAGGATCTCATGGCCTTCCACCGGGACCGCATCGCGGAACGCGCCCGGTCCGAGGGGCGCGAGGTGTCCTTTGACATGGTGGTCGACGACGTCCGCGCCATCTCGGCCAGCAATCTTATCGGTCGGCCTTCGGTTGCCGCTTAACGCACAGAGAGTGTCATGAAGATCAAGAACGTTGTTTTCGCGCCGGGGCTGGCCTCGTACTATTTCGACGATCAGGCAGCGATCAAACAGGGGGCCAAGCAGGACGGGTTCGTCTATTGCGGGCAGGCCCTGACCGACGGCTTTGCCCGCGTCCGGCAATACGGGGAAAGTGTCTCGATCCTGCTGGAGCTGGAGAACGGCCAGATCGCTGAGGGCGACTGCGCGGCCGTGCAATATTCCGGGGCGGCCGGCCGCGATCCGCTGTTTCTGGCTTCCTCTGTCATTCCGTTCCTGCAGGAACATCTGACGCCACAGCTGATTGGGCATGACGTGCGCAGCTTCCGCGAAAGCGCGGAATTCTTCGATACGCTGGTCGTGGATGGCCAACCTCTGCACACCGCCGTGCGCTATGGCCTGTCGCAGGCTTTGCTGTCTGCGACCTCGATCGCCTCGGGCATGATGAAATTCGAGGTGATTTGCGACGAATGGGGGCTTGAGACCATCGCGGCACCTCTGCGCCTGTTCGGGCAGAGCGGCGATAACCGCTATGAGGCCGTGGACAAGATGGTGCTGAAACAAGTCGACGCCCTGCCCCACGGCCTGATCAACAACATCCCCCAGAAACTGGGCCAGACGGGCGGGAAACTGGCCGAATATGTCACATGGCTGTCGCGCCGCATTCAGGATCTGCGCACGGATGAGAGCTATCATCCGGTGCTGCATATTGATGTCTACGGCACGGTCGGCATGATCTTTGACAATGACGCGGTGAAGATCGCCAACTATCTAGCGACGCTGGAACAACGCGCCGCCCCGTTTGATCTGTATATCGAAGGGCCCGCGGACGCCGGGTCAAAAGACGGGCAGATCGCCTTGCTGCGCGATATCCGTGCCGCGCTACAGGCCCTCGGCAGCAACGTCAAAATCGTGGCCGACGAATGGTGCAACACCTATCAGGACGTGGTCGATTTCGTCGATGCCGATTGCTGTGACATGGTTCAGATCAAGACTCCCGATCTGGGATCGCTTCACAATACGGTCGACGCGGTGCTCTACTGCCAAGCCAACGGCGTCGCCGCGTATCAGGGCGGCACTTGCAACGAGACCGATATCTCGGCCCGCGCCTGTCTGCACGCCGCCATGGCCACCAGACCCGATCGCGTGCTGGTCAAACCCGGCATGGGCTTTGACGAAGGCATGACCATCGTCGCCAATGAAATGCACCGCACCCTTGCGCTTTTGAACACACGAGCTGCCGCATGACCGATACCCTCCTCAAGCCCTACGAAGGCCTGCTGCTCGTATCTCTGGAACAGGCCGTCGCTGCCCCCCTCGCGTCGTGCCACTTTGCCCAGGGCGGCGCGCGCGTCATCAAGATCGAGCGTGACACCGGCGATTTCGCCCGCAAGTACGACGGCGCGGTGAAAGGCTCGGCGTCCTATTTCGTCTGGGCCAATCACGGCAAGGAAAGCCTTTGTCTAGATATAAAACACCCCGAGGATGCCGCTCTGCTGCACCGTATTCTGGACGAGGCGGATGTGTTCATCCAGAACCTCGCCCCCGGCGCCATCGCCCGCGCCGGGTTTGGTGAGGATGTCCTGCGCAAACGCAACCCGCGCCTGATCACCTGCGATATCAGCGGATATGGCGAGGAGGGACGTTACAGCGAGATGAAGGCCTATGACTTTCTGGTGCAATGCGAAAGCGGGCTGGTCTCTGTCAACGGAGCGCCCGGACATCCCGGCCGCATAGGCGTTTCGGTCTGCGATATCGGTGCCAGCATGAACGCGATCATCGGCATCCAGAAGGCTCTGATCGCGCGCAGCATCAGCGGCAAAGGCAGCGCGGTGAAGCTGTCCCTTTTCGACACTGCAGCCGATTGGATGACCGTGCCTTTGATGCATACGGTTTATGCGGGCAAAGCGCCTCAACCGGTTGGCCTGCATCACCCGTCCATCGCGCCTTACGGCGGGTTTACCACCAAAGATAATGAGGTTCTGGCGATCTCGATCCAGAACGAACGCGAGTGGAAACGCCTCTGCGCCGATGTTATCGGACAGCCCGACCTGGCGACCGATCCCCGGTTCTGCGACGCCGCCCAACGGGTCGCCAACCGCGCTGAACTGGATGCCATCGTGGCCGGGTTCTTTGCCCGTCACACCCGCACCGAGCTGGAAGGCAAGCTGTTCGCGGCAACCATCGCCTATGGGGCCGTGAACTCGGTCAGCACCTTTGCCGTACACCCGCAGCTGCGCCGCACGCCGGTCACGCTGGAAAACGGGGATGAGGCGCATCTGGTTGCGGCCCCCGTCCGCCACAGCTTCGATCCGGAAACACCCCGCTTTGGCCGCGTGCCCGCGCTTGGCGAACATACCGATACCATTCGGTCCGAGTTTGCCGAGACTGCCGCGGCATGATCCGTTCCTACCTGTTCACTCCGGCGCATCGAACGGAGCTGATTGCCCGTGCGCATGAACGGGGCGCGGATGCGATCCTGCTGGACCTTGAGGACAGCGTCCCGCGGGACCACAAACAAGCCGCGCGGGACGTATTGGCAGAGGCGGTCCCCATGCTGACCGCCCGTGCTGTGCCGGTTGTGATACGAGTCAATGCCGATCTGGGCGAATGCGTCCGCGATCTTGAGACAGCCATCCTGCCCGGCGTCGGCGCGATCATGCTGCCCAAGGTCATCGGGGCGGATCACCTGCACCTGGTGGCGGACTATCTGTCGATGCTGGAGCGACAGGCCAAACTTCCCGAGGGCCAGATCAAGCTGATTGCCCTAATCGAAACAGCGAAAGGACTGATGAACGCCGCGAGGATCGCGAAAGCGACCCCTAGGCTGACCGCGCTTGCATTCGGGACTGAGGACTTCTCGAACGATTGCGGTCATGCGCCCTCGGTCGAGGCGCTGAAGGGCCCGGCGCAGTCCTTGATCCATGCGGCCAAAGCGGGTGGCCTGCAGGCCATCGGCCTACCGGGCAGCATTGCCGAGATCCACGACATGGACAGTTTCCGCACCTGCGTCGACCTTGGGCGTGCGATTGGCTTCGACGCCGTCCTGGGCATTCATCCGCGTCAGGTCGAAATCGTCAACGAGGTCTTCACGCCCAGCGCCTCCGAGATCGAACAAGCAACCCGCGTGGTCGAGGCGTTTGATCGAGCTACTCAGCAGGGGCTGGGTGCCGTCATGCTGGATGGCAAAATGATCGACCCGCCCATCGTTGCGCGGGCGCACTCTATGTTGCAATCCCGGCGTCTTTGAAGAAATCCTCCATGAAGGCCGGGCCTTTCTGATCCACAAAATCCCGAAAAGACCGCGCCGCCGGACGTAGTGGTTTGTTGCGCATATGCAGAACGAACCAATCGCGATATTCGGGCATGCCTTCGACATTCAGGATCTTCAGTTTTCCGGCCATCGCCTCCAGCGCGATCGTGTGAGCCGAGATGAAGGCCAGCCCCATATTCGCCATGACCGCCTGTTTGATATTGGCATTGCTGTCCATTTCCTGCGCCTTGGGCTGCGGCAGGCCCGAGTCCGAGAAAAAGAACTCATGCACCATGCGCGTGCCCGACCCCCGCTCGCGGACGATGAACTGATGATGCGGCAAGTCCGAGCGTCGGATGCGGCTGGAGCGCACCAGCGGATGATCCGGATGGCCGATCAAAACATAGGGGTGTTTGGCGAATTGATGTGCCGTTGTCTCTATCCGGCGCGGAGGGCGACCCATGAGCGCAAGGTCGATCTGATCGGTATCCAGCATCTCGATCACGCTGCGCCGGTTGGCGATCTTGAACTGCAGATCGCATTCCGGGTGTTCCTGCTGAAATTGCGCTAGCAGATGTGGGCCAAAATTGCGGGCGGTGGTCACCATCGCCACCCGCACGCGGTGGTCCAGTTTGCCCTGCATGATCTGCACAACATCGACCGCCTCGGCGAGCGTTTCGGTCATGCGTTCGGCATAGGGCACCAAGGCCGTTGCAACCTCGGTCGGGATCACCGAACGTCCCGATTTCTCAAACAGAGGCGCGCCGAATTCCTCACTCAGCCGGCTCATCTGCATCGACACCGCAGGCGGGGTCAGCGACAAACGCTCAGCCGCGCGCACAAAGCTGCGCGTCTCGATCGCCACCAGAAATATCTGTAACTGGCGCAGGGTGATCTTGTCGGAAGTTGGCGGCATTGCGGCTCCTGTGCGCTAGAAGGCTGGTTTGCGGGTAAAGAAGTCTCCTCCTTTGTCGTCAATAATCACAAATGCCGGGAAATCCACGACTTTTATGCGAAAGACGGCCTCCATCCCGAAGTCGGGGAAATCCAGCGTTTCGATGTTTTTGATGACGTCCTTGCCCAGAACTGCCGCCGCCCCGCCGACCGAGCCCAGAAAGAACCCGCCATGCTCCTTGCAGCTTTGTACGACCGAGGGCGCGCGATTGCCTTTGGCGATCATCACACGGGACGCGCCCAGCGCTTGCAGTTCCGGCACATAAGGGTCCATCCGCGCGGCAGTGGTTGGCCCGAAAGAGCCTGAGGCATAGCCTTCAGGCGTCTTGGCCGGGCCAGCGTAGTAGACCGGGTGATCACGGATGTAGTCCGGCAGTTCCTGACCCTCTCGGATCATCCGGGCCAGTTCGGCATGCACCAGATCGCGCGCGACAATCATGGTGCCGGACAGCAAAACGGGGCTTGAGACAGACAGTTTGGACAATTCGGCACAGATACCATCCATCGGCTGATCCAGATTGATCCGGGTTGCGGATTGCGCCGCGACATCCTGCGCAGGCAGGAACCGAGCCGGATCATGCTCCAACTGCTCGACCCAGATCCCATCCCCGTCGATCCGCCCCTTGATCTGGCGATCTGCCGAACAACTGACACCCATGCCAACCGGGAGGCTTCCTCCGTGACGCGGCAGGCGAATGACGCGCACGTCATGACAAAAGTACTTGCCGCCGAACTGAGCGCCCAGCGACATGTTGCGGGTCAGCTCCAATATCTGCACCTCAAGCTCCAGATCGCGAAAGGCACGCCCATCGGGGCTACCGGTCGTGGGTAGATCATCCAATTCCTTGGCCGAGGCTTTCTTGACCGTTTTCAGACAGTGTTCAGCCGACAGCCCCCCAATGACAATCGCCAGATGGTATGGCGGGCAAGCCGTAGTACCCAAGGTCCGTATCTTCTCATCAAAGAACGCCAGTATCCGCTCGGGTTCCAGCAGTCGCCGAGTTTCCTGATACAAAAACGTCTTGTTGGCCGAGCCACCCCCTTTAGCCATGAACAGGAATTCTAGAGCCGCCCCGCTGAGCGCCTCAATATCGATCTGCGCAGGCAGGTTGGTTCCGGTGTTCTGCTCTTTGAACATTGTCAGCGGGGCCATTTGCGAAAAACGCAGGTTACGCGTTTCCCATGTGTCCTTGACCCCCTGCTCGACCGCCGCATGCAGATCGCCCTGCACCAGAACGTTCTGTCCTTTCTTGCCGTGAATGATCGCCGTTCCGGTGTCCTGACAGCTCGGGAATTCTCGCTCGGCCGAGATCACGGCGTTCTTCAGCAACTCCAGTGCCACGTAATGATCGTTGGCCGAGGCATCCGTGTCATCGAGAATCTCGCGTAGCTGGGCAAGATGGCTGGGGCGCAACAGATGCGAGACATCCGTAAAGGCGGCTGAGGTCAAATTGCTGACAGCCTCGGACGACACCCGCAGGAAGGTTTCATCATCGAACCGGGCGGTTTCCAGCCCTTCATTGCCGAGATGGCGATAGCAGGTCATGCCGATTGTTTTCGTTGTCTGGGTCATGGCGCGCACCCTAGTGAGATACACAGAAACACTCAATAGTTCTTAACTTAAGTGCCTTTTTATTCACCAGAAATTACCAAAAGAGAATCGCGCCAGAATACTCGACTTCAGCAACCGCCGTTTCACACCACGCAACGCATCACTCCCCATAATCGAACCGGCTCAGCATTCGGAGACTCAACAGCCCTTCGTTCAGCGCGGGTCGATCTTGAGCAACATCAAAGCCAGGATCCAGCGGCCACGGTCCGCGCGCAGACCCGTGCAAAGACTAACGCGAAATCAAGCTGACCAATTGATGTCTCAGCTCTTTGGCATCAATGGGTTTGTGGATTAACTCCAGCCCGTTCGTCTTGCATTCTTCCGCCGTTTCAGGAGAGCGGTTGGCCGAGATGATGCAGGCGGGCACATCGCTGAATTCCGCTCTGATCCGACGCACTGCCTCAGTCCCGATTTTTCCGTTATCCAGCTGGTAGTCCGCGACGATAGCATCGGGTGTGATACCGATTTCGCGCAGCAGGTCCACGGCCTGTTCCTCACCGCCACACTCCAGCACATGAACGCCCCAGGACTCGAGCGTCAGCGTCAGCGCATTTCTGAGATTTGCGTCATTTTCAATCAGCAAAACGATCATGTCGGCCAGTTGGCCCGTTTTCCTGTCGGCAACAGCTGGACGGCCTTCGCGGAACTGCCCTTGGTCCTGTTCCTCAGGGATTTCGACGGAGAACACCGTGCCTTTTCCCAACTCGGAGCGTAGATGAATCGGGTGGTTGAGCAAACCGCAGGCGCGCTCGACAATAGCAAGACCAAGGCCCATACCTTCGGCGGCGCTTGCGTCGGATTGCACCCGCTTGAATTCCTGAAAAACCATGTCGCGCTGATCGGCGGCGATGCCTATTCCGGTATCCAGCACCTCGATCGACACGCGGGTTTTGCGACGCTTCACCCCGACCAGAACCTTGCCGGCGTCGGTATAACGGATTGCGTTGGACAGCAGGTTTTGAAGGATGCGCCGCAAATAGCTGGCATCGCTGGTGACAAGCGCGCTGGTCGGCACGACCCGCAATTCCAACCCCTTGGCCTGTGCAACCGGGCGGAAAGCGTCCTCCATCTGCTTGAACATATCACCAACCGACACGGTCGAGAGGTGGACCGTCGCGCTACCGGAATCCAGCTTCGAAATATCCAGTAGTGCTTCAAGGATATGTTCCACGCTGTTGAGCGCACTTTCCGCCTTTGTGGCCACATCATGCGTTTCCGACTGATCCAACCCGTTTTTCAGCGAAGCCACATAAAGCTTGGCGGCGGACAAAGGTTGCAACAGATCATGACTTGCAGCGGCAACAAAGCGGGACTTTGACGCATTGGCCCGTTCCGCCTCGCCCAGCGCGTCGGCCAGTTCAACGGTGCGCGCTTCAACCCGCTTTTCCAGCAATTCCTTGGCGTCCTGAAGCGCCTGCGCCGATTTTCGTTCCGCCGTCACATCGGTAAATGAAATCACATAGCCCTTGTCGGGCATTTCCTGCGCAAAGACAGACAGGATTTTCGACCGCCCCCGATGCAGCAGAAACCGCAAGGGACGCCGGGAGGTGTGCCGCTTGGTCCAGTCGGACAAATCACTCCAGCTCATCCCCGGTTGGAAGCTCATATTCGAACCGAGCCGGTGATAGAGCGTTTCAAACTGCGTGCCCATCTGGAATTGCCCGACCGGGATCGCCAGCAGTTCGCTGGCCCGGTTGTTCCAGCCGATCAAACGGTGCTTGTTGTCAAAAATGCAGACACCCTGGTCGATGTGTTCCAGCGTGGCGCGGATCAGGCGCGATTTGTCATCCAAGATGCGGTCGCGCTCCAGCCGCTCGACCCGCATGATATCGGTCACATCCGTCTGCAGGATAACCGTGCCTGCATCTTTCGTGCGATGCTCCGAGACCTGCATCCAGCGATTACCGCTCAGGCCCACATTGAACACCACATGGTCATCCGCATGACGCGTCAGCCGAAGTTCGGCCCAGTCCACAGGCGCAACCCCTTCCGGCAGCAACAGAGAGCTCGATCGGCTGACAAGCTCGACATATTCGGTAAAACGCAGACCTGGTTTCAGCCGGCCCTGGATATCGGGCATGTGCAACCCGAAGCGACTGTTGCACAGCACCAGTTTTTCATCGCGCCCAAACAGGGCAAAGCCATCCTTCACCGCCTCGATCGCGTTCGCCAAATTGGCCCGAGCAGCTTCGGTCTCCTCGTTGGCCTTGGCCAATTGCGCGTTGGATGCGTTCAGAAGGTCCAGCGCGCGCTCCAGATCATCCGTGCGGGTGCGGATCTCTTGTTCCAACACAGCGGCGCGCTGGAATTGCGCATAAGCAGCACCCGAGGCATCGGTAGATTCCTCGACCCGGCGCATCAGCGCTTCGACGATCTTCAGCAGTTTTTCATTCTGGCGTTCGATCGGATCCAGCGGGTCGGTCAGATGCTCGATCATTCGCTAGTCGTCCCCGGGCGGATAGATCGCCACCCCGGTCATCGTCTGATTGACGTGGATCGAGTTGAACTGCTCACCATACGTCGAGAATCCGACAACATGATTGTCCGACAGGATGCGCGAGATTTCGTGCGTTTTCTGTTTCTCCTGCGCCTCGAGCCGCCGCAGGATACAGTCGCAGGCCAGGATTGTATCGGGCTTCTGCTTTTCGTTCAGCGCTGCGATCTCTTCCTGCAGATGCACCGTCATGTCGCGCGGTTCCGCCAGGGTCAGAACCAGACCCTCATCAATGGCCGAAAAGAACACCAGATCGCCATTGCCCGCGACCTGCTGAATGGCCCGTACATGATGCTGACCTCCGATCTGAACGACGACAGGATGGGCCGCGAAGGTAAAGGGGGTCAACTGTTCAGGGTCTTTGCCAAGGATGCGCGCATATTCCCGCGCTGCGGGTTCCGCGTTGATTTCCTGAACGATGCGGTTGGCGGGGTCGGCTTTGGTAACGACCATACGCTGTGCGGCGGGAACAAGATGATCTGTCTTGAACACCTTGATCGGGCACGAGGTTCGCACCTGCACCAAAATGGCTGCGTTCTCCAGCGCCTGTGATCCATGCAGAACATAGGTGTGGCCGAACTCGGTCCCGTCGCCGGCTGACCCACCGAACAGAGGCACCGGCCCCAACCCCATCGCCAACTCGGATGTCAGTTCGTCTTCTTTCGTGGACAGCCCGTCGATCATCAAGAAGGTGAATTCGTTTTCCCAAGCGGGAAAGCTGCGAGTCATTGCCGTTCGGTTGTGGATCATTTCGGCAATGATGTTTTGCGCACAGAAATCATCCAGATCCGGCACCAGAATGGTGCGCGTTTCAAAATGCGAGCGCGGCAAGGCAAGCGCGACGATCTGATCCTCGTTATAGCCACCTTCGGCAAGCTCTCCCGCGGTGGTGCATCCGACCACCATCGTGGGCGCAAATTCCTGTTCAGCCTCGGCGATCACCGCCGCGGCATCGGCATTGGGGCTGACAAACAGAATGATCAGCGCCATGGGGTCATCCCCCAGCGACATGCACAGATCCCTGACTGCGTTGTCGGCGCTGCATTCCGCAAATGCCGTCTTTACGATGCCTGGCCTGACGGACTGGGCGCTCGCCCATCCGAATGCTTGGTTCATCGCGACTCCTCCCTAAAGCCCGACGATTGCTGAGAGGTTAGAGTATCTGACCCTATTCTTGCAATACGCTGGCAAAGGATGCTTTCTTGGCAATCAGAACCGCCTGAGTGCGGCTTTGAACGCCAAGTTTCCGCATGATTGCAGTGACATGCGCCTTAACCGTGGTTTCGGCAATCGACAGGTCATAGGCGATCTGCTTGTTCAACTTGCCCTCGCAGATCAGTTGCAAAATGCGGCCCTGTTGATTAGTCAACGCGGCAAGCCGATTGACCGCATCGCTATGTTCATCCTCTTCCTCATCTTCGATCAGAACGCAGCCATCGGGGACAAAGATTCCCCCCGCATGCACCGTCTCGAATGCGGTACGGAACACATCGCGCTGGCTGTGCTTGGGCACATACCCCGACGCACCTGCCTTGATCACTTGGCTGATCACACGGTTGTCGGTCAACGAGGACACAACAATCACCGGCGCATCCGCCGCGGATTTCAAGCGCACCAGACCATCCAGGCCATCCACATCCGGCAGGTTCAGGTCCAGCATCACCGCATCCGGTTTCAGCCCTTTGGCCACCAGCTCCATAGCGTTTTCCAAACGGTCTGCGGTGTGAATTTCCCCGATCTCGGCCACGCTGCGCAGGGTCATCGACAAGGCGTCGCAGAACAGTGGGTGATCGTCGACAATCAGAACATTCTCAAAGTCAGTCTGTCTGGCGGGTTCTGCAAGCATCAAGGTCGCCTTTGCATTGAAACTCTCTTTGCTCTGAGTCTAGCAACACCGTAAGCAAACGCCTACTGGCGGAAGGTCGTAGACCAAAGAAAACGCGCCCGGATTCCGAACGCGCGATCTTTGGGGTCAGAACCCGCCTCAGTTCGCCGAGGCCAGCTCTTTCGGCAGACGGAAGGTCCACAGGGTACCGCCCTGGTTCAGATAGTTGACCTTCTTGGCCACTTCACCGCCCCACAGCGGAACCGCACCGCCCCAGCCGGAGATGATCGAGACATACTGCTCACCATCCTGCTCCCAGGTCACAGGCTGACCGACGATGCCGGACCCGGTCTGGAACGACCACAGTTTCTCACCGGTTTCGTCATCCAGCGCGATAAACTCGCCTTCGGGTGTACCGAAGAAGACCAGGCCACCAGCCGTGGTCATCACGCCCGACCACAGCGGAGCATCGTTCTTAAATTCCCACTTCCACTCGCCGGTATCGGGGTCGATGGCCTTGAGCGAGCCGATGTGATCTTCGTAGTTCGGCTTGATGGTAAAGCCCGCGCCCAGATAGGCGGCACCTTTTTTGTAGGTGATCGGCTCATTCCAGATATCCATGCCCCATTCGTTCGAAGGCACGTAGAAATTACCGGTATTCTGCGAAAACGACATTGGCATCCAGTTCTTGCCACCTAGGAACGACGGCGAGGCAAAGATGACCTCACCCTTGTTGCCATCAGCCGCAGCGGCTGGATCACCAGGACGGTTGTTTTCGACAAAGATCGGACGGCCGGTTTCGTCAATACCATCGGCCCATGTGATGTCCTTGACGAAAGGTGTCGCCGAGACGAACCCACCATCGTCACGGTTAAGAACATAGAAGTACCCGTTCCGGTCGGCAGTGGCGTAGCGCTGGTTGCCTTCGCGGTCGGTATACGCGACGACTTCGTTCACACCGTCATAGTCCCAGCCTTCACGCGGGGTTGTCTGGAAATGCCACTTGATCTCGCCGGTTTTCGGGTCGATTCCGATACGGCTGGCGGCGTAGAGGTTGTCG
Organism: Ruegeria sp. AO1; assembly: GCF_056535985.1. Classification (NCBI taxonomy): domain Bacteria; kingdom Pseudomonadati; phylum Pseudomonadota; class Alphaproteobacteria; order Rhodobacterales; family Roseobacteraceae; genus Ruegeria; species Ruegeria sp. AO1. Next base: position 512,219 of record NZ_JBQFJC010000002.1, read on the forward strand.
CCCTTGTTGCCTTCGGTGGGAGTGCCCGCATTGCGCAGCCAGCTGTTCCACGGGGCCGGATTGCCTGCGCCAAAGACCAGCGTGTCGGTGTCAGCATCGTAAGAGCCGCCCAACCAAGTCGCGCCGCCGCCGGTTTTCCACATGTCACCGGGCCAGGTCGCGTTCAGCTCACCTGTCATGGTGCTTTCTTCGCCGTTCAGCGTGCCCATGTGGCCTTCGATCACGGGGCGTTCCCAAACCAAATCGCCGGTATTGACGTCCCGGGCCTGAACCGCGCCGACGATGCCGAACTCACCGCCAGAGTTGCCAGTGATGACCAAACCGTCGACGATCAGCGGGGCAGCCGTATAGGAATAGCCCGCCTTGTAGTCAGCAATCTTGTCGCGCCAGACCACATCACCCGTGTCCTTGTTCAGCGCCACGATCCGCGCGTCCAGCGTACCGAAAATGACCTTGTCGCCATAGATGGCAGCACCCCGGTTGACCACGTCACAGCAGGGCAGAATGCCTTCGGGCAGGCGCGCATCGTATTGCCAGACCTCCTTGCCGGTCTCCAGATCAATCGCGTAGAGGCGCGAATAAGACCCGGTGATATACATCATCCCGTCATAGATCAGCGGCTGGGTTTCCTGCCCGCGCTGCTTTTCGCCGCCAAGACTGAAGGCCCAGGCCGGAAGCAGGTTCTTGACGTTATCCTTGTTCAGCATGTCCAGCGGGCTGTAGCGCTGCAAATGCCGCCCCATACCATTGGTCACAACCTGAGTGGTGATCGTTTGGTCATTGGCCAGATCGTCTTCGGTAACTTCTGCATAGGCTGCGCTGGTTGCGACAATGCTCGCAGCGGCGGCCATGATAAACCGGTTCATCGGTATCCTCCCTAGACTTATGTCTTTCCTCCACGCCGAATCTCCGACGCGTCGGGATTGTTGGCGAGAGTATTATTCGCAGGCGGGCACCGGTGTTGGAATTGCACATTGGTCGTAGGGCGCAATCAGCCGATTTCAACTAGGTTGGGCCATCTTTTTTGATGCGCGAGGCTATGATGCGGCGGCTTTTCACTTGGTTTATCCCTGCGGTATTGATCTGCGCGCAGCCTGCGCTGGCCGATCCGCTGTCCGGGCACAAGGCCATTTCTCTGGTCGACGGAGAAGGCAACAAGCTGTTGATCGGAAAGGTGACTTTCGAGCCCAAGAGCGACGCCGTAGCTTATCAGATCGACCTGAGTGCAGGCCCCTTCGCAGACCATTTCCTGTCCATGCGCCCGTTTCGCTGTCTTGAGGGGGCGGACAAACACTGGTGCTATGTCCCCTACCCTTATGCTCTGCGGCGCGAGGTCTCGGACGACGATCTGACCGATCTGGAATACGACCTGCTGTTTGTCCACAAGGGCGCCACCGAATACGGCATTGATATGTGGAACGGGGTCTACTACCGCCTGCAGCGCGATGGCGACGGCCTGATCGGACAGCTGCACGAAATGGATATGGGCATACTATCGGCTCCACCTGAAGACGGAAATCTCAGGCCCGTATCCGAGGCAGACATCCACGAGGCCGATCCCGATGGCCACTGGTTGCCTCAGGTCATGATCGACTGATCAGAGGTTTGGCGTCGGCTTGGGAAACCCCGCTCCATCGGGCGCCCGCGCCTCTTTCCAAGTGTTCGGCTACGTCAGCGGGCCCAGCTCAAAACAAGGGCGCGTATTTCCACTCATCTGCATCCGGCGTGACCTCATTCGGATCATAGCCAGACTCTTGCAGACGTTTGGCGATTTTCAGGCCGTCGCTTGCGGCTTCATCCACATAGGCTCGGCCCAGTTCCGGGTCTTGCGCCACCCCGTGGCCGCGCAGCAGGTTGAGGCCGTAGTTAAACTTGCCCACTGGATCGCCCAGATCAGCGGCGCGTTTGTCCCAAGCGGCGGCGGCATCGGGATCGTAGTCTCCGCCCAGACCGTTATTGTCGAGCTGCCCCATCCAAGTCATCGCGCCGGTATACCCGGCATTGGCGCAGCTTTCGAACAGCTTGCGCGCCATCTCATGCCGACCGGATTTGGTGATGTAGTAGCCCGTCGCGCAGGTCGTCATATCGGTGACGCCATTGTCAATATTGCTCATGACGCGGCCAAAGCCCGTGTCCTGCGGGTTGAGCGTGCCGTACTCATCCTCGACCGTCTGAGCCGAGGCGGCCGTGCCCAGAAAAAGTAATGCAATTGCGATACGGATCATGAAAGAACCCTCCGTTTGAAAGGTATCCTAGCGCATCGACGGGTACATTTCACGTCTGCCATGGTCGTAGACGGCCTAGCGACCGGGGCGTTTGATCCCGCGGGCCGGGTCGTAGCCCCACAGCGCGAGGCCCAGAAAGGCCAGTCCGGCAAGGATAGTCCAGCCAAGGGCCGGGCCGTTGAACTGACCATAAAGCGCAAAACGGATCAGCTCAACGGCGTGGGTAAAGGGGTTGAGCGCGCAGATATCACGCAACAGGGCCGAGCTTTCGGCCATCTTCCAAAGCGGGTAAAGCGCCGAGGACAGGAAGAACATTGGAAAGATGACAAAATTCATCACCCCGGCAAAATTCTCAAGCTGCTTGATGGCCGAGGACAAAGCCAGACCCAGAGCGCCCAGCATCAGCCCGGCAATGATCAGCGCGGGAAAGACGCACAGATATCCGTACCACGGCATATCAATCCCGTAGATCGCGGCCACCACCAGAAACGTATAGACCTGCAGGATCGAGATCGTGATGCTGGCCAGCAGGCGGCAGAACAACAGCCACCATCGCGGCAGAGGGCTGGTCAGCAGCAACCGCATCGACCCCATCTCGCGGTCATAGACAAGGCTGAGGGAGCTTTGCATGCCATTGAACAGCATGATCATGCCGCACAGGCCCGGTACGATGTAGATCTCATAGGTGATATAGGTCTGATAGGGCGGCGTGATTGACAGGCCCAAGGCCGCGCGGAACCCGGCGGCGAAGACGATCAGCCAGACCAGTGGGCGTACCAAAGCAGCGATGAACCGGCTGCGCTGTCGGACAAAGCGCAGCGCCTCGCGGATCAGGATCGCGCGGAGGGCGATCAGCGCGCCGGTGATACCGAGGCTCCGGTCATCGACAGGAACACCTGTTGCAGCGGTTGGTCGCCGGTGATGTCGCGGCAGGTGCCTTGTGTCAGCATCTTCCCTCGATGCAGGATGGCAAGCTGATCGTCAGGGTTGATCTCATCGGTCAGATGGGTCGCCCATAACACGGTCAGCCCATCCTGCGCCGACAGATCATGCACATGTTGGGTGATCGCGCTGCGGGCTGCCGCGTCCAGCCCCACCGTCGGTTCGTCCAGCAACAGAACCGAGGGCGCATGGATGAGGCAGCGCGCAATCTCCAGACGTCTGCGGTGGCCGCCATTCAGATCGCGGGTGCGTTCGCTTGCGCGTTCGGCCATATCCAGACGGCTCAGCGCGGCGGCGATGCGAGTCTCGGCTGTGCGACCCGACAAGCCATGCAAGGCGGCGAAGTAGCTGAGGTTGCGATGAACCGTCAGGTCCAGATCCAGTGTAGGCTGCTGGAACACAACCCCGATCTGCGCCAAAGCCTGACGGGGTTGTTTCGAGATATCGAACCCCGCCACCTCGATCACCCCCTGAGCGGTGGTGAACAGGCGGGTCAGCAGGGAAAACAGAGTTGATTTCCCTGCGCCATTGGGCCCCAGCAACGCGCAAAACGCGCCCTGCGGGACGTGAAAGCTCACGTCATCAAGGGCGCGTTTGTCGCCATAGGCGTAGCTGACATTGCGGACCGAAAGCCCTGTCACTTAATGGTAATCTCCAGCCGCTGCGTTTCGCCGGTGCTGCCCGGCACTTTCAGATAGTAGCTGCCCGGCTTGATCGCGACAAAGCCTATTTCCATCTCGCCCGCCTCGTCAAACTCAACGGAATCGACGCCCAGAGGCCGGATTTCCAACCCTTCGACCACGATTTCATCCACCCAGATCGCACGGAAGAACTCTGGCCCGACCAAAGCCAGTTCCTGACTGCCGTCGCCTTGAATTTCGAACTCATAGTAGGTGCCAGAATTCAGCTCCCATGGGGCCTCTGCCAAGGGCACACCAGCAGAGAGCGTGATCGGAGGCAGGTCTTCCTTGTTCTTGGCCGACAGAATTCCAGCCAGACCAAAGCCGTCGTCATCATCATCGTCGGCCAAAGCCGCAGCGGGCAAAGCCATAGCCATCATCGCGGCCACGCATATCATTCGCTTCATCTCTTAGGTCTCCTCAATCTTGTCAGTTGGTCGGACGGAAGGCCGCACCCCAGGGGAAACGCCCAACCTTGATCGTCTTGATCGGTTCACGCTTGGCCACATCGATCACGGTCACATCACCGGACACGCCGTTGGTAGTGAACAAAAGCGACTTGTCAGCGTTGAAATCCATGTGCCAAACGCGGCGACCCACGAGGATGTATTCTTCAACCTCATAGGTTTCGGCATTCACGGCCGCCACATGGTTCGAAGGCCCCAGCGCGACAAAGGCGGTCTCATCCCCGTTGGACAACTCAAACCCCACGGGTTGCACCCGGTCGGGGTGGACGCCTTCGACCTCGAACTCGATCTTGGCCTTTTCGGTCTGGGTTTCCACGTCGAAAACGGTGATGGTGCCGCCGATTTCCGAGCTGACCCACAGCTCGGTCCCGTCCTTCAGAAATTCGGCATGGCGCGGGCGGGAATCGACCAGAGTATTGGCGAACAGCTCTTGCGTTTCCGTGTCGATCCAATGAGCCATATTGGTGGTCTCGGAGGTGGTGATGGCGATCTTGCCATCGGGCGACACGGCCATCCCTTCGGGTTCGATCCCCACGTCGATCTGCGCAATCACCGTGCGCGATTCCGTATCCACCACCGTGGTGATCGCGTCATCCTCGTTGGCGATGTAGAGATGCTTGTCATTTGGGTGCAGTACAAACTGCTCGGGGTCCTCGCCCGAGGGCAGGTCATGGAGAATCTCGCCCGTTTCGGGGTCCATTACCTGAACCGAGTCACTATCCGACGCGCAGATATAGAGAACCGAGTAGTCCTTGGAGAACGTAATCCCGCGCGGGCGTTCTCCGGTCTCAATGGTGCGGATCACCTCAAGCGTTTCGATGTCAATCACGCTGAGCGTGTCGTCCTTTTCGTTGCTGATCCAGATCTCATCCGCAGTGGCCGGAGCGCAGAGCGCGGTCGCTGCCAGAAGTGCTGCTAGTCTCATCGCTGTTACTCCTTAAATGACTGACACTGGCTTTCGGCCTCATCAATGCCCAGCGTGTCCAGTTCGGTACGTTGATGCAGAAACCCCTCGAGCGGGGCCATCGCCACAACGGCGCGATCCGTGACCAAAGGGATGGGCTGCCGCAACTGGCCGTTCCAGGCTCGGAAATTCATCGCGCGGCCTTTGAATCCGGCCAGTTCGAAATCATCCGACAGGATATAGTCGCGCAGAACCGCCGGATCATCTGATTGAGTACGCGTCACCGCCTCGCCCAAGGCCCGGTAGGCCGCCCATGCGGCGTAATCCTTGGGGCGCATCGCCCGCCCTGCCTGATCGGCAAAACGGTTCTGCATCTGCACGGCGCCCCATTGTTCGACCACGCGCGACCAAGTGACGGGCTGCAAGCCCTCTGACCCGGCAACGGGGCGCGGTTCCCATGTGTTGAAAGGGATGTAGCGGCCGAAATCGTCCAGCTCATCAGCGACAAGCAGCACGTCATAGTCGCCGAAGTCCTGCGTAAACAGTGGCACTTCCTGCGCAGCGTTGCGCCGCAGATCGGCATCGAAAACCCATATCTTTTCCGCTTGCAGCTCCAAACGGAACTTTTGCAGAGACCGCTTCAACGCCTCGGCAAAGGCCTGATCCCCCGGATGCTCTCCAGCGATCAGGACGATATCTTCCCACCGGCGTTTGACCAGGAACTGCGCCAGAGCGTCGGTGCGCATCACGTCCGATGGCAAGGTGTGCAACAGGTTGGCACGGCACTCGGACTCGCGCAGCGACAGATCAGGAGCCGAGGCGTTAAACAGCACCGCACCCGCTGCTTCGGGCAGATTGGCGACCTCAAGCTGCGCTTGCGCAGGCGCGTCCAGAATGACGAAGGGACTATTGGCCAAAGCCTGCCGCGCGGCTTGGGCCCAGTCCCCGCCCTCGGGCACCGTGGTCACTGTCAGATCGTATTTGTGCCCCAGAAACTTGGCTGTTGTCAGGTTATCAGCCAGACCTAGCTCGGCGCCCGCCATGCCCAGGTCTTCAGGAATCGGATCAAGGTTGGACAGCACCGGAGGACGCTCAACTTCTTGCTGCAGGTAAGTCACTGAAATCGCAACCTCGGCCTGCGCAGCGCCAGATGCCAGCGCCAAGGCTGCAAGAACAAAAGAAAACCTGAACATTCTGCGCCTCCTCCCCGGCTCTAAAAGTAAAAGCCGGTCGAAAATGGGAAAGCCATTCGACCTTAGTCGCAGATTTTGCCCATCTGCAACCAAGGTCGAATGTCGCGATGTATTTGCCTGCGCTATGACCGGGGAAAGCTTCAATAGGAGGATGAGATGCGTCTTGGTTTTTACAGCGCGGCGCTTGCGGCAACGGTGACAGCGGGAATGGCGCTGGCACATGGAGATGTCGCGCCCCAGCCAGTAAATACGGATGCCCTTCCCGACGTGAGCGAGGAATGGCTGATCGAGAACCCCTATCGCGATCAGGGCGAAGAGGTCTGGCAGGCTGCAATCGAAATCGGCGATTCCGGCTACAACCAGAACTGCGCGCGCTGCCACGGCCTGGGCGTCGTATCGGGCGGCCTGGCCCCCGACCTGCGCTACCTCGAGGCCGAAGAATACGGCGACGAATGGTATATTGAACGCTTCCGCGAGGGCTATACCCAGAATGGTATCACCAAGATGCCCGCCTTTGGTGATTTGTTGGGCCAAAAGGCCGCCTGGGCCATTCGCACCTATATCGAGACCCGCCCTGACGACGGCGCGTTGGATGATCATTCGGACCGGTTGAAGGAAATCCGCGACGAGCTGGCTGCCATGGCCGAGGGCGCGGATGGGGACACAGCCGCCCTGCAATCCGAACTGACTGAGATCGCGGGCACAATCGAAACCGGCTCTGGCGCGCCTGTGGCCGACTCGGTGGCCCTGCGCGCCGCGGTGCTGATCTCGGGCGAGGCCCCGGATTTCGCACAAGCAGCGGAGCAGCTGACTATCGGATTGTCTGCCGCGCAATAGAACGGCAGACTGGGGCACATGATCGGACGCCATTTCATTTTCTCCCTGTTGGTCGCCGCCCTGTCCGCCGGGTCGGCTCTGGCCAGGTGTGAAGACCATGTGCCCCAACCCAAACCCCAGAATGCCAGCCGTGATATCGTGGGCGCGGACCTCGATACCATTGTCGAGCGCGGCTATATCGAATTCGCCGCTTATGAGGATTTCGCACCCTGGTCCTTTGAGAAGGACGGCAAGATACAGGGTGTTGATATCGAAATCGGCAAGCTGATCGCCCAGGATCTGGGGGTCGAGCCGCGCTTTAATCTGGTTGCAGCGGGGGAAAACCTAGAGGCCGATCTGCGCAACTGGATTTGGAAGGGCCCGCTGATCAACGGGCGCGTGGCCAATGTCATGCTGCACATTCCCTATGACAGCGAATTTGCCTGCCGGGTGGAACAGGTGGTGTTCACCGGCCAGTATCATGACGAGGAAATCGCCATCGCCTTTCGCCGCGATGCCTATCCCGAAGACCCTCCGGTTCCGGCCTATTTCCGTTTTGACACCGTCGCGGTCGAAAACGATTCGATTGCCGATTTCTACCTTTCATCTTTTCCCGGTGGGCAACTGTCGCAGAATGTCAGCCGGTTCCCGACAGCAGATCAGGCGATGGAGGCTCTGGCCGCAGGCGAAACGATGGCCGCAATGGGCCCGCGCGCCCAGCTTGAGGCTGGCCTGACCCCGGATCTGGATATCCATACCCCACCGCTGCCCGGCTTTGCCGTCAGCACCTGGACCAGCGGCGTGGCCGTGCACTTTGCCTATCGTGGCCTCAGCTATGCGGTCGATGACGCGATCTATGCAGCGCTTCAGGATGGCCGCATCGCCAAAATCTTCGAGGATTACGGGCTGACGCATACCCCTCCCGAACTTCGCTGACTACGCCCAAGGTCGCATATGCTTTGCGGCCCCGACGCCCTAGGTTGGAAAAAACTCTGGAGGAGTGACATGGAGTTACATGACAGCCGCACAATAGCCGCGCCACGATCCGAGGTCTGGAATGCCCTGCTGTCGGCGGATGTTCTGCGCGAATGCGTCCCTGGCTGCCAGGAGATGACCGGCACCGCCGAAGACGGATTCGACGCCACCGTGGTGCAGAAAGTCGGCCCCGTCAAAGCCACGTTCAAAGGGAAAGTGACCCTGTCCGACATGGTGTCCGGGGAAAGCCTGAAACTGTCGGGCGAAGGCAAGGGCGGCGCTGCCGGTTTTGCCAAGGGCGCAGCAGATGTCACGCTGTCCGATGTCCCCGAAGGCACCTTGCTGACCTACAACGTGGACGCGCGCGTGGGCGGCAAGCTGGCCCAACTGGGTGGTCGCGTCGTGGACGGTTTCGCCAAGAAAATGGCGGATCAGTTCTTTCAGAATTTCCAAAGCGCGGTCGAGGTCGAGCCAGAGGCCCCTGCCAGCGAAGCGGCAGCTGAACCTGAAAAACAAGCGGAAGAGGCAACCGAAAAGAAAGGCTGGCTCAAGCGCGTATTGGGCGGTTGAGCTACGGATTTAAGGGAGGAAAATGTGATGAAAATATCGCTGACTGTGAATGGCATGTCTGTGAGCGGTGATGTTGAGGGTCGGACGTTATTGTCTGGTTTTTTGCGGGATCATTTGTCTTTGACGGGGACGCATGTTGGCTGTGATACGGCGCAATGTGGGGCCTGTGTGGTGCATGTGAACGGCGAGGCCGTCAAGTCGTGCAACATGCTGGCGGTTGAGGCCGACGGGGCCGAGGTCGGCACTATTGAGGGTCAGGCGTCCGAGGATGGGACGCTCAATGCGATCCAGCAGGCGTTTCAGGATCATCACGGGCTGCAATGCGGCTTCTGCACGCCAGGCATGGTGATGAGCGCGGCGGCGCTCCTGAAGGACAATCCGCGCCCGACCGAGGCCGAGATCCGCAAGTATCTGGAAGGCAACCTGTGCCGTTGCACGGGCTATCACAACATCGTCAAGGCGATCATGGCCGCTTCGGGCCAGGACGTCAGCAGCATCGCCGCCGAATAAGCGGCCCGAGGGAGGAGAACAAGCAATGCCCAAAGACAGTGGCATCGGAGCCAGTTCCAAGCGGCGCGAGGACGTGCGCTTTCTGACCGGAGCAGGCAATTATACCGACGACATCAACGTGGCCGGACAGGCCTATGTTCATTTCCTGCGCTCGGATATCGCGCATGGCCGGATCACCAGCCTTGATACCTCGGCGGCCGAGGCCATGCCGGGCGTGGTCAAGGTGTTCACCGGCAAGGATTTCGAAGGCGTGGGCGGCATGCCCTGCGGCTGGGAGGTGACGGACAAGCACGGCGCACCCATGCAGGAGCCTGCGCATCCCATTCTGGCCCAGGGCAAGGTGCGCCATGTGGGCGATCCCATTGCCGCCGTTGTGGCCGACAGCCTGGAACAGGCGCGCGATGCGGCCGAGGCGATCGAGGTGGACATCGAGGAACTGCCCGCCGTGATCGACATGAAGGCCGCAGCCCAAGAGGGCGCGACGCTGGTCCATGACGATCTGAAGAACAACATCTGCTATGACTGGCAGCTGGGTGAAGCGGATGACGCCAAGGTCAATGAGGTCTTCGCCAATGCGGCCCATGTGACCACGCTGGATCTGGTGAACAACCGCCTGGTTGCCAACCCGATGGAACCGCGCGTGGCGGTGGGTGAGTACAAGCGCGGGACGGATGAGTACACGCTCTATACCACCTCGCAGAACCCGCATGTGATCCGCCTGCTGATGTGCGCCTTTGTGCTGGGCCTGCCCGAGCATAAGGTCCGCGTTGTGGCCCCGGATGTGGGGGGCGGCTTTGGCACCAAGATTTTCCACTATGCGGAAGAGGCGTTCTGTACCTTCGCCGCCAAGGCCTGCAACCGGCCTGTGAAGTGGACCTCCAGCCGGTCCGAGGCGTTCATGTCGGACGCCCATGGTCGGGATCATGTCAGCAAAATCGAACTGGCGCTGGATGCAGACAACAACTTCATCGGGTTGCGGACCAACACCTATGCGAACCTTGGGGCGTATCTGTCGACCTTCTCCAGTTCCGTGCCCACATGGCTGCACGGCACACTGATGGCAGGCAATTATAAGACGCCGGTCATTCAGGTGAACGTGAAGGCGATGTTTACCAATACGGTGCCGGTGGATGCCTATCGCGGCGCGGGCCGGCCCGAGGCGACGTTCCAGTTGGAACGCGTGGTGGACAAGGCCGCGCGCGAGCTGGGGGTCGATCCGATTGCCCTGCGCCGTCAGAACTTCATCACCCAGTTCCCCTATGACACGCCGGTGGCGCTGACCTATGACACCGGGGATTACAACGGGACTATGGACAAGCTTGAGGCCGCAGCCGATCTGGCAGGTTTTGCCGCACGCCGTGCGGCAAGCGAGGCAAAGGGCAAGCTGCGGGGACTGGGCATCAACTGCTATATCGAAGCCTGCGGCATTGCGCCTTCGAACATCGTTGGCATGCTGGGGGCCCGGGCGGGTCTCTATGACGCGGCGACCGTGCGGGTGAATGCCACCGGCTCGATCAGCGTCATGGTAGGCGCGCACAGCCACGGGCAGGGGCATGAGACTGCCTTCCCGCAGGTTGTGGCCGACATGATCGGCATTGATGAATCGATGGTCGAGATCGTGCATGGCGACACTTCGAAGATCCCGTTCGGCATGGGCACCTATGGCTCGCGCTCGCTGGCGGTCTGTGGCTCGGCCATGGTGAAGGCCACTGAGAAGGTGATCGACAAGGCCAAGAAGATTGCCGCCCACCTGCTGGAGGCGTCTGAGGCCGATATTGAGCTGAAGGACGGTCAGTTCAGCGTCGCGGGCACCGACAAGTCGGTGGCCTGGGGCGACGTGACCCTGACAGCCTATGTGCCGCATAACTTCCCGCTGGAGGTGGAACCGGGGCTGGAGGAGACCGCGTTCTACGACCCGGCCAACTTCACCTTCCCCTCGGGCGCTTATGCATGCGAGGTCGAGCTGGACCCCGAGACTGGTCAGGTCAGCATCGAGGCCTTCACCGCGGCGGATGACTTTGGCAACATAGTCAATCCGATGATCGTGGATGGTCAGGTGCATGGCGGTATTGGCCAGGGTATCGGCCAGGCTCTGCTTGAGAACTGCGCCTATGACGAGAATGGCCAGCTGCTGAGCGCGTCCTTCATGGATTACGCCATGCCGCGCGCCGATGATGTGCCCTTCTACGGCGTCGATCATTCCAGCCAGACGCCCTGTACGCATAACCCGCTGGGTGTGAAGGGCTGTGGTGAGGCCGGGGCGATTGGCTCTCCGCCGGCTGTGGTCAATGCGGTTCTGGATGCGATGAATTCGGGCGGCAAGGCGGTGGATCACATCGACATGCCAGTAAGCCCGTCGCGCGTTTGGGCGGCGATGAACAGCTGAGTTGAGAGGGTGGACCGGGGGCCAGCCCCCGGACCCCCGAGGTATTTTTAGCCAGATGAAGAGCGGATCTGCGCTCTTCGGAAAGGAAAAGCGGAATGTACAGTTTCGAGTTTGAGAAGCCCTCGAGCATTGCCGACGCGGTTGCCGCGTTGGGGGCCGAGGATGCGCAGCCATTGGGCGGGGGGGCAGACGCTGATCCCGACGCTGAAGCAGCGCCTGGCGGCGCCATCGGTGCTGGTCAGCATGGGTGGGATTGCCGAGATGCAAGGTGTCTGTGTCGAGGATGACGGCTCGGTCGTCATTGGCGGGGCGACGCCCCATGCCACGGTGGCGCGTGAAGCGGCGGGGTCGTATCCGGCGCTGGCGGCCTTGGCGGGTCAGATCGGTGATCCGGCGGTGCGCAATCGCGGCACCATTGGCGGGTCGGTGGCCAACAATGATCCGGCGGCCTGTTATCCGGCGGGCGTGCTGGGCTCAGGCGCGACCATCGTGACCAACGCGCGGCAGATCGCGGCGGACGACTTCTTTCAGGGCATGTTTGCCACCGCGCTGGATGAGGGTGAGATCATCACCTCGGTCCGGTTCCCTGTGCCGCAGGCGGCGAGCTATCAGAAGTTCCTGCAGCCCGCGTCCCGGTTTGCATTGGTCGGTGTCTACGTGTCGCGGTTCGCGGATGGTGTCCGCGTGGCCGTGACCGGCGCCAGCGAAGACGGCGTGTTCCGGTGGGCAGAGGCCGAAGAGGCCTTGAACAAATCCTTCAGAGCCGAGGCACTGATGGGGCTGAGCGTCAACCCGATGAACATGATCGCCGACCTGCATGGCAGCAAAACCTACCGCGCGCATCTCGTCAGCGTCATGACAAAACGCGCCGTCCAAAACTGCTCGTAAACACAGAAACAACAAACCCAAAAGCCCCGGGCAAAACCCCGGGGCTTTTGTTATGAATGCAAGGTCCGGACAGACCCATTCTGGTGAACACAAATTACAGTGGTACTCTTGGGTGTTCGATCCAGGATGGTTTGAATCTCACCCTCATCCGCGTGGCAAAGCGCCGTTGACAATGCATCTGCCGATGTGGCGTCTGCAGCCTGAACGCTGACCGTCGACCATTGGGGTGGTTGCATGCTTTGTGGACTCAGGACGTGAAACTGACCGCCACCCAGTCGCAACGCACCTGGGCTGGAGGTGGCAATCGCTTGATCTTTGAGAGTCCGGGTTTGCACGATCCCCTGTTGAGGGTCGGACACGCCAAGGGTCCAGTTGCGCCCTGCGGCGTAGTACTCACCGATATTGACGAGTACATTCCCCCAACCCGCCTGACGCAGCACCTCTGTGACCAGATCCGTGGCGTAGCCCTGAGCAATTCCATTCAGCGTCAGTGCCTGGCCGGCATCCAGCGCGATAAAATCGGGCGAAATCCGAACCCGGTCCCATCCAATAGCTTTGCGCGCGGCATCGAGGTCTCCATTCTGCGCCGCTGCCTGCCACAAGGGCTGAACGGTCGGATCAAAACGCCCGTCGGTCTGCCGGTAGGCGCGATCGCAGGCGCGCAGAAGCGCCAGCATTTCGGGCGCGGGTGCTTTCAGGTGGCCAGAACGGTTCAACCGAGACAAGTCGGAATTCTGGCGGTAGAGGCTGAACAATGCTTCGCAGCGTTCTAGCTCGGCTCGGATGCGGGCTATGGCGGGTTCGGCAACGTCCGTAGGCGCGTCAAAGGCTAGGCTGACCTCGGCACCCAAGGCATAGCCGTGCCATTTTGTGGGCTGGGCCGCAGCCGGGGTCGCCAACGCGGCGGCAGAGATGGCAAGGAAGCGGCGGCGGTTTATCATTCGGCGGCGACCTCTCTGGCTCGGCGTCGAGCGGCGACAATCAGAGGCACGCATTTCGTGCTATCGTCATGGATCGTCACACAGTCAAGGCATTGAAAGCACTCGTCATATTGGATGCGCCCGCTCTTTGCGATGGCCCCGTATTTGCATTTGACCTTGCACAATTGGCAGGGAGAGCCGCATTCCACGCGCCGGTCGATCCAATCGCGTCCGCGCAACAGCCCTCCGATCGCCATGAAAGCGCCAAGCGGGCAGACATAGCGGCAAAATCCCTTGAACAGCACCATTCCAAGGAACAGCCAACCCGCCGCATAGGCCACGTAGTACCATTCTCGCACAAAGAAGGTGGTGACCGCGGTTTTGAAGGGCTCGACCTCGGCAGCTTTGTCCACTTGATCGGGAGCGACGAACAAAACGCCCACAAGGCCCGCAAGCATGACATATTTCAACCATTTCAGACGTCTGTCCCAGGCGTCGGACGGCTCAATTTGCGGAAGGCGCAGGGCTTTGCCGAGGTGATGCGCGAACTCCTGCATCGCGCCGAAGGGGCAGAGCCAGCCGCAGAACAGCCCTCGGCCCCATGCGATGAAACCAGCTATGGATACTGCCCAGATCAGCAAGGAAAACGGGTCATACAGAAGGAATGCGAAACTGCCGCCCTCGACTGCTGCTCTGAGCGTGCCAAGAACGGTGACGATGGACAGCTGCCCTTGCCCCCACCATCCGACAAAGCCGATGACAACGGCCAGCACGCCCATGCGGAGGGGCATGAACAAAGGTTGGGCCGCCAGTGCATTCATGCGAAAGGTGAGCGCAGCGATGAGACCTGTAAGGAAAATCCCCAAAACGATCATGTCGGCCTGACGGTTGCGGAGCGCCTCCAGCCATGGCGGGACCGGCGTTATCTGAACCGGACGGGCAAAGAACCGCTCGGGCGTGACATGCGGCACCTCAAGCGTGACCGAGCCTGTTTCGGGCTGGAACATGCCGTGTTCCCGCACGGCCAACACCTTCAGAACCCAATCGCGCGAGGGGTCAAATCCCAGCCTGCGGTCCGTGCGCAAGATCATAGCGGTGCCATCGGGCAGACCATCGGCCAGCTCCACAAACAGATCGGCATCGCGCAGGGCAACAGGAAAGCCATCTTGTTCTGCCGACAGCCAGTCTGGCGCGGTATTGCGCACGAAATCTTCGCTGACCAACCCGTGGCGCGCGGTTTCGATCACCAGGATCGGTTCATCATTGTCCGAGATTTCAAGAAAGCTCTGGAGGTCGTCGAAACTGTCCTCGGCCAGCGCGGCGCGGGCGATGGAGGTAGGCCCCAAATCGACAACCCAGATGTCCAAGTACGGCTCATCCGGGTAATCTTGCGCCTCGGGGTCGTCATCCGCCCACAAGGTGCCTGCGAACAAGGCGTCGACCTGAGCGTTGGTGTAGGTCTTGCGCGTGGCGATGCCCTGATCGACAAGATCCTGCCAGGTCAGGTCCTCTTGATACTCGGGGTCTGGAAAGGCGGGCGGCGCGGTGGCCAGCCCCTGCATTTTTTCGCGGGCCACTGCCAGCGCGGCCCCCATGACGGATTCGTGGGCAATGCGCACGCTGGCCGTCGCCTTGGTGACGCCATCCAGATAAACTAGCTGTGAACCCGCCGCCGCGTCGCCATAGGGCGTTCCCACTACGATCGAATCCGAAATCGACAGCCCGCCATATTGTTCAAAGAACTTGTGAAACGGGGCCTCACCCAGACCCGAGACAAAGATCGGCTCGTTGTGTTCGATCAGTTGGACGTCCAGAAAGCGCCCCTCAAGGTCCAGCACCACCAGCATGTTGATCGGCGCGCCCGAAAACCCCGGCAAGGGGGCCAAGGGTTCGGATTCAAACACATATCCGGCCTCACTGCCGCCCGAGTTCAGCAGGCTGTAGACCCCGTCATCGTTCAGCGCCTCTCCCAGCGAGAATGGGGCGCGAATGTAGGTTTCAATCTGCTCACGCGGCAGAGGCTCTGCCTGAACCGACAGGCCGCTGAAAAGCAAAAACACAAGTAACAGGATCGCGCGCATGAGCGTGAGACTATATTTCCGCCTGCGCCCATGACATTCGACGAAAGTCCTAAGTCCCGCCTCTACGACCCCAAGGCGGTTGACGCAGCCGCCCCCGCCCCTCAACACTACACCTCATCCCTACGACCAAAGGAGCATTTTCCGAAAATCGTGTCGGTAGTAGGTTTTTACCAACGCCAGTCATTCATCGGGAGGACACTATGACCTGGAGCACACCGAAGCTGAAAGAAGTGAACTGCGGCATGGAGATCAACATGTATTCTCCGTCCGAGGACGAAGGCCGCGAGTACGAGCCCGACCTGTTCTGATCACGTAAACGCAGCGGAGGCCCAAAGTGCATTTCCTGGTTCTTGGGGCTTCTGCAGGTGGCGGTTTGCCACAATGGAACTGCGGTTGCCGGAATTGCGAGGATGCCCGCAAGGGCAAGATCCCGCCGTCCGGCCAATCCTCGTTGGCGGTGTCCCCAGATGGTCTGAATTGGAGCATCCTGAACGCCTCGCCCGATATTCGCCAGCAGATGCTGGACAATCCCAAAATGCACCCCCGCGCGCTGCGCGACACGCCTGTGGCCTCGGTCCTGCTGACCAACGGGGATATCGACCATATCGCCGGGCTGCTCAGCCTGCGGGAACAGACCCCGTTCACCCTGTTTGCCACGGGCGATATTCTGGATGTGCTGTCCCAGAACCGGATTTTCGACGCAGTCAACCACGAGAAGGTCGACCGCCGTCAGATTGCCCTGGGCGATGAATTCACCCTGCAAGAGGGGCTGCAGGCGCAGCTTTTTGCGGTGCCCGGCAAGGTCCCTCTGTTCATGGAAGGCGACAGTGTCCAGACTGATCTGCTAGGCGAACAGACCGTAGGTGTCCGGCTGACCACCGCCGATAAGACCGCCTACTACATCCCCGGCTGCGCGCAGGTGACCGATGACCTGTTGGCCCGGCTTGCGGATGCCGACCAGCTGTTCTTTGACGGTACGCTTTGGGACGATGATGAGATGATCCGCACCGGAACCGGAGTGAAAACCGGGCAGCGGATGGGCCATATCTCGATCAGCGGGCCCGAGGGGTCGATCGCCCGACTGCAAGACATCCGCGCGGCGAAAACCTTCATCCATATCAACAACACCAACCCTGTTCTGCAACCCAAAAGCCCGGAACGCGCCTTTGTGGAAACCGCAGGCTGGACCATCGCCTATGACGGGCAGGAGATCACGATATGAGCCGCGACACTCTTGAGGCCCGCCTGCGTCAGATCGGGGCTGAGCGTTATCACGACAAACACCCGTTTCATCACCGGCTGCACAGCGGGGAATGCACCCCCGATCAGGTGCGCGCCTGGGTGATCAATCGCTGGGCCTATCAGGCAGCGATTCCGATGAAGGATGCCGCCTTCATGTCGCGCTGCACTGATCCCGATATCCGGCGCGAGTGGCGATCCCGCATCGAAGACCACGATGGCGGCGTGACCGACGGTGGCGGCATCCGGCGCTGGCTGAAACTGGCCGAGGCAGTGGGGCTGGACCCCGACTATGTCGCCTCGGGCCGCGGTATCTTGCCCGCGACCCAATTCGCCGTCGACGCCTATGTGCATTACGTGCGTGAAAAGCCTCTGCTACAGGCGGTCGCGTCCTCTCTGACCGAGCTGTTCGCCCCCAAAATCCATGAACAGCGGATTGAGGGTCTACTGCAGCACTATGACTTCGCCAATTCCGACAGCCTCTCCTATTTCCAAAAGCGCCTGACCCAAGCCCCCAAGGACGTGGCATTCGGCCTGAACTGGGTTTTGGACCATGCCGATACAGAAGAAAAAGAAGATATGGCCTGCGAGGCGCTGATCTTCAAAACCAACGTGCTTTGGGCGCAGCTGGATGCGCTTTGGTCGGGATATGTGGAACCGGGCCTGATCCCGCCCGGTGCGTGGAAACCGGGGGAAGGCCTGTTATGACGCTTGAGCTGCAGCAATCCGATCGCCCCTATCTGCCGCGCGGCGTGCGGGTTCAGCGCGACACAGTGCGCGTCCGCATGGTCCTACAGGCCCCGGAAAAGGTGATCGAACTGGATGATATCGGCGTCGCCATCCTGTCACGAGTCGATGGTAAGACCTCTCTCAGCCAGATCGTCACCGATCTTGCCACCACCTACGGCGCCCCTACCGATCAGGTCGAAACCGATGTTCAACGGTTCCTGCAGGCCCTGCGCAGCCGCCTCTACGTTTTGGTGCAGTCATGACCGCCCCAGCCCCCATCGCGCTTTTGGCCGAACTCACCCACCGCTGCCCGCTCAGCTGCCCTTATTGCAGCAACCCGGTCGAGCTTGAACGCAAAGAGACAGAACTGGACACCCAGACCTGGGTGGATGTATTCCAGCAAGCCTTCGACATGGGCGTCTTGCAACTGCACTTGTCGGGGGGCGAACCCGCTTCGCGCCGCGATCTCGAAGACCTGACCGCGCAGGCCGCCCGTATCGGGCTTTACACCAACTTGATCACCTCCGGCATCGGGCTGACCCCCAAACGGCTGGACCGGCTCGAGGCGGCAGGGCTGGACCACATCCAACTGTCCTTGCAGGGCACAAACGCCGCTCTGGCCGATCGCATCGGCGGCTATCGCGGCGGCTTTGACCGAAAGATGGTCATCGCCAAGGAGATTGGTGACAGGGGCATCCCGCTGACCCTGAATGCGGTCATGCATCGCCACAACCTGGATTATCTGGATCGCACAATCGAAATGGCCGTTGAGCTGGGTGCCCGAAGGCTCGAGGTCGCCTGCGTGCAATTTCACGGCTGGGCGCTGCCGAACCGCGCCGCACTGCTGCCAACACTTGAACAGACCCACACCGTGAAAGACACCGTTGCCCGCGCCAG
Organism: Ruegeria sp. AO1; assembly: GCF_056535985.1. Taxonomy (NCBI): domain Bacteria; kingdom Pseudomonadati; phylum Pseudomonadota; class Alphaproteobacteria; order Rhodobacterales; family Roseobacteraceae; genus Ruegeria; species Ruegeria sp. AO1. The sequence continues at coordinate 530,641 of NZ_JBQFJC010000002.1, forward strand.
CAAGGATTTACGCGGTGTTCTGGCCATCGACTTCGTGCCGCCCGACTATTACTCGGACTATCCCAAAGCCTGTATGGGCGGTTGGGGATCCACGGGCCTGAACATCGCGCCCAACGGCACCGTCCTGCCCTGCCATGCGGCGCAGACGATCACCCACCTGGAATTCAAGTCGGTGCGCGATAAACCCTTGTCGGACATCTGGCACCACAGCAGCGCCTTCAACGCCTATCGGGGAACCGATTGGTTGCCCGAACCCTGCCAAAGCTGCGAGCGCAAGGAGATCGACTTCGGAGGCTGTCGTTGTCAGGCTATGGCCCTTGCGCAGGATGCCGAAGCCACAGATCCCGTTTGTAAAAAGTCGCCTCTGCACGGCCGGGTCAAAGATGTTTTGGACGCCATGTCGGCCAATCCTGAGAATGAATTCATCTACCGCAAAGCGTGACCCCAACCAAGTGCTATGGCGGACAGAAATATCTTGGAACATCTGTTGGAGCGGATTGCGACACGCCGCAAATCCTTGAGGCTACCGAGCATGAACTCGATCCGTTTACGCCCTTTGTAGTGACCTTTGTCATATTTGACAGCCTCCGTGCGTAGCCTTCGACCTTAGAAACGGGCGCGTATCCCTTTTTCTTTCGACGCATCTCAGATGCTGGTCAGCGTCTTAGCCATGGTCTCCAATCAGCCAGTCAACATCTGACACGCTGCTAAGCAAGTCCCGCGCGCCTAAGTAGTCGCGGATGTGCCCGGCAGTTAAAAAAGGTTCAGCGGACGCCCTTGGCTATCACAGATGTCGTGTTACTTGGTCTTCGCGCTACTTTTGGCGCAGCCAATCAGGCGTCCACGCCCTCGTTTTGAACGCCAGACTATTCGCTATAAGGAACTTTTGCACATCCAGGAACTACGCGCCGTATTGAGATTTCTTGTTCTATTCACATCCAAGATACCGCCGCTTCCGGCTCTCTTCGGGAGTGGATTTGCAATGTTTGAAGAAGCTCCGGGACATGGCGGAACGAGACGAAAACCCAGTCGCGGCGGCAACTTCTGCGAAGGGCATGTCCGTGTATTTTAGCAAGATCCCAACCCGCTCCAAACGCAACTCTTTGTAAGTGTCCAGAAGCCTCGCATTCGTTTTGCCAAGATATCTTCTCTGAAGCTGCCGGACAGATGTACCGACTGTCGCGGCAAGTTCTGAAATGCTCAACGGGTCTTCGATATGCGTCAGCATGGTCGCCAGCGTATGAATGACCAACTCGTCCCCTTTGGCCTCGCCAATGAGCCGATTGGCAATTTGACTCTCGGTTTTCTTCCTGGGTTCGCTCAATCCGACATATCTGCGTAGCGCATCAGCAATATGTTGACCGTGGTCAGCCGAAACGAGCTCCGAAAGTAATCCCAGAGCACTGATGCGGGTATTGGCGCTGTGCAATCGACCATCTGACGCCAGGCAAGTTGATGCCCCGCAGCTGGCAATTCCCTGTTCAAAAGCAGCCGCTTCAAAAGCGGCGTGCACTGCAGCCGCCCTAGGTTCAGAGCCTGCCATCTGTGCCAGCAGCATCACGGCGCCGCCGACCAATATCACTCTGGGCGAGAGATTCATCACTTGCGAAACCCAAAGCTTTTGGTCTCCTGCCGGGCACCATCCACTCTCCAAGTCGCCCCAGAACACCGCAGTCCGCCCAGCCCAATCAAGTGGTCCACCAACTTTGTCGGTAGCAACAACACGTGCTGTCACCACATAGGCTTTTTTAGCGATCAATGTGTTCAACGCATGGAAAAACTCCACGACCAATTCTGCTGACGCCCTATCCTCTTGGCAGCGCAGAATGACTTCGATGTGATTAGGGCGTTCTTTTGCCACGTTGGCGATTTGAGCTGCACCTGCGTGACAATTTTGTATGACATAATGCTTCATCAGAACCACCAACTGGTTTGATTGGGTCAGGTGAGAGAAACATTGTTCCCTTCGATGACCCCCGCCGATTTCGCGGCGGGGTTTGTAGTTTTACTCTGCGGCTTCTTCGTAAGCTTCCATTGGTGGGCATGTGCAGACGAGGTTTCGGTCTCCGTATGCGTTGTCGACGCGGTTGACGGGGGACCAGTATTTGTCGACGCCCATGGAGCCCGGAGGGAAGCAGGCCTGTTCGCGGGTGTAGGGGCGGTCCCAATCGCCGACCAGATCGCGCACCGTGTGGGGGGCGTTTTTCAGCGGGTTGTTTTCCGCGTCGATCTTGCCGTCGATGATGTCCTGCGCCTCGGCCCGGATCGAGAGCATGGCGTCGCAGAAGCGGTCCAGCTCGTCCTTTGGTTCGGACTCGGTGGGCTCCACCATCAGGGTGCCCGCCACCGGCCAGGACATGGTCGGGGCGTGGAAGCCGCTGTCGACCAGACGTTTGGCGACGTCATCCACGGTCACATGCGCCGCCTCGTCCAGCGGACGCGTGTCGAGGATGCATTCATGCGCCACACGCCCGGTCTCGGAAGTATAGAGGATCGGATAGGCATCCTGCAGACGCGCCGCGATGTAGTTGGCGTTCAGGATCGCCACTTTGGTCGCCTGGGTCAGACCCGCGCCACCCATCAGCAGCACATAGGCCCAGCTGACCGGCAGAATGGACGGAGAGCCGAAGGGTGCCGCCGAGACCGGACCCACGGCAGTGCCGTATTCCGGGTGGCCGGGCAGGTGTTCCTCCAGATGCGCCTTGACGCCGATCGGACCCATGCCGGGGCCGCCGCCGCCATGGGGGATGCAGAAGGTCTTGTGCAGGTTCAGGTGGCTGACGTCGCCGCCAATGTCACCGGGACGCGACAGACCCACCATGGCGTTCATGTTGGCGCCGTCGATATAGACCTGACCGCCGTGATCATGGGTGATCTGGCAGACCTCCTGCACGGTGGTCTCGAACACGCCATGGGTCGAGGGGTAGGTGATCATGCAACCGGCCAGATGATCCGAGTGCTTCTCCGCCTTGGCGCGGAAGTCGTTCAGATCAATGTTGCCATTCTCATCCGCCTGCACCGGGACAACCTGCCAGCCCACCATCTGCGCCGAGGCCGGGTTGGTCCCGTGCGCCGAGGTTGGGATCAGGCAGACATTGCGGTGCCCTTCGCCGCGGGCGAAGTGATAGTTGCGGATGGTCAGCAGGCCCGCGTACTCGCCCTGCGCGCCCGAGTTGGGCTGCTGGGAGATCGCGTCATAGCCGGTGATCTGGCACAGCTTGTCGTTCAGATCGGCAATCATCTCATGATAGCCCTGCGCCTGATCTTCGGGGCAGAACGGGTGCAGATTGCCGAACTCGGGCCAGGTGACCGGGATCATCTCGATCGTGGCGTTCAGCTTCATGGTGCACGAGCCCAGCGGGATCATCGCCCGGTCCAGCGCCAGGTCGCGGTCGGCCAGACGGCGCATATAGCGGGTCATCTCGGCCTCGGCCCGGTTCTTGTGGAATATCTCGTGGGTCAGATAGGGCGTCTCGCGCAGCGCGTAGTCCGGCAGGCGGTACTGCTTGTTCGAGCTGTCGTCTGTCTTGTCGATGCCAAAGGCCCCCCAGACGGCTTCGATGGTCTCGGGCCGAGTCTGTTCGTCCAGGCTGATGCCAACCTTGGTGTCGCCGATCTTGCGCAGGTTGACGCCCCGGGCCACGGCGGCCTCCATGACGGTCTTCTGCAGGTGGCCGACCTCAACGGTGATGGTGTCGAAGAACACCTCGGGTTCGACCGAGAAGCCCGCCTCTTCCAGGCCGGCGGCCAGGCGCGAGGTCTTGCGGTGTACCGATTGCGCGATGGCCTTGATACCATCGGGGCCGTGATAGACCGCATACATCGAGGCAATGACGGCCAGCAGCGCCTGCGCAGTACAGACGTTCGAGTTCGCTTTCTCGCGGCGAATATGTTGCTCGCGGGTTTGCAGGGCGAGGCGATACGCTTTGTTGCCGCGGCTGTCGATGCTGACGCCGATGATCCGGCCCGGCATGGACCGCTTCAGCTTGTCGGTGGTCGCCATGTAAGCGGCGTGCGGGCCGCCATAGCCCATCGGCACGCCAAAGCGCTGGGTCGAGCCGATGGCAATATCCGCGCCCATCTCACCCGGTGACTTCAGCAGGGCCAGCGACAGGATGTCGGCAGCGACGATGGCGATGGCTTTGTGCTCATGCAGCGCTGCGATTTCCTTGGTGAAGTCGCGCACATGGCCGTGGGTGCCGGGGTATTGGAAGATCGCGCCAAAGACAGCACCTGCATCCAGCGTGTCCGGATCGGCGACTTGCACGTCGATGCCCAGAGGCTCAGCGCGGGTTTTGATCACCGCGATGGTTTGCGGGTGGCAGTTCTTGTCAACAAAGAAGGCCGCGTTGTTGGCCTTGGACCGGCCACCGCGCTTGGCCATCGCCATGGCTTCGGCCGCCGCTGTGGCTTCGTCGAGCAGCGAGGCGTTGGCCACGTCCAGCCCGGTCAGGTCGCTGACCATGGTCTGGAAGTTCAACAGCGCCTCAAGACGGCCCTGGCTGATCTCGGGCTGATAAGGCGTGTAGGCGGTGTACCAGGCCGGGTTTTCCAGAATGTTGCGCAGGATCGGCGCGGGCGTGGTGGTGCCGTAATAGCCCTGACCGATCAGCGAGGTCAGAACCTTGTTCTTGCTCGCCACCTCTTTCATGTAGAACAGCGCATCGCGCTCGGTCATCGCCGGACCCCAGTCCAGCGGCTCTTTCTGGCGGATCGCCGGCGGGACGGTGGCGTCGATCAGTTGGTCCAGCGTCTTGAAGCCGATCACCTTGAGCATGTCGCGCATCTCGGTCGGACTGGGACCAATGTGGCGGCGATTGGCAAAGTCATAGGCTTCGTAGTCAGTCAGTTTGAAAGCCATTGCAGCGCTCCTATGAATAAGTCAGGTCGGGCGGAGACCACGCAGGCCCCGATACATCATCACGAGCCGGTCCGGCCCGAACGGGCGGAGCCCTGTGCAGGGCTCCGGTCTGGATCAGCCGATGAAGTCCTTGTAGCCGGCCTCATCCATCAGATCTTCCAGCTGCGACGCGTCGGTGATCTTGATCTTGTAGATCCATGCCTCACCTTCGGGGTCTTCGTTCAGCGCGCCAGGATTGTCGGCCAGCGCCTCGTTGACCTCGACGATCTCGCCATCAACCGGGGCATAGAGTTCCGAGGCCGCTTTGACGGATTCAATCACACCGATCTCGCCGTCTTTCTCGAACTCGTCACCCACTTCCTGCTGTTCCACGAAGACCACATCGCCCAGCTGCTCGGCGGCATGTTTGGTGATGCCCAGAGTGGCTGTGTCGCCGTTCACGTCAATCCACTCGTGCTCTTCGGAATAATAGGTTGCCATCTTGTCTCTCTCCTGACTTCAACGCTTGTAATTCTGGGTGACGAAGGGCAGCGCCACGATCTCGGCCGGTTGCGGCTTGCCCCGAATGATCAGATTGACCGTCTCGCCCGGCTCACCATGGCCTGCGGACACATAGCCCATCGCAACGGGGCCACCGACCGTCGGGCCAAACCCGCCCGAGGTGATCTGGCCAATGGTGTTGCCTTCCGTGCACTGGATCTCAACGCCCTGACGCGCAGGCGCGCGGCCCTCGGGCTTGATGCCCACCAGCTTGCGGGATGCGCCCTCGGCCAGTTCTCTCTGGATGCGCTCGGCCCCGGGAACCCGCCCTCTTCCTTGCGGCGCTTCTGGATCGCCCAGCTCAGCGAGGCTTCGATGGGCGAGGTGCTCTGGTCGATGTCATTGCCATAGAGGCACAGCCCGCCTCCAGCCGCAGGCTGTCGCGCGCGCCCAGACCGGCCGCTTCACAATCCTCATGCGCAAGGAAGGCGCGGGTGATCTCGATGGCCTTGTCCTCGGGGATCGAGATCTCGTAGCCGTCCTCACCGGTATAGCCCAGGCGCGAGATACGGCATTCAACGCCGTTGATATCCGCCACGGTGGTTTCCATGAACTTCAGATCGCGGGCGGCCGGGCAAAGCTCACCCACAACGTTCTCCGCTGCGGGGCCTTGCACCGCCACCAGCGCGCGGTCGAATATCTCGGTTACCTCGACGCCCTCGAGGCGTTCGCGCATATGCGGGATGTCCTGATGCCGCAGCGCCGCGTTCACCACCACAAAGTAGTGATCCCCCGCATTCGACACGATCAGGTCATCCATGATCCCGCCGTCTTCATTCGTGAAGAACCCGTACCGCGCCTTGCCTTCCTTCAGCGTCGCATAGGCCTGCGGGCAAAGCGCCTCAAGCTTCTCGCCCACATTCTCACCGCGCAGGATCACCTGCCCCATATGGCTCACATCAAACACCGCCGCCTTCTCACGGCACTGTTTATGCTCCCCCATGATCCCCAACGGATACTGAACAGGCATCTCCCAGCCCGCAAAATCAACCATCTTGCCGCCAAGCTCGACGTGCAAATCGTAAAGAGGAGTGCGCTTCGGTGAAGTCATTTTTCTAACCTTTCAATCAGCGGGATTGGTCGCGAACGACCGTCACTGTGCAGTGCGCATTCCGCACCACCCGGGCCAGGTTCGGACCAATTTCATAGTTCGGGAAGTCGCCCTTGGTGGAGGCCATGACGATCAGATCAAACCCCTCTTTATAGGCGAGTTTCAGGATTTCACGGTAAACGCTGCCTTCTTCAATATGGATCGCAACATCAGAGGCATCACCGTGGTCCAGAATGGCCTGAACCGCGTTGCGGACATGATCCTTTGCTCCAGCGCCATAGTTCGCGGGCAGGTTCGGAAGTTGGATAATCTCGGGGATGACGGCAACCGCGTGCAGCTCTGCACCGTAGAATTTCGCCTGTTCCAAAGCGACCGGCAGAGCCAGTTTCCAGGAACGGTCGTCGGTATGATCAATGGGCAGCAGGATTTTCGTGGCCATCACGTCTCTCCTCGAGATATGGAATTCTGTTTCAATGGCGGGGGGCCAGATTGGCCCCCCGTTTTGGTCGGGCCGAACTTATTCGGCAGGTTTTGCCTCCGGCTCTTCGGACTGGCCGCCCGAGGCGAAGAACTCTTTCGTCAGTTTGAAGACGATCGGACTCAACAGGGCCAGGGCGATCAGGTTCGGGATAGCCATCATGGCGTTCAACGTGTCTGCCAGCAGCCAGATAAAGCCCAGATCTGCAGTTGCGCCGAAGTAGATCATGACGATCCACAGGACGCGGTAGGGCATCAGGGATTTCACACCCAGCAGGAACTCAACGCATTTCTCACCATAGAAGGACCAGCCAAGGATAGTGGTGAAGGCGAAGATCGACAGAGCGATGGCGATCAGATACCCACCGATACCCGGCAGCGACAGTTCGAACGCGTGGCTGGTCAGAGCCGCACCGGATTCACCCGATGTCCACGCACCCGAGGCGATGATTGCCAGACCGGTGATCGAGCAGACGATGATTGTGTCGATGAACGTACCCAGCATCGCGATCAGGCCTTGGTTAACCGGACCTTTGGTCTCGGCTGCGGCGTGTGCAATCGGAGCCGAACCCAGACCGGCTTCGTTCGAGAACACACCACGTGCCACACCAAAGCGGATGGCAGCCCAAACGGCAGCACCCGCGAAACCACCTTCTGCGGCGGACGGAGTGAACGCGTAGGTGAAGACGAGCGACAGCGCCTGTCCGATGTTGCCGATGTTGATCAGCAGAACCAGCAGACCCGCGATGATATAAGCAACAGCCATGAACGGAACCAGTTTGCCAGCAACCGCACCGATGCGAGTGATACCGCCTAGGATAACAGCTGCGGTCAGCACCATCAGAACAACGCCGGTGACCGAGGTATTCAGGCCGAAGTTCGCTTCAAGAACTTGTGCCACACCGTTGGCCTGCACGCCGTTGCCGATGCCGAAGGCGGCGATCGCGCCAAACAGGGCGAATGCTACACCCAGCCACGCCCATTTTGCGCCGAGACCGTTCTTGATGTAGTACATCGGGCCGCCGACATAGTTCCCCAACTCGTCTTTTTCGCGATACTTCACCGCGCAGACAGCTTCGGCATATTTGGTGGCCATGCCCACCAGGGCGGTCATCCACATCCAGAACAAGGCGCCCGGACCGCCCAGGAAGACAGCAGTGGCCACACCGGCGATGTTACCCGTACCGATGGTTGCCGACAGCGAGGTCATCAGCGCGTTGAACGGGCTGATCTGCCCTTCGCCCTGACCTTCCCGGCCTTTGAACAACAGGCTGAAGCCCGTGCCAATGCGCAGGATCGGCATGAATTTCAGCCCGACCTGCAGGAAGAAGCCGACGCCAAGGATGAGAACCAGCATCAGCGGCCCCCACACGACGCCATTGATGGCCCCTACGATTGAATTTAACGCTTCCATGGTATTCCTCCCTAGTGCGTCTGGTTATGCCCCGGCAGCAATTGCCCGCTGGCGAGCTTGCTTGAGGGCGGCAAAGTCTTCGTCCGCGTGGAACGACGAACGGGTCAGCGGAGTGGCTGACACGTGCAGAAAGCCCTTGGAACGCGCGATCTGCTCCAGCTGGGCGAACTCTTCCGGTGACCAGAACCGGTCGATCGGGTGATGTTTCGGGGTCGGTTGCAGGTATTGCCCGACTGTCAGGAAATCGACATTTGCAGCGCGCAGGTCATCCATCACTTGGCGCACGTCACTGAGGCTTTCGCCAAGGCCGACCATCAGGCCGGATTTGGTGAAGATCTCAGGGTTTGCGCGCTTGGCATCGTCCAACAGGCGCAAAGACGTATAGTACCGCGCGCCGGGACGAACCGTTGGATAAAGGTGCGCCACAGTTTCCAGATTGTGGTTGAAAACGTCCGGCGCTGCTTCAAATACCAGAGTTTCGGCAGTCCCTTTTCCCAAAAAGTCCGGAGTTAGAACTTCGACGGTGGTTTCAGGGTTTTGGTGACGCACTGCTCGGATAGTCTGCGCGATGTGTTCGGCCCCGCCGTCTTCCAAATCATCGCGATCGACTGATGTGATCACCACATGACGAAGCCCCAGCTTCTTGACGGCCGCCGCGACACGGCCCGGTTCGAACACATCCAATGCATCCGGTCGACCGGTGGCCACGTTGCAGAAGGAACAGCCACGCGTGCAAACCTCGCCCATGATCATCATGGTGGCGTGGCGCTTGGACCAGCACTCGCCGATATTGGGACAGGCGGCCTCTTCGCAAACCGTCGCCAGGTTATGCTCGCGCATCAAGCGACGGGTTTCATAATACTCGGTGCTGTCGCCCTTTTTCTTGCGAATCCACTTGGGCTTGCGGGGAATGACACTGTCTGCCTTCTTGGCCTTTTCGGGGTGGCGGGGGCGAAGCTGGATGGTCATCTGGCGGCTCCTTCCTACGCGTGGATCGCGCGGCCCAGAGCGTCGAGGCAGGCTTCTTTGACCGCCTCGCCCATAGCCGGATGTGCATGACAGGTGGAGGCGACCTCGGCTACGGTGGCACCTTTGGTCATCGCCAGAACGAGTTCCGCGATCAGATCACCGCCATGGGCACCGCAAATATGCGCGCCTAGTATTTTGCCGTTCGGGTCGGCCAACACCTTGACTGCGCCGTCGGTTTCTCCGGTCGACCGCGCGCGCGAGTTGGCCATGAACGCAAATTTGCCGACCGCGTATTCGGCACCGGCCTCCTTCAGCGCCTCTTCGGTCACACCGACCGAGGCAACCTCAGGGTCGGTATAAACGACACCTGGCACGGTGTTGTAGTCGACATGGCCGCCCTGCCCAGCCAACTTTTCGACGCAGGCAACGCCGTCTTCCTCGGCCTTGTGGGCCAGCATCGGACCGGGGACACAGTCCCCGATCGCATAGATGCCGGGAACCGATGTGCGGAAACTGTTGTCAACTTGAACAAAGCCGCGCGGGTCAAGAGCTATCCCCAATTCTTCCAGCCCCAACCCGCGCGTGACGGGCCGGCGTCCGACGGCGATCAGAACCTTGTCGGCTTCGATCACCTCTTCCTTGTCTTTGCCGACCCGGTCCAGAGTAAGCGTCAATCCGGTTTCGGACTTTTCAATGGCCTTCAGCGCGCGTCCCAACTGGAACTTCAGGCCGCATTTGCTGAGTGCGCGCTGCGCCAGTTTCGCAATCTCACCGTCAATACCGGGCAGAACGCGGTCCAGATACTCAACCACTGTGACCTTGGCCCCAAGACGTGCCCAAACCTGACCCAGCTCTAGCCCGATCACCCCTGCCCCGACGACAACCAGATGATCAGGCACCGTGTCCAGCGCCAAGGCACCGGTTGAGCTGAGAACATCCTTCTCATCAATCTCGATACCGTTCAGCGGCGTCGGCTCAGACCCCGTGGCGATCAGGATATTCTTGGCCTCATAGATATCATCGCCAACCTGCACTTGCCCGTCCGCCGGAATGCGGGCCCAGCCTTCGATCAGCTCAACGCCGTTCTTCTTGAATAGAAAACCGATGCCCTTGGTCAGATCGCCAACGATCTTGTCCTTGCGCCCCATCATTGACGGCACGTCGATGCTGGCCCCCTCGACGGCAATGCCATGGGAAGAGAGATGTGCAAGCTCGGCATATTTGGCCGAGGAGGTCAGCAACGCTTTGGAGGGTATGCACCCCACATTCAGACAGGCTCCGCCCAGCGCGCCGCGTCCTTCCACGCAAGCCACTTTCATACCCAGTTGAGCCGCGCGGATCGCAGCAACATAACCGCCGGGGCCGCCCCCGATGACGATGAGATCGTAAATGCTCATTGGGTGTTCTTTCAGTAGATTGGATAGTTGGCGCAGAGGGCGCGGACTTTTGCGCGGGTCTCGGCTTCGATGGTTGCATCGCGTTCAGAGGACTCACGCAGCGCATCGAGAACATCGCCGATCAAGTGGCCGATCTGAGTGAACTCATCAGGACCAAACCCGCGGCTACATCCAGCGGCCGTTCCCAGCCGGATACCGCTCGTGATCGTCGGTTTTTCCGGATCACCCGGAACGCTGTTCTTGTTGCATGTGAACCCGGCACGCTCGAGCGCGGCTTCTGCATCTTTGCCGGTAACACCAAGTGGTCGCAGATCAACCAGCATAAGGTGGTTTTCTGTGCCGCCCGAAACGATATCACAACCACGCGCCATCATGACGTTTGCCAAAGCATTGGCGCTGTCGACGACACGCTGCATGTACTCCTTGAACTCTGGCTTCAAGGCCTCGCCAAATGCGACGGCCTTACCGGCGATTACATGCATCAAGGGGCCGCCCTGAAGCCCGGGGAACACAGCAGAGTTGATCTTTTTCGCCAACGCCTCGTCATTCGTCAAAATAATCCCGCCGCGCGGACCGCGCAGGGTCTTGTGGGTCGTCGAGGTGACCACATGCGCGTGACCAATTGGCGAGGGGTGCAGCCCGGTCGCAACCAGACCCGCGATATGCGCCATATCGGCCAGCAGCCAGGCACCGACCTCATCCGCGATCTTACGGAACCGAGCGAAATCGATCTTTTGCGAATAGGCCGATGCGCCTGCGATAATGAGCTTTGGCTTTTCAGTCTTGGCCAGCGCTTCGACTTGGTCATAATCGATCAGCCCCTCGTCCGTCAGGCCGTACTGAACCGGGTGAAACCACTTTCCCGACTGCGCAGGTTTGGCGCCGTGCGTCAGATGACCACCCGCATCAAGCGACATACCAAGGATCGTGTCACCTGGGCTGAGCAGTGCAAGTTTAACAGCACCGTTTGCCTGCGCGCCAGAGTGCGGCTGAACGTTGGCAAACTCACAGCCAAACAACGTCTTCAATCGTTCGATCGCTTCAACCTCAACCTCATCCACATATTCGCAACCGCCGTAGTAGCGGCGACCGGGATAGCCCTCAGCGTACTTGTTAGTGAGCACAGAACCCTGCGCGTCGATCACAGCCTGCGAGACGATATTCTCGGACGCGATAAGCTCGATCTGTTCTGCTTGGCGCTTGCCTTCACGTACAATTGAAGCAGCAATAACCGGATCTGAATCTTTGAGCGATTTTGTAAACAAGGTTCCCTCCTCCATACTCGAATCCCAAGTACGAAATTTTGTTTCCTATAGTGGAAATCGGATACTCAAGGCAACATATATCTCGTACTTGTGAAGTTGTGTAAGGATGGGGAAATCGGTAACCTGCGGAAAATCAGGGAGATTTCTATGGTCGATGACAGCCTGAACGACGCCGTCGGGCCGGAAGAACAGGACGAAGGCGCTGCTTTGGGGCGCTCAATCCGGGATGCGCGCCGTGCAAAAGGGTGGACGTTGGAGGAAGCCGGTCGGGCGGCGGGAATCGGTCGCTCAACACTTTCCAAGATCGAAAACAACCAGACGCGACCCAGCTTCGATATTGTACGCAGGCTGACCCAAGCGCTGGAAATGAGCACCCCGCAACTGTTCCTGCAATCAGGTCAAAGCGGTATTTCGGGCCGCCGCGATTACACTCCAAAAGGCCAGGGCGAGATGAAGGACACCCCAACATATCTGCACGAGTTGCTCTGCCCTGAACTAACCAGCAAGCGAATGCTGCCTTACATCGCGACGATCAAAGCCCGTGATGTGTCTGAATTCGAGAACTGGATCAGACATTCGGGTGAAGAGTTTATGTACGTGATCAGCGGTGAGTTAACCTTTATTTCGGAACACTACCGCCCGTTGACCATGAAGGCCGGGGATTCCCTGTATTACGATAGCGGAATGGGTCACGGTTGCATCTCGACGAGCAAAGAAGACGCAAAAGTCTTGTGGGTTTCGCTAGAGTGATTTGAGCGCACAGTCGGTTGGACTCGTATGTCACGGCCGCACAAACGACGCGCCCGCGCCTCCGCCAAGTTTCCCGTCGGTGGGGCTCTGAGCCAAACTCCCAAACACTTGGACGGACTGATCGTCTTCCTCCACGATGATTTATTGAAACTGGATTTCAACAGCGTCAAATGGACAATCCGTTTAATAGCCCTGATCAGGACAAACGCGTTGTTCGCTAGACACAAGACCGGAGTTCAAAATTGGGCATTCCTCGCCTCAATGAACGAAACCTACAAACTCAATGGCGTGGACCGCCCCGCCTAGCTCGCCCGAACGCTGATCGCTATCGTCGGCCTGATGCCCAGGAACTACGCCTCTGACGTGTGATCGGCACAAAGCTCGCGCTAAACGGGACGGTTTACAGCCGTGTTGTCGAAGCACTGAGCGAAGGAAAGTCATCCGCGCGGCGCTGGACACAATTGATGGCAAAGCCGCCTTCCGCGCGGGGCAAGTCTTTTTCGTCGATTCCGAACGCGGTCCAGACGCACCTGTCAGCCTGTACATTCTGAACAAACCCCATCGCGACAAGTCAAAGCTATTGTTCGGCTCGATGTCTTATCTCGCTTCGTCGTCCGGCCGAACGCCAACCTCTTCTCCTGTTGTATGGAAAAAAGCTGAAAACTACCGCTCAGTCCGAGAGCTGTTTTCGAAAAGCGGAATCGTCGATTTAAAAAGCACCAAACTGGATATGAGGATTCGTCAACACCTTCTTGGTGCGCCCACAGGCTCTGGTGCTAAGATTATTGCTGAGTAGAAGAACCCCAGGGTAGCTGCGTATCAGGGTCGGTGCCCATTTGTTTCTGCTGGTGGGGGTGGATCACGTCTCAATAGCGAGATCAGTAAACATGTCTGATCTCACCTTTTTTGCATGCCGTGTAGTTCTATCTGCGGTACACGGTGCCTTGTCGTGACCTCGAAGAGAACGCGGCGTGCGGATGGAACACGCCACGTTCAACAGGTGAATTGCTGAGTATTCGCCGATGGTCGCAGCGCGCGCGCAATTGAAGAAGCGACCAACGCTGAGTTCGCGACAAATGGATGTACCTCTATCGAGCCGCTAACATTGCTGGAAGCGGCAATTCTCTAGCTCCACGCCGGCTAGTTTTCGGTTATTTGCTGAGATCGAAGGATGGGTGCGTCCATTAAGTCGCTGGTTCTGGCCGTCGCATAGGTTTGCGACGCATCCTCAAACATCTCGAGAGTGTCACACCCGTTCATCTGGGCTGATCGTCTGCCCTGCCCCGTCGAAAAATTGCAGTTTCTCGGGTGCAAAATACAAGCCGATTTGCTTTCCGGCTTTGATCTGCGTGTCCCCGCCAAGGCGAACCGTCACCTTCTCTTCAAACCCGCAATCGACGATGATGAACATATCTGCGCCAAGATACTCGACCACCTCTACCTTGCCGTCGCTGTGACCCGAGCCAGGTTCGACCACACTGATATGTTCCGGACGGATGCCCAGCATCGTGGCGGTACCAGTCCGATCAAACGGGCCGCCTCCACCGTTTTCCAGCTGAAACTGATCGCCAGACACGGTGCAGGGAATGACGTTCATTTTCGGACTGCCGATGAACTGCGCCACGAACAGGTTGGCGGGGCGTTCGTATAATTCGCGTGGAGTACCGACCTGCGCGATCTTACCGAATTCCAGCACCACAATGCGATCGGCCAGTGTCATCGCTTCGACCTGATCATGAGTCACATAGATCATGGTGCGGTTCAGGCTCTGGTGAAGCTTGGCAATCTCATACCGCATCTCGACCCTAAGAGCGGCGTCCAGGTTGGATAGCGGTTCATCGAACAGGAATGCGGTGGGGTCACGCACAATAGACCGACCGATCGCCACGCGCTGACGCTGACCGCCGGACAGGTCTTTAGGTTTGCGTTCCAAATAGGGTTCCAGCTTGAGTACCTCGGCAGCTTTACCCACGCGTTCAGCAATCTCGCCCTTGGATACGCCCGCCACTTTCAGCGAGAACCCCATATTTTCGGCCACCGTCAAGTGAGGATAAAGCGCATAGGACTGGAACACCATGGTCAGCCCACGCTTGGAGGGCGGATTGTCGGTGACGTCATCCCCATTGATCAAAAGTGACCCGCGCGAGATGTCCTCGAGCCCACCGATCATCCGCAACAGGGTCGATTTACCACAGCCCGACGGGCCAACGAAGACGACGAACTCACCCTCTTCGATCTTTAGGTCGATGCCTTTGATCACTTGCACTTCGCCGAACCATTTTTCGACGGAATTGAGCTCTATGCTGCCCATCAGTTCCTCCCTGCCCAATGCAGCCAGACGGCAGCGGTCCATGTGAATGAGTTGCCCCCAGCGGGACTGCCGGTAATCGGGTCGTAATATTCGGCAAATCCGTGGCCTGCGATCAGACGACCGGTTTTCAGGCGCAGTGCTTCGGCCTCAACCCCGTGGCCCATATCCTTCAGACCGAACCCCGTCAGCATGTTCATGAATGCCCATGTTGGCCCACGCCAATATCGGCGTTCGTCAAATTTGGGAGATTTATGATCATAGCTAGGGATCGGGTGCGGAACCGTGGTCAAAACAGTTTTCAATCGGTCCAGCATTTGCTGGGATTCAATGCCTGCATACCAACACAGATAGCTTGCATTTGAAACGCTTTCGGCCCATTTGCCCGTATGCGCATTTCGGGAATCAAAGGTGCCCAAAGCCTCGTTCCACAGTGACTTTGCGCCCGCCTCGAGCCGGTCTACGTCTTCACCGAGGCCTTCGGCACTGATCCCCAACTCCTCACTTATCGCCAGCAGATCGCGGGTGGCGCGTAGAGTTGTGAAACTCATCGTCGGATCGGCGACGCGGAATGGGTTCTTCTCTAGCAATTGCTGCTGATCCCAGCCCGCTTCACGCCCAATCTGGACAAGTTTGATGTAGCGGTCATAGTCGTATTTGGTGGGCCGGTCGGCGCTGTTCACGTGGCTCGTGTCGCGACGCTGGTATTCGCCCACGTCTGAGGCATCAATACTCGCCATTGCGTCGTCCCAGTCCGGTGCATTGTCACGCCCAGCCTCCCAAGGGTGAGTGGTGCAGACCGCGCCGTGGTCATCGAGACGCCATGTCATGAACCAACGATGCCAGGCCAGCATAGCCGGGAACAGGGCGCGGAGGCGAGCTTCACCAGCCGCGCGGTCTTTCTCCCATACCCGCCGGGCCATGGTAGCCGCCAGCGGTGGCTGGGTTACGCCAGAGGAGGCAATCGGCCCGATGCCGCCCCAGACATCCGGCCCAGGGAAATAGCCTGGATCTGTTTTGTGGAACAGGATGTGGGGGACCATGCCGTCCTCCCACTGGCCTGAGAACAGCGTATCAAGCTCAGTCCAGGCACGGTCGATATCGAACTCGGCAAAACCCAGGGCTGCGATCGCGCTGTCCCAGTTCCATTGGTAGGGATAGAGCCCGCTGGTCGGGATCGTATAGCCACCCCGATCATTAGCGATCAGGATATTGCGTGCTGACTCTGTCGGCGAAGTAAAGTGGTTCATTTCTGTCATCCTTTGACCGAGCCAGCCGTCAGGCCTTTGGTCATGAAACGTTCAAGCCCCAGGAACAGGGCCATGATTGGAACAGTGGCAATCACCGCGCCAGCCATGAGGTGTTGGCGAGGGATTTCCGAAGAGTTCAGCATTGTGACGCCTCGGGTTAGAGTGAATTTCGAGGGATCGTCCAGCAGCATGAAAGCCAGAAGGAATTCGTTCCAGGCGATCATGAAGACATAGAGCGACACCGAAGCCAGAGCCGGCAGGCTGAGCGGCAGGGTGATCTTCCAGATCACCGCCAAGCGCGAGAGACCATCCATCAAGCCGGCCTCTTCGACCTCGGTCGGGAGACCACGGAAATACCCCTGCAGCATATACAGCGCGACCGGGATCGTGGTGACCGGGTAGATCATGACGATGCCTAGGATCGAGTTGCGCAGGCCGGTCAGCGAGAACGCGATATAGATCGGCAGCGCCAGAACGATCATCGGCACCATGTAGATCAGCAGGATCGAGCGCGAGAAGGCCTTTTGCCCTTTGAACCGGAAGCGCGCGACTGCATAGGCCCCCGGAATGCTGAAGGCCAGTGTGATGAAGACCGTCAGCACCGAGACGTAGAAGGACGTCCACAGGTACGAGCCAAAATTGAAGTCGCGGAACAGTTCCGTATAGCTGCGGAACAGCGCCCAGCCCTGATCCAGATCCAACGAGAAATCCAGCGGGTTCTGCAACAGCGCCTGCTGCGATTTCAGGCTGGTCATCACCATCACGTAGAAGGGGATGACCACGATGGCCGTAAAGAAGATATAACCGAAACCGGTACAGAACCTGATCACGGCGTCTTCGAACTCGTGACGGGTCAGTTCGCCAAAGGGCAGCTCTTTCAGGATTTCAGCCATCGACAGATGCATGACCACTGCAATCGAAACCACGGTGGCCGATAACGCCAGCAGAGTTGTGTCCGAGCCGATCAGAACCGGGCCAAAGCCTGTCAGGCAAGTCAGACCCAAAAGGGCCGACACTCCTAGACGCGCCGAGGCATGACGAGCGGGAAAGCGGACATATACCAGACCAGCCAACGCGCCCCAGATCAGGCTCAGCAGAACCTGCGGACGGAAGGCCGCGCCCGTGGCGAAGGACATGGTGACCGCAATGGTGGTGGCGACCACCACCAGCCACAGCGCGCCCAGGATCGGGCCAGTGATATACCCTTGGCGCATCACAGACCCTCCTCACGGCTGATGAATTTGAAGAAGACAAAGCTGAAGGCGATCAGGCACATCAGGATGACCACGGCCACGGCCGCGCCTGCCCCAATGTTCGATACCGCAAAGGCCTGTTCATAAACGTTCACAGTCAGGGTGCGGGTGCCCGCGTTGCCTCCGGTAAGCAGGAAGATGTCGTCGAACTTGTTGAACGTCCAAATGAAGCGCAGAAGGAACAGGACCGACAGGATGCCCAGCAATTGCGGGATGCTCAGCAGCCAGAACTTCTGGAACGGTGAGGCCCCATCCATATCCGCCGCTTCGTACATGCTGGAGTCGATGGACTGCATCCGCGCCAGAATGAACAGGAAGGACAGCGGGAAGTAACGCCAGATTTCGAACACGGTGACCATGATCAACGCCAGTGGGCGTTCCCCGAAGAAGTTGATCGGCTCGCTGCTCAGCCCCATCTGCACCAGCAGCGCATTAGCCGAGCCTGAGAACGGATCAAACAGCGTGACCCAGGTAAAGGCCACGGCGATGACGGGGGCCACGTAGGGGAACAGGTACAGGCCACGGATAAAGCCCTGCCCCTGGAAGCTTTTGTTAAGCAGCAAGGCGGCGAACAGGCCCATAACCAGCGCGCCGATGGTGCCGAAGACAGTGTAGAACAGGGTGACCCAAAGCACGCCCCAAAACTCGTCGCCGTCAAACACACGGGCGAAGTTCTCCAGGCTGAACTCGAAATTTGTCAGGACACTAGGGCCGCTGCCGGTGACTGTTGGTTCAGACCCTTCAACCAGATCTTCGAAGGCGTCCGGTTCGCCATCGACCGCAACGGGAACGCGAATGCGCTCGCGTTGGCCGCCATCCAACTTACCAAAGTCGCAAAACAGCTCTTGCCCGTTCAGCGCGCAGGGGGCTGCAACGTCGCCAATTGGCGTGACGCCGTCGGGTAGGACATCCCGGACTGTCACGCCATCGATCGCAATATCCTGACTAGAGTTGCGTAGGCGGTATTCGATCCGCAGATCATCACCCGATCCGCGCAGGCTTTCACGCACGACCGGAGCAGGCGGGCGCAGGTCAGACAGGGTGAAGGGCTTGAAGCTGATCCAGAAGATCGCCAGCAAAGGCAGGATCACAACCAGCGACACACTGATGATGGTCGGAGCCAGCAGCGTCCAGGCCAGACGCGCCTCGCGTTTGGCTAACGCCCCGGTTCCTGTCGGTGGGGAGGCCGAAGTCATGGGTTACCTCGAAGGGTTTAGGGGCAGCGGCGCACACGCCGCTGCAGGTGCCGGGTGGTTACTGAACCTTGGCCAACTCTTCGTTCATCGCCGCAATGGCTGCGGCCGCGTCGATCTCGTCGTCAATATACTGGCGAACGACGCGGTTTATGGCCTGGCTGTTGATCATCTTCGATGCCAGCGCCAGTTGGCCTTCGGCCACGCCCCAGCGCTGCGCCACATCCAGACCGCCAACGATCTCGTCGATCATGGATTGTTCGTACAGCTCACCCAGGGGCGCTTTGCGGTCGACACCAACAGGCAGCTCTGCCCAGGCCTCCGAGAACGCGGTCGGGTTGTCGGCATTCCCACGACGGACCGGGAACTTGCCCTCAGGCGCGATTGCCAGCGTTTGGGTGTAACCGTCGTCCATGGCGAATTTCACGAACTCCATCGCTGCATCGGTATCGGCATCGTTGGTGATACCGAAGTACCGCACGTCACCCCAGGCCGCGCCATCTGGATTCGACGGACCGGACAGTTTGGTCACGATGCCAGTCTTGCTGGCCAGATCGCGCGAGGTCGGATCGTCATTGATGGTCGGCGGAGCGCTGTCACGCAGACCTGCCAGCTCGTCCAGGATGAAAGGCGACCAGATGATCATTGCAGCCTTGCCATCAAAATACAGCTCGCGGGATTGCTTCCAGAAAAGCTCACCCGGAGGTGACGCCTTGGAGATTGCTTTGTAGAAATCCAGAACCTCGGTGGTCTTGGCTTCGTCCAGCGGCTGGAACCCATCGGGACCCACAGGCGACACTCCATTGGCTAGGAACACATGCTCCAGCACCTGGCTCATGAAGTTCTCGTCGACCTTGGTTGCCGAGACAAAACCGTACATTTCCGGCGGGTTATGCAGAGTCTCAAGCGCTGCCTGAATATCGGCAAAGCTGTCGGGGGCCTCCAAACCGGCCTCTTCGAACAGGTCCTTTCGGTAGACCACCATCTGGGTCCAGCCATCGACTGGCACCGAGGCGGTTTCGTCGTTGAACGCAGCCATCGCCAAGGCACCGGGGGCAAAAGTGTCAGCACCCAGTTCTTCTATCACTTCGGTCGCAGCTTCGGTGTCCAGAATACCAGCCTCGGCCCAAGGCAAGGCGTATTGCAGCGTGTGATAGACAACATCCGGCAGGTCGCCCGCAGCAAATGCGGCCGTCGCGCGCGTGCCCAAATCGCTCTCGGTGACCGGGATCACCTCAACCGTGGTACCGGTTTCGGCTTTAAACTGGTCCGCCATCTCTTGCTGTTTGGCCAGACGTTCAGGTTGCTCCTCGGTGGTCCAAAAACGGATCGTGTCGGCCTGAACGGATAGCGCTGTCAGCGCCAGCGCAAGTGACGAGCCAAGCATCAGCTTCGCAGCTTTGGGTGTTAGTTTCATCGGTGTCCTCCCCGGTTATGTTCACGTCAGATGGTTTAGTTTCTGCGCCAATTCGTGTGACGTCAGGTTTGGTGGCCCGTCCGAGTCACCTCCGATCAGGGTGGCCTCGGCCAGCTCTCGCAAGTCTGCAGCCGCTTCGCCACGGATTTGCTGGATCAGCAAGGTCGCCAGCCGTTCACCGGCCGCGCGTGAGTCGACTGAAAATGTGGTCAGTGCAGGGCGCGCGTAGCGGCATTCAGGAATGCCGTCATAGCCAATCACTGATATGTCGCGCCCGATCTCGAACCCCTGATCCTGTGCATCCGCGCAGAATCCAAGCGCGGCCAGATCGGTCGCAAAGACAATCGCCGTTGGAGGTTGATCCAAGGCCATCAGCACCCGTCCCTGAGCCGCACCATCTTCACGCGTGCGCGCCCCTTCCTGGATCAGATCCGGATCCAAGGGCAGACCAGCAGCGTGCAAACCTTCGGCATATCCGTCACGGCGTAGATGCGCATAGTTGAACTTTGGATCGCTGCCGACAAAGCCTATGCGTGTATGTCCCAAATCGCTCAGTCGCAAAACGGCGCTACGCATCGCGCTTTCCCCGGCAATGTCGAACCACGAAGTCTCGTCCCAGTTGTTCGGTTGTCCATAGCCGGTGCGCCCATACAGAATATGAGGTACCCCAAGACTGCGCAGCAGGCCAATACGGGCATCCTTCACCGCTGTCCGCGGTAGAATGAATCCATCGGCCTTCCGTTCCTCGTAAAGACGGCTCAGTACCTTCAATGTATCTTTTTCGGAGGTCGCCGTGGAAATGGTCATGGTCCAGTCCAGGCTGCTTGCCGCTGCGCAGGCTCCGGCCAGAAAATCCTGCAAGAAGGGATTGTGCTGATCCGGCTCCTCGCTGTTGATAACCATAGCTATCGCACGAACTTGCCCGGTACGGATCGCCTGCGCATGGCTGAGCGGCCGATATCCCAACACCCGAGCCGCTTTTTCAACCCTCGCGCGAGTCGCCGACGATATATCTGGATACCCGTTAAGCGCGCGCGAAACCGTGCTTTTGGACAAGCCCAGATGCGCTGCCAATTCGTCCAGTTTCACCCGGCCCGTGACGGTTGCGTTACTTGACTGGTCACGCGGTGGATATGAAAGATTCGCGGTCATTGAAGCTATTTGTTCGCTCCGAAACCGGTTTCGGCAACAAAAAAGTTAAAAAAAGTGCAACTTGGCTATTTTTTGGACGTTATTTGAATTGCGTCAGAACACTTAAAGAACACGCGTAAGGGCTTTGTAGTAGCGTTGGGACAAGTCGCATTGGTGCGGCTAGAGCGTGCCTGTTTGAGGATGGCTACATCCCAGAAAGCCCAGCATTGGTGTTCAATAGAAACTGACGGAAAATTGGGCTGCTTGCCGCTCCAATACCGCGGGCGTTTTCTCCAACAGCTGCAGCTTCGACAACCGGAGGAATCAAACCGCGTTTGTCTTGGTTGGCTAGATAACGACGAACCCGTGAGACCAGCTCTTCCCGTATTTCAGGTGGGAATGCGCCGTCGATGAAAATCGCTTCAAAGTCGATGACCGCGCAAATAGACAGCGCAGCCTTGGCCAGTTCCTGTGCCGTGGTGCCGATCCAGGGTTCGACATAGCGAGAAATGCTGCTCCAATCCTGTGGCTTTTTCCACAAGATTACCGGATCAATACCCGCTTCGATCAGCCTATCCTCGAGCAGAAACAGCGATGCAGTGTCGATCAGTTGCTGGCTCTCACCCAAAGGACCCGTTGTCCGCATGGCGCCCAAGGCACCGGCATTGCCTTGGTTGCCCTCAAATACGGTGCCATTCAAGGCAACGCCTCCGCCAATCATTGAGCCGATGAAGAAGTAAAAGTAGTCTCGGTACTCGGCCCCGCGGCCATAGAGGTGTTCGGCGTGACACGCGGCAGTCGCGTCATTGACCACAAATACCGGCAGGTCGCTGAACTTGGCCACTTCGGAAAAAAAATTCACGTTTCTCCAGGATTTGAATTTCTGAGCCGCAAGCCCAGACAGGTCGTGCCATTTCCACAGCTCGAACGGTGTACCGATCCCGATCCCGCATACCCGGTCGCGGAGCTTCTGGGGTTCATTGGCCAGAAGGTCTTGCAGTCCTTCCTCCAAAAACCCGAACACAGCTTCGGGAAGCGGGTAGTCATAAGTCGTTGAGAGCTGTTGGCGTGGCTTGCCGGTGAAATCGATCAAAAGAAGATCGGCACTGCGGCGACCGATTTTCATTCCCACCGACAGGATGCCTTCGGGATTGAGTTCCATGGGGATCGAAGGTTTCCCAACTTTTCCCTTCAAAGGTGTCCCACGTTTGAGAATCTCGTCCTTTGCGAGCTTACGCAAAATGATCGACACGGTCTGCGGGGACAGGCCCGTCAGCCGCGCGACATCGGCCCCGGCGGCAGGTCCATGCCGTTGTAAAACCGTCAGAATCAGGCGTTCGTTGTGATCACGAACACCGCTCTGGCTTACCCCGCCGGTTAGTATTTTCAGCGCCTCTCTTTCCATTACCCTAAACATAAACGCCTTGTTTTCTTATGAAAAGATGCGCAGCCAAATTAATAAATAAACTTTATTTATTTATTGACACGGCGGCTAGAATCACGGTTTCTTGAGCATGACCTTCATTGGAGGATGGAGGCGCGCCTTGTCGCTAATTCGCGCGGGGCCACAACAATTTTCTGGGAGGAGACTAAATGAGAAATCTATTTAAGATTGCCGCATCCGCCACAGCGCTGACTTTGGCTGCAGCATCCGCACAGGCGGCTGGAGAAACCGTTTGCCTGATCACCAAGACCGATACCAACCCCTTCTTTGTCAAGATGAAGGAAGGTGCGACCGCTAAGGCAGAAGAGCTGGGCATGACGCTCAAGGCGTTTGCCGGCAAGGTCGATGGCGACCATGAAACTCAGGTCCAGGCCATTGAGACCTGCATTCTCGATGGCGCAAAAGGCATTCTGCTGACGGCATCCGACACCAGCTCGATCGTTCCTGCGGTCAAACAGGCGCGGGATGCCGGCGTTCTGGTCATTGCGCTGGATACGCCGCTTAGCCCGATTGACTCGGCGGACGCGACATTCGCGACGGACAACTACAAAGCCGGTCTGCTGATCGGTCAATGGGCAAAGGCTAAAATGGGCGACGCTGCAGCAGATGCCAAGATCGCGACGCTGGATCTCAACGTCAGTCAGCCGACAGTGGACGTTCTGCGCAATCAGGGTTTCCTCGACGGGTTCGGCGTGGACCTGGCGGATCCGAATGTCATCGGTGACGAAACCGATGCGCGTCTGGTCGGCAGTGACGTGACCGACGGCAACGAAGAAGGTGGCCGCCGCGCGATGGAAAACCTTCTGGCCAAGGATCCATCCATCAACGTTGTTCACACAATCAACGAACCGGCCGCTGCGGGCGCATATGAGGCGTTGAAATCCATCGGGCGCGAAAACGACGTTCTGATCGTTTCGGTCGACGGCGGATGCCCCGGTGTCCAAAACGTCGAAGCCGGTGTGATCGGTGCGACAAGCCAGCAGTACCCGCTGTTGATGGCCTCGCTTGGTGTTGAGGCCGTAAAGAAATGGGCTGAAGAGGGCGTGAAGCCCGAAAACACACCCGGCAAAGACTTCTATGACACAGGCGTAGCGCTCATCACCGACCAGCCGGTTGATGGGGTGGAGTCGCTGTCGGTTGCAGAAGGCCTGGATCTCTGCTGGGGCTAAAGACAGCTCATTTAGGTGAGGCGCGCAGCAGCGCCTCATCAATCCTTTCACCAGCAAACCGAAACTTCCTGTACACTGATTTCGTGGACGCGATGCCAGCCACGAAAAGGGGGAGATATGTCTGAAGCAAACCAAAACGCCCAGGAATTCGAAACCGCCGCCAACGCGTCAGAAACCGTTGCGGAGTTTGAAGATCACCGGCGTGGTGTTCTGGGGAAGTTGCAGCATCTTCTCCACGTCAATCCATCCTTTGTGCCCTTGATCGTTCTGGTTGGCGCGATCGTAATTTTCGGCCTTCTGCTGGGCTCAAAGTTCTTCTCACCCTTTGCGATGACGCTGATCCTGCAGCAGGTGCAGATCGTCGGCATCGTGGCCGCGGCACAAAGCCTTGTCATTCTGACCGCCGGCATCGACCTAAGCGTCGGTGCGATTATGGTGTTTTCTTCCGTCATTATGGGTCAGTTCACGTTCCGCTACGGCATCCCCGTGCCCATAGCCGTGATGTGCGGGCTGGCCATGGGGACCCTGATCGGGGCTCTCAATGGATGGCTGGTCAGTCGCGTAAAGCTGCCGCCCTTTATTGTCACGCTCGGCATGTGGCAGATCGTTCTCGCGACAAACTTCCTGTATTCCGCAAACGAAACAATTCGCAGTCAGGATATCGAGGCCAACGCCCCGTTCCTGCAATTCTTTGGCACAAAATTCAGCGTCGGTGGCGCGACCTTTACGGTTGGTGTTATATTCATGCTCGTTCTGATTTTCGTGCTGGCCTACGCGCTTAAGCACACGGCCTGGGGCCGTCATGTCTATGCGGTGGGGGATGATCCCGAAGCCGCCGAACTATCCGGTGTGAACGTCCACAGAACGCTGATGTCGGTTTATATGTTGTCCGGATTGATCTGTGCCTTTGCAGGCTGGGCCCTGATCGGGCGCATCGGGTCGGTTTCACCTACATCCGGTCAATTGGCCAATATCGAAAGCATCACTGCGGTCGTGATTGGCGGTATCTCACTGTTCGGCGGGCGTGGCTCCATTCTGGGGTCCCTGTTCGGGGCTCTCATCGTCGGCGTCTTTACTCTGGGGCTCAGGCTTCTGGGCGCGGACGCACAGTGGACCTTCCTACTTATCGGACTTCTCATCATCGCAGCGGTCGCAGTCGACCAGTGGATCAGAAAGGTATCGGGCTAATGTCAGACACAACGCCAGTCGTCCAAGGCCGCGGGATCGTGAAGCGCTATGGCCACGTTACCGCCATCGACCATTCCGATTTTGAACTGCGCCAGGGGGAAATACTTGCAGTGATCGGTGACAACGGCGCAGGCAAGTCGTCCATCGTCAAGGCGATCTGCGGAGCCACGATCCCGGACGAAGGCGAGATCCTGATCGAAGGCAAAAAGGTCAACTTCACCTCGCCGATCGACGCCCGGAACATGGGGATCGAGATCGTCTATCAGCAGCTTGCCATGTCCCCTGCCCTGTCGATTGCGGACAACATGTTCATGGGACGCGAGATCCGCAAACAGGGATTCATGGGCAAATACATGCGTCAGTTAGATCGGTCTGCGATGGAGAAGTTCGCCCGCGAAAAACTGACAGAGCTTGGGCTGATGACCGTGCAGTCAATCAATCAGGCGGTCGAGACGTTGTCCGGAGGCCAACGCCAAGGTGTGGCCGTTGCGCGCGCAGCTGCCTTTGCGACCAAATTCATCATCATGGACGAACCGACGGCCGCTTTGGGTGTGAAGGAAAGCCGCAAGGTGCTTGAGCTGATCCAGGACGTAAGGGCGCGTGGCATTCCGATCATCCTGATCAGCCACAACATGCCGCATGTCTTCGAAGTCGCCGATCGCATCCATGTACACCGGCTCGGTAAAAGGCTCTGCACGATCGACCCCAAGGACTATACGATGTCCGACGCCGTGGCCTTCATGACCGGCGCCAAGGAACCTCCAAAAGAGGACGCAGCGTGATCGAGCAGGATGCAAAGCACGTTTGCGATCTGATCTCCTCCCGGAGGCAGGCTGGGGTTCGGACGATTGTTGCAATCGCTGGCCCCCCTGCATCCGGAAAGTCGACCTTAGCGGAAGCCGTTGTGCAATCGCTGAACGCGCAACAGAGCTCGACGGTTCCTTCGGCCACGCTCGTACCCATGGATGGCTACCATCTGGACAATCGCGTTTTGGAAACCCGAGGCTTGCGGGCAAAAAAGGGTGCACCGGAAACTTTCGACGCTGTTGGGTTTTGCACGGCAATTGGGGCGCTGCAATCTGCGCGACATGAATCCTTTCATCCCATGTTCGACCGCCAAATGGACCTGGCCATCGCCAATGCAATTGCGGTTCACCCAGAAACTCCGATCGTGGTTGTGGAAGGGAATTACCTTTTGATGAAAAGCGACCCGTGGAGGACGTTGGAGGATGTTTTCGCCGCAACGGTTTTTGTCAGCCCCACATTGGAAGAACTTGAAAGCAGATTGCAGCAGCGCTGGATTAAGCACGGATTTGACCCGGAAACCGCGCTACAACGCGCGAAAACCAACGATCTGCCCAACGCAGAACGTGTCATCCGTGATAGCCGGAAAGCCGATCTTACATTGAGTCAAAACTACACCGAATTCGGGATGCGCTACGCGTTCTGAACCTGTGCACTGGCTTCAACAAGCCCTTGAGGCAGGGCCTCTGGACAGCTTCAGGTACAATCCAAGTCACCCCAATACGCGATAAGGGCACCTGATGAAATTCTTCGAGGACACCGCAGAAGTAAACGATAACAAAGACCCGACAGGCTTCGGATTATTGGATTGAATGACCACCAATCCAAGCCTAATCGCCAAGTCGGACCGCGTTTTCAAAGAGGTCATTGCATAAATTCGCAGTCTGACGGATAGAGCGGTAACGGCTAAGGTTGCAGCTTTGGTTGCCGCGGGAATGATTGCATAGGCAGAGCACCTCGCGGGGATCGCCAACAACATCATTGTTAAACGGTTTTGTTGCAAAGTTTTGGACGCGCCAAACTGTTTGGGCGATCTCTATTATCTTATGCAGCCAGTTCAGCAATTTGTTGGAAAAGACAGATTTCGGGCTTGAGCTGACCTTTGCGGATCAGGTTTGTGACCTCGACCCCTTCAAGTGTCGCGACGGCTGAAGCGAGTGCTGAGAACCCCAGCGTTTGCTTCGTGTGATCCGCTACAACGCCGCGTTCGCACATTATTTCTGCCAGGTCGCGCTGGAAGACACCCTATCGAACATAAAAGGTCACTGCGAACAGTATCCCGTCCTTCCGATACTGCGCGCCTGCAAAAGAAATCATGATCCAACCTTCAACTGGATCTAGCGGGTCGCCACACAGGCGCTAACGCTACGAAGGTTAAGGGTCAAAAGATGGTAACAGAACCGTCTTCAAGTTACCAATTCCCTGAGCCGAAAAGGCGTTCTCCCTGCTCGTCTATAACCTGCTTCGCCTTGGCGATGCTGAAGCTTTCGGCCTGGTCCCGACTTTCGAAAACATCCGCCCGGATCACCGTGTGGGTCTTGCGATCTCCGTCGATAATCTTTTCGATACGGGCCAACAGGCGGTATTTGCCACCCTCGGCCATCAGGTCGGGGAATATCTCGAACCCTTTGTACGAGACCGGCTCCGGTTCGGTCTTTTCAGCGCCACCGAAGAGTTTTGAGAACAGGGACATAGGGCAGTTCCTTTCAATTTTGATAGTATTGGAAGCTAACTCCGCAATGTGCTGAAGTGAAACAGGTCGTTAGATCAGATCACCCGCCGTCGATCCGATAGCACGCTTGGCGCATGGTCTGAAAGCCCCGAACCGCAGCGAAAGCCCGGTCCACCGCTCCACTATCCATTGCATAAAAGAGCCCTAGGTGGACGTTCGCACAAACCGACTAGCCCGATGTTGCAGCGACAAGAGCTACCGGGCTTTTACAGCAACGACGCAAGGATTAGTCACATTTCAGCCTTTGGGAGTATACCAAATTGGCGAGGTGTAAGCACGTTCCTGCGTAGACGTAGGCACCTCGGCAGGCACCTCGTCTCCAAACCGAACGGCGTCGTAAATTGTCCACCTCGGAGTGGGAATCTCTAGGACACGTGCGTAGTAGAAAGCCCTGACTGACGGATCAAATTCAGGATCCGTCCAAACGCTGATCAGCTCTGGAGAACCGATCGAATTGGTAAACGTGCCCG
The DNA here is from genome assembly GCF_056535985.1 of Ruegeria sp. AO1. NCBI lineage: Bacteria > Pseudomonadati > Pseudomonadota > Alphaproteobacteria > Rhodobacterales > Roseobacteraceae > Ruegeria > Ruegeria sp. AO1. The sequence goes on from NZ_JBQFJC010000002.1 coordinate 558,724, forward strand.
TTGCAACATCCACGGTGTTCCCCACCGCTGGCAGCTTGCCGTCCGCATCAAGTTTTCGGTCTCCCGACCAAGCCACGTCATAGACCCGCTCTTCAGCTTCGCCATTGGCATTTAACCAACCTTTCACAATCTGAACACGGTCGAGATTGCCGGAAAACGGATCTTTCAGCGCAGCAACCAAGAATGTTGGGGCGTCCGCGCCTTCTGTTGCATCTGCGAGGTCCCCTCCCATCGGAACGCCTTTTTCATATCCTATTTCGGCGGGCAAACGAGACCTAGCATCAGCATCGGTAAAGTCCCAGCCACCAAAGAAGCGAACTGCAATGCGACTGCCGGTCGTCCCATAGACTTCCTTCCGTTCCATTGCGTCGAATATTGCTTCGCGTGTGTTATCTTCTGCCCAGACTGCGGCGTAACCAGACGCTGCCATTTCCCATCCAAGAATTCTTGTCGTATCGAACTCACCAACGACGTGCTGCCAACGACCGGGCTCCGGTTCGACGCCAGAGTGTTTGCCAAAGAAGTTGTCTTCTTCCGCCGTTGCCAAAGCAGTATGGCTGTCTGTCGAACCTACCACTCCGAATTTGTATGGATTTGTGCCTAGTTGAACCTCAAGCTTCAGCCCGTTCTTCAGAGCCTCTCGGGCATACTCGTACTGGAGCATCCAGTCTTCTTTAGGAGTTGGTCCGAGGTTGGATTTATCCCAAGTCTCATAGTCTGCGAACTCATCGTTTGGGCTTAAAAACGGATGCGTTTCTCCGTCACCTTTGATTTGGGTGATCTCATACATCGGCTCCCACTTGGCACGCCGCTCCGCGTAATCTTCTGTCAAAGGCTCACCCGTTTCAGGGTTTGTCTCGACCGGAAACATCAGGCCGTTAGAGACGTTGCCGTTGTGGGCAAGGGCCAGTACACGGCCGCCAGTCTCCTGTTCATATGTTTCCATCCAGTCCCACAAACGTTCCGGATTAAAGGTTTCTGCGGTTGTGAAGGGCAGCATTTGCCGAGCGCGAATGGCATCATCCCGGTAGATCACATTGCGGTGGAGGTTGTTGCCAGCTTCGGTGGACGTCCATTCGTATCCAATGAACGCAGTGAATGTGCCAGGGGCGTTGTGATGATCCGCAGTTTGCGTGAACTCATCCCATATTGATTGTACAAACCTGCGATCTGAAACAGCCTCCGGCAGAGCATCCCCGGTGATGCCTGCAAAGGTTTCAATAACTTCCATGGTTGCACCCAGAGCAACGTCCCCACCGGCGTTGAGGCGTTCGTTCCAGTCTCGAAGCGTTGGGTCACGCATCAGTGTAGAGTTCCCCGCCACGATCTCATTCATGGCACCCATGGCATCTGAATGATCAGATACGACAAGCCAGTCGAGGGGACGCGACAGCTTCACACGGAGGCCATGCGATGTTGTGACTTCGTCACCACGTGCAAACCTATAGGCATCGTCCGGGCTCAGAATTACGCCAAATCCGCGCGCATCGAGCGAGTTTGACGTGTGCAGGTGAGTGTCACCCCAAAGCGGGCGCGTAGGAAAATCTCGACCTGCATATGGCGAAAAATCAGTAGGCGCTGGTTCACGCATATCATCAACTGATATGGTCATCTCTCCAACTTGCCCGCCTTGTGCGGCGTCTTCAGCATTTGAAGAGCTTGCTATGAACGCTATGGAAACTATTGCTGTCGATGTCTTAAGAAAAAACTTCATTTGAACCTCCCAGCCGAGCTGAATTCTAGTCTATGGCAACATCTGACCCGGCTGTTCGTCAAGGAAAACAAAGGTTTTTCTTATGTGAGCTTAAGAAATCCCAGGTGAGGCTCGACTAGTCCCGGGCCGCAGCTTCGCCCATAACTTTGACGCTCAGACGCGGTAAAAAGCACCCCTACGAGTGCACGTTCTTGACGACTGGTGACTTGGCTCGCCAGTCTTGAAACCGAGACCTTGATCGGAGGCCTTGCAGTAAAGAAGTTGTCGCGAACATTCCTAATGTCCTTATCCCTTTTTATTTGCCTCGGTCGTTTCAGCTCAAGATAGGCCCAACATCATATTCATATTTCAAGATAATTTTGGCTGGGGCGAACCTGGGCTCAAGGAGGCGGCATAATCCGTGTCGCGGCGACCCCCGAGATGGACGCCCTCGCTGCGGAAGGATTTCGACTCACGAACTTCATCGTGGGAAGCGAGTGCACACCGTCCTGCGCAGTGCCCATGACAGGACGTTACGGTCAACCATACCGTCCCAGTTGGGGGTGGCGATTACGGTCTGACTCAGTGGGAAATCACAATTGCAGAGATGCTGAAGGTCGTAGGCTACAACACAGCTATGTACGGCAAGTGGAACCTTGACTGGACCGAGGGGCGCTATCCAACGAATCACGGATTCGACAAATTTTACGGAGTTGAGACCACGGACTATACAGTCTGGCGAACGCTTCCGGGTTTTGCCGAAGCCAAAACGGAAGAGCCTGTTGTGATGCAGGGTATTGCACGCGAGCTAGTATGCATCGCACGGGATTACGATCTGGACTATCTCGGCGAGATAGATGGCGACCCCACGAAAAAGGCTATTCGCCACAGTTGTTGATTAGGTCTTTAGACTTTGCAGAGATCGAAGTGCTACAGGTCAAGGGTGCGTGGGACGCCGCCAGAAACATCCTAAACCGCGAAGCTAAGGCGCTGGAGCGGGGTGGTGCGGACCTTTTGATCCTGGCCACAAACACCATGCGCAAGCTGGCCGATCAGATGATGGAAAGTGTCGGCATTCCCTTGATCCATATTGCTGACGCCACCGCCAAAGCAATACAGGCTGCCGGACTTCAACGCCCTGGGCTAATGGCCACAGCGTTCACTATGGAGCAGGAGTTTTACACAGATCGTCTAAGAGCGGCTGGGTTGGAACCGCTTGTTCCAAACGATGATGACCGCGCTGAGACGCACCGGATCATCTATGACGAGCTTTGCAAAGATATCACGACCGAGGCCAGCCGCAACACCTATGTCGAGATCGCTTCACGCGTTGTAACAGCCGGAGCGGACTCTCTGATCCTTGGATGCACGGAAGTGGGTATGCTGCTCAATACTGACAACGTTTCGGTTCCAGTCTTCGATACAACTCTGATCCACTGCAAAATTGCATTCGATCGAGCGATGGATTTTTGAACATTGCTTATGCGGGATCGGCCCTTTCCAGCCGTTCACTAGCTGCGCTGATGTGGCACTGCGGCCCTTCGGTCCTGACATTCAATACAACTGCAAACTCTTGCCAAGTGTGAGTACACAAATCGAATCTACATGGTAGATCAGGGTTTAAGAGTAGATTTCATTAGTTCGAGTTCTCAGGTAATACGTAGTAATGGACATTGTCGTCATTACGACCATCATCACTTCTTTTTTTGTTGTAATCGGCGTGGCGGAGCCATTGGCTGCACGTATGCGCCTGCCTTACAGCGTTATCCTAGCGGTCCTGGGGATAGTGATCGGACTTGGCGCAACGTTCTTTCTCAATACTGACTTGACGGATGCGTTGAACCCGGGAGCGCAGGCGATTATTGATTTGCCGATCCGGTCAGACGTCTTCCTCTATGTTTTCCTGCCAACGTTGCTCTTCCAGGCGACACTTGGCATGAACCTGCGCAGGATGCTGGATGACTGGATGCCCATCCTGATGATGGCCGTTGTCGCGGTGATTGTGGCTACTCTCTCAATTGGCTATGCGCTCAGTTGGGTAAGTGCTTTACCGCTGGTCGCCTGCCTGTTGATTGGAGCTATCGTTTCGACAACTGATCCCTCGGCGGTTGTCAGCATTTTTAGGTCAATCTCCGCACCACGCAGGTTGTCGCGAATAATCGAGGGTGAAAGCCTCCTGAACGATGCTGCCGCGATTGCTCTTTTCGGGCTATTCATGAGCTTTGTGATGCTCGGCAGACCTGATCCATCACTAAGTGAAGCCGTGGGGCAGTTTCCGCTGTTGATCGCCGGTGGCGCACTCACTGGTTGGCTTATGGCGCGTATGGCGGTTTGGATAATGGCTTTCGTAGACCGTTGGGAGAAGGCGCAAATTTCAATTTCTGTCGCGCTGCCCTACCTCGCCTATATCGTTGCGGAACAAAGCGTCGGGGCTTCGGGTGTTATCGCAGTGGTGGTCACAGGACTAACGCTCAACCTCACCGGCCCCGGTCGTTTGTCCCCATTCGCTTGGACAAATCTGCAAGAAGTATGGGATCTCCTGGCGCACTGGGCCGGAGCGCTGATCTTTATTCTTGCAGCATTGTTGATACCGCGACTTTTGGAAGGGGTGCAGCCGTCTGACTTTGGCCTGTTGGCAGTGGTGGTTCTTGCAGCAACACTGGCGCGGGCGGCGGTTCTGTTCGGCTTGTTGCCCTTGCTCACGACAATCGGTCTGTCGCCATTTGTGGAACGCCCCTATCGCTCCGCAATGCTTTGGGGTGGGCTGCGGGGCGCCGTGACTCTGGCATTGGCACTAGCAGTCACTGAAAGCACTCAAGTACCGCTCGAAACCAAGCGTCTGGTCGGTATTTTGGCCACTGGCTTTACGCTGTTTACACTGATTGTCCAAGGGACAACCTTGCGAACGGTGATCACAAAGCTAGGGCTCGACGAACTCACTCCGCTTGATACGGCATTGTCGCGCCAGGTGGTCGCGGTCGCCTTGCAATCAGTCCGCGAGGATATATCGCGCACCGCAGAAAATTACGACCTGACCCACCAAATTGTAAGAAACGAAGCCAAACAGTTTAGCGAACGCCTCGACGAGGCTGTAAAGGCCGCCGAGGACAGCGAGGAGATCTTGGATCGCGACCGGATCACGCTTGGCCTTATTGCGTTGGCTGGTGCAGAGCGGGATTCAGTATTGGCCCGAATGCGAGAGCGTACCATGTCATCCGTTCTCAGCGAAAAAATTCTGTCCGATGCTGATCGGCTCATTGAAGGCGCAAGGACCGGTGGTCGGATCGGCTATCAGCGCGCGTCCAATCGATCTGTCGTCTATAGCAAGTATTTTCGGATCGCCGTTTTCCTGCGCAACCGCCTACGAATCTCGTTTCCGCTCACTCGTATAACAGCGGACAGGTTCGAAAGACTGCTCATGCAACGTCTGATCCTTCGAGATCTCGATGGGTTTGTCCGTGGTCGCATACGCCGGATCCACGGTCGCCGGGTTGCGGAGTTGCTAGACGACCTGTTGGAGCGCCGATCCGAGGCGGTTGAGACAGCGCTTGAAGGATTACGGCTCCAATATCCAGGTTATGCGGAAAAGCTGGAGCGGCGGTTCATCCGAAGGACAGCATTGCGACTGGAGGAGCGAGAATACGCGGTCATGCGCGAGGATGGCCTGGTAGGCGAAGAGCTCTATTCAGTGTTGATGCAGGAAGTGGCGGCACGACGTGCTTTATCCGAAGGGCGTCCTGTACTGGACATTGCCCTGAAGGGGCGGGATCTGGTCAGGCAGTTTCCACTATTCTCTGATCTCGACAAAGCTTCACTGCGAAAACTCAGTAGAGCGCTGCGTACCCACTACGCCAACGCGGGTGACACGATCCTTTCCAAAGATGAATTGACCCGGAGTGTGTTTTTCATCGCTTCTGGAGCAGTCGAAGTGGAGTTCGGCAGACATACCACACGGTTAGGTCGTGGCGAAATGTTTGGGCAATTGGCCATGCTAATGAAACGACCCCGTCGGGTAAACGCGCGAGCGTTGGCGCCCTCGACTTTGCTTATGCTTGACGAAGCAAGTTTCCGGCGCTTGCTGCGGCGAAGCAAGGCCATGCGGAAGTCGGTCGAAATGAGTGCTGCCAAGCGTATGATCGACCCAGCAGTGTTGGACTTGGATGAACCTTCAGCGACCTCTTGAACACGGCTCAAATTCTCTAAAGAGAACCAATCGAAAAGGACCTGCAAAACAAAAGTATCGTTTCGCGGATGCCAGTCTGATTCGGTTATAATTTGTGTCTAGTCCTGTAAGGTGCTTTGTCATTAGAAAGCACCACCGCTGTCCTCAACATCTCTGAAAGTCGCCGCAGTTTCCGACCCCCAACATTAAGTGAATCGGTCAAGAAGAGTAACTGCATGTGCCAGCGATTTAACTAATCTGCAACATCCGCTCATAACAGCCAATTAACCATAATCCAGAATGCTGCAGGCGCGGCGCACTTTTCGGACACTCGCTACAAGCATCGAGTGCCGTGTACTCCTTTATTCAATCGTTTGGGCACCTGCTTCGCTCGACTCCATTGCCGAGGCGACTGGCCGTACATCCGCTAGAACTCGCGACTGAATTGAGAAGAGCCTTGATACCCCACCTCCCAGGCCGCATCCGACGCGGTTTTATCTTGTGCGATCTTCATCGCGGCATTGTTCAGATTATGCCTGTTAAGACGCAAATTATTCACGTCTTTTAGACCACCCTCTTCTGAATGAAGTGGGCGCTTCGCCGTAGCGTTTCTTGAATCGTGCTGTAAGTTGCGTCGCGCTGCTAAAGCCTGTGGCTGCCGCGATTTCCGCGACCGCCATCTCGGTTTCGCTGAGCAAGGCGTAGGCCCTCGAAACGCGCAGCTCTATATAAAACTGGACAGGCGAAGTTTCGACATACTTTTGGAAGAGACGCTCTAACTGGCGACGAGATACCTGCACGGCTTCGGCTATTTCAGAGATATCTAACGGCTCTTCCAGGTTTTCTTGCATGATCTGCATGGCGTTGATCAGGTACTGGTTGCGACTACCCAAAGCGACCGAAAAGGCTGATTTCTGTAGCGTTTTACTATTGTTGGACCGAAAGTGAATGCACATGTCCGAAACGATGACCGCCAGTTCATTTCCGAAATCGGATTCGATCATGTCCAACATCATGTCGGTTGCGGCATTTCCGCCGCCACATGTCATAAGCTCATTGTCGATCTCATACAGGTTTGAAGATGGCTCTAAGTCATCAAAATGTTCGATGAAAGCAGGATGGTTTTCCCAATGCAATGTGAACCTTTTGCCTAACAGAACTCCTGCCCTGGCAAGGGCGAAAGCCCCTGTGCAAATACCACCCAGATTACACCCAAAGGTTCTTTGGCGGCGGATCCACGACAGGACGTTTGGGTTCGTACTTTCTGCCGGTTCAATTCCCGAGCAAACAAACAGCCGCGAAGATCGCGGTAGATTGTGCAACGCAAAATCCGGCGTAATTCCAACACCATTCGAACAAGAGACCGGATTTCCATCTTCAGTAATCAGAAACCATTTATACAGTTCTTTGTTTGTAACCTGATTAGCGATCCTCAGAGGTTCCACGGCGGCGCTAAAAGCCAGCATGGTCAGCTTTGGCAGCAGCAGAAAATAGATTTCCTTGGCCGACCCATCATAGTTTATGCGATAGCTGGCCGCGCCCTTTGGGACAAAGTTTCTCGGGTCCATACGCTCTCCTCCAAGTATCGACCAAGGCGGATGAAGGGCACCAACACCTCATTTGGTGTTGGTGCAGAAGGATTAGGCACTCATCTGTGCAACAGGTTCTCCGCTTTCCTCCCAGGAGCGGACTTCTTCTTCGCTTGCTTTAGGCGAAAAAAGCCCTGTCATGGCATAGAAGATACCGATGACCGGTGACAGCCAGCAAGCGAATGCAAGCGGAATATACAGCAGGTTTTCGAAGTTGCCGTCTGCGATACCCAAACCAAGCGCCGTGATGACAAACGCGCCACCTGCATTCCACGGGATTAGAGGGGACACCAGCGTTCCGCCTTCCTCGACCGCCCGGGACAGGTTCAATGGGGAATAGCCCATCGCGCGATAGACCGGTGCATACATCCGTCCAGGAAGTGCAATTGACAGATAAGGGTCACCTGCAACGGTGTTGGTCGCGACAGAGGTCAGGATGGCCGAGGTTTGAATGCCGGCAAACGTTTTCACCTTCGAGATGACAACTTTGATGATCGCCTGAAGGCAACCGACGCGTTCAAGCGCTCCACCAAACCCCAGAGCAAGCAGCACCAGTGAAATCGTCCACATCATCGACTGAATGCCTCCGCGGTTCAGCAGGGGATCGATCTCCGGAACCCCAGTATCGATCGAATAGCCGCTATTGGCAAAGGTGAACGTCTCATGCAGTCCAGCCCCCTGACAGAAGATAGCCATGATGCCGCCCGCAACGGCGCCTGCAAACAGTGACGGGATCGGAGGTTGTTTCATGACCGCCAGCACGATGACCAGAACTGCTGGAAACAGCATGATCGGCGAAATCCAGAACGCGTCATCCAGTGCGGTCGTGATTGCATGAACGCGGTCAAACGATACCTGGGACGTGTCGATCAAAGTTAAGCCAACGACAAAGTAAATCACAAGTGCAATCAGCATCGAAGGAACAGTGGTTGGAAGCATGTTCCGAATGTGATCGAACAAATTGGTTCCTGTTACGGCTGGTGCCAAGTTCGTCGTGTCCGATAGAGGTGAGATCTTGTCTCCAAAGAATGCTCCGGAGACGACCGCCCCCGCTGTCCAATACATTGGAATACCAAATCCCGCACCGATCCCCATCAGCGCCAAACCGACAGTGCCCGTCGTTCCCCACGAAGTGCCCAGTGAAACAGAGACAATTGAGCAAAGGACCATTCCTGCGGCAAGGAAAAGCTCAGGCGACAAAATCTTTAGACCATAGTAGATCAGCGTTGGCACAGTTCCGCTTGCGATCCAAACGCCGATGATCATTCCCACTGTGATCAGAATCGAAACGGAAGGCAGTGAGATATTGATAACGTGGAACACGCCCTCTTCGATACTGGGCCATTTGCGACCCAACATGAGGCCAACGATGCCGGTTATCGCGATCCCGAATGACAACGGGATGTGCGGGGTAAAGTCACCGAAATAGAATAGTTGCAACCCAAGCACACACAGGGTCAACACTATTGGCGCGAGCGCCAGCAGTAAGCCGGGCTGCCGTATGTTATCTTCATTCCCAGGCATATGGGTCTCCTCCTTCAGATTGGTCTAGAACCTTGATGATCTGCGGAAGAAACCAAGTTTGGAGGCGTGAGACTGTCGGTCAGAGCGTACATCTTGTTAGAATTTGCGACATTCGGGCGGCGGATTTCCGCGTCTTCGAATGAACTGAAGACCGACAATTGCGATCACGCCAAACAAATTACCTGCGTTTGAGCCATCTTACCTCCTCTATTGGAGCACCTACAAATTTTGCTCGAGTTAGAGTGGTTGTGTTGGTCACGGCCCATACCAGTCATTGACCGTCGGCAAACGATGCTGCGATACGGCTCGTCGAACCTGCCGTTCGCTGCAATGCGAAAATCTACGACAGTTGGAAATGCGTTCTGCGGAAAAAGCTGCATTTCATGCCGATGCTGTCAATCTCAGCAAACGCCCCATTCCCGGACGTTGACCGCCACTCTCAGTAGTGGAGCAACGCTTAGATTGGCATCAAAATACGCTTCAAGTTCGACTTCTTCTACTCCTTTGGAATTGGTTGTTCACTGGGCACCAACTGACATCTCTCTCTTCCGCTGCGCGTCTCTGATCAAAGCCGCAAGCCGATAGAAGCCATGAGCCATCTTGGTGTAGGGCATTAGCAGGAAGAACGTCAGAACCGATCCAAGGTGGATGGCAAGTAACGCGGGCATCAGAGCAGATGAACCAAGGGCGTAAAGGACCAGTCCGCTCAGGCCGACAAAACCGAGCAGCAGGATGAAACCGATGTCACCACCCCAAGCAGACGGATCGCCAAGCTCTCGATCAGATTTTTGCTTGAGCAAAACCATAGCTCCGCATCCCACAGTCAGCAGGATACCTCCGGAAACGCCGAAGAGTTTTGGCAGGGACCAGAACCCGTAAGGCGCGTGCAACCCGAACCCGTAGTGCATAACTGTCGCCACCGAGGTCGACGCAAAGCACAGCAGGAAACCATACATGATAGCGTGGTGAATGTGACGGCGCCCCTGGCTGAACCGATCTTCATCTTCAAAGTTACATCCCTCACCATGCCCGGCAGCCAGATCCTGCATCTTGCCGGCACGCTTGAAGGCAGCCATCAAGTCAGACATTTGGAGTGGTTTGCCGCCAACTTCCGCCCAATAGCGCCTTAGGCTGATCGCCACGCTGAAGAGCGGCAACAGGAATGCCGGCGCAAAGATTGCGACCATCGCATTGTGGGACAGGACAGCATAGAACCCCTCTCCTCCGCTTGATCCAATGGCGCGAATTGCCCAGAACAACAGGGCAAATCCAATTACCAGTGCCAAGGCAATAGCCCCGCCGTGAGTGTGAAACCGGCGCGCCAGAGGCTGCGGCCAGGCGAAGCTTTCCCAGCTGTCCCGCCGCACTTCGGCCAGAGCTTTCGGCAGGTTCAGGTCAAACTCGTGCGGAGCTGTGTACTGACAGGCATAGTAGCAGCCTCGGCAGTTGTGGCAGAGGTTGGCGAGTTGCGTTATGTCTCCGTCGGAAAACGCGCGTTCCGCATGCAGGGATGGAAAGACTGAGCAGTAGCCCTCGCAATACCGGCAGGCATTGCAAATCTCGGCCTGACGGCGGGCTTCTTGAATTAGTTCAGTTTGCATAAGCGGCGGCCTCACGTCCTGCGATGCGTCCAAAAACGGTTCCGATAGTCATGCCGAACCCGGCCAAGTAACCTTGCCCCAAGATCGACCCGGCCATGGTTTCGCCAGCGGCCCAAAGGTTTTTGATCTTGCCGCTGGACGTCGAGCACTGCGCTGTGTCGTCGACCTTCAGACCCAGATAGGTGAAGGTCACGCCGGTGCGCAGCGAGTAGCCATAAAAGGGCGGCTCGGTGATCGGACGCGCCCAGTTCGTCTTGGGCGGCGTCAGACCCGAGGTCGTGACCCCGTCCAACTCAGTCGGATGAAACCCACTGGTATCACCGCATGCTTCGTTGAATTCAGCAACGGTTGCTTTCAACTTGTCGGCAGGCAGATCCATCATTCCGGCCAGTTCTTCCAAGGTGTCCGCCTTTAGCGGTGGAAAGACCGAGGGCATAAACAGGTTCAGCGACTTCGCATCGATGATCACATAGCCAACTTGATCCGGCTGGGCCGCAACAAGACGCCCCCAGATCGCATAGCGCTTGGGCCAAACGTCTTCGCCCTCGTCATAAAACCGCTCGGCATTCTTGTTCACGACAATTGAAAACGGCACGCAGTCCAGGCGGGTGACGATACCGCCGTCAAACTTCGGCGCGCGCCCGTCAATGGCGACGGCGTGGCACTGGGTCGGATCGCCGACGCTGTCGACACCTTGATCCAACAGATCGGACAGAACCACGCCTCGGTTATAGGGTGTGCCCCGGATCAGGAAGTTCTTTGCAGGCTCACCCCATGCACGGGTCAGCCAATCGGTGTCGGCCTGAAACCCACCCGAGGCAACGATGACCGCTTTGGGCGTGATGCGATGCGACTGGCCCTCATAGGTGTAATCGACCCACTCGATCCGATCACCATTCAACTCCAGATGCGTGACAGCAGCTTCGTACAGAACATCGACACCCAAACCAGTAGCGGTTCGGTAATAGGCGTTTACCAGAGACTTCCCGCCCCCCATAAAAAAGGCGTTGGTCCGCGCCAGTGACAATGTCCCGGACAGAGAGGGTTGGAACCGCACGCCATGTTCTTCCATCCACGGCAGACATTCTTCGGAGGTTCGGATCGCGAGGCGAGCAAGATGTTCGTCGGTTTTGCCGCCAGTGACCTTGAGCAGATCTTCAAGATACTCATCTTCACTGTATTCTTCGATCAGCGGGCCCAGAGGAGCGCCATGCATACAACGAAAATTGCGCGTATGGCGTGAGTTTCCCCCACGATAGGGTTTTGGTGCCGTCTCGAGGATCAGAACACGGGCGCCTGCCTCGGCAGCAGTCATCGCCGCGCAGAGGGCAGCATTCCCGCCGCCGATCACAGCGATATCATAAGCTTCCTTTTGGGTGGCCATATCCTGTCTACCTATTGATTTTCGTCGGTTGTCCGGTCGCGCTCTTGCAACGCCCGAATACGCATCCGTTGTGCGGCCTGAATATGCGCACGCATTTCTGTTTCAGCCGCTGCGCCATCGCGGGCCTTTAAGGCAGCCATGACGCGCTTATGCTCTGCCACTGCTGTCTCGGCCCGATCACCGTCCAGCAATTGCGATGGCCCAAGGATCAACAGCGCTTTTTGCAAAGACAGCATAGACTTGGCAAGAAACCGGTTCTTTGCTGCGTCCAAAAGTGTGGCGTGGAAAATCCGGTTGATCCGAGCCGCTTCCGAACCGGTGCCAGCCTCAGCCAAGCGATCATTCAAAACGCCCAACTCGTCCAATTCGACATCCGATGCAGCACGTGCTGCTAAACGGGCTGCAGTTCCCTCGAGCACCGCGCGCATTTCATAGAGCTCCATTACTTCGGCGTAATCGAGGCTGCGTACGGTTGCGCCCTGTCGTGGCACATGAGTGACTAGCCCGTCGGCCTCCAACTGCCGGATAGCCTCGCGCACGGGAGTACGGCTGACGCCTAGTCGTTCCGACAACTCAATCTCGCGCAGGCGTTCGCCAGGCAAAAGTGTGCCATCCCGAATCTCGTCCAGCAGGCGTTGATACGCTGAATTGCCTTGTGGACCAGGCTGTAATGGGTCGTCTTGAATGGTCATCGAACGCTCACTTGTCTTCTTGCGTCCAGTTGTATACATTTGGATACATAGCGAGTCAATATTGTCGGAAGCCGCGCCTTGCCCGCCCAAAACAAAACACCTTCTCTCCTGACAAAGTGGGCCGTAACACTGGTCCTTGCACTACTGGGCACCGGAGTATTTTGGTCGTTGAACCTGCCGCTGCCCTTTCTTTTCGGCCCGATGAGCGCGTGTCTGATCGCTGCCCTGGCGCATGCCCCTATGGAAGGTTTTGGTCAGGTCTCGGTTGCAGCGCGCACCATACTCGGCGTTGCAGTTGGGGCTTCGATTACCCCTGCCCTTTTCGCCGAGCTGCCGAAAATGGCCGCATCTATTGCACTGGTCCCGTTCTTCATCCTGCTGATCGCACTGGTGGGCGTGCCCTTCTTTCGCAGGATCTGGGGGTTTGACACCACGACCGCATTTTACGCCGCCATGCCGGGCGGATTGCAGGACATGATCATCTTTGGAGCCGAAGCAGGCGCCAACCCGCGTACACTTTCGCTGATCCACGGTACGCGCGTACTGATTATCGTTACTCTGGCCCCGCTGTTTCTAACGGTGTTTTACGATGCCCAACTCACCAATCCGATCGGAGAGCCTGCGCGCGACCTCCCAATACATGAACTGGCGTTGATGGTGCTGGCCGCCCTTATAGGCTGGAAAGGCGGTGAGCGGATCGGCCTGTTCGGGGCATCTATTCTCGGCCCAATGATCCTGACAGCAGCCCTATCTCTGGGGGATTTCATTCATACCCGACCACCGCGTGAGGCCATCCTTGCAGCGCAGTTCTTTATCGGTTGCGGGATCGGCGTGAAGTTCGTGGGCGTCACGTGGGTCGAACTCCGCCGGGTGGTTGCAGCAGGCTTCGCCTATGTCATCGTCCTTGCCATCCTTGCCGCCGCTTTCACCGCCGTTGTCACCACTTTGGGCTTTGGCCAACCGGTCGAGGCTTTCTTGGCATTTGCCCCCGGCGGACAGGCCGAGATGACAGTGCTGGCGATCGTCTCGGGCGCGGATCTGGGCTTTGTGATCACCCACCATCTCACAAGGATCGTGCTGGTGATCATCGGCGCGCCCATAGCGGCCAATCTTATCCTGCGCTGGTCCAAACCTCGGGGTTGATCATGTGAATGGGAGCGCCGTCAGCATAGGCGTTCACCTGATCGAAGATATCCGCGAATTGCAGGTCGAATTCGTCCTCGGTCACAAAGCCGATATGCGGTGTCGCAATAAGGTTTGGGTGCGATAGCAAAGGGTCATTCGGGTCGCTGAGCGGCTCGGTATCAAAGACATCAATTGCGGCCTTGCCCGGGCGACCGGCGTTCAACGCGTCCAACAAAGCACCCGGAGCGATTAGCCCGGCCCGGGAGGTGTTCACAAACAACGCTCCCAGTTGCATCTGCGAGAAATCCGACGCTGTGATGATGCCGTTTGTGTTTGGCTTCAGACGAACATGGACCGACACAACATCACTATTGGCAAAGAACGCTTCGCGGCTTGCTGCGACCTGCACGCCGTCTGCCTGCGCCCGTGCCCGGCCTTCGTCCGAGGACCACCAGACCACATTCATGCCGAAAGCCTCGGCATAGCCGGCAACGGCACGGGCGATGCGACCATATCCATAGAGCCCCAGCTGCCGCCCCCTCAGGGTCTTGCCAACTCCGGCCTGCCAACGCCCAGCTTTGACCGAGGCCATCTGCGCAGGCAAATCGCGCATCCCGGCCATGATCAGCGCCCATGTCAGTTCAGCTGCGGCATATGAGGGTGTGCCGCCGTGCATGTTCGAACATAGCAGCACACCGTTATCCGAGCATGCCTTCACATCAACATGCGGATACACGCTGCGCTGACTGATCAATTTCAGGTTTGGGAGTTTCTCAATTAAGTCGCGGGTGATCTTGGTGCGTTCGCGAAACAACACCAGCGCCTCAGCCTCCTGCAAGCGTTCAGCCAATTCGCTGGTATCTTCGACATGGTCTGTCCAGACCTTCACGTCATGGAGAGATAGCTTATCAAAACAGGGCAAGCCCTGCAGAGTATCAAACCAATCATCCAGAATGTGAACTTTCATCGACTCTCTATACCCTACTCGGTGCTCAGTTTTCTTGGCGTCGGCACAAAATGACGTGTGTCGAGCGCTTCTAGCGCGTTGCGAACACGTTCGCGCTGATCCAGCAAATGGTTGAATTGCTCATCACACCCGGCAATCGGTGTCGGGTAGTCCGCAATATCCCTCCGCAGAGCCGAATGCGCCAGCCTGAGTTCCTGACGCGCGATACCAAGGCATTCAGAATAGTCATCCATCGGAACATCCTCTTTATGTATACCGTAGTATACCTTTTGAGGTTCGCCTTTTCAACTGCTGCTCCACACAGATTCCGGTATATAAACATGCCCATCCGCCAATTTGCGCGCTGTTCTCACCAGACCGGCGGCATTCACGTTGAACTCCTCGTCGTTTGAGAAATCCACCAGAACGTCGATCTTGCCTGAGGCGTGCTCCAACACAACGTCAGCCGGGCTTGAAGCCGGGCGATCAAGCAACCCGTCTGCGACGGTTCCGGGCGTCAAAGCGCAAGACGCCATGCATTGCGCACCCGTAACGGCCATTGTTGGGTGGGTTTTCCATGGCATGAAGTACCGAACCGCAAGGGTTCCACCCTCTCTGGCGGGGGCCATCAGACCGAATTTGGGAGTCACCGATTTCGATACATCCCCCATACCCATCCGTTCCCCGGCTTCGATCCGCACGGTCTCCATCCGATCAAAGAAAGCACGGTTGGCATCCAGCTCTTCGGCGCTTTCATATCCTGTCAGTCCGAAATCCTCCGCTCGGGCTATCGCCATCGGCATAGCGACATCCATGCACGTCAGTTCGATCCCCTGCACTGTATCGCGCAAATTTCCCGTGGGCAGAAATGCACCTGTTGCCGAGCCCACAACGCCCATGAAACTCAGTTTCACCGGTGCAGAATGACCGGGAACTCCGGCGATTTCCGCGTCACCCTCGTAGGCCAACTCACCTCCTGGGGTCAGCACTTTGGCAACGACGCGGGCGCCTGTATTGACGGCGCGAATGCGGATTTCGGTCTCATCGCCGTTGGGCTGAAACAATCCCATTTCGATCGCAGCGGGACCAACTCCTGAGAGGATGTTTCCGCAGGTGGGTTTGAAATCGACCAGCTTTTCTTCAACAGAAACTTGCGCGAAGAAATAGTCGATATCGGCCCAGTCGTCCTCGCTGACTGACAGCATCGCCACCTTGGTCGTCACCGCGTTGCCGCCACCGATCCCGTCGATATTGAGCGCTTGCCCAGCCCCGAGGGCAGCGACCAGCACATCAACCAGCTTGTCCCTATCTTCAGGCAGATCAGAGCGTCGGAAATAAGGCCCTCGGGAAGTGCCGCCGCGCATGAAAACATATGGGATTGCTGTCTGGGTCATTGCGAACCCTCCTTTACAAACCGTTGAAATTTCTGATTTCAGTGCTGCCCGGTTGCCAGATAGGCAGGCCGGGCAGACATTGAGCGCCTACTTGAGCGGCCATGGCAGGTTCACCATGTCTTGCAGCAGACCCGGCGGGAAATCCCGGTTCAAAGCGCCAGCCATGAAGCACATGAAACCGATGCCGCAGGCCGTTAGGAGCAGCGTCATCTGCCAGCTGGACCCGGCGCGAATGCGGAAGAATGCGATCAGGAACCCGATCAGGGCGAGGATGAACCCAACAACCCAAGTGGCCGCGATCAGACCTGCAAACCACGCGAGCGTTGACCAAAGTCCGTGCGGCGCACTTGCATCCTCGCCGGCGAGTTCCTTGTCAGCAAAGATCGCGTCACCCTCGGGCCGCCGCATCATCTGGATTAGCAGGATGACGCAGCAGAACAGCGACACGCTACCGATCACAAGCGGGATGATCTTGTCAGTCATGTTGTAGTCAGGGATCATGTTGGCATTGATCAACGCCACGATCAGATAGGCCATAATCACCAGCAGGAAGATCAGCGGCGCGCGCTTGCTGCCGGATTTAACCTCACCCTCGGCCATGATCATCTTAGCTTGACGAATGCCAAGTATAACCGAAACCACGGTGACCACGATCAGGACGATGACGATCGGGCTGAAGACGTACTCCATGCCTTCGCCAAAGCTTTTGCGGAAGCGGAAAGAGGCAATCTGGAACGCCTGGTTGGTGAACTTCTCAACCGGGTTGGACAACACGAATCCAATCAGGAAGGCCGGGCGTGACCAGTCGAAACGGCGCAGGAAGATGCCGATCAGGCCGATGACAAACAGGGCCAGAAGGTCTTCGAAATTCTGACCGGATTGGAATGCCGCAAAGCTGATCAGCATGAACAGAAACGGCGCCAGATAGGTGAAGCGGATCGTCGTTAGTTTGGCGATGCCACCCGAGGCAGCGATACACAGGATGGTGCCCACGACGTTGGCAAGTGCCAGCAACCAGACAATCGAATAGGTGATGTCGAGATTATCCTTGAGCATGCTCGGACCAACCTCGATATCGCCGGATCCCAACAGCGCAACTGCGCCGATAAAGATCGCCATCGAACCCGAACCGGGGATGCCAAACAGCAGCGTCGGGACCAGCCCCCCGCCCTCCTTGGCGTTGTTCGAGCTTTCCGGCCCGATGACGCCACGCACTTCGCCCTTGCCGAAGTTGCTTTTGTCTTTGGTCGATTGAACAGAGTGGCCATAAGCGATCCAGTCAACAACCGAACCCCCAAGGCCGGGAATGACACCGACAACCACGCCAATAATCGAACAGCGGACCGACAGCCAAATGTTCGCAGCCCAGTCTTTGACGCCATCAAACCAACCCGCTCCCAGCGAAGCGCCCTTTGCAATGGATCGGTCTTGACGCAGCAGCGAGACGATTTCCGGCACCGCAAAGATACCCAAGCCGACGATGACCAATTTCAGACCGTCGGTCAGGTAAGGAATGTCATAAGTGGCCATACGAAGTGAGCCGCCTGCATCCGCCTCGCCAATCGTGCCAACCATCAGGCCCAGCCCAGCGGCGGCAACGCCTTTTAGCGGGATACGTCCGGCGAGAATGGCGACCATGGAAAGACCAAGTATAGTGATCATCAGCATCTCGGGCAGGCCGAATGCCAGAACGATTGGCCGCGCGATCAGGATGAACATGGTCAGAAAAGTCGCGCCGACCAAACCGCCAAACAGCGATGACGCAAAGGCCGCTGACAATGCCCGCGCGGCCTCGCCCTTTTTCGCCATCGGGAAGCCATCCAGCACCGTCGCCTGTGAGGCGGAACTGCCGGGGATGCCCATAAGAACCGACGCAAAGGTGTCAGAGGTCGGAACAACGGCAACCATCCCGATCATCAACGCCAACCCGAGGATAGGGTCCATGCCGAACATGAAAGGCAGCAGCAAGGACAGACCAGCAATACCGCCAAGCCCAGGGAAAACACCTACGGCCAGTCCCATGACGACACCGAGAATAAGATAACCCAGAACAATAGGTTGCAGGATCAGACCCCACGCATCACTGAGCGCAGGAAGAGCTGTGGCGAAAACCTCCATAGCGGCCGCCTTTCATATACTGTCTTGTGTTTGGAAAAGCGCGCGCCCGACATTGGGGCACGCGCGGTGGTGTCTGGGCTTAGTTCAGCTCGACACCATAGGCTTCTTTGAGCCAGTTCAGAACGTAAGCTTTGGCGTTGTCGTCGACATTTGTTGCGGTTTGCAGCGCCGCCTTAGAGCCGTCGCCTACGAACACCGGGTACTTGCCCACGCGCTTTGACGAGATTTCGGCAAAGTCGCCGCGCTCGGTTACTGCCTGGAATGCGGCGGTGTATGCGTCGACCACTTCCTGAGGTGTATCACCCGGCAGGAAGGCCAACTTTTGAACCGGGAAACCGGCTACAAAAAACGCTTTCCACGCATCCCACGCCTCACCGCTGGTTTCACAGCCATTGGTGGCTTCGCATACTTCCTTGAATGTCGGGATGTCCGGGAAGGTCGGGTCACGGACGATATTGCCATCTGCATCCAGAGCACCCCAGGTCATCATCGGCACAGCCTGACCGGATTCAACCAGCGGAGCCGAACCACCCAGGTAGCCGGACGAGGTCTGATAGTCGATGTTGGCTTCACCGCGTTCGAACATCAGACGACCATCGCCACGGCCTTTGATGCCAAAGACAGGCTCGACATTCATACCCAGCATTTGCCAAGCCAGCAGCGGCACGAGGTCAAGACGTGTCGCGCCCTGCGAACCATAGATGAAGTTGGTATCTTTCAGCGCGTTCGCAGAGCCATCAAACTTTGCTCCATCCTCGGCGTTCAGATAGGCAACACCACCGGTTCCCGATGCCATAACCGGGATCCAGTCGTTGTACTCGTAGCGCACGCGCGGATCGCTCAGCAGATACGGGAATTGAGTTGAACCGGAGGTGCCAAACAGCAGCGTACCATCGTCATGGCTCTGCTCTTGGAACCAGTTTGCGCCCTTGGTCGATCCGGCGCCGGGCATGAACTTCACGACAACAGTCGGTTGACCCGGTAGTGCTTCGGACAGAAGCGGCGCAAAGAAATTGGCCCATTTGGCAGACCCGCCCGTTTCCGAGAACGGGATGACCCATTCAACGGTCTTGCCCGAGAAATCGACCTCGGCAGCGGCAGGTGCGGCGATACCGGCGGCGGCGATCAGCCCCACGACGGCGCGACGGGTGAAGTTGGAAATGGTCATTGGTTCCTCCCTGTTGACCAGACAACCACGCTAGCGCCCTCTGCGCCACCGTGATCGCAAATAGAACTGTGGGGTTGATTCCCCCTCCCATCTGGCAATCATGGAGCGCCAACCTTGCGCGAAACTTGCAGGAGACTCGATGCGGATCGTCATCGTCGAAGACAACGAGACCCTCGCCAACGCTGTTGCTTATCGTCTGCGTGACCGCGGTCATGCGGCAGAAGTGCTTACGGATGGCGACGAGGCTGACTTGTATCTTGCGCAAGAGGGTGCCGACTTGGTTGTTCTGGATATCAATTTGCCCGGGCAGTCAGGACTGGAGATCCTGAAATCTCTTCGCAATCGTGGTGACGGCGTACCAGTGATCTTGCTTACGGCACGTGCCGAAACAAGCGACCGGGTTTCGGGGTTGGATATGGGCGCCGATGATTACCTGGTTAAGCCGTTCGAAATGGACGAGCTGGAAGCACGCATCCGAGCGCTTTCTCGACGCAAAGATCTCGACTACGGCGCAAAGGAGAGCATTGGTGGCCTGGAATTCGACCGCGCTGCCCGCCAGGTGAGTGTGCAGGGCAAAGTTATGGATATTCCGCGGCGGGAAATCGCGGTTCTTGAATGCCTGTTAGAGCGCAGGGGCAGAATTGTTCCCAAAAGCCAACTTACTGATTATGTCTATGGCGTCGGTGCCGATGTCGAGGCCTCGGCCGTTGAGCCCCATGTATCTCGGCTGAGAAAACGCCTTCAAGATTTGGGCATTAGAATTAAGACAGCCCGTGGTCTGGGATATCTGCTTGAGGTGCAGAAGTGATCAATCACGGCTCGCTCAGGTTAAGACTTTTCATTCTTATCCTAACCCCCTTGGTGCTAATTGCCGCTCTGCTTGGTCTTTGGCGTTTTATGATTGCGCAGAAAACGGCTCAGGAATTGTTCGACGACAGCCTCTTGTCTGCTGGCCTCGCCATATCGCGAGATGTTGCGATTTCGGGGGGTGACGCGCTGTCACCAACGACACGCAGCATGATCCGTGACGCGTCGGGCGGAGAGATTTTTTACCACGTAACGGGGCCCGGTGGCATCTATGTGACAGGCTATGCATACCCTCCGGCAGCCACCAACCCGTCTGCTCAAGAGGTTTACAAGCCGCAGTTTTTCGAAGCGCTCTACCGCCAAGAACCAGTGCGCGTTCTCAAGATGACGGAAAGAGTAACCATAGAAAATCTCATCGGAGATGCGACAGTTACAGTCTGGCAACGTATGGCGGATCGCAACGCTTTCGCAAATGAACTGTCAATCCGCGCGGGAATCCTCATGGGAATTCTGCTGGCCACTCTCGCAATTGTGGTATGGTTCGGCGTCGCGCGTGGTCTGAGGCCCTTGTTGGATTTGCAGGACGCTATTGACTTGCGTTCACCAGATGACCTCAGTGAGATCAAGCGCCCCGTCCCGATCGAAGTTCAAGGAGTTGTCAGAACCCTGAACCGACTTTTTGGACAGGTGGAAAATAGTATCAACGCCCATCAAGTGTTTATATCCGAAGCTGCACATCAGCTGAGAAATCCGGCGGCGGCCGTGCAGTCAATGGCCGAAGCGTTGCAGGACGCGCAAACGGATGACGACCGAGAAAAACGCATCACAGAACTTGTTGCGGCAGCAAAAAACTCAGCAACAGTGGCCGAACAGCTGTTGTCACTTGAGAGGCTTAGGCAGCCGACGCACCAAGACCAAATGGATAAAATTGACTTCCGCTCGGTCGTGGAAGAGGCCTGCGCGGAAATGGGCGTTCACATCCTCGCAAAGGGTATCGAATTTGATGTCACGATGCCTGAGACGGCGGTCACGGTACTCGGCGACCGTATCTTTCTGATTGAGGCTCTAAAGAACCTGTTGGACAACGCAGTCAAACACGGTGGCTCAAAGTTGAGCCAAATCTCAGTTGTGCTGCGGAGTGACGGCAAATACGTCAAGCTAACGGTGGCCGATGACGGGGCTGGCCTTTCGCCAAACCAAAGCGAAGAAGCATTCAATCGATTTTCTCAGTTAGAACATTCCGAGGGCAGCGGTTTGGGGTTGTCAATCGTCTCTGCAGTGGCGCAACGCCACGAAGGAATGGTCGAAATCAACCAAGTCGAAAGAGGCGCGAGCATTTCGCTTAAGCTTCCCATAGCCCGATGAGCAGTTTCTAGTTCCGCTCGGAACCCAAAACCAGTCAAAATCAAAGTGCGTATTTGCGATTGCAGCGAAAGCCAGCTTCTCGCCCTCAACGACGAACGCGGCGCTCAACATCTATGTCCCTGTCGCCTTTGAGCTCAAAACCGTCATCGGATGGAATTGGCTGGTCTACATGAGCCGAACGACCGTAAAGCGGGACAAAACGGCTAACTGTTCCAATCCGAAAAGAGAAGTTTCCAGCTATTAGAGCTGGATGATCGCTGCTACGATTAAGCGAAGCCATTCTTCTTCGATTGGGTAATTTATGAAAGTCAATGCGCTTTTGGTTTCGGCTCTCTTCGTCAGCAGCTGTATTGCTCTATGGGGTGTTGTCGACCCGCAAAGCTTGGGTTCCGTCTCCTCAAGAATTGTCACCATCCAGTTCGAAAGCCGAGGCTGGTTCATTATGCTCGAAGCCAGCGCACTTTTGTTGCTGGCAATTTATCTTGCAGTTTCCAAGTACGGCTCTATCCGAATTGGACCCGAAGGTTCAGAGCCCGAGTTTTCGACTAAAGCTTGGATTGCAATGCTTTTCGCCGCAGGTATGGGTGTAGGCCTTCTGTTTTTTGGCGTATCAGAGCCGCTCACCCACTTTTCGGTAATACGCGATATTTCTTCTGATCCAGAAGCCGCAAGGCTCGCCATGTTCGTCACCTATTTGAACTGGGGGTTCCACGCCTGGGCCATCTATGGCGTCGTTGCACTGATAGTTGCCTATTTTGCGTTTCGACGTGAACGTTCGTTGCTGCTAAGCGCTCCGTTGCTGGACGTGTACGGCGAGAAAACTTGGACCCGCGGGTTGGCATGGTTGTTCGATTTCTTATCGGTCGTCGCCATAGCCGTTGGCCTAGCGGGTTCGTTGGCCATGGGTGTGTTTCAAATTCAAACAGGACTGGCTGGAGTTCTTGGAATACCAAATTCTCCTTATCTGACAGCAATTATTTTTGCCGCCATGTGCGTTGCTTTCCTTGTTCCTCTGAGACGTGATCTAGGAGAAGGAATGTCAAAACTGTCCAATTTGGCCATGGCGATTGCGATCAGTCTTTTAGTTTTTTTGCTTGTCGCCGGTCCCACGTCTTTTGTGATGAATTCGATCGTCTCGGGTTTTGGACGTTATGTTTACAACGTCATACCTGCCGGATTTTCGACAACTGAGTTTTTTGATCAGAGCATTTCCACCTGGTTTCAGGACTGGACGCTCAACTACATGATCTGGTGGCTTGCGTGGTCTCCATTTGTAGGCATTTTCATTGCACGCATTTCTCGGGGGCGCACAATACGCGAGTTTCTGGCCGGGGTCATAATTGCGCCCACTCTTTTTTCGATTTTCTGGTTTGGAGTGCTCGGCGGTGTAGGTTTTTTTGATGTTTTGGATGGCAGTGGTCAACTTCTTGAGGTCAACGAAAAGAGCCTTGATGCGACGACATTCGCTCTCTTGCAACAATTTCCATTGAAGTATGTCACGCAGATCGCAACGATCACTGCCGCTTTCCTCTTTGTTGTAACGAGCGTCGTTAGCGCAGGCTTCACACTTGCAATGATTGGAACAGGCGGAGACGAAAACCCCTCGCCGAGCGTTCGAACCATCTGGGGGATGGTGCTCGGCGCACTAGGGCTAGCTATGATCCTCGTAAACGATGTTTCACTTGTCAGATCTATTATCGCACTCTCGGCCATTGCGTTTGTTTTCATCGTACCAATTCTTGTGGTCTGTCTCCTCAAGTCGCTTTCAAAAGAGGTCACCAAATGACAGGTTCGATCGTCGATACGGTTTTGAACGTATCTGTTTTTTTGTACATTGGTTTTTTGATTTGGCTCGCACTTCATCGCGTTTAACAATTTGTGCTTGAAGCGATTCTATTCTGGAGCCGATGCTCTAAAGAACTGAGTGTTTGGGCCTCTTAGCAGACATTTGGCGCACTGTGTCGATTGTTGAGGCTTTCCTAGCTAGCGCAATGGCAGTAGTGCAGAAAAAGCTAATTTTCTCTAGGGTACGACCTTTTGGAACAGAGTTGCCTCAGTCAGCGGCGTGCCGTCCTCAAAAGCACCAAGTTGGTCTAGAGCCAACTCAATAACATCCTGAAGAACCGTTAGATCAATTTCGTTCCCGTAAGTATTTATTTTCAGGTGATTTGTATCGTCGTCTCTTATCACATCTGCGATGTGCTTTTGCTTTTCGTGCCACAACTCAAGTGACTTTGTGTTTCTAGTAACGTCTCCGGCAGTTTGCCAATCAAGTTTCATCATTTTTCCAGACTATCTAACTCGTAAGGCGTCATAAGGGCTCTCTCACGTCATTTGGTCATCCGCAGCATCGATCCACCGTGGCGCTAGCGGTCCCTGCGAGGACGACCAAAACCGGACATTGAGCAAATGTCATGAATTCTGCCACGCAGCTGATTGATGCAGGTCTTAACCGCACTGGCAAACCGCGCTCCAAAATCATCCCATGTGGTTCAAACCTGTCCTGGAAGCCATAGAACGATAGCAGGGAAAGCAACGAGCATCGCTATGGTCGCAGCATCCGCCAGAAAGAAAGGCGTTACACCCTTAAAGACATCCTGCACGCTTAGGTCATCCCGCACACCAGCCACCACAAAGCAATTCAGCCCGATAGGTGGGGTGATCAGGCAAAACTCGGCCATTTTGACAACCAGAATGCCAAACCAGATGGCACACATGGGCCCGGACATACCGAAGGTGCTCTCGGCTGCACTTACGGTCTCACCACCGTTCAGAGCCATGACAGCAGGGTACACGACCGGCAACGTCAGCAGCAGCATACCTATCGCATCCATGAACATACCCAGCACCGCGTAAGCCAGAAGAATACAGATCAGGATCAGCATCGGAGACATTTCTAGCGAGGTGATCCAGTCGGAGAATGCACTTGGCAACTCGGCAAAACCAAGAAAACGAACGTAAACCAAAACGCCCCAGATGATCGTGAAAATCATGACGCTCAGCTTGGCGGTTTCCAAAAGTGCGTCTTTGAGTTCGGTCCAGCGCATGCCCCGGTACAGCGCCATCAGGAACACCACAAATGCTCCAATTGCGCCGCCTTCGGTTGGCGTGCCCCAGGCATCGCCGCCGAACGGGTTGTAGACAAAGAAGATGATGGTGACGACAACAATCACGATGGGCAATGCGGGCGGCAACGAGAGGAAACGTTCTTTCCATGTAAATCCGGTGACTGCGGGGCCAAATCCTTTGATCACGACGGCCATGCCGATGATCAGCAAGCCATAAATTACAGCCGAGAACATGCCCGGTATGAATCCGGCCAACAGCAGTTTGCCCACGTCTTGCTCGACGATAATCGCATAGATGACCAGAATGGCCGAAGGTGGAATCAGCGAGGCGAGTGTACCGCCCGCAGCGACGACACCTGCAGCAAAACGCTTGTCGTAACCGATCTTCAGCATTTCGGGGATGGCAATACGGGCGAACACAGCGGAAGTGGCGACCGAGGCCCCGGATACCGCCGCAAACCCGGCGGTTGCAAAAACGGTCGAAACCGCCAGCCCGCCGGGGACCCATGCAAGCCAACGTTTCGCGGCTTCGAACAAGGCTTTGGTCAGGCCTGCGTAGTAGGCGAGGTAGCCAATCAGGATGAAGGTCGGGATAAGGCTCAACGCCTGGCTTGAAATCTTGGAGTGCGGCACCTGCCCCGCTGTTTTGACGGCCACAGTCACAGCCTTACCGAACCGCGCCGGGTCATACCCAAACTTGGCCCAGAAGATCCAGATCAGACCAACCATGCCAGCTGTCGCGGCGGCGAAGGCCACGCGCATCCCCAGTACCACAAGAACAAGCATACCGCCCGAGACGATCAGACCAATATCAATGGGTTCCATCAGATTTAACCTCAGTTGTCGTGGCCCGAGACGTGCTCGGCTTCCATTGCAGCTTGGGTGGCTGCATCGGCTATCAGCGGGACGGCAATCGGTGCCTGATCGGGGTGACGGATTGCACGACCGTAGGCCCAAAGCTGTAGAGCAAGCCTTAGGCAAAGCACGCTAAAGGCGACGGGTGCCAACAGCTTGGCCGGCCACAGCGGGATACCGATGTCGATGGAGCTGTCGCGGCTCCAGAGTGGAGCGCCAAAGTCAAAGCTGCGTGCGAAATGCGCCCAGCTCCCCCAGATCAGCAAGACGATCAGCGCCAGAATGACAGCGGTTGTGATGAACTCAACGATATAGAGCGTCCGGCCTCTGAGCGCTCCAACAACCATGTCCATTCGGATATGACCGCCATCACGCTGCGCATAGGAAATCCCCATGAAGGCGATCAACGGCATGGCCTGCTCGATCCAGTCCACGTAACCGGGAAGCGGCGCATTGGCGAAATTCCGGCCACCAACGGAGACCACGGCCATGACCATCAGCGAGAACACTGCAAGACCGCTGATCAGAGCCAGAAAGCTCTCCAGTTTGTAGAGACGTTGATCGAGAATGCTGAGACGGCTGTCGTCAGACAGCACCTGGGATGACCCGGCCATCGTTGTACTCCGCAGTCAGGGAAAAAGGCACCCGACGCCAGCTTGGCCGACGCCGGGTTGTGAGTGGATTAGCTGCCGTTTGCGATCTTGCCAGTCACAAGGTCATAAAGCTCTTGTGCTGGCAGGCCGCGCTCGGTGTTTTCTGCAATCCAAGCCTCGGCCGCGGGGGCGGCAGCGGCTTCTTTGAACGCTGCGATTTCTTCATCGCTGAAAGTGACCCGTTCGATGCCGCGTTGATCCAACTCAGGACCCCACGCTTCCATCGTTTTGGTCTGGTAGTGGCTCACGTAATGATCCAGTGCCTCTTCCACCGATCCCAACAGCGCTTTGCGGTGTTCGTCAGATAAATCTTCCAGCGCCAGCGTGTTCACCACGACAGGGCAGTTGACGGTGCCGGGGTTGAGGTTCGTCGTCCACCACGTGCCGTTTTCAATGGTGCCGAAGGACATATGCGCGTGTGGCGCAAAGCTGACCGCTTTGACAATGCCACTATCCATTGCCTGGCGCACTTCGGACGCAGACATCGAGGTCGGGACGGCCCCAACCGTCTCCATCGCTTTACCGATGCCACCTGTCGCCCTTACGCTCAGACCTTCAAAATCGGTTAGAGATTTCGGAGCTTCACCAACACCAACAAGGTTGTACTGCGGCAGCGGCGAGGGCATCAGCAGAGTCGCGTCCCAGCGGGCCAGATCCTCAACAACGGCCGGATGTTGATAAACGGCCATCGACAGATCAACTTCTTGTTCAAGGGATGTCACGCCCAGAAACGGCAGTTCCAAGACAGTGATCGAGGGGTTCTTGTCGCGGTGATAGCCTGCGCAGAATTGGGCCATTTCAAACGCACCGATCGAAATCCCATCGAGGTTTTCTTTGTTCTTCGACAAACCGCCATAGCTGATGTTGAGTGTGAACTCACCGTCCGTCTTTTCGCTCACCAATTCGGCAAGTTTCTCGACGTGTTCGGTAAAGGCACGACGCTTGCCCCACAGGGAAACGTTCCATTCGACAGCCAGCGCTTCGGATGCAACGGTCAGTGACAGGGCGGCAATGGCCGCCCGGTTAAGATGTTTGCGCATAATGGCTCCTCCCAGATCACGCAATTCGCTTGGGTGGAGTATTCAGAATGCGCAGCAGCCTGCCTATGAAGGAAAACGCGCGAGAAATCACTGTTCCCCTGCGGATATCCGCAGAGTGGTTTCGCTTACAACAGCGCCTCTTTATCGAGACCTAGTTTGACGATCTTTTCATTAAGCGTCCGGCGGCCAATCCCTAGCGCTTCGGCGGCGGCATCCATGCGGCCTTTATGTGCCTTGATAGCTTTGCCAATGAGCTCGCGCTCAAAAGCAGCAACCGCTTCGCGCAGTGTATCCGGTACTTCGTCAAAGTGTTGATCGCTGTGTATAGCCTGCGCCATCGACCCTCCTCCACGTCGCGCCGCTAAAATGCGCCGTTCGCAGACATGGCGCAACTCACGCACATTGCCGGGCCAGTCATGGGCAAGCAGAGCGGCCAAATCGTCCTGATCAAGCTCTGGCGCGTCAATCTCATAAACCTGCGCGTATTCGCTCAAGAAATGCGTCGCCAGCAGAACCAGATCATCCCGTCTTTGCCGTAGCGGAGGTAAAGTCAGGACGACAGTATTTAGTCGAAACAATAGGTCCTGACGCAGGCGGCCTTCCTCGGCGGCCAGTACAACGTCTTCGTTGGTTGCTGACACGACCCTGAAACTTAGCGGCGCCGGCGACACAGCACCCACCTGCAGCACCTGTTGATCTTCTATGACCCTTAGTAGCTTGGCTTGCACCGCTGGTGGGCACGAGCAGATTTCATCCAGAAACAAGGTCCCACCCGATGCCGCCACCAGCCTGCCATCGGATTCACCCGCAACGCCGAACATTTCCGCTTCAAATGTTTCGGAGGACAATGCGGCGCAATTCAGCGCCAGAAACGGTGCCTCCGGCGAGCGGCCCAAATCATGTAAAGCATGGGCAACCAGCTCTTTTCCGGTGCCGGTATCCCCCTGCAACAAAACCGCAACCGACGTATCGGCAAGATCAAGTACCTCTTGTCGCAAGTCTACAATGGCGTCTGTTTGGCCCAGCAGGATACGGTCAAGGCCTGACAATTTGAAAAGTCTGTCTTTGAGGCGGGCATTGCTTTTCCGCATGCGGTTTTGCTCAGCCGCATGCCTCAGCACAGTCAACAATCGCCTAGGTTCATATGGCTTTTCGATAAACCCATACGCCCCTTCCTGTATGGCCTGAACCGCCATCGGGATGTCACCGTGCGCCGAAATCAAGACCACCGGAGGCGCCACATGCCTGTCCAGACTGGCCAGTAATTCAAGCCCCGACATACCGGGCATACGCACATCGGACAGAATGACATCAGGCGAGGTGCCAGCCAGATGTTCTGTCACCTGGGTCGCGCGCGACAGGGCACTAACAATCCAGCCTGCGGCTTCGAGCAACTCAACCAGGGATTGTCGCATCGATTTGTCATCATCAACGACCAGTACTTTGAAGGGTTGCTGCTGGGTCATTCGTCCGTTTCTTCAGTAGCTGAGGCAATCGGGAAGGTGACGCGGAAAATTGTTCCTCCGCTATCGCGGTTTCGGGCCGTCATTGTGCCATCGTGATCTTTGACAATGCTGGTGGAAATCGCCAGTCCTAAGCCCATGCCTCGCCCGCTCTCTTTTGTGGTTACAAATGGCTCTTGCAACTCAGCCAGCGTTGCCTCGCCCAATCCGTGACCGTTGTCCTGAATTTCCAACACTGCCACACCATCAGAAGCCGTGATAGAGATTTGGATTTCAGGCGCATCCGCTTCATCTGTTGCATCTATGGCATTGCGCAAAAGATTGGTGATGACCTGTTCGATCCGCAGGGCACTGCCCCGGATAAATACCGGACCGGTCGGCGCATCAACTGAGATTTTCACCCTGCCCTGCTCGATGTTTGGCGCAACCAGAGCCAAAGCGGTATTGACCGAAGTACATAAGTCTACGTCTTCGAACGCCTCATTCTCTGACCGTGCAAAGAACCGCAATTGGCGCGTGATCCCTTCCATCCTGTCTACAAGGCTTCCGATTTTTTGCGGTAGCTTGACTTCACCGGGAGATGAGATCTCTGCTGCCACCAAGTGATTGCGCATCGCAGCGATGGGCTGGCCCAGCTCATGCGTGACAGACGCGGAGAGTTGCCCTAGGGCCGCCAGTCGGCTTGCGCGCTCCAACTCGCCCTGGGTGCGTTTGAGGCTCCGCTCGGCTGTCTTGCGGTCGTCGATTTCGATTGCAAGCCTTTCATTCGCCTCGCGCAGTTTTGCTTCTTCTTCTTCGGACAGCGCCAAGGCCGCGCTTACGCGTCTCGCGCGTTGTATCTGGAAGAAGATAAACGTGAGCCCCGCCAAAAGGACAAAAATTGCAGTTACAAGCCAACTGCGCGCTACGGCCTGATCGTCACTCGCAAAGTAGTGAAGCGACCAGCCATGGGGTAGATCCTTAGCTGCAAGATGCAGGCGCTTCGTCCCCGCAATTCTGGCCTGGTCTCCCGGCAACTCAACCCAATCCAACGCATCTAAGTCTCGCCCCGGAAACTGCCTGGCATCTCGAATTCGCTCTCGCTGTGGTTCCGACAATGGCGTCAACGCACGATATTGCCAATCCGCGTTCGAAGACAGCAGAACGACGCCGTCTTCATTGGCCAAGAAAACTTGTTCACCCGAGTTTTTCCAACTGTTCTGAAGATCAGAGAAATCGATCTTAATCGCTATGACACCAGTTGAAGCTCCTCGGTCGTTCAGCACTGCATTGGCGATGAAGTATCCTGGCAGGCCAGTTGTTGCCCCGATCGCGTAAAAACGGCCTTGTTCCCCGGAAATGGCGCTTTGGAAATACGGGCGGAAAGCGTAGTTTTGGCCAACAAAGCTCCCTTTGTCGCGGTAGTTCGATGCGGAAATCGTGATCCCGTCTTCGTCCATCAGGTAGATCGCATCCAGACCGGCCTGCTCTGCAAAATCCTCGAGGCGTCGATTTAAGGTTCCGGTGCCATCGCCTTCGGCTGTTCCAATTACAAAGGAGTCTTGTGACAGCACATATGTAAGGTGGGAAAATCGTTCGAGTTCGCTGTTCACCGAGCTTTGGTAGAGAGAGAGCCGGCCCTGAGCTTTCGAAAGCTCCTCCGAAACGAAGTATTGGTAAGAAACCAAATAAAGTCCAATGCTGGAGGCAATGGCTACTAAAATACCTACAATATAAGAAGCTGATCGCATTGACTGCCCATGAACTGCGACAGCATAGGATCACAGTAGGTTTTAGCCGTCCATCCCAAGAGTTCTAATCGGACATTGGGATGCTCAGTCCTAGCAAGTATGACCGAATGGTTTGAGAACCCAAAGCAATGGGCAAACCTGCCGAAACAAATATTTGCACTCCGCAAGCAGATTTAGGCCCAAAGCTGACGCTTGAGGTGTTCGAACTATGATAAACCATATCCGTTGAATGCGGGCATTCACCGCACTTGTAGAATAGGGTCGCTATACTCGTGGCTGCCATTTTTCCTCAATCAGAAAAACGGCAAGTCCAGGGTCGGAACCAGTTTGAGATGAAAGCTCAGAGGCCGGTAGAGGGTACAAAGCTGTGCAGCTCGAAAGTTCTCTTTCCATCGGCGTTGAACTTCTGGATTGAGTCCCCGACACGCAGCACTGTCATACAGCGATAGCGCCCATTGTCAGCGGCCATGGAAACACAAACCTTATCTGTATCGGTGATGGCAAATGCGCCGGCACCGCTCCAGCCACCGTTCGCAAGCTCTCCGCCCACGACATTGTTCGGGTCATAAAAAAAGCGAAATCTCTTCTCTCCGGATGTGGCTGTGACAGTGTTTCCGATCAATAGCTCTGCGATCTGATCGGCGTTGAGGCGTTCGGCGCCGCTATTCAATGCCGCCTCAAGATCCGTTTCAGCGAATGCAGTGCTGCCCGCCAGAGCGAACGCGGCCGTTATGCAAAGTGTTTTTAGTTGTACCATGTCTTGTCTCCTTGTTGCTTTAGGGAATGCTACGGAGCGCTAACCCCTGAAAACGCTATCCCCGAAGAACGCGCCGTGCTTGATCGGAAGCTGATTTTTTCTGACATTCATCTGACAATCCGCAAACTTCGTTGAGCCAAGGACATGGCGGAGTGTAGGTTTCAGTATGTACCGTTTCTTAGAGTTCCAACTTGATCCGACACAGGGATTGAACCGCAGTGGCGAACCGGTTGCTTTGGAACCTCAGGCCCTGCAATTGCTGGAATTTCTCGTCAGGAACCGGGACAGGATTGTTAGCAAGCAAGAGATCATTGACGAGATTTGGGGCGGCGCAGCGATCACGGATGCCGCGCTGAACACGCGCATTCGATCCGCGCGCAAAGCCTTGGGCGATACTGCGGCAAGCTCAGACTACATCAAGACCTTTCCAAAGCGCGGGTTCCAATTTGTGGCCCCGGTTACATCGGATGAGCCGCCGGAGCGCACTTCCCACGCGCCCAAACGCGGCGTTCTTGTTGCGGGCGTTCTGTTGGCTTTGGCAATCGCTATGCTGTCGCTCTCCATATTTGCTGACCGGCAGCGATTGCCGGACACCGGGAAACCCTCTTTGGCCGTTGTGCAGTTTGACAATATCGGGGACGAAAGAACGGGTCAGTATTTCGTCGATGGTCTCACCGACGACCTGATCGCGCATCTGTCGCGTAACCGGGAACTCTTCGTTGTATCCAGCGCGACGATGTTCTCGTACGCTAGGGATCAGGCAACCCCGATCGAAATCGCACGCGACCTTGGGGTTGGCTATGTAGTCCGCGGCAGTGTCCGCCGCTCCGATGGTCAGATGCGCATCAGCGGAGAACTCATTGATGTCGACAGCGCCGAAACCATCTGGGCCGAGGTTTTTGATCGTCAGGTAACGGATGTCTTTGACGTTCAGGACGAGATCAGCCGGGCTATCGTGGGCCAGTTATTGCCTGAGATATATCAGTCCGGCGAAGAACGATCGCAGGAAAAACCGACCGAGGACATGGGTGCATGGGACCTATATTTACGCGGTCGGGCGCGGCAGGCCGTGTTTTCGCAAGAGGCACAGCAGGACGCGGTGACGTTTGCACAATCCGCCATCGCTGCGGACCCGGAATTCGCGGCAGCGCACAGCCTGTTGGCCCGCGCGCTGGGAACGATATTCTTCTTTCAGTGGTCAGATACGCCTCAGGACACGTTGATTGCCGCGACTGAGGCGGCCAAACGGGCAATTGAACTGGACGATCAGGACGCGCAGGCACATGCGGCTCTTGGTTATATTTACCGATTTACCGGAGAGGCCGATCCAGCCATCGCAAATCTCGAGCGCGCTGTCGCGCTCAATCCCAATGATGCGCGTATACGGCTGGAATTGGCGCATACTTATGACTGGTTCCGCATGCAGGACCACGCCCTGCCCGAGATAGAGATGGCAATCCGGCTAAGTCCACGCGATCCGATGCTGCAAAACATGTACTTCTACCAAGGGCACATACTGTTTCATCTGGATCGCTACGAAGAAGCGCTTGACGCAGCCCGGCAGTTGGGCGCGGTGGCAACAAGCAATACTTGGCGGCTGTTTCACCACCTGTTGAGCGCGGCCACTCTTGCAGAGATGGGCAGACAAGACGAAGCCCAAGAGGCCGTTAACAATGCGCTTGAGATCAACCCCAAGCTGTCAATCTCAGCGATGCGCAGGCAATTCGCAGGATCAAAAAACCACCCCGAAAACCGACGGATCTGGTTGGCAAGTTTGCAAAAGGCGGGCGTGCCCGAATAAAAATCGGTGCCAGACTTGGCACTATTCTGTGCCGTACCGCGCCCTGTCGGTCAGCCTGCACTATCCTGAAGCGGGGCAAACCGCCCCTCGGGCATGTCCACAGCTCTGTAGGCTTCGACGAAAGGCAGGATGTGTTCATCCGGGCGCGCAAAGCGCCGATACATCCAGACAACGTCAGCAATTTTTATACCCGGACGGATTTTGTTCAGCCTGTCCCGTGCGGCAATGGCGGCGTCGCGCGGACCCAGTTCAGCCAGAATTGCGACTTCGATTGAGACCGACCACCAAATGTCCGGCTGTGCCCCCTTGCGATAAGTGCTCAGCGCTGTTTCATAATCCCCGTTCAGGAAATGATACTCGGCCAGCGCCTGATACCAGTTTGGGTCTGCTGCATTTGGGTCTAGCGCGATTGCATTTTCGACGAGCGCAGCCCCCAAATCCAGACGCCCGGACCAAATGAACTCATAGCCGATCTGCCCTTGCAGATACCGATCTGTCCCCAATGTCAGCGCCGTTTCAGCAGACGAGAAGAACCCGTCGAGATCGCGTTGAATCTGAAGCACAAGCGACAGAAGGAAGTGAGCGCGGGCGGAAAGCGGGTTCAGCGACACCGCGTTCCGAGCCGCCTCTTCCGCGCGTTGGATTTTCTCATCCTGTGTCCCTGGATACAGCCCGGTGAAAAGCTTCACATCCGTTAGCAGTGCCTCGGCCAATTGCGCCCACCCGCGCCAATACTCAGGTTCGTCTTCGACAACCCGCAGGATACAGCCGCGGACGCGCTCTTGCACATTCCGTCGGTTCAGGAAACCAACGCGCAGCAGGGAACATTCATAAGACGAGAGATGTTCCGGAGGTTTCGCGCGCGCATGACCTGCGTGAATGCGCTTGATTGCTCCGCCCGCGTCACCCACAGCCGAGGCCACTTTTTCGGTGATGCTCAGCTGAACGTCCAGAATATTTAAAGTCGTGAGGCTTTCGTCATACGCTTCCGACCAGACCTGGAACCCCGAGTTTGTGTCTATCAGTCGCGCTGTCACGCGCAGACGATCTGCAACCTGCCGTACAGAACCTTCCAGCACATAGTCCGCGCCGAACTTCTGCCGGATACTACGCCGGTCACTTTCGTCCGGTCCAACGGAATGGGTGGATTGACGGGACAGTACGTTGAGGTCCTGGTAGCTCCCTAGCTCAACGATGATGTCTTCGCCAATGCCAACAGCCAATAAATCGCGGGCGTCCGTATTGCTAAGGTTTTGAAATGGCAGAACCGCAACGGTCGGACCCGTTGGCTCTGTCAACAGAGCAGCTTCATCAAAGGTCATGGCATCGGGCGGCTGGTCACCGGAATCAATCCACCACGCAATTAAGCCGACAAGCCCCAAACCAACCAGCACCGATGCTCCGGTCATCAATGGAATTTTTTTAGATCGCCGTTTGAATGCCTGCGCTCTGTCGGGCATGACGCGGAAAACTCGAACCGGTTCATAGATGTTCTTCAGGTTCTTCAGACCGAGATCCTCAAATCCGGCATCCACCTTGCCCATTGCCTGTCGTGCGACACTCTCAGAAATCGCGACGCCGCCTGGATCCGCCAAACCTTCAATGCGGGAGGCAACATTCACCCCGTCACCATAGAGGTCCCCATCAGCGATCATGACATCACCAAGGTTTATACCGATCCGAAGTTGCAACCGCGACCCGTTGTCGAGGGCCGGAGCAGCCTCAGCCATTGTCTGCTGGATCTCGACGCCACAGTTTACGGCATCGACAACCGAAGCAAACTCGACAAGAGCACCATCCCCCATCACCTTGAAGAGGCGCCCGTGATGTCTTGCAATTGCGGGATCAAAAACCTCTGAACGCAGAGTTTTGAGAGCGGACAATACCCCTGCCTCGTCGCTGCCCATCAACGACGAATACCCAACGACATCGGCAGCCATGATCGCGGCGAGTCGGCGCTGCATGGAACCCTCCTGCTCGCAGTCTAACGGATGTCACGAAATCTCGACAGTGCATGCTTTTCAACTAAAGCCCCGAGTTTGCGATACATCCAACATGATCCACAAAAGCCGATACTCTGAGTCTACGAATTCGGGCTTTTAGAAAATTACTCGATGGCAGGATAAGTGTGACCAGCGATAGACTGTCTATAACCACTTCAAAATTTTGCGCCATAGCCCCTAGTACTGCTGGCGAAAAAAGTACGGCGGAATGAATGTAGACCAGTTGAAAAACTGAAGCGGCTGAGACGCGCGAATTCTGATGTGCCGTTGGACAAACGAATCCTGACGGAAGCGATTTAGGGACACTTCTGAGACCCATTCGTCGTCGGACCTGCAGTAGCTATGTAGGCAACCAACTGAACGTTTCCGAAAAGTCATATACAGCCTACGCTAAGCTCAAATTCTCATCGAACAATGGAGGAGACCCTACAATAGAAAGCGGCCCCATTGTGGTCTGACCTAAGCGAACTCTTTCCCCATGCACGAAGGCTTTTTTGCGATCAGAATCTCAGAGACAGGCATGACATGCCGCCATCCAACTTGGCGCAATCGGTGTTGTCGATTTGGACGACCTCATACCCTGCCTTGTCCAAAACATCTGCAGTGCGGGGGAAACCGGCCGCCATGAGCACCAGATTGTTAAAACGAATTGCATTGGCGGCCGCTTCTTCGCCGTCGGCAACATGCAGAACCCGGTAGCCTTCAAAACATCCGGACGCATCCAAGCGCTTGGTTGACAGGATGGTTTCGGCATCCATCAGCGAACAATCGGTCTTGAAATGCAACACGCCTTCAGGCGTGAACACCTCGCGCACAGCATGGCCCCACTCATTGGCAATATCCGTCAGCTCGGCTACGCCTGCAGCGTCGGTTCGATCCGAGCGGCCGACCAGAATTTCCATTCCGGTCACCAGGATATCACCTCCTTCGACATGGCCGGGGCCTTTGATCTGGCGGACGTCGTCGTAGCAGGCACGGATCGTCGACGATATTTCTGCCACCTCACCCAGGCGCGAGGGCGCGCCCGGTCGCATCAGGATAGCACCTTGCGGCAGGCACAGCGCGGTGTCCTCGACGAACTGTGCGTCCGGGTACGCTTCCAGCGGGTCAAGCTCGATAATTTCCGCTCCGGTGCTTCGCAGCGCGCTGACATAGGCCGAATGCGCAGCCAGCATACCTTCGAGGCTGGGATTGCCGATATCCTCGGCACGCAAGCCGTCTGCGATGGTCGAGGCAGGCTTGCGCGTTATGGCACGGGTAAATTCAAAGGTCGGGTTTCGCATAGTCACTCCTGATCCGGGCGACGCCCGGCAGCATTAATTTCCAGAATAGAGGGGCCGTTTTGGGCATCGGCGTCTGCCAGTGCAGCGGCAACAGCTGTTGGGTCTTGGGGAACGCGTTTGTAGGGGATGCCGAACGAGGCAGCAGTGGCCGCAAAGTCAGGTGGGGTTGGGTCGCAACCGATCACCTCGACCCCCACGCCCTCCATGGACGTGGCGATTTCGCCATAGCCATGATTGTTCCAAAGAACAAAGGTAATGCGCAGGTTTTGGTCCACTGCGGCCATGATCTCGGGCAGTGAGAATTGGGCACCACCGTCCCCGGCGATGCAAATCACGGACGCCTCAGGGTCGGCAATCGCGGCACCGATGGCGGCCGGAATGCCGTAGCCAAGCGCCCCGTATCCGGTGGCCGCATTGAACCAACCACCGGGACGGTCGTGATCATAGTAGAGGTTGCCTGCATAAATCGGCTGGGTGGAATCTCCGATCATGAGCGCATTCGGGACAGCAGCGCGCATGGCTGCGAGAATCCCGACTTGAGCGCGGTAGTCCGAACCTATCTCTTCGAACGCCGCAGCGCGGGTTCTTTCAGCGCGGTCCATTCCATCTCGCTGGTTGGATTTTCCGGGCAATGCAGCCAGCAACCACGAAACAACCTGATCGGTGCGACCCTCTATGGCTATTGCGGCTTCGTGACGGGTCAATTGATCCGGGCAAATATCCACGCGTATGAGCCCTGACATAGAGGCCATATCTCCGGTGGCATACATGTCATAGTCCGTTGGGCCCAACTCGGTTCCCAAAGCGAGGACGCAATCAGCATCCTCGATCAATGCTCGGACAGATTTCAAGCTGGGACTAGCGGGAATAGTCAGTGGGTGCCCATGCATCAGCCCGCGCGCATTTACGGTTTGCACGACAGGCGCATCAAGGCGCTCTGCCAGAGTTTGTAGATCTTCTCCGGTCGTTTTCGCTCCGCCACCGGCCAAGATGACGACTTTTCGCGCGGCCGACAGCCGGGCTACGGCTTGTTGGACTAAGTCGCCGTCCAATGCCTGATGGGGATGATCTTTCGAAGCCAGGGCGCTTTCAGCCGCCAGTCCCGCTATATCCAGCGGGATTTGGATATGGGTGGGGCCTGGTCGTCCAGCGGAATAGGGTGCGAACGTGCGGTCCAATGCAGCAATCAGATCACAGGGCTGGTCCACATGTTCGGACACCAGCGCGACAGTCTTGGCGAGCGCATGTTGGTCGGGCAGTTCATGCAAGTGGCCAAGAAACTTGTTTAGCGTGCTCTTCTCGTTGACGCCGGAAACCACCAGCATCGGAACGGAATCCGCCCGGGCCTGCGCCATCGGCGTCAGCGTATTTGTCAGGCCGGGTCCTGTTATGACAAAGGCAACGCCCGGCTTGCCTGAAACACGCGCATAGCCGTCAGCCATAAAACCTGCGCCTTGCTCGTGCCTTGGGGTCACATGCTGAATGCCCGAGGCGGCAAGCCCGCGATAAAGCTCAACGGTGTGCACGCCGGGAATGCCGAACACGCAGGATACGCCCCGTTGCTTCAATTCGGCGACCAGTGCCTCGCCCACTGTTTGTTTGGTCATGCAACATTCCGTTTGCTGAGGTTTGCGTGGGCGACGATGCGGTTCAGCGCCGTCGCGAATTGGCTGTCGTCGATGGTGAGGGCGACCCGAAACCAGTCCTTGAGGCTTTCACCAAAGGCCGAGCCCGGCATCACTGAAACGCCATGCTCCAAAAGATCCCAAGCATAGGCGTCACCATCCATTCCAATGCCCGATACGTTGACCAGCGCAAACATGCCCGCATCCGGTTGGTGGACGGTCAGAGGCGTTTCACTATGAAGGCGGCGCTCCAGAACGCGAGCGCGAGCCGCAAAACGAGACGCCATGCCTGCAGCGACCGAAGATCCGTGTCGCACAGCTTTTTCAGTCATGTCTGCGATAAAGGGCTGGTTGCCAAACAGCATCGTTTCCGAGACCGGTAGTAACGCAGTACAGAACGCGGCTGGGCCAACGCACCAACCGCTGCGGAAGCCAGGGGCTGCGTGAGATTTGGAAATCGACGACACGGCGATGACCCTATCGGCCAGGTCCGGGTCCGAAAGCGGAGATACAAATTCTGCTCCTTCAAACACCAGATGCTCGTACACTTCGTCCGAGATGATCCAGAGGTCGTGCTTGATCGCAAGTTCGCCAATTTTCCGCACATCTTCAGCGGTCAGGATCGCGCCTGTCGGATTATGCGGAGTCGTCAGAAGTATAGCGCGGCTGCGCGGGGTGATGCGCTCGGCAATATCTTCGGCCTGCAACCGAAAACCGTTTTCAGGGCGGAGCGGCACCGGCACGGGTTCGGCTCCTGATGCGCGGATCACGCCCTCGTAC
Organism: Ruegeria sp. AO1; assembly: GCF_056535985.1. Classification (NCBI taxonomy): domain Bacteria; kingdom Pseudomonadati; phylum Pseudomonadota; class Alphaproteobacteria; order Rhodobacterales; family Roseobacteraceae; genus Ruegeria; species Ruegeria sp. AO1. Next base: position 597,350 of record NZ_JBQFJC010000002.1, read on the forward strand.
GTGGCATACATCGGATCACCGACCAACACTTCCGAACCTTCTTCGGCGACGCCTTGCATCACCGTATAAAGCGCGGTCTGCGTGCCGGGAAAACAAAGAAAATTCTCCGGCAAAAACTGCCGGCCGCGGCTTTTGGTATACGACTCTGCCAAGGCTGCGCAAAGCCCGGCCTCTCCGCGGCCGTTGGAATAGCCGGTACGGCCAGACTTCAACGCCACGGCAGCGGCGTCGCATAGCTCTGGAGGCGTTGGCACGTCCGGCTCGCCGATTGTCATTTCCACCAGATCGGCGCCTGCCTCAACCATTGCGCGCGCCTTCAAGTGTACTTCCCACTTGCCACCACCCAATCCGGCCAGCCGGTCAGTAATTGCTGTCAACCTCATAGGGGCTCGCTCTCCTGCGTTAGATCCAAATCGATAATGGCGGAAACGGATTGCAGCCCGATTTCAACCAGTTCACCATGCTCAAAGGCATCGGGCAAGGCGCCGCCTTCCAGCCACAGACCGTCGATGACCGCGTTGCAAGCGATAGCCAGCTGCCGCAATTGGGCAGGCGATGCCGAGCGGTTCGCTTCTTTCAGCGAGGCCGCGATCAACCCTTCAAGCTGGTCCCGAAAATAGCCGTATGTTCGTTCGTGGGTCGCCTTCATTTGCTGGTCCTGCTGAACTTTGTTCAAAAAACTGGCCCAAAGAGCGATAGCACGGGGGTCGACAACCGGGGGCGTCAACGACGCCTTCACGAAAGCTGCCAACTTGGCTTGGGCGCTAGCTTCGACTTGGCTCGCGGGTGCGAATGTCTGATCTGTCATCGAGTTCATGTGGTGCTCATACGCCGCGACGATCAACTCCTCCTTGGAGTTGAAATAATGACGGATGAGCCCCTGCGTTACATCTGCGCGGTCTGCGATTCCCCGCACTGTGGCGCCGCGGACGCCCTGCTCCGCCACCAAATCAAGCGTCGCGAGAATCAGTGCGTGCTGTCTGGCTTCGGCCGACTCACGCTTAAATTTCTTGCGGTCTTCGCTCACGATTGGTCCTTTTTTGCGGATGCCGTAATTATACACTTGCATAATTACTATGCTCACGGCTTACTGCAATCAGAAAGTTGGGGTCAAAGAAAAATGGACACAGCCGCCGCTGACGCAGTCGCTGAACGACCGGATACGCGCCGAGAGGCGATCCGCGTTGAAGACTTGCATAAGTCTTTTGGAAATCTCGAGGTGCTAAAAGGCGTAGACCTCACTGCACACCAGGGCGATGTCGTAGCGATCATTGGTGGCTCGGGGTCTGGCAAGTCGACCATGCTGCGATGCATCAATTTCCTTGAAACACCGACCTCCGGCAAAATCGTAATCGGAGGCGAGGAAGTGGCCATGCGGGCGGATGGCAGCCCGGCCAGCCAAAAGCAGATAGAGCGCATTCGGACAAAGCTGGCGATGGTGTTCCAGCAATTCAACCTGTGGACCCACCGCACTCTTCTTGAGAATGTAATCGAGGTTCCGGTACATGTGTTGAAGGAGCCCAAACCCGAGGCGATCGAACGCGCGCGCGAATTGCTGGTCAGGGTTGGCCTGGGCGGCAAAGAGGACACCTTCCCAGCATATTTATCCGGGGGCCAACAGCAGAGGGCCGCTATTGCTCGGGCATTGGCGGTTGATCCTTCAGCCATGCTCTTTGACGAGCCAACATCCGCACTGGATCCGGAACTCGTGGGCGAAGTGCTGACGGTGATCCGTGATCTGGCTGCCGAAGGGCGAACCATGTTATTGGTTACTCATGAGATGAAGTTCGCGCGTGAAGTGGCGAACCATGTCGTCTACCTCTACCAGGGGCGCATTGAAGAGCAGGGACCACCTGCCGACCTCTTTGGAAATCCACAATCAGAACGGCTGAAGCAATTCCTCAGATCCGTCGGATAGCATCAAAACACCAAATAAAACCAACCGGGAGACTCCTAATGAAACTGAAAGCACTTCTGACTGCAGCAACAGCCGCAGCCGTTCTAACTGCAGGCGCGGCCGCAGCTGAACAAGTTAAGATCGGTATCGCCGCAGAACCCTATCCCCCATTTGCGTCACCCGACAGCTCGGGCAATTGGGTCGGATGGGAGATCGAGGTGATCAATGCCGTCTGCGCCGCAGCCGAGCTTGACTGTGTAATCACCCCTGTCGCCTGGGACGGTATCATTCCGTCGCTGACCGGCCAGCAGATCGACGCGATCATGGCGTCGATGTCGATCACCGAAGAGCGTCTGAAAACCATCGACTTCAGTGATGCGTATTACAACACACCCGCAGTGATTGTGGCGGACAAGTCGATGGACATCGAACCCACCGCAGAGTCCCTTGCTGGCAAGATCATCGGGATCCAAGCCTCGACCATCCACCAGGCCTATGCGCAGGAGTACTTCAAGGATTCAGAGCTGAAAGTCTATCAGACTCAGGATGAGGCCAACCAAGACCTTTTCGCGGGTCGCATCGATGCTACTCAGGCGGACAGCATTGCCATGGCGGATTTTGTGAATTCGGACAATGGCAGCTGTTGCGAGATCAAAGGCGCTGTCGCGGATGATCCGGCAATCTTGGGCCGTGGCGTCGGTGCCGGTGTGCGCAAGGGTGACACCGAACTTCTTGAAGCGCTAAACAAAGGGATCGCTGCGATCTTGGCGGATGGGACCCACGAGAAAATCACCTCGGGTTATTTCACCACCAGCATCTACTAAGGCGTTGCTGTGACCGGACTGTTAGAGACACTGGGCCTTGGCACCAGCATGGAGTTGCTGTCGCTGTCTAGTTGGGGTGGCAACCTGTTGCGCGGGCTTGCCAATTCCCTGCAAATCGCCTTCGGCGCATTTGGAATGGGGCTGGTTATCGGGCTGTTCGGGGCCTACGGAAAACTCTACGGCGGGAAGGTCACGCGTGACCTTCTTGCCATCTACACAACAGTGATCAGGGCTGTACCCGAATTGGTGCTGATCCTGATCCTGTATTATGTCGGCAGTGATATCATCAACAAGATCTCTGAGGCGGTCGGAGGCGGCCGGGTTGAGATCAACGGTGTAGCCGCCGGTATTTGGGTGCTGGGCGTTGTACAAGGGGCCTATGCCACCGAGGTTCTGCGAGGTGCCATAAAGGCGGTGCCCGTCGGGCAGATCGAGGCGGCGAAGTCCTATGGAATGCCCGCTTTCATGATCATGCGTCGGGTGACCATACCGGCAATGATGGGATTTGCGGTGCCCGGGCTGGCCAATCTGTGGCTTATCGCCACCAAAGACACGGCCTTGCTTGCTGTCGTCGGGTTCAGTGAGTTGACGCTGGAAACACGCCAAGCGGCTAGCAGTACCCGTGCTTATTTCACCTTCTTTTTGGCTGCAGGTTTCTTGTACCTTATGGTGACCCTTTTCTCAGGGGTCGTTTTTGCCCGCATCGAGAAATGGGCGCGGCGTGGTCAACCTTCGTTGAAGGGTGGCTCGGCATGATCACTGTAAAAGCTCTTATGCAACCGCACCGTATCGTCATGATGTTGCTGTTTGCAGCATTGGTGATCTGGTGTGCGTTCTCGTTGCGTTGGGATTGGATTCCAAAATATGCCCCTTTGGCGTTGCAAGGTCTCTGGACCACAATCTGGCTCTTGGTGGTCACAACCGTATTAGGCTTTCTAATGGCTGTGCCTCTAGGATTGGCGCAGGCAGTGGGTCCGTGGTACTTGGCTACGCCCGCCCGGGTTTTCTGCACGATTATTCGAGGCACACCGCTGTTGTTGCAGATCTGGTTGCTATACTACGGGCTTGGTTCGTTATTTCCGCAGTTTCCCTGGATACGGTCGTCTGAGCTTTGGCCTTACCTGCGTCAGGCTTGGCCCTACGCCGTCCTGGCACTGACACTGTCCTTTGCGGGATATGAAGGCGAGGTCATGCGAGGCGCGTTTTCCGGTGTGGCAAAAGGCCAGCTGGAGGCAGCAAAGTCTTTCGGGATGCCACGTTTCACGATGTTCCGCCGGATCTGGCTACCCCAAGCCGTACGCAATGTTCTACCTACCTTGGGCGGAGAAACCATCTTGCAGCTCAAAGCAACGCCACTCGTAGCAACGATCACAGTGGTCGAGATATATGCGGTTTCGTCCCGGGTTCGAGCAGACACATTTGTGGTCTACGAGCCCCTGTTGTTGTTGGCTTTGGTTTACATGGCCATCGCCGGTTTAATTGCCTTGGCCTTCCGACGATTTGAGGGAGTTTGAAGTATTGGCATCAATGCTTACGTATGGTCGATAAGTACATTATCGTCAATGCTGGAAGGAATTGAAGTCGCGAAACTGCTCAGAAAGGGCCAACTCACGCCCGGACTATGATGGTCCCGTCAATTTGCCGAACTGGCTGCTTAACCCGCTAGCCCGATGTGACCTCTTCGATCAGCAACAAACTTCGCAACAAAATCAGCGGTCATCGCCAGCGCAAGCTGGTTGGCTTATCTCAGTGATCGCGTCTATGCAGTATTGATCTGGCTCAGTCCCAAAATCAACATGCTATGTCGGTTTTAGTCGCTCAAATAAATGTCGCTTTCGAAATGCTCCAAGCATCAGGTCAAGCAGGCGGTAAGCTTCATCGGAAAGTATGAAGAGGTCCTGTTAGCGAACGCACGCCAACGCTGCTTTCCCGGGTGTGACCAAGAGCAATCCGAACGCGATAGCTCGCTGATGAGCGCCAAGAGTTGTGGAGTTTTACCATTCATTCTTCCCACAGCAGATCGAGGGCGGCATTCAGCGCTTCCTCAGACTCACCAAGTTTGGTTTCCAGGCTGGATTGAAACGACAGTGCGATAGGGACCAATTGGCCGAGAAGATAAGCGCCTTTTTCCGTCAGGTCGAATTTGACCAGCCGTCTGTCGGCAGGGTCTTCAACCTTGGTGATCAGTCCGCGGGATTCAAGCCGTGCGGCCGCCCGACTGACCTTTGACTTCTCTAGACTGACTCGTTTTTCAATGTCCCGAACCGACGGGTTTTCAGCATATCCAACGTTCACAAGGACGCGCCATTCGGGGTTCGAAACGCCAAACTCATGTTTATACTGCTGCGCCATTTCGGCGCTCAGTCGCGCGGCCAGCACCGTAAGCCGGTATGGCAAGAACCCTTCCAAATCGAACTCGGGCAAGTTTTTGGTGCTCATGCAGCGATTTCCCTTCGGCGTTATTGAATTCAGATTTTCATTGCATCTGCAACAACAACATTGACACCGTTGCAAATGCAACAAATATTTACTGCGAACCCAAAGTCTTGCCGAATCGAATGAGCAGGAGATCCAGATGAATGCACACGTTGAACATAGCGGATTGACCGTTGCTGAAGATGGGAACACCATTTCTAAGGGTTACATGCCCGGTTGGGCCAACGATTTTGAGACCGAGGCTCTACCTGGCGCGTTGCCGCAGGGCATGAACAGCCCGCAGCGCTGCAACTACGGCCTCTATGGCGAACAGCTCAGCGGCACGGCCTTCACCGCCAACCCGCCCGAGCGGACGTGGTGCTATCGCATTCGCCCGTCAGTCAAGCATTCGCATCGCTATGAGAAAATTGACCTGCCCTACTGGAAGTCCGCGCCCTGTATCGACCCGGATGTGATCAGCCTGGGCCAGTATCGTTGGGACCCGGTTCCGCATTCTGACGCCCCTTTGACCTGGTTGACCGGCATGCGCACCATGACGACGGCGGGGGATGTGAACACGCAGGTCGGCATGGCCAGCCATGTCTACCTGGTCACCGACTCGATGGTGGATGACTATTTCTTCTCGGCCGATTCCGAGCTTCTGGTGGTTCCGCAAGACGGTCGTCTGCGCTTTGTGACCGAGCTGGGGATCATAGATCTGGAGCCACAGGAAATCGCGATCCTGCCACGCGGATTGCTCTACCGTGTTGAAGTGCTGGAAGGTCCAGCCCGGGGCTTTGTCTGTGAGAATTACGGGCAGAAATTCGAACTGCCAGGGCGTGGCCCGATTGGCGCCAATTGCATGGCCAATCCGCGCGACTTCAAAGCGCCCGTCGCGGCGTTCGAGGACCGAGAGGTGCCCTCTACCGTGACAATCAAATGGTGTGGGCAGTTCCACGTCACTCAGATCGGTCACAGCCCGCTGGACGTGGTGGCCTGGCACGGTAACTATGCGCCCTACAAATACGACCTGCGCACCTACTGCCCGGTCGGCGCGATCCTGTTTGACCACCCGGATCCGTCGATTTTCACCGTCCTGACGGCCCCTTCGGGCCAGCCCGGCACGGCCAATATCGACTTTGTCCTGTTCCGCGAGCGTTGGATGGTGGCCGAAGACACCTTCCGCCCGCCGTGGTACCACAAGAACATCATGTCCGAGCTGATGGGCAATATCTACGGCCAGTATGACGCCAAACCGCAGGGCTTTGTTCCGGGCGGCATGAGCCTGCACAACATGATGATCCCGCATGGTCCGGATCGCGAAGCGTTCGAAAAAGCCTCAAACGCAAATCTGGGGCCGGACAAGCTGGACCACACGATGTCCTTCATGTTCGAAACCCGCTTCCCGCAACATCTGACCGCCTTTGCCGCGACCGAGGCACCCTTGCAGGACGACTATATTGACTGCTGGGCGGACATCGAAAAGAAATTCGACGGCACGCCCGGCAAAAAGTGAAACAACTAATCCGCTCGTGACAAAGTCTGGATACAAAATGCCTTTGATGAACTCCTGGGTGATATCGGCCAATGATGAAGCCCATCCTTTTCCCTTGAACAACCTACCCTATGGGGTTTTTTCGACCGAAGGCGACGAACCCCGTTGTGGCGTGGCCATCGGCGATATGATCCTGGACGTCTCCGCCGCCGAGGCCGAAGGCCTGATTTCGCTGAGCGACGAACCCCTGTTCGATCTGCCTTTCTGGAATCCATTGATGGAAGAGGGCCCGGCTGTGTGGGCGGCATTGCGGGACCGGCTGACAAGCCTGTTGGCCGAAGGCGCCGAAGAACGAGATAAAATCGAACCGCTGCTTGTCGCGCAAGACGATGCCGAGATGCATATGCCTTTCGCCGTTAGCGAATACACAGATTTCTACGCGGGTCGACATCATGCTTTCAACGTTGGCACCATGTTCCGCGGGCCGGAAAATGCGCTGCCCCCGAACTGGCTGCACATCCCAATCGGTTACAACGGTCGTGCCTCGTCAGTGGTTGTTTCGGGCACGGACATTCGACGCCCCTGGGGTCAGCTGAAAGGTCCAAAAGACACCCTGCCCCGGTTTGCCCCGTCGCAACGGTTCGACATTGAGCTTGAAATGGGCGCCATCGTTGGAACCCCTTCGGATGGTCCGATCTCGGTGCAAGAAGCGGATAACAACATTTTTGGCTACGTACTGCTGAACGACTGGTCTGCCCGCGACATTCAGGCTTGGGAATACCAACCGCTGGGGCCATTTCAGGCCAAGGCCACGGCAACCTCGATCAGCCCCTGGATCGTGACCAAAGCTGCGCTTGAGCCTTTCCGATGCGACACCCCTGCGCGGGAGTTCGAATTGCTGGACCACCTGAAGGATTGTGGCCCGATGCTGTACGACATCGACCTGTTGGTCACGTTGGCTCCCAAGGGCAAGGCGGCTACAACCATTGCCCGAACCAATTACAACGAAATGTATTATTCGGCAGCTCAGCAATTGGCCCATCACACCACGTCCGGGTGCCCGATGAATACCGGCGATCTTCTGGGCTCGGGCACAATTTCCGGCCCGGAAAAGCACAATCGCGGTTCCCTTTTGGAACTCAGCTGGGGTGCCAAAGAGCCATTTACGCTCGACACCGGTGAGACCCGCAGCTTCGTTGAAGACGGCGACACCCTAACCCTGACGGGCGCGGCTATAGGCGACGGCTATCGGATCGGTTTTGGCGAATGCACGGGGCAAGTCCTCGCAGCACTCGACGATCCCTACAAAAGCAACTGACACGTGAAATCGCCCGCTCGGGCACCGGAGGACTCCCATGGCTAAAGCATTCGCATCGCAAGGCGACATGACAGAAAAGAAAATCACCTTCGATGAGATCGGCGAGGGCCTTTGGGCCTTTACTGCCGAAGGTGACCCGAATTCGGGCGTCATTATCGGCGACGACAGCGTCATGATTGTCGAGGCGCAGGCCACGCCGCGTCTGGCAAACAAAGTGATCGAGAAGGTGCGCGAAGTCACCGACAAGCCGATCAGCCATGTTGTACTCACGCACTATCACGCGGTACGCGTTTTGGGCGCCTCGGCCTTCAACGCGCCACAGGTGATCATGTCGGATGTGGCGCGCTCGATGGTCGTGGAACGCGGGCAAGAGGACTGGGACAGCGAGTTCCAGCGTTTCCCGCGCCTGTTCGAAGGTCATGAAAGCATCCCCGGCCTGACATGGCCCACAACCACATTCAGCGACAGCATGACGGTCTATCTGGGCAACCGCCGCGTAGATATCAAACAGATCGGCCGCGCCCATACGGCAGGCGATGCGGTGATTCATGTGCCTGATCAGAACGTCATGTTCACCGGCGACATCGTCGAGGACCACTCGGCCTGCTATTGCGGAGATGGTCACTTTACCGATTGGGGCCGGACGCTGGACAATATCAAAGCTTATGACGTCGACGCCATCGCTCCGGGGCGCGGCGGCGCGCTGATCGGTAAGGAAGCGGTCGAACGGGCCATCGAAAGCACCCGCGATTTTGTCAACTCAACCTACGAACCCGCCAAAAAAGTTGCGATGAAGGGCGGCAGCCTAAAAGACGCCTGGGATGCCGTGCGCGACGCCTGCGATCCCAAGTTCAAGGACTACGCGATCTACGAGCACTGCCTGCCATTCAACGTCAGCCGTGCCTATGACGAAGCTCGGGGGATCGCCCACCCTCGCATCTGGACTGACAAACGTGATCTGGAAATGTGGGAACAGCTTCAAGGCTGAACCCACTCATCTCCTCCGAACTCAACAAGCTAGGTATTTCGATGCTTCAGGACCGATATTCCCTCGCCTTCAAGCTTTACCCTTATGAGAAATCAAAAGATCAAGACGCGCCCGATGCAGTGCGCCACCCGGTTGTCATCGTCGGAGGCGGCCCTATCGGTATGGCCGCCGCGCTGGACCTTGGTCGACAGGGTATTCCGGCGTTGGTTCTGGATGATCACGAAGGGATCGGCATGGGCAGCCGTGCCATCTGCTTTGCCAAGCGAACACTGGAAATCGCTGACCGTTATGGGTGCGGCGTGCCGATGCTCGATAAAGGGGTCGTCTGGAATGTCGGGAAGGTGTTTCAGGATGATCGAAAGGTCTTTGAGTTTAACCTCTTGCCAGAATCCGGCCATCGTAACCCTGCCTTCATCAACTTGCAGCAGCCCTACTTCGAAAAGTTTATTTTCGAAGCGATATGCGCGGAACAGGAACGCGGCGCGCCGATTGAGATCCGAGGTAAGAACCGGGTCGAAGCTGTAGACGTCAAGGACGACCATGTTGTGCTGTCCGTCACAACTCCGGACGGGCCTTACCAGCTTGAGGCGGATTGGATGATCGCCTGCGATGGCGCAAGTTCGCCAACGCGCGACATGCTGGATCTGGGTTTTGAAGGCCGGGTTTTTCAGGACAGCTTTCTGATCGCTGACATCCGGATGAAGAACAACACGTTCCCGACAGAGCGCTGGTTCTGGTTCGAGCCCTACTTTAAGTCGGGCGCCTCGACTTTGCTGCACAAACAACCTGATGACGTGTGGCGCGTGGACTTCCAGATCGGCTGGGATGTCGATCGCAAGGAAGAATTGAAAGAGGAAAACATCCGCAAGCGGCTGGATGCGATGTTGGGCGATGACGTCGAATATGAAATGGTCTGGTCATCCATCTACACCTTCCAGTGCCGGCGTATGAACAAATTCCGCCACGGGCGCGTTGTTTTTTCTGGCGACGCGGCACATCAAGTGTCGCCCTTCGGGGCACGCGGCGCGAATTCCGGCTTTCAGGACGTCGATAACCTTGGCTGGAAACTTGGCCTCGTGATCTCGGGCAAGGCACCAGAAAGCCTTCTGGACACCTATGATGACGAACGGATCTACGGAGCGGATGAAAATATCCTGAATTCGACGCGTTCGACTGATTTCATCACACCAAAATCGAAGGTGAGCAAGAATTTCCGTGACGCTGTGCTTAGCCTGGCGGAACGCCACACATTTGCACGGCCTCTGGTGAACTCGGGGCGTCTGTCAGTGCCCTGTACCTATGATCACTCGTCCCTGAACGGAGCAGATGACCTCGCGGGAGGTCCTGACACGTCCAGAGTAGGATCTCCATGCAAGGATGCCCCGGTTGGCGACGGCTTCCTTCTGGATCAGCTTGGAAACGACTTCGTGGTTTTGGCACTCAACACCGAAGTTCCGAACAGCCTCGATATCGACGGTATCACGGTCAGAAGCGTGTCCCTTACAGCTTCGGACACATTAGCGGAACGTTACCTTGGATCGGAAAGCCAGGCGGTCTACCTCGTCCGCCCCGATCAGCATGTCGCGGCGCGCTGGCGCGATTACGACGAGGCTGCTCTGCGTTCAGCAGTCCTTAAAGCTTGCGGAAAGGAATAAGCTGATGCCCCTGATTACCGAACCAAACCTGTATTCACCGGATGATTTTTACGCAGACCTCATCGCAGTGCATGAAGGGTTGTCGGATGAGGAAAGCGAAGCCCTGAACGCGCGCCTCATTCTCATCCTCTCCAATCACATCGGGGATCGCGAAACACTGAAACAGGCACTGGCGGCCGCGAAGGAAAGTTGACCTCTTGGTTGTCGGCCCGACAACTTTTCGGCTGTACTGGAACCAAGGAAACAGCTTCGTCCCGAAAGACCCCGAACTCGTGCCCGAAATGCGCCACATCTATCAAGAGCTATACGATGATAGCGTTTTGGTACGGATCAACGCCAACAGCATCATCCTTCCCCCGCCTCTAATCATATACCGATCGAGTAGGCTGATCAGATCCTGAATGGTCTGCATTCGATGCAGCAAAACTAACAGAAAACAAGAAGACACAAAATGAATGGGCGGCCTATTGCAGGCCGCGCTTTTAGTTTCATTTGCCATCAATCACTCGCGGATCGTCAACGCCGGGTTATGTGCAAAAAAGTTGAACGGCATGATGTGAACCGTCTTCCATTCGGTCGACATCACAGGCCAGTCTTCCATACGCGGGATGTGGTGGAACCCTGCGGTGAACCAGGACACAATATCCTGACCCTTTAGCGGCTTGTCCTCCTTGACCCATTCCGCCAGCGTGTCGGAACCGTCGCTTTGCATCGCGTATTTACCACCTGCATAGCGCTGCTCTTGGTCATAAACAGTCGTCCATGAGGAATACTCAATATAGGCGTTGCGCTTGAACGGCGGGTCGCTTTCAAAGTCGAACGGACCGTATGCGATCGAGCCGTGGTGGATCATCCAGCCCGGAATGTGGCCCAGATACCCTTCCGATTGCGGGTTCGAGATATGGACGTGACGCGGTTTGGAGGCGCTGAAGCGATAGCGCGCGTCCAGCTCACTGTCCGGCATCACATGCTGCCAGGTCCACATCGACTTGCGCGGGCTGTCCGCAGGCACTTCGGCCGGAACGATTTCCATCAGACCCATGTGGTTGACCGGCTGGTCGATGTCAAAGTCGATCCGGAAGTTGAAGTAATGATCGTGGTTGGCCGCAACCAGATGCGGTGCAATCAACGTGCCATACTTGGTGTCTTCCGCAGCGGTTTCATCATTCATCGAGGTCGAAACCACGCCTTTGACCGCGTCCAGACCGGTTGCGCCGATCTTGATGAACATCTGACCGTCCTGCTTGAAGCGGTAGTCGATCAGATAGTCATAGTTACCGACCTCTGACGCAGTGCGCACTACCAATTCGGTTTCCGAGCGGCCCTCTGCAGGTACAAAGTTGTCCGGCGTCTGAGCAAAGATCTCAAAGTGGCGCCAAGCAGGGTCACCAATGTTGCGCTCGAAGATGCAGATCGCATCCGGGATTTCCAGCGGCATACCTGCGTCATCCGCGATTACAGCAGGCAAGAAAGTTGCATATTCAGGGCAATCCACACCCGCACGCAACGGCGTCAGGAACAGACCGAAACCGTATTCGCCACTGTCCATATAGGTCCGCCAGTACCAACCCTCGGTCGGGTCCATATAGGGGACAAACACTTCGGACAGATGCGTCTGATAGATGACCGAACGCCAATTGCCCTGATCGTTGACATCGATGTTCGAGACAACGAGGCCGGCACGCTTTTCCGCGCGCAGATTCATGCGCCAGATGTCCCATTCCAGATGGTTGCCATCCAGGGTGTAATTCGGACCACCTTCCTGCGTCAGCAGAACCTTGTTGGTTTCCGGTCGCAGCTCGACCCGTTCGGCAACCTCTTCGGCCGTGTAACCCCAGGCGTCTTGTGGCAAGGGGATCGCACCGGTGTCGATGACCTCAACAACCTCTTGCTTGCCGATGTCGTAGATTGCGAACAACCCTTCGATCGGCTTTGCGTAGAAGTTTGAGCCTGTCGGGTTCTGATAACAGGGCACCTTCATCAGGCGGGTGCCATCAAATTCGGGGGTAAAGAAGTTACCCGCTGTCAACGGCAGACAGAAGGCGTCTTCATTTGTCAGGCCACGCGCTTCGAGCCCCGCGATCATATCCGGGTGACCCAAAGCCCCTTCCAGTGCACCGATGAATTCCGCAAACAATACCATCGGCTGACCCGAGCCTTCGATGGCAAAGTTTTCTTCAACGGTGCCTTGCGTGATGTTCACGATTGCTTCGCTGAATCCTTCGACGGTGGTGTATTGCACCATCGCCTTGCGATCCAGTGCATCGCCTTCTTTCCAAGTCAGAACTTCGGCTTTCGACGGCTCGTGCAGATCAATCAAAGGGTACAGCGTCTCGTCGGTGACGGTGCCGCTGTCTTTCAGGATCGTGTTGATTTGCTGGAGTTCATCTGGCGTTAACCCGTCCAGGGGATGTGCCAAAGCGCTGCCGGCGAAAACGGCGCCCAGTGCAGTTGTGGCAAGGATATTTCTGATATTCATCTTTTCCTCTCCTGTCTTGTTCTTAGCTGAATACGACTTGGATATCGGTGTATTCGGCCAAACCTTCGTCCGCGAATTCGACACCAACGCCAGATGATTTGACCCCGCCGAACGGGGCGTTGGGTTGAATTGCGCCATGTTTGTTGATCCAGACCGAACCACACTCCATGCGGCTGGCAACGGCCTTGGCGGCGTCGATATCGGACGACCAAACCGAGCCACCCAACCCGTTCGGGCTGTCGTTGGCGGCCGCAATTGCGTCTTCCACTTCTGAATACTTGATGATTGGCAGCGCCGGGCCGAACTGTTCTTCATCGACCAGCGGATCGCCGTTATACAGACCCGCAATAATCGTGGGAGGGAAGAACAGCCCGTCGCCCGGCGCACCGCCCAGCAAGACCTGCCCACGTTCTTTCGCATCGGCCACCAGGCGGCTGACCTTGTCAAACTGCATCTTGTTCTGGACCGGACCTAGGATCGCGTTGTCGTCCATGCCATCCCCCACCGGGATATTGCGGGCGAAGGCCACCAGCGCGTCGCAAACCTCATCATGGATGCTTTCGTGGACATAAAGACGTTTCATCGCAGCGCAGGTTTGGCCGTTATTAATAAAACCGCCCCAGAACAAACCTTCGGCAATCGCTTGCGGGTCTGCGTCGGGCAGAACGATACCGGCATCATTGCCCCCCAGTTCCAGGGTCAGGCGTTTCATGGTTTCCGCGGCCGAGGCCATGACCTTCTGCCCTGTCGCACAGGACCCGGTAAATACGATCTTACGGATGTCGGGATGGGCCGACATGGCCCCTCCGATATTGTCGCCCTTGTCGTCGCTTGTGATCACGTTCACGACGCCCGCAGGCAGTACTTCGTTCATGATCTGAACAAGGCGCAATGTTGACAGTGGGGTCAGCGGCGAGGGTTTGACGACAATGGTATTGCCGGTACGCAACGCCGGCATGATATGCCAGATCGCAATCATCACCGGGAAATTCCAAGGCGTGATAGAACCCACAACGCCCATCGGTTTGCGGTGCAGTTCAACGCGGCCTTCGTTGTTATCTTGCAGCACTTTCATTGGTAAGGACAGCCCGGCAGTGTATCCTGCCCAAGCCCCTGCCCCGCCCATTTCCCAGCGCGATCCAAGCCCGTTAAGCGGCTTACCCTGTTCGGCTGTAATAATCTGTGCGAGTTCCTCGGAATGCTCTCCGATCTTCTGCGCTACGGCCTCGCATGCGGCCTGCAGTTCTTCGTCCGATTTGGCCGACCAGCTTTCGAAAGCAACTTTCGCAGCTTTGACAGCATTATCCAGATCAGCGCTTGTCGCGTTGGGCGCACGCCCTGCGACTTCACCGGTTGACGGGTTAAATACGTCAAAGCTGGTGGCGGTAGATACCGGTTGACCCCCGATAGTCAGATCGTATTCGATCACGGCTTGTCCTCCCTAAATCGCGATGCCTGTGCGCGAACGCAGCAAGGCTGGGGAGTACTATTATCCGACCGGTCGGTCGAGTCTTGGGGTTTTGCGCCAAATATTATGGCTTAGGACGACATATTCTTCCGCACCGCCCCCGGTGAGAAACCAAATCGTTCCCGAAAGACCTTGTAGAAATGCGACAGGTCGTTGAAACCGGAATCATACGCAACCGCAGCGATCGTGTCGCGCCCTACGTCAGAGTTCACCTCTTTTAGCCGGGCTTTCGCTGTTTCAAGCCGCACGGACATAAGGCGTTTGCTGGCGGTTTCCCCAAGGGTTCCAAAATGACGCTGTAGCGTCCGAGGCGAAACCTGCAATGCTTCGGCCAATGCCTGCGGTCCGAATGCAGGATCCATCGCGTTCTGGTCAATCAGTTGAAGAGCGCGCGACAGAACCGCATTAGCTTCTCGCCCACGTTGGTCTTCCTGATGGCTGACACAGCGGAAATACGCACCTAACAAGCTCAGAAATGCTTCGCCCAAATGAGGGGCCACAGCGGCTTCTTCGGTAAATATCTTGGCCAGCACGGCACGCATGGCGAAAAACAGGGGGTCGTTTCGATCTACCGAAATACCTCCCGTGCAGATCTCACCGAATCTGTGGACCATCTCGTCGCGTGGCAAATGGATCGAAACCTGACGCGAGTTCATCCCGTCATACACAAACTCGGAGCGTTTCGCGCTGTCGACCAGATACATGTCGCCCGGTCCCAGCAAAACCGATGTATCATTCTGATGGATACGACAATTTCCCTTGTCCTGGATGAGAAGAAACAAGTGTTCTCCGGGGTCTTGTCGGATCATACGCTCGTCCCGAAAAACCCTTTGTGCGTCGAGTGATACGATTGCCGTCTCAAAGCGCGAGACCGGCAAGGTGGAGATATCCCCGTCAATGCGTCCGCGCGTGGCAAAACTGGACTCGACAGCAAACTGCCCGCAGATCTTTTCTAGATCCTGAGAAAAACCTTCTACAGATCGTGAACGCAAATTCGTCCGCACAAGCGGTTTAAAATATGCGCTATCTGGTTGTGGCTTCATGGGTGTTGGGCTTGCTGTGACTGGATCAGCGTAAAGAGTACCCGTGATGTGAGTTTTCAGCAAAACGTTTTGTAAGGTTTAATACCGGTGGATTTGGCGTGTACTTGTCGGGCTATATGTAACTCACTCCAAGGTGTTTCGTTTTAGGAATTGGCCCAAACTGATGGCGGTGAGACGATAACCGACGGGCTGGCCAATTGGTTGCAGAGCGATCTCACTTGTGAACAGCAAGGAACCAAGATTTTCAGCCTTTTTATTCGCGTAATCCAATAGTTCTGTCATTCCCCATTGAGCGAATTTCTGAATCCCCGGATAGTCGAGAATCTGAAGTGTTACCGAATGGCCTATTGCGATCAGTCGTCAGGCCACGTCCGACAAACCCCAGCCCTACACTACTATTTTTCTTGTCATCCCAGAAACTTGGGCCTCGCATCAGACTAGAGGACGGGCCCTAAAACGGTCCAGTCAAGCGATTCACAAAGGCGTTTTAAGTCCCAAAGTCTTCAGCGCGTCATCCATCGTCTGGCTCCAGCGCTCTTTCAGGGAACTGTTTTTATTCCGCCGCAGACCAAGAGATTTCAACAACTCGAACCGTTTCGGATCGTCGCCCCCGAAAGACACCGCGACGCGAGGCCACCAGTAGTCGACCGAGACTTGCATTTGCTCAGCTTCGCCTCGTTCGATCAACTTATTTGCGCCTTCCATCGCCAATTCGCCATGGTGTGCTTCAATCGGAGCGATTGAGCGGAAGATTTCGGCCAGGGGTTGGTAGGAAATCGTAGAATACTCAGCCAGTTGTTCGGCGACGGCGCGGCTCATGAGCAGATTCATGATCACGGCATCCGTCCAACCCGAGAACGGATAGTTGAACACAGCCAAGCGCATATCATGTTCGGAACGCGTCGCTCCGATGTCCGCGTCCCGGCTTAACCGGGCCGTCCACGGATGATGATTGGCGTAGCGTTCCGTGTCGGCTCCAAACTCTCCCATAATGTTCAGAACACGATTTGCATGATCCGTTTTTTCAAGCACGATCTTCGCGGCGGCGATGCGTTCTTTTATTCCCGGACCGAGATTAATTACGTCAGCAAAACCGGCCGCCCCGGCCAGTTCGCTGTCCACAAAAGTTGCCATCAGTTTCAGCAGTTCCGCACGATAGCGTGGCGGAACGTTTGACGGGTTGGTCAGCACACCGCCTGCGGCAAGATAGCTGTCGAGAGTCATCGTATCGGCCATGTCTACCTCTCCTCTACTGATCGTAATCCACGACCACGCGGTCCGTTGTCGGATAGGCCTGACAGCTGAGCACATAGCCCTTCTCGACCTCGTAATCCTCAAGCGCGTGGTTTGCGACCATCTCGACCTCACCTTCCAACACTTTGCAGCGACAGGTCGAACATACCCCGGCTTTGCAGGCATAGGGGGCGTCCAACGCGTTTTCCAAAGCAGCATCCAGAATGGACAAGTCCTTGGGGATGGTCAGGGTCTGAGTCGAGCCATCCAGCGTAATGGACGCGTTGGTCTGATTGTCTGTCCGACCGGCATCTGCCGAACTTGCTTTGCGCTTTGCGCGACCCGGCTGGGCGCTGGCAAAAAGTTCGAATTTAATCTGGCTGTCGTCTAGCCCGTGTTCGCGAAGGGCGGCGGCAATACCCAGCATCATGGGTTCAGGACCACAAATGAACGCCGTATCGACGTTTTCGATATCGACCCAGTGCTTGAACAACTCGGCGCATTTTTCCCGCGTGACCAGCCCGGTGAACAGGTCGATTTCCTGGGAATCCGTCTCAAGAATATGGATCACGTTGAGGCGACCCATATACAGGTTCTTGAGATCCTCTAGTTCTTCGCGGAACATGATCGTGTTGATGCCCTTGTTGGCATAGATCAGCGTAAAGCGCGACTGGGGTTCACGGGCGAGCGTCGTTTTGAGGATCGACAGAACAGGCGTCACCCCGGACCCACCGGCAAAACCGAGATATTGCTTTTCGGCATCTGCATGGATCGGAGCGTGGAAGCTGCCCATCGGCGGCATGGCCTGCACGATGTCCCCGACATTCAGTTCCGAGTTCGCCCAGCCCGAGAACGCCCCACCGTCGACGCGCTTGATCCCAACCTGCAGGACACCGTCGTCCTTGCCTGCGCAGATAGAGTAGGACCGGCGCAATTCTTCGCCGTCGAATTCCCGGCGGAACGTCAGGTATTGGCCTGCGGTGAAGTCAAATTCTTGCGCTGCACCATTCATGGGTTCCAGCGTCAAAACCACCGCGTCGCGGATTGTTTTGTGGATATCGGTGACCTTCAGGTCGTGAAAACGTGCCATCCGGTGCTCCTCCTCAGATGCACTTGAAATAGTCAAAAGGTTCCAGGCAGTCGGTGCAGCGCCAGTGCGCCTTGCACGGGGTCGAGCCGAACTGGCTGACCTTCTCAACCGCCTTACTGCCACAATGCGGGCACCGCTCTGGGCCGCCTGCCGGTTGTGGCGGGGCGATACCGTATTCTTCCAGCCGGGCGCGGCCCTTGTCGCTGAGCCAATCGGTGGTCCAGGCCGGTGAAATGGTGGTCTCGATCCGGATATCTTCGATCCCGCGATCCCGTAGCGCGGTTTCAATGTCCATGCTGATGATCGACGTCGCCGGACAACCTGAATAGGTCGGTGTCACTGTCACCTTCAAGGTTTCGGCATCCCAGTGCACATCGCGCACAATCCCCAGGTCAACTACGGAAATGACCGGTATTTCTGGATCCGGAACGGCATCCAGCCAGTCCCATATCTGATCTGTCGGCACCCGTTCCATATCGGTTTACCAGCTTGCGCCGGGATAGGCCCGTTGCAGCCATTGCATCTGAGTCAGCAAGTGCCCCAGATGTTCGGTATGCATCTGACCGGTACGCCCGCCCTTATGTGCGAAATCACTGTTTGGGATCGTTAGCGTCGCATCCGCCAAGACACGCTGAACCAAAGCGTCATATTCATCGCGCAGATCGGCGGGATTGGGGGCGATGCCAGCGGCTGCCATCTGGGTATCCACATCGTCGCTGGCGAACATCTCACCCACATAAGGCCACAGATAGTCCAGTGCAGCTTGCATCCGGTCGTGGCTCTCCGCCGTTCCGTCGCCCAACCCAACCACCGTGTCGCCAGAGCGTTCCAGGTGATAGGCGACCTCCTTGCTGGCCTTGGCCGCAATGGCCGCGACACGGTCGTCTGACGATTTGATCAGACGCCCCAGCATGATCGAATGCCACGCATCAAACAGGAACTGGCGCATCAGGGTCCGGCCAAAATCTTCGTTCGGAACCTCAACCATCAAAACATTGCGAAAATCCCAGGCATCGCGCAAGAAAGCCAGATCATCCGCGCTTTTGCCGCCGTCGATTTCGCCTGCAAGGCCCAGCCACATCTGGGTTTGGCCGATCAGGTCCAGCGCGGTATTGGCCAGCGCGATATCTTCTTCCAGCACAGGCGCATGGCCGCACCACTCGCTGACGCGGTGACCCAAGATGAGCGTGCTGTCACCCATTCTCAGCAGAAACTGCAGGAAGGCTTCGTCGCGGGTCATCACATCGCCCCCACTTCATCGGGGATGTCGAAGAATGTCGGGTGACGGTAGACCTTGCTTTCGCTGGGCTCATATAGTGGGCCTTTGTCACTGGGGGATGAGGCCGAGATGTTGTTCGCTTCGACCACCCAGATCGACACCCCTTCGTTTCGGCGCGTGTAGACATCGCGTGCGTTCTTGATCGCCATTTCTGCGTCTGGTGCGTGCAGTGAGCCGACATGGCGGTGGCTCATACCGTGCTGACCGCGGATAAAGACTTCCCATAGGGGCCATTCGTTTTTCATCGGGTTTCCTCCTCAGGTCAGGCTTATTCAGCGGCCACTTGACCGGCGCGTTTCTTCTTGGCGTGGGCCAGCAGGCCGTCGCGCACCCATTGCCCGTCGTCCCAGGCCTTGTTGCGCGCGGCCAGGCGGTCGGTGTTGCAAGGCCCGTTGCCTTTGATGACGTCAAAGAACTCGGACCAATCGGGTTCCGAGAAATCGTAATGGCCGCGTTCTTCATCCCATTTCAGATCCGGGTCGGGGACGGTCAGGCCAAGGAATTCGGCCTGCGGTACGGTCTGGTCGACGAACTTCTGACGCAGCTCATCATTGGTGTTCATTTTGATCTTCCAAGCCATGGATTGGGTCGAATGCACCGAGTCCTTGTCCGAGGGTCCGAACATCATCAGCGACGGGTACCAAAAGCGGTTCAGGGCATCCTGCGCCATCTTCTTCTGCGCAGGTGTGCCTTCGGCCATCTTGCGAATGGCATCGTATCCTTGACGCTGGTGAAAGCTTTCTTCCTTGCAGATCCGGATCATGGCACGCGAATACGGCCCGTAGGATGTCCGCTGCAACGGCACCTGGTTCATGATAGCGGCACCGTCTACCAGCCAACCAACCGCTCCGATATCGGCCCAGTTCAATGTTGGATAGTTGAAGATCGACGAATATTTCATCCGACCGTCCAGCAGCATCTCGGTCAGCTCATCCCGGCTGACGCCCAGTGTCTCCGCCGCGCAATAAAGGTAAAGCCCGTGTCCGGCCTCATCCTGCACCTTGGCCAGCAGGATCGCCTTGCGTTCCAATGTGGGAGCGCGCGTGATCCAGTTGCCTTCGGGCAGTTGTCCAACAATCTCAGAATGGGCGTGCTGTCCGATTTGGCGGATCAGCGTTTTGCGATAGCCTTGCGGCATCCAGTCTTTCGGCTCAATCTTGATGTCCGCGTCAATCTTTGCCTGAAACTCGGCAAGCTTTTCAGGGTCATCGTTTGTGGCCTCAGACTTAACCATTTGTGCGTACATCGTATTTCCTCCTCTCGGATGGGATCAGATTTTGAATACGTGGCTTAGAACCCGCATATTTCCTTTAAATGCGGAGCCACCAAGGTCCTTCGCCAAGCGCTGTAAAACATCCGCAAATCCGTAGCTGGGAATGGCGGCCTCGACCTTGGCGACTTGATCGCGCGACAGTCCTTTTCGCACCTTGCCCCCTGTCGCATCGATCCAGTCACCTTTTCGGCAGGCGTTGACCACATCGGCATGCGGCCCGCGGTAGGGTGTAACCTTGTGGTGCCAGTGGATGGCATTGCGCAACAGCTCTGGATCCAGCCCCCAACCCTTTTCAGCGTTGTCCCTCAGAGCCAGTTCTTCGGATGGCTCCAGATATGCCAGATCGTGTTTCGTCCACAGTCCGATATCGTGGTAGACGAAGGCCGTCTCGACCAATGCACGATGCGTGTCATCGCCGCCAAGGAAGTGCATGGCATAGGTAATCACACGATAAACATGGCCTCGATAGGCCTTGTAGTCGTCGCCGAGAACATCTTGATACGGCTCAAACAGCCGCTCGACGCGTTCGCTGTGGTCGATTATCTGGATCGCCTCAGTCAAAACAGTGCTCTCCCCATCAAACCCGTTCCAGGATCAAGGCTGCGCCCTGCCCGACGCCCACGCACATCGTGCAGAGAGCATACCGCCCACCTGTCCGCCGCAGCTGATAGGCGGCGGTTAAAACCAGCCGCGCTCCGGACATGCCCAAAGGGTGCCCCATGGCAATGGCACCGCCATTTGGGTTCACATGCGGTGCGTCGTCAGCAAGGCCCAGTTCGCGAAGTGTTGCCAGCCCTTGCGACGCAAAAGCTTCGTTCAACTCTACCACATCCATCTGCTCCATGGTTAGCCCAGCCCGCGCCAAAACCTTGCGGCTGGCTGGTACAGGCCCAATGCCCATGATGCGCGGCGCGACGCCAGCCACCGACATTCCCACAACCCGTGCAATCGGAGTAAGGCTATTCTTTGCGGCCGCCGCCTCATTCGCCATCAAAATGGCTGCGGCTCCGTCGTTTACACCGGAAGCATTGCCCGCCGTGACAGTTTTGTCGGGCCCGTTCACTCCCTTGAGGCCCGACAGCTTGTCGGCCGTTGTTCCCGGGCGGGGATGTTCATCGGTATCGACCACTATCGGGTCACCTTTGCGTTGTGGAACCGAGACCGGAGTGATCTCATCCGCGAACAGCCCCGCCTCGTGCGCGGCGGCCCATCGGGCCTGACTGCGCGCGGCAAAACTGTCCTGATCCGCTCGGCTGATGCCATAGTCGTCGGCAACGTTGTCAGCGGTTTGGGGCATTGAATCGATGCCGTAGGCCTGCTGCATCTTCGGATTCACAAAGCGCCAACCAATAGTCGTGTCGTAAACCGCGTTACTGCGCGTGTATGCTGATGTCGCCTTGGGCATCACAAAGGGCGCACGGGACATGCTTTCGACCCCACCCGCGATCGCCAGATCATAGTCACCCGCCTTGATGCCTCGGGCGGCCACTCCAACAGCGTCCATGCCGCTGGCGCACAGGCGATTTATGGTGGTCCCCGGAACATCAATCGGCAATCCAGCCAACAAGGCCGCCATACGGGCGACGTTCCGGTTGCTTTCACCGGCCTGATTGGCATCACCATAGATGACGTCATCCACGCTGGACCAGTCGACTTGCGGGTTCCGCTCTTTCAGCGCAGCCAGCGGAATGGCCGCCAGATCATCCGTGCGGATCGACGACAAAGCCCCGCCGTATCGCCCAATCGGCGTGCGCGTCGCGTCGCAAATGAATGCATCCATCTGTGAATTCTCCCGGGCGTTCACACTCAATTATAGACCGTATGGTCGGTTTATATTTCCGTCATCGATTCGAGGCAAGCATTATGTTACCGAATTTTTATTTTCTGCACATTATCGTAACATAAAAAGAAATCAGTTTTCTGTTAAAGCAAGCCATCATCCTTTGAGATATCAGGAGGGCCTTTGTCCCAAAAACCTAAGTGCTCAAATCTGCTTCCAAATTTTTGAGTTGCGGTCGGGGCAGCCTGTCCAAAATCCTAGAGACCGCCTCGCGGCAAGCGGGCTCCTTCCAGTCACTTGGTAGAAAATCCGAGGGCAAAGCTGGGTGTCGCAAGATGATGCGGCGCCAATTGTGCACAAGAAGAACACGCAGCGCTGCCGTTTTCATCGGATCATCCACACCGGTCGTCGGCAGCAGATCGTCGATCACCTGGATTGATGTCCAAAACGCGTCATACGCGATTCTCAGCGGCTCTGGTCCGCATAGCTCTGTTAACCAATCTGGTACTGAAATCGCGGTGGTCTCAAAACCTAGCAGGTCTTCCAGATCGCGCGGCATGGTTCCCGCTGCCATCGCTGTGGAAGGGTTTAATGAGATATATTCCCCGGTCAGCAACAGATCGGCCAACTCCTTTCGGGATGTTTCCGAACTGCTCGACATCAGCACGTGCCAGACGTCTGGTTTGGCCGTTTCGCGGGCGTAAATGCGTGGCGCAGCGGCTGCGCTTTGAGTACGGCCATAGTCCGTAAGCTGATGGACGCTTGCGCGTCCAACGCGCGTACTTTCGATCCAGCCTTCTTTGCGCAATCGATGCAACGCCACTCGGGTCGCTTCGGCCTTGATTCCCACAAGGCTCGTCAGCGCAGTGATCAATGATCCGCTTATCTGATCGGATTTGTTTTGCGCCAGATCGCCAAAGATCGTGACAAGCACAGACCAAACCCGCAGAGACCCTTCGGAGGTCAAATGACGAACGCAATGGTCGAACCAGTCTGTGGAAGCGTCTTTCATGGTCGCAGTATAGGCGGGCCGGATCGAATTACCATCCGGCCCGGTTTCGTCAGTAGGCCACCATTGTCAGCAGTTCGTATTCGGCAACAAGGTCGTCATCCTGTTGAGTCATCGTGACATGCCAGCGAACCTCGCCATACTGATCGTTTCGTTTGGTCTTTGATTTGACGGTCAGGCGCACTTTGATGCTGTCGCCCGCCACAACCGGTTTCATGAAACGCAACCCATCCAAGCCTGTGTTGGCCAGGACCGGGCCTTCGTTCGGTTCGACAAACAACCCGGCGGCGAAGGACAACAGCAGGTACCCGTGCGCGACGCGGCCCGGGAAGAACGGATTTCGTTCCGCGGCGGCCTCATCCATGTGCGCATAGAAGGTGTCGCCGGTGAATTCCGCAAAGTGCTCGATATCTTCGAGCGTGACGGTGCGCGGCGCCGTGTGAATTGTCTCACCGATTGCCAGATCGTGGTAGCGCCGCGTGAAAGGATGCGCCGGGCCTTCGATCTCGGTTGCGCCCGAGACCCATTTCGAGCCAATCGCCGTCAACAGGTCAGGCGAGCCCTGAATGGCTGTACGCTGCATGTAGTGTTTCACGCCCCGCACGCCGCCCATTTCCTCACCGCCACCCGCGCGACCGGGGCCGCCGTGGACCATATGCGGCAAGGGTGAACCGTGGCCCGTAGCCTCTTTCATCGAGTCTCGGTTGTTGAAATAGAGACGCCCGTGATACGCCCCGGCACCCATGGCGAATTTGCGCGCCACGTCCGGGTCGTGGGTAATGATCGACGCGACCAGAGACCCCTGCCCCCGGTTCGCCAGCTCAATCGCGTGGTCAGTATCGCGATACCCCATGATGGTGCTGACCGGACCGAAGGCTTCGGTGTCATGGACACGCTGTGCCGCATCCGGGTTGGCGCAATGGAACAGCATTGGCGGCAGGAAAGCCCCTTTTTGGGCATCTGCGCCGTCAACGGCAAAGTCATCCGGGTTGCCGAACACACGTTCGGCCTCTTGGCAAATGATCGCAGCCTTTTCCAGTACATCCAGTTTTTGATCATTCGATACCAGCGCGCCCATGCGCGTTGTCTCAAGCCTAGGGTCGCCGATAACCGTTTTTGCCAGCCGCGCGGAAAGTGCCTCGATCACCGCCTGCACATGCGGCTCGGGTGCGATGATCCGGCGGATCGCGGTACATTTCTGACCCGCTTTTGTGGTCATCTCGCGCTGAACTTCCTTGATGAACAGGTCAAATTCCGGTGTCCCCGGTTGGGCGTCAGTGCCCAGTACCGAACAGTTCAGACTGTCCTGTTCCGCCACGAAACGGACGGAGTTTTGCAGAATGACGGGGTTAGACCGTAGTTTCAGCGCAGTATCGGCCGAGCCGGTAAAACTGACCACGTCTTGCATGGTCAGGCGATCCAAAATGTCACCCAGACCACCCGACACAAGCTGGAGCGCCCCGGCAGGCAAAATGCCAGACTCCAGCATTAACCGCACGCACAATTCGGTTACGTAGCAGGAATTCGTCGCCGGTTTGACGATAGCTGGAACACCGGCCAGCAAGGTCGGAGCCAGCTTCTCCAACATGCCCCAAACCGGAAAGTTGAACGCGTTGATATGAACCGCCACACCCTGCAGCGGGGTGCAGATGTGCTGACCGACAAAGGTCCCATTCCGCGACAGCTGTTCGACGTCACCATCCAAGTAAACGTGACCATCGGGCATTTCGCGGCGGCCTTTCGAGGCGAACACGAACATCGTGCCGATCCCGCCGTCGATGTCGATCAGATGGTCTGACTGGGTCGCGCCCGTGTTGAATGAAAGGTCATACAGGGCCTGCTTGTGCTGCCCCAAATGTACCGAAAGTGCCTTTAGCATCTTAGCGCGTTCATGAAAGGTCATCTGCCGCAGTGCTGGCCCGCCAACATTGCGTGCATGATCCAGCATGCCCTGCACATCCAAGCCAGTGTTGCCAGCGGTCGCGATCACCTCACCTGTTACGGCGCTGGCAATGTTGCGGGCCCCTTCGCCCGGCGCGACCCACTCACCGGCCGCGAAACTTGAAATCTGTTGGATCGTCATGTGCCTCTCCTCAGTCCTGAAATAATCTACGCGGCCCTAAGCGCGCGGTTATGGTAGCTATAATATTTACCGTACGGTCGGTCAATAAAAAGGCCGATTCATTTTCTTGTTCGGTCACGTCAAACCTTTGCAGGAAGCTGGGCGAACCCGCGAAAGCGAATTCGCCCACCACGCTTTGCGCCCTCTGTGACCTGATAGTTGGGAAAGCGGTTTAATAACCGACTGACCGCAATCTTGCCCTCCATCCGGGCCAGAGTCAGACCGACGCAGGTGTGCGGGCCACCGGCAAAGGCGTGGTGCTTGTTCGGGCGGCGGTCCAGCAGCATGTCGTCGGGCCGGTCAAACTGCCTCGGGTCGCGGTTGGCAGCACCGATACACAGGTGAACATCCGTGCCTGCCGGGATGGTATAACCATGGAGTGTCACATCGTCGGTAGTCAGGCGATTGCCAAACTGGTTTGGGCTTTCCAGGCGTAAAAATTCGTCCACTGCTGTGGAAATCAGATCGGGATTGTTCAGCAATTCCGGGCGTTTATCCCGGTGCCGATCAAGCAGGTCCAGAGCGTTGCCGATCAGATTTGTCGTGGTCTCGTGCCCGGCATTCAGGATGAAAATACAGTTCTGATACAGTTCGACGTCGGTCAGGCCTCCATCCGCATCGTCTTGCATCAGCCGTGTCAGAACATCCGTTTCCGGATTGCCCGGGTTGGCTTTTCGATCTTCGATAATATGGCGCAGAAAGTCTTTGAACTCGGAGACGGCGCGATTGCCCCACTCTTCCTGCTCAGGCGTCAATTGTGGTTCCAAAGCCCCAAGAATAGCCAGAGACCAGTCCCGAAGTGGTTCGCGTTCGGACCTGGGAATGCCCAACAGGTTGCCGATCACTTCGATGGGGATCGCCCCGGCAAAATCCTCGATCAACTCGACTGTGCCTTTGGCTTGCATCTGATCCAGCAAACTGTCGACGAGTTGGATCAATCCCGGCTCCATCTGCGCCAAGGCACGCGGGTTCATCGCTCCGACCATCACCTTGCGGACGCGGGTGTGCAGGGGCGGATCGTTGAACACCAGACTTGTGGTGTGGTGTTCGTATAGGGGGCTGTCGACCCCGTATTTGGGCCCAAACACCGCCTTTTTGTCCGAGATAAACCTCGTCGTATCCCGATAGACTAGATCCAGATCCTCGTATCGCGACAGGATCACCGAGCCGTCGGACTGGGGGCAAACCGGCATATCCTCGCGCAGCGCGGCATAGGCTGGATAAGGGTCCTCGTGAAACCCGTCGGGAAGCGCCGTCAGGGAAAACATCAGTGACCCATCGCCCCCATATGTTCGGGCAGCACCAGTACCAGCCAGGGCACCAGAACGATCAGGGCCAGACGGAAAATGTCGGCGACCCAAAATGGAGTAACACCCCTGAAAATCGTTGCGGTCGAAACGTCCCCGACCACCCCTTTCAGGATGAATACGTTCAGACCAACCGGCGGGGTGATCAGGCTGATCTCGGTCACGACAACAACCACGATTCCAAACCAGATCGGATCATAGCCCAGCGACGTCACCAGCGGGAAAAAGATCGGCACAGTTAGCAAGAGCATCGACAGGGATTCAAACACGCAGCCCAAGATGATGTAGATGCCCAGGATCATCAGGATCACCACGAACGGTTCCACGTCATAAGCCGTGACCAAACCAATCAGCGCCTCGGGCAGGCCAGCGAGGTTGATGAAGTTCGAAAAGATTTGAGCCCCGATCAGGACCGAGAACAGGGCGGCAGCGGTGTAAGTTGTTTCTTTCAACACCTCGAAGGTCGAACTCAGAGTCAACCCACCGCGGGACAAGGCGATCAGAAACGCCCCCATGGCGCCCATGCCGGCGGCTTCGGTCGGGCTGAAGGTCAGGTTCAGTGGGTGGAAATCAAACGCGCCGTAAAGCCCGCCAATGACAAGAAAGAACAACAGCAACACCGCCCAAACCGACCGTAACGCTGTCAGTTTTTCGCCCCAGCCGTGTTTTTCTCCTGCGGGTCCGGATTCGGGTTTGCGCCAGACGGTCCAGCGGACTGCAAACAGATACAGAAGGATGCCAAGCACGCCGGGAATGATACCGGCCACAAACAGTTTGCCGATGGATGTCTCGGTCAACAGGCCATAGATAACAAGAATCACCGAAGGTGGGATCAGAATACCCAGCGTACCGCCAGCCGCAATCGAGGCGGTCGACAGCTCGTCCGAATAGCGATAGCGGCGCATTTCCGGCATGGCGACCTTGGACATCGTTGCCGCCGTTGCCAGGGACGAACCACAGATGGCCGAGAACCCACCACAGGCCGCAACCGTAGCCATTGCAATCCCGCCTTTGAAATGGCCAAGAAACGCGTTTGATACGGCGTAAAGTTCGCGCGCCAGCCCACCTTTGTTCACGAACAAACCCATCAGGATGAACAGCGGAATAACCGAAAGGCCGTAGTCCTGAGCCGTATCGGTGATCTGACGACCCACCATCGACATTGCTGCTTTCAAGCCGCGTTCGGACAGAATGCTGCCTCCGCGTTCATACGCAAAACCCAGCGTTCCGACGAGACCCATTGCAAAGACAATCGGCAGGCGCAGAAGCACGAGAACAAGAACAAGGCCAAAGCCGATCAGTGCGGCAGTCATTGAGGGTGCTCCGACAAAGTATGGGGGGCGAAGATGTGCAGAAGGCCGGTCGTGATCATCGCGACGGCGGTGATCGCTGTGGACGCGGCAATGAACCAGCCGACGTAGAAAACGGGGATGGACAGGTACTCGGTCACGTCACCGTAGTCCCGCGCCCGTTCGGCAAGGATCCAGACCCGCTGTATCGGCCAGAAGAGCATGATGCCCGAGACCAGATAGACAATCGCATCCCGGGCGCGGCTTAGGCGCAGTCGCGCAAACAACCCGTCTGTCAGGTCGACTGCAATCTGACCCTTTCCAGCCGAAATCATCGGCAGCACCGAGAATACAAGGATCGCCATCAGAATACGCGTCAACTCGGTCGCCGCTTCGATCGGCGCGTTAAACATGGACCGAAGAATGACGTCGCAAAACGTCATAACCATGAGGATAAACAGCGCCACACAGGCCATCACTGTCGGAAAAACACTGATGCGGCGCGCGAAGGATACCAGAGATTGCATGAGGAATTCCCGCCCGGTCGAAACGGCTGGCGGTGCGAGACCGCCAACCAGCTCGCGTTATTGCGCGGCCATTTCACTGACGATCATGTCATACGCGGCCTGAGCATCGACCCCGGCGCCGTTGACTTCGTCAATGACCTTGGCGCGGACATCGACAGCAATAGCGTTAAACTTTTCCAGGTCTTCCACAGATGCGGTGTTGATCGCATTGCCGTCTGTGCCTTCGGTGGCTTCGCGCCCGATGGCATCAATTTCGTCCCAGATTTTACCGATTTCACGGCTCAGCGGCTCGCCAAAGACTTGCTGTTCCAGCGCTTGCTGCAGCTCGGCAGGCAGATCGGCAAATGTGTCTTCGTTCATGATGAAGGCGAAAGAACCGCGATACAGGCCGCCCGGAACTTCGTAAACGTTCTGAGCCACTTCGGTCAGCTTGAAGCCCTTGCGGGATTCAAATGGCATCACGACGCCATCGGCTGCTTTCGAAGCCAGCGTTTCGTACACTTTCGGAGCAGGCACCTGGATACCGGTTGCGCCCAGCGCTGTACCGACATCGCCACCAACACCTCCGGGGATGCGAACCTTGAGGCCTGACACCTCGTCCAGCGTGGTAACAGGGCTGCTGGAATGCAATTGGGCTGGTCCGTGCGTATGCAGCGCGATCACCTTGACGCCGCGATGTTCGTCGGCCGCCTTCAGGTGCTTGTCATAGGCGCGCCAATAGGCCACCGATGCGGCTTCGGCCGAGCCTTCATATCCGGGCAGTTCGATCATCTTGGTGGTGACAAAACGGCCGGGCTGGTAGCCGTGGAAAATGATCGAGGCATCCGCCGCCCCATCCATGATCAGGTCCATCTGAGCCGGCGGTGGTGCGATGCCAAGTTTCAGTTCGGCGGTGACTTGGCCATCGGTGGCTTCTTCAACCATTTCGACGAATTTCGGCCACATCTTGGCGTTGATGCCATGGGTCGGCGGCGCCCAGCTGGAAATAGTCAGCGTATAGTCTGCCGCCATCGCAACGGTACCCGAAATGGCAAGTGCCGCCGAAGCCAGCAAGGTGCTCAAGTTGCTGAGTTTCATGTTCTATCTCCTCCCTGTGAAACATGCATTCTGAATGCGTTAATGGTTGCTTTTGTAACCATCAACACTTTTAAAGCGCTATAGTTTGGGCCGCGATGACCCAAGACGCCGGACTTTCCTTAGCCACAGTCAGCATAACCGACTGGGACACGTTACTGCCGATTTCCTTGCGATAGTTCATTGGCCCCCCTCGCCAACGCGGGAAACCATAGCCGTGGATCTGAACCATATCGACGGCTTCTGCGTTTTCGGCGATCCCTTCTTGGATGATCAAAGCGCCCTCATTCGCCATGACCGCCAGAAGGCGAGACGATATATCCTCGGCCGTAAAGGTCCGGCGGGTAATGCCCTGCGCTGTGGAATACCCTTCGATCAAAGCTTCAACCTCGGGGTCGCGGATCGGTTTGCGATTTCCTTCTTCGTACAGGTACCAGCCTTTGCCGGATCGCCGCCCAAACCGCTCCATCTCACATAGCTGGTCGGCAATGGTGACATAGCGTTCGTTCGGGTCGCGCGTGGCAGCGTTGCGTTTTCGGTTTGCCCAGGCGATTTGCAACCCGGTAAGATCCTGCAGCTCGTAGGGCCCCATCGGCATCCCGAAATCCCGCATCGCCAGATCAATTTCATGGGGTAGTGCCCCGTCTGCCAGCAGATAATCTGCTGCGCGCCGATAAGCGGCCAACATGCGGT
Organism: Ruegeria sp. AO1; assembly: GCF_056535985.1. Classification (NCBI taxonomy): domain Bacteria; kingdom Pseudomonadati; phylum Pseudomonadota; class Alphaproteobacteria; order Rhodobacterales; family Roseobacteraceae; genus Ruegeria; species Ruegeria sp. AO1. The sequence goes on from NZ_JBQFJC010000002.1 coordinate 627,608, forward strand.
TGCCAATGAACCCGTCGCAAACGCCTGACAGCACCGAGACCTTGCGCAGTTTCTTGCCCAGAGCAAACCCTGTGGCCACCACCTCTGGGGCGGTTCGGGGGGTGTGCACGATCTCAAGCAGTTTCATGACATGGGCCGGGCTGAAGAAATGTAGCCCGATGCACCGTGTCTGGTTTTCGATGCCCGAGAAGATTTCAGCAGGGTCCAGATAAGATGTATTGGTGGCAAGAATTGCGTTGGCGTCCATGTTCTTGGCCAATTTAGCAAAGACCTGCTGTTTGACCGATAGGTCCTCGAACACGGCTTCTATCGCCAATTCCGCGTCGGCTGCTTCGGCATAGCTGTCAACGGCGCGAAATCGGGACAGGCAAGTCAGGCATTGCGTCTCAGTCATCTTTCCGCGTTTGACCGCACCCTTCAACAGGCCTTCAACCCGATCATGGGCTGCCAATGCGGCCTCGGAGTCGCGCTCGATCAACGTTACAGACAGGCCAGCCGTCAGAGCGGCCGTTGCGATCCCGGCGCCCATCAAGCCGCCACCCACAACAGCAATACGGCTGATATCACGCAGTTGGGCATCCTTGATCAGAGAGGGCTTTGATACGCTGCGTTCCGCAAAGAACGCATGACGCAGCGCGCGGCTTTCCGCAGTTTGGCGAAGCACCAGATGGCGCGTCCGCTCCATCGGCTGTGCTTCGGAAAACGGCTTCTGGGACCAGGTTAACGCGGTCAGGTTCTCCAACGGCGACTGCTGCCCCTTGGCACGCTTTTTCAGCGATGCCCGAGAGGTCTCGATCAGATCCGGCGCAAAATCAGCGAGAATACGTTGGCTGACAGGCACAGGACGGTCGGGCAGATCGGCCACAAAACTCTCGACCGCCGCTTCAAGATCGTCGGCCACCAAATCGACGGCCCCAAGCTGCTGCATCTCCTCGGCCTTCCGCACTTTGCCTGTGCAGGCCAGATCGATTGCCGCTTCCATCCCCACAAGGCGTGGCAGACGTTGCGTGCCGCCGGCGCCGGGGATCAATCCAACATTGACCTCTGGCAGACCAAATCCCGTTTCGGGCGCTGCAATCCGCCATGCGCAGGCCATCGCAATTTCGAGTCCCCCACCCAGAACATTCCCGTGCATACAGGCGACGAAAGGGACATCGCTGTCTTCGATCATTTGGACGACATCGGGCAAATGCGGCTCGACCGGCGGCTTGTCGAATTCGGACATGTCCCCGCCCGCGACGAAAGTCCGGCCAGCGCATCGCAACACGGCCACCCGCGCGCCTTTGACCGCATCCACAGCATCTGCAAGCCCCTGCCGGACCGCTTGCGAGGTCGCATTGACCGGCGGGTTGTCAATGGTGACCCAGGCGACATCGCCTTTGAGTTCAACATTCACAAGTGAGGTCTGAGACATGGGTGTGCCCTTCAAGCGCTCTGGATTCGAGTCTTGTTTATATATTGACCAACCGTTCGGTTAATGCAATGATAAAAATGAAACGACATCTGGCAGAGCAGTCATGAGCGATACGATTCTTGTAGAAGATCACGGGACCTGGGTTGAGATTACACTGAATCGTCCCGACAAACTGAACTCATTCAATGATGAGATGCATTACGCGCTGCAAGACGCGCTGAAATCCGCCCGAGACAACGGCGCGCGCGCCGTCCTTTTGACCGGTGCAGGTCGCGGATTTTGCGCCGGACAGGATCTTGGTGACCGCGATCCATCGAAAATGGACGGCCCGCCTGATCTGAGCAAAACCGTGCGGACCTTTTATGCGCCTTTAGTGCGATTGATCCGGTCGCTGAACTTCCCGGTTATTTGTGCTGTGAACGGTGTTGCTGCCGGAGCCGGGGCAAATCTGGCACTGGCCTGTGACATGGTTTTGGCCGGTGAAAGCGCCAAGTTCATTCAGAGTTTTGCCAAGGTCGGTCTGATCCCTGATACTGGCGGCAGTTGGCACCTGCCCCGCCTATTGGGAGAGGCCAGAGCAAAAGGACTGGCGCTTACGGCACAACCTTTACCAGCAAAACAAGCTGAAGACTGGGGCCTGATCTGGAAAGCCCTGCCCGATGATCAGTTGATGACCGAAAGTCGCGCATTGGCAAACCAATTTGCCAACGGTCCGACCGTTGGGCTGGGTAAGACAAAGCAGTGCATTCAGACCGCGGCGACCACCACTCTTTCTGATCATCTTGAAATTGAAGCGGACGCTATGAAGATCTGCGGGGAAAGTGCGGACTATGCCGAAGGCGTGTCCAGCTTCCTCGAAAAACGCGCGCCAAGTTTTCAGGGCAAATGACGATGACCCCGCAAGAACGCGCCGCTAAATCTGCCGCTGCTATGTGGGCCAATGATGAGGCCAGCAAATGGTTCGGCATGGAACTCGTTAACGTCGACGAAGGCCGCGCTATTCTGGCACTGACCGTCGCAACTCATCACTGCAACGGCCATGGCATATGCCACGGCGGCGTCACCCATGCCCTGGCAGACAGCGCCTTTGCCTTTGCCTGCAACAGTCGCAACGTCGCGACCGTCGGCCAGCATACAATGATGAGCTATCTCGCACCTGGCCGCCTGGGAGACCGCCTGACCGCAACCGCGACAGAAACCGCTGTCGCAGGTCGTAGCGGCGTCTATGACGTACGCATCACAAATCAAGATGGCATGACTGTCGCCGAATTCCGGGGCATGTCCCGCGCGGTTGGTGGTCAGAATTTTGTCGAATAGAAATACGCTGGAGGAGCAACGCAATGGACGCCCTGTCCCCCAACAAAGCTGAATTGGACCCGATCGAAATCGCATCGATCGACGAAATCCGTGCGACACAGCTTGAACGCCTCAAATGGTCGGTCCGACATGCCTACGAAAACGTGGCGATGTACAAACAGCGCTTTGATGAGGCGGGTGTCCATCCGGATGATTTGCAACAGCTTTCGGATATTTCGAAGTTCCCGTTCACGTATAAAAACGATCTGCGCGACAACTACCCTTTCGGCCTTTTCGCGGTCCCACGCAGTGAGATTATTCGACTGCACGCGTCTTCCGGGACAACCGGCAAACCAACTGTGGTTGGCTATACCAAAGCTGATATCGACAACTGGGCAGATTTGGGTGCGCGGTCGTTGCGGGCGGCAGGTTTGCGTAAGGGCGATTTGGTCCACAACGCCTATGGCTACGGCCTTTTCACCGGCGGCCTGGGCGCCCACTACGGGATCGAACGTTTGGGTGCAACCGTTGTCCCCATGAGCGGCGGGCAGACCGAGAAACAGGTCGGCTTGATAAATGATTTTCAGCCCGACGGGATCATGGTGACGCCGTCATACATGCTCAACATCCTTGAACAGTTCCACAAATCCGGGCTCGACCCCAGAAAAAGCTCTCTCAAGGTCGGCATTTTCGGAGCAGAGCCTTGGACAGATGCAATGCGAACGGAGGTTGAATCTGCATTCGACATGCACGCGGTCGATATCTACGGCCTGTCTGAAATCATGGGCCCCGGCGTCGCGAGCGAGTGCGTCGAAACAAAAGATGGTCCCGTGATCTGGGAGGATCACTTCCTACCAGAGATCATTGACCCGGCCACAGGCGAAGTACTGCCCGACGGCGAAACCGGCGAGTTGGTGTTCACCACTTTGACCAAAGAAGGTTTGCCAATGATCCGCTACCGCACGCGCGATCTAACCTGCCTGTTGCCCGGAACCGCGCGTTCGATGCGCCGGATGGCAAAGATTACCGGCCGCAGTGACGACATGATGATCCTAAGGGGCGTGAATGTTTTCCCCAGCCAGATCGAAGAACAGGTCATGGCGACAGGCGGTCTGGCCCCCTACTATCAGATCGAACTTTACAAATCCGGCCGAATGGACGCGATGCGGGTGTTTGTCGAAGCATCAGCAGACTCGACCGACGAGATGTCAAAGACTGCCGCAGCCCGAATGCTTACTAAGCGTATTAAGGACGTTGTTGGCGTTTCAACGGAAATTGTTGTAGGTGATCCGGGCGACGTCGAACGCTCTCAGGGCAAGGCGAAGCGCGTCATCGACAACCGCGATAAGGAATAAGCCGTGGCCAGGACAATCGCCAAAGACCACGACCAGAAGCGGGAACAGATACTCAAAAGAGCTGCGAAAATCTTTGCGGACCAGGGGTTCGACCGCGCCTCAATGACCCTGTTGGCAAAAGAGTGCGGGATCTCCAAGGCGAACATATACCATTATTACGACAGTAAGGATGCCATCTTGTATGACATCCTTGAGACCTATCTTCGGGATTTACGTGACCGCATTTGCAACGTTGATTTCGAAGGGCTTGAGCCTGAAGAGAAACTTCGAAAGGCTGTCCGCGAAATCTTGTTCGCCTATCAAGGTGCTGATGACGAGCACCGGGTTCAGATCAGCGGTATGAACGCCCTCGCCGACGACCAGCAAAAGAAACTGCGTGAGTACCAGCGTGATATGGTCAACTTCATTAACAATATCCTAAAGGAGTTGTCTCCAGAGACGTTGGGTGATGACAAGACCAAGCTGCGCGGCGCTACAATGTCAGTCTTCGGCATGCTGAACTGGTATTACATGTGGAATACAGGAGCCGGAACCAAGGCACGTGAAGACTACGCTGATCTGGTCAGCACACTGACAGTCCACGGCATTCGAAAGCTTTAGGCGAGAAGCACACTTCTTTCAATTGACGGCTTTTCATTGGCTTCGATGGAAGGATCTGTTGCAAACTTTTGCCGATTGACCTTCACGGAGTTGGCACCTGATTCGCAAATAACATTATTCAGCTGGAAGTCTTCTCACGTTCTCCTTCATGGGTACGTATTATCCGAAGGACGTTTTCCTGTTCGCCGTGTTTTTCTATGTCAGATACGGCGTTTCATATCGGGATCTGGAAGAGATCATGGCAGAGCGCGGCGTGTCGGTCGATCAAACGACGCTGAACGGTTGGGTAGCACGGGCAGCGATGTGGCCGTCGAACTAGCCATTCGCTACAAGCGCAAAGTTGGGTTACATTCGGAGACCGACAGAACGGATAAAGCAGACTTTCAATCGGGTAAATTGAAAGTCCACTTCTTGGTTGTGGCGCACGCATTAACTGAGGTGATGCACATCTTGAAGGCCGTAGACCGGCGTCGGGATACCCTCCATCCGGGCCTTTATTTGCAGCGACAGGAACTGTGAATAATGCCGGGACTGATGCAGGTTTCCACCATGCATCCAGAGGTTTGGAACCTGTGTCGGCTTCCACATATTGCGTTGCTCGCCTTCCCAAGGCCCCGGGTCCTTGGTTGTGTCAGAGCCCAGACCCCAGCATTTCCCAAGCCGATCCGCCATTTCCTGACCCATCAGGTCCGCCACCCAGCCGTTCATCGAATTATACCCCGTCGCATAGACCACCAGATCGGCATCCAGATGCGTGCCGTCATCAAGGATAACTCCGGTTTCATCAAGCGCGGTGACCTGACCCCGTTTCAGCTTGATCTCGCCATCAATGATCAACTGGCTGGCCCCTATATCGATGTAGTAGCCCGATCCGCGACGCAGGTATTTCATAAACAGCCCGCTGTCATCATCGCCCCAATCCAGCCAGAACCCGGCCTTTTCCAACCCGTCATAGAACGCTTTGTCCTGTTCTTTCATCGCGGCATAGGCTGGAATCTGGAATTCATGAAGAATGCGATAGGGCAGCGAAGCAAAGATCAGATCGGCCTTTTCGGTCGTCATGCCAGACTGCACCGCACGTTCAGAATAGAGATCGCCCAGTCCGATTTCCATGAGGGTGTCAGAGCGGACAATATGGGTTGAGGACCGCTGCACCATGGTCACATCGGCATCGTTTTCCCAGAGCGCGGCGCAGATGTCGTGGGCCGAGTTGTTGGACCCCACCACAACGACCTTTTTACCGGCCCATTTGTCAGGACCTTCATGTTCCGACGAATGCACCTGTTCGCCTTTGAAAACATCCATACCCGGAAAATCGGGCATGCGTTTCTTGCCGGACATCCCCGTCGCCATGATCAGTTGTTTGGGCCGCAGTACAACCTCTTCACCGTCCCGGTCGACAGTGATGATCCATTCGCCCTTGTCTTCATCGAACGTGGCGGATTTGGCCGTCGTGCGCGTCCAATAGTTCAGCTCCATCACCTTGGTGTACATCTCAAGCCAGTCACCGATCTTGTCCTTGGGCGAGAACACGGGCCAGTTTTCCGGGAACTTGATGTAAGGAAGATGATCGTACCAGACCGGATCATGCAGGCAGAGGGATTTGTAGCGATTGCGCCAACTGTCGCCCGGCCGGTCATTCCGTTCGACAATGATCGTCTGTACACTCAGCTGACGCAGCCGCGCGCCCATGGCGATCCCACCCTGACCGCCGCCGATGATAACGCAGTAGGGCTGCGTTTCGTAACCCAGATTAGCCTCCTCTTGCGCCCGTTCTTCTGCCCATGTGGTCCTGTGTTTCCCCGCACCATGCTTGGCCCCAAGTGGACGGTTGAACCCTTTGGGCTCTTCATGACCTTTCAGCTCGACCATAGTGGTCAGCAACGTCCAAATCTTGCCATCCTTGAGGCGGATCAACCCGTAGCCGCGTGCCACTTCGGTTTCGAACTCGATCCATGCGGTGGTTATTCCGCCGTCTTCAGTTGGAACTTCACCTTCGGCTATTTTCCAACCACTCGGCTTGGTTGTGGCCAACTGATGCGCGAGCATATCTGCTAACTGCGCCTTGCCCTCGACCGTTTTAATATTCCAGGTAAAGCTTACCAGATCGCGCCAATAGCAATCGTCCTGGAACATATCGCAGGCGGCATCGATATCGCCTTGGGACAAAGCCGCACCGAAGTCATCCAGAAACCCCTGAACCTGATCCGAGAGTGTTGTGTCGAGCATGTCATCCTCCCTATCTCCACGGAGCAGAAGGCTGGCAAATCCGCGACCCTTCGGGCAAGCGGATTTGATGCCTCAGCACTTAGTTCAGTCCAAAAACGCCATTGCTTGTTGCGCGCGCAACAAGGGCGCAACACGGGTACATATGCGTTTAAGCGGGCGGTCTAAGCCCGGCTTTTCGCATACGGCGCAGGATCGTCGATCGGTTCACACCAAGGCGCCTTGCCAGTTGGGACATGTTCCAATCACAAGCACGCAGAAGTGCTTCCAGATCATCTGAGTCCTGCTTTTGCGTAGGGGCTAGTGCCGGGGCGGGCAAATCCGTTAAGTCGATGATGTTATCCTGACACAGGGCGACAGAACTTTGCAGCAGATGTTCCAGTTCACGAATATTGCCGCGCCACAACCGTGACTTCAGGTCGGCGCGGGCAGCGGTCGACAGGCGAATGTCATGGCTGGCAAATCGTCGAAGCAGACGATCAAGCAACCAATCCAGATCCGCACGGTGGCGCAAAGGCGGCAGAGACAATGTGGCCCCCACAATCCGGTGCAGCAGATCTTCGCGCAGACCGCCCTGTAATCCCGCCGGGGGCTGCCGGCATGAGGCGATGATCCTCAGATCAGCCCGCCGCTCAAGCACTGCCAAAAGAGAGGCCTGCGCAGGCTCGCTCAGGTCTTCAACGCCGCGCAGAAACAGTGTGCTGGGTTCGATACCATGGCAGAAATTGAATGTTGGCGTGTCGCAACAGATCACGGTGTGGAAATCCTGTGTCGCAGGATCAGCCATATGGATCGCGCGCGCCAGCTTGGTCTTGCCCGTCCCGCTTTCACCGGTCAGCAAAAGCGGCAGATTGGTCGGCGCAAGACGCGCAGCTTTGTTCAAAAGTTGCTGAAGGCCCGCATCCGGCCCTGCAAAGCTCCCAAGGGCACCAGGCAGAACCTTTTCCCGTTTGCGCAGAGCTGCCGTCATCTGCGGCGTCTGTGGAGCAACGGCATGACCATAGAGCGCGCGCCCATCCTTGAGGTGTAGAACGCGGTCTTCGGACGGTCTGCCGCGCATGAACTCGGGCATGTCATCAACACTGATTTCAAGCCACTCCTGCAATTGCGACCCGATCAGGTGACCCGAACCGTCCGGGTCCAGCGCACGTCGGGCCCCCGAGGTCATACCGATGATCTTGCCGCCTCCGTCCACTGCAACCGCCGCTTCGGGATCGACCTCAAGAAATTCAGGGCTGGCTGAAAAGCGCAGGACCCAATCACGCCGCGTCGATGCCATCAGGTTTGCCATCTCGACGCGACGGGCGGAGTTCGTCACCAATGTCATGGCCAGATTTTGCGACGCCTTTGGTGAGGGTCCACGCAACAATGACACATCCAGAACAGCCGCAAGAGCTCCTTTGGTGTCAAAAATAGGCGCTGCCGTGCAAGACAGCGGCGTATGCGTGATAGAAAAATGATCACTCTGATGGATCGTCACCGGCTGACCCGTAACGATACACGACCCCACTCCGTTCGTTCCTGCCAACTCTTCCGTCCACTTGAAACCTAGATGAAGACCCGCAGTTTTGAGCTCGTCCTCGAAGTTCCGGTCGCCAAAGAAATCGACGCAGACGCCATCTGCATCCGCAAGCAGCAGGACGTAGTTCTGCCCTGCCACCTGCGCAAACAGCGATTGCAGCCCCGAACGCGCGGTTGCGATCAGACGTTCGGATTGTTCCAGGTGTTCTCGGAATTTGGTGTCAGGGAGGATGTGCGCGGGTTCCTGTCGTGAGGGATCCATACCGTAGGTTTCAACACATCGCTGCCAGCTATCCGCGACAAGTCGGTCCCGCCCCGTATCGAACCCGCTTAAGACACGGTCAATCTCTTTTGAGTGCTGGCGATCCAACAGCTTCCCGTCCTACGAATCCTTCTTAAAAATAGCATGAGGCTGGCTTCGCGCCTATGTTCAAGTTTCGTCGGGCAAACGATTGGCGCTTAGCCTCGTCAAGCTGACCTTCGTTGAACGGACCGCATTGGTCGAAATAGGCTCCGTCCGGACCCCCGACACGGCGCAGCATTTCAAACGTGCAGATAACGACAAAGCGGGATAAATTGTCAACGGATGCTGAGCAATAAATGGTCTTACTAAGGCTAAAGCAGACTTTCAAAAGTGAGCTCAGCAAGTCCAGAGGTGCGAACGGCTCAGTTAGTGAAGCTCAAAGCAAAAGTATGATTTTGCAGGTAGCGACATAGGTCGTTCCTTGCGCAATTCAGTTAAATCAAAGGTAATTCAGTTTCTTGGTGACCCAGAATAAAATTTCTGCCAACACCGAAATTGCGCCTGCTTCCTCGGTGATAACCAAGCCTGTACCTGATGCACCCAATTTGGTCACCTTTGCACTCAGATCACCCGGGATTTCTGCAACAACAATGAAGTCCGCCGCGCCAATCAACTCACGCAGTGAAGGAAGCCCACTTCTGGCATCCAACGCCCCTTCGCTGGTAGCGGGTGGTATGTCCGAAATCGTGGTAACAAACTCCGCTCCAGGCATACTGCGCAGGGCAACACGAATAGTATCGCCAATGGATATGTTTTGCAGACTACTCAAAGGAAGTGTCGCAACCAGAACCCTGTCGCCCGGTACAACAAAATTGATTGCGCCTTGTAGAGTCGATACCCGGTTCCCAGGGCGCAGGGTCAAGCCTGTGACCATGCCATCTGCAGGTGCGCGTACAACTGTTTGCTCCAATGCCCACTGCGCTTGGATCAACAAATTCTCTACCTCGGCAACGCCAACATCGACCCCATCCACTTGGGCGGCAATACGCCTTTCAAGACCCGCCTTCCGCGCGTTTGCGGCGCGCAAGCCCGCCTCAAGTTGCTCTATCGTTGAAACGGCTTCCTGAAGCTGGAACTCAGTGGACGCTCCCCGTTCGGTGAGACGGATAATGTCATCGCGACGCGCCACGCCAAAATCCAGTTGCGCGGACAGTGAGGCAATGTCAGCCTCAGCCGCCTCAAGGTCGTGACCCAGCTGATCTGCCTCAGATTGGGCGGAGGCCAACGACGCTTCAAGTCGAGCGACCTCAGCGGCGAATTCCGTATCATCTATCCGGAAAAGAACATCCCCCTTTGATACCAACTCATTGGGCTCTGCTGCGACTTCTGTCACTGGTCCAGCAACATTTGGGGCAATGCTGATCACTGCACCTTGGACCGAAACCGTCCCGCTTGGTGTCGTGTGGTTCAGCGCGCCGATAACCACCAATGCAATCACGACACCACCGCCATAGATGAAAGTCTTTGAAACCGCGTTCCACGGCAGCAGGCGAAGTTTTGAAAACACCAGCCATGCCAGGCCAAAATACAGCGCCAGAACGATTAGCATACCAAATACTCCACTGGATTCATTGGACCAGAAACCGAAGCATCTGAGCTCACTAAAGACGCACAAGACCAGGTTCGGCCGATTTGGCCACTATACAGTCTCAAGTAGCGTATCTGAAAGAGTGTGCTCTGAAAGGGCTCCTGGTGCACCAATCGCGACAAGCCTGGTTTCGGGTTTACGCTCACCCCACACTTCATCTCGCGCGATGTCCATGCGTTTGCCGACGACCTGGACAAGAATGCGATGATCCGGATCTTCCTCACTGAAGACAAAACCCTTGAGGCGATAGACATCACCGGGAAGCGTCCGAATAGCGCTTCGGAGAGAAGAGAGGCTTATCGGGCGTTCCGCTTTCATCATGGTTGTCGAAAAGCTGTCTGAATGAGTAGCGTGGTGACAGCCGCAGCCGGGGCCATGTTCATGATGGTCAGGTACTTCTGTTTCTAGTTGTTCTGAGGCAAAGCGGCCGACTGAAAGAAGTATGTCCAGAGGGACGTTTGCATTGACAGCTTCGACCAAACGATAGCGACGGAAGCGAGAGCCAAGCCAATCGTGCACCTTCTGAACTGTAGCCCTGTCAACAAGATCAACCTTGTTCAAAATAACCATGTCCGAGAACGCAATTTGACGGAGCTTCAGTTCCATTTGTTCCGGCGCGGCAAATAGTTGTTCCGCATCGACAAGACACATAAGGCTGTCCAAGCGGATCATGTCCCGAAACTTTTGATCTGTGAATGTCATCGCGATTGACGATGGATCCGACACTCCACTTGCTTCGAGGACGATGTATTCCGGTTTTTCAGGCCGGGCGAGAACTGCTTCTACCGTTTCGATCAAGTCATCTCGGATCGAGCAGCACACGCAGCCATTCGCTAAACTCATCACATCGTCTTCGAGGCCCACCACCAAGTCGGCATCGACGTTTATGGATCCAAAGTCATTCACAAGAACCGCAACCCGCAGACCGTGGTTGCCGGTCAGGATGCGGTTCAAAAGCGTTGTCTTACCGGCTCCTAGAAAGCCGGTAAGGATCGTTACGGGGATCGCGGAAGTCGAACCGAATTCAATCATGTCGTTACTCCGCCTTCTTTTTTCGGTTCGGGATGACGTCATCAACTTTGATGACGAAATCACTGGGCCATTCTGGATCAGGAGCTCGGAATACCTCAGCTGGGTAGTATTCTTTGGGATCGATCTCCATGTCGCGATACTTTTGGTCCTGCTGTTCAGCACGTGATGACCGCGGTGCTGGCGGCTTGATTTCATCCGGCAGCGTGATCTTGCCCTCTGCTTCCATCTTGCCCAATTCGCGGAAGGGGGCGACAGATCCAGACTTTCCGGGAAGAGTCGCCTTCCGATACCAGATTGCATCCTTTGTGACGTTGACGACGGCGACATCCAAGCCCCAGGCGAACAACCCATCATAGTGCGCTCGGATTCCCGCCAACATCTCAGCATCGATATCCTCGTCTTGCGTATAGTGGGTTACCATTGCAAGCCGTGGGCGCGCCTCAGCCATCATCTTACCGACCGCATAGTGCGATGTATGATGCGTATCGATTGTGTAGTTGAACAGCTCTTGCGGCAAACCGTATTTGTAGGTCATCAACTGACCGATATCCTGTCCGGACATTTCGGTCACAAACACATCGACGCCTTTTCCGTATTCAAGGCTCAGTTCATCAGGGCGGCCATCGCCGGTCCAAACAAAGCTCAGGCCATTCCAATCCAGCCGATACCCCACAGCTCCGTCCTTGGCATGGCTACGCGGCCAGGACCGAACAGTCACGCCATCTTGGTCATAAACGATGCCACCTTCTTGGCGGAAATCGAATTCGTTGACTTCAATCTCATAGCCGTCCCCAATCGGGAATACATCAAAGGCCTCCAGATGCCATTTGAGCATTTGCTGCATGCCTTTAACCATTCCGGCCGTGCCAAGCTCGGGTGTTCGACCTGATGGACCGTGAATGCGAAGCGGTGTGTATCCACCAGACCAAGCCCGAAACGGGTAGATGTATGGGATGTCGGCATAATGATCGACATGCAGGTGCGTTATGAAGATGTCGTTGATCAACTGACCCGGAACCTGCATCCCGATAATGTTGCGGACACAACCTGATCCGAAGTCGAAGAAGAACCTCTTTCCGTTACCCAACTCGACCATAATACAGGTGCCAGCCTGATCTTCTCTCGGAGGAAATGGGGTGGAACCGCAGAATGAAATCCGCATTTCGTCGGGGCCGAGCTCTTCGGACAGCGGGAAGTAGTTCGCGTTCGAACCAGTCATGTATTTTGTGGGGCGGAAATACTCCGGCAGCGTGATACCGCCCGCAGGTCTGCCGCCGTAAGGGTTCTTTAGGCTTTCGCCTAGTGGTCCATCTCCGGGGTGCGCCTGTGCAGCTCCAGTACCGTAGCTAACGGCACCGGTTGCGACCGCGCCTGCTGCCAGCCCCTGCATAACGTGTCGCCGGGAAGGGTTTTCGATGTCGTCAGATTGCTGGTTTGGTTCGTTTTTCAGATCTTTGCCGTTGTCTTCTTTTGTCATGGTCATGCCCTCAATTGGAAATGTTGCGAGGATCGCGCTTCACCATCCGGCGAAGTTCGTTCACGAGTTCAGATTTTATGTGGGCCCATTCCGCGCGCTCTGAGGCTGTGATCGATACATCATCCAGCAGCTCGGAAGCTTTCTTCAGGTCTTCGACGACCTCTTTGAGCAACGCATCCGTTTCGATACGCCCTGACAGCGCATCGGACAGCTCTGGAATCTCTTCTGTCAGGTCCACCGCCACTGGATAAATCCCGGCTCCCACTATCTATTCTCACATCGAGATGAGTGTGGTTGACCGTGCAGGCCAAGTGAGTCACCGTGAGTTGGGGGTGAGTTTGCCTTGAACAAAGCTAGTGAATTGCCGATAGATCAACATGTTGAGCAGCCGTCGCCGGATCTTGTCCGGGAAGCGCTCGAGCGGGTTTTATCGAGCGACGAGTTTCAAGCTTCACCCCGTCTTCAACAGTTTCTTACATACGTAGTCGAGGAAGCTATCGCGGGCCGCGGTCCCCAGATCCGAGGCAAAGCTATTGCTGTAGAGGTCTATGGGCGACGCATTGATGGCAGTGGCGGCCAAAACCTCGTTCGCGTCGAAGCAAGGCGACTACGTCGGCTATTGCGCGAGTTTTACGAAGATCAATGGGACGGCGACGGTGTTCGCATTTTTGTTGATCCTGGCGGATACAAGCCGCGGTTTTCATACGAGCCTACAATTGAAGGTGGCGTATCAAATGCATGGAACGGCGATGAGCCTGGCGGGCGTCGGCGTTCGCTGCGGCTGCTTCCACTTGGATTGGGGGTCCTCGCAGTAGTCGTTGTGCTTGGCATCTGGACGAGCCAAAAAAACACAGAAGTACCGCCAACGGCTCAATCCAATGAACAAGCTGAACGTGCAGCACTTGGTGAGCAATCTTTGACAAGACTTCAGGCGGCCAACCTTGCAGATCAAGCCCGAGGCGTGTTTTTTCCCGTTTTTGACGTCAAGCGCCAGCAAATCGCACTGGGAATGTTCCAGCATGCAGCCGAGCTCGACCCAGCACTCTCCGATGGCTATGCGGGATCGGCACAGGTTTTGGCGACTCTGGCCATGCTTTCCCCGGATGAATCGCAAAGAGAAGATCTCTTAGGTCAAGCTTCGGAACTATCTGAAAAGGCCCTTGAATTGTCCCCTGCTGATGCGTGGGCAAATGGCGCAAATGGTTGGGTGTTGGCTGTCTATAACCAGCCAAACGAGGCTTTAAAATACGCCCGAATGTCCGTCGAATTGGGGTCAAAGGACGGCCATATTCTCGATCTTGTTGGTATCACTGCCATAGTTGCCAATGCCCCGGAACTTGCTGCCGAAGTCAGCAACCCGGAGAGACCCAGATCAGGATCCGGTAGGTTCGGTGCGAGAAACATCTGGGGCGTGTCGCAACTCATGCTCGGGAATTACGAGAGTGTTGTCGAAGCCTTTCAGGGGGCGCCAGCTGCCGGAGCGCCAGTCAGTGCTCCTTCGCTCTTATTCCAAGCCGTCGCGCAAGATCAGTTGGGAAACACGGAAGACGCACAACGGCTCGTTGTTCAAATGCGCAAAACGTGGCCCGATTTTCCGTCTGAGTTTCTCGCTGACAGGATATTCAACAACGACAACGCTACGCGGAATTTGATACTGGAAACACTTGGCAAGTTTTGACAAACGGCCGATTGAAACGACAATGATGTGCGTCTAGACGCGAGAAATTTAACTAATTGTGGAGGCTGAATAGCCTAAACCCAAACAGTCAGGTCCAAGTATCTGAATAACCTGATCGAACAGGATCAACGGTTTATCAAGCGTCGCGTACGTCACATGTGTGGGTTCAAATCGTTCAGATCAGCATCAGCCGCTTTGGACGGCGTCGAAGTCGCTTATATGAGCCGGAAGCAGCAATTCTCAAGCGATATGACTTCCGGCTTTCAGCTATTCGCCGAGATCGCAGGATAAGCGTATCCAGTAAGTCGCTGAGTTTGGCCGTCCCAAATGTCTGAGAAATATCCAAAGGGCTTTGTCGCAAACTTCTCTGAAGAATGAAGGTGGTTTAGGAATTTCTGTGTTTAGGCGACTAACTTGGCGAACTGCTTGAATGGGTAGATTCCGACTCCGAACTCGTCCTTTCGGATCATCTGCGCAACTTCAATTCCGTCAAGCGTTGCGGAGGCGGACGCAAACGATTTGAACCCGAGCCTAGGGCGGATTCGACGTTTGATGGATCGGTGGTCCGGTTCCTCGATATTGTTGAGGAATTTTCGCCTGACCATCTCAATCGGAACTGGACAACCAAAGCCCTTCAGAATCTTCTTGATGGTTTTGATAGCAGCCGTGTTGGCTCCGCTTTTGTCGATCACTATCCTTCTCTGGAGCCCATTCAGCTCGAGTGCACGAGCTAAGAATTTTGTCGCTGCAGCTTTATTCCGGCGCTCGGACAGCATGAAATCAAGGGTCTTTCCGTGTTTGTCGACCGCGCGATACAGGTAAACCCATTTACCTTTGACTCGCACATAAGTTTCGTACATTCGCCAAGATCGATCGAAGAAGCGCTTCTGATGACGCGCCTGGTCGGCGACCAGTGGTGCATACTTCACGATCCAACGGTTCAAGGTCGCATGCTCGACCGAAACGCCTCGCTCAGCCAGGATTTTTTCCAGATCCCGGTGCCACACCGAATACCGAAGATGGAAGAAGAACTCGTGCAAGATCACGTCTTTTGGAAAATGCGCTCCCTTGAGCGAAATTTTCACGGCCTGCCCCGATCTGTCTTGGGCAAGCGTCTATCAAAACTTCAATAGACTCAACAGGTACATTCGGAGTATGCGACAAAACCCATCCAAAGAACCTACTTGGCTCAGCCAGAAACTTTGCAACAGAACCTCCGAATGTTCGAAATTAGGATGGCATCCACTCTTATGATACTTTTTTGTTTTTTTTGCATATTACAACGGAGACCCAGATTCTGCCAGTGTTTTGAGGCTTTACTGCAAAGTTCTGGTTTTTGACGGGCTTGGGTTTAGTGTGTGGTGGGCTTTCAGTCCCAACTGGTCGAAAGCCAACTCGTGTTCTCCTTCGAAGGCACGCAACATCCCGAGGATGTGAACCTATTTACTTTTTTTGTGTTCTATTCGGCGTGCCGTACCATGGTTTAAAAGAAATCACGTCCTAGCCTGGCGTTGGGGTGAATCACACGACGCTGAAGCGTTGGGTGACAAAAAATACACTAGTGAAATCGCCAACGCCGCGCGCAGGTTCAATGGATCGAGTTGCCGTTCCTTGCGGATAGACGAAACTTAAACAAGCGTGAAAGGTGCGCGGGTCATTCTATACAGAGCTATGGACAAACACGGCAATACGCTGAGCTTCATGTTTTCAGAGCGTCGGAACAAGCCTTCCGCTCTAGAATTCTTCGCTCAATTGTTTGAACGCAGTGATCTTGCGCGACAGTTTGTGTCGATATGAGCGGAGCGAACACAGCAGGTATCAAAGCAAAAGAAAACTTGCTGATTGGCTTAGGCGGCCCAATCCCAAACAAGAGGGTCACGGGGAAACATCTGAGCGAGGTCGAGGGAAAGAACCATCGCTCCAACAAAAGACACACTCGACAGAAATTGTGGTTGGAGACATTCGCGTCAGTGACAACAACACCAGAAGGAAGCGAGGTGGTACTCATGATCTGCAAAGTTGAATTCACGCCCAGATACTTTCACTTCCGTTAGTTTACAGTACTGAAGGCATGAGCCGCGAGTTCGGCGTCAGCTTTTCTTTCAGTCAGGAACTTCACGACAGCGCGTCAAACGGCGAACGCTTCTGGCTCCAAGTCTTCCCAAAACTCGAAGATAGCTGTGGCGTTCAAGCCCGAGCGCCAGCCATGAGATCGAAAATGCTCTCGGTCGAGATCATTGTCCAAACCCGCTAAGAACAACCGCTTGTCTGCATCTCGCTGTGTAGGGTTTCGCCGCGAAACCAGGTCTTCAACGATGGCTAGCTTGCGCGCCCTTGCCTGCCTTTCGGCTGTTCGGACAGCATATGCCTTTTCTTCTGAGGCTTTTTCCGCGACCCGCTTACGCGCAGCTTCGATGGCTTCGGGGCTAGGCTCAGGTGTTGGAATTTCCTTCGGGTCTTCGTAGTCATCCCGCAGAGCAGCGGATAAATATCCGACAGTGGATTTTACACCGCCCTGCCCTTTTACGTAATCGAGCTTCTTCTGGACATAGTCCTCGCCGTGCTCCGCGATCCATTGCCGCGCCAAGCGGTCAGACACACCCTGCTTCCTCAGAGTTTTGTACACGGCGAGATTGCGTACCCCATCACTATCGTCGATCTCAAACATCGCCTTTTGCGGATTGCCTTTGATCAGAAAACGAATGTCAGTGACGGTTCGACCCTTCTTTTGAAACTCGGGCTCGATCAAAATATCCGAGCTTTTGTTCACCTCCGTGACTGCTGGTTTGATGATCTTCGCGTTGAGATGTTTGAAACTGGCGTAGTAGTCGCTGCCATCAACACCCATCAGCTTTCGGAACACGTCCAGGGGCCACCAACCAGTCGACCCTGTCCGCACAAATCGGTAGCAGTTTTCATACAAAGCAAGCCCATGCCCTGAACTGAAATTTCGCTGTATCTGAACATTGATCAGCGCATAGATCTTCGGATCGTACAGTTTTTGCGCCAAGGCGGGTGAGTATGAATACTCGCAAACTCCCCCTTTCAGTTTGGCAAAACTCAGCAGGGATGAGACGCCCCATTCCTGACGCCCCTGCTCATCCAGCATGTCCCATTCCGCGACTGTTTCCGCCAACGCCCGCAGGCTGGCACGCAGAGTGTCAAAGTCGTTTGAATTGTACCCGACCATCATAGCAAGCGTCCGCGCATCAATCGTGTGGGTCTGCGCGGTCGTCAGTGCATCATAGGCGTTCATCAACAAAACATTAGAAAGCTTTCTTTGCAGCAGAGAAAGTTTGCCGCTGATATGTATCGCTGCGACATTCTTCTTAACAGTCTCTCGACGCAAAGCGCCCGAAAGCTGATCCATGTTCAATTGTGTATCCGGCATGATTCTGCCCGGCTGCTCATTTTGCAAAAGCCTGACACAAAAGGTACCTTTGCTTCAATAGTTTTTGGGTACCCAAACACAGGATGAAGGTAATCCCGTATTCGGGTACCTTAAGAATCACGCACGCAAGTTATCCACAGAAATTGAATCAATCCGAGTCCGATCCCGACTTCGCCCCCGGTCCTCAGCGAGAAATCACTTCGAAATAGTGTCTGTTTTCCGCGGATTTTCAGTATCCCGAGAATCAGTCCCCTACTTCCTGATCTTGGGCGCCTGGTGTCCTGTAAACGGATACCCATGATCCCGTAAAATGGTTCTTTTGGAACCGTATTTGGATACTCAAGTATATCTATTACATTGTTTTTATTACGTTCTTCCACGGTAAAGATTCTAAAACATCTAAAAAAATAAAACGTTTTTTGTGCTAATTTCCTTTCATTGTGTTTAGTTTCGCCACGAAACCGCCTCTTGCTGTAATCAACTGTGGAAAAAACACCGGAAGAGGATAGTCATCTCCAATAATGTTCGCTACATTTCCCGATATACGTCGCAAAGACGAACATTTTCTGAGGCATCGACAGTGAGTAAAACCAACCAACCTCCCCTGCCCCCATATCTGAACCTCGATCCGGAAATCGCAGCGACGAAGTTGCCTAATCCTATCGGGACATCTCGATTCGCAAAAGCAGCGGCTTTCTGTGCGAAAGGACGCGAAGACCTTGCCCGTAGAGGCTATGCGCCGGATGGTGAAAAGCGACTGCGCCGATTTTCAATTTGGGAAATCACAAAATATCTGATTCCGGTTGCTCCGGCTCATCTGCGGCGTGTTTTAAAAGCGAACCCAGATTTGCCACAAGGCGAAGGTGAGGCGGGCTCTAAGTGGTTCACCCTTGAAGATGTACTAACGCTGCGCAAGCACTTTGCGGCGGAAGGTGTAAGCACCAAGGAATACCTGCCCTACCGACCCGAAGGCCTGCCAGCCAAGGTCGTGGCAGTAGCCAATTTCAAAGGAGGTGTCGGCAAGACATCCACTGCCGCGCATCTGGCCATGTCCGCAGCCCTGGATGGGTATAAGGTCTTGGTTATCGACCTTGATAGCCAAGGTTCGATGACATCAATACTCGGAGGCCAGGTTGCTGATGAGTGGCAAACGGTGTTTCCCCTGGTCGCCAAAGACTATGCGCGCGCGGTACAGGAGGAAAATCGCGTGCGCTCGGCTGCGGCGCAACCCGAAATTCCTCTGGATGAAACTCTGCAGGAAGCTTTGAAAACCACGCCTCAGGACGTGATTCAAAAAACGCATTGGCCCAATATCGACCTGATCGGGGCGCAGCTGAACCTGTATTGGGCCGAGTTCCAGATCCCCGTCTGGCGTATGGGCCTGAGAAGCTGGCCCTTGTGGGACGGTTTGACAAACTTCCTTCAGGATGAAGGCGTTTTGAATGACTATGACGTTGTCTTCCTGGATACGCCTCCTGCTCTTGGGTACCTAACGATCAATGCGCTGGCTGCGGCGGACATTTTGTTGGTGCCGCTTGGGGCTTCGTTCCTTGAATTCGATTCCACCGGTCGTTTCTTCGATATGCTCTATACGACGTTCGCCAGTATCGAAGATGGTGAGAACGCAGCGCAACGTGCGGCGGGTTTACCTGAACTGAAGTTCGAATGGGATGTAGTACGCGCGATCATCACACGGTTTGACGCGAGCCAGCAGACCGATATGGCCAATGTAATTCAGGCGTATTTCGGGGATTTCATGAATGCCTACAGGCAGGACTATACGGCGCTGGTCGGGCAGGCGGGTGAGCAAGTGAACGGCATTTACGAAGCGGATTATCGCGACTTCAACCGCGAGACATATGTGCGCGGACGTGAGACTTTCGACAGAACCTATGCCGAATTCAAAGAAGTTCTGATCGGATGCTGGTGGCGCGATGCGCAGATGGGAGGACAGGCAGATGGCTAAACGCAGAAGACTGATTGCACCAGATACAGAGGCGCTTGAACAGTTGGAGGCCGGTTTCGCCGCGAAACCCTCGCTCAGCCCGTTTGAGACCAACTCCGCCCCGCCACCCATCGCCCAAGTCGCGGCCGAAGCAGCATCGCTTGGGGGAATGGCAGCTGTTACAGACCGTGTTGCGCTGGCTCAGGATCAGGGCGACGCCGCGCGTTGGCGCGATGCGCAAGAGGCGGGGTTGGTGGCTCAGATGCTGCCACTTGACCAGATCGACGCCGATTTCATTCGGCGAGACCGAATGGTCGAAGACGAAGAAGCCATGGCTGAGCTTCTGGAATCTCTTCGCCTCAATGGGCTGAGAACACCGATCGAAGTCACTCCCGAAGGAGACGGATTCGGTCTGATTTCCGGATTTCGGCGGCTTGAAGCGTTCCGACGGCTGTCGGGCACGGATCCTCGGTTCGCCGAAATCCCAGCTTTTGTTCGCAACGCGGGGGCGGGGCAAGGGGCCTATGTCTCCATGGTCGAAGAGAACGAGCTGCGCGCCAATCTCACGCCGTATGAGAGAGGACGCATAGCCGTACTGGCGGCAGGGCAGGGGGTTTTCCCGTCGACTGAAGCGGCTGTTGATGTGCTGTTCGCCGCTGCGTCAAAAGCAAAGCGTTCAAAGGTCCGAAGCTTTGCAATGGTCCATGAAAGCCTAGGCGATCTTCTCCAGCACCCGGTCGCCTTGTCAGAGAAGGCGGGCCTAAAGCTGGCATCGGCCATTCGAAGCGGGGCGCAAGCGGTACTTCGCGACGCTTTGGCAGGAATAGGTCCACTGGATGCTAAGGCCGAATGGGGTATCCTTGAAAAAGCAATGAGTGACTCGTCGGATGCGTCTCAGAGCAAAAGCCGAGGTGGTCGCCCGACAGAAGTTCTACGCCTCCCAAAGAGACCATTGAAAGGTGGTGGAGAGGTTTTGGCAGAAGTCGCATCCGGTGAATTGCGGCTAAAAATCAAGGGGCGTGAACTGGCGCTGGCGGATGCGGAAGCCTTGGTGAACCAACTTTGTGAGCAATTTGAATATGCAATAGTTGAGGTGCAGGAGGCTAGTAGAGAGGAGGGCAGAAAAGCAAATTTATAGAAGTGTGCAAAATACTAAAATAATGAGCACTGCATTCGGGATGGCTTTTTTGCGTTGGGCAGCCAGGCATTCTTGCAAACCTTTGCCTGTTAACGTTTCTTCCGCAAATTTCTTTCAGCAATGCGTGAATGGAATTGGCAAGGCAATTGTCCCGCCAGCTGGAGAAACTACTAGATCGAGAGGTTTGAACCCCAGAAAGGCCTGATCCGACGCCTCCCGCGCACGGGTCTTGAGGTGAGTTCGACAATACGGCCGTTACCAAGGAAAACGCCGATATCGTGGTGACATGGGCTTCGGGCAGCAACATTATCATCAATGATTTCGACCCGACCAGCGACCCGATTTTCATCGTCTGGATCGGTGCCGACGCGCTTGAGATCACTGAAGCGAGCGGTTAAGAGGTTTTAGCAATTCCCTCCAAAAACCAGACCATCATGCTAAGCGGCGTTTTACTGTACATGCTGGACGGGGCGGATATCCACGCGCAGGATGCCACCGCGCGGGATGAGCTGGCCAGTTTGATTAATAGCAACTTGGGCGGTCACGATGTGCCAGAAACCCTTTCTTATCAAATCGACCTAAACAGTCTCAGTGGCGCAGACGTCAGACAATAAACCTCTAGTGCGATGACAATGGACAAGTTGCCCGCTCCCAGCTCAAACCAATTTGTGGCGGATGCAAATACCTTAGTGTATGGACGTTTGGGGCTCAGGAACCGCTCTGGCAAAACAAAGCGACAAGGAAGCAGGTAGAATGCGTGTACTTTTGACTGGCGGCGCTGGGTATATCGGAAGCCATACTCTGCTAAAGCTACTGCAAGATCGCAGAAATGCCGCAATGGCATTGGATAACTTCTCCAACAGCTCTCCTGAAGCGTTGCGCCGAGTTCAAAAACTTAGCAACTCGAACTTTGAGACCCATGTCGGTGACTATCGCGAGCCCAATGTGCTTGACTCGGTCTTTGACTCATTTCGCCCCGATGCGGTCATTCACTTTGCAGGGCTGAAGGCGGTTGGTGAATCCAACGAGAAACCACTCCTCTACTACGACCAGAATGTTTCCGGCAGCATCGGCCTTCTTGATTGCATGCAGCGTTTCGGTTGCAAAAAAATTGTCTTCTCATCCTCAGCTACTGTTTATGGCGAGGCACAGTACCTCCCCTATGATGAAGATCATCCACTAAACCCCACCAACCCATATGGTCGTACAAAGTACTTTATTGAGGAAATCATACGCGACTGGGTTGCTTCACAATCAGACGCGAGCGCTGTTTTATTGCGTTACTTTAATCCGGTTGGAGCGGATGAGTCTGGCGAAATCGGGGAAGATCCGCGCACCATTCCCAACAATCTCCTGCCCTACATCTCTCAGGTTGCCGTTGGCCGCCTCAAGGAACTCAGCATTTTTGGGAACGACTATGAAACACGGGATGGCACGGGCGAACGTGATTACATCCATATCGATGATCTGGCGGCAGCCCATATTCAGGCAGTTAAGTTTGCTCTCGATAACCAAGGATGTGAAGCAATCAACGTCGGGACCGGAAAAGGCGTTACGGTTCTTGAAATGGTGAAAGCCTTCGAAGAAGCATCAAACAGAAAAATTCCCTTCAAAATCAAAGGAAAACGCGAAGGTGACGTGGCGCGCAGTTTTGCCAAAGTAACCAAAGCACAAAAATTGCTGGGATGGAGGGCTGAGAAAGGTCTAGTCGACGTTTGTAGAACAGCTTGGAACTGGCAAACGAAGAACCCATCAGGTTATTGAGCGATGATCCGGTCGAGCGTGTCGCACAAATCGTTTCCGGCGCGTGGCTGGTCCTTCGATTGGACTGCGGGGCGCTCGCAAAGTTGCAGTCCCCTTAACGAATAGCTGCATATCGGCCTTCCATTTCACACAATGACGTAAGCTGGCTCGGGCCACTGCCCAACTGACCCGACAAACCGTGCAATGAGAAAACCTTGGCCAGGTAACTGGTGCGTGTGGTATCATATCAATGAGTAACTGCCGGTTGCAGCCGATTGAGATTGATAAATCTTTGAGTTCGTCGGCGGCAAGAAACTAGTGGCCGCGTAATTTACGCGTTTTTCACAAGTAAGATCGGGGCTGACCCGTTCCGTCCAGACAGTTGAATTGTTCAAATTCTATCTCGTCAGGCACCGCCTCAGTCGGCGATCTACCCAATGCTATTTCAGAGCCGATGCGGCCGGAAAAAACGCGAGGGAAGAATAGAGAATTTTCAACGAGGAGATTGACCATGAAGCGCAGAGTTTTTCTAGCACGCACCACCGCCTATGGCGCGGTAGTTTTCTCGGGTACTTTGCCCGGCTTGCGGGCAGCGGCGCAGACCGGGACACCTTTACGGCGCAGCCTAGCCGATATGGATCTTGATGATCCCGACCTAGTTACCCTGCGCAGTTTCGTAACCATGATGAAGGACCCAACGCGGGACGGTCAAAATGTGAGTTGGGAAGGTTTTGCCAATATCCACGGAGATTTCACAGTGGGGTTCAACCTGTGTCCGCACGGGAACTGGTATTTCCTTCCATGGCATCGCAGTTACATCCGCATGTACGAACAGGCCGCTCGGGCATTGACCGGAAACACCGATTTCGCGATGCCCTATTGGGACTGGACTGCGAACCCCGGATTCCCGGCTGCCTTTGGTGACGCCGAATTTGATGGTCAGCCTAACCCGTTGTTCGTGGAAGGGCGGAATCTTGGTACCGGAGATGAACTGGGTGAGGATATCACCGGACAAGACGTTATGGACACGATCTATGGAAGCCAGACCTTCGAGGAATTCGGCTCATCTCGTCCGGCCGGCCAGGTCGATACCTCGCCAATGTGGATCATGATGAATGGAACGCAGGGCGAGTTGGAAAGTAACCCGCACAACAACGTGCATTGCATCGTGTTGGGGCCGTTCATGTGTTCTGGCGCTTCACCCCAGGACCCTATATTCCAAATGCATCACTGCAACATTGACCGAATCTGGGATCAATGGAACGCAAACGGCAATGCCAACAGCAGCGATCAACTTTGGCTGGACATGCCGTTTACAGACAATTTCTTTGATCCTGACGGCAACAGCTATACCGATACGGTCAATGAACTGCTTAAGGTGGTTCCACTGGGCTATACCTACGGGTTGGAGCCGCCACCTGTTGTCGATCCCATCGATCCGGGGCGGTACCTCTATCTTGCCAACCTCTATGGTGCACCGGGATCGGCAACCGGACTGGTACAGCGCGAGGTGCAGGAGGTTGAAGCCACAATTGACCCCGGCCAATCTGCCAACGTTCAGCTTAGTGCAAATGTGCAACGGCTCAACGCCGCGATCGACCCGAATGCAAGCAACGCTCTGACAGCAGCTGGCGCCCAAGAAAAGCGGGTCTACGCGTTTCTGCGAGGACTCCTGCCGACCAATGATGGCACACAATTGCGGGTCTTCGTGAATCTGCCAGAGGCCGGAGCCGATACGCAGGCCGTGGGCAACCCCAACTTCGTGACATCTGTTGGGTTCTTCGGGCCGACCAAGACCCATGATGGCATGGACATGAACAGATCGGTTGCCGTTGACCTGACCAGCGCATTGCGCCGACTTGACGCCGAAGGAGCGTTGTCCGGTGACAGTATTTCGGTGCAACTTGTTCCGGTGCCCCTGCAAGGCTCAGCCGAGGCGTCGGCTGTCTCGGTGCAAGAAGTGGAGCTTGCGATTGTCTGACCCTGAATGCGCCTGATGATTACTGCGATTGGATTGTTGCTTGCAGGAACCGCGCTTTGGCTCGCGCAAGGCGATAAAGCCGAGAAACTTCGGTTGGGGCCGGGTGACACGACCGAGATCTGTGTCCAAGCCCCGCCCGATCCATCAGCGCGGGCAGTTTTGGTTGTCGACACGTTTGATCCGCAAAGGTCTCAAAACGCAAATCTCTTGGTCGTCGCGCTAGAGAACCAAGTGCGCGCTCGAATAGGTTTCTTTCCCGCTACACCGTTCAACAGCCAGGCAGGAGACGCGTCGCGCAGGTTTTTTCTGCCCCGTCAGACTCCGGTTGAGGATCAGTATTGCTATGAAATCCGGTTTGATGCGGAAGACGGGACCGTATTGATTTCCGTGGAAACCTCCGGAGCATTGAGCAATTAACTTCCATTTTGCGCATCGGAAAGCGTAGGCAACCTGCAGTGGGGCTGAGGATTCATGGCAAAGGACGACTCAACCCAAGGTTTGTGATATACTGTAAAAAGAGGCCTGCACTATTATTATTCATCCAGGCAAGTCATCCTCTACTATTTGCGGAGGCTAAGTATGCGTGTATTTTTATATTCTGTTTTATCCTGCCTGATTGTTGGACCTGCCTATGCGCAAGCGGTTTCACCCGAAGAGGGCAGGGCCACCTCGGGTGAGTTGGCCGAAGAAGCGCGCCAGCAATTTGCAGGAATGAGTTTTGAAGAGTTCAAGGCCCAGATCCCGCATTTCGAGAATCTCAACTTGTGGGTCGTTAACGGCGATGTCCCGATCCGAGGGGAAAAGCGTCTGCGTGAATTTTTCGAAGCAAATGTTCTGGTCGTGCCACCAACAGGGGACCAAGTGCCAGAGCTTATCGTGGCGCAAGAAGGCGGGCTTGATCTGCTGTGGAGCAATGCGCAGAAACGGGCGCTGACCTACTGTGTAGATACAGGTTTCGGCCCCAACTATTCCGCGATGGTCGCGGAAATGGCAGGTGCTACAGCTGCTTGGGAAGCAGCGGCGGATATCGACTTCATTCACGTGGCTACCGAAGACAGTGCCTGTACGTCCTCGAACAACAATGTGCTGTTCGACGTGAGCCCGTTCGACTTCGGCGGTCAGTTTTTGGCCGTCGCCTTCTTCCCGAACGAGGTGAGGTCGGGACGCACAGTCGCAATGGATCCAAGCTCGTTTACGCTCGATCCCAACGGAGCACTGACGCTACGAGGCATTTTGCGACACGAGCTCGGTCATGTGTTGGGCTTCCGACACGAACATACCCGCCCCGATGCCGGAACCTGTTTCGAAGATCAGGACTGGCGCGAAGTTACAGACTACGACGCGTTGTCGGTTATGCATTACCCGCATTGCAACGGTCAGGGGGATTTCTCGCTGACGCTCACACATTCTGACATGAACGGGATTGCCTGCCTCTACGGACCCGCGCCTGGATTTGTCATCGACACCACGATTTGCACACCTGCCGTGCTGGGCGGGTCAGGTCAGCCTACGACGCTCACTGAGGGGCCGGTAACGGTTGCGCGACACGAAAGTGTCAGGTTTGGCCCATTTGACGTTGTGGGAGGGACACGCTTTGTCGTGCGCCAGTCGGGCGAAGGAGATCCCGATCTCTATCTTAAATTCGACGCGCTTGCGGCGCTCAGCGAGTTTGACTGTCGACCGTTCGCCGACGGGCCTGAAGAAGTTTGCGACGTTGATGTTCCGATGAATGCCAGCGTCGCATCCGTCATGGTGCATGGCTTTGCAGATGCCCGTTTCTCGCTGGACCTGAGTTTTGTTGCTCCTTGAGGAGGTAGAAAATGTTACGCGTTCTGATGATTGCTCTGGCCACTGCAGGAACGCCGGCACTAGCAGAAATCGTCACGGCTCGTCCTTTGGCAGAACTTGACTGGCGTTCGTCGCCAGGTGACGAAGTAAAAATAGCAGCCGAAATTTCGCTTCTTTATCAGACACTTTACAACACGGGCAACCTGGCCACACGTGAGGTTCCAAACCCCGAAGGGTTGTTTTTAGAACGTTTGATGCGGCAGGAAGGCGTGTTTTTTGGAGCGTACTTTCCGCAAAATCTGGACAACGTATTGTGCGATCTCAATACACATATCTGCAGCCGCGAACGCTATCCGGTCAGTGAAAAACAGCTACTCGACTTGTCAGCCCATGTAGGAGGTTTGGAAAGCTCTCCATCAAGGTGGCGGTTCAGGGGGCATCCGGATTTGAAAGTGCGTATTCCGGACTACGACTTCTCATCCTACACCTTGTTGACCAAAACCCAAGTGCCCTCGGACTGGGTGCCCACGCAATACACGCCGAGTCACATGGTGGATTGTTCAGTCTGGGAGACGGATTGCCAATCACTAGTCGAGCGATTGAATCCGCAACTCTATGGTAAGAAAACCCGATCAACATCACAGACAGTGGTCTTGCCGGTGGCAGGGCTTTCAGTTCAAGTTCCGTTGCGCCCAGAAGAGCAGTCGCGATATTATGATCTGCTCAGCAAAATGGGAGATGAGCAACCCAAGAATGAAACGGAATTCGCCGGACCCAGTGCAAAACAGTCCGGGTTGACACTTGAAAGCCATGCGCCTGACATTTCACGAACGGATTTGGCGATCCAATCGCTAGAACGCAACATCGTCAGCATCGGCGGAGCCAGCGATTTTGGTGTGCGAGATGAGCCGCTGTTTGATCAGCAGGTTGAACTGTTCCGTCTTATCCAGCATCCATTCGCCGAACAGGAGGAACTACCAGAAGAGTATCGCGGCAATGTCGGTATTCTGGTGCTGGATGCTGACGGCGCGGGGACCCACTGCGATCTAACATTGGACGCTCTACCAGAGGGGGCCAACACTTGTGGCGAGATTGAGGCTGCCCCACATCCAATCAGGGATCACAGTTTGCATGTGGTAGGCCTGATTTCCGCGCCTATGAACCAGCGTGGGATCGTCGGTCTCAATCCGGAAGCCAATGTTATTTTTGGGTCGATTAACCGCGAGTTCACTTCGCCCGCGGATATCCTGAATGTAATCCAACAACTACAGAGCAACGCATTCCAGGGCGTGCGCATCGCCAATATGAGCTGGGGTTTTGACCGAGAAGTTGGCAGCAGCGACTTTCTGCGCGACCAAATCGCCACGTTGGACAGTACTATGCTTGTGGTGGCAGCGGCCGGGAACGAAAACAAAGATGTCAGCGAAGACTGCCGGATTTTTCCGGCTTGCATGCATCAGCTCGACAACGTTCTTACGGTTGTTGGGCTTGACCGCGATCCAAGCAACCCTTCGCTTTGGCATCGGGATCAGACCAAAGGCTCAAATTACAACAGCGAGTTTCACATTGGTGCAATCGCCGACAACGTACTCAGCACCATTCCCGGCGACAGATTGGGCCGCATGTCCGGAACCTCCCAGGCTGCTCCCCAGGTAACGGCAGCCGCATCGCTTATTTTTTCGGCGGCTGAATTCCTTTACCCTGATCTGATCGAGCAAAAGCTTGCCCCCAAAATCGTCAAGGATCGGTTGATATACACCGCCGATCATTTCCTTGGCCTGCAGAGCAAGCTGAAATCCGGTCGCCTGAACGTAAGTCGGGCCATCAACGTTGTGGACACTCAGATCGTTGTCGAGCAAGAAAACGGGCCAGTATCCTACAAGGGCAGCCTCAAGGCGATTCCCGTTGATCATATCCAATGCCTACAAGCCAGCGGCGATGTCACGAAATACGCCTGGGGTTCGATCCGACGAATGATCTATGTGCCCAATCGCGACAGATACATCCTTTATGTAAACGACAATTATGTAGGCGATACTCTGGACAACAGGTATCAGCCACTCCGGCGGGTCGACGGCTGCAACCTGAATACTCTGAGTCATCAAGGGAAAATCAAGCCGCGTGGTGGAGATGAGATCGATTTCCGCTTGGGAGACGTCGTGGATTACACTTCGGCACTGTTAGAGTGAAACTGGCTGCCCTCAGTCTGGTGCTAACCTGTGGCGCCGCAGTGGCGCAGGAACAGGCAATTGAACCACATGTGGATGGCCGCGTACTTGATCTGTCTGTAAATGTCACCGGTGACGATTTTCGGGACAATGGTCCGATTTGGTGGCGCAGTGACTTCTCCAAAGTCGGTGCGAAATCGATACGGTTGTTTCTTCGCGTGGTCGAAGGCACAGAATTGCCGGCGGTAATCGAAGTGGAAGGCGAGAACGGCGTCGGACGGTCTTACGACATTGCCGACATCGGAACCGATGGGCGTTGGACCGGCATGTTCCCCGGCGGGCGGGTCGTCATCTCGTTGTTTTCGGACACACGGCCTGACGGTCTGTCATTGATGATTGAGGAAATGGCGATCGAGACAGAAACAGGCACGCTGTATTCGATCTGGGGCGGTGAGGATGAAACCGCGCATATCAATGACGCTGCCGTGCCGCAATCTATTCGCGACTTGGGCGCGCCGGTGGCCAAACTTTCCTTTTTCCTAGGTGGCAAACCACGCAGCTGTACCGGGACCCTTATCAACCGGGACCACCTTCTGACAAACCAGCACTGCGTGGCGGACGCCGCTACCTGCCGCAGCGCAATTGCGGTCTTCGGATACGAACGAACCGCTGATAACCGCCTTCGACTGGGTCAGCAATTCGACTGTGCCGAAGTGAAGGAAGTGCTGGTGAATTTTGAGCTCGACGCCAGCCTGATCCGGCTGGATGGAACTCCTGGCGACACGTTCGGCTTTTACAGCATCGATCCAGTGGCCACAGAAGCGGTGATATCCGAGGAACTGGCGATCATCCAGCATCCCGGTGGCAACGAAAAGCAGATTTCCTTCATCAACTGCACTGTGATGGCGCTACCGGTTGATGGTCGGGCAAACGAAACGGATTTCAGCCATACATGCGATACCGCAGGCGGTTCATCCGGCTCGCCCGTGTTCAATGCGAACGGAGTATTGGTCGGCCTGCATCACTATGGGTTCAACGATGGTCAGATTGAGGAATGGACCGAAAACCGCGCCGTGCGGATGAGGGGCATAACCGACTGGTTGCAGCAACAGGGCGTAATCCCCGCCCCTTCCGATGGCGAGACATCGGAAGGGACAAATTCAACGCCTGGCGACTAGGCGCTACAGCGACTTCAAGTATTCCAGCAGTGCGCGGCGATCATCATCAGTCAGATCGGTACCGTATTCATGGCCGCAATTGCTGTTTCCGCTGCCAAGATCGTTGCAATCGGTGGTTTGAAGCTCATAGTCGAATCGATCCTGCTCGACCGACAGACCCACTGCCTCAATATCGTAATTGGGGCCAATCTTGAACGACGCCCGCCGTTGGTCAGCCGGTTTCAGAAGATCATCCAGCGTGGCGACAGAGCCATTGTGCAGGTAAGGTGCGGCGGCCCAGATACCTTCGAGAACACGGGCCTCATAGGCGCAGCCTCCGGCGGTCAAAGCGTTAGGATTGTCCAGACGGAACGCGCCCTTTAGCTCATCCACGACGCCTGATGGCAACTCAGGTTCCGCCGTCAGTGCCACCGTCGACTGATCTCCGACGCTAAGGATATCTTGAATGATCGCGCCGATTACCGAAGCACTCAACAGATCGAAAGCGCTTGCGCGTGCGCCAAGGTCCACGCCGAGTACCGGAATTCGTGCCCCGTTCATTGCACCAGTATCCACGGTACGCGCCAGAATGCGACACTCGGCCGTATCGGTACCCACATCTTGAACCGGCGTCGCCCATGTCCACAGCCGGTCGCCGCGTTTTATCCCGTGACATTCCTTGCACCCTCCGTTTTCGGGGTCGCGGTCGAAAACCTCTTTGCCTTGTTCTGCAAGACCACGGTTCAACTCCCAAGGCCATTTGGGCGGGCCAATTTTCCAGATAAGATCTTCAAGCCGGCGCAGGCCGTCGAAATTGGCAGAATTAACCTTCACGTAGTTCCGATTAAGTCGAAATGCTCCAGATTGAACTTCGGGGTGAAAAATTCCAAACACGCCGTAAACTTCACCAAGATTACGCGCCAACCCCAGCAGGTCGGTTCCATTCTCGGCAAAACCAGGCCATTGAGTCCGATCCTGCCGCGCCGCGTTCCACAGAAACGGATAGCGAGTGGGCGCATCCGCGACAGCTATATTATCGGCGATGATATAATCTGGCGGCTCGCCCATATCCAAACCGGCAACGCGGTTGAAAATCATCGACACCGCGTCCAGCCGCGATGGACCCCAGGCCGGGTCCGGTAGCGACCGGCTTATGATCGTGTCAAACCTCAGGTGCCACAGCTCGGCAGCGACACGCAGTTCGGCCTTGGCAGTGTCTGTCGCGCCTGCGCCAAGAACTGCATCTGCAAAGGCGGTGAACGAGCTGTCATTTGCAAGCGCGGCGGCCATCGCTGCATTGAGGTCGGCAAGAAAGCTCTGGAAGTCGACGATCCCCGGCCCGCCATCGACACGGTAGGGGGTCCCGTTGACCTCGATTTGACGCGTGTGGCAGGCTGAGCATGTCATGCCAAGATGATCTGGCGATCCGGCGACTGTAAAGCCCACGGGAATGCGCGGATCGATCCCGTTGGGATTGGCAAGATAACCATAGCGAGCCAAGCCGTCGTGCAAGAAGGGTTCTCCGCTCGGAATAGTCAGCGCTTCGATCCAGGCCAGTGGAATTAGGCGCGATCCTTGATCCTGAGTATAGAATTTCTCTCGGCTTTCCGGTGTCCAGTCAGCTCCCTGGTCCAGAAAAACTGTTTGCGCATTGACAGGTAGCGACAAAGCGAGACAAGGCAGCGCGGTGCAGAGAAATTGTTTGAGCAGACTGAGTTTCATTTCAATTACTCCAATTTATTTCTGTAAAAAGGCGAAAATGTCTTAGCTCGGGAAACGTCGACCTGACCTGAGACTGCACGCGGGTCACACTCTAGCGTTCGGCGCTATGCGTGCGGCCCGGATCAAGACAGGAAGTGCAGACACCGAAAAATTGTCCTATCCTAGCACATTCTTCTGCTGATCTGGAAAATTCCAAAAAAAGGTGCCGTATCCGTCAACACCAACCGAATGGTCAGCGCTGTCCGAATGCGTCGCGGGCCAGTGCCGCCAGGTTCGAAGATGGTCGTATCAGCGAGATGACCGTCGCGTATTGTGGGGCATTTTTGAAGAATTGCGTCAGCCGATCATACTGTTTGCCCCGGCGGTCCAGCCCCAGATACCTCAATGCGTTGGACCCCAGAATTGCGACCTTTTCATCTTCACTCAGAATGGTTTTGCTCAATGCAATTCGCACATCGTCGTAATAGCTTGCATGTTGGTCCTCGCGGCCCAGCATCGTCCAGTCAGAGCCATACATCAGCCGGTGCTTCAGCTTACCTTCCTGCCGCAGAAGTGCATCCAGTAATCTTGTGACCGCCGTGGATCTGTCCCGGTTACTACCAGTCACGTCGGTCCAATAGCCCAGATCAACATAGAGATTTTCATGTTTCGCGATCAGTGCGGCAGCCTGCCGTTCGTAAGCCTCTGTTTCGGTCGGGCAACCGTCATCACCCTCGAACCTTTCCTCGTCAAACCCGCCGAAATGGGCAATGTTGATGCGAAGATTGCGCCAAGCCCAGGTCTCCAATACTGGGCGCCAGTTTGCAGCCGAGGCATTCTGCCCGGTGCAAGCATCCGCCCCCAACGAGTTGTTGCCATGCGTCTTGATCGGAACATCTTCGGCGGCGCACCAATCGTAAAGAGCACGCAATTCGGTATCGATCTCAGCGCCCTTGATACCAAGGTCTGTCATGGCTCGAGGCCTTCGTGCGCCTGGCTTGTCAAATTCTTCGTTGCCCAGTGGAAGAAATCCCATGGGTGGATAAAGCTTGACGCCCGCGAAACCCTGACTCTCGACGGCGTTCTGTATGGTCCCCAACCAGTTCGGGTTGCCGTTTCTCTTGTAATAAGCGGCCCGCAGTGGGCAAAAAGGAGCAAACGGCAGCAAAAGGGCACCGCGTTCCAGTTTCGACATTTTCGACAAAAGCGTGATCTGGTCAGTAATGTCGCGCCCAGTGAGATCGGCATCGCTGTCTTGCCCCGAACGCAACCAATATGTGAAATCAACAAGCGATGGAGAGAACAGTTTGATCCCGTTTGACCCAGTGGGATCGTTGGGATCAGCATTGACGCTTTGATGTGCGTAGAGGCGGATTAATTCACCAAGTATATCCACGCGACTGCGCGTCAGCAGCCCTGCCCAAAGCAGTGTCTGCGCCAAACTCTGATCCGGATTGGTGCGTTTTGAAAGCGTTTTGAAAGTGGGTGCTTCGCGGATGGTCTCGTCGCGATAGATCGCATCGGCCATCTGGCGCGCCTGTTCTCCTTCGCGCCCAGCCTCGCGAATGTTGCCAGCCAGTCCAACCGGGTTCACGGCGACATTCGTTTCCGCCGCCAACAGTGAAAACAACTCTTCATCACCGGTTTCGTCTGGCATTGTACCCGTGGTAGTAAACGCACCCAGTCGCCTGCGCCCGGCCGCATCCACTTTGTCCTCGAGTATGCGTAAGCCGGTTTCAACGGCGCTTCGGTCTTCTATCAACAGATCGCCGCCATCGCGCATCACTAGGCGTTCCAGCCCTTCGATGTCCTCAAGCTCCTGCGACGCAGTTGGTGTACGCTGCGCGGCCAACACGATGTCGACAATCAAACCAACCATCGATCGCACCACTGAGGGTCTCCCCGGGACTGGGGTTTCAGGGTCACGGAGCAACACCTGTTCCAGAAATCCGGGGATAGGTACGTCGGTGGCATTGAAAATGTGATTGTGGATATCCACCGGAACTGCGGGTAAGCCCTCGGCGCTGACATCACGATCGGGTCCGCGCCAGCCGCATCCGGACAACGCGACCGTTGCCAGACTACCTGCAAGCACGTTGCGTCGTGTCGTCACAATTGCGCCTCCTTAGACCTGTGGCGAAAATATTTAAGTCAAATCAATGAACAAAGCCTAGCCAAAATACTAACATATCAACCACTATCCTCTGAGAGATTCTGACGCAAAAATTTAGGTGGGTCAGGACCGCGTTGACCGAATAGCGCTAGGGCTGCATTTGCTCCTTTCTCCGGTTCGTTGTGCGACACGTTTATAGGTGGCATGACCGAGATGAGCCATGCGGTTGAGAATTTTGACAGCGATCTCAGTTTCGGTTGTCTTTGTCTCCAAATTGCGGCTGCGCAGCTCTGATCCGTTAACTTGTTTTTAGCGCCCGGTATGGGCCTCGCCGCGTGGCCGTTGGCCATAGCCGGCGGCCTTCTTCCAGTTCTACGACCTTTCTCGGCGATTATGTCGATATGGGCGTTGCGTGCGGCGTACCATCCAGACATCGTGCCCTCGGCAAACGAGACCGCACATCGCCACGAAGGCGGAGCGCCTCGTTGTATTCCGCCCGGTTCGTCGCGCGGGACTTTGCATTCGCCAACCTATCCTGCCGCGACGCGTTGAATTTGAAAGGCAGCCCAGCACCCCGCAGCCAATTCGAAGTATTGGTCACGTATAGGCAACGACTTGTGCAGCACGCTAGACCGAATTGCTGTTCGAGGTCATTAGCCAACGCTATGAACGTGGTTCGATAGTCATCACATCAATCCTGCCATTCGAGGAATGGACGGAAACTTTGGGAACTTAGGGCCAAACGGGGGCCATCCTCCATAGGCTCAATCACCATGCCATACTATTGAGATGAACGACGAAGGTTTCCGCCTGCGTGAAAGCCGCAAATCCAACTCAAAGAACCGGCCTACGGCCAGTGCAACCTAGTGCCCGTGAGATTCGTGAGGGGCATGGCCAAGGCGCGGCACGGCACAACCCCAATTGCCCCATATTTAACTGGCACATGTCTCCTTTTTTGTTCCTGGATTGACAACTATCGCTTCGTCAAACGTCGCATCCGGTACATTGGTGGGGTCAAATCGTTCAGATCCGCCGTACCAACTATGGATGGCTTTGAGGTCGCCAAATCGGTCTGAAAGCGGCAAATTCCAAATTGTTGCGATGTCTCGCTTTGGGTCTAGCGGTAGTGTGCGCCACACCAGTTACAAATTCTGCGCCTAGGTCTAGCGCCAGATTTTTAACCGAAACTCAGAAAGGAATTTGCCGACTTATGGGCGCCACGCAAAGTTGCGTCCAATCGCGAAAAAAGCAAGAGGGCTCTCGGCTCGCCCAAGCCCGTCTTCGTCACGGACTCTATAATTGATTCCGGTATTGATAATCCATTGAGACTCCAGTTCATAACTGTACACAGCATTTAAGTCCGTTCGCTGGGTGCGCGGGTCAACCGCCGTATCGTCGGTGAGGATATGCGTCGCTCCGAGCCCAAGGCGTGAAGACGGCCCAAGTCCGAAGATGTAGCCGACGTCCAAGATGTATTCGTCACGAAAAACGTCATCAGCTGTATTGACGACGTTGCGATCAAAGTACACTCGCACCTCATCCTCACCAAATTCTTGCATATAGGAAAGGCTGCCAATCGGTTCGGTTTTTCCATCGCCGGCAACAGCGACGCCCAAACTGGCGCTAAAGCTTCCATTTGCCACGTCGCGACTGCGCCCGACACGCACGCGGTTCAGTCGTCCAGCGGTGCCGACTTCGGATTCAGCCGTGAAAAAGACGTTGCCATTGGGCAAATCTCTTTCTGCATTGATGCTACCAATAATGCCACTTACCAGAATGTCGTCCGAGATTTCATTTCGTTCGTCGATATCCGTGTAGCCCAGTGTAACGCCAAATCGATTTGCTTCGTCAATTTCCTGTGAGAGTCCAAAAACTACCTCCCAAGTCCGTCGATCGGTTTCATCAGGATCGTCTTGGTCATACTGCTCGGCAAAAAAGTCCAGGCTAGCAGTGGTGCTGGGTGAAAGGAGAAAACCGATTCCAGCGTTAGCGCTGACGTTGGATTCATCGAATAGGTCGGGATTGGTCTGATCGATGTAATCCAGATTCGACGTATCAAATCGAAAAAAGTAACTTACCAAGTCCTGACGTCCGAAGTCCATTTGGAAGGAAAGCGCGTATTCTCTCCGTGTCCCGTCACCTGTCAGGTCGTCGAAATCCGAAGGGAGGTCAATGACACCGTCCTCATCGACAAAATCTCGTAAAGATCTCAAAAATCCAATATCATAGCTTGAGAAATCTAAACCAAGATTTAATCCAGAATTGGCACTTTCGCGGCCGTAGTCGAGATCAAATATCGAATCGCCGATGTCGAATTCGCTGCCCCGGTCCGGAAGGTCGGACCAACGTAGAGCGGTGACCGCGTCTAAACTGAAACTTTGGATCGGGGTTTCGCTAGATATGCCAAAGGACAAAAGGGTCGATAGGATTGTACCCTGTCCTTCTTCAGGTACATCCAGGCCAAGGTTTCGACCGGATTCAACCCGTTGGCCGATGCCTAATTCGTACTGCGTGCCGCCCGGGTCCAATTCAACAGATTGTGCAATAGCTCTATTGCTTGAAAGTGCCACGACACATGTGGCACCGACTAGCAGGGCATGTTGGACATGATTGCAGTTCAAGAGTCAGATACTTTCCGGTTTATTCGAACAGACGACGTTGCGGGATCACGATGACATCGCCATCCACCAGTCTTGTGGCCCCGCCGGTCCCTGTTCCGTCCAGCATCGCATCATAGTTGAACTGATACACCCTTTCCTGTCCCGAATTGTCAGTCCGACGGAGCATAACCCTCTTGGTCGCAGCAAAGGGAGAGAAGCCGCCCATTTCGCCAAAAAATTGCAAAAGGGTCGTACCTCGAACAGGTGAATGACGGCCGGGTGAGCCTGCCTCGCCAATTACATAAACGTTGATAGTTTCGTCAGGCAGTGGTGGTACCGGAACGTTAAGCGTGGCTAGTGAAACAAAGACATTTGGGGGTGAAGCGAAGTTTGGTGCCAGCCGGCCGGCCAATTCGGAGCGCACTTGTTCGGCCGTCCGACCACCAGCCCGCAAGCTACCAGCCAGTGGCAGGTTGATCTGTCCATCTGGAGCTACAAGGATGTCACGATTCAGAGTCTCGTCTTCCAACACTTCAATTCGCAATGTGTCCCCCGGTTGAAACCGGTATTCCTGTGCAATTGCTGGTATGGCCAGAAGGCTAATCAAGACCGAAGCAAGCAACGTGTAGATTGATTTCATATCCAAACTCTTTCATCCCTGCTGAAGGATACTGAATGTCGTAGCTGTAGAAACGAGTACCCTCTTTTGGCGGCACATTGCTGAAATTTCTTTATGACCACGATGATTTCTTACCGACTGTGTCGAAGTTACCCCGTTTTTTCAGGGCGACTCCACGTTCCGCCAGGGGTGCTGGTTTTAACGTTCCCGGCGGAGGGAATCTCTCGAACCACAACTTAATTTTTATCTCATCCTGCCGCATGACTCTATGCGTATTCTTACGTTTAGGGAGACCAAAAGTGCGATGATCGTCTGATCAATACTGGCTGTTTCGATGACAGGAGGCGCATTGAGTGTTGTTGCGATTATTTCCCGCGCTTCATTGGGAGCTGCCGTTGCCACCTACGCGGCCGCGGTGAGTTTCTGCGGATTGTGTATAGGACGAATGTTTCTAACGACACTCTATCCAAGCAAATTGATTCCCGATATATCGTTTTGGCAGAGACATAAGCCACGCTCGCATCTGAAAAGAGGCTTGGCTGCCCATCTGTACCGCTGAGAAAGGTGACCACCAAGCTGGCCAGAGTGTGGGCAGAAACCGGTTTACCAGAATACTTCGCAAGGTTTGATCTATTCGCGACGGACGTACCGTCGTCGTTTCCTTGCTGCTGGAGTTGCTGTGCCCACCCTAGTGACGCCGTAAATCCTCTCAACTGTTCTGATTCAAAGAAAATCCTATTGGGGAGAGCCGAGTTTGACGTCGTTCGGGTTTTGCTCAGTAAGGTGAAGCATCTAATTGCAAGCCTCGGAATCCGTATTTGGATCAGCGAGATTTCTGGACACACGTTGACGTGCGCCCTCGGGCGGACAGTCTTGTTCTGCGTCATCGCGCAACTCAGAATAAACGCGGATTGCGGCACAGTTCTCAAACAACTGTAGCGCGGATTGATGGTAGCGATCAGGCCAATTTTTCGAAGTCTCACGCCATTAGACTTTCAGCGTGGCATAGGGCAATCAACGCGGCATCCTGATAAGGCGCCTCAGCATCGCCTCTTCCACTACGGACACCTAGGCGAAACAACTCCAATCAAGTACCGCTGCGGCAGCATGGGATTAGTCTGGATCAACGTTTCAACTCGGTCCGCGCTCAATGTCTCTATGTAAAAGAGTCGCTTGCGACTGCAAGAGCACAACTTTTTGGCATTGAAGCGCATTTTTCAGAGGCGAGGGAAAATCTGGTCGCGGCCATTCGAATAAATGAAGATTCACTCTATAAAACCCTCGAAATAGACAAATTCCCCGTTTAGGCAGAGGGTCGAGTTGTTTTGATTTTGTCAGGTTGATTGGTGACGTGGATATTGGAATTGAATTGAAGCAAAGACGCCACAAAGGCATACGCTTGGTGATAGCGCCATGAAAAATCTAAAGATTTGTATAACTGGTGCAGGGGGCTTTATTGGTTGTAAAACCGTCGAGTCGGCTCGCGCAGCGGGATATGAAGTGATCGCAATAATCCGAAATAGAGTATCTGCACCACAATCCTGGGTTAGTGATCATGGCATTGAGGTCCTCGAGGTGGATCTTGCCGGACCAGACGCGGCTGAGGTTTTGGCGAAACAGTTTTCGGGTTGCGTCGCGATTATTCACGCGGCGGCGATAATGAGTGGGCCGGCTGATCGCCAGGTCGTGGAAACCAAGGCCATTACAGGATCGGTGCTCTCTGCTATGGCGGCATGCACACCTGCGCCGCGTCTGGTATTGGTCAGTTCGCTGTCAGTCTATGATGGTAAGCAGTTGCCTCCGGGGGCTGTGCTGAACGAAGAAAGCCCGCTTGAATCCGCGCCACAGTCGCGTGATGCTTATTGCTGGCTGAAATTGCAGCAGGAACAGCAGGCACTAGCTGCTGCCAAAGCAGCAGGATTTGACTTGTGGATCTTACGCCCCGGGGCGGTGTTTGGACCGGGGCATCTTTGGAACGGGCATCTTGGGTATCCGGTTGGACCTGTGCTGCTGGAAATGGAGCGCCGTGGGGAGGTTCCGGTTAGTTACGTCAGTCATACTGCGCAAGTTTTGGTGCAAGCCGCAGCAACCCCTGCCGACGGTGTCGAGGTGATTAATGTGATCGATGATGACCGACCTGATCGAGCCGGATATGTTGCTGCGCTGCGCAAAGGAGGATGGCCGCGCTTCGTGGTTCCGGTCAGTTGGCGTCTGTTGGACGCCATTGGCAGAGTTTTGGAGAAGGTGCCCGTCGTTGGTACAAAATTGCCCGGGCTACTGCGCTCAGCCACATTGCATGCGCGCATGAAGCCGCTGCGGTTTGAGACGACCCGCCTGCATGAGCACTTTGATATCGCAAAACAAAAACCGTTTGCTGAGCTGATGACAAAATCGCTGCCCGAAGGGTCGAAGCAATGAGCACGTCTCAACCCATCGCCTATTTGACTGGAGAGTATCCGCGTGCCACCGACACGTTCATTCAGCGAGAGATTTTTGCGTTGCGGGATCAAGGGATCGAGGTTGAAACCTGCTCGATCCGCAAAACGGGCGTCGAGCATCATGTAGGCCTTGAACAACAAGCAGAGTTCGAGAAAACGTTTTACGTCATTGCTGCTGCGAAATCACCGCTGCGCCTGATCGGGTGCCATCTAAAGGCGCTTGTTAAGGCCCCGGGACGGTATTTTGCTTCACTAGGTTTGGCCCTTAGGACGCGTCCCGCCGGTTTGAAAGGTCTTTTGTATCAGCTCTTCTATTTTGCCGAAGCCGCTGTGCTGGCGGACCATCTGGCTCGCCGGAACGTGCGTCACCTTCACAACCACATCGCTACGGCGACTTGTACGGTGGCCATGCTGACCAGCCGCATCAGTGGCATACCGTTCAGCTTCACAATCCATGGGCCGGACGTTTTTTTCGAGCCAAAACACTGGCGGATCGACGCAAAAATCGGAGAGGCTAAGTTTGTTGCCTGCATTAGCGATTTCTGCCGCAGTCAGTGCATGGTTTTTTCAGATCCGCAGCATTGGGATAAGTTGAAAATTGTTCACTGCGGCATAACCCCTGAGAAATACTTAAGCCAAGGCGCGTCTGAACGCTCGCGACCGCATCTTCTCTTTATTGGCCGGTTGGCGGGCGTAAAAGGCGTCCCGGTTCTTCTGGAAGCGCTGTCGCGTTTGGCGCCGGACGTCCCAGGCCTGAGCGTGACGTTGATCGGTGATGGGCCAGAACGTGGCGATCTTGAGGCGCGGACACATGCGCTCGGGCTCAGTTCGGTTGTGAAGTTTGCGGGATACCTTTCGCAAAGCAAGGTGGCCGATAGGCTGTCTGAAGCCGACTTGCTGGTTCTGCCCAGTTTCGCCGAAGGTGTTCCGGTGACGCTGATGGAGGCGATGGCCAGCGGTCTGCCTGTGCTTGCCACCCGCGTTGGCGGCATCTCGGAACTGGTCGAGGATGGGGTCAGCGGTTACCTTGTGCCGCCTGGTAATGCCGATGCTCTTACTTCACGGCTTCGTGACCTTTTGAGCGATGCTGATTTGCGTACTCGAATGGGACAGGAAGGCCGGGCCAAGGTAACTGCAGAGTTCAATCAGAAGACCGAAGCCAGCCGATTGGCAAAGCTTATCAACACGACAGATCAGGAGCTTCCAGATGAACGGTGAAAAACCTTCAATTGGTCTGGTACTGATTGGTCGGAATGAGGGCGAACGGCTAGTTCGCTGTCTAGCGTCGGTGCCTGAAGGTGTAGCCGCCGTCGTCTATGTGGATTCGAATTCTTCGGATGACAGCGTGTACCAGGCGACCAAAGCCGGCGCACAAGTGGTCGAGCTTGACCTGTCCCGCCCATTCACCGCGGCACGGGCCCGCAACGCGGGCTATGCGGCATTGAAGGAGCTGGGCAAGCCGCTGGGTTTTGTTCAGTTCATCGACGGAGACTGCGCAATTGTAACCGGGTGGGTCCAGGCGGCGTCCGATGCTTTAGCCGCCAACCCTGACTTAGGGATTGTCACCGGTTGGCGGGCGGAAATCCATCCTGACGCGAGCGTCTACAATGCGCTGTGTGATTTCGAATGGCACCGCCCTGCGGGTTCGATTCTGACCTGCGGCGGCGACATGATGGTGCGGGTTCAGGCTTTTGACAGCGTGGGAGGATTTGATGATACAGTTATTGCGGCCGAGGATGACGAATTCTGTTTGCGCATTCGCAAGGCCGGCTGGAAAATCGAGCGCCTGCCGCTGAATATGACCCGCCATGACGCCGAGATGACCCGGTTTTCGCAATGGTGGAAGCGCGCGGTGCGCACCGGGCACGGGTTCGCGCAGGTCGGCGATCTGCATCGTGAGTATTTCACGCGCGAACGCAAGCGCGTCTGGTTCTTTGGTGCGTTCCTTCCAATCGTTGCCTTGCTCGGGCTTGCCCTCTCCCTCTGGATCACGCTAGCGGTGTTGGTCGTCTATATCCTTTCGTACCTGCGAACCTCAAAGGGGCTCATGCGCGACGGGCTAACGCGCCAGTCCGCGTTGCGTCAGTCCGTTCTACTTACCTTGTCCAAACTGCCCAATGTTATTGGAATGCTGACCTATATGTGGCGCCGAAAACGGGCGGCGCCCATGAAAATAATCGAGTATAAATAGTTATTTATGTTGAAAAAGAATATGTCCCTGAACCAAATTCGTGTCGGCTTGATCGGGGCCGGATATATCGCAACCTGGCACGCAAATGCATTGCGGGCCTGCAAAGGTATTACCCTCACAGCGATCTGTGATGTCTCACCTAGTGCGGCATCAGATTTCGCAGGCACCTATGGTTTGCAGTCGTTCACTTCGATTGAGGAGATGGCCGCTGCCGATGTTTGTGACGCGGTCCATATCCTGACCCCACCGCATATCCACGCTGATTTGGCGCAGCGCTGCCTTGAGCTGGGGTTTCACGTTATGGTCGAAAAACCCTTTGCGTTGTCACAAGCCGATTGCCAGGTGGTTGCGTCGGCAGCCGAGGAGGCCGCGCGTGTGGCCGCCGTCTGTCATAACTTCCTGGGCGTGCCTTCGTATGAGAGGTTAAAACAAACCTGTCGATCGGGCGCGCTGGGCCGCATCAACAGTGCCGAGTTCAACTGGCGTTTTCCCTTAGCGCCTTTGCGATCCGGCCCTTATGGCCTTTGGATGCT
This sequence comes from Ruegeria sp. AO1, assembly GCF_056535985.1. Taxonomy (NCBI): domain Bacteria; kingdom Pseudomonadati; phylum Pseudomonadota; class Alphaproteobacteria; order Rhodobacterales; family Roseobacteraceae; genus Ruegeria; species Ruegeria sp. AO1. The sequence continues at coordinate 669,605 of NZ_JBQFJC010000002.1, forward strand.
GCAAGAAACACGAAATTTGTTGTTCGAACTAGGCCCGCACCTCTATGCTTTTGCGGTTGATCTATTTGGTGAGCTTCAGGATCTTCGGTTGCAGGTCGGAAAGCCAGTGGCTTTGCAAGGCGGTCAGGTGCGGCCGCAAAGCCTGCAAATCCAAGCGCGGGCCGGGCATGTCGATCTGACGATCAATCTGGAATTGGTCGAGACTATGGACGACCGGTCGGTTGTGGTGCATGGGTCTTCGGCGATGGCGCGGCTTGACTATGCTAGCGACACATTAACCATCCGGCGCGAGAACACATCGGACATTGTCATCAATCCATTTCGTCAGCAAATGGGTCTAGCAGGTCAGCATCTGCGCGAAGGCATAGTCAATGGTGCCAAGCAACTGAGTTCGCTGAACCGAAAATCCCCATACGCGCTGAGCTTTATTGGAGCGTTCGATCGGTTCTACGAAGCGATCCGGTCCAAAACACCGGTGGATGCCCGGTTTTCGGCCGAGGCCGCCGGTGCCGTCATCGGGGCTATCGAGAAAACTGCGGCATTGATCCCTGATGAATATACCGCTTTCCCAGACCCGGTTGTTCCAACAGTTCCTTTGAAACCCACTGTCATGGTGATAGGCGGCACCGGTTTCATCGGACGGCATCTGACACGTGCGTTGGTAAGAACCGGCCGTCAGGTGCGGGTGCTCAGCCGGGGTCGCCACGGACCTTTTGAAGACATTGCGGATCAGGTTGAAACCGTTGCGGTTTCTTTGCGCGACAAAGATGGCTTGGTCGCCGCGATGGATGGGATCGAAGTTGTCTACAACCTTGCCAAGTCGCTGGATAGCACATGGGAGGGCTGTCTGGAAAACGATGTCGGTGTGGCCGTTCGTGTGGCCGAAGCGGCGCAGAAGGCCGGTGTCAAAAGGCTGATTTATACCGGGACCATTGCGTCCTATGACATGTCCGATCCGGCAAAAACAATCACCGAACAGACCAGCTTTGGTGACGATATGAGCGACCGTAACCTCTATGCCCGGTCAAAAGCTGAGTGCGAAAAGCGGCTTTTGGAGATGCACAGAACGCAAGGGTTGCCGCTGGTGATCGCGCGCCCCGGAATTGTGATCGGCAAAGGCGGGCCGCTGCAACATTGGGGTATTGGGCGCTGGCACGGGGCCGGTGCTGTGCGGATCTGGGGTGATGGGCACAACATCCTACCTTTCGTGCTGATCGACGACATCTCAGACGCGTTGATCGCGATGATCGACAAGGACGAGGCCGTGGGTCAGTCGTTCAACCTTATCGGCGAGCCAATGATGAGCGCGCGAGACTATTTTGACGCGATCCATCAGGCCTTGGGCGCGCGGATCGAGGTCAAGAAAGGGGCGTTCTGGACCTTTTATCTGTCAGGCAGCGTCAAATACCTTCTCAAACGATATGTGGTGGGTCTGCGCGATCTGAAAAATCAGTCTTACAGTGACTGGAAATCGCGGGGACATCTGTCACCTTTCAGCAATGAGCACACCAAAGAGGTGCTGGGCTGGGCTCCCGAGTCGGACCACGATGCCTTTGTCCGCAAAGGCATCACTGATGCCAACCTGTTCGGGTTCTAGCGTGCTGCGGGTTTCGGAATGAAGTTCATTAGCCAGCGCATATCCGGGCTGTTGCACGACCGCGAAAGTCTGAGGCACAAGATTCTGGCCTCAGCAGCGCTGTCAACGATTGTGTTCGCTATGCAGGTGCTGGCGCGGATCATTTCGACCGTTATTCTGACGCGCATATTGACGCCTGAGATTTTTGGGGTCTTCGCGGTAGTGATGACCTTTATCTTTGTGCTTGAGATGTTTTCCGATCTTGGGGTTAGGTCGCTTATCCTGACTCGCGAAGGCGAGTTGGATGATGGGTTCCTGCGTTCATGCTGGACTGCACAAATATTGCGTGGGGTTCTAATCCTTCTGGTGTGCGTCCTTCTGGGTTTTTGCGTCGCGTGGGGCCAAGATGCACAGTTGTTTGACATCCAATCCAGCTATGGCGACCCGACGCTGCCATACGCGATAGCCGCGATTGGCGGGTTTTCGATTATCAACGGGTTCGCTTCGCCCGCCAAGTTTGTCTATGAGCGCGAGATGAAATTCCGCGAGGTCAGCATTGCGATGCTGATTACTGTGGTTTGCACAACCGTCCTGACCATTGCCTTTGCCTTTTGGCTAAAAAACATTTGGGCCTTGGTGCTTGGCAACTTCGCGAATGCCCTGATCACGGTTTCGCTCAGCTACATAATGTTCAAAGGGCCGGCGATGCGGATGCGCTGGAACAGGAAAGACTTTCGCGTGATCATAGACCGCGGCAAGTGGATTATCGGCCATTCCGCCCTGACAGCAGTGATGACTATGGCGGATCGTTTTGTTCTTGGCTTTGCCATGTCCGCCAGTTCTTTCGGATTTTACTACATCGCCCGTCAGATCGTGGATATGGTTCAGACCTTTTTGAATTCTATTCACGCCCAGATGGGGCTGCAGGTTTTCACCGCCTTACAGAAGGACAATGCGGCTGAGGCGTTGCGTCGTCGGTATTACCGTTATCGCATTCTTTTTGACGGTCTGGCGATGTTCGGTGCCGGTGCGTTAATGACGTTTGCGCCGACACTTGTGCGTATTCTCTACGATGACCGATACGCTGATGTGGCCGGTATGATCCAGATCCTCGCCATTGGATTAATTTTGATCGGACCGGGCCTGTTGCGCGAGGCATATAGCGCGCAGCGCCGGTTCCGGGAAATGACGATGCTGAGCCTTGTCAGCGCCGCGACCGTTTGGATCGGTCTGTCGGTTGCGATTTGGGGCTTTAACTCAATCACCGCAGCGCTGTTCGTGGTTGCCTTGCACCGCATCCCCGAGATCATCCTGTTACTCATCAAGGGGGGACGCGAAAACTGGGTGTCACTCCTGCACGAGGTCAGGTTGATCCCATTGGTTCCAGCGGGCGCGTTGGTGGGTTGGGGTATGGCCTGGGCTGTGCAGGCTTTGACCTGAACGCGGGTTACGCTTTGTTCAAAACTTGTTGGACAAGGGCCTCGACGTCTTTTGCGATTGTTTCAGGCTGGAACCGGTCCACAACTTCGGTTCGGCCCTTTGCGCCTAGCCGAACGGCTAGATCCGGGTCTGCGATCAGGCGAAAACAGGCTTTTGCCATAGCCTCGGGATCACCGGAAGGCACCAACAGACCAGATATCTCGTCCTCAACGATCTCGGGAACGCCGCCGACCGCCGTCGCCACCGTTGGTGCACCGCAGGACAATGCCTCAAGTGCGGCATAGGGGAAGTTCTCATACCGAGACGCAATGAGCGTGATGCCGTGATGCATCCGCAGGGTGTCGATCGCGTCCCGGTCCAACTGCCCTCGATAGTCGATACGGTTTCGAATGGCCTCAGGATAGGCCAACAAGGCCTGATCCATGTGCTGCAGCACCTGCCCGGACAGGGGGACACCGGGGTCTGATCCAACGAAGGTCAGCCGAACGTTTGGGTCCTGTTCGGCGATCTGTAGAAATGCCTCTAGCACTGTATCCCCGCCCTTGATCGAGTCATAGCGGCCGATGAATAGGATATTGCGGATCGTCTCGCGGATAGCCTTTTCTGGGATTGGGGCGGCCATTGGCATTGGGTTGGGGACAATTGCGGTGGGACAGGCAGGCTCACCATAGCGCGCGATCATCTGGTCCAGCACGGCTTGGGAGGGCGAGGTAATTCCTCTACAGGTTCGAAACGTCTCAGCCTCACGTTTGACCCGGGTTCCTATGACGTATCCGTCTGGTTTTTCCGGCAGGAAGTCAGTGTATAGCTCAATGGGCCCATGCAGAGTAACGATCACAGGGATCGGCACATGTTTTTGTACCATGCCAGCGATGCCGTTGGTTTCTTCCATGATTAAGGCTTCGATTCTGCGTGTCTTGATGGCCTGGTTCACGGCCTGCGCGATCTGCTCGGCCCGAATGGGGATCGAGGCGGTATTGCGGCCAAATCGGCCAATCAGTTTTTCGGACCATGTCCACGCGCGCGGCTCGGGCAGATTGACCACATCCGGGTCATCATGGACCGCACCCGCGTGGGGGATTACCGTGATCTGATGGCCGTGATGTTTCAGGCCATCAGCAATATGCGCAACGGCGGTGGCGATGCCATTTGCAGCAACGCTGGCAGGCCAAGAGGGCGTGACTAGTCCGATGCGCATTCTAATCCCTTTCCAACGGTCCGCGAATGCAGCCGTTCAACTAGAGGTCATGACAAGCGCAAGGGGACGCGCTTTTTGCCTGTGACCTTGTTCAAAATTTTTCGTTTCAATGAAATCGGTTCGAGGAATTCGATATCCCGGTCAAACAGTCGTCCGGTGAGCATGGGATCGTGCCACAGGGCGAGTCTAACACCCCATTTGGCCGCGTCTGCCGGTTCGATCCCGTCGGGAATGCCCATTCGCGTTTTAAGTGCTCCGGGAATCCAGTCGTTTATGACGATATCGGGGAAGCGATCCGAAAGATCGGCCACGAGAGACTTGGTCAAAGTCTGTGCTGCCCCTTTGGTCACAGAATAAGCCGCCGCTGTTGGGGCAGGTGCGATATGTGCAAAGGTGCTGAGGTTGACGATACGCCCGTATCCGCGGTCGACCATCCCAGGCAGGACTGCATGGCAGCAGTAGAATACACCGCCGAGATTAATGTTCACCGATTGCATAAAGCTTTCTGGTGTTTCGTCCAGAAGGTCCCGGCGAGGATAAACGGCGGCGTTGTTGATCAGGATTGTGGGAATCCCCGCAGCGGCCTCAATGTCCTTGAACGCATACGCAACGGCTTCTGGGTCCGCGACATCTGCGGTGACCGGCATGAACGCTTCGCCCAATTCGGCCGCAAGATCGGACAGGGGGTCAGGGTTGCGCCCGATCCCAGCAACGCGGACGCCTTCGGCAACAAGCCTTCGGCTCAGCTCGCGGCCCAGCCCCGCGCCTGCGCCAGTGACAACGGCAATTCCTTCGCGAATTCGGTCGCTTGTATCTGTCATGTAGCCTCCGTTTTGTGTTTTGCCTGCTCGGCCCGGTCCGCGATGATGTCCGCCACCCGCAAGGCATTCGCGGCGATTGTCAGGCTGGGATTCACCCCCATGGAAGTCGGCATGAACGACCCGTCCGCTACATACAGGTTTTGCAGGTCATGGGCCTTGCAATCGGGGTCTAGCACCGATGTTGCCGGATCATTTCCAAAGCGTAACGTGCCAAGCGGATGACCAACATTGACGATGGGCTTGATCGACAGAAACATCATCCGCCACCAGCCAACCGCCCGACGGAGGGCGCGGCGTAGACCGACCTGTCGCGTAAACACATCCCGCGCGACCTTGTATTCGAAAGTGAAAACCTCGGGGTCTTTGGCGTTCAGTATCACGCGATTTTCGCGAACCGGAAAGTCCTCCATCTGGGCAACAAAGACATCCGCATTTCCGAACAGTTTTTCCGCCAGCAAGGCGGGGAAGTTCAAAAGACGGCGCAATTTCTTGTATTTGGCAAAGCGGGAGCGTTCATATTGCATCAGCAAAAACCGCAGGATAGTGCCGTAATTTGCTTCATAGCCCATAGATTGAACCAGACCGTTACGCTCGCCATTCACTACATAAAAATCTCGGGTGGACACAGCCCGGCTGTTGCCGATGGGTTTTGCGCCGCGCCGGGGCCAGACCGCAAAGAAGTTATCGATGTGAAACATCAGGCCGCGTCCGACCCAATCACTTGAATTGGCGCATCCCGCCGCATCGCGTCCGGTCGAGCGCAACAAGAGCGTGGGCGAGCCAAAGGAACCGGCGGCCAGAACATAAGTGCGAGCCCTCAGCATATAGCTTTCACCTTCATGACGAACGCGTACGCTGGTGATCTGACCGGGTTGATCTTCACAAAACTCCTCGACATCGCATTCCGTGATCAAGGCCGCGTGGCCGCTGGCAAGAGCGGGTTCGACTCCGGCCGAACGGCCGTCCATCTTGCAGGCGCGCGGGCATTTACCCGCAAGACAATTGGTGCACCCCTCAAGGGCCTTCCGGGCAATGTGCGAATAATAGGGGTGCATCCCACGCTCGCGAAAATCTTCGATCATCGCCTGTTCTTCGGTGGTGAATTCGGGTGCTGGATGCAGTTTGACCGACGGGACAGACGACAAGGGATCAACGCCACCGCGCACATAAAGGATGTCTTCCGCCTGATCGAAATAAGGTAGAAAGGTCTGGAACCCGACAGGCCATCCACCGGTGGGGTGGTCCAAGCCGGGCATTGCGTCCAGATCGTGTGGTTCCGGTCGCTCGAGCGCCGCAGCGTAAAAGACAGAAGACCCACCAACTCCACTACCCAGCGGAGCGAAATAGTGTGAGACTTTCGAACCGTCATGCGCCTCTACCGGTTTGGGCCAGTAACCGCGCAGCCGCCGGGCCAGTGGATCGCCACCATCAGAATAGGATTGGCGTTCATTGCGATAGCCGGCCACGCCCTTTTCCAGAAACAGAACCGACAGGCCGCGCTCGGTCAGGCGACGCCCTGCCAGCCCGCCGCCCATGCCAGCGCCGATGATGATTACATCCCAAGCTTGCGAAAGGGCTTGTTTTGGTTTCATCGGCCCCGGCTCCATTCGCCACTGTTCCGACGGCGCACCGCAAGGCTGACTGCAACATAGACCCCGAAGCCGACCGGGTCCGTCAGGGCGAGACGCGTCAGATAGCCCGTTGTCAACCGGTCCTTGCCCTCACGGTCCAAAATGCCGGGATAAAGCCTAGCAAGTTCGGACACACCCGCATCCTGTCGCCTTCGCACACGCACCAGCGCGGTAAATCCTTCAACCAGGGGCCAGTAATAAGGCGCCTCAGCTGGCAAGCGTTCTTTCGGTGTGAACTGCAATCGCACAAAGGTGTCGTCGGAGATTATCTGAGGAAACTGGTCCCAACGCTTGCGGCCCGCAGCGTTGACTGCAAACAGACCGGCCCCTGGCACGCCTTTTGTCATGAACGGAAGGCGGGTCCAAATACGCCCATAAGCGCGGGTTATCCAGCTTTTGGCTCGTGTCACGGTCAGCGCTCCGCTGGAATAGGCGGGATCGGGACGATTGAGCACTTTCGCCAATTCGTCCAGAAGCTGCGGAGACATGACGACATCAGCATCAAGATAGACCTTGATGTCCCCGGTCGCGACTTCATCTGCTCTATTCAGCGCCCCCGGCTTTCCACCGATTTCCGAGTCCAGTACAGTTAGATGCCAGCCCCGGTCAGCGAAACGTTGGCTATAGCTGATGGCGATTTCGGCCGTTGCGTCGGAGCAGGCGTTTGCCGATACGATCACTTCAGCTGCCTGTTCAGTCACTTGTGCCAAAACGGCCTCAAGACAGTTACTGATGTAGGCCTCCTCGTTATTGGCAGGAATAATGACCGAGATATCGTACATAGTTTAGCTTGCCAGACTTTCGGCCCAGGGCATCGGGGCCACTGGATCGAAGCGGGTTTTCATTGTGACCGACCCGGCGTACTCTCCCGCGTTTTGTAGGGCCAGAGTAACCTCATTCATATGCAGCGATAGATCGGAGGAAAGCCGGCAGGGGCGATTTTCGAGGATGGCATCAAACAGTTCAACAACACCCAAGGCGAAATTCATCGTTGCGGCTCCCTTGCGACCCAATTTGGCATGAGTTGGGCCCTTGAGCTTGAGCCGCCGCGCCACCGGCGCATTTACTAGCCGCCGACGCAAATTGAACCGTTTCCTTAAGCGGACAGGGGCGGAGTTGTTCCAGCATTCGTCCATCTCGATCACGCCCTTGTCGCCTATGATCCTGAGTTCGTGGTTGTGCACGGCCAAGATCGAGCATGTCAGTCGCGCGACCACTCCACTCTCGAAAAACAACGTTCCCACGGAAAAGTCCGGTGCCGCATTTGTCGTGACATCCGAAACATCAGCCAACCCGGCCGAGGCCGCCACAACGGTTCTGACAGGCCCGAACATCGGTAGCAGCCAGGCAAGGTAGTAACCGGCATGTTCCAACGTGCATCCGGTCTCAAATTCGTCCTTCGCGGGCCAGGGAGCTCCACTTTCGGACATCCACTTCCCGTAGGGAGCCTGCGAAATGAAATCGTCATCCATCTCGGCATAAATCAAGCGGACGGGTCCAAGCAAATCAGCGCGCAGCCCGGCCCAGATTGTTTGCGGAGCTTCCCCCAAAAAACTGCAGGGTGCCGATGCCAGGCGCAAATTTAGGATTTCTGCCAATTCGGTCAGTGCATGCGCCTGCTCCATTTGCATCGCCAGTGGTTTTTCAGAATAGACGTGAAAACCGGCCTTCAGCGCTGCGGATGAAACCTCGTAATGCGAGGACGGGTTGGTCAGGTTCAGCAACACATCACCCTGTTCGCCTTGCTCCATCAAAGCAGACAGGCTGTCCATCGCCGGCAAAGACCAATGCGCACAAAATGCTGCTAGACGACTGGGGTCACGGTCAAAACATCCTGCGATTTCGATTTCTGGGTAGAGCCTGAGTGAGCGCAGATACAAATCCGCGACGTAACCAGTACCAACAATGAACAAACTGGGCATAAACAGGAATAACTCTTAGTCGACGGACAAGAACTCACAAACGATTAACCCAGTAATATTGGCAGAAATAGGGTTGCACCACTGTAAATTAGGTAACAGATCGCAATTGGGTCCAAGATGGTTAGCTATCTCCATGTTCCTTAGCACGGAATCAGGGATTTCAGCGGTCTAGAGTGGTGCATTCAATTGTCGCGCAATGCGAAACTTTTGGTCGGATACTGGGTCATTGATCCAAATCATGTATTTGTCAGCATCGGATGGATATGTCACATTGCGGAATAGGGGGGCTTCCCCTCATATTTCTGGTAGAAGACTTCGATCCCTACCTTGCTCTGTAACAGCAGCGGCTGGCCGGTAATTAGAGTTTCGTTATTGTTAAAATAGGAAAAGAAGATGGCGATCTATCAAATTGATCCCGAACGTTTGAGTATCAGCACTGAAAGTGCCCGCGCGGCTGCTGCGCCCTTTGCAGAAGAATATCAAAGCGGTCAGCCCTATAATCATATTTGCATCGACAATTTTCTGCCTGAAGAGGTTTTGCGCAAAGTTCAGAAGGATTTGATGTCGCTTGAGGAAAACGAAGACAGTGACACATTTCAGCGCGCGCAGGAGAACCTGAAAACCCAGTACAATCCCGAACGTTTACCGACCTATTCGCGTGAGTTGTTTCATGCCTTCAACTCGCGCCCCTTCATCCAGTTTCTCGAGGGAATGACCGGGATCAAGGGTCTGATCCCAGATCCATATTACATTGGCGCAGGTATCCACCGCGTTAGCAACGGGGGCCATCTGGATATTCACGCAGATTTCAATCTGCACAAGCAAATGTCAGTCGAACGTCGGCTGAACGTGTTGATCTATCTCAACGATGACTGGCGCGAAGAATGGGGTGGTTCCTTCGAGATCTGGAGCAATGATATGAGCACGAAGATCAAGAGCTTCGTGCCCACGTTCAACCGCATGTGCTGCTTTTCAACCGGGTCCAACACATTCCACGGCAATCCTGAAAAAGTGAACCATCCCAAAGGTGAACCCCGTCAGTCGATCGCACTTTATTATTACACGGCGACCTGGGATCCTAGCCGCAAGGCACACTCGACGATCTTCAAACCCCGCCCGGGAACCGAGGATCAGTTCGATCGTCAATCGCGCCGGCAGGAAATATTGGAAAACTGGTTGCCGCCAGTAGTGTACCGCCGGGTCTATCCGCGTCTTGCGCGACTAGGCTTCTGAACAGCGACATGCGCGCCTCGTTTCACCGGACAGTTGCGCATCAGTTCAAAAGGTTAGGCTCATGCAAGGCAACCTCCAGGTAGAGACAACGGATCAGCCGCAAGTCGTCTCGGCCACGGTGCCGGACTGGTCGCGTGAAGAGGTTCGACAGTTCTGGGACCCAGGCTATAAACTGTTGCGCGCGATACGGCGGTATCAGGCCGCCAAAGCGCGTGGCGGGATTCTTGGCTCGCTTTTCAGCAAATATTGGACAGTGGTTCACAGATTTTGGTCGGTGATCACACAGTCCGAAATCCACCTGAACACCCATATCGAAGGTGGGCTGCGCTTGCCGCACCCGACCGGTATTATTATCCACCCAACTGCCCGCATTGGGCCAAACTGTATGATTTTTCATCAAGTTACGCTTGTTTCAACCGTTGAGCTTGGCGGACATGTGGATCTGGGGGCAGGCGCGAAAATCATCGGTCCACTTAAAATCGGCGATGATGTAACGGTGGGGGCGAACAGTGTTGTGACCCGGGATGTCGCGTCAGGTTCAACAGTTGCTGGTGTTCCGGCAAAGGTGCTGAATCGTTAACTCTGCGAAGTTCGTGGATGTCTTTTCCTGCGATGAAACTCAGGATATTCGGCTGTGCTGTTTTTTTGCTCACCACGGGGCTTGCGCACATGTTTAGGGTGTTGACCGGTGGCCAATTCTGGGCGGGTCTCCGTGGGTTGGGTATTTTTTTCCTGAACGGTTTCGGTAATTTTTGCCATTAAAAGTCCGGCCATAAGCCAGGTGAGGTTGTTGTTAGTGGCGTTGGGGATCAGTTCTAGCAAGTTGATGCTCAGCATGATTGCGACGCCATGCGTCACAAACTCATCCGCTGAACCAGTGCACTCCTTTCGTTGCGCCCATAACCTAAGCAGGGGAAAGGTCAATAGCCCGAAAATACAGATGTAACCGAACCACCCTAGAACACCGATGATGAGGATCCAGTAGCCATCAGGAACTGTCAGAATTCGCCCGGTTTCGGGGTCATAGTTCCGGTTCCGGTTCCAATAACCCCAGCCTGTCAGAGGTTTTTCCAAGGCGCGTTCTAGCAGTTGTTCTTCGTTCTCAAACCTGAAGCCCAAGGATTGCGCCCGCTCGGCTTGGATCATGCTCGCATAGCTGAGCAAACGTTCCACCGGTATTGCATCTGCGGCGCGCAGGACTGGGTATGTCAGCACGAATACCGCGCATACCATCATGACCCATCGCTGCACCTTGGGTCGCGCGAACAGGACGATCGGAGCAAATAGAACAGCGAACAAAACCGCTCCTACGGTTTTGCACAGTACTAGGATAAGAGACAGATAGGCCAGAATTGCGAACTTATTGCCACTATCCTTGCGGGATGATCCGCGCAAAAGAGCAGCCGTAGCCAGCATTGACATAAGTATCAGAAAGGCGACGCCCAAACCGTGACCAATAAACACAACGGGCCTGAACCCGCCAAACCTGACTTGTTGCGCGAAAAGCTGTGGGAAAAAGCCGTAGAACCAGTTGTTGAACTGTGGACTCATTCGGATTTCGACTAAAATCGGAATCGAATAGATCAGGCCCGTCATCATATAGAGTGCAAGGAACTCTCGTTTGTTATCCGGCGTCGATAATAAATTGAATCCCAAGACAAACGGGATCAGGGTTATCACGTGTTTAAGGGATTCTGAGATTGCATCTCGGACCGTCAATCCGGGGAAGTACAAGGTGCCCGCGAAGATTGGTTCCAGATTGCTCGCAAAAGTTACAAAGGGACTTAAGATGTAGCCAATCATTAAGACCGAAACGATAGGCGAGCCCGGAAAAAACCTAATTTTTTGGTTGAACATCGTCAGGCAAAGCAATAGCGCGAAAATGCTTGGAACGGTTTTTTTGTCCAGCGTTGGGACAAGTGGTAGGTCGAAATATGTCGCCGTTGGCAAAATCGTGTGAGCCGCCAAAATCGAGATACAAAACGCCCGCGCAGGCGGCAGCTTTTTAAACAGCACGACCATGACAATCGGCCAGAGAGCAAGCATCAAATAAGCGAACGTGTTAGGCATCGATCCGGCCGTGGGGTTTACAGGGTTCAGCCAGTCATATCATGGCGCCGATATCTTTGTCCTCACGATTACGAAGCGCAATCGAGCTTTTGTGGCGCGAATGTTGCGCAACAAATGGACTCAGGACAGACCCAGCCCTGAAGGGCGGTAGTTTTTCACGACATCCCAAACTGTTTCCTGCATCAGCAGCGCAGACTCGGGTCCCGGGTCCGCTGCGAAACTGCCATCCGACTTAGTCAACGTATGGCGTAGTCCCAGGGGAGAGGTCTGGTACAGTACCGCGTAGTGGGTCAGAGCTACGAGATAGGTGCCATAGTCATTCAAGTGGATTTCATCAGTGAACAGATCGCCTCTGCCTGCAATCGGTCCAACGCCACCACGGCGTTCTATCTCGCGGACAAAACGGGCCATGACCTGCCCAGCCGGGATGATGTAGACCGGGCTGGGAGTGTCTTCGAAAGACAGGGCACGACGCAGAATGCCTTGTTCCCAATAGCGATCCAGGTCCGTGTCGATCCGGTTTAGCCAGCCTTCCGGATCGTCCAGCTGATGCCAGGTCTCATACAAAAAGATCCGCATCTCGGGGTTTGCGCGCCGCCCAAGCTGAATCCACTTGTGCAGGTACTTTGCGCTTTCGAAATACTTGATGGCCGCGCGAATTTCGACCATCTCGGTCAGAACCAGCGTATTGTATCTGCCGGATGACAATGCCTCTTTTGCGCCTTTGAACTCGTGCGGGATATTGTGAAGTTCGAAACCATTGATAGTCTCGTTCGGGTCCCAATGCGCCCTAAGCGGGGTTCCCCAGCCAATTTGACTGCTGTAATCGTGCGCGTCACCCGCCAGTTGTTTCAACATCTCGGGCATGTCCGGCCCGACCAGACTGTGCCCCAGATGGAACACTATTTGCGGTATTTCAGGTGCCGGTCCTGACTGATCATAAAAGCCTTTGAACGTTGCGTCGTCGATTGGCTGCGTGCCCCTCAGCCGCAGCAAACCAGCGATGGCCGCCACTGCCACCAGCACACTCCCGGGAACAAAGCGTTTCAGCACGATTCATCTCTGATGCTATGTGTCGCTATCACGGTCGCGACCCTATGCTTTTCTGCGCCATATAGCGATCTTAGTTGAGGGTCACGCCGAGCGTCTGCGCGCCCGCATCTCGCGCCGCCGCGCCATGGCGTCGCTGCGGGTACTGGCTTTTTCCGAGGCATGCGGTGCAGGTTCTGCTTCTGGTTTGGTTCCGCCAGTTTTCTTGTCCACTGTTTCGGCTAAAGCTGCGAGGGTTGGAAACCGGAATATGTCTGTGATGCTCAGGCCAGGGACATTTAATTCCTTGCGTATGTCGCGATGGGCTTGCACGGCCAGAAGTGAGTGACCGCCCAATTCAAAGAAATTGTCCCGCCCGCTGATCTCGGCAACTCCCAGAATACGGGACCAAATCGCCGCAATCTTTTGTGACGCCGACCCGCCTGTGCTGCCCGAGTCGCTGACGGTAGCCTCGGATTTGGCTGTGACCGGAGGCGCAACGCGGGGCTTCTGCACTGACGGGGCAGGCAGGGCCTTGCGGTCGACCTTGCGGTTCGGTGTCAGCGGGAAGCTCTCCAGAGTCACGAAATGTGTCGGTACCATGTAGTCCGGCAGTTGTCCGGACAGGGCTTGACGCAGTGCTTTATCATCCACCGGCTGGTCGACGGTCATATACGCCGCCAGTTGAACCAGTCCGGGCGTGTCCTCGCGCGCGATGACAACGGATTGGCGCACGCCGGCTTGCGCGTCGATCAGGCTTTCGATCTCGCCCAACTCGATCCGGTAACCGCGCAGTTTGATCTGGTGATCGGCCCGGCCCAGGAAATCGAGCTTGCCATCCGTCTGCCAGCGTACCAAATCTCCGGTGCGATAGAGCCGTGCGCCCGGCCTATCTGAGAACGGGTCAGGCACGAACCGCTCGGCAGTTAGGTCTTCGCGTTGCCAGTAACCGCGGGTGACGCCAGCGCCGCCGATATAGAGCTCTCCGGCCACGCTGATGGGAACGGGGTTTCTGTGTTCGTCCAGTACGTAGACCTGCGTGTTGGCGATGGGTGTGCCGACATTGATCACGCCTTCGGCAGACACGGCGGTTTCGGTCGTTGACCAGATCGTTGTTTCCGTCGGCCCGTACATGTTTTCGATATGCGCAGGCGACAGCTTGTTGATCTGTTTGACCAGCGAACCGGGCAGGGCCTCACCGCCGATCATCACGTGTTTGACCTTGGACAAGGCGAACCGCGCCTCGTCGCTCATCAGGATCATCTGGGCCATGCTGGGGGTACATTGCAGATGGCTGACATTGTGGCGAATGATCTGGGCGGCAATGGAATAGTCGTCCTCGGCCAGTTCTGTATCCTGATTGGAGAAGCGCAGAACCTCGGCCAGAGGCTTCAGACCCTCCATCACCTGATCAACCGAAATACCGTAGTCGATCAGGCAAGCGATCTCATCGACGCCGATGCGTTTCAGTTCTTCGACGCGGGTCAGGCAATCCTCGACGGTGCCGAACAGGCCGGAATCCTCGAAATAGCGCAGGAAGGCGAAATCGAGGATGCCTTCGAGTTCCTCATCAGACAGACTGCCAAGATCAAGTTGGAACGGGTTCGAGACACCTTTGGGTTTCTTGAAGGCCGGGAAGGCCCAGGCATATTGCTTGATCAGCCCGGCCGCCGAGCGCAAGTAGTCCTTCATCGGCTCGCGCGCGACCTCGCGCACTTCTTCACGGTCCTGCCCAACATAGGTGTGCAGCATCAGGGTGACTGTGTGATCATTGGGGTCATGGCCCGCTTCGCGTAGGGCTGCGTGGTAAATGCCGATCTTGTCGGCGACTTCATTGACGCTCTGGCCCAGAAGGTGGGTCAGGACATTTGCCCCGATGGCCCCGGCCTCGCGCCACGTGTCCGGGTTGCCAGCAGTGGTCACCCAGACGGGCAGTTTCTTGGAGACCGGGCGCGGCTGCGTAACCACGCCGTGCATATCCCCGGACTTGGTGGGGAATTCCACTGTCTCGCCAGCCCAGAGCTGACGCAGAGTGCTGATCGCCTCTAACATCGCGGGTTTGTTTTCCGGCGGCGTGTTCTCGGGCCGCAGGACAAAATCATCGGGCTGCCAGCCAGAGGCGATAGCAAGCCCTGCGCGCCCGTTGGTCAGGTTGTCGATCACCGCCCATTCTTCAGCAATGCGCGCGGTATGGTGCAGCGGCGCGACGCAGCTGCCCGCGCGGACACCGATATTCTCGGTCACGGCGGCAACTGCTGCGCCCGTAACGGACGGATTGGGGTAGGGGCCACCGAAGGCATGGAAATGACGCTCGGGTGTCCAGACGGCGCAGAAGCCGTTCTGATCTCCGAACTTCGCGCCCTCAAGCAGCAGTTTGTACTTGTCGCGCCCGACACCATCGTCGTTGCCCCAGTAGAACAGGCTGAACTCCATCCCTTTGCCGGTGATGGATTTTCCGGCACTCGCATCCCCTGCGACCAACGCGCGGTTTTCGTCGTCGCTGAGGACAATCTTGAAGCCGCGCGCCAGCGTCCAGAACAGCTCTAGCACAGAGATGTCGAAGGACAGGCTGGTAACCGCTAGCCAGACCCCGGCCGGATCATGACTGATGCGATCATCCATGCCGGTGAAGAAGTTCGACACGTTGCGATGTTCAACCATGACCCCCTTGGGGCGTCCGGTCGAGCCGGAGGTGTAGATCATGTAGGCGAGGTTCTCCGAACGCACGCCGCTGTCGACATTGTCTGTCGCAGCTGTTCCCAGCCGTGGGTCCGTGTCAAGCAGCAAGGCTTGCGCGCCGTGATCAGGCAGGCTTGCGGCCAGCGCGGATTCCGTCAGCACCACCTTCGCGCCGCTATCCTCAAGATACAGCGCCGTCCGGTCCGCAGGATAGGCCGGATCCATAGGCACATAAGCTCCGCCCGCCTTCAGGATCCCCAGAGCCCCGATCAGCAACAGCGGAGATCGTTTGACATGCAGACCAACCAGCGTATCGGGGCCCACACCCATCTCATGCAACACATGCGCAACCTGATTGGCGAGAGCGTTCAGTTCGGCGTAGGAGAAGCTAAGGTTCTCAAAGACCAGCGCCGGGGCATCTGGCGTGCGTGCGACCTGGGCTTCGAACTGCTGGTGAACGCAGCTGACCTCATCATAGGCGACGGATGTCTTGTTCCAGTCCTGCAGGACTTGTGCGCGTTCCGTATCGGGGAGAATGGGAAGTTCAGCGATCGGTAGATCCGCGTTGGCTTGATCTGTCAGCGACACAAACAGGCTCTCGACCCGAGCAGCAAACAAGCGGAGTGAAGCTTCAGAGACATGTCCGCTGTCGGCAAAAAGCGTCGCCTCTCGACCAAAAGTGGCCAGCGTCAGGCTGGTGCCTGTAACAAGACCTTCCGAAACGTCATCAGACAAACCAATCACAGGCGTTTGCAAGGCCGCCGCACCTGGCAGACGCGCCGGCAGATCATAGGCGAACGGACCAATCGCCTGGGCCTGTGCAATGGTTTGTTCAAACTCCTTATGCGCCGCTGAGAATGTCTGATCCGCAGAAAAGCGGACCGGAACCCAGTCGTTGAGATACGGGGACGACACGTTGTTCAGGCGGAAGGCCAGATCAAGGGTGAATGCGTCCCCAAGGCGCGCCATCAAGGCGGCAAACGCAGCCTTGGCCGTCGCATCAGCAAGCCCATCTGGCACGTGCAGTGTTTGTGAACGAGGCGCGCCAGATGGCATAGCCGAATTTATCAGCGGAATGTCACTCTCTTGCAGCGCTTCAAGACGTGTGCGCCATTGTGGTTCCGATTTCAGCGTGTCAGCAATTGACTGACTGATCGCTGTCGCCTGTTCTCCGGTCAACGGGGGCAAAGCGCTGCCGCCGTTCAAAACGCCATCAGTCGCCACAGACGCGCCCATACCATTTCGCAGATCGCTGATCTCAATAGCGCCGTCACTCGTTGCAACGGTCAAACTATCGGCGTTGCTCGACAGAATGGTGCCCGGCTCGGCATCGGATGGCTGATCACTCACCTTGGCCGCGCCGACCAGCCAAAGTTGGTCATCCCGCTGAATCTTGGGGCGGCACAAGGGGTTCCAATAGTCACCGTGATCCAAGGCGCGCACCAAAGCGGCCACTTCATGCGCCGGTTTTGTAAAATCCAGCCGAGCGGCTGCCTCGGGGCGGTCGTTTTTTGCAAAATAGCTGCGCTGCGACAGGTCTTGCGGGGTCGTGGGCTGATCCGTTTCAAGCGCCCCGATGACATCGCTAAAGCTATCGATGGCTGCGCCGTAGCATTTGGTGTTCAGGGTCAGGGCAGTTTCGTTGTCACTGATGTCAAATAGGTTTTGAGCAACGATTCCGCCTTCGTCCACACCGCCGGAGATCATGTGCCAGGTGATCCCGTGTTGTGTTTCCCCGTTGAGAATGGCCCATACCGGCGCGTTTAACCCTGCATAGCGCGGGAGGGGGCCATCGTGGAAATTGACGGCCCCTTTGTGCGCGTTGTCCAGCAGCGATTGTGGTAGCAATTCGAGATTTGCGATGCTGAGCAGCCAATCAAACGATACGCCTTCCAGCCGATCCGACATATCGGGACCGGGTGCAAATAGAGGTAGGTCGTGAGACTTGGCCCAGGCCTCCACATCCGGATTGCGTGTAGCCAGACCCTGAATTTCGTGCCCCGCCTCTAGCAGTAATTCCCCGCACTGAATGACAAGGGATTCATGGCCAACAAGAAAAGTGCTGAAAGGCATCTTTATTCTCCAATAACAGGCCTGGTTTGTTGGTCCGAACTGCGTTTGCGCCAAGGCGCGCGCATGAATGCGGACAAGTCATGCCAAGCAAGAGTACGCAAAAAATGGGGCGGCACACCGCTTTGCCTGCGTGTTATTAAGCATCGTAGCCAGTGCAGAAAGCCACCTGTCAAATGCACACAGGTGGCGCATGCGGCATAAATTGCGCCATGGTTTTTGACGAAGTAATGAAGACGGGAGTCAAACCAATAGGTTGGCACCCGGTTCCAGCTTTTCATACCCGTGGTCACCGAACCGATGTGCATCACAGCGCTGGTACGCACGTAATCGGTGCGATACCCGGCGCGCGCAGCCCGTAGGCAGAGATCGGTTTCCTCGAAATACAGGAAAAACGTTTCATCAAAGAGGCCGATCTCATCCAACACGTCCTGCCGCATCATCAGGCTGGCCCCAGCCAACCAGTCAACGGGCCGGGTCTCGGTCGGGATGGGAATGGGCACGATCCGGTTCTTGAACAACCGAGTGACAGGGCCAAAGTTGATACTGCTTTCAAATTCGCTTGCGACAGAAGGAAAGCGGAAGCTTGTCAGGTGCGGCTCGTCGTCATCGCCGAAGATATAGCTGCCTGCAAAACCAGCTTCCGGCGTGGTTTCCAGATGCTCCATCAATATGCGGACGGCGTCCGTAGCAGGGAAGGCGTCGGAATTCAGGATGTAGACGTAGTCCGGTCGCGTCCCATCGGAAAGGCCCGCGCGAATACCTACATTATTGCCAGCACCGAAGCCACCATTGTGCCCAGACTGGATGGTCCGAACGCGACTGTCCTGATCCCAACTTTGTTCTTGAACGCGTTTCGAGATGGCCTCGAACGATCCATCCTGTGAGTCGTTGTCTACAACGATGATTTCTCCTGCGATCCCTTCCATGGCCTTCCGAGCGGCCTCTACCGAGCGCAACGTCATGTCCGCGGTTTTGTAGTTAAGAATAATGGTAAGGAGTACTGGATCAGACATGGCTATTCCGCTGCCTCTTGCAGAGTGCGTCTGAAGTGCAATATTCGGCGTTCTGCGTTTTCAAGGCAGGTTTTCATCTGTGCTGCCAGCACCCGCACGTTCGGTTCCAGCACCATCGAGTCATGGTCTCCGGGCACCTCGAACACCTCGATACTTGGGGCCCAGGGTGTCCAGTCGTTGTCATGAGATAGATAGTAGCGTTCTTGGTGAACCAGCTTCCCAGGCCCCAGTTCCCATTTCCCGACCAAAGGCGGCCGGAACAGGGTCAGGGGGCCATCCCATGGGTGCAAGGGATAGCTGTTGACGCTTTCCAAAAATGCGGCCTCAATCTCGGTGTCGTGGAATTGCTGGCCGGTCTCAGCTGTTTCTTCCTTAGATTGGCGTTTTTGGATTTCCCAGGCGATCCGGTTCTTGGCCCATTGAATGGGGTAGCTTGCGCCCTTGTTCCGCATCTCCTGCAGCTGAATCTTGAAACGATCCGCTTTGCTAAGTGGGTGCCGTACCGGTAGGGGTGTATCCAGCATGACTAGTGCCGCGATCTCTTCCCCGGCCTCAGTGAGCTGACGAGCGATCTCATAAGCCGTGATACCGCCACCCGAGAAACCGCCCAGCATGTACGGCCCCGAGGGCTGTACCTGTCGCATCTCTGCGATATAGTCCTTGGCGGCCTCGCGCAGATCGCGGTGCGGTTCCTCATCACCATAAAGACCGCGCGCCTGTAGGCCGTAGAAGGGACGGTCGGTGCCCACCAGATGCGCCAGATGGCGCAGGTTCAGCACATTTCCGAACATGCCGGCCACCAGGAAGAACGGATTCTTTGGCCCACCCTCGCCGGAATGCATTGGCACCAGATGGGTGAAGCGACGTTCCGGTGTGGCCGGGGCCGCTGCTGGTGCGTCCCCTTCGTCGCCCTCTTTCGGCACGCCGCGGGCAGCGATCAGTTCGGCGCATTTCCGGATGGTTGGGGCCTCGAACAGGACCGAGATCGGGAAGTCCACGTTATAGGCTTTTCGGATTTGAGCGAACAGGCGCACCGCGATCAGGGAATGCCCACCAAGATCGAAAAAACTGTCCTCGACACCGATCTCGTCAACGCCCAGTAGTTCCTGCCAGAACCCGGCGAGGCGGTGTTCGATGTCATTTTCCGGGGCGACGTAATCCGAGTCCAACTCGGGACGTTGGAATTTCTGATCCGAGCTTTCGGTGGATGCGCCGCTGTCGGCGGCCTGCGCGATCAAGCCGACCAGATCCAGCGAGGACAGGATGATCTGCGATTGCCCGCTGGCCAGTGCCTTGAAGAACAGGTCCGCTCCTTCTGTCGCCGGAATACCCTGAGACAGGTTGTGACGCAGCCGTTCCTCGGCCGGGGACAGGGGGGCGGGGGCGTCGACCTCAGAGGTGATCGTCGGGGCGCTTTCGGTAAAGGCGAAATCCACCGCATCTTCCATCCGACGGATCGAGAAGCCCTCGACCTCGATACAGATTGTGCCGTCCGGGGCGGCGATGGTGACGTCGAAACTGGCGGCCTCGCCTTCGGCGCGGTTATCGCCCGCGTTGCGGACCCAACTGACGATCTGCGCGGGCAGCGGTGCATAAACGCGGACCGAGCGATACGAGACTGGCACCCAAAGGTGCGAGGCCTGATATCCCGCGATCAGTTCCATCGCCCAGCCCGTGGCCAGATCCATCAGGGCCGGATGCAGGTGGTAGCCTGCCTCGATATCCGTTTGCAAGCCCTCGGGCAGAGCCAGATGGGCCAGACCTTCATCTTGCCCCAGCGCGGTTGAGGTCAGCACTCGCCAGCGCGGGCCGAAATTCAGATGTGCCTCCTGCGGGGATCGCAGGCGGCCCGCGCCCTCGGCCTGATGGGCCGGGCCACAACGGGCAGCGATGGCCGCCACATCCAGCGGTGCGGACGCGATCAGCGGCAGCAGAGACAAGCTCGCTTGTGCGTTCAGTTCGAACGCGTCATCTGAGCCGCTCTCGACCGTCAGATCATAGCCCACATCACTGCGTGGCAGGCGCAGGCGGACCTGCTGATCTTCGCTGTCAGACACCGCAAGGGGGCGCAGGAAATATAGGTCGCGAATTTCAAACGGACCGGTTTCGCCTTGCACGCGCAGTGCCTCAGACGCCAGCTCCAGATAGCCGGTGCCGGGCACCAGAGCATGCCCGGCCTTGGTCCGGTGATCGTTCAGGAACCAGCGGTCATGGGCGTTGTAGGTTGCGCTGAGCAGGCGGTTTCCGGTGTCATCGAATGTTGCCCGATCCAGCATTGGCACATCTGCCGACGTGACCGGCGCAGGCTCGGCAGTGCCGGTCCGAGCCTCCATCGCATCCGCAGCCATGCCCACATCGGCCCAGATGCCCCAGTTGACCGACACAACCTGCGTTTTGTCGCCCGAACGCGCGCGCGCATAGGCGTTCAGGTAGTCATTGGCGGCCACATAATCGACCTGACCCACCGGTGCCGTTGCGGTCGAACTGGACGAGAACAGAACCAGCCAGTCTAGTGATCCATCGGGGAAAATCTGGTCGATGACCTGCGTGCCATGGATCTTGGGCGTAAAGACATCCTCGATCTCCATCATGGTCTTGGTCATGATCGGCGCATCGTCGATCAGGCCAGCCGCATGGATCACACCGTTAATCTGGCCGAATTCCTGCGTGGCGCTTTCGACGCAGCGGCGCATCTCTTCAACGTTGCTGACATCTACCGACATCGGCAGCACTTTGCCCCCGGTCGTTTCCAGCTTTTCGATGGCGCGGATACGGCGGGCCGTCTTGTTCTGCGGGGCCGAGTTGTTGAGCACGGTTTCCCACTGATCCCGTGGCGGTAGGTCTCCACGCGCGAGCAGGACGATATTGGCATTCACCTTCGTAATCAGCGCCTCGGCCAAAGTCAGGCCAATGCCGCCAAAACCGCCGGTGATCAGATAAGTGCCGCCATCGCGCAACGGCAGATCGTCCAGAGACGGTTCTGTCAGAGCCTGCGGGCGATAACCTTGTTCAAAACGCTTGCCCACGCGGATCGCCGCTGTAAACGAAGCGGGCGGAGCCAGCAGGTCTTCTAGCACCTGATCGGTTAGGCCGTCGGGCAGGGCAGGGGTCCGGCGCTTGCCAGCGTTCTGCGGCAGATCGATATCCAGCAGCGCACAGGTCAGGCCGGGGAATTCGCGCGGGATCACGCGGGTCGGGCCGGTGACCGTGGCTTTCTCGGGATAGGGCAGGGCTTCATCCCTCACCTGCAGCGCGCCCGAGCTGAGGACATGAAGGTGCAGGGGCATCGGCAGATCTTCGTCCCCAATGGCCTGCGCCAGGAAGAACAAGCTGTAAAAGCCCTGTTCCAGATTGCGATGGAAGAAACTACCGCCGGGGCGGAAGGTCTCGGCCTGTGTCAGCAGCCAGCCATGCACAATTCGGGTTGGGAGGTGTTCCTGCGCGACGAGATCACGGATCAGCGCGTCATAACTTTCGCGCCCGCGTTCGGGGGCCAGTTGGTAATGATCCTCGCTGATGCGCGCAAAGGCATCGCCGGGCGTGACCGTGACCACCTTGTGCCCGGCTTGCTTCAGACGTTCGGTTAGCTTGCTGCACAGCCCAGCCTCATCCGCAAAGATCAGCCAGCTTTCCTGTGCCGCGTCCGACAGATCGCCGGTGACATCAACATCGCAGGCCGCATATTTCGGTGTCCATGCCACGCGATAACCCCAATCGGCAGGGTCTTCGGTGCGCATCAGCCATTGGCTGGCTGTCTCGATCTGTGTCGTGCCGGGTTCGATGAAGTAAGGTGAGCGCTGGAAGGCATAGGTGGGCAGAGGTACCCGGTTGCGCCTCGCCTCGCCCCAGATTTGTTCCCAGTCGAACGCGCCGCCCAAAGCCCAGATACGGCCCAGCATGGCCATGAAATAAGCATCGTCAGCCACGTCATCATTCGGGTGACGTAGGCTGCTGATCACCTGATTGGCGTCGACCTTGTCATGCTGCCCGGTCAGTGAGGCCAGCGCCTTGCCCGGGCCGACCTCAATGAAGATACGCTCTGGGTTCTCGGACAGCGTAGTGATGCAATCAGCAAAATGAACGGTGTTGCGCAGATGGCCGACCCAGTATTCGGGGTCCGTGGCCTCGGCCCCGGTGATCCACTTGCCACTGCGGTTCGAGGGGAACGGGATCTGCGGGGCCTTCAACTCGATCGAGCGCAGGTAGTCGCCGAATTCCTGCAGGATCGGCTCCAGCATTCGCGAATGTGCGGCGATATCGATCGGGATACGCTGACAGTCTACGCCCTGGTTGCGCAGGCGGTCCTCCAGATCGTCCAGCGCCGCCTGAGGTCCGGTTGCAACGCTCAGGCTGGGGGCGTTTACGGCGCCCAGATCAAGGTCATCGCCCAGAAGTGGCCGCAGATCATCGGCGGGCAGGGGGACACTCAGCATGCCACCGGCGGGAACCGTATCAAACAGTTGCCCGCGCAGATGCACCAGACCGATGCAATCCTCAAACGACATCACGCCGGCCACGCAAGCGGCAGTGTTTTCGCCCATGGAATGGCCGACCAGCGCAGTGGGCTGAACACCCCATTCCATCCAAAGCTGCGCCAGCGCATATTCGGTGATCATGATCAGCGGCAGCTGCACCGAGGGCGTCTTCAACCGCTCATCCGCAGCCTCTTCTTGGCCCGGCTCAGGCAGCCAGATCGCGCGGATATCATAGTCCAGCTTGGCCTGCAGGATATCCAGACCCCGATCCATCCAATCGGCAAAGACCGGCTCGGTCTCATAGAGGTCGCGCGCCATACCGGCGTACTGAGCGCCTCCGCCGGGGAACATGAAGACATGCTCTGGTGCGTCCGAAATCACCGTATGGGTGAACACCCTACGTGGATCGCTTTCCTCAAGGATCGTGGCGGCTTCTTCATGGGTTTCAGCGACGATAACGCGCCGCTTTTCGAACCCGCGCCGTCCGTTTTTTAGGGTCCATGCGATATCGGCCAAATCCTGATCGGGATTGGCTCGCAGATGTTCGGCCAGTGCCGCACTGTTGGCATCCAGCGCTTTCTTGCCCCGCGCCGAGACCGTGAGGATTTGAAACGGCCAATCTGACGGCTCGGATGCGGCCTGCTCGGGCGCTTCCTCCAGAATGGCATGAGCATTCGTGCCGCCGACGCCCAGAGAATTCACCCCGGCTCGGCGCGGACCTTTGTACGAGACCCAATCGGTCAGAGTGTCATTCACCCGGAACGGGCTGTTCTCAAAATCGATCGCCGGGTTGGGTTTCTCGTAGCCCAGGCTGGGCGGGATCTGTTTGTGATGCAGCGCCAGCGAGGTCTTGATCAAGCTGGCCACCCCGGCGGCGGTATCCAGATGGCCGATATTGGTCTTGACCGAGCCCAGCCGGCAGAAGCCCGTTTCCTGTGTGGTCTCCGAAAAAGCCTGTGTCAGCGCGGCCACTTCGATTGGATCACCCAGATAGGTGCCGGTGCCGTGGCATTCGATGTAATCCACCGTGTCGGCTTGAACATCGGCCATCACATGGGCCTCGGAAATCGCGGCGGCCTGACCATCCACAGATGGCGCCAAGTACCCGGCTTTGGCCGCACCATCATTGTTGATCGCCGTGCCGCGGATCACGCCCCAGATATGGTCGCCATCCTCAATCGCATCAGACAGACGCCGCAAAATGACAGCGCCAGCGCCCGAGCCAAAAACAGTGCCTTGCGCGCGATGATCGAAGGCATGGCAATGGCCGTCGGGTGAGAGAACCTCACCCTCTTTATAAACATAACCTCTGTTATGAGGGAGTTCGATCGTAACCCCCCCAGCAATCGCCATATCGCACTCACCGGTCAACAAAGCTTGCGTTGCATAATGCGTTGCGACCAGCGAGGTCGAACATGCTGTCTGCACATTCACGCTCGGCCCCTTGAGGTCGAGGATATGGCTCAGCCGGGTCGACAGGAAATCCTTGTCATTGCCGGTATGGCGCAACAAGAACATGCCCACATCGTCGACCAGATCCCGGTTCGAGCAGACATTGAAATAAAAATAGCTGCCCATGCCGCAGCCTGCGAACACGCCGATAGGTCCGGGAAAGTTTTCAGGCGGATGGCCAGCGTTTTCCAGCGCTTCCCAAGCCACCTCCAGAAACTGGCGGTGTTGCGGGTCCATGATGGCGGCTTCTTTTGGGGAAAGACCGAAAAACTCGGCGTCAAATTCCTCGAACCGATCCAGCGGCGCGGCAAACGGCACATAGTCAGGCCGCTCAAGCAAATGTGGAGTCTCACCGTTCGCAATGAGCTGTTCCCTGCTGAGCTGGTGGATAGATTCCACCCCCTCGCACAGGTTGGACCAATATGCTTCAATCGAAGACGAACCGGGCAAATGCGCGGCCATGCCAACGATTGCGATGTCGCCGTCCCTGGCAGAAATACTCACAGTAGAACCATCCATAAATAAACCGATTTGAGTTTAAGTCCCGCTGTAGGGATTGCCAAACGAAAGTGATGCGTGTGCGCTGAATTTTACGGCCTGTGCTGCCCGCAATCCCCAGCATTATGGTGTAGGGGCCTCATAATGCCAAAAAAAAACTCCACACGCGAGCTTTGGACCGTGGATTTCCGGGAATGAAAAGCGCTCTTCGATGGTTTCCGAATTCTCTACAATCTGAAGCCAGAAGAATTATTGCGCCAGCCACGGCAAGCCATTTGCTGACGCGATTCAACTCCGCTGCAGTTGAGAGTATTCGCTCAGATGCCCGTGGCGCGTACGACTACACCAACCGTCGAATACAGAATACCCAGATCGGTTTTGAAGTTTAGATTGTCGGCGTATGAGGTGTCGAACTCGGCGCGGCTTGCGAAGGAGCTGGAATTGCGCTTGGACACCTGCCAAGATCCGGTCATGCCGGGACGCAGGGTGAAATATGCTACGCCCGGATACAGCTCTTGCTGTTCAGGAAGCATCGGGCGCGGTCCGACCAGGCTCATTTCACCCATCAGTACGTTCCACAACTGCGGCAGTTCGTCCAGAGAAGTCTTGCGAAGGGCATGACCGAACGGCGTGATTCGGGGGTCATTCTGCAGCTTTTGGGTTTCGTCCCATTCCTGCCGAGCAGCCGGGTTTTCTGTCAAATAGTCTTCGAGCAATAACTGCGCGTTCGGAACCATTGAGCGCAACTTCCACATCTTGAAGACTCTTCCACCGCGACCAACGCGGGATTGGGCGTAGAAGGGATTTGATCCGTCTCGCGCAACCATAAGCGCGAGAACCAGTACAACTGACGCCACGATTGGTAGGGTCACCAACACAATGGCCAAATCTATCAGGCGTTTGAATGTGTTGCGGTAGGGTTGAGCGGCGTTTACCGAGGCTTTGCCGGCCTCAACAACTGAACCGCATGTAACGGTGTCGGTGCGAAAGTTCGTATCCTGAATAGACATTTCAACCTTTAACCTTAAGCCAAATCTGGCTTCACCAATTAAGCGGTAACTCAAGGGGACCAAAAAATTCCCCAACACACGAACTACCGTAGACAAGACCTAACACGAAACTGTGCCCTTAGTACGTGAACTAGTTTATACAGTTACAAATAACTTCTCAAAGAGTGAATCGGGCCTGTTCGACATTTTTTCGCCGCATTCGCCGCACAATTGAGCACATTCTCGGGCATTGTTCTCTCTATCGGAAACGGGATCAATTTTGAGTTGAGTTTCAAGTCTTCGCTGAGCCTATACGTGGCGGGCAAATGAGTTTCAGTTGTCTATGCTTAAACGAGATCGTGTTTTCGAGGTCGAATCGCCCATTTTTTAGTCGCGTATCGAAAGCCCGTGAACACCATATGCTATTTGGCAAAACTGAAGTGAGTTGATGCCAGCCGAAACGACGCCGCCGTCGTCTTTGCTTTCGTTCTTAACTCAAAAGCAGTTCGAGATATGCGCCATAGGTAGATTTTGCGAAGAGCTTCGCGCGATCGGCTAGAGCGTCATCACTGATCCAGCCATTTGCCCAAGCGATTTCGTCTAGACTTCCGGTTTGCATACCTTGCCGGTCGGTTAAAGTGCGGACGAAATTACCTGCATCCAAAAGTGACCCATGGGTGCCAGTGTCCAGCCATGCAAAGCCGCGACCCATCGTTTGGACATCCAAACGCCCTTCGACCAGGTAAGTTTCAAGTAGCGACGTAATTTCAAGTTCGCCGCGAGCAGATGGTTGCACCTTGCGGGCGCGAGCCGGTGCTTCTGAATCGAGGAAATACAGCCCGGTAACTGCATAATGCGAAGGCGGCACGCTGGGTTTCTCGATTATGGCGCATGCTTTGTTGTTGTCGTCGAAGTCGACTACGCCGTAGCGCTCGGGGTCGGTCACCCGATATGCGAAGACGGTGCCACCTTGATCTAGCGCGTCAGCAGATCGCAAAAGGTCGGGCAAACCATGACCAAAGAAAATGTTATCTCCTAAAATCATTGCCGATGGTGCACCTGCCAGAAACTCTTCGGCAAGGATATAGGCTTGCGCCAAGCCATCCGGCGAAGGCTGCGTCAACCATGTCAGGGAAAGACCGTATTGGCTGCCATCGCCCAATAGGCGTTGGAACTGTTCTTGGTCCTGCGGAGTCGTGATGATCGCAATCTCTCGGATGTTCGACAACATCAGAACACTGAGCGGATAGAAGATCATCGGCTTGTCATAAATGGGCAAAAGCTGCTTTGAAACGGCAATGGTGGTTGGATAAAGCCGAGTGCCCGATCCACCGGCAAGGATAATGCCTTTGCGTTGCATAGTTCGTCCTTTCAAAACCTAGCGCCTGCCACTTCCAAGTCGGCCAAAACTTGGGTCAGGCCGGTTTGCCAATTGGGCTGAGAAATGCCGTAGATATCCTTGATCAGCGAACAATCGAGGCGCGAATTCGATGGTCTTTTGGCCGGGGTGGGGTAGTCCACGGTCGGGATATCTTCGATTTGAGCGGTCAATCCTGCCTGCGAAACCACTTCGCGCGCAAAATCTGCCCAGCTGACGCTTGGAGCGCCGGAATAATGTAAGATGCCGCCTTCAGTCGTGCGCGCTTTCGCGGCGATCAAAAGAAGAGCCTCGGCAATATCCGCGGCAGGCGTTGGTCCTCCGATCTGGTCCGCAACGACAGTAAGTCTGTCGTGAGTCTCGGCTAACCGTAGAATAGTTTTGACGAAGTTCTTTCCGTGCGACGAAAAAACCCAACTGGTCCGTAGAACAGCGTACCAACCTCCGGTTTCGGCGATTTGGCGTTCTCCGTCGAGTTTGGTGCGGCCATACACCCCAAGTGGTCCGGTGGGGTCGGCCTCAGACCTGGGTGCCTCGCCGGATCCGTCAAAAACATAATCGGTAGAGAGGTGGAGAAACGGCAGACCGCACTCGGCTGACGCCTGCGCCATAGCACCCGGAGCGTCTCCATTGGCCAACTGAGCCAGCTCCGGTTCGTCTTCGGCTTGATCCACCGCAGTATAAGCGGCAGCATTGATGATCACCTCAGCATTTGTGCCTCGGACTGCTTCCGCGCACGCTGCAGGATTGTACAAATCAACCTGAGATCGATCCAAGGCTTCAAGGATAATGCCCTGTCGGCGCGCGTGCCTTCGGAGTTCAGTCGCTACTTGACCTCCATGGCCAAAGACCAATGCTTTCATTGCGCAATACCGAGCCGTTCACCCACGCCGCTGCGGGCCTGCAATGCACTTAGCCAAGCGCTATTGTCCAAGTACCAGCGTACGGTTTGTTCAAGGCCCTTTTCGGGTGTGTAGGACGGGCTCCATTTTAGCTCTTCTCGCATGCGTGTTGGATCAATGGCATACCGACGGTCATGCCCCGGCCGGTCTGCGACAAATTTGATCTGGTCAGCGTAGGGAGTTGTGTGTGGTTTCAATCGGTCGAGAATAGCGCAGAGCATTTTTACCAAGTCGAGATTGGTCATCTCATTCTCTCCGCCAATGTTGTAGCTGCGCCCAATCGCACCTTTTTCCAGAACCAATAACAGCGCTTCGGCGTGGTCTTCGACATGCAGCCAGTCGCGAATGTTATCGCCAGCGCCATAAATGGGAATGGGCTTTCCCGACAGCGCGTTCAGGATTACCACGGGGACCAGTTTTTCCGGAAACTGATAGGGGCCGTAGTTGTTAGAGCAATTGGTCAGCACGACGGGCAATCCAAAGGTTTCGTGCCAGGCTCGGACAAGATGATCAGAGCTCGCCTTTGAAGCTGAATATGGTGAGTTAGGCCGATAGGGACTGTCTTCGGTGAAAAAACCTGTCTCACCCAAGGAACCAAAAACCTCATCGGTAGAGATGTGGTGAAAGCGGAAGCTCTCGGGACGGCCTGCAGTCACCCAAAAATCGCGTGCCGCCTCAAGTAGCACGTAGGTCCCGGTCACATTGGTTTCGATAAAAGCGGCGGGACCATCGATGGAACGGTCCACATGGCTCTCGGCCGCAAGGTGCATTATTGCAGATGGACTATGCTTGCGCAGAATGCCAGACAAAGCTTCGGAGTCGCGAATATCGGCATGTTCAAAAGTGTAATCTGTTGAGTCAGCTACTTCAGCTACATTATCGAGGCAGGACGCATAGGTCAGAGCGTCGACATTCACTACGGAATGGCCGTCAGCAATTGCACGCCGTATCACAGCAGAGCCGATAAAGCCTGCGCCGCCCGTGACTAAAATCTTCATAAAACATCCTCGAACCTGAACGGGGAATCAAAATCTCTCAAAAGCAGGGCTCTGACATCTTTATCGGATATTTTGATTTCTGCCACGTCGAGGGGCCAATTAATTCCAATATCAGGATCATCCCACCGTATGGCGCCCTCTGTTTCCGGAGCGTAGGTATTTGAGCACTTGTATACGATCTCGGTGTCAGGCTCCAATGTCATGAAACCATGGGCAAAACCCTCGGGAACCAATAGCATCTGTCCATTGTCAAAGCTGAGTTCTGCGCCGACCCATCTGCCAAAAGTGGGGGAACCTTTGCGGATATCTACGGCCACGTCGAACAACCGGCCCCGCCCGCAGCGCACAAGTTTCGCCTGAGCCATTGGCGGCGCCTGAAAATGTAGTCCGCGTACAGTTCCAACAGTTCCTGACAGGGAATGGTTGTCCTGTACGAAAACTGTTTCGATCCCATGGCTGACAAAGCTCTCCAAGTTATAAGTTTCTTCGAAAAAACCGCGATCATCGCCAAATCGCCGAGGTGTGATCATCTTTATATCAGGAATACCAAGAGGCTTTATGTCCATGGATTTTAATCTCTCCTTTTGCGCGCCGGCTCATCACTCGGCAACGCTCAGACAGTTGTTTGTATCACATAAGCCTTTGTCAATGAACCGAAAAATGAACCGACTGTTCAGATATCAGCGAGGACGAGAGATGAAGAGATTGATCTGGCGGAAAACCCCAATTGATTTCATCGATCCGAGATTTGGCCATCGGTCGTTTGCTGGCTTCCTGGATGCTTATGTTTGCCCGCAGATTGGACATGCCGAGCGGACTCACACATTTTGAATAGATCTGCAAATTCTGGACATCATTGAACGATCGTTTCGTCTTAAACCCAGCTCACCGGACGCTTGGGCTGAACACCTAGCGGAGCCCAAGAAATATCTTCAGGCGATACTCACCGCCTAAACATATGGCGAGATTTTACATTCGTTTGACCACAGACAGGAATTGTTCAGATGTATATAACGGGCGACGACGATGGACCTTATGACATTTCCATTCAATACAGTCTTGTTTCAGGCATCGTTTGGTCAGTCTTTAGGTGAAAACGAACCCAGTGCAGCAGCAAGTGTTTGTTTGAGGATCTTCAACTTGCCGGAAAATCCCGCGATCTTGGTCGGGGTTTTACCGCTCCGAGGATAGCTGCGCGATACCGGCACCTCTGTGACGCGTAGACCAATTTGGCCTGCTCGCACACTCAGGTAGAACAGGAGCTCGTAAGAGTCGAACACGTTTCGGAAAGGCTGAACGGTGGGGTTCATCAGAAATCGAGCGGAATAGCCGCGATAGCCGTTCGTAGTATCAGTCAGCTTTGTGCCCGACGCGAGGCTGAGAACTGGCGCGTGAATCATCCGGTTGGCCATAGTGCGCTCAAGCGGTGTGTTTTCGTGAGCACCATCCGTGTGATAGCGTGAGCCCTGTACATAGTCGTAACCGTTGGACAATTTTTCTAAAAACAGAGGTATGGCCTCCATCCCGTCCTTCCCGTTGCCATCAACGGTAACTATACCTTCATACCCTTGCCGCAATGCCCAGGCGTAAGCCATTCGAAGCTGCGCGCTGAGCTTTCCGGGTCCTGTTTTCGTCAGACGCGCACGAACGCCGACTTCTCTTAGAAAATCGGCTTCTAAAGAGCCATCGGTCGAGCCTCCATCGGCAATAATAATATCAATCGGGTGGTTCAGAGCGGCGAGGTTGCGTAGCTGACCTTGAATCCGCTGGCCCTCATTCAGGACAGGTATCACGAGGACGAATTTGTGCTGTTTCGAACCTAGGTCCAAAACATCAAACTCGGGAACCTGCCAATTTGTGTCGTCACAGGAGGGAAATGAATGCACGTCTTCGCGTGCCTCGGTATTTGTATCGGAGTGCATCCAATCATTCTCCAGATGTTGATTGCGGCCGGTCGCTGCGCTGAAAAACCCAGTGTTTTGAAAGCAAGAAATTGATGGTGAACGACACGCCGACGGCCAGACACAGTATGATCATGGGTGCAGTTTGCGCAGGAAGAATGGCAGCGAGGCTCCAAACAGCAGCCGCCCGAACTGCCATTGTGACGACGAGAGCCCCAAGGTAGCGCAGCTGCCGCGATCCAGCACCTTTGGCTTTTTGACCTGCAAAAGCCCAAAGATCGAGTACGATAAAATTGAAGAGTGCACCGCATGCAACACCAATTATGGCAGACAGTTCAAGTGGTACGCCAAACGCCAGAGCGCTTCGTGCGGCGGTCAGATCGACGACCAAGCCGAGCGCCACGGTGGCGCCGTATCGCAAGAAGTCATGCCGACGCCGTGACATGTATGTCTGAGCCCGTAAGGATGTATCTGAAATCGGCATATTTTAAGGCATCATGCCGCGCCCTTAAATGGGAAAACAGGTCATAAATATTGTCGATCTTGCCGCCCAGAACGGATGTGACCCGTCCACCTGGTGGCTCTTCGTGCACCAGGATAGGGCGCCCGTCATCGACTTCATTCTTCACAAGCACGGTTTTGACGTCGTAGATTGACTCGCCACTCGTAATTTGACCAACGCATGGCAAATAACGCGCGGCGTCCAAAACCATGTGTCTGAGGCGGCTTTCGAGTTCAATTTGGTCGAATGCTTTATACGGTGAAACCGAAGTAGCTTGATCCGTCCAGCTTACGTGCGGGGTATAGCGAACGTGCGTTAACGAGTATTTGCCCGCTGCCGGGTAGGGCATTAGGGAAAAAAACGGTCCATCCATCACCGTGACGGCATGATTCTGCATTTCGTCCGGCGGATCAACGAGAGCGAGCTCGGTCATCTCATGTTTGAGTCTTGCCAGCGGCAGCCCGGAGTCCCGTAAAACATGGTTGATCTGCGCATAGGTGACGTTAAAGACATGATCAGCAAGGACTTCACTGCCGTCAGAAAGGTGAACGATCGCCGCCTCGGCATTAGGGTTGTCATCGATCGATACCACCTCGGTTCCTAATCTCAGATCGAGGTCGAACGCATCAATTTGCGCCATCAGTTGGTTTGCCAAAACAGAGTAGTCAAACGCGAATTCGTCTGCGCGAAACACCGCCTCGATCCTGTCGTCGTCGAACATTGCGGCTTCTTGACGCGACGCCAACGCGATTGGGGCCTTCATGTTTTCAAACATCTTGCGAAATCGATTGGCAGATACTTTGGACCGCTGACGCGCTACAGCATAGAGCATCTGGAAGTCCGATACGATTGCGTCGGGAAAATCTGTTGCAAAGCGCTGGCACAGCTTACGCGATTTTAGTGCGGTTAGCATTGAGCGCGGGTAGTGGAATCCGGAATGCAAGCGCGCCTGATTGACCCGTGATGCGCGAGTCATAATCTCGGAGCTTGCCTCTACCAAAGTCACATCCTGCGTGGTCGAGCGCAAGAAAAGAGCCAAGCAGCAGCCATAGAATCCACCACCGATCACCAGATACTTAACGCGTCGCGGAGATGTCACGGTGCACCTCCAGCCGTCTGCTTATGGACCAGTTTCGAGTCTGGCGTGGCTTCTCGCCGATCTTCCAAGCTTTCGGTGCCATCCGTGTCGACATTCAGCGCGTTTGACACGCTTTCAAACAGATCAACGGAGCTTCGCTCAGCCACCAGATAGTCGATCGTTCGGCCGCGCATGATTTCCATCGCTTTGCGCAGGGTGACACAAATCGCAAACAACGCGGCACCCAAAAAGGCGAGCATCCCTGAGATTGATAGCGAAAGGGTGGTCCAGCCTTCCGCAATATCGGTTTTGGTCAGATAGATAATCACCACATAGATTGCAAAGAATACTGCACTGACAAACATGAATGCGGAGAACAAGGCCACTGCGCTGAGCAGTGATGGTCCCGCTTCAGTCACCATTCGCAACATCAGATCGGACCGGCTGGCCATGCGTCCTGACCAGGTAGGCTCATGCACTTTTGTTGAGTCTTTGAAATCAGGCCTTCGCCGCAGCACCGTCAGAGAATTGTCTCGTGGCGGAAAGCGCAGGGCAAGAACCGGGTTCGGATCGTTCAGCAGCCGATTAAGAACGGTACGCGGGATCGCAGTGGTCTGCATATCACGAGTGCTGGCGTGAAACCCGCTGGCGCGGCCAAGAAGAGCGATAAATGGCTCGGCCAAAAAAGTGGCTTTGCGTTGTCCAAGGATTACGGCATTGCGATCCTGTGCGTCATCAATCATTGCAGGAATGTCGAAGCTTGTGACCTCATTTACCGAAGTAATGACCACAAAGTCTCCAATTGCTTCAGAAGCTGCAATCACGCGGCGCTGGCTGTTGTCCAGCCCGCGCACAACCGAAAGATAGCGTACGTTCGGTACGGCAACGAGAGCTTCTTCCAAAGCAGCATCGTAATCGGTTTCGTTGACGACAAGAATCTCCCAGTAACGGTAGTGCTTTTTCAACAGATCTGCAGTTGCAGCGATCCGCGGGACTGCGGCGTCAGGGGCGTGTGCGTCTGTGAAACACACAGATACAAGTATGTCGTCGCGCAGTGTTGGACCGCTCATCGGGCCTCTCCGGCTAGGCCACGCGCCTCCAGCAAATTTTCCAGCGCCGTGTCCAAACCGGCCAGACCATCTTGCGGTTGGCGCATCTCAATTGAAACAACGTGCTGATACTCTAGCGTTTCCAGAGTTTGCAACACCTTCGCGGCGTCCTGCGGGTTTGCTGGCGCAGGTGACAAATACGGCTCACTGATATGGACATGGTTCAGAACTGGACCCGCCGCGATCAACTGATCCATCACGTGATCAAATGTGCCAGTTAGCAGCGTAGCACCAACGTCGAAATTTAGCATAATCGCAGCATGATTAGCACGTTTGACGAAAGCAAGCGTTTCATCAGGCGTTGTTAGGAAATTGGTGCCATATTCCGCTGGGTTGCACTCCATCGCGATTTTTGTACCTGCAAAAGCAGCAGCATCGGCCAGCGGTGTCAGGATTTCGATGGCTTTGTCGATTGCTGCGTTTGGCTCCATTCCCGACGGTCGCTGTCGTTGTTTGGGCGATCCCAAGACAAGATTTGGGATTCCAAGCCGACCTGCCAACTTTATGGCTCGCATCAATCCCTGTTCAAAAGCAGCCCTCTCATAGGCGTCACCGAACAGTTCAGCCCCTTCGACGCCGAACAGTAGCGATTGCATCGAAACCAGTGACAGCCCAAAACGATCCAGTTCATTCTGGACCAATGCGATCTCCGCCTCGGTTGGGTCAAAAGGATCATCAGCCATGCTGAATAACAGTCCCGGGGCGATTTCCAGCCCAGTGATCCCTGCTGCCTGAAGTTTGGCATATGCTTTAAGGCGATCACTTGCAGACCATGCGATATTCGAAACGGCGTACTTCATGACCTAGACTTCTACAGTGGCATTGAAAAACGCGGTTAGGGCGGCCATGACATCATCTGCACTGCGATTGTAGTGGCCGTTTTGGCCAAAAAGCTCTGCGTGTTGGGTACGCATATCCTCTTTGTGAATCTTTCCGGCGGTTTCAGGCATCTCGTTCTGCAGAAGAGAGCGATAAACATCGGACGCTTTGATTGGTTCTGGTGCAAGATGTAAAACGTCCAGCCCGGCATCCAATGCGAGATCAATGTCTCCTTTCAAAAGATCCATTTCATAGAATTGATAGGTTGTCTCGCGATTGTGGAACATTACCGCGTTAATTCCGAGATTATCTGCCTCGGCAGTCAGCGCTGCTCGTGCGGGCAGTTTTGCCAGCGCAGCGCGATCGATCACATACATGCCGAGCGCGTCACTGATCGAGTAAATACTGTCCAAGGCCGGAACCAACGAAGCTGGAAGTTGGTTTGCAAGCTTATCATAACCGGTGGTATTCAGCATTGTTGGCATGGGGTTTATCAAATCGAAGATGAAGTTTTTCATCAAACCGGGCCCGAACAGCGCGGGTAGGCGAACGATCAAACACCTAAGGAAATGAGCCTGACAGGCTTCTTCCAGCCTTCTCCGATTGACGCCATAAGCAACGGTTTCCTGAAAACTCGAAGCGGCCTCGGTATACCCTCCATCGAAGCGGTCAAGTACGGCGATGGTCGAAATCAATACAAATCTGCTCGCTTGCATTCGCGAAAGCGAGGCGATCAGAGCGTCGATGCGTTCAGCGTCGCGATCCGGATACTTATTGGCTTCAAACATCGAGCCGGGTGCTGCAGCACAGTAGAGCGTATCAAATCGCTGCTCTTCGGCGTGCTTCACGGTGCGCGAGTTAAATCCGCTTGCATCAGGGAGCGCCCGCGCGAGGGTCGACCCAACAAACCCGGAGTACCCCAAAATACCGATATCTGATCGTGGCGCCATGGTCAGATATTCTCCAATCGGCTTCTTACTCGTTATTAATAACGCGGGCGAGCCGCGGAGTCACAAATATATCAGCACCCAGCAGTCTAAAGCCGGCCTGCTGGCAGGCCGGCGGGTACTGCACACGGCGCCCTTTAATCAGTTGAGCAACCTAATAGTTGGGTTACGCTCCGGTTCGGCTTCTGTCAAAGAGAAACAGTCCAGCATGCAGGATTGTCTAACGGGCCGGTCCCGGAGTTTGCGCATCTTGCTAAGTACAAGCAAATCTCAGTGATTATTTGCGCTGTATGTAATCTGATCTGCACTATGTGCATCTTTGATAATCACTGCCTAATGGGTTGATTGTTTCCATTTCGCATTTTCCAATTGTAGAGTTGCTAGGTTTTTCTACATGCCTTCTGTAGTTGGCGAGGCGTCTGTTTCGGCTGCATCATTGTCGTAATCTTGCCTCTTTGGCGCGTGATAATCGTGGTCAAAACACTGCTGAAACTTTCGCGCTTTGGAGGCAGTTCCAAAACACATCCAAGTCTCAATGAGAATGAAAACAATGGGTTGAGCGTTCACCTTGCTGAAGCTCAGCTTGCGACATGCTGAGAAGCTTAGATATATTGGCTAGCTTTCTGGAGAACCGGGTTTCAGACAGGACATACCCCATAGCAGGTTCAAGATAATTGATTGCGTTGCTCCGGAAGCATCTTAAATTGTGGCCTAGGTCACATGCGGTTGCTACGAAATGCCCTAAACGTGAACAAGGTAGTTTGGTATACTGCGATGACAAGACTGAAATCCCTTGTCAGGATTAGGATACCAGAGTGTCCGAAGATGGCATTGCGATTAATATGAGTATGAGGATTTGAATATTCATTCCAACGATACACCAGGCGGCAGCGAAAGCTCGCTTGATATCTACACCGCTCATTTCGGGTTAAACGAGCGACCGTTCTCGTTGCTGCCGGACCCGGACTTCATTTTCTGGTCGCAAGCGCATCTGCAGGCCTACACGATGCTCGAATATGGTATCCTGACACGCGCTCCGATAACACTGATTACGGGTGACGTTGGAGCCGGCAAGACAACATTGTTGTACCATCTCCTGAAAAGTGTGGGCAGTGACGTAAAGATTGGTCTGATCTCAAATGCGCATGGAGACCGTGGCGAATTGTTGCGCTGGGTATTGATGGCGCTTGATCAACCGGCCCCTCCGGAAGCCACGTATGTTGATCTGTTTGCCATGTTCCAGTCTCATCTAATCGAGGAATACGCTAAAGGTCACCGTGTGATCCTTATTTTCGATGAGGCACAGAACTTAACGCCAGAATCGCTGGAAGAGCTCCGGATGTTCACCAACATCAATGCGAACAAAGACGAACTACTGCAATTGGTGTTGGTTGGTCAGCCCGAATTGCAGGAAATCGTCCGCCGCCCCGAGTTGCGTCAGTTTGCGCAGCGCGTTGCCTCCAGTTTTCATTTGAAGGCGATGGATAGGAAAACGGTGCGAAAATATGTGGCACATAGGCTTAGTGTTGCTGGGGCCGAGCGCAACTTTTTCAGCCCCGCCGCGACGGACCTGATTTACGAGGCGACACATGGAGTGCCGCGTCTGGTCAATCAGCTTTGCGACTTGTCGATGGTGTATGCCTCTACCCGCGGACGCCAGCGCGTCGTGCGGAAAACGGTCGAAATGGTTCTTGAAGATGGCGCCTTTTTTGCCGCGAGCTTGCATTCAGATAGCGGTGGTTCAAGTTCATGATCAGGGACATCCAATTCTACCTTTCTTTGGTTTGGCGCAGGCTCTATTTCATCGTTCCCATTATTGCGTTTTGTACGCTTGGTGCGGTCTACGCAGCGTTTACGCTGCCACCCGTGTACAAAGCGCAGTCCCGACTGGTTGTAGAATCTGCTCAAATTCCGGGTGATCTTGCATCGACCACCGTACAGGCGAGTGTTGTGGAAATTCTCCAAGTCATCCAGCAGCGGGTTTTGGCGCGATCCAATTTGCTAGACTTGTCGAGCCGGTTTGCGCTGCATGATGACCAGCCTGAACTGACTCCAGATGAGATAGTCTGGGATATGCAAGAGCGAATTGAGCTTGAAATACCCTATAATACTCTAAACCAGGCGGCGTTTGTGACAGTGTCTTTTGCATCGGCCGATGCTGAAGTTTCAGCTATGGTTACCAATGAATTGGTCGCGCAGATACTAAGGGAAAACGTTGCGATGCGCACAGGTGTCGCGGCGCAGACACTGGAATTCTTTGTTCAGGAAGTTGCTCGACTGGATGGTGAGATGGCAGAGCAGGGTCGCAAGATCCTTGAATTCAAGGAAGCCCATCAAGACGCATTGCCAGAAAGTCTGAACTACAGCCGTGAGCGTCAGTCTTCGTTGCAGGAACGGATGCTTCAGCTGGATCGCGAATTGTCAGGTCTGCGCGACCGCCGTGCTCGGCTTGTTGAGGTCTACGAACGGACTGGGCGTTCAGATTTGGCCGGAGAGAGCCTGACACCGGAACAGCGCCGCCTAAGGCAATTACAGGACGAACGTGCTTCGGCTCTGGTTATCTATTCATCGGATCATCCGCGCATTCGGTCATTGGATGGTCAGATAGCGGCATTGGAAGCAGCCAATATCCAGTTGGGTCTTGGCACCGAGACAGCGCCCAACTTCACACCCTTTGATCTGCAGGTCTCGGACATTGATGGGCAGATCGATTTTATCGAGACTCAAAAGGCCGATGTCGATGCAGAGTTGGAGGCACTGGCGCGTTCCATCGAGGCGACTCCAACTAATGCAATTGCTCTGGGTACTCTCGAACGGGATTATGACAATCTGCGTTTGCAATACACTCAGGCGACTGCCAGCCTTGCCGAAGCCCGTACAGGCGATCAAATCGAAACCCAGTCTCGTGGTCAGCGCATCACTGTAGCAGAGAATGCCGTGGTGCCGACAATTCCCGCAGAACCCAGCCGAAAAAAGATCGTAGCGATGGGTATTGCAGCTGGATTCGCGATCGCGGGAGGATTGTTTGTTTTGCTGGAGATTCTCAATTCAACCTTGCGCAGACCGGCGGATATCTCTTCTCGTTTTGATGTGCCTGTGTTTGGGACTGTGCCGTATTTATGGACTAAACGAGAGATTGCTGTTCGGCGAGCCATGATTGTAGCTGGTCTGAGCCTCCCAATTGTTGGAGTGGTTGCAGCTTTGTACTTAGTTCACCTATATTATCTACCACTTGATCTTGTTCTCGAGAAAGTAGCCGAAAAGCTAGGCGCGACGGATTTGCTTGATCGGTTGAAACTGGGATAACGGGATCCAAAGGTTATGGAACGTATTCAGTCTGCCATTCAAAAAGCCCGAGAAGCGCGGCGTGTGTCGGCTTCCGACGAAATCGCTCCGAAGCCTGCAGGCGCTACCGTGGAAGCTCTGCAGCCCGAGAATCCGGCTGTCCCGCTCGTTGATAAGCTGTGGGCGGACTTGCCTGAGTACGATCTGAAGCCCAGCCAATTGAAGCGGGCCCGAATCTCTGGTTACGAGGCGTCCGCAGATTCTGCGTCATTTGATGTTTTGCGCACACGTATGATGCATCAGATGGCTAGTAATAATTGGCGTCGAGTTGCGATCACTTCACCAGGGTCCGCCTGCGGAAAGACTACTTTGAGTCTAAATCTGGCGTTCAGTATCGCCCGCCAGAGAAATATCCGGTCGATGCTGGTCGATTTGGACCTGCGACGTCCATCAGCTCACAAACTTCTGGGTACAAGCAAATGCAATTTTGCCAACGCTTTGGAAGGCCAAAGCCAGCCCGAGGACCACATGGTCTGTTACGATCGGAAGCTGGCTTTTGCTTTGAACAGCGATTCGGTAGCGAACTCTGCCGAACTGCTGCAGGACAAAGACGTTGCTCACGTTATTGATCGGATTGAAGAGCGGTATCAGCCAGATATCATGATTTTTGACACTTCCCCTATGCTCGCTTGCGACGACACATATGCATTTCTCGATCAGATTGATTGCGTTTTGTTAGTGGCCGCGGCCGAAGATACTTCGGCTGATGAACTGGAGAAGTGCAAGGACGAGATCGCTGGGCGCTGCAATCTGCTGGGTGTGGTCCTAAACAAATGCCGTTACCTCGAGAAATTGGATAAATACGGTTACTGACTGCTGTTCCCGGATCCGGCACCTGATGAATACACAGATCAGGAATTGCGCAAGCGCCGAAAATTCAGTCAATGCCTTAGAAACGCCGTTTCATACGGTGATCAACGTGCCAAGCGTACGCGCAAAGCCTGGAAGAATAGTTTGGGCAAAATCGCGAGACACCGAGCATATCTGCCCGCAAGTCGCCTCGGGTTGTTGGCCATGCGCCAAACCCATTCCAGCGACAGCTTTCGTACCCAGGACGGCGCGCGGGTTTGACTGCCTGCTATGAAATCCAGGCCTGCCCCAATTGAGACGAATCCGCAGGACGGCACAATTTGAGCACCCCGTGCCGCCAGAATTTCCTGTTTCGGCGCGCCTAGCGCTAGGAAACAAAGGCGTGCTCCAGATGATTGGATGGTCTCAAAGTAGGTGGCAACCTCAGGCCCATTGGTATCCAACCCATAGGGCGGCGCGATTTTAGCAACAACGGAAAGCCCTGGATTGTCGTTCTCCAGCTGATCCGCCGCCCGGTCCAATGTGTACTGTGTTGCCCCTAAAAGCGCGACAGGTACGCCATGTTGCGCAGCCAACTTTGCCAGCGGCGCGATTAGGTCTGAGCCGGGGATCAATTCGATTGGGCGCCCCGCAAGCCGCGAAAGATACACAATTGGGTTTCCGTCAGCTACCACGTGGCTGTGCGAAATATAGGCCGAACGAAAATCGGGCATCTCACGCATTTTAACGATGTGGTCCAGGTTTAAGGTCGCCAGAGTAAAGCCCTGCCCCCGATTCCAGCAGTCACTCACGCTCGCAAAAAGCGCTGCCTTCGTGGGCTGGCTGATCAGCGACAGAAACTCGGGCCCTTGTGCCAATTGATGCGAAGCGATTTCAGTCTCGGAATTCACAAAAACTATTCCACTACTTAATAACCAATACCCTTTGATGGCTCAGCGAAGCGGAATTGTCTATCGCTAGCTGCGTCCTTGCGAGAACAACAAAAAAGACGAACATCACAGCAGTGCGCTTGCATGCCTTTGCTCTTACCCTTGTTCCAGTCCCGGGTTTAGATCGAAAACAGTCGGAAATTGTTCCAAATCAGCAGTCTTCTCGCTTACCGGGTGCTTCAGTTTCGAGCGTATACGAAATTTCGTTAAAAAACCGATGAAATTTGGAGCGAATTGAGGTCGTGATTGGGGCGAAAATGCAAAAAAACCATGATTTCACTTAGAAACTCGGCGGAAATCTGGACACGCTCGGCAATGTCTCGCTTGCTTGAATAGCTCTGAGTATTTCCGGGTTGTGGGCAATTTGAGGTCTGGGTATGCCATTGTTCAGGGATGGTGAACTAGTTTTTTCGTTACTTCAAATGTTACTCGATTCTCGCGGCTTACGGGTCGTGGAAACGCTTGGAATGGACAAAATGAAAAGGCGGCTGGGATGGCACCTAAACTGAAGTACTTAGCCTCGGATAATAATTCGACGGCAAACTTTGAGACACCCGGTTTACAAAATGGACACAGTTTCGCCGCAGATATGATCTTGTGCCAGCTTCCTGCCGCACTTTCGCCCTTCTGGACCTGTACCTCCTGACCGACCACCACATTGATTGGAGCCTCACCAGGGTTTCGTCAAATGCACCAAGGATAACGTAATGAGCAGCATCGACACTCGGATTTTCGGCATTCCGACCGAAGGCTTGGGCTTTATCGCAGAGTACTACACGTTACCCCAATGGGTTTCCAGTATTTCGGAGGTAAACTTCGATCTAACACCTGACGCGGTTGAGGTGGTTTCGGAGCTGGATATTGAACGCTCAACTGAAGCGTTCTGGGATGGCGGTCCCCAAGATTCGTTTGCAGCAAGGTATTCGGGCTCCCTGAACGTAAGTCAGGCTGGCGTCTACACCTTCTACCTTACGTCTGATGACGGTTCGGCATTGTACATTGATGGACAGCTTGTCATCGACAACGATGGAAACCATGGTGACAGGCTGATTCAGACCGACATTATGCTCGACGCTGGGTCCCATGATATCGAGATCCGCTATTTCGAAAGCGGCGGTTTACAAACGCTCAAGTTGGAATGGGAGGGTTTTGATACCGGGGGCGAAAGGCAGCTGATCAGTTCTAACGTCGTGGACTACTCTATTTCTGATGCCGCAGAAACAGCCACGGAAGGCTTTGACGAAGCTTCTTCTGATGCAGATGTTGCGCCGCAGGCGACAGAGAGTCTGGGACTTGTTGCCAAGTTTTTCGAACTCCAAGGCGGTACTTCGCGTCTGGAGCAGATCGACTTTAACGCTGATCCGGTTTCGGAGATGATCCTGTCCGAAGTCGCATTCGAACGGGGTCGGGATGCATGGTGGGACGGTGGTGCGCGGAATAGATTTGCCGCCGAGATCACGGGCCAATTGAATGTCGAGACAGCTGGGGAATACACAATTTACCTGACATCCGATGACGGCTCCGCGCTGTTTATCGACGGTGAACAAGTGATCGACAACGATGGCTTGCATGGCGACGTCATGATCCCGGTGACACTGTTTTTAACTGCAGGTTCGCATGATCTTGAGCTTCAGTATTTCGAGAACAAGGGTCGACAGACCTTGGTCTTGGAATGGAGCGGACCGGATACTCAGGGTGGTAGAACTCTGATAGCGGGAGAAAGCCTGAGTCATTCGCTGCCAGGCAGCGTTACCGATGAT
This sequence comes from Ruegeria sp. AO1, assembly GCF_056535985.1. Classification (NCBI taxonomy): domain Bacteria; kingdom Pseudomonadati; phylum Pseudomonadota; class Alphaproteobacteria; order Rhodobacterales; family Roseobacteraceae; genus Ruegeria; species Ruegeria sp. AO1. The sequence continues at coordinate 712,182 of NZ_JBQFJC010000002.1, forward strand.
GACGGCACGGATGGATCGGATACGACCGGCGACACTGTTGATCAGGGAGATCAGAGCGGGACCGATGATGGTGACATGGTCCACGACGGCGGAGATCATGGTACGGATGGATCGGATACCACCGACGGCGCTGTTGATCAGGTAGATCAGGGCGGGACCGATGATGGCGATGCGGGCCAGGACGGTGGATATGATGGTACGGATGGTTCGGATACCACCGACGACGCTGTTGATCAGGTAGATCAGGGCGGGGCCGATTATGGCGATACCGGCCATGGTGATCATGTTGACACCGACGGTGGCGATACGGGCCAGGACGGTGGAAATGATGGCACGGATGGTTCCGATACCACCGACGACGCTGTTGATCAGGTAGATCAGGGCGGGACCGATGATGGCGATGCGGGCCAAGGTGATCAAGTTGACACCGACGCTGGCGATATGGGTCACGACGGCGGGCATGACAGCCCTGACGACCAAACATCACAAAACCGTGGTCTGGTTGCTCAGTATTTTGTTTTGCCGACAGCGGCTTGGAGCCTTGCTGAAATTGATTTTGACGCAACGCCCGATCTGACAAGCACCGTCTCAGAGTTGAATTTCGAGAACTCAAATAACCCGTTCTGGGAAAATGGCGCACAGGATGAATTCGCGGCCCGTTACAGAGGTACACTCAATGTTGAAACGGCCGGTTCATACACGATTTACCTGACATCCGATGACGGGTCCGCAGTCTACCTAAATGGTGAGCGCATCATCGACAATGATGGCCCTCATGGAGCTGTGACCATTCCGGTCGTGGTCGATTTGGAAGCTGGTGAGCACGACCTCGAAGTCCGCTATTTTGAGATTTGGGGCGACCAGGTTCTGAGGCTGGAGTGGAGTGGTCCTGACACGAACGGTGTAACCGAAGTCATTTCCGGCGATAGCCTTGGTCATTCGTTGCCGGACGGCGATACCGTACATGATGGTCATGACGGTACGGATGGATCCGATACCACCGACGACGCTGTTGATCAGGTAGATCAGGGCGGGACCGACGATGGCGACATGGTCCACGACGGCGGAAATGATGGTGCAGATGGATCGGATACCACCGGCGACGCTGTTGATCAGGTAGATCAGGGCGGGACCGATGATGGTGACGCAGGCCACGGTGATCATGTTGACACCGACGGTGGCGATATGGGTCACGACGGCGGGCATGACAGCCCTGACGACCAAACATCACAAAACCGTGGTCTGGTTGCTCAGTATTTTGTTTTGCCGACAGCGGCTTGGAGCCTTGCTGAAATTGATTTTGACGCAACGCCCGATCTGACAAGCACCGTCTCAGAGTTGAATTTCGAGAACTCAAATAACCCGTTCTGGGAAAATGGCGCACAGGATGAATTCGCGGCCCGTTACAGAGGTACACTCAATGTTGAAACGGCCGGTTCATACACGATTTACCTGACATCCGATGACGGGTCCGCAGTCTACCTAAATGGTGAGCGCATCATCGACAATGATGGCCCTCATGGAGCTGTGACCATTCCGGTCGTGGTCGATTTGGAAGCTGGTGAGCACGACCTCGAAGTCCGCTATTTTGAGATTTGGGGCGACCAGGTTCTGAGGCTGGAGTGGAGTGGTCCTGACACGAACGGTGTAACCGAAGTCATTTCCGGCGATAGCCTTGGTCATTCGTTGCCGGACGGCGATACCGTACATGATGGTCATGACGGTACGGATGGATCCGATACCACCGACGACGCTGTTGATCAGGTAGATCAGGGCGGGACCGATGATGGCGACATGGTCCACGACGGCGGAGATCATGGAACGGATGGATCGGATTCCACCGACGACGTGGTTGATAACGGTGATCAGGGCGGGGCCGACGGTGGCGACATGGTCCACGACGGCGGAGATCATGGAACGGATGGTTCGGATACCACCGATGACATGGTTGATCACGGCGATCATGGCGGGACCGATGATGGCGACATGGTCCACGACGGCGGAGATCATGGAACGGATGGTTCGGATACCACCGATGATGTGGTTGATCACGGCGATCATGGCGGGACTGATGATGGCCATACGGGCCACGATGATCATGCCGACAGCGACGAAGTGGATCATGGTGGTGAGAACCTTCCTGGCACGATCCCAGAGCCAACTGACCCTTCCGAACATGACGCGTTTGTTGCGGCGGTAATGGCCGAGCCCAATGCGCACGCGCATGGCGACAATATGACTATGTCCACGGAGCATGGTGCGCTGCTGGATCTTGTTGATCGCTCTGACGCCACTCATGTGGCCGTATCAGATGGCGATTGGTTTGACCCCAACACCTGGTATGAAGGGCGCATCCCGGACGAAGGTGCTAACGTCTTGATTCCGAAGAACATCGCAGTCACCTACAATGGTGTGAGCGATGCATCACTGTTCACAGTTCGTGTTGATGGTGAATTGTCCTTCGCGACCAACATTAACACGCGCATGGTCGTTGACACGATGGTTGTCGACACATCCGGCCGACTTGAAATTGGAACAGAAGACAATCCGATTGCAGCCAATGTGAATGCCGAAATTGTCATTGCCAACAACGGTGACATTGACGTCAGTTGGGATCCGACCCTGCTGTCGCGCGGTGTGATCTCGCATGGTCAAGTCGAAATTCACGGAGCAGAAAAGCAAGCGTTCTTGACCGTGTCGGAAGCCCCGATGCGTGGTGAGAACACTCTGTCGCTTTCCGAAATCCCCGATGGATGGCAAGTCGGTGACAATCTGGTTCTGACAGGAACGCACCAAACTGGTCATACTGGTACAGCTCTTGGCTACATCGAAAGCCAAGACGAAGAGATCACGATCACCGCTATCAACGGCAATCAGATCACCTTTGAACCTCCACTGGAGCATGATCACGATACACCGCGTGACGATTTGTTTGCTTACGTCGCGAACATGTCCAGAAACATTACGTTCTCGAGTGAGGATGGGGATGCCACCCAGACTCATCACCGTGGGCACGTAATGTTCATGCACAATGATGACGTCGACGTCCGCTACGCAGCATTCGAAGACCTGGGACGGACCGACAAATCTACACCCGCCGCACTTAGCACTGCTGACTTGGCGGTTGTGGAACCGGACAGTAACATCCAAGGTCGCTATTCATTCCATTTCCACTTGACGGGCACTTCTGATCAGGACAACCCGGCGATTGCTGTTGGAAATACCGTTGATGGCTCGCCTGGCTGGGGATTTGTCCACCATTCCAGCAATGCTAACTTCGCAGAGAATGTCGCCTTTGATGTTTTCGGGGCTGCATTTGTAGCTGAAGCCGGTGACGAGACAGGCTCCTGGTTCAGAAACATGGCGATCAATGCCCAAGGTACGAACTGGGGCGATTGGGAAGTCAAGGACGGAGCACGTGTCTCGAGTCAAGATATCGGACATACTGGCGACGGGTTCTTCTTCGCTGGTCGTTTGGTTGAGGCAGCGGAAAACGTCGCAGCGAATACCAACAATGGTTTCGTCTGGATGATGCGCAACAACAAAGCCGATCCTTCAGTCGATAACTTGGATCACCCTGAGATAGGGTATGGCCGGGATACCATTCTGAACAACCTGGCGCCGATTCAAGGGTTTCGCGACAACGAGGCTTTTGGCACCAACACAGGGATCATAGTCATCAAGGATTTCCCTTGGCAGACGCAGCACGATCTTCGCACTGTTTTTGACGGTTTTCTGAACTGGGAAACTTCCACCGGCGCTAACCTGAGTTACACCTCGCACTATACGTTCATTGACTTCGATCTCATCAACGCGAGAGAGCGCCTGGGCGACGTCAATAATTACGGGATAGACTTCGGAACAAACATCTACGACATGGTTCTAAATGGGCTGCGTGTGGAAGGTTTTGATGCGGCCGTTGACTTCCGCTCGGATTTCACAGCTTCGTTCCCGGATAGCGATGTCGCAAATATCCTGATTGATTTTGAATCGATCAATAACGGCACAGATATCCTTGGCTACAACCCCGCTGCTCACCAGATACTGACGTCGGATGATTTGACTCCTGGCAGGCTGGAATTTGTCCATGACGGTGGTCTTAGCATCGCGCTAGGTGAAAACTTCAGCTTTGATGGTGTCAGAACCGACTCGATTGGGACCCGAGACCGGGCGTTTGAGCAAGAGCCGCTTCAGATCGAGTTTTATGAGCACATCATCTATCTGATCTCCGAAAACGGATACTACCGGACAGAAGACGGGCGGAATGTGCTTTTGATCGACGACTTTATCACAGATAGAGCAACCGGCGAAGTTATGAAGATCACCCATGTTGTCACGCTTGAAATGACGGACGGTGAACTAGCCAACAACTGGATGATTAACAACTACGCGAACGGTGCCCGGTTTAACGGCATGCTTGATCTGGGAGGTTCGGCTCCGGATGCAGTGGACGACAATTTCTCCACTGGAATGAACCAGGGTGTTCTTGTTGACGTGCTTGCCAATGATTCAGATGCAGAAAGTGCTGAACTCAATGTAAGTGGTTTCACCGACCCCGAGAATGGCGATGTATATGTTCAAGAAGATGGGCAGCTGCTGTACCAGCCAAACATCAACTTCGAGGGCACCGACACATTTGAGTACTGGGTAGCGGACTCGTCTGGTCAACTGTCTGAGGCGACTGTCGTGGTTGAGGTGTGGGACCTATGATCTGAGTTTCGCACGTAATCTGCGGATGTCTTAAGAGGCCGTACTGCCTACAAAAGCCATGCTTGGCCGAGTTGTCCTGCTTGCCATCGTGCAAAAGGGTATCTCAGGCGCGTGGCTTTTGGTTATGCTGGCCGGACTCATTGCCGGTTTGTTTCCAGGTTGGGTAGCGTCGAAAACTTTAGTGCTACCCACGTGATCAATGGGCCGTCGACCTGGCGCGATCTACCATTTGTTTGGTCGTTGCTTCGTTGTCTGCCGATGATCTATTCGCAGAAAGTTCCCCGCTCCGTCGTTTGAAATCTCAAGTTTAAGCGTAACGGAGGCGTGTCTGGCTGGATCGCTTAGTTGCTGGTGGGTCTTGGTTCAGTACATCGTTTCATTGTCGCGACTAAGGCAGCCAGGGTCGTACTAAGGCCTATTCGCGCCGAAACGAAGGAGGTATGGGCTACACCCTGATTGGAAGCCGCTTCTGTCCGTCGCTCGTGGCCTACGTGGCCGGTAGAGCAACATGGTCGAGACCGAGGAGAATGAATGTGCTTTTGAGTGTTTTCCAGGCAATACCGCCCCAAATTACGTCCACGAAGTGTGAAAATCCCCAAACTACATTGAAAACCAAGAGTACCGAAAACATCCGAATTGGCATTTCTTGAGCATTTGCTCGTTTTTGTACACCAAAGCTGATCGCAATTAGCAAAGTGAAAACAACAGCGGTTGTATGCCAGCTGACCCATCGGCCCCAATCTAAGGCAACAACGTAAAGCGGGAGAAAAAGGAATGCCGACGCAATGTAGGCACGCACAAAAATGCGCCCGCCTATTAGGTAGGATCCGATGACCAAAATCGAGACTGCAGTCAACGCATACAAAAGCGCGAACGAAAAGATCTTCGATGAAAACAAAACCCAAAAGGTTGCCGTCATGTATTCGCTCAGGGGAATCTCAAGCGCCTTGATTGCGCCTTCACACATTTCCGCCGAAACACCCGCGTTCAGTATGGGCTGACATACGGCCATATAGTCAGTCAACTCTCCAAATGCGAACGCAATTAGCACGGCGATCAGGCAAGCACTGCCGATAATTCCTAGCAAGGCGACGAAGTCCAACCGCGAGATCACCAGTCTAGATCGAGCCAGCCAAAAGCAGAACGCAAAGAAGGGCGCAAAGAAAAGGTTTCCCTCGTGGCTAATAGTTGCGAACCCGAAGACGACAGCCGAAAAATAGATCAAAAACTTGTTCGGAGTACGTTGACTGGCGGCAAACAGCATCAATGCAAAGGCAAAAAAGGAAATCAATTCCTTCCGCAAACCACCTTGACTGTCCAGTGCCCAAAAACCGATAAAAAAGCCCGGGGACAGGATCAAAAGCCAAAGGGTTGAAGGACTGCATTTTCGCTTAAGCGCAACAGTAATTAGTCCCACGGTTGCAAGCAGCAAGCCGACCTGCACAACGACAACCAATAGCAGGACATCAATCGACAAACCCTGTGCTACCTTAAGCAGCATCGAGCCCATCATCCCCCGGCGGATAGTGATTTCTGTACTGTTGATAAGCCAATCACCCTGTTTCCAGGAATTGCCGCCAAGCAGAAAGTCCTGATAGGCAGTCCAGGCGATGAAGAGTGTGAATCCCCAAATCAAAAGCATCGGAATGGAGTAAATATATCTCTGCAAAGTAATGGCCTGTATCAAAGGTTAGCTACGCCTGAGTAAGGGTAAACAGCATAAGCCAAGCCCAGCGTGTGTAAAAGAGGACTAGGAATCCAACTCACCCTGGGCATTGGGATGGTTGCGCTTATGAAACCCTTCCTTAATCCGTCTGCATTTACACGCTTCAAAGATTCAACTTCCGTTTCCGCGTAAGAAAAACAAGACGTCATCTGATGTCGCGTTCTCCGGTTCAAAGGCCGAATACAATGCGCTTTGTCTGAGACAGTTTGCAAGCTCGTCTTGGATTTTAAGTACGATGATGCTGGGACCTTGGCGGTCGATTTGGTTGCAGTACTCATTGTAGTTTTTCGGCAGGTCGTATCCTGCTGGAATCTCTAGATCGCCCCACCAGTTCTTACCAACGATAAAATCGGTATTGGCGGCATGAGGAAAGCCATGGCGCGGTTCGCGCAACCTCCAATGTTCATACATCAGATTCGGCGCCAGAAAATCGCGTGACCCACTGGGCAGTGTCTCTTGAACCTGCGCGATCTGGTTGGACAGCAGGTCGATCTCCTCAGCTGTATTGTCCCGGGATGCAAACCAACGGACATGCTCCAGCGAAATCCGCCATAGTGGCAGCATTGTCAAAAAGACCAGCGCTAACTTTAGAACTTCGCTTCCTGTTCTGGCTTGCAACGGCCCACGCCACAAAAGAGCGGCGAAGAACCCTGTTCCGATAGCAAAAAACGGTACAAACAGTTGTAGGTAGTGTGACCAAAAATGCTTGTAGAGTATCGCTGCCTCGATCAGGCCGGGCAATATTAAGGTTAGCACTAAGATATCTGTCCAAAGACCCTTTGTTTGGTCTGATAGTCGCGTCTTTCGACCTCGGACCAAATGTATAACAGCTGCGATCGCAGTGGAGACCGAAGCCAGTGCGAGGAAGGGAAAAACAGGAAGAACGCGATCGGTGAACCAGCTGTGTTGCTCTTTCAAATTGCTCGTCAATGATTGGAGGATCAGGTCTTGTCGTAGCAACTGCATTCCATCCAAAAAGGCCTGTAAGTTGCCGGCGAGAACGTATGGCATGACGTTCGTCAGCGCTCCGGCCAAACCGACGGCAGCAATCCAGAATGTAGCGACATAAACGGCCTTTAGCAGAGTAAGCCCTGTTGGTATAAGGCGCAAAGTCAACCAGAATGCTGCGCAACAGAGACACAGCAAAAAATAGGGGCGTATCCCTATGGCAAGGCTTGCAAGCAGAGCTGAAAAAGCGAAAAGCCAAATAGACGGGGTTTTTCCAAAGCGGATGGGCGCAACCGCAGCCATAAGCAAGGCTATTGCACCAATTGCCGAGGCGCTTGCCAAGGGATTGATGTGGTAAATCCCGCCGGGAAGGAACGCAAAACCCGCTAAGCTTGCGACTGCTGACGTTTGCGCACACATCGTCGTAACCCGATCCGGCAGATCCAGTCCGGAGACAAGAACCTGCCGAGTGACAAACGCCGTCGCAATCGCGCCACTCAGCATTGCAAAGATGGAAAGGATTTGCCATGCCAGAACGCTGTCGAATGCGGCTGGGATAACGAAGAGGAATTGGTTAACTGGCAGTTTGTCATCAAACTCAACCGTCCAATGAAGGTCGTTTTCGAGAAGACGTTGGCCGAAATACATCATATGGTTGATGTCCCAGCTCCAGCGTGTGTCGGACAGGTTAACTGCGTAATCCAGGAGCACTGATAAAATAACGACGACAAGGCAAAGCCTGAAAAGCAGCATGGCGTTCTCCAATGACCGTTACTATCGCTAGCTAAAACGAAAAAAAAAGCTAGTGGGCATGCACAAAAATACGGACTCGTGGCAATTTCCCATCAAGGTCAGACCTTCAGGCGAGACCTCATTTCTGATTGGCTGACAGCAGTGATTTGGTAGGCGAAACAACTCGAAAGGGCCAACAGAGCTATTTGTCGGCAGCCTTGGTTAGAGCGCAGAGTACATCGCCTTAAACTGTGGGGACTTAAGCGTGTTCAGTCTGTCGCGATTGAACAGAAACCCCAACTTGAGTCCACAACGCTTTTCCGATTAAATCACAGACAATCAAACGATTTCAGAGAGAATTCGATGCCAAAGGATATTGCCCGCTCGGACAGCCCGTTTGGCATTGCGATATTAGTTCTAGTTATAGCTTTCGGGGGTGTGCAGCTTTTTTTTTGGACAGATCGCAGTATTTGGATTGATGAAGTTTCTCAACTTCTAAACTTTCCTTTGGACAACCTTGCGCAAGCCTTTGGCCCCTTGCCGCAGGCGCAACAAGCCGGCCCGCCCGTTTTCAATCTGTTTTTGCATTCGATTTCACACCTATCAATTCAAACGGCTCGATGGATCGTGATCCTGACGACGCTTGGCATCATCACTATTGCTATGGCCTTCGCTTTCGACAGGCGCCCTATTCCAATTGCTGCAGGTCTATTTGTGCTATTGTCGCAGCCATCTTTCCTGATCAATGGCTCGATGTTGAAGTTCTACGCGTTCGATGCGGCTGGTTTCGCCATATTTGCTGCCTGGATCTACTGCAAAAATCGTGACGCACCCTTTGGTTTACGGGACATGGCGGTTTTGTTTGTTGGATTGTTTTTGGGTCTATCTACAATTGTCGCAGGGTGTCTGGTTGTAGCTTTTTTTCTGCTCAAACGTCTGAAACGGAGACAGCTAGAGTGGAAGGAGGTCGCTTTGGCCGCGCTCTTCTGCGGTGTTGCCGTGGCGTATTACTTGCAAATCGGTTACGCGACAAAAATTCAATTAACCGGATTTCCGGACGCCTATGGGGCTCTGGGTTTTGATGCCCTGAAGCGGTTCGATGAAGCCACCATGCTCTTGTTGCAATCACGAGGGGTGTTTATTGTGTTGGTACTTTTGGGAAGTTCTGGCGCCGCACTTATTATTTGTGGTGACACTCGACGTTCAAAACTTGTCAGTTTGTTGCTGTTCATCGCAACTATCGTTTTGACCTTCTTAGTGTTGGCCGCAATAGGCAAATATCCTGCGGTCAGCTCACGTCATCTTTTTTGGATTTTGGGGGTCGTAGGGGTTCTAGCTGGAGCGGTGGCCGATGCGTTGCTCGTGCCACGCGATGACCCACGCCGCCGACTAGCGCTGGGCTGCTTGGTTTTTCTGGGAATTGCTTTCGCTGCCTCCGGGTTACGGGTGGCGATGAAGTGGCCGCCGCAATTGGTCGAAGGTTCAAGCGAACAGGTAGTCGAGACACTTGCCAATTTGCCGCCCTCGGACGTGCTGTATTATTTTGGAACCTTCCGTTTGATTCCGCTGATGATCGAAAGGGGCGCGCCAATTGCGCAGCACCGGTACGCACCTAGTCTTTCGACCCAAAGTGGTGCGATCGACCCATCTTATTTCGATTCAGAATGGAACGAAATCGATAGCCATCTGTTCTCGGAAAAGGTGGAGAACATCTTGCAAAACGATCCAATCGGCTGGGCAAAGATGTACATTTTGTTGCGCCGAAGAATTGATTTCAGTCCATTGGCAAGGTTCGTTCTGGATTCCAGGCCGTCAGATGGCAGGACTTTTTATATAGCGTCGATACATGCGAGCTGGCCTGGGTTACCGGGACGGGCAACCGCAGGACTGAGGCAGGTATTGGACGAAAGATCATGTTCTTATAAACCAGTTGCGGTTTTTGACACTCTGCTAAGCCCGGGTTATGTGCTCGAAGTCAATTGCCCACCGTCCGACTGAAAGACGGAAGCGCCTTGAACATTACAGCTTCATCTTCTTGAAAATGCTTTCAGGGATGTTGCAGATGATTGTCATGATCAAAAACCAAATTGAGCGGACGTAGATTACATTTCTGCTTTTTTTGACTGCCAACGCTATCTTTTCGGCCACTTCTGCAGGTTGAGCCGTCAGTTTTTTGGGCAGATCGAGATTTTCAGTCATACGTGTCGCAACGAACCCGGGCAAAACTGTGATTACATGCACACCTTTCTTGGCCAGTCGATTGCGCAGTCCTGAAAGGAAGGCAGTGAAGCCGGCTTTGGCCGAGCCATAGAAATAATTTGTGGCGCGGCCACGTTGACCGGCCACCGAACTGATCCCGATAATTACACCTGACCCACGATCTTCGAACCGATTAGCTAGCTCGGACAGAATGCCGACAGGGCCTTCATAGTTTGAACGCATCACAAGGCTGGCGGCTGTCAGGTTACTTTCGCTATCCTCTTGCTCGCCCATATAGCCGATTGCGCAAGCAGCGACCTCTGGAAGTTCTGGCAAACTGTCGAGGAAACCAGCAAATCTGTCGGGGTGCAGCGCGTCGAATTCATGTAGCGTGACTTCTACATTATACCGCGTGGAGATATCGTCGCGATCAGGAGCCAATTTCTGAGCTTCGCGCGCGGCAAGTTGGATAGGGTGTCCTAGGCTGGCGAAATTTTTTGCTACGGCGAGACCAATGTCGGAACGCGCGCCAAGGATGAGTACGGGGCCTTTGCTCATAGTGCAAGCCTTTCGGATTGTGAGGATTGAAAGGCCACCGATGCATTGCTGTTCTGTCGCTGTGCGACAAAAGCGGCCGTACGCGCGTCGCTTTCCATCAATGTTTGGGCTGACATACGGGCGTCCTTGGCAAGATAGAATCTTCCACCGTGCGCTATCGTTATTTGATCAAGGCGTTCCAGCAGGCTGAGGTTCTTGTCGGTGGCGGGGAAATCTAGCGCTAGAGTATAGCCGAGCATTGGAAAAGAAAACGCGCTGATTTGTTCTCCGAAACGCTTAAGAACCGCCAGAAAAGAGCCAGAGCCGGCCTCAGAGATCGTGTCCAGTAAGGCGTTTAAGCCCTCACGGGATGTCTCCAAGGGCAAAACGCATTGGAATTGCAGCAAACCTTTGCGACCATAAACCCGGTTCCAATTCAATATCGCATCTAACGGATAGAAATAGCTATCCCAGTCCACAATGCTGTCACCGGCTTTACGCAACCCGGAACGGTAGTACAGCGCGTTAAAAGCCTTCACTGCAGGACCCGACATTGCAAAGCTTGGAAAGTCAAACGGCACTCGTTTCATTCGCCGAGGGCTCATAGCGTAGCGGTCTAGTTTTTGCCTAGCGCTTAACATATCGAGCGAAGCGTGCTCTCCGAGCATCACCAATGATCGACCGCGGTTCGCGCCGCGCTTCAGGCAGTCAATCCAGGCAACCGAGTAAAGACTTTGGTCATTGGCCTCAAATACTTCCATCGACTCAGCAAGATTGCTCGCGGGGATCATTTTCTGCTGGATCCAGCCCGTCTCGACCCGCTGCAAACGGATCGCGGCCCGAAGTATTATACCAGTCAACCCCATAGCCCCTGGTATACTATTGAAAAGCTCCTGATTTTCGTCGCGCGAGGCACGGTGCACTTGGCCCGAAGCGTCCATCACATCGACCCATTCCAGTGACTTTGCCATTGAACCGTCACGGTGATGGTTCTTCCCATGCACATCGGCGGCGATCATCCCGCCAAGTGTCACGTATTTTGTCCCGGGCGTCACAAGAGGAAACCATCCACGCGGCAGGAAGGACGAGATTACGTCGGCCAGCAGAACGCCAGCTTCTGCCACAAGGGTTCCAGTTTCATTGTCAAACGAAATCATGCGGTTGAAGTGCCGCATGTCAACTGTACCTCGCCGGCTGATCGCACTGTCGCCATAGGAACGCCCGTTGCCCCGTGCGATGACACCCCCGTAACGCAACGCAGAAGCCAGTTCGACATCGGACCGCGGGGCCTTGACTATTGGTGCATAAACGACTGGAAATCGACCCCACCCACTCAGCATCATGTCGCACGTCCCAGCGAAAGGGTTGAATCGGTGAACACGAACCGCCGATCCAGATTGTACTTGACCACATAGCCTATGGTTAGACCAACAATAGCCCCAATCTCGCGAGCCAAATCGGTCCCCCATATCAGCCAGCAAGCGGTTTCAGTACCCCAGAAGATTGCAGTCGTAGCTAACCCCATAATCGTATAGAGCGTGAACTTTTTCCTGTGCTCAACCACTCCGGAGGACAAGTCGTAAAAAATCCAACGTTTGTCCAATAGGTATTTGATGACCAAACCCACGAGGGTTCCAGCACATAGTGCGACAACAAAATGGGTTAGGCTTTCACCCCACATCAAGAAAACCCGTTGCGTAGCAAGGTTCCCGGCGGTCGCGATGATCGCGAATGTTCCATATCGAAGTATCAAACTCCCCAAGGTCATAACAAGGCACCCCAAACAGCACAAAACAGTATGGCGAGAAAACACAACTGGCTGGTTCTGTCTTTCGCGGCAAAGACGACGGGGTCATCATGCATATGCCCGCGGTGGGTGATCATGGTGACACGAGTCAACCAATACAGAAGAATCAAACACACCACCCAAAGCGCAGTAGGAGAGCGATACAATTCCATCACGTTGGGAGAGTTGATGTATAGCGCCATAACCAGAACTGAAACATATCCGGAAGAGATAGCTACCTGGCTGATTAGCGGCAGGTCGTCGACCTGATAGCCGCGTCCTGTGGCTTCCATTGCGCCACGCTTGGCGGTGTCGATTAGTTCGGCCTGGCGTTTTACTGATGCAAGTGAAAGAAAGAAAAACACCGAGAATGCCAAAAGCCACACAGACAGTGGAATCTGAGTAGCATACCCCCCGGCAATGATTCTGGTAGTGTAGAGACCAGCCAACGTAATGATATCGATTACAATGCGGCGCTTTATGTTTAGCGAATAGGCAGTGGTTGCGACGTAATAGAAGGTCATCGCGCCCAGAAAAGCCCAATTGACGCTGGCCGCGATAATAGCGCCTGTGGCAAGCATTCCGAAGGCCATCCAAGTTCCATGCGCGATTGGGATCGCGCCTGATGCAAATGGGCGCTTGCACTTGCGCGGATGTGCGCGATCAGCTGCTAAGTCCAGAAGATCGTTCATGACATACGCACTGGACGCGACCATGGAAAATGAGATGAACGCCAGCAACGACGCCCAAAATGTCCCCCAATCATACTGGTGAGCGGCTAGCATCGGAAGGAAAACAAGAATGTTCTTTAACCACTGATGGGGCCGAATAGCTTTAATATACGGCTTTAATGAAGTGACCTTTGTGCTCAAATGGTCAACCTCTGGGCTAAGATCGTCCACGGTACTGCGCAACTTCGTGGGTGCGTTGACGGTGATTGCACGGTTAGCTTGCGACCAAACCGGAATGTCAGCCTGGGCGTCCCCCATATACGCGAAGCCGTCTTCATAGTGGTTTTTCAGAAAGGTGGCCTTCGCCGGGCCTTTGAGGTTTCTCACACCGTCTGACCCATAGACCTCGTCAAAAATACCAAGATGGTCGAAAATGTCCTTGGCTATGGTCTCGTCGCTGGCCGTTACCAGAGCCGTCTGACCGCCTTTTCGCCGCCAGTCTTCGACATAGGCGATAACCTCCGGATCATAAGGGAGCGTTTCGACGTCGACAGGACCTGCTTCTGCGAGCTCGTGCTTCAGTCTGGCCTTGCTGTGCGACAATGCGCTAGCCGACTTAAAGAGTGTTTGCCAGTTTTTTCCCAACGCGCTCCAAAAAGTTTCGAAGAGTATGTCGGATCGCAAAAGCGTTCCGTCTAGGTCAACCACCAGAACTGGTTTACGTGCTTCACTCGTCATGCGAACTAACGGCCAAGGCCCCTCAAATGTTTTTTAGATAACTAGAGTCTAATTGACTCCGATATGCATATAATACGGCGGATGTATGTCTGGCGAGGAGCTATTTCACAGACAGGTCAAAGGTATGGCTCTATGGCCGCAAAAGGTCATTTCATCACCTAATTTTAAGGCAAACATCGGTTCTGATTGTTTCGATTTTGGCGATAGTGACCGCATTGATGGTGAATTTAGAGGCGAGCATTCAGTAAACGCTTGATCCAGGATGTACTTTGAAAAAGAGCGCTATATTCTCTCTGACAGACAACCAACCGACATGGAGTTTAAGCAGTGCGATTTTTGAGTGCAGCCCTTGTTTCTTTGATGGCCTTTTCTTCTCTACCCACCGACGCAAACGGCGAAGTACAGCAAAGGCGTGCCGTTGGTGCGTACATGAACAGCCTATACGATCGGATTCCGCCGATGATGAAATTGCTGACCGAGGCAAACGGCGAACAGTTCTTCGCGGGCCAGGGAAGCTATGACATTGGACCACCGCTCGAGCCGCCGGACTGGCGGCAGAACTGGAAGACCCTTGGGGTGCCTGTCATGGGTGCACAAAACTCTTGGCCATCGATCGATAGGGCAAATGTCACAGATGTAATCATGCTGACGGACAATTTTTCCGGCCCTCCAGCCTATGAATCACAAGGAGCCAATCCTGACCCTAGCGTCGGCGGGCCGCTGCCATGGCATATTGAAGAAGGGCGGTCTCGTTTTTGGACCGGCACGATTAGCGATATTGTGGCAACGCATGAAGCAAACGTGGGAGATCGCCCGAATTATTGGATCTACGAAGGTTGGTCTGACGGGGGAAGGCTGCTTGATGAGGCAACCGGTGCAGGTTCCGATCGCGATTTCGCGGATTGGCGTGAACGAACAACTACCAAATTCAACTATACCGGCTGGTATGACAATTTGCTGAGCCAGGTAAAGGAAAACGTTCCCGACGCAGCATCACGTATCAAACTAATTCCTGTGGCGCGAACCATGGTTTCGGTGATGGAGAACACTGCGGCCTCCTCCTTATCAGCCGACGACTGGTTTGCTGATGACGCACCTCACGGAGAAGACACTTTGCATCTTCTGGCTGCGATGATAGTTTACTCGGCTATGTTTGAAGAAGTGGCCCCGAAGCCAGACTTTTCTAAAAATAACATAAACGATGTATTTTCGGCCAATTACGAAGAAATCGCATCACATGTTTTAGAGGTTGTTAGTCCTTACACTGGGTCCTGAAAATATCACCAACCAAACTGAAAGCGCTTGCAATGCTGCATGTTGAAATTGTTTAGGTGACATCATTTCGATCTTGTCGAAACGATGAACTCGTGACCTCGGAGCGACTCCTGGGTCACGATCCAGTTCCCTGTAGCTTTATCCCTTTAAGGTGCCGCTGTCCGAGCCTATGAGACAATTCGAGCAAAGGACGTTCACATAGATGATGAAACGCTAAGGAAACCAAAATGGAGGCGACAACAATCATAATCACAGCGAAGATTGGTCCCGGCCACGCGTTTATGGGTATGAAATGCACGACGCTCTTTGCAACTGCCAAGTGAACCAAATACAGAGAGTAAGACGCACCACCAAGATAAAACAAAATCTTGCTCTTTGAAATCTGCCCGCACGACTCTAAGGTGACGACTGCGCATAGGAAGACTGCAGATGGAATCCCAGCAGTAATAAACCGCGTACCACTGAAAGGATGAACGGGGGGTCCAAGCGCAAGCAGTGAAAACCCTATCAAACATGCCACCATTGCTACCGGGACAGTAGCTCTATGCTGACGTAATTTGTCGAGGTGATTGATGTAGTAGTAAGCTACAAGCATTCCGAAAATAAACTCGATAGCAGTACGGGTCTGAACCATGTACCACATACCACCCTCGAATCGGCCAAACCATTGTAGGATTGTCAGTCCAAAGATCGCGCTGGCTGTTAGGGCCAGGCGATGTTTTTGGGAAACCATCATTGCTACTGCAAACAGTACGTAGAAGAAAATCTCGAAATTCAGAGTCCAACCGATCGGATAGATTGGCTGAACAAACACTCCTTCATCACTCGTTTCGAAAATGAACAGAAATGAATGCAGAGTGTTGCTCACAGTGAGCTTGCCGAAATCGTAGTTGTTCCATCCAAGGGTCGTGTAGTCGAAAATTACAAAAAACAAAATGGCGTAATAGGGTAAGGCGACCCTGATAAATCTCTTATATAGAAAAAATTTTGGTGAATTTCTGCTTCTTTCGGTAACGAGATAGATTACGAAACCGCTGATAATGAAGAAAAGGTCGACGCCGACCTGTCCTTGTTGAAAGACTAACCCAACTTCGCCCGCTGCATGCACGATCACGACAGCGATTGCTGCAAAAAACCTAAGATACTGAACCGAATAAACCATAACCTATCACGATCAACACAACTGCGCTGCTTCAGTTCATACCACTATTTTTACCCAATCAAGTTAGAAAGTTTATCATACTCGCAGAAGCAAGTTGCCTCTGTGTCTGAAAGAGTTGAAAGGTCAATTTGGGAAACAATTGATCCAAATTACAAGCAATAGTTAAGGGAATGCGACGGACTTTGGTCCTTGTAGAACTAAGTATGAAGCGGGTTTAAGCGAATCGCAAAGCTTCCTGAATCCAGGAGTTGTGTTGAGCAGTGTGATATCTATGCTAGCTGCGTGCGTCGTTCACGGCTGCTGATATTGCTTTGTTGGTAGCTGATCCGCGCTTCCTAAATGGTCCAATTTGATTGTTAGCGAATTATGGGCCTTGGGTCCAAATCTAAACCCGTCGCTTTAGAAAGATACATATTGCCCTGCTGAAGGCTAACCCAGTGAACAAAAAGATAACGTGCGAATAGCGAAAGTCCGGTGTCGGCGCCAACAAAAACAAACCGAACAAGTGTGCAGGAACGGCAAGTAAAAGGGCTATCTCCAGCCCATGGCCAGCTGGTTTGAACAACAAAATGACGAGCAAGGTCATCGCTGCTGCCAGACATAGCCAAGGTTTGTATGGCGGGTAATAGGCCAGCTTGTTAAAGAGCAAAGCCAACTCTTTTTGCAGCAATGTCTGTTCCGAAATAGGTGGTACAATTTGTTGCATTTCTTCGGAATAGTTTGCGGGATCAAACAAGACGGGTTGCCAAAGTGTTTTTCGGAACGCCAACACCCAATCAAATGCAGCGAGGCGGTGACTTAGATAGGCCTTCGGTTCGGTAGTGATGGCATGGCGCCAGGAGGCAAGTATCTCGGATTGTTGTTCAGGGTCCAAAGCACCAAAAGTATCAGTCGGGACATGAGTGTCTTGGGATTGATTCAGTGCATTTAGTCCGGGTTGATCGCCGTAAAAAACAGCTTGCCAATCGCGCGGTGAATAGCTTTCGCTCAGGTTCTGAGGAGTAAGCCCTTCGGTGAGTGGAGTTGGTAATTTAGAGTGCAAACGGGTTCGCCGTTCTCCATCTGGCAGATAGGCGATTGTCCCGCTTACATCAAAAAGGGCTACCGACAACATTGGGTTTTCCGAGCGATCGGCAATTTGGGCATTAATACTCATCGACCCAAGCGCTATGCCCAGGGCTAGCCCGGCGCTTAGGCAAATAGCGCCTGTAAACCCCACGATACGACGCGGACGGATGATGCAGACCGCTAGAAGCGACAACAGAGGTGTCAAGCAGAAGACGGCATTTACACGGGCCAGAAGCGCCACAAACGCGGTCACTAAAACAAGTGCAATCATTGGCCCTTGAGGCAAACGGCCTGAATAAACACCTGCTAGGGCACCGCTCAACACAGTGAGCATGCCCGCCATTAGAATGTCTTTCCAGATTGCTCCGTTGATACCCAGAACTGGCGGGTAAAACATTAACAAAAAAAGTAAGACTGCCCCAAGCCGTGGGGCAAATGGAACCAACGCCGCGTACCAAAACAGCATCAACCCGCCCCACAGCAAGGTGATTTGCAGGATAAGCATGCCGACTGGTCCCGGAAAGAACTGATCCACCACTCCGAAAAGCAAAGTCATGAAAGGCGAGTGCCAATCGCCGATTTCCCCACTACGGGCCTCAAGTAGTTGGACAACTGAGTCCACGCTCAAAAAGCCAGGAAATAAGATCGCCAGGTAAAGAGCCCATCCGAACACAAACAAGGCTACAGAGAAGGTAAATGACGAACGTGTCATGACGCGGCCTCAGTTGGTCAGGAATACGAGGCGTCGGGCGCCAAGATAGTTGACGACAAGCCCCGCTGCCGAACCGACCGAAAGCGCGAATAATGCGTTGACGACTGTTTTTTCGATAAACAGCAAAACCAACAGGTAAGTCATTAAGTTTACAATCGCTCCTAGGATTTGAACCGTAAAGTAGCGCACAATTTGTCGACCAGTCCTGGTACGGTTCGCAGTGCTGAAGGTCCAAACGCGGTTTAGCCACCATGTGGCAAAGACAGCTACCGGGAAAGAGAGTATCCGGGCGACATAGTGAGAAACACCGTTTTCCAGCAACAAAGCAAGCACAGTGGCATCAGTAATGAACCCGATTGTGCCAACGACACAGAACCGAAAGAAACTAGTATAACTTGGCATCCACTAGTCACTCACAGTGGTTTCTGATTGGTACCGAAAGGTAGTGTAGCCGCTTCATTTCACGCCGCCCAAGCGTAACGGTGTCCAGGATCAAGCCAGCAAAGAACGACAGGACGGAAATAACGGCGATGGTTGCGGCCAGAATTGCCGTGGGAAAACGTGGCACAAGCCCGGTTTCGATAAACTCGGCGATAATTGGGTATCCAAGCGCCAACGAAAGTACCAGCAGGGAGGCGGCGATTGCCGAAAAAAAAGGCATCGGGCGCTCTTCCTTTATTAAAGTGAGGATAAGCCGCAAGATGCGGAAGCCGTCTCGAAATGTGCTGAGTTTGCTTTCGGATCCGGGTAACCGGTCGATATAAGCCGTTTCCTCATCCGCGATAGGCATGCGCAACTCCAGTGCGTGCACTGTAAGTTCGGTTTCGATCTCAAAACCTCGTGACAAAGCTGGGAAGCTTTTAACAAATCGGCGCGAAAAAACGCGATACCCAGAGAGCATATCACGGGTGCGGTCTCCGAAAATCCACCGCACCAAACCGGTCAATGCCCAATTGCCGAACCTATGCCCGGGCCGGTAAGCTTCCTCAATATTCGTAACACGACATCCAGTTACCATATCAAGGTTCTGTGCTAGCAGCATATTTACCAGACGCGGGGCCGCGGCTGCTTCGTAAGTGTTGTCGCCATCGACCAGCACATAGCAATCGGCATCAACATCGGCGAACATTCGCCTCATGACATGTCCTTTGCCCTGTTGGGTTTCGCTGCGCACCACAGCACCGGCTTCTGTGGCTACCTCAACAGTGCGATCGTTCGAATTGTTATCGTAAACATATACCGTTGCGTTCGGGAGCACGGCTTTGAAATCGCGTACGACAATACCGATTGAAGCTTCTTCGTTGTAGCATGGTACAAGGACGGCAACGCTTGTCAGCGAAGGTTCAGTTTCCGTTGCATTCAGCTTTGGGACATCAATTTGAACCATAACACCAACTATAGCGAACGTTAAAATTTCAGTGATCAGAATAGTCGGCAATTTCTTCTAAGTTAAGAAGATAAAACCAAAAAGGGGGATCTCCTCAGGTTCGAGTAACAAAAAAGTCTCTCTGCGCCAATTGTTGTAGTTAAGGAAATATTCGACTGAACGTGCCTTCAGATACCGAAACTTCCCCTTACGTCTACCTCAATTACGGCAGCGTGGCTAGTTTCATGGCAGGTTCAACAGTCTGTGCTTCGGCCTGATAGCCCAAAAAGAGGACGCGATGATTCCATGTGACAAGGCATACTTTCCTTGTTTCACCCGTGTAGTTAAGCAATTGTTGGATGTCCAAGAAATGAGGATTTTTTACCAGGAATGAGCAACTCTAATTGCGCCGCCTAGTTTCTGCAGCTTTAGAAAAATGCGCCGTGCGCCGCGCAAAAGTCTCTTCGAAACAGTGGCTTCGCATGAAATCGCGACCTCGGCGAGCAGCTTGGGTCAATACTTCACGGTGCTGATCAAGTTTAGCAATTTGGTCTGCCAACTTTTCTGTATCGCCCAAAGGTGTTAAGAATCCGCTACGGGAATGCGCTACAATTCCCTTAAATGCTTCGTTATCAAAGCCAACTATTGGTAAGCCGCACGACATCACTTCTGAGTAGGTGCTCGACGGGTCACCTTGTGGGTGACAGCTGACGAATAAGTCCGGCGCATTTTTCAGAAGAGGAACCCATTCTGACATGAAATCGACGGGCGGGTGAACCGTTACCCGATCTTCAAGTTTAAGTTTTCGAATCGCGTCAACCAGTTGACCTCGCTCCGGTCCAGATCCGTAGATATCAAATTGAAAGTCGACACATTTTTTTACAAGCTCATGCGCAACGAGGGGAAGATAGCGCGTCCCTTTCATTGGGACAAAACGACCGCCGAACAAAAGACGGAGACGTTCGCCTTTTTTCAATCTTGCCGCCCTTCTTTCCAGGTCCTGGTCGCTCGCCACATCGGCTTTTCTGACGCGATTGTCAAAAAAAAGGAACGCGTCGGGGCGCTCAGGTTTATACGCTTCGAAGACTGGTACACCATTGCACTGCAGTCCGGCCAGCGAGCCAAGCAAGGCTCTGCGTGTTCGCTCCGCGTTCCGAATCCAGATTTTCCTGCGCAACTTAATGAGTGGGTTGACCGGCGATGCATCGATGATCTGAAATTCAGTTTTCAGGGTGTATTCGCACACGTGAATGACCGGAACCCCGAGTTGAAAACACTGCCGCGTCATCGCCCCCTGACTGGGATCAAGAAATCCTACCACAGCCCCTGCGTTTTGAAGGCGAGAGATCAAGGTATCAAGTGTTTTTGGCTGTTCCTCAATCCGGTGTTGCGCATCGCAATCTGCCTGCACCTCAACATGGTCCATATCTGTTGAGGGAGTCCGAGAAACTTCGGCAAGCGAGGTCACAGGGCCATCCCAGTGTTTGGCATATTCAACCGCGCCATCCAAGTACTTTTGCGTTAGAACCAATCCGCCGTTGGGTCCTCTATGAGCCTTCAACACCGGTATTAGAATAAGTTCATTAGACAGGCCGCGCTCGATCAAAAAATTTTCCAAAGGATTGTAGAAGTCATGACGGCGTGTAACGTAGCCCTGATCCGGAAGTTCGCCAACCTGAAATTCAATGGGCTTATCCAAATATTCTAGTTTTCTTGTGCAGGTATGGCGAACTCGATTGCTCTGACCAAGCACGGATCGAATAACCTTAGCCCACATTCTGAGCGCCACACATGCGAAGCGTGGCAGGTTTGGGTCGCTGTAAACCTTAACTTTCCGCGGACGGCCAAACGACCAGAGGTTTTAGTGTTGCCGGCCATTATGGGCCTTCGAAGAGTTGCTCAATCTGTTTGAATATCGAGCAGATAGATTGCTTAAGGAGGATTCACAGGTTTGCGTACATCAGCCTGTCAAAGTTGGTTGGGCGGCTTCTGAACTTGGGCGCTGTCTAAGGCACGATTTGTTCGTTGCGACCGGAGGATAATCCACATCAGTGCGTTGGACTTAAAACTATCTCTATGATCCTGTCCTGAACAACCGATGGGAGGTCAGGATAAATCGGCAGGCAGACAATGCTATTCGCAACTCTCCGGGCTTTTGGAAGATTCGACGGCTCAGCTGAAGGATGATGTTGAAAAGAAGGTAAATCGGAAACCAAAGGATAAAAGTAGCGCCGAGGAAAAATCCCTTCCGCCTCCATTGTCGTGCAAAGTTCGTCGCGGGACAGCGCGTAAGTTGTATCAAGAAGTATAGGAAACATGTAATAGTTATATCGCACGTCCAGTGAAGGCTGAACCAAATGTACTCCCTGTGTGCCACTAAGCCGAGCAGAATATTTTTTTGCAATCATCATCCGTTGATGGATGATTTCATCCACATAAGGCAGTTGCGCCAAGCCAACTGCTGCGTGGAGTTCGCTCATCTTGCCGTTTAAACCAATCTCTGGCACTGAGGTTTCATGTTCTATACCGTGATTGATCAAGCGCTCCACAGCTGCCTTTGACTGTTCGTCGTGCGTGATAACGGCGCCGCCTTCGAAGGTATTGAATACTTTGGTGGCATGAAAGCTAACAACCGAGCAAGTTCCCAGATTTGTTAAACTCTGACCATTCGACTTCACTCCAAATGCGTGTGCAGCGTCATAGATCAGCGGAATACCTCGGCGGTTGGCAATCTCTTCAAGTGCGGCATGGTCGCAGGGATTTCCGAAGCTGTGTACAGGCATAATAGCGGCGGTGTCCGGGGTTAGATGCCTTTCCACTTGTTCTGGATCAAGGTTAAGGCTTACTGGATCAATGTCCGCAAAAACCGGTTCTGCGCCCGCAAGTACAATCGAGTTTGCCGTTGCGACAAAAGAAAAAGGAGACGTGATAACCTGGCCTTTTACCTTGAGGCCGCGCAAAGCCGCGATACAGCCACTGGTACAGTTCGAAACAAGACTTAGATGCGCGACACCCAGATAATCTTGTAGTGCCACTGTGAGTTCTTGCGCCAGTGGACCGCCGTTTGTGAGAACACGAGAGGACCATATCCGTTCAAGGTAGGGCAGGACATCACCTATTTCCGGAAGGCCAGGCCGAGTGACAAAGGTCGGACGACGGTTTTCCAAATCAAGCATTCCTCAAACACAAAAACTGACAGCTTACGGGGTTGGCGATTCTTGTCATATTTATACGCAATTTAGTCACTAGTATGTCGAGAACTTCACCACTCACGCTTCAATCGGCTACACAAATGAAAAATGCTTATAGATTATGAAAGTGCGCGTCTTCCTGTGGATTTCGCGATACATTTTCGGTCTTGTTGACACTCCAAAGTGATGGGTTCGGAGATAACTGTGGCATAGATTGCCATGATTTGGATAACAACGCTATCCTGCTCAACAAAGCTCAAGGAACCGCCCGCTCCGTTTTGTGGATATCCCAAAAAAGCTGGATAAAACAAAATTCTGTTGAATTGCCAAGCAGAGTGGCCAGAATGGGTACATGTTCTGGCAAGGTTCCATAGCAGTTTGAGAGCGGGCGTTCTGAAACCCAGATTGGGCTGAAGCTTCCGAGCAAGGAAAAACAATTCATCAAATTTCTAAGATGGAACTTTGCTGATGCGGATGCATTCAATCAAGCAAGCTACCGACTAAAGATCTGTCTTGTGCGACGAAATTTTAGGCATCGCTAGATTGGGACATACTTCTATGCGCGGGGGCAAGGATCGATAGTCCCAAAAGTGACTGCATCCCCCGAGGTGAAATGGAAGGACCTTCTGGGTGAACCCGCGATGCACGTGAGTTGCATACCAGTTAGTTGCGTTGTCGAAATCCAGCAACAGCTCGATATTCAACTAAGACCGGAAGTTCGCTCAGTGACCCTTTGCTCTACTGAACCAAATTCAGGGTGAAACAGGGAATAAGATCCCGTGTTTGTTCGATTTACCGTAACTGAAGTTTCCTTATGCTTTTGCAACTATTTCGACGCTGCAATTTTTCGATCTATTCCGATACCTAGACTGATCATGCCCTCAGTCAGCGGAACTTCGCAATTCTGATGCAGTCGCGCAAAATTTGTTCCGGTGAAAGTTGTTCAAAACATTTCCCGAATTTATTTCAGAACCAATACGTCCTTCAGTCACCACTCGGCGCCTTCTTGAGAACATCTTGAACGCAGCTTAACATCCTGACCAACAATATGTTTGAACAAATTTGATCATTAAGGGTGGGAATACATGCTGTTTGGGTCAAGGCGCTTTAACGTGTTGCTTGTTTCATTTGTTTTTCTTGTGTCGATAGCGCTTTTATTGCGGCGTCTGATTTATTTGACCAAAGCTGGTGGTGGCGAGTTTCAGCACGCGGATTGGTTGGTGAACTTTTCAAGTGGTATCGTTCGACGGGGCATTTCGGGTGAGTTCTTTCTGAAACTTTCCGAACTGTCGAATGTCAGTCCCCTGGTGTTGGTAAGCCTGGTACAAGCGGCTTTGACAATTCTGATAATTGTGGTGCTTTTCTGCAAAGGCCTTTCACTAAAAATGCCGGATGTGGTTGTGATCCTTTTGGTCAGCCCTGCACTCGTATTATTCTGGGTCAACGATACTACGTCTGCGTATCGCAAAGAGCTGATTGGTTTAGCCGCGTTCCTTCCATTGCTATTTGCCAGAAGTAGCGGTTTTATCGGAACTATGACCGCCCTAATTCTCTATGGCGTATCTGTCTTTTTTCATGAAGGAAATTTAGTTTTGGCTCCGGGGTTGAGCGTAGCGTTTTATTTGCGTCACGGAAAACAAGCGTCGCTTGGTCCAATTGCATGCCTATGCTTAATCTCGCTGACAGCAGCAGTGTTTTCCACAGTTTATGTCAGCGTTCCGGATACCGACGCTATGTGCTCACGTCTGTTGGACGCCGGGCTGTCGGACCGGTTGTGCGGCGGGATATTTCCATGGCTTGTAGACGGATTTGGAGGTACGACCTCGGCGGTTAAGATCATAGTGCTGGATCGAGTGAATGTTCCTGTCGTAGTGTTGATGACTATACTTTTGATGTTGCCTTGTTTGTGGGCAGCGACCCGGGTGTTAAGTGGCGGCTTTGAATGGAGTCTGTTTCTGTTGAGTGCTTGCACTCCATTTCTGCTTTATCCGATCGCCACTGACTGGAGCCGTTGGTTGTCGATGCAGGTATTTGTAATGACGTTTTTACTTTTGATCCTTGCAGAGACCCGGGATGGCTTGAAACTTCCAATGCACAAGTTGCCCTATGCTTTGGTTTTGTGTTTTTGCTTATTGATCGGGATCAACCAGATCGCGCCTGAACCAATTGAAGGCTTTGCCTTTAATTTCGTTCATGCCCTGTTGGTTGTTCTGTGATGGGGATTTGCGTTGAAATACGGGTTGCAGCGGTAGTTACTTTTTTGTGGACTTAGCGTTGGACTTCGTGACGGCCTAACGATGTCTACGCAATCTCTGCATTACCGCTGCTCAAGTTGGTCGTGTTGTTAGTTTTGGAACCCAATCATCCCTAAAAGAAAGAGTGGACTGGCTGTTCAGTCAACACGGTTTTGAATCTGGCCGGTTCTAAGGCGCCATCTGACGAACGGTTATGCTCCGTCAATCCTGGTTTCTGGCAACGTTACAATAAGGCTGCCTTTGTCATGCACCGACCAAGATGTGAAGGTCAGACTTGGACTTGTGATGTCATTCCAGAGACTTGAGCTCTGTAGCCTACTATTCGGTCGAGGTCTGTCACTCGTTTGCAGCAATCAAACCCTTGCCTTTTCGAACTCGGCCCATGCGGTTTCGAAGGTTTCAAAATTAAACCCGGATTGGCGTGCAGCATCCAACACGATACGCTCTGTCAAAAGCAGTTTCTGGATCGCCGCTTCCAGTTGCACGATAACATCCTCTGGTATCACCAGTGCTCCATGACGGTCAGCGTGTATCAGATCACCTGGGCTTACCATCAGACCAAACACGGAAACCGGTGTAGCAATCTCGCGTATGTGGACGAACCCATGGCTCGGGCCGATTGAACCGGCGACGACGGGAAACCCATCGGGTAAGTCCCCAAGATCACGCATCACGCCATTGGTTACGACCCCCGACATACCAAACCCTTTGTGGACCGACGTGTTGATCTCACCCCAATAGGCGCCGAT
Source organism: Ruegeria sp. AO1 (assembly GCF_056535985.1). Classification (NCBI taxonomy): domain Bacteria; kingdom Pseudomonadati; phylum Pseudomonadota; class Alphaproteobacteria; order Rhodobacterales; family Roseobacteraceae; genus Ruegeria; species Ruegeria sp. AO1. The sequence continues at coordinate 738,007 of NZ_JBQFJC010000002.1, forward strand.
ACAGTCCGGGTAGTCTACATCCTCAATCACCGCGACAGATGGCTCTGGGGCCTCAGCCATATACTTGTAATAGGCCATGCGTCGCGCCCGGATCACATCTGCTGGCTCGGTTGGCGGGTGAATGGCGGCGATTTTGGCGGTGCGTGCATAGCCGACAATTGCTGGCTCATCGGGGGCAGAGCACAGCATGGTACCCCGGGTGAACTGATCAAAGCCTCGTTTGCCCTGCGCCACTTCAATGGCGTTGCATACGGTGGGCGTGTCGACCTTGCGAAGCAGAGACAGAAGCGATGGGGTCATGAGTCCTCCAGCCAGCGGATCAGGGCCGCTGTGGTTTCTTGTGGTTGTTCCAGTGTGGGCAGGTGCCCTGCGTCTTCAATGATCGTTAGCGCGCTGTTAGGCAGAAGATCGTGCATGAGTTGGTGGCGTTCGACAGGGCAAAGGCCGTCGACACGCCCGCACAGAACCAGCGTTTTGCCGGTATAGGCCGAAAGGGTCGCTTGTTGGTCGTGGCGATCCATCAGCGCTTGCGACTGACGTAGAAAGACGTCCGGCCCCAGATCCGTGGCCATAGCCATGCAAAGATCTAGAATAGCGCCCTGTCGCGGACCATCCGCCAGATAGTTGGGCTTCATCTCATCGCGCATCACCTGCCGCAAGCGCCCCTCGCGCACGGCGGCCATCTGTGGCGCACGGCGTGCTTTGACCTCGGACGCTTCTGCCAGCGGGTTGGTATCCAGCAAAGCCAGCCGTTCCACCCGATCCGGGGCCTGACGCAGCACTTCCATCGCAACGATCCCACCCATCGACAGCCCCGCCAAAGCGAAGCGAGGAGGGGCGTTGTTCAGAATCTCGGCGGCCATGACCCCGACGCTGTCCTGCTGGCTTAACGGAAAGCTCATCAACGGCACCCTGTTTGACAGTGCGTCGATCTGCGGACCAAAGAGGCGCGCATCGCACATCATGCCAGGCAACAAGATCAAAGGCGTCATGACGCAGCCAGCTTTGCCCCTGCCGACAGCGCCGCCAATTTGGCATAGGCGATCTGCGGATCAACCGCGCCGAAGCCTGCGAAGGTACCAAAACCGCAATCGCTGCCTGCAATCACCCGATCCGCCCCAACGATGCCCGAGAACCGGTCGATGCGCTGCGCCACAAGCTCGGGGTGTTCGATGAAGTTCGTGGTGGTGTCGACAACGCCGGGCACCAGGATCTTGTCATCGGGAATCTCATTTTTACGGTCGCGGAACACAGTCCATTCATGGGCGTGTCGCGGGTTCGAAGTTTCAAACAGCACATAGCGCGATTTGGTCGCCATCAGAGTGGAGAACACCTTGTCCATTGCGATGTCACAGCAATGCGGGCCCTCGTAATTGCCCCAACAGATATGCACGCGCACACGGTCTTGCGGGACGTTCTGCAGAGCATGATTCAGGGCCTCGACATGCATATTGGCGATCTTTACGAACGCGTCGTCCGACAGATCGGTGAACAACATATGGCGCGAAAGGGCCAGATCGGGGCAATCCAGTTGCAGGTCCAGACCGGCGGCCACGATGGTTTCGTATTCTTCTTTCATCGCATCGGCCAGCGCGGCCAGATACGCCTCGCGCGTTGGGTAGTGGTCATTCTGCAGAAACAGCGAAATCACCCCTGGCGACGCGGCATTCATGAAGCCTCGGTCGATCCCATGTTGGGACATCGCCGACTTAAGGTTTTCGATGTCCTTTTGTAGCTCGCCTTGCCCTTTTGAACGCACCTCGCCTGTACACATGGGTCGGGCATATTTCGGGGTGCCGCCATCATCAGCCAGGCGCTGCAAAAAGCTGGGAAACATCTTCAGATCCGCAGGTGCATTGCGCGGGCTGTCACCGGAAAAACCGGTATAGCGGTCCTTGACGTAAGTGGCGTAGGAAATCTTCGAGGTCTCGCCATCGCTGACGATATCCACCCCGGCTTCGACCTGTCTGCGCACCGTCTCGGAGACCGCTTCGGTCATGCAGCCATCAAAACCCGCGGCATCATAGGGCTTGCCGTTTTCACGGGCGAAGATGTAATCCACCACGTCCTGCGAGCGGGGCAGGGATCCAACATGCGTGGTCTTTACGGTCATCGGGGCCTCCTCAGATTTTGCGAGCCATCAGGATTGTGTGGCTTTGGGTTTCAGGGTCTTCGGCCAGAAACCCGGTCAATTGCAGCCGGTTCTCTTCAAGGCAAACAGCATAACCTGCCGGAGACAGCGACGCGTGATAGACACGTTCCGATCCAACGGTACCACTGTCCTCTCCTGCGCGGGGACCGACGGTCAGCATCAGCATTCCACCGGGCCGCAAGTGACGGGACATACGGGCGATGCAATCCCTTTGCTCGTCCGCTGTCAGATGGAAAAAGCTGTTCCAGGCAATGATACCGTCGAATGTCTGATCCAGTTCGAAATCGCGCATATCGCCATGACGCCAATCACCATCGGGCCAGCGGGTCCGGGCAATGGCCAGCATCGCCTCGGAGAAATCGACACCCGTGACGTCAAAGCCTTCGGCCTTGAACCACCGCGCAATGGGATCGCCTGTCCCGCACCCTAAATCCAGAACGCGATCGCCGGGCTTCAGGCTGGCAGTGAAGCGCGCCAGCCAGCGCGCTTCGAACAAGGCCTTTGAGCGGCGCTTGTCATAGTCAGTCGCCTGCCGTTCATAAATGGCATGCGTGTCGTTTGGATCTGCGGTCATCCTGTCCAGGTGGCTCCTGCCGGGTCATCGGTCGCTGTAATCCGGTACAGACCTGCCTGTCCGGTCATCGACGGTTCAACGCTATAGCGTTCCCCCGGCAGAACCAAGGCGGTGTCTCCATTTGACAGAGTGGTCTCATACCCGTCAATCGAGATGCGCCAGTGACCGCTTGCTGGCATAAGGACAACCGGCTTTTTAGCGACAACCGGATCATTCACGCTTGAACCGCGCCCGAGGAAGTCGACCTCGAACCCCGGTTTGTCTTTGATCAGAGCGTTTTCGCCGATCACCGGTGCCGGTTTATTGGCCGACAGCGCCATCAGATCCCAGTAGCGGGCAACGTATTTGCCCACCACATCCTCGACCGGTACTTCGGGGTAGTTTTTCAACTGTTCCTCGGTCAGCAGCGGCATCGGGCGCACGTTGTGGGGCAGTTCTTGCCCTTTCTTGCTGTCATACAGCACGCCATTGTCACCCAGCATCAGCCCGTGGGCCTGCGCGTCCTGAATGACTTGCGGCGCCCAGGTCACGCCACCCCCGGCATCGTCGCCGCCGAGGATCGACATGATCATCCCATAATCCTGACCGACATTTTCGAACCCGCGAAAGATGCCGGTTGGAATGTTGAAGATGTCGCCTTCTTCGGCAATGAACTCACCCGCAGTGCCATAGCGACCCCAGAAAAACCGCCAACGGCCCTTGGCGACAAAGAACACCTCGGCCGTGGTATGGCTGTGCAGAGAATTCCGGCATTTCGGAGGCTGGCCCGCAGCGCCGATGTTAAAGCCGATCTTGTCGGTGATGTGGACGTGTTGATCGGGGCTTTCGGACACGCCGCCGCCGATGATGGTGAAGTTTTCCTTCTGATCGCTGCCCGGCGTATGGGCGTCGATGAAGGCGGTTTTGCAGGGTTGCAGCTCGCCGTAGCGGACGATGCGTTGTTGGCTGGTGCTCATGATGGTCTCCTTGAAAATGGGTGTGATGGGATCAATCCCGTCCCCCGGGAGGTCGGTTATTCAAACGCCGCGCGCGCAGCGAGGCGCGATGCGTGTGAAAGCGCCGCGCCGCCTGACTGGTGTTCAGGGAGAGGCCCGTCGCAGCCACTCAGCCCTCCTGTCCTTGTAGCAGGATCTGTTTCCAGACCGAGGTCTCGTCGAACAGGGTGTATTCTCGGCGCAGCTGCGGCTGGCCGGCGATCAACTCGCCGAACTCGCCGTGGCTGATGCCCAGAACATAGACTTGCGCACCGGTTGGCGCGCCAAAGACGCCCCAGCCATCATGCTTGCCCCACAGGCTCCAGCGTATAGCAGCGCGAGGGGGCATATTCGGGTCGTCGCGGCCAATCTGGTGTTCGATCTTGAATTCGGCGTTGGGGAAGCTGGCGCGCAAACCCATCCAGAACCGATCCACTGAGTCCCAGCCGTGACCGGTGATCCCGCCTACATATTCGGACTGAACAGCGCGATCATATTCGGTTTCGATTGCGCCCATATCGGCATTCATGATCCGGGTCAGGATGTCGGCGTAACGCTGCCCCCATTCATTGTCGTTGCCGGTGCCCTTGTAGGGGCCGGGCTGGTCGATCTCGGGTGTCAGAGGTTTGACGCAGTTCTCAGGTCCACCTTCGCGCGCGATCAGATCGGCGGCGTATTCCTTGGGGTCCCAACCCATCTGACGCACGATCGCCCCCTGATCGCGGATCAGCCATTCGTCATTGATCTGATTGTCGATGGCGTGGCAGTCGGCGAGAATCCGATAGCGCAATTTGGTTCCGGTCGCTTTACCGTAAACACCCTCGGCCAAATGTGTCGCGGTCGAGATGATCCGGTGCGAACTCAGCATCCCCTCTTCCGGCGTACCGGACCAAATAACATCCTCGCCCAGCAATTGACGGTCGGGAAATTCGGCCAGCGTCGCCATGGTCGCGCCGATGACGTTCTGGTTGCCCAGCACCACCGACCCGGGCGAGCGCACGACGATATCCTTGCTGTAATAGTCATGCAGCGTGGCGATGCCGCGATCTTCCCAGATCTCTTTGGTGATCCCGATGATGTAGTCCGGAAAATCCCGGAATTTCGGATCAAAGCCCTTCATGTCTCGGTCCTTTGTGGTTTCCACCCCTTCGGCAAACGCGCCGAGGTCCGCACGATCAGCGGCCCGTCAATAGCCACTTTGCGTGGTTCGGCCGTGGCCGGGGTGTCGATATGGTCAAGCAATGCGGTGACGGTTTCAGCCACCATCAGATTTGCGCGCTGGCGGATCGTCGTCAGGTTGTAGGCAGGCCACCCGGCGGGCGGCACGTCGTCATAGCCGATGACCGAAACATCCTCGGGCACACGCAGACCCAATTCGAAGCGGATCACGTCCATCACGGCCAAAGCCATGTGATCATTGGCCACAAATACCGCGTCGGGCCTTTTACCGGGGGCAACATCAAACATCCGGCGGGCGGCGGCCCGGGCGTTTTCGGTGTGGAAATCTCCGACATCATGGGCGAACACGTCCTGCCCGCCTTCGGCCAGGGCCGCACGGAACCCGGCCTCGCGGTCGCGCTGGGTTGAGGCGCCCTGCCAACCCGCGATATAGGCGATACGCTTATGCCCTCCGGCCAACAGAAACTCGGCCACTTTGCGGCCCCCCGCATAGTTGTCCGAGGCCACCGTGGTGATCCCGTCCAGATCCTGCGTGCGGTTGAACAACACAACCGGAACACCGGCCTGCTGGCAGCGCGTGGCAATATCCGAGGACATCGGAACCGAGGCCAGAATTACCCCGTCAACCTGATAATCCAGAATCTCGTCCATCACGTCGTCAATATTACCGGCCGAGCGTGAGGCCATGAAAATCAGCACGTGATAGCCCTGTTCCTGCAGCGCGTTGGAGAGTTTTTCTAACGCCTCGGGGTAGAAGTAATTCTCGAGATACCCCACCACCAGACCAATGATCCGGCTTTTGCCCGACACCATGGCGCGGGCCAGAACATTGGGTCTGTACCCGAGTTCGGCGGCCGCCTTGCGCACTTTGTCTTCGGTCTTCTTGCTGACCGAGGCACCGGGCGTGAACACTCGGCTGACCGCCGATTGGCTGACACCGGCCAGCTGCGCAACCTGCAGGGATGTGACTTTTTCAGCCATCAGTCCGCCGTCCACCCGCCGTCAATCAGCATCGAGGTGCCCGTCACCAGCGCCGAGGCGTCTGAGGCCAGATAGGTCACCGCGCCCATTATGTCTTCAACCTCGCCCACGCGGTCGAGCTTGATCTTGTCCATGATCCACGCGGCGCGTTCTGGGTTGTCGAAGGTGGATTGTGTCAGCGGTGTGCGGATGAAAGTCGGGCAGACCGTGTTGATGCGGATGCGTTGTTTGCCCCATTCGATCGCCATGGCTTTGACCATCCCCTCAAGCCCGTGTTTGGTGGCGCAGTACAGCGCCCGGTCCACACCGCCGACATGGCCCATCTGGCTTGAGATATGGATGATAGACCCCGGCCGCTTCGCCGCCAGCAGCGCCTTGGCTGCGTAGGACGACAGGAAATAGGCCGAGCGCAGGTTGATATCGGTCACTGCGTCGAAATCCTCGGGCGTGGTGTCGATTGCCGGGCTATGGCGAGCAGTTCCGGCGGAATTGACCACCACGTCAAAAGCACGGCCGTCGAACAGCTGTTTCAGCGCCTGCAAGTCACCCTGATCCACCACCGCGGCCTCGGCCGACCAGCCCTGCGCCTGCAGCGCGGCGACGGTCTCAGCCAGACGTTCCGCCCCGCGCGCCGCACAAACCACATGCGCCCCGGCTTCGGCCAGCGCCACGGCGCAGCCCTGACCGATACCCGAGGAGGCACCAGTAACCAGCGCGGTTTTACCGCTCAGCGAAAAAGAGGGGGTGCGGGGCAGGTCATTCATCAGCTCATTCCATCTGGTATTTCAATTCGGCCCATATTCCGGGCCTTGTTGAATTCCCGCAGACGGGCGAACACGTCAACGCCAAGTTGGCGATAAGCGTCCAGAAGATCGACCAGAACCCAGTTTTCGCGGATCAGGCCATTCTCGAGCCGCCAGAAATCAAGGCTGCGCATGGTGATCCGCTGGCCCGAGGGCGCAATCCCCATCCAGCCGTCATGGGTTACCGTCTGGATCATGTTCGGCCAGCCCGTGACCGCGGCGTAGTCGCCATCGCCAAAGAAGTGATAGGTGATGTCATCCACATACTTCCCGCGATCCGGCATCCCGTTCAGGAACGGAATCTGGTGCCAGTTACGAAACCCAGCATAGCCGCGCCCGGTACCGATCCCGGCGGGGCCGTACCAATTCATGCGGGGATGCCAGAACTTCTCCATCTCCATCACCTCTGGCCCGCCTTCTGAGGGGTGTTTCTTGAGGTGATCCAGCATGTCGATGATGTGCTGGCATGTTTGCTGGCCCTTGGCGGCATCATATGGCCCTGGAACCAGACCATCCTGCGTCGCGGGACCTGGCACATGCCATTCGAGCCCCAGACTTGGGGCCATGGGCCAGGCGTTGGCCTGCATCATCACTTCGGGGATGTCCCACAGCGCCTGCATCTCAACGATCTTGCCGTCGCGGAAGCGATAGAATTCATGGAACCGCATCGTCACCTGATGGCCAGTCGGCGGGATATCCAGCCAAGGCCCGGTGAAGGTACCGGTATAGTAGCCGCCGCAACCGACCCAATCCGCGCCGTGTTCGTCCGGCCCGGCTGTGACAATGTAGTCGCGCCGTTCCAGATCAGGCCACGCGTTCAGCAAACCTTTGTAAGCGGTGTCATAAAACGCATCGCTACCGTTGCTGTCGCCGAACGGGTGGCACAACCGAAACAGGGCATCCGGAGCGCTGACAGTTGCCAGCGCCTGACGCACACCCGTTTCTGTAAAGTCATACATAGCTGCCCTGATTTGCGCGATCAGCGCTTTGTGCTGCGTATGGATGTCACTCATTCCGCGGCGTCCCGATAGGGGGCGGCCTCGCCATAGGGGACGTTGATCCCGCCATAGCGGCGGACACGGACGTTGCATTGCTCGGCATGGCCCACGAAGCCTTCCAGCATACAAAGGCGCGAGCCATATTCGCCGATCAGCGTCGCCGCTTCATCGGTCAGAACCTTCTGATAGCTGTGGGTTTTCAGGTATTTCCCTACCCATAGCCCGCCGGTATAGCGCCCGGCCTTTTTGGTGGGCAGCGTGTGGTTGGTGCCAATCACCTTGTCACCGTTCGACACATTGGTGCGCGGCCCAAGGAACAGCGCGCCGTAGCACGTCATGTTCTCAAGGAACCAATCATCGCGGTCGGTCATCACTTGCACATGCTCGGATGCGATGTCGTCGGCGACTTTCAGCATCTCTTCATAGGTGTCGCAGACAATCACCTCGCCATATTCGGCCCAGGACACTTTCGCGGTGTCGGCGGTGGGCAGGATGCCCAGCAGGCGGTCGACCTCGGCTAGAGTATCCTCGGCCAGTTTACGCGAATTGGTCAGCAGCACGCAGGGGCTGTTGTAGCCATGCTCAGCCTGACCCAACAGGTCGGTTGCGCAGAGTTCCGCGTCTGCTGCGGTCTCGTCGGCGATCACCATGGTCTCGGTCGGGCCGGCAAACAGGTCGATGCCCACACGGCCAAACAGCTGGCGCTTGGCTTCGGCCACAAAGGCATTGCCGGGGCCAACGAGCATGTGGACGGGATCAATGGTTTCGGTCCCCAGCGCCATCGCGCCGATGGCCTGAATGCCGCCCATCACATAGATCTCATGCGCGCCGCCCAGGTGCATGGCCGCAATCACCGCCGGGTTCGGTTTGCCCTGAAACGGAGGTGTACAAGCGATGATGCGCGGCACGCCCGCGACGCTGGCTGTCGCCACCGACATATGGGCCGAGGCCACCATCGGGAACTTGCCGCCGGGCACATAGCAACCCACCGACTGCACGGGGATGTTCTTGTGGCCCAGTATGACGCCGGGCAGGGTTTCAACCTCGATATCCAGCATCGAGTCCCGCTGCGCCTGTGCAAAGTTGCGCACCTGCTCTTGGGCGAACTTGATATCGTCCAGCTCGCGGTCGGTCAGCTGGCCGATCAGATCGTCGATCTGCTCCTGCGACAGGCGGAACGAGGCGGGGGAATAGTTGTCGAACTTCTCGCTCAGCTCGCGCACGGCGGCATCACCGCGGGTTTCGATGTCTTTCAGCGTGGCCTCGACCACGGCTCGGGTCTTTGCGTCATCTTCGGCCCGGTCAGCGTCGGATTTGCCGCGTTTCAGATACTCGATTGCCATAATCCTGATCCTTACTTGTCGGGGCGGGGCGCGGTTTTGTCACCCCGGTCATAGGCTTCCCAGCCCTCACCGTTAAACAGATCGACCCCCAGCTGCGCGGCCACATGGGCGAAATCCACATTCACCCAGTTATCGACGATCTTGCCGTCGACAACTTTCCAGAAATCCATGTAACGGATTTCAACCCGCTTTCCGGTGGGGGCGATGCCCAGAAACTCGCCGGAATGGGTGGCTTCTTGTCGGCCAAAGGCGGCGGCCCATTCGCCCATATAGAGGCGTGCCTCATCGATGCAGGTTTTGTCCGAAAACGCGGCCTGGAAGGGGCGCTGCCAGTTGTCTTGAAACTCCTTCAGGCCGGTCTTGGTGCCACAGCCCTGATTGCCCATCCAGCGGAACCCCTTTGAGAAGAACTCGCCGATATCGTCAATACGGTGGTCGTTCAGACCGTCCACCATGGTTTCGATCACGCGGCGCGTGTCTTCGGTTTTGCTCAGATCCGTATCACGGGTCAGAACGGCTTGTTCCGGGCGGGAACCCTTCATTTCTTTATCCTTTTACTGCGCCAGCGGTCAGTCCGCTTACGATTTGGCGTTGGAAGATCATCACAAGGAAGAACAGCGGGGCGATGATCGAGACCGCAGCGGCCACGGCGACCACCTGATCGGTCGTGGTTGTTTCGCGGTTGAACATGCCCGCAATGGCAGGGACCATCGTCTGGTTCTGCGCATCGAGCAGCAGCGAGGTCACAAGAAAGTCGTTATAGGCCAGCAGGAAGCTGAACAGCCCAGTCGTAATCACTCCCGGCCACATGACCGGCATGATCACGCGGCGGAAGGCTTGAAAGTGGTTGCAGCCATCAACCCGCGCCGCCTCGTCCAGTTCGGCCGGAATGTTCTGGAAGAACGAGCGCAGCATCCAGATCGTGAACGGCTGGTTGATCGCAACCAGCACCGCGATCACGGCGAAAGGCTTGCCATAGAGCGTCGGCGCGTTCTCACCCAGAATAGGCGCCAGCCATTCGGCGGAGTTGATGAAGACCGGCAGATAGCCCGCCACCAGAACCGAATGTGGCAACGCGCGAAAGATCAGCGCGATCAGCAAAATCCAGAAGGCCAGTGTCGAGCCCGACCGCGCCAGGCCATAGCCGGCCAGCGTACCCACGGTCAGCGATACAGTCACAACCCCGGCGGTCACGACCAGCGAGTTTTTGAAGTTGTTGGAAAAGCCCCGGTCAACCCAAACGGTTTTGTAATGCTCGGTCGTCACGCCCAGCACGTCGCGGCCCAGTGGGCCGAACAGCGGGTTCAGCACGTTCAGTACTGCGGGCAGGACTACAAAGAACACCAGTAGGAAGGCGATCAGGGCGACAAGCACTCCGACCACCCAACCGAACCATGCCTGACCCGGCGCGGTGTATTCCTTGATCTTCGCGGGCAGCACCTTTGTCACGACCATGGCTGCGCCCCAGATCACCGCGATCCCGAGAATGATATCTAGAACCGAAAGTCCGTTCCCTGTGGCCAGCGTCGCCGGGCCAAAGATCACGTTCAGCGCGTTGCTGTCATAGGCGTCCACTGGGGATTTGACGCTCATGATCGCGATCCAGACGATCGGGAAGGCGGCGACAAGGCACCAGAACGCCAGGAAGATGTTTGAGGTCAGCCGCAGGCTGAGAGGTTGGCGAAGCGCGCGCGAGGACATATCAGTGGCCTCCTTTATGGTCGCGCCAGGTGCGGCGCAGCGGCAGGATCAGCAGAATGACGATCCCGATCATGGTCAGCATCGCGCTGGCCGAGGCCCGGCTGATCGACCGGTTGCCCGCCTGATCCGGCACGAGGAAGTCGAAGGTCAGCCATTGCAGCGAGATGACATAAGCCTGACTGGAGAAACCGACGATCTCTTCGAACACCCGGTAAGCGTCCATCAGGTGAATCATCGATACGAAGATGATCAGCGGCATCAGATGCGGAATGACGATGTATTTCATCCGCTGCCAACGCGTCGCCCCATCGATCACGGCGCTTTCTAGACTGTCTTGATTGACGGTCTGCAGCCCGGCATAGAACACAACGGCCGCAAACGGGGCCACGTGCCAGACGCGATAGAACATCATCAGGATTTCAATCGTCCAGGCCTGCGCGAACAGGGCGATGTCGCGGTTCAACCACCATTCCAGCAGCGCTGTCAGGATGCCGTCACCGCGGAACAGCCAGTTGATCGACAGCGCGCCGATCACCGGCGTGATGATGAAGGGCAGCAGAGAGATGAAGATGACCGGCCCGCGGATCGACCCCGCGGCGTTATTGATCAGAACCGCGATGCCCAGCCCGAACCCGATGACCAGAGGCAGCGTGATTAGCGTGAAAGTCAGCGTAAACCGCAGCGCCTTCCAGAAGTTGATGGTGGACAGGACGGACCAGTTGCCCTCGGTGATCGCGCGCCAGGCCCGCTCGGGTTCAAGCACGTTGCGATAACTTTGCAGGCCGACATATTCGGTCTGTGTGATCACCTCGCCATGTTCGTCCAGCTTGGGCTGCGATTTCTGCTCGGTCACACAGGTCTGGGTCAGGAAGCCAGGGGTACAGGTTTCGACTTCGACCATCTCATAGACGGGTTGGGTGATGTAAAAGCTCTGCTTGAACACGCTGACCAACGGGAAAGCGATAAAGAGAAGCATCATAAAGACAGAGGGGCCAACAAAGGCGGCAAATGTCCTGAAATTCATGGCTCTGCCTTTCTCATGGTTCTCGGGTAGGAAATTAGGGAGGGCACGGGGCCCTCCCCGGGGAGGATCAGTTGCTGATCAGACCAGCTTCTTTCGCGGCGGTGATGTAATCCGCCTCGATATCGGCCAGCGCGGTCTGTGCGTCCTTGGCGCCGGTCAGGTAATCGGCCAGACCATTGCCCAGCGACGTATGCATTATGCCCATCGGACCGGAGGCAGGATACGGTTTGGCACCACCTTCTGCCGAGGCCGCAGCGCCCGCAGCCAGCTCACCCGGTGTGTACGCCGTGCTCAGCCAAACGGCGGTGTCATTGTTTGCGCCAACCATCTCGGCATCGATACCTTCCATCACCAGACGGAAGGCCGCGTCTGCTTCTTCATCGCTCATGTTGGAGGCCAGGACGATGCCATCCCACCAAACGGTCGTGGCCGGAACCGAGGATCCCATCGGCGCTGAGGCCATCGTGACCTTGCCGACAACTTGGCTTTCAGCTTCATCATTCATGGCAGCTGCCCGGCTGGCCCACAGGTTGGCCATGGCAATCTTGCCCTGTTGGAATTGCTGCTGGACATAGGTGGAATCAGAGACCAGATACTCCGGGTCCATATAGTCTGTCATCGCTTTCAGCGTTTCCAGTGCGGCTACGCCTTGCGCATTGTTGATTGCGGGCATGTTGCCCTCACCAAAGAACGCGCCGCCTTCGCCAAGATACATGTTGACGAATTCCTGGCCAAGGTTCCAACCGGTCTTAAAAGTGCCCCCGATCGGATAGTCCATTACACCGGCTTCTTTGATCTTGGCCGCTGCGTCTATCACTTCGTCATATGTCTTTGGTTCTTCAATGCCCAGATCAGCCAAAACATCATTGCGGTACATCAGGTGCTGCGCATTGACCATGAAAGCAATTGCCATTGTCTTGCCGTCGACTTTGATCAGCTGGTTCGGCAACAGGTTTTGGCCGTATTTTTCGATCAGATCATCCAAGGGCCGGATTGTACCAGCGTTCAGCAAAGGCACGAGGGTCGCGTTGGAAACGCCGCCGATCTGATAGAGCGAGGGGTCGGCAGCGAAAGCTTCGGGCTGCTTCTCGCGGAATTCCTGATCCAGCGAGGCGCTGAAATTGCCGCACTCGGCCATCGCATCCGTCACCGCTTTCCAGGCTTCGAACCCCGCTGACAGCGATTTCAGCGGCACTTCGTTTTCATAGGAGCAGGCTGCCGATGCACCGCTTGCCGCGATGGCCATGGCTCCTGCCATTAGGATCGTCTTGAGTTTCATGCGTTTCTCCCTGTCAGGATGGGTCCGTCGTCGACGCCCGGACCACTGTTATGCCCCGAAGGGCTGTTGGCGGGGCTACTCCCCGATCCGCGCACCGCTTCCAGCTTCGAAGAGGTGACAGATTTCTGTTGGCACCGAGAATGAGACATCATCCCCGATCTCGGCGCGGAAGGACTTGTCGGCCTTGACCGACACCAAAGCCCCACCGACCCGGACCGAGATCATGGTCGCGTCGCCCAAGAGCTCCAGCGTGTAGATCGGTGCGGTGATCTGGCCCGCGCCTTCGGCAAGACTGGCATCCTCGGCCCGGAAACCCAGTGTCATGGGGCCATCTGGTGCGTTGACCGGGATCTCGACATGTTCCGCACGGAACACGCCGCCCGCGACCTCACCTTCCATCAGGTTCATAGCGGGCGAGCCGATAAAGCTGGCGACAAAGGTATTCGCCGGTCGGTCATAGATTTCGGTCGGGCTGCCGACCTGTTGCACCACGCCCTGTTTCATCACCACAACGCGGTCGGCCAGTGTCATCGCCTCGATCTGGTCGTGGGTGACATAGATCGTCGTCACCGCCAGCTCATGGCTGAGGTTCTTGATTTGCGCCCGGGTCGAGACCCGCAGCTTGGCATCCAGGTTCGACAGAGGCTCGTCCATCAGGAACACGTTCGGTTCACGTACGATGGCGCGGGCCAGGGCCACCCGCTGCCGCTGTCCGCCCGACAGTTCCGCGGGTTTGCGATGCAGGAAATCGTCTAGCTCGACCATCGCGCTGGCGCGACGAACCTTATCGTCATGGGTCGCCGGGTCGACGCCGCGCACTTTCAGAGGAAAGCGGATGTTCTCATAGACATTCATGTTGGGGTAGAGCGCGTAGCTTTGGAACACCATAGCCACGTCGCGGTCTTTGGGCTCCAAATCGTTGACGACTTTACCGTCGATCAGGATATCGCCCTCAGTCACGTCCTCAAGCCCGGCGATCATCCGCATCGTGGTGGTCTTGCCGCAACCCGATGGTCCCAGCAGCACCAGAAACTCGCGATCTGCGATGGTTAGGTCAAAATTGTGGACCCCCACAAACGAACCCCATCGTTTGCCGACGTTACGCAGTTGAATTTCCGCCATGGTGCCCCCAACTAGGATTCGTTTTGCATACGTTTGCAAAACTGTAATTCGCATATATCAAATCAGGCAAGACTTTTTTGCATACGTATGCAAGAATGTGGAAAATACCCGATTCACTCTAGCGATACAAAACGCGCAAAACCCTGACACAAATGGAAAATACCGTGACCTTCCAGAAAGAGAAAAAAGTTATCTCTGACTTTCATTCCGCATTGGATTCAGCGACGCCCCAAGACGTTCCCAGCGTCATGGGGCGTTTCTGCACACCTGATTCAGTTTGGCGCGGCTTTCACCCATTCAACTTGATCAATGATGCTGAACAGGTGGCCCAGCAATTCTGGATGCCACTGAAATCCAGTCTGACACGACTTCAAAATCGGGTGGATATCATGTTCGCCGGGCAGAATTCGCTGCGTGATGAGTCAGATGTTTGGATCGTCACCATGGGGCATTTGATGGGCCTGTTCGACCATCCCTGGCTGGGTATTCGCCCGACCGGAAAGCTGGCGTTTCTGCGCTATTGTGCCTTCTACAAGGTCGCCGATGGCCAGATCACGGAAACGGCGATGTATTTCGACATACCACACCTGATGGTGCAGGCCGGGCAGAACCCGTTTCCTCCGCAAACAGCGGCACATCTGGTGCAACCCGGCCCAATGCCACATGACGGCCTGCTGCTCACGGAACAACCCGTCATAGAAGGTGAAAAAACACTGGCATTGATCAATGCGATGATCTCGGACCTTGGCCAGTGGCAAGGCGGGTTACCGCTTGAGGAAGAGTTGGCCAGAACCTGGCATCAAGACATGATCTGGTGGGGGCCCGAGGGGATAGGTGCGACCTACACGATCGAACGCTATGCCAAGCAACACTCGGGACCGTTCCGTGCGGGTTTCAAAGACCGGTCAAAGACCAAACATATCTGCCGTCTGGCGGAAGGGCACTATGGCGGCTTCTTTGGCTGGCCCAACTTCACCGCAACGCCCTCAGGAGGGTTCATGGGTATGCCGGCCACTGGCAAACCGGGTGAGTTCAGGGTGATCGACATTTATCGCCGTGCCGAGGACAAACTGGCCGAAAACTGGATTTTCATAGACCTGCTGCATTTCTGGAAACAACAGGGCGTCGACGTTTTGGATCGCACCGCTGGGATCGAAACACCATGAAGATAGACGCTCATCACCATCTGTGGGATCTGAACGCGGTCAAGTATCCTTGGTTGATGGAAAAGGGCGCCGTTCGGTTTTTTGGCGACCCCACGCCGATCCAGCGTGACTATTTATTACCAGAATTTCGTGCAGATGCGTCGGCACAGGGCTTCTCGGCTTCGGTTCATATCCAGGTCGGCGCCGCCGATCCCTGGGCCGAGGCGCAGTGGGTTCAAGCCGTAGCCGATCAATATCCGGACTGGCCGCTGGTTCAGGTCGTATTTTGCGATCTGACGGCCAACGATCTGGAATACCAGCTGGATCGCTTTCAATCGCTACCCTCGGTCCGGGGTGTTCGTCAGATCGTCGGACGCGCGCCCGGCGAAGATGCCAAGACGGGTACAAACAGATTGCTTGAAAACCGGGATTTCCGGACTGGCCTGAAAGTCGTGGGCGAGCGAGGCCTTTCCTTTGACCTGCAATTGCTTCCCGAACTGATGGAACAAACTGCCGAAGTGCTTTCGCAGGCACTAAGTACGCCTGTCGCTCTTTGTCACGCTGGCTCACCACATGACCGCAGTGCTGAGGGGTTAAGTCTCTGGCAAGATGCGCTTAGTTCCCTATCCAAACTGCCTCACGTCCATTGCAAATTCTCGGGGCTTGGCATGTTTGATCACAATTGGAGCGCCCAAAGCGTCGCGCCAATCGTTTCAACCTGCTTGTCGCAATTCGGCGCAGATCGTTGCATGTTCGGATCGAACTATCCGGTCGACAGTCTTTCTTCGACTTACCATGAACTAGTGTCGCGCCTTCAAGAACTGATCCCTGACGCGCATCAGAACAGCGTGTTCCAAGATACTGCAAAGAGGTTCTACCGTTTTGAATGAGGTTGGAAACTGTACTCGAAGTTGATCGGCCCTTTGCAACTGAAGGTGCCGCGTGGGGCGATACGCTTAGATAAGTGCACGCCCAGATTCATTCGGTTTCATCATTTCAGGCAATCACAGCCCGACTTTCGGCTTCAAATTAAAACCGAGCCAGACAGATCAGTCCGCTCATGCAAACGGCCTGAATCTCTTTTGCAAGTCGACACCTCTCAAGGAGAGTTTGGTGCATAGGCCAGATAGTTTTCCTGAATAGAGATCTGGTCCGCGATGAACTTTGCATCGTGCCAAACGCCCCAGATGAACGAGGACCCACGGCGCGATTGCCATGGCAGCCCGACGAAATACAGCCCTGGCACCTGAGAGACACCACGCTGATGGATCGGTCTGCCTCGGTCGTCCAGCGTGTCTGCCTCTAGCCAGTCGTAATCAAACTGGAACCCAGTTGCCCAGATCACGGTGCGGATATTGTTGCGCTCAAGGTCCAGCTCGCGAATGGGGTCTGACACACAGGCGGGATCGTCCCCTACGACCCAGGCCTCGGGCTCTTCTGGTAGGTCCATGCCGGTGCGCGCAACATAGGCATCGGCGGCTTCGAGCAGGGACAACATGTTTGCGTCGCCCGCATCAAGATTGGCTTTGAGGTCATCAGCGATATGGAGAACGCCGTTTTCATATCCCGACGACATCCCCAGTAAAGTGATACCGCGCTGGGCAAGTTTCCTGAAATCTACAGTTTTGCCGCCATGCGCGCCACTGACTGCGATTGTGACATGCTCGGTGTCGGGCGCCGGAGTATCCAAATTCCAAATGCCGAGCACTCCCAGCCACCAGACATTGTCTCGCCCGCGATAGCGACGTGGAGGTCGGTCATGGGGGCCAATGGAGAAGAAAACCTCGCGCCCAGCATCATGCAATTCGGCCGCGATCTGCGATCCGGAGGAACCACCGCCGATGACCAGAACGGCGCCCTCAGGCAAAGCCTCGGGATTGCGATACGCGGTGGAATGCATCTGCAGAACGTCAGAGGATTCGGGGATGATCGGCGGAATCGCCGGTTTCTGAAACGGCCCTGTGGCACAGACGAGGTGGCGCGCTTCTATGGGACCTTGCGACGTTTCGATCAAAAAACCCGCGCGGTTTTCATGCGGGCGCGCACGCGTCACCGTAACGCCTGTGCGCACGGGCGCGTCGATCATTTTGGCATAGTCTTCAAAATACTTGGCCACGCATTCCTTGCGCGGAAACGCGTCGCGGTCGCCGGAAAACTCGAGGCCCGGGAAGCGATCATGCCATGCCGGACCATTTGCAACGAGTGAATCCCACCGTTCGGATCGCCAACGTTCGGCAATGCGGCCCCGCTCTAAAAGGACGTGTTCAATGCCTTGGGCACGGAGATGCTCGCTTGTGGCAATGCCCGCCTGACCTGCGCCAATCACCACCGTGTCGAAGTTTTCCATCGCGTCACCTTTTTTGCCGTGCTGGGTATCTGTTGGCCCGGCTGCTTCTTTTGCTTGTGCAACCCTAATTTTGTATCATCTTATGTCGATTAGATTTTACCTAATCACCGGTAAGATAGACTTTTGGTTTGTTTCCGGCAAAAGCCGTCTCAGTATGTGAATGCGGTGGCCGCCCGCGACTCAGGCAAAGAGGTTCGTTCATGCCCAAAGACCACGTTGATCCTATCGCCGCTCTGCGCGCGAACACCTCGGTCCCATTTGAACGTGCGCGGGCCATGCCGACCGAGGTCTATACCGAGCAGAGCTTTGTCGATGCAGAGCTTGAGCACATCTTCCGAAAGGACTGGTACTGTGTGGGCCGGGCCGACGCCTTGTCGTCTGTAGGGGACTATGTGGCCTGCGAACTGGCCGGGCAGCCAATCGTTGTGTTGCGCGACAGAGACGGCGATCTGCGCGCGATGAGCAATGTATGCCTGCACCGCATGTCGACGCTTTTGCATGGGCGCGGGAATGCAAAGACAATCGTCTGCCCCTATCACGCCTGGACCTACAACCTCGACGGAAAGCTGCGCGGTGCGCCCGCGATGAAGCAGAACGAGGGGTTTTGTAAAGAAAACTACGCGTTGCCTCAGGTCCGCTGCGAAGAATGGCTAGGCTGGGTCTTTGTTTGCCTTGATCCAAATGCGGCCCCCGTGGCCGAGCAACTGTCCGAAGTGGCGACAATGATCGAAGGCTATAATATGGCCAACTATTCCGAGGCGTTCTACGAAGAACATGTCTGGGATACTAACTGGAAGGTGTTGGCCGAGAATTTCATGGAAAGCTACCATTTGCCGGTGTGCCACGCGGGCACGATTGGTGGCTTGTCGCGGCTGGAGGATATGATTTGCCCGCCCGGTAGCGCGGCCTTCAACTACCACACGATTCTGAAGGATGAATCCCTACGCATTGCCATGGCGCACCCCAGCAATGATCGGCTGAAAGGCGATGAACGCCGCATGACCTTTCTTCTGGCGCTTTATCCAAGCCTTATGATCACGCTGACGCCAGGGTATTTCTGGTATCTGTCCTTGCATCCCAAAGGGCCGGGTCAGGTGCATATCCGCTTTGGCGGTGGCATGTCGAATGACTTTGCGGATGACCCGGATGCGCAAGGCAATTTCACCGCGCTCAAGGCGCTTCTGGATGACGTGAATGTCGAAGATCGTGGCTGTACCGAAAAAGTGTTTCGGGGCTTGTGTTCAGACGCAGCAACGCCCGGGCATCTCAGCCATCTGGAACGCCCGAACTATGACTTTGCGCAATATCTGATGGCAAAGATCGACGCAGGAGGCGCGACCTAAATATGGCTCACACCCGCATCCGCCCTTTCAATACCGGCGATACCTACCCAGAACAGTCGCTCGACAATGACCTGTGCCAAGCCGTCGTCACACGCGGCGGGAGTACTGTCTGGATGCGCGGGCAGTGCCCCCAGAACCTGGACGATGCCAAGAACATCGACAGCCACGATCCGGCAGAGCAGACCCACAAGGTGATGCAGAATATCAAGCAATTGATCGAAGAAGCAGGCGGCGAAATGGAGCATCTCGTCAAAGTGGTCGTATACATCACCGATGTTCGCCACCGTGAGGCTGTGTATCGGACCATGGGCGAATACATCAAAGGTGTGCATCCTGTCTCGACCGGTCTGGTTGTACAGGCTCTGGCTCGGCCTGAATGGCTGGTGGAGATTGACGCCACCGCCGTGATCCCGGACTAGCCCCGTGACTTTCTCTCTTGTGGCCCGATGCGCGCAGACTGGCATGTTTGGCATGGCAATCTCGTCTTCCTCTCCTGCCGTTGCAGCCCGTTGCGCCTATGCCCGTGCAGGCGTTGGCGCTGTAGCAAGCCAGAATGTCACCGATCCTAGCCTTGGTCCAAAGACGCTCGATCTGATGGAACAGGGTGCCTCGGCTGAAGCGGCGGTGCGCCAAATCACTGGTGAGGCCGCGCACATCGCCTATCGGCAGCTTCTGGCAATTGACGGAAACGGAACCACAGCCATCCACTCCGGCCAAAACGTGCTGGGCAACTGGAACGAGGCGCAGGGCAGGGATATTGCATCGGGCGGCAATCTTCTGGCCCATGACGGTGTGCCCGCTGCCATCGTGTCCGCATTCGAAGATGCGGCGGGTCACTTGGGTGACCGGCTGATTGCAGCACTCCGCGCTGGGCTTGCTGCCGGTGGCGAGGCCGGGCCCGTGCATTCCGCGGGTCTGATGCTGGTCGACAAAGTCAGCTGGCCCGTGGCCGACCTGCGGTGCGACTGGACCGAGGATTGCCCCATTGAATCGGTTGCAACCGCCTGGAACGTCTACAAACCACAACTGGACGATTACGTGCGCCGCGCACTCGATCCCTCCTCCGCGCCCTCCTATGGCGTGCCGGGGGACGCGTAAGACATAACAACAAGGGAGGCCGGGATGACCCATTTGCGAACGAAACTTCAAGACTTGGCCGCCTTGCCCGCGGATCGCCCGATGGGTATGCCCGGCGCGTTCTATACCTCACAGGAGCAATTCGACCACGAGGCGCAGACTGTGCTGCGCAGCGGGTGGCATTGCTTGGGTCGGGTCGACGAAATTCCGGAACCCGGTGATTTCTTCACTGTCCAGCTTCTGAATGAACCCTTGCTTGTCGTGCGTGGCGATGAAGGTGAAATCCGCGCGCTGGCAAATGTGTGTCGGCATCGCGGCATGCCGCTGGCCGAAGGAAGCGGTAATACAAAGCGGTTTGTATGCTCATATCACGCATGGGCCTACGGGCGCGACGGTGCATTGCTGCGTGCCCCACGGATGGAGAATGCGGGCTTTGATCCCAAATCCTGCAGGCTGCCGGAACACAAGGTGCAGCTTTGGAACGGGTTCATTTACGTAAACCTTACGCCAGACGCCCCGCCGTTTGAGCACCCCGAGCTTGATGCCATGCTGGCGCCCTATGAGACTGAGGATTTCCGCCTTGTGCATGTGGCTGAAGAGAACTGGCAGACCAACTGGAAATGCCTGGTCGAGAACTTCATGGAAGGCTACCACCTGAGTGTGGTCCATCCGCAAACCCTTCACGGCTACACCCCGTCGGGGCTGTCTCGCAAGCTGGTCAGCGGGGATGGCTACACCTCCTACGCTGCCAATTACCCTGATAATATCACGCCGCGCGGAGACGGCGCAGCGGGCCTGAGCGAGGCAGAACGAAAACGGTCATCCCTCTTTGCCAAGTTTCCCACGCAGGTGGCCAGCCAAGCCGCCAGCCTGCTCGTATCGCTGTCTATTTTCCCGATCAACGCGAACCTGATCCGCGTCAAATGGACGATGTCCGTCTATCGCGATAACCTCGATCACGACACGATCCAGGGGCGAATCGCGCTCTGGGAAGAGGTCAACCGCGAGGATCGCGAAAAGCTTGAACGCATGCAGGTCGCGCTGCATTCAGCCCACGCGATCGAAGGGCCGCTAGCAGGGGATGACTATGAAGGCACGATCCGCGATTTCCAGACCTGGCTGGCCCAACAGGATAGTGCCCCTGATCTGGCCTGAGAGTATGCGATGCGCTAAGACCTCTGCCAACGTCTCTAAAATAGGAGCGTCTGCGTGCCGCGTCTGACCCTCCGGCAGTTGGAGTACCTCGTTGCGGTTGGCGAAGCAGGCAGTATAGCGCGGGCCGCAGACCGGTTGAACGTCTCCTCGCCGTCGATCTCATCGGCCATCACCCAGCTTGAAGAGGAGTTGGCGATTTCGCTGTTCGTACGGCAACACGCGCAGGGCCTGTCACTGACACAAGGTGGGCAAAGGGTGCTTGAAAAAGCCCGCCAGGTCCTAAATGACGCAAGAGAGATCGCAAACATTGCGGCCGATATTTCAGGTACGGCGCGCGGCCCTCTCGCGGTGGGCTGCCTCCTGACCTTTGCGCAACTTGTTTTACCGCGGTTGCGGCGCGGGTTTGAAACCGGATTTCCCGATGTCAGGATCGCCCAGAAAGAACTGAACCAGGCAGAGATATTCAACGCGTTGCAACGGTCCGAGATCGACATTGCGCTGACCTATGACATGGATATTCCAACCGATCTGAATTTCATCGGGCTGGTGCGCCTGAACCCTTTTGCATTGCTGCATGCCGGGCATGAATTTGCGACACGGACATCCGTATCCATTGATGATCTGGCGGACCTGCCAATGATCCTCCTCGATTTGCCGATCAGTACCGACTACTTCCTGTCGCTGTTTACGGCATCCTCGCGCCAGCCTCGTATCGTGGAGCTGACGCGAGACATGGCCGTGATGCGTTCAATGGTTGGGAACGCCTTTGGCTATTCCATCGCCAATGTGCGCCCGCAAAGCAATACATCACCGGACGGCAATCCGCTTGTTTGCGTGCCGATTACCGGGCCGGTTCGGTCCTTGAGAATGGGCCTTTTGACCACCCATGGTGCGGAAAAGTCGCGTACGGTGTCTGCGTTCATAGACTATGCGCAAGCTCAGGCCCGCGCGGGCGCCTTCCGCGCCATCGGAGGAGAAGCGCTTTCATGAGTGTCTCACTAGAGGTTCTGGAGCGTCTGGTTGCCTTTGAAACCGTCAGTGCCCGATCCAACCTCGATATGATCGCCTATATCGAAGACTTTCTGCGCAATCGCGGCTTTCGGGTGCAGCGCATCGTGGATCCTGACGAACCTAAGGCAGGGCTTTTTGCAGAAATCGGGCCATCTGTTGAAGGTGGGCTGTTACTCTCTGCGCATTCCGACGTGGTGCCAGTTGAGGGGCAGGATTGGAGTGTAAGCCCCTTCAAACTTACCCGACAGGAAGGCCGATTGTACGGGCGTGGAACGACCGATATGAAAGGCTTTCTGGCTGAGATGTTGGCCCTCGCCGATGCCGTGCACGGTCGGGAGCTGAAAACGCCCCTAAAGCTCTTGGTGTCTTACGACGAAGAGATCGGCTGCGTCGGGATTTCACGCATGAAAAAGCAGCTGCCGTCGCTGTTGGAGCGTCCCAGACTGGCCATTGTAGGCGAGCCGACCGAGATGAAGGTCGCTATCGGCCATAAAGGCAAGCGTGCCTACCGCGCCGACATTAAAGGAGAGGCCGGACATTCCGCGCTCGCCCCGCAATTTGTCAACGCACTCCATGTTGCCGTCGATTTCGTCGCAAAGTTGCGCCAGATGCAGCAGAAGGCCCAACAAACCGGGATCCGCAACGACGCCTACGATGTTCCCTATACGACCTTCCATGTTGGCCAGCTGTCCGGCGGCACAGCTCTCAACCTTGTACCCGACAAGGCGACGCTTGTGTTTGAGTTCCGGCATCTGGCGGAAGATGACCCCGACGAGATCGAAGCCGAGCTTCAGCAGGCAGCAGACGCGGTTTTGGCCAAGTTTCCAACGGCTGCCCAAATCTCGCTTCGGGCGTTGGCGGGATACCCCGGGTTGTCAGTCTCCAGCTCTGAGCCAGAGGTCTCACTTGTCAAATCCTCTGGCGGCGGCGAAACAACCCACGTTGCATTCGGAACTGAGGCTGGCGTTCTGTCAGACCTTGGCATCGCGACAGTGGTGTGCGGCCCAGGGTCTATGGCGGAACAAGGCCACAAGCCTGATGAGTACGTTTCCGAGGAACAATTGGTTGCTTGTTCCCTCATGCTTGGAAAAGTCGCGAATGAGGTGTTGTTTGGCCTCTAGGGCAGATGTGTTTTTTGTGAGGTCAGTTGCGAAGCTTCCGACAATTGACGCCCACACTTGATGCGTATGAATGCCGTCTGCTCCGGTAAGGGGCGGTCCTGGATTGGCGTATTGTGGTCAGCTTTAAGCGTTGTCCATTCTAATGGATCGGTCGCGTGCCGTCAGAGATTGTTGCGAAGTCTAATGTGCCACAACCTTGCTACAGAACGACTTTGACGCAGCGTTGGCGAGGTAGTTTGACCATTCAAATGTTTCGAATCGATTGAGAAGTGGTATGCTGCACTGCAGAAATCGAGGCGCCACTATGTTCCACCTGAATAGGTCAAAAGCTGTCGTCATCGGAGTAGCGAGCGATCGGTCGATCGCGTGGGGTTATGCACGCGCGCTGCAGTCGCAAAGCGAAGATGTCGCCAGGCCTTCTGAAAACCCGTGTCGTCACCGGGATAGCCAATTTTGGTGCGCTGCAGCAAAGCATGCACCCACACACCACTTCGCGACCATCAAAGATGTCGACCTGTGCATCGTTTCTTGCAAGCAGCGAGGCGTTCAATTTGACCGGGGGCATACTCCCCATCGACGGTGAAACCAACATCGTCCGAGGAAGGATAAATCAATGGCTCGGAATTCATTCGCGAATGAAAAGGCATCGAACCTTGCAACGGGTGAAAACATAACGGCCGTGAACAGCAAATTGTTTGACGCAATTTCCAACGTGCTCGATCAATCTGGTGTTCAGTATGAAATTCTGTCTCGTGCCGCCACCATTCAGGCACAAAAAATAACTGAATACCATTCGGATCGGGTTCTGAACCTGACAAGCGATCTGCGAGATCTTGCGGTGCAATTCACGCAGACGAAATCTGTTGGCTCGGCTTGGGCGGACTACGTCAAGGATGCTGGTCAGCGCGTCGCCTTGACGATGGATGCCTTGCGTGAGCGTGGTGACGTTTTCATCGAACATGAAGCGGCCGGTTGCCCGCCAGTGCTTGCCTATGACTACGAAGTGATCGTTGATGGGGCCGAACTCGACCGGCCCTGTAACTATCACCTATTGCGCATCGTCCCCCCGCAAGGGATAGACGTAGACGATCACAAACGCCCCTACATCATCATTGATCCGCGTGCCGGTCATGGTGATGGTATTGGTGGATTCAAGTCCGACAGCCAAGTCGGTGTGGCGCTGGCCACGGGCCATCCGGTCTATTTTGTAAGTTTCGGCCGTGATCCGGTTGAAGGTCAGACACTAGTCGACGTCATGCATGCCGAGGCTGGATTTGTTCGAACAGTCAGCGCGCGTCACCCCAAAAGCCCGCAACCGGTCGTGACAGGAAATTGCCAGGGAGGTTGGGCGACATTGCTGATGGCGGCCTGCAACCCCGATCTGACCGGGCCTTTGGTGCTTAATGGAGTGCCGGTTGCACCTTGGTCGGGTGAGGTTGGTGAAAACCCCATGCGCTACAATGGTGGTATGCTTGGCGGCACCTGGCAGCCGATGTTCTGGTCAGATTTGGGGAATGGTAAGTTCGACGGCGCCAATCTGGTGATGAATTTCGAGCAGCTAAACCCCAGCCGAAACTACTTTGGAAAATACTTCGATCTGTATCGCGATCCCGAAGCTGGCAGGCAGCGCTTCATTGATTTTGAGCGCTGGTGGGGTGGGTTCTTTCTTCTGAACGAGGCCGAAATTCGATGGATTGTCGAACAGCTGTTCGTTGGAAACCGGCTAGTCAAGAATACCGCGCAACTGGAACCCGGAGTTCCCGTTGATCTCAAGGCGATCAAAGCGCCGATTTTTGTCTTTGCAAGCCATGGCGACAATATTACGCCGCCGCAACAGGCGTTGAACTGGATTGCCGAAACCTATGCGGACAAAGAGGAAATACGGGTATGCGGCCAACGCATCATCTACATGCTTCATGAAGAAGTGGGGCATCTGGGCATCTTTGTTTCCTCCAAGGTCGCGCGCAAAGAGCACGCAGGCTTGGCGTCTACACTTGAGACGGTCGAGGCAATGGCGCCGGGTCTCTATGAGATGATCATTGATAACATTGAAGGGGATGGGGTCGATAAGTCGTTCGAAGTTCGTTTCGTCGAGCGTACGCTTTCCGATGTCGCAGCATTGGATGACGGTCGGCAGGATGAGACCAGCTTTGCCGCAGTGGCGCAAATGTCCGAAGTGCAAGCAGGAGCTTATGAAACCTTCGCTCGCCCGGCGGTGCAAGCCCTGTCGTCACCGGTGATGGCCCGGGCTTTGCGCGATGTACATCCATTGCGTGCACAGCGCGCTGCGATGTCTTCGAGCACAGTTTTGGGGAAAGGAATCGAAACTCTGGCGCAGAATGCCAGAGCGCAGCGCGCTCCCGCCGATGCTGAAAATCCATTTTTGAAATGGGAAAAACTCACTGGTGAATGGATTGAGCAGTCGATGGATCTTGGCCGAGATTTGCGCGACGCCTGGTATGAGGCGTCATTCTTCGCCATCTGGGGCGGGCCGTTTGCGTCTTGGTTCGGGCAAAGGAATGCAGCTCGCCGTACCCTGCCGGATCCGGCGACTTTGCGCGATCTGCCCGAGGTCAGCACTGTGCTTGCTCATATGCGGCAAGGGGGTCTACCCGAGGCGGTCATTCGTATACTGGTTCTATTGGCTGACAGTCACAAAGGCTTTCGTGCCGAGATTTTGCACCGGTGGGCGCATATCTTTCACCACGAAGCGCCGTTTAAATCCCTTTCGGTCACCGACCGTCAACGTATTCTGCATGAGCAATCTCTGGTCGCCACCTTCGATCCGAAGGGCGCGGTCGACACGTTGCCTTATCTATTGCCCGACAAAGCGCGGCGCACTGAAGCCGTCGAGCTTGTCAAGCACATCATAGGTGAAGTCCGAACGCCCTCTAAAGAACTGGAAGAAATGGCCAATCTGCTTGTACGGGTTTTGGACTACAGTGGGGATGCTGAAACTGAGGCAAAGCCAGCGTCAGAGTCATCACCAGCTCGACCCAGAAAGCGAAGAGTAAAGACAAAATCCAGTCTGAATTAAAACGATTTCATTGCTTTAGGCTGGAAACGTCTATTTACTTGGCGGCAACCAGATTTGCCAGATCAATATAAATCCCTCCGGCGCTGATGCTTTGGTGGGCAGCACGAAGGTGGAAAGAATTTAAACTCTTAAACATGCGACTTAGGGTAGGCGATGTCTCAGAGTCTTTTGAAGTATACACGTGTTTTGGAAATTGTCGGCGACACGATCAAGGTTCGTGTGCCGGTTGACGATGGTGGCGCACCGGCTGTTCGGTTCAATGATCTGGCGGTGATCGAAACGGTTGATGGGCATAAAACGCTGGCCCAGGCGATCTTTATCGACCGGGATGTGGTGACGCTGCAGGTGTTCTCGGGCACCAAGGGCATCTCGACCGAGGCGACAGCGACTTTCCTGGGTCACCCGATGCAGACGCCGTATTCAGCCAATATTCTGGGCCGTGTTTTTGACGGCGCGGGAGAGCCGATTGACGGCGGCCCTGACCTGTCGGCCGAGCCGCGGATCGATATTGGCGGGCCGACAGTGAACCCGGCCGAACGGGCCGTACCCAACAAGATGATCCGCACCGACGTGCCGATGATCGACGTGTTCAATACGCTGGTCGAAAGTCAGAAGATCCCGATCTTTTCGGTCTCGGGCGAACCGTTCAACGCCTTCCTCAGCCGCATCGGCATACAGGCGGACGCGGATATCGTGGTCTTCGGCGGCTTGGGGTTGATCTTCGATGACTATCACACGTTTCGGACTTCGTTCGAGGATGCAGGGGTGTTCTCGCGCACTGTGATGTTCGTCAATCAGGCCATGGACCCTCTGGTGGAACGCCTTCTGGTGCCAGACATGGTGCTGGCCGTGGCCGAGAAATTCGCGGTGGAAGAGGGTAAGCGCGTTCTCGTGCTTCTGACCGACATGACCGCCTATGCTGATGCGATGAAAGAGGTGGGCATCAGTCAGGAACGCGTCCCCTCACAGCGTGGCTATATGGGTGATCTCTATTCTCAACTGGCACGGCGCTACGAGAAAGCATGCGACTATGCCAAGGGCGGGTCGGTAACCGTGCTGACCGTGACGACAATGCCCGGCAACGATGTGACCCACCCTGTGCCGGACAACACGGGCTACATCACCGAGGGGCAGTTCTACCTGCATTCGGGCGTGATTGACCCGTTCGGCAGCCTCTCGCGTCTGAAGCAAAACGTCATAGGCAAAACCACACGAGAGGATCACGGGCAGATCATGAACACGATGATCCGCTTCTATTCGGAAAGCCGGGATGCCGCGCAGAAACAGGCGATGGCCTTTGATCTGTCGGACTACGATCACCAACTGCTGAAATTCGGTGCGCTGTTTCGCAAGCGGTTCATGGACATCAATGTCTCGATCCCTTTGGAGGACGCGCTGGATCTGGGCTGGGAAACACTGGCCGAGTGTTTTGCGCCTGAACAATTGCTGATGAAGCAAGCTCTGATCGACAAGTATTTCCCAAAGGACGGTGATGGCGCGGTTGCAGCTGAATAAGTCGTCGCTCGCCCGCGAGCAGACACAGCTGAAAAGCTATGAGCGGTTCCTGCCGTCGCTGGACCTGAAGCGCCAGCAGTTGATGGCCGAACGCGCCAAAGCACGCGAAGATGTAAAGCGTCTCGAAGACGAAGTGAGCGATCTGGCGCAACAGGTCGGCGCGAAGCTCCCCATGCTGGCGCAGAAGGGCATTGATCTGGACGGGTTGGTCGAGCTGAAAGACTACAAGGTCAAAGAGGTGAATGTCGTGGGCGTCAAGATGCCCGCCCTTGACCGGATTGAGGTTTCGGTGCGGCCGTACTCACGGCTGGCCAAGCCCCATTGGGTCGACGCCGCCGCGCAACTGCTGCACGACATGATCGAGGCGCGTCTGCGGGTGAAAGTGGCGGAAGAGCGGGTGAAGATATTCGACAAGGCCGTCGCCACGATCACGCAACGGGTCAATCTGTTCGAAAAAGTTCTTATCCCGCGCGCCAAGGCCAATATCAAGAAGATCCGCATCTATCTGAGTGATGAGCAGATGCAGGCCGTCGTGCGCTCGAAAATCTCCAAGCGCAAACATGCGCAGGAGGCCGTGTCATGAGTGTTGCACGGCTCAAAAAACTCTCGTTGGTGGGACGGTCGGCGCAGAAGGTCGAAACGCTTGAGGCGCTGCAGGCGTTGGGTTGTATGCATGTGCTGCCCCTGGCCCCTCCGCCAGCTGAGCCGGAAAAGGTTAACGAACGGGGGGCGCATGAAGCATACAAGGCGCTGCGTTTTTTAACTGATGTCCCCGAGCCTCGCAGGCAAATACAACGCGATCCTGAGTTCCAGATGGATCAGTTCGTCAAAGACGTGCTGGACCTGATGCAGCGCACGCGTGACATGTCAGACCGGCGGGATTTTCTGGCCCATCGGATTGCTCAGGTGCAGCCTTGGGGGGATTTGGATTTCCCGCCCGACGATGTGCTGGCGGGCAACCGGTTGTGGTTCTACCAACTGCCCCTAAAGCATCGGGACGCGTTGGAGAATCTGGCGCTGCCTTGGGCCATTCTCGAACAGGATCACCGCTTCATCTATGCCGTCCTGATTGCACCAGACGAACCGGCCGATGACATCCTGCCGGTTCCACGCACGCACACCGGGTCCTTGCCGATTCACGAGTTGGAGGCGCAGCTGGAAGAGGCAGAGATCGCGATAGAAGCGCTTGAGGCGGAACGGGTTGCGCAGACCCGATATCTAACGCTGATGCGGCGCAACCTGTCCGTAGCTGAAAGTGCGGCAGAGCTAGCCCACGCCACCCAGAAGGTCCGCGACGAAGAGTCGGTGTTTGCCCTGCAAGGCTGGGTGCCCGAGGATCGGATTGATGCGGTTCTGGAGATGGCGGGGGCGAAAGACGCCGCCGTTCTGATCGAAGACCCGGCCGCCAATGACGCCCCTCCCACATTGCTGGAGCAGTCGGAACAGCGCAGCGCTGCTGTGGACTTGGCGCTGTTTTACCAAGTGCCGGGCTACAAGGATTGGGACCCGAGCGTGATCGTCGCCGCCTCTTTCGCATTCTTCTTTGCAATGATCGTGGCAGATGCTGGATACGGGGCCGTCATTCTGCTGGGCCTGTTGCTGTTCTGGAAGCGTTTGGGCGGGACGGTCAGCCAACAATCCTGGAGGCGCTACGGTGTGATCGTCTCGGTGGCGACCATCCTCTATGGCGTGTTGGTCGGGAGCTATTTTGGGGTCGCGCCGCCTGATGGGTCCCTTCTGGGAAAGGCCAAGCTGCTGGATCTGAATAACTTCGGCGCGATGATGATGATCTCGATTGTTGTCGGTGTCTTGCATCTTGTGCTGGCCAACGCTCTGGCCGCGCATGCGGCATGGGGGCAGCGTAAAGCGGTTGCCAACCTGGGTTGGATCGCGGCGCTGATCGGTGGGTTTGTTTTGTGGCTCAGCTACATGAAAGGCCAATCAGCAGCGCCGGGCGCGATGATATTGGGCGCGGGTCTTTTGGCGATCCTGCTGTTTACCAGCGAGAGGCAGATCAAAAAACCAATCGACTGGCTCTGGCGACTTATTGACGGTGTGCAGGGTCTTGCCGGGGCCATGGGCGCATTCGGAGATGTCCTCAGCTACATGCGCCTGTTTGCGCTTGGCTTGGCTTCGGCCTCGCTTGCGATCACATTCAACGATCTGGCGGTCTCGGTGATCCACGCGCTGAAAGGGCCCGGCATTTTGTTCGGCCTGTTGATCCTGATCATCGGCCACATATTGAACTTCGCCCTCGCCATGATGAGCGGCGTCGTCCACGGGTTACGTCTCAATTACATCGAATTCTTTAAATGGGGTCTGCCGGATGAAGGCATCGTCTTTCGTCCGTTCGCCCGCAAGGAGGTTCAGGAATGAATGAGCTTGTTCTGACATTGGGTTGGCTGGGCATCTATGCCCCCATGGCGCTGGGCGCGGCGGCCAGTGCGATTGGCTGTTCGATAGCGGGCATGGCCAGTATTGGTGCGATGACCGAGACCGAGGGCGGCTATGGTCGGTTCGTCGGTGTTTCGGCCTTTCCATCTACGATGGTGATCTATGGCATCGTCATCATGTTTACCCTGAACCGCGATGTGACGCCGGAAAACGCGGGCGGGTTGTTCGGGATTGGCATCCTGTCGGGCATCGCGCTGATGTATTGCGGCATCTGGCAGGGGCGTGCCTGTGCCGCCGCGATCAATGCAACGAAAGAGAAGCCTGAGATTTTCGGCCTGTCCTTGGCTCCGGCCGCTATAATCGAAGGCTTTGGCGTCTTCGCCTTCGTCTTCGCCCTTGTGATCAGCGCGGGGATCAGTTGATGGCACAGGATGGCATGATCTCGCACGGCGTTGACGCGCTGATCGACAAACTGCGCAGTGATGGTGTGGCCGCCGGGCAGGCGGATGCTGAGAAACTGAGGGCGGATGCAAAGGCCGAGGCGGCCAAGATTCTGGCGAACGCCAAGCGTGAGGCGGATGCCTACCAGAAAAAGGCCCGCAGCGACTCCGACAGCTATCGCGCGGCAGGCGAAGAGGCGCTGAACACCGCCATGCGGGACGCGGTTCTGACCATGAAAGCGGGTCTGACGGATCGGTTTCGAGAGGACGTGGCGCGCCTCGTCACCAAAGAAATGGCAGACCCGGACCTGCTGAAACAGATGATCCTGGAGGTTGTCGGGCGCGCTTCTGAGGGCGCCAATCTTGAGGGCAAGATTCAGGTCATCCTGCCCGCAAAGGTCGCCACGCAAGAAGACATCAAGCAAAACGCTGATGACATCCAGTCCGGTAAGTTGACGAAATATGTGCTTGGCTTGACCGCCGAAATGCTGCGCGAACAGGTTGAATTGCATGCTGCAGACGACGCGCAGGGCGGTATCCGAGTTCGGGCCGAAGATCAGGGCGTGGTTCTGGACCTGACCGACAAAGCCGTGGCTTCGCTGCTGATGCAGCATCTGCAACCTCGTTTCCGCGCCGTGCTGGAAGGGGTGATCCGCTAACATGTCGGACCCCGACGCCTATATCGCTTTGATCAGCAGCCTACCGGGCTCGGAACGGTTGTTTGTAGCCAAACAGCCGCCCTTGTCGCGCCTGCGCCTTGAGCGGCGCTTGACGGCGCTGACATCCGAGGACGCGCGCGTTTTGAAGGCGTTGGAGCATGCTCTGAACTGGGGCGGCTATGACAT
This sequence comes from Ruegeria sp. AO1, assembly GCF_056535985.1. Taxonomy (NCBI): domain Bacteria; kingdom Pseudomonadati; phylum Pseudomonadota; class Alphaproteobacteria; order Rhodobacterales; family Roseobacteraceae; genus Ruegeria; species Ruegeria sp. AO1. Next base: position 769,567 of record NZ_JBQFJC010000002.1, read on the forward strand.
GGACGTAACGGATGCTCAGGCGATCAAGCGATGCAAAGAAGCATTGGAGGATACGCCGCAACCAACTTTGCGGAAGGTTCTTGTGGAGCGCATGGATCTGCGCACTGCCGTTGCTGCACTGCGCCTGCGTAAGCAAGGCGGCAGCCCCCCTTCAGGGGTATTCGGAATGGGGCGTTGGAGCCGGCACATCCCCGAGAATTGGGGTGACCCGCATTTCCGTCTTGAAGGGGCGATGCCGTGGATCAAGGACGCGAAACAGTTATTGGACGCCGAAGATCCATTGGGCCTGGAGCGGTTGCTCTTATCGGTCAGTCACAAGCAACTGAAACAGCACGCATCTCGTCACTACTTCGATTTCGAAGCGGTGGCGATTTACGTGCTTAAATGGAACATTTTCGACCGCTGGGCGCAAAGCAACGCGCAGGATGCGGCCAAGAGATTTGAACATCTGGCGCAACAGGCCATGGCCGATGTCGCTGATATCGACTTTGAGGGAGCATACGCATGACCGCCCCAACCCCCGCCACGCAGACCGCCACCGCCCGCGTCGTTTCGGTGCAGGAGGGGCTTGTGCAGATCCAAGCCAACGCCGACGCCTCGGGCCAACCCGGACAGCTGGTCAAGAACGAGGTGGTTTTCATCCTGCCCACGCGCCCCGGCCCAGGCGGCAGGCAAGAGCGTCTAAAGGCCGAAGTGTTGCGCGTACGCGGTGATACAGCGGATGTGCAGGTCTATGAGAGTACCGACGGTGTCGCGGTCGGCGATCCCGTAGAACAATCGGGCCAGTTGCTGTCGGTCGAACTTGGGCCGGGCTTGCTGGGGCAGGTGTTTGATGGCCTGCAATCGCCGCTGCCCAAGGTGGCCAGCGAGTTTGGAACATTTCTGCCGCGTGGGGCAGACGTTGCACCGCTGGATGATCAGGCAAAATGGTCGTTCACGCCGTCGGTCAAGGTTGGGGATACGGTCACAGCAGGCGACAGCATTGGAACGGTGCCCGAAGGCCACTTCAGCCACAAGATCATGTTGCCCTTCAATTGGACAGGCGACTACAAGGTCGTTTGGGTCCAGAAGGGCGCGGCCACGATCCACGACATCGTTGCTCGGCTGGAGGATGAGCAGGGCGGTGAACACACACTCACCCTGTCGCAGAAATGGCCAGTACGTCGCCCCTTGCCAGAGAGCATCCTTAAACGCGCCCTGTCCGAACGCCTCTATCCAACTGAGCCGGTTCTGACCTCGCAGCGTCTGATTGATACGTTCTTCCCGATCGCTCGCGGCGGAACGGCCTGCATTCCCGGCCCGTTCGGAGCGGGCAAGACGGTGCTGCAAAACCTGATTGCGCGGAACGCCAAGGTAGATATCGTCATCGTCGTGGCCTGTGGCGAACGCGCTGGTGAGGTGGTCGAGACGATCCACGAATTCCCCAAGATGACCGACCCGACCACCGGCGGCAGCCTGATGGATCGCACGATCATCATCTGTAACACGTCCTCGATGCCGGTCGCCGCGCGCGAGGCCTCAATCTTCACTGGCATCACGCTGGGTGAGTATTACCGCCAGATGGGCTATGACGTTCTGCTGATCGCCGACAGCACCAGCCGTTGGGCGCAAGCCATGCGCGAAACCTCCGGCAAACTGGAAGAAATTCCGGGCGAGGAGGGGTTTCCGGCCTATCTGGAAAGCTCGATCAAGGGTTTGTACGAACGGGCAGGCGCGTTGAAAACCAATGACGACGATCTGGGCAGCTTGACCCTGATCGGGACTGTGTCACCGGCTGGGGGAAACTTTGATGAACCAGTCACGCAGTCCACTCTGTCTACGGTAAAATGCTTTCTCGGCCTGTCCTCGGAGCGGGCCTATAAGCGGTTCTATCCGGCCGTTGACCCGATGCTCAGCTGGTCGCGCTACACAGATCAGCTTTCTGACTGGTATGACAAGAACGCGGAACCCGGCTGGACAGGTAAGGTCAGGGACCTGCTGGCGTTGATCGAAAAAGGTGAGCAGGTCGATCAAATGATGCAAGTCACCGGCGAAGAGGGTGTCACCATCGAGGATTTTGTCACCCAACAAAAAGCGCTGTTTGTGGACATGGTCTACCTGCAGCAAGATGCCTTTGACCAGGTGGACGCAACCGTGCCCTTGGAGCGGCAAAAGATGACCTTTAAGCTGGTCTACGATGTCACCCAATCCACAGCCGATTTCGCCGACAAAGCCGAAGTGCGGCAGGTGTTCACGCACCTCACTGGATTGATGAAAAACTTTCACTACGAAGCCGAGAACACGCCGGAATTCAAATCAATCTGGCAACAGATCACCGATCTCTGTCATGAAAAATTCGGCATCTGACAAGTGGCTGGCCATTGAGGGCGAAAGCCGACTGCTGAGGGCAATGTCCGTGAGGTTTCGGGCTAGATAAAGCATCGGTCCCAAAGCTGTTGCAAACTTTTGAAAGGCCAAAGTGTCTTGGCCAATCGTAGTATGGCTTTCGAGGTCATCGCGTTGAAAACCCATCCATGATTCCGTCAAAAATAATCGATATCCGAAGGATGCTTTGTGCGACGGCCACATCGTGGGCGCGCAATTTTCTTTGACATCGACCAATTTACTGGCAGATGGATCGATAAACCTCGGGAAGGCGCGTCCTTGCAATTGGACTTGTTTGACAGATCTAATGCTCTGGCGAACAATTGAAATTTGACGAAGCCGAGACAAGCACAACGACCATGAGCCAGAATTTCTCCCGGCGACTGACGGATCTTCTGATCCGTATCTACCCGGACCATGACCATTCAGAATTGTCCGAGCAGATTGTGCAGGCGTTCTGGCCGCCCGGCCACCACCAGAGAAAGCAGGGGCGAAAGCCCGGCAATGGTCTGTGGTCAGAGCGGGACAGTGTTCTGATCACTTACGGCAATTCCATCGAGGACCAGGTTCATAAACCGCTGGACCTGTTGCACGATTTTCTTGTGCGTCATCTGCAAGGGGTCGTGAACGGCGTGCATATCCTGCCATTCTTTCCCTTCACGTCCGATGATGGATTTGCTGTTTCGGATTACTACAGCGTCAGTGCGCAATTGGGGGATTGGCCGGACATCACGCGTATCGCGGATGATTTCCACCTGATGTCGGATCTTGTGCTCAACCACGTGTCCAGTCAGGGGCTATGGTTCAACAACTACCTGCAGGGAAAGCCGCCGCATGACAGGTTCTTCTTCGAGGCCACGCCCGAAGATGATCTGCAGCCGGTGGTACGGCCCAGAACCACGCCGCTTTTGCGTCAGGTTGAAACCAGCCGTGGCGACCGTCACGTCTGGTGTACCTTCAGCCACGATCAGATTGATCTGGATTTCCGCAATCCTGAGGTGCTGATCGAAATGCTTCGGATCATCCGACTGCATATCGACAAGGGCGTGCGCATCCTGCGGCTGGATGCCGTGGCCTTTATCTGGAAAGAGGTGGGCACGACCTCGATCCATCTTCCTCAGACGCATGCGATCGTGCAACTGCTTCGGCTGCTTTGCGATTTCACGACAGAGACCGTCGTCCTGCTGACCGAAACCAATGTTCCGCGTACCGAAAACCTAAGCTATTTCGGCAATCGGAACGAGGCACATGCGGTTTACAACTTTCCCCTGCCTCCGTTGATTCTGCACGCCATGCAGTCCGGCACGGCCCGGTACTTGCGTGACTGGCAGGCGGCCATGCCTCCGGCGCAATTGGGGTGTGCCTATCTGAATTTCACCGCCAGCCATGATGGTATCGGGATGCGGCCCGCAGAAGGCCTGCTGCCACCCGAAGAAAAGGCGCGGATGATCGACACCGTGCGAAACCTGGGCGGGCTGGTTTCCATGCGCGCTTTACCGGATGGTCGCGAAGAACCCTATGAACTGAACTGCGCCTTCTTCGAGGCCATGCGCGCGACCTTTGACGGCGAAGACCAGTTTCACCTGGCGCGTTTCATCTGCTCGCAAACCATCGTCATGTCCCTTGAGGGCATTCCCGCGTTCTACATTCACTCTCTGTTGGCCACCCCAAACGACCATGAGGCGGTGGAACGTCGCGGGATGAACAGGGCGATCAACCGGCATCGCTGGCACTATCCGGACCTGTTGTCAAAGCTCGCCGACCCCGGATCGGATCAATCCCGAGTGTTGTCGGAAATGTCGCGCCGGTTGCGCATTCGCGCGCAGCAGTCGGCGTTCCACCCGAATGCGACGCAGTTTACCCTACGGCTCGACGAAAGGGTTTTCGGCATCTGGCGGCAGAGTCTGGATCGAAGCCAATCCATTTTCGCCCTTCACAACGTGTCTTCGGATCACGTGCAGATCAATCCGACAGAAGTGAACCTGATTGCCGAAGAAACATGGATGGACGCCCTGACCGGCGAGGTCTTTGGTGCCAATATGTCCGAATTCTCACTGGCGCCTTACCAGTGTCGCTGGATCACGAACGCCCCTGCGGTGTGAACTCATCCAGATCCAGCGCGACCGCTTCGCTCAGGTGGTGCAGGAACTCGGCATCTGCGGCATGGACCCGGTTCCATGTCGGGATAAACGGCGTCTCATGGGGGTTCTCCAAAAAGACCCGCCCGGCGCGGATGATGTTTTCGGCAAAGAGCTCGATCGACTTTTCCTCGGTGTGGCGATCAAGCGCCAAGCCGTTCATCTTTGCGTCGGTATAGTACCCCTCGAGCAAATCCAGAGCCGAGCGATAATAGGTCGCCTTGAGGGTCCGGAATGTGTTTGTGGTGAATACGGTACCATCTGCGGCCAGTTTGCGGAAAATGGCCTTACAGATGTCGGTAGACATTCGGCTTAGCCCGGTGTTGGCATCCTCAGGCGACAGCTTTTGATGCTTATGATCGTAATTGTCGGCAATCTCGACCTGGCAGACGGATTTGGGCGCGAGGTTCCTCCAGGCTTCGGATAGAACGCCGATTTCCAGCCCCCAGTCCGACGGGATGCGTAGATCGGGCAGGGTCGGTGTGCGAATGGCAAACTCGCCTGAAAGCGGGTAGCGGAAACTGCGCAGGTAATCGATGTAGTCCCGATCGCCGATCACCTTTTTTAATGCGATCAGCAAAGGGCTGACCAAAAGCCGAGTGACGCGGCCGTTCAGGTTGCCGTCGCCGATGCGCGGATAAAAGCCTTTGGCCATCTGGAACGGGAAGGTTGGGTTGACCACGGGGTAAACCAGCCGATCCAGCATATCCCGTTTGTAGGTCACGATATCGCAGTCATGGATCGCCATGACCGAGCTGTCGGCGCAGGCCAGCAGATAGCCGATGCAGGACCAGACGTTTTTGCCCTTGCCGGGTTCCTGTGGTGCAAGGCCGAGGTCGCGTAGCCGTTCTTCCAGCTGCAACATCCGAGGGCTGCTGTTCCAGATCACAACATGTTTCTGAGGCAAACGGTCAAAAAACGCTCTGGCGCTTTGGTATTGTTCTGCGTCGGCCTGATCGAGCCCGATGATGATGCGATGCAGGTAATTGACCTTGGACAGCTCGTCGATAATCCCTGCAAGGGCAGGGCCTTCCAGTTCAGAGTAGAGACAGGGCAGGATCAGTGTCACCTTGCGCGTTTCGGCAAAGACCGAGATTTCGTGCACCAGATGCTCGGCCGGGCGGCTTCGCAGGTTGTGAAGCGTGGTGATGTTTCCGTTTTGATGGAAGTCTGCCATTTGGGCTGCCTGTCTTGGTTAACTGTCTTTGTGATCAGCTGCGGTGAGGGTCAGAATGGCCTCGGCCCAGCCTTCGGGGCCTTCGCGTGTGGTTCTGAATATCCGCTGCTCGTCTTCGAGCGCCTGGGCCGGAATGGATGCACCATGCCGGTTTGCGACAACGACACCAGTGTCGGCGGCAAGGATCATTTCCAGATCGTTCGGTGCATCGCCAAGCGCGATGGTTCTTTCCGGTTTGAACAGGCGGATCACGTCGGACATGGCATCTGCTTTGGTCTTTCCAAACGACAAGGTGAGAAATCGACCGCCTTGCCTGGCCTTTAGACCGTACCGCCCGGCTTCGGAGATAAACGTACCTAGATCCTCTGGCGCGCCATCCCACACGCCCGGTTCGCTGAAATGCCGATCCTGGGCTTTCTCTGCCTCGACGAGATCAAGGCCGGTCCTGTCGCTCACCTCCTGCACGCTCATATCTGCGAAGCCGCGAAAGCCGGGTGGGAGGTGTTGCAGGATATTCAGAATGTTCAGATATTCGGATGGCCCGCCGGTTTCTGGGTGGCCCGTTGCCAGAATGCCAGCACCATTTTCAACTATCGACGGCATGTTCGAAAAGCCGATGTCTTGGCGCAAGCCAATAATCTCAGCAGCGGTTTTACTGCTGGCTAGCACGAGCCCCGCGCCAATGTCCCGAAGCCGGTTTAGTGCGGGTTGCGCGGCGTCCCAGCTATAGTCGTGATGGTTCAGCAGAGTACCATCGAGATCGGAGAAAACCAGAAGTGGCAGGCGTCGGGACATGGCTTCTGACTAGCATCCGAGATTGCGCGGCTACATCTCAAATCAGAAGAACATGCAGATTTAGTGTTTAAAAAATCAGCAGACAGGCAAGAACGATTAAGAATTAGGCAATTTAGACCGGTAAGTCCTGACTTAACCCGCTCCCATGTGCACTGGACGCGCGGGAATTGAAAACGGATAAAGCTAGGAAAGGGTATCCGAGCATTGAACTTTGTTTCTGTTCCGGATCACCTGCACGACAGCGGGAGCGAAGGAAGCCAACCATGCCCAGCAACGTAGAACCGAGCATCCGCCAGCTCAAAGCGCTTGAGGCGGTTGCCCGCACCGGCAGTTTCACAGCTGCGGCAGAAGAGTTGGGCGTCTCTCAACCCACGGTTTCCAATCTGATCGTCGCCTTGGAGCGGCAAACCGAGTGTCGCTTTTTGAGGCGGGGCAACAAGGGTATTGAAACCACCGAAATGTTCGAAACACTGCGTCCGCAGATCAAGGCTTTGCTGGCGTTGAAGTCCGAGGTCGATCTAGCGATTGGCGCGCGGAAAGACCTGAAGTCGGGCAGTTTTTGGGTGGGCTATTCAACCTATCAGATCGCTATGCCTCCAATTGCCCGATTTATCCAGACCCATCCGGGTGTCACCCTGAATGCGCGTGCCATGGCCAGCCTCGACCTGATGCCCTTGCTGCGCACGGGTGATCTGGATGTCGCCTTTGTCACCGCGCGCGAACCGCTGGAGACGATGCATTGCCAACAAGTTGCCTCGTTCCGGATCGGCATTGTGGCCCAAAGCGAAGGCGCTTTGCGGGACGTCGAAAGCCTCAGTTGGGCCGATGTCGGGAAACTGAGACTGATACAGCGTGAGCCGAATGCCGGTACGCGTCAGATTTTTGAACGCGCAGCCTCAGAAGCTGGTATCGCGCCGGATACCATTCTGGGCCTCGGCTCCTGGGGGTCGATCACCTCTCTGGTCCGGGCTGGCGTAGGCGAGGGGGTAGGCTTCGAATCGGAGTTGGTGGCCGCCGACAAGGATCTGAAATTCATCCCGATTAACGATCAAAAACTAAGCGCTCATCAGTTTCTAGTTTCGATGCCCGCCATGGCTGCGTCGGCCACCGTCCGGCAATTCTATGAAATTACTCAAGAAACTTTGGCGAGTACAAACGAATAGGAATGGCATAGTTTAAAGCTATAAACCCTCACTCATTATTAAACTGTTACAATAGTCCCTTAACCGGGTCGTCGAACAAACCTGGAGGTTGTCATGACGATCCGTCATATTCTGATGTCCACTGCCGCGACGATGATTGCGGTTCCCGCGCTGGCAAATTGCCCGGTCCCCACCGTCGCTGATCCAATGGGGCTAGAGCCCGCGTTCCCGCAGCAATTGGAACTGGCTGAGCTGCAATCAACCGCATCCTGCACCCTGGGATTCTCGGAAAACCCGGCGATTGCCGACCTTAACGGCAAAATCCTTGGCAACGCCGCCCTGGCCGCTGTCGCAGACCGCCTGCCGGCCGAGCCTCTGGTCGTGATGCCCTATGAGAGCATCGGCCAGTATGGCGGCGCAATTACTGGCATTTCGAAAGCGACCGAGTCGGGCACGTCGGACCTTCTATCCGTACGCCACGTGAATTTCGTGCGCTATGCGGATGACTTGCAGACGGTTGTGCCCAACGTCGCCAAGGCTTGGGACTGGAACGAAGACAAAACCGTTCTGACGATCACGCTGCGTGAAGGCCACAAATGGTCGGACGGCGAACCCTTCACCGCCGAAGATGTTGCCTTTTGGTACAACGACCTTCTGTTGAACACCGACATTCTGGAAAAAACCCCGGATCGCTGGCTGTTTGCAGGCGAGCCGATCAATGTTGAGGCGGTTGACGACGTGACCGTCCGCATGACCTTCCCGGTGCCGACGCCGGGCATTCTGAACCGTTTTGCCGTCGACTATGGCCAGCCGTTCCAGCCCAAGCATTTCCTGGGCCAGTTCATGCCCAAATACAACGAAAACGCCGATGCGCTGGCGCAGGAATACGGTTTCGCCAACGGCGCCGAAGCGGTTGATTTCTACTACGGCGGCTCGGATTGGAAAGACGTTCCCTCGCCGCTGCTGAAAGACGCCGACAAAGCCGCTGCGATTGGCCGTGCGGTTGTGCCGACGCTGGAAAGCCACATCGTTGTCGAAGAGACCTCGGAAGGCCGCAAACTGGTGGCGAACCCCTATTTCCACCAGGTCGACACCGCGGGTAACCAGCTGCCCTATATCAACGAAATCGTTGAGAGCTATGTCAGCGACAAGGAAGTTCAGAACCTCAAGGTCATGAACGGAGAGGTTGTCTGGAAACAGCAGGCGATCTTTCTGGAAGACTTCCCGCTGCTGAAAGAGAATGAAGGCAAAGGCGGCTACACGATCCAGTTCGCGCCGACCCTGGGTGAAAACGTGTTCTTCTCGTTCAACCGCACCCATAACGACGAGGTGCTGCGCGAAATCTTCAACGATGTGCGTTTCAACCGTGCCATGTCGCTGGCGATGAACCGCGACGAAATCAACGAGATCGTCTATCTGGGTCAGGGCACTCCGATGCAGGGTGTTCCGGCCGAGCCAAAGACCGTGTCGTTTATCTCGGATGACGTGCTGACCAAGGACATCGCCTATGACGTCGAAGGCGCCAAGGCCCTTCTGGCCGAAATGGGCCTGAGCGACAGTGACGGCGACGGCACGTTGGAGCGTCCGGACGGCAAGCCTCTGGTCATTCGCCTGGTCTATTCCTCGCAAGGTGTGCCGGTGAAAATGATGGAGCTGGTGCGGGACTACTGGACCGCCGTGGGCGTGCGCGTTGACCTGAAAGAGGTCACCTCGGATGAATACCGCGCCTCGGGCAACAACAACGATCTGGACCTGACGACCTGGAAATATGACGGCAATGCCGGCCCGACCATCTCGCAGGATACCACCGTTTTCGTGCCGCCTTTTGGTGACTTCTTCAACCCGGGCACCGGTGCCAAATGGGCCACTTGGAAACAGACCGATGGGGCCGAAGGTGTCGAACCTCCTGCCGATATCCAGAAGCTGTGGGAGCTGAGCGAGCGGTTCATCCAGGCTGAGTTCGGCTCGGACAGCAGCAACGAAATCGGTGCGGAAATCGTCAAGATCCACACTGACAACATGCTGAAGATCGGCACCGTCGGTGACATCGTTGCCCCCTTCCTGTGGCGCAACGACCTGCAGAACGTCAAACCCATCAAGTCGAAAACCTACGACTTCTACTGGACCTACCCCTACCGCCCCTCGCAGTGGTGGCTGGAACAGTAACCCCCATACGGGTTTGACATTTTCCTCCGGGGCGTTTGCAGCAGACGCCCCGGAGTTTGCAGTCCAAGCTGCAATTTCGGGACACACGCATGCTCAGATTCACCGCCGAACGACTAGTAGGGATGGCCATCACGATGCTTCTGGTGTCGATGATGGTATTCCTGATCATGGAAATCCCGCCCGGAGATTACGCCGACCGCTACGCGTTTCGGAAATACTCGGGCACCGGGGTCAACGTAACCGAGGCCGATGTGCAGGCCATCCGTCAGGAGCTGGGTTTGGACAAGCCCATGTTGCTTCGGTATTTCGACTGGATCGGCGGTATCGTTCTGCGCTGGGATTTCGGGCAGGCATTTGCCTTTGAAACCTCGGTCACCAAGGTGATCGGTGACAAGGTCTGGCTGACCGCAGGCATCCTGTTCGCGACGCTGATCCTGACCTATCTGATCTCAATCCCCGTTGGGATTTATGCGGCCGTGCGGCGCGGTTCGGCCATTGACTATGGTCTGACGATTTTCTCGTATCTTGGCCTCGCGCTGCCGAACTTTCTGCTGGCGCTGGTCATGCTGTATTTCGCCAACCGCTGGTTCGGCGCGGATATCGGTGGCTTGTTCTCGGCCCAGTATCAGGACGCCCCGTGGAGCGTTGCCAAGGTCTGGGACATGCTCAAACACCTGTGGTTGCCTGCAGTGGTTCTGGCCTGGTCGGCAGTGGCCTACCAAATCCAGACCGTGCGCGCGACCATGTCGGATGAGCTGAACAAGCTATCCGTCACCGCAGCCCGCGCGCGCGGTGTGCCCGAGCGGAAGTTGCTGATCAAATACCCGGCCCGGCTGGCGATCAACCCGGTCGTTTCGACCATCGGGTTTGACGTGAACCGTATCTTTTCCGAGCTGCCGATCGTGGCCGTGGTTCTAGGCCTGACCGAACTGGGCGAGCTGCTGCTGAAAGCGTATCTCGACCTCGACATGAACGTGGCGGGTGCGATCCTGCTGATGCTGACCTTTGCCATCGTGTTCATGAATTTCCTTTCCGATCTGCTGTTGGCGTGGCTCGACCCGCGCATCAAGCTGGGGGCGTGACATGACCGATATGACAGATCCCGAAATGACCCCGGCCCAGCGTCGGGCTGTGGAAAAAGAACGTCAGCAACTGCTGAAATACTATTCGGCTTCGCAATGGACTCTGATCTGGTGGCGTTTCAAAAAGCACCGCGCCGCGATGTACGCCTCGATCGTGCTGGGGCTGATGGCGCTGGCCGGTTTGTTTGCCGAGATCGTCGCGCCCTATGGCCCGGTCACGCGGGATACCTCTTATATCGAAGGACCGCCGCAAATCCCGCGCTTTTGCGATGACAACGGATGCTCTGTCGTGCCCTTTATCAACGGCACCAAGACCGAGCGTGATCCGGTGACCCTGCGGGCCGTCTCGGTGCCCGATCCCGACGTGCGCAACTATCTGGGGCTGTTCGTCAAAGGCGAACCGGTCAAGGTTCTGGGCTTTATCCCAACCGACCGCCACCTGATCGGCTTGCAGAACCCGGACGCCAAGATCCATTTCTGGGGCACGGATGATCTGGGGCGGGATGTGTTCTCGCGCACCATCTATGCCACGCGGACGTCTCTTTCGATTGGTGTGATCGGAGTGCTGATCTCATTTGTGCTGGCGCTGATCATCGGCGGGATTGCCGGGTATTTCAGCGGCCTCATCGATAACGTCATCCAGCGCGTGACCGAGGTGATCCGGGTGGTGCCCATCATCCCGCTTTACATGGGACTGGCCGCCGCCATGCCCAAGGAGTGGTCGACCACACAGGTCTATTTCGCGATGACACTGATCCTTGGCCTCTTTGGATGGCCGACACTGGCGCGGCGCATCCGGTCTCAACTTCTGTCGATCCGAAACGAAGATTACGTGGTCGCGGCCCGACTGGCCGGCGCACGCCCCAAGCGCATCATCGGTCAGCACATGCTGCCAAGCTTCACCAGCTTTATCATCGTCGATCTGGTGATCTCGTTCCCCTACATGATCCTGTCGGAAACCGCGCTGTCCTTCGTTGGCCTGGGCCTGCGCCCGCCGTCGGTCTCGTGGGGTGTTCTGTTGCAACAGGCGCAATCGGTCCGCGCGATCGAGCAAACCCCATGGCTGTTCATTCCCGCCGTATTCGTCGTGGTGGCCGTTCTCGCCTTCACCGTGATCGGCGACGGGCTGCGCGACGCGGCTGACCCTTATGCGGAGGCGAAGTGATGGCAAACATCCTCGACGTCAAAAACCTGACCCTGTCTTTCCGCACCGATGAAGGGCTGATCCAGCCGGTTCGCGATGTCTCGTTCTCGCTTGAGAAGGGTAAGACGCTGGGCATCGTGGGCGAAAGCGGCTCGGGCAAATCCGTGTCGACCAAGGCGGTGATGCAGCTGCTGCCCGGCATTGCCAGCATCGATCAGCGGTCCGAGATCAACTACGTCATGAAGGACGGCAAATCCGTCGACCTGACCAAGGTGCGCCCCCATGACCCACGCATGGGCGTGATCCGCGGCGGTGAGATCGGGATGATCTTTCAGGAGCCGATGGCCAGCTTTTCGCCGATCTACACCATCGGCAACCAGATCATTGAAGCGATCCAGCTGCATCGCGGGCTGAACAAACGGCAGGCCCGCGAGCTTGCGATTGAGATGCTGGACAAGGTGGGTATCACCAACCCCTCTGCCCGCGTGGATCAATTCCCGCATGAGATGTCGGGTGGCATGCGCCAGCGGGCCATGATTGCTCTGGCACTCTCAGCCGGTCCGCAGCTGCTGATCGCGGATGAGCCGACGACCGCGCTGGACGTGACCATTCAGGCTCAGGTTCTGCAACTGATGCGTGATCTGCAGGCTGAGCTGGGCATGAGCATGATTTTCGTCACCCACGATCTGGGTGTGGTGGCCCAAGTCGCGGATGACATCGCCGTTATGTATAAGGGTGAGATTGTTGAGCGCGGCACCGTGCGCGAGGTCATCAACAACCCGCAACAGGCCTATACTCAGCGCTTGCTGGACGCGGTTCCGAGGTTGGACAAGGTCGTCCCGCCGACACCGTTGAAGAAAGCGAGAAAGCTGATTGACGTCCACAATCTGGGCGTCGCGTTCGAGGTGCGAAAGAAGAAACTGTTCCGAACCGAGGTTGAAACGGTCCGCGCGGTGAGTGACATCACTTTCGACATCCTCAAGGGCGAAACCGTGGGTCTTGTCGGCGAAAGTGGGTCGGGCAAAACCACCGTTGGCCGCGCGATGCTACGCGCCATTGATCCCAGCGAAGGCGAGGTGATCTTTCACCGCAAGAAAAAGGGCGATATCGACCTTGCCCACGCCTCCGAGGCCGAGCTTCGCGCGGTTCGCAGCAAGATCAACATGGCGTTCCATGAAGGCCCGGTTCAGTTGCACAATCTTGGTGGCAACCTGCTGCGCAGTTTCCGCCCGGAAATGAGCCTTGTTTTTCAGGACCCGTATTCCTCACTGAACCCGCGCATGACGGTGCGGGATATCATCGCGGAACCGCTTGTGGCCTCGGGCCTGATGACAGACCGGGATCAGATCGACGAACGGGTGCGCGAGATCGCGGCGCGCTGCAAGATCGACCTCGAGCATCTGCGTCGTTTCCCGCATGCGTTCTCCGGTGGTCAGCGGCAACGTATCTGCATTGCGCGCGCGTTGGTGTCCAAGCCCAAATTTGTTGTCTGTGACGAATGCGTCTCGGCGCTGGATGTGTCGATTCAGGCCGAGGTCGTCGCGCTGTTGAAGGACGTGCAAGCCGAACTGGGTGTCAGCTTCCTGTTCATCGCGCATGACCTGGCGGTGGTCGCACAGATCTCACACCGGGTGGCGGTGATGTATCGGGGGCGGTTCATGGAATATGGCCCGACCGACAAGATCTTTTTCAACCCGCAGCACCCTTACACCAAGGCGTTGCTGTCCGCTGTGCCGCATCCTGATCCTGACGCCGAATTCAAACCGATCCGTTTTGAGGGCGACATGATCCATCCCGTTGCCTCGAATGGCCCGGACGGGGTGTCGCTGCGCATCCCGGATCAGCCTTCGGATGAGCCGATCCAACTGGTGGAAGTGGATGAGGGGCATTTCGTGGCCTGTCATCTGGATCAGCACGTGACCGCGGAAAGGACCAAGACACTGGAACCCGCTTAGCCGGTCGAAATGCCCTTGCGGGGGTCACTGGAAAACTGTAGCCAAGCCATAGCTCGAAACTATGTTATGGCACCCTTCATATAGAAGATGAATGACATGATTGATCAGAACCAAAAACTGCCATCGCCGCATTTCGGTGAACCGTATCTGTTGACTCCGGGCCCATTGACCACGTCGCTGCCAGTGAAAGAGGCGATGCTGCGCGACTGGGGCAGCTGGGACGCCGATTTCCGCGCGATGACGGCCGAATTGCGGAGCCGCCTGCTGGATATTCTGGGGCAGGACAAAGACCGCTATGACTGTGTGCCTTTGCAGGGCAGCGGCTCTTACGTGGTTGAGGCGATGCTGGGCAGCTTTGTATCCAAAGACGGCAAGGTTCTGGTGCTGTGCAACGGCGCCTATGGCAAACGGGCGGTGCAGACGCTGGGGTATCTTGGCCGTGACTACGCCGTGATCGATATGGGGGACTATCTGCCCCCGCGCGGGGATCAGCTGGCAGAGGCGCTGCAGGCCGACCCCGCGATCACGCACGTGCTGGCCATCCATTGCGAAACCAGTTCGGGCATCCTCAACCCGCTGCAAGAGATCTCGGACGCCACGCAGGCCGCTGGCCGCAAGCTTCTGGTCGATGCCATGTCGGCCTTCGGTGCTGTCCCGCTCGAACCGCATGTGATCCCGTTTCAGGCCATGGTCAGCTCGGCCAATAAATGCATCGAAGGCGTGCCGGGCTTTGGGTTCGTGATCGCCGAAACAGATGCGATCAAGGCGGCGGAAGGCAATAGCCATTCGCTCAGCCTGGATGTTCACGCCCAATGGACCGCGATGGAGAAGACAGGCCAGTGGCGCTTTACCCCGCCGACGCATGTGGTCGCGTCCTTCATCGAAGCGCTGCGCGCGCATGAGGCCGAGGGCGGCGTCGCCGCACGGGGCGCGCGGTATCTTGAAAACCGCAAGACGCTGGTCAAAGGGATGCGCGCGCTGGGCTTTGTCACATTACTGGATGATGAGTGGCTGTCGCCGATCATCACCACTTTCTTCTGCCCAGATCATCCACGTTTTGCGTTTCCGGATTTCTATAACCGCATGAAAGCGCGCGGATTTATCCTGTATCCTGGCAAACTGACCGCAGCCGAAAGCTTCCGGATTGGTCATATCGGACAGGTCGATGCGCATGTGATGCAAGCGGTCGTTGACACCGCAGCCGAGGTGCTGCGTGACATGGGGGTCGACAGTGCCAGCCCCTCGGACGAAACACTCAAACAGAAACAGGTTGAACCTGCCTGACGAAAGGAAAGACAATGAGCAAATTCAAAGCCGCCGTGTTTGATTGGGCGGGGACAATGGTCGATTTTGGATCATTCGCGCCGATGGGTGTGTTTGTGAAGGCCTTCGCCAAGTTCGATATCGAAGCCACGATCGAGCAGGCCCGCGCACCGATGGGCGCGCCCAAATGGGATCACATCCGCTCCATGATGGATATGCCTGAAATCGCCGACCAGTGGGAGGCAAAATACGGCAACGCGCCAACCGATCAGGATGTCGACAAGGTCTATGAGATCTTTGTGCCGATGAACGAAAAAGTCGCCGCCGACTATGCGGATCTGGTTCCGGGTGGCAAAGCTGCGATTGATGATCTGCGGTCCATGGGCCTCAAGATCGGATCGACCACGGGCTACACCCGCTCGATCATGGAGAACGTCCTGCCGGTTGCCGCTGCTCAGGGCTATGAGCCAGACAATCTGGTCTGTTCCGACGACCTGCCCGAAGGCCGACCCGGCCCGCTGGGGATGTATAAATGCATGGTTGATCTGGTGGCCTATCCGCCTGCGGCGATCATCAAGGTCGATGACACCGAACCGGGCATCAAAGAGGGCGTCGCCGCTGGCTGCCTGACCGTAGGTGTGTCTTTGTCCGGCAACGCAGTGGGCAAAACACCGGAAGAACTGGCTGCGCTGTCGGCGGAGGAGGTTGACGCGCTGCGCCAGCACGCGACCAAGATTCTGAAGGACGCCGGAGCGGACTATGTGATCGACACGGTTGCCGATCTGCCTGCGCTGATCCGTGAACTGGACGGCGCAGAGGCCTGAACCCATGCTGAAGAAGGCTCCGCGCAATTTTCTGTTCATTGTCATCGATCAGTTCCGCGCGGACCTTCTGACGAGCGCTTTGGGCCAGCATGTGCCGCTGCCCAACATTCGCGCTCTGGCCGCACGATCGGTGCATTTCCGCAACCATCATACGGTTGTGGTGCCTTGCGGTCCGGCCCGTGCAAGTTTGCTGACGGGCCAATACGCCATGAACCACGGATCGGTTCAGAATGGCGTTCCGCTGCGACGCGATCTCCCCAACCTTGCAACGGCGCTGCGCACCATTGGGCGAGAGCTGTTGTTGTTCGGCTATACGGATACGCAGCCTGATCCCAGAGGCTTGCACCCGAATGACCCGGCGCATCTGTCCTACACAGGGCCGATCCCGGGGATCACCGAGGTCACCGAGATGCGTGAGGAAGCGTGGGAGTGGCTCGCCCATCTCAGATCGCGTGGTTATGACGTGCCGGATGCGGGCGACCTGACCGCGCTTTACAGACCTCAGAACAACATGCTCGGAGGGCCAGCGCTCTATGACGCGCAGGACAGTGATACCGCGTACCTGACCGACCGGGTTTTGGCGCATCTTGACGTTCGCAAATCACAGCCGTGGTCTGCCATGGTCACCTATATCCGGCCGCATCCTCCGTTCGTTGCCCCCGCGCCGTATAACGATTTGATCAACCCTCAGGACATCTCGCCCCCGGTTGAGGCCACTTTTGAGCATCCTTTTTTCGAAGCCTATCATTCCCGCCCAAGCGGTACGGATATGTTCTGGGGTTTTGACGGACAGCAAGATGCCATGACGCCGGAGCAGATCGCGCTTTGCCGATCCACCTACCTTGGGCTTGCTGCTGAAGTTGATCATCACATCGGTCGGATTTTTGAATGGTTGCGAAATGTGGGTCAGTTGGACGACACGCTGATCGTGTTGACTGCTGATCACGGAGAGATGCTGGGCGATCTTGGTCTTTGGGGAAAACAGACCCCGTTCCGCGCTGCGTCCCACGTGCCCCTGATGATCGGGCATCCGGATCTTGAGCCTGAAGATATCGACGCATTGACCCAGTCGATTGACGTGGCCCCGACGGTTCTGTCGGCGCTTGGAGCTGCACCGCCCTCCGAGATGCAGGGCTGTAACCTCTTGGCGCCCGACCGACCCTACGGGCACGAGGCCATGGTCGAGCTTGAGCTTGGATCAGAGAACGGCAAGGGGCGCTTTGAAACCGCATGGCAATGCCCGCCCGATCATTTCCGCGCCCTTGCGTTTGAGAAAGACGGATATCGGCTTGCGCATTTCGCAACGGATATCGAGCCGATGCTGTTTGATGTCGAAAACGATCCCGATTGCACCCGGAATCTCGCGCGGGAAGATCTGCCCCGACTGCATCACCTGCGGGCTGAGGTGCTGTCACACAGAATGAGAAAAGGCTCGGTCTGAGGTGACCTCAGGACCTGACCCCCGAAGCTCAATACAGTTGAAAAAGTAAAGAAATTAACTCTGAGGTGGGGAACTCCGGAGTTTTTCAGAGATGCTTGCCGCAGTCTCAACAACTGACGCAGCCAAGGTTTCAAGCTTGTTGTCGGGGAATCTGGTGATGGGCCCAGATACTGAAACGCCAGCGACGACATTCTCCAACGAGTCGAAGACAGGCGCTGCGATACAGCGCAGGCCTGGAAAACGCTCTTCATCGTCGATTGCCCATCCTCTTTGCCGGGATATCTGCAGCTCGTCTTTGAGCCGTTGTTTGTCCGTAATCGAGTTGGGAGTCTGCTGGACCAGTGTCAGAGGGGCCAATAGCTTTTCCAGCGCTGCCTCGTCCATATGCGCCATGATGGCTTTGCCGACACCGGATGTGTGAAAGTAAGCTGCGGTTCCGTTCTTGATCGAGGCGCGGATCGGATTTTCGGATTCGACCTGGATCAGGTAAAGCAGCTGCCCACCTTCCTCGATGGCAAGGTTCACGGTCTCTCCGGTTTCCTTGGACAGCTTGCGCATCGCGGCTGGTGCGACCTCCAGCAGATTCGAGGTTTCCTCGAACGTGTTGCCGATCCGATAGGCCTGCGGTCCGACGCGCCACTTACCATGTTCGGCATCGTTAACCACCATGCCTCGCTGATGGAGCGTGGTCAGAAGCCGGTGCGCCGTTGCCGTTGGAATACCTGTCGTTCTTGCAATGTCGACAAGCGTCGCGCCCCGGGCATCTGCGACGGCAATCAGGACACGAATCCCACGATCCAGAGCCCCGACCGGAGAACCTGCGGGCTTTTCTTCATTCGCTTTCAGGCGCGGGCGCCCGCGTCTTGCAACTGTCTTTGGTTCGTTCATTTTTGGTGCGTTTGTCATCTGAATTGTAGTGAAAAGAGTCTAGCTTGTTCGCAAGTTCAAAAAAATGAAAATAATAAATAAAGCAAAAACAATATATTGCGTATATTTTGACGCCAAAAATGAAAGAGTTTCCAAAATATTTTGAAAAATTGCGAATCTGGCTTATCGTAGATTCTATCCGCTGGAGGGCGGGTTTGGTGCCAATGCCGAAGGGATATCGGCGACGGCCCAGTCTAGGGAGGAAACATGACAAAATCTTTGAACCGCAGAAACTTTCTGCGTGGGTCCGCTGTTGTAGGTGCTGGTGCGCTTGCTGCTCCGGCTGTCCATGCGCAGGAAGGAACGACAATGAAGATGCAGGCAGCCTGGGGCGGCGGCATCTTTCTTGAGAACGCGCAATCCTACGTCAACCGCGTCAATGAAATGTCCGGTGGCAAACTGACGATCGAACTTCTGCCTGTGAATTCGGTCGTAAAAACCAGCCAGATGCAGGACGCGGTCCACCGCGGCGTTCTGGACGCGGCGCATTACGTTCCGGCCTACTGGTACTCGAAATCCAAGACGGCATCGCTGTTCGGAACGGGTCCGTGCTTTGGCTGGTCCAGCCAAGAGGTTCTGGGCTGGGTGAACTATGGCGGCGGTCAGGAACTGTTTGACGAGCTGATGGGCATCCTTGGCCTGAACGTTGTGTCCTTCTTCAACTCGCCCATGCCCGCACAGCCACTGGGTTGGTTCAAAGAGGAAATCACAAGCTCGGATCAGATGAACGGTCTGAAATACCGTACAGTTGGTCTTGCGGCAGATGTTCTGCTTGAGATGGGCATGTCCGTTGTGCAGCTGCCCGGGGGCGAGATCCAGCCCGCGATGAAGTCCGGCCTGATTGATGCGGCCGAGTTCAACAACCCCACATCCGACCGCGACTTTGGTATGCAGGACGTGTCCAAACACTATCATCTGGCCTCGTTCCACCAGAGCCAGGAGTTCTTCGAGGTCACGTTCAACAAAGACAAGTTCAACGCGCTTGCGCCCGAGCTTCAGGCGATCCTGAAATACGCGTCCGAGGCCGAGAACTCGAACTTCTACTGGAACAACACCAAGCGCTACGCTGACGATCTGGTGACGCTGGCCGAAGAGCAGGGTGTCAACGTGTATCGCACGCCTGACAGCGTGATGCAGGCCCAGCTCGAGGCTTGGGATGTTGTGGTCGAAAGGATCTCGAACGAAGATCCGTTCTTTGCCAAGGTTGTCGACAGCCAGAAGGCCTATGCGAAGACTGTCATGAACTACCTCAATCTCAACCAGCCTGACTACAAGCTGGCGTATAAGCACTACTTCGGCTGAGGCCTGACACTCTTTGAAAACGGAAGGTCGCGCCGGCGCGCGGCTTTCTGAACTGCGGGCGGAACAGGCGAGGAACTGACCTTGATCAAGACAATCCACGCCATCGAAGGGCTAAGCCAATGGGTCGGCAAAGCCTTCGGTTGGTGCATCCTAATTCTGACACTTTCGGTGTCCTACGAAGTGTTCGTCCGGTACGTGCTGAACAAGCCGACCGTCTGGGCGTTCGATATGATGGTACAGATGTATGGCGCCTTGTTCCTGATGGCCGGGGCCTATGCGCTGGCGCAAGACGCGCATGTGCGCGGTGACGTGCTGTACCGCCTTTTCTCGGTCCGCTGGCAGGCGCGGGTCGATTTCGTTCTGTATATTATCTTTTTCTTTCCCGGCATGTTTGCCCTGTTCTGGTACGGCTGGGAAATCGCCAAGGACAGCTGGCGCTATGAAGAAGTCAGCTGGAACAGCCCCGCCAGAATTCAGATTTATTTCTTCAAAACTCTGATCCCCGTCGCCGGTGTCTTGCTGATGCTGCAAGGGCTTGCCGAGATGGCAAGATGCTGGCTGGCGATGCGAAATGGCGTCTGGCTCGACCGTCTGGATGACGTACGTGAGACCGAAGACATGCTGATGGAATCAACCGTCGACCGAATTCATACAACAGGCACCAAGCAAGGAGGTCGCAGCGATGACTGATCCACAAGTCGCCATCCTGATGCTCAGCCTCTTTATTGTGCTGGTTCTGTTGGGCTTTCCGATTGCGTTCACACTGCTCGCCATGGGTGTCGCGTTCGGGTATTATGCCTACTACCAGTCCGCGCCCGAGAGCATTGCGGACATCTTCAACAACAACATCTTCTACCTGCTGAACCAGAACACCTATTCGGTGATGGAGAATGACACGCTTGTTGCCATCCCCTTGTTCCTGTTCATGGGCTACGTGGTCGAAAGGGCGAACATCGTCGACCGGTTGTTCTTTTCGCTCTACATGGCGGCCCGCAACTTGCCCGGATCTCTGGCGATCGCGGCGCTGCTAACGTGTGCGGTTTTCTCGACAGCGTCGGGGATTGTGGGCGCCGTTGTCACCCTGATGGGATTGCTGGCCTATCCGGCAATGGCCAACGCGGGGTATCAGCGCAGTTTTGCCTCGGGCGTGATCTGCGCCGGTGGCACGTTGGGCATCCTGATCCCACCGTCGATCATGTTGATCGTCTACGCCGCCATTGCCGAGCTTTCTCCGCTGCGCCTCTATGCAGCGGCGGTCTTTCCGGGCCTCATGCTGGCGGGTCTCTACATCGTCTACGTCATGGTGCGTGTCTGGCTGAACCCGTCGCTGGCCCCCAAGCCGCAGGAGGATGATGTTCCGCCAAAACGGCAGATCTACATGGACCTGCTGATCTCGTTCGTGCCGTTGACCGTTTTGATCCTGCTGGTGCTTGGCTCAATCCTCGGCGGTCTTGCAACGCCGGCCGAAGCGGCGGCGATGGGTGCCTTGGGCGGGCTTGTGCTGGCAGTGCTCTACCGGTCGCTCACCTGGGACAAGGTCAAGCAAAGTGTCTTCCTCACGGCCAAGGCCACCGCCATGGTGTGCTGGTTATTCGTGGGCTCGTGGACCTTTGCGTCGATCTTTTCATATCTCGGCGGGCATGACGTGATCGAGCATTGGGTTGTTGGGATGAACCTTCAGCCCTGGCAGTTCCTTGTGCTTGCGCAGTTGATCATCTTCCTGCTGGGCTGGCCGCTTGAATGGTCCGAGATTCTGATCATCTTCGTGCCGATCTTCCTGCCCATGCTCGAGACGTTTGGCGTCAACCCGTATTTCTTCGCGATGCTGGTAGCTCTGAACTTGCAGACTTCATTCCTGACACCACCGATGGCCATGTCGGCCTACTATTTGAAGGGGGTCCTAAAGAACCAGATCCAGCTGATGGAGATCTTCCGAGGTCTGATGCCCTATCTGGCCATCGTGATCCTGTGCATGGTGCTGATGTATCAGTTCCCGGGCATCGCGCTGTGGCTGCCTGACTACCTGTTCGGGGTCTGGGTGCCATGACCAAACACGATCTGTCATTGTTCTCGGCGGTTCAATCCGCCGAGGGCATTCGGGACGGGCGTATCTTGTCCGAAGCACTGGTTGAGGACTGTCTCAAACGCATCGAAGAGACCGACAGCACCATCCGCGCCTGGGCTTACCTGGATGCGGGCGTTGCGCTGGATCAGGCGCGCGAGCTGGATCGCATTCGCAAGGCAGGACGAGCGACTGGCCCCTTGCACGGGGTGCCCGTGGGGCTGAAGGACATTGTCGACACAAAAGACATGCCCACACAGAGGGGCACACCGATCTTTTCGGGTCGACAGCCGGAGGCAGATGCTAGGCTCGTAGAATGCCTGCGCGAGGCCGGCGCCGTTATCATGGGCAAGACCAAGACGACCGAGCTTGCCTTTATGCATCCGACCGAAACCACCAACCCTTTTGATGCGACCAGAACACCAGGGGGGTCGTCCAGCGGATCGGCAGCGGCCGTTGCGGCAAGACATGTGCCTCTGGCCATCGGCACCCAGACCGGGGGCTCGGTTATCCGTCCGGCCTCTTATTGCGGCGTCTATGGTTTCAAACCCACGCAGGGAATGATCTCGCGACATGGGGTTTTCAGGACGTCGGTCTCTTTGGACCACGTTGGGGGGTTCGCCAACGCGCTGGAAGATATCGCTTTGTTGACAGACGTGGTGGCTGGATATGACCAGCGCGACCCCGCCAGCTTTGCCCGGCCGCGAGCGGATATGCTGTCCGGCGCGCAGGCGGAGGTTCCTGTCGAACCGAACATTGCCTGGCTGGAATTTCCATTCAACGATCGCCTTGATCCAGATGCGCTTGAGGGGTTGAACGCCGTTTTCGAGGGGCTTGGTGGAAGGGTCGAACGTTTTTCGGTATCGCCTCAACTGGCCGATCTGATCACCGTTCACAAAACGATCTACGACTACGAAATTCGCCAAAACATGGCCGAAATCTCGAATGCGCATTGGCCGGACCTCAGCCCCGAGATGCAATCCGCGATCAACCGCGGCGGAGATATCAGCGACGCCCAATATGAAGACGCCTTGGCCGTCATGGCCTCCGCTCAGGGCTTCTTCGCCGAGTATTTCAATGAATTCGACGCAATCCTGGCCCCGGCAGCAACCGGCGAAGCCGTGCCGCTAAGCGAGGGCCATACCGGAGATTCCGTTTTCTGCCTCACCTGGACGCTGGCAGGTTTGCCCTGCCTCACGCTGCCTTTGTTGGTGGGGCGGAATGACTTGCCCATTGGTGTCCAGCTGATCGGCGCGGTCGAAGAAGACGATCGGCTTCTTCGCACAGCTTCATGGGTTCAAAGAACCCTCAGAACGCAAGAATAGAAGGGAGAGTAATCCTATGTCACGACTGACAAATATTCTCATGGGCCTCATTGGCACCGGCTTGATGATGGTGTTCGTTCTCGGCCTTGCCCACAGTATCTCGACCGGTTTCGCCGGGTTCTGGGGTGGTTTTCCATTCTTGTGTATTGCGGTCTTCGTCATAGCCCTTGCGCTGTACAATTTCTGGGAAGACGCGATCAAAAAGGACTGACCCCATGAGCGATAGACCCGTTCTCTGGCTACCGCGTCGGGTGTCCGATGCCACGATTGCGCGCGCACGACAAGGCTATGACGTGATCCTGAACGAGGCCGACACGCCAGGCACGGCAGACGAGATCATCGCCATGAGCGCGAAGGTCGACGCGATGATGCCCTGTCACTCGGAGCATTTCTCGGCCGAGGTCGTCTCAAAGCTTGATCCACGGCTGAAGATTGTGGCGAACCATTCAGTGGGCGTAGATCATTGTGACCTTCCGGCGCTGGCGGCGAAGGGGATTGTCGTGACAAACACGCCTGACGTCCTGTCAGACGCCACGGCTGAGCTTGCGATGTTGCTGACGCTGGGCGCGGCGCGGCACGCGGTCCGAGGGGACCGCCTAATGCGCACCGGTGCCTGGGACAGCTGGAGCCCGTCTTTCATGGTCGGCAAACAGGTCACTGGCGCTCGGCTTGGGATTGTCGGTATGGGTCGTGTGGGCCGCGCGTTCGCAGAAAAGGCGCGCGGTTTTGATATGGAGGTTCACTACTTCAACCGCAGCCGCCTGTCGCCTGAACAAGAGCACGGAGCCACATACCACGACAGCATCGAAACGTTGTTGATGGTGGCGGATTTCTTGTCACTGCATTGTCCTGCAACACCGGAAACCGTGAACCTGATGGATGCCCAAAATCTGGCAAAACTGCCTGACGGCGCGGTTCTGGTGAATTCGGCGAGGGGTGCGCTTGTTGACGAAGACGCGCTTCTGCACGCGATCGAAAGCGGCAAGCTGGCCGCTGCCGGGCTAGATTGCTTCAAGACTGAACCCGGTGGAAACCCAAAATTCGCCGCGCATGAAAACATCTTCATGTTGCCGCATATCGGAAGCGCCACAACCAAAACCCGAGACGCTATGGGCTTTCGAGCGTTGGACAATCTGGATGCTTTTTTTGCGGGTCAAACACCGCGAGACCTTTTGTAGTAGAGGACATAAGTAATGGCTAAACTTGCTTTTCTCGGCCTGGGCGTGATGGGCTATCCGATGGCAGGCCACTTGCAGGCCGCAGGCCACGAAGTAACGGTTTTCAACCGGACGGCGGCTAAAGCTGAAGCCTGGGTTGCCGAACATGGTGGCTTGATGGCGGCAACCCCGCGCGCCGCGGCTGAGGGGGCAGATTTTGTCATGACCTGTGTGGGGAATGACGATGACCTACGAAGCGTTTGCACCGGGGCAGACGGAGCGTTCTCCGGGATGTCGCAAAGCACCACGCTCGTTGACCACACCACCGTTTCAGCTAAAGTCACACGCGAGTTGTATGCGGCGGCGAAGGATCAGGGTTTGGGCTTTGTAGACGCGCCGATTTCGGGCGGTCAGGCGGGGGCCGAAAACGGTGTCCTTTCGATCATGTGCGGCGGGGATCAGTCTGTTTACGATGCAGCCGAGCCGATCATGCAGGTCTATTCGAAGATCTGTCGTCGGATTGGCGAAAGCGGTTCGGGTCAGATGACGAAGATGAGCAACCAAATTGCGATCGCTGGTCTGGTTCAGGGCTTGAGCGAGGCCCTGCATTTCGCCGAGAAAGCCGGTCTGGACGGGCGTGCGGTCGTCGAGGTTATCAGCCAAGGCGCAGCAGGAAGCTGGCAGATGGCCAACAGGTACGAAACGATGCTGGACGACCATTTTGACCACGGTTTTGCCGTGGACTGGATGCGCAAAGATCTGGGGATTTGTCTTGATACTGCAAATGAAACCGGGGCGAGCCTTCCGGTGACGGCGTTGGTCGATCAGTTTTACAAGGATGTTCAGAAACTCGGCGGCGGCCGCTGGGATACCTCGTCTTTGCTAAAGAGACTTCGGGCCTTGGATTGAACAACACGCCTGCGATTTCGAGGCCTACCGGCTGAACGCTTTCAATGCAAACCGAGATAGGGCGGTGATTTGCCTGACACGCTGTTCAAACGCCAGATGGTTTATTAGCCTAGGCGCTTCTTGAACCTCAGCGTTGCTGCCAGCAATCCGAAAATGGCAAAGCCGATCATCCACAAGATCTCCGAGCGCAGATCATAGAGAGAGGCGTCGCGCAAAACCACGCCTCGGATCATCTCCATGAAATGCGTGGCCGGCAGCACCTGTGCGATGATCTGCACCGGTTGAGGCATGCCGTCGAAGGGAAACATGAACCCCGACATCAGGATAGACGGCAGGAGGATAAAGAGGGTCATCTGCATCGACTGAAGCTGGTTCTGGGCCAGAGTTGAAATCACCAGCCCCAACGACAGGCTGGCGATGATGAACAACAGCGTCACCACCAGCAATGTGCCCAGCCCTCCGTTTATGGGGACGTCAAACAGCAGATGACCTAGCCCCAGAATGATCGCGACCTGGATCAGACCCAGAAAGATGTAGGGGATGATCTTGCCCAGCATCAACTCGATCGACTTGATCGGCGTGTTGATCAGCATCTCCATATTGCCGCGTTCGCGTTCCCGAACGATCGCGGCCGAGGTGAACAGGATCATCGTCATCGTCAGGATCACCCCCACAAGACCCGGCACGATATTGACCGCTGATCGCTGTTCAGGGTTGAAGTACAGCGTCACCTCAAATGTCGGAACCTGCCGGTTTGCAGGCAGTCTTAGTAGTTCGGTCAAGGGCATTGTCCGCAGGGATTTGATCGCGCTTGCCACCATCGTGTCCGAGCCATCGACGATCCAATGCGCGACGGGTCGACTGCTGGTTTGATCTGTTGAATTGGGCAAGCCTAGCCCGACAGACGGGCTGCGGGCAAGGCGTTGGCTGACGTCTGGGGGGATGATCAGTGCGGCCCGCACGCGGGATTGTGTGATCGCGCGCTCGGCCTCTTGTGGGGTTGCCAGTTGTTCGGTGACCGTCACGACCTGCGTGGCCTGAACCATCTGCGTCAACATGCGTGACAGCTCGGTTTGGGATTGATCGACAACAGCCACAGGCACGTGGCGCAGATTGGTGTTGATCGCGTATCCGAACAACAAAAGCTGGATCAGCGGGATCATGATGACCATGGCGAAGGTCATCCTGTCCCGCCGCAGCTGCAACAGCTCTTTCCTAAGGACGGCTGCTATCCGGCGGGCCGAGATCATTGGTCTTCCCCCCGCGTGGCGCTGACAAAGACGTCTTCTAGATTTGGCCTCTGAGGTGTCAGGGACAGATCGGAGAACCCCTCGAGCCGGGCGCGCAGCATGTCCACCGGCTGAGGCTCGGCTTTGTCCACCAGAACCCGCAAGCGAGAGCCGACCTGAGCGGTCGACAATATCTTTGGCGTGCCGTCCAGCTCATGTTTGACGTTGCGCAGATCCGGGCCTTCGACCTCGACAACGTCGGCTTGAAGATCATTCATAAGCTGGCGCGGTGATCCGTCCGCTTTCTTGACACCATGCTGAAGGATGGCTAGGCGGTGGCAGCGCTCGGCCTCATCCATAAAATGGGTGGAAACGATCATGGTGGCACCCTGATCGACAAGATCGAACAATTGCTCCCAGAATGTGCGGCGTGTTTCGGGATCAACGGCCGAGGTCGGCTCGTCCAGAAACAGCAGTTTAGGCCGGTGCAGGATCGTGGCCGCAAGGGCCAGCTTTTGCCGCTGCCCTCCGCTCATGCTGCCGCTGAGTTGATTTACGTTGGTCGTCAGGTCGTAAGTGTGTAGCAGCTCGTCGATCCGATCTTTCGCTGCTTTTGCCGGGATACCGTAGATTTCCGCCGCGAACCTGAGGTTCTCCAGCACGGTCAGGTCGCGGTAGTAAGAGAAGATCTGGGTCATGTACCCGATCTCATTCTTCAGCGGTTCTGCTGCCTCAGGCATGGATCGACCAAGAACCGAGATGGATCCGCTGGTCGGTGTCAGTAGCCCGGTCAACATGCGCATGGTCGTGGTCTTGCCACAGCCGTTGGGGCCGAGAAACCCGTAGATCTGGCCTGTTCTGATCTCAAGATCCAGATCGTTGACGGCGGTGTTTGTTCCGAACTGCCGGGTCAGGCCGCGTGTCGACACAACGACGTCTGTCATGGCATGGGAACCTGCACTGGAACCCCGGCAGGCAGATCCGGCGACGCGGTGGGTAAATCAATCTCGGCCAGATAGACAAGCCGCGTCCGGTCATCTTGGTTCAAACCATAGTAAGGCGTGAAGGACGCGTCGTCACTGATCCACCGGACCACGCCGTCCAGCGGGGCATCCAGCCCGTCGACATTCACCTCCAGCGTATCGCCGGGTTTCAGTGTCACGCGATGCGGTTCGGGTACATAGACGCGGGCATAGGGCGTCTGCCCCGTGACCAGAACGGCCACGGGGCTGCCGGTTGTCACCCGTTCACCGAGGTTCCAAGGCAGCGAGTCCAGGACGCCGTCGCGTGTTGCGACAACGGTCAGATCCTCCAAGACGGTCTGTTCCGCATCGACCGATGCTTCGGCTGCGCGGACGTTTGCTTCCGCAACGGCGAGATCTTCGGGGCGGGTGCCGTTCTGCAGCTCTTTCAACGTTTCCTGAGCACCGACCAATTCGGCGCGTGCCGAGTCCCGTAAGGCCAGATCATTTGCGACCTGCGCCTCGGTCACGACCGAGTTTTCAACCAAACGGGCATTGCGTTCATAGATAGCTTCGGCATCGGCCAATCGCGCGGTAGCTCCGGCGACCTTGGCTTGGGCAATTGCGATCTCTTCCTCGCGCGGTCCGACCTGCAGCTTCAAAAGTGTGGCTTTTGCTTTTTCCAGTTCGGCTTGCGCCAGGTTCAGCTTTGCGGTCTGTAACGTGGGATCAAGTTGAACCAGCGTGTCTCCGGCCATGACGACCGAGCCTTCGGCAACGGGCAGATCGACGATGATTTCGCTGGCCGTCGCGGTCAATGCGACGCGGTCGCGTGCCAGTACGCCAAGGGCCACGCTCGTATCCGAGGCAGAGCATCGGTCCAGAACCGCAGGCAGTATTGACGCCAATATCAAAGGTATGGGGATCGACAAATTCAGCACAGGGTCCCTCCGGGTGTTAACCTCTGGTCGCATTGGACGTTTTGTTGAACCATACAATCATGAAATCGGAATTGTATATATTGTCGAGCCATCCACGGAGGCCGCGCCGATCATGCAATGCGTTGCGCCGGCCTCAAGCCTCAAGCTTGTCCTGACAAACCATTTCCCTGCTATGCCTTCGGCAGTGTTGGATCAATGGGGTTCTCAAGAGCATCAAAAGTCAAAACGCGCGCTGTCATAGTGGGCGAATAGAACGTCACAGTCATCAGACTCCGGTCGAATGGGTCTGGGGAAATCCAGAATTTCAAACCCGTTCTGACCCATGAAAGAGACCAGCTCTGAGAACCTGTATCCACCCACATAGCGCCGTTTCACATTCGCTTCGGCCAACACAAATTCGGTTCTTTTCAGGGTTTCTGTTGCGCCTTTCACGACCTCCAACTCGAACCCTTCGGTATCAATCTTGATGCCGATCGGGCCCTGCAGGTCTGCCGTCAGACTGTCCAGCCTACGCATCGGAACCTCGCGCGTTTCAAACGATGCGAACTGGGCTTTGTTCCGCCCTTCGAACTCCATGGCCGTTGCTCGGCTTGTGCGGGTTTTCGTAGCCGTCGAGGGGATGTTGACCGTGATGTTGCCGTCTTCGGGACCTAGGGCGCAGCACTCGAACCGAAAATCCAGTTTGCCTTCGTATTTTTGGACCCTTTGCTGGGATTCGATCAACGGGTCCACAAGCAGGAACTTTGCTTGCGGAAAGGCGTCGTAGATCATCGGGGTGCCCTGATCTACGCCAATATCGATGACGGATTCAGGCTGAAACCCGAAGCCCCGCAAAACTGCGGCGGTTGGTTTGGTCTGTTCGATTTCAAACCCACGGCGCGACAAGGCACGAAACAGCTTGCGCGGTCGGATTTCGGCGCCCGGCTCTTTTGGCGCTAGGTCTACCCCCAGCTCACGCAAGTGACTAAGGAACAGGCGAGGTGTCGAACGTGTCATGTCGTGGGCCGGTCTGGTTGGTGTTCAAGAAGGATGTTCATAAGCTTGGGGCTTATCACCTCGGGCGAGTGCATTTGCGCATGTTTCAAACAGGCCTGTCGCAGCCTCTGATACTCTGAGGTTTCCATCTGCAGCGATCGGATCATGGCGCGGATCAACCCTCGGGGCAAGCTTGGGTCATAGAGTGTTGTCTCATGCAGTTCCGGCGGCGTGACTTCTGTCATGTCGCCCGGGGCAGGGCCGATGATAAGCAACCCGAAACATGCCGAAAAACAAAACATGTTTGGGCTGCGATCTGGAATAGGATGTGCGAGTTTGATGTCCTGTGGCTCAAACGACCCGAGACAGCTTGGATGAGAAATCACGTGAATGCGGCTTGCGTCGGCTCGTTTGACCAGCGACTGGCAGGCTTGGCGAAAGCCTCCACGGCTGATCACTTTGTGCGGGCGGGCATTGTGAATTGTCCAGACCAACCGACCGCCATGCGCGCGGTAGCTTTCAATCGACTGTTCCGCCTTGTGCAAAAGGTCCGCGTTGTTTCGCGCACCGGCATCACGGCTAAAAATCCTATCCTCCCAATGCAAATGTGCTACTGAGTTGTTTGGCCGGATCTAAACTAAGAGGAATGCCTTTGCTGCCGCCCACAAATTCGACCCGGTCCGCCACGCAGCGATTCATCATAATGCGCTTATAGGGGTTTCCGTCGGCAGTCAGAATATACGGGATCTGAGCGGGTATTTAGGTACAGGGGCTGGGTCCCTGCTCAGTTATGGGCAGCCTGACCGTCGAACAGGGGTTTGCGGTTCCCGCGGTGACGCTCGACAAGCTTCGAAATCCACTTGCCCTTTCCGGGCACCAACCTTGCCGTTAGCGGTCTAAAATCAACCGCCGCGCATTCTGGGAACAGCTCTTTGATCTCTTGCCGCGCTTCGGGCGAGATGGCCTGCATGGTTAGCGGCCCCAGAAAGAGGCTTTCCGTGGGCGCGCCGTTGGACCAAATGATCTCATGCTGATCGAACAAGATGTGGTGATACCGAACTCCACCAGACAGGTCGTCCAAAACATCGACACCGCTCAATGGCAGCAGTTTCTTCGCGGGCAGCAGGACATCCTGACAGTCGAACATCCGTTTGGCGATGGCTGAGGAAACCAAAATCCGGTGCTGAGGCGACACGATCAGATCGCGCTGCGGATAGCCAGGACCCAGCGCATTCGCCCTGATCACAATGGGTTTGAGATGAGGCTTGTCCTCAAGTTGGTTTTGGCTCAGGTAACGAGAGCCAATCCAGCAAACCGGCCGCAGCCCGTTGTCATATGTCAGGACCTGATCACCGACCTTCAGGTCCTCGACCCGGATAAACCCCTCTGATGTTTCGATCAGTGTTCCTGATGCAAAACAGGGTACATCCTCGAATTCACCGCTCGCATTGGTCGGGCCGGTCACGACCTGATCGATTTCGATGGTGTTGTCACCATCCTCGTTCCAGGCGGCGGCGATTGCGTCGGTGTTGACGGTTAGGCCGTTGAACAATTCCAGCGGAACAAGCGCGCCATCGTTGGACTTCACGCCGAACAGGGCGATGGTACCGTCTGGGTTCACCTCGAGCCTGACAACAGGATCAGTGTCCGAGTTTTGAAGTTGCCAAACGGCGGGCGTATTCACCTCGTACCGGTCGCCATCTGCAAATCGCACGGTTTGACCTGAGGTCCCGCTAATCTGGAACTGTAGCTCATTGGGTGCTCCGGCGGGGCCGCCGACAAAAAGATCAACACCGTTGATCTGCACGCTGAAGCTGTTGTCGAGCAGCCTGAAGTCGATGACAAACCCCCCGCCGGGGGTTGTGTCCGTGAATGTGGTGGATGCGCCGCCGACGATGCTGAAATCTGGCATTCAAGTCTCGTTTCAACCTGTAACCTGTTTTCCTTCCGTAGACGCGTAAACCCTTGCTTCTTCAAGACAGAAATTCGTTCATTTTGTGAAAAATTCGCCCCTGACGTCAGGTCTATTGGTTCTGCCCTAGACCGACGTGGGAATCCGCGGGCAGCGTCCTGACGCATATTCGGGGCGGGAGCGCGCGCCACTCAATGGCTTGCCGCACTCAGGCGGCCTCGTCCAGAGTGCGCAAAACCCAATCTCTTACCTTTCGCGCATCATCGGACAGAGGGGTTTTCTTGGACCAGACGAGATAGAACCCTTTGCCCGTCGTCCATTGCCAATCGGATCGGGCAGCCAGCAGACCCTGATCGACAAGACGGTCGGTCAGGTGTTTCCAGCCGAAGGCAAACCCCTCACCGGCCATCGCCGCCTGCAGGACAAGCGCATAGTCATTCAGCCGCAGCCCCGTGTTCGGAACTGCCGTCCTGATTGAGAAATTGGCGAACCAATCGCTCCAACTGGGACGCTGACGAATGGGTTCTTCCAGATGAATGAGGCGTTGGGATAGGAGATTGGGCAGGCTTCTCAGATCAACTGCGGCGGCCATGACGCGGGGCGAGGCGACGGGATAGATCGCCTCGGGCGCGATCAGGGCGCTTTCGCAATCCGCCCAGTTTCCATCCCCCAGACGCACCGCAAGGCTGATGTTTTCCGCGTCGATATCCGGTTCCCGGTCACTGGATTGCAGGCGCAAGTCGATCTTTGGGTGTTGGCTTTGCAGATCGGCCAGTCGCGGCATGATCCAATAGTTGTTGAAGGCCGTCGATGCGCTGAGGGTGACATAGCCCGCCTGTTTGGTCTGTCGGATGGACTCAACCGACAGCGCCAATTGCTCGAACGCCCGCGAGACATCAGCCAGCAGCCGCTCGCCCGCTCCGGTCAGGACGACCTTGCGGTGAACGCGGGTGAACAGGGGCGTTCCCAAGCCTTCTTCCAGCCTGCGAATGGCAACGCTGACGGCGGGTTGCTGCACGTTCAACTCCTGCGCGGCGCGGGTAAAGGACTGAAGGCGGGCGGCGGCCTCGAATACGACCAGATTGCGAGGGGAACCAAGCTGTTTCCAGAGTTCTAGCATAAACTGTGTTTATGCTAAGCATTCAAATTTTCAAGCGTCACATGCGTTTTATTGTTGATTAATATGCACCCAAAAAATGGAGTGCTCTTAATGGCTCGGCGCGCACGTCAATCCCGTTCCCGCGGTTCCGAGGCCGGTTCTGTCCCGGCTTCCCCCTATATCCAACGAAAGTTGGCGTACTTTGATCCTCTCAACGAGGAAGAACTGGTCCGCCTTGAGGCTCAGGTCGACTGGATATTCCAGGACGTGGGAATCGCCTTCCGCGACGACCCCGAAGCGCTGGAGCTGTGGCGCCGTGAAGGAGCGCGGGTCGAAGGCGATATCGTGCGGGCTGACGCGCAATGGATTCGCAGCCTGTGCGCCAAGGCGCCCAAAAGCTTCAAACAAGTCGCGCGCAACCCCGAACGCTCGGTCGTGATCGGCGACGGCAATCAGGTTTTTGCACCTGTCTACGGCGCACCCTTCGTGCGTGACCTCGAAGGCGGTCGCCGCTACGGCGATATCGAGTCCTTCGAAAAGCTGGTGAAGCTGACATACATGCATCCGAACCTGCACCATGGCGGTTTCGTGACCTGCGAACCCTGCGACGTGCCGGTCAGCAAGCGTCACCTCGACATGATGTTCGCGCATATGACCCTCAGCGACAAACCGCATCTGGGCGCCATCACCGAGATGAGCCGCGCGCAAGACAGTGTCGACATGGCCGAGATCGTCTTTGGTGCGGATTTCATGGAAGACAACTGCGTCATCATGGGCAACGTGAACACCAACTCGCCGCTGCTGGTCGACCGCGTGGTGACCGAGTCGGCGCGGGTCTATTCGTCGCGCGGTCAGGGCCTGATCGTGGTTCCGTTCATCCTGTCGGGCGCAATGGGTCCGGTCAGCACCGCCGCCAGTGTCGCACAGGCCATGGCCGAGGCGATGATGGTCTGCGCCTACGTCCAACTGCTGCGCCCCGGCGCGCCCTTTGTTCTGGGCAATTTCCTGTCGTCCATGTCGCTGAAATCCGGCGCACCGACCTTTGGTATGCCCGAACCGGTGATCTCGAACTACGCCATTGGGCAACTGGCCCGCCGCGCTGGTCTGCCGCTGCGCTGCGGAGGCTCTCTGACCGCCTCCAAGATCGAAGACGCGCAGGCCGCCTATGAATCGGCGGATTCGATGCACTCGACCATGCTGGCCGGTGCAAACTTTGTTCTTCACTCGGCCGGTTGGCTCGAAGGCGGCCTGTGCACCGGGTTCGAGAAACTGATCATGGACGCTGACCGTCTTGGCTCGTACCAAAAGGTTCTCAGCCAGGGGCTGGACACCAGCGACGACGCCTTCGCTCGTAATGCATATGATGAGGTCGACGCAGGCGGTCACTTCCTGGGCTGCGCCCACACCATGCGCAACTACCAGACCGCATTCTATGAACCCAAGCTCAGCGACAGCGAAAATGTCGAAAGCTGGGAAGAGGGCGGTTCCAAGGACATGCGCCGCCGCGCCTATGAGCGCTGGAACCAGATGCTGAACGAATACCAGCCCCCCGCCATGGACGAGGCCAAGAAAGAAGAACTGGCCACCTATGTGGCCAAACGCAAAGAAGAGATCCCGGACGCCTGGTACTAAAACCGGGATCCCTTCATCTGGCCAGAAATATCCTCGGGGGGAATCGCGCCGAACGGCGCGATGGGGGGCAGACAGCCCCCCTTCCTCCATCACTACAAGAAAACGACACAGGAAACTCCAATGCCTGAGATTCAAAAAGACGAAACCACGTCTGGTAAAAAGCTGCCTTCCCACGCCAAGGTCGTTGTCATCGGCGGCGGCGTTGTCGGCTGTTCGATCGTCTTTCACTTGGCCAAGTTCGGCTGGAAAGACGTTGTCCTGTTGGAACGTGACGAGCTGACATCCGGCTCCAGCTGGCACGCGGCGGGTCAGATCCACACGATCAGTTCGGACCCCAACATCTCGCGCCTGCAGAGCTATACTATTGATCTGTACAAAGAGATCGAAGAAACCTCGGGCCATTCGGTCGGTATGCACATCACCGGTGGTTTCTACGCGGCCTCGACAAAGGAATGGTACGACTACCTCAAGCGTGAACGCTCGAAAGCGCGCTATATGGGCCTGCATCAGGAATTCATCAGCCCGCAGGAACTGGCCGAGCGTCACCCGCTGATCGACCCCAAACACTATCACGCCGCCCTTTGGGACGAGCAGGACGGCGATGTCGATCCCTCGGGCGCAACCTACGCCTTCGCAAAATCCGCCCGTCACCACGGTGCGCAGTATTTCACCCATTGCGGCGTGACCTCGATGAGCCAGCGCCCCGATGGCAGCTGGGATCTGACCACCCCCAAAGGCGTCATCAACGCCGAGCAGGTCGTGAACTGCGGCGGCCTCTGGGCGCGTGAAGTGGGCCATATGTCGGGCATCCACCTGCCCGTACAGCCGATGGAGCACCACTACCTGATCACCGACGCGATCCCGATGATCAAGGACCGCATGGAGAGCATGGGCGAAGCCGGTCGTCTGCCCGCAGGCATCGACTATGAGGCCAACATTTACTTCCGTCAGGAACGCCACGGCATGCTTCTGGGCACCTATGAGCCGAAATCGACTCCGTGGAAAGTGGATGGCACCCCTTGGGATTTCGGCCACGAGCTTCTGCAACCCGATCTGGACCGGATTGCCGACCGCCTGGAAATGTCGTTCGAGCGTATCCCCGCCATCGGTGAATCCGGCATCAAAGACACCATCAACGGCCCGTTCACCTTCGGCCCCGATGGCAACCCGATGATCGGCCCGGTTCCGGGCATGAAGAACTACTGGGTCGCCGTGGGCGTCATGGCGGGTTTCTGTCAGGGCGGCGGCGTTGGCCTGACCATGGCCGAATGGATGATCGACGGCGAGCCCTCGATCGACGTCTGGGCGATGGACGTGGCCCGCTTTGGTGAGTTCGCAACGCCGGACTGGGGCACCATCAAGTCCTCGGAAAACTACGAGCGCCGCTTCGTGATGACTTTCCCGAACGAAACGCTGCCCAAAGGCCGGATGCAGAAAACCACCGCGCTCTATGACCGTCTGGTCGAAAAGGGTGCCGTGATGGGGCAAGGCTTTGGTCTGGAAAACGCTCTGTGGTTTGCCGACAGTTCCGAAGACGCGCATGAAACGCCGACTTTCGAGCGGAACCGCAGCCACGACTATGTCGCGCGCGAAGTCAAAGCCGTGCAAGAGGCCGTCGGCGGTATCGAAATCGCCAACTTCGCCAAGCACGAGTTCAAGGGCGCTGGCGCGCGTGAATACTTGAACCGCACTCTGGCCGGTTACGTCCCGAAACCGGGCCGTCTGGCGCTGACCCCGATGCTGACCGAAAAAGGCCGCCTGTACGGAGACCTGACAGTGGCATGCCTGGGTGACGATCACTTCATGCTGTTCGGTTCCGGCACGATGCAGGACGCACATAGCCGTTGGTTCGAAAAGGACCTGCCTGCGGATGTGTCCTATGCCAATGTCTCGGACGACTGGCATGGGATCGCCCTGTCGGGCCCCAAATCGCGCGAGCTGCTGGCCCGTATCACCCGCGACGACGTCAGCGCCGATGCGCTGAAGTTCCGCGATCTGCGCCAGACCTTCGTGGGCGGGGTTCCGGTGATCCTGAACCGTATCTCGTTCTCGGGAGAACTGGGCTTTGAGATCTACTGCAAGCCGATGTACCTGCTGCGTCTGGCCGAGGCGATCGAAGAGGCCGGGGCCGATCTGGGTTATCGCTGGTACGGCGCACGCGCGCTGATGTCGCTGCGCCTTGAAAAAGGCTGGGGCGTCTGGACCACCGATTTCCGTCCTGACTTCAACGCGGTCGAATCCGGCATGGATGTCTTCATCAACTGGAAGAAGGACTTTGTCGGCAAGGATGCGACGCTGAAGTTCAAGGAAGATGGCGTTGCCCGCAAGCTGGTCACCATGACCATCGACGTGGACGGCATCGACGTCTCGAATGACGAGGCGATCCTGAAAGATGGCGAAGCGGTCGGTTATGTCTCGTCCGGCGGCTACGGCCACCGCGTCGGCAAGTCGATGGCGATGGGTTACGTCGCAACCGAGAGCGCCGCTCCGGGAACCAAGCTTCAGGTGGAAATCCTGGGTGAGTTCTACGACGCCGAAGTTCTGGGTGCACCCGCCTATGACGCCAATGGCGCCAATATGCGGACTTAAGAAAGGAAAGCCGGAATGGGTCGTCCCGAGATCAATTTTGCAGATGCAAGCACACGGGTGAATGAGCTGAACCGCTTCATTTTCCTGCTGACGCCGGGGTTCTCTGCTTTGGACCTTGGGGCCGGGATCGACTCATTGGGGGCGGCAAATGCCGCCTCCGAGCAGGCTATTTTCGAATGGAATATCGTCAGCGAAACCGGCGAGGCGGTGACCTCATCCTCGGGGATGACGGTTGCTGTTGATGGCGGTTTGATCAAGACCCGCCGGGGCGATTGCATCGTCATTTGCGGGCCGATGACCGTGGATCGGTCGATCTCGAACGAGTTGAAATCCTGGTTGCGTCAGGGGCGTCGGTTCGGCGTTCAGCTTTGCGGCATCGGGGGTGGGTCCGGCATTCTGGCCATGGCCGGAGTGGCCAGCGGCCAGAGCCTGAGCGCGCATTGGAAACAGCAACCCGTGATGGTTGAGCTGTTTCCGACCGTGGAATCCAACTGCTCGGTCTTTGTGGATGAAGGCCCGATTGCGACCTGCGGCGGAGGTGTCACCACGCTCGATCTGTTCTCATCGCTGATCGGTCAGGCCTGTGGTCAGACTGTTGCCTCCCGCGTGGCGGATCAATTGCTTTATGCGTCGGTGCGTCCAAAGGACGGCAGGCAGACGCAGACGGATCTGTTCCGCTTTGGCCGCCGTCATGAGAAACTGGCGACCGCCATCATGATCATGCGCGAAAACCTTGAAAACCCGCTGTCGCCCAGTGTCGTGGCCGAAAGCGCGGGCCTCTCGACCCGACAGCTTGAGCGCCTGTTTCAGCGCTACGTCGGCACGAGCCCAAAGAACTATATGACGCGCCTGAGGCTCGAGCGTGCGCGCACCCTGTTGCAGCAAACCGATATGCGGGTGCTGGATGTGGCCATCGCCTGCGGATTTGGCTCAGCCAGCTATTTCTCCAAATGCTTCCGCCGGTATTTCGGAACCTCTCCGCATATGCTGCAGAAGTCGGTCTGAAAGACCGAGATTCAGTCCGAAAACCTGCTCTTACCCCGCGCTGGGCGAACCTTTGTGGTGCAGAATACGCCCAATCGTGTTCATGAGGATTTGTGCCGCCAGAATGGCGGTGCTGCCCGTGTGATCATAATCGGGGGCCACTTCGACCAGGTCCAACCCCACCACATCCCCGCGCTGGGTCAGACCGTCGAGCAGTTCCAGCACTTCGTAATACAGGAACCCGCCGTGGCTGGGTGTGCCGGTGCCAGGCGCGATGGAGGGGTCGAACCCGTCGATGTCGATGGTGACGTAGTACCTGGCGCCCTCCGGTATCCGGTCCAAAACAGCCTCGGTCCCCAGTCTGCGCAATTGCCGGACCGACAGGATGTCTGACCCCATGCGACGGGCGTCCTCATAGCCCTCTTTTGCGGTCGACGAGACGTTGCGGATGCCGATCTGTGTCAGGCCCGAGACATAGGGTTTCTCCGCCGCACGCCGCATCGGGTTTCCATGCCCGAACCGAACCCCGTGTCGTTCATCCACGAAATCCAGATGCGCGTCGATCTGAACAATGTGAATGGGGCCGTTCTTTTCGCATTCGGCAGCAAAGGCATCAATGCAGGGGATGTTGACCGAATGATCTCCGCCCAGAACTACGGGCAGGGCCCCGGCCTCAAGGCATTTTTCGACACCGAGCTTTATGTTCTGGTGGCTTTTTCCGGTACTGGTATGCACGATATCCGCATCGCCCAGATCTACGATACGGGTGGTTTCCGCAGGCAGGTAGGTGATGTCATCTTCGTGATCGTATGCGCCGCCATGCCCGAAGGAAAACAGGGTCGAGGCTTCGCGGATGGCGCGCGGCCCGAACCGCGCGCCGGGCCGGAACTGTGTGCCAAAGTCGAACGGAGCGCCAAGGATCGCGACATCAGCGTCGATCGCATCCCAGTCGCTGACATAGGCATATTTGCCAAAGGTCGAGATCCCGACAAATGGCAAGTTTAACCGACCGCCTTCATATCCATGTGCGCTCATTCTTCAGTCTCCAACCGCTTTTCTTGCGCCATAGTGTGAGATATTTATCCGAAGGGCCATAGGGTTGTGATGAAGGAGGCGAAATCTATCGCCCCCTCAGCGCATCACAAACGGGTTCGACATGGGTTGATCAGAGGTGTTCAGCCACACGGTCTTGGTGCGCGTGTAGTCCTGAATGGCCTCGATCCCGGCTTCGCGGCCATAGCCGGATTGGTTGTAGCCGCCAAACGGCGCGATGGGGGACACCGCTCGATACGTGTTGATCCAGCAAATACCGGCCTTCAATCGGGACGACACGCGATGCGCGCGGGCGACATTTTCGGTGAACACGCCCGATCCCAATCCGAACGGCGTGTCGTTGGCCAGAGCGATTGCTTCTTCCTCGGTGTCGAAGGGCAACAGGGACATGACGGGCCCGAACATCTCGACCTTCAGGGTCTCGGTCTCGGGTGATGCACATTCGACCAGAGTGGGTGCCATGAAGTTGCCGGGTCGGTCAAGCGGCGTGCCGCCAAACCGGATGCGCGCGCCCTGATCGGATGATTTTGCCAATACCGTCTTGATGTTGGCGATCTGCGCGTTGGTGCAGAGCGGCCCGATATGGGTTGCGGCGTTCAATGGGTCACCCACGACGACGTCTTTCATCTTCTCTTCGATCTTGGCTGCCAAGGCGTCCAGAGTTGGGCGATGTATCAAACCACGTGAGCCCGCGACGCAGCTTTGCCCAGAGGCCCCGAAATTGCCTGCGATCAGTCCATTGGCGGCCCCGTCCAGATTGGCATCGTCAAATACCAAAATCGGGGATTTTCCGCCAAGCTCCAGCGTGGTTACGGCGAAGTTTTCGGCCGAGTTGCGAACCACATGGCGCGCGGTTTCCGGGCCGCCGGTGAAGGCGATGCGATCCACGTCGGGGTGTCGGGTCAGGGGAATAGCGCAGTTTTCCGCGTCACCCGTGATAACCGAGACGACGCCGGGCGGGAAACCGGCCTCCTCGACCAGACGCGCGAATTCCAGCATCGGAGCAGGCGCGATCTCAGAGGCTTTCAGAACGACCGAACACCCGGCGGCAAGGGCTGGCCCCAGCTTGGTTGCCGTCAGGAACATCT
The DNA here is from genome assembly GCF_056535985.1 of Ruegeria sp. AO1. Classification (NCBI taxonomy): domain Bacteria; kingdom Pseudomonadati; phylum Pseudomonadota; class Alphaproteobacteria; order Rhodobacterales; family Roseobacteraceae; genus Ruegeria; species Ruegeria sp. AO1. The sequence goes on from NZ_JBQFJC010000002.1 coordinate 809,204, forward strand.
GCGCGTTCCAGGGCACAATTGCGACGACGACGCCGATCGGTTCGCGGCGGGTAAAGACATGCAGGTTGGGCTTGTCGATCGGAAGCACCGAACCTTCGATCTTGTCGGCCAACCCAGCATAGTAGCGATAGTAGTCGCCAACATAGGCCGTCTGGCTTGCCGTTTCGGCCAGAAGCTTTCCGCTGTCTTTCGTCTCAATCTCGCCGAGGCGTTCAGCATTTTGTTCGATCAGCTCTGCAAGCCTGAACAACAGTTTGCCACGCGCGGTCTGCGTCAGATCACGCCAAGCCGGGTCATTCAGGGACCGACGCGCTGCCGAGATGGCGCGATCCACATCCTCGGTTGCGGCGCAGGCGAAACTGGCCCAAGCCTCGCCGGTTGCGGGGTTTTTTGAGGTCATGACCTGCCCGTTGGCGCCCTCGGTCCAAGTTCCGTCGATGAAAAGCTGATAGTGTGGGTTCTGTTGCATCACGGGTCCTTATTGAAACTTTGGCATCACGTCGTCGATGAATCGCGCCAGCGAAGCGCGCTTGCGCTCAAAGCTCATGCCGCTGTCGATCCAGAACGAGTATTCATCATAGCCGAGGTCTTCATAGTGCTTCAGGCGATCCGTGACCTGCTCAGCCGTGCCAACTGTCAGATCGCGGCCCATGTTCTCGGGGGCCATCATGGTGTTGGCCGCTATTTCCTCATCCGTCAGAGTTTGGATCAGCCCCTGATGTACGGGTCGCTTGTTCTGGAACCACGCACCGAAATAATTGTAAAAGCGCGAAAGCTCACGCGTGGCCCGATCCACATCAGAGGCGTCCTGTCCGACATAGGTGTGATGAAGCAGCATGATCTTGGGGCGCGGCCCGTCATAGTTGGCGCAGGCATCATTGAAGCGGCCCATCAAGCTCTCAATTTCTGCGTTGCCTTGCCATAGAGGCGTGACCTGAATGTTGAAGCCATTCTGAACGCCGAATTCATGGCTGTTCGGGTCGCGGGCCGCGATCCAGATCGGTGGCCCTCCGTCTTGAATGGGTTTCGGAGCAGAGGTGGTGGCGGGGAATTGGAAATACTCTCCCTCATGGGCGCAATCGCCTTCCCACAATTTGGGCAGCAGAGGGGCGATTTCCCGCATGCGCTGGCCTGCGTCCCAGGCATCCATGCCGGGGATCAATCGCTCATATTCATAGGAATAGGCCCCGCGCGCGATACCCAGTTCGATGCGTCCTCCGGTCATCAGGTCGGCTGCGGCCGTTTCGCCGGCCAATTTGATCGGATGCCAGAAGGGCGCGATGACGGTGCCGGTACCAAGGCGAATGTTCTTAGTGTGATGCGCAATATCAACGAGGGACATCAATGGATTGGGCGCGATGGTGAAATCCATCCCGTGATGCTCGCCCGTCCACACCGCGCGCATACCGGCGTCATCGGCCATTTTGCACAGCTCGATGAACTCTTCATACAGTTTCTCATGAGGCTGTTCGGGATTGAGCCGCTCCATATGAGCAAAGAGGGAAAACTCCATCATTCAGTCCTTTCCGAGAGAGTATGTACATCGCCCCGCTGTGCGTCGCCGAGGTATAGCGAAAAGTCGCGGGTCAGGCTTTCAAACGCAAAGCGGGACATCATGGTGGCGATGGCCGGGGTTGCGAATGTCAGGTCTGTAAGCTGTTCGACGGCAATCGCTTCAAGGGTGTTGTTTAGCGGCAAAGTCGATGCCGACGCGAGCGTGTAGACATGGTGGGTCGTGGCATCGTCATAGACGGAATAAACGGCACCCAAATGCGCTGCGATCCCGCGCGCTGCCAAGTCTTGCCGCAGGCTTTCGCGCAGGGCTTGGTGATCTGACAAGCTGATCTGCGGCGGGCGATATCCGGCGTCGGTTTTCTCCAACAGCACCTGACCGTCGCATTCGATGATCGCGCCGCAGACAACGGATCGGTCTGCGGCCTCGAATGCGCCGCGTTCAAGGCCGAGGCTGAAATACTGCCCGTTGGCATATCCGAGGCCTCGGGTTTCGGCATAGGAATACGCCTCAACCTCTCCGATCAAAACGCAGTGATCTCCGGCCTCGATGGTCTGATGGGTCCGGCATGAAAACGTCGCAACTGCGCCCTCCAAAAGAGGGAGACCATGGGCGTTCAGCTGATGCGCGGTTTTCGCAAATCGATCCCCTTTGAACCCGGCGAAGGTGTTTGAGACATCCTCTTGCCCCTCAGCCAAAATGTTCACCGCGAAATGCTCGCAGCTCGTAAACGCATCGTAGGAGGACAGGTTCTTGCCCGGGCAAACCAGCAAGAGCGGCGGGTCCAGAGAAACAGATGAGAAGGAGTTGGCAGTAAACCCCAACGGCGTGCCTGAGGTGTCGCGCGTCGTAACAACAGTGACGCCGGTCATAAAGCTGCCAAAGGCACGCCGCAGGTCGCGAGGGTCGAGACTGGTCATTGTTGCACCTCGTTCAGAAAGGTCGAAAGGGCGGTGTTAACCTCTGCGGCGTGGGTCATCGGCATCATATGAGAGGCGCCTTTGATGATCTGCGCCCGCCCGTTCGGAACAAGCTCCGCCATGGCGCGTGACATGTCCGGGGTCGAATTGGGCTCAAGATCACCCGTTATAAACAAGGCGGGGCAAGTGAGCGTCTTCAAATCGTCCCTGCGCGGGATCGGACTGTTGGCAAATACCGTATAGGCTCGCTTGTAGGCTGCTGGATCTGTGGTCGTCAGCCAGGTTCGGCACGCAGCACATTCTGGCGGATCAGTGTCACCAAACCAACGCTGTAGAGTGACCGTCGGATCACTTGGTGTTTGACCGTCAAGTGCGGCGGCGCGGGTTGTAACGGCCTTTGTGGCCTCGGAACTGCGTTCGAAAATGGCGTTCAGTGCGACGACACCGGCAACCTGTTGCGGCGCCCTAGCCGCAAGATCGAGCGCGATCATTGCGCCCATAGAATGACCAACAACTACGGTTGGTCCGCCCAGTTGATCCAGAACGTTCAATGTAGCTTCGGTGTATCCCGACAGTTCTGCGCTCGTGTTGCCTAGTTGGCTTTCGCCATGACCGGGCATGTCCGGTGCGGTCAGACACGCCACCGATGCCAGCGCGTCAAATTGGGCGCCCCAGGCCTCGGCGCGCAAACCGACACCATGCAGCAACAGGACATTCGGTCCCGCGCCGGTCTGGATTGCTGCGAGCCCGCCGATCTCAGACCGCGGCCGGGTTGTCCACGTCATGGCCCAAATCCTTGAGGTCCTGATAGCGGTCGCCAATACGGTGATGCGGCCGGCCCGAGGTCGCTGCGCCAAGCACAACAACGATCTCGTCGTCGCGTGGCGCATCGGGGATCGCAAACTGGATGGTCAGATAGTGCGAGCGCCGCCCGGCGTCGTTCTTGTCCATCAGCGGCACGATGATCGGAGCATTCGCGGGCCCTCGGGTGTTGGTAAAGGCCAGATAAGACTTTGCGTCGACGGCCTGCCGGTAGTGGTTGCCAAAGCGCAGAGTGTGAATGAGGCCCGAGGCATGCTCGACCTCGCCATTCAGACCAACCACTGCGGCCTTGCCATAGGCCTCGATCGCATCGCCACTGCCAGCCAGCGCGATCATGCGCTTGGTCGTCATCTCACCCAGAACGGGACCATAGGCCTGAATCTCGGGCTTCAGGTCTTCGACATATCGGCCAGCCCATGGGTTGGTGACTACAGCGGCCACTGCGAACATGCGCCATGGGGTCTTCGCGGGGCGAAACCCCTCGACCAGAACCTCTTCGTCATAGGTTACGATTTTGCGTATTTCCGGCTGCATAAAACTTCTCCTGTCGCGCGGGCCGACGTTAGAAACGGGGCTGGTTTTTGACAAATGATAGAATTATGTGCTTTGATATTAACAAGACTAATGACTGGCTTGGCCTATGGCAAAATCACTTCCCCCCCTGACCTGGTTCCGATCCTTCGAGGCCGCCGCCCGCACGCTAAGCTTTACCGCCGCGGCCGAGGAAATCGGTCTGACGCAATCGGCGGTCAGCCAGCAGGTGAAATCCCTAGAATTGCGTTTGGGGGCATCTCTTTTCGTGCGCCATCCGCGCAGTTTGGCGCTGACGGATGCGGGCCGAAAGCTGTTGCCTGAGGTTGGCAAGGCGTTAGAGGCTCTGGCTGTTGCCGCCGGGCAGGTCGACACCAACGCGTCCGGAGACGTTCTGACAGTTGCGACCTCGGTCAGTATCGCGCAATGGGTCATCGCCCCGTATCTGCCCGCGTTTGCCCGTCAGCACCCGGATATCCGCGTGCGGCTACTCAGCGCGATTTGGCCGGACGATTTCAATGCCTCTCAAGCGGATGTGCAGGTGCGGTTCGGATCGAAGAAACAGGTGGGGCAGGGCGCTGTTCGCCTGATGCCCGACAGGCTTGTTCCTTTCAAATCTCCGGCCCTGTTGGGGGACATATCGGATCTGCCTCTGATCGAAGCTGTGGGGACCTCAGGCGGGTGGAGTCGATGGTTGGAAAGCAAAGGGTTGCAAAGCCAGCCCACCGTTTTTGTAGATACTTTTGGCATGGCGCTTCAATTGGCGGCACATGGGGGTGGCGTGGCTTTGGTAAGTGAGCTTTTGGCGAAACACGCACTTGATACGGGCTTGGTCGAGCGCGCGCATGACGGCTCAATCGACAGCAATGAGGGGTATTTTCTATCCGCGAATAGCTCGAACCCGGCAGCGGGTTTGTTTCATGACTGGCTGTTGGATCAGGTCGGTTAACGATCAGGAGAGTTGACAGATCAGGGGCGATCAGATCACGTCATGCAGAAAGGGCGGGGAGACACATGAAGATCGTTGCTAATACACACCGGGCAGGTCCCATGCTTGCGCCCTCGGCCCCTTATCCGTCGACGGATGCCGCCCGTGTTGCGGCCCTTTTGTCCATGTGTCCGGCGGCGAAAGAGACTCCGTTGGTGGTTGCTGCAGACCTCGCCCCGGTTGAGCAGCTTTGGGTCAAGGATGAGCGCGCGCGTATGAATCTGGGCTCGTTCAAGGCCCTCGGTGCGGCTTATGTGATTGCGCGCCACGCGGCCGAAGCCTCGGATACGCCGGGTGTAGACACGCTGGCAGGGTCAACCTACGTGACCGCCAGCGCCGGGAACCACGGGATGAGCGTTGCGGCGGGCGCGCGGATGTTTGGCGCGAAGGCGGTTGTCTATATTGCCGAGACGGTGCCCAAGAGCTTTGCCGCCCGATTAAAAGGCCAAGGTGCTGATGTGGTTCGCAGTGGGTCTGATTATGCAGCCAGCATGCAAGCCGCAAGCGACGCGGCTGAGGAAAACGGGTGGACCTTGCTCTCGGACAGCTCATGGGAAGGGTATTATGATCTGCCGTGGACGCTGATGGAGGGGTATCTGCAAATGGCGGCCGAAGCGGTAGATCAATGCCCCGAAGTGCCGACTCACATCATGTTGCAGGCCGGTGTTGGTGGTCTGGCCGGGGCTGTTGCTGCCTACGCCCGCAAAGCCTGGGGTGACGCGCCGAAAATAGTCGTGGTCGAACCTGAAGCCGCGCCCGCCCTGCAGGCCAGTATCGAGGCCGGGTCGTGCGTGTTCGCCGATGGGCCAGATAGCATTATGGGGCGTTTGGATTGCAAGGAGCCTTCGCTGATCGCGCTGAACGGACTGGCACGCGACGCCGACCTGTTCCTGACACTTTCGGACGAGGACGTATCCGAGAAACTGGCCGCCATGGCCGCAGCGGGGTTGGAGACAACAGCCTCGGGCGGCGCTGGGCTCGCAGCAGTTCTGAATGACCAGGCGCGGGCCGAATTGGGAATGACCGAGACCTCGCGCGTGCTGTGTATCCTCTCCGAGACCGCAGAATGAGGGGGTTTGCGCCTTCCGAGTTTGAAGCGCGTACCAAGCGCGCGCAGCATTTGATAGATGCGGCGGGCCTATCTGCGCTTTTGCTGACAACCGAGACGGATGTACGCTATTTTACCGGGTTTCTGACCCGGTTTTGGGAAAGCCCGACCCGCCCGTGGTTCCTCATTGTGCCAGCCGAGGGCAAGCCGATCGCAGTGATCCCGTCGATCGGGGCAGCCCTTATGGCGCAGACATGGATCGATGATATCCGCACGTGGAGTGCGCCTGATCTGAAAGATGACGGTGTCTCCCTGCTATGCGACACGCTGGCGGAAGTGACACCCGAAGAGGGGCGAATTGGGATACCGGATGGGCATGAGACGCACCTCCGCATGCCTTTGGCAGACCTTGAACGTCTGCGCGGCCAGCTTGGAACACGGGCGCTGACAGGCGACAGGGGCATTCTGCGCCAGTTGCGTATGGTCAAATCCCAGGCCGAGATCGCCAAAATCGAAACCGCCTGTAGCATTGCCGGTCGGGCCTTCGCCCGCGTCCCCGAGATCGCCGGAGAGGGAGTGCCGTTGGATGAGGTGTTCCGCCGCTTTCAGATGCTGTGCTTGGAAGAGGGCGCCGATTGGGTGCCCTATCTTGCAGGCGGTGCGGAGCAGGGCGGCTATGCCGATGTGATTTCACCAGCCTTTGGCGTACCGCTGGCGCTGGGCGATGTGTTGATGTTGGACACTGGTTTGGTCTGGGACGGGTATTTCTGTGACTTCGACCGAAACTGGTCAATCGGCCCGCCCCAGCCTGATGTGGCAAACGCCCATGCTAGGTTAATCGAGGCATCGGATGCTGCGTTCGAAATTGCTCGTCCGGGCGCAACCGCAGCGGATTTGTTTCATGCCATGAACGCGGTTCTCACGGCGGATGCAGAGGGTACGGATGCGGGTCGCCTGGGCCATGGTTTGGGAATGTCCCTCACCGAATGGCCGTCCCTGATCCCGTCGGACAACACCGTTCTGGAGCCGGGCATGGTTTTGACACTGGAACCGGGCATCGCCGTTGGGGACAAAATTCTGGTGCATGAGGAAAACATAGTCATCACTGACAGCACCCCACGGTTTATCAGCCTGAGGATCGGGCCGGAGATGATGCAGCTATGACCCATGTCCCTTACACTCTGGACGAAGACGATCCAAACGCCTCGCCGCTTGGGCTGATCGTTTTGCAGGTCGATGAGACGCTAGAGCCTGAATTCGGCGCATATTTCGCGGACCGCAAATATCCCCTTCACGTCACGCGTATTCCCAGCGGGATCGAGGTGACGACCGAAAGCCTTGCCGAGATGGAGAAGGCGCTGCCCGCAGCAGCGCGTTTGCTTCCAAATGCGCGACCCTACAATGTTGTGGGTTATGGCTGTACCTCGGCCAGTTCTGTGATCGGGTCAGAGCGCGTGGCAGAACTGGTCAAACAGACATGCAATACCCGTGAAGTCACGAATCCTCTCCGCGCGGCGACCGCTTGCGCCGACGACCTAGGCGTTTCGAAATTTGCCCTGCTGTCGCCTTACATTGAAGAGGTCAACATACCGCTGCGTACCGCGTTTCAGGCCAGTGGAATAAGCATGGATGTATTTGCAAGTTTCGGGCAGGCAGAAGAGGCCAAGGTGGCGCGGATATCGACGGAATCCGTGGTCGAGGCTGCCTCCAAACTGGGAGTAGATCCGGCCGTCGAAGCGGTGTTCCTGAGTTGTACCAACCTGCGAACTCTCGACGCGATACCGAAAATCCAAGAGCGGATCGGAAAACCTGTTTTGTCGAGTAATCAATGCCTTGCATGGCATATGAGGCGCTTAAACGCTGTGCATTGACTGGTAAGAGTGAACTCAATTTTGGCAAAAGCACCATAACTTGTTGCCAAGTGCGTATCGCTTGGTCTTAACTGTGGATCACAGATCAATGAAATCCGAAAGCCTCGGGTAATCATTTGACGAAACAGGGGGTCTTGTGACCGGTACAACGAACGACGCCGCGTTTGTCGAATTTCAACGCGTTCAGAAGTCTTATGATGGCGAGAATCTCGTCGTTAAAGATCTCAACCTTGCAATGCCGAAGGGCGAGTTTCTGACAATGCTCGGGCCGTCAGGTTCAGGCAAGACAACTTGCCTAATGATGCTCGCCGGGTTTGAAACCGCTACCCATGGTGAAATCCTGCTGGATGGAAATCCAATCAACAATATCCCGCCGCACAAACGTGGGATTGGCATGGTGTTTCAGAACTATGCTCTGTTCCCGCACATGACGGTGGCCGAAAACCTTTCGTTTCCTCTGGAAGTTCGCAAGCTGGGCAAGTCCGAGCGTGACGAAAAGGTCAAGCGCGCTTTGGACATGGTGCAGATGGGTGCCTTTGGCGGGCGCCGTCCGGCGCAGCTGTCAGGTGGCCAGCAACAGCGGATCGCTCTGGCCCGTGCGCTAGTGTTCGAGCCGGAACTGGTGCTGATGGACGAGCCGTTGGGCGCGCTGGATAAACAGCTGCGCGAACATATGCAGTTCGAAATCACGCGACTGGCGCATGAGCTGGGCATTACCACCGTGTATGTGACCCACGACCAGACCGAGGCGCTGACCATGTCAGATCGTGTCGCCGTTTTCGATGATGGCCGCATTCAGCAGCTGGCCCCGCCGGATCAACTCTATGAAGAGCCCGATAACAGCTTCGTCGCGCAGTTCATCGGCGAGAACAACACTCTGGAAGGTGTGGTCAAATCCATCGACGGCGACGGCTGTGTGGTGCAGCTGGATGACGGATCAGAAATTGATGCGGTGCCGATCAATGTGCACAATCCGGGCGAACGAACCAAGGTTTCGATCCGTCCGGAACGTGTCGAATTCAACAAGGATCGTCTGCATGCCGACGCGCATACGCTGAAGGCGACGGTTAAGGAATTCATCTATATGGGCGACGTGTTCCGCTTCCGCATGTCTGTAGCGGGCAATGACGAGTTCATCGTCAAGACACGGAACGCCCCCGATGCCATTCGCCTGCAACCCGGTCAAGAGATCGATATCGGTTGGCTGGCAAAGGATTGTCGTGCGCTTGACGCATAGACCAAGCCGCGCGGCACAAGCGCGGTTACACTGAGGGACCGGCTGGCGAAAACCCGTGCGTCGGCTGACCATACAACAAACGGGAAATACTGGGAGTTTTACATGAAACCAACAAAGACACTGCTGACTGCAGCGGCTCTGGCAACAGCGGCCGGTGGCGTTTCCGCCGAAGAGATGACCATCGTCTCTTGGGGGGGAGCCTATTCCAAATCGCAGCTTAAGGCCTATCACGAGCCCTATTCGGAAAAGACTGGCGTCACCATCCTGAACGATGACAGCTCGGCCGAAGCGGTTGCCAAGCTGCGCGCTATGAATGAAGCCGGGAACATCACCTGGGACGTCGTTGACGTTGTTGCGGCGGACGCGATCCGTCTCTGCGACGAAGGTCTGGCGATGGAAATCGATCCCGACACCATGCTGGCCCCGGCACCTGATGGCACGCCCGCATCCGAAGACTTCGGTGACCTGCTGGTTAGCGACTGCTTTATCCCGCAGATCGTTTACTCGACCACATTCGGCTATCGCACCGACCTGGTTGGTGACACACCGCCGACAGACGTCTGCGCCGTGTTTGATCTGGAAAACTATCCGGGCAAGCGTTCGCTGGAAAAGCGTCCGATCAACAACATGGAATGGGCTCTGATCTGTGACGGCGTTGCCAAGGACGACGTTTATGACGTGCTGGCGACTGCAGAGGGTCAGGATCAGGCTCTAGCCAAGCTCGACACCATCAAGGACAGCGTTGTCTGGTGGTCGGCAGGCGCCGACACGCCCCAGCTGCTGGCTGATGGCGAGGTCATCATGGGCTCGACCTACAACGGTCGTCTGTTCAGCGTGATCGAAGAGCAGAACCAGCCCGTTGCCATGCTGTGGGATGCGCAGGTGTTCGATCTGGACGGTTGGATCATCCCGGCCGGTCTGAGCGAAGAGCGTCAGGCACGCGCACTGGACTACATCATGTTCGCGACCGACACTCAGCGTCTTGCGGATCAGGCCAAGTACATCTCGTACGGTCCGGCCCGTGCCTCGTCGGCTCCGCTGGTGGGTCAGCATGCCGATCTGGGTATCGACATGGCGCCGCACATGCCGACCGATCCGAACAACGCCAAGAACACGTTCCTGTATAACTACGAGTTCTGGGCTGACTACCGCGACGACATCGACGCCAAGTTCCAGGCGTGGTTGGCGCAATAAGCGTCTGATTTCATGACAAAGTCGGGGGCGGCGCGCCGCCCCCGGACCAAAGAAAACCCAAGGGGCACTGATGACTGACGCAAGCCAAAACGCCGGACCTATGCTGGCAGCGGACGGAACGCCGCTCAAGCAATCGCTGGCACGTTCGTTGAGGCGACAAAAGCTGCGGGCGCTGATGCTGGTGGCCCCTCTGCTATTGTTCGTGCTGTTCTCGTTCATCGTGCCGATTGCATCGATGCTTTTCCGGTCGGTGGAAAACAGCATTGTGCAGCAAACCCTGCCCCTGACGGTCGAAGCCTTGCAAAGCTGGGACGAAAACAGTGGCGAACTGCCTGACGAGGCCGTCTATGACGCCTTTGTCCGCGACATGGTCGTGGCCGTCGACAACAAGACACATACCCGGCTGGGCTCGCGCCTGAACTACGAAGAGACAGGCATGTCCTCGATGTTCCGTCGCTCGGGTCGGAAAATGGGCAAGCTGGACCCCGAAACCGATGGTCCGTTCAAGGATCAGGTGATCGAAATCCATGAGGGCTGGGGCGAACCGCAGACTTGGGCGGTGATCAAGACACATTCGCCCGCTGTGACGAACGGATACTTCCTGAACGCGGTCGATATGCGCCGCACGCCCGAAGGCGCGCAGGCGCAGCCCGAGGACAAGCAGATCCTGATCAAGCTCTTCGGGCGTACCTTGTTCATGTCACTGGTGATAACCGCGTCCTGTATCTTGCTGGCCTATCCTGTCAGTTACCTTTTGGCGACGCTTCCAATGCGGGTGTCAAACTTACTGATGATACTCGTTTTGTTACCCTTCTGGACCTCGCTATTGGTGCGAACGTCGGCGTGGAAGGTCATGCTGCAACAACAGGGTGTGATCAACGAAACGCTGGTTTGGCTTGGGTTGGTGGCCGATGACGCCCGACTTGTCATCATCAACAACCAGATCGGTACGATCATCGCGATGACGCATATTCTGCTGCCGTTCATGATCCTGCCGATGTATTCGGTGATGCAGACGATCCCCGAATCCTACACCCGCGCCGCGAAATCCATGGGCGCGACGAATTGGACGACCTTCTGGCGCATCTATTTTCCGCAATCCATTCCGGGCATCGGCGCGGGCTCGATCCTCGTCTTCATTCTGGCCATCGGATACTACATCACGCCTGAGATCGTCGGCGGCACCAAGGGCGTCTTCATCTCGAACCGGATCGCCTACCACATCTCGTCCTCGCTGAACTGGGGGCTAGCGGCGGCACTGGGTACGATCCTGCTGGGCGTCGTACTGTTGCTCTACTGGTGTTACGATAAGATCGTCGGCATTGATAACGTGAAGCTGGGATAGTCGACATGGCCGCACTTACTCCGATTTCCCGCAAACCGATGTCCATGGTCCTGCCAAGCGTTGCATTGGCAGGGGCCTTCGCCGGTATGTTTGTTGGCGCAGGCAACGGTTCGATCCCTCTGGGCATCATTGGCGGAGCCGCCCTGATCGCGGCACTGGCCTGGATCTACATCACTGTTTTAAAGAATGAGAATCTGGCCCGCTGGATCACCATTTTGGGCTTCGGCATCGCCGGATTTCTGATTTCGGGTCCCATGGGCGGCGTTCTGGGCCTGCTGGGCGGCTGGTTCTTCGCATGGTTCATCTACTGGCTGTATGAGGGCCGCTATCGCCGCAAACTGCTGCCCTATCTGACTGCGAAACAGGTGTTCTATCACTACCTGTTCCGAGTGATCTGCGGTGCAATCTTTGTCTTCCTGATCACGCCGATCCTTGTGGTTCTGCCACTATCGTTCAACGCGCAGGACTTCTTTACCTTCACGCCCGAGATGTTGCGACTGGACCCCGAGGGTTATTCGCTGAAGCATTACCGCGACTTCTTCACCAACAATGAATGGCAGCGCAGCTTCAAGAACTCGCTGATCATCGCGCCAATTGCGACGGTGATCTCTGTCTCGCTGGGCACCCTGGCGGCCATCGGCCTGAGCCAGAGCCATGTTCCCGGTCGCCGCGCCATCATGGGTATCCTGATCTCACCCATGATCGTGCCACTGATCATCTCGGCCACTGGCATGTTCTTTTTCTACAGCGATATCGGCCGCTTCATGGAAGGCACGCTGGGTATGAACAAGAATTTCGTTGGCTATGTGAAGGTCATCCTCGCGCACGCCGTTCTGGGCATCCCGTTCGTCATCATCACCGTTACCGCCACGCTGGTCGGCTTTGACCGCTCGCTGACGCGGGCAGCTGCGAATATGGGCGCAGGACCGGTGCGGACCTTCTTCAAGATCCAGATGCCGCTGATCCTGCCAGGCGTGATCTCGGGTGGTTTGTTTGCTTTCATCACCTCGTTTGATGAAGTGGTCGTGGTGCTGTTTGTCGGTTCGGCCAGCCAAAAGACCCTGCCATGGCAGATGTTCACCGGTCTGCGCGAACAGATCAGCCCGACCATTCTGGCGGTGGCCACGATCCTTGTGGTGATCTCGATCGCGCTGTTGACAACGGTCGAATTGCTACGCCGCCGGTCCGAGCGTCTGCGGGGGCTTTCCCCCGCTTGACGCAAGCGCGCGCCTGATCTAACGATTTGACCGTTCATCCCAGCCGCGATGGCGTCGCGGGCGCACTGGGATGATCGGCTCTCGGACCCCGAGACCGCCTGTCCTGAACGCCGGGACAAGTGGCCGGGTTTGCCGCCCGGCAAAGATGAGAGACCTGAACATGACAAATCGCCCCGAATTCTTTACCTGCCACAATGGCGACAAGGCCCCCCTGCCGTTCAGCAAAGGCGAATACGATCGCCGTCTGGGCAAATTGCGCGCCATTATGGCCGCGCGGGATATTCCCGTCGTGCTGCTAACGTCGATGCAGAACATCGCCTATTACTCGGGCTTTCTGTACTGCGCCTTTGGCCGGCCCTATGGCTGCGTTGTCACGCAGGACGCCTGCACCACGGTTTCGGCCAATATCGACGCGGGCCAACCGTGGCGCCGCTCGGTCGAGGATAATGTGATCTACACCGATTGGAAGCGCGACAATTACTGGCGCGCGGTGGCCAGCTTGATCGGCGGCGCGAAACGGATCGGGATCGAGAGCGATCACATTACTCTGGCCGCGCGCGATACGGCTTTGGCGATGTTGGGCCAGCCTGAACTGATCGACATTGCGCCCGAAACCATGGCGGCCCGTATGGTGAAATCCGCCGAAGAGATCGAGTTGATCAAAGGTGGTGCCCGCACCGCTGATGTGGGCGGAGCGGCCATCCACGCCGCCATCCGCGAAGGCGCAACCGAGATCGAGATCGCCATGGCCGGTCGCGACGCGATGGAGGCGGAGATCGCCCGCGCTTATCCCGACGCCGAATACCGCGACACTTGGGTCTGGTTCCAGTCCGGCCTCAACACCGATGGCGCGCATAACCCGGTCACCAAACGGGCGCTGCAAAAGGGCGATATCCTGTCGCTGAACACCTTCCCGATGATTTCGGGGTACTACACGGCATTGGAGCGCACCCTGTTTCTGGGCGAACCCGACGCCGAAAGCCTGCGCATCTGGAAGGCCAACGTCGCCGCGCATGAGCTTGGCCTGAGCCTGATCAAACCCGGCGCGACCTGTTCCGGTATTACGGCCGAGATCAATCGCTTTTTTGAAGATGAGGGCCTGCTGCAATACCGCTCCTTCGGCTACGGGCATTCCTTCGGAGTGCTCAGTCACTACTATGGGCGCGAGGCGGGTTTGGAACTGCGCGAGGATATCGACACCGTGCTAGAGCCAGGTATGGTCGTGTCCATCGAACCGATGCTGTGGATCCCAGAAGGCCAGCCCGGAGCCGGAGGCTACCGTGAGCATGACATTCTGGTGGTCGAAGAAGACGGGGCCGAGAACATCACCGGCTTCCCCTACGGCCCGGGTCACAACATCATCAACGTGTGATCTGAAGGAGGGTGGGGCGTATGCCTCACCCTTTGCCGCAAACACGCAGAGTGCGGTCTAGGCCTGATAAAACGGATCCAGCTTGGCCTTGGCTTTTTCGTTCACGATCGGGATATAGTTCAGGCGATCCCCGGCTGATTGTGGAATAGCTTGCTTTAGAGCCTCAAGGTCCCGCACTGCCAAAATGACCGCATCGCCGGTTTCTCCGCCAAAACCTGCGATCTCTTCTTCGGTGAAACCGATCAGTTGAACGACGTCTTTGGCCCGAAACATTTTGACCTCAACAGATTGCGATAGCTTGAGAATTTCGTCCTTCAGCCGTTGGGCTGTCTGCGCAGGCATGGTAACGACGGCCATTTTCGGTCCTGATTGATTGAGGTACGCTGTATTTGATCACACTACAGGAAAAAGATACTAGGGTTGTCAATTTAAGGATGCATTAATACGCACGAGATAGAATATCGTTATTCTATGCAGTTTAAGCGGTTTGGGAGAAGCAGTAGTGCCATTCCTATTTGATTGGTCAACTCTGGGCAGTGCGAACAGTTCGACCGTGCTGACAGACGGTTCGAACTCGTCGACGCTAACCGTGGCCTCTGATCCAGGGGTATTCTTCAATGGGTTTCTTGGTGGAAACCTGTTTGTTTCGGGCATCCCGGGCCCTGCGACATCAGAGGTGACGTTTTCAACCGCTGTTAAAAACGTGACGTTCGAAATTCTGGATCTGGACAGCAACGAATTCTCTTTCGACGATAGAGTGACGGTTCTGGCGTTTGATGTGAACGACAATCCGGTCCCGGTTGTTTTCTCCAACCTCAGCCCATTTCACGTCCAGACCGGCAACACGGTCGAAGCCAACGGGAATGTGTCTCCGGGTGTCGAAGGACCGGGCGCGCCAGATTCGCTGACCGTTTCAATTGCAGGCCCGGTGTCCCGGATTGAGGTCATCTTTGAAGGGGGTCTGTCTTCGGGTGCCAATACCGGTGCAATCGGCTTTGGTGATATCTCCGGCGATATTCTGTGTTTGTGCGCGGGAACCATGATTGAAACGCCGAACGGCCCAACCGCTGTTGAAGATTTGTCCGTGGGGGATGTCGTTCTGACCAAGGGAAATGGCCCGCAGCGGTTGCGGTGGGTTGGTTCTAAGACAGTGGACTTTGTGGCCCAAGGTGTAGCTGCGGAAAAACTACGACCTGTCCGTATCTCTGCCGGCGCGCTTGGGCAGGGGCTTCCGGCAAAAGACCTGCTGGTGTCCAGACAACACCGCATGTTGGTGTCTTCCAAAGTGTCCGAGCGTATGTTCGGCAGTCCCGATGTCCTTGTGTCGGCAATAAAGCTGGCCGCGTTACCTGGGATCTACGTGGATGAAGACATAACCGATGTCGTCTATTTCCACCTTCTCTTCGATCAACACGAGGTCATTTTCGCCGATGGTGCTCCTTCGGAGAGTTTGTTTACAGGCCCCGAAGCAATCAAGACAATATCGGAAGAGGCCCGAGAAGAAATCTTTATCCTCTTCCCGGAAGTGCAACGTCAGGGCTACGCCCCGGAAACGGCATATCCTGTACCAGCCGGTCGTTTACAGAAGAAATTCGTCGAGCGGCATCTCAAGAACGGAAAGCTGGTTCTCGAGGACGCGTCCACGCCATCGAACCGCCTGCATTAAGCGTTCACAACTCGGTCATTTCGCTATTCGTTTCGAAAGTCCGATGTGGTGTAGTCTTCAACTTCCGCGATTGGCCAAAGCCAAGACGCATTTAGCTTGCAATGGCCTCGGAAAATGCGGTCAGGCGATCGCTCAGATCGCTCTGTCCATCGGCGCCTATGATCATATAGCCATAGCCATCTTGCGCCCAAGTGGCCGTTGCCAGACCGCTGAGGACGGCAAGGTTCACATCCTTGTCCGGTGCCCCTGGCCCTTGACGGATCACGCAAAAGGCAAAGGGCCGCCCCTGATCATCCGCAAAGACGACCTGAACCAGTGGCTTTCCCTTGAAAGACAGAACCTGAGCGCGTTTCAGCTCTGCACCCGGCAAGACGCTCAGGGCTTCGCGATTCAGGGACCGGCCTAGCGTGGCCTCGGCCTGAGCAAACTGGGCCTCAAGCGCCTCGGGTGCGGTGTCCAGAGTGGTAATTGTTTCAGGTACATAGAGCGATTGGTAGATTGCCGCCTGTTGAGCCCAACCTAGCGGCGCGGGTCGTGTCGCCCACAACGTCGCCGAGACCGCTACGATCGCGACCGAGGCCGCAACGGCCAGCAATCGAAAGGGTTGAGACGCGGGTTGAGACGTCGCGCGGTCCGGCAAGGTGATCTGAGGCGCATCCTGCGGAACATCCTTGAAGACCAAATGCACAACGGGTGCAAACGGATCAAGCGCCATCAGGCGCTGTTCCAGTTCTGGATCGGCTTCGACCGCGCTCTCGATCTCTTGCGCGTCGGTCTCGTCCAGATTTCCATTCAGATACGCTAGCAGCGTTTCATCGGAAAACGTCATTTGCCACCCCGTCGAACGGCGTCCGCAGCCTCGTGCTGCATCACGGTTTTCAGTTTCTGCCGAGCCGTAGAAAGCCGGCTCATGATTGTTCCAATCGGCACCTCAAGCAAGGCTGCTGCCTCGCGATAGCTATACCCTTCCACGAAGACAAGCATCACGGTTTCGCGCTGTGCTTCTGGCAGGTGCATCACTTGAGTAAACACTTCAGCCGCGAAAATATTCGTTTCTGAATCCGGTCCTGTTGCAATTAATTCGGTTTCTGGGGTCACAGACAAGGCCTGCGCCTTGCGAACCGAGCGCGCGCGCACCTCATTCAGCCAGATCGAGCGGCAGATCGTCATCAGCCAGCTGTCCAACCTGTCATGGGATGTCACCTGATGGTGACGCTCAAGCGCGCGCAGGCATGTGGATTGCAAAAGGTCGTCGGCCACATCCCGGGCCCCCGACAGGGCAAGCCCGAATCGCCACACGCGTTTCGAATGCGTCTGGATCGCGCCGCGCACGGCCTGTTCCGAGCTGATTTCACCACTCATCGAATAAATCGCGACCTGTGTGTGTTTGTCTTTCACGGACCGGGCCCGCGGGGTCAGGATTTACATAGCCTGAGGAGAAAAGAAATGAAACTTCTGTTGAAAGCAGTCACGATTGCGTCTGCGATTGTTGCAACCCCGGCTCTTTCGGAAAGTTGGACTTTGTCCTCGGATGCCTCGCACCTGGCTTATGGCACGATCAAGAAAGACACAGTGGGCGAGGTCAACTCCTTCACCGGGCTGAGCGGTCATGTCAGCCCTGATGGCAATGCCGAGATCGAGATTGATCTGTCCTCAGTAGAAACCAATATCGACATACGCAACGAACGGATGATCGAATACGTGTTCCGCAAGGCAGGCACCGCTGCCCTGACCGCTGAATTCGATATGGATGAGGTCTCGGGCCTTGCCGTGGGCGCATCGTCGATCATCGATGTCGAGGCCGCGTTGTCTCTGGTCGGGACCGAGATCGAGTTCGACGCCGAGATGTTCGTGGTGCGACTGACCGAGACATCGGTAATGGTTTCTACCAATGATATGGTTTTTCTGAGCACCGAGGACGCAGGCGTGGATGCAGGCGTTGACAAGCTGATGGAGCTGGCCGACCTGCCCGGCATCACACGAACCGTACCGATCACCGCGCGGCTTGTGTTTACCATAGACGAAAACAAGGCCGAAGCCGCGACCGCCGCCCCAGTTGAAATCGCCGCAGTGGACGGGGATCTCAAAGCGGGCAAGAAGGTCTTTCGCAACTGCAAGGCTTGCCATCAGCTGAAAGAAGGCCGCAATGGCGTAGGGCCCTCGCTGTTCAATGTGGTGGGTGCATCTGCGGGGCAGGTGGACGGGTTCAAATATTCCGACCCGTTTGCTAGTGCCGATCTTGTCTGGACGCCGGAAAATCTGGCGGCATTTCTGACCGACCCCAAAGGGTTTCTGCCCGGCAACAAGATGCAGTTCCCTGGCCTGAAGAAAGAGGCCGATATCACCAATGTCATCGCCTACATGCAGGATGAGGCCCAGGGCTGACGGATATCAGAGGCGGTGTGGCAGACCCTGCCACATCCGCTGGATGCGCTCTAGGCGCGGCGCCTATTGCACGAATTGTTCTGCGACGACCTCGCCAAACTTGTCGAAGAACTTGCCGGATAGCTTTTTGGCCGTCCCTGCGATCAGGCGGCTGCCCAATTGCGCGATCTTGCCGCCGATCGTGACCTTTGCTGTGTAGGACAGAACCGTCTCATCCCCATCGGCAGTCAGAGATACATCCGCGCCGCCCTTGGCAAAGCCAGCCGCGCCGCCTTTGCCCTCGCCGGATAGCGAAAACGCATCTGGCGCCTGGGAGTTGTCCAGCGTCACCTCACCGCTAAAGCGGGCTTTGACCGGGCCGATTTTCAAAACGACCTTGGCCTCGAGATGTTCGGGCGAATGCTGGTTCAACTCTTCGCAGCCCGGAATGCATTCGCGCAGCACATCGGGATCGTTGAGCGCGCGGTAAACGGCATCCTTGGGGGCAGCGATGCGGATTTCGTCAGTGAGTTCCATCTGGGGGGTCCTTTTTCAACAACATTTGGGAAAGACACGGAGGGCTTTTTCGGTCGCCTCCTCCGAAGTCAACTCGGGCTGCGCGGGTTTCAAAGCGTGCAGCCAGTTAAGCCATTTTCTCATCATGGGACGTCTCCTGGGATTTGTCAGAATTGCGCCACATGATGATTTCAGCCAAAATCGAAAGCGCGATTTCATGCGGGTCGATGGCGTGGATATCCAACCCGGCGGGCGATTTCAGCCGATTGGTCTGCTCTGTGCTCAGCCCTTGCGTTTCCAGTTTGGCACACAGCACCTCGGCCTTGCGGCGACTCGCAACCATCGAAACGCGGCGCGCGGGTGATTGCAGCGCAGCTTTCAATGCCGCTCCGTCGCCTTTGCCTTGCGACGCCACCACTACAAAATCACGCGCTTCAACGCCCAATGCGTTCAGGTCGTTGGGATCAAAGGGGGTGAATTTCACCGTGTTTTCAGCACCCTCAGGCAAACACACGCGCAACCCAGCCAGTGCCGCATGGGACGCCAACGCCTGCGCGATCGGAGAGTCTCCGAATATGATCAAGCGCGGGGCGTGTTGATAGGGTTCGATCAGCATGTCCACTGTCCCTCCGGATGGGCACCCGCTTTTGTAGGTCTGAACACCGTCCGGGTCGGCCATCGACACAACCTTGTCCGAAGGTTTGACGCGGATCATTTTCGGCTCACCTGACACCAGCGCCTCTTGCGCTGCAGCGCGAACCGCGCGTTGCACGCAGGCACCCCCCAGATGGCCCAGAACCGTACCGTCGCGGGTGATGGCGGCCTTGCCTCCGGCCTTTGCCGAGGTCGCATCGGCGGTGCGCAGAACTGTCGCCACGCAAAAGGCATCGCCGGTACGCCGCAGCTCTTCAATCGTGTCGAAAATGTCGAAACCTGCCATCGGTATATCCTTTCACAGTTTTCTGAATTCAGGCCCCAGCGCCGCCAGCGCCTCAAGCGTATTGGCGGGCAGATGGGCGTCCAGATGGGGTTCTGCGGCCTGCATGGCAGCGGCAACAGGCTGGTAATTTTGCCAGCCTTTCAACGGGTTCAGCCAGACGACCCGGCGCGCTTTGCGTTGAATCCGTTCCAGAACCTGCCCCAACGCCTGCGGAGCCGTGCTGCAATACCCATCCGACAAGATCAGCACGATCGTCCGTCCATTCAGCGCCCGCGCGCCGTAGCCGTCCAGAAAGCTTTCGAGACTGCCAGAGATGTCGGTCCCGCCGCCAAAACCCTCGGCCATCAGTGAAAGCCGTCCCGCAGCGCGGATTGAGTCGTGATCGCGCAGTGCGTCCGTCACGCGCATCAGACGGGTGTGGAACAGATAGGCGTCGGCTTCGGTTCCGCTGCCGATCAGGCCCTTGAGAAACGCCAGGAAAACGCGGGAATAAACGGTCATCGACCCACTGACATCGCATAGCGCAACGATCCGCATCGGTCGCGGCGGTCGCGCACGGCGATAGAGGTCCATCGGCTCTCCACCTCGTGCCAGACTGGCTCGTTGTATCCGCCGCATGTCCAGCGCCCGACCACGCTGCGCCTGTTTATGTCGGCGAGATCGGCGGTCGCGGATCGCCCGAGCCAGCTGGGTCGCGGCGCGTTCGGCCTGTCTCAGCGACTCGTCATCCATCAATTCACGCAGATCCCGGCGCGACAGGTTGGCCGTTCGGGTCGCGATCAGCTTCCCATCCATCCCTTCGGCCTCCCCGTCGCCCGGATCAGGAGTGGTGGCTGCCTGATCTGTATCCGTTTGCGGATCCTGTTCGTCTTGTGTTTGCTGCTGCCAGATTTTCGGTTTCGCCGACTGCACCCGTACATGAGCGGTCTGCGCTGTCCCACTGCGCTGCTTGCCGACATTGAACCAGTAGGCGTCGAACAGCTCATCAAAGCGTCGCCAATCCTCGGCGCTGCCTGTCAGCAACACGCACAAGGCCTGCCTGGCCTGTGTCGCGTCGGTTGCCTCGACCGCCGCCAAGGCGGCCAGCGCGTCACCGGTTTCGGCGGGACCCACGCGCAATCCGTTCATCCGCAGATGGGCCATGAATCCGCTCATGCGGTCCGCCAAGCCCGCCGCGCGGGAAGGGAACCGGGTGACCTGCATCACGCAACCTTCCCGATCAAGCGATCCAGAACCTCAGGCGGAGCGGCATCATAGTCGGCGGCCGTCTTCAGCAGGCAGACAAGCGTCGCCTGCACTTCGCCCCGAGACTGGGCCATGTCGTTCACACCCAGCCCCGACAGGGCGGCGGCCCAGTCCAGCATTTCGGCAATGCCCGGCTTTTTCTCAAGGTCTTCCTTGCGCAGGGCCTGAACAACCCCGACGATCTGACGCGCCAGCAATCCTTCGACAGAGGGCATACGCGCCTTCAAGATGGCCATCTCCGTCTCGCGCGAAGGGTAGCCGAGATAGCTGTATAAACACCGCCGCCGCAAAGCGTCGGACAGGTCCCGCGTGCCATTGGCCGTCAGGATCACAGTTGGGCGGGAGCGCGCCTTGATGGTCCCAAGCTCCGGAATCGTGATCTGAAAATCTGACAAAATCTCAAGCAGATAGGCCTCGAACTCCTCATCTGCACGGTCAATCTCATCTATCAAGAGAACCGGAGGGTCGTCTTCACTGATCGCCTCCAAAAGGGGCCGTTTCAGAAGGTAATCATCCGAGAACAACTGCGCTTCGCTTGTGCCGCCTAGCGCTTCGCTCGCGCGGATGGCCAGCAATTGACGTTGGTAGTTCCATTCGTAAATGGCGTGGCTGGCATCCAGCCCCTCATAACACTGCAAGCGGATCAAACGCGCGTCGTGTTGGGCAGCCAGAGCCTTCGCGACTTCGGTCTTGCCAACGCCTGCCGGACCTTCCAGCAGCAAAGGCCGCCCCAAAGCCTGCGCCAGATGCAGCGCCATCGCCAATCGATCATCAGCGACATAACCCTGCGCGGCCAATCCGTTCTGCACGTCACTCAAAGTCAAAACCAGGATCCATTCTTCATCTGGCTAAAAATATCCCGGGGGAGGTTCGGAGGGGGCTGGCCCCCTCCGTTCGGTCGGATCGGTCAAGCCGATCCGAACCCAATCACCCATGCATCCCCAACCCATTGGCGATCTTCCAGATCCGCCAATGATCATGCGGCATATGGCTTTGCACCAACCCAAAAGGCCGGAACGCATCATGCACCGCATTAGAGAAACAGGGCACGCCACCCACATTCGGGCTTTCCCCAACCCCCTTCGCGCCAATCGGATGGTGCGGGGAAGGGGTCACCGTGTAGTCGGTGATATAGTTCGGCGTCTCCCACGCGGTCGGCAGGAAGAAGTCCATCAGCGTGCCGGTCTTCACATTGCCCATCTCATCATAGGCAATCTCCTGCCCCATTGCGATGGCCAAGGCCTCGGTCACGCCGCCATGAACCTGCCCATCGATGATCATCGGGTTGATCCGGGTGCCGCAATCATCCAGCGCATAGAACTTCCGAACGTCCCACTCACCGGTATCCACGTCGATCTCCATCACGCAGATATAGGCCCCGAACGGGTAGGTCATGTTCGGTGGGTCATAGTAGCTGACCGCCTCCAGACCGGGCTCCAACCCAGGAATAGCCTGATTATAGGCAGCGAAGGCGATTTCTTTCATGGTCTTGAACCGCTCGGGCGCGCCTTTGACGGAGAACCGATCCACGTCCCATTCGACATCGTCGTCGTGGACCTCAAGCAGATAAGCTGCGATCATCTGCGCCTTTGCGCGGATTTTGCGCGCGGCCATAGCCGTTGCAGCCCCCGCGACCGGCGTGGATCGAGACCCATATGTCCCAAGACCGTAAGGTGCCGTGTCAGTGTCGCCTTCCTCCAGCGTGATGTCATCAGCGGGCAGGCCGATCTCACTGGCGATGATCTGTGCAAAGGTCGTGGCATGGCCCTGACCCTGAGAGATCGTCCCCAGCCTTGCGATGGCTGAGCCAGTCGGATGGATGCGGATTTCGCAGCTATCGAACATACCAAGCCCAAGGATATCGCAGTTCTTGACCGGTCCCGCGCCCACGATTTCGGTGAAATGCGTCAGACCAATGCCCAGCAGTTTGCGGGTCTTGCCAGCCTTAAAGTCCTCAACCCGCTGCGCCTGTTCTGCCCGCAGACCTTCGTAGTCGACAGCCTTCAG
Organism: Ruegeria sp. AO1; assembly: GCF_056535985.1. NCBI lineage: Bacteria > Pseudomonadati > Pseudomonadota > Alphaproteobacteria > Rhodobacterales > Roseobacteraceae > Ruegeria > Ruegeria sp. AO1. The sequence continues at coordinate 832,000 of NZ_JBQFJC010000002.1, forward strand.
AGCTTTATCCCACGCAGTGTGATAATCGCCCGAGTCATATTCCCACCCCAGTGCGGACTGATACGGGAACTGATCGGCCTTGATGAAGTTTATCCGGCGCAGCTCGGCCGCGTCCATGTTCAGTTTGATGGCCAGAACCTCGATCATGCGTTCGATAAAATAGGCGGCCTCAGTCACGCGGAAGGAACAGCGATAAGCCACCCCACCCGGGGCCTTGTTGGTATAGACGCCATCCACGGCCAGGTAAGCGGTGGGGATGTCATACGACCCCGTACAGATGTTCATGAAGCCTGCCGGGAATTTGGTCGGGTCCGCACAGGCGTCAAAGCCGCCATGGTCCGCTGTGGTGTGACACCACAGACCGGTGATTTTGCCGTCCTTGGTGGCCGCAATCTTGCCCTGCATCCAGTAGTCGCGGGCAAAGGCGGTGGACATCAGGTTCTCCATCCGATCCTCGACCCATTTCACTGGCTTGCCAGTGACAATCGAGGCCACGACCGAGCAAACATAGCCCGCATAGGCGCCAACCTTGTTGCCGAAACCGCCACCGATATCAGGGCTGATGACGCGGATATTGTGCTCGGCAATGCCGGAGATCAGCGAGACAACCGTTCGGATCGCGTGCGGAGCCTGAAACGTGCCATACAGCGTTAATTTGCCGGTCACCTTGTCCATGCTGGCCACAGACCCGCAGGTCTCCAGCGGGCAAGGATGGGTGCGGTGGTAGTAGACCATCTCTTCCGCCACCACGTCGGCTTCGGCCAGAATGGCTTCGGTCGCGTCCTTGTCGCCCTGTTCCCAGGTGAAAATGTGGTTGTGATGTTTGCGGGGTCCGTGCGCACCTTCGGTCTGACCTTCAAGGTCTTCGCGCAGGACCACATCGGATTTCAACGCCTCGAACGGATCGGTCAGAACAGGTAGTTCTTCGTATTCGACATCTATCAACTCGACGGCATCGGCGGCGATATAGCGGTCTTCGGCGACCACAAAGGCCACTTCCTGGCCTTGGAACAGCACCTTGCCGTCGGCCAGAACCATCTGCTTGTCACCGGCAAGCGTCGGCATCCAATTCAGGCCCAGCGGAGCCAGATCCTCGGCTGTCAGAACAGCGATCACGCCGGGCATCGCCAAGGCGGCCTCTTTGTTCACACTTACAACGCGGGCATGTGCGTAGGGGGAGCGCACGAAGTCGCCGAACAGCATCCCGTCCAGCTTGATGTCATCGACATAGTTGCCCTTGCCTTGGGTAAAGCGCACGTCCTCGACGCGTTTGCGCGAGCTGCCCATCCCTTTGAGATTGGCGGCGCGTTCTTCGGGGGTCAGAGTTTGGTCGTTCATTCCGCAGCCTCCTTCTGAGCGTTCAGCATGTCAGCCGAGGCCGAGATCGCCTTGACGATGTTCTGGTATCCGGTGCAGCGGCACAGGTTTCCAGCCATGCCGAAACGGATATCCTCTTCGGTCGGGTTCGGGTTTTCCTGCAGCAAGCGATGCGCGCGGGTGATCATGCCCGGCGTGCAGAAGCCGCATTGCAGCCCGTGATGCTCGCGGAACATCTCCTGCAGAACGCCAAGGCTGCCATCGTCGTTGGTGAGCCCTTCGACGGTGGTGATATCGGCACCGTTCACCTGCGCCACGAAGGTGGTGCAGGATTTGACGGATTTGCCATCGATATCCACGGTGCAGGCCCCGCAATGGCTGGTCTCGCAGCCGATATGAGGGCCGGTGATTTTCAGATCTTCCCGCAAGAAGTGGATCAACAGCGTGCGCGGCTCGGCCAGACCTTCGACCTCTTTGCCGTTTACGGTGAGTTTGACGTGCATTTTCGACATGGTTTCCTCCCCTCAACCCGCGTGGCTTTGCGCACGGTCGATGGCGCGGCGCAGCATAACGCTCGCCACATGTTTCTTGAATTCGACGGGTCCACGGTTGTCGGCCACGGGTTCAATGGCATCCAGCATGGCAGCAACACAGCCGTCCGCATCGCCATTGGCCAATGCAGCGCTGGCGTTTTCGGACCAGATCGGAGTGTCCGCCAGATTGGTCATCGCAACCGAGGCCGTGCCGTTACCGACCATTACGGCGGCGGCGGCCGTCGCATAATCCCCGATCTTGCGCTTTTGCTTCTCATACGCCTGACCGACACCAGCACCAGGTACGGGAATCGAAATTCGGGTCAGGATTTCCTCATCCTCGCGTGCTGTGAAATAGGCGGCCTCGTAAAACTCACGCGCGGCGACACTGCGTGACCCATCGGGGCCGGACAGTTCAAACGTCGCGTTCAGGCACTGCATCAGACCGGGCATGTCATTGCCAGGATCGCCGTTGGCGACATTGCCACCGACGGTGCCCATATAGCGGACCTGAGGGTCGGCGATCTGCAACGCCGCCTCGCGGATCAGCGGAATGGCAGCGGCGAGACCGTCATGGGTGATCAACTCATGCTGCGTCACCATGGCGCCAAGGGTCACGGTATCGGACCCGACCTCGATGCCTTTTAGTTCATCGATGGCCTGAAGGTCGATCAGATGGCCCATCTCGGCCATGCGCAGCTTCATCATCGGGATCAGGCTGTGCCCGCCCGCGATCACGCGCGCTTCGTCTCCATGTTCTTGCAAAATGCCGATGGCCGAGGCGATGTCGCCTGGCCGGTGATACTCAAAACCGGCTGGTATCATGTTTTTCCTCCCTGGGTCCAAGCGGTATACCTTGGGGTACCTTCAATCAGGAAAGAGGGGTGCGCTCAGCGGTTCCAGTCGCAGGGAACGGGGCGCGCAGGTTGTTTCACGAAATGCGAATGAGCTGCACGAGTTGCGATCAAAGGCCCAAAGCATCGCGGATGTCTGAAAGGCGAGATCGGCTGACAGGTACCTTGCTGAGCGCCTCGACAGAGTCGAAATAACATGTCCCGTTGTCCTTATGCCTCTCGAAGCTTGAGACATGTTTGGGGTTCACCAGATAACTTCGGTGGGCGCGGAGGAAGCCATCGGGCTGTAGGCGTGTCTCGGCCTCGGTGATGGACCAGGGGCAGAACAGTTTCTCGGAATCGATATAGAGAATGGTGTAATGCCCCTCGGCCCGGATGGCGGCAATTTGGGCGGGTTCGGCAAAGAAGGTCTGGCCTTCACGTTCAAAAGGCACCCCTGCGCGTAGGGTTGGGGTTGGTTCTGGTTGAGGGGCGGGTGTTGGGACTGAGGCGGGTTCAGTCTTGGGTTCGATGAAGGTGATCCCGGTCAGCAGGAAGGCGCCACAGATCAGGAAGACTGCAACCGTGACGCCCATTGCCAGAATCTGGTTGTCCAGCGCAGGCCCGGCAGCCCCAGCAGTCTCGGTGGCCACGAAATCCGTGAGACCGGTTGCGATGAAATGCATGGAAAACACGGCAATGCCGAAACAGGCTGTGCCCAGCAGGATGTTCCGATGGGTTCGGCTGTCGTAAGCTACCCAGATCGCCAGAACCGACAGAACAACCGAGGCCGCGGTCGACAAAACGATGTCGAACAGGCTGTAGACGGGTCGGCACAGCTGCATCCCGGCCATGCCGACATAGTGCATGACAACGATGCCAAGCCCCACGATCACGCCCGCGCCAATGATGGTCGGCGGGGTTCTGGGACGGAAATGCAAAAGCAGCAGCGCCAGCCCTACCATAAGGATGGCAACCAGCGCCGAGATCAGCGTTACCAGTGCGTCATAGTAAAACAGGATCGGCAGTTGCAGGCCCAGCATGGCAACGAAATGCATCGACCAGATACCGCCGCCCAGTATCACAGCTGCGAGGGCGACGATGAATTTGCGCCGTTGATTGTCCAGTTTCGACGCGCCATGCGTCAGGTACAGTCCGGTAAAGCCGGCCATCAGCGCCACGGCCAACGAGGCCGCCACGAGCCACGCATTGTGCGAATAGTCCAACATTGAGATGCCGCGCCCTCCCCAGCGCGATCATGACGTTATCAAACTGAAATTATCCGCACAATCTTTGTTGGCCTCAGCGGAAGATACCTGTTTCGACTGAGTCGCATAAACGGGTCTCGCCGGTTTTTTGGCTACAGGTCAGCCCCGCTTTTTCGGCGCAAGGTAGGTCCATGTCGGCCCGGCTGTCTCGCCCGATCCGTCCGGCAACGGTATGCGCATCAGTTTTTGCGCCAGCGACTTGATCGAATACATCGTTGGAACAAGGTCGCGCAAAGCGGATTTATCCTCGTTGAAGGCGATGTGCAGACCGTCCAGCAAACCGGACCACGCGGCGTTGAACTCGGCCGAAATCGCGGCGATTTCGGGGGCGGACTTGTAGTTCTCCTCGCTGGGGTCGTCTTTCATGGGCGAGACCGCGCTCCAATCAACGATCAGGTCACCGCCAGTCGGAGGGTCGGTCACAAGATCTTCGGGGCGATAGTAGCGGCTATGTAGGATTTCGTTGAACTTGAAGTAGTGTGCAACGTCCTCATGGCCGGCTGGCCCCGGAATGGTGTCTCCGTCACCCGCTTTGCCACCCAGATTTGCGCCTTCGCCCTCTTCCATGATCTTTTGGATGGCATCAAAAGCCGCCTTGCGACGTTGCGCTGGGGTGCCGGTGATTTCGACAACTTCACCGCCCGCGCCGAAATAGTCGTCATTGGAGATCTGACGCGCGGGGTCGCCGATGAAGATCTCTTTGTCCCCGAACTCCTTACAGGCTTCTTCCAGCAGCTTCCTGACATAGGCGTAGAATCCACCGATGGTGGAATAGTGCCCCCTCAATGCCTTGCGGAGGTCTTTCGGCGCGGTTTCGATCTTGCGAAAGCTTTTGACCTGTTTGGGCGAGAATTTGCGCAGACGCACCTCTGGCCCGGCCCCGTTCAAAAGCTCTGTCGGGTATTTCGGCAGCAAGTTGGGATTGTTCAGCTGAGGCGTACCCCCGATCGCGTTCATCACATTCGCCGCAAGAACCATATGCAGCATCTCTTCGAGCATGACCTGACGGATCACCTCGATCGGCTCGGCGTTGACGATAGTCGGCTCGGACCGGTCGTATTGCCCCTGCTCCAGGATCGAATAGCAGGCCGTCGCGTAGGGCGGGATTGTCGAAAGCTCCAGCATCAAAGCGTCTTGCAGATGTTTGCAGAGATTTTTGCGCGCGGCGTCCAGTTTCTTTTTCGAACTCATTTCGCACCCCCTTTCCGAACGGCCTTCTGGATGGCTCTGGCGGCCCTGAAGGCCATGGCCGACATCGTCAGCGTCGGGTTGGACGTGGCAATCGTCGGCATCGAGCCTGCGCCCACCAGCCACAGATTGTCGTGATCCCATGCGCGCATCTCGTCATTGGTGACCGAGTTGTGCCGATCCGTCCCAATCCTGTGGGTGCCGACCAGATGGCCTGCACCGAAGAAGGTGTAACCCTTGCCATCATAGGTCAAATACCCAGCATCCGATGGGCTGTAGGAGGTATGGTTCTTAATACCCAGCCGCTGGAAAATCTGCGCGCAGGTGTCATTGGCTGCGGCCAGCCCGGCGCGCGAATAGTCGTCCAGATCATAGCTGATCACCGGGCGGTATTCACCCATTGGCGTGCGATAGGCCGGGTCGATGGTGACTCGGTTTGTGGCTCTGGGCAATTGCTCAACCATCGTGCCAATTCGGACCTGCCGCTGGACATCGTAATAGAGCTTATCGCGCAGGGCGGTGCCATAGAGGTTGTCCTGCTCGACCAGCCGCGCCACGTCGGAGTTCGGGGAGCCAGCGGCAAAGTTCCATCCCCAATTACCGATCTCCAAACGGAAGGCTGCATTCTTGTTCCTAAAGTTTCCGTCCCGGAAATTGGCATAGCTAGAGGTCGATCCGGGCCCGCGAAACGGGCCAACCGGCTCTGGCGCGGCACCCCATGTCATCATGTAAGGGTGGTCCATCAGGTTGCGGCCCAGCTCGTCACTGCTGGTGCAAATCCCCGAGGCCAGCGCCAGAGTGACGTTTTCCACCGCACCGCCAGCCAGCACATATTGCTTCCCTCTGGCCCGGCGCAGTTCGTACTGAGGCACACCGGGGAACGGGTATTTCTTGTAAACAATACCAGATACACGCCCGCTTTCGGCCAGTTCGACCTTTGAGGCGATGGCCTGCGTGATCGTCTCCATCTGATGCTTGGCTTCGTGCTTGGCATCCTCGAGCGTTTTCATCGCGTTGTATTTGGCCTGGATCGGGCAGATCGGAATGCAGCTTGAGTTTCCCTCGCAACGCTGACCCATATAGGCGAATGGCCCGGTCGCGCCGCGCGGGCGGAATTGCTGCCGGCGTTTGTCGCCAACCTGAATGCCTTTGGCAGTTCTTGGCTTGCGCGGGGTCGAGTTCCGGCCCTGAGGCGTGCGCGAGACTTTCAGTTGAACCGTGCTGGTCGCATCCTCACCGATTTCGATAGGCATCCCGTCTGCCTTGGCAAAGAAGCCATCCACATAGGACGACGGGATCGAATGCATCGGGTAGTCGTATTCCTTGTCGAAATACCCGACATTGTCGTGCCGTCCTGACGTGCGAATACCCAGTGCCTTGGGCGTCTGTTCGTCGGCATCGGCCGAGACACCGATCTCCCACTCGGCGCGCTCATAGTCTGCGCGCAGGTCCTGATAGCCAAAGGGCCAGTCAACGCCTTTGCCGAAACGGCTTTGCATCTCGAAATCCGCAGGCATCATACGCAGGCTTGTGCCCAGCCAATGCAGTGAGGTTCCACCAAAGGCCATCAGATAGTTACTGCCAAAGGGCAGGGGGCCGCGTTGCACGAAGTACCCGTTCGTATCGGGCTCGGTGCCCCGTACCGCGGTGATGTCTAACACCGAAGGCGACGGCAGGGTTGGTAGGTTCGGATAGGGAGAGTTCGGCGTCTTGGCCAGCGACAGATAGTACTGATCCAAGTAAGAGCGATAGGTTTCCCACGTCTTGCCGTGGTCTTCCCCGGCTTCGAGGATCAGAACCGAATGACCGGCCGAGACCAGCTCTTTCGCCAGAATGCCCCCGGCAAACCCGGCTCCTACGATGACCACATCATAGGTCCGGTCGTCATCTGCAATCGCGCTCATTTGCCTGCCCCCCGCTGTTTTGGAGGTTCAAGGCCCCATGCGCCAAAGCCCTGTTGCTTGGCCCCTTGGGGATGCGCTCCGATGGCGTCCCAGACCAGTCCTTCCTTGTAGGACCGGGTCGAGATGATCTTGACCACATCAAACCGCGACGCGCCGTAGCTTTCGCGCCATTCCTGTGAAAGCGGCACCCATTGGCCGGTGTACCAAAGCTGAATCAGCGTGCGCGACAGTGGGCCGAGGCATTTGTCCGACAGATAGGTCTGACGCACGATCCGGTCGTCGTCCTGCTTGCCCAGCTCGTGGGAATGGGACAGGAACTCCTTGAGGATTTCGGCGGGCAACACTTGCCGGAACTGATGCCAATATTCGCCTGCGCATCCGGTGCCCTGCAGTTCGGCGCTGCTATAGCCAGTCAGGGCGGCGCTCACGGTCAGAAAGGCTTGAAACTCGGGGGTGTCATCATGCGTCTTCATGGCGATCCCCATCAATTGCGTCCACATAGAAGCCACGCGGCTCAAAGCAGGCGGGCGGGCTTTCAAAGACCTGCACGGCCACCGGTGTCATATCGGTGAACAGCGTGTGCATGTCGCGGGTCATCGGGAAATCGTTGTTCCCCAGTTTCAGCTTGAAGCCTTTTGCGATGCGTTTGCCCTCTTTCGTGGTCAACATCGCGGTTTCAAACAGGCCCGAGATGGTCCAGCGAGTCCAAACGGTGCGCCCAAGCCCGGTGGCGAATTCGGGGATTGGAGTGCAGTTGGTCAGAGTCCAGTGATCCCCTTTGAGTTTGCCAAGATCCGCCGTCAGATCATAGACGATGGTTTGCGGATCGTCGGGATTGACCAGTTGGATCCACCATTTCTTAGGCGAAATCGGAGGGTGCCCCTTCATCTTGGCATTCAGCGAAGGAACCTTGTAGTTGAACTGGCCCAGAAACTTGGGCTCTCCGAACGCTTGGCGTCCGGCCTTGACAGCCATGGCGTTGTCGGCGGCCACATGAACCCGAAGGTGGCCGATGGTTTTCGTCTGATCGCGGCCGTGAAGATACTCAGTCAGCGACATCTTCGGCACGCCCGGCACCCGGTTCTTGGGATAGGCCAGTAGGTTGAATTCGACCTCGTTCACGAAGCCCAGCGAGTTGTCATAATGCGCGGTATAGCGTTGGAAGTTCAGCAGGATGACGGCCTTGTTCTCGCCGTCTTCATCAGGAAATTCGGCGACACACAGGCCGGTGCCTTTAACAAACTGGCGGGCAACTTCGACCGAGGTGTACCAATACATCCATTGGCATTGCAGCGAGGCATAATAGAAGGGGAACGTGTCAAACTGCTTTGGCAGTTTCGGCATGACGCCGGTGACATCCGTCTGATGGCACGGGTCGCTTTTGGCTTTTTTCTTTGTCATTTGGCTGTGATCTCCCCCACTGGCTGTGACAATTCTACTTGCTCAAATTCCGCCCGATCATGCCTCCGGCTGTTTTGTTTTTAGGGTTTTCAAAATGGCTTTTGCCTCGACCAGCGCGGGTGCTTTGGTCTTGTCGGCGGCCACGGCTTTCGAGATCTCACCAAGGCAGTTTGACGAGGTCTCAAGCTCGGCCAATTCTCGAATGACATGCAAAAGCGGGCCGTAATGGCCCAGCTGCAACGCCACCATGGCAGCCTCTTTAAGGTGGCCGATCCCGGCGATGTCATCCCCGTGGGCCATGGCCAACCGACCGCGCAGGCAGGTCAGCCCGACGATCCAGAATTTCTCACCGCTGTCGTTGGCGAAGGCTTCGGCTTCGTCCAACAGTTCCTCGGCCAGTTCCAGTTTGCCGTGCAGAATGGCCGCATCAGCGTAGAGGCATAGAAAGAAACTCAGACCAAGGCGGCAGCCGGTATCGCGCCATTCGCGCAGGCCCAGGGCGATCTCTTCCAAGGCCTTTTCACCATCCGTGCTTCGGCGCACCCAGCCATTCATGACCCGCGCCCAACCGCGCCAGAACTGGAAGGAATATTCCTCGGACAGGGCGATCAAAATGGCCGAGCTGTCCTGCACCGTCGCCTCATCGCCCCGGAAATGGGAAATCCATCCAAGGAAGGCATTGGCAAAGGACTGGCTGAACGGGTGCGCGGTTTCTTCGGCATGGACCAACGCCGCCTTGATCGCTGAAAGGGCGCTGGCTTCGTCGCCAGACAGCCAGTAGGAAAGCGCGCGATAGCCTTGAAGGGCAACCGCAAGGTCAACCACATCGAAATCGAGACCCATGAAGCGATGTTCGATGGACAGATTGACCTCAAGCCCGGCCTCAAGGTGTTTCAGCGCGTCCTTGGGATGGCCCAGATAGGTCTGAAGCGACCCCATTGAGCGTTCGGCCGAGACAATGGTTAACGGGCTCGATAAATCCTGACAGAGCGAGACCAGCCGGTCTGCATTCTGTTTCGAGATCTCATACTCCCCGCCCAACATGGTCGAGCGGAACTGCCCGTAGACCACTTTGAACAGCCGCTCTGTCTCGCCATATTCGCGGCAGAGGGACTGCGCCCGCGCATAGGCCGACAGAACCGATTTGTGCGCATAACCCCGCACGAAGGCCAATGGCACGGCGATCATGATCTGCATGTCTATTTCGCGCCGGTCGCGTTCCTGCGATTGCGGCATTTCCTGCAAGCATTCCAAAGCGTGCTGCAAATGGGTGATCGCCTCGACATTCGCCGAGTGGTCCAATGCCTGCCGGGCAGCGGTCATCAGTTTGCCTTCGGCGGCGGGGTAATTGCCGGCACGCCAGTAGTGATGGCCCAGAATTTCGGGCTCTCGCGCGACGGTTTCAGCGTATTTCTCCTCGAGAACCGTAGCGATTTGGCCATGCCACCTTGAGGCTGTCGAGCGCAGCATGGATTGATACGCGGCATCCTGTACCAGCGCGTGGCGGAACCGGTATGCATCAGCCATACCAGGCTGGCCTGCTGGAACGATCAGTTCGGTCTCAAGCAGCTGGTTCAGCGCTTCGGTGATGTCGTTTTCGGTCCAGTCCAGAACCTCGGACAGCAGCTTGCGCTCAAAGTTTCGGCCGATTGCTGCGGCGACCTGCACGATCTCGCGGCTGGCCGACAAACGGTCCAATCTGGCCATCAGTGAGTCTTGCAGCGATTCCGGGATCGCCATGGACAATTCGGCCTGACTCTGGCCGCGGTTGACCAAAAGGCCGGATTCCATTGCCATCTTGGTCAGTTCTTCGACGAATAGCGGCACGCCATCCGTGCGGTCAGCCAGTTGACTGAGAACTTCCGGCGACGGCCGCACGCCCGAGATGCTTTCAACCAGCTTATAGATGTCACGGCGCACAAGCCGGTTGAGTTCCAGACTTGTGACATGGGACTGGTTGCGCCACGGCGACTGGAACTCGGTCCGGGCGGTCATCAGGATCAGGCAGCGGCGGTTCGACACCTGTTCGATCCAGCCGTTGACGAATTCCAGCGTTGAGGCGTCGAACCAATGCACATCGTCGAGCAGAAGCAATAGCGGCTGGTGCTGTTCCAGCCCCGCGCACAATTGCAAAAGCGCCTCGATCAACGCACCTTTCTCCCGCTCGGGCCCCATCGGTGCGACCAGAGAGGTGCTGTCTTCCAGCCCCATCAGGCGCAGGATAGGCGCGGCGCAGGTTTCAGTATCAAGGTTCAGATCGGTCAGAAACTGGGTGACTTTGTCCCGGCTTTCCTCAGGAGGTGCGTTGGGCAGCATGCCTGTCAGCGTCGTCAGCGCATTCTTGATTGGGAAAAACGCGCTGCTTTGATGCAACGGCGATCCGAATAGGGTAAACTGGGTGGAGTCCTCGCTGGTCAGTTTGTCCTTCAGTCCAAATGCGATCTTTGATTTGCCAACGCCCGCGTCGCCGGTCAGCAGCAGAACCTGCCCCTCTCCGTCCAGCGCGCCGTCCCATCTGGACTGGACCAGAGCGATCTCGGCTGTGCGCCCGATAGTCGGCGTCTTGTCGTGCGAGAAGTCTTTGCGCCCGGTGTCAAAGCCGGAAATCTTCGGCCCGACCACATAGAGCTGTAACGGTGTGCTGACGCCTGCCAAGGGAGGGCTGCCGATCGAGGTGAAATCCAGACGCTCTCCGATTAGTCTGCGTGTCACTTCCGAGACCACCACCTGACCCACATCCGCCGCAGCCTGAATCCTAGCTGCCACGTTCGGTGTATCGCCAAACAGCCAGACCTTTTCCGAGCTCGATGTGCCGGCTGCCGTACCCACCACCACAGGTCCGGTATGGATTCCGATCCGCACATTTGTTGACACCGACTTGTCCGTCAGCCCCGTATTCCCGTCGCGCGTCGCGCCCGCGATCTCAAGCGCGCAAAGAGCGGCGGAATAGTGGCTGAGTTCCTGCGCGGTGGGATAGCCGAAGATGGCGACCACACCGTCTCCGGCATAGTTGGCGATCTCGCCACCGAACTTGGTGACGGTCCGGCCAACCAGCTCGCGGTATTGCGTGATCAGTTCGCGGTAATCCTCGGGGTCGAGTCTTTCGGACAAGGCCGTTGAACCCACCAGATCGCAGAACACTACGGTCAGTTGGCGACGTTCGGCCACGTCTTCTGGTGCGTCCTTGGGAGAGGGCAAAGGGGCAGGCGGTGGGGGAATGTCGTGACCCTGCAGCGCAGCCCCGCAAGCGGTGCAGAACTTTGCATGCGCCATTGCTGACGCACCACAGGACCCGCAGGCTAGGGTCAGTGCATTGCCGCAGCCGTGGCAAAAGTTGGACCCGGCAAGATTGGCCGCACCGCATTTGCTGCAATTAACATTCGGACGTCCCAAAATGGCTGCCCCTGAGCGCTGAAATTACGCCGAATATGAAACAAAGAAACAATTTCGCGTTCTTTAGTATCACAAAATCTACAATTCGTCGCCCATGAATTGTGTGCGGGTTTTGCACGCCCGCCTAGGGTTGCTCATTGGTGCGGGCTGGCACGGTGGTTAAGACCCCGCCTGCGGGCGCAGAAATCCTCCAATTCTGTCGATGTTTTCGACCAGAAAGAACGGGCTGTCAGAGCCGGGTATGGGCTGAAAAAGCTGCCCATGGTCTTTTTTGAATGCGGTAAAGATCGGGCCGGTCACATGGTCCATAAAAGCTTGGAAGTCCTTGTAGATTTCGATGAAAACGACGGTGCCCTCACTGGAAGGCGGTGCCGAGTTTTCGCCGCCCGTGTGGATGAGGTAGCCCCAAGTGTCCTCTTCCTGCTTCACATCCTGGGCCAATTGCTTGAGGGCTGCGATCCCCTCGGCCTCCTGTTTGGGTTTCAAATACCAGGTCGCGATTATGCTATACATATCGATAGTCCTTTCTGGGGGCAGGTCTGCGTCCAATCCGTGATCAGCTCTGCCCAGACGGGTCAAATTGATTGATCTTTGTGGCGCGGTGGCCCTCGGTAAATGAGAGTTCAAAATGCCGAAAGAAAGCCTGCAACAGGCGCGTCGGATGAGGGCCACGCACCCTTTACATTAACATATCATGCGCTGGGCTGGCAAAAACCAGATGTTGTCAGAGGGTGTGAGCGGCTCGGGCCGTCACCGCGCGACGGCCTGACTATCAACCCCGCGAGGAGATCTGCCGAAGAGGTCCATAGGCGGCTTTGAACTGTGCCTTGGCTGCCTCGTAATCTGCGGTTTTGCTGCTGTCGGGCAGAACGCGTTCGCCGATGCTGGGAGGGGTCAGGATGTCTTCGGGCGACGCTCCGGTTTCTGCGATCTGGCCAAGACGTGCGGCACCCAGTGCTGCGCCAAACTCTCCGTCCTGAGGTAGCTCGATTGGCACGTTCAAAACAGTTGCAATCAGCTTGACCCAGTAGCGCGATTTTGTACCGCCGCCGATGCCGATCAGCCGATCAATCCGCGCGCCAGTCTGCACCAGCGCGTCATACGAGTCGCTAAGGCCATAGACGACCCCCTCAAGCACAGCGCAGGTCAGATCGCTCTGGTCAGTGTCTTTTCCCAGCCCGGTAAAGCCGCCGCGAATGTTGGCGTCGTTGTGCGGGGTGCGTTCGCCTGAGAGGTAAGGGTAGAACTGCACGCGGCCGGGTGCTCGCAGCTCGTCGCCCAATGCGCGGGTCAGGTCGGCGGGTTTTTGGCCGGTGATCTGCCCTAGCCAATTCAGGCTGTCGGTTGCAGACAGCATGACGCCCATCTGATACCAGCGATCGGGCACGGCATGGCAAAACGTGTGCAAAGCCGAGGCGGGGTCGGGGTGGTAGCCATCGCGCGCAGCCAGCAGCACTCCGGAGGTGCCAAGCGAAATGAACCCGTCCCCTTCGTTCAGAGCACCCAGGCCACAGGCCGCCGCGGCGTTGTCTCCGGCACCGCCTGCGACGGTGACGCTATTGCGCAGACCCCAACGGCTGGCAAGATCGGCGCGAAGGGTACCTGCGGGCTGGCAGCCCTCAACCAGACGGGGCATCTGAGAGTCCGACATTTGCCCGGCGATCAACAGCTCCTCGGACCATGTACGCCGCGAGACGTCCAGCCAGGATGTGCCAGCGCTATCCGACATGTCAGCGACGTAATCGCCTGTCAGATAGTAGTTCATATAGGCCGCAGGCAGCAGAACCTTCGCGATACGGGCGAAGTTTTCCGGCTCATGTTCCCTGACCCAGAGCAGTTTGGGGGCTGTGAAGCCGGGGAAAACGATATTGCCGGAAATGTCGCGAATACCGGGCAGGGCGTCCAGATGCCGGGCCTCGGCATCCGCGCGCGTGTCGTTCCACAGAATACAGGGCCGGATCACGTCACCGTTGGAATCCAGCAGCGTTGCGCCGTGCATGTGGCCCGCTACGCCAACGGCTCGCAGATCGGCAAATTCGGGATGGGCGTCCCGCAACGCGGCAACCGCCCCCTCTAGCGCCGCGATCCATTCGGCGGGGTCCTGTTCGCTCCAGCCAGGATGTTTGTGTTGGGACGTGCAGGAATGCTCTGCCGAACCGAGCACGCTGCCGTCCTCTGCCAAGAGCAGGGCGCGCAGCCCGGACGTTCCCAGATCAATGCCAAGGTAGCTCATACTGCGTCGCCTCTGAATTCACATATTTGCAAAGGGTTTATTCTGTTTTTGAGGAGTCTGCAAAGTGCGGATCAGCCCCCGATGTAGCTGCCGGTCTTTGGGCGATAGAAAATCTTCTGATCATGCAGCTTGCCCAGAAGATCATGCATCCGGCGGATGGTGTCTTCGTTGTTCTCGTTCGCCTCGATGGAATAAGAGGCCATCGCCTGTCGCAGGGCCTGTTCGATCAGTTCCATATCCTCGAGGGAGAGTTCGAACATGTCATTATATTGCGGCATTTGTGGTCCTCCGGCTGCGGGTGTGAAACCAAAGCATGCCCGGAAAACCTAGAGTTTACCAGATTACGGTCCGTATCAGTCCCTTTGCATCCGCGCTGCATAATATTGTGCAATGGCTTGGGTCCGGTTTTTGACGCCCAGCTTGTCGTAGATGTTCGACAGGTGGAACTTCACGGTGTTCGTCGAAATCTCGAGCTCTTTTGAAAGTTCGCGATTGGACATGCCCTGCGCCAGCGCCTCGAGGATTGTGCGTTCCTTACGCGACAGGCTTTCGATCGGGTCCTGCTGCATTTTCCGGACGTCGATGAACGGAAACACCATCTTGCCCGCGGCCACTTTCTCGCAGGTGTCCAGAAGCCCTTCAACCTCGCCCGAGCGTGCGGCAAACCCGGCAGCCCCGGCCTGCATCGCAAGTCGCGGAACGTCGGCATTGGCATCGCCATAGACCACGAAGCGCGGCGCGCTGGCCTGATCGCGCAGCACCTCGATCAGTTTTGCGGCGCCAAGGGCGGGCAATGTCCAGTCCACTACGCCGACCTGAACAGGCACCCGCATGACCGTGCCAAGGAATCCTTCGGCCGTGGCCGAAGTCGCGACCAATGAGAATCGCGGGTCGCGTTCAAAGATCTCTGACATCGCCGACAGGACCAGAGGGTTGCCGTCTGCCAGCATGACGTCGATGGGCTTTGATGGAGCTTCAGCCATATGAATTCGCCCTTAAAGCTCAAAAACTACCCAAGTGGGTGGGTACGTTTTTGGTATACTATCGTATTTTTACACCTTTGGGTAGGTAATACCCCATCCTATTAGGCATGCTAAATCAGTAGTAAGTTACGTTGCGTGATCTGGCAAGAGCACGTTTTCTACTCGGCAACTCAACCAAACGGGCCGCTGAGCCTGAGAAACAGCCGAGGAAGCCGCACAATGACTTTCCAGATTTTCCCTCCGCTCGAAATCCCCGAGACCCTTGCAGCGGGTCCCGGACCCGGCAACACGGATGCTCGCGTTCTGCAGGCCTTTGCAGGGGCAGGGGTTGCTGATCACATGCAGGGCGACGTTCTGCGTGGAATGATTGAGTGCAAGCACATGCTGCGCGAAATCTGGGGTACGCAGAACGCCTATACCTTCGCAGTCGCCGGCACGGGTTGGAGCGCGCTGGACACCATGTTCTCGGCCGTCATGCCGGGCGACAAGGTCGTGGCTTTTGCCAACGGCACATTCTCGGGCATTGATGCGCTGACCCTGCGGATCAAGGCGGCGACGCCCGCCGAACACGCGGCCAATCCGCTTGACCCGCAAGCTGCCAGCGTCACTGTGATCGAGGTTCCGCATGGCCAGCCCGTCACCGGCGAGATCGTCGAAGCGGCCTTGGCCGAGCACAAGCCCAAATGGGCGTTCATGGCGCATTGGGAAACCGGGTCCGGCCGGATCAACGACATTCGCGGCTTTTCGGACGCGTGCGAGCGTCACGGCGCGATGGGTCTGATCGACGCGGTGTCGTCGCTGGGCGTGGATGACTTCTCGATCGACGACTACCCCGGCATCGCGGGTTGGGCGTCGTGCCCGCAGAAAGGTCTGTGCTGCCTGCCGCTGACCTACGCTCCGGTTAGCTTCACAGATGCCTTCATCGACAGCCTCAAGACCAGCGGTGCCTACACCTATGTGCACAACCCGATTTTCGAGGCGCGCCATTGGGGCATCGTCGATGGCAAGGACGTCGAGAAAGGCACCTATCACCGGACGCATTCGGGTTACGCCGTGGCCGCCTTCCACGAGGCCCTGCGTCTGACATTGCAGGAAGGGTTGGCCAAGCGCGCAGCGTCTTACCGCATTCACGAACGCGTCCTGCGCGATGCCGTGGTCGAACTGGGGTGTGAGGTCACCTCGGACATGCCGAGCCTCATCGTTTTGAACCTGCCGCCGGAGCTTGCCGGGCGTGAGATGGAGTTGGTGCAGAATTGCCGTGCGCGCGGTTTTGGCATCTGGCCCACGCTCAGCGCGCCTGTGCAAGTGCGGATCGGTATCCTCAACCAATTGAACCGGAAATCCGTCAGCCGGATCGTGCGCCTGTTTGCCGAGGCGATGCGCGAACTGGGCGGACAGATTGATCGGGACGCGATCGAAGCCCTGCTGGAAAGCCGCTACGGCACTTCGATGGCTGCTTAATTTCACTGCAAGAACGGGAGGATTGCAGATGGATATTCACGAATATCAGGCGAAAGAACTACTTTCGAATTTCGGTGTCGAAGTGCCACCCGGTGCATTGGCCTATAGCCCGGAACAGGCGGCCTATCGGGCGCGTGAACTCGGGGGTGACAAGTGGATCGTCAAGGCGCAGGTCCATGCAGGCGGCCGCGGTAAGGCCGGAGGGGTCAAGCTTTGCAACACCGAAAACGAGATCTACACAGCCTGTGATGACATGTTCGGCCGCAAGCTGGTCACGCATCAGACTGGCCCCGAAGGCAAAGGAATCTACCGCGTTTACGTGGAAGCTGCGGTGCCGATTGATCGCGAAATCTATCTGGGTTTTGTGCTGGACCGTTCCAGCCAGCGGGTCATGATCGTTGCGTCCTCGGAAGGCGGGATGGAGATCGAAGATATCTCGGCCCAGCGTCCGGACAGCATCGTGCGTTCGATCGTTGAACCCGCGGTCGGTCTGCAAGAGTTCCAAGCCCGTGAAATCGCGTTCCAACTGGGGCTGGAGCCGAAGCTGATCCAGCACATGGTCCGAACTCTGCAGGGCTGCTACGCCGCCTTCAGCGATCTGGACGCCACCATGGTCGAGATCAACCCTCTGGTCATCACCGGAGACGACCGCGTTCTGGCGCTGGACGCGAAGATGAGCTTCGACGACAACGCCTTGTTCCGTCACCCGCAGATCGCCGAGCTGCGCGACAAAAGCCAGGAAGACCCACGCGAAAGCCGCGCCGGTGACCGGGGCCTGTCCTATGTTGGTCTCGACGGCAATATCGGCTGTATCGTGAACGGCGCCGGTCTTGCGATGGCGACCATGGACACGATTAAGCTGGCTGGCGGAGAGCCTGCGAATTTCCTCGATATCGGTGGTGGCGCCTCGCCCGAGCGTGTGGCCAAAGCCTTCCGTCTGGTTCTGTCGGACGACAATGTGCAGGCCATTCTGGTGAACATCTTCGCCGGTATCAATCGCTGCGACTGGGTGGCCGAAGGTGTCGTGCAGGCCCTGAAAGAGCTGGATATCGATATCCCTGTCGTCGTGCGCCTAGCCGGTACCAATGTGGAAGAGGGTCAGAAGATACTCGCCAAATCCGGCCTTCCGATCATCCGCGCCACCACTTTGATGGAGGCGGCCGAACGCGCCGTGGGCGCATGGCGCAACGACCTTACCCAAGGCACCAAGATGAGGGCTGTGCAATGAGCATTCTTCTCGATCGTAACTCGCGCGTGATCGTGCAGGGTGTCACCGGCCGCATGGCGCGATTCCACACCAAGGACATGCTGAACTACGGCACCAATGTGGTGGGCGGCGTGGTTCCCGGTAAAGGCGGCGAAACCGTCGAAGGCGTTCCGGTCTTTGACACCGTCAAGCAGGCGGTTGAAGCAACCGGCGCGGATGCCAGCCTAGTGTTCGTTCCACCACCCTTTGCGGCGGACTCGATCATGGAGGCCGCAGATGCCGGTATCCGCTATTGTGTCTGCATCACCGACGGTATTCCGGCGCAGGACATGATCCGCGTGAAGCGCTACATGTACCGCTATCCCAAAGAGAAGCGCATGGTCCTGACCGGGCCGAACTGCGCGGGCACCATCTCGCCGGGCAAAGCGCTGCTGGGGATCATGCCGGGACATATCTACCTGCCGGGCAACGTGGGCATCATCGGTCGCTCGGGGACCCTCGGCTATGAGGCCGCGGCCCAGTTGAAAGAGCGTGGGATCGGTGTTTCGACCAGCGTGGGCATAGGTGGCGACCCGATCAACGGCTCGTCGTTCAAGGACATTCTGCAGCGTTTCGAAGAGGATGAAGACACCCACATCATAGCCATGATCGGTGAGATCGGTGGTCCGCAGGAAGCCGAAGCGGCCGAGTTCATCCGCGATCACATCACCAAGCCCGTGGTGGCCTATGTCGCTGGTCTGACTGCTCCGAAAGGCCGGACCATGGGCCATGCCGGCGCGATCATCTCGGCCTTTGGCGAAAGCGCCAGCGAGAAGGTTGAAATCCTGTCTGCCGCCGGTGTGACCGTGGCCGAAAACCCTGCGGTCATCGGCGAAACGATCGCCCGTGTGATGGAGGCTGCGTGATGGTCAAACCCTCGGTTCTCGTCACCCGTCGCTGGCCTGCCGCCGTCGAGGCGCAACTGGCCGAGAACTACAACACCGTGCTCAACACCGGGGACAAACCCATGTCCCCGGCTGAAATCCGGCACGCGCTGAAATCCTATGATGCGGTCCTGCCGACCGTCACCGATACCCTCAGCTCCGAGGCTTTGGACGTTCCCGGCGCGCAGACGAAAATCCTGGCAAATTACGGCGTTGGCTACAGTCACATCTGCGAGCCCTCAGTGCGTGGGCTGGGCATGACCGTCACCAACACGCCGGATGTGCTGTCCGAATGCACCGCCGATATCGCAATGACCTTGCTGCTGATGGTGGCGCGCCGCGCCGGCGAAGGGGAACGCGAGTTGCGGGCCGGTAATTGGACCGGCTGGCGCCCCACGCATCTGATCGGCACCAAGGTCAGCGGCAAGGTGCTGGGCATCATCGGCTATGGCCGCATCGGGCAGGAAATGGCCCGGCGTGCCCATCACGGCTTCGGCATGCAGATCGTTGTCTACAACCGCAGCAAAATCGCGCCCGAGGTTCTGGCCCAGTGCAATGCCACTCAGGCCGAAACCGTGGATGATCTGCTGCCGCAATGCGATTTCGTCTCGCTCCATTGTCCCGGCGGGGCTGCAAATCGGCACCTGATCAACGCTCGTCGGTTGGATCTGATGAAACCGGATGCCTTCCTGATCAACACGGCCCGTGGCGAGGTGATCGACGAACGCGCGCTGATCCAGTCCCTTACCTTCGATATGATCGGAGGCGCAGCGTTGGACGTTTTCGACGGAGAGCCCCGCATCAACCCCGACCTTTTGCAATGTGACAACCTTGTGATGCTGCCCCATCTAGGCAGTGCCACCCGTGAGGCGCGCGAGGCGATGGGGTTCCGGGTGCTGGACAACCTCAGCGACTTTTTCGAAGGCCGCGAACCGCGCGATCGCGTGATCTGATCCCCCCGCATATCACTTCTCTGCTCTGACCTCTCAGTGGGGTCGGGCCTCGGACCGCTCAGGAGGACTGCGTCATGAACGCGCCCAATCGTTTAAATGGTTTTTTCACCCAGTCTTTGTCGGACCGTGATCCTGAGCTTTTCGGTTCGATCACGTCCGAGCTGGGCCGTCAGCGCGACGAGATCGAGCTGATCGCGTCGGAAAACATCGTCTCTGCCGCCGTGATGGAGGCGCAGGGCTCTGTGATGACCAACAAATACGCCGAAGGCTATCCTGGCCGTCGCTACTATGGCGGCTGCCAGTTCGTCGATATCGCCGAAAACCTGGCCATCGACCGCGCGAAAGAGCTGTTTGGTTGCGGCTTTGCCAACGTGCAGCCGAACTCGGGCAGCCAGGCCAACCAGGGCGTATTCCAGGCGCTGATCCAGCCCGGCGACACCATTCTAGGCATGAGCCTCGATGCCGGTGGTCACCTGACCCACGGTGCCCGCCCGAACCAGTCGGGCAAGTGGTTCAACGCCGTGCAATACGGTGTGCGCGAAGAAGACAACATGCTGGACTACGATCAGGTCGAGGCGCTGGCGAAAGAGCACCAGCCCAAGCTGATCATCGCAGGTGGCTCGGCCATCCCGCGCCAGATCGACTTTGCCCGCATGCGCGAGATCGCCGACATGGTCGGCGCCTATCTGCACGTGGACATGGCGCATTTCGCCGGTCTGGTGGCCGCAGGCGAGCATCCCAGCCCCTTCCCGCACGCGCATGTGGCGACCACGACAACCCACAAGACCCTGCGTGGACCTCGTGGGGGTATGATCCTGACCAATGATGAAGATATCGCTAAGAAAGTGAATTCGGCGATCTTCCCCGGCATTCAGGGTGGCCCGCTGATGCATGTGATCGCAGGCAAGGCGGTTGCCTTCGGCGAGGCTCTGCGCCCCGAATTCAAGACTTACATCCAGCAGGTGATCACCAACGCGCAGGCGCTGTCGGATCAGCTGATCAAGGGCGGTCTGGACACGGTGACCCATGGCACCGACACCCATGTGGTGCTGGTCGACCTGCGCCCCAAAGGCGTGAAGGGCAACGCGACCGAAAAGGCTTTGGGCCGCGCGCATATCACCTGCAACAAGAACGGCGTGCCGTTTGATCCGGAAAAGCCGACCATAACCTCGGGCATCCGTCTGGGCTCGCCCGCCGGTACTACGCGCGGCTTTGGCGAGGTCGAGTTCCGCCAGATCGCGGACTGGATCATCGAAGTGGTCGACGGTCTGGCCGCCAATGGCGAGGACTGCAATGCCGAAGTCGAGGCCAAGGTCAAAGCCGAAGTCGCCGACCTCTGCGCTCGCTTCCCTATCTATCCGAACCTGTAAAACCAAGGATTCTTAACCATGAGCTTTCACCCAATCGAACAGGCTCCGGCCCGTCTGAACCGTAGCGAACTGGCTGTTCCGGGCAGCCAACCGGGCATGTTTGAAAAAGCGGCCAAGTCGGATGTGGATGTGATCTTCCTGGATCTGGAAGACGCCGTTGCGCCCGACGAAAAGGAACAGGCCCGCAAGAACATCATCGAGGCCCTGAATGACATCGACTGGGGCAACAAGACCATGTCGGTTCGGATCAACGGGCTGGATACTCATTACATGTATCGTGACGTGGTGGATGTGGTCGAACAGGCCGGTCAGCGTCTGGACCTGATCATGATCCCCAAGGTCGGCACCGCCGCGGATGTTTACGCCGTCGACATGCTGGTCACCCAGATCGAGGACGCCAAAGGCTACAAAAAGCGGATCGGGTTCGAACATATCATCGAAACCGCGCTTGGCATGCAGAATGTCAGCGAGATTGCTGCCGCATCGAAACGCAACGAAAGTCTGCATTTCGGGGTTGCCGACTATGCGGCCTCGACCCGCGCGCGGACAACCATCATTGGCGGTGTGAATCCGGATTACTCGGTGCTGACCGATGCCGACCCTGAGGGCGGCCGCATGACCCATTGGGGTGATATGTGGCACTACGCGCTGGCGCGTATGGTTGTTGCGGCGCGCGCAAACGGCCTGCGCCCGATCGACGGCCCGTTCGGTGATTTTCAGGACCCCGCTGGCTATCGCGCGGCGGCAAAGCGCGCAGCGGTTCTGGGTTGTGAGGGCAAGTGGGCCATTCACCCCAGCCAGATCGCGCTGGCCAATGAGGTCATGTCGCCTTCGGATGCCGAGGTGGACAAGGCCAAGCGGATTCTCGTCGCGATGGCCGATGCAGAGGCGGCAGGCAAGGGCGCTGTCTCGCTGGACGGTCGCCTGATTGACTATGCCTCGATCCGGCAGGCGGAAGTGCTGGTTGAAAAGGCAGGTCAGATCGCTGCCGCGTGATCTGCCAAACGTTAGACGGAGCGGGCTGTCCCATCGGACGGCCCGTTTCGGTTTTGCGGGCGAAAGGCGCTGATCGGGCGGCCGAATTCACGGGTGAACGACCGCCCCAAGGCCGACGCGCAAGAAAACCCGCATCTTAGGGCAATCTGTTCGACACTCAGTCGCGTTTCCTGCGCCAGATAGCGCGCATGTTGCAGACGATAGAGCTTGTAGTATTTGCCAGTCGTCATCCCCAGCTCATCTGCAAATGCGCGGCTGAGGCTGCGCTCGGAGAGCGAGACGCGTTCGGCCAGTTCAAAGGTTGTCAGCGGAGTCTCGACGTTTTCGGCAATGACATTCAGGGCGTCCAGCAGTTTGGGCGACCCACGATCCTGCAATTGTTGCGAACCACGCTTCAGCTCGGACTGGCGGGCAGGGTCGTAGATGAACATGTTCGAGGCATCAAATGCGGCGGCGGGGCCGAACAGGTTCTGGATCAGGTCTAGGGTCAGTTCCAGCGCCGTGCTGGCCCCTCCGCAGGTCAGAAACGGTCCGGAATGGACAAACCGGGCGCTGGACACGTTCACTTTGGGAAAGCTTTCGCGAAAGGCATCAAACTCTTGCCAGTGGATCGTGGCTTGGTGCCCGTCCAGAACTCCGGCTTCGGCTAAAATCCAAGCCGCGGTATCCAGGGCCAGAACGCGCTTGGCAGTCCGAACAGCCTGTCGGATCGCAACTAGAAGCTCTCTATTGATTTGCTGCCGGACGCGGTAACCGGCCACAATGACCAGCGTTCCGGTCGATTTTGCTGGGTCGAAGACCCGATTGGGAGAAACTTGTATTTCGCTCGAGCTTTCCACGGGTTCGCCGTTCAGGCTGGTGATCTCCCAACCCGGACTGGCGTAGAGCGCGCGCATCTTGACGTCCCGCAACGGCTCCAGCGCGCTGGCCAGAACCATGTTGGAAAACCCGTCCAGCAACAGGAACTCGAAATGCTCTTGAGGGGATGACGACAAAAGTATTCCTCCTGACGAGAAATGTATCGCCCGTTTCGGAGTTTTGAAAGTAGCGTTGCCGCATTCAGTCGCCTTCCAAGGCGCGATTCCTGCTGATCGAAGGACAAAGATATGCCCCTTGCCATGAACCGTGAAGTTTTCATCACCTGTGCCATCACCGGATCGGGTGGGACGCAGGACAAGTCTCCGCATGTACCGCGCTCGCCAGAGCAGATTGCCAACTCGGCCATTGATGCGGCCAAAGCAGGGGCCGCTGTTGTGCATTGCCACGTGCGCGACCCGGAAACCGGCGTGCCCTCGCGCGATCTGGGCCTGTACCGCGAGGTGACAGACCGCATTCGCGATGCTGAGGTCGACGTGGTGCTGAACCTGACGGCCGGTATGGGCGGTGATATTGTGTTCGGCCCGACCGAGAGCCCGTTTCCGGTCAATGAAGCGGCCACTGACATGATCGGCGCGACGGAGCGGATGGCCCATATCGCCGAATGCTTGCCCGAGATCTGTACGCTCGATTGTGGCACCATGAACTTTGCCGAGGCGGACTATGTGATGACCAACACCCCCGGCATGCTGCGGGCGATGGGTCAGATGATGACCGATCTTGGCGTGAAACCAGAGATCGAGGCCTTCGACACTGGCCATCTATGGTTCGCCAAGCAATTGGTGAAAGAGTGTATTCTGGAGCCCAACGCTCTGGTCCAACTGTGTATGGGTGTCCCGTGGGGTGCCCCCAACGACATCAACACCTTCATGGCGATGGTCAATGCGGTGCCGTCTGATTGGACATGGTCGGCCTTCTCGCTGGGACGCGATCAGATGCCCTACGTTGCGCAATCGGTTCTGGCGGGTGGCAATGTCCGCGTCGGGCTTGAGGACAACCTGTTTCTGGAAAAAGGCGTTCTAGCCACCAATGCACAACTGGTCGAACGTGCCGTGACGGTGATCGAGAACATGGGCGCCAAGATCATCGGCCCGGACGCCGTGCGCGAGAAACTGGGCTTGACCAAGCGCGCTCCCGTCGCGAAATGAACAGGCGCGTTCTTGTAACCGCAGGCGCGGCTGGCATCGGCCGCGTCATTGCGGAGCAATTCATTCAAGACGGATCACGGGTCGCGGTCTGCGATGCAGACCCTGCCGCGGTTCAGAGCTTTGCCGAAGTGCATCCCGGCAGTATCGCCGTGGTGGCCGATGTCACCTCGGAGTCCGCCATGGACGCCTTCCTGAGTTCCGTTGAGGCGGAATGGGGCGGCATTGATGTGGTCTGCGCCAATGCCGGTACCGGCGGCCCCGCCGGGCCGATCGAAGATCTCGCCTATGACGCGTGGCAGCAATGCCTCGCCACCAACGTGCACGGTGCATATCTGACCTGCCGCTGGGCGGCGCGGGTCATGAAGGCGCAAAAATGTGGCCTGATCGTCATGACCTCGTCCACCGCTGGGATCATGGGCTATCCGATGCGGTCGCCCTATGCGGCGGCGAAATGGGCCCTGATCGGTCTGACCAAAACCCTCGCGATGGAGCTTGGCCCCTTTGGCATCCGCGTCAACGCGATCTGCCCCGGTGCTGTTGAAGGCGACCGGATGGAGCGTGTGCTGGCCAACGAGGCTGCAGCCCATGGTCAGAGTATTGAGACCATGCGCGCCGCCTACGTGACCGGCGTGTCCATGAAAACATGGGTCACGGCGCAGGACGTGGCGAACAGCATACATTTCCTTGCCTCGGAGGCGGGGACCAAAATCTCGGGACAGGTTCTGTCCATTGATGGCCATACGGAGACACTTGCGCCATGACACAAAAAGCAACCATTATCGGCGGCGGCGTGATCGGCGGGGGCTGGGTTGCCCGGTTCCTGCTGAACGGCTGGAACGTTTCGGTCTTTGACCCGGACCCGGAAGCCGAGCGCAAAATCGGCGAGGTGTTGGCCAATGCCCGCCGCGCCTTGCCCGCCCTTTATGACAAGGCGCTGCCAGCCGAGGGCACTCTGACTTTTCATGACGATATGGGCGAGGCTTTGGCCGGCGCCGCGTGGGTTCAGGAAAGCGTGCCCGAGCGTTTGGACCTCAAGCACAAGATCCACGCGCAGATCGACAAGCTGTCGCCTGCCGATGCGGTGATCGGGTCTTCGACCTCGGGGTTCAAACCCTCTGAACTGAACGAACACGGCGGTCGTGTCGTCGTCGCGCACCCGTTCAATCCCGTCTACCTGCTGCCTCTGGTCGAGCTGGTGGGGGTTGCCGACACATGCGCCAAGGCGTCTGATATCCTGCGGTCCATCGGTATGTATCCGCTGACCGTCCGCAAAGAGATCGATGCGCATATCGCCGACCGTTTCCTCGAGGCCGTCTGGCGCGAGGCGCTTTGGCTGGTCAAGGATGGCGTCGCCACGACTGAAGAAATCGACGAAGCGATCCGTATGGGGTTTGGTATCCGCTGGGCGCAGATGGGCCTGTTCGAAACCTACCGCGTCGCGGGTGGCGAGGCAGGGATGAAACACTTCATGGCGCAATTCGGCCCGGCCCTGCAATGGTCCTGGACCAAGTTGATGGATGTGCCGGAATTTACCGATGAACTGGTCGACCTGATCGCGGGTCAGTCGGATGCGCAATCCGGCCATATGTCGATCCGCGAATTGGAGCGTCTGCGCGATGACAACCTGATCGGGATGATGCGCGCGCTGAAGAAAACCGGCAGCGGTGCGGGCGGCGTTCTGAACGCGCACGAAGCGATGTTGCCTGACCCCGAAGGTGATGATCTGCCGATCACCGTGGATCGTGTCATCCCGCAAAGCTGGACAGACTATAACGGCCACATGAATGAGGCTCACTATATCGAGGTCTCGGCCCAGGCGACGGACAATTTCATGCTGATGATCGACGCGGATGCAGATTATATCGCGGAGGGCAACAGCTACTTCACGGTTGAGAACTTCGTGCAGTACCACGCGGAATTGCATGCAGGGGATCGTCTGACCGTCACAACGCAGGTTCTGCGCGGTGAAGGCAAGAAAATGCACCTGTTCCACCGTCTGCACGGCCCGGATGGAGAGGTCGCGGCCACTGTCGAAACCCTGCTGCTGCATATGGATCTGAACGCGCGCAAGACCTCTCTGCCGACCGAGGATGTGGCCGCGAAACTGACCGCTTTCGCCGAAGATCACGCCAAGCTGCCAGCCCCTCAGGGGGCGGGCCGCCATGTGGGGCAACGGGGCTGATACCAACGCGTGCCGCCTCTGGTTTCATGAATCCAGAGGCGGCATCTACTGGCGGGTCGATCTGCAAAGATCCTGATCCGCCTTTTTTCCGCATGCCCGGCGGCGTTGTGCTATAATTTCCTCCAATTGTTGTTGTGTTTTGGAGGTAAATTATGATTTTTCGTTTAGTGGCAGCACTTTGTTTGACCTTCGCTTTGTCGACCGCGAATCCCCAGATTGCCAGGGCAGACGCGGGTGACTTTATCGGCGGCGCGGTCGTCGGAGGCGTGGTTGGCTACGCGATCGGCAAAGATCAGCAAAAGAAGAAAGCGCAGCGCTCGACCACCCGGACATATCGGCCAAGCATTCCATCCACCTCGCAAGGGGCGCAGACGCAAACGGCGCTCAACTATTTTGGCTACAACGCAGGGCGGGTTGATGGTCAGGTGGGTGCCGGCACGCGAGCTGCAATCCAACGGTATCAGGCTTCAATGGGATACCCGGTCAACGGCTATGATTTCCAACCCTATCAGCGCGATTTCCTGATGCAGGCTTATTACTGGGGAACAAGTGGCGGTCAGGCCAGCACTCAGCTTTCCGGTCAGCCTTTGTTGATGGCCTATCGTCGGCAAGTCCAAACGGGCACAGCTGTGGCCGCTGCTCCGCAACCCGCGCCGCAACCTGTCGCACCTGTGACTGCAACGGCGGCACCTGCGGAACCCGCGCCCGAACCTGAAGTGACCGAAACGGCCACTGCAGCCCTGCCGAGCCTGTTTGCCGGCGGCACCGGTGGCCCGTCTCTGGCCAACCGTTGTAGCGCGGTGATGCTGCAAACGTCGACCAATGGCGGCTACACGACGTTAGCGAACATGTCGGACCCCGATTTTGCCCTGAGCGAGCAGTTCTGTCTGGCGCGCAGCTACGCCATGGCGCGGGGTGAAGATCTGATGGAGGACATTCAGGGCCTGACACCGGATCAAGTGACCGCGCAATGCGAAGCCTACGGTGAGATGCTTGCACCTCAGGTCGTCTCCCTGTCGTTGACGTCTAAAACCGAGGCCGAAACGCAGATGCGCAAGCTGGCGTTGGATTCTGGCCTAAGCCCCGAGGACATTGCAGCGACAAGCAAGGTCTGTCTGGCGATGGGCTACCGTCAGGACAATATGGACAGCGCAGTAGGCTCGGCATTGATGCTGGTTGCCATGGGTGAACCTGCCTATGGAGAGTTGATCGGTCACCACCTGCGCGAAGGCTTCGGCGTGCAAGAGCGTCGCGATCTGGCAATGCAGTGGTATGATGCAAGCCTGTCCGCGCTGGATGCCGGATCTCAGGCCGTGTTCCTGCCGTCACAATCGGATCGCCCGGAATTGCTACGGGCAGCGATGACAGAAGCACAGTAGGTCTGGCTGACCCATTCCGCGGGCGCATGGATCGCCCGCGGTTTTTCCATCGCCTCAATAACAGGAACCCTGATCGGGTGCCGCGCAGACCGGTGGACTGCGTGACCTGTTCGAAGTCTTAGATTTCGTAGGGGCTAGTGGCAAACCCCTTTGGTGCGGGCAATTCCTACCGCCAAGGGTGTGTCAGTGATCCGCAATCAACCCCTTTTCCCGCGATGCTTGTCTATGGTTGGTCCACGTTCAAAATCCGGGGGGCATGTACATGAGTTCGGACGAGTAAGGCCGCAGCTACGCCTGCGATTGCGCCGAACAGATGCGCCTCCCACGAGATGCCGAGCTGGCCGGGCAGAACGCCCCAAAGGATTGATCCGTAAAGCAGCCCGACCACCATGGCCACGGCAAGGGTCACGGGCGACCGATCGACCACGCCGCGCGCGACCAGAAAGCCGAACCACCCAAATACCAGCCCGGATGCGCCGATATGGATGGCTGTGTTTCCGAACAGCCAGACCAGCGCTCCGCCCAAAGCGATGATGACGGCGTTCACGACCAATAGCGCCCGCGTTGCTGTAGCCGCCAGCAAGGCGCCCATCAGGATGAGAGGAGGCGTATTTGAAATGAGATGCGGAAAGCTGGCATGCAATAGTGGCATGCCAAAGATCCCGTCCAACCCGGTGATCTGCCT
The DNA here is from genome assembly GCF_056535985.1 of Ruegeria sp. AO1. Lineage (NCBI taxonomy): Bacteria > Pseudomonadati > Pseudomonadota > Alphaproteobacteria > Rhodobacterales > Roseobacteraceae > Ruegeria > Ruegeria sp. AO1. The sequence continues at coordinate 860,233 of NZ_JBQFJC010000002.1, forward strand.
TGGGATCAGCCCGAACGCGAGGTTCAGGCGGTACCCAACTGCCCAGTTGGGAACCTGAATCGCCCAAAGTGCCGCAATGAACAGCGCCAGAACCTTGAACCGCGAAAAAACAACGCTTTTACCGTTTTTATCAATCATCTGAGATAGATAATCCCAGCAGGGAGAACGATCAATATGCCTTGCAGGATGGTCGGATCAGAGCGCGGTCGCTGACGCGCTCAGGTAGAAAAGACCTCGAAATGGATCTGGTTTTCCTCTACCCCTAACGCTTCAAGGCCGGATTTCAGGTCGGTCATGAAATCCAACGGACCGCAGAGCAAGTACTGAGCGTTGGGACCGGCGTTCAATGCAACCAGTTCCTGCGCCGTGATCCGGCCCTTGATGTCAAAATCCTGTCCCGCCACATCCTGGGCCTCGGGCGCGCTGTAGTAGATCCGTTTCCGTGCGGTCGGGCTGGTGGCAATCATGTGATCAGTTTCGCCGCGCAGCGCGTGAAACCGTCCGTTGCGCGCGGCATGTATGAACCAAACCGGACGGTCAGGGCGCTGCGCCACAGTCTGATGCAGCATTGCGACCATCGGGGTCACGCCAACTCCGGCGCTGATTAGGACAAGGGGGCTGTCACCGGAGGGGATCAGGAATTCTCCGGCAGGCGGTTTGGCCTCGATCACGTCACCCACTTGCACCATGTCGTGCAGAAACCGGGACGCAGCACCATTAGGCTCACGTTTCACAGTGAACCTGTAGTGGTCCTCGGTCGGGTTGCCGGACAGGGTGTATGTCCTTCGCAGTTTGGTGTCATGCGTCGGAACGCTGAGCACAATCGGCAGGTGCTGCCCTGCCTCAAATGCGGCAAGTGAACTTCCATTTGCAGGTCGCAAATGAAATGAGGTGATCCCCTCTGCCTCGGCAATCTTGTCCGTAACCACCAGCTGCCTCGATGGGGTCGGCTCAGCCGACCATCTCAACGACAGCGCGTTTGGTCGGTCAATAACGGTGTCGACCTGTACGTCGATCATGCGCAGAATATTGGGGTCACGCGCCTCGGCCGGAGCCCAGTCGATCTCGGCCCGCCCGGACAGATGCAGCAGCCCTCCGGTCGCGAAATCGACGAATAGCAGCCCGATGCGGGGGTTCTCCAACAGGTTGCCAATCGTGTTGAAGAAGTTGTTGCCGGAATAGTCGGGAATACGCAGACGGTTTGGGCCGACCACGTGGACAAAGCCGGGTGACCCGCCGCGATGAGAGGCATCAAACCCGTTCGACGCCGCCTGTTGTGGACCATGCCGACCGGACCCGATGAACAGGGTATCCGAGGCGCTGATACGGGCGATCTGCGCGGGGTCGAGGTGGTCAGAGATCACCGCTTCTGCAGGTTTATTGGTGGCCACCCGCCGCCAGTCACGTTCGTTGATATACTGAGGGCAGTTTCCGAAGCTCTGGCGAATGTCGATTGCGAAACCGGTGTCGGTTGGGCGGGTCCGACCGCTGAACCTATTGCGTCGCCGCGTTGCCAGCTCGATGCCGACAACGCCGATATCAGCCCCTTTTCGCAGGCTTTCTGCCAACGGATCACGAGGGTCGATCACGGTATCAACCGTCAGTCTGCGGGGATCAGGCGAATGAACGAACCCGTCCTCGCCTTCGATGATCGTCGCCCATATGCGGCCTTCTGCATCGCTGGACGCAGCCACCAGAAACGGCTGCGCCTGATAGAAGGCACGATGCTGGTCGGGCAAGTGGTCGCGAATGTACAGAGCGGCCCTGCGGGCTATGTCGCCCGCACCCGTCCGCATCTGCGCCGCCAGTTCGCCCGCGTGAAACGGAGTATCCGTGCCCGACATCATCGTACCTCCTTGGTGTGTGTTTAAAGGCCCAGCTCGCTCAGCCCCGAATGGTCGTCCGGGCGGCGGCCCAGAGGCCAGTGGAACTTGCGATCATCCTCTGTGATCGGCAATTCGTTGATGCTGGCAAAGCGGTTGGCCATGTAGCCATTCTCGTCGAATTCCCAATTTTCGTTGCCGTAGGCCCGGAACCAGTGCCCGCTGTCATCACGGTATTCATAGGCGTATCGCACCGCGATGCGATTGCCGTCATGGGCCCAGAGCTCCTTGATCAGGCGATAGTCCAGTTCCTTGTTCCACTTGCGGGTCAGAAATGCCTCGATCTCGGCGCGGCCAACAGGGAATTCGGCCCGGTTGCGCCATTGGCTGTCCGGCGTGTAGGCCAGCGCGACCTTGGCCGGGTTACGGTCATTCCAGCCGTCTTCGGCCAGACGGACCTTTTCAATCGCGGTTTCGCGGGTGAAGGGCGGTAGAGGGTGGCGGGGGGCTTCTTTTGTCATTGCACTTCTCCGATGCGGTGTCTGGCGCAAACGTTCAGGCGACGAGGCCCACGGCCGTGGCTGGCATCGGCTCAAACCCGTCCAGCGCCTCAAACCGGGCGATCCATGCCCGCACATTCGGATAGGGGTCGAGCGAGACATTCCCCTCAGGCGCGTGCGCGGTGTAGGAGTAGGCGGCGACATCTGCGATGGTCGGTCGGTCGCCAACCAGCCAGTCGCGGCCTTCCAATCCCTGTTCAAGCTTTTGCATTGCCTTGGCTGCGGTTGCGGCGGCGAAATCGACGTCCAGAGGCGCACCGAACACCGTGATCAACCGCGCCGCGGCGGATCCGAATGCGATCTCTCCCGCGGCGAGGGTCAGCCAGCGCTGCACCGCCGCCTCGCCCACCGCGTCGGTCGGCATCCAGTCGGGCGCGTATTGCCGGGCGAGGTATACGAGAATCGCATTGGAATCCGAGACTACAACATCGCCATCCTCAAGCACCGGGACTTGCCCGCTGGGATTCATCTCCAGAAACTCGGGCGATTTATGAGCGCCTGCGGCCAGATCGACGAAAACGGCCTCATGGGCGATACCGGCCAGCTTGGCAAAGACCAGGGCGCGGTGCGCGTGGCCAGATTTCGGAAAGTGGTGGATACGTACTGCGTTCGACATGTGTCAGCTCCTGTCATGCGCGGATTTGCTTCTGTGGCTTAGATACAGCTTGCCATCATGGGCGATAATGCGCAGTTTTAGGGGATCATTAAGCCCTAGGAGGGCGTAATAATATGGACAAGATCGACCGAATGCGCGCCTTTGCGCTGGTGGCGCAGAATGCCTCGTTCACATTGGCGGCCCAGCGGCTTGGGCGGTCGTCGCGTCTGGTCAGCAAATACGTGGCCGATCTGGAGGAGGCCCTGGGCGTTCAGCTTCTGAACCGAACCACCCGCAGCGTATCCCTGACGGATGCGGGGGCGACCTACCTGGCGATGTGCGAACCGCTTCTGGACGGGTTTGACGAAATGGAGGAGGCAGTGCGCAATGCGCAGACGTCCTTACGCGGAGTGATACGGATTTCTGCGCCGACAGGGTTCGGGTCACGGCGGCTGGCCCCGTCGCTGGCGGCTTTTGTCGAACAGCACACTGAGGTCGAGATTGATCTCAACCTTTCAGACCGCCGGGTGTCGATAATAGAAGAGGGTCTGGATTTGGCGATCCGGATCGGGCCGACACGAGACAGTTCCCTAAAGATGCGCCGGTTGGGGCCGATGCCGCTGATTGTGTGTGCGTCTCCGGACTATCTTGAACGTGCAGGTGTGCCCGCGCATCCAAGTGCCCTTGCAACCCATGAGTGCATTCTGGACGGCAACATGAGCGACCCTGCAGTCTGGCGGTTTGCCGTCGATGGCAACGAGGTGGCGGTGCACGTCAATGGTCGCTTACAGGCCAATGCGCCCGCAGCTTCTGCAAGGTTGGCTGCTGCAGGAGTGGCCGTTGCCAGATGCCCGGCCTACACGGTGGCGGATGCCCTCAAGTCCGGGGAATTGGTCGAGCTGTTCGCCGAATACCGCGTCACACCTTATGTCGTGGCTGCGCTTTTTCCGCAAAACCGGCGCCTTACCACGCGGGTCCGCGCGTTGATCGACCATCTGGCGCGCGATGACTTGATCTGCAACGCCGGGGCGTGACGGCTATGCCTTCAGGTGCCTAGACCCTTGACCAATCCCTGGCCCCTTGTTTTCGTAGGGTCGAGCGATGGGCAACTCTCACCTGCACTGAGGGAACGCCCGCAGCCGTGGAAGGGACGGTATGGCCGAAATCGAACGTTGGCTGAACAAGCACGGACTGGCGAAATACGCCAGCGCCTTCGCCGACAATGAGATTGAGCTGGGCGACCTGACAGAGCTGACCGACGAAGACCTCGTGACCATTGGCCTGCCTCTGGGACCTCGGCGGCGGTTCATGAAGGCGGTACGCGCAACCACTGACGGCAACGCCCGGCCGCATAACACGGCGCTGGGCGCGTCGATTGTGGCCGAACGCCGTCAGCTGACGGTTATGTTCATTGACCTTGTCGGCTCTACCGAGATTTCGCAGCGGGTCGATCCCGAAGATCTGGCCGAGGTTCTGCGGCTGTTCAAGGAGACCTGCGCGGCGTCCGTTGCTGATTTCGATGGTCAGATTGCAAGCTATTACGGCGACGGGATCATGGTGTTCTTCGGGTTCCCGTTGGCCCATGAAGAAGACCCCGAGCGCGCCATTCGCGCAGGCTTGCGTATCATCCGGGAAGTGCCCGAAATCCGCACTCACGCGAAACTTCAGGTGCGTATCGGGATCGCCACCGGTCTGGTCGTGGTTGGAGATTTGCGCGGTGAGAAGATGTTCGAAGACGGCACCGCGATGGGTGAGACACCCAATCTGGCCGCCCGTCTTCAGGCGATGGCGGAACCCGGCACCATGATCGTGTCGCCTCGGACCCATCAACTGGCGGGTGGCGCCTTCGATTATGTGCTGCAAGGGTCCTTCAAGTTGAAAGGGTTCACGAAAGAAGTTGAGGCGTGGCAGGTGACCGGCGCGCGCGACACGGACAGCCGTTTCAGACGTGTTGAGGGGGCCGCCCTCGGCCCTCTGATCGGCCGCATCACGGAATATGAGACGCTCAGCGACAAGTGGAAGCTGGCCCGTGAGGGCGAAGGTCAAATCGTTCTGGTCTCCGGTGAGCCGGGGATCGGGAAATCGCGCCTGATCGAGGAGTTGCGGCAGAAAGCCCCCCAAGGCGCGCATGAGCAAATTCGGCTGCAGTGTTCTCCGTACCATTTTGCCAGCTCGTTTTATCCGATCATTCGGCGGCTTCACCATGCTGCCGACCTGAGGTCTGAAGACTCGGATGAGGCAAAGCTGGAGAAGATATCATCGGTTTTGAAAAACCCTTCAGATCAGGTTCTGCGATTGGCGGCGTCGCTATTGTCGATCCCGTTTGAGGATCGTCTGGGGCCGCTGACCCTGACGCCGCAACAGATCATGGATCAGACGCACGAGATGTTGTTGGAGCATTTGCTGGCCGATGCGTCGGAAAAGCCGATTTTGCTGTTGTTTGAAGACGCGCATTGGCTCGACCCGACGACAAAGGCGCTGATGGATCGGCTGGTGGACCGTCTTAGGGATCTTCCGGTGATGGTCGTGATGACCTTCCGGCCGGAATTTGACCCGGGTTGGGCGTTGCAATCGAACCTGACCAAAGTGGTCCTAAGGCAGCTTGATTTTCAGGATGTTAAGCGCATCGCAAATGAGGTCGCGCAAGGGCAGGACATCCCCGACGCCATGTACGAACTGGTGGCGGCCCGATCCGATGGTGTGCCGCTTTACGTGGAAGAGGTGACGAAGGATCTACTGGAATCCGGCGATATGCCGGATGCTCCAATTGCCCGCGCCAGCGGAGGGGCCTCTGCTGCAAGCTCGGTTCCCAGTGCGCTGCATGATGCGTTGATGGCACGTTTGGATCGCTTGAGCTCGGCCAAGGAAGTGGCGCAGATCGGGGCTGTGATCGGGCCTCAATTCTCGTACCCGTTGATCTCGAAAGTGTCGCGTTTTAGCGATACTGTGCTGCGGTCAGGCTTGGACCTGTTGGTTGAGGCTGGCATCGTCACGACCTCGGGCGATGACGCGCTCCAGATCTTCAGCTATCGCCACGCCCTGATCCGGGACACCGCCTATAACAGTCTTTTGAAAACCGAACGCCGGGTTCTGCACGAACGGGTTGCCAAGACGCTGGACCAGAAAACCTCGGCGGTCGAGGATGCAGGCCCCGAAGTCCTGGCTCATCACTATACCCTTGCTGGGATGGTGGATGAGGCGATCGACTGTCGCTATCTGGCCGGTCAGCGCGCCGTCAAACGCTCGGCCAATACCGAGGCGAATACGCAGCTGTCCCTGGCGCTTGATCTGCTGGGCGACCAGGCGACCAGTACTGAGCGTGACAAGCGAGAGATCGAGATTCAGACCCTGCGCGCAGGGGTGCTACGCTCAACGGCTGGTATCGCCGCGGATGAGACCGGTTCGACCTATGCCCGGATACGGGACTTGTGCGAACGCATGGATGAGACAGAGAACCTGTTCCCGGTCCTCAACGGCCTCTATTCCTTTCACTTAGTTCGGGGTGAGTATGATTTGGCACGGGTCGTGGCGCGGCAACTTCTGGACTTGGCGGAAACATCAGGCGAAACGCAACATCAGATGGTGGCCCATCGGGCGATGGGCGCGGTGCTGTTTCATATCGGAGAACTAGACCCCGCCCACGCGCATCTCGAACAGGCGCTGGCGCTGTACCGCCCCGAACGCGATGCGCATCTGGCCTATGTCTATGGATCCGACCACGCGGCGATAACCTCTTGCTTCCTGAGCCTCGCCACCTGGATGCGTGGTGAGCCGGACAAGGCGCTGGAAATACAGACTCAGGCGGTTGAGGCTGCCCGCGAGCTTGAACATGCCCATAGCGTGGCGCAGGCTCTGACTTACCTGTGCATGCTGCATCTTCTGCGCCGCGATCCGGTCGCTGTAACCCGCGAGATGGAGCAACTAGAAGAGCTGTCGAACAAGCACGCGTTCACCTTCATGACCCTGACAGCCAATGTCTGGAGAAGCTGGGTCAAGGCCTACGAATCCCCTGGTCCGGACACCATCAAAGACCTCAATAGGGCGACGAATGCATGGTGGGCCAGCGGAGCGGGAAATCACAAACCGTTCTTCATGACATTGATTGCCGAAGTCACGCTTGCCATGGGCGACCGCGAAGGTGCTTTGGCCGCTTTGGCGGAAGCGCGTGAACATCAGCGATTGACCAACGAGGGGTGGGCACAGGCAGAAACCGACCGGGTTTATGCGCTGGCGAAATCCTCGACCGGTCCCGCCGAGGCGGAATTCCGGCAGGCTCTGTCCCGCGCACAGGACCAGAAGGCGCGGATGTTTGCCCTCCATACGGCCATAGATTTCGCCCGAACCTGCGAGGGGTTTCACTGCGCGGAGATTGCAAAAACAGAGCTTCAAGCGGCGGCCGAGGCGATTTCGGGCGGGGACCAAGCGGTTGAGATGCGCCTTGCGCGCGAACTGTTGGCCGGGGTTGAAACGGCCTAGGCGCGCATCCGTACGTGTTCAGGATCATAGGGTGAGGCAGGGATGACCCGCGCGTCGACCAAATCACCATACATGTCGATCTGAACACTGGCCCCTTCGCCCGCCAGAGCGGGATCAATGAACGCGTAGGCGAGGTTCTGCCCGACCCGATGACCCCAATCGCCCGAGGTGACGGTGCCAACCACAGTGTCGCCATGCATCAACGAAGCCCCGCCATGGGCGGGTGCGTGGGTTGCGTCGATCTGCAGCGTCACGAGTTGCTTGCGTTTGCCGCTGGCGCGGCGTTCCAACAGGGCCTCCTTGCCGATGAACTCACCTTTGTTCAGGTTTACGAACCGATCCAAGCCGGTCTCATATGGGTCGAATTCCGTGAGGATGTCGGATTTCCAATGCAGAAAACCCTTTTCCATCCGCATGGATTCCACCGCGCGCGCGCCAAACAGCTTCATGTCATGGGCCTCGCCCGCCGCGCGCAAGGCAAGAAAGGCCGCGTAGAGTGAGGCGTTGGGGACGTGGATTTCATAGGCCAACTCGCCCGAGAAGCTGACACCCATGACCGTGGCCGGAGCGAACCCGACGAAACATTCGCGCACGGACAGCCAGGGGAAGGCCTCTTTCGACCAGTCGCCGCGCGCGCAGGAGGACAGGACATCGCGGGCCTTGGGGCCAGCCAGAACCAGAATGGTCTGGTCATTGGTCAAGGAGCGGATCTGAACATCCTCATCCTTGCGATTGTGCTGGATCAGCCAATCCATGTCGTGATATTCGCTGGCCGCAGCCGAGCCGTACCACACCCGCTCTGGCCCTCGATCCGAGGCCGGCAGGTTTGCCACGGTCGCTTCGGCCTTGACCATGCCGTGGTCGTTCAGAAGATAACCCAGACCCACGCGGCCGTCGCGCTTGGTGACCGTGCCGCAGAACATACGATCGAGGAAACTGTGGCGATCGGTGCCGGTGATCTCGAACCGGTTGAAGCCGTTGACTTCGCACAGGCCAACATTTTCCTGCACGTTCTTCACGTCTTCGGCGACGATTTCGAACGCCTCATCGAAGTTGAAGGTGAGTGTGGGGTGAAAATCGGGCGATGGCTTTATGTAGTCCATCCGCTCCCACCCGTTCACGACGGTAAACTCGACCCCTTCTGCCGCCAAGATGGGCGTCAGCGGGGTTGTCTTGGCCGGTCGTCCGGCGGGGCGATGTTCATGCGGGAAGTGGAACCGGAATTCGTTCTGATAGTCTTCGATAGCCTTCAGTGAGGTCAATTCCACATTCGTATGCCCGGTGAACCGGCGCGGATCGAGGCACCATGTGTCATAGCACGCCTCACCATGCACGATCTGTTGCGCCAGCAGCCAGCCATGGCCGCCACCTTCGCCAAGGCCCGCGCGCAGGCCGATGATGCAGAAGGCGTTGCGTTTACCGGGGATCGGCCCGACCAGAGGCGCCCCGTCGATGGTGTAGGTGATTGGTCCGTTCACTATGGACCGAATGCCAGTTTCTTCCAATGCTGGCATCCGCTCAAACGCGCCGGCCAGAACGTCCATGACGCGTTCCAGATCGTCGGGGCAGAGGGCGTTTACAAAGTTCGGGTCTATCCCGTCCATGCCCCAGGTTTTGCAGCCCTGTTCATAGAACCCGACCAGCAGCCCGCCCTTTTCCTGCCGGCAATAATAATCGCTGATTGGGCAGCGCAGCAGCGGCATCCGGTGACCGGCTTCGGCAATACCAGGGATATCCTCGGTCAGGAAATACTGATGCTCCATCGAGGCGACGGGATGGTGAACCCCCATCATCGCGCCCACTTCATTCACGCGGTAGCCACAGGCATTGACGACGATGTCACAATCAATGTCGCCCTGTTCGGTATGCACGGTCCAAGTGTCATCCTTGTGCTGGGTCAGCGCGGTGACCGGGGTATTGCGATACACCTCAGCCCCGGCTTTGCGGGAATGATAGGCCAGCGCCTGACACAGCTGGGCCGGGTCGATGTCACCGTCAAGAGGGTCCCACAATCCACCCAACAAGTTGGTGGTTGAAATCAGAGGGTGGCGGCGGGCGCATTCCTCGGCGTCGATTACCTCAAAATGCACCCCCATCCCACGCGCCATTGAGGCGAAGTGGCGATAACCCTGCATCTGCGCCTCGGTATTGGCCAGTCTTATGCCGCCATCTGCGTGATGGTAGTTGATCGGATATTCGGGGTTCTCGGAGAGTTCTTTGTACAGATTGATCGAATGCGTCTTCAGCCCGACCATGGTCTGGTTCATGCCGAAATTCGTCACCTGCGCCGCCGAGTGCCACGTGGTACCGCTGGTAAGCTCGTTCCGCTCGACCAGAACCACGTCGCTCCAGCCTTCCTGTGTTAGGTGGTAGAGCGTCGAGCATCCGGCAATGCCGCCGCCGATGACAACAACTTTGGTACGGGATTTCATGACGGTTGAGCCTCCGGAGTTCGCTTGCCCTGCATACGAAGTCCGTTTGTCACCATGTGCAATTGTAGAGTGACATAATGAGACATTATCAAAATTAGAAATCTATTTCTTCGAAGTAAAAGAGATGATCTTGCGCCACGGGCAACAATTCCTCTTGCTTGATGTCACGAACGCCCTGTTTCAAAGGACTGGGAATGGCTGGACAGCGTAGCAAGCGAGGTGGACGCAAAGGGCGTCTGGCACAACGAGCAGCCAAGCCCGCGTTTGATCCATGCCCGCCCGGTCAGATCGGCGGGACGTACAAGCCGCTCAGCGAAGCCGACCTGCGCCGCATCTATGACACTGCCCTCGATTTGCTTGAGAAACTGGGTATCGGTGAGGTGCCGGAGAGACTGCGCAACGATCTGTTGGCCGTGGGTGCCGTGGACAACGGTAGAGGACGCGTTCTTTTCCCGCCTGAGCTCGTCGAAGAGGCGATTGATCAAGCCGCGAAGACCTTCACCTTACATGGCCGCGACGCCAAGAGGTCGATCGAGGTTGGTGGCAACAAAGTGTATTTCGGAACCGGTGGGGCCGCGGTGCAGACGCTTGATATAGAAAGCGCGCTCTATCGGCCGTCGACCCTGAAGGACCTGCATGACTTTACGCGGCTACAGGACACGCTGGCCAATATCAGCTGGTTCACACGTTGTTGCGTGGCGACCGATGTGCCGGACAATTACGATCTGGATGTGAACACGGTTTTCGCGCTGCTAAAGAACACCACCAAACCGACGGCGACGTCGTTCACGCTGGCCGAATATGTCGCTCCGATAGTCGAGATGCTGGACATTGCCGCAGGAGGGCCCGGAGAATTTGCCAAACGCCCGTTCATGAAGGCGCATATCAGCCCGATGATATCGCCCATGCGCTATGGCGAAGATGCGGTGGATGTCACTTACGCATGCATCAAAAACAACATTCCGATCTCGTGCATCACGGCGGCACAAGCTGGTGCAACGGCGCCTGCGACCTTGGCGGGGTTTCTGGCGCAATCTCTGGCGGAAACCTTGGCGGCCCTATTGATGGTCCACGCAATCCAGCCTGGTTTTCCGATGGTGTTTTCGAACTGGCCTTTGGTCATCGACCTGCGCACCGGGGCATTTTCCGGCGGCAGCGGAGAGACCGCGGTGTTGAATGCCGCGTCGGCGCAGCTGTCCAATTGGCTTGGTTTGCCCTCGGGAGTGGCCTGTTCAATGACCGACGCCAAGGCCATAGACGCACAATATGGGATGGAGAAAGGCATTACCTCTATGGCTGCGGCTTTGGCGGGTGGGAACTTGATCTACGAAAGCTCGGGCATGACCGCATCATTGTTGGGGGCCAGTTTCGAGGCGTTCGTGCTAGATGATGAGATGCATTCGAATACCTATCGCGCCTTGCGCGGGGTCGAGGTAACGGACGAGAACCTCGGGTTCGACGCGATTTGTGATGCCGTTCTGGGGGATGGGCACTTTTTGGGTGGCCAACACACTCATGCGGCGATGGAGCGGGACTACTTCTACCCCACACTTGCTGACCGAGCAGAGCCGCGCACATGGGCCGAAAATGGCGCTCAAGATGCATGGGGTAGGGCAAAGGCCCGCGCGGATGAGATTCTTCGCGACCACAAGCCTTCTTACCTGACGCCCGAGCAGGAGGAGGCCATCCGGTCTCGGTTCAATATTCTGATCTGATCATTCCACCAGTTTGAAGCTATCCGCCAGCCACGGTGATTTCTCGTATTGCGCAGTCAAAGCGTGATCTCGGATCAGCGCACGCAGCTTGCCGTCAATCAGGTCCAACACGGACCGCGAACAATCGGGTGTAGAGACAATCGCAAGCGTGCGCGCAAAGCTTTTGCCCGGAAATTTGTGCATGCTGAGATTTGGGTGAAACCTTTTGGCACGCGAGAACAGCAAAGGGGTAGTGATGGTCCAGCCTGCACCTGCGGCGACCATCGCCATCAAGGTCTGGTTGTTGCTGCATTCGAAATTTGACTGCGGTGAAAGGCCCAGCCGCCGTATTTGGGACTCGATCTGACGGGCGATGATCAAATTGCCGGAAAATCGCAAGAACGGAAGTTTGGTGCGCCCTTCGACAACGTCGGAAAGGGATTTCTCGCTAAACCGAGGGAGGACCACCACAAACGGGTCTCGCAATAACGGGCGATCCTGTAGGTCCCGCAGCCGATCCTCTGGGGTGGTCGTGATCCCCAGATCAAGATGCCGGTTGCGCAGCATCTCGACAATCGCGTGGCTGGAATCGGTATGGTACATGAAATCACAGGTCGGCATATGGCCCGAAAGAAAGACGGCGAGCTCTGGGATAATATCGCTGTCGAAATCCTCGATCGTGCCAATCCTGAGGTAACTCGCCTCGGAAATATTTCCGGCAGATGCTTCGGCCTTGGCTTTGCGGATGGCATAGAGCGCATCGCTGATATTGCGCAGAAAAACCTGCCCTTTGGGCGTCAGAACCATCGGCCTGCGCGAGTGGTTGAACAGCTCGACCCCAAGGTGGTCTTCGAGATTGCGCATGTGATGCGAGACGGTGCTGATGGTCAGGCCAGTTTCCTCGGCAGCGGCCTGAAGCGATCCTGTCTGGGCGCAGATCTGAAACAACTCCAAGCCTTTTAGGTTCAGGTCCTTGTTGGCGTTAGGGCGGGGCATGTTTCCTCGGCACGAACTAGGCGTGAATTAGCTACAATGATTTGAAATTATTGTTGGTAAATTATCAAATCAACGAAAAGCCGCACCTACTAACCGGAACGCCACAATCTTCTCGTGTTGCAGATGACACAACAGCGTGAAGATGCGGTATTCCTTTTTTCTTTCACAGCTGTGTTCTTTAATCGTACGCAAAGAAAACAGCGTGACCCTGTGGACGCTGTGCAAACAGGCAACGAGGCAACTCAGGTTGAAAATTGGTTTTCTCTTCTTGGTTCAGCAACTCGCCGCGACCTGTGAAAACAGCGGTGCCGTGACCGTTGCCGACAGCCCTGAGGCTAACCATGCTTGATGCCCGCATCCGCCCACTGATCGATCCGCCGCTGAACGCGATTGGGCGGGGGTTGGCGGCGCGTGGTGTCTCGGCTGATCTTGTTACTCTGGTGGGTCTGGGGTTCGGCCTGATGGCGGCTGGCGGGATCGTTCTAGGTTTGCAGGTTCTGGCCGTCCTGTTCATCCTGTTGTCGCGTCTGGCGGATGGTCTGGATGGGGCAATCGCGCGCGCTGGGCGTAAGACCGACTTTGGCGGCTATCTCGATATCACCTGTGACTTTCTGTTCTACGGCGCGATTCCAATGGCGTTTGTCTGGGCGGACCCGTCGGCAAATGCCCTGGCCGGAGCGTGGTTGCTGGTCAGCTTCTACTTCAACGGCGCGACCTTCCTGGGCTATGCGATCCTCGCCGAAAAACGCGGGTTTGAGACGCAGAAACACGGTGCAAAGTCGCTCTACTTCACTGGTGGCCTTCTGGAAGGCACTGAAACCATTGCCTTCTTTATCGCAATTTGCCTGCTGCCCAACTGGTTCAGCCCGATGGCATGGGCGTTTGGCACGGTTTGCTTTGTCACCGCCATTTCGCGCATCCTGTTGGCGCGGCAGGTCTTCACTCACTCGGAATAAACGCAAGGAAAACCCATGAAACATCTATTTGCTGCCCTCTGCGCGGCGCTGGCCGGAACAGCATGGGCTGAACCTGATCCCGCAAACTGGCAGGACGTTCTGGATGAGGCCAATGGCCAGACCGTCTATTGGAACGCATGGGGTGGTTCGACCACGATCAATGACTTCATCGAATGGGTCGGAACCCGCGTCGAAGAGGAACATGGCGTCAAGCTTGAGCATGTGAAACTGACCGATACCGCTGACGCGGTCAGCCGGGTGATTGCCGAGAAGTCCGCCGGTCAGGACACGGACGGTGCGATTGATCTTATCTGGATCAACGGAGCCAATTTCAGTGCCATGAAAGAGGCCGATCTTTTGTTCGGCCCCTTTGCTGAGGCTCTGCCCAATTGGCGGTTCGTAGATGTGGACGGCAAGACCGTAACCACAGATTTCACCGTCCCGACCGAAGGATTCGAAAGCCCTTGGGCCATGGCGCAGGTCGTGTTCATCTATGATAGCGAGGTACTGCCTGAGCCTCCCATATCCGCCGAGGCAATTCGCGAATGGGCGGCGGCGAACCCGGGTCGGTTCACGTTCCCTCAGCCCCCTGACTTTCTGGGAACGACGTTCCTGAAACAGATGCTGATCGAATTGGTCGACGACCCGACCATCCTGCAGCAGCCTGCCGGTGACGACTATGCGCAGGTGACGGCGCCGCTGTGGGACTGGCTGCAGGATGTTACGCCCGACCTCTGGCGCGCAGGTCGGGCCTATCCGCAAACCGGGCCGAGCCAGCTGCAACTGATCAATGATGGAGAGGTCGACATGGCGATCAGCTTCTCTCCGGGTGAGGCGACAGCGGCCATTGCCAACCAACAGCTGCCGGAAAGCGCACGGACTTTCGTTCTGGAGGATGGAACGCTGGGCAATGCCAGTTTTGTGGCGATCCCTTACAATGCCTCGGCCAAGGCGGGTGCCATGGTCGTTGCTGATTTCCTGATGAGCCCTGAGGCGCAACTGCGCGGGCAAGACCCGGACGTATTGGGTTTTAGCACCGTGCTGGACATGGCCGCTCTGCCCGCTGACGATCGCGCCGGGTTCGAGGCGTTGGAGCTGGGCGTGGCAACCTTGTCGCCCGCCGAGCTTGGCCAAGCCTTGCCCGAGCCGCATCCAAGTTGGATGACCCGGATCGAAGCGGATTGGGCCGAGCGTTACGGCGTTGGCAACTGACCTCAGCCCCGGCAAACGATGGGGGCTGGCACCGACGCTGACCATGGCGTTGCTGCTGGGTCCCATCGCAGCCGGGCTTTTGGGAACGATCCTACCCGCATTCGGAGGTATGCGTCCGGACGGGCAAAACGGGTTCTCATTTGATCCATGGACGCACCTCTGGTCCGAGCCCGGCGTGGGTCAGGCCCTCTGGCTGTCGTTCAAAACCGGTTTCCTTTCAACGTTTGGCGCGCTGATCGGGTGTTTTCTAATGATCGCAGGTTGGCAGGGTACACGCGCGTTTTCGCGGCTCGAGGCGCTGCTGTCGCCTCTTTTGTCTGTACCCCATGCGGCGGCCGCGCTAGGGCTGGCGTTCCTGATTGCGCCGTCTGGCTGGATTGCGCGCCTGATCTCGCCTGGTCTGACGGGATGGACCCGCCCGCCGGACGTGTTGATCCTGCAAGACCCCGGCGGGTGGTCTTTGATTGCTGGGCTGATGACTAAAGAACTGCCATTTCTGCTGCTGATGTCGCTGGCCGCGCTGCCTCAGATCAAATCGGCCGAGCGGATGCGCGTGACGCAAGTGCTGGGCTACGGCAGGGTCCGAGGGTGGTTTCTGGCCGTGATGCCCGCGCTTTATGCGCAGATCCGGCTGCCCATCTATGCGGTCCTGGCCTATGCGATGTCGAATGTGGATGTCGCGATGGTTCTGGGGCCGTCGCGCCCGCAGACGCTGTCCATGTTCATCCTGCGCTGGATGACGGATCCTGATCTTGCTTTGCGCGCGCCCGCTGCTGCGGCTGCCTTGGTTCAGTTGGGGCTGGTGGCCGCAGCCATCATGGTCTGGCGAGGTGGTGAAAGGGCCGTGGCCGCGCTGATCAACCGTGGTGTGGAAAGCGGAACGCGCGGCATGGGCTTGCGCGACACCGCCCTTAGAACCCTTGGCCTCGTGGTGTCACTCACGGCGGGGATCGCGGTGTTCGGCGGGCTGATCGGCCAACTTTTCTGGTCTTTCGCCGGGCGTTGGAGGTTTCCCGACGCGCTACCGAGCAGCTTCAGTCTGATTTCCTGGGAGCGCCACGGCCCGGACGCAGTAGAGGTCACCTTGGTCACTTTGGCGCTGGCGTTTGCCACCGCAATTATCGCTTTGGTTCTGGTGATCGGCTGCCTGAACGCAGAACTCCGCACCCGGCGCAAGATGAACAAGACGGGTATGGTGATCCTTTACCTGCCACTCATCCTGCCTCAGATCGCTTTCCTGCCGGGCCTGCAGATTCTGATGATCCAGATCGGAGCGGCGCAGGGCATCCTTCCCGTGGTCCTGACCCACTTGGTCTTCGTTCTGCCCTATGTGTTTCTGGCATTGGCCGGCCCTTACCGCGCGCTCGACCGCCGCTATGCCACGATTGGCGCCGCCATGGGGCTGGGACCGGTTAGAGTGCTCTGGCGCATCCGACTGCCAATGTTGCTGGCTCCGATCTTGACCGCGCTTGCGGTGGGGATGGCGGTGTCAGTCGGCCAATATCTGGCCACTCTTCTGGCCTCGGGCGGGCGGCTGAACACGTTGACGACCGAGGCTCTGGCCCTGTTTTCAGGCGGTGATCGCCGTGCGATAGGGGTCTGGACCATCGCGCTGGCGTTCACGGCATGGCTGCCATTCCTGCTGGCCTTGATGATCCCCAGAATTGTCTATCGCAACAAAAGCGGACTGCGCCATGATTGAAAACGGCCTCTTTTTGGATCAGCTTTCGATCTCTCACGCCGATGGCAGAGGGCTGGCGCAGCTATCGGCTGACATTGCGCCCGGAGAGGTTCTGAGCCTGATGGGGCCGTCCGGGGTTGGGAAATCCACAATTCTTGCGGCAATCACCGGAACTTTGTCGCCTGCCTTTCGTCTTGAAGGGCGCATAGCGTTGAACGGGCGGGTTCTGAATGCCCTGCCGCCTCAAAAGCGGCGCGTTGGGATCCTGTTTCAGGACCATCTGTTGTTTCCACACCTGTCTGTTGGTCAGAATGTCGGCTTTGGCCTGCCGCCCCGTACCCCGGACCGGGCCGCGCGCATTCAGGCCGCCCTGTCCGAGATCGGGCTGGACGGGTTTGAAGCCCGCGACCCCGCGACCCTGTCCGGAGGCCAGCGCGCCCGAGTGGCTCTGATGCGGATGCTTCTGGCGGAGCCCGACGCCCTGCTTTTGGATGAGCCTTTCTCGCGCCTCGATGTTGGTCTAAGGGACAGAATGCGGGACCTCGTCTTTACCCGAGCTCGCGCGGCGCGGCTGCCGGTTTTGTTGGTGACGCATGACATCGCCGATGCCGAGGCCGCAGGAGGCAGGGTTGTGACTCTGCCTGAATAGCGGTGTTGGTCGAGATGATCAGCTTTGCCTAGTTCGTCAACCCGGACAGGTACTTGATCGCCGTCAGGCTCGGCAGGAACGTGTACGCGCCACCGCGAGTATGGATCAGTCGGGGAAAGCCGTGCAGTCGGATCGTGCCCCCATCGGGCAGGCTGAGGTCGAACCAGCTGGTTTCCGGCGTGTTCGCCCCCAGCAGAGGATCATTGGCACCCGTGATCGTCGGGTCGTGCAGGCCGAGGTTGATCCAGTCGCACATCACCGCTTCGAACTGTGCGCCGATATTGGCGCCGATGAAGCTGCCCAGCAGGCCGCGCTCAGCCGTGTCGGGGTTTTGGGGGTCGAAATCCGGGCCGTAAGACATGCCGCGCCGTACCAGTCGTCGCGTGTAATTGGCGATCCGTTGCACGATCCGACCGCCGCGCGGGTTGCCTCGTCGCAGATGCGACCCGGCGGGACAGCGGGAATGGGCGTTGTAGTTGAAATTGGTCAGTGAGACTTCATGCTCGGGCCATTGCGCGTCTGGTGACAGCTCGTATGGAACGCCGTTTCGCCAGCGCCCGCACATCTGGGCCGCGACGACCTCGCGAAGGGCACCGTGGATGTCCAAGCCTTCGCCGATGCGATCCAGATTTTTCGGATCGACGAGTTTGTCGCGATCCGGGTGGCCCATCAACTCATCGGCGGCTTTGTCCAGATAGGCCTCGAAGCCAGCTGCATCCTGCGCCAGAACTCGGAACGCATTAAACGACCCGTTGAAACCAAGCGCATTGGGCGAGGGGACGCGGAACACCACGCCCTCTTGCCGTGTGGGATAGCCCAGCAGGGCGGTGCCCAGCGGGTCAATCGGTTCGTCGACACCGGCTTGTTCGGGGTCATAGACCTGCTCGAACCGGGGCTGGGAAATACCGTCAACATAGCCGAAAAACACCTTGCTATCGGCCAGATTGCGGCCGTCGCGTTTGCCCAGAATGGTGAAGGCCGCGCCAACCTGTTTCTCGACCAGGTCGAGGTGGTCCTGGACGTCGGAATAGACCGACGCCATGATGTGAACCCGATCAGGCTGATCAAATGGAGCAGGCCAGTGATCCGGCGCGCTGGTGCCGAAATCGCCCAGTTTCATCGCGCGTTTCGTCATCCCTTGCACGAATTCGCTGGGGAAGGTTTTCAGATGCTCGGGCGCGGTGCCAAGGGCACGCAGCCCGGCATAGGTGAGGCCGATGTTGAAACAGAAGGGCGGTTTAACCTCCCACAACACCCCTCGGGTGATTTCGGGGACCGCGTCACTGCCGCCATCGACGGCGGTTGCCAGAAACTGACGGGCCGCGGTGCGGTCGGTGACTTCAAGAAACAGATGGCGCACCAGATCGCGGCGATAACCGCGCAGGATGTTGCCCTGAATGTCGGCGAGATCGAGTTTTGCAGTCACCAGCCTTGTCCAAATTTTTGTCGCACTTGCGCGGCGGAAACGCCCGGATAGGCGCGATAACCGCCCCCCAGCGACAGGTTAGGGTTCGCGTAGAGTTGCAGAACAAACGCACGCGGAAGGGTTTCCAGCCGATGCGGCGGCTGGTTCGGCGGCAGCCCTTTGGCCTCATCCTGAAGGCCGAACAGGTCGGTCGGGAAATCGGGGGCCTGAAACAGGTCGTGTTCATGGACCCAGTCGATGAACTCTTCGACGTTGTGCTCGGTCGGGATCAGGTGTTCCGCCCCGTCCACAAGCGAGATGACGTCGTTGAACACACTGCCGATGGTGGTGATGAAATCCCGAATGTAGTTGCTGAAATCGCCGTCATAGACGGAGATCATGCAGATCTTGTCGTCGATCAGCAGAAACCGGGCGAAATGCACCGTTCCGACATTGTCGAGCCCTGCAAATATCTCTTCGACATTTTGCGCGATGGCCAGTGCAGCATGGGCACGTCCAGCGGGCGAGGGGTCTTTCAGCGGCATGATCAGGTTCATCATGCGCTGCACGTTCTCGCTGGGTTGTGGCGAGGGGCGCGGGCCACCGGGCAGTTTCGGCTTGGGGTCGCGCCAGTGCCAATAGGGCACAACGATGTAGCGTGACAGGAACTTGAACCATCCCCGATCCGGCAAGGTATTGACGTAGCGATTGAACCAGCTGTTCTGACGAGTCATGACCTTACCCCTTCGAGAACGGGCAAGGGGACCCGCCGCGCCAAGCGCTTGAGATTTTGTACGAGTCGATGCGCATTTTCAGCACCGGGTCATCCGAGGCCTCGATCCCGGGGGTCAGCAAACCAGGATTGAAGCTGAGCTTCTCGGCCTGTTCTATCTGGTCCTTAGGCACAGCGTTCAGCGTCAGAACGCCCATCATGATCCGCTTGCGATGGGGTGGCCAGGGGCGCGAGGAGTTGTTGAAATCGTCTCCGACCTCACCGATTGTCATCATCAGAGAGAACCGCGCGGGTTCCTTGGCGAGACGCTCTCTAAGTTCGGCCTGCAAATAGTCATCCACCGGTGTCTCATCCGGGTCGGTGTTCAGCACACCTGCGATGGGTTGCCACGAAAACCGCACCCAGCGGCGCACGCCTTCGGCTCCGGTCACGATGAAAGTATGGCAGGCGTGATAGGCCGCCCGCGCGTAGCTTGTCGGCGCGCCGATCTGGGCGGCCTGCAATACACCAAGCTGAGAATAGGCGTTTCGGTCGGCAAACCCGATGGCACCTTCGTCCGGGCTGATCGTCTCGCCCGGATAGGGGTCGCGTTCAGGCAGCATCAGCTGAAGGTAGCTCCAGATTTTCTGCCAGGGGGTCTGACCGTTGTAGAGCTTGGGCTTGGCGGCCTCGGCGAAATCCAGAAACGTCTCGGGGGTCGGGGTGAAGAACTCGGGCAGGTTCATCGCGATCAGGTCGGTATCAGAACCATCAGACAAGTGAAACCGAACCGCCAGCCCCCGGACATCGGACCAGCCGTCATGCACCACAGCGCAGCCCGATCCGTTCGAAAACCGAACAATCACATCCGTCTTTTCTGTGGTGAAGTGATCCGCTGCGCAGAAATTCCGGGCGATGGGCGTGGGCTTGAAATAGCCGGTCGCGCTGATCCCGATTGTGTGAACGGGGCGCAGGGCCAGATCACCATCAGGACGATGCAGAACTTCTACCAGCTTCTCGGCAAGGCCGGGATCGCTCATGACTTGACCACCTGTTAACTGAAGTTACCCCAAAAATGTGGCGTTAACCATAAACACTGGTCGGGCAAAGGCAACAGGAAGAATACATAAAACCCGGCGAAGCCACTGTTTGATCAAGCAAAACTGAGGTCGGTTACCATTTGTTCAGCATATCTTTGGCATGGGTCCAGTATTCACTTTGCCGGCAGGTGTAGAATGCCTTCTCCATCAGATCGTAGGATTCAGGTCGGTGTGTTGCCAGCCCCACCACCTTGGGGAGCGAAGGGTTCAGACGCACCATCCGCTCTTTTAACACAAGATGGGCCATCCAATGCTGGTTCTCGGCGGATGTGGTCAGCAGCAGTTCGATCAAAGCCCCCCGAGGTGCGCCCGAGGTGATCCCGAACCATTTCAACAGGCCCCAGTCGTCGGGGTTCTTGATCATCTCCTCCGAGATATCTGTGGGCTGTTGCCCGGTGCCGATAGACAGAGCCTCGATATGTGCCAAACCCTCGGCTCGGCCTGCCGCGATGGCCACGTTGATGCCGTTCATTACCGGGTTGTTGGCAAAGGCCCCGCCATCAGCGAAATAGCCATAGTCCACCCCGTCCGAGATGATCTGATGCGGCGGGAAATAGGATGGCGCGGCCGAGCTTGCCATGGCGACGTCCAGCAGGCCGACATCGCTCATATCCAGCCATTTTTCATAGCCTAGCGTCTGGTTGGTGATAGTAAACGGCGACCACCCCACCTTGTCGCTGCGATGCAGGCACACGGTGTTGACCGCCAGAACGAGATCCGGGGACAGAGAGTTGACTTTGCGGTCTCCAACTAGACTGCGCCCGATCTCCTCGAGCCCGGTCGCATTGTATTGCGAGGCGGTGATGCCCGGGCCGCCGCCCAGTTTGAAACGCCGCAGCACCTCATCCAGTGCCTTGTCCAAAAAGCTGTGTTCGTTTTCGCGGAAGATCTTGTCGGCATCTTCGCGGTAATGCGCGGCAAGGTCGCCGATCAGCTGGCCCATATCCTTGCCCTGCGTCCGGCCATCCGCCAGTGCCACGGCGATCAGCCCACCGGTCGAGGTCCCCGCGAACCCGTCCGCCTTGTCCAGAACGCCGGTCTCCTCCTGCAAGCTTTGCAGGATCAAGCAGCTCAGGTAGCCCCTGATCCCCCCGCCATCGCAGGACACAAGTTTGAATACCATTCGATGCGCCTCATCGCTTTTTAGTTGTAGGGGGTTTTAGGATAACTGGGCTGGGAAAAGCCAGCCGTTTTGCGACCCGTTGAGGCTTATCCCGCATAGCAAATTGGAAAAAGCCTTGCGAAAACCTGTATTTGTCAGCACAGTTCGCCACGAAAAGGACGGGCTTGGCCCGCAATGGCCGACCCCACCGGGGCCACGGCGCAATCAGGGAGTTGAGGCTATGGCGTTGGAACTACATGAGATGTGCAGCGGGCTGGGCTTTCCAGAAGGTCCGGTTGCGATGAATGATGGCTCGGTCCTGTTCGTGGATATCAAAGAGCAGACCCTCGTGCGCCTGTCCGTCGATGGCACCGTCAGTGTGGTGGCCGAAATCCCCGGCGGCCCGAATGGCGTGGCAATTGGACCGGATGGCGCTGCCTATGTCTGCAACAATGGCGGTGTCTACAGTTTCGTGCCCTACGGACCCGACGATATCACCGTTCCCGCACCCATTCGCCCGCATTACAAGGGTGGGTCGGTGCATCGGGTCGATCTTGAGACCGGAGAGGTCACGATGCTGTTCGATTCTTATGAGGGGAAACGGCTGATCGCGCCCGACGATCTGGTCTTCGACAAGGAGGGCGGGTTCTGGTTCACCGACACCGGTATCGAGGATGCGGAGTCCACGCGCTATGGTGGGCTGTACTATGCTACGATCGACGGCAAGACCTTGATCAAAGCTGCCACGATTCCGATGCCCAACGGGGTCGGGCTGTCGCCGGATGGCGGCACCGTCTACGTCTCGGATACGGTTTTTGGGCGGCTTTGGGCGATGAAGATCACGGCCAAGGGCCAAGTCGAGCCCGGCCCGATTCCGGGGATGCCGGGGCAGGTGGTACAAACCTTGCCGGGGTATCAATGGCTCGACAGTCTCAAGGTCGAGGCCGACGGACGGGTCTGTGTGGCGACAATTTTCAACGGTGGTATCACGGTGTTTAGCCCTGATGGGTCAACTGAACATGTCGCCATCCCTGATCTTTTCACGACCAATATGTGTTTCGGCGGTGAGGACATGCAGGATATCTGGATCACGGCCTCTAGCACGGGCAAAATCTACAAGGCCAGATGGCCTCGTCCGGGGTTGAAGCTGGAGTTTACGGCTTGATGTAGGGACCGTCGGTTTTGCGCGGTCGAGATCAGCATACGTTTGAGCCATGGCCAATAACGGAGAGTGTGTCGCAGGTGTAATCCGGCGACAAAGAACTAGAAGGACAGGGCCTTGGCCGGACTGCCGAGGCTCAGTCTGCAGGCGTGGGGGTGATAAGCCAGGTAATAACGCTGCGGTCCAGTTGTCGGTAGCCAATGTCGAAGACCGCCCCTGCCGTGACCGTATTATTCAACGATTTGGTCAACCGCAGCCTCAGGACGGTTTCGCTGGGCGCGCAGTGTAGTTCTGCATGGTCAAAACCAAAGAACTGTTGAACCGCAGGGAACAGGGCTTTGTAGAGTGTCTCTTTGGCCGAGAATACAAGCGTGGCCGTCAACGCCTGCGCGTCGCTTTCCCGGATCAGCCGCGTTTCCTCTGGCTGCAAAGCGACCTTGAAAATCGCATCCAGTGAGGATCCTTCGGCGATATCCTCTATATCGACGCCAACCAAAGTGCCGGGCTGATTGGTTACAATCGCCGCACATCGCCCTTTGGAATGCGTGATCGAACCTGTGACGCCTGCGGGCCAGATCGGTTCGCGGTTGGGGCCTGTGGCGATCTGCGTCGACGCGTGCCCATTTGACGCCAAAGCCGCCATGGCCACGGCACGGCCTGCGAGATACTCGGACTTTCGCTTTTCAACGGCCCTGTCCAAACGATCCGGGCGGTCGACGTCCAACGTCGTGAAAAGGCCATCTTCAAAACGAGATTGATCAAACCTCGCGATCACAGCAGTCGCTGTCGCAGACCCGATGTCCATGGCCCCCACGTCCGTCAGGAACCCATCGGAGCGCGTTTCAAGGGAAGAGAAGTGTTGGGCGGGCAGTGTCATGGCCCCTTTGGCTTCCCTCAAGCGTCGCGCCACGTCAATCCGGTTTTTCAAATTGTATGACGCCTGCACAGTGGGGCAGCTTGAAATGTAGGGAACCATTTGAGCATCCGACAAAACCTACCTCTCGCCTAAAGGGTTGGGGGACTCAGCGCCCCTCATGTCTTCAAATCTCGTAGACGCGTGTCAGACTACGATCGGAATTGGATTATGCGTCTGAAAGTGCGGAGATATCGGCCTTTGTCCAAACGCAGTCGTGGTCGGAAAGCGGTGTGCCAGTGGCCGAGATTGAACTCAGCACGCCCTTGTCTACGGGCGTGAAACCCCGCCCGGCCAGCCAATCCAGTTTCATCTTTCGGTCCGGGTGTGGCGTGATCAGACTGGGGCGGGTCGTGTCGCCCTCGGCCGTAAACTTCCATGAATACCCCTGATCTTCGGCCAGTGCGAACAAGGTTTCGCGGCGCCAGTCGAAATCGGGGGGAAGGTGGTTGCCTGTGTTCAGATCTCCGCCGATCAGAACGGGCATGTCGGGGGCGAAGGCGTCAATCTCCCGTAGCAGAAGTTCGAACTGAACTTGCCGGTGTTCAGCGGCGGAATTGCTTTCCAGATGAGTGGAGACCACGCAGATCGGCCCCCGTTCGGTTGGCACCACGGCGGCAATAGCCATGCGCCCCCCGACCCGGGGTTGCTCGGGATCGGCAGCGCCGCTTTCGGGGGTGAACCAGTGGCCGTGGTCGTCCAACCGGATCAACGCCGTGCGCTCAAACGGGACCGAGGACAACACGGCGTTGCCGTGCCAGCCGGTTGTGTTGAAATCATCGGTGCAAAAGGCGCGCTCGGTCGGGCCGCCCAGATCAAGCTCGTGAAATTCGACGCCAAAGGCGTAGGTCATGCCAAGGGCGCGAGCGACCTCTTCGGTGGTGTGGCGTTGCGCAGTGCGGGCCATGCCGCAATCGACCTCGGAGAGCAGAACGATATCTGGTGCAATCGGGTCCAGATGCGCGGCGGTTTCTTCGGGAAACAGGCAGCGTTCAACATTCCAGGCGGCGACGGTGATCTGCGCGGGCAGTTGGGCTGCTGTCGCCTCGCCGCCCAATTGCAACGCGTTCATCGCCAGCAAGGATGCCATCAGCGAGCGATGCGCCTGCGTTGTGCGCGGGGCGGCCATGATTTCAGCCCGCTGGTCTGATGTGACCTCGGGCAAAGTAGCGACAGTATTTGTGATCAAAGGACTTTTCCCGTTTCCACGTCGAACAGACGCAGGGCGTCGTGTTTCAGGGTGATGCGGGTTTCGCCCGTGTGCACGCTATGGTCTTTGCCGACCATGACTGTAAATGGCTGGTCCGCAAGCGTTCCGTGCAGCAAACGATGCGCGCCAAGTTCTTCGAGGATGTCGACCTGGAACGAGACGGATCCGTTCTCATCCAGTTCGACATCCTCGGGACGTACACCCATTGTCACCGGGCCGCTGACGGCCTGTGGCGCGGGCATCAGCCCGTCATAGCCGTTGAGGCGGACCTGTCCGTCTGACGCTTCGGCCTCGATCAGGTTCATGGGTGGGGCACCCATGAACGAGGCGACGAAGGTAGAAGCCGGATTGTGGTAGATTTCGGAGGGGGTACCGATCTGCTCAATCCGGCCTGCGTTCAAAACGATGATCCTGTCGGCCATCGTCATCGCCTCGACCTGGTCATGGGTTACGTAAACTGCCGTCGTGCCAAGACGACGCTGCAGGGCTTTGATCTCGATCCGCATCTGGTTGCGCAGCTTCGCATCGAGGTTTGAAAGGGGTTCATCAAAGAGGAACAAGGCAGGGTCGCGCACCACGGCACGCCCCATGGCGACGCGCTGGCGCTGACCGCCGGATAATTGGGCAGGTTTGCGGTCCAGATATTCAGTCAGGTTCAGCATTTTGGCGGCGTCTTCGACCTTGGCTGCGATCTCGGACGCGGGCGTGCCGCGGTTCTTCAGGCCATACCCGATGTTCTTGCGCACCGTCATATGCGGGTAGAGCGCGTAGTTCTGGAACACCATCGCGATGTCCCGATCCGCAGGGTCCACATCGTTGACCACCCGGTCGCCGATTTTCAGCGTACCTTCGGTGATATCCTCCAACCCCGCGATCATGCGCAACAACGTGGATTTGCCGCATCCCGAAGGGCCGACCAGAACAACAAACTCGCCGTCCTGAATGGTAAAGCTAGTGGTCTGAACGGCCTTGAAGCCGTTTGGATAGACCTTGCGGATGCCCTCTAATGATACCTGAGCCATGCGCGTATTCCTTATTTGTCGGATTCTGTGAGGCCCTTGACGAACCAATTCTGGAAGAAGATGACGATCGCCACCGGCGGGATCATCGCAACAATGGCCAGCGCCAACGCTTGTCCATGCTCGGGGATCTGACTGTCGGTGTAGGTCAGCACGATCTGTTTTATGCCCCGGACCAGCGTGAAGAAGCTTTCATCCGTCGTGATCAGCGTTGGCCACAGGTACTGGTTCCAGCCAAAGACGAACATGATGATGAAGATCGCGGCAATCATCGTGCGGCTGAGCGGGACGAGGATGTCGATAAAGAACTTCCACGGCCCTGCGCCGTCGATCCGGGCCGCCTCGGCCAGTTCTTCGGGGACGGACATAAAGAACTGCCGGAAGAAGAACGTGCCTGTGGCAGATGCGATCAGGGGAACGATTAGACCGGTATAGGTGTTGGTCAGGCCCAGTTTCTGGATCGCTTCGTAGGAGGGCAGGATGCGGACCTCGAGCGGCAGCAACAGGGTGGTGAAGATCACCCAGAAGGCCAGCGTTGCAAAGCGCAGACGGAAATAGACGATGGCATAGGCGGCCATCATCGAGATGATGATCTTGCCCACGGCAAAGCCGATGCCCAGGATGAAGGAGTTCATCAGCATCAAGGTGCCGTCAACTGTCTGCGTGAACCCGCCTTTTTCAAACATGGCGGCGTTGAAGTTCTTGCCCAGGTCGTCGCCAAGGCCCAGCTGGATGCCCTCGCGGTGGATAGTGACCGCATCGTGGCTGGCTGTCGTCAGCGCCAGCAGAGGCGGTAGGATCATCAGCAAGGACCCAAGGATGAGGACAAAGTGATCTCCGATCGTTTCCCAGCGGATTCTGCGGGGTTTGCGGGTCACGGCGGGTGTGTCGAGTGTGGTGTCGGCCATGAGATCCTCCCTCAGGTATAGTGAATCCGGCGTTCCACCAGCCGGAACTGGAAGACGGTCAGGATCAGAACAAGGGCCATCAACACAACGGATTGCGCGGATGATCCACCAAGGTCGTTGCCGCGGAAGCCATCCAGATACACCTTGTAGACAAGCGTCATCGGGTTGTTGCCCGGCTCACCCTTCATCAGTGCGTCGATGATGCCGAACGTGTCGAACAGTGCATAGGTGATGTTGATGATCAGCAGGAAAAACGCGGTTGGGGCCAGCAGGGGGAAAGTCACGTCCCAGAACCGCCGCGTGGACGAGCGGTTGTCGATCATGGCCGCCTCGCGGACTGAACGAGGGATGGATTGCAGGCCCGACAGGAAGAAGATGAAATTGACCGGGATCTGTTTCCACACCGCGACGATGATCATTGCCGTTGCGGTGGCGTTGTAGTCGACGCCCAGCTTGAAATCCCAGCCGAACAGTCCGAAGAACTTGGTCATGGGGCCGGTACTTTGATCAAAGAACAGAATGCCCAGAAAGCCTGCAACCGGGGGTGCGATCGCGTAGACCCACATCAGCAGGGTGCGATAGGATCTTGCGCCTCGGATCACCTTGTCGGCCTTGACCGCCAGCAACAGCGCGATGGCCAGCGAAAAGAAGGTGACCAGAATGGAGAAGACAACCGTAAACCACGCGATGCGTTTGTACTGATCATTGCCCAGCAATGAGGTGTAGTTGTCCGCCCCTACAAAAGTCGAACCGAACCCGAACGGGTCCTGCAGAAAGAACGACGATTGCAGCGCCCATCCAGCGGGCCAGTAGAAGAAGATGGCGATGATCATGAGCTGCGGAAGCAGCAGCGCCACAGGAAGCCAGATAGTGTCGAAGCCCGCGCGTTTCATAGTTAGTCCAGTTGCAAAATCGGGGATGGCCGCGCCCAAAGGCGCGACCATCTTGGGGGTGATCCCAGAACCTTAGCCCTGAGTCTTGGCGAAGCGTGCCAGCAATTCGTTGGCTTCGGCTTCGATGTTCTGGAAGGCGCTTTCCACGTCGGTCTCACCGGTCAGGATACGGCCATACTCGCGGTTCATGATGTCGCGGATCTGAACGTAGAAGCCCATGCGGTAGCCCTTGGTGTTGTCACCGGCCTTGGCTTGCAGCTGGTTTACGCCAACTTCGGCGGCAGGATAGCGGTCATAGTGGCCGTCTGCCTTGGCGGCTTCATAAGCGGCCTCGGTGATCGGGACATAACCGGTTTCCTGATGCCAGAAATACTGGGTCTCAGGCGCGGTCAGGAAGCGGAAGAACTCGGCAGTTGCCTTGTTTTCCTCGTCCGACTTGCCCGACATCGCGAACAGGGCTGCGCCACCGATGAAGGTTTGGGTCGGCTCAGCCGTGACGGCTTCCCAATAGGGCAGCTCAACCGCGCTGAACTCAAAGCCCAGGTCTTTCTGCAGCAGGCCGCCGAAGGAACCGGACGAACCCAGCCACATGGCAACTTTGCCTTCTTCGAACGGTTTTGCGTTGTCACCCCAACCGGTGCCATACCATTCGAACATGCCGTTGTCTTTCCACTCGGTCACGGCGGTGAAGTGTGCCTTGATCGCGTCGTTGTTGACCAGGATCTCAGTGTCCATGCCGTCATAGCCGTTGTTGTTGGTCGCAAACGGCAGGTTGTGGCGCGACATGAAGTTCTCGGTGAAGATCCAGGGCAGGTGCGACTGGCTGAGCGGGATGTAGCCTGCCTCTTTCAGCGCCGGAGCGGTGGTCGACTGAAACTCTTCCCATGTCTTCGGCGGGGTCACACCAGCAGCTTCCAGAGCGTCGACATTGTAGTACAGGATCGGGGTCGACGAGTTGAACGGCATCCCGATCATCTTGCCATCGCTGTCGGCATAGAAGTAACGCACACCGGCGATGTAGTCATTGATGTCGAAATCGACGCCGTTGTCAGCCAGCAGGTCCTGAACCGGAACGGTCGCGCCTTTGGCTGCGATCACGGTGGCGGCGCCTGCGTCAAACACCTGCATGATGTTGGGCTGCTCGCCCGCGCGGAAGGCAGCGATTCCGGCGGTCAGCGTTTCTTCGTAGCTGCCCTTGTAGATCGGAGTGATTGTGTATTCGTCCTGCGACTCGTTGAATTTCTCGGCAACCTTGTTGACGGTTTCCCCCAGCTGCCCGCCATGGGCATGCCACCAAGTGATTTCGGTTTCTGCAAAAGCTGCGGTCGCGGTGAACGCGAGCGCGGCAGCTGTTGCGCAAAACTTCAGATTGTTCATTTCGATCCTCCGGTTCGGTATCGGCCCTTTGCAGCAAAAAGACCGTTGGCATTATGTGCCAGTTTTCATGCAGGCTCCCCTGCGGCGTTTTTCGCGCGCAGCCTCCGACCCGCATCAGTGGAACACGTCCGCAAACTGCACACGTGACCACATACTGTTAACGTATGACAGTTCGATGAAAGATTTCTAGCAATATTGACAAATTCGACAAAAAAGATGGACAGCTTAGGCGTGGTTGATGACAGCAAAAAACAACTGGACAGACCGCGCCGCGTCACGGCGCAGGCGGTTGCCGATGCGGCGGGCGTGTCGCGCTCGGCCGTGTCCCGCGCTTTTACGCCCGGCGCCTATCTCGATGCAGAAAAACGTATAAAAATCATGCGTATGGCCGACAGTATGGGGTATCAGCCCAACGCGTTGGCGGCAGGGTTGAAGGGGGGGCGATCGCACCTCGTGGCGGTCTTTGTAGGCAACAAACGCAGCACCTACGACTCGGAGTTTGTGAACCGGTTGGTCGGGCAGTTGAACGCTCTGAACAAGTGGCCGATTCTGATTGATGGCAGTGGAGAGAGCGCTGAATCAGCCATGGATCAGGTTTTGCGCTATCCGCTGGATGCTCTGATTCTGCGCGGAGGTAGCATGCCCGGCGCGCTTGTGGAGCAATGCAGCAAATTCGGGGTCCCCATGATCTCATCCGGGCGCATCGTGGATGCGGCGGGGATCGACAATGTGTGCTGCAAGAATGCCGACGGGATGACCATCGCGACCCGTGTTTTGTTGGACAAGGGCCGCACACGGTTCGGGTTCATTGCGGGCGCGGCCGAGTTCGGATCTTCAGATGATCGGAGGGCCGGGGTGGTCAACACTTTGGCGGCGGCAGGATTGTCCCTGATCGCGGAAGAGGTCGGAGATTTCACGGTTGGTTCTGGTTACGAGGCAGCACAGAAACTGCTGCGGGAAAACAGCCTCGATTCGCTGATCTGTGCCAACGATGCCAGCGCGATCGGGGCGTTGACCGCTGCGCGAGAGCTGGGCGTGGACGTGCCCGAAACACTCTCGATTATGGGCTTTGATGATATTGAAATGGCAGGGTGGCCCGCCTTCAACCTGAGCACGATCAACAATCCGATCGACCTTTCGGTCGAACATGTGATCACTTTGCTGGAAAAACGTTTGGCTGAACCGGCAAAGGACAGTGAGACCCTTCTGATCGAGCCTTTCTTTGTCCCGCGCGGTACCCATTGACGCTGATACGGCCCGAGGTGCCTGAAACCGTGAAGGGTTCGTCGGCGCGTGTTGGATTTTGATATTCTTCACACCGCCTCTCACCCGATTTTGCCGTCAAAGGGAGACAGGTTTCGACAAAGGTGCCTTTCTGCTGCCGCAAGTTGTTGTGAGTGTGGGTCGGGGCCTGTCTCAGACCTCTTTGATCGACGTCTCTGACAGTCTTTCTACCAAGCTCTGCTCAATCTCTTCCAGGACGCCGCGCAAGCGTTTTTGCAAGGCATGTTCGATAGAACAGGTTGGCGCCTCATCTTCACTGCCGCTTGCGACAAGGCGCTCGTCCAGCGCAAGGTAGACGTCGGCTAGCGTGATTTCGCTCGGCACGCGGGCCAGACGCCATCCGCCTGCATGGCCTTTCTCGGATGTCAGTAGACCGGCGGCGCGCAATTTTCCCAAAACGCGACGCACAACAACCGGGTTGGTTCCGGCATGATCCGCAATTTCGGTTGAGGTGCGCACACGGTCCGGCTCTCCGGCCATATGGCTGAGCGTATGCAGGGCAAGTGACAGGCGGCTATTGCGCTTCATATGACGGGGTTCTCCAAACCTGCTGGCAACGTAACTTTGGCTGTTGCATTAATCTAGTAACTATGAAAGTTACAAGAACCGCATCCAGAGCTATGGAGACTCATATGTCAGATACGCGCCTTCCCGTCACGGTGCTTTCCGGATTTCTTGGGGCTGGCAAGACCACTTTGCTGAACCGGGTTCTCAACAACCGCGAAGGTCGCCGTGTCGCGGTGATCGTGAACGACATGTCCGAGGTGAATATCGACGCCGACCTTGTGCGCGCCGATACCGAGCTGAGCCGGACGGACGAGACGCTGGTTGAAATGTCGAATGGCTGTATCTGCTGCACCCTGCGCGATGACCTGCTGGATGAGGTCCGCCGACTGGCGGCCGAGGGGCGCTTTGACTATCTGCTGATTGAATCGACGGGTATTTCCGAACCCCTGCCGGTGGCCGCGACCTTTGATTTCCGCGATGAGTATGGCGAAAGCCTGTCCGACGTGGCGCGTCTGGACACGATGGTGACGGTTGTCGATGCGGTGAACCTGCTTGGGGATTTCTCCTCGCATGACTTCCTGCAGGATCGCGGTGAGACTATGGGCGAGGAAGACGAACGCACCCTCGTCCATTTGCTAACCGATCAGATCGAGTTCGCCGATGTCGTGATCCTGAACAAGGTCGACGATGCCGGGCCGGAAAAGGTCGACGCGGCCCGCAAAATCATCCGCAGCCTTAATGCGGATGCTGAGATCGTCGACGTCAATCACTCCGCTGTGGCGGCTGAGAAAATCCTCGATACCGGGCTGTTTGACTTCGAAAAAGCCCATGAGCATCCGATGTGGGCCAAAGAGCTGTATGGCTTTGCTGACCACGTGCCGGAGACTGAAGAATATGGTGTTGCGTCTTATGTCTACCGGGCGCGTCTGCCCTTCGTGCCCGAGCGTATCCTTGAGGTTCTGAACGGCGATCTGCCGGGTGTGATCCGGGCCAAGGGGCATTTCTGGATTTCTACGCGTCCCGATTGGGTGGCTGAGTTTTCGCTGGCCGGAGCGCTCTCTAGCGTGCAGCCTTTGGGCACTTGGTGGGCTTCAATTCCGGAAGAACGCCGACCGACCCATGACAGTGCCCGTGCCTATATGCAGGCCCATTGGCAAGAACCATGGGGAGACCGCCGGCAAGAGATCGTGTTCATCGGGGCAGGGATCGACTGGCCGATCCTCAGGGCGCGATTGGATGCCTGTCTTGTGCCCGCCGTTGCGGGTTTGGGTCCCGACAATTTGCCGGACTATCCCGACCCGTTCCCGATCTGGCGTCGGGCTGAGGCAGCAGCATGAGCGTTGTACGCCAAACCGTGATCGGTGCGGCCGTTGGGGTTGGCGTTGCGGATACGCCCGAGGGGCTGAGCGCCTTTCTCAACCCAGGCTGCGCCGCAGCACTTTGGCGGCGTCAAACTCCGCCGGATGTTCAAAGCTGGCTAAATGATCTTGATCCCGAGGACCTGCCGAAGGGGCGGGTGATCCTGCCGTTGGGCAAGGTGGCCGAAACAATCGGCCATCTTTGCGACATGTCCGGTTTGCCAGCATGCCCTGAGCGCGACTGGCTGGAGGCGGATATCGCCTTACTGGCAGAGGTGTTCTCAAATCTGGTCTCGGCCCGGTATTTGCGGTTGCGGCTGGATGTTGTCACAACCAACGCCTGCCGCAAGTTCCATATCGATGCCATCGCGGCGCGACTGGTTTGCACCTATCGCGGTACCGGCACGCAATACGGCATTTCGCGTGATGGCGCTGAGCCTCAACGTGTCTTTACGGTGCAAAGCGGGTCTCCGATCCTGTTGCGCGGGACACGCTGGCCGGAAACACCGCGGTCGGGCCTTTTGCACCGTTCCCCTCCGATCGAAGGCACCGGCGAGACCCGGCTCGTACTGGTATTGGATCCGATCACCGACCCGGAAGAGGCTGCATGACCGGAAATCTGGGGCAAAGCAGCTTGCGGCGCAGGAAGCGCGCGGGCGATCCCATGGCCGTCTTTGATAGCTTGCCCGCGCCGTTGCGGCAGTGGTTGTCTGAAGCGGCGCTGCCATGGTCGCCCGTCTCGGCGCGCAGGATTTGGGTCAAAGCGCTGGCCAAAGGTCTTACACCGGAAGAAACGTTGCTATCGCTGAATCGGGCCGAGGCGAGTACACTGGCACGTGACAAGGTGATGGCCCTGCCGCGCCGTTAAGGCACCCACGCTCTGGGGTTGCTTTGACTTGAAACTGTTACGCTCAGCCGTCACCATCCGATCATTGTTGATTGATGAATTACGGAGGGCGCAATGGCCTATAAGCTGATTAAGGGCGAGTTTCATATTTTCTATCCCGACATTCCAAAGCAGGGCCCGGAACCTGACGGTGATACTCTGAAATTCAAACCAGATGACCCGTCGCTTGTTCAGGACCTTTGGCGTTCGGGTCAGCCCCGGCCCGGCTTCAATGGGCGCGGGATGATCAATCTGCGGTTTGAAGGGCTGGATGCGCTCGAAACCCATTTCCGCAGCGCGCATCAGAACAAACCCCTTGCGGAGGCGTCGCGCGATTTTCTGTTGGATTGGGCCGGGTTCGGAGACGTGGTGTTCTGGGAGGACAAGCCCAACAAGGTAAAGCAGGTCGAAAACAACCCGGTTCGCGGTTACATCCTGACCAATGGTTTGGACGGCCACGGCCGGATTGTGGCCTTTGTCTACTCGGGCGATGCGCCCGAACCGGACGGTGAGGTGTTCAAACTAATGCCAGAGCGCGTGGATCAGAGCTTCAACGCGCGCAGCCTGGAGGCTGGTCAGTCCTATCCGCTGTTCTACCTGACGCTGCCGATCTCACTTGCGCAGCATCTTGGAGGGATTGCGGATCAGGCCCGCGCGACTGGAAATGGCTTGTATCCCGATGATGCGTCTGCCCCCGGGCAAGACTTCGAAGTAATCCCAGCGAATTATCAGAATCTGGCAATCTGGCCCAAGCTCTTCCGGCGCCTGCATGACTATTTCGCGGATGAATTCGATGATTTGAGCGGGTTCGACACCTGGCTGCGCGCTGACCCGAGGGACCGGGACGATCGCATGCTTCTGCCCGAAGACTATGACGCCCATTTCCATAATCTGGTCGAGGTGACCTCGCCCACGTCGATGAGGCTGACAGTCGACCCCAAGGATATCGTGATCCTGCCGGACGATTTCACCATGCCCGACACCGGCCTGCCGTCACAGTAGCGCCAGGTCTAAAGCTCCGCCGAAGGTGCCGGGCCGCGCCAGTCCAGACTGAGATCATGGCGCAGACTATGTGGGAAGGGGATCATCCGATTGGTATCCTCGTCCCACAGCCTCCATTTCAGGCAACTGAGCGCGCCTCGGACGTCGATCGCCGCGCTGTTCCAGTCCTGCGCAATTGAGGCGTTGCAGGTCTTGAGGTGATAGCAGGGGATTTTGGCGTTCAGGTGATGCAGGTCATGGAAACCGAAATTCAGCAGAGCAAAATCCACAACCGGTCCTAGTCGGAGCGAACTCGCACCGTGCAGAGCCGCTGCATGGGCGGTTTTGTCGCCCGACTGTCGCCAATAGGTTTCTTCGAAGTTGTGCCCGACATAGACGACAAATATTCCGAAACTGCCTGCAAGAAGGCTACCAAGGATCAGGGCGTAAAAACTCCACCAACCCAGAAATGTGATGATCAGGCCCCAGAAGACAAACATGGCGATATTCTGCAATAGAACATCCCGGACGCTGACTTTCAGTGTGTTTCGGGGCCAGCGGTATTGGACAAAGTAAATCAGAACCGGGCCGATCAGGAACAAGGTTATAGGGTGCCTGTAGGCGCGGTAGAACAGTTTCTTGAACAGGGGCGCGGCCTCATATTCGCGCCGGGTCATGACATAGACCTCGTGGGCATCCCGGTGATCCAGATTGCCCAGATGCTGGTGATGCAGGTTGTGGTTATACCTCAGAACGCTATGGGCGATCCCGGAAAAGAGGCAAAGGAAGTTCCCAAGGAGATCATTCCACGTGCGGTTGGTGAAAAAGCTGTAGTGCCCACAGTCATGCTGAATGGAATAGAGCCGCAGGATGCCAGCCCCAAACAGAAACGAACCTAAGGTCAGGGAAAGCCATGCTCCGGGAAAAAGGGCAGGGATAGCAAGCCCCGCAGCGACAACGCCTGCGCTGATGGCCAGCGCTTTGCAGGCCATCCTATCGTCTGGTTTTGTGAATTCCCTCGGAACCTTGATCGAACTCATTACCGTCACTGAAAATGATTGAGACTATGAAACTGGTTGGCGTCCCTAACCGTTAGCACGGCTTTGGATTTCCGCCAAATGCGTTGCGGTTCACGGTTCAGCCGTCGGTTTGGGACAGCTCCAGAAACATGTATGGCTGAATGTTCTCGAATGGCCAAAGGCGAACAACCTGCGTGAGGCCCAGATTTTTGGCCCCGCGCCCGATCGCGTTGAACACGCCGATATGTTCCTGAAATACCGGATCATCGTTGAATCTGTCGATCATGCGGTCGGTGATCTCAGACCGCACGCGCAGGCGCAGGCTTGACCCTTTTAGGTGGCGTTTGATCTGGGCAAGACGAACGAAGTTGAGGCTGTTCCACAACCCATGAACTTCGTAGGTGTCCTCAACCCATGTGATCCGCTTTCGAAACAATCGCCGTGTCAGGGTCTTTGAGCGAAGCGCGGGGATGTTGAAATGCGGCTCATACGGGAAGCCGTAATTGGGGCACAGGATCAGGCAGCGGCCCTGTGGGGCCAGAAAACGCGGCAGCGTATCCAGGAAATGCCGCCAATCCGGCAAATGCTCCAGCACGTTGACCATGTAGATCAGGTGATAGGGTTGTGACGGAGTGTAGGCCTCATAGGTGCTGCGGTGGATGTCCCCGCCCAGCTTGGCGGCGTGATCCAGAACATGCTCCATCGGTGCGAAGCCTTCGGCGAAAGGCTCGATGGCGTCCAGTGCGATGTTTGGGTTCCGTTGGCGCAGCATGGTCAGCAGGATACCTGCCCCGCAGCCGATCTCTAACGCCCGCGCGCCGGGGGGCAGGGCGCAGATCTCGGGGTCGAGATTGAGGAAATGAAACCGGGCTGCGCTAAGCCAGATGTCTTTCAGGGGAAAGTCGAACCGCGCGAAATCCTCAAGAATGTCGTCGACCGAAAAAAGGCTTTCTTGAGGGCTGACCGAATGCATACTGATCCCAAGACGAGTGGTTTGAAGGATTGATATAACAATGTGTTGGAGCGGGCCAGCGTCCTATACCATCGCTGCCGTCGGGGTGATCGCTGCCGTCAAGGCCATACGACAAGGCGAGAGCCCGTTGCTCTGGTCTCCGCTGGTGTATTTCACCGCGATTGAGGTGCTGCAGGGCTATTCCTATTCCGTCGAAGGGCAATGCGCATTGCCCCAAAATCAGGTCGCCGCGTTGCTGGCCTATATACATATCGCCTTTCAGCCGCTGTTTACCGGCATTCTCGCGTTGTATTTCATCCCAAAGGATGTGCGCGGTATGATAGCTCCCGTGGTCTTAGGTCTTGGCGCAGTTACTGGAGCGTATCTGTTGCTGCAAATTTATCCGTTCGAGTGGGCAGGCCCGTGCCGACCGGGTCGTCTTTTGTGCAGCGATCATCTGTGTGTGAAGGCGGAAAGCTGGCACATAGGGTGGCATTTGCCACTGAATGATCTGGGTGAAAGCCTGCCTGCAAGGATTCTTGGGCAGCAATATGATCTGAACTTCCCGGTCTATTTTACGGTGATGTTTCTGCTGCCCGCCGCTCTGGGCGCATGGAAAGTCGCGGGGTTTCAACTGCTTATCGGGCCCACGCTGGCCTTGGCCTCAACCGATAGCCCTACGGAAATGCCTGCGATCTGGTGTCTGTTCTCGCTGGGCATTGTCATGATGATCGTGTTCACGCCGCTCAAATCGGCGCTGCAAGCAAGATCATGGCCTTTGTGGACTGTGCTGCGCTGGGTGAACGGGACCAATAAAAAACCACTCTAATACCCTAACAAACCGTTCACCCGCGCATCACTTTCTTTACCTCGTGCCTAACCTGCGAACCGCAGTTCCGATCTGGTCGGAGACCCGGTTCCCCCTCAAGCCGGTGGGAGGCAAGAAACTCTATGGAGGCACGACTACGTCTCGGCGTCATCCTCCAGTTGATACAGAACCCAATCGTCACGCAGGCCTTTCAGCTGTTTGGGGCCAATTTCCTGAAACTCCAGTCCCAGACCCAAAACCAGATCGCGCACGGTGCTGGAAACCCATGTCTGCCCTCCCGGTGTCAGGCTGAGAACACGGGCCGCGATTGCGATCGCGATGCCGGTCACATCGTTGGTGGTGCGCAGACACTCTCCACAATGAATACCGGCCCGAAGCTTTAGGCCGAGCGCGTCTGCCGTGGCCCGAAAGGCCTTGGCGCAAGCGATGGCGGCACTGGGGCGAGGAAAGATCGCCAGCATGCCGTCACCCATCAGTTTCACAAGTGTGCCTTCGTGTTCTGCGACAGTCTCAAGCGCTGCCGTATCCAGAGTGTCCATGATATCGCGCCACTCGGCATCGCCTAGACGCGCGACGATCTCGGTCGAGTTTACCACATCGGTCATCATGATTGTGACCAACAGGCTTTTGTTTTCACCATCAGCCTCGTATTCGGCGATATTGTCCTCGAACGTTTGGTCGATCAATGCGCTCGGCTGAGGGTGGATGATCGTCGGGCGAACCGGGAAGGTCTTTACGACCGCCGGTTCGTTGCTCTCCATATCAACGACTGCCAGAGTGCTATGCTTGCTGCATGGCGCTGGAAGTTCAGACAGTTCGGGATCGTCGACGGGTTCAATAATTTCAAAAGATGTATTCAACATAACTGCACCAACAAATTGGGACGTTGAAACATAGATTAAAATCAAATTGTCACCAAACCGCGATGCAGATGTTAACCAGATGTTAACGGGCCCAGTTGTTACGCACGCTAGGCTTGTGTCCGTGGCTGAACATACTCCAAAAAGAGTGTGGGGATGGTTTGGACGAAAACACTTACACGTGCCAAGCTGTGTTTAGCAACAGACAGGTAGGACCGCAGAATTGAAGAAGTTGAACGTATTGTTGGTAGAGGACGACCCGTCATTGCTTGCTCTGACGTCCGCGCTTCTTCGGCCGCACTACAATGTTCTTCAAGCGTCCAATGTTGCGGATGCACGCGCGACGCTTGCGTCCCAATCGGTGGATATCGCTTTGCTGGACCTCGGATTGCCGGATGAGGACGGTCTGGTACTGGCGCGTTCCATGCGGGCGAAATCGGCGCATCCTCCGATTGTCTTCGTGTCGTCCCGCAATAGCGCGAGCGACAAAATCAGCGGGTTGGACATTGGGGGGGACGACTATCTGACCAAGCCGTTTGACCCGGATGAGCTTTTGTCCCGGATTAACGCAGTCCTCAGGCGCACAAACCCCCAGGCTCAGATGCCCCGGCAGGATAGCAAAGTCCGGCTGGGAGAGATCGAGATTGATCTGGACAGTCGACAGGTCTGGAATGCTCAGCACGAGGTCATACCCGTCACACGGGCCGAGTTCGACGTGCTGATGGCCATCGTTAACGCGAACGGTCGGGTGCTGTCCCGGTCGGTGCTGCTGGATGCAGTTGCCCTCTCGCCGGACCATGACGCCGGAGAGCGCACGATTGATGCTCTGGTTGCCAAGATCCGCAGGAAGCTGTCGGATGGCGGCGATGGTCCCAAGATCATCGTGACGGTCCACGGGGTCGGCTATCGACTGGGGGTGACACGACAGTGAAACCCCGCGCCTTCATATATGATGAGCCGATCAACGCGGTCACCCAGAACTTTCTGGACAAAGAGTTCGAGGCCCAATACCGCGATTGGTACTTCGAATCCACGCGCGGGCAATTCCGCACAGCGCTGCTGTTTGGCGCGTCTTTCTACGTCGTCTTTGCTTTTCTTGAGGTTTTTGTCCTGCATTCCCGCAGCTTCTCTGGTCAGGATCTGGCCGTTTGGGGCGCGCGGCTGTTCATCATCTCGTTTATTTTTGGGCTTTTCTTTTTTTCGCACAAACTTCCGGCGCGCACATTGCCCGTGATCATCTCCACCGGCTGGTCGATGATGTATCTGGCCATCTGGGCCGCCTTCGCCTTTTCCGGGGATCATGAATCCAAGGACTTCCTGTATCGCTTTGCGCTGATCAGCCTTGCGGGCACCGTTTTCCTGCCCTTTGTCTTTTCCCACTCGGCAGCGTTGCAACTTTTGCTGTTCGTGCCTGTCTCATACTATCTGGTGTTCGACAAAACGAGCCTGAGCAGCGGGATGGACACCTGGATCGGCCCCTCCTTCGTTCTGGCTTCTACTGTTCTGATTGGTCTCTATGCGAAGTTCTTTTCCGAACGCACGCTGCGGGCCAATTTCGTGCAGAGCGTCTATCTGGAAAAAGCGCGCAACGATGCGGAAAAGGCGAATGAGGCGAAATCCCAGTTTCTGGCAACTGCAAGCCATGAGCTGCGCACGCCGCTGAATGGCATCGTGGGCAATATCCGCCTGATCAAATTGACCCCGCAGGACCCCGAGTCCCTAGACCAGAGACTGGATGAGATTGAACGCTCCAGCCTTGCGATGCGCAATCTCATCGACGATGTCCTCAACATCGCGCGTCTTGAAGAAAAGCCCGAAGATCGCGAATTCCGCACCTTCAACCTGTCCGAAGTTCTGCAAGACCTCGAGGCCGTCTTGCGCCCGCTGGCTCGGTCGAAGAACGTACAGTTGATCATCCCGCAGTTTGACGATGGCGTTTATCTCAGCGGCAATAGCGGCCACCTGCGGCACATCCTGCTGAACCTTCTAGGCAACGCGGTGAAGTTCACCAATGAAGGCTCGGTCACGTTGTCTTTTGAGCAATCAAAGCAGTCGGTGGCCTTTACGGTCAGCGATACCGGGATCGGTGTGCCCGAGGACCAAGTCAAGGATATCTTTGAACCCTTCACGCAGGCCTCGAACATCGACTCGCGCAAAACAGGCGGAACCGGGCTGGGGCTTTCGATTGTGCGTGGGTTGGTCTCAACGCTGAACGGGCAGGTGTCGGTCAAAAGCAATCTGGGCGAGGGGACGGTGTTCCGGGTCGAAGTGCCTTTCCACGCGGCCCCGGCCCCAAGCCCGCAATCCGAGATGGCGGGTTTTTCAGCCACGGTCGGCACGAAGCAAAATGTACTGATTATCGAGGACGACCCGACCAGCATGGAGATCCTGAAAAGCCTGTTGGAGAGGGATGGTCACACGGTCACCGCAGCGGCCAACGGCAAAGAGGCGATTGCCCGCTTCCGTCCAGATGACACTGATTGCATTCTGACCGATATCCGACTGCCCGACACGACCGGCGTTCAATTGGCCCGCGACCTGAAGCAGATTGCCAAGGAAACGGGATTGGACAAACCGATCACGACCATCGCCGTGACGGCCAACGTGATGCCCGAAGATTTGGATGAGTATATGAACGCTGGCTTTGATGCGGTTGTGTCCAAACCTCTGGATGAGCGGGTGCTGTATGGCGCCATGCGGGCCACACTCGGGCAGCCGTCGCCTGAGATATCGTACATTCCAAACACCGATGACACCAAAGAGCGCCTGAGGAAGTTCCTGAGCAATGAAGAGTTGGAG
The DNA here is from genome assembly GCF_056535985.1 of Ruegeria sp. AO1. Taxonomy (NCBI): domain Bacteria; kingdom Pseudomonadati; phylum Pseudomonadota; class Alphaproteobacteria; order Rhodobacterales; family Roseobacteraceae; genus Ruegeria; species Ruegeria sp. AO1. The sequence continues at coordinate 900,583 of NZ_JBQFJC010000002.1, forward strand.
CAGGTTTTCCAGACATTCCGTGAGTCGCTCGAAGATTGTTATGTCGAGCTCAAGAAAGCGCAGGGGCAGGGTGACAGGGACCGGATCGAGTTTCTCGTTCACCGTGTTTATGGTAGCGTCTCCAGTTTTGGAGAGACGGAATTGGCCGCCAAGGCACAATCGGTCGAGGGGCTTTTGCGCAGCGGGGCCGAGAATTATAGCGCAGAGTTGGATAAGCTTATTCAATCCTGCGGGGTCGTCATTCAGGGCCTTAAACGACAGGCCTCATGATGTGATCTGTCAAAGCGCGGCCTGCGCCCGTTTGATCATCACCACTGATGCCGGGTCGCCACCGCGTAGCGTGTCGGCAGATTTGAACGCATCGATGGCCTGGACAAAACGCCCGGCCCGGAAATGCGCTAGGCCAGATTCGTAGGCCGCGATCCAGGCAGGCGGTTCAGGCGTGTCGCCGGTCATTGCGATCAGTTCAAACACGACCAATTCCTCGGTGCGGCCCGCGATCTCCATCGTGTCCAATTCACGGGCAATGATCGCGTTGCCCGCTTCGCGCCGGGTCTCGGGGCCGATCAGGATTGCGGTGCCGTAGGTTTTGTTGACGCCTTCCAACCGGCTGGCGACGTTTACCACGTCGCCAATGGCGGTGTAGTTCAGGCGATGCTCGGACCCGATATTGCCGACCAGCGCTTCTCCGCTATTCAGCCCAATGCGAACATGTAGAGCCTCGTCCGACTGGCTTTGCAAGGCTGAGTTTTCAATGTCATCAACCAGTTCCAACGCGGCGCGGCAGGCGTGCTCTGCGTGGTTCGGGTTTTGCCTCGGTGCACCCCAGAAAGCCATCACAGCGTCGCCGATGAACTTGTCGAGTGTCCCGTCATAGCGTTCGATCGTTGAAGAGGCCGCATTGAAGAACGGCTCCATCAGTTCTACGACCTTTGGGCCGTGTTTCTCGGCCAGACCGGTGAAGCCAGACACATCGCAGAACAGGACCGAGATCTGTTTGGTCTCGCCGCCGGGTTGCGATTTCACACCTGCGGCGACCAGCATTTTCACCAGATCGGTCGGCACGTATTTTCGAAAGGCCGACAGCCCGGCCGCCATGCTTGCTGTTGCTGCCGATAGATTTTCAAGTTCCACCAAACGTGAAGGACGACGTGAAACCTGCTCGACATCAAAGCTCTCAATCCGGCTGAGGTCTTCAGCGACGCGCGACAGCGGGTTGGCAACGACCCGGCGCACCAGCCAGATTGCAGCCATGGTCGCCAAGGCCACCACGCCCAGCAGGATATAGACCAAATTGACCAGCGTCCGGTCGATCCCGGACAGAAAGGCCGATTCCGGGATGACCGTCGCCACCCGCCAGCCGTAGAATCCCAGCGGCGTCAAAGCGACCGCATAGGCCACGTCGTCGTAAACGACCCGTTTCGTCAGGGTGCCCGCAACGACCTCGTCTGCCTCGGCCAGCAGTTTCTGGCCCGAGAGTTTCGCCACTTCGTACAGCTCTCCCTCGCCCATGCGGGCGGGGGTGATTTCATCGGCATTAGGGTCGGGTACGGCGATGACTTTACCATCGGCGCTGAGTATAAAGGCCGCGCCGAACTCGCCGGGGCGCAGGGATCCCAGAAAGCGGGACAGGCGGTCGGTATCAATGGCAACCGACAGCACGCCTTGCCGCTGGCGGCGCACGTCGATTGGGCCGGAATATGCAAACACCGTCTTGTCGCTGTTTGGCAGATCGCGCACTTCGATCCAATCTGGCGTGTCGCGGTCGATGAAGTTGTCATACCAAGGATGATCGCGCGGGTCGTAGTCTGTCTCGGCAAAGCTGCGTTCTTCGAACTGAATGTCGCCGGGGATAAAGATATAGCGGTCTCTACGCAGCTTCCTGTCGTGAATGTTCTCGTCGATCTCGATCATCTCAAGCCCGCTATCCCCCAGTCGGTGGGCGGCAAAGAAATTACCGTCGGGCCAGCCGAAGGTGATCCACGAGATATTTGGCTGAGATTGCAGCTGAGACAGGAACACAAATTCCCGCTTGTCGGCCTGACGTGTCTCGATCACGTTTTGAATGAAGATCGTTCGGACAGCGGCCCAAGCAGCCTCGGCGGATCTGAGGGTCAGGCCAACCTCAATCCGGACCGTGTTCGAGATCTGGCTGTTGATCTCGGCGGCCAACATCTGACTGTTGTCCCGCGCCGTGGTCCACCACAGGGAATGCACAATGAAGGTCGACACGCCGATGGACAAAGCGACGAGCATTGACACGGCGATCCCAACGGTGACACGCATTGAAGCTCCACGGCGGCCTATAGTGACTGGCGCTGCGATGCGGACAGTCAGGTTCTAGGTCAAGTCTAGGGGCTGCAACCGTCAGTTGCCAGTTGGTTTCAATCTGCGCGCTAACTTGTGTAGTTGGCGAGAGGAACAGTTGGAAAAGAAAACCGGCAGATCGACGAGCGGGTCAATCTGCCGGTGTTTTTGGTATCCTAGGTCAGCTACGACCCTTCCATGGAACCAACACGTTCTCGGCTTTGCGCATCAGGATATCGATGCCGTAGCCAATGATGCCGATCAGCACGATGCCCATGATCACGATGTCGGTTAGCTGGAATTTCGAGGCTGCGATGATCATCATACCAGCCCCTTTCTGCGCCGCGACCAGTTCAGCCGCAACAACCGTGCCCCAGCAGACGCCCATCGCAACCCGCGCACCCGTGAAAATCTCGGGCAGAGAGTTCGGGACGATCACATGACGCATGATCTGCCATTTGGATGCACCCAGCGAATAGGCCGCGTGGATCTTGGAGATATTCACACCCGAAACTCCCGCACGGGCGGCAATGGTCATGATCCAAAGGGCGGCAAGGAACAGCAGAACGATCTTGCCAGTCTCCCAGATCCCGAACCAGATGATGACCAGCGGGATCAGCGCCAGCGGAGGGACAGGTCGCATGAACTCGACAATCGGGTCGAACCAACCGCGGAACCAGCCCGACAAGCCCATCGCATAGCCTAGCGGAATGCCCACGATAGCCCCGGCGATGAAACCTGCGATGACGCGCAGCAATGACCAACCCAAGTGCTGCCAGAGCGAGAAGTTCTGATAGCCTTCATTGGCGATCTCGAAGAAACGCGCAACGACCGTTTCCGGCGCAGGTAGCCAGATCGGGTTCATTTGCAAACCCTGCGCTGGCGTAAAGCTGATGGCGCCCTTCCCGGTCAGCGATACAGTGCCGTCGCCAACATTGACTTTTGCGTCAGGACCGATCGGATTGCCATTGATCGCAATGATCTTTGCGCCATCTGCGCGTTTGGCGTCGTCGTTCTTGTCAAACAAGATGGTCGAGGACCGCCCGGTTGGGGCAGCAAATGCATCGTCTTTGGCGAAGCCCGTACCGGGATCAACCTCGAAATCTTCGGCGTCTTCTCCGAAGGGTGGGACGCGGATGAAGACGGTGGCGTCATCAGTCGTGCCGTCTGCATTCTCGACCGTGTAGGTGAATTGGGTTTCCCCCACAAACGGCCCCGGAACATGTAGCGGGATCAGTTTCGATCCTGTGAATGCCGCCCAGATTACGAAGATAACCAGAATCGAGATGATCGAGGCTGCGCGATCCGCGCGCACAGCGCTTTCATCGCCAAAGGTCACGGTTTTCAGGCTGGTAAAGTCCTGACGGCTTTGCAGGCCCTTGCGCAGCAGGTGAACGATCAAAAATGCGCCGCCGAACAGGCCGATATAAAACAGAAGTACGATCATGATGCTTGCTCCGTCCGGCCCATGATTTCTTCTTCCATTTCCCAGATCATGGACAGGATTTCATCTCGGGTTTCGGCGAAACCTTCGGATTTTTTGACATCGCGAAGGTCGGCGTTCACGCCGCGTTCCGCGAAAGGCAGATTGTATTCCTTGTGGATACGCCCCGGACGCGGGGCCATCACGATCAGGCGTTCACCAAGCAGCAGGGCCTCTTCGACCGAGTGGGTGATCAGGATGATGGTCTTGCCCGTCTCTTTCCAGAGTTTCAGGACCAGGCCCTGCATCTTTTCCCGGGTCAGCGCGTCCAGCGCGCCCAAAGGTTCATCCATCAGGATCACGTCAGGCTCATTCGCCAGACACCGTGCCAGGGCCACGCGCTGCTGCATACCGCCTGACAGTTCATAGACGGCCTTTTCCTTAAAGTCCTGAAGGCCGACGACCTCAAGAAGATGGTCCGAGATCTTATCGCGCTCTTCCTTGGGCATGCCTTTCATGCGTGGGCCGAATTCCACGTTTTCACGCACGTTCATCCATTCGAACAAGGCGCCTTTCTGAAACACCATGCCGCGTTCCGCGTCCGGCCCTTCGACCACGTGGCCATTTAGCTCGACCCGGCCCGAGGTGGGCGCAAGGAAGCCCGCGACGATGTTCAGCAACGTTGTCTTGCCGCATCCCGAGGGCCCGAGGACCGAGACTAACTCACCTTCTTTAAGGCTGAGCGTGACGTCCTGAAGGGCCTGTACCGAGGTGCCGTTGGGCAAGTCAAAGCGCATGGACAAATCAATGATGTCCAGTTCAGGCATTCCGTTTCCTTCCTGCTGTTGTTTCCGAAGGCCAGCCGGATGACCGGCCCCCGGAATATTTATGTTTTATTAGTTGGACGCGGCTGCCAGCGGCGCGCTATTTACAGCGCCCTCATAGGAGTCCAGCGCGGAGTCGATGCTGCCCGCATCCACAAAGACATTGGCAACGCCGCCCATGAACTCATGCGCGCCACCACCCAGCCATTTGTCAGACAGCTGCTCTTCGGCGGAGGGGAAGGTGAAGGTCGCGATGGTTGCCTCGGCATCGGCCAGGTCCATACCTGCATCCTTTGCGATCGCGGCCAGCATCTCATCCTTGGAGTCACCCGCGTTCCACTGCGCGTTTGCGTCAGCAGTCACTTTGAGGAACTTGGACAGCAGTTCAGGCTCTTCCTGAATGAACGAGGTCGGTGCACTTGTTACGTCGAACACCAGAATGCCAAGCTCTTCCTTTTCGGCGCCGGTCAACAGGATGTTGCCGTGGTCGAGCATACGACGCAGCGCGCCACCCCAGCCGCAGACCATGTCCAGGTTACCCTGAGCAAAGGCTGCCGCGCCATCGGCGGGTGCCATGTCGACGATCTCGAGCGAGCTGGTATCCACACCGAAATGGGCCATCTGAGACAGGAACCCGTAGTGCGCGGCTGTGCCGATCGGAACACCGACTTTCTTGCCGTTCAACTCTCCGGCGTTGGTCTTGTCGATTTCCAGAGCTTCGGCGACGACGCAGTTGTCATTGTCCGAATAGCTAACAGCAACGTCTACGGCCTGAAGGTCCTGACCAGCTGATGTGGCCACAACGAAGGGCGGAACGCCTTGGCTTACAGCGATCTGAACGTCACCGGATGCCATGGCAGCCGACATCGCAGTCCCGGTGTCGAAGGACACCCAGTTGATCTTGACGCCCATCTCTTCTTCATAGGTGCCATTGGCCTTGGCGTATTGGAACGGCATCGGCCATTCGAGGAAATAGGCGACGGTGATTTCATCCGCAGCCGCTGCTTGTGATGCCGAAAACGCGGCAAGGCCGGCGCAGGCCGTTGAGAGCAGATACTTTTTGATCATTGGTTTATGTTCTCCCTGTTGTGATGATCATTTTTTTATATGGCCCGACTTTTTGTCTGACCGATACCTGAGACAATAGACCCAAGATGGTGAAACAGCGAAACAAATTGTGCTGCGGCGCTGTAAAAACCGGGGGCAGAGCTGCGAAATTGGGCGCGAAGGCGCGCAAAATCCATTTGGCGAGCCTGCCGGGAATTGCTGTTTGTTTTCAACATGGTCTCATGTTGAACCGTCCCGGCGAACGAGTGCGTCAAAGACGTCTGATTCAGCAGAATCGCGCTGGTGCCTGTCGCCGGAATCGACATCTCCAAACGCAGTTCGAAAGCGGGTGTCATAGTAGATCCCGTTCCTCCAACACCTTGCGCGCGACGCGGAAGCATTCAAGCGATTGAGGAACACCGCAATAGATTCCGACCACGTGAATGATCGACTGAATTTCCTCTTTGGTAACGCCGTTGTTCAGAGCGCCGTTGCAGTGGATTTCCCATTCATGCATCTTGCCCAACGCACCCAGCATCGCGAGGTTCATCATCGAGCGCGTTTTGGCGTCAATCGTGCCGTCGCCCCAGCCAAAGCCCCAGCACCAAGCGGTCATGGCCTCCTGAAACGGGCGGGTAAAGTCATCCGCCGCGGCAAGGTTCTTTTCCACATACTCTGCGCCCAGGGTCGATTTGCGGTGCTTCAGCCCAGTTTCGAACAGGGTGTCATCCATAGGTCTTCCTCGTGATTTTGCGACCCGTTGACTATTGGTCAGCCAATCCGGCAGACGGGTCTCCTGCCAGATGGGACTTGCCTTTATATCCAAATTCAAAAGCAATGAGTCGCAGGTCAGCCCGCGCATTGGCAGGTTCTACCGTGCGGAATCCAAAAGCGTTTCAGGTCAGGCGGGTGTGTCTACGCCGTCTCGCATCCATTGCTGCAGCCGGGCGATGGAGTGTTCGCTCATCACGCCGCATTTGGGGTCAAGAACCAGTGGGCCGGGCACATAGCCCCTGGACTTGAGGCCGCGATACACGGATTCGACCAAGCGAATATCTTCGGCCACGGTGGTCTCGCGATCCTGTACGGCCAGCCCGCGGATCACATCGCTTTCATGGCCGCCTTCCGTATACCAGCCCCGCCAGACGGTGCATGTGTCCACGGTTTCGGCCCGCCAGTGATAGGTGTTCAGCACATTCCCAGGATAACACTGGAATGAAAACATGGGCCACAGGAACCACGACTGATAGTCGCCGGCATGGGGCACCGACAGGTCGATCGGATAGGTCATCTTGTCCAGTGCCTGACACTCGGTCGTGTGGCGCAGGACGTAGCCGCCTTGCTCGTCTGGCCGGATGTCATAGGTTTCCGGCTTCACCACACCCTCGGCAAAGGTCGGGTGGTTCGATGGGCAATGATAGCATTCCGAGTAGTTCTCGACTGAGACCTTCCAATTGCAATTTTCCGGAATCTCGACCCATTCCAGCGGCGCGAGGTCATCTATATGGGGCACGAATTCGGCAATCTCTTCGCGCACGCCGGGGTACCAGTCGTCCATCGGGGCGGCATCTTTGTCGAGATTGACGAAGATGAAACCCAGAAAAATCTCGGTCCGAACTTCGGTCAGGCAGATTTTTTCCCGTTCAAAGCCGGGGACCGATTTGATGTTGGGCCCTGCGCGCAGCCCGCCCGTCAGTTCATACGTCCATTGGTGATAGGGGCAGACCACAACACGGGTGTTGCCGGTCCCGGTCACCATCTCATGCGCGCGGTGCTGGCACACGTTGTAGAAGGTGCGCACCACCTCATCCCTACCGCGAATGGCAAACAGGTTCTGACCAGCAATCTGAAAGGCAAAATAGTCACCCACATTCGGGATATCGGCCGCATGTCCTGCGAATTGCCATGTCCGCGCCAGCAGCCCGTTCATCTCATCTTCGAAGACGGCGGGATCGGTGTAGTAGCGGGCCTCGAGCGAGTGGGTGAGCGGCTTGGTCATGATGGATCCTCAACTTGGAAACCGAGGGGCTTGCCTTGGGTAGCGTTCATTTGTGTCGTTATGTGTTGACCGTGGTACATTTGTTTGATTATCAAATCCACAGAAATCTGCGACTCTGGAACAGGAATCCTGCGATGTCCAAGAAAGAACTGCCCGAACGCGCAAAGGTCGTCATTGTTGGCGGCGGGGTCATGGGCTGTGGCCTAGCCTACCACCTTGGCCATGAAGGATGGGGAGAGGAGACCATCCTCCTGGAAAAGGCCGAGCTGACGAGCGGCTCGACCTGGCACGCGGCGGGCCAGATCACTCATTCCACAAGCTCTTATGGGCTGGGCAAGATGGTCGACTACAATATCGGCCTCTATTCGAAAACGCTGGAAGAAGAGACCGGTCAGGCCGTCACGTGGCACGGTTGCGGCTCGTTCCGGCTGGCCTATACCGAGGATGAGATGGACTGGCTGCGCCACACACTGTCCGTCGGTCGCGCCCTGGGCTTCAATATTGAGCTGGTGGGGCCCGAGTTTATTGCCGAAAAGCACCCGTTCTACAATCTCGATGGTGTCTTAGGCGCGCTGTACACGCCGGATGATGGCCATGTTGACCCTTCGAACGTGACCATGGCCATGGCGGCGGGTGCGCGGCAGAAAGGCGTGAAGATCTTCCGCCATTGCCGCGCGACCAACATCACGCAGAACGATGCAGGTGAATGGGTGGTCGAGACCGAACAGGGCACGATCACCTGCGAACATGTGGTCAACGCAGGCGGCACCTATGCGCGGCAGATGGGCGAATGGTCCGATCTGCAGCTGCCCATGACCTCGATGACGCACCACTATTTTGTCACCGAGAACGTGCCGGAATTTCAGGATCTGGACACTGAACTGCCAGTGATCCGTGATGACAAGATGGTGTCGGGCTATATCCGGATGGAGCAGAAGAAGGGCCTGATCGGGATCTACGAGAAAGAGAACTCGAACTCAGTTTGGCATGATGAATGCCCATGGGAGTACGAGAACTGGCTTTTTGAGGCCGACTATGACCGCGTTATGCCCTGGCTGGAAAACTCGCTGGAGCGGATGCCAATCTTTGCCGAACTGGGTATTACCCGCGAGGTGCATGGCGCGATCAGCCATCCGCCCGATGGCAACCCTATAGTTGGCCCTGCACCGGGCGTTAAGAATTACTGGTGCTGCTGCGGCACGCAGATCGGCATTGGCTGGGGTCCGGGTTTGACCCGCGAACTGGCGAAATGGATGGTTCACGGGGCCGCCGATATCAACATGCGCGACTATGACCCGCGCCGCTTTGGCAGCTACGCCAAGAAAGACTGGCAAGTCGTCAAGGCGCATGAAGACTATAAGCTGCGCCACGAGATCCCCTTTCCGCATTTCAACCGTCTTGAGGGACGTCCGATCAAGCCGTCTCCGCTATATGAGATCCTCAAGGAAAAAGGCGCGGTTTATGAGGAGGTCTTCGGCCACGAACGCCCCCGTTGGTTCGCCAGAAATGGCGTGGAACAGCGCGACCACTACTCGTTCCGCCGCAACGAGGTCTTCGACATGGTTGCACTGGAATGTCAGGCCGTGCGTGAGCGCGTGGGGATCATGGACGTGACCGCCTTCACCAAGGTTGAGGTCTCGGGGCCGGACGCCTATGCGCTGCTGGATCGCCTGACCGCGAACAAGATGCCGCAAAAAGATGGCTCGATCACGCTCACGCACTTTTTGAACCGAAGGGGACGGATCGAGCTTGAGACCACGATCGTGCGCATGGCCGAAGATCGCTACTATCTGGTCTGCGCCGCGTTCTTTGAGCAACGCCTTGTGGATCACCTGAACCAGAACCTCGCGGGAGAGACCGTCTCCGTCAAAACGCTCTCCGAAGATTGGTCGGCTTTGTCCCTGAACGGGCCAAAATCCCGCGAGGTGCTGGCCAAATGCACCGATGCCGACCTGTCCAATGCCGGTTTCCGGTGGCTGTCGGCGCAGGAAATCACCATCGCCGGGCACAAGGTCTGGGCCTTCCGCATGTCGTATGCGGGTGAATTGGGCTGGGAATTCCACATGCCGGATGAAGCTTGCGTTGACGTCTACAACGCGCTTTGGGCCGCGGGTGAGGCATTCGGGATCGAGAACTACGGCTCGTTCGCGATGAACAGCTTGCGGATGGAGAAAGCCTTCCCTGGCGCTGGTGAGCTGACCAATGAGGTCACTTTGCCCGAGGCGAATGTGGGCCGATTCTTCAAGCTGGACAAAGAGTATCTGGGGGTTGAGGCCACCCGCGCCAGCGCCGCACAGGCCCAAGCCGGTCAAATGCCTTGGATCTGCGCCTATCTGGAAATCGATCCGGACGGCATCGAAGATGGTCATGGGGGGGAGGCGATCCGCATCGACGGTAAGGTCGTGGGCGCGACGGCTTCGGTTGCCTACGGTCACAGTGTCGGCAAGATCCTCGCCTTTGCTTTCGTCAAGCCACATGTGAATGTCCCGGGCACTGAGGTCGAGGTCGTGATCGCCGGCAGCCCGCGCAAGGGGCGTATCCTTGGCGAAGCGGCTTATGATCCGAAGTCTGAGTGTCCCAGAACGGACGCTCCAGCCACAGTTCCGGCATAAATACGAAGGGGGCAGGGCGCGCGCACCTGCCCCCTCAACAAGCTCTGCGCTAAAAGGAAGCCTAAGTTGAAGATCACCCGCATTGCCGTTTGGGAAGTCCCTCTGACCAGCCATGAAACCTACTACATGGCGGATGGGAAAACCTGCGATACCACGACATCAGTGGTTCTGCGGCTTGATACGGATACAGGCTTGCAGGGCTGGGGGGAGGTCTGCCCGATCCCTCATTATCTGCCGGCCTATGCCAAGGGAGTCGTTCCGGCCGTGACCGAGTTGGCGCCGGTCCTGATTGGGGCCGATCCTGTTGGACCCGAGGCTTTGATGGAGAAGCTGAACGCATACCTTCCGGGCCACGGCTATGCGAAATCGGCCATTGATACTGCGCTTTGGGATCTGACGGCGCAGGCTGCCGGTCTGCCTTTGTACAAACTGTTGGGCGGGCGTCAGGTCAAGGACATGCCGCTCTATCACTCGATCACGTGTGTCGCCCCGGATGAGATGGCCCGGATGGCGCGCGACGCTTTTGACAAAGGTATGCGCCAGTTTCAGGTAAAGCTGGGTGCGGATGCAGACTGGCAAACGGATGTCGAGCGCCTGGCCAAAGTGCGTGAGGCCGTTGGCCTCGGCCCGCTGGTCTATGGCGATTGGAACTGCGGCAGCGATGCGTTGACAGCGATCCGCGTTGGGCGTGCGGCGGCCCATCTGGATGTGATGCTGGAACAACCCTGCGCGACGCTGGAAGAATGCGCCCACGTGCAGCGCTCAACCGGTCTGCCGATGAAGATTGACGAGAACGCCTTAGATATTGCCTCGGTCATTCAGGCGCATCAGTTGGGTTGTATGCAGGCCGTTGCGTTGAAACTGTCCAAGATGAGCGGCCTGTCCGCGATGCGTCAGATCCGCGATCTGTGTCTGACCCAGGGCACGCAGATGTGTATCGAGGATACTTGGGGCAGTGACATCACCACGGCTGCTCTGTTGCATCTGGCCGCCTCGACCCCTGCGCGCGGGATCATGAACACCTGTGACCTCAGCCACTATGTCGGCCCCCGCCTTGCGCCGGATGGGCCAGTGCGCGAAAACGGCCGTATTGCTCCGCCCGAAGGGGTTGGGCTTGGGGTGACCCCCGATACCGAAGTCTTGGGTCAGCCCGTTGCGATCCTTGACTAAGCTGTCTACGCCAGTTGTCCGGTTTCTATCTGCAACGCGCTTGAGATCGCAATATCCTGAGCCGCCAGCCCGGTCAAATCCGCGATGGTGATCTGATCGGCCGATTGCCGACCGGGATGCGCGCCAGACAGAATGTTCCCGAGTGTGGCAACATCGGCCTCGGTCAGGTGGCAGGTCTTGGCAAGGGTCTGGAACTCTCCGTGATCCAGGCATTGATCCGGTGAATCGCAGACCAGCAAATCGGCACGGGCGATCAGATCGGCCTCAAGCTCCTGTTTGCCGGGGCAGTCGGCGCCGACGGCCGAGATATGCGTGCCCGGTTGCACCCAATCGCTTGCGATCAGAAAGCTCTGCGCAGGTATTGTTGTGATGATGGCTTGCGCCGTCTTGCAGGCCGAGGGCAGGTCATCGGCGCGTTCAGCCTTTATCCCCATTGAGATCAGGTCTTCGGCTGTCGCCTTGGCCTGATCCGGGGACCGCCCCCAGATTTGGAAAGACAGACGGCGATCCGCGATCAACTGTTGCAGACACTTCGCCTGATGGCGGGCCTGCAAGCCGGTGCCGACGATCAGCACATTCTCAAACCCCTCAACCGCAAGCGCCTGCGTCGCCAATGCCCCGCCGATACCGGTGCGGATATCGGTCAGCCACCCTTCGTCCTGCAAAAAGGCCACCGGCGCGCCAGTTTTAGCCGAAAAGACAATGCTCATGCCGTTCGAGCTGGGCAAGCCTATGGAGGGATTGTCGTAAAACCCGGTTGCGATCTTGATGACGAAGGTATCGTCACCCTCGATATGGCCGGATTTGACGTGGCAATCCCCGGCGGCCTCGGGGAAGCCCAGATAAGTGACTGGCGGGGTCTGAACCCGTCCCTGTGCGACGGCAACATAGGCCGCGCGGATCGCATCGACGGCCTTTGAAAAAACGAACCGATCCTGAATCTGCGCCTTGTCCAGCTGGATCATCTATGCCCCTCTTAGGCGGCGCTGTGGCGGGCCAGAAAGCCCGAGAGTTTGTCCAGACCCGCTTTCAGATCCGCCGTGGGATTAGTGTAGCCCAGACGCAGCCAGCCCTCCATGTCCATGGCGCTGCCGGGGGTCAGCATCACGCCGTCCTCTTGCAGCAAGGTCACGCACAGTTCTCGCGAGGACATGGGCAGGTCGTATTTCAGCAAGGCCGTGGTGCCGGATTTCGGCTTGACCCACGAGATCAGAGGCTCCTGCGCGATCCAGTCTTCGACAATCTGCAAGTTCTCACGGGTGATCCGTTGTGCGCGATCTAGAATTTTTTCGCGATTTTCCAGTGCCATAGCGGCCAACAGCTCATCGACCTGTCCGACCGAGATGGTGTTGTAGTCACGGTGTATCATAACGTCATGCAGCATATCCTTGGGCCCCGCGATCCAACCAACGCGCAGGCCGGCCAGAGAATAGGCTTTGGACATCCCCGCCGTGCTGATCCCTTTTTCGTAAAGATCAGCGACCGCCGCTGTGAAGCCATCCCCGGTCTGATCGGTACCGCGATAGACCTCATCACACAGCAGCCACGCACCGACGCTACGGGCGATCTCGACGATCTGCTCCAGCATCTCGCGGTCCATCAAAGCTCCCGTCGGGTTGTTCGGGTTGTTGATCGCGATCAGGCGTGTGTCAGGGCGGACCATGGCGCGCAATTCATCCAGATCGGGCAGGAACGCGTTTTCAGGCTTCAGGTGCAGTAGCTCGATCTCGGCGCCTATGCTTTCAGGGATCGAGTAGTGCTGCTGATAGGTCGGGATCACCGAAATCACGTGATCCCCGTGCGCCACAAGGGTCTGATGCACCAGCGAGTTCGCGCCGATAGTGCCATGGGTGGTCAGGATGTTTTCGCGTGTCTGGTTTTCGTACAAGCCGCAAATCGCATCGCGCAACCGGTCCGAGCCTTCGATCGCGCCATAGGTCATTTTCATCGCCGACAGGTCCTGCAGGATGCTGTTGTGCTGCCCCGCCATCTCGAACAACTCACCCAGAGTGATGGATTCCACGCAGGTTTCCGCAAGGTTGAGCTCGCATTTCGTCTCATACTCATTCATCCACATTTCGACGCCGAAAGGTCTGATATCCATGGGTCTCTCCTCCTGCTCTCAGTTACGCCGAAGCCGCGTCATAGACGGCGCGGGCCATGAAGATGTCCTCCAGCCCCAACCCGATTGAGCGGAAGAAGACTGGTTTGTCGCCTGACGGTGTCTTGCAGGCCTCAACCTGCAATTCGGCTAGATCACCGCGAATGTTGCCCGGTTGCCAGCCTGCCTCGGCCGCCAATTTCATCTCTCCGGCCGAACCGGGCGTGGTGGCGAGATAGTCGCAATAGACCTCGGCCGTGGTCAGGAAAGCGGGGTCGACCTCATGCGCGTTGGCGACATTGGTGCTGATCGAGGTAACCAACGCCCCCGCAGCTACCGACGCCGTGTCGAAGACAGGCGTACCGGACGAGGTGCAGAGCATGACGACATCCGCGTCCTGACCGGCGGCTTCCGCGCTGTCAGCCACTTGGACGCGGCTGTCGGTCGCTTGCCACTGCGCTGCCAACTCGGCGTTTTGCGCGAGGTTGGGGGAATAAACGCGAATGACGCCCCAGTCGCGCAGGGCCAGCACATGTTTCAGATGCGCTTGCGCTACCTTGCCGGAGCCGATGATCGACAGAACCTTGGCCTCGGGGCGGGCGAGGTGGTCGACGGCCAAAGCGGTCGTGGCCGCGGTGCGTTCGGTCGTCAGCTCACCGGAATCGCACAGCAAAAGGGGCTGGCCGGTTTCCATCGACATCAGAACTGTCCACGCAGTAATCACGGGTTTGCCAGGGCGCACCAAATAGGGCGAGAGTTTGGCGCCAAACAGATCGGCCCCGGTGCTTGCCCCCAGATAGGTGATGAAATCGCCCTTGTCTTCGGGGAACAGCGTCAGGGTTTGCGACGGTTGCACGGCTTGCCCGCGCCCAAGCTCGGTAAACAGCGCGCGCATCGCGGCCAGCGCGTCAACTGAGGGCAAAAGCGCGGCAACGTCTGAGGCGTTCAGCACGATTGCGGATTTGGAGGTGTCGGTCATGACGGAGTCCTTGGTCCTTCGGTGCGGGGCAATCCCCGGTGCTTTTTAACGGGAGGGATGCGGGCAGGAAATGCCCGATCATCCCGGCGGGGGTCAGATCCCGGTGTCATTGAGCACCGACAGAAACGTCGGCAGGCCAATATTGCGGCCACTCATGACCACGATTGCCCGTTTGGGGGCCATTTCGCGGACCTCAGGGCTAAGCGCTGCGATCACAGAGGTGATCGAGCCACCCTCGACAATCATACCTTCGCTATCGGCAAACCGGGCTATTTCAGGCACCAGCGCGTCCTCGGGGATCAGAACGGCGCGATCCATGAAATCGCGAATGATCGGAAAGGTATAGCGATTACGCAGGCCGATTGCCCCGGTGATGCTGCTGGCGAGGCTTGGGAATTCCTCGACATGAACCGGTTTGCCCGCCTCAAGACTGCGCACCATGCCCGGTTCGACCTCCATCGACGACCCGACAACGGAGATCTTGGGTGAGATCGACTTGGTGGCCAGCGCAATGCCAGACAAAAGACCGCCACCGGACAAAGGCGCGATGATCATGTCCGCATCAGGCAAGTCGGTCAGCGCTTCTAGCGCGATCGTGCCTTGCCCCGCGATGACGTTCAGATCGTCAAACGGATCGGCCCAGGTATAGCCGTGCTGCTCCATCAGCCGATCCGCGTGATCCTGCGCCTCGTCCTGGGTGTCGCCATGCACGATCACCTCAGCCCCAAGGTCGCGCATTGCCTGACGTTTGTTTTTCGGACAGAGCGAGCAGACGACCACACGCGCCGTGATCCCCAGACGTTTGGACAGATAGGCGACGGCCCTGCCGTGATTGCCGCTGGAGACGGCAATGATCCCGCGCGCGCGTTCCTCGGCGGTCAGTTGCAGAATACGGTTTGAGGCCCCCCTCAGTTTGAAGCTGCCCGTGGTTTGCAGGTTCTCCAGCTTCAACCAGACTTCAAAACCCGCGCGCTCCGACAGGGCCTCAGAAAACACCAGTGGTGTCTTGCGCACGATGGGCGCGATCCGCTGCGCGGTGCGCATGATCTCTTGCAGCGAGACATAGCTGTCGGGGGTCGTCATGTCAGGGGTCCTGCCGTTGCGTTCGATGCCATTGGGACACCATGTCAGAAACCGGGCGCGAGAAAATCCATTTTTTATGAAGTGAACTTATGGCGGTGCAAAAGTGACGGCGTTCAGGTTTGAGTTTCCGCCAGCGCGGCCAGAAACAGATCGACGCGTTTGTCCCCGTGGCCCTTGCGGGAGACCAGCTGAATATCTGTGTCATAGGCAAAGACCTGCGGTAGAACTGATTTCAGCTCACCTCGCTCGATCCATGACTCGCAGGCGTGGCGGGGCAGGTAGCCGAGGTAAAGGCCGCTAAGGACCATCGCTAGCATCGCCTCCATTGTGGCCGCAGTTGCCGTGCTGGTGAAAGGCCCGGGTGCCTGATGCCGGTCGCGATCATCAAAGCTGCGTTTGGAAAATCGCGCTTTGGTCACTGCCTCTTCGATTTCGTCGGGATCCTGGAGATCATAGATCGGATTCAACCACCCGCAGCACAACAGCTGCTGTTCGACATAGACTGTTTCGCCGCGAAGCGAGGGGGACAATTCCTGAAACGGCCCGACGGCGATGTTGAGTTCATTGTTCAGCAAGGCGCGCTCCATTTGAGGGGCGCTCATTATGGTGATGTTCAGCGAAATCTCCGGCGCTTGCGCGGCAAACCTCTGGATCACCTTGTAGATCGGACACGAGAGATTGGTCAGAATCGCATCGTCCATCGCGATGTTGAATTGACCCTGCATGTCGCTCGTATAGGCCTGAACCGACCTGTTGAAGGACCCGATCGCAACGCTGAGCGAGCGGAGTTCCTGATGCACAAGAAGCCCCCCTTCGGTCAGCTGAAACCCACCGCGTCCGCGGTCACACAGGCGAAAGCCCAGCCGCGTTTCCAGGTTCGAGACTGCGGCGCTGACGGCAGACAAGCTCATGTTCAGCCCATATTGCGCGGGGGATAGCCCTCCGGCTTCGACGACATGGGCAAACACCTGCAAAAGCTTCATGTCCGCATCTTGCAAACGCAGTTGAACAGCGGACGTTCCGCCCTGATTAGCCGTACGCAAGTCTTGGGTCTTGTCTTTCAATTGTTACGCCCATCGCTGATCCGGTTTCACCACTATCTTTAAGTTAGGACGAACAAGAGGTGCAACTCTCAGAGCGTGTGGAACCCGGAATAGCTGAGACGTCAAAATCCTAAGAGCCGTAAGGCGGTCTTTCGCTTTAAGTACATGGCGCAGAAGCGAGCATCACAACCTGTAACCCAACACCTAAGCTCAGGATGTAAATCCTAAAAATTACTTTCGCTGCGAGGGCGATTGCAGAAAGGAAGACTTTGGCGGCGATCATAAGGTGTCGCCACGCGCGTCTAATCCCTGAACCTACCAAACATGATCTCATATCACTGCTAGGCAGTACATTGCGCAGTCATGTCCCGAAAAGGGATCACCATGCTCTTTTCCTCGCCATATTCGGCAACTGGGCCGACCATCGTCTGGGCAAAGTGCTTTTCTCGTTCCTAAGTTTCCATCGACTGAAAAGCGTCTTGTGCCGCCCATGGGACCTGAGCGCGCCTCGCCATCGTTTCCCACTATGATTGATGAAGAAGATCTCGCTCAGCACCCTTCCATCATCGACCCATGGCCTGCCGTGCGGCTTCGGGAAGTAAGGGGAAAGCTCGGCCATCTACTCGTGGCTCAGCCAGAACAGATCGCGCTTGCCACCGCTCCGTTTTCCAAGCCGGGAATCCTGCAGCGCTTTGGAAATAAAGGCATCCTGACTCTAAGGCCTGACTTGCGTTCCTTTAATTCGGATAATGCTCCCTAAACCGCCAGCACACACGCCAACCAGTATTGCAATCACGAGCTCAAGAGCTTCGATTTGAGCAAATTGAAAACCGGCAAAGACCAGTGTTTCAAACACGCCGACAAGTCCGCCCAGCGCCGCGCCCAGCCAAATTTGTCTGGTCATCATTCCCAGCGCCAGCCCAAGAATGCCCGGCAGGCTGAGGATGTTTCCACCGATTGTTCCAAGTAAATCTAACATCTCTGCCCCCTTCTTAATCGGCGTTGGTGTTGAGGAAGGACCGGATATCATTGCCCGAAACCGCCGCCTGTTTGTGCAGCGGTTTGCCATCAACCGCTTCGGCTATGTCCTGATAGGTCTCAAGATATCCCGGTGGCAGGCTGTGAGCGATGCCCTGGTGGCAGTCGATACAGGTCATCCCTGTGTCAATCGCACGCTGATGCTCGCTGGCGGCGCGTGTCTCCTGCAAGGTAAAGTCCATATAGTCGAAGTTGTGACAGTTCCGGCATTCGCGGCTGTCGGATTCCTTCATCTTCTTCCAAACGGCCGAGGCCATTGCGAGACGGTGATCCTCGTATTTCTCGGGGGTGCTGATGGTACCTGCAAGCTCGTGATAGACATCTTTCACGGCCATGATCTTGGCTTTGATCTTGTGGTTCCACTCATCCGGTACGTGACAATCCGAACAGATCGCGCGCACGCCCGAGTGGTTGTTGTAGTGGATCGTCTCGCGGTATTCACCCAGGTTGGTTTCCATCGTATGGCAGGACACGCAGAACTCTTCGGTATTGGTCAGTTCAAGCGTCCAGTGAAAGCCACCCCAGAACAGGATACCCCCAAGAAAACCGGCCAAGATCAAGAAACCCGAACTGAACAAAACAGCCGGTGTCCAGAACGCGTTCCACAAGCGACCGATCCAGCCGCGTTTTTCAGGAGAGTCTGCCATCTTGGTGCTCCTTTCAGTCATACGTTGGATTAGTTACTGTGGGATGGTTCAAACAGGTTATCGACCAAGGTAGGCGCATTTACCTGCGGCACGTGGCACTGATTGCAGAAATACCGGGTCCCTGCGATGTGATCCAACTCATTGCCGTCGCGATCGAGATAGTGGGTCATCGACAAGGTGGGCGCGTTGCGTTCGCCCGCAACTGTCCAGTCATGGCAGGACAGGCACTGGTTGGTCCGCGTGTCGATCTGGTATTGTTCGATAGAATGTGGGATCAGCGGCGGCTGCTGCCGGTAATTCCGTACAATGCGACCTTCCATCGTTTTGTGGACTTGATCCAGCGGGACCGTTTCATCCACTTCGCCGCCTCGCAGGGTCTCAACCTGGGCGGATTGCGCAAGGGCGAACCCGCTGAGGAGTACGACTGGGATCAGGGCGGCGACGCCTGTCAGGATTGGCTTGTTCATCTGTGCACTCCCTTAGATAGGTCTGGCTGTACGCGCATCGGGCGCGGGAACGGGATCGAAAGGCGCGACGACGTGGTCGTCGAACCGGTGAGTAAACTTGAAGACATCCACCGCACATACATCGATGCAGCGGCCGCAATTCGAGCAATCGGGGGACAGGATCAGCGGCGTCGCGTCCGGTTTGCCTTTCAGCGCTGGCGAGATGACCTGGTTCTCCGGGCAGACGGCGTAGCAATCCATGCAATCATTGCAAGCGGTCCGGTTGGCGGCGCTGACACGCAGCAGGCTTTTACTACCGATCAGGCCATAGAAGGCGCCGATGGGACAGATATGGCCACACCAACCGTGACGGGCGACGACCAGATCAAAAATGAAGATCGCAGCGATCAGCGCCCAGACAAAGCCCGCGCCGAAAATCAGCCCGCGATGCAGCATGGTGATCGGATTGACCAACTCCCACGCGATGACGCCAGTCAGGCCCGAGACGATCAGGACCGTCGCCAATATCCACAGGCGGGTGGTGCGTTTGGGTTGCCAGCCTTTGGGAAGGTCCAGCTTGCGGTGCAACCAGTTGGCGGCATCAGTCACCGGGTTGATCGGACAGACCCACGAACAATAGACGCGCCCGCCGATCAGCGCATAGGCGACCAGAACGATGATCCCGCCGATCAAGGCGGTCAGTTCCGGCCAATGCCCGGCCACAAAGCTTTGCAGCAGCACAAACGGATCGGTCAGGGGCAGAATGCCAAGGGTCAGCGACCCCGCCAACGTTCCCTGCACGATCCAGAGACCGAACCAAGGCCCCAGCAGAAACAACGCCAAAAAGAACAGTTGGCTTGTCCGCCGCAGCAGCAGGAACTTATGCGCACCGATCCAGCCTTTGGCCTCAATAGCTTCCTGACCAACGGGAATATGAGTGCGCGCGCTCATTGGCCTGCCCCGGGTAGGTCATAGGAGGGCGCAAAGCCGCCCGGCGCGGCCAGATTGTCTGTGCCAGGCCCCGGCAGGCGGTCGGGTAGGTCGATCAATCCGTCCACAAGCGGACCGCCGTGGCTTTCTTTTTCTTCCCAGCCCTTGCGATAGTGGTCCGCGCTGCTGCCGCGCGCCAATCGGGCGGGCAGTACTTTGATCGCAGCTTCGGGTAGAACACAGCTTTTCTCGCACATACCGCAGCCGGTGCAGCGGTCGGCATGGACGGTGGGAATGAACATCGCATGGTGGCCTGAACGCGCGTTGTGCGCGGTTTCCAGCGTGATTGCGTCGTCAATAACGGGGCAGACGCGGTAACAGACATCGCAGCGCAGACCGAGGAAGTTCAGGCAGTTTTCCTGATCGACCAGAACCGCAACGCCCATTTTAGCTTCATCGATATTGTCCAAACCCGGGTCCAGCGCGCCGGTAGGGCAAGCGGCGACACAGGGTATGTCGTCGCACATCTCACACGGCACATCGCGGGCGGTGAAATAGGGCGTACCGGTTGCAACGGCATCGACCCCAAGCTCAGCCAGTTTCAGGGTATCGTAAGGGCAGTCCCGCACGCAGAGCCCGCAGCGAATACAGGCTGACAGGAACTCTTTCTCCGACAATGCGCCAGGCGGGCGCAAGGCTTCCGCCGGAAGCGCGCGGGCATCGCGCGCCAACCAGGCCAGCAATGACCCGGCGACTACGCATCCACCTGCCGCGCGCGCCGAATCCTGCAGGAAGCGACGCCGTTGCGGCGAGAGAGGAGTACCGGTCAGGGACATGGGGACAACCTTTGCGATCCTTCCCGGTTAAGCGCGCTCGACCTTGCAGGCGCACTTTTTGAAGTCGGTCTCTTTCGAGAGCGGGCAGGTTGCGTCCAGCGTCAACTTGTTGGTCAGCTGATGCTCATCGAACCAGGGCATGAAGACCAGACCGCGCGGCACCTTGTTGCGCCCGCGGGTCTCGACCCGGCTCGTGACCTCGCCGCGGCGGGTGGACAGAACAATCTCTTGCCCACGGCGCAGACCCCGATCTTCGGCATCCTGCGGGTGCATGTAGACAACCGCGTTCGGATAGGCGCGGTGTAGTTCCGGCACGCGGCGGGTCATCGAGCCCGAGTGCCAGTGCTCCAGCACGCGGCCCGTGGACAGCCACAGATCAAATTCTTCATCGGGCTCTTCGGCGGCGGGTTCATAGGGGGCAAAGATGATGCTGGCCTTGCCATCGGGCTTGCCATAGAACTTCACGCCCGTACCTTCGGGCACATAGGGGTCATAGCCTTCGCGGAAACGATAGAGCGTTTCCTTGCCGTCCACGACCGGCCAGCGCATACCGCGCGCCTCGTGGTACATTTCGAACGGTGCCAGATCGTGCGCATGACCGCGCCCGAAATCGGCATACTCCTCGAACAGGCCTTTCTGGACATAGTAACCGAAATGTTCCGCATCGTCGTTGTGGAAGCCTTCGGCCGTCTCAGACAGCGGGAACTGGTCGATCTTGCCGTTGGCATAGAGCACATCATACATGGTCTTGCCGCGATGCTCGGGCATGGTGGCCAGCAATTCTTCGCCCCAAACCTCTTCCACCGTGAAGCGTTTGGAGAATTCCATAAGCTGCCAGAGGTCCGATTTCGCCTCACCCGGCGCTTGCACCTGTTGCCGCCAGAACTGAGTGCGGCGCTCGGCATTGCCATAGGCGCCTTCTTTTTCGACCCACATGGCGGTGGGCAGGATCAGGTCGGCAGACACGGCTGTGACCGTCGGATAGGGGTCGGACACGGTGATAAAGTTTTCCGGGTTGCGATAGCCGGGAAAGCCTTCCTCGTTGATGTTGGGCGCGGCCTGCATGTTGTTGTTGCACTGCACCCAATAGGCGTTCAGGTCACCATCCTTCAGCTTGCGGTGCTGTAGAACAGCGTGGAATCCGGGTTTGTCCGGGATGGTGCCAGCAGGAATGTTCCATGCGGTCTCGCAAATCTCACGGTGTTTGTCGTTCGTAACCACCATGTCGGCGGGCAGGCGGTGGGCGAAGGTGCCAACCTCACGTGCAGTGCCACAGGCCGACGGCTGGCCGGTCAGCGAGAACGGCGAGTTGCCCGGTTCGGAAATCTTCCCGACCAGCAGGTGCACGTTATACATCAGCGAGTTCACCCACGACCCGCGTGTGTGCTGGTTGAAGCCCATGGTCCACAGGCTCATGACCTTACGGTTGGGGTCGGCATATTGCTGGGCCAGACGCTCCAGCTGGTCGGCGGGCACACCCGACAGCTCGGATGTGTATTCCAGCGTGTATTTCGAAACCGCCTCGGCATATTCCTCAAAGCTGATCGGTTCCATCTTGCCGCCATTTGGGTTCTCGGCCGCTTCCTGCAGCGGATGATTGTCGCGCAGGCCATACCCGATATCGGTGACGGTTTTGGTGATGTTTACGTGGTTTTTGACGAAGTCCTCGTTCACCGCGCCATTCTGAATGATGTAATTGGCGATATAGTTCAGGATCGCCAGATCGGTCTGAGGTGCGAACACCATCCCATTGTCAGCCAGCTCGAACGAGCGATGCTCGAAAGTGGACAGCACATGCACCTCGCTACCCGGTTTGGTCAGGCGCGTGTCGGTGAGGCGCGACCACAGGATCGGGTGCATCTCCGCCATGTTCGAGCCCCACAAAACGAAGGTGTCAGCGTGCTCAAAGTCGTCATAGCAACCCATCGGCTCATCAATGCCGAAGGTCCGCATAAAGCCTACAACCGCTGATGCCATGCAATGACGCGCGTTGGGGTCAATGTTGTTCGAGCGGAATCCGGCCTTCATCATCTTGGCAGCCGCGTAGCCTTCCCAGACGGTCCACTGGCCAGAGCCGAACATGCCAACGCTGGTCGGGCCTTTCTTGGCCAGAGCCTCTTTCCACTTGGCGGCCATGACGTCGAAGGCTTCGTCCCAACTGACCGGCTCGAATTCACCGTTCTTGTCGTATTCGCCATTGGTCTTGCGCAGCAAGGGCGTGGTCAGACGGTCCTTGCCGTACATGATCTTGGACAGGAAATAGCCTTTGATACAGTTCAGGCCCCGGTTCACAGGCGCGTCCGGGTCACCCTGGGTGGCCACCACGCGACCTTCTTTGGTGCCGACCAGAACCGAGCAACCCGTGCCGCAGAACCGGCACGCCGCCTTGTCCCAACGAATGTCAGACGTGCCGACTTGCGCCTGCGCTGCGCCTGTGGCCAGCGGAAGACCAGCCGCCGAAGCGGTCGCGGCGGCAGCAGTTGATTTCAGGAAGGTCCGGCGGGATTCAGAGATGGTCATGGCATGGGTCTCCGGTTTCAGGTCTGGCAGGAAGCGTTAAGATGCGGACGGGTCTCCGCGAGGTCTTCGAAATGGTGATAGGTCAGGGTCAGAGAGATCACGCCCGGGATCTGGTGCAGATCCATGATCGTCTCGGAGGCCAGCTTTTCGGGCGTGTCCTCGACCACGACGACAACACGACCATCTTCGGCAGTGGCATGGATTTCGACTCCGTCAATCCCTAGCATCGCCTCCTGAGCGGTCTGGGCTGCGTCGGGCGCGACGTGGACAAGGCATCCGCAGATGTTCATAGCAAGCTCTCTTGGGGGAGTGTTTCGTGGCGCTCAAATCGGATTGTATGCGCTGGGCACGCGCTGGCGCAGGCACCACAACCGGTGCAGGCCTCTTGGTCAACGGCGGGCTCCGACCGCCCCCCAAGTAACAGTTTGAACCCGATAGCGTTGCTGTCGCAGACGTCCTGGCACACACGGCAGCTCACGCCATTCATCGAAAGACATCCCGCAGTGACATAGGCACGCCATGGCCAATCACTCAGGTTTTCGGGTTTCAAAGCACCGGTTGTACAGGCCTCGGCGCAAGCGCCGCAGAATGTACAGGGCGAGGCATCAAGGCTGACAACTGGCCAGCCTTGCTGATTAAAGGTGATGATGTGTTCTGGGCAGGCCGAGACGCAATCGTCACATTGGACGCACAACTCAAAAAAGTGGTCCTGATCCGCGCCGGGCGGAATGATTGCTGTCCGGTCTTCGCGCAGCGGAGCGCCACGCAGAAAGGCACGGCGGCTGGCTAGCTTATTCATAGGCTTGCGGTCCGCTGTTGATCTCGAGACTTACCAAACTCTTTATCGAACTGTCGCAGGCCAAAAATTGACCTATGTCATGTTCAATTTGATTAATTCTTGATCGTTCTTAAAGCTTTGCACATTTCACGCATAAGAAGAAGAGAATTTGTTTCTACCCCCGTATTTCACCGATGCATCTCAATCCAGGCCAATCATCGAGTCTCTTCGAGATACGCCTCGGTTCAGATTATTTGAAAGCCCACAACTGTACGCTGAGGCCGGCGAAAGCATCTGCACTTTCATAACCCCGTCTTGGTTTTCCTTTCAAAATTCAAAGTTGATACAGGCCTCTACGGTCAAAATATTGAACCCTTCAGTTTCTGGGTAAAGCAGGGAGAATTGAAAAATTGAGTTGGCTGAGCGATAGGAAAAATATGCAGAAAACACCTTCCACTCACAGCTATGATGCGTTTCCGCTGCTTGGGGATTCTCAAGATTTCTAGCAAAATTTGTTGATAGGAAATAAGCTAGGCGAAAAGACCCGCTGCTTGCAAACTGCCGAACACTCGTAGCAGCCGCCGATTGGTCTTTTGTCAGTTTTTAGGCGTTGGAGCAGGCGCGAGCATGGCGGCACCAAGCGCTGCATCTGGCGCAAGATTCGTATAGGGATCTACGAGGAAACGCGTGAAGTGCGGGCAGTCGAGGTCACGACGAGCTATGCAGCCCCCTCTCGGTAGCATCCTGTGGATGTGCCTGCCGGGCAATCGATGCCCCATGTTAGTCGGAGATGATTGATCAAATCCCGGCCGATCAGACCATCGGATCTGTGACCACCAAAGCCATGCGCCACCCTGCCGCATGACCCGCTGTCGCACATCCCTTAACCCCAAAATGGCCACACCTATGTGAAGTTCAAACATGACTTCTGCAGGTGAACAATGGACGCGCTTCTGCTGTCCCGCATTCAATTTGGGGCAAACATATCTTTCCACATCCTCTTCCCGACGATCACGATCGCATTGGGATGGGTGCTGCTGTATTTCAAACTGCGCTTCAACGCAACCAAAGATACTAAATGGATGGATGCCTACCGCTTTTGGGTGAAGGTCTTCGCCCTGTCCTTTGCGATGGGTGTGGTCTCGGGCATCACCATGTCCTTCCAGTTTGGCACCAACTGGCCCGGTTTCATGGAGACCGTGGGCAATATCGCCGGGCCGTTGTTGGCCTATGAGATCCTGACGGCTTTCTTCCTCGAGGCAGTGTTCCTGGGCATCATGCTGTTCGGCTTCTCACGCGTTCCCAACTGGTTGCACACGACCGCAACCTTCCTGGTAGCGTTCGGAACAACTATGTCGGCCTTCTGGATTTTGGTTCTGAACAGCTGGATGCATACGCCTGCCGGGTTCGAGCTGCGGGACGGTGTAGCTTTCGCAACCGATTGGTGGGCAATCATCTTAAACCCATCAATGCCTTACCGACTGACCCATATGCTGCTGGCCAGCGGCCTGACGGTAGCATTCCTGGTGCTCGGATTATCGGCCTTCCGCTGGCTGCTCGGCGATCGCGGGCGGGACGTGCGAGCAACCTTCAAAACCGGCGCGTGGCTGGGCGCGTTGTTGATCCCGGTGCAGATCTTCATGGGAGACATGCACGGGCTGAACACGCTTGAATATCAGCCGCAGAAGGTCGCCGCGATGGAGGGCAATTGGGAGACCAAATCAAACGTACCGCTGGTGCTGTTTGCCATTCCCGACGAAGCTGCGCGCGAAAACCACTATGAGGTCAGCATCCCCAACCTCGCTTCGATCATTCTGACTCATAGGGCAGAGGGCGTGGTGCCCGGCCTGAATGATTTTCTTGCCGAGGACGGCACCGTTCTGCACCCGCCCGTTGCGCCTGTCTTCTGGTCGTTCCGCATCATGGTCGGTAACGGTATGGTCATGCTGCTGCTCAGCTGGGCGACACTGCTGTTCATGCGGCGCGGGCGCGGGCCTGCGGGAGTACCAAAACTCATGCAAATTGCATTGGTCCCGATGGCCTTTTTGGGTTGGGTCGCAACGCTGGCCGGGTGGTACACAACCGAGATTGGCCGTCAGCCGTGGCTGGTTCATGGTGTCCTGACAACCGAACAAGCCGTGGCTGATGTCCCAGCACCCATGGTGGGAACGACGCTGGCGGCTTACCTGCTGATCTATGTCCTACTTCTCACGGCGTATATTGGCGTGCTGTTTTATTTGGCTCGGAAGGCGGCGCAAGGCGACCAACCCACCCGGCCAGATCCAAAATACCCCAAAGCAGTTCCGGCGGAGTAAAGGACCATGACCTATTTTGGTGATCCGACACAGTGGCTGCCCCTGACTTTCGCCGCGCTTATGGGGCTCTCGATCCTCGTCTACGTTGTTCTGGACGGTTTTGATCTGGGCGTTGGGATCCTGTTCCCCTTTGCCGATGAGGCCGAAAAGGACCGAATGGTTGCCTCGATCGGGCCGTTCTGGGACGCAAACGAGACATGGTTGGTGCTGGCCATCGGCATCCTTCTGGTGGCCTTCCCGACTGCACATGGGGTTATCCTGACTTCACTATACTTGCCTGTGGCCACCATGCTGATTAGCCTGATCCTGCGCGGTGTCGCGTTCGAATTCCGGGTCAAAGCCCCGTCGCATCACAAACGCGGTTGGAACATGGCGTTCTTTACGGGCTCGATGATGACCGCGCTGGCGCAGGGCTTCATGCTGGGCAAATACATCATGGGGCTGGACAGCACATTCGGCACCTGGATCTTCGCCGCCATCTCGGCTGTGTTTCTGGCCGTTGGCTATTCGTTCATCGGAGCCTGCTGGGTCATTCTCAAAACCGACGGGGTGCTGCAGAAAAAAGCCGTTGACTGGGCCAAAGGCGGTATCTGGGGGCTGATCATCGGTATCGCTTCTGTGTCACTGGCGACCCCTTGGGTCAGCCCACGCATTTTTGACAAATGGTTCACCTTCCCCGAGTTCTTCCTGCTGCTGCCTCTGCCCCTCATGTCGGTCATTTTGATCGCTTTGCTGTGGTATGCCTTGCGTCACTTGCCAACCCGCAACGACAGTTGGGCTTGGTTTCCCTTCGCGGCGTCCATCGTTCTGTTCACACTGGCATTTTTCGGAATGGCCTACAGCTTCTACCCCTATGTGGTGCCCGAACAGCTGACGATCTACGAGGCCGCAAGTGCTCCGGAAAGCCTGTTTATCATTCTGATAGGGACAGTCTTTGTTCTGCCGGTGATCGCCGGATACACGGTGATGGCCTACACGATCTTTCGGGGCAAGGCGACTGAGTTGCGATACGACTGAGCCGCGACAATCTTTGAATGACCCGTGGACCTGGAAAACGGGTTTTTTCGCAAAGCCTGAAGCGGCCGAGATCATCCATTTCTTAGACCCGAACCACAAGAAACTCGAGTAGCTGGTTGTGTTATGATCTGAAACTCCTGGAAACACGACAATAGGCCATTCTCAAAACCATTTAAAAACAGAACATTAAGCCGAAATCCATGGTGTCTGTTCAGACTCCGAGCTCCAGCTGCAACTCATCTCGCAACCCGCAAAAAAAATGTACTCTTGGCACTCTCAGCCGTTCGGCGCGGGGTTATCGTTGGGCGGTACTTTGGCACATCTGATTTCTAAGGGTACGAATTATGGTTCCGACCGTCTCTTCAGTGTCTCTCGGATCTAGGTGTTCGAACACCCCGGTGCGAAGCTGCAAATCTTCCATCGCGTGTTCAACCACGGGCCGTGGAACCTCGTTCAGGCACGGACGCGCACCCGTCTTGATGTTTGGCAACTCTCGTAGGATCGTGCGGCACATGATCCCGGGCACAAACGGACCGTGACCTTCTTCGGCGATCAGCCTCCACTTGCGGGTTACGCCTCGTCCGTTGCATTTGCCAGAAACACTCACTTCCATACCTCCACGGTTGCTCCCAAAGGGATAGAGCGCCTGTGAAATCATGTAGAGTGCGAAATAGGCCCATTCCGGTAATTCGAGCCTCGCGTGTTGCCTGAGCTGCGACAGTAGACGGAGAGCCCAGTTCATCACCGGCAGTTCAAGGCCAGCGCGGAAGGTTACGGTCCGAGCACCAGTCAGTTCTGGAATAAGCGCGATGTCGGGAACGTTGACGCTGTATCCAGCGCGGATCATACCGGGTTCCAGTTCATACTGTTTGCGATCCGTCCATCCGATGGTCGTCCGCCAGGCACCATCACGCCATTGTTGATATGGACGCCCGACGCCACTCACGATGCTCTTGATAACGGACATGCCACGCGGTGCCCGGTTGCCGGGTAGGATTGCAATGTCGATCGTGTCAACGTCTTCCAGACCTTTTATTAGGTCTGCGACGATACACGAGGACAGACCGGGCACGCTGGACGCGCCGGATAACACAAAAACACCGGCCTCCTTGGCATCGGAGTTCAAGGCTGCGATGCCGTGTGTGAAGGTCGCGCTATCCGACAGGTCAAGATAGTGGCAGCGA
This sequence comes from Ruegeria sp. AO1, assembly GCF_056535985.1. Lineage (NCBI taxonomy): Bacteria > Pseudomonadati > Pseudomonadota > Alphaproteobacteria > Rhodobacterales > Roseobacteraceae > Ruegeria > Ruegeria sp. AO1. Next base: position 928,882 of record NZ_JBQFJC010000002.1, read on the forward strand.
TTGGCGATGCAAAGCTTTGGGATTGTATAGGGGTCGCCGCGGTAGTGCTGGAACGGTCCTGCGGCATCAACGACAACGTCCGGTTTCTGGTCAAACAGCGCCTCGGGTGCTGCGCTGACATCCAGTTTTAAGGTCTGCGCATTCAGGTCCTGAGCCAGAGCGCGACACCTTTCGGGATGCCGTCCTACCAGCCAGAGCTGGTGTCCGTCTCGTGCCAGCAAGCGGGCGGTCAGAGATCCGAAAACACCGTAGCCCCCTATGATCACGACCTTCATGACCTGATGCTCCGGACTATTTCCGCGTCGCGGAAGGTGGCGTCCTGCCAGATCAACGCGCCAAACAACGGATGTGTCAGTTCCAGGGTGAATCGGAAATATCCACCACCAAGCTCTTCGTGGCCGACCACCAGACGCCCTGGGCATACCCATCGCGGAAAAGACAGCCGTCTTTGTCCCAGTTTCAGAAAATACCGGTCACTGACGAAGTAGAGGCCGGTCCCTGTGCTTTTGAGTCTGAGCGAGATGCCGATCCCAAAGCCGATATATTCCTCCAACCCGGTTGGTCCGGCAAAGCGTTTGGAACTGCCAACCATCTGCGGAAACCCTTTGGCCCGGCCATATTGCCGAATCCAAAATTGACCTTCCGTTGCCGCATCTTCTGTAACTGTCACCACGGCAGAGCGACCGACCGAGGTGCGATCGAAAGGCAACGGTGCACCGATAACTCGCAGGACAATGGCGAAAGCGCGTCCAATGAAGTTCATCTGCATGTGGATTACGCGCCCCTGATAGGCAAGGCTGGCATCACCCAGCAGCCGTTTGCTGAATCTGCGTCGGATTGCTTTGGGTAAACGGGCCCATGCCGAAGCCCCCAGTAGGTTTTTGAACCGGTCGTCCTGGTCGCAGGCTGTATTGAATTGCGGTTGAATTGGTTCTGTTCCAAGCGCGGTCGAGGTTTCCTGCATTTCGATCATTCTGTTGTTTCCGTCATAAGAGAAATTGAGGGTCAAATTTTTTAGCGGCTCTTTTTGCCTCCGGTAAAGCTGAGCAAGGAAACAACCTTGGTTCCCATTTTCATCAACATCATCAGCTTCGGACGGGGCACTGTCAGCATGTCGCGGAACCATGTGTCGGCCGTTGTCAGGAACTCTTGCATATCCTGCATCCGCTGCAGCGTGATTGGGTCCAACCCGCTTTCGGTTTCAGCTTGGTCAACGCATGCGCGCAGAGCCTGCATTGCGGGATCAATCTCGCGCTCTTTGCGTCCCTGGGCGATACGGATCCCCATCTCCCAAACATCTACCTCGGCCTCGTAGTGTTCGCGCCGATCCCCCGGTACAGGAACGCGACGGATGAGCCGCCAGCTCACCAATTCCTTTAGAGAGTTGGACACATTGGATCGGGCAATGCCCAGAGATTCGGCAATTTGTTCCGCATTGAGTGGTCGGGAGCTGAGGTACAAGAGCGCGTGTATTTGTGCCACGGAACGATTGACACCCCACTGGTTCCCCATGTCGCCCCAATACAGGATGAACTGGCTTGCAGCATTTGATTTCGTCATGTCGATAGTTTCTGTCATGACAGAAATATCAGGCGTAAAGCACCGAAAATCAAGAGCACGATTTGAATTTCAAACAACAAAGCTAAGTGGAACGGGAGCTGAAGCGTCAAATATGAGGTAAAATACTGGCTGAAAAAGGTTTTTCGTGAGCGTTTTGATTTAGGCCGTCCGCTTGATCTCAACGATAACTTTACATGCGCCCAGATCGGTGCGTTGCCCTTTTCGGCTTTACGTCAAGTCGCGCGCAAAAAGAAAGCGTAATAAGGGGATAAGTTGGGGGGTCGGAAAGAGGGTTTTTTAGAATAAGCTGAGAACAGAAACACAGCCAACTGTTCTCCGATTGGAGAGCTTAAGCGTACTCGAAATTTTTGAGTGCGGATAGTGCTTGCAAATTTCGACGTGCCCGCAGCATTGGTTTTCACTTGAAGTCTCAGATTCGGGCTGTGAGCAACGGCTTGGTGACACGCATCTGGTGAAAGCTCAACCCTTTGTGACGTGGCTATGGTCATCGACTACGTCAGCAGAATACAGTGCGTCAATGGAATGAACTGAGGAACTTGCCGATGAAAATGCTCACTATAGTTGCATTGATTTCCGCGCTTGCCACAAACGCTTTTGCCCATTCGAAAGTGGACACCACCACACCCGAAGACGGCGCGACAGTTACTGAGGTGCCCTCTGAGATCAGCTTTAATTTCACGGATGATATTCGCCTGACAAAGGTTAACATGATCCATCAGGATGCGCATGCCGTCACGCTCGACTTGGGAGACCAGACAAGTTTTAGCCGCGCGTTCGCGCTCCCGCTTCAAGGTATGGGTGAAGGCATCTATCGAATTGAATGGCGGGGCTTGGGTGTGGACGGGCATGCCATGCAGGGTGAATTCACATTTACAGTGGACTGAGTATGCCCGATATCTGGGGAATAGGCGCAATACTGTCCAAACTGATACTCTATGTCGGTATTGGCGGTTCGACTGGGCTTTTGATCACTCAGATTGCTTTCACCGACCTTGTGTCGCCTCTCAGCGATAGGATGCGTCTTCAGGTTGCGCTGTTGGCGGCGCTTGCGCTTGTTGCCTCTGTCCTAGGCTTCACTCTGCGCGGCGCTGCACTGACGGGTGGGGCCGATGGGATGATCGATCCTGAAATGCTCGGTCTGTTGTGGCAAACCCCGGTTGGAGACGTTCTCGTTCTTCGGATCACTGGGGCCATACTAATCATTGCCGGAGTGTTAATTCCCTTTGTTGGGCAATGGATCGCCCTCGCGGGGGGATTGCTCGCTCTGTGGTCCTTTGCTCAGATCGGGCATATTCCTGAACTGGAACCAATAGGTGTTCGCTTGCTCTTGCTCTTGCACCTTTTAGGGGTCGCGTTTTGGATCGGCATCCTCGGACCGTTGCGCACACTGTCGCTACGGCAAGAATATCTGAGCGACGCAGCCAAGTTGGGCCATCGTTTTGGACAGATGGCTTCGATAGTTGTCCCTGCAATGATTTTGGCTGGAATAATAATGGCTTGGGTGTTGTTGGGCGATGTGAGGGCGCTGACGACTACCGGGTACGGTCAAACCCTTCTAATCAAAATTGCACTTGTAGGCGTGGTCCTGATGTTGGCGGCCGCAAACAAACTCCGCTTCGTTCCAGCCATGCAAGCAGGGGACGATAAGGCGGCGCGTCATCTAGCGCGCTCGATTGAAATCGAAACTACGGTCATACTGATGGTGCTTGTCGCCACCGCGACGCTCACCAGCGTTCTGGCCCTACCGAATTGAGGCATTTTATGAAAAGGCGAGACTTCCTGTTCACAACATGCGCGGCGGCACTGGCACCGCGCATCGCTATTGCATCAGCGCCCTTTGAACTGGTCGCACAACCGGTCAATGCGCAAATTCTGCCCAAAGATGATCCGGCAACTCCGATGCTTGGCTTTAATGGCAGTACGCCCGGTCCGGTGCTTCGCGCCCGTCAGGGCGATACATTTGATATTCGGTTCCTGAACCAGATTGGTGAAGGCTCTGCGGTCCATTGGCACGGGCTGCGCATCGACAATGCGATGGATGGCGTGCCGGGGATGACCCAACACGTTGTCGAGAAGGGTGCTGAGTTCGAATACAGCTTTCGAGCACCCGATGCTGGCACGTTCTGGTATCACTCCCACAACCGATCCTGGGAACAGGTCGCCAGAGGTCTCTACGGGCCGCTGATCGTTGAGGAGCTAACCCCACCCGATGTGGATCACGATCTGATTGTTATGATTGACGACTGGCGTATCACCGAAGACGGATCGCTTGTCGACGGCTTCGAGAACAGGCACGATCAGGCGCATCAAGGGCGGTTGGGGAACTACGCCCGCGCGCTTGTAGAACCAAATACGCCGGTCCGGCGCGGTGATCGCGTGCGCTTGCGGTTAATCAATGTCGCAACAGACCGGATATTCCCGATTGAACTTGAAGGCATCGACGGCAAAATCGTTGCGTTCGACGGTATGCCACTGCCGGACCCGCAAGAGGTTTCAAACCTTATTCTCTCACCGGCTCAACGCTTAGATATCATTGCTGACGTAACATCAGCTGATCACATCGCCTTTGTTTTCCCAACGCGCGACGATCCTTACCTGTTGGGTGAAATTCCGGTTGAAGAGGTAAACAGCACGCGGCAACTGTCCGCTATTCCCACACTGCCACTAAACGAGCGGAAGCAGCCGGATCTGGACAATGCTGTGGACCTGTCGCTCACCATGCAAGGCGGGGCGATGAGCCGTCCCGTAAGCACGCAAACTGACATTTGGGCGTTTAACGGGCAATCTGGCCTATCGGATACGCCGCTCCACAAGTTTGAACGTGGCCAAACGGCGCGCATCCGTCTGGTAAACGACACCCGTTTCCCGCATGGCATCCATCTGCACGGGCATCATTTCTTTGAAGTCGGGGCGGACAGCAGCTTAGGCGCTTTCCGGGATACGGCGCTAGTCAATCCCGGTGAGACCCGCGAAATCGTTTGCGTGTTCGACAATCCCGGTAAATGGCTGTTGCACTGTCACATGCTAGGGCATCAGGCGGCTGGCATGAAAACATGGGTGGAAGTCGTATGAAACGCGTGTTGGTACTGGCTCTATGTGGCGTTGCGAGCGAGGCAATTGCCAGCCACGAAATGGAAGACCGAGATTTGACCAATGGGCGTGTTCTTTACGGCGAACACTGCGCGTCCTGTCATGGCGTCAACCTGGAAGGACAACCAAATTGGCAGACACCTGATGACAATGGTGTTCTGCCTGCACCACCGCATGATGAGACAGGGCACACTTGGCACCATGATAATCAGCTTCTCTTTGAGTACACACGACTTGGTGGCGAAGCAGCGTTAGCCGTACGTGGGGTCACTAGCTTTGCAAGCGGCATGCCGGGATTTAGTGATGAACTCACCGAAAATGAGATTTGGGATATTCTGGCTTATATCAGGTCAACTTGGCCCGATCGCGTTCAGGAAATGCAAGCGAGTCGCAATCCGCCGCACAATTGAGGAAACGGTCTTCTCCGCGCTTTGTGGGGGTAGGGTCAGGCCCCCTTGCTGCCAAGACGCACAGGGCAACGCCTTCATTTTGAAGGGTTCCGTCACTCAAAATTCGGTTCCACCGGATTGTCTTGGTCTCTGGCCAGAGCTTGCGATTTATCGCCTCAAGACTTCAAAGGCGGCTTGTTTGTCCAGAAATCAAGCAATGTTTTCGCTATCTCGGTCTGGTGGTGGGCATAGACCACCACGTCGAGCTTCTCCTGACCCAATTGGTTGCGTAGGGAGATCAGCTCGCCGCTTTCAATTTCCTTGTGCACCATGCTGAACGGCAGCCAACCAACACCGAGACCGTTCAGGATCATTTCCTTTGCTCCACTTGAAAAAGCCGTCTGGCAAACGGGGTTTTTACTGAAATCGGCGGTTCCGAACGGAAGTTTGCTCTTGTTCAATGCCTCACCAAAGTAGCTGTTTTCGGGATAGACGATCGCCGGCGTATCCAAAGGCACGTCACCGTTTCCGCGCACTGCGTACCGCAATCCGCCACCGATGACCGGAATGAGGTAGTCGTGACCCCAAGTGCCGCGACAAATGCCTGCTCCGAACGGCATTGGGGCGACGGTTTGCGCCTCGTAGCATAGCAGCATGTTGGTGTCGCCGCGCAGGAACAGAGTGACACAATCGTTCAGATTGGCCGTTCTAAGACGAAACCGGAGCCCCTTGAACGTTGCACGTGCACGCAATGCCATATCGGGGAAGGTGGAGACGACCGATGCATGTGTTGCGGCGATCGTCACAATTGAAACGGTGGGGCCATGTTGCGCAATTTTTGTGCGCAGATCATTTAATCTTGCGATCAAAGAGCGGATTTCGGCTTCATTCGAGGCCAATGCGGGACTGATCTCGACCCGGTTCGATTTGCGATCGAGAACTTCAATCCCCAGCCACTCCTCAAAACTGCGAATACGCCTTGAGAACGCGGGTTGTGTGATGTTTCTGCGCGCCGCAGCCCGTGTCATGTTCCGCTCCTCCAGAAGGGCCAGAACATCGTCAAACCACAGCATATTCATCCGCACCTCCATAGCACCCAAAGAAAATGTATGGGCAGCCTGCGAAATATGCACTGTTTTTATTCTTTTTCTTTTGAAACTGTTTGGCTGTAGGCAAAAGCAGGGAGAGTGTGGTGGCTGAGACAATTCAGATGACCGGCGGTGACGCGATGGTCGCGCCGGAGATGGTTTTGAGCTTGTGCAAGGAGCTATCGCTGACGCTGGCGAAATTTCCCCGGGTATCGCTTGGTCATCTCCCTACGCCTTTGGAACCGATGGATCGCCTGAGCGAGGTTTTGGGTGGCCCGCGTTTATGGGTAAAACGGGATGATTGCACCGGCCTCTCATCGGGTGGGAACAAGACCCGTAAGCTGGAATTTCTGATGGCTGACGCAGTCCAGAAAGGCGCAGATACAATCATCACGCAAGGGGCGACGCAATCCAATCACGCGCGTCAATCAGCAGCGGCGGCCGCAAAACTTGGCCTTGCGTGCCATATACTTCTTGAGGATCGCACGGGTTCCAATGACCCGAGCTATATTCTGAATGGAAACGTCCTGTTGGATCGTTTGCATGGCGCCAGCGTCTCCAAGCGTCCCGGTGGTGCGGACATGAATGCCGAGATGGAAGCCTGCGCCGCGCGGATGAAGGCAGAAGGCAAAAACCCCTACATCATTCCGGGCGGTGGATCCAACCCGATCGGGGCATTGGGCTACGTGAACTGCGCGCGCGAGTTATGCGAACAGGCGGCCCATGCCGGCTTAAAAATCGACGCGCTGGTCCATGCGACCGGCAGCTCCGGCACACAAGCCGGATTGGTCGCCGGTCTTGCGGCCCTAGAAAGTGACATTCACCTTTTGGGCATCGGCGTGCGTGCCCCACAAGACAAACAGGAAGGCATGGTCCATGATCTGGCTATGCGCACTGTCGAATATATGGAGACGGGTACGCCCATTGCGCGCGAAAATGTACGTGCAAATTGCGACTACGTCGGTGCAGGATATGGTCTTCCTACCAAAGGGATGGTTGACGCGCTTAAGCTGTTGGCCCGCACCGAAGGACTTTTGTTCGACCCGGTCTATTCAGGTAAAGGTTTGGATGGGCTCATCGACCAAACCCGCAAAGGCTATTTCGACGGCATGGACAATGTCGTCTTTCTGCATACCGGCGGAAGCGCGGCCCTGTTTGGCTATCCCGAAACTTTCGAACTTCCTGGCTACGTGGCCTGAAAATAAACAACAAACCAACAAGGAGATATCAAATGAAACTAAAAAAATACTTGATCAGCGCGGCTTTGGTTTCAGCTCTCGGCGCACCACTTGCCGCTGAAGAGGTTAAGATCGGTGTTCCTACTTGGACAGGCGCACAGGCTATTGCCCATGTCTTGGGTGAGATCGTGACCACCCGCATTGGCGGCACGGTGGAGTACGTGCCCGGTAACAACGCCACAATCTTTCAAGCGATGGATCAGGGTAAGGGCGATATCGATGTGCACCCCGATGTATGGCTGCCAAATCAGGAAGCGTTTACCAAGCAATATGTTGATGGTGCTGGCACCGTAACGTTGTCATCGAACCCCTATCAGGGCAATCAGGGTTTCTGCGTCTCCAAAGACTTTGCCGCAGAGATGAATATCACCGACATCGCGGATCTTGGACGCCCCGATGTGGCGGCCGCGATGGACAGCGATGGCAACGGTAAGGGTGAGATGTGGATCGGTGCACCCGGCTGGGCCTCGGCCAATGTGAACGAGGTGAAGGTGCGCGACTATGGCCTGTTGGACTTCATCGATCCGATCCGCGCCGAGGAAGCTGTTAAGACCGCGCGCATCAAGGACAGTATCGCCAAAAAAGAAGGATATGCCTTCTACTGCTATGAGCCGCATGCCGTCTGGTACATGTTTGACGTGGTGATGCTGACCGAACCGACTTATGACCCTGAAAAATACGTGATGGTGCAGCCCTCCGACGACCCTGACTGGTACAACAAGTCGATGGTAGCCAGCAAGGACGCTCTGAAGGAAGTTCAGATCGCCTGGTCCAACTCGCTTGGGGATCGCTCGCCGGCGATTGCAGAGTTCTTCGCGAACTTCTCCCTTACCGCCGATGACGTGAGCTCGCTGGCCTTTGAGATCAGTGCCAATGGGCGCGATGCTGAGGAAGTTGCGGCCGAGTGGGTTAACGCCAATTCCGAGCGCGTAGATGCGATGCTGGGTCTCTGAGCCAGACCTAAAAACAACGGGCAGCACCTAGCGGTGCCGCCCCATTTGAAGGCACGTACGGGTGGGCGGATGAGCGACGAGACTGTAATCGAAATTTCCAATATCTGGAAAATCTTTGGCGCTAAGCCCGAAGCTGCTCTGGAAGCCATTCGTGCGCGTGGACTGACCAAGGCTGAAGTCCTTGCCGAATTCAATGCGGTGGTGGGCGTGGCCGATGTCAGCCTCAACGTAAACCGCGGTGAGATCTTCTGCATCATGGGGCTGTCAGGGAGCGGCAAATCCACACTCGTGCGCCATTTCAATCGCCTGCTCGAACCAACGGCCGGCAAAATCGAAATCGAGGGCACGGACGTCATGGCGCTCGGCACAAAGGAGCTTCAGGCTTTCCGCAACCGGAAAATCGGGATGGTGTTCCAGAATTTTGCGCTGATGCCTCACCGCTCGGTCCTTGATAATGTAGCAATGCCGCTGGAAATCCGTCAGGTCGCCAAGAACGAGCGTATGCGACAGGCAGCCGCCATTCTCGACATTGTCGAATTGGGGGCGTGGGGGTCGAAATTCGCTCACGAACTCTCTGGGGGCATGCAGCAACGTGTGGGGCTTGCCCGTGCGCTCGCGGCCAATCCTGATGTTCTGTTGATGGATGAGCCATTTTCCGCACTTGATCCCCTGATCCGACGGCAGTTGCAGGATGAGTTCATCCGGTTGTCCAAAATCCTCAAGAAAACAACGATCTTCATCACCCATGACCTTGATGAGGCTGTCCGCATCGGAGACAGGATTGCGATCATGCGTGACGGCAAGATGGTGCAGATCGGCTCGGCTGAGGACATTGTGATGCATCCCGCTGATGACTACGTCGCTGATTTCGTGGCCGGGATCTCGCGCCTGAAGGTGGTGCATGCTCATGCGGCGATGCAGCCCTTGGACAGCTACCTCGCCACGCACGGCCCACTGCCGGCTGACATCGACCGGGTGGACCACAATGAGACGCTCTCCGCATTAATTACACGAGCCATTGACGACGAACGGCCGGTTTTGGTGTCCGAAGGTGGTGAGGACAGAGGTGTCATCACTCGCGCAGATCTGTTGCGCACCGTGATTGAAGGGACGGAAATGTCATGAGCGAAGATCTCGGTGTGAACCCCCTTGAAGACACAGAAAGCGAAGCCGCGCAGGCCTACGCCGAGGAACGCCGCGAGAATATCCGCACTTTTGTGCGCACAAGCCACGATTACTACATCCGCAATTTCGACAAGATCGGGGCGTCCGCACGCTTTACGGCAACCTTCAATGTGATGGCCGGGCTCTTTGGTCCAATCTGGTTCGGCGCACGCGGGCTTTGGTCATGGGCATTGGCCTTTCTTGTTGTCGAGGCGATCGGCTTTGTGCAGATCGCGCGGGGCCTGTTCGGAGATCTGGGCGCAGACGCGTTGGCCCGTGTGACCTCGATCGAAGGTACGCTCGATTTGCGCTACCAGCAGCTTGCGGCCGCGCAAGAGAGCGGCTCGGATCGAGCCGCAGCGATCCAGCGTCAGATCGAAGGGCTGGAGGCCAACATAGAAGGCTTCCGCGCCGAGGCAGAGTTGCTCGCCGCGCAAGGCCCGTCGATTGCCCTCACCGGTGTTGTAGTCTTGCTTGTAGCCAAGCTCATACAGGCTGTGGCCGCCAACTGGGCGCTGGAGGCCCGGTTTTCTGACTGGCTCTCAGATCGCACAATTCGCTCTGGCATGCCGGTCAGCCAGATAGTCTTCAGCGCGGGTTTCATGATCCTGTTGGTCGCGACCGCAATGATCCACTACAGTTTCCCGGGTCGTTTTTCGTTTCTTAGTGAATTCCCGACAGATAACTCAATTCGCCTAGCCAGTATTGACAGCGTAGAGGCATTTATCGCCTGGTGCGTCGCCAACAGTGTGGCGTTCTTTGACGGGCTCACCGCGGCTATTCGCTGGTTGCTGGATGCCATGGAGGTTGCGTTGGTTCAGACCCCTTGGATCGTGGTTGCCGCGCTGATCGTTCTGTTGACCTGGCTCACGGCTGGCTTGCGCATGGCTATCTGGTCTGGTGCTTTTTTGGCCTATATGGGCCTTCTCGGCTTCTGGGAAAAAGCTATGACCACTTTGGCGCTTCTCGGCACTGCGGCGCTGCTTTCCATCGTGATTGGCATTCCTTTGGGTATGTTCTCTGCGCGTCGACCGCGCTTCTACGCGGTCATCCAACCGATCATGGATTTCATGCAGACCATGCCTGCTTTTGTCTTCATGGTGCCTGTGATTGCCTTCTTCGGGGTTGGTAAACCAGCGGCAGTCATTGTCACTATGATCTTCGGTGGGACACCCGTGGTACGCCTTACCGTTTTGGGCCTGCGTGGTGTGCCCGAAAGCGTACGTGAAGCCGCGATTAGCTTTGGCGCCAACAAGTGGTACCTTCTCACCAAGGTCGATCTTCCGCTTGCCAGCCCCTCCATTCGCGCGGGTATCAACCAAACAATCATGCTGTCACTGGCCATGGTCGTGGTGGCCTCGCTTATTGGTGCGAAAGGGCTGGGCGAAGACGTCCTCGAGGCGCTGCAATACGCCAATGTAGGCCAGGGTATCCTCGCAGGCTTTGCCATTCTCTTCTGCGCGATGATCCTTGATCGGATCGTTCAAGGTCAGCGAAAGTGACCCCCTTTGTCCTGGTTCATGGTTTCATGGGGGGCAGCGCACAATGGGATGGGTGTAGAGATACCCTGCAGCAGCACGCTGATGTGATTGCCGTTGACCTGCCGGGGTTCGGAGCAAATGCCCATCTGCCGCCAATCGACAGTATTGGCGGATATGCGGATTGGGTCGTCCGGCACCTCCGCAGCCTTGGGGTGGAGGAGTATTTTCTGCTGGGTCACTCCATGGGCGGCATGATCGCTCAGGAAATTACCTTGCGCGATCCTGAAAGGATTAAACGCCTGGTGCTTTACGCAACTGGTGCCATCGGTGTTTTACCAGGGCGGTTCGAGACCATTGAACAGAGTAAAAAGCGCGCTGCGGAAGACGGCGCAGCGGCCACCACACGCCGGATCGCAGCAACTTGGTTTCTGGATCGCGAAGCTGCACCCGGATACGAGCACTGCGCCGCGATTGCCGCTCAAACCGCGCTGCCGGCTCTGGAGGCGGGCTTAGACGCGATGCAAGTTTGGTCAGGAGAACAGAACCTCCCCCAAATCCAGCAAGAGACCCTCGTCCTTTGGGGCGACAAAGATCGGACATATCCATGGAGCCAAACCAATATGCTCTGGGAGGCGATCCCAAATACATCGCTTGCTGTCGTGCCGGCCTGCGCCCACGCTCTCCATGCGGAGAAATCCGAACTTTTTCAACACCTTGTATCCGACTTTTTGGATAGCTGAGGTGTGCAGCCGACTTTTTCAATGGCAGGGGTCCAGCCGAAGGCAACTTTGTTTGCGCAATCTGAAACCGAGCTGCCCTCAGATTTGCTCATGCGGCGAATGATGGCGAAGCGCTTGTGAAAATGGCTCGGCCAAAGTTAGTCAGAGCCGATCATCCGTTTGTCTTACATTCACCTCTCGACCGAGGCGCGAGTACCTTCAGAAATCGCAAATCGGACGGGTATCTAGATCTTGTTTAACAATACTGACGTCCGCGCTTTGGTATGGCCAAAGGCCTACAAAACCTTATGCCATAGAATGTTTACTTGGCTCCTGGGAAAACCATTACAATTAAAGAGAAAGGATCAAACAGAAGGCAATCGAGATCAGGCGTCTGCTTCACCAGAAGTCCAGTGCAAAATAAATCCCACCAGATGAACCAAATCCCCTCTTAGATCAAGGAGCCATTTGTCCCAAAATCGCTGAGGACGGACAGAACGGACGAATACAACCCAAATAGGTTCTGGAAGAGTGAAGCCGAAGACTGGTGGCCAGAGGAGCACCGGCAAACCGACCAAACCTTTTGGCAACACGATCTGTCAACTAGCCTTTACAGACTCTGAATGTTGTTCAGCTTGCTAGAGTTGTTCCGCTTGTCGATCCGGCTCGCTAAGATAGTGTCTGAGGAAACAGGCAGGAAAAATCAATGCGCAGTACAATCTTCATCACCCTTGTGGCATTTGTTCTCGGGATACTTGTGACAACTGACTCTGCTACGGCGGCCTCTCTTGGGCGATACGAGGTTTATGGTGTCGAAGAGGGTGACATGTTGAAGATGAGGGCTGGGCCGGGAACGGGATACATAGTAATTGTTGGTCTTCCAAATGGAACTGCCGTGCGGGTTCACAGTTGTGAACAAACCGGCAGCACCCGTTGGTGTCGTGTGTCGCTGGATCGCGTGCGTCAGCTCAAAGGATATGTCTCTTGGGCCTATTTGCGAAAGATATGATGTGACCAATCCAGAGGACGCAGTTTGTTCTCTGCCGCGACAGGGAAACTATCTTCGCTGTAGGGCTATTCGGTGACTATGTGTTTAATCGCTTTAATCATCGCATTCGCTGGATCGGTCGCGACCTTGGTGAAAATACATACTTCCAGACGATTGTTGTAACGCCCGCGCGTAAGCCTGTGTCTCTGATCGGATCTGGCCTATAACGGTCTGCTGCTGACCTTGTCGGGGATCCGGCATGTGCGGACCAGGGCTAACATGCCGCCAATGGAGTTGATGGCGATTGCCACACGGCATAGCGTTCCGATCATCGAGCAGTTCGACAGTGTCTATGACATGCACCGGCTCCGGACGGATGCACGGGCACTAGACGGCGTCGAAGGTTAGGCTATCGCATTTTAGGACAGTCACAGGCTAATGACCAAAGCCGACGCTTATGTCCTGCGTCACAAGGTGCTTGTCGGATTGGCGCATGAAAAGAACCTGTTAGCCAGAGTCGTCAAAGGTGCGCTGGGCGCTGTCTTACCGCTTTTGGCACCAGACACCGCCGTGCAGGTTCAACCCTACCATGACGATGTCATGAGGTCGGTCGATGTACACACTGGCGCGATTGATGTCTTCTTGTCGGAACACTGGGATTTCGCTCGGAAAGAGTTCACACTGAAGGCCAAGGCAGCGCTTGATCCGCGGTTGCAACTGGTTGATCTCCGGGCGCTGAAGGGGATGCCGCCCAGTAAAAGCTTGCTTGAGATCCTCGAGCGGGCATCAAGTTCTGAGAACAAAGCTCAGGCGATCCGGCCTCTGGTTGGGGTGCAGTGGTAGCCGCTGGATGTTTCCTATGGGCCGTGGATGTATCGTTTGAAACGGTGTATGCAGCGAACCCATTGGTATCCGGCTCGCGGTATCTTTCACGCTTGAAAAAACGGACGTACTATCCTATTCAGATCATCGACTGCGGCAAAACAAATGGCATCCCGCCCGCAGGTATCGTGTTGATCGGCAAGTCGATACCGTAGACCTGCTGCATCGTGTCATTGTTGAGAACGGCTGACACTGTGCCAGACGCCCAGACTTTCCCTTCGCTCAGAATACATACCTTGTCGGCGAACAAAGCTGTCAGGTTCAGATCGTGCATAACCACTACAACACCTCCGCCTTGGGTAGCGAAGTCCCGCGCGATGCATAGAACGATGAACTGATGTGCGATGTCCAGGCTTGCAACGGGTTCATCCAGCAACAGCCAGCGGGGCTGATCCAGATCTTTGGTGTCCCAGACCTGCGTCAGAACACGCGCCATCTGAACGCGTTGCCGCTCACCGCCAGATAGGTTCTGGTAGGACCGTGTTTCGAAGCCGCCGAGGTCAACTTGCATCAAAGCGCGAGACGGCAATGTATCGTCGTCGGCGGCCAAGCCATTTGCTAGCCCGAGCCTGACGACTTCGTGTACAGTGAAGGGGAAGGCCACGGTTGTTGACTGCGGAAGAACGCCTCGTATGGCAGCCAATTCCCAAGGCTTTAGTGCCGTGATCTCGTGGCCGTTTAATGAGATCCTGCCGGAGCTTTGGATTTCTCCTGAGAGTGCTTTCAGCAAAGTCGATTTACCGGATCCATTCGGGCCGATGATGGCCGTGACTTGCCCGGACTCTGCTTCAAAATCCACGCCTTTCAGGATCTCTTTGCTTCCGATTTGGACGCGTATGTTCTCAGCTTTCATACTTACATTCCCATTGAGCCATGGCGTCGAAGCAGGATCCAGAAAAACACCGGCGCGCCAAGGATCGCGGTCACGATCCCAATTGGTAGCTCCGCCGGAGCAACGATCACGCGACTGATCATATCTGCGCACAACAGCAGCGTGGCCCCCAGCAGAGCTGAATTCATCAGCAAGCGATGGTGGTCTGGTCCAGCGCTGAGACGCAGCAGATGCGGCACCACGATTCCGATAAAACCTATGCCACCCGACACGGCAACGGCGGCACCAGTTGCCCCAGCAACCGTCAGGATCGCGAGGTTTTTGCTTCGCTGGACTGGAATACCCATGTGATGGGCAATAGCCTCACCCATCGCCAAACCGTTCAAAGCACGGGCAAGAAACTGTGTGCAGATAATTGCAGCCAGAATAATCGGGGCAGCCGTTGCAACCTTGGTCCACGTCGCACCAGCCAGTGAGCCCATGCCCCAGAAGGTGAGGTCTCTGAGTTGCTGATCGTCAGCCATGTAGATCATCACTCCGGATACAGCTCCGGCCAAAGCCGCCAGTGCAATGCCTGCAAGCAGCATTGTGGCGACCGATGTCTGCCCTTGGCGCGTGGACACCCGATAAAGGATCAGAACCGAGGCCCATCCCCCCAGAAAGGCCGCAACGGCAACCAGCCCGTCGCCTACCCAGGCGAGGACCGTGCCAGGCAGGAGGCCACCAAAGACGATGGCTGCTATCGCGCCCAACCCAGCACCCGCGCTCACGCCGACAATGCCAGGATCGGCCAGCGGATTGCGGAACAGCCCTTGCATCACCACGCCCGAGACTGCCAGCGCCGCACCAACAAGTATTCCCATCGCCAGACGGGGCAGGCGGATGTCCCACAGAATGATCCGGTTCAGGTCCGACAACTCGCGCCCCTGAAGTAAATCCAATACTGCAATCGCTAGCGAGGCGTCAGACGCTCCGACCGAGACGCTGAACACACTTGTTACGGTCAGGACGACAATTAGAGACAGCGTCACGCGCTTGGCCCTGATCCTTCGCGCGTCGGCGCGCATCGGAGCGCCGTGGTCTAACGCCAGCGTCATGATCCGCTCGCGTTTTGCAACGCCGCCGATAGGTCTGAAATCGCATCCGCTGTACGCGGGCCAAAGCCCAGAAGATACGCACCCGGCATACGGATCAGGGCTTTATTCTGCCCTGCCGGGGTCAGTTGGATCGCGGGTATTGCAAAAAGGTCCTCGTCCGAAGTTGCGTGATTGCCGCGCCGCTCCATCATCAGGATCACGTCGGGCGCTGTGACAGCCAACGCTTCTGGTGTCATGGTCTTGAAGCCATCGACGCCTGCGGCAGCGTTTTCACCGCCCGCCATTCTGATAATGCTGTCGGCCTGGGTGTCGGCCCCGCCGACGGTAATTTCCCCATCCTGTGCCGAAAGGATGAACAAAACGCTCAATGGGTCCGCACCCGCGGCGACTGAGGCACTCTCTTGCGCCTGATCCAGTTGTTGCGCGGCGCTTGCAGCCAACTCTTCGGCTTCGGCCTCAACGCCCAAAACAGTGCCCACTGCGCGGATTTTTTCTACTATCCCATCGCGGGAAAATTCATCGTCGATGGTGACAAATTCCACACCAGCTTCTTGCAGTACCGAAATGGCATCTGGTGGGCCGGAGCCTTCCAATCCCAGGATCAGGTCAGGCGCGACGGACAGCACGCCCTCGGGTGATAGAGCGCGCCGATAGCCAACATCCGGCAAATCCATCGCATCGGCCGGGAAAGTTGAGGTCCGATCACGGCCCACAAGCCGGTCCTGCTGCCCGAGAGCATAGACGATCTCGGTGATTGAACTGCCGATCGCGATCACGCGTTGTTCTTCCGCTTGCAGCGCTGTGGCAGAGAGAAAAGCTGCCGTGTAGAGAGATAGAAGCTGTCGCACTACACCACCTCTTCTTCGGCTTTGTCGGATAACCCGGCGACCAGTGCATCCCAGGCGGGGCGGTGATCGGTCTCGCCTGCGTGACGACCGAATATCTGGAAAATCAAACCACCTTCCGCATCAAACACTTCAACCGAAACAGCGGGTCCGCGCTGGGTGGGTTTGGTGACGGCCCAGACCTCGGCAATATGATCGGTGCGCAGATGCAGGTTGAAACCCGGGTCCAGCACGTTGAACCAAGACCCCATCTGTTTCAGCGTTTCGACTGGCCCACCATGGATTTCAATGCAACCGCGATTGCCGACAAAGACCATGACCTCAAGCCTTTGGTCGCGCACCTGTTCGAACACTTGCGGAATTGTGTCTGGGTCAAGCGCCCGAACCAGAGGCGCACCGGCAATACGATATGCCCCCAACCGGTTCATCTTGAGCTTCGACGTCAAGCGCATGAACTGATGCGTGTCCGTCATCTTGGCCCACTCGGTTCGCAGGATTTCAGCCTTGTCCGGATTGGCCTTAGGTGCCTCAGCTGGCTTGCGCTGCTCGACAGTCATCGTCTGCGATTGATCGTCCGCGGCCAGCGTCTGGACCAGATGTGCCCAGTGATCCAGATCCGAGCCGTCCCGCAGAAAAATCTTGTGAACCGCATCTCCGGCCGCATCAAATACTTGAATCGAGCGGCGTGTTCCGGAATCCGTTTCACGCTCGACCGCGAAGGCGTGAACCCAATGACTGGGGAACATGCGCAGGTCAATCTCTTGTGTCAGGACCATCGCAGCATGAGCGCCAGGATGGTAGCTGTCGTATCGCCCGACTTTCTCAATCACGCAGGACGGGTTGCGTGTCAGCGCCATGACCTCTCCCAACCCGCTCAACTGACCAAAAAGCGCGTCTATGTCTGATTTCAGCCTTGTTGCGCCTTGCCCAGCGAAAGCCACCACCAGCTGCCCTTCGGACAAACCAAGTGATTCCGCCAGATCGCGATCACGTTTGCCAGCCTTCTCTGCATAGGCGGCACGAATATCCTGAGGGGCCGTAAGCACCTGTTCCATAGTGGATTTCCCATCTTCGAGTGGTTTTGTGAAGCGCTGGCCTGGCCCATGATCGCGTCATTGGCCCGCTGGCAGTGACTGCAAACTCAGTCACGGAAATATGTTGACTGTTTTAGTAAGCTTTATTAACGAGCACAAGTCATCGCTGAAAGGCGATTCCAAAAAACACCAAAAAAGACTGACCTTAGCCAGCGAACTGCAAGCATCTCCGGTCCTCAAACCACTCGAAGGGACAGAAATGCGTGCTTCAATTCGAAAGGCGGGCCAACTTGGCACCGCTTCTTGCCTCAGTTTGATCGCAGCAGCCTCTTGGGCGCAGGAACAGGATGATGGGTTCCTGGGCACACTTGAGCTGGGCGAAAGCAAACGGGAAATCCAGACCGACACCGCAGTACCGATTACCAATATCGATCAGGAAGAGATCAACGACCGTCAGGCCAACACGGTTGCAGAGCTGATCGACACAGTGCCTGGTGTGACCCTGGTGAACGGCTCGACACCGCAGGGGTCAGGTATCAACATTCGCGGCTTCGGTGCCAACAGCACCTTCGGCACCGACCAGAAAGTTCTCATTTTGATCGACGGGGCAACTACCGGTTCGGAAGAACTGTATCGGATCGGCAACCAACTCTTCACCGATCCACAACTTTACAAAAGCGTGTCTGTGATTCGGGGCACTGTCGGGTCCTTCGAATTCGGTTCGGGCGTCGTGGGAGGCGTGGTTCAATTGGAAACCAAAGACGCCTCGGATTTCACCGGCGGTGAGCCCGGCTTCCGGTTCCGACAGACGTTGGAAGGGTATTCAAACGGCAACGGCTTTGCCTCGTCGTCGATTCTGGCGTGGCAGCCGAACGAGCAGACCGAGTTCCTGTTCAACTACACCTATCGCGATCAGGACGATCAGAAAGACGGGAATGGCGATACAATCGGCAACAGCGCCTTTACCCTGCCTTCCCTGTTGGCGAAGGGTAAATACAGCTTCGGCGAAAATCTGGAGCATTCCATCACCGCATCATGGAACCAATCGACCTCGGAAGAACGGGACGTTCCATATGACTCATTCGGTACATCTGCAGACGCTTTTGGAAATGTGGATCGTGACATCGAAACCCGGATTGGCATCCTGCGATATCAATACCGGCCAGCAGACAACGATCTGATCGATTTGGATGTGAACCTCAGTTATTCCGAGCAGTCCATCGACAGCAGCTATGTTCCTGGCTCTTCCAGCTTAGAGGGAACTCCGTTTTTCCCAAGCATTCGGGCTCTGGCGGACGCGTCACATAACTATGAAACCACCAAACTGACGATCAAAAATACCTCGTATTTCCAAACTGGAATCGCTTCGCATGATCTTCGAGCCGGGATCGAGTTCATCAATCGAGAGCGTCTGGATGCCCTGTCAGCTCCTGGTGGGACCGATCGTCGGATTGCCTTGTTCGCTGTCGATGACATTCAGATCGGCGATCAACTGACCATCACACCAGCGCTGCGTTACGAAACGCAGGACATCGAGGGGGATGGCGATACAGCAGCTTTCAATGAGAGCTACGATAACGATGCTCTGATGGGGGGTCTGTCGGCGCGGTACGAATTCGCAAACGGTTTCGGCATCTTTGGCGGCGGTGCATACACTGAAAGCCTGCCCATCATCGACGACCTTGGCACCCCGGTATTCATGACCCAACCCGAGAAATCGCGCACCTGGGAAGCAGGGTTTTCGTTCAATCGCGGAGATGTCTTTGCCGAGGGCGACGTCGTGCGCGCCAAGGTGAATTTCTACCACACCAACTTGCGGGATGTCACATCCTACAATCAATCGAATCCGATTACCGGAGCCTCAGTCCTATTGGACAAGGTTGAAACGAGCGGTTTGGAAATCGAAGCATCATATGCGAACGCTGGCGGGTTCTATGTCGATTTTAACGCCAATGTCGTAAGCGGAACGGAAATCAATGAAAACGGGCAGGAGTCCCGCTGGCGCAACGAACCATCGGATTCGGCGCGGATCACATTCGGCAAACGGTTTGGCGAAACGATTGATGTCAGCTGGGAGCTTTTCGGAGCCAGGTCTGGCTTTGATTCCTCAGACGACCCGGTTGCCGGATATGGCGTCAACACATTGCGCGCGTCCTACTTCCCGCAAGAAGGCGCGCTCGCAGGGTTCGAAATTAGGGCAGGTATCGAGAATATCTTCGACAAAAACTACCTGCCAAACCTGTCCACGCGCAATGCGCCGGGCCGGAACTTCAAGCTGACCGTGG
Organism: Ruegeria sp. AO1; assembly: GCF_056535985.1. Lineage (NCBI taxonomy): Bacteria > Pseudomonadati > Pseudomonadota > Alphaproteobacteria > Rhodobacterales > Roseobacteraceae > Ruegeria > Ruegeria sp. AO1. Next base: position 948,548 of record NZ_JBQFJC010000002.1, read on the forward strand.
CCAAAACCTTCTGATCAAGAAAAGTAAGGACCAATAATGCGAATAGCGTTGAAAAGTAATGCTCGGTTGGTCCTGCTGGCCCTGCTCCCAATTCTGGGGGCGGGGCTTGCCTCAGCCGGAGAAACCGGTGGCGTTTCGATAGAGCTGAGCTCTGCGGAAGAACGCGACCAAAGCTGCCTGCTCAGCTTTTTGGTCGAGAATACCTATAACGCTGATATCGAAAGCGCCGTCTACGAAATGGTCTTATTCGGCGCCGAAGGTAGCGTTGCTCTGCTCACGCTTCTGGATTTCGAGGATCTGCCCGCAGGGCGTCCTAGGGTCCGCCAATTTCAGTTCGATGGAATGGCCTGCAACCACATCACTCGTATCCTGATCAACGACGCTCAGGAATGTGCGCATCAAGGAGGCATGGAGAATGCCTGCATGTCGAACCTGACACTCAAAAGCCGCCTTGAAACGGAAATAATTGGATAGGCCAATGGATGCGATCATTCAGAAATTAATAGACGTCGTTGCGCTTGGCGGGCCGGTTGTTGCGATCCTGATCGCAACCTCGGTCGCAACCCTATCGCTAGTCATCTACAAGCTGTGGCAATATGGGGCCGCCGGGGTCGGTCGCCATATCGAGCTGTCTTTGGCGATTGAAGCCTGGGACCGCCGGGACCGGGTTGCTGCGATGGCGCATCTGGAAAAAAGCCGCAGCTATCTGGCCCCAGTGATCGCCATGTCGTTCAGTGATGATAGCAGCACTCTGTCCGAGCGTGCCGATGCCGAGGCCGAAGCGCGATTTGCGGGGCTCGAACGGGGCCTCAACGTGCTGGACATGGTGTCTCAGCTTGCGCCACTTTTGGGTTTGTTCGGTACCGTTCTTGGCATGATCGAAGCCTTCCAGACCCTGCAAGGAGCGGGTAATTCGGTAGACCCTGCACTGCTTGCAGGTGGCATTTGGGTTGCCTTGCTGACAACGGCTGCAGGATTAGCCGTCGCCATGCCAACCTCGCTTGTACTGACTTGGTTCGAGTCACGCATGACGCGTGAACGCATCTTTACCAACCGTGCCCTACGCACCGCTTTCGCGCCTGGTCACGCCACAGAATGCAAAGCGACCGAGATGCCAAAGGCAGCTCTTGCCCATGGCACTTGAGACCCGCACCAAGCGGCGCAAGCGCCTGTCGATGACCTCGTTGATCGACGTTATCTTTTTGCTGCTGCTGTTTTTCATGCTTACTTCAACCTTCTCGAAATTCGGCGAGATGGAGTTTTCAACGGCTTCGGCAGGCGGTTTAGACCAAGACATCCCGATCCGCTTTGTGAAGCTTGAACAGGGTCGTCTTCTGGTCGACGGGACCGTAATAACCCTGGATAGCGTTGCCGCGCTTTTCGACGGGACCTCGGAGCAAATGGCACTGATCAGTCTCGGCCAGAACGCAACTTCGCAACAACTGATTGACCTGCTGACGGCTTTGAAAGGCGTGGCTCACCTACGGACGCAGGTGATCGGATGATGCAACTGAAACCAAAGGCGAGGCGAACCCGAGAACCCACAATTGCTCTGATCAACGTCGTCTTCCTGATGCTGGTTTTCTTCATGATTGCGGGTACGCTTGCCCCACCGCTTGGCAACTCGGTGCAACTGGTCGAAACGCAGAACCTTGAAGGGCGCGAGCCGCCAGATGCGCTCGTCATCCGTGCCGATGGTGTGCTCGAGTATCGCGGGGCCGAGCTGACGGACGTTGAAGCTTATGTTGAACGCGCTTCAATTGACCTACCGCTGGAAGTAGTACGCTTGGTTCCCGATCGCGCGCTTCCAGCGGTGCGGCTGAAAGCGGTTAGTGATGCCCTTCGTGCCTTGGGCGCAAACAAGGTCTTTGTGGTGACACAAAGGGCTCTGCAATGATCCCCAAATCCCGCGCCATAGCCGCATCTGCGATTGTATTGGCCGCCGCCACCCACGGTCTTGCTTTGCATGACTTTGGCGCACAAACGTTGACGCAAATCGAAGGTGGAGGCTCGGTCGACACTGCGGCACTTGGGACGTCCTTTAAGGATTTCACTGCTGGAACCATTGCATCCGCGCCCACCGCGGCCCGGAATACGACTGTAGAGCCTGATCAACCAGTAAAAGGAGCAAACCCCAAGGTGCTGGCAGCGCAGACTGCAAAACCTAGCGCAAAACAGGTCGCGCCTTCGGCGAAAGGAGCATTGAAGGCGACGGTTTCTAAGAAGCCAAGCCAACTCGCAGCGACCCAAGCCAGACAGCCTGAGACTGAGCCCAAACGCAAACCTGCAACGCCTCCTATGCAAACCCCAGAGCTTGAGGAAAAGAAAGTCGCCCAGCCAGCTGCGAAAGCAGGCAATGGTGAACGCGCTAGAAAAAAGGGCAGTACAACCGGCGAAACCACCAAGGGAGAAGCCGCCGCAGAAAAGACAGCCCGTACAACTTCGGCCCAGGGCAATGCCTATGCAAGCAACTACGCGGGCAAGGTCAAACGCAAGATCCTTCGTGTGCGACGCAAAAGCGCGAAAATCCGCGGCGTGGTTCTAGTGACGTTTCGCATCGCTGACAGCGGAGCTTTGGTATCGGCCAACATTGCCCGCAGTTCAGGTTCAAAGCGTTTGGACCAGATCGCCTTGTCACAGGTGCGCGCGGCTGCACCTTTTCCAATTCCGCCTGCCGGGGCCCGTCGAGAATACACTATAGAAATTTTGAGCAAGTAGAGGTGAATGCACGAGGCCGGAAGGTTTCTGAGTACCATGAGATCAACACCAGATCGCGACAACGCGAGTGTGAACGGTAAATTCAAAAGGCCCCACAGCGCGCGTTAGATAGACTACGCAGCAGCCGTTCTGACGTTTCCGACAGGGGAGTTTTGCGAGCTTAGTTTCGCGTCATCCTTTTTGCTCAATCCTTTTGCAATTACCGCGAACGATCACTTGAATCCGTGGAGTTTTTTGTTTCGATTGAAGCGGCCGATTTGCCAGCAAGTGTTAACGGTGGTTTTAGTCCGCTGCGCGTAGGTTTAACCCACTACACATTTAGCTTCTGCATCGAATGTCGGGAAAGCAAATTGCGACCGCAGTTTCTAATCAGGCCGTTGAGAGTCTAGTTTGGGCCGTTGATAGGTGGTGGGAAAGCAGGGCAGGGGCTCATGCTGCGCCTGCTCAATGGTTCGCAACGATCCAAAATCAGTATTTTTGTAACTACTTATAGCATTTAAGCATCGCAGGCGGGCGGTCAGCATAAGCGCGATGACAGCTGCTTTAGTTGACCCCCAGATTTTTGAAAGTAAGCAAATGAGATTGTACTAGAGCTTGATACGGAAAGCTGCGAAACCGTCTGTGCCATCTCCGGCGTCTTCGATTGAAACGCCTTTGACGTCGTCAATGTAGTCTCGGGCCTTTGGGCCGGTCTCGAAAAGCACGGTTGTGTTCTCAAGAGGTGCAAAAGACCAATTGGCGTCCGCTTTTGGGTTGATCGTTCCCTGTTCAACAATATAGCGCACAATGACGTCGCGATTGGTGTCCGGGGCCTCGAATACAATTGTATCACCCAGTGCGCCAGGGAATGAACCTCCGCCCGATGCACGATAATTGTTGGTGGCGATGATGAATTCCATGTCATCAGTGACCGGTTTACCTTGGAAGGACAAATTCACAATTCGGGCCGCATCGGGATTCACCCCTTCGCCCTTTGGTCCAAAGCGCGACGGTTGTGAAAGGTCGATCTGGTATGTCACACCATCCATCACATCGAAATTATAAGATGGAAACTCTGGGTTCAGTAGAACCGCGTCCTCTGAGCCTGGCTCGATCTTGTTGAACATTCCGGCCGAACGCTCCAGCCAACCACGCAGCTGAACACCGTTCACGCGCACCGCGCGCACCGTATTTGGATAGAGATACAGATCAGCCACGTTTTTAATAGCAACGTCCCCGACCGGGACGTCGGTGTAGTAGTCGGGGCCTCCGCGACCACCCGCCTTGAACGGCGCTGCCGCTGATAGGATCGGTAAACCAGCGTGCTCGGTACCTTTCAGCATTTCTTCGACATACCATTTCTGTGCGATTGAAACGATCTGTACAGACGGATCGTCAGCAACAAGCGCGAAATAACTATGCAATGGAGCAGATGTCTTTCCAACTGCGCGACGGACATAGGCGAGCGTTTCGTCGTGATCCTTCGCAACCGAGTCGAGAACCTTCCGATCGTCTCCGACCAAAGCGGTGATTGAACGGTCTTCATTGCGTTGAGAAATCGCGCGGGCCTCTGACGTCGTTGTAATAACGCGCCACTCATTTCCGTCCCTTTCCAGCAACAGATCTAGCAAACCAAGATGTGAGCCCCAGAAGCCGCCCATTACAGCAGGTTTGCCCATCAGGGTGCCCTTTTCGACATCGATACCGGGTCGGTCCGAAAATGTCGGCGAGGGGAAAACAAGGTGATTGTGGCCCGTGACCAACGCGTCGATCCCGTCAACACCCGCCAAAACGACGGATGCGTTTTCCATACCGTCGATATGATTGGCGTCGCCGATACCAGAATGTGAAAGGGCGATGACTAGGTCACACCCTTGTTCTTTCATCTCTGGCACGTATGCCCGCGCGGTTTCGACGATATCGCGGGCTTGAACATTGCCTTCCAGGTGCTTTCGATCCCAGTTCATGATCTGCGGCGGTGTAAAGCCAATTACGCCGATTTTGATTGAGTGCTTGGTCCCGTCGCCCGTTTCGATTTCACGGTCGATGATTGCGTAAGGTTTGATCAGCGTTTTGTCGTCACGTGGAGTTGCGCCTTGTGCCTTTGAAACGTTAGCCAAAACGACCGGGAACTCCGCGCCCGCGAGTGATTTTTCCAGAAAATCCAGTCCGTAGTTGAATTCGTGATTCCCCAAAGTGGCGGCATCATAGCCAATCGTGTTGAACGCGGTGATAATCGGGTGGGCGTCTCCTTCTTTCATGCCACGCTCATAGGCGATGTAGTCGCCCATTGGGTTCCCTTGAAGAAAGTCACCATTGTCGACCAAGATCGAGTTCGTCGCCTCAGAACGAATTTCGTTGATGATTGAGGCCGTACGGGACAAGCCCACGGTGTCACGGGGTTTGTCAGCATAGTAGTCATAGGGGAACACATGAACATGGATGTCCGTTGTTTCCATAATGCGCAAATGCGCTTGGTTGGTGGCAGCCAAAACTGAAAAAGGATGTAGGGTTATAGCCGCTGCTCCGGCAGTTGTTGCAAGAAATTGGCGACGCGAAATTGACGAGCGGCTGGAAAATGACATGGGTGACCTTTCGAATTGGCTTGCAACGAGAATTGTTGCCGCTTTTGCATAACGATCTTATGACAGTTTTTCCTACCACATTTTGCAGACTTATTTCAGGGGGTTTGGACAAGCACCATGCACCTACTCCCGAGAAGTTGCTCAGTGATTGTCTGAGGTGAAATCAAGCCAGAAGTGTTTTGATAACTTATGTGTAACTTGCTCGGTGCTTCGTACCATTGTCCGTGCAGCATTGACGGCGCAAAACTATTCTGAAGGGGATCGCAGGAGCCTGTTCTGGACGGTGCGTTGCCCAGGCCCGCCAGTGACGTACGTTAACCGATAGTCGGCGTAAGCGACATTGCCGGTCTTGCCACCGCCTTGACCCATGAAGGACCCACTGGCATGCGCCTCCTATTATCGTGCGAAATGCGGGCTTAAGACCCCGTGAAAGTTGTCCGTGAGCATTCGCCATCCGTCGATCCAGAGCAGGAGGCGGAACAATGTTTGGAGCCGCCGCGACACTTTGAATTTCTGGCGCTACTGACGGTGAGTTATGATGTTGAAACCTTCTTCGGGTGATGGTGGCACGAAATGCCGCGCAATTCGGCGATATTGATCTTCCGTTGCTGCAAAGGCATGAGCGCCTTCTTTGTTGCGCTCGTGCAGCCGGAGCAGACAAACCTCATCTGACACATCCAAAAAGTGAAGGTGGTGCTGCGCAGCTGCGCCTTCCAGCAGGTCGCGCATCCAAGCCCTATTTTCAATTGTGTTCGCTGGAAAATCGAGAACGACGGAAACGCCAGCCTTCAGCAAAGAAGCCACGTGACTCCCCATGACCGGTCGCAGTTTTAAAGCGCAATTCACATAGTCCTGAAGGGACTTCATCTGGTCGCCAAACAGGGTGCTAAGCCATTCATCTTCTGAAATAAGCACAGCCGCGTCTCTTTCGGCGAGTTCTACTGCCAGAGTTGATTTCCCGGAAGCTACTTTGCCGCATAGCAAGTGAAGCGTTGGAATAGCCTGTGACATAAAGCGAACTCCCAGATTACCTGATGGTCCCTGCGCTAAGTTGGTCCGCCAGTTGATCAAACACCAACCTGATCCTTCGTGCGGTATGCAATTCGGAGTGCGTCGCCAGCCAAATCGGGAACTTAAACGGCTCGCGGTCGGGAAGCACGCGCTCCACACCTGGCGTTAAGGCAGCCACATCATCCGACATTACACTTATGCCAAACCCTTGGCGCACCAATTCCCAGGATACTATCCCGCTTTGTGAGCCAATCCTGAAGCTTTTTCGGGTGACCTGAATGCCCGCCGGATCGAGAAAGCCGATCATCGTGTCGATGTCCCCGAACCCGACAAAGTCCAATTTCGCAAGTTCATTTTCATTTTTAGGCCGTCCGACCTGATCAAGATACGAAGGTGCCGCGTAAAAATGGGCGCTGGCGTCGGCGACAAGCTTTGCTGTCAGATCCGGCTGAGTTGGGCGTACATGTCGGATCGCGATATCAGCCTCACGTCGCTGTATGTCTCGTATGTCATTTGCAGCAACGATGTCTATCTCTAGTCGCGGTGCCGCAAGTCGGATCTTTTTCAGTATCGGCGGCAGCTGGTAGGCAGACATCACATCGGATGCAGTAATCCTGACTTGCCCTTCAACAGCTTGCGACTGGCTTGTCGCAGTAAGAGAAATCCTGTTTGCCACATCCGCCATTTCTCTGACATGCAACAAAAGCTCGGCGCCAGCAGTCGTCAAATTAAGCGACTTGCCGACTCTTTCAAACAGGGTGATGCCAAGTGCCGTTTCCATTGCAGCAACTTGACGGCCGACAGTGGGTTGAGTTTGCTCAAGAACGCGCGCCGCTGCGGAAAATGAGCCTTCTTCGGCTGTCGCAAGAAAGGACCGTGCTTGGTTCCAGTCGAAATTGATGGCGTTCCAGTTCATGCATTTATGCATAACAGTTCTGCAGATTGTGGCAATTCCATAAATGATTGTTTGGAAGTAAGGGATGCGGTAACAACCTTGTAAGAGAGCAATGAAATGGCTGCTTTGTCCAAAGATGCCGCGTTCTGGAGCAAAATCTCGCAAAAGTACGCGGCTGACCCAATCCGCAACATGGAAGGGTATCTGAAAACACTCGAGCTTACGAAGTCGTACCTGAAAGCGGAGGACAACATACTGGAAATCGGGTGCGGGACGGGTTCAACCGCGCTGCTGCTTGCACCGCATGTTGCCCATATCACCGCCACGGATCTCGCTCCGGGCATGATCGAGATTGCCGAAGAGAAGCGTGAGAAAGAAGTATTGGAGAATGTCACATTCAAGGTGGCCGAAGTTCTTGAGCACGGTCTTGACGAAGGGTCCTACGATGCGGTCCTGGCGCACAATTTGCTTCATCTCCTGCCCGATTTGGACCAAGCGCTCGAGCACATTTTCGCACTTACAAAACCCGGTGGGTTTTTCATATCCAAAACTGTTTGCGCCCCTGAGAGCGGTGGTTTCAAGTATGCGATGATCAGTCGGGTCGCGATCCCAATCATGCAGGCTATTGGTAAAGCCCCATTTGTGCATTTTGTGCCTGGATCAGTGCTTGAGAGGAAGATTGCGTCCGCGGGCTTCGATATCCTCTATAAGTCTGATCAAGCCTCAATGCTCCAAAGCCGCTATATTGTTGCGCAAAAATCTTGAAGTTTTAGTTCGTTCAGTGGCATCCGTTGAAACGATCTTTGCGTCACATTGCGCGATATTTTCCTACGGGAATGAACGGAGTTACTTTGGTCTACTTCTACTTAAAGAGTAATATTGCGAAAGGCCGGTTTGTCCGCCCTGCTACCATCCGAACGCATGGCAGTTAGGGTTGGCTATGAGCCCAAAGTGGGCTCCTGTAGCTGTGGCAATCAAAAAACCAGATAGGACTAAGTATTGGCGCGATGATCGAGTTGGTTATATCGAAATCAAAATAGTGATGGGTGCTACGGTGTTTGTGACAACACCTGACCTCGACTTGTAAACGAGATTCCTTGAGTGCCGCTTCCACCGACCATGATTGCTTCAACGATGGGGGGCTGTACTGGCACTTCTGCCGACCAGGTGACGACGAAGTTCGCGCCAATCCCGTCTCCGACGCTACCAATAGGTATAAGCGCATTGATCGACCCAAATGGCATCAGTTGAACGGGCTCATTGATGAGAGTTTCCAGAAGCTGCCCCGCTCGGTCGTAATAGTCGACACGCTCAACTTTGATCTCTGATTGAGCACTAATGTTGTGCACAACAAGGGTAGAAGCGAGCGGTTCGCTGCGACCCTCCTGCGTGAAAACTCGCGAGTAAGATGGAACATAAATGACTTGAGAGGTTACAGTCTCCGAAACCTGTGCGATGGAAAGGCTTGGTACGGTCGTCAACGAAGCCAAAACCATTGAGAATGACCAGAAAGTTCTGCGGGAGAAAAACTTCATGCAGGCGAATGCTCCATTTCTTCTGTTGTCAAAATGAGCATACGGATGACAAGATTCGGCGCAAGAATATGTCTGCTTTGTCCCCCGTTCTGTCATCTGCGGGTCTTGCGGATAAGGTCCGCGATTAAGCTCTTTCTGTGGTTTTAAGCATCGTAGCGTCAAGTGAATTGACTGACAGCGAGCCACGTAAATGGAATTGATTTGACTCGTAAGTTTGTTCTGCTGACAGGGTGTTTTGGCGGCGGAACATCAACTCCGCTAAAGGCTTTGGAAGAGCGCGGTTTCGATCCGGGCAATGCTCATGTTTTCTGTTTTCCCAGTATGGGAAGTTTTTTGGGGGGGGTATTGGCGGATTTAGGATAGGTCGCTGGCCAACTCGTTTTGATACCCAAATAGTGCAGGCAACCCACCCGTGTGCACCATGACGACTTTCTGTCCGGGTAGGATTTTCCCTTCGCTTACCAAATGCAACAACCCTGCGAAGGTTTTCGCGGTATAGACGGGATCAAGGAATATTCCTTCGGTACGAGCCATCTTGTCCAATGCAGCCCGCGTGCCTCCACTGAGTTTCCCGTAGCCGGGAGGCAGCGCTTCATCCATAACGTTTAGCCTGGCATGCAAAGGCGCTGCGTCGATATCCAACAGCTCCGCCAGTTTCTGCAAAACGGTGTTCATTCGGACCATTTGCTGTTCGCGATCGCGCCGTACGCAAACGCCAAACACAGAAGCGGTGTTTTCTTCCAAGGCCACTCCAGTCAATAAGCCTCCATGTGTGGCTCCACTACCTGAGGGTACGACAATCGCATCAATATCTGGCATCTGCTGACACAATTCTTGTCCAGCGACAACGTAGCCCAAAGCACCCAAAGGCGGATGGTTTAATCCCAGATGAATGACATAAGGTTTGCGCCCTCGCGCCTTCAACTCGTCGGCGCGCGCGTGCAACGCAGCGTCCGCACCGACTTCGTCCTCGCCCTTGGGGTAGGTCATGTGTTCGGCACCCAGAATTTGTGCCAAAAACACATTCCCAGAGCTGTAATACACCTCGCCCATATCGGACACACGCTCTTCCAGTTGCAGGACGGATTGCATGCCCAGTTTTGCTGCGGCGGCTGCAGCAGACCGAACAAAGTTTGACTGAACTGCGCCGGTGATCAGAATAGTATCCGCACCTTTCTGCAGGGCATCACCGAAATAGAATTCAAGCTGACGCGTTTTGTTTCCGCCAAACCCAAGCCCGGTGAGGTCATCGCGTTTCAGCCAGAGGTCGATGCCCAATTCCGAAGACAACCTGTCCAGCCGCTCCAATGGGGTTGGGCCTGACATGAATTGGGCCCGCGGAAATCTGTCCAGTTTGTTGTCTTGTGTCATTGTCTGCCCTTCGAGTTTACGCGATCGCAAATGCGCGATGAAAGAGAACGCCGCAGGCCATCAGAGATACCACGCGGATCGCCGTTGTGACCAAGGTCTGCGGTAAATGTGGCCCCATTGCACGACCAAAAAAACTGCCGATCAACGTGAGCGCCACGAAGCCCCATAGCTGCGGGCCATAAGCGAAGGCTTGAGTCTCGGACAGGCTATGCAACAGGAATGCGATGCCGTATGCCACCAGCGCAATGGGTTGAACCAACTTGGCAACTTCTTTGGCAGGGCGGCCTTTCGCAATCAATCCAAAAACCATTAGCGGGCCGGGCGTCGCTGCCCAAACAGTCGCCAGCCCGGACAAGCCGGAAACGGTCGAAAACCCTGCTGTTCCAATTGAGCGGCGCAGGGGCAGCAAGGTCGTCACAAGCCCGATCAGCAACAGGCTGGCTGTTAGGGCAAGGACAAACGCCTCGCTTAGCCAGGGGTATACGACAAGGCCCGCGACCACTCCGAGGAGACATCCGATAATTGCCGTGCGAATGGTTTGTCGGTCGGCCTTCAGCACCTGTCGGTCTGTCGCGACCGCTGAAACGACAGTATTCAACAGCAGCAGTATTGGAACAGCCGTTGATGTACCAAGCAGGATCATCATCGGCGGTCCGGCAAGGATGCTAAACCCGATGCCGACGCCGACTTGCAGCATTGCGCCAAGGCCGATGGCAACCATCAGGATGGTTAGGTCGACGGACACTAAAATCCTCCAAGTCCCGCGCGATACTGCTGTTTCTTTACGTCCAAGGCATGATGCCAACATAGGAATTGCGCGTCGCAACGGTATGCGCCATCTGCGCCAGTGTCGTCAAATCGAAGACGGGAAGTTGCAACTCGTCCTGAAGGCGCGCCGCATAAGGCGGCAGATCGGTACACTCCAACACAAGCGACCGTATGTCCGGCGCTTGCCGTTTAAGTCGCCGCGCCGCCTCAAGGACTTCAGCCTCAATGAGGTCGGTGTCCATACGGGTGCGCGTGTTTCGCAGGATCACCTCAGCGAATTCGCTGGTGTCCTCTAGCCCTTGTACCGCGACGGGAATGCCCGCAGCGCCGACACCTTCGAAATGCTTCGGCGTCAGAGCAGATGCATCCGCGGTCAACACGCCCACCGGCGCATTCGCCCCGGTCATGTGAAAGGCCAGAGGAACCTGTATCAAGCTGGATGCAAAGACGGGAACGGAAACCGCCGCGGCCAGTTCCTTTTGAAACAAAGCCAGAAATCCACAGCTTCCCGTGATTGCCCGAACGCCCTCGGCCTCAAGCCTTTGCGCGCCCTTGATAAAGGGTGCCAGTAGATCGGGCGTCGGGTTGTTTAGTAGGGTCGGGACACTGATGCCGTCAATCATTTCGTAAAGTATAGGAAACGTAAGGCTGGACGGATTCTTGATGTGCCCGGGCGGTTTGGGGAAATAGCTTTCAAGGCACAAAACTCCGATCGAAGCCCCACATATGTTTTGGCCACCTTCGTAAATTGGCATGGTGCTCAGGTCCTTTCGAATAGGAGATTTAGAAACGGGCCAGCGAGAACGGGTCCAAGTTGATATTCGGGCTGCGTCCGGACACCAGATCCGCCACAAGTTCTCCGGTCTTTGGCGCCATCATCAGCCCGTAATGAGAATGGCCGAACGCGGTAAAAAGCCCGTCCTTTCCGTTCAGCGGCCCAATCGCTGGCAGGCTATCGGGAAAAGAGGGGCGTCGGCCCATCCAGAACTTTGCCGCGCCAGTATCGAGGTCCGGCACCAAAGATTTTGCCTGATCGGTCAGTATCTTTTCCTTGCGTGGATCCGCTGGCGCATCGACGCTGCCAAACTCGGCCGTACCGGCAACCCTGAGGCCGCCCTGCATCGAACTTGCGACGACCTTTGCGTCCACATCCATGACCGAGTTGTTCAGCACTGCCGAAGGGGCCGGGAATTCAACGTGGTAACCCCGTTCGGCCACCAACGGTACAGGTATGCCAAGGGGTTTGAGCAGGCCGGCAGACCACACTCCGGCCGCGAGGACAACATTGCGCGCGTGCAGCGTGTCATGTGACGTGGCAAGCTGCCAAATGCCGTCTTCGGTGTGGCTCAGCTTGGTGACTTCGGACCGCACAAACTCAGCACCTTGCGCACGTGCTTTTTCGGCCAATACAGCGCCCAAACGCCCGGGAGACGTTGCGCGGGCCTGACCTTTGATCACAATCGCTGCCTTGAGGTCTTTTGACAGAGCTGGTTCCAAGCGCCGCAATTCAGCGCCGTCGACCCGCTCCAATTCACCGCCTTTTTCCTGGCGGATCAGATAGCCAAGATCATCAAGGTTGGCTTGTTCAGGGTTGCGGAACGCGTGGATGTAGTAACTGTCCACGATCAGCGCTTCGTGGCCCGTGCCCTGCAGGTGCCGACGGTACAGATCAATGGAGGGGCGACACAAAATCTCCATCGCATCCGAGACTTCACGAACCGTCTTCTCGCCGGACTTGCCCAGAAAGCGCAGCCCCCATGGGATCATCTTCGGCCAGAAGGACGTCCGTACCGAAAGCGCGCTTTTCGGGTCCAACAGCATTTGGGGTAGCTTTTTCCAAATCCCCGGAACGGCCTGCGGAATGATCGACCAGGGCGACACAACCCCCGCGTTGCCGAACGAGGTTTCCTGCCCGGGGTCGCTCCGGTCGATAATTCGGACCGGTATGCCCCGTTCTTGCAGCGACAGCGCGCAACAAATGCCGACGATCCCTGCGCCGATGATGGTCACTTGCTCTGTCATCGCATCAAGCCGGGGAATGGCTGCGATTGCGCGCGATCAGTTGGGAGACAATGACCGGCGACGCGACAGCAAGCGCTATCAGGTCAGCCGTCAGGCTGGGCGCAACAAAGATCACCCCCGCGATGGCCATCAGGATACGCGACGCGATGTTCAGCGGTTTCAGCCAGTATCCGACCACAGCTGCGGACAGGGCGATGACCCCGGCGATACAACTCGTGGCGGTGTAGGTGAACTCCCACAGGTTGAACCCGGTTGAGGACACGAACAAAAGGACAGGCGCATAAACGAAGGCCATTGGCGCGATCACCTTGCCCAACCCAAGGGTAAAGGCAGAGAGACCAGTTCGGAACGGGTTGGAGTTCGCAATGGCCGCCGCCGCATAGGCCGAAGTGCAGACGGGTGGCGTGATCTCGGACACAACACCGTAGTAGAGTACGAACAGGTGGCTTGCGATCGGCGGGACACCCAGCTGCGCCAGCGCGGGCTGTGCGACTGATACCAGCATGATGTAGAGCGCGGTGGTGGGGATGCCCGCGCCCATCAGGATGCAAACAATGGCAATGAAGACCAGCGAGATGAACAGTTGCAGGTCTTCCATCGCAAACAGCTGCCAGCTGCCAAACGAGATCATGTTGTACAGGTCAGCGGCCAGATTGCCTGCGCCCTGAGTGACCATGAAGCCGATACGAAAGCCAATGCCAGTTGTGTTGATAACACCGACGACAATGCCGACGGCGGCAGCAGCGGCGCCCACGGCCAGCGAGTATTTCACACCCAGCTCAACCGCTTGCAGCATCTCGGGTACTTCGATGCGTTTCTGCGGGTTCAACGTGGCGATCACCGACAAGGCACACAGGATCGCTGTCATAGTCAGATCGAACCCGCCATCCGAGAATTTCCACAGCACGAAGGCTAGGAACGCCGCAGCATAAATCAGCGTGGGCGGTTGTTTGATGCGCGACATGCCTGCGATCACTGCCAGAGAAATGCCACAGAAGGCGGACATGAACGGCGTATATCCTGTGAACAGCACGACAAGCAGACCGATCAGAGGCACGATGTTGGCCCAACCTTCGGCCCAGACGGCCTTGAGTTGCGGCAGTTGCTCTTTCGCCAAGCCTTGCAGGTTCAGCTTGCGTGCCATCAGGTGCACCACCGCGAAGACCCCGACATAGTGAAGGATTGCGGGGAAGATCGCAGCGATGACAATGGTTGTGTAGGGCACCTCAAGAAACTCGGCCATGATGAAGGCCGCTGCCCCCATGATTGGCGGCGTGATTTGCCCTCCGGCTGACGATGCGGCTTCGACGCCGCCCGCAAAATGGCCGGGGTACCCAAGGCGCTTCATGTTGGGAATGGTCAGCGCGCCGGTCGAAACGGTGTTGGCCACCGAAGAGCCCGAGATCGTGCCGAAGAACGCCGAGGATACCACCGACACTTTTGCCGGCCCACCGGTATAGCGGCCCGCCAAAATGGTTGCGTTGTCGATGAAGAGTTGCCCCAATCCGGTGCGCTGCGCGATCACGCCGAACAGGACGAAATGGAACACGATGGTCGAGACGACCCAGAGTGTGACGCCATAGATGCCTTCCTGCGGGAAATACATAGACGATACGAAAGTTTTGAAGTTCACGCCGGGATGCTGCAGCAAGCCGGGGAAATACGGTCCCAACAGGGCGTATGAGATAAATACACAGATGATCAGTGGCAGCACCCAACCCAGCGTGCGGCGTGCGATGTCCAAAACCAGCAGGATGATGACTACGCCCAAAACCACGTCATAGGTGTTCGGGTTGCCCATTCGGAACGTCTGTTCCTCGATCCCCAGAAACGGAATGCCGCGCCATGCGACCCCAACATACAGCGCTGCGATGATCCCCAGCGCCATAAAAACCAAGTCGTACAGAGGGATGTTGCCGATACGGAACCGGCTGACCTTGAGCGTATAGAGGTTTTTGGAGCCGATTATCGGAATTGTCGCGTAGACCAGAATGAACAGCAGGGCCAGATAGATACCCATGTGCCAATGGTCGGCGGGCAGGCCAAAGCCGGCCGTGAAGAATTCGTAGAACGCAAGGATCAGGGCAACAACGCGCAGTACCTTGCCCGCGGCGGGCGTGACCTGCCGGACGGCGGCACCTTCGTCGAACTGTTCTTCGATGGCGGCCAGTTCCTCGGCCGTCAATTCGTGGTCATCAAGTTTCTGGGTCTCGGACATGATGGCCCCCCGATTTCGCATAATTCCAGAGTGCGGTGCCCCGCGCAGGGGCACCGACGACAGGTGTCAGTAAGGTACGGTTACTGAAGCAGACCAGCTTCTTTGTAGAATTTCTCGGCCCCAGGATGCAGGGGTACACCCAGCGCCTCGACGCCATCCAGCGCCGTATCGGGAGTGATCTGCTTGCCTTTGGCGTGACCATTGTCCAGCAGCTTGCGGGTATTGTCGTTCCATAGCGCCTTGGTCAGGCCGTAGACCAGTTCGTCGGACAATTCCGAAGATACTACCAGCATCGCGCTGACCGCCGGGGTTTTGGTTTCACCGTCGATACCTTCGTAAACGCCACCCGGGATGGCCGAGGGGATGTATGCCGGGATGATCTCATTGATCTTCGTCATGTCTTCGTCGCTGAAGGAATGCAGATTCATGCCCTTGGTTGACGACAGCTGAACCATCGCAGCTACGGGCCAGCCTGCAGCGTAGAAATAGGCGTCAAGCTGACCGTCAGCCAGACGCTCGGCGCTTTGGCTGTTGTTCAGCTCGGCCTCATCCATGTTGTCGCGGTTGACGCCCCATGCATCGAGCATCTGAAGCACGGCAACCTGTGTACCGGAACCGGCTTGCGCGATGCCGACGCGCTTGCCTTCTAGATCGCTCAGATCGTTGATTGTCTCGCCGGCAGGCAGAACCAAGTGCAGGTCTTCCGGGAATAGGTTGGCCACGATGCGAAGATTGGGGTGAGGTTTACCTTCGAACTTGCCCTCACCCAGATACATCGAGCGGGTAACGTCGGCCGCGGCGAGACCGGCCTCAAGCTCTCCGTTCTGAACGGCGGCGTTGTTGAACACCGACGCGGTGGTGGATTGAGCGATAGCAATCAGCCCCGGCACGCCGCACTGGCCGCCTTCTTCGCAGGGGCGCGAACCCGGAGGGGCGGAGATTCCGTTTGCGATGGTGCCGCCAATGGGGAAGTAAGTTCCGCCTGCGCCGCCTGTGCCGATGCGGAAAAAAGTTGGGTCCTGTGCCAGTGCCGGGGCGGCAAGCGCGCCTGCTAGGGCCAGTCCCGTCAAACATTTCACAAATTTCATAATCATCTCCCTTGTTGAATCGTCGGATTCGGTTCGGCCGAATTTCGATCCTGCAAGCGTAGTCGCAATTTTCATAAATACAAATTTGTTATATTTCATAAAACTAAGGTTTAGCTTATATACTGGACATGAATCTAATGCAGTTGACCGTTTTTCGCGAGGTGATGGAGACCGGCTCTATCTCTCAAACCGCCAAGAAACTAAACCGCACCCAGCCTGCGATCAGTCTGGCCCTGAAGAATCTTGAAAAGACCCTTGGCCTGACACTGTTCGAGCGTAAGGGACGGCGATTGGTCCCGGTTCCCGAAGCGCATTACCTTTTGGCCGAAACAACAGGTATTCTGGACCGCCTTGCGACGATTTCCAGTACAATGGAAGGGTTGATTAAAGGGCATTCCGGTAGCTTGAATATCGCTACAATGCCGGGCCCATCCGCTTTCTTGTTCCCGCGTTTTATCAGCCAATCAGTCGGCGAAAACCCCGAGATACGTATCACATTGTCTACACGCAGTTCGCCTCAGATTATTGAGCTTGCAGGCACGCAGAATATTGATTTCGGCTTTGCAGACTTCGATCATTCAACCGGGAAAGAGCCTCAGTATTCAACAGAACTGATCCGGGCAGATTGTTTTTGTGCCGTCGATCGTGACAGCCCACTTGCTTCACGTGGGACCATATCCATTTCCGATCTCGACGGAGCGCCTATGGGTGGATTGCATGCCACGCACCCGTTCCAGCGTAAAATTCGGCAAGAGTTTCAAGATGTTTCAGCTGACTACAACCCAACAGTGACCTGTCAGTACTTTCTACCCCTGATACCCTTTGTGAGCTCAGGTCAATGTTATTCGATCGTGGATCCTTTGACCGTAGCGACTGAACAAGAACTAAACCTGTCCAGCGGAAAAGTCGCGTTCGTGCCCTTCGAAAAGCCGCTCAGATATGAGTACGCGCTTCTTGAGCCAGACCACCGACCACCGTCTCAACTGGCATTAAAGATCAAAGCGGGCTGGAAAGCTGAAGTTTTAAAGATGTTGGCAGGGGTGAATGCCAACCCTCATGCAATTGGGATAGATGAAACAGGAAGAGAGCAAACCTGAATGGCATTGTTTTACATACAGAAAACTGATCGGAGGGAATGCCGACTTGGATCGACTTGCGACAAGTATACGAATGTTAGCTATGGGGCCGGAACCTCAAGTTTCTTGGACCGGACCAAAAGTTGGCTTTGTCCCGTACGCCGGACATTCGCATCAGATATCAACTGTCACCTTATTGCAAATTTGCGCCCGTCATGAAACGCATTGCTATTGGCGGCGGACGTTGCAGATCTGTTCGGTGATCAGCTATGCTTTGGCGCATTGCATGAGTTTCCTTTTAACTAAGTCATGAGATTTTACGCTCCCCACAGATCCTCCCTTACCCTGCCTTCCGGACATCGGTTTCCGCAGGACAAGTACAGAATGCTCCATACGCTACTGCTGAAAGACGGTATTCTTCAGGAGGCGCAGCTGGCGGAGTCTTTGCCAGCCAGCGATGAATCGATACTGCGCGCGCACGCCCCCGATTTTGTCGCGCAGTTTGAAAACGGGGAACTGGAAGAAAAAGCCATGAAACGGATTGGGTTTCCGTGGAGTCCGGAACTCGTGAGGCGGGTTCGCGCCACAGCCGGTGGCGCAATTGCTGCTGCTGAGACAGCTCTGGAGTACGGTATCTCGGGGCAGCTCGCTGGGGGCACGCACCACGCCCATCCGACTTTTGGATCTGGCTATTGCGTCTACAACGATCAGGCCGTCGCGGCGCTCCACATGCTTGCGGCTGGCATAGTCAAAAGAGTCGCGATCATCGATCTTGATGTCCATCAGGGCGATGGCAGCGCCGCCATTTTCGCTACCAACCCATCGGTCTTCGTCTTTTCGATGCACGGCGAAAAGAATTTTCCGTTCCGAAAGTTTCCGGCGGATCTCGATGTTGCCTTGCCGGATGGCACCTGCGACGAGGATTACCTTCGCGCCTTAGCCGATAACTTGCTGGTTGTGTTTGAATTTCGCCCCGATCTCATTCTATACCAAGCGGGCGTTGATCCGCTGGCAGAAGACAAACTAGGGCGGCTTGCGCTGACCCATGATGGCCTTATCCAACGCGATCAGGCGGTGCTGCATGCCAGCAAAGTTCGCGGCATCCCGGTCTCGATGGCAATCGGCGGCGGCTATGCCGATCCCATTGAGGCTTCCGTCACGGCTTACGCCAATACCTACCGGGTCGCAAAGAAGCTTCACCGATTTTGATGGCAGATATGATCACTGTGATTTGACATTTTTGCTGTATTTCCATGGACGGTTGTGAACCCAAAGTAAAATTGGATGCAAACGGCTCTTAGGTCAGCAATGCAAGATGTGCGTCATCAAATGCAGCTCAAACTGAGTTGGTACGAATAGTCACTATGCGCGCACCAACCCCAGTTGAATTTTGTCACGCCTCCACTATGACCTTTCCGACCGCAGATCCATTCGTCAGGTGCCCATAAGCTGCACCGACATCGGCCCACCCAAACTTATGTTCGTCAACGATCGGTTTGAGCGCGCCTTCATCCGCCAGATCCGCCAGTATCCGCAGGATGTCGCCATGTGTTTGACGCCCGACATCGTGCATCATCGGGATCAGCATGAAAACGACGTGCAGAGACAGACCTTTGAAATGCACAGGCGTCAAATCAATCTCGACCAGCGCGACCGTTGAGGCGACATGGCCATTGAGCCTGGCGGCTTCAAACGAGTTCGTCATGTTCGGACCGCCAACGCTATCGAACACTACATCGAAGCCCAAACCGCTGGTGTGCTCAGCCACGTAGTCCTGGACCTTTTGCGTTGTGAAGTCTATCGGCCGCGAGCCCAGCTCTTGGATCAGGGCCATCTGATCCGCGCCGCGACCCGTTGCGGACACTTTGGCGCCAAGATGGCGGGCGATTTGGATGGCAATGTGACCAACGCCACCGGCACCACCTTGCACCAGCACGGTCTGCCCTTCGCCAACATCAGCGCGGGTCAGCCCTTCGTAGGCGGTGATGCCGACGAGAGGCAGTGCTGCGGCTTCCCGCATGCTCAGTTTCTTGGGTTTGTGGGAAATCAGGCGCGCATCTGCATTAATGTACTCCGCCAAAGCGCCCGGGAGATCCATCAATCCACCTGCGCAGCCATATACCTCATCACCTACGGCGAAGTCTGTCACGCCTTCGCCAACTGCGACGACCGTCCCAGCGAAATCCATGCCAAGTACGGCGGGCAATTGAGGGGACAGAGGCAGGTCCGCGCCCATGCTTCGGATCATTGTGTCGACGGTGTTGACGCTGGTCGCGGCCACTTTGACGACAACATGTCCGGGTGTCGCGACCGGATCGGGAATTTCAGCAAGCTCGAACAGCGCATCGGGTCCGTAAGAGTTGAGAACCATTGCTTTCATTGGGATTTTCCTTTTGTGAGATGCTGTCAGGCCCACGTCGGAACCCCGCACGCCTGACGAGATTATTGTCTTGGGGATGGTCAGTTGATGTCCTGCACCTGCATCACCAGATCGCCCCATTTGCGCTGGTTCTCGATGTCGTGTTCCAAACCTTGTTCATCCGCGATCGTGAAACGTTTTACTGCCGGAGTTTTGCTGGTCGCCTGATACAGCCAATAGGCTTCGGCCTTCAGCGCCTCATCAATGGGCTTGTCGATGGATTCATAGGCCATCTGCTTGCAGGCATTTATCGACTCTGCAGGGAATTGGGCGATCCGTTCGGCCAGAGCAGTCACATACGGGCCGATTTCATCCGCTTCCAAAGCCTTGTTGATGGTGCCCAAACGTTCGGCGTCATCCGCGTCATAGTCTTGCGCGCTCAGGATGATCTCAAGCGCTTTGCCAAGGCCGGTTTGACGGGCCATACGCGAGGCGCCACCGCCGCAGGGCAGGATGCCCATTCCGACCTCCATCTGCATGAACTTGTACTTTCCCCGCGCGGCAAAACGCATATCCAACGCCAAGGCCAATTCGTGCCCGCCACCGCGCGCAAACCCTTCCAGCTTTGCAATAGTGGCCTGTGGTACCTTGCTGATCCGCTCGCAAACCGATTGCAGATCCAAAAGCTGCGCGTCCTCGCGGGACACGGCTTCGGTCGACATGTCCTTAAGTAGCTCGGTATCGTAGTGGCAGACCCAGATTTCCGGATTGGCCGACTGAAAGATCACGACCTTTGTGTCGCGGTCCCGCTCTAGCCGCATTGCCAGACTGTTGAGGTCGGCCAGCATTTCCTGGCCCTGCACGTTCACAGAGCCAAAGTTGAAGGTGACCGTGGCGATGCCGTTCTCAACAGCTACGTCAAAGGTTTGAAAGTTCTCGTATTTCATCAGGCAGTCCTTTCTTGGGCCTCGACGCAGCACGCGTGAGGGGTAGGGGAGTGTTAGAGGTGGAAGTGTTCGGCGTTTTCGCGCCGGGATGGTCAGCCCGTCTGGCTGATCAAGTCTTTGATGGTGTTCATGACGTCGGCAGCGTGGTTTTCGTCGAGCGCTGCGGGATGGGGATCAGCGAAAGCCCCACTGTCATTGTCAAAATAGGCTCCTGCGGCATCCGCAAACCGCACACCCAAGGCTGCGTCAATCAAGATATCAGCGCCAATATTCATATCGTTCCCTGCGAGGCCAAAGCCTTCTTTCACCATTTTTGATGCTAGAAGTGATCCGGGATTTACGGCAACCATCACTGGTGTATCTGACAACGATTTGGCCCATTCGCGGGTCCAGATTGTGATCGCCAATTTGCTCTGGGCATAGGCCTCCATATCCGCCAGTTGCACATTGCCCTGCAGGGCCTTGAGGTTCACCGGGGCCTGTGCAGCCGATGACAGATTCACGACACGCCCGTCGGCGGGAATGATCGGCAAAAGCAATTCGGTCAGCAGATACGGTGCAAGCGTGTTAACTACAAAGCGGATGTCCTGACCATTTTCAAGCACGGCTTGTGGGGCTTTCAGCACACCGGCGTTGTTGATTAATACATCCAGTTTATGATGCTTCGCCTGAACGTTTTCGGCCAGTTTTCGAACCGCGGACAGATCGCTGAGATCAGCGGCATAGGTTTCGACATCGCCTCCGACGGCGGCAGCAGCGCTCTCCAGTTTTGATGCGCTGCGTCCATGGAGGAGCACCTTGTGCCCACCGGCAGCCAGCTTCGTTGCTGTCAGCAGGCCAATGCCGTCGGTTGAACCTGTAATGAGAATAGTCTTGGTCATCGGTCTGATCCTTCAAGAAAAGTCAGGCAGCAGAGTGTCCGCCAGATGTTCGAGGGTTGTGTCGATCGGTGCTTGATTGAACCTTAGGTTCAGCGCGACGTGATTGACCCCGAGCGTTTCAATCTCGCGCAGATAGTTGCGCAGGAAGCCGGTGCCCGACTGAAACCCAAGATGGATTGGGCGTGGTGGTGCGGCAGCGTCGGCTACAACATCGACGTAGAGCGATTGCATCACAGGCTTATCCGGTTGACCTGCAGCTTTCACTCGTCTGCGGTAATCTGCGATGACTTGACCCTGAGCCGCCGCATTGCGCGGATATGTCATCCAGCCATCTCCGTTCTGAGCGACCCAATCGGGTGATTGTTGGCTGCCACCGGTAATGAGCATCGGCAGGCGCTTCCCGTGCGGTTTTGGCAATAGATCAATCCCGCCATGCAGTTTGCCCTGTGCATTTTGATGCGTCGGGTAAGCCGATCCAACGGCGCGGATGTACTCAACGCTATCGCGGAAACGTGCCCCGCGATCTTCAAAGCTCTGGTTCATCGCCGGGTACTCCTCGGGCCGGTCGCCGGACGCGACACCCAAAAGCAACCGCCCGGCAGAGAGCACATCTGCCGTCGCTGCTGCCTTGGCGACATGAGCGGGGTGACGCAATGGCAGGATCACGCTCGACGTTCCAAGCGCAATCCGATCCGTCGCCGTTGCCAACGCTCCCAGATAGACAAATGGATCGAAAACCTGCCCGGGGTCGCCAAAGCTTGGAACATTGAAGGGGACGTCCCGCAGCCAAAGTGCTGGGAACCCAAGCTCCTCGGCTTTCTGCGCCGCTTCCAAGTGCCCTCGTAGCGTCGGTTCTGCGCCGACGGCATAGGCTTCGAGAGGCAATACAAGGCCGACGCTCAGTCGTCCGGGACGGAATACCTGGTTGTAGGCCAAATTGATTTGCTCAAACCCAGCCGGCTGCGTTTCATCCAACATGTCTGGCCCTCCTTTAATAGCGCACCAAAGTGCGGCTTTCGATGCTTTTGCGAATGGTAGTGATGTTTGGATCCTCGACCATATCGAGTGCGCTATGAGCAATCGAAGCCAGACCTTGATTGTCATAGATGTTGAAGACCGCGACCTCATCCGGCGTCATTTTGGATTGATAGATCCACTCATGTTTGGGATTTCCCGCCAGCCCCATGATTTGTCCCACGCGGTCAGGATAGATCAAGTCCAGTAGAATCCAGTCAGACGGGTCGACAGACGAGGGCCGTACAAAGCCCAGGGGTGCCGAATTGATCGCATGCTCTACAGGACGCCATACGTTGACAAAGGCAAAATGACCTTGCGCCCACTCCGCTGCGGTCTCGGCGCCCAGCAAGTCGACAAGCCGCTGTTCGGCTCCGTCTTCGCTGTAGTCGCTATGCACATTGCGCGCTGGTTTACGTATTGCTTCGGGGTCATCCACCCGAACAGTGTGATCAAAAACCACGACCTCTCTCGCACCCAGCTTGTCCTTCAGCATAGCCTTGAGTTCCGCATCGTAAATCGGTTTCCAGCTGTTGCCTGCAAAGTCTCGGACCTGCGTTTCAAGTGGCATGATTTCAACGGCATCACACGCAAATGAAACTGACGAGGTCGTTTTGCGGTTATCTGCTAGCACAACGGATGTCGCGACCAGTTCAGGGGAAATCAGGTTGCCAGCGACCCCGCCAGCATCAAGCTCAAAGGCTTGCCGGTAGGATTTGTGAACATGGTAGTTGACGGTGGCTGTCCGTGTCATGTGCGCCTCCTGCCTAATCTGTGCTGTCTCTGTGAAAAGGATTTAACCTTGACCAAAATGAAGATAAACTGCCTATTCCAGTATTGATAATTCGGAAAATAAATATAATGGGCTTAGACACAGACGCGCTTCGATTGTTTATTAGGGCAGCAGACATGCTGAACATCAGCGCGGCGGGGCGTGATCTGGGCATGGCCCCAGCGGTCTCCAGCACAAGGCTTGCCAAGCTGGAGCAGAACCTCGGTTTCGAGCTTTTGCACCGCACGACACGCAAAGTGTCGTTGTCAGTGGAAGGAGCGGATTTCCTGCCCTTCGCTCGTGAGATCATTGCGCAGGAAGAGGCGGCATTTGCTGCATTGGGTAAGCAAATGACAACGATCAAAGGTACATTGCGTTTTGCTGCGCCAAGCAGTTTCGCACAGCTCTACATCGCGCCAATCCTGCCAAAGTTTCTTGAACAGCACCCCGATCTCACGCTCGATCTGCGCCTATCGGATGTGCAGTTCGATCTGATCGAAGGAAGCTATGATCTGGCACTCAGGAACGCGCCACTTGTCGACACCAGCCTGAAGGGCCGCAAACTGGCTGATGACCAGCGTATCCTTTGTGCCGCGCCACACTACCTCGAAATGCATGGCGTTCCCGATACACCAGCCAATTTGACAAACCACCGTCTGATCGCTTTCCAAAACCTTCAACCGCGGTCACTTACAGGACCGGCGGGCGAAAACGCTGTTTTCGATCCCGCATCCGCCAAAGGCCAATTGATTATCGATGACGGTCAAAGTCAGGTTCGCGCCACATTAGCCGGAGCCGGTATTTCTTTGAATGCTCGATGGAGCGTGCATGACCAACTGAAATCAGGTCGTTTGGTACGGGTTCTTCCAAACTTTGAAGCCAGCGAAGACAATGTCTTGTGGCTGATCTATCCCAAGTCCAACGTACTGTCCCCCAAAGTGCGGGTTTTCATGGACTTTCTGGTTGCGGAGATAGGCGCTAAGCCTCCTTGGGAAACATGAGCGCTTTAGGATAATGCGCATTTAGACACTATTGAACCAAGGTTGGGGACAGGCGCCAAGCGGACATGCCTTGTCCGATCGCAAATGTCTGGATTTCCCCGCCCAGCCGCCATCGCACCTTATCGAGTTGCTGCACGGTTTCTGAATGACCGCTTTGTGGGCCGCACTACGCCTGTCGAATAGCATGCCACGCCGCTCACGCGTTTGCCACGTGGCAGATCAGTCGGAACCGGCGGCTTCGCAGTCTGGTCTACAAGTCAGCCGTGATTTCCGTAAGGAAGGTCAAATCGAACGCAACTGTCTTCGGGAGTATGAAAAGTTGGGGTTGGGTCAGTTTGTGACGCAAAAGTCAAATTCATCTGACGTCTAACAAGAAATGTAGAACGTCACCGACAACTGCCTAACGAAAACTCCCAAACCTCAGAAAATCGGTGAATCTCGTCATTCAATTCTGACCCAGACGTTAAGTATCTCTGACCTAAAAACAATGAAATATACAGAGGTTCACTAAACCCAATAGGATCCCTGAGGCAGCACGCATTGAAAAACATCCGTCTAAAACTTCGCGCGGGCTTCACAAAGCAACTCAATCTCTCGGGTTTTTCAGGCTAGACCAGTCAGAGAGATCATCCCGCGCCACAAATCAAGCGATCCAGCATTTCGAACTTTTGCTCAATGAACTCAAGCACGCGCTCCGACGAAGCCGGCATGCTTCGGGCGCTTAGCGTAACGCATCCCAAGTGCCGGTCGGGATCACCGATTTTTATCGGCAGTGCTGCCAAAGTTTTTTGCCGTTGCATCATGAAAACCACCGAAAAAGGTAAAACGGTTAGAGAGTCTGAACCCGTCAGAACGTTCACAACCGCACTCAAAGACCCGCCCGTGAAACTGATTTTGAGATCTCGCATACCGATACCGTCCAGCGTGTTTCTCAAGTCACGAAACAGCGGGCTGTTCGCAGGTGGCGCGATCCAAGAATACTCGGTGATATCTTCCAGCTTCACCTCCTTTTTGCGCGCCAATGGGTGCCCAACACGGCACGCAATGACGTTTCGACCAGGCAGGATTTGACGAAACGCGTATTCATCAGACACGTCTGCCGGGCGCATAGGAAGAATGGCCAAGTCCAGAGTTTCGGCGGACAACTGCGACAAAAGCTCAGTGGGGTATCCATAGGACTGGTCGATCCGAATATTGGGGTACTCGGCCTGAAACTCTGCAATCACGTTCGAGATGACACCGTCCATGAAGATCGGCGTACCCGCAACCCGCACTGCACCGGCAATGCCCTGACGGTGTTCGTCCACAACGCGGCTTGCATGGCGACCCGCGCTTAAGATTCTTTGACCTTCCTGAGCTAGCGCAAGACCAAGCTCAGTAGGTTGCAATGGTCTTCGGGTCGGCAGGAATAGGGGCTCTCCCACCCTGTCCTCCAAGAGAGAGACGCTTCTGGAGATACTGGGTTGAGATTTCCCAAGTAAAGCAGCGCCTTCGGTCAACCCTCCGGCCTCGACAATAGCCGCGAGAATCTCAAGATGTCTTGGATCAAGCTTCATAACCCAAAGTTATATTGATGGTCGATAATTCGATCAAGAGTGCTGTCTTTGCCTGCTAGCGTTCCCTCCAGACCCGCAATCTATCGCTTGTCAGGAATTCGCCCAATGGCTCCCAGCACCAACAGCATCAATGGTCAGAAAGTCCGGTTCGGCGCAGGTTTGCGCAACGACATCTGCGCGGCGTTGGCGGAGCTGGGATCGAACAAGGCGCTGATCCTATCGACGCCTCAGCAAGTCGATATGGCAATGGAGCTTGCGACAACCGTTGGGGATCGTGCTGCAGGCGTGTTCACTCGGGCAACGATGCACACTCCGGTCGGCGTGACCGAAGAAGCGGTTGAACACGCTTTGTCAGTCAATGCCGATAGCATTGTCTCTATCGGTGGAGGTTCGACGATTGGCTTAGGCAAGGCGATTGCCCTTCGGACCTCTTTGCCACAAATCGCCATCCCGACAACATATGCCGGCAGCGAGGCAACTCCGATCCTCGGTCAGACTGAGGACGGCATCAAAACCACCCTGACAGATCCGAAGGTTCTGCCGCGCGTCATTCTGTACGATCCCGAACTTGTAGCGTCTTTGCCGCCCGCAATGACCGTGACCAGCGCCTTGAACGCAATGGCTCATGCAACTGAGGCGCTTTATGCCAAGGATCGCACGGATCAGACCACGGAATTGGCGATTGACGGACTTAAGGCGTTTGCAGAAGGTCTGCCGATCGTTGTAGCAAACCCCGACGACCTGAAAGCCAGAGAAGAAACGCAGCGTGGTGCATGGGCCTGCGGCACGGTACTTGGTCTGGTCGGAATGGCTCTGCATCACAAGCTTTGCCATACGCTGGGCGGGTCCTTCAATCTGCCGCACGCGGAAACCCACGCAGTCGTTTTGCCCCATGCCATCGCATACAATGGGGCGGGTTTGCCGGAGCTTCTGGCACCCGTGTCAGAAATTCTCGGAGGTTCTGAGCCCGGCCAGGCGCTTTGGGATTTTTCCAAATCCATGGGCGCACCAATGGCTCTGAAGGACTTTGGCCTGTCTGAGGCCGATCTGGATCGCGCCACCGAAATCGCACTCAAGAACCCGTATTGGAACCCGCGACCCGTCACGTCTGACGGGCTGCGGGCGCTTCTTCAAAACGCGTGGGCGGGAAACGCCCCAAGCGTTTGACTTCACCGTGTCAAGGGAGGGACACATGATCACACGACGCAAATTGCTGCAATCCAGCGCTGCAACCGGCCTCGGGCTGGCCACCGGCACGCTCGCTGCGCCCGCTATCGCTCAGGGTGCCAAGATCAAGCTGGGCTATGTCAGCCCGCAATCAGGTCCTCTGGCCGCGTTCTCTGAGGCCGACAAGTTTATTCTCGACAATTTCGCCGCATCTGAGGCCGGTGCGAATTTTGAAGTCATCGTCAAAGACAGCCAGTCTAATCCGAACCGTGCAGCAGACGTGGCGGGCGAGCTGATCGTGGACGATGAGATCGACCTGATGCTGGTCGCTTCGACGCCAGAAACGACCAACCCCGTTGCCTCGACTTGTGAGGCCGAGGAAGTGCCGTGTATTTCCACTGTTGCCCCTTGGCAGCCGTGGTTCATCGGCCAGCAGGGCAATCCCGGCGATCCAGCCAGTTGGGAGCCGTTCTACTACGCCTATCACTTCTTCTGGGGGCTTGAGGATGTGATCTCGGTCTTCACGGCGATGTGGGGCCAGTTGGAGACCAACAAGCAGGTCGGTGCTCTGTTCCCAAATGACGGCGATGGCAATGCATGGGGCGATCCAAATGTGGGTTTCCCACCGGTTCTATCCGAGTTGGGATATAGCCTGACAGATCCCGGGCGGTACCAGAACCTTACCGACGATTTCTCGGCACAGATCAACGCGTTCCGCCAGGCGAATGTTGAAATTGTAACCGGCGTTCCCATCCCGCCTGACTTCACCACCTTCTGGAGCCAAGCCAAGCAGCAAGGCTTCACCCCTAAGGCGGCGAGCATCGGCAAGGCGATCCTGTTCCCGCAGGCCGTCGAGGCCTTGGGTAACGCAGGCAACAACCTGAGTTCCGAAGTGTGGTGGTCACCGACCCATCCGTTCTCTTCATCGCTCACTGGCGCAAGTTCAGCTGAACTGGCGCAGGGTTACATGGCCGCCACAAGCCGCCAGTGGACACAGCCTATCGGCTTTGTGCACGCGCTGTTTGAAATGGCTGCCAACGTCATGGGGCGCGTTGATGACTCGGGTGATGGGGATGCGGTGGCCGAGGCTATAGCTGCCTCGCAATTGGATTCCATTGTCGGCCGTATCGCCTTTGATGGTGCAGGTCTGCCTCCCTTCGCCGCACAGAACGTCGCGAAAACACCCTTGGTGGGCGGGCAATGGCGGCTGCTCGACAATGGCAGCTACGACCTCGTGATCGTCGATAACTCTTCCGCGCCTGAGATCCCGACTGCGGGTGTGATGGAAGAAATCTCCTGATCGCAATGAAACCAGCGCCCCGAACCCTGTCCGGGGCAGGAACACCGGTATGACCATTCTTTCGCTCAAAAACGTATCGAAAAGCTTCGGTGCGCTCACTGTCACGGACGATGTCAGTTTTGATGTCGCGCAGGGGCAGGCCCTTGGGATCATTGGCCCGAATGGGGCAGGCAAGTCGACGCTGTTCAATCTGATTA
Organism: Ruegeria sp. AO1; assembly: GCF_056535985.1. NCBI lineage: Bacteria > Pseudomonadati > Pseudomonadota > Alphaproteobacteria > Rhodobacterales > Roseobacteraceae > Ruegeria > Ruegeria sp. AO1. Next base: position 977,008 of record NZ_JBQFJC010000002.1, read on the forward strand.
CCGGCAACCTGACCTCTGATGCGGGATCGATCCATTTCGATGGAGCGGATGTGACGCGCGTGCCGCCAATGCAGCGCTGCTTGTCGGGCATAGGGCGTTCGTTCCAGATCCCTCAGCCGTTTGATCATCTAACGGTGTTCGAAAATCTGCTGGTGGCCGCAACGCACGGTCAGAGCAAATCCGAACATGATGTCGAACAGGACTGCGCCCGTATTCTTGAGCAAACGGAGTTGTTGGACGTGGCCAATGACACGGCCAGTGGTTTGCGGCTGTTGCAACGCAAGCGGTTGGAGTTGGCCCGCGCGATGGCAACCAATCCAAAGCTGTTGCTGCTGGACGAAATCGCCGGAGGTCTGACCGACGCCGAATGCACCGCGCTGATTAACACAATCAAGGGGCTACACAGCAGCGGCGTCACGATCATCTGGATCGAACATGTCCTGCATGCGCTGACCTCTGTTGTTGAACGGCTGCTGGTTCTGGATTTCGGCAAGGTCATCGGCCTCGGCGAACCGGAAGAGATCATGAACAGCCGGGAAGTCAAAGAAATCTACCTGGGGATCGAAGTCTGATGAGCCTGTTAGAGACCCACGCGCTGGCCGCCCATTACGGAGATTTCCAAGCCCTGTTCGGCGTGGATATCCATCTGGACGAAGGTGAAACCGTCGCCATCATCGGGGCAAACGGGGCCGGGAAATCGACCCTCATGCGCTCGATCTCGGGCGTTCTGACCAACGGGTCGGATCAAGTGCGCTTTGACGGCCAACCCATTGGGGGCTTGGCTGCTGATGAGATCATGGCGCGCGGCGTGGCCATGGTGCCCGAGGGGCGCCGGCTGTTTCCTTCCCTAAGCGTCGAGGAAAACTTGCTGATCGGCACCTATGGCCGCAAGGTATCTGGCCATTGGTCATTGCAAACAATCTACGACCTGTTCCCGATCCTGAAAGAGCGCCGCAACCACCCCGGCACAGCCCTGTCTGGCGGGCAACAGCAGATGGTTGCAATCGGTCGCGCGCTGATGAGCAATCCCCGTGTTCTGCTCTGTGACGAGATCAGCCTTGGTCTCGCGCCTGTGGTCATCAAAGACATCTACGATGCCGTCCCCCGCATTCAGGAGGCCGGAGCCAGCCTAATCGTGGTGGAGCAGGACATTGGTCAAGCGATGAAAGTCGCGGACCGCGTCTATTGCATGATGGAGGGTCGCGTCACGCTGGAAGGCACCGCCGAGACGCTCAGCCGTGAAGCCATTCACGACGCCTATTTCGGAGGAGCCGCCGCATGATCTGGATCGACACCATCATTCAGGGCGTTCTGTTGGGCGGGCTCTATGCGCTGTTCGCGGCAGGCCTGAGCCTCGTGTTCGGGATCATGCGGTTGGTCAATCTGGCCCATGGCGATCTGATCGTCTTTGCGGCCTATCTGATCCTTCTGCTGGTCTCGTTGCTTGGGCTTTCACCGTTTCTGGCAGCAATCATTGCCGCACCAATCATGTTTGGCGTGGGTTGGGCTTTGCAGAGGCATGTGCTGAACCGAGTGCTGGGGCCTGATATCCTGCCGCCTTTGCTTGTGACATTCGGTCTGTCGGTCGTCTTGCAGAATGCTCTGCTCGAAGGATTCTCAGCCGATAGCCAACGTTTGCCTGCGGGTGAGATTGCTACGGCTTCCGTTCAGTTGGGTGGACTGAACTTGGGTGTTCTGCCGCTGCTGACCTTTGCTTCTGCGATCCTTGTCATCATCGGTCTGAACCAGCTTTTCTATCGCACGGAATTGGGGCGGGCGTTCCGTGCGACCTCGGATGATGCGGTGACAGCGGGTCTGATGGGTATCCGGCCAGAGCGTATCTTCGCCACTGCGACAGCCATCGCAATGCTGGTCGTGACCTTGGCCGCGCTTTATCTGGGAATGCGGGCGAACTTTGACCCCAATATCGGCCCAGCGCGCCTAATCTACGCCTTTGAGGCCGTGATTATTGGTGGCCTCGGCAGCCTGTGGGGCACGCTAATCGGGGGCATCATCATCGGCGTCGCCCAGACTGTCGGCGCAGCAATCAACCCCGAATGGCAAATCCTGGCTGGCCACCTGGCGTTTCTCATCGTGCTTCTGATCAAACCCAGAGGCCTGTTTCCACGGGCGGTGGACTGATGACTGATACTTCGATGTACCGCGTCCAAACGCAGACCCGCGCGTCCTACAGTGCCGGAGCCGTCTGTATCGCTCTGATCATCCTGTTCATCCTTCTGCCGACATTTGCCAGCAGAGGGTTGATTCAAGACCTGTTCTTCATCTTCACCATGCTTGTACTGGCTCAGTTCTGGAACCTGCTGGCCGGGTATGGCGGCCTTGTGTCCGTCGGCCAGCAAGCCTTCGTGGGCATGGGCGCCTACGCCATGTTCGGCGGTGTCATCCTTTGGGGTATGGACCCGGTTTCGGCGATCCTGCTGGGCGGCGTTGCGGCCCTGATTGTCGCCATTCCCACAGCCTTCTTCGCCTTCCGCCTGCAAGGGGCCTATTTCGCCATCGGAACATGGGTCATCGCCGAGGTCATGCGCCTACTGGTGGCCCAATGGAAAGTGCTCGGCGGCGGCACTGGAACCTCTTTGCCGCGCACCGCAACACGTGAGATGTGGGCCACCGAATGGATCCAGACCACCTTTGACGTTCGCGGAGCAGCAGCGCGCGATATCCTGACCTACTGGCTGGCCTTGGCGCTGGTGATCGCAACGATTGCGGGCATCTACTGGCTGCTCAGAACGAAGCGCGGGCTGGCATTGGCTGCGGTACGCGACAATGTCGAAGCAGCGAAATCCGTCGGCGTCGATGCGGTTCGGATGAAATGGCTGGTCTACTTGGTCTCAGCCGCAGGAACCGGGCTGACCGGTGCTTTGATCTATGTGCAGAAACTGCGCATCTCTCCGGATGCGGCGTTCTCGGTCACCGACTGGACGGCTTACGTGATTTTCATCGTCGTGATCGGAGGCATCGGCACCATCGAAGGCCCAATCCTGGGCGTGCTGATCTTCTTCATCCTGCAAAGCCTGCTGGCCGACTACGGCTCTTGGTACCTCATGGTGCTTGGTCTGATCGGGATCGCCGTCATGCTCTTCGCCCCGCGCGGTATCTGGGGGCTGATCTCTGAGAAAACCGGACTTCAAATATTCCCCGTGCGCCGTCGTCTTGTGATTGGCGCGCAGTCGAACAAGGAGGATTGATCCATGAAAACTCTCGCACTGACGGCCGCAGTCACAGCATTAGGAACGGGCGCACTTGCTGGCAGTTCCTTGCCGGGAATGACGGGCACAGACCACGTGGGATTTACAGTCCCGAGCGTTGATGAGGCTGTCACCTTCTTTCAGGACGTCATCGGTTGCAATGTGTTCTACCCATTGGGACCGTTCTCGGGCGGTGACAGCACTTGGATGGCGGACCATCTGAACGTGGACGCCAAGGCTGAGATCCCGACGATGCGGCTGGTACGCTGCGGCAATGGCGCCAATTTCGAAATCTTCGAATACACCGCGCCGGATCAGGATACGAAACTGCCGCGAAACTCAGATATCGGCGGGCATCATATCGCGTTCTACACCACCGACATGGAAGGTGCCGTCAGCTATTTGCAGGGCAAGGGCATTCAGGTCCTCGGCAACCCGACAACCATGACCGACGGTCCAAGTGCAGGCGAGACTTGGGTCTATTTCCTTGCCCCCTGGGGCATGCAGCTTGAACTGGTCAGCTACCCGGACGGCAAAGCCTATGAGGCCGAATATGACGGCCGCCTCTGGGATCCGCGGTCCTGAGAAACTCAAAGAACAAGGGAGAGAGCTTATGGCCACCATCACAACGGATGTCCTGATCATCGGGACCGGCCCGGCGGGGTCTGTAACGGCGGCTTTGCTGTCGAGCTACGGCGTCGAGAATATGGTCATCAACCGCTATCGCTGGCTGGCCAATACGCCGCGGGCGCATATCACCAATCAGCGCACGATGGAGGTGCTGCGCGACCTTGGTCACGAGGTCGAGGCCGAAGCCTATATGCATGCCGCGCATCAGGATCTGATGGGTGAAAACGTGTTCTGCGAAAGCCTCGCCGGTGAGGAAATCGGGCGGATGAAAAGCTGGGGCAATCATCCACTGTCCAAGGCAGAACATCTGCTGTCCAGTCCGACATTGATGAATGATCTTCCACAGACATTCATGGAACCGATCCTGTTCGGCACCGCTTGTCGCCGTGGCACGCAAGCGCGCATGAGCACCGAATACTTGCGACATGAGCAAGACGCAGATGGCGTGACGACGACGTGTTTGGATCGCTTGTCGGGCGAAGAAATCACGATCCGCTCCAAATACCTAGTCGGCGCGGATGGGGGCAATTCTCTGGTCGCCGAACATGCCGGTCTGCCTTTCGAAGGTCAGATGGGTGTCGGCGGATCGATGAACATCCTGTTCCGTGCGGACCTCAGCAAATACGTCGCGCATCGCCCATCGGTGCTCTATTGGGTGATGCAACCGGGTGCGAATGTCGGTGGCATCGGCATGGGTCTAGTCCGCATGGTCCGCCCATGGAACGAATGGCTCATAGTCTGGGGCTATGACATCAACCAACCGGCCCCCGAGGTTGACGAGGCCATGGCCACTCAGGTTGCACGGCAATTGGTTGGCGACCCCGAGCTTGAGATCGAACTGATCAGCGCAAACACCTGGACCGTCAACAATATGTACGCGACCCATATGCAAAAGGATCGCGTCTTCATCATGGGTGACGCGGCACACCGACACCCGCCGTCAAACGGGCTGGGGTCGAACACCTCAATTCAGGACAGTTTCAACTTGGCTTGGAAACTGGCCGCAGTCCTGAAAGGCCATGCCGGAGAGAACCTGCTGGATAGTTACAGCGAAGAACGCGCGCCTGTAGCAAAGCAGATCGTAACACGGGCCAATCAATCCATCGGTGAATTCGGTCCCATCTTTGAATCGCTCGGAATGGCCGAAGGCGTCGACCCAGAGGTCATGCAAAGCAACCTTGAGGCTCGAACAGGATCAACGCCTGAAGCTGCAGCACAAAGGCAGGCCATTCGCGAGGCGATTGCTTTCAAAAAATATGAGTTCGATGCGCATGGCGTTGAAATGAACCAGCGCTACGACTCCTGTGCGATTGAAACGGATGGTCAACCCAATCCCGGTTTTGATCAGGATGCTGAGCTGCACTATCAGCCGACGACTTGGCCCGGCGCGCGCATTCCACATGTTTGGGTGTTTGATCATGATACAGGGAACAAGCATTCAACTCTGGATTTGTGCGGTCGTGGGGAATTCACTGTGCTTACCGGCATCGGTGGTGAGGCGTGGGTGAATGCGGCGGAAACCGTCTCGAAAGAATTGGGTATGCCCATTCGCTGTCACGTCATCGGTCCGCGCCAGACCTATGTCGACCACACCGGAGATTGGGCGCGCGCGTCCGAGATTTTGGATGCGGGCTGCTTGTTGGTCCGTCCCGATCAACACGTGGCGTGGCGCTCAGCCGATATGGCTGCGGATGCCGAAGCTGAACTGCGTCGCGCGCTGACCACAGTACTTTCGCGATGAGCCAATCTGGAGCAAACTTACACAAGTCAGGAGGCCACAATGGACTCGCATGAGATGGGATACTTTACCGAGGAAAACTCGGCCGAGGTCGTCACGGCACGCAACAAAAACGCAGAAAGCGAACGGCTGAAGCAGGTGATGGAGGTCATTACCAGAAAGCTACACGAAGCCGTTAAGGAAATCGAACCCACGCAGCAGGAATGGTTCGAGGCGATCATGTTCCTGACCAAGGTTGGGCATATGTGCGATGACTGGCGGCAAGAATACATTCTTCTGTCCGATGTTCTAGGCGTGTCGATGCTGGTGGATGCGGTGAACTCACGTCGCCCCACCGGGGCCTCCGAGAACACGGTGCTGGGGCCGTTCCACGTGGGAGGTGCCCCGGAATACGAGATGGGGCACAACATTTGTCTCGACCAAAAGGGTGAGGACATGGTGGTGCGGGGTCGTGTCACCGATGTTGAGGGCAACCCGCTGGAAGGTGTCAAGATTGATGTCTGGCAAGCCAATGATGACGGGTTTTACGACGTGCAGCAAAAAGGTATTCAACCTGATTTCAACCTGCGCGGCGTCTTCACGACCGGCGCTGATGGGACCTATTGGTTCCGTGCGGTGCGGCCAAAGAACTATCCAATCCCAGATGATGGGCCAGTTGGCGATCTGTTGAAGCGTCTTGGTCGACACCCGTACCGACCGGCGCATCTACACTACATCGTTTCAAAAGACGGATACGACGACCTGACCACGCATATCTTTGATCCCGATGACCAATATATCAACTCGGATGCTGTATTTGGCGTCAAAGAAAGCCTGATCGCCGAATTCAATCGCGTCGATGATCCGGCGCGATTTGCGGAAGTTGGCTTTGAAGGTCCCTATTGGGATGTCGAATTCGACTTTGTCCTCGCACCGAAAGAGGCCTGAAATGTCCGAACCCTGCATCATCTGCGTTGCAATAACCGGGTCGTTGCCAACCAAGGCCAACAACCCGGCTGTGCCCATCACAGTCGAAGAACAAATCGAAAGCACACAGGCCGCTTTTGAGGCAGGGGCATCCATCTGCCATGCCCATGTTCGAAATGATGACGAGACGCCTTCGAGCGACCCGGAAAAGTTCGCAAGGTTGAAAGAGGGGCTCGAGAAACACTGCCCTGGTATGATCATCCAGTTTTCGACTGGAGGGCGATCGGGGGCGGGCAAGACGCGGGGCGGCATGTTGCCGTTGCGGCCGGATATGGCGTCGTTGTCCGTGGGGTCGAACAATTTCCCCACGCGCGTCTACGAAAACCCACCCGATCTTGTCGACTGGCTCGCGGCTGAAATGGCGACATATGACGTCAAACCAGAGATCGAAGCGTTCGATCTGAGCCACATCCTGAAGGCGGCCGAGATGCACAAGAAAGGGCAAATCAAAGACACGCCTTATGTGCAATTTGTCATGGGTGTGAAAAACGCAATGCCTGCGGATCGGGACGTATTCGATTTCTACGTGAAGACCGTTGAACGACTGTTTCCGGGTGCGCCTTGGTGCGCTGCAGGCATTGGTGCGCAGCAGGAGGTTCTGAACCACTGGGCCATTTCCTCCGGTGGCCACGCGCGAACCGGCCTCGAAGACAACATGCGCCTGGATCGCAGTACGCTGGCACCGTCAAACGCGGCGCTTGTAACGCGGACTGCAGAGATCTGTGCCCAGTACAATCGCCCGGTCGCAACAGCGGACCAGGCACGAACTATTCTAGGCCTTTAGACCGGGTTTGCGTACCTTTGAAAATCCACAAACCCGGTTAAAAGGTCAGGCCGAAGGCTCCGTTTTTCAATTGGGCAAGGTTTGTTCAAGTTCTGGCGTGATAGGGATGTGCTCGGCGTCGTCACCCGGTGGCAGTTTAAAGGGGCCATTGGCCCAATCCGCCGCCTTCCAAGACTCTTTGGCGTCTTCAATCCTGTCTCGGGACGATGAAACGAAGTTCCACCAGATGTAGCGCTCCTCGCTCAGGGTTGCCCCGCCCAGCGCCATGAGACGCGCTCCCTTTTCACCAGCCCTAACGCTGATTTTGTCGCCCGGTCGAAAGACCATCATTTGCCCGGCGTCAAAGATGTCACCCGCGATCTCAACCGACCCTTCAGTGACGTAGAGGCCACGGTCTTCCTGATCATTCGGCAATGGAAAACGCGCGCCCGGCGAAAGAATGACGTCGACGTAAAACGTCTCGGACTGCATCGTCACGGGGCTGGATTTGCCATAGGCTGATCCGAGTATGAGTTTTGCTTGAATGCCCGTATCTTGAAGCTCTGGAAGGGCTGCGTTCTTGTGGTGCTCAAAGTCCGGTGCCATGTCTTCGCAGTCTTTTGGCAACGCGATCCAGGTCTGAATCCCGAACAACCTATTGCGCTTGGCCCGCGTTTCCGCGCTGGTGCGTTCGGAATGCGTGACGCCCTTGCCCGCGATCATCCAGTTCACTTCGCCCGGATAGATCATCTGATGAGTGCCAAGGCTGTCGCGATGCTCAAACTCGCCATCGTACAAATAGGTTACTGTACCAAGACCGATATGCGGATGTGGGCGAACGTCTATACCGCCTTCCGTAATGAACTCAGCCGGGCCCATTTGGTCGAAAAAGATGAACGGTCCGACCATCTGGCGTTCGGGTGCAGGCAAAGCACGCCTGACTTCAAACCCACCAAGATCACGGGCGCGCGGAATAATCAGAGTTTCAACACTGTCTGCCGAAGCATTTGGACACTCAGGGTTATGCGTGGGGTTCCAACTCATACATTGGGTCCTTTGTCTGTAGTTGGGTCTTGGCAAATGCGCCGCCGGTCAAAGGAAATGACCGGCAGCATCCTTAGCCCGCTACGTTTCCAGCGCGGCGGTGACGCGATCTGGAGTAAACGGCATGTGGCGCAAGCGCTTGCCTTGGGCGGCATAGAACGCGTTGGCAATAGCTGCGGGCACCATCGGAGTGCCAACCTCGCCAACACCAACAGGCGGCGCATCGACCACTGCGATGTAGATCTCGATGTCCGGCATCTGCGACGCGCGTGTGATCTCGTAGTCCCAGAAGTTGCTCTGCACCACTTCGCCGTTTTCGATGTCGATCTTTTCGGAAAGAGCCATCGAGATACCGAATACGATGCCACCTTCGATCTGATTGAGTGCGTTGTCTGGCGTGACGATCAGGCCCGCATCTATCGCGGCCCAGAAGTTGGTGATCTGGATCTCTCCACTGTCCGCGTCGACTTCAACTTCTGCCACACCTGCGGCCATGGATGAGCTGTAGCCTGCAAAAGAGAGTCCTAAGTTTCGATTACCCCGATTTTGCCAATCAGACATCTCGGCCACCTTCTCAAGCAGGTGCTGCCCACGCGGGTTTTCGGAAACAAGATCTAGCCGGAACTCCAATGGATCCCGCCCGGCTTGTTCTGCGAGTTCGTCCATGAAACACTCCGCCGCAAAGGCCGTGTAGGACGCGCCAATACCGCGATAGGGGGCAAGGCGGGCGTGCCGGTGCATGATCAGATGATCGGCGCGGAAATCCTTGATGCCATAGAACTTGCTCTCGGCACCCCGCATTGAGATCACATCGTTCGGGTTCACCGCATCCCAACGCAGCGGGTTGAAGAAACCAATGACCGTTGGTGTAGCGACCTTGTGATACCACCCGTCCAGTTTTCCCTCCGCTGTCAGACCGGCCTCAAGCTTTTGGGCCGCAGCCGGGCGGAAGGTCCCCTGCTTCACGTCGTCTTCACGCGGCCAAATCACTTTGACAGGGCGTCCAACGGCCTTAGAGCACAGCGCCGCATCACGCACATAGTTCTGCATCAGGGCTGTGCGTCGACCAAAGCCTCCGCCCATCGTCATCATGTTCAGTCGAACGCTTTCGACGGGGATATCCAGCACCTCGGACACAGTCCGCGCAGTCCACGACTGCGTTTGCGTGCCCGCCCAAACCTCAGCACCTTGCCCGTCCGAATCGACATCAGCGACCGCCGCCATCGGCTCAATCTGAGCATGGTAGGCATAGTCCGACAGATAAAGCTGCGAATACTGACGGTCAGCGTTGCCAATGGCTGCAGGGGCGTCGCCTTTCTCGGCCCAGGTTGCCCCCGACGCTTCAGGAGCGCTGACAGCGGCGGCGTATTCGGCCAGCGTCTCTTCGCTGTTTGAGGTTCGGAAAGGTGAGGTGGTGGACCATTCGACCTCAAGCAAACCCCGTGCGCCCAAGGCAGACCAAAGGCTTTCCGCGACGACGGCGACACCGTCCGGTACCGTCACGATTTCGATGACGCCCGGTACTTCGCGCGCGGCAGAGTCGTTGATGGAAAGCGCTACCTCGTCCTCGACTGGTGCACGTAGAACCGCCGCATAGGCCATATTGGGCACTTCCACATCAATCGCGTATTCGGCCTGACCTGTGCTTTTGGCCGGAACGTCGCGACGCGGTAGGTCTTGCCCGATGATCCGAAACGCGGATGGGTCTTTCAGCGGCACGGTCTCAGCGTCTGGTACCGTCACGTCCCTTGAACCAAGCGCCGCCAGTTCACCATACCCTGCCTGTTGGTCATCGGGCCCCAAAATAACACTTGGTTCGGTCCTAAGGCTGGCTTTGTCCACACCCCATTCGCGCGCTGCGATTTGCAGCAACACGTCGCGCGCTTGAGCGCCCGCTTTGCGCATCGGATCGAAGTAGAACTGTGTTCCGGTGCTGCCAGCCGTATACAAAACACCGCCGAACAGCTGATTTCCAAAGCGTCGATCATCAGCGTTTAGCTGTTCGATCTCAACGTCGTCCCATGCGGCATCCAACTCCTCGGCAAGGAATTGTGGCAGCGTGGAGTAGCTGCTTTGTCCCATTTCGGTCGACGGGAAGACGATCCGGATGCTTCCATCCGCTCGGATCGTCAACCAGTGATTGACATCCAGCGCGCCAACTGCTGCCTCAGCCCGGACGGATGAGATGCCTCCCGCACCGATGAAAAATGTCAGTCCAGCAGCGCCTTGTAGAAACCCACGGCGGTTCATGGTCATCGTCATCTCAAACCTCCTTAGCTGCGCGTTCGATGGCTTTGAAAATTCGGTTGTACGTTCCGCATCGACATAAGTTCGAACTCATCTCATCGACGATTTCCTCGCGCGTCGGGGATGGATTGTCCGCTAGAAGTGCCGCCGCGCGCATGATCTGACCCGACTGGCAATAGCCGCATTGGGCAACCTGCTCTTCGATCCAGGCCCTCTGAACAGGATGCGAGCCGTCTTCGGACAATCCTTCGATCGTCGTGACTCGCGCATCCTCCACGTCGCTAACCGACATCTGACATGCGAAGCTCGCCACACCACCCACATGCACCGTGCAGGCTCCACACATGGCAGCACCGCACCCGTATTTCGTACCCTTGAGTTTGAGCGTATCTCGAAGGACCAGCAGCAACATTTCGTCAGGGGGGTTATCAACCTCTACGGGTCGGCCGTTCAATTCGAATTTGATCATTTGGAACAGTCCTTGTGATGCCTGATGTTGAGGGGATCTTGTGGGGTGGATTTCTTCATGGCCTGACCATTGAGTGGTCTTGCTCGGCGCCGGTGACTGGGCGGACCATGGGCGTGACACGGACTTTCATTCCCGGTCGCAACGTTTGGTTGGGGTTTTCTAGATCTGCCCAGACACGTATCTTTCCGCTTTTTTCATCGAACCAGACCGCCGATCCAGTGAGCCGAATTGCATCTGACAGAACCCGACCAATTTCCGTTTCAACGCGAAACCAGCCAGAATTTGATAACTCCTCTGAGCGCGTGTTAGTCGTGTTCAGCCCTGAAACCCAATGGGCATAGGGAAGCTCGAACACAACGCGCAGGCGGTTGAGATTTACGAGTTGAAACAGGGGCGGATCGCCGGAATTGAACTCAACCAGCGAACCCGGTCCAACACGCGGGTCTTCGACATGTCCTGAGATCGGCGCACGTATGAGCGTGTCCTCGTAGTTGGTTTGTGCGATCTCCAACTCGGTTTCCGCCAAGTCCCTTTCGGCCTCAGCCAAAGCCAGATTTGTTTCGGCGTCCAACAATGCAACCTCTGTTGCCGCTCCTCGCGTTGAGAGTTGGGCGGCGCGGGCCAACCTATCTTGGGCTTGAAGCAACAGAGCCTCGGCTTTGGCCAACTCTGCACTCGCGGCATCGACCGCCAGTTTCTCCAGATCGTTTCGAAGCTGCAGCAATGGCGTGCCCGCTTGGACATAGTCACCTTGCTCAACCAGCACTTCTTCGACGATGCCCTCCGCCCGGCTATAAACGTCCGATCGGTCGACTGCTTCGATACGGCCTTCAAACTCCGCTCCACTCGCAGATGCCTGCTCAGGCGCATGGGCCCAGAACAGAGCCGCAAAGACTGTGGCCGAAAGAATGGGCCTTTGGGTAACCAAAATCGATAGCATCACAAACACTCTCATCATGGTGCGATCAGATGGCGAACGACCGGCCCGCTTTCACGGGTATCAAAGGCTGCGACAGCCCGTTGAAGGTCCTGATCCTGGTGTGATACACGCTCGTGCTGAGCCAGATGTTCTTCCCAAGATGAAACCATGAAGGCTTCGACCCATAGCTCAGGCTCTTCTGCACTTTGGAAAACGCGCCAATCATAGGCTCCGTCGCGCCAGCGCTCGCCTGACCATTCTTGAATCGCGGACAGGAACGCAGCTTCGTCCTCGGGTCGGATGCGATACTCGACTTCGACCATGACGGGACCGCGGGATGCCAAGCCGTGCTCTTCAAGGGCAACTTGCGGCGCCGGCCAATGCATAGAGGGCGTCAGGTCCAGATCTTCGCCCTGACCAAGCTGGAACTTGCGCGTAAGAAGCAAGCCAACGATCAAACCGCCTGCTGCGATCAGCAAGGTGATCGAAACAGATGTTGCCGTGGCCACCTGACCCCAGAATGCTGATCCAAACGCCATGGACCCGAAGAACACCATCAGATTCACAGACAATCCTCGGGCCCTGACCCAGTTGGGCAGCGCGGTCTGCGCCGACACATTGAACGTGGTGAGAACGGCAATCCAGCTAAAGCCACCCAATAGTGCGGCGATATAGGCCAGAGGAGGGGTTGTCGCCGTCGCAAGAATTGCCATGGCAACGGCGGTGCCGATGGTGCCGCCTGCAGCTGTCGTGCTTGCATCAAGCTTCGCGCGGAAATGCGGAAGGGTCAAAGCACCCGCAACAGCCCCGGCGCCGATCAAAGTCAGCAACAATCCATACAGCGTCGCCCCGCCCCCTTCGATCGTTCGGACGACCAGCGGCAGCAGAGCCCAATAGGCAGAGGCAAAGATGAAGAAGGCAAAGGATCGGATCAACGTGGCCTTGAGCGGGCCGTTATTTGCGACGTGCCGCATGCCGGTCATCATCGCGTTGAACACGGGCTGAGATGTCTTCGATACACCGCCGTCATGCTTCCACAACAACAGAGCGCCAATGATCACGAGATAACTGACCGCATTGACCGCAAAAGGCGCCGCCAAGCTGACCGATGCAATCAAAACGCCCGCCAAGGCGGGGCCGATCGCGCGGCTGATGTTGATACCCATTGAATTCAAGGCAATGGCGGGCTGCAAAGCGTCACGCGGCACCAGAGTTGGCACGATCGCTTGCCAGGCCGGAGCCATGAAAGCCGTGCCAGTTCCGATGACCAACGTGAACAGGATCAGCAGCGTAGGTGTTACAAGCTCAAGCTGAACCAGCACGGTTAGCAAGGACACCAGCACCAGAAGCACCACGTTCACTGTGATCAACAGCTTGCGTTTGTCCAACCGGTCCGCCAGCGTACCGGCGTACAAAGCGAAGATGAACACTGGCAGGGTTGTTGCCGCCTGCACCAATGAGACGACCGCCGGGGATGAATTGAGCGTCGTCATCAGCCACCCCGCGCCCACATCATGCATCCAAGTGCCGACGTTGGAGATCAGGGTCGCAACCCAAAGAAGCGCGAACGCCCGATGTTTGAACGGGATCCAAGCCGAGTTCGATGCCGCAGGTGCAGGTTTCGCGATGCTACCACTGGATGACATCTGCCAACTCCTCGCGGTTTTTTTCGGCGTAGGACCGCACAAACGGGCAAAGCGGCACGATGCGAAGACCTTTGTCGCGCGCGTCCGCCACAAGCTGCGCGGCCAAGGTCCGAGCCAAGCCGCGACCACGCAACTCTTCCGGGACAAACGTGTGGTCGGCGATAACGAGGCTAGGCGTGACTTTTGACAGCGTCAGTTCAGCCTCGCTCACGATCCCGGACACCGAAGCGCCGTATCGTGCTTTTGTATCGCTTTCGCTGTAAGTGATTTTTAGCTTTTGATCGTCCAACATGGGAAACCTCCTGAGGTCTTGCCGCTATTCAGCGGCAAGGCTGCCTTGGCTTTGCGTCACAGCGCCGGGTGCACCGAAAATTGGAACGGGTGACCAATCTGGAAGCTCTGGCAGTGGGGTAGGCGCATGCGCCGCAAAACGGGCCTTGGCATGTACGATCTTGCCGCCCGTAAGTGTCAGGTCGGCCTCGATCTCGGTGATCTCATCCTCGGCGATCGAGAAATAATCCCGGTCGAGCACGGCGATATCCGCCCATTGGCCCGCCTTGATCTGACCTTTCTTACCCGCTTCCCGGCTGAACCAAGCCCCGGCGGCGGTCCAATGACGCAGCGCGTCGTGCCGATCCAAGCGGTTCGCTGCACTCCAGATGACGTCTCCGCCACGACCTTTGCCAGAAACGGCCCAATGAATGGCCAACCACGGATTATAGGACGACACCCGCGTCGCATCCGTGCCAGCAGCCAGAGGCACACCCGAGGCCATCATCTTCTTGACCGGCATGACTTCGCGCAGTGCGTCTTCACCGTAACGGTCGCGATAGGCTGTGGTCTGAAAAGCGATGCGGTTTTGATAGCTGATACCGCCGCCCAGACGGGCGACCCACTCCATGGTGGATTCTGAGATCGTCTCGCCGTGATCGAAAATCCAATTCAGCTCTTCCAGCCCTTTGTCACGGCCGACCTCTTCAATAAGGCTCAGCAACCGGTGGGCGCTTTCCTCGTAGGTACAATGGAAGCGGATCGGCCAGCGGTTTTCGAACAGAAACTCGAGTACCGGCCTGAGGTCCCCCTCCATCCGCTTGGGCAGATCGGGGCGTGGGTAGCTGAAATCTTCGAAATCATAGGCCGACGCGACCAGCATCTCGCCCGCGCCCACGCATTTCAGGTAGTCGTTGCCTTCGTCTGGCTTGACGATGTCATTCCAACGTTTGAAATCGTCCAGCTCAAACATCGGGCGCTGCGCAAATAGTTGATAGCCGATACGCACGGTTTGCTCGCCGCGTTTGTTCAACTCGGTGATGACGCCGTAATCGTCGGGATAGTTCAGGAACCCACCCGCGCAATCCAAAGCCGAGGTCAATCCAAGACCATTCAGCGCCTTGAAATAGTGCTTGGTCGAGGTGACCTGCTGTTCGAAATCCAGCTTGGGGGCCATATCCAACAACGCGTAAAGCGGTTGCGCGTTGGGGCGCGCCATCGCGAGGCCTGTCGGGTTGCCCTGATCGTCCCGCTCCAGACGCCCTGAGACAAAGGACTCGTAGAAGTGTTTGTCGATGCCGATTGCACGCAGGGCGGCTTTGTTCAGCCACGCCCGATCATAGAGATGCAACACGTACACAGGCACATCCGGCGCGACCGCATTGATCTCATCAATCGTCGGCAAGCGCTTTTCGGCGAATTGATCAACGGACCAACCACCAACCACGCGGATCCATTGCCCGGCAGGAGTACGCTCTGCTTGCGCCTTCAGCATACGCAGACCGTCAGCAAGCGACGGAACGTGATCCCAGCGCAGCTCCATGGCGAAGTTGTTGCCTTGTCGGATGATGTGCGTATGGCTGTCGATCAGGCCGGGAATTACACGCTGGCCGCCCAGATCAATGGTCTCGGTTTCGGGTCCCGCGAGCCTAAGCATGTCCTTGTCAGTTCCAACGGCGGTGATTTGATCGCCTGAAATGGCCACAGCCGTTGCTTCGGGCCTGTCAGGATCCATTGTCGTGATCTTGCCGTTGAAGAGTATCTTGTCTGGGGCGGCCATGGTGCAGATCCTTTGGCAAAACGTGAGGTGTCTGTGCCCACCGAAAGGGCACAGATTGAGAGAGGTTTGGAAAGTCTCCCGCTCGGTTTCATGGGGAGGGATGAGGGGACCGAGCGGGCGTTGCGCGGCAGACTACTCTGCGGCGACTTTTCCGGCAGGTACCGCTTCCAGCGTAGGGCCAGAGTGGCGGCTGCGCGATGGCGCCTTGTGAACCATCGTATAAGCGTAATCGACACCCATGCCGTAGGCACCGGAGTGTTCACGCACCAAGTCCATGACAGCATCGTAGGTGTCGCGGCGCGCCCAATCCCGCTGCCATTCCAGCAGAACCTGCTGCCAGGTCACCGGGATGACTCCGGCCTGGACCATCCGATCCATCGCGTATTTGTGGGCATCAGCCGACGTACCGCCCGACGCGTCAGCAACCATGTAAATTTCGTAGTCCGTATCGGCCATGCAGCTCAGCGCGAAGGTGATATTGCAGACCTCGGTCCAAAGACCCGAGACAACGATTTTCTTGCGTCCTTCCGCAGCTCCTCGTGCCAGTGCATCGCGGACTTTCTGGTCGTCCCAGGAATTCATCGACGTGCGTTCGAGAAGAGGTGCCTGTGGGTTTACATCCAGAAGTTCAGGATAGGTATGCCCCGAAAAACTGTCCGTTTCGACCGTGGTGATGATAGTGGGCACGTCAAAGATCTTGGCGGCTTTGGCCAAGGCAACGGTGTTATTCTTCAGCGTCTGACGATCAATCGACTGCACGCCAAAAGCCATCTGTGGCTGATGATCGATGAAGATGATCTGGCTGTTCTCAGGTGTAAGGACTTCAAGTTTGGACATTTTTCATTCCTTGGTTGAGGTTGGATGGGGTTAAAGGGTTTTGGGTTCGGTTGGTTGGCCCGTCTCTTCAGCCTGCTTGACGGCGAAGGATTTCAGATGCAGGGCCTGTGACACAGCGTCGGAATGACCCCGAATCCATTGCACTGCAGCTTCTCCGGCGAGCATGCCCAAGAGGCCCAAAAGCGCGATGATTGGCGGGGCCGGACTACGGACTGCGATCAGGCCATAGATGACCCCAATCCCGAGGCCCGCTGCGAGCGATATGAGATATGGTTGCCAAGTCACGTCGGGTCTCCTTGAAATTCTGTTTCGATTGATCTGGCTTTGAGGCTTTTGGATTCTTTCCTTGCTGCGGGGCTTGGCATATCGAAAACCAGCGCAGCCCCGTCAGTGTGCCATTGCAGAGTGACCTGTGCGGATCGCGGAACCTGTAGACCGTCACCCGCGCTCAGACGTTCGTGCTCGGCAAAGGCAAGCCCATCCAGCAAATGAACGAAGTGGTCACTTTCGCCATTTGGAGAAAGCACAAGTTCTTGTCCTTCGGTGAACCGACGAAGCGCCAGTCGCGCCCTTGATTTCAACGGGATCAAAGGGTGCAATGAGGCGGGTCCAGCGAGCAGGACATCTCCTTCGTTCGGAAGCGAGGCTTGTGTGTATGAAGGCTGACCACCCACCTCATCCGGGATCAGCCAGATTTGCAGGAATTTTGCGGGCTCCGACGTGGAGCCGTTGTATTCGGAATGGCGCACGCCGTTGCCTGCCGACATTCCCTGCACTTCGCCTGTGCTGATACTGGCGACATTGCCCTGATCGTCCTCGTGGCGCAGCTGTCCATCCAGAACCAGTGTAATGATATCCATATCCGCATGATCATGTGAAGCAAAACCACCACCTGGGATCAGGCTGTCTTCGTTGATCACGCGCAGATTAGCGAAACCCATGCGCGTCGGGTCTTGGAACTGGCCGAACGAAAACGTGTGATAGCTGTCCAGCCATCCGTTTTGCGTGCGTCCCCGCGATGCTTTTTCGTGGATCTTGATCATTTCTCTCAGTTCCAAGTTCTGTTGTTCTTCGATGTGGGGCGTAGTTTGAACTCGACAAAGCAGAAGTTCTGCGGGTATGCATTAGTTGGGCTAAACTGTTTACTGTATGCCATGCCGCTGTCCCGATTGCCTTCTTTGCTAAGTCTGCGCGCCTTTGAGGCCGCAGCGCGGCGCGGCTCGATCAAGGAAGCGGCCTATGAGCTTTCGGTGACGCCGGGTGCGGTTAGCCAGCAGATCAAGGCGTTGGAGGCCGACCTTGGGGTGGCGTTGTTTGTGCGAAAGACCCGCGCGATCCATCTGACACCTGAAGGGCAACGCTTGCAGCCAACGATCAGTGAAGCGTTCTTGCAGATCCGTCAGGTCGTCGATGAGGTCCGACCTAAGAAGTCGCCCAAACTGCGTATCAGTTCCAGCAATGCGCTGATCAGCAAGTGGCTTTTGCCAAGGCTCCACAAGTTCACCAAGGACCACCCCGATGTTCAGGTCCACATTGAGTCGGAAAACCCTTCGGACCACAAAACCCACGCGACCGCCGATATCGAAATTCGATACACTAGCGAACCGCCTGAGGACCGCTATACGGAGTTGCTTCACCACGAGTTGATGCTGGTGGTCGCCAGCCCAGCTGTGCTGGACACGTTCGACATAAAGTCTCCTGCCGACATCAAGGCCACGCACGTTCTGTACGATACAACGCCGATGCTGGACGGGTCGGTTCCCAGTTGGGTTCTTTGGAGCCAACGCGCCGGGCTTTCGAATGGAGTTGATCCTTCGAAAGCCATGCGGTTTGAAAGGCCTCCGGGTGGTCAGATTGTGGACGCTGCGATCGCAGGTGCGGGTGTCGCGCTCTGCGGGTCGCTGCTGGTCTATTCCGCACTTTCGGACGGACGGCTTGTTTGCCCGTTCGGTCCGGTGGTGGAAACCAGGTTCAGCTATTTCATATGTTGCCACCCGGGCCGGGAACGTGAAGAGCATATCCATGAGTTCATGTCCTGGGCGCGCAAAGAAGCCGCCGTCTTGTCTACGTTGAATGCAATGCGTGAACCTTCACCCGGGGCCGACAATCCCGTTGAAGTGGGAGGCTAGAGCCGTCAGTTCAGAGTTTCGCAGCTCATGTCCGCCTTCATGGACGTCCGAAGTGACCTCGACGCCATGTTCAGAAAGCCAACTGATAAGGCGTTCCGTCATTGGCCATGGCGTGATTGGGTCGCGTCGACCGGCGGTCACCAGAACCTTCCGCCCTACAAGCTTGGGATGTGCGTTCGGCTCCCACGTGACCATCGGATGCAAAAGGCCAACCCGCTCGAACAGGTCCGGGCGTTTGAGAAAGACCGCCGCGAGGATGTTTGCCCCGTTCGAATAGCCGAAGCCATAGACCGGATGGCCGGTATGCGATGCGCGATGGGCTTCGATGAACGCAATCATCTTGTCCGTCGCACGCGCAAGGTCTTCCATGTCATACACACCCTCGGCAGTGCGGCGGAAGAACCGCGCGGCCCCCATTTCAGAGACATCGCCGCGCGGTGATACGATCCCGGCGCCAACGACAAGAGTGCCGGCCAGTTCAACAAGCTGGTGCTCATCCCCTCCGGTGCCATGAAAGGCAAAGACCAGCGGACGGGCGGGTTGCGGCGCTTGCACAAGCGCCTGATAGAGATCTTTGGACATTTCAACCTCTGAAATCATGATGCTAGTGGGGGCAGGAGACTTTCGATCTTGCTGCGATGTGGCTCGTAGCGGGTAGGCAACTTAAGCGCCTCACCCAGATGGGCCGTGTCTTCATCGCGGTCAAAACCGGGCTCGTTCGTAGCGATCTCAAACAGCACACCACCCGGCGTGCGGAAATAGATCGCCCAGAAATAGTCACGGTCGATAACCGGCGTGACCTGATAGCCTGTATCCAGCAAGGCCTGCCGAACTCGCAGTTGCGCGGCACGGTCCTCGACGGCAAAAGCGATATGATGAACGGACCCAGCGCCCTGACCAGCGGTCGGGGTACTTGATGGTAGCTGCTGCAGATCGATCGTGTCTGCAGCGTTGCCCCCTTCGATCACATAGCGAGTGACGTCACCTTCAGTTTCAGCCTTCTGGTATCCCATGAAGGTCAGCAGTTCACCCGTCGCATCAACATCCTTCAGAGCGAACCGAGCGCCCCGGAACCCAAGAATCGCGGCCTCATCAGGAACACCGCCCTGAGTCCAAGCTGTCCGGCCTCGCGCATCAGACTCGACCAATGCAAAGCTATCGCCATCGGGGCCGTCAAAAGACAGACGCTTTTCTCCGAAGAGCGTGCCATCGGCCAGCCCAGTCACGCCCTCAGATGCAAGACGTTGTTTCCAGAATTCGACACCGCCTGTAGGGATGGCAAACTCGGTCACACCTACCTCGCCGGCACCTCTGCGCCCTTTTGGCATCTGACCAAAAGGAAAGTAGGTCATAACCGAGCCCGGTGTTCCAACCTCATCCCCGTAATAGAGGTGATACACCTCAGGCGCATCGAAATTGACCGTCTTTTTCACCCGGCGCATGCCAAGTGTGTTGGTGAAAAAAGCGTTGTTGGTGCTGGCGTCTGCAGCCATCGATGTGACGTGGTGCAGCCCTTTGATATCTTTGATCATGTTCCGCTCCTGGGCGAGTTTTCAACTTGCATCAAAGATGGCGCATCTATTATTAAAGTTAATAGACAATAATTTTTGTTTATTATTGACGAAAACAGAATTATTGAACTGAGATGATCGAGCTGAAGCCCATCCGCGTTCTGCGCGCCGTATCAGACCTGAAAAGCTTTTCTCTGGCAGCGCGCGAACTGGGCATCGCGCCGGCATCAGCAACACGCATCATAGCACAGCTTGAGAAAGACCTGGGCACACAGCTTCTGGTGCGTACGACTAGGCAAGTTTCACTAACCAGCGCCGGAGCAACTGTTCTTGCGCAGTACAGACCGCTATTGGAGGGGTTCGAAAAGGTCACACGAAATCTTCAAAGGGCCAATCAACCTGACAAGGGCCATTTGCGTCTGACCGCGCCTGTATCACTGGGCGTCACGTTGCTGCCGCAAGTGATCTCGGGGTTTCGTCTCGCGTACCCGAATATTTCAGTCGAGATCAACTTCACCGATACCCTGCTCAATGTGATAGAGGAAAACTGCGACCTCGCTGTACGTGTATCGGGCCCGCCGACTGACAAATCGACAATTTGGCGCAAACTGTGCGAAGTTCCGCGGCATATGATTGCTGCGCCGTCTCTGTTTGAACGCATCCCCATACCTGATCATCCGCGCGATCTGAACCCAGACTTTCTGATGTCATACAGCGCGCAAGGTCGCTCGGAAACTTGGGACTTCTCAAATGCAGGTAGCAACGTTTCAATTCAAGCAGGCGGAAAGGTAATCTCCAACAATGGAGACTTCCTCTACGCTCTTGCGGTCGCAGGAGAGGGCATATGTGTTCTACCGGATTTCATTGCTGCCAAGGGGTTGGCTGGCGAGCAAGTTGTGCAGGTCATGCCAAACTGGTCTATCACGTCGTTATGGTTGACGCTGTACTACCCCCCATATGAACAACTCCCTCCGATCGTCGGAACGTTTGCCGAGTACTTTGAAAAATTTGTGCAAGACCACCCGAACCTGGAAACACAAGGTTGAAGCCATTTGGGCTGCAAATCAGCCCTCGTTTTCCGTAGGGCAAGTCAGATTGAACGACACTGTTTACGGGAGCATGAAATGGGGGTGCTTGTGGCCGTATATGCCGCCATCCATGACAGGCGTCGTTTCCAAGTTCACCCCGTAAACGTCGACATACTGTGTCGACACCTCACCGCATGCTTCAGACAACGGGTAAACCTTGATTTTTTGTCAGCGCCGTGGCTTTCGCAAGGTTTTCTTCGGCGCCGCCGCTGGCAAGGATCGGACGAAGCACGGCAAAGCTACAGTTTGTGTCCTATTCATAGACCAGAGTGTTCGGAAGCAGTGGGCCGTTGTATCCCTGCGGCACCAGCGTAAACCTTGCTCCTGCGTCGCGGTCCCGACCGTTGGAACCGACGTCGTCCAGAGGGCGTTGCCATGTATCCAAAATTGTGCCGAAGATTCCAATACCCTCTTCGGACGCAGGCATTTCAATAACGATCGTGCCGTCTTTTATGGTCCAATAGCTGTGGAAGTTGGGCGTTATGTTGTTAGGTATTGCCGACTGGAAACGCCAATCCTGGACTTTTGAATTATACCCAATGTCGTTGGGACCGCCCCCTGCATTGGCAAGCGCATCACGATAAAGCTTGAAATTCATCAGTGGCCTTGCCCAAACGGCTGCGTCGACAGCTCGATGATAGGTCATCCGCTCGGCAGTGGTGGCATTTGCTAAATCGAACTCACTTGATTGGGCGGTTGTCGATGCAGCTAGGCCGAGCGCAAGTGCCTTTGCAATTGCGATGTCTTTCAAGCGCAACATGGAGGAGATCTTTCCGAAAGTGTCCAAACCTGATGAAGCCCTTTCCCTTTTTGGGCGATTTTGGAAGGGCTGCAAACAGGAATTTCCTATACTCGCAATGCAGTAAAATCGGCGAATTGGAGTGATCGCCATTTTCTACCACGAGGCGCACCTAACATAGCTGTTGCCAGCACTTAAACATGCAAAAATAAACATAAGTCTAGATTTGATGGGTCCTCCTATGCTCTCCTCAAGCGCTATAGGAGTAGGGGACGATCAGATGAAACGACTGCGCAGATTTGAACTGGTCTGGTTATTGTATTGGTGCGTTGCGATGTCGTCGAATGGGTTTCCTGTTGTCGCTCAAGTCACTGAACCTGAGCAGGAAGTTGTTGTGCTGGAAAACAACAACTTGTTGGAAGAGGTGGTTGAAAAAACAATCCCGGCAGATGACTTGGAAATCCTGCTCGTCCCGTTAACGGCGGAAGAGTTATCCGACGTCGCAGGTAGTTGGCAGGGTTACGTGCGATCGCAACTCGAAGACGTCGCACAAATCAACCTTCAGCTTCGGTCAGCGATCGGAGAGCAAGAGACCAGCCTGCGGTCTCAGTTGTCTTCCCTGAATGCCTCTGGATCAGATTTTCTGAACAACTACCGACTGGTGCTTGAAGCCTGGACTCTGAAAGGAGCAAAGGCGGAAGATCTCGAGCCTCATACCGACTATATTCTCGCTTTGAAAGCCGGCGCTCTCAAGACAACCGATCTTCAAACACTTTTTCAGAACGCCTGGACTTGGCTGTTTTCCTGGGATGGCGGCGTTGGCGTGCTGATGGCCGCCCTGGGCGTTTTGTTGGCTGTCTGGGCCATGATGTTTATCGCAAGAATGGTGAGACGGATCACCGAACGCGGCCTCGGCAAAATTCCGACGATTTCCAGGATGCTCAAGCGGTTCATCGCCACAACGGTTTACTGGGTTGTTTTTGTGCTTGGCATCCTGGTCGTCTTAGCTCTTTTCGGAGTCAACGTCACGCCGCTGTTTGCGGTGCTTGGCGGTTTGTCGTTTATTCTCGGCTTCGCTTTGCAGGAAACTTTGGGCAACCTTGCAAGCGGTTTGATGATCATGGTTCTCAAGCCGTTCGATACCGGCGACTATATTCAGGTCGGGGGCTCATCAGGTTTTGTGGACGAGATGTCAGTTGTTTCGACCAAGATCAGAACGTTCGATAACCAGATCATCGTGGTGCCAAACAGCAAGATTTGGGGGGATGTGATCACCAACGTGAGCGCATCTGAAGAACGTCGGGTCGATCTGGTCTTTGGGATTGCCTATTCGGACAACGCAGCCCAGGCAATTGGCGTTCTGAAAGACTTGGTCGCCCAACATGCGCTGTGTTTGAAAACGCCGGAACCGGAAGTATTTGTGGGCGAGTTGGGTGACAACTCTGTCAATATCTTTTGCCGACCGTGGTCCAAATCAGACGACTATTGGACAGTCTATTGGGACCTAACGGGTCAAGCAAAGGAGCGGTTTGACGAAGAAGGTATTTCGATCCCGTTCCCACAACGGGATGTTCACTTGATACCTGGGGAAGGAGCAAACTCATGAGAGCTTTTTCAGTTTGGTTCGTATCATTTCTTCTCTTGTGCAATGTCGCGTTTGCCCAGTCCGAGGAGATCCTCGTTGCACCCGAAGAAAGAGACGATCCCGAGTTCATAGCGCCTGTTGTTATCGACGGCTCGGAGTTGTTCGTGGTTCGAGGATCGAGCGCGTTGCCTGCCATTGAAAGGGCGGCAAAAATTGAGGAACGAATTGCTCAGGTCGCAGATGCGTCTCAACGAAACACGGTCCAGATGCAGATTTCGGATGCCGAGTTCGGAAAATTAATCCGCGCGGATGGACAAATGGTTACGATCACCACGCAAGCGGATGCTGAACACGAACAAATGGCAATTGAGGTTCTTGCGGGGCTTCAATCCGAAGCGATTGAGGCGGCTATCCTCCAATACCGGGAAGGTCGGTCCAATGAGGGCAGAGTGGGCAGTGCCATGGCGGCATTCGCTTGGACGGTAATCTTTGCTTTGGCTTCTTATGCGTTTTTTGCGAAACGAAAAAAGCTATTGAAATACATAAGAAAAATCTTGGAGAAGAGGGCAGAAGGCGTCGAGGAAGCCACCAAGTCTATCTTAAGGAGCAGGGCTATCGCCTCGATCATCGTCTATTCAATTCACATCTTGATGTGGGTCCTTTTTTTGTTCTTCTTCTACTACTACCTTTCTCTGGTCCTGCTTTCTTTCGCCGAAACACAGGGTATTGCTCAAATCCTTTTGAAGTATGTCAGTGAGCCGCTCATCAGCGTTGTCTTGGCAATTGTGAGCTACATTCCAAACCTGATCATGCTCGCCATCATTGCCGCTGTCACAAGAATGGCCATTCGTGGCATCGATCTATTCTTTGAAAACCTCGAGAATGGTGCTTTCAAGATCAAGGACTTTGAAGACCATTGGATTGCACCTACGAAAATGCTGGTCAGGGCATTGATCATCGTGATCGCGCTCGTATTCGCTTACCCTTACATTCCAGGGTCTGATTCACGAGCTTTTCAGGGTCTGACCATCCTCGCAGGTATAATGGTTTCGCTCGGGTCAAACACGGTTGTTTCAAATATGATGGCGGGCCTGTTTGTTATCTACAGACGCAGTACTAACATTGGCGATCGCATTCAGGTTGGCGACAAGATAGGGGATGTCGCCGAAATCAAGCTGATGGAAACACTCATCAAGTCGATAAAAAACGAAATGATTAGTATTCCAAACTCGCAATTGTTAAATTCCGAGGTTGTGAATTACTCGCGCAAAGTGGATGGGCGAGGACTGCTGGTTCACACCTCAGTCGGGATCGGATACGAGGAACCTCCGAAGAAAATCAAAGCTATGCTGGTGGAGGCAGCGCTTCGAACTGAAGGCTTGAAAAAGTCGCCTGAACCCTTTGTCCTTTGGACGCAGCTGGCTGACTACGCGATCAATTATGAGATCAATGCGTATACGTCGCGTGGATCGAGCTTGCCTAAAATCCTGTCTGATCTTCGTGAGAACATAGTTGAAGTGTTCAATGAAAACGGAACACAGATCATGACGCCGTCCTACATAGCAGATCCGCCTGAACCCAAAGTTTCGACAGAAGAATGGAACGGCAGGCTTGCTCATGAAGTTGAATAGGGTCTTTAGCCAAACGGCGATACGCGATTCATAATAAATTCTAAAACTGCTATGTAATTATGTGTTAGTTGCTAAGGTAGTCCAATGAACGCGCTTACCAGAATCACCAGAGGGATCCGAACCGCCTTTAAGGATGGCAGAGTGAAAGGCCTTTTGGCCTTCACGGTCGGAATGATTTTATGGGCCTCGGTCTTTTACCACTTTGTAGAAGGTTGGAGTTGGCTCGACTCAATCTACTTTTCTGTCGTTACAATTTCGACCGTAGGGTTTGGTGATTTTTCACCTGAAACCGCAGTGGGGAAAATCTTCACAATGTTTTACATCATTGTAGGGCTGGGCGTTTTTGTGACTGCTGCGACCACCGTGGCTGATACGATCTTATCCCAAGACGACAAGAAAACAGACGAATAAACTGCACCTGGTTTCGTCCAATCGAGTTTGTGCGCAGGCGTGAGATTGTCTGCGCATTTCAAACCGTGTTGCGGATTCACTTTTGTCTTCAAATCGATAGGTCATCACCCCAATCTCAAAAAAATATACATATAACGTTTTTTGAGTATAATATTCAGAAAACAAACCCAGGGGGATGGAATGGAAAAAACTCAGGACGCGAAGATTGTCGATCTAGCGATACGACTGCTGTTTCTCGGACTATTTCTCTATAGCGCATTGGTCATGGTGGCCCCGCTCGCAAGCGTGGTCATCTGGGCAACGATCCTTTGCGTGGCGCTCTATCCGGTGTTTGATTGGATGCAATCCAAATTGGGAGGGCGAAAGAAGCTTGCAGCGACGATCTTGGTTTTGTTGGGCCTTGTTCTAACCCTGGGGCCAGTCGCAACTGCGGTTTCCGGTGCCGCAGAACTTGGATCCGAGTTTGCGGAACAGGCCGACAAAGGCGAAATAAAAATCCCTCCAGCACCCGAAGGTCTCAAGGAACTACCGGTAGTCGGCGGGAAAATTGCTGATGTTTGGGGCATGTTCGAGCGGAATCTGGACGGTGCGCTTGCAAAATACGGCACCCAAATTCTTGAGATCACCAAGTCCCTTTTTGGAAAGGTGTTGGGGATCGGAATTGGTCTTCTTGGACTCGCCCTGTCGGTATTGATAATGGGTGCTCTGTTCAGTCCCGGGCCAAGTATGGTTCAAGGCCTTCAGCGCTTTGCCAACCGTGTATTTGCACCGCGTGGTGGTGAATTCGTTACTCTGGCAGGCGCAACGATCCGAAATGTGACAAAAGGTGTAATTGGCGTTGCCGCCATTCAGGCCGTCGTCGTGTGGATATTGCTGGTTCTGTTTGGGATTGGCTCGGCCGCGACGCTGGCGTTTGTCTGCCTGATCCTTTCGATCATCCAGATTGGACCCGGTTTGGTGCTCATACCAGTGATCATCTATGCATGGAGCTCCATGTCCGGAGGTGCGGCTTTGATATTCACCATGCTGGCCATTCCAGTGACCATAATGGACAGCTTCCTACGCCCCGTCTTTATCTCGAAAGGCCTTGAAACGCCGATGCTTGTGATCCTCATCGGGGTTCTTGGAGGCATGATGGCCTATGGCTTGATCGGCATTTTCATGGGACCCGTATTGTTTGCGGTCTTCTATGAGTTGTTCAAAGTTTGGATTGACGCACGACCGGTTAGCGAAGACGCCGCTGAAGGAGCTGCAGAATGAGGAAGACGATCTGGTCGACATTAGCCGTCATTCTCATTTTTCTCGTCTGGTATCTGGTCGCTGACAGAAAGACACCGTTCACAGGAAATGCCAGAGTAAAGGCCGTAGCGACCCAGATCGTTCCGCAGGTCACTGGGACGGTGACCGAGGTTCTTGTTCAAAACGGTCAGGTGGTCTCGGCAGGGGATGTTTTAGTTCGCATTGATGCCAGACCGTACGAAATCGATCGTGACAAAGCCCAAGCCGATCTCGAGGCAGCCACTCAGGAGGTGGGCGCCTCGTCAGCCGAAGTAAGCGCTGCGCAGGCGAAATTGGCGAGGGCGCAGAGTGATCTCGATACCATGCGCCTTCAGACAGAGCGTGTATTTGCGCTCGAAAAGAAAGGACTGATTGCTGTCTCAAAGGCTGATGATGCGCGAGGGCAGCTGGCGGAATCTGAAGCAAACTTTGAGAACGCGCAGGCGGATCTGGAAAAAGCAAAGCAGAGGCTCGGTGACGACGGTGTTGAAAACCCGAAGATCCAGCGCGCGTTGGCGGCCTTGGCGGATGCAGAACTGAACCTTGAATGGACTGAACTGCGTGCTCCGGCGACAGGTGTCATCTCAAACTTGCTGATAGCCCCCGGTACTTATGCCCGATCCGGGCAGGATCTATTGACGTTTCTGGATGCAACGGACGTCTGGATCGAAGCGTATTTTACCGAGAACAACCTGGGAAGAGCGTCGATAGGGTCTCCGGTTGATGTGGTGTTGGATATGCATCCCGGTAAGATTGTCCCTGGCGTCATTGAGAGCTTCAGTGCCGCTGTGTCTTTGAGTGGTGGTGACGAACCCGGGCAATTGGCAAGCGCACCAAGTACCAAGGGCTTCTTGCGAGAGCCTGAAAGGTTCCCGGTCAGGATCGTCTTACCCGGTTATGAAGCTGGAAGTGCTGAAGATGACCTTCGCTTTCAGCTGAACGGGCAGGCCGATGTGATTATGTATCTAAGTGACAACTCGTTGCTGAACCTCGTCGGCCGTACCTATATCCGCGTGGTTTCAATTCTGTCCTATGCGTACTGAGGACCAGCGCTCTGTCGCCCGGCTTGCGCTGGGTGTGACCGGTGTCTTTTCGTTGGGCTTGTTTCTTGGTTGGCCACTCGCAGTCGTCGGGGCGGTATTCACTGCACTGTTTCTGCAAGCGCCTGCCGCATTGCCTTTGGCGGCATTTGGCAAGCTGTTTGTCTTCTCAATTGGATTGATGTTCATTTCGTTCCTGCTGTCGTCAATCTTCTCACCATATCCTGTTGTGTTTCTCATCCTCGTGGCGATTGGAATAATCCTGTCTTTCGTTTGGTCGGTTTCTGGTGCCGGAGTATTGCCGGGTGTCATCGCTCTTATGGGGGCGTTGATGATCCCGAACTTGGTTCTGCAATCGCAGGATTTGGCCTTGGTGCTCGTGTACTGGATACCGCTGAATTTGTTTTTTGCAGGCTTTGTTTCAACGCTGATGTTTGTGCTAATTCCCGCTGAACCTCCCACGGCCTCTCAGAAGAAAGCAGCAACGTCGTCAGACTTTGACCCGCATCGCCGCATCGTCAGGATGTCACTGGTCACAGTTCCGTTTGCTATGGCGTTCTTTGTTTCAGGTGCATCTGCACTACTAGTTCTGTTTTTTGTCGCGCTGCTGAGCCAGCAACTCGCGGCGATGCCTGCGGCGGGCAAAACCGTAGCAAAAGCAATGCTGACGGCAAACCTTCTTGGGGCAGCAGTCTCTATCATTTGCTACGAAGTAAACGTAATAGCCCCGGTCATTCTCACCTCTATTCTGCTGTGTTTTTTCTTTTGTCTGACCCTCGGAGCACTTGGAAAATCACAAGCCCCGCTCGCCGCCGCCGCTGGCTCTGCAATTACGACCGCTTTGATCGTCTACGGTGGATCAATTGCGCCTTTTTCCGACGAAGCTGACGTAAAGAGTATTACGCGCGTTCTGCAAGTCGCCAGCGCTGCGATCTTCGTAATTGTTGCCTATGTCGTGGTTGACGAATTCTGGCCTGAAAAGAAACGACAGCCTGCATCAGAAGCCTAAGGTGGAACCGTTAGACAATTCACTCCACAGAAGGTTTGAAAGTTATGCTGTTCTAAGTCGCGTATCATGACACAGAATGCACACTTCAAGGATGCATCCAAAATCGGGAAGTTTACTTTCCGCTTTTTACGAATTGCCACCGGACCGCTTCGCTTGCTGGCTACTCTGGACCTGAAAGTTGCTGTTCGTTCAAGATGCAGCCAAAGTTCAAAGCGAGCCCTTAGAAGACGGTCATTTTTTGACCGCAGGCATCCAATTTCGCCAGTCTCGAACGAATGATATCTATAGGGAGCGTCATCATGAAGCGGTTTTCGCGAACATTCCTACTGTTGCTTTCTCTTCTAATTGGCACTGTCGCCTCAGCTCAGGACAAGCCCAATATAGTCTTTATTTTTCTCGATAACTTTGGGTGGGGTGAGCCAGGGTTCAATGGTGGAGGAATAATTCGCGGCACCGCCACTCCGCAAATGGATGCTCTGGCCGCTGAGGGCTTAAGGCTTACGAATTTCAACGTCGAGAGTCAGTGCACGCCGTCCCGCGCAGCGACCATGACAGGACGATATGGCATTCGGGGCGGAAACCATACAGTCCCACTTGGGGGTGGCGTTTACGGTCTGACTCAGTGGGAAGTCACGATGGCCGAGATGCTCAAAGACGCTGGATACAACACGGCCATGTACGGAAAATGGCACCTTGGATGGACCGAAGGGCGCTATCCAACGAATCAAGGATTCGACGAGTTTTACGGTGTTGAAACCACGGACGTTACAGTCTGGCGCACGCTTCCGGGATTTGCTGAAGCCAACATGGAAGAGCCAGTTGTGATGCAGGGTATTGCAGGCGAACCGGCGACCGTTGCGCGGGACTACGATCTGGACTATCGCGGCGAGATAGATGGCGACCTGACGAAAAAGGCCATCGAATTCATCGAAGCTGAGAGTGCCGCAGACGCGCCGTTTTTCATCTATCTTGCATATACGCAGACCCACTATCCAAACATCGCGTCCGAGGAGTTTGGTGGCGCTACTGGAAACGGCGTCTGGGCCGACATTCTACTTCAAACAGATAGCTATGTTGGACGTATCGTTGATGCGATCGAGGCGGCAGGCGTTTCCGACGAAACCGTGGTGATTTTTACTGCAGACAACGGCCCCGAAGCTCTTCCGGTTGGAAACGCCAATGTCTCGCCGGTTCCTGCGGTACATGGTACTGCAGGGCCTTGGCGCGGCACTCTGTTCACCAGCCTCGAAGGCAGCATGCGCGTGCCTTTTGCGATCAAGTGGCCTGGAAAGATCCCCGCTGGTTCAGAAAGCAACGACGTAGTCCACTCGATGGATCTTTTTCCAACGCTGGCGGCGTTTGCAGGAGGCAAAGTGCCGGACGACCGGGCTTTTGATGGCATCGACCAGTCCGAGTTCTTTCTGGGCGTCCAGCCGAGATCGAACCGAGAAGGCGTGATTGTCTACATGGGCGAGCAGATATTCGGTGTAAAATGGAAGGATTGGAAAGTTCTGTTCAAAGAGAACACAACGGCCTTTGGCGCGACGGAGTCTTTCGACACACCAAGGGTCTATAACCTTCTGAATGATCCACACGAGCGCGAAAGCGTTCTCTTCCCGCACACATGGGCGGCCGAAAAGGCGCTGCCGCAGTTGCAGGAACACCTTGCTACATTCGAGGAGTTTCCTCCGATCCCCCCAGGAACGCCGGATCCCTACGAACCAACCAATGACTGAATGGCGGCTTTGTTCGCTCTGCCGACCGCTGAAAGTGACGCAGCTTTGGGCATGCAGCGAGTAGCTAGTTCGAAGGGTCGCATCCCGGCGTACTCGCGAACGGTGGTATTGGGCCGGGAAAGTCAGGCCACATTTCTTGCACCGCCTTAACGGCTATTCCCAACTTACCCATTCGGTCAGGTTTTTCCTACCGTACTCCCAGGAATAAGCCGAAATCCGACGTCCTTGGTGGACTTCGTTGGCTCCCCATTTATTTGGGCCAGAACCATCTCGGCTGCGATCTGTCCAATCTTAAGGTGGGGTACTGCAATTGACGTCAACCGATAGGGTTGAATCGCTGAAATGGGTAAGTCGCCCCATCCGGCAATTCCAATGTCGTTCGGAACGCTCAATCCGATTTTTTGAGCATAGTGAAGCCCGCCAATCGCCATATTGTCGTTCTGGTAGAAAACAACTTCGATATCGCGGTGGGAGGCAAGCAGCTGCTCGGTGCCGTAAAATCCGGTATAGAAGCCTGGCGTGTCCTTCAGCAGTAGTTGTTTTTCAAGCCGCCCGTTTGCATCTTCGATGGCCTTGGAAAAGCCGTTCAGACGTGCGGTTGCGGCATTTGCGACGTCATGTGAAGTGCCGACATAGCCGAACTTTTGATACTCCATTCCAGCCAGATAACGACCCATACTGTAGCCGCTGTCAAAGTGGTTGAGCCCCACGCACATGTCCAACGGGCTTGAATTGAAATCCCAGATTTCGACCAACGGGATACCTGCGCCTCGCAGCATCTGGATCGCTTTTTGGCTGTGCGAGCGACCTGTGATAATCAGCCCGGCAGGTTGCCAGGACAGCACGGTCTCGATCCATTTTTCCTCATGGTCGATTTCGTGCTCGGTGAGGCCGAGCACAGTCTGGTGCCCGAAAGCGCCGAGTTTGCGGTCGATGCCCTCCAGAACCTGCGCGAAGATTTCGTTGCCCAATTCGGGGATGCTGACCCCGACAAAAGTAGATTTCTTGTCACCCGCGAAAACGGTCGCCAAGCGATTCGGCAGGTAGCCCAATCTGTCCACTTCGGCCATGACCTTGGCCCGCGTTTTTTCCGAAAACCCACCTTCGTCGCGCAGGACTCGGCTTGCAGTCATTTTCGACACGCCCGCAGCCTTTGCAACCTCGGCAAGGCTTACTTTGTTGGTTTTGCTTGATTTATCAGTGTCACTGCTCATTTACGTTACGGGTAACTCTTTTTTATTGACAATGGCCGGGTCTGTGCGAATGCTAACGTAACGTTACGGGTAACTCAATACGATGTTGAGGAGCATCAGGGTCACCCAGGTCCAGGAGGAGACTGCCGTGCCCGGCACTGCGCAAAACAATCTGTTCTTTGACGGGATAAAGAAGCATTTCGGAGGCACCTATGCGTTGCGCGACGTGTCTCTGAATGTTGAACGCGGTGAGATTGTTGCGCTGCTGGGCGAAAACGGGGCGGGCAAATCGACCCTCATCAAAATCCTTGGTGGCATTCACAAGGCGGATGAAGGACGGGTTCTGATCAACGGTGAGCCATACGAACATCGCCCAGGTGGGTTTGGGGAACGTCAATCCGTTGCCTTTATCCACCAGGATCTGGGCATGATCGAATGGATGACCGTGGCGGAGAATATCGCACTTGCCTTGGGCTACTCCCGCAAAAGCGGTCTGATTAATTGGAGATCCGTGGAGAGCTTTGCTCAGGACGCGCTGGACAAGGTAGGCTGTGAATTCGACCCAACCACGCGGGTACAGGACTTGTCGCGGACCGAGAAGTCTCTGGTTGCCATCGCCCGTGCTTTGGCCGTTGATTGTGATTATCTGGTGCTGGATGAACCAACTGCATCACTACCAGCGGATGAGGTCGAGCGGCTGTTCGAAGCGTTGCGCCCGTTGAAGGAACAAGGCGTCGGCATGATCTACGTGTCGCATCGGCTGGACGAGATATTTCAGATTGCTGACCGGGTTGCCGTGCTACGAGATGGCGAGATGGTCGGTCTGCGCAGCATCGGCCACACCACACCCGAAGAACTGGTATATATGATCGTCGGTCGCAAGACTCGGCAGGTGATGAAGCCAGATACGCCTCCGGGTGCGACGCTGCTTGAGGTGTCTGGCCTGAACATGGAAGCAGCGCATAACGTCAGTTTTAAGTTGCAGACGAATGAAATCGTCGGGCTTGTCGGGCTACGCGGGGCAGGTCATGAAAATGTCTCTCGTGCGCTATTCGGGTCGGAAGGGTTTAGTGGCCAGATAGCCCTGCATGGTGAAACGCCTGACCTGAGCTCTCCGCAGACTGCGATGGCCTCTGGGATCGGCTTGGTGGCGCGGGACAGAACCGAGGAATCGGTCGCCATGTCACTGACCATCCGCGAGAACACGTTCCTGAATCCGGCGGCCATTGGGCGGTCACTGCTATCTTTCATGGGCCACCGCGCCGAGACAGAGAGCGCCGCGCGGATCGGTGCCGATGTGGCCTTGTCTCCCAATGATCAAAGCATGACGATTGAGAGCCTGTCGGGCGGGAACCAACAAAAGGTTGTCATTGGACGCTGGCTTGAAACCAAACGCAAGCTGTTGATCTGCGAAGACCCGACCGCAGGTGTCGATGTTGGGGCCAAAGCGGAAATCTACGCGCTGTTGAACCGTGCGATGGAGGAGGGCGTCGGCATTATCGTCGTTTCAACCGACTTCGAGGAAGTCGCTGCCATCTGCCACCGCGCCATTGTCTTCAGCCAGGGTCAGATCGTGCGCGAATTGACCGGTACCGAACTGACCACTGAAAACCTGATACAGGCTGCCTCGGCCTCGAACGCCGTGGCAAGTTAAGGAATACGACTATGCAATCGCTTGAATCCAATGCGCTGGAACCGACCAAGGCCGAGTTGAAAGATGCCTCGTTAAAAACTCGAATTCTCAGGTTCCTGCCGGTTTACGGGCTGGTTTTGCTGACAGGTTTTCTGATCATCCTGTTTTCGATCCTTCTGCCAAACACCTTCCCAACGCTTCTGAACCTACGGGCGATTATCTCGGACAAGGCGATCATTGCGCTCCTGTCGTTGGGGGCGATGATACCGATGGCGGCAGGCCGCATCGACCTGACGGTCGGGTATGGGATTGTACTATGGCATATCCTGGCGATCTCTCTACAGACCTTGTACGGCATCCCATGGCCGATTGCGGTGGCGATTGTTCTGTTGCTGGGTCTGCTGACTGGCTTCCTGAACGGTCTGCTGGTCGAGGTCGCCAAGATCGACAGCTTTATTGCCACGCTGGGAACAGGCACGGTCCTGTATGCGCTGGCGCTTTGGCACACGGGCGGACGTCAGATGGTCGGCGCGTTGCCAGAGAGTTTCTATGCCATCAACGGCACTTTTGTATTCGGCCTGCCCATCACAGGCTTCTACGTGCTGGGGATCACGGTCGCGATGTGGCTGATCCTGGAATACACGCCGATTGGTCGGTACCTCTATGCGATTGGAGCCAATCAGCGCGCCGCACAGCTGAACGGTATTCCGACCCGGAAATTCGTCATTGGCGCTTTCATGTCATCGGGGCTGATCACTGCCTTTGCGGGCGTGTTGCTGGCGTCGAAGTTGCGGATCGGGCAAGCCTCGGTCGGTCTTGAATTCCTGTTACCTGCTTTGGTCGGGGCCTTTCTTGGGTCCACAACCATCAAGCCGGGACGCGTGAATGTTTGGGGAACAGTCGTGGGTGTCGCGATCCTGGCTGTTGGTATCTCGGGCATTCAGCAATTCGGTGGATCCTTCTGGGTCGAGCCGATGTTCAACGGTGTCACGCTGCTGATCGCAATCGGTATCGCCGGTTACGCTCAGCGTCGCAAAGGCGCCAAAAAGTAAACAGCATAAGGGAGGAGATTATGCTGAAACGGACTTTCATGGCGGTATCCGCTGCCGCGCTTCTGACAGGTTTGGGATTTCCGGTGAACGCCGAGACGGCGTTCGACGGCCCCACCAGCGGACCAACAGCCGCCGAGGGTAAATCCATTGTTGTCGTTGCTGGCGACCTCAAAAACGGCGGTATTCTCGGTGTCACCAATGGTGTCGAGGAAGCAGTTGGCACCATTGGCTGGGACGTGCGCGTGCTGGACGGTGCCGGGTCCATTCAGGGCCGGACCGGAGCCATCGGGCAGGCACTGGCCCTGCAGCCGGATGGGATAATCATTAATGGCTTTGACGCCATTGAGCAGCAGGCCGCGTTGGAAGGCGTTGTCAGCGCAGGCATTCCGATGGTCGCCTGGCATTCCGGGCCCAAGATCGGATGTGATGCGCCCGGGGGCATCTTTGCCAATGTCTCGACCGACGCGATGACCGTTTCCGAAGTCGCTGCGGAATGGGCGATGGAAGACGGCGGCGACGGAGTGGGGGCGATAATCTTCACCGACTCGACCTATCAGATCGCGATCGACAAGGCCGACCGGATCAAAGAAACCATCGAAGCTGCGGGCGGTACAGTGTTGGAATATGTCGACACGCCCATCGCCGATACCTCGGCCCGAATGGGACCTTTGACCACGAGCCTGCTGCAGAAGTACGGCGACCAGTGGACCCACGCGCTTGCGATCAACGATCTGTATTTTGACTTCATGGGGCCGGCATTGGCGGCGGCGGGTATCTCGTCCGACGACGGGCCCCAAGCGGGCTCGGCTGGTGATGGCTCAGAGGCTGCCTTCCAGCGTATCCGCAGCGGCAACTACCAGACAATCACCGTGGCCGAGCCACTCAACCTGCAAGGCTGGCAACTGGTCGATGAACTGAACCGTGCCATTCAGGGCGAGGCATGCTCGGGCTATGTCACGTCGCCCGCACTGGTGACCGAGGAAGGTCTGGCCAAGCTGGGCGATAGCAATCAGTTCGACCCGGACAGCCCTTATCGCGAAGCCTACGCAGAGATCTGGGGCAAATAACCGATCCGGTGGTCCTGGCCTGAATTGGCGAGGGCTCCGCTCGAAAAGATGACACAGCGCAAAGCCAACTCAGCGGTCTTTCGACCGCCATGGCGGAGCTTTGCGCAAAGGAGGAAACCATGAGCGAACAGCCATTGGTTCAAATGCTGGGAATAACCAAACGCTTCGGCGGGGTGACCGCGCTGCAAGATGTCGACCTGATGGCCTATGCAGGGGAAGTGCTCGCCATCGTCGGGGACAACGGAGCGGGTAAATCCACTCTGATCAAGATCCTGACCGGAGTGTATCAGCCCACCGAAGGCCACATCCTGATGGATGGAAAACCGTTGGAGATGGCCAGCCACTCTGACGCAATCGCAAACGGGATTGATGCGGTTTACCAGACCCTCGCGCTGGCCGATCATCTTTCCCCTGCTGCGAATATGTTTCTGGGCAACGAGCTGACCAAAAACGTTTTCGGCATCCCGTTTCTGGACAACAAACGCATGAAGTCCGAGGCCGCCCGGGTTCTGGAAGAACGTCTTGGTGTCCGGCTGCGGTCGATGGATGTGATGACGGAAAGCCTGTCAGGCGGTCAACGCCAGGCGGTCGCGATCTCGCGCGCGGTCTATCACGAAGACCTGCGCTTGCTTGTGATGGACGAACCTACCGCAGCTTTAGGTCCCCAGGAAACAGCGCGGACACTGAAGCTGATCAAGGCGCTGCGTGAACAGGGCCTTGCTGTGATCCTTATTTCGCACTCGCTGGATGACGTGTTCGAAGTGGCCGACCGCGTGCATGTGCAACGCCGGGGCCGCGCCGTTGGCGTTGTCAAAACGGCGGAGAGTTCCGTTCAAGATGTTCTGGGCCTGATTGTCGGTGTCCAGGATGCAGCTGCGTGAAGGAGAACGATATGTCCGCGGCGATGACAAACACTGAACAAAGAACAATCATGGATCGATTGGAGCCCTATCTGGCCTTTATCGGGCCAATGGTGATGATCCTGGCCATTCTCATCTTCATGGGGATCGCGGAACCGGCTAGGTATTTCCGCCTGACCAACCTCAATCTGATCCTGCTGGATGCCGCGCTCTATATGCCGATGGCAATGGCGATGACCTTTGTCATCACCCAGCGCGGGATTGACCTGTCGATAGGCTCGATTGCGGCGCTGTCGGCCATTCTCATGGCCTTTCTGGTGAAGCAATATGGTTTTCCGGCCTGGGTAGCTTTTCCTCTGGCGATCGTGCTGGGCGCAATCATGGGATTGATCAACGGTCTGGTTATTACCCGTTTCAAAGTGCCGGACCTGATCGGAACGCTGGCGATGGACCTTGTGTATCGCGGCCTGGCACTGGTGATTGCAAAAGGTCTGGTACTCGCGCGGTTCCCCGACCTGATCACTGAAATCGGACGTGGCCAGATTCCGGGCTTTATTCCTGTACCGGTGGTGCTGGGCTTGATCACAATGGCAATTGGCTATGTCGTGCTGACACGCACCTATTTTGGGCGCTACACGATTGCTATTGGCTCGAACCCGGAAGCAAGTGAAATGACCGGCGTGGCTGTCGATCGGCACAAGATCTATGCCTATGTGCTGATGGGTGCCGCCGCAGCGATGGCTGGTGTCATGCTGACCGGAAAGCTGAACGCCATTCAGGCGACCTCGGCCCCGTATTTCAACCTGCACGTCATTGCGGCGGTTGTCGTGGGCGGCACGTCCCTGTTCGGTGGACGTGCCTCGATGCTGGGCTCTCTGGCCGGTGTGCTGTTGCTGTCGATGATGATCAACGCGCTGGTGACCCTGCGGATCGAGTTCTTTTGGCAATCCGTCGCCTCGGGCGTGGTGATTGTCAGTTCAGTCGCGCTCTACACCTGGATGCAAAAGAAAGACCGCGACGGGGCGCATGGCCTTCTGGCGGGTTTGCGCAGCAAAGAGGCGCAAAAGCTGATCCGCTTCTCTGCCGCTCTGATCGGCGCACTAATCCTGTTGCTTGCCCTAGGGGCGGGACTGGCAACCGAGCCTACGCCAAGCGGCTAAGGCAAACAAAAGTGGTGCGCCCGGAGGTAGGAGTCCTGGCGCACCTGCAAGGCCCCACAATGTTCGCGAAAGGGAGGACTTACCGTGAAACAATTGAACAAAGTACTACTGACGACAAGCGCATTTTGCCTTTGTGCCACCGCAGCCTTTGCTGATGGGCACGGAAAGCTACCGCTTAAGGAACTGCCGGGTATCGAAGATCGGGACTACTGGGTCCCGGGCGAGGTTAACGCCGACGGCAAGTTGGAAGCCTTGCAGGCGATGACAGGGGCCGAAGCGGTCAAGTATGAAGGCACTCAGGATGCACCTTTGCAGATCGCACTGATCTATCCTTCTGCTGACACCTCCGACTTCTGGGCGCGCAACTATCTGGCGATGACCAAACGTCTGGACGAGTTGGGCATCGAGTATGAAACCACCGAATTCGCCAGCCGTCAGATCGAACACAGCCTGCAATCGACCTATGCCAATCAGGTGGTTCAAGATGCGGACCTGTATGATTTCGTGATCTTCGGCCCGTCGGAACTGGCCATTCAGGCTGACAATATCGAGAAGATGGCCGGAAATGACGGGTTTGCAACCTTCGTCTGGGCCTTCCACACGCCGCCGAAAGAGCTGAAAAACCAGCCTGATGCGTGGTTCGACTTCAGCTCAGCCGCCGGTGCTCTGACCATGTGCGACTACATGCTGGAACGGCTGGGCGGTGACGTCACGATGGCGATGAACCGCGGAATTCCTGGCATTACCGACGACCAGCGGTCAGGTGATTTCAAGGCCTGCGTCGAAGAGAAAGGCAACTGGACCACCGTTTACGAACATTACGGTGAGTACCAGCGCGAAGGCGGCTTTGAGGGCACCAGCCTGATCCTGCAAGCCTATCCCGAAGCCACCATCATCCACAACGCCAACACCGCGATGGCCATGGGGTCGGTCGAAGCTCAGCTTGCGGTCGGCAAAGAGAAAGACGTGTTCTCGACCGGTTGGGGCGGCACCGGCCTTGAGCTGGACGCCATTCGCCGGGGCGAGCTGGACGCAACGCCCATGCGCATGGGTGACGATGTGGGCGCGGCGACAGCCGAAGCGATCAAGGCGCATATGGAAGGCCGGCAGGACGAACTGCCCTTTGTGTTCTTGGGCCGTATCACCGTCGCGCATGACCAGATGAGCGCTGAGGAGATTGATGCGCTGGAACAGGAAGCGTTCCGGTTCTCGGGCGTGGGCGCATTGGAGCGCTAAGAAACCCGCTTGTGGCTGGCCCAAACGGGACCGGCCACAGGCGCCTGAAGTAACCAAAGACGGAGAGAGCCCGAATGGCGCAATCCATGATGTTGATTGAAAAATGCAGCCATTGCGTAAGCTGGTATGACATTGAAACCGGCGCCCGGCAGGGGCGGTTGGATTTGCCGCATTTCCCTCATGAATTCGTGGTCGATGACGAGTTTCACTATGCCTATGTCGGTCATTACGGCGTGCAGAATTCCGGTATCGAAGGCACCGATGGCCGATCCGTGATTGTGATCGACATCCGCAAACAGGAAATCGTGCACAGTTATGATCTGGGCGAACATGCGCGCCCGCACGGGATTGGGCTGGACGGGCAGGGGCGTCTTTACGTGCTGTCGGAATGGACAGGCCATCTGCTGGTCAAGGAAAACCCGCGTGCCTTCGATCAAGGCTGGGATCACATCACCCCTACTGGTGGCACCAAGTGTCATCTGTTCGCGCTGACCAAGGACGGACATACAGCCTATTCAATGAACCTGACTTCAGGCGATGTGACCGTGTTCAATCCCTATAATGCGTCGGTCGCGCCGATCTCGATCAAGACGGGTGAGAAACCCGAAGGGCGCTGCCTGCGGGAAGAGGCACAGACGCTCTATACCTCGCAGCGTATCTCGAACACCGTCGCCGTGGTCAACACCGACACGCTTGAGATCGAGCGCACCTTTCCAACGCCAGATGATCCCTGCCGCATCTACTACGACGAGAAACGCAACCGGCTGGTGACGATGAACCATTTCGGGGGATCGTTCTCGGTATTCGATGAAGCCACGGGCGAGATGTTGCACGAACAGAAAACACCCGCGAACCCCCTGGCGCTGTGCATCGATGATGAGGCCGCCTTTGCCTATATAGCCATCGATTGCGAACAAGTGCAGCGGTTCAACCTTGATACGTTCGAGGTGGTGCAGACCTTTGACACGGGCAAGGAACCGGACGTGATGGTCATCCTGCCTAACGGATTTTCGAAACACTGGGAGAACGCGGCATGACCAAGCCTCGTATCGCTATTGTGCCCGGCGACCCTTCGGGGATCGGACCGGAACTTATCGCCAAACTGCTCAATCAGGACGGCGTGCAGGAGGCCGCGGATATTGTGCTTGTTGGAGACAGTCACCTGTGGAAGCGCGGCGCGGAACAGGCTGATCTGAACGTGCCGATCAACACGGTGGATGCAGTGGCAAATCAACCGGGCCTGTCACACTTTGAACTCGACACCATCGCGCCCGAGGACGTGAAGATCGCGGAGGTCACCGTCGAGGGCGGTACGACGTCGCTCCGCTGTCTCGACAAAGCAATGGATCTGGCGATGGCGGGAAAGGTGGATGGTATCCTGTTCGGCCCGTTCAACAAGGCCGCTATGACCGCCGCCGGGCTGAATGCCGAGGATGAGCATCGCTATATGGCGCGCTACATGGGGCATACCGGCTATCACTCTGAACTCAACGTTCTTGATGAGCTGATGACGACCCGCGTGACCTCACATATCGGGTTGAAGGATGTGGCGGCCAATATCACCGAAACCGGGATCCTGAAGGCTGTCAGTTTGGCCAATGACACGCTGCGCAAAGCGGGCAACGCGCGCCCGAACATCGCCGTAGCAGCCCTGAACCCCCACGCTGGGGACAATGGCAAGTTTGGTCGAGAAGAGATCGACATCCTGGAGCCCGCCGTGCGCAAGGCTCAGCAGAAACAGATGAATGTGACCGGCCCGTGGCCCTCGGACACCGTGTTCCTAAAGGCGCAGCGGGGCGAGGTCGATGCGGTAGTGACCATGTATCACGACCAGGGCCAGATCGCGATCAAGCTGATGGGGTTTGAGCGCGGCGTGACCGTGGCCGGCGGCTTGCCCATCCCGGTCGCAACCCCCGCGCATGGCACAGCCTTTGATATCGCCGGACAGAACAAGGCCAATCCGAGCGCAACACGGCAGGCGTTTGATCTGCTGGTGCGCATGGCGAAAACACATCGCGACGAACGCAGCGCGGACTGAGGAGACAAAGATGACCAAAATCAAATCCGTGCGCACGCGCGTCTGGAACTGGACCGGGCCTACCGTGCCGCCGACGGGCAATTTCTGCACCAATGCCTCGGACGTTCTGTACGAAAAAGGCGATGCGATGTCGTCTTTCCGGTTCCACCAATGGCTAACCTGCGAGATCGAGACCGAAGACGGCACCATCGGTATCGGCAACGCGGCCTTGGCTCCTTCGGTGGTCAAGGCGGCCATTGACGAATGGTTTGCTCCGCTGGTGATCGGCGAAGACCCGTTCGACTATGCTTACCTCTGGGAAAAGATGTACCGCCGCAGCCATGCGTGGGGGCGCAAAGGGATCGGGATGACGGCGATCTCGGCCGTCGATCTGGCGATCTGGGACCTGATGGGCAAGCTGGCGGGCAAACCGGTTTTCAAGCTGCTGGGTGGTCGCACGAAAGAGAAAATCCCCGTCTATTACTCCAAGCTTTATTCCGGCCCCATCGACGTGATGCAGGCCGAAGCCGCCGAGGCGCAAAAGAACGGCTATTCCGCCTACAAGATGCGGTTCGGCTGGGGCCCCAAAGATGGCATGGCCGGGATGCGCGAAAACCTCAAACGGGTCGAGGCCGTGCGCGAGGTCATCGGCTATGACGTCGATCTCATGCTCGAATGCTACATGGGTTGGAATCTCGACTACACTAAGCGGATGCTGCCGAAATTGGTTAAGTATGAACC
This sequence comes from Ruegeria sp. AO1, assembly GCF_056535985.1. NCBI lineage: Bacteria > Pseudomonadati > Pseudomonadota > Alphaproteobacteria > Rhodobacterales > Roseobacteraceae > Ruegeria > Ruegeria sp. AO1. The sequence goes on from NZ_JBQFJC010000002.1 coordinate 1,018,642, forward strand.
CCGCTGGCTGGAGGAACCGGTGATCGCCGACGATGTCGAAGGCTACCGCGAACTGAATGCGATGAACATCGTGCCGATCTCGGGCGGTGAACACGAATTCTCGGTCATCGGCTGCAAGGACCTGATCGGGAAAAAGGCGGTTTCGGTGCTGCAATACGACACCAATCGGGTGGGCGGCATCACGGCGGCGCAGAAGATCAACGCGATTGCCGAGGCATTTCAGGTGCCCGTGATCCCCCATGCAGGCCAGATGCATAATTACCATCTGACCATGGCCAACGCCAATTGCATGATCAGCGAGTACTTCCCCGTCTTCGATGTCGAGGTCGGAAATGAGCTGTTCTACTACATCTTCGAAGGCGATCCGGAGGCAGTAGATGGGTTCCTTAATCTGGATGACAACAAGCCCGGTCTGGGGATTGAGATCACGGATAAATACCTGAAACACTTCAAGATTACGGAGTAATCCATGAGCTATACCGGTATCTGGCCAGTTGCGCCAACACCGTTCAACGAGGACGGAACGCTTGATCTGGATGGGATGAAACGCGTTCTTGATTGTCTGATTGATCAGGGCGCGGATGGGATCTGTGTTCTGGCGAATTTCTCCGAACAGTTCCTGATCTCGGACGCCGAGCGCGAGACTTTGACCCGGCTCAGTCTGGAGCACGTCGCGGGACGTGTTCCAATGATCGTGACGATCAGCCATTTCGCCACTCAGATCGCGGTGGAAAGGGCGCAATTTGCCAAGGACTTGGGTGCGGACATCGTGATGATGATGCCGCCCTATCACGGCGCGCTTCTGAAAGGGAATGCACAGCAAACCTTCGAGCAGTTTGCTGCCGTGGGCGAGGTCGGCATTCCGATCATGGTGCAGGATGCGCCTTTGTCGGGTGTCGACCTGCCGGTGCCTCTGCTGGTGCGCATGGCGCAAGAGATCGAGATGGTGAAACTGTTCAAGATCGAATGTCCTCGGGCGGCCAACAAGCTGCGGGCGCTGATTGCCGAAGGAGGCGACGCGATTGAGGCCCCCTTTGATGGCGAAGAGGGGATTACCTTGCTGGCCGATCTGGATGCGGGGGCCACAGGCTCGATGACCTCGGGTATGATCGTGGATCAGATCAAGCCGGTCATCACCCATCACCATGCAGGTCGCGTTGACGATGCTACCGCCGCCTATGGGCGCGTGGCGATGGTGATCAACCACGAAAACCGCCAATGCGGCTGGCAATCGTGCAAGGCGGCGATGGTCGAAGGCGGCGTGATCCGGTCCGAGTTCTGCCGTCACCCGATTGATCCGCTGCAACCGGCGATCCGAGACCGGTTGATCGACCTTTTGAAACCTTTGGACCCGATGGTCCTGAAGTGGGGAAAATAAGATGATCCTTGGACAAAACCTGATCGACGGCAAGTGGGTCGGCTCAGACAACCTACGTGCTTCAGATGATCTGGAAGGGCAGAACTTCGCTCAGGCGTCAGCTGCTCAGGTCGACGAGGCCTGTCGCGCCGCCCGCCGTGACTTCCGTGCTTATGCGGGCAAGTCGCGGGCCGAGCGGGCCGCGTTCCTGCGCACGATTGTCGAGCAGATGGATGTTCTGGGAGAGGAGATTACCCAGACCGCCATGGCTGAGACCGGACTGCCCGAGGCGCGTCTGGTGGGCGAGCGTGGCCGGACCACCGGGCAGTTGCGCATGTTTGCCGATCTGATCGAAGAGACCGGGTATCTCGATATCCGCAAAGACGACGCACTTCCTGATCGGACGCCACTCCCCCGTCCTGATCTGCGCCTAACACACAAAGCCATCGGCCCGGTGGCCGTCTTTGGTGCGTCGAACTTCCCGCTCGCCTTTTCAACGGCGGGCGGGGATACTGCCTCGGCTTTGGCCGCTGGATGCCCGGTGATCGTCAAGGGCCACAGCGCCCACGCGGGTACCGCCGAATTGGTGGCACAGGCCATCGCCAAGGCGATTGAGGTCTGCGATATGCCGACGGGCACGTTCCAGATCGTGCAGGGATCGGGGCGCGAGGTCGGCTCGGCCCTTGTGCAGCATCCAGATATCCGCGCGGTTGGCTTTACCGGATCGCTGGCTGGGGGCAGGGCGCTCTATGATCTGTGTCACGCGCGCCCGAACCCTATCCCGTTTTACGGCGAGCTTGGCTCGGTCAACCCTATGTTCTGTCTGCCCGCCGCTATGGACAAGCGTGCGGCAGAGATCGGCGCGGGCTGGGCCGCGTCTCTGATCATGGGGGCCGGGCAGTTCTGCACCAACCCCGGCGTCGCGGTCATGTTAAATGGGCCAGATGCCGACGCATTAAAAACCGCCTGTGTGGCAGCACTGAACCAAACGGCGGAACAAAAGATGCTGACCGACGGTATCCTCGATGCATACGAACAGGGCGTCCGCGCCTTCCGTGACCTGATGACCGAGGTCACGTCCTCCGGTTCTGCCTTGGGCAAACGTGCGGCCCTTCCTGCTCTGTTCAAAGTCAGCGCGAAACAGTGGATGGCGAACCCAAAACTGCAGCACGAAGTGTTCGGTGCGGCTGGCATTATCGTTCTGTGCGACGACACCGATCAGATGGTGGCCCTCGCTGAAGGGCTGGAAGGCCAACTGACCCTGACGCTGCACATGGATGACGCAGATCATGACTTCGCCGGTACCTTAATGCCCATTCTCGAAGAGAAAGCCGGACGTTTGTTGGCCAATGGCTTCCCCACTGGTGTCGAAGTGTGCTCGGCGATGATGCATGGTGGGCCATACCCCGCCAGTACCGACGTGCGCGCGACTTCTGTCGGTACGCTCGGCATTGCGCGATGGCTGCGCCCGGTCAGCTATCAGAATATGCCGAGTGCTTTGCTGCCGAATGAACTGCAGGGCTGAGAATCTACGTCAGGCCTTCTGCGGCCTGACGACAAAACGTCACGAACGCACGGGTTCGGCGGCGGCTAAAAGACAAATAAAGGAGCAAATGGATGTACGGCGTTCTGGACGGCACCGGATTTGAGGTCATCGAAAAAGAGTTCGAAGCCTGTTTCATCGGCCACGCGCGAGTCGAGCGGTTGTGGACCGGCGCCCGTTGGTCCGAAGGGCCAGCCTGGTTTGCCGCCGGGCGCTATTTGGTCTGGTCTGACATCCCCAACAACCGCTTGATGCGCTGGGATGACACCGATGGCTCGGTCTCAGTGTTTCGGCAGCACTCGAACAATGCCAATGGTAACACGGTGGATCGCGAGGGTCGGTTGGTGTCATGCGAACATCTGACCCGGCGTGTCACAAGGACTGAACATGACGGCTCTGTTACGATTCTGGCAGACGCATGGCAGGGAAAGCGCCTGAACTCTCCTAATGACGTCGTTGTCAAATCGGACGGGTCGATCTGGTTCACCGATCCCTCCTATGGGATCATGATGGACTATGAAGGGGAGCGCGCCGAAAGCGAAATCGGGGCCTGCCATGTGTTTCGTGTGGATCCGACATCACGCGAGGTGACAGCCGTCGCCACCGACTTCGTGAAACCCAACGGCTTGGCCTTTTCACCGGACGAGAGCGCTCTTTACATCTCCGACACGGGCATCACCCATAACCCAGACGGTCCGGCGCATATTCGCAAGTTTGGCGTCAACAGCGATGGAAGAAGCCTGAGGGGAGGCGAGGTCTTTGCCAATTGTTCTGCGGGGCTGTTCGACGGCTTCCGGCCAGACCGCGAAGGCCGCATCTGGAGTTCCGCCGCAGACGGTATTCATTGCCTGAACCCGCAAGGAGTTCTGATCGGCAAGGTGCACATACCCGAGATGGTAGGAAATGTATGTTTTGGCGGCGCCAAGCTGAACCGACTGTTTGCGGCCGGAACAAGCGGCCTTTACGCGATCTATCTCAATGTAAACGGTGTCTCACCGGTTTGACTTTACTTGCGAAAGTGGGGTTGGAAGCAAGGTAGACATTTGCAGAAGTCGACGCAAATCCCAATCAAATGGTTTTGAAATAGTTACAGCACAAGCCTATCAAAGGACTGCTACTTCTTTCGAAAAGCCGTTTTTAAGGCGTTCTTTGCGCCTGCCGTACAAATCATAGTACCCGGGTCTGCAAGGCATTTTTAGATGAACGTAGTGAATGTCCACTATGCGAGTAAGACTGCAGCATTCAAGCACGCAGTCGAATGGCATGATTGAGCCGGAACTGACCAACCTGCTAGGCGCCCGCGCTCCCACCCAAACCTTTTCCAGATGACAGATACGGAGACGCGACAAGCCTTAAAACCGCGTCGTGCTCTGGAACTAAGTTGAAATTCTTCACAACCGTTTCATTTGTCGCTTTGGGGCTCAATCTTGGCATTCTCTGTGTGTCCCGACTGAAAGCAAAAGCGCATGCCGGCCATTAATCGTGCTTTGGGATTTTGCTCATGCAGCAGGTCGCGAACCAAGTAAGCCGGACTTCGCCTGGTCGGACGTGACCAGATCCAAGGCACAGGCCTGATCCGACAGACCGAAGGCTCTCAATCGCGGGCTGAGCCAGAACAGCGACACCGCAGAGTTTACGACAAACCTTAACGGGGCGCGCAGCGTACGCTCTACTAGACCGCGCTGGAGCAGTTGTATCACAACATGTCATTCTTGCGGGCAGGCATGAGTTTTCGAAACTATGCTGAACAGGCCTGAGATATTCCGGAGAAATACTATGCCAACCGCGACTACCTGTCGTCGCATCGCTGCGGGATGACCGGCGAATTCCCCTTTCTTTACCACCGTGGCGACCTACCCGATGCGAGCTATGACGGTGTGATCGAGGCGAGCATGACCATTTGTGTCGAAAGCTATATCGGCGACGAAAGGGGACATGAGGGTGTCAAGCTGGAACAACAGGTGCTGTTGACAGAGACCGGCGTAGAACTTCTGTCGGAGTTTCCCTTCGAAGAGAGCCTGATGGACCTTAGTTTTCAGCCCGCATTTCCTCTGCCGAGGATGTAAGAGCGTGCAGGCAATGGTAGGCGAAGGAGTTGACGTAAGCCGCACCACAAACCCGGCGCAGGCGTTTTTCAAGGTTATCGACTGGGCGGCTCCCGGTGTGAAGGGGATCTATGCCCTGGACTTGTTCCTGACCGACGCAGCGCTCGAAACAACAACCCACGGCCTTTTTGATCAGAGGCGGGCCGATCTGGTCAACAACGTATCTGGGTCCGTCGAAACAAGAAGTTCGCTTACATCGCGACTAAACGTAAAATACCTGCTGCCAACTAGCCGATCAATTTACCCTACGCTCATGCACTTCAGTTGATTCCTCAAGAAGGACATCGAATTTCGGAAACTCTAACGACAGCTTTGGCTCGTATGGCTCCAGTTCCATGTTTGTTTCCTGAATCATGCAGAAATCTGTGCAGATTACAGCATACGTGACTTTGTGCTCTGAATAGATCATCCCCACGCGACTTATCCAAGGGACAATCCGTATGGGAAATAAGGACACAGCGACAGGAGGTTCGCGCCTGAACGAGTTTGCCACAGTTGGCTCGTGTCGAAGCACGGGACGCGACCAACACGAGTATCTCGCCTCGGTTAAAAACGCTGAATACTTGCGACACTACCTTTGATCTGACGGTTTTCGAATTGGTTACTGAATACGATGCGACCTACCTTTTTTGCGGTTGTCACCAAACTGAATCCAAACCGTCACAAAACCGCAATGACCCGCGTTCATCCCCTTCTTATACAAGTGAGAGAGGATACCACCTGATGTCGTTGCGTTTTGTCTGCCTGACATCTGCCCTTGCCCTGACCGCCGGCCAGGCTTCGGCAGAAATGAATTTCAACCGAATTGCTTCTTTCCCCGTCGTTAAGAATATGGCCGAGGGAACTGATACCGAACGTGAGACCTCACCCGAGATCATTGCTGCGACTGCAGACGGGATGACGTTGGTCTATACAGATAGCCCGTTAGGTGAAATCGGCATGGTCGACATCACCGACCCAGCGAACCCGGCACCTCTGGGCGCGATGGAAGTGGGCGGCGAGCCGACGTCAGTTGGGATCGTTGGTGGGACGGCTTTTGTGGGCGTGAACACTTCGGAAAGCTACACCGCCCCGTCGGGCAAACTGATCTCGGTCGATATCGCAGGCAAGGCGGAAACCGGCGCCTGTGATCTGGGCGGTCAACCCGACAGCGTTGCGATTGCCCCAGATGGCAGCTTTGTCGCCGTGGCGATCGAAAACGAACGCGACGAAGACCTGAACGACGGCGTCATCCCGCAACTCCCTGCCGGATCGCTGGCACTGGTGCCGCTGAAAGATGGCGCGCTGGAATGCTCTGGCATGAAGGTGGCCTCGCTGACTGGTCTGGCCGAAGTTGCCCCAACTGACCCCGAGCCGGAATTCGTTGACATCAATGGTCTGGGCGAAACCGTCATCACCCTGCAGGAAAACAACCACATCGCGGTTGTTGACAAGGACGGGAACGTAGTCAGCCATTTTTCGGCTGGCGCGGTTGATCTGGAAGGTATTGACGCCACGGACGAGCGAGGCGCGCTGATCTTCACCGAAAGCCAAGAGGGTCGCCTGCGCGAGCCTGATGCGGTGAAGTGGATCGACGACAACCATTTCGCCACCGCCAACGAAGGTGACTACGAAGGCGGCTCGCGCGGCTGGACGATCTTCCACAAGGACGGCACCGTTGTTTACGAGAACGGTACCGATTTTGAGAAAGCCATCGTCCAGATCGGGCACTATCCCGACAAACGATCTGATGCCAAAGGTGTAGAACCAGAAAGTGTAACCGCAGCGACTTTTGGTGGCATGCCAATGATCTTTGTGGGCGCCGAGCGCGCCTCGGTCGTTGGGGTCTACGACGCCACCGATCCGGCCAACCCGGTTCTGAAACAGCTGCTGCCGTCGGGCGTTGGGCCGGAAGGCTATGTGGCAATCCCCGAGCGCAATCTGCTGGTCTCGGCCAATGAAAAAGATCTGATCGAAGACGGCGGCCCGCGTGCGCATGTGTCGATCTTTGAGTATCAGGATGCGCCCGCCGCTTATCCACATCTTACCTCGGAAGGCGCGGATGAGCTGATCGGATGGGGTGCCCTGTCCGGTCTGGTCGCAGATGAGGATGGCATCATCTACGCGGTTAATGACAGCTTCTACGGCTTCCAGCCTTCGATCTTCAAAATCGACCCCAGCCAGACCCCGGCCCGCATCGTGGACGTCGTTCGCATCAGCCGTCAGGACGGCAACCCGGCGCAAAAGCTGGATCTGGAAGGTATCACGCTGGATGGCAAGGGTGGCTTCTATGTCGCCTCTGAAGGCCGAACCGACCGCGTCATCCCCCACGCCATCTACCATGTCTCGGCCGAAGGCAAGATCAAGGACCGCAAGGGTGAGATCGGCCTGCCGCCGGAACTGATGGCCGTCGAAAAACGCTTCGGGTTCGAAGGCATAACCAAGGTTGGAGACACCCTGTGGATGGCAGTTCAGCGCGAATGGAAGGACGACCCCAAAAACCACGTGAAACTTGTCGCCTATAACCTTGAAACCAAGGAATGGGGCGCAGTGCACTATCCTAAAGCTGACCCGGAAACTGGTTGGGTAGGTCTGTCGGAGATCACCGCATTCGGTGACCATGTTTATGTCATCGAACGCGACAACCAGCACGACCACCGTGCAGTCACCAAGAAAATATACCGCATCCCGCTGTCTGAAATGACCCCGGCCCCGCTGGGTGGTGAGCTGCCCGTGGTCAGTAAGGAAGAGGTCCGTGACTTGCTGCCCGACCTGACTTCGACTGGCGGCTACGTACTGGACAAGATCGAAGGTCTGGCCATCCTGCCTTCGGGCGAGGCATTCGTTATGACCGACAATGACGGCGTCGATGATGCCTCGGGCGAGACGATGTTCTGGTCGATCGGCTCGGTTTCGGCTGGGAACTAGACTAAACATCAGAAATCAAAAGGCCCCGCGCGGAGATTGCGCGGGGCTTTTGCATTCAAAGCCAGTTTTGATCCCTTTGGCCGTATCGTTTCTCATGAACTCTTACATGCAGCCTGATTGGAAAGTTGTTTTCGTCTGTCGCTTTCTTCGGGGATCTACTTCGAGTTACCACCACGCCTCGACAAAGTTGAAGAACTCCGACCTGTCATCATCGCGGCCAAAAGGAGTGATCTTGTGGTAGCGCATCCTGCCATCCCATTCGGTGCCGAACCACTTCGCATTGTGGTGGTTAATCTCACGGGCCATCAATTGTACTTGGCTCTCATACGCTAGAAAAACCGGCGACCTAGCATGTCATCTCAGGTCTGCCGAGTCGTTCGCACATGTGTGTACTTTCGCGAAGTTTGCGGAATTTTTGATGGATGACAACGTTAGCAAAATCGCTGCCCGGTGCGTTAATGCTCAAAGACTAACAATGATGTCGTGAAAATTCGATAGAAGGATCGATTCACTACTCTCTGCGCTGAGTCTGAACAGACCCTTTGAGCCCCAACCAGCCTGTGCCGATTTGAGAAAAGCGGCCTTTCAGATCGCTGGCACCTAGGCAGAAATACTTCTTGTCCGACTGAGCCGAATGCGAATTCGACCAACAGGCATTCTTTAAACCTCGACTAACAGACGAAACATGTTGGTCCTGATCGAAAATGATAGTATTGACCAATCCCGACGCCAATTTAACCTAGATGGCCTTATGGCGTCTCAACCAAACAACATTCTGACACTTCTTGTCCTTGTAACGCCAAACTTCAACATGGCGGCGACAGTGGGTTTCATCGACCCGTTTCGCGCCGCAAACTATCTCGAAGGCAAGGCACGTTTTCATTGGCAGATCGCATCTCTGCACGGTGGTCCTTGCACTGCAAGCAACGGCATGACCATCGACACGATTGCGCTGGCCGAGATTCAGGAAGGGCGCAAGGATTTCGTGATCGTCTCTTCCAGTTGGGCGCCGGAAGCCTACAACTCAACCCCGCTTCATACGTCGCTATGGCGTTGGGCCGGTCAAGGGAGCACGCTGGGCGGGCTGGACACCGGGGCTTTCATCCTCGCCGAAGCTGGTTTGCTCAAGGGGCGTCGGGCCACGGTGCACTATGAGCATATCGACGCGATGAAAGAGCTCTATCCCAATGTCGAGGTCAGTGAGGAGTTGTTCGTATTCGACAAGGCCCGCATCACCTGTTGCGGCGGCGCGGCAGCCTTGGATTTTGCCTTGCATATCATCAAGGGCACCAAGGGCGACGCTCTAGCCAATGCGGCAGCACGATACGTTTTTCACCAGACCGTGCGCCCCCAAGGCGCTATGCAAAGTTCGGGACTGGCCGAGCCGATGGGTCAACTGGCCCCCACAGCGGTCAAACGGGCGATAGCGTTGATGGAGCAGAACCTGGAAACACCGCTAAGCATTCCCGAGATATGTGATTCCATAAACCTGTCACAACGCCAGTTGAATCGGCTGTTCGCGCGGCACGTCAAGAAAACTCCAACCATGTATTATCGTGACATCCGGCTGGACCGTGCACGCGGGCTGGTGACACAGACAGATATGTCTTTGCTTGAGGTTTCGGTGGCCTCGGGTTTTGCCAGCCAGGTTCATTTCAGCCGCGCATACCGCGAACGGTTTGGGCTGTCACCGCGCAATGATCGGGTGGAAGGCCGCGTTCCTTTTGAATTTCGAGCCTGGCCCATGCACCGCAAGACCGATAGGCGGGTGGCGAATAAAGTTAAGTAGACGGCGATCTGTGCACATTGGTCATGTGTGAGAGACGCAATCCTATACCTCTGACCGAGTCACTCGGCAGGGTTTTGTTCACAGGAGACGCCCGCAATGACTGAACAGCCAACGTCCCAGCAATTCGCGGATATTTCCAAGGGCTATCACGAAAACCCATCCAGTTCGTTTTCGCTGCGGGCGGAGGCCTATACGGATCCAGCCTGGCATGCTGTGGACTTGCGCGAGATCATCGCCAAGACGTGGCAATGGGTCTGCCATGTCGAAAAGCTGCGCAAACCAGGCAGCTTTGTCACGATCGAGATCGCTGGTCAGCCGGTAGCTGTGGTACGTGATCGGGAAGGCGTTCTGCGTGCGTTCTACAATGTCTGCAAACACCGCGCCCATCAGCTTTTGTCGGGCGAAGGTTATACGACCCGCATCATGTGCCCTTATCACGCCTGGGTTTACAAGTTGGATGGACAGCTGGTGCGTGCCCCGCATACTGAGAATTTGGATGGATTCGAGCCCAAAGAGATTTGTCTGGATGAGGTGCAGGTAGAGGAATTTTGTGGGTTTGTTTATGTAAACCTTGATCGAGAGGCCTCACCCCTGTCGGAGCTGTCCGGCGATCTGGAAACCGAAATCCGCCACTGGGCGCCGGATATCGAAGAGCTGACATTTGCTCATCGACTGACCTATGACATCAAGTCCAACTGGAAGAACGTGGTCGACAATTTCCTGGAATGTTACCACTGTCCGACCGCTCACAAGGATTTTTGCGAACTTGTCGATATGGACACCTACAAGGTGACCACGCACGGCATCTATTCCAGTCACATGGCAGATGCGGGCAACACGACCAACAGCGCTTATGACGTGTCGAATGCCACGGTGAAAACCCATGCCGTTTGGTGGCTATGGCCCAATACCTGCATCATGCGGTATCCGGGTCGGTCGTCGATGATCATCCTCAACATCATCCCTGCAGGCCCCGACCGGACGCTGGAAACCTATGACTTCTTCCTTGAGACCAAGGAGCCCAACGAGGCCGAGGTCGAAACGATCCGCTATCTGGACGAAGTGTTACAGGTTGAAGACATCAACATCGTTGAAAGCGTGCAGAAAGGGATGAACACTCCAGCCTTCGACGCGGGCCGCATCGTGAACGACCCTGATGGCTCGGGCATGTCCGAACATGCGGTACACCATTTCCACGGTCTTGTTCTGGACGCGTACAAAAGGGCCGCCAGGTGAGTCAGTTTTCCAAAAGAATGCAGTTCCAACCTCCTCCCCGCTCGTGACTGAACGCGCGCAGTCACCGCATATTGGCAGGCAGGGAGGAACAGCATTATGCCAAGAACACCAAATATCGTCGTCGTGATGGCCGACCAATTGGCACCGCAATTTTGCGGGGCATACGGCCACCCGGTCGCCAAGACACCGCATATCGATGCGCTGGTCGCGCGCGGGATGCGGTTTGATGCGGCCTATTGCAACTCACCACTTTGCGCACCTTCCCGGTTCGCCTTCATGTCCGGCCAGTTGATCAGCCGTATCGCCGCCTACGACAATGCCTCCGAATTCCGCGCCAGCGTGCCAACATTCGCGCATTACCTGAAGACGTTGGGCTATCACACCTGCCTGTCGGGCAAGATGCACTTTGTCGGCCCCGACCAGAAACACGGGTTTCAGGACCGCGTGACCACCGACATCTACCCGTCCGATTTCGCCTGGACGCCCGACTGGGAGGCCCATGATGAGCGCATCGACAAGTGGTACCACAACATGCAGACGGTCAAGGAAAGCGGCGTGGCCGTCGCCACCTTCCAGACCGACTATGACGACGAGGTCGGCTTTGCCGCGCGCCGTTGGCTGATAGATCGCGGGCGCGATCGGGCGCACGGATCGCAAGCGCCTTTCTGTATGGTCGCCAGTTTCATTCACCCACATGATCCCTACGTCGCGCAGCCTGAGTGGTGGGACCTCTATGACGATGATGATATCGATCTGCCCGAGTTCACATTGTCACCCGAAGACCAAGACCCGTTCTCGCGTCGTGTCATGGATGGGATCGAAGCCAGCTATGTTCCTCTGACAGACGAAGAAGTCCGGCGCGCGCGCCATGCCTATCTGGCCAATGTCAGCTTCTTCGACAGTCAGGTTGGCAAGATCGTCAAGACGCTCGAAGACATTGGCGAGCTGGACAACACCATCGTCATTGTCACTGCAGATCACGGCGACATGCTGGGCCAGCGCGGCCTGTGGTACAAGATGAACTTCTTCGAATACTCGGCTCGCGTGCCTTTGATCATGGCCGGGCCAGGGGTGGCCAAGGGCCGCGCACCCAACGCCTGTTCGCTACTGGATCTGTTGCCCACCTTTGTTGATATCGGGGGCGGCACCCCGGAGATGTTTGGCGAAACGGTCGACGGTCGATCACTAATGCCACTAGCGCGCGGTGAGCTCGACCCGGTGGACGAGGCGATCGGTGAATACTGCGCCGAAATGACCCCCTGGCCGGTCTTCATGATCCGGCGCGGGCCGCTGAAATACATCCATTGCGACATCGATCCACCGCAGCTTTTTGACTTGTCGGTTGACCCGTTCGAGAAGGTGAATGTCGCTGCTGATCCAGCCTATGCCAAAGCCGCCGCAGGCTTTGCCGCCGAAGTCAGGGCCCGCTGGAACAGCGACCAGCTGCGCAAAGATGTGATCACTACCCAGAAATCCCGCCGTGCGCTTCATGCAGCGATGGAAGCCGATGCCGGGGAGCATTGGGATTACAACCCACCCTCTGATGCCAGCCAGCAATATGTGCGCAACCATATGGATTGGACCGAAGCCGCAGGCCGTTATCGGTTCCCGCCACAGAAGGACGACTGATATGAAACTACAGGGAAAAATCGCCCTCGTAACTGGTGGTCGTGGAGGGATTGGTCGGGCCATCGTCGCGCGCTTTCTGCGCGAAGGGGCCATCGTCTATGCCGCCGATCTGACACCACAGGGATCATTGACCGAACATGACGATGAGGGCAGCCGTTTTGTTGCGATTAACGTGGCAGATGAGGCTTCGGTGAAAGCTGCGATGGCGCGGATCGAGGCTGACGGAGGCAAGCTCGATATTCTGGTGAACGCCGCCGGGATCGAGATCGAGAAGACCATCGAAGACACCACGCTTGAGGAATGGAACCAGAGCTTCGCTGTAAACTGCACCGGAACCTTCCTGACATCGAAATACGCCTTGCCCCTGATGCGCGCGGCGGCGAAAACCGGCACTTCGGCCAGCATCATCAATTTTGGCAGCTATGATGGGTTCATCGCCGATCCCGGCCTTGCGGCCTATTGTGCCACCAAAGGCGCGGTGCATGCGCTGACCCGCGCCATGGCCTGTGACCACGGCCCTGAGGGTATCCGCGTAAACGCTATCTGCCCGGGCTATATCGACACACCAATGCTGCAAAGCTTCTTTTCCGGCGACGGGTCCGGCGGCGGTGGCAAGTCGATTGATGAGCTGCAACAGGCGGTGCGTGACGTTCACCCGATGCGCACCTATGGCACGCCCGAGGACATCGCGAACCTGGTCAACTGGCTCGCCTCGGACGAGGCCCGCTATGCGAGCGGTCAACTTTGGGTACTGGACGGCGGACTGTCTGCGCAAGTCCAGCAGATGAGACTTTGATGTCAGAAGCGCTGCGCTCTCAAGAGCCGGAGGTCGCTGCTGGGATGCCTCTGTTCGCGTTTGGAGAGATGGCTTGGCGAAAGCCGATCTGGGGCATGCCAGAGAGCCCACGCCACCTCTTAGTTGTCCCTAAGACCTTCGAGGAGCCAATCACGTGACCAAGCCCGTCATCATCACCTGCGCCCCTACAGGCGGCATTCACACCCCCACCATGTCGGAGCACCTGCCAATCACTCCGAGCGAGATCGCAACCGCCAGCATCGAGGCCGCCGAGGCCGGCGCCTCGATCATCCACCTGCATGCGCGCGACCCGGAAACCGGCAAGCCCGACCCGAACCCCGACCTTTTCATGGAATTCCTGCCGCGCATCAAACAGACGACAGATGCGGTCATGAATGTCTCTACGGGCGGTGGGTTGGGCATGTCTCGCGAAGAACGCCTGCGCGCCGCGACGGTCGCCAGCCCGGAAATGGCAAGCATGAATATCGGGTCGATGAACTTCGGCATTTTCCCGATGAAGGACAAGTATTCGAACTGGAAGCATGACTGGGAGCCTGAATTCCTGGACATGACCCGCGATTTCATCTTCCGCAACACCTTCGCGGATATCGAATACTGCCTAAAGGAACTCGGTCAGGGCCACGGTACGCGTTTCGAGTTCGAATGTTATGACCTTGGCCACCTTTATAACCTGGCGTGGATCATTGATCAGGGTTGGATCGAAGGGCCGATTTTCGTGCAGATGGTTTTTGGCATCTTGGGCGGGGTGGGGGCCGATCTGGACAACTTGATGCACATGCACACCATTGCCAACAAACTGTTTGGCGATGACTATGAATGGTCGGTTCTGGCCGCCGGTCGCCACCAGATACCGTTCACCACGCAAAGCGCATTGCTTGGGGGGAACGTGCGGGTCGGTATGGAAGACAGCCTATATATCGGACCCGGAGAGAAAGCTGTGTCCAGCGCTCAACAGGTTCGCAAAATTCGGGAGATTGTCGAAAATTTGGGGCTTCAGGTTGCTACCTCCGCCGAGGCGCGCGCGCGTTTGGGTCTGAAGGGCGGCGATCAGGTCGCATTCTGAGGAGGGGAGCACATGCAAACAAAGTTGTTGATCAATGGCGAGCTTGTCGAAGGAGACGGGGCGGCGATCCCGGTCCTGAACCCGGCAACCGGAGAAGAGATTTGCGCCGTCAATGCCGCCACCTCGGAACAAGCAGACGCCGCAGCTGCCGCCGCGCATGAGGCGTTTGACACGTTTGGGCAGACCAGCCCGGCGGAGCGGTCGCAACTGTTGACAGATATCGCCGATGTCCTCCAAGCCAACATCGAGGAGTTGGCCGAGTTGGAAAGTCTGGACGCAGGCAAGCCTTGGCCCTCGGCGCTGAACGATGAAACCCCACTGACGCTGGACACCTTCCGCTTTTTCGCCGGTGCCGCGCGCACTATGACCGGGGTGACGGCGGGCGAATACGTAGCCGGTCACACTAGCATGATCCGAAAAGATCCGGTCGGACCGGTAGCGGCGATTGCGCCCTGGAACTACCCTTTGATGATGGCCGCCTGGAAGCTCGCTGCGCCTTTGGCGGCGGGCTGTCCCGTGACGCTGAAACCCTCTCAACTCACGCCACTTTCCACCTTGAAGGCCGCCGAGCTGATTGCAGACATCACCCCCAATGGCGTCGTGAACGTGCTGCACGGTTCGGGCCGTGAGATCGGCAGCCAGATGATCAACAACCCACGCACCGAGGCGATTTCGATCACCGGGTCCAATGCGACCGGGGCCGAGGCGATGAAGGCGGCCTCGCGTCAGATCCGCCACGTGCATCTGGAGTTGGGCGGCAAGGCCCCCGTGATCGTCTTTGACGACGCCGATATCGACGCGGTTGCAGAAACCGTGCGCTATGGCTCCTTCTTCAACGCCGGTCAGGATTGCGCGCAACCCTGCCGCCTGCTGGTGCAGGATGCTGTCTATGACAAGGTCGTGGCCGCTGTGCTCGATCAGGTTGGGCAGATCAAGGTTGGTGCGCAAAAGGCCGAGGGCACGGAAATGGGCCCGATCATCTCGGCCGGACAACGCAACACCGTGGCCGGATTTGTCGACCGGGCGCGCGACACTTGCGAGGTTGTCGTCGGTGGCAGGCTGATCGATGGCCCCGGCTTCTTCTATGAACCCACGGTTCTCGCCAATGTACCCCATGATGCGGAAGTATTCTGCAACGAGATCTTTGGCCCCGTCGTTACGATCTCGCGGTTCAGCGACGAGGACGAAGCGCTGCGGGTTGCCAATGCCGGGCCATTCGGGCTGGCTTCGTCGGTCTGGACCAACAATACCGGGCGGGCGATGCGGATGTCGGCGAAGCTGCGCTACGGATTTACCTGGGTGAATACCCACGGCGTCGCGACCCCGGAGATGCCCTGGGCGGCGATGAAATCTTCGGGAACAGGTTGTGATATGAGCGTTTTTGCGCTCGATGCCTACACCGCCGTCAGACATGTGATGATCGCCCATGGATAATTGCGCGATTGTTACCGGCGGAAGCCGGGGGATTGGCCGGGCCATTGTGAACCAGCTGTTGGCAGACGGTTTTGATGTGGTCACATGCGGACGTGGCGCCCGGCCTGAGGACATGCCGGACACGGTGGTTTGGGTCACGGCGGATGTGTCGAAATCCGGCGATGCGGCGATGCTGATCAAAGCCGCAAACAACGCATTCGGTCGCGTCACCTTGTTGGTCAACAACGCCGGCGTTCAGGTCGAAAAGACCGTGGCCGACAGCGATGATGACGATTGGGATCTGGTGATGAACGTGAACTGCAAAGGCGTGTTCAACATGTGCCGCGAGGCCTTGTTGGATATGGCCGAACATGGCGGCAACATCATCAATATTGGGTCAATCTCTGGCATGGTCGCGGACCCAAGCATGGCGCTTTACAATGCGTCCAAGGCCTTTGTTCACGGGCTGACCCGCTCGATTGCCGTTGATCACGGGCCAAAAGTACGCTGCAACGCGATCCGCCCGGGCTGGATCATGACGGAGATGGCCGAGGACGGGTTTGCCTTGGCAAAAGACCCTGAGAAAGCCATGGCCGACGCATTGGCCCGCCACCCGGTGGGCCGGTTCGGGGAACCCGCCGACATTGCCAACATGGTAAGTTGGCTGGCCTCGGATCAGTCGGCTTACGTGTCTGGCGAATGTTTCACGGTCGATGGCGGCATGACTGCTGCCTCGCCCCTAAATCCGGGATTGTTCTGATGGAATTTGCACATACGGCCTGCCTTGGTGGTGGTGTCATCGGGGCCAGCTGGGCGGCGCTTTTCTTGGCTTCTGGACGTTCGGTCTCTGTGTTCGATCCGGCGTCGGAGGTGGAAAAGCAGGTGCGCGACTATGTCGAGATGGCCTGGCCAACCCTGACCGAGCTGGGACTGACCGAGAACGGCGCCCCTGACGCGATCAGCTTTCACGACAGTGCCGTCAAGGCGGTCGCCGGAGCCGCGTTCGTCCAAGAAAACGTGCCTGAACGCCTGCCCATCAAACACGCTACCTTTACCGAGATCGAGCCAGTTCTGGACCCGCAGGCCATTGTCGCCAGTTCGGCCTCGGGCCTGATGCTGAGCCAGATGCAAGGAGGCTGGAAAGATCCCGCACGCTTCGTGCTGGGGCACCCGTTCAATCCGCCCCACCTGATCCCGCTGGTGGAAATCCTGGGCAATGACCTGACCGACCCGGCGGCAGTGGACGGGGCCGAACGGTTTTACGAAGCTGTGGGCAAGGTTACCATCCGGGTGAACAAGGAAAAGAACGGCCACGTCGCGAACCGCCTGCAAGCCGCAATATGGCGTGAGGCGATTTCATTGGTGGTCGAAGGCGTGGCGAGCGTCGAGGACGTGGACAAGGCGGTCTGGGCCGGCCCGGGCCTGCGTTGGGCCGCGATGGGGCCAACCATGTTGTTCAATCTAGGAGCGGGCGCAGGCGGGCTTCAGGCGTTTTGCGATCATTTCTCCGACACGTTTAACAGCTGGTGGGATGATCTGGGACAGGTGCATCTGGATGACGTTGTTTCGCGCACCTTGATCGACGGCGTGCGCGACGAGGCCCGCGGGCAAAGCCCAGCCGAGCTTTCGGCGAAACGCGACGCGTTGATCCTGGCGATGCAGAAAGCCACTGCAGGTTTGCGTTAGGCGATGAAGCACCTCGTGGCTATTGGCGCCAGGAAGGCCGGGTTTTAGGTCTGCGCTGATCTAGGCGAGCGTGGGTATGAGGGGCCCATCACATTGGTCGGAGAGGAGCATGCGCCGCCCTATCAACGCTCTCCGCTGTCGAGGTCGTTCTTATGGGCGGGATGGCGCGCGCACGGTTGCTTTTGCGGCCTGAAGCGCATTGCGGTGAGAATGACATCACCCTGCGCACAGGCTGCCATGACGTGAAAATATACCGGGTCAACAGTCAGGTTCGCACCGAAACAGACGGCTCCGTCTTCGATGCTCATCTGGTGCCGCCAACTGGTTCACGCCCGCCGCGCTTGCCAGATGCCGTTGGGCGTGACCTGAACGGTGTGTTGAACATGCGCGATCCGGCAGATGCCGAGGCAACAAATCGATGATTTGGATGTCTTGGTGCCGATTAAGTAGTAGTCTATAAATAAAAAGTCTGGCAGATTCAGACTTACAGAACCAGCCATCTTTGGGCGAGGGAAATCGCCTTAAAGCTATGCGTTCGACAATAGTGCAGATTTCAATTGTGAGGTGAGCTGCACTGAGAAATATTTTTCATAACTTAAGATGGCTTCTTTTTTGCTATCCGGGCGCTGCGTAAAACAATAGGAAATTGAAATTAAATAAAAGTTATCGGGGCAATATTATGTGGTTATTGTGATAACTGGTCGGAGTGAGAGGATTCGAACCTCCGACCCCTGCCTCCCGAAGACAGTGCTCTACCAGGCTGAGCTACACTCCGACCGTGGCGGCGGGTCTATACGCGTGGGTTGGGATGCGCAAGGGGGATTCTTGAGGGCGAAATTGGAAAAGTCCTGGCGCGTTCTGCTGAGTTGGGATGAATGCACTATTGCAGTATCTCGGTTCTATACAGGCGAATTTTCGTGCCGCCGTGATCGACGAACGGACCAGTCGGCAGAAAAGGCAGGCGCGTCGCGCGGGCGAGGGCAGGGGTGCTGGTGATTACACCGACGCGCCAACCCTGGAAGCGGTTCGTCAGCGTTTTGCCAAGGCTGCCGTATAGCGACCGCAGACGTTTTTCGTCACCGATCCGTGCACCGTATGGTGGGTTCACGATGACCAAACCAGCGGGGCCGGGGGGTGGTTTGATATCGCTGACTGAACGATGCTGAAATCGGGTGTGCTCCGCCACACCAGCCTGTTCGGCGTTGGCAGAGGCGGCCTCGACAGCGCCTGTGTTTCGGTCGGAGCCGTAGAACTGAAGGGGGCTTTCGGATGGGTGGCACGCGCTCCGCATTGCCTGCCAGGCCGCTTTGTCGAACCCGGATAGCTGTTCGAAAGCGAAGGATCGCGAACGTCCCGGCGCCAGCCCAAGGGCGATCTCGGCGGCTTCCATCACAAAGGTGCCCGAGCCGCACATAGGATCGAGAACCGGCTCCGTCCCCTCGAACCCGCATTCGCGCAGGAACATAGCGGCCATGGTCTCGCGCATGGGGGCTTTGGCGACAGCGGTTTTGTGGCCGCGCTTGTGCAGCGGCTCGCCTGAGCTGTCGATCGACAGCGTGCAGAGATCCTTTTCGATGCGCAGCAGAACGCGCAGATCGGCCTCGGGAGAAATCGGTGCGCCCAGGGTGTCAGAGATTGCGCCCTCAATACGCTGGCGCGCGGCCCCGGCATGGTAAATGCGGGACTTTCGGCTGGTGGCTTCGACCTTGACGGGAACATTGGGGCGCAGGAAGTCAGACCATGGGAACTTACGCGCGCGTTTATCCAGTTGGGCCAGATGGACGGCAGGAAAGCTGCCGATGCGCACCAGAACCTTGTTGGCACCACGCAGGACAAGATTGGCCCGCCAGACCTCTGACCAATCGCCCGTACAGCTGACGCCGCCCGGCACGATACGTGCGCCTGCGAATCCGTGCTGCGTGGCCTCGGCGCAGAGCGGGGTTTCCAGGCCCGGTGTTGCCACAAGGAAGATATCAAGGTCGTGGGTCATGCTCATTTTTGTTGCTTACACCGGATGCGGCAGAGGTGCGACCGGCAAAATATCGGTGTGTTAGCGCCAATATGAACATTCGATTAAGACAAAGTGACAAACAATAGATAATTTCGAGCCTAACGGGTTTGCGTTTCTGGTCGTCGGCGCGTAAAGGACCGACATCAGACACACGCCTGCGGATTCCGACTAGCAAATAGCTCTTTGCGACCCGGTCGGTTTATCATCCGCGCTATCAGATGCCTCTTCCAATTGGGCGATGATAGCTGGCGCAGGAGAGAGGCTTGGAAGACAGTAGCGAGATGCAAACTTTCAAACTGAAAAAAGGGCTGGAATTGCCGATCGAGGGTGCCCCG
Source organism: Ruegeria sp. AO1 (assembly GCF_056535985.1). NCBI lineage: Bacteria > Pseudomonadati > Pseudomonadota > Alphaproteobacteria > Rhodobacterales > Roseobacteraceae > Ruegeria > Ruegeria sp. AO1. Next base: position 1,038,533 of record NZ_JBQFJC010000002.1, read on the forward strand.
GATCAAACGATCCAGCCAGGGCCGGAATTCAGCCAGGTTGCGGCTTTGGGCGGCGACTATTTGGGGTTGAAGCCCCGTATGCTGGTGCAGGAAGGCGATGAGGTGCAGCGTGGCACTCCGCTGTTCTGCCACAAGGACGTCCCCGAGGCGATGATGGTTGCCCCGATGACCGGCAAGGTCATTCAGATCAACCGGGGTGCGCGCCGCGTTTTGCAAAGCGTTGTGATCGAAATCTCCGACCCGAATGACGCGGGCGTTGATTTCTCGGGCGTGGGCAATGGCGACACGGCCGAGGGCGTGGCAGAGAAACTCTGCGCCGCCGGTCTTTGGACGGCGTTCCGCACAAGGCCCTATTCGAAGATGCCGGCCCCTGGCACCAAACCGGCGGCGATCTTTGTAACAGCGATGGATAGCGAGCCGCTGGCCGCTGATGCCGCAGTGATCATCGCTGATGCAGGAGAAGCCTTTGCCGCAGGTCTGGCGGCAGTAGCCAAGCTGTCGGATGGCAAGACCTACCTGTGCCACAAGGATGGCGACGCAATCCCCGGCGCAGAGTTTGCCGGAGTGGAAGCGGCGGCCTTCGCAGGTCCGCATCCTGCCGGTCTGGCGGGTACTCACATCCATTTCCTGGAGCCGCTCGCAGGCGACAAACAGGTTTGGACCATCGGATATCAGGACGTCATCGCAATTGGTCGCCTGATGCAGTCGGGCCATCTGGACCCGAATATCGTGATCGCGTTGTCCGGACCGGGCGCACGTCAGCCGCGTTTGATCCGCACCGCCATGGGTGCGTCGACAGATGAGCTGACGAAGGATGAGATTAACTTGGACGGAACACCCCGGATCATTTCGGGCTCGGTTCTGTCGGGCACTCAGGCCGAAGGGCCGACCGCCTATCTGGGCCGGTTCGCGCGTCAGATCACCATCATCCGGGAAGACCACGATCAGATTCCGATGGGCTGGATTCGTCCGATGCCGTCGAAATACTCGGTCCAACCGGTTCTGGGTTCGGCATTGTCCAACAAGCTGTATAATCTGACCAGCAACCTCAACGGTGGCCGTCGCGCGATGGTACCGACGGGCGTGTTCGAACGGCTGATGCCGCAGGATTACCTGCCCACGCAGCTGCTGCGGGCCTTGCTGGTGATGGACACCGATACCGCTCAGGCACTGGGTGCACTGGAGCTGGACGAAGAGGATCTGGGCCTTGTCGGTTTTGCCTGTCCGGCGAAATATGAATATGGGCTGGCGCTTCGCGACTGCCTTGCCAAGATTGAAAAGGAGGGCTGATCCAAATGGGTTTGCGCAGCTTCTTTGATCGGATCGAGCCAAACTTTACCAAGGGCGGCAAGTACGAGAAGTACTTCCCCATCTACGAGATGGTGGAAAGCTTTATCTACACTCCGAAAACTGTAACCACCGCCGCGCCGCATGCTCGGTCGTATATAGACATGAAGCGGATCATGACCTACGTCGTGATCGCGACGATCCCCTGTATTCTGTGGGGGATGTACAATACCGGCTATCAGGCGAACTCGGCCATTGCGCTGCTTGGGCTTGAATCGGCTACCGGCTGGCGGATTGCTCTGCTGCAGATGTTTGGTATCTCGCTGGATCCCTCCAGCGTCTTTGCCAATGTGATGCACGGGCTGACCTATTTCCTGCCGATCTACATCGTGACGCTCGTCGCGGGTGGTATCTTTGAGGTCATTTTTGCCACCGTGCGGGGCCACGAAGTGAATGAGGGTTTCCTTGTTACTTCAATGCTTTACACGCTGATCATGCCTGCGACTGCGCCTTTGTGGCAGGTAGCTTTGGGCATCATCTTTGGCGTCGTGATCGGGAAAGAAGTATTTGGTGGCACCGGCAAGAACTTCCTGAACCCGGCTCTGGTCGGTCGGGCGTTCCTGTACTTTGCCTATCCGGCGAGCATGTCCGGTGACACGGTCTGGACGCCGGTTGACGGCTTCTCGGGCGCAACCGCGCTTTCCGTCTCCGCGTCGCAGGGCTTTCAGGCTCTGGCCGCTGATGGCATCACCTGGTGGAATGCGTTCTTCGGCTCGATCCAGGGCAGCTTTGGTGAAACTTCGACGCTGGCCTGTATGATCGGTCTGGCCTTCCTGTTGGCTACGCGGATCGCCAACTACCGCCTGATTGTCGGCTGTCTAGCAGGCACGATCGGCTTTACCTTGCTGCTGAACCTCATTGGTTCGGACACGAACCCGATGTTCGCGATGCCTTGGTACTGGCACGTGGTCATCGGTGGGTATGCCTTCGGTCTGGCCTTCATGGTGACCGAGCCGGTTTCAGCCAGCCACACCAACATGGGCCGCTACATCTACGGCGCGCTGATCGGTATCATGGTTGTGATGATCCGTGTCATCAACCCGGCTTTCCCCGAAGGCATGATGCTGGCCATTCTGTTCGGCAACGTCTTTGCTCCGCTGATCGACTATTTCGTCGTCCAAGCCAACATCAAACGGAGGGCGCGTCGCCATGTCTGATACGCAATCCCCAGATCAAAACGAGGCCCCTAAGGGCGCGATCGCCAAGTTCCTGGCAGCTTCGCCGGACTCTGTCGGCAAGACAATTATCATCGCGGTTGCTGTCTGTCTGGTCGCCTCGATGGTCGTTTCCGCAGCCGCCGTTAGCTTGCGCCCGGTGCAGGAGACCAACCGTCTGAAGGACAAGCAGGTCAACGTTTTGCAGGTGGCGGGCGTTTATGAGCCTGGCATCGACGTGACCGAAGCCTTCGCCGCGTTTGAGCCTCATGTGCTGGAGTTGGCGACCGGTGAGTTTGTGGATGATCAGTTCGACCCGGCCACGTTCGACGATATCGCTGCTGCAAGCGACCCCGAGCTGAGCGTCGCGCTGGACGATGATCCCGCAGGTATCGGCCGCAAGTCGAACTACCGCGTGATCTACCTGCTTCGTGACGACGCTGGCGCGTTGGACAAGGTTATCCTGCCGCTGCACGGCTATGGCCTGTGGTCCACGCTTTACGGTTTTATCGCTTTGGAGAATAACGGCAACGACATTTACGGCCTGCAATTCTATCAGCACGGTGAGACCCCCGGCCTTGGGGCCGAGGTGGACAACCCGCGCTGGAAGGCGCTGTGGAACGGTAAAAAGCTGCGTGACGATAATGGTGATCTGCAAATCACCGTGTCGAAATCCCAGCCCGCCGCTGGACCCGACTTCTATATCGACGCGTTGGCCGGGGCGACCCTGACCTCGGTCGGTGTCGATAACCTGGTGAAATTCTGGATGGGCGATGCGGGCTACGCACCGTTTCTGGCCAAACTGCAAGCAGGAGAGCTCTGATGTCCCAGACCAAGAAAGAGATGCTGGTCGACCCGCTTGTCGACAACAACCCGATTACCTTGCAGGTGCTGGGCATCTGTTCTGCGCTGGCGGTGACCTCGTCGCTGCAGGTGTCGATGGTGATGGCGCTGGCGGTGATTTTCGTGACCTCGTTCTCGTCCTTCTTCATCTCGTGCCTGCGCAACCAGATTCCCGGCTCGATCCGGATCATCGTGCAGATGGTGATCATCGCCTCGCTGGTGATCCTAGTGGACCAGATCCTCAAAGCTTATGCGTTTGAGATCTCGAAAACCCTGTCGGTTTTCGTCGGCTTGATCATCACCAACTGTATCGTGATGGGCCGTGCCGAGGCATTTGCGATGAAGAACCCTCCGGTTGCGTCCTTTATCGACGGCATGGGCAACGGTATGGGCTACGGCCTGATCCTGCTGCTGGTGGGCTTCATTCGTGAACTGTTCGGTGCCGGGTCGCTGTTCGGTGTCACCATTCTGGAGACCGTCAACAACGGCGGCTGGTACGTGCCCAATGGCATGTTGCTGCTGCCCCCGTCAGCGTTCTTCATTATCGGTCTGATCATCTGGGCCTTCCGCACATGGAAGCCGAACCAGGTGGAAGAGCGTGAATACAAAATTCAGCAGGTAGAGGCCCACTGATGGAAGGTCTGATCTCACTGGCCGTAAAGGCCATCTTTGTCGAAAACCTTGCGCTCAGCTTCTTTCTGGGGATGTGTACGTTCATCGCCGTGTCGAAGAAGATCTCGACCGCGCTGGGTCTGGGAATTTCGGTCATGGTCGTGCAGGCCATCACCGTTCCTGCCAACAACCTGCTGCTGAACTACCTGCTGAAACCGGGTGCGCTGTCCTGGGCCGGGTTCCCGAATGTGGACCTGACCTTCCTTGGCCTAATCTCGTATATCGGCGTGATTGCGGCGATGGTTCAGATCCTCGAGATGGTTTTGGATAAGTATTTCCCGCCGCTCTACAACGCGCTGGGGATCTTCCTGCCGCTGATCACGGTGAACTGCGCCATCCTGGGTGGTTCGCTGTTCATGGTGGAACGGGATTACAACTTTGCCGAGGCAACCACCTATGGCCTGTCTTCGGGCTTTGGCTGGGCACTGGCGATCACCGCAATGGCGGGCGTTCGCGAAAAGCTGAAATATTCGGACATTCCCGACGGCCTGCAAGGTCTGGGGATCACCTTCATCACCGCGGGTCTGATGGCGATGGCCTTCATGTCCTTCTCGGGCGTGAAACTGTAAGGAGGGCAGAATGGAAACTTTTGGTTTAGGCGTTGCCCTTTTCACAGTGATCGTCATCGCGCTGGTGACGATCATTCTGGCCGCCCGTTCGAAACTGGTCTCGACCGGTGATGTGAACATCACCATCAACGGCGAAAAGACCATCTCGGTCCCTGCCGGTGGCAAGCTGCTGCAGACCTTGGCGGCCGAAAAGCTCTTCGTTCCGTCTGCCTGTGGTGGCGGTGGTACCTGCGCGCAGTGCCGGGTGAAGGTGCATTCCGGTGGCGGATCGATCCTGCCGACCGAGGAAAGCCACATCACCAAGCGTGAAGCGGCCTGTGGTGACCGTCTGTCCTGTCAGGTTGCGGTCAAGCAGGACATGGACATCGAAGTCCCCGAGGAAGTCTTTGGCGTTAAGAAATGGGAATGCACCGTTCGCTCGAACGAGAACGTGGCGACTTTCATCAAGGCTCTGACCCTGGACCTGCCCGAAGGCGAGGACGTGAACTTCCGCGCTGGTGGCTACATCCAGATTGAAGCTCCCGCGCACCAGTTGAAATACACCGATTTCGACGTAGAAGAGGAATATCGCGAGGACTGGGATCGCTTCAATCTGTGGCAGTACGAGTCTATCGTCGCAGAACCGATTGAGCGTGCGTATTCCATGGCGAACTATCCGGACGAAAAGGGCATGATCATGCTGAACGTCCGTGTTGCCTCGCCTCCTCCGGGTTCCGATGGCATCCCTCCGGGTCAAATGTCGTCATACATCTTCAACCTGAAACCGGGTGATAAGGTCACCATCTCGGGTCCGTTCGGTGAGTTCTTCGCCCGCGAAACCCAAAAAGAGATGGTCTTCATCGGCGGTGGCGCGGGCATGGCCCCCATGCGCAGCCACATCTTCGACCAGCTCAAGCGTCTTGAGAACCGTGATCGCAAGATCAGCTTCTGGTACGGTGCGCGGTCGAAGAAAGAGATGTTCTTTGTCGAGGATTTCGACCAATTGGCCGAAGAGTTCGACAATTTCGATTGGCACGTCGCCTTGTCGGATGCGCAGCCCGAGGACGATTGGAAGGGCTATACCGGCTTCATCCACAACGTTCTGTTCGAGGAATACCTCAAGAACCACCCCGCGCCTGAAGATTGCGAGTTCTACATGTGTGGTCCTCCAATCATGAACCAGTCGGTCATCAACATGCTGCTGGATTTGGGTGTGGACCGCGAAGACATCATGCTCGACGATTTCGGCGGGTAAGAGACAAAAAAGCCGGCGCAACATGCGCCGGCTTTTTTTGGTGGTCTCCAGACCGCATCAGAGCCTCAAGTCACTCGCGTCCCTTGGCAGGCAGGACTTGATGTCGAATACCACGCTGTTGGGTTTGCCGTAAGCTCGGAATGTTGACGGATCAGCGTCTTTGTATTCCTGATGCGCGACGGCCAGAACGACTGCATCATAAGTTCCGTCCTGAGGGGAACTTGAAAGCGAGAGGCCGTATTCAGCCTCGGCTGCGGCGGGGTCGGCATGGGGATCGTGGACGTCGACGCTGATGCCATAGCTCTGCAATTCCTCAATGATATCAACGACGCGTGTGTTCCGCAGGTCAGGACAGTTTTCTTTGAAGGTCAGGCCAAGAACCAGAACACGTGCTGCTCCGACATTGATGCCGCTTCGGGTCATGCGTTTGACCAGTTGAGACACCACATAACTGCCCATCCGATCGTTCAGCCTCCGCCCGGCCAGAATGATCTGAGGGTGATGGCCCACGGTCTCGGCCTTGTGGGTCAGATAGTAGGGGTCCACGCCGATACAGTGCCCGCCGACCAGACCGGGGCGGAACGGCAGGAAGTTCCACTTGGTCCCCGCGGCGCGCAAAACGGCCTCGGTGTCGATCTCCATCCGGCCGAAAATCATCGCCAGCTCATTCACCAGCGCGATGTTCAGGTCGCGCTGGGTGTTTTCGATCACCTTTGCAGCCTCAGCCACGCGGATGCTTTCGGCCTTGTGCGTTCCGGCGGTGATGATCCGCGCATAGAGCGCATCGACCAGATCCGCAACCTGCGGGGTCGAGCCCGAGGTCACCTTGCAGATATCCGCGATCCGATGGGTCTTGTCGCCGGGATTGATCCGTTCGGGGCTGTAGCCAGCGAAGAAATCAGTGTTGAAACTCAGGCCCGAGGTGCGTTCCAGCACTGGTACGCAGTCTTCCTCGGTCGCGCCGGGATAGACGGTGGATTCGTAGATCACCAGGTCGCCGGGTTTCAGGACCATGCCCACGGCTTCCGAGGCCGCGAGTAAAGGCAACAAATCAGGTTGTTTGCCTGCGGTGATTGGGGTGGGCACCGTGACGATGAAGGTGTCGCACTCCGCAAGGTCGGACGCTTGCGTGGTGAAACTCAGACCCGATGCCGCGGCAAGGTCTTCGGGTTCGACCTCTTGCGTTGCGTCCTTACCATTGCGCAAGGCGTCGATACGTGCGGCGTTGATATCAAACCCGACCACGGGGCCGATTTTGCCAAAGGCAACTGCCAGCGGCAGGCCGACATAGCCCAACCCAATCACGGCGATTTTGCGGGCGTCAGGATTGGTTTCCAGCATTCCGGTCTAAGCCCTTTACTTGCCGTGATAGTCGCGGAACCACGCGACAAACTGCGCGATCCCGTCTTTGAAATTAGTTTCCGGGCGGTACCCTGTCAGGTGCTGTAACAGGTCAGTATTGGCCCATGTAGCGGGGACGTCGCCCATTTGCATGGGCATGTAGTTGCGGATGGCCTTTTTCCCGATCGCGGCTTCGATGGCCTCGATGAAATCCATCAGGCGCACCTTGTCACCATTGCCGATATTTACAACGCGGTACGGCGCGACGGGGGACAGGCTGTCGCCGTTTTCGACCTCATCCGCGCTGGCGGGCCGCACCGGAGGCACGTCGATCAGCAAACGGATGCCACGGACCAGATCTTCGACATTGGTGAAATCGCGATACATGTCGCCGTGGTTGTAGATATCAATCGGGCGATCCTCGAGGATCGCGTCCACGAACTTGTACAGTGCCAGATCTGGCCGCCCCCAGGTGCCATAGACGGTGAAGAACCGGAACATGGTAGTCGGCAGGTCCCAAAGATGGGCATAGGAATGGGCCATCGCCTCATTGGCCTTCTTGGTGGCCGCGTAGATCGTCAGCTGCGTGTCGGCCTTTTCAACCTCGGTAAAGGGCATATCCTCATTGGCGCCATAGACCGAAGAAGTCGAGGCCATCAGAAGATGCTGAACCTTGTGCTGACGCGCGACCTCCATCACGTTGAACGTACCGACGACGTTCGAGTTGATGTAGCTGCGCGGCTCTTCAAGACTGTAGCGCACACCGGCCTGTGCGGCGAGGTGGATGATCACCTCGGGCTGAAACTCATCCGCGACCTGCATCAGCCGTTCATGGTTTTCCAGCATGTCTTCAGTGGTGATGAATCCGGGATTTTGCAGCAACATCTGATGACGGCGTTGCTTGAGGGCGACGTCGTAATAGTCGGTCATCCCATCATAGCCATGCACACGGAACCCTTCGGACAGCAACAGCTTCGCCAGGTGAAAGCCGATAAATCCGGCCGTGCCCGTGATCAAAACCCGCTTCATAAATCCCTCACGCTTCGGCGACCCGTCTGCAATGTCTATCAAGGTTGCGCGGCCATTGGTCAACCGCCGGTTTCCGGACCGATTGCCGATTGTCCGTCGCATCCGGTCAGAGTAGAGGTCTTTGCATGGTGACGGGCTGGATCAAAGGGCTGCTTGGGCCGGGCGGAATGCGCGGCGCGGATGTGTCGGGCATTAGGCCCGAGGTGCGTTTCGTGGCGGTCGGAGATATACACGGACGTCTGGACCTGTTGCAAGCCCTACTGCCGAAGCTTGATGAGGGCCTGCCCTGGGTGTTTGTCGGCGATTATGTCGACCGTGGCGATTACAGCGCGCAGGTGTTGCGGCAATTGAAACATCTGAGTTTAACGTCAAACGGGCGTGTGACGTGCCTTTTAGGCAATCATGAAGAGATGTTACTGCGGTTTCTCGAAGACCCGTTCGGAATTGGCCCGCTGTGGATGAACAACGGGGGCGCCCAGACGCTTGCCTCCTTTGGAATAAAAGATTTCGATGCCGACAAGGGCGATCTAGCGGAACGTTTGCGCATTGCCATGGGACAGGAGCTTGTTGATTGGCTGACCGAGCGGCCCCTGATGTGGACCAGCGGCAATGTCTCGGTCGTTCACGCCGCTCTGGACCCTCGGGCATCAGCGGAAAAACAGGACCGGAAAACCTGTCTTTGGGGCCATCCCAAGTTCCGACAGCAGCCGCGCCGGGATGGTCAATGGGTGGTGCATGGGCACACGATCGTGGATCATGTTCAAGTTCGAGACGGGGTGATTTCGATCGACACCGGCGCTTTCGCGACAAACTGCCTGACCGCTGCTGAGTTGTACCCCGGAGGGGTCACGTTCACGGCAACAGCTTAGCTTGTCTGGCCCGAGGCGTCAGGTCGCCGCGGGCCGGGTTGCTTTAGCCCACGATCATCTGCTTCATGCGCAGCGCTTCGTATTCCAGCTCTTTCAGACGGAAATGCACGACGTCACCGATGGTGATCATGCCGCACAACAGACCATCGCGGACGACTGGCATATGACGGAACCGGCCTTCGGTCATGGTTTTCAGAACCGCATTCAACGTATCGTCGGGCGAGCAACTCTGAACCTCCTTGGTCATGAGATCCTCGACCGATTGCGGCAGGGTCTGGCCGGGCGTGTCAGCCATACGGCGCACGATGTCACGCTCGGACAGGATGCCCTGCAGCGCTCCGTTCTGATCAGTGACCAAAACGGCACCGATGTGTTTTTCCTTGAGAATATTGACCACCGTGTGGATCGTCTCGTTCGGACGGACCGAGAACACCGCGTCGCCTTTCCCCTCAAGCAGTTTCGCCACGGTCGTCTGCGACTGCGACAGGTTCGATCCCGTCGACTGGCTGTAGGTGGACTTGTCCTGCTTGTCGCCGCGTGTGGGGGCCTGGTATGAGGTTGGGGCCATGGGCAATCTCCTTTTTGGTTCTTGCAAAGTCTTTCCCTTTCACCTTAGCGCAGCTAAATGGCCTGTATAGGGTGCAAATGCCCGCATCGGCGAAAACCCGGAGTCCTAGCTTTTGAGTGATATCTATCTGACACCCCCCATTGCGGCGCTGATTTTCTTTGTTGTGGTCGTTTGCGGCCATAATTTCCGGATGGTGTGGAAACAGCAGCCGGACGGGTGGCAGAAGCGGGCCTGGCTGTTCGGGCTTCCAGCCGGGATCGGCCTTTTGATGTTGGGCTTTTTGCCGCTAAAGCTGTGAAGCCGGTTTGACTCTGACCGGGGTGGCTGGCATATGCCGGGCACTGCTTTTCCCGGAGACTGATCCATGCGTCTACTGCCTGCGCTGGCCCTTGCCGCCCTTTTGACTGGCTGCCTGTTCGACAAGGAACCCGATGTGGTGCGCCTGTCGGGTGAGACCATGGGCACGACCTTCAATGTTACCGCGATTGGCGAGGATCTGGACGAAACCGCGTTGGCTGCATCGATCGAAGAGACTCTGGCCGCAGTTAACGCCAAGATGTCGAACTGGGATCCGAATTCCGAGGTTTCGACCTTCTCGGCGTCCGACAGCACCGACCCGGTTGCTGTATCAGAGGAATTCGCGCTGGTTCTGGCCGCTGCAAATGACGTCCACGACAAAACCGATGGAGCCTTTGACGTCACCCTCGGCCCATTGATCGAGCTGTGGGGCTTTGGCCCGCGCAAACCCGAAGACCCTGTGCCGTCGGATGCTGATATCGAGGCCGCGCTGGCAGGCGTTGGACAAAATCGGCTTTTGACGCTGGATGCTGAGGCAGGAACGCTGGCAAAATCCGAACCTGGCGTTGGGATCAATCTGTCGGCTATCGCTAAAGGCTATGGCATTGACGCTGTCGCCGAGACCCTGCGGGACGCAGGCATCGAAAACTATCTGGTCGAGATCGGCGGTGATCTGGTCTCGAAAGGCGAGAACGACAAGGGCGAAACTTGGCAGATCGGGATCGAAAAGCCTCAGGCCGGGTCCCAGAGCCTGCAGTTGATCGTGTCGCTGGACGATCGCGGTATGGCCAGTTCGGGCGATTACAAGAACTACTTCGAACAAGACGGCGTGCGCTATTCGCATATCATCGACCCGACAACCGGGCGTCCGATCACGCACCGGACGACCTCGGTCACGGTTCTGGCGGAAACCGCCATGATGGCGGATGCCTGGGCGACTGCAATGCTGGCGCTTGGTCAGGAAAAGGGTATGCAACTGGCCGAAGAGCATAAACTTGCCGTGTATTTCATCTCGCGGGATGTGACAGGCGGCGATGATGCCTATATAACTTCGCACAGCAGCGCGTTCAAAGACGCACTGGGCACCAACTGATTGGTAGGAACCGAGATGAGCACCTTCATTCTGGCCTTTATTCTTCTGTCTCTGGTCATGGTCGGCATGTCGCTGGGTGTGATGTTGATGGGTAAAACCATCAAAGGCAGCTGCGGCGGTTTGAACGCGATCTCGGGCGCGGATAAATGCGTGGTCTGCCAAAAGGACATCGACCCGGACAGCCCTCTGCGCGATCAGCTGCAATGCAAACGCGCCAAGAAGATGTTGGAGCAGATGGAGCGTCAGGCCTAATCAGCATTTGCGCTGCCCTTCGGGAATTGGCTAGATAGCCTCCGGACCAGACCGGAGGCGCATGTGGCCAAAGCCAAGAATATCCTGTTCATCATGTTCGACCAGCTGCGCTGGGATTACCTGAGCTGCTACGGGCATCCGCATCTGCACACCCCGAATATCGACCGTCTGGCCGCGCAGGGTGTGCGATTCAATCGCGCCTATATCCAATCGCCGATCTGCGGCAGTTCGCGCATGTCAACCTATACGGGACGGTATGTGCATTCGCATGGTGCCTCGTGGAACGGGATCCCGTTGAAAGTCGGCGAGATGACGATGGGAGACCACCTGCGCAAGGCGGGGATGGAATGCTGGCTGGTTGGTAAAACCCATATGCGCGCAGATGCGGAGGGCATGGCGCGGCTCGGTCTTGAACCGGATAGCCTGATTGGTGCCCGTGTGGCGGAATGCGGTTTTGACGTGTTCGAACGCGATGACGGGATGCGCCCTGAAGGGCCGGATGGGTTTTATGACCCCGATGGGGCCAAGGCCTACAATGAGTATCTGCGAGACAAAGGTTATGAAAGCGACAACCCCTGGCATGACTTCGCAAATTCCGGGTTGGACGCAGATGGCAATGTTCTGTCTGGCTGGTTCCTGAAAAACTCGTCCGAGGCTGCGAACATTGCCGAAAAAGACAGCGAGACTCCCTATCTGACCGGGCGCGGGATCGAGTTCATGGAGACCCATGACGCCCCATGGTGCTGCCATCTGAGCTTCATCAAACCGCACTGGCCCTATATCGTGCCAGAGCCATATACCTCGATGTACGGACCTGAGCATGTGCTGCCGGTGGTGCGATCCGACGAGGAACGCCAGAAAGCGCACCCGGTATTGAAAGCTTTCATGGAGACCAAAATCGGTGAGACCTTCTCGCGCCAGGATGTGCGTGAGGCGGTGATCCCGGCCTATATGGGCCTAATCAAGCAGGCCGATGATCAAATGGGCCGGTTGTTCGACTGGATGGAGCAGACCGGTCGGATGGACGATACGATGATCGTCCTGACTTCGGATCACGGTGATTTTCTCGGCGACCATTGGATGGGCGAAAAGACGTTCTTCCACGATACCTCGACCAAAATGCCGCTGATCATCTATGACCCTTCGCCCGAGGCCGACGCGACCCGAGGCACGGTGAGCGATGCGCTGGTTGAATCCATTGATCTAGCTCCGACATTCGTCGAAGTGGCCGGAGGCGACGTCGCCAATCATATCCTCGAAGGTCATTCCCTGTTGCCGATCCTGCATGGACAGGCACAGGACCGGCCTCGGGATGTGGTGATCTGCGAATACGACTATTCCGCGTCGCCAATTGCCGAGCGGATGAACGCCTCGGTCCGCGATGCGGTGATGTTCATGGTCGCCAACAAACGCTGGAAGCTTATCCATTGTGAGGGCGGGCACCGTCCGATTCTGTTCGATCTTGAAAACGACCCGGAGGAGTTGGTTGATCTGGGCAACAGCGAAGATCATGCCGAGGTGATCGGTGAAATGTATGACCAACTGTTTGCATGGGCGCGCCGCCCGTCACAGCGCACAACGCGGTCTGAACAGCAACTGATCGAGATGCGAACCAAAAGCCGGGGCAGGGGGGTCGTGTTGGGGATCTACGACGAAAATGACATGCCGCTGGAACTGACGGTCAAATACCGAAACCGGAAAGCCAAGCCGTACAAGAGTTATCTGAAGGACTAACTGCGCCGCGCTTTCCACTGAACATATCGGGCCATGCCGCGTTCTAGCAGGTTCGGGGCTTTGCCGTCATCCAGATGCAAATCTCCTCCACCAGCCCGGTACATCTCGGCAAACACATCTAGCACCTTGGATTTCACCATGCCGCGCAGCGGGACATGGGCCATCATGCCATAGGTCGCGGCCCCTCCGGTTTTGGCGAGCTCGGGGTTGGCGCGAACGGTTGCAACCGCCTGGGCGAGATCGGCCAGGTATTCATCGGTGACATGCCGGTGTTTGGCGGTGACCATGCAATGGATGCCATCTGGGTTTTGAACGCGATTGATGCTCCAACCGGCGCGCTCCAGCTGATCCGCCACGGCATAGATGTTCAGTTGCGGATCGGTTGAGCCATAGGCCAGCAGCGGCCCCTGCGGGTTTCCCAGAATGCGCAGGCCGTCTATCGCCGCTATTCCCGTCTTCAAGGTCTCGACCGCTTCGGTGGTGTCTTTCGCCAACCGGCAGTAGCCGTCCTCACCGAGTTTCTGCATCACCGCCCAGGCGGCGGCATAGGCGCCTCCTGGTCTTGTGCCCAGCAAAGCGGGCGAGGCAAAGACCCCTCCGGGCCAGTCCGGGAAGACGAACATCTGGTGCTTCAACAGGTCAAGATTGCGATACAGGATAGTTGACGCCCCCTTGGCCGCATAGCCGTATTTATGCAGATCGGCCGAGATGGACGTCACCCCCGGCACCCGGAAATCCCAATCGGGCAGGTCAACGCCGTTCCGCTCCATGAAGGGCAGGATCAGCCCGCCGACGCAGGCGTCGATATGCAAGGGAATGCCTTTGGACTGTGCGATCGCGCCCATCTCGGCGATCGGATCAATCGTCCCATGCGGGTATTCCGGCGCGGAGCCGAGGATCATCACCGTGCCCGCGTCAATCATCCTCGCAAGTTTGGAGATATCGGTGGCGTAGTCCTGCGTCATCGGCAAAAGGCGCGCCTTGACGCCGAAATATTCGGCCGCCTTGAACCAGGCGACATGCGCTGTTTTAGGCAGGATCATGTTCGGACGGGTCACTTTACGCTTTTTGCGCGCCATGTCCCAGTAGGTTTTGACCGCCATCAGACAGCTCTCGGTGCCGCCCGCAGTGACCACGCCACAGGTGTCCGGTCCGCCCTTCAGCAGCCCAGCCATGGTTGAGATGATCTGCGTCTCCATCCGTTTGAGGCTTTGGAATGCGGCCGGATTCAATCCGTTTGCCGAGGAGTACGCGCTGTAGGCCTTGGCTGTGAAAGCGTCGTGGTCTTCGTCCAGATGATAAACAAGGCTCCACGTCCGGCCCTCGCGGTAATTCGGGTCGTTTTCGGCAAAGGATTTTAACTGGTCCAGGATCTCGCCTTCGGGGCGGCCTGTCTCTGGCAATTTCTGATGATCCATATCCTATCCTTTCCCGGCCAACAGCAGCGCCAGTGAAATGCCCAGATAGTTCCCGATGGCAAAGCCAAGAATGCCGGTTGCCATGCCCGACATCAAGATCGCAGGGTTGCGCAAGCTGCGCGCGACCATGGGCACAAAAGCAGGCGACATAACGGCAGCGACCGAGGTGATCAGGAACGTATCCCTGTCGACCCCAGCGGCGCGTGCAAGCAGCGCGTGCAGACCGAAGTTGCCGAAGGTGGCGATCAACACAAAGCCAAGAACGGACAGATCCATATCGCGCAACTCCGCCAGATCCATCGAAGCCGCAACGCTGAATGAAAACACGTAAAGCAGGTACATGCCCATATGAGGTGCGGCCCGGTTTTTGCGCAAAGACGGTGTGACCGAACCAAGCAGACCCAGCGACGTAAGAAGAACCACGGTCATGACCTGTGATGGCGCAAAGCTGAACATAGGGGTCAGTAGCACCGCTGCGGCCACGCAAAATGCGCCAATCAGAAAAGCGACCACCCCCTGACGGAGCATATTTGGCGCATTCGCCCCGTCCGTGTCGGGAACCTGCGTGTCGCGATCACCCGGGAAGGGCTTCAGAAAGCGGGCGAAAACCAACGGGGCCAGTGTCAGCACAAACAGCAGGTAACCGGCGCCGACAACAGTATCGACGGTTGCAAACAGCAGATATCGGTTCTCGGGGATATCCAGTGCCAGTTTGATCGCACCCATATTCGCAAGACCGCCTGTATACATCCCCACAGCCATGCCGGACAGCTGCTCACTTTGCTCTGTGCCGGCTGCTTGGAATGCAAAGAACAGGCCCGTTGCAACAAGCGTAACCGAGACAACGGCCAGCGCCATCGACAAAAGCGCAGAACCAGCGATGCGCCCCCAAGCCCCAAGGTCTACTCCAAACAGCAGTAAAGGCAGGGCCAGTCCCAAACTTGCCTCCATGACCCCGTCACGGACCTGACCAGCCGCGTCGGGTTGCAGACCAGATAGCCCCAGCGCCAATCCGGCCATATAGCACAGCACAATCGGCCCCAGCCGCCCGGCCAAAGTCGAATGCCGCGCAAGCAGCATCATTGCGGCAGGCGCCAAAATGTAGATCAGTGCGAAGACTGCGATCTCTGGCTGCATAGGTTCCCTCTCCCTGAAGGTGAGACTAGTCAGCACCGCGCGGTTCGCACAAGGTGGTCTGACGTAAGGTTCACGTTCCTTTCGGGTAAGGAAATCCGGTTGTCGGGGTCGGTTCACGAAACGATTAAATCTGCTCCGATGGGCGCAAAGGCGGTTCACCCCAAAGCGGTCAGGCGATAGAAGGTTCGCCAAGAGCAGTTACCGGAGACCAAAATGGCCACGCCCAAACCCGTAGTCCTGTGTATTCTTGATGGTTGGGGATTGTCCGAAGACACTCAGGCCAACGCGCCATACTTGGCCGATACGCCAACACTCGATGCGATCATGCAGGGGCCGCATGCCACGCTGATTACGCATGGCCCGGATGTGGGCTTACCCAGCGGTCAGATGGGTAATTCCGAGGTTGGGCACACCAATATCGGCGCGGGCCGTGTGGTGGCGATGGATCTGGGCCAGATTGATCTGGCGATCGAGGATGGCTCATTATTCGAAAATGACGCGCTGCAGGCGTTCATTGCAAAAGTGAAAACCGCGGGCGGGACGGCGCATCTGATGGGGCTGGCCTCGGATGGCGGTGTCCATGGGCATGTGAACCACATCGTTGCAGCGGCCAAAGCGATCACGGATGCCGGCGTTCCGGTTGCTCTGCACGCAGTGACCGATGGGCGCGATGTCGCTCCGAAATCGGCCTTCACCTACATTGCCGAGCTTGAAGAACGCCTGCCCGCAGGCGCGCGTATCGTCACCGTTTGCGGGCGTTACTTCGCCATGGACCGCGACAACCGGTGGGAGCGTGTTAGCCAAGCCTACAACGCCATGATCAAAGGACGGGGCCGTGCCGATACCACGGCGCATGCGGCGGTTGATCACGCTTACAACCAATCCGAGATGGATGAGTTCATCGTGCCGACCGTGCTGGAAGGTTATGATGGTGTCAAAGATGGTGACGGGTTTTTCTGCCTGAATTTCCGCGCCGACCGCGCGCGGGAAATTCTGCGCGCGATTGCCGAACCGGGCTTTGACGAATTCGAAACCGGCACGCGTCCAGCGCTGTCTGCTTTACTTGGCATGGTTGAGTACTCCGACGGCCACAATGTCTATATGACGACGGTGTTCCCCAAGCGGGCCATCGTGAACACTCTGGGCGAGTGGGTGGCCAAACAGGGTTTGCGTCAGTTCCGTCTGGCCGAAACCGAGAAATACCCCCATGTCACCTTCTTCCTGAATGGCGGCAAGGAGGTCCCCGAAGCTGGCGAAGATCGCTTCATGCCCAAATCGCCCAAAGTGGCCACCTATGATCTACAGCCCGAGATGTCCTCGGCCGAGGTGACGGACAAGTTCGTTGAGGCCATCGAGGCGGGCTATGATTTGATCGTCACCAACTATGCCAACCCCGATATGGTCGGTCATACCGGAGACCTGAGCGCTGCGATCAAAGCCTGCGAGGCCGTGGATCAAGGTCTGGCTCGCGTGGTTGCCGCACTGGAAAAGGCCGGGGGGGCGATGATCGTCACCGCCGATCACGGCAATTGCGAAGTAATGGTGGATCCGGAGACAGGTGGCCCGCATACCGCGCACACGTTGAACCCGGTGCCGGTGGCTTTGGTCGGAGGGCCCGAGGGGGCGACACTTCGTACCGGGCGTCTGTCGGACCTTGCGCCCACTTTGCTGGCACTGATGAATCTGCCCAAACCGCCTGAGATGACTGGGGAAAGCCTGCTGTCATGAGGGTTCTGGCCGCAGCCTTGGCGGTGGTTTTCTGTGGCCCGGCGGAGGCGCAGAACACGCCTTCTCAGGCGGCGCTGGCGGCGGCCGAGATGTTGGAACAGGCGTCCATCTCGCTGTCTGAGGCAGAAAGCGCGCGCGACCGGGTGCGTGCTCTAACAGAGACGATCCAAGCTTACGAGGCTGGGTTGTCCGCCATGCGGGACGGGTTGCGCATGGCCGCCACGCGCGAGGCGCAGCTGTCGGCCGAGCTGCGCGCACGGGAACAGGATGTGGCGCAGTTGCTGGGTGTATTGCAGACCATAGAAACGACCACCCCGCCGGTGCTGATGTTGCACCCTTCTGGCCCTTTGGGGGCTGCGCAGGCCGGGATGATGCTGTCCGAGGTGACACCGGGCCTGAATGCCAAGGCGCAGGCTTTGGCGCGGGATTTGCAAGAGGTTCAGACCTTGCGAGTACTGCAGCAGGATGCGGCGGAAACCCTGACAGAAGGTCTGACCGGGGTGCAGTCCGCCCGTACCCGCCTGAGCGAAGCCATCGCGGATCGCACCGGGTTGCCGCAGCGCTTTGTTGAAGACCCGATCAAAACGGCAATCCTGATCTCTTCGACCGAAACACTGGATGGGTTTGCTACAGGCCTGTCGGAAATTTCGGAAGGGGAGATTGCGGAAAGCGACGACTCTATTCAAAGCCGCAAAGGCGACGTGCCTCTGCCGGTCCAGGGCGTTTTATTGCACCGGGCCGGGGAAACAGACGCAGCAGGCGTAACGCGGCCGGGGCTTGTGCTTGGTGCGCGCCCGCGTGCCCTGGTAACAACGCCCACGGCGGCCACAATTCGCTACCGAGGGCCGCTTCTGGACCTGGGAAATCTGATCATTCTTGAGCCTCAGCCCGGCCTCTTATTCGTCTTTTCGGGCTTGCAGGAAGTCTACGGAGACATAGGTCAAGTGATACCAGAGGGCACTCCGGTCGGTTTGATGCCCGGTGAAACGCCAGAAATCGGTGCTATTTTGTCAACTCGTGGTGATGGCACTGGAACTGACCGATCAGAAACGCTCTATATAGAGGTCAGAGAAGATAACAGCCCCGTGGACCCCGAGTCGTGGTTTCGGACCAGCAAGGATGGATAAACGAGTATGAAGAAATTTGTGATGGCCGGACTGGCCGGAACGGTTGCAGGCATCATTGCAACAACTCAGATCGCAGGACCCCTGCTGGCGCAGGAGGCCGAGAGCAAGGCCGATGTCTACCAGCAACTCGACCTGTTTGGTGACATTTTTGAGCGGATCCGCGCGCAATATGTCGAAGAAGTTGAGTCGGAAGAGCTGATCGAAGCCGCGATCGACGGCATGTTGACCTCACTCGATCCGCATTCCAGCTACCTTTCACCCGACGACGCCGAGCAGATGCGCGTTCAGACCCGCGGTGAGTTTGGCGGGCTTGGCATCGAAGTCACGCAAGAGGAAGGCTTTGTCAAAGTCGTCTCTCCGATCGACGACACGCCTGCCGATGAGGCCGGGATTGAGGCCGGAGATTTCATCACCCATGTGGATGGCGAAAGCATTCTGGGCCTGACGCTGGATAAGGCGGTTGAACTGATGCGCGGCCCTGTCGGCTCGGAAATCGTGATCACCGTTGTGCGTGAGGGTGAGCCTGATCCGTTCGATGTCACAATCATTCGTGACACGATCAAACTGACCGCCGTACGCGCTCGGACCGAGGGCACTAGCGTTGTCATGCGGGTGACCACGTTCAACGATCAGACCTTCCCGAACCTGCAGGCCGGAATGGAAGAGCAGATCGAGGAAGCGGGCGGGATCGACAAGGTCAACGGCTTTGTGCTTGACCTGCGCAACAATCCCGGTGGTCTGCTGACTCAGGCGATCAAGGTCTCGGATGCGTTCCTGAACGAAGGTGAGATTGTCTCGACCCGTGGGCGTGACCCGCAGGACGGCGAGCGTTTCAACGCGACCCCCGGTGATTTGGCCGAAGGTAAGCCGATTGTGGTGTTGATCAATGGCGGTTCTGCCTCGGCCTCTGAAATCGTTGCCGGTGCCCTGCAAGACCACCGACGCGCGATTGTTGTTGGTACCAAGAGCTTTGGTAAAGGCTCGGTGCAGACGGTGATGCCGCTGCGCGGTGACGGTGCGATGCGTCTGACCACCTCGCGGTACTACACGCCGTCTGGCCGTTCGATCCAGGCGTTGGGTGTCAGCCCGGACATTATCGTGGAACAACCGCGCCCGGCTCCGGAAACTGAAGAAGAGGATGATCGTCCGGCACGCTCGGAAGCGGATCTGCGCGGCAGTCTGAACAATGACAGCCTCAGCGAGGATGAAATCCGCCAGATCGAAGAAGACCGCGCCAAAGCTGAAGCCACCGCTGAGCTGCGGGAAGAGGATTACCAGTTGGCCTATGCCATCGACATCCTCAAAGGTCTTTCGGCGTTCAATCCTGACGGTCCGTCTCAGTAAAATCCAAAGGGTCGCGCCAGGCGCGGCCCTTTCAACTTTCGATCTTGTGCAGCTTGGCTTCGTCCAGCATCAGCGCCAGAAGAATGCCCAACGAGACCGAAATCGTGGAAAAGATGAAGGCCATGCTCATGCCGCTGTCAAAGGCGGTTGTTAGGGCGGATTTGACCGTATCGACCTGATCCGCGCTCAGCTTTGCCATCACCGCATGTGCAGAGTCGGTGCTGAGGGAACCGCCATTGATCGCCCGTTGTTCGGCGTCGGTCAGATCAATCCCGGCAGCGGCTAGCTTCCCCCGAAGGGTAGACAACGATACCGCATACATGATGGCTGTCGCACAGGCGACCGAGATTGCTCCGTAGACCAGATGCGTCATGAAACTGAGGCCCCCAACCAGCCCGGCGCGTTCAGGTTTGACCGCGCAGACCGCAGCGGTTCCGGACGGTCCGACCGTCAAGGTCGCGCCCAGCCCGATCATGGCCATACCCGGCAGGATGTGGAAATAGCCCAAACTGCTGGGCAGGATCACGATACTAGCCGATCCCACCGTCGCCAGAACATAACCCCAAAACAGCAGGCGTTTGGGGCCGAAGTCATTGTAAAGTGTGCCAGAGACGATCGACCCCACTGCCAGCAGGATGGTCAGAGGGGCCAGCCCGAGCGCTGATTGGAAGGTCGACCAACCCAGCACCTTTTGCATGTATTGCGGGAAATACAACAACGCGACAAAGGCGGCTGAGACGTTGAACATATTCAGTCCAAGCGTGATCAGAAATTCTCGATTCTGCATTAATTGCGGCAGCAAGAGCGGCTCTTTCACCCGCTTTTCAACGCGCGGAAACAGCAGGAACAGAACGGCGCTGACAAAGAACAGCAGCAAAAGCGGGATCGACGACCAGCCCCAATCGGCCCCCACATCCAGTCCGTAGAGCAGAAGAAGCACAGCAAAGGACAGGATACCCATCCCGGCAAAGTCGATATGCTCGCCTTGTTTGTGCTGGGTCTCCCGCTCCATCAAAATCAAGGCGGTGGCCATTGAGATGCAGGAGAACACGACGTTGGCGAGGAAGAAGTATCGCCATTCGCCGAAACTGACGGCAAGTCCGCTGATCATTGGGCCAAACACATTGCCCGTCGTCACGCCCGCCAGGATCAGCCCCATGACAAGTGCGCGGTGTTCCTGCTTCGAGACTTTGGTGGCTCCAAAGGCCAGGGTGCAGGGCCAGACGCATCCTGCGCCAATGCCTTGCAAGGCGCGCGCGCCGATCAGGAAATCGAGGCCGGGCGCGACGAAGCACATCACTGAGGCAAACAGAAAGATCGACAGGCCGATGATCATCACCCTGCGGTGTCCGTACATGTCGCCCAAGCGCCCTCCGGCGACCATTGTCATGGCGAAGAACAATGCGTAAATGTTCAACACCCATTGGGTACTGGTGATATCGCTGTCAAAGCTGCTTTCGATTGACGGAACCAGCATCAGGGCCCCGGTAAAGTCGATGCCGATGCCAAATGCGGTCACCATCAAGGCAATGACTTTGATGATACTTTTGCGATCCATGGCGGCTTCCGGAGTGTTGCGGCTGCCTCAATGATGCATGTAAATGGCGAAAAAGATAGGAAAACCCAGGTCCCGCCTTAGCTGGGTTCCCGGCAAATTCTACGAAAAGCCCGTTTCAGCATGTCAAGCTCACCGCGCAATAGCTCAACTTCGGCGCGCAGATCATCGGCGGCAGGCTCGCCTGATATCACCGTGAAATCCCCCAGTTTCCGGGCCGTTGCGCGGTCGGATATGACAAAGCCATGGACTCCGTCCGACAGGGCCGCGACCGGCACCGGGATGGTCACGGACCAGCCGTCCTCGACATCCGAAAGGGTAACACCTTCGACGTCCTCACCCCGGTACAGCACCTGTATATCCGGATGGGTCTGGGCGCGCAGATGCCCTTGCCAAATTCCGTTCTCAAACCGGGTCCGGGTCAACAGTGGCTCCGTCATTCCCTAGTACCTCACAAATCAGCGCGATGGTGGCGGCACAAAGTCAGATCGCGCAGAGTGACGCTGTTCATGCCGGGGTTTTCAAGGATCAGGTCCAGCCAGATCTTTTCGATCCGTTTTTCGTTCAATGGCAGATGGGCCAGATCGAAATCGACGCTGGGCGACGGGTTGGCCAGATCCAGCTTGCGCAGAACCTGTTCGGTATTCGGGCCGCTGAGGATGTTGAGCCGGGCAAAGAGGTCAACCTCCTGTTCCGCATCAATCTGCGCGTCCAGACGGATAAGGTGTTGCAGGCTCAGGCCCTGAGAGGCGTCGCTAGGCAATTGGATCGAAAGTGACAGAAAACTGCCTTCGAAGCCAAAGACCTCGACCGCCAAATTGAAAGGGGCCAGATCGCTGGACAGCCGGTTGCGGTTTTGGCGCAGGGCGATCTCGGCCTGCGGGCAGTCGTGAAACACCTGCACCTGATCGCCCAGGGACGCTTTGCGCGGCGGTGAGGCAAGGCCATGCGTCGCAAGGGGCCAGCGCCACAGATCGGGGCGCCAGCTCCAATCCGTGCCGATCGGTTTGGGAAACTGGTTCGAGCCTATTTGCGGGTCGCGCAGCCGCATATCCGCCGTGTCGATCACCTGCCTGAGCTGTGATTGCAGGGCGCGCGCACTTTCGCGCTGGCGTCGCAATTCGGCCTGAGGAGCATCAGCCGCCATCTGAGCGGCCCTGCGCCAGCGGTCCAAAACCCTGCGGTGAAAATAACGTTCGAGAATCCTGCCCATGGTCCCTTCACCCGACTTAGGACCTCTTTAGTCAAAGACCGGGCGAGGGACAAACCCGGAATTTGGATCTGTCGGTTTTCGGTGCATGAGGCCACCGTCGGTTCTTGCATTACGACGGGTCTGTGCTTAGGGTCGGGCCTCTTGAAAAAGCGGGTCGCCAGCAACCACGCCACGTATCAGTTTTTCATTCGACAAGGCCCGGCCATGGAACCCACCCTGTTTTCGTTCATTTGGAAACACTCGAAAAAACAACAGCTTGTGCTGTTGGTTCTGACGGTTCTTTCGTTTCCGTTCCTTTATGCCTCGCTAGAGCTGCCCAAGCAGATCATCAACGACGCCATTGGTGCGCCCGCGGATACTGTCGTGATTTGGGGGGTGACCGTCACGCAGATCCAGTATCTCTTGATCCTGTGTTTTGCCTTTCTGGCAACCGTGATCGCCAGCGGTCTGATGAAGATGCGCATAAACACGATGAAGGGCGTTTTGGCGGAACGGATGCTGCGTCGCCTGCGGTTCACCCTGATCAACCGGTCGATGCGCTTTCCGAAATCATATTTCGCCACCACCAGCCAGGGTGAGTTGGTTTCAATGATCACCTCCGAGGCCGAGCCGATGGGCGGTCTGATGGGCGACGCCATCGCTCAGCCAGTGTTTCAGTTCGGTCAGATGATGACCATCGTCACCTTCCTGTTCATGCAGAGCGTCTGGTTCGGGCTGGCCAGTATCGCCCTCATTCCGCTGCAGGCGTGGTTGATCCCGAAACTGCAACGTCAGATCAACCTGCTGAACAAAGACCGCATTCAAGAGGTCCGCCACCTGAGTTCCGAGATCGGCGAAAGTGCCGCCGGGATCAGCGATCTGCGCACCAATGGCGGCTGGCGCTACCGGTTGGCGCAATTTAGCTACCGTCTGGGGAACCTGTTCGAGATCCGCTTCAAGATCTACAACAAAAAGTTCTTCATGAAGTTCCTCAACAATCTGATCACTCAGATGACCCCGTTCCTGTTCTACTCGGTCGGGGGGTATCTGGCGATCACGGGTGAGGTGACTGTGGGTGCTTTGGTGGCTGCCTTGGGGGCCTACAAGGATCTGAGCGGCCCGTGGAAGGATCTGCTGACCTATTACAATCAGGTGCAGGACATGTCGCTGCGATGGGAGATCGTGACCGAACGCTTCGCCCCATCCAACATGATCCCCGAACATCTGTTCGAGGGCCGGCCCGAAGTCATTCCGCACCTCACCGGTGATATTGAACTGCGGAACATCACCGTGCGCGATGATGACGGTAAAACCATTCTGGAAGACATCGATCTGAGAATTCCCAAGGGCGCGCGGGTGGCGATTCAGTCGACCAACGCGGCTGAACGCACCGCTCTGGCGCAGCTTCTGACGCGTGAGGTGGTGCCGGTTCAGGGCGAGGTCCTGCTGGCCGGGCATAATCTCAACGAACTGCATCAAGCGGTGATTGCTGCTCGGATCGGATACGCCTATTCGCGGCCCTACCTGTTCGATGGAACTCTGGGTGACAACCTGCTGATGCCGCTGCGCCCCTATCCTCAGCACGAAACTGAGGCCAAGAAGGCCCCGACCCGCCGCCAGATCGAGGCCGTTCGGTCCGGCAATCCGACAGATTCGCTCGAGGATGAATGGGTCGATCCGGGGCTGGCCGGGCTGGACGATATCGACGACATCCGCGCGTGGTGGTTCCAACTGGTCGAGGCGATGGGCATTGACGAGTTCATGTTGCGCCGCACCCTACGCACGCAGTTTGACCCGAAACTGCATCCGCGCCTGGCGCAAGAGCTTGTCAAACTGCGCGAGACAGTGGCCCAGAAATTACAGGACAAGGGCCTCGATCGCTATGTCTATCGGTTCGATCCGGATCAGTTCAATCCCGCGGTGCCTTTGGGTGGCAACCTGCTGTTCGCCACGCCCGCGCGGGATATCACGCCCGAGTCATTGGCCGGTGATCAGCGGTTCCGAAACATGTTGCGCAGCCATGATCTGGCCGAAGAAGCAATGAACATGGCCAGCACCGTGATCGAGACGTTGGACCAGGCCTTTGGTCGCGATGGCACCGATCACCCTCTGTTCCTGCGGTTGGGCATGTCCAAGGACATGTATCACAGGCTTTTGGACATCAAGGATCGCCTGAAAACCAAAGGGGACAATGCGGTCTCAGAACCGGATTGTGCGCTGATGCTGACAGTACCGTTCCTATTGACGGCCGAGCAAATTGGCCCCGACTTTCCGAACGAGTACAAAGACAAGATCCTTGCGATCCGGAAACAGCAATCCGCTGCCATGCATGAGGCGCTGGATGGGATGTTCGTCCCACTGTCACCTGACGCCTACTTCCCGCGTCTGACCGTGATCGAGAATGTCCTTTACGGGCGCGTTTCTCTCATGGCGGGTGCGCACGCCGAAGAGATTGAAGATCTGGTCGCCCAAGCCGTGAATGAGGCCGGTCTGCGCCGCCGCGCTGCGGCCACCATGTTCGACCTGCCCTCGGGCTTGGGCGGGAACAACCTGCCTACGGTGTTCCAAGAACGCGCATCGTTCTCGCGTGCGGGGATCAAGCGACCCGATATCCTGATCCTCGACAAGGCGCTGGCCAGTCACGATTCAGAAAGCCGTCTGCGCACGCGGTTGCGCCTGCGGGAATTGCTGCCCGAGTCGATCATGATCTTCATGGAGGATCACTTTGCCCATCCCGAAGCCTATGATCTGTTCGTTGAGGTAAAGGATGGCCGCATCGACGGTGTCTCACGCACGCCCGTTCTGCATCAAGAGGGGGCTACTGCTGACCTCAGCAGAAAGCTCGAAATCATCTCGACCACCGAGCTTTTCTCGGGCATCGACGCGCGGAACCAACGGCTGCTGGCGTTCTCGGCACAATGGTATGACGTCGCCGCGGGGCAGGTGATCTTTTCGCGCGGGCAGACGGCGGACGCAGCCTATCTTTGCATCCGGGGTCAGGCCCGGTTGGACTGGTCGGATGAAGATGGCAACAAACGCCCCATATCGATTGTTGAGCCGGGTCGCTTGATCGGGGATCTGTCGATCATTACCGGTGACCGCCGGCAACTTGATCTGGTCGCTAACACAGATTGCGCCTTTCTGCGTATCGGGGCCGAGGAACTGCGCGCCGTTGTCGAAAGCGACGCCTCGGTCGCGACGCAGTTGCTGCAGACCGTTGCGGGATACCTGACCACGCTCGCCACGCGCGTGAACACGGTTGCAAACCCGGCGGATGTCTTCCCGGACGTGGTGCAGGAAACCATTCTTGACGAGGCCGATGACAATGATTGAACCCGCCGCCTATGCCGCTCATGAACATTTGGTGCGCGACGCCCGCGCGCGCCCTGATCTGTGGCGGCTGCTGGTCGGGCTGGTGATTGTTTGCACGCTCTATTTGGTGGCGAACACTGTTCTTTTTGCGGTTATAGGCGCCCTCATCCCCCCCTCTCAGGCCCAAGGGTTTTTGCGCGGCACGTCCCCCCTCGCGACATTTGTCCTGCTGGCCAGCTTTGGGTTTCTGACGATTGGCGTTGCTGTTGCTGCAAAACAGATGCAGCAAAGGTCGCTCTGGGCGATTCTCGGAGAGCGTCGTTTGGCGATCAGTCAATTCACACAGGTTTTGGTGGCCTTGGTGGTTCTCGGTCTGGCACTGGCAGCCCTACCGCCTTACGGAATGGGGGATCCGCTGACCCAGAACCTGGCGTTCTTGACCTGGATCGTACTGCTGCCGTTCGCGGCAGGCGCCGTGCTGATTCAGACCAGCGCCGAAGAGATCCTGTTTCGCGGCTACCTGCAGCAATCTCTGGCCGCGCGGTTTCAGTCACCGCTGATCTGGGTAGGCGTGCCTTCGGCCTTGTTTGCAGCGGGTCACTATGCGCCGGGGATTGCTGGCGACAACGCGCTGCTGGTTGCAGTCTGGTCCTGTGTGTTCGGCGTTCTGGCGGCTGATCTGACGGCTCGTTCTGGCACTTTGGGCCCAGCTATCGCCTTGCATTTCTTCAATAATGTGATCTCTCTCCTGATTATCTCATTGCCCGATACGCTCAGTGGTCTGGCCCTTTTCGTGCTGCCCTACGATATGTCGGACGGTGGAGTATTGCGGCAGTGGTTGTGGGTGGATTTCGGCTCGATGATGGTTTGCTGGCTGACAGCACGACTAGTCATCAGGCGCTGATTGCATTTCTTTCCGTAGCGTCTTATTTGACGTCAACGCCGCACAATCCAAGGCTCTGATATGAACTGGATCACAAACTACGTCCGCCCCCGGATCAACTCGATCTTCTCGCGCCGAGAAGTGCCAGAAAACCTGTGGCACAAATGCGATGAATGCGGAACGATGCTGTTCCATCGTGAATTGGCCGAAAACCAGAACGTCTGCACCCAGTGCGGTCACCATATGGCAATCACACCGCGTGACCGCTTTGGCCACCTGTTCGATGGCGGGATTTTCACCGAAGTTGCGGTGCCTGCGCCCAAAGATGACCCGCTGCAGTTCCGCGATCAGAAGAAATACCCCGATCGCATGAAGGCGGCCCAGAAGAAAACGGGCGAAAAAGAAGCCATGCTGGTCGCTACGGGCGAAATCGGGCGTACCCCGATTGTTGCGGCGGCGCAGGATTTCTCGTTTATGGGCGGTTCGATGGGCATGTATGTTGGCAACGCGATCATCGCCGCCGCGCAAGAGGCGGTTAAACTAAAGCGCCCGCTTATCCTGTTCTCGGCCGCCGGCGGTGCCCGGATGCAGGAAGGCATCCTGAGCCTGATGCAGATGCCGCGTACCACCGTGGCCGTCGAGATGCTGAAAGAGGCGAACCTGCCCTATATCGTCGTTCTGACCCACCCAACCACCGGTGGTGTGACTGCATCTTACGCGATGCTGGGCGACGTGCATATCTCGGAACCCAACGCGCTGATCTGTTTTGCGGGTCCCCGCGTGATTGAGCAGACCATCCGTGAAAAGCTGCCCGAGGGGTTCCAGCGCGCCGAATACCTGCTGGATCACGGCATGCTGGACCGCGTGACTAAACGCACCGAGCTGCGTGAAGAGCTGATCACCATCACGCGCATGCTGATGAACCAGCCTCCGGCGATTAAAGGCGATCTACCTGCGCCGGAACCGGAAGATGTCGCCATAGACGCGCCTGCTGAAGATACGGATCAGAAATGACCGCCCAAACATCGGACGCCATCCTCGACCGGATGATGGCGCTGCACCCCAAGATCATCGACCTGACCTTGGACCGCGTCTGGCGTTTACTAGAGGCATTGGATAACCCACAGAACAAGCTGCCGCCGGTGATTCACATCGCCGGAACCAACGGGAAAGGCTCGACCCAAGCGATGATCCGAGCCGGGCTTGAGGGGGCAGGGCTGTCGGCCCACGCCTATACCTCACCGCATCTTGCACGGTTCCATGAACGCATTCGTTTGGCCGGAGAGCTGATCTCGGAAACCGATCTGACGGTGGTGCTTGATGAGTGCTACGCAGCCAATGGCGGCGAAAACATCACCTATTTCGAGATCACGACCTGCGCGGCCCTTTTGGCCTTCGCGCGCGCCAAAGCCGACTACGCTTTGCTCGAAGTCGGCCTCGGCGGGCGTCTGGACGCCACCAATGTGATCGAAAAACCCGCCGTGACGGTGATCACCCCGATCTCGATCGACCATGAGCAGTTTCTGGGCAATACGCTGGCGAAAATCGCCGCTGAAAAGGCCGGTATCATCAAACGCGGCGTGCCTTGCATCGTCGGCCCGCAACCTGATGAGGCGATGGAGGTGATTGAGCAGACCGCCGCACGCCTCGGCGCACCTCTTATTGCATGTGGCCAGCATTGGCACGTCACCGAAGAAAACGGCCGCCTGATTTATCAGGACGAAACAGGCTTGCGTGACTTGCCTCTGCCCAACCTCTTGGGTGCCCACCAGATCCAGAATGCGGGAGCGGCCCTGGCAGTTCTGCGTCACCTCAACCTCGGCGACGCGGCCTATGAGGCCGCGGTGACCAATGCCGAATGGCCCGCACGGATGCAACGCCTCAAAACCGGCCCGCTCGTGCAAGCTGCAGGGCAGGCCGAGCTTTGGCTGGACGGAGGGCACAACGCCGCAGCCGGGATCGCTCTGGCCGAGGTTCTGTCGAACCTGGCGAAACGCCCGACCCATATGATCTGCGGTATGCTGAACACCAAAGACGTAACAGGCTACCTCGCGCCGCTTGCCAAACAGGCCCAAAGCCTGACCGCCGTTTCCATCCCAGGTGAGGCCGCAACCCTCAGCGCCGAAGAAACAGCCGCCGCCGCTGGTAAGGTCGATCTGTCTGCATCAACCGCCAACAGCGTGGCCGAGGCGCTCGACTCAATCGTCGCCAAAGACCCGCAGGCGCGCATTCTGATCTGCGGGTCTCTCTACCTTGCGGGCAATATCCTACGTGAAAACGGCTAGATCTGCCCCTAAGGCTTTACCTGGCTGAAAATATCTCGGGGGAGTAGCGGCTTGCCGCTGCAGGGGCAACGCCCCTACTTCCCCCAATCCTGGTCCTGCATTTCCCGTAGGCGAGACGCGGTACGCTCAAATTCAAAAGTACCTTCGCCCTCGACATACAGCATCTCGGGTTCAGCCGCTGCAGAACAGATCAACCGAACCTTGGCCTCATAAAGTGCGTCGATCAGCGTCACAAAGCGTTTGGCCTCATTGAAGTTGTTGCGGGACAGACGGGGAATATCCTCTAGCACCAGAACCTTGATCGTTTCAGCGATGGCCAGATAGTCCCCAGGCCCTAACATCCGTCCACACAGGTCATAGAACGAAGCCCGCGCGACCCCATTGCGAAAAGCTGGTAGTTCAACGGCGCGCCCTTTGACCTGCAGAACCAAGGGTTCTGCCGTGCCTCCCGACAAATCCGCCCAAACGGTGCGTATCTTCTCTCGCGCCTCCGGGCCGATTGGTGAGAAATAAACCGGCGCGCCCTCAAGACGGTTCTGGCGGTAGTCGGTCGGCGAGACCAGCTCCCATATCTGAAGCTGCTCTTTGATATGGGCGATGAAGGGCAAAAACAGCTGTCGATTCAAACCGTTCTTGTACAGATCATCCGGATGGCGGTTCGAGGTCGTTACGATGACCACACCCCCCGCATGCAGCAGATCAAACAAGCGTCCGACGATCATGGCATCGGTAATATCGGTGATCTGCATTTCGTCAAACGCCAGCAGCTTAACAGATTTCACGACCTCCTGCGCGACCGGGGCTAGCGCGTCTTCAACACCATCCTTGCGTGCCTTGTGCATACCCGCATGGATTTCCTGCATAAACGCGTGAAAATGCACTCTCCGCGCTGGTATGTCTTCCAACGCATCCACGAACATATCCATCAGCATGGACTTCCCACGCCCAACCCCGCCCCACAGGTACAACCCTTTGGGCGGTGGTGGAGCCTTGCGGAACAATCCCCGCTTCACCGGTGCGCTTAATTCGGCACGGATACGTTCGAAATGCGGCAGAACGGCTTCCTGCGCGTCATCCCGCGTCAGGGACCCATCGGAGATACGTTCGTTATACAGCGAAATCAGATCCGTCATGGGTTTGAGCCATAGCGCCCGCACTACGCGTTGAAAAGCGGGCAATTTCAGGCACGCATCAATTTTCCTTATGTCGAACCGCAAATCTACTGAATTGACGCGCCGAAGAAAAACAGTAGCGTCGCAAAACTTGTTTGTCTGAGGTCCCGATGCCGCACTCCGCACGTCTGCTGAATCCAATTCTGATCGTTGGCTGTATCATCATTACAGTCAGTTTCGCGGTGCGCGCTTCGTTTGGGGTGTTCCAGATCCCGATCGCATCTGAGTTCGGCTGGCTGCGCACCGATTTCTCAATGGCCATTGCGATCCAGAATCTGGCCTGGGGGATCGGGCAGCCGATCTTTGGCGCCATCGCTGAAAAGATCGGCGACCGAAAGGCCATTGTGCTTGGCGCGCTGACTTATGCCGCTGGCATGGTGCTTTCAGCCTGGTCTATTACTCCGTTTGAACACCAAATCTACGCATGGTTGGTCGGGTTTGGCATTGCAGGGACCGGCTTCGGCGTGGTTCTTGCCGTGGTTGGGCGGGCATCCTCTGACGCGAACCGATCCATGTCTTTGGCCATCGTTACGGCTGCGGGCAGTTTCGGTCAGGTTTTGGGCGCGCCAACGGCCGAATGGATGCTGACCTTCCTGCCCTGGCATCAGGTCTATATCGTGTTCGCCGTCGCTATTCTCTGCCTCGTGCTGATCCTGCCCTTCATGCGTGCGCCTCAGCAAAGCAGTAAGGCCGAGCTGGAAGAAAGCATGGGTCAAATCTTGGGGCGTGCCCTCCGAGACCCGTCTTACACGCTGATCTCACTTGGCTTTTTCAGCTGTGGCTATCAGCTCGGCTTTATCACAGCTCACTTCCCTGCATTCGTGACCGAGATGTGCGGCCCCATCCAGCCGGGTGGCGTCCTGCATTCGATAGGCATAACGACCACGTCCGCCTTGGGTGCGTTGTCCATTTCGCTGATCGGGCTGGCTAATATCGGCGGCACGCTTTTGGCAGGCTGGGCGGGGAACCACTTTCCCAAGAAATACTTGCTGGCCATCGTATATACGGCGCGCACGCTGGCTGCTGTCGTGTTCATCATGTTTCCGATCACCCCAATATCGGTCATCGTTTTTTCGTTGGCTATGGGCTCTCTCTGGCTGGCCACAATACCACTGACATCCGGTCTGGTCGCGCATCTCTACGGTCTGCGCTACATGGGTACGCTGTATGGAATTGTCTTCCTCAGCCACCAACTTGGGAGTTTCCTTGGCATCTGGCTGGGCGGGCGGATGTATGACGTCTTTGGCGACTACACGATGGTTTGGTGGATCGGTATCGCCGTGGGCGCGTTCAGCGCGATTGTCCACTTGCCCATTCGCGAGAACCGAGGGCCGACCCCCGCCGCTGCGTAACTGGGCGCGCCCGCAGCGCGGCACGCGCTGCCTGGCCCAACAGGCGAGAGCGCATCTTTGATGCGACGTCAACTGGCGGGAGGGTTAGCCGCGCAGCGCCGCTCGCAGTTCCCGCTCCAGAGCGTCCAAGAACCGCGAGCGATCGGCTTTCCCAAACGGTTTGCCGCCACCCCCTGCGCCCAGAGGGTTAGCCGCGCGCAAATCCGCCATCAGGTCGCGCATCGCCAGTTGCTGGCCGATATTCGCAGCGGTGAAAGCCTCGCCATTGGGCCGTAGCACACGGGCACCGGCCTCGACACACTTGGCGGCCAGAGGGATGTCCGAGGTGACCACCACATCGCCGGCACCGCAGCGCTCGGCGATCCATTTGTCGGCCTCATCCGCGCCCTCTGCGACAATGACGACCTGCACCAGAGGGTTTGCCGATGGCCGCAACCCGCCATTCGACACCAGCGCCATGGGCACCTTGTGTCGGGTTGCGACCCGCTCAGCCTCAGCTTTCACCGGGCAGGCGTCCCCATCGACATAGAGCGTTGTCACGCCTTCTTTGCCTCTTTCTTTGCGGGTTCAACAGGCTTTTTCTTGACCTTGAACTCTTCGGGGATCGGCATCCGATTGAAGGCATCCAAACCCGCGATCTTATAGGCCTCGGCCAGCGTCGGATAGTTGAACGTGTTTTGCACGAAGTAGTCCACGGTGCCTTTCAGGTTCAGTACGGCCTGCGCGATATGGATCAGCTCCGTCGCGCCTTCGCCCACGATCTGCACACCAAGCACCCGGCGGGTTTTCAGGGAAAACAGCATCTTCAACATGCCATGTTCCAACCCCATAATATGCCCGCGCGAGGTTTCGCGAAACCGCGCTACGCCGACCTCGTATGGGATACCGCGCTCCTGCAACTCTTCCTCGGACATGCCGCAGGTTGAGATTTCGGGCACGGAGTAGATCCCGTAAGGATACCAAGGGCTTTCCGGCAAGGTTGGGGTTTCAAGCGCGTGACAGGCCGCCACGCGCCCCTGTTGCAGAGAGGTTGAGGCCAGCGAAGGGTGCCCGATCACGTCGCCAGTAGCGTAGACATGCGGCACTTCGGTTTGGTAGGTCTTGCGATCCACGCTAATCCGGTTGCGGTGATCGGTTTCCACGCCCACAGCTTTCAGATTCAGCGTCGAGGTCGCGCCCATCCGACCGGCAGCAAACAACAGCATCTCGGCCCGGACGTGACGACCGTTTTCAAGAGTGACCTCGACATGCTCGCCCGCATCTTCGATCTTTTCGACGGCCGAGCCGAGCCGCAGATCCACTCCATTTTCGCGGATCTGATGGGTGAAATCGTGGATCAGGCGTTTGTCGATGAAATCAAGGAAGGTGTCGCGCGGCTCGATCAGGGTGACACGGACATCCAGGGCCGAGAACATAGTGGCGTATTCTACGCCAATCACCCCGGCACCGATCACGACCAACGACCGAGGGATCTCGGACATTTCAAGGAACTCATCGCCATCCACAACGGTTTTGCCGTTGAAAGGCACATAGTCCGGGCGATAGGTTTTGGTTCCGGTCGCAATCAGGAACTTTGCGGCGGTCAGGCGGGTTTTCTCACCGCTATCCGTCGCCACCTCGATCTCATGCGGGCCCGTGAACGAGGCCAGCCCGTTCAGGGTATCCACATGGTTTCGGTTGAACTGATGCTCCAGCACGTCAACTTCGTGGTCCAGCGTCATGTGCAGCCGGGCCTTCAGATCCTCGGCGCGGATCTGCTCCTTGACCCGGTAGGAGCGGCCGTAAAAGCTGCGTTCGCGCCAGCCCGAAAGGTTCAGCACGGTTTCACGCAGGGTTTTGGACGGGATCGTGCCGGTATGCACCGAGACGCCTCCGAAACGGTCGTGTCGGTCGATCACCAACACCCGGCGTTTCAGCTTGCCTGCCTGAATCGCCGCAGACCGGCCCGAAGGGCCAGACCCGATGATGATCAGGTCATAGTCATACTTGCTCATGCCTCAGTCTCCGTACAGCGCTTCGGCGTGGAACGTGATGTGGTCTTCCATGAAGGTGGACACGAAGAAATAGGAATGGTCATAGCCCGGCTGCAGACGATAGTTCGCCTGCTGGCGGCGCTCAGCGATGGCCGAGGCCAGCGCTTCGGGGCGCAGGAGGTCGATGAACTGGTCGTTGGCACCGGTGTCGATCAGGATAGGGCCGTCAAAACCGACCTCTTTCATCAGGAGCGAGGCGTCATGCTTGGCCCAACCGGCCTCATCATCGCCCAGATAGGCGCTCAGCTGTTTGCGGCCCCAATCAGCGCCGGTCGGGTTCGAAATTGGCGCAAAGGCCGAGACCGAGCGATAGCGTCCCGGCAGGTTCATCGCCAGTGTCAGCGCACCATGGCCGCCCATCGAATGGCCGGTGATGGCCTGACGGTCCATGTCGATGGCAAAATTCTCGGCGATCAGCGCGGGCAGTTCTTCGGCCACATAGTCCCACATGTTGAAATGTGGGGCCCACGGGGTTTGCGTTGCGTTGACGTAGAAACCCGCGCCTTGGCCCAAATCATAGTCTTCGTGGTCCGCGACGCCTTCGCCGCGGGGCGATGTGTCGGGGAACACGATGGCGATGCCCTGTTCGGCGGCCCAGGCCTGTGCACCGGCCTTGGTCATCGCGTTTTCATGGGTGCAGGTCAGGCCAGACAGGTACCACAGGACCGGAACGGGGCCGTCCTTGGCCTCGGCAGGCAGGAACAGGCCAAAGGTCATATCGCATTGGCAGGTGGTCGAGGCATGGCGGTAGACACCTTGCACACCACCAAAACAGGCATTTTCCGAAAGGGTTTCCATCTGGTCGAGTCCTTAGTCTAGGGTCGCGCCATGGCTATCGCCCTAAGGACGCCGCGTAAAGTGCGGCAGTCACCCTGTGCATGACTTTTTGGTGGGGTTGCGCGCTCACAAAGCGGTAAGCCATCCGATGATCAGCGGAACCGTCAGAATACTGGCCGCCGTAGACAGCAGGATCGCCGCCGAGGCGCGATGAGGCGCAACACCGTAATGCGCGGCTAGCATGTAGACATTGCCCGCAACCGGTAGTGCAGCGGCGGCAATCGCAACCGTGGCAGAGAAGGTATCGACTGGAACCAGCCAAAGCAGGGCGACGGCGACACAGGCGGGGTGGACGATCAGCTTGCAAAAGCTCAGCCAGCCCGCGATTTGGACCCGCTCGGCCGATTTCCCCGCCAGCGAGGCGCCGATTGCGAATAGTGCTCCGGGCGTTGCGGCCCCACCTAATATGGTCAGAAAATCGTTCATCGGACCGGGAACCGGGATCTGCAGCGCCGACCAGATCAATCCGGCCGAGATCGATACGATCATCGGGTTCTTGAGCAACCCAAACCCGATCAGGCGCAGCGTTTTGACCGTTAGCTTTCCGTCCCGGCCGCCATTGATCAGGATCACAATGAGCGAGGAAAACACCACCAGATCCACCGCAAGGATCAGCATGACGGGTCCGATCGCGGCCTCAGACAGCAGCATGGCCAACATAGGCAGGCCGAGAAACCCGACATTGCCGATTGCGGCGCACTGTGCCTCAACCGCGGCAGTGGGGATGTCGAGGCCCCGTACCCACGCCACCAGCGACGCCAGAGCATAGACCGCCAGTGTGCCGATCAGATAACCGATGATCAGCCGCCCATTGAAGATCTCGGCAAAGGGCAGTGTGGCGGCAAAGCGAAACAGCATGGCCGACAGGGCAAAGAAAAAGACGAATTTCGTCAGATAGGCGGTGGCTTCCTCTGTGAAAAACCGCGCGCGCCCGGCCCAGTAACCCAGGCCGATGATTACGAAGAAGGGAAGGGTGCGCAGAAAGATCTCGACCATATGTACCCTCCTAACATGGATTGCGCGACCTGCAAGTCACGGATCGAACGGCGTTTTGTGTGACGGCCCGTCAGAAAACACCAAGAATCCTTGTGTCTGAACAGATCGGTTTATAAATTCGTTCCACAACCCGCTGAAGGAGCCATCATGACCCAATCCGCCACCATCCTGCGCACCGGCCGAAAATTCGACCAGGTTCTGCGCGGGGCCCGAGAAGTTTTTCTCGCGGATGGGTTCGAGGGGGCCAGTGTGGATGACATCGCGCGGGCGGCGGGTGTCTCGAAGGCGACGCTATATAGCTATTTCCCCGACAAGCGCCTGCTGTTTATTGAGGTGGCGCAAACCGAATGCCGACGCATGGCCGAGCGTGTGATCTCGATGATCGACGAAACCAAACCCGTGCGTGAGGTTCTGACGATTACCGCGACGCAGTTGGTCAGCTTTTTCGTGTCGGATTTCAATCGCCAGATTTTCCGCGTTTGCGTGGCTGAACGGGATCGTTTCCCGGAACTTGGACGCGTCTTTTACGAAGCTGGGCCTCAGAACGGTCAGCGCAAGATGGTCGAGTATCTGGAAAAGGCCGTCGCCAAGGGCGAATTGGCAATCGAGGACGTGACGATCGCAGCAGAACAATTCGCCGAGCTGTGCAAAGTGCGACTATGGCTGCGCGCCGCCTTTGGCATTCAGGAAGAGTTCTCCCAGGCCGAGATCGACGAGGTTGCCCTGCAAGCTGTCGACATGTTCATGGCCCGCTACGGCGTTTGACAAAGTGAAATGGTCTGCAGCCCAATCTGCAGACCATTCCCACTGGTTAAAATTTTACTCGTTACCTGGGTACCCACTCACTCAATAAAGGTTTTGGCCAACCGGTCGCTGATGGGTTTTGACAGATAGGCGATCACGGCCCTCTCGCCGGTATTGACGAACAGATCAGCCGGCATACCGGGCACCAGATCCAGCGCTGCCACCGCTTCGGGCTGCTTGGCATCCAGTTTGACCCGCGCCTTGTAGTAGGGCTCGCCCGTGCGTTCGTCTTCTAAAGCGTCGGCCGATATGTCGAAGATCTTGCCGCTGGCCTCGGGGACGTCTGCCTGTGCAAATGCGGACAGGCGGATGCGGGTGGACTGGCCGATCCGCAGCTTGTCAATATCACCGGTCTTGACCCGTGCCTCGACAATCAGCGCCTGATCCGCCGGGACAATGTCCATGATGTGTTCGCCCGGACGAATGACACCGCCCGTGGTCGACGCCGCCAGGTTGACCACTCGCCCGCTGGTCGGGGCCAACAGCTCGATCCGCTTGCGACGCTCGGCGGTGCCTGCATATTGCGGGCGCACGAGATCAAGCTGTGCTTCGACGACCGCAAGCTCTCCCGCGATCACCTCATCCCGCAGCTTTTGCTGGCTGATCAGCGTCAGTTCCAGTTCTGTAACCTGATTTTCAGCCTGCGCGATCTGCGTGCGCAGCGAGGAGTCGACGCCGTAGAGACGCTGCAGCTCAATCTGGCGCGAGCTGACGCGGGTGGCCGCGACCAACCCTTTTTCCAGCAGGGTCTGCAGGCTGTCCAGTTCGGTCAGCGTGATCTCGATCTGGTTCTGGGTCCTGACACGCTGTTCGGCCAGCCCTTGCGCCTCATCCTTCAGACCCGAGATCCGCTGCTCATTGATCCGGGTTTCTGTCTGACGGGCGCGGGCTTCGGCGTCAAACAGCTGCTTCTGCGTCAGATAGGCGGAGGTCCAGTGCAGCCGCTCCATACCCGCCTGAAAACCGGCCATGGCCGAGGCCTCATCAAACCGGTCCTGACCGCTCATCTGTGCCAGCAGGCGCGCGCGGCGCACCGAAAGCTCACCCATCTGGCTGCCCAGCACGTTCAGGTCGACGTTGATATCGGTGCTGTCCAGCCGGATCAGGGGTTGGCCTGCTTGAACGAAATCTCCGTCGGCAATCAGGATTTCTCGGATAATACCGCCGTCCAGATGCTCGACCGTTTTGCGATCGCCTTCGACCACGAAGGAGGCGGGGGCAACCACCGCCCCGTCCAGTTTCGAAGCGAAAGCCCAGTAGGCGCCGCCTCCGACAAAGGCCATCAGGGTGATCACGCCGACCCAGACATAGCGTCCGATCCGGGGGGAGGCGTCCGAGATGTCGATGAACTCTGCCTCATTGAGCGACAGCGCATTGCGAGAGGCGTTGTGCGGGACAATCTGTGTCATTGGGCTGCTCCTGTGATTTGCGTTTCCGGGACGGGCTGAGGGGTTGGGCGAGTGCCCTTGCCCGAGCTGTCCAGAACACTCCGGCGATTGACTTTCAGCACGTCATCCTTGTCGCCAAACTGGGTCTGGGACCCGTTGCGCATGACCATGACCTTGTTGGCGGCCTGCAAGGTTGCGGGGCGGTGAGTCATGACAATTGCGATGGAGCCGCGGGCCTGAGTGGCCAGAATGGCATCGCGCAAGGCCTGTTCCCCTTCGGTATCCAGATCCGAGTTCGGTTCGTCCAGCACCAGAACAAACGGGTCACCATAGAGCGCGCGGGCGAGGGCCAGACGCTGCCGCTGACCGCCAGACAGAAAGAACCCTTGACCGATGCGCGTTTCATAGCCGTCGGGCAGGGCGCTGATCATTTCGTGAATGCCAGCTTCCTGCGCGACGCGAAAAACCTCGGCGTCGTCGATGGCGACCGAGAAACGGGCGATGTTTTCGCGGATCGTACCGTCGAACAGCTCGACATCCTGCGGCAGGTAGCCGATCTGTTTGCCCAGATCCTCGGTGTTCCATTTCGACATTGGGCTGCCATCCAGCAGAACCTCGCCCCGTTGCGGGTGCCAGATCCCGGCCAGCATTTTGCCCAGCGTCGTCTTGCCCGAGCCGCTATGGCCAATGACAGCCAGAACGTCGCCTGCGGCCAGATCAAAGTCGATACCCCGAATGGTGGCATTGATCGCGCGCGGCGGACCGGCCTGAGCAATTTTCGCGTCCAACGTCTTGAAAGCGCGGGGCAGGTGCAGGTTGGGTGTTTCCTCGGCGAAGTCCTCTGTCAGCGCCTTGATCTTGGCGTAGGAACCGCGCGCGGCCAGAAAACCACGCCATTGGCCGATAAGCTGGTCAATCGGCGCCAGCGCCCGCGCCAATACGATGGTAGCGGCGATCATGACGCCTGCAGTGGATTCGCCCGTTATGGCAAGGGCTGCACCCAGACCCAGAATGGCCGATTGCAGGCCCATACGGATGGTCTTGGACAGGACCGAAAAGCCAGCGATACGGTCAGCCGCGCATGTTTTATGCGCGTGCGCGTCGATTTGCAGGGCGGTCCAGCGACGCACCAGATCGGATTTCATGCCCAGCGCGTGGACCAGTTCGGCATTGCGATCCGAAGTCTTGAACAGCGCGTCCGAGCGTCCTCGGGCCTCGGCAGCGTTTCGCATCGGTTTCTGCGCACGGGCGTTGTTGATCAGCGCCATGACGGTCAGGGTGACGGCTCCGGCCAGTCCCAGCAGACCCAGCAGAGGATGCAGGACATAGAGGACCAGCAGGTAGATCGGGATCCACGGTGCGTCGAAAAAGGCGGTCAGGGTCGAGCCCGAGATGAACTCGCGAAATCCGTTGACGTCGTCGACCAGATTTTCGGCGCTTTGTGCTTCGCCGTGAACCCGGCGGCGCATCGCGGCCCCCAGAACCGGCGCGCCGACGGCCATCTCGAACCGGGCGGCCAGGCGGCCCAGGATGCGCATCCGTATCAGGTCGAGACAGGCGATCACAACAAAGACGCCACCTAGCAAAAGGGTCAGCGCGATCAGCGTGTCGACATTCTGGCTGGTCAGGACCCGGTCATAGACCTGTAGCATGTAGAGCGGCCCGGCCAGCATCAGCAGGTTGAGAAACAGGCTGAAGAAAGCGACGGCAACAAACCCTTTAAGCAACGAGGCCCATGCGGTTTGTACGGGGTTGGATTTCTGAAACATCGTCTTGCCCTTTTCCGGTTTGGCAAACGGGGCGGTCAAAGCCGCCCCGTCCGTTTTCGATTAAGCGACGAAGTCGTCTTCGGTCAGGTCGGTGGTGTTGACGCCCGCCAGACGGACCGAACCTTCGGTGCCGAACGAGATCACAGCGTCGTTGCCATCCTGAGCAATATTCACAGCGCCGCCGAAATCGGGGCCGAAGTCACCGAATTGCAACTGGTCTAGGCCGACTTCGAAGTCCTGGATCACGTCGTTTCCGAAATTCGCGCCGAAGGTGAAGGTATCCGCACCTGCACCGCCGATCAGGATGTCATTGCCACCCCCACCCGAGATCAGGTCATCGCCGTCACCGCCGCTGAGTTTGTTGTCCAGATCACTGCCGATGATGATGTCACCATCGCCGGATCCGATAACATTCTCGATCGACTGCAGAACATCGACTTCGATCTGGTTGTCGATGACGTCCTGACCGATGACACCCGTGCCTCCTGTGGCGTTTACGTCCAGAGTGGCGCCAGCATCGACCAGCGTGTCCTGTACAACCGGACCATTTGCGCCAGCCGGAGCGTTGTGCAGATGGATGGCCGAGACAACACCTGGGATCGGCGTGTTCAGGTCGGCCTCGTTCAGGCCCACAACGCTCAGCTCGCTGGAATAGGTCACCTCACCCGTGTGCAGGTTCTGCGTAATGACCACAGTCGCCTCGCCGGTGGCTTCGCTGTCCGAGGTCGGCCCCGGTTCCTGCGCCGCGTCCAGGCCGCCGCTCAGGGTGACGGTGCGGATGCCATGCTCGGTTTCGACACTGTCCACCAGCAGCTGCCCGCGGATTTCACCGCCGGGGAAGTCCGATGTGTGGATGTTGTAGTACAGGTTGTCCTGCAGCGCCTGTTCCACAAAGGCTGCACCATTGGCGATGTTCGCTCCGAACTGTCCGGGTGCAGAGACCACGGCGTCCTTGACCGAGACATTAAAGCCCGTATCGCGGGTTGCGGTGCCGTTGCCATTGGCGCCCAGGCGCACTTCGACCGCGACATCCAGATCCGAGAAGTCGGCTGTGTCGATGCCGTCGCCACCGTCGATGAAGTCTTTGCCCAGACCACCGGTCAGAACATTGTCCGCATCGCCAGCGATCAGAACGTCGTCGCCCGCGCCACCAACGATATTGCCGTTGGTGGTGCCCAGATCGACAAAGATGTCATCGCCAGCGCCCAGCAGGACGTTGCCGTTGATTACACCTTCGTCGTCATTGACGATGGTCACGTCACCCGCATACGAGGCGTCGATTGCATTGACCGTTCCGCGGATCTCACCTTCGTTCAGGATCGCCCCCAGAAGGTTCAGGCCACCGTCAACGCGGATACCTGCGGCTGCGTCCGAGGTCTCGGATCCTGCGATCAGGCCTTCGTTGACAACCACCCCGGCAAATCCGGCCTCGGACTGGCTGGTAAACAGGCGCAGACCGTCACCGACCTGATTGCCCTCAACCGCGTCGCCGCGACCTTGCAGGGAGCCTTCGTTCAAAACCG
The DNA here is from genome assembly GCF_056535985.1 of Ruegeria sp. AO1. Lineage (NCBI taxonomy): Bacteria > Pseudomonadati > Pseudomonadota > Alphaproteobacteria > Rhodobacterales > Roseobacteraceae > Ruegeria > Ruegeria sp. AO1. Next base: position 1,079,390 of record NZ_JBQFJC010000002.1, read on the forward strand.
CAGCCGACACGATATCGCCTTCGACATCGCCGGTTTGCAGCGACACGGCTGAGCCGTAATTGCCCAAACCCGCATCAACCAGACCGGTGTTGTTGAAGGTATAGTTGTCGGCAGTGCCATCGGCATAGACGGTGCCATTGCGCTGATCGCCGGTGCCCAGGATTTCGCCTTCGTTGACGACCTCAAGCCCCTCACCATCGATGTTCACCGCACGGCTGTCCGACGTGACGGTTCCACGGTTCACAAACGAGCCGCCGGTGTGATCGCCAGTTCCGAAGTAGACGCCGTTTTGCACACCTGCGAATACGCCGCCTTCTTCGTTGACCAACTGGCCTTGGAAGTTGACGTTGTTCACCGCGCGGAATGCGCCGACGGTTCCGTTTGCACCTTCCGACAGGACTGTGCCCGCGTTGGTGATGGAGCCGGTGAACGTGCCAGCGTTGCCGACATTGCCGATCCGGATACCGTCGCCTGCGGCATTGGTGCCCGCTGCCGCGTTGCCCCGACCCTGGATAAGACCGTCATTGTTCAGCGTGAAAGCATTCTCACCTGCGATCTCGGCCCCAAAGCCCGAACCTTCATTGCCTTCACCCGCATCGACGACGCCGGTTTCTTTGTTGTTGAAGGTGAAGTCTTGCGCTGTGCCATCGGCGTAGACGGTGCCGTTGCGCTGGCTGTCGGTGCCGACAATCTCGCCTGCGTTGTTCACTTCCAACCCGATGCCGTCGATGTTGAACGCGCGGCTGTCGGACGAGATCACCCCGCCTTCGAGGTTGTTGAACACACCACCGGTGTGATCCGCGCCTTCACCGGCAACCGGGTTGCCGAAATAGACGCCGTTTTGCACACCAGAAATCTGGCCCGAGTTGTTGAACTCACCCTGGAAGGACACACCGTTGACGAAACGCACACCGGCAACGGTGCCGTTTGCACCCTCCGAGTCGATAGTGCCCGAGTTGTTGATGACCGCATCAGTGACGCCGATATTGCCCACGTTGCCGACTCGGATACCGTCGCCTGCCGCGTTGGAACCCGCCGCCGCATTGCCGCGACCCTGAATAGTGCCTGCGTTGTCCAGCGTGAACGAGGATGCGCCATCCGCAGTTCCGCCGATTTCAACGCCAAAGCCCGACCCTTCATTGCCTTCACCTGCGTCGATCGTGCCTGTGACCAGGTTATTGACTGCGAAATCATCGGCGGTGCCGTCGGCATAAACGGTGCCGTTGCGCTGGCTATCCGTACCAAGGATATCGCCGCCGTTCACTAGGTTCACACCGGTGCCGTCGATATTCACCGCGCGGCTGTCGGACTGGATCGTGCCGAAGTTCAGAACGTCCAGATCATGTGTGCCCTGACCGATGTAAAGCCCGTTTGCGGCCCCCTCGATCACCCCGGTCGAGGTGTTCAGGATCTCGCCCTCGGCGCTTGCGCCATCCGCGATGCGGATACCGGCTGCGGTGCCTTGCGTGCTTTCCGATGTGATCAGCCCGCTGTTGAGAATCTCAGTTTCGAGGATCGTGCCCTCGGCACCGTTGTTGATCCGGATACCGTCACCGGCCAGACCGGTGTTCGATGCTGCCTGACCACGGCCCTGAATGGTGCCGCCAAAACCGTTGAAGATATCGGTTTCCACACGGTCACCAACCTCATCGCCGATCTGAAGCGAGATTCCAGCGCCCTGATTGCCTTCACCGGCATCCACGGTTCCGCCCGTGAAGTTCGAGATCGAGATATCCTCGGCGGTGCTGTTTGTATAAATCGTGCCGTTGCGCTGATCTCCGGTGCCAAGGATGTCGCCGAAGTTGCGCACATCAATGCCCTGGCCCTGAATGTCCACAGCACGGCTGTCGGAGGAGATCACACCGCCACGGAAATTATCCAGGCTGCCCGAGCTGTCGGGACCCGCAAACTGAACACCGTTGAAGTCGCCCGAGATCTCACCGAAGTTGCGCACGGCGGCGCTGCCGGTGACCTGAACGCCTGTCGCCAGTGCATCGGGGCCGCTATTCGCCTCGATCACGCCCGAGCGGAAGTTGAACACGTCAACATCCTCGCCCTGCGCCTGAACGGCGGCGACGGCGTTATTGGTGACGATCTCGCCAAAGTTCAGCAGGCGTGAAAAGTCATTGGCCAGAACAAAGGCGGGCGTGTCATCCACGATCGTGTTCTGGAAGAAGTTGTTGAAAAGGGTTTGGCCGTCACGTGTGGTCTCTTGCGCCAGTGTTGACGTGGTCAAGAGACGGGCGCGCAGGCTTTCTACGAATTGGGACAGCATGGGTCACTCCGTCTGGTTTGTTGCGTGATGCAGGTGGCCCGTTCGATCGGGCAACCGACGCATCAAATCAGTAGGCCTGGCCCGTGGTCAGCGGAAATTCATGGTCCAAATTGGGGGTATAACCAACGCAAATACTCACGGGTTTCGTGAAGTCTTGGCTGGTCAGGGCCTTGATTCAAACGGCGATGCGATGGGAAAACGCGGGTCGCTCACTTATTTGATGACGAAGTTTCACCTATTTGTGACGAATTGTGGGGGTCAAATTCGCCTCAAACCGCTGTCCGGGCTTCTGAAACAGGGGGGCAGCGCGTAGTGTCACAGGTACCTTGACCTATTTGATTGTTTGAATTGCCCCGCCATGAACCTCAGAGACCTGGAATACGTCATTGCCATCGCCAAGCACGGCCAGTTCAGTCAGGCCGCATCGGCCTGCAACGTGTCCCAGCCGGCGATGTCCAACCAGATCAAGAAGCTTGAGCAGGAACTGGGGGCCGAGCTGTTCCTGCGCCTGAACAATGAGGTCCGCCCAACCGCCTGCGGTGCGCGGATCGTCGACATCGCAACCCGGATGCTGAATGACGCGCAAAAGATCCGCGACACAGCGACCGAGTTCCGCGACCCCGAGGCGGTGCCCTTCACCATCGGCATGACGCCCACGCTGGCCCCTTATTTGACGCAGTATTTCTCAGAGCTGTTCAGCACGTTGTTCCCGCGCATGCGGGTGACGATGATCGAAGACCTGCCGCAAAACATGTTGCAGATGGTCGAAGATCACACGCTGGATCTGGCGTTGGTGGCCAAGATCAACAACAGCGACGCGCTGGATTTCACCTCGATCTGGTCCGAACCTCTGTTTCTGGCACTGCGCGAGGGGCATCCGCTGCATACTCTGCCTTCGATTTCTGCCGATGAGGTGCCAGTGCATGATTTCATTCGTCTGCCCCACAGTTTTGGCTACGCGCTGGAAGAGCGGTTGCCAAAGCAGGATCCCTCCAGCCGTATCAGTAAGCGCTTTGATCTGACCGCGTTGCGGTTCGAGACGATCTGCCGTCATATCTGCCACTCTGACGATTGCACGATTGTCTCCGCCCTGGCGGCCGAGCAGTTCAAGCGGGATAACTGGCCGCTTTGCTTTATTCCGTTCGAAGGGCCGGGCCATCTGCGCGATCTCGGGGCGGCGACGCGGCCAAATTGCCCGCGCAAACCGATGCTGGCGCGGATCGGAGAATACATTCGCGAAAAACCCCCGATCGGAGTGATCCCGACCTATCAACCCGAGCACGTTGATCCGCCGAAACTGCCTGCGACGGCCTGATCGTGTTCGGCCAAAGGGTTAGTAGGTTGTCCGCATCTGATAACCTTGATGGAAGGTCATTCTGACGAATGTGACCGGCTTGCTTTGGAACCATGTCGTGCGTTCCAGTTGGAACAGCGGCGTGCCCGGTGGCACAGAAAGAAAGTCCTGCAACTGCCCGGTGGCCGGAACAGCCGAGAAGGCGATCTCAGCGTTGGAAAAGGGAACCTCGGACAGCAGCCATTCATTGGGGCCGGTGGTCAGAAAGCTCTCATTCACCACGTGAGGCACGGCATCGACACTGATCCAACGTTCTTCGAACTGAAAGGGGCGGTTGTCGGCGTGATGCATGCATTGAAGATGCAGGATTTGTACGCCTTCCTGCAGGCTCAGCTTGGCCTGTAGCCACGCGGGGCAGTCGATCTGCGTACGGCCGACAAGCGCATAGCGGTATTCGGCATTCATATCCTCGATCGTCTGGCGGACAACGGTGATCGGAAGTTTGGCCTGTTTGACCGGGGTCGTGACAACCCGGGTGCCGCCTTTTCGCTTACGAGTGATGATGCCCTGTTCCGCCAATTCGCGCAGCGCACGGTTCACGGTGGCACGGGCGCAGCCGAACTCGGCGGCCAGTTCCAGCTCGGTCGGTAGCAAGCTGCCTTGGGGCCAGATGCGGCTTTGGATGCGGTTGATCACCTCGTCACGGATATCCTGAAAACCGATATTCTTCTGTTCCGTCACGATCTGATCCCGTTTCCTCAATAAGCTTATTCATAATATGTATCGCAGGCGACCTTCGCGTAAAGAGGATGCCGAGCGTTACAAGTGAGGCAGTATCTCGGCTATGGCTTTTCTGTACCGCGTCACGATCTGGTCGCGTGCCACGTGGTGCCCCTCCTTGACCCTATGCCGCCCAGCCGACCAGAGGTCGGTCACAACCCTGTCCTGTGCGGCAAACACAAGCCCGTCCAGCAACTGGTCAGGTCGCAAAGCGCAAAGCGCCGGATCACTGCTGTCGATGGCAACGAGGTCGGCCAAAGCCCCCTCCAGGATCTGTCCTGCATTTCGACCCAGCGCTTGCGCTCCCCCCGTCGCGGCGCCGCAATAGAGAGTTTGTCCAACGGACCCTTCGCTGACCACCAGCACGTTGCGCGACAGGTCCCGCAGGCGTTGGGAGTATTCCAGCGTTCGAAGCTCCTCGGCAAGTGATATCCGGACATTGGAATCCGATCCCACGCCGAACGCACCGCCTGCAGTCAGGTAGACCGCGCCGTTGAATGGGCCGTCGCCCAGATTGGCCTCTGTGATTGGGCAAAGGCCAGCGACAGCGCCTGACGCCGCCAGTGCGCGCGTCTCTTCATCCGTCATGTGTGTGGCGTGGATCAGGCACCATTGTCTGTCCACCGGGGCGTTATCCAAAAGCCATTCGACCGGGCGCACGCCCAGGCCAGCCTGCACCTGCGCAACCTCTTTGGGCTGCTCGGCTATATGGATATGGACCAAACCAGTGTGATGGCTCAGCACTTCATTGAGATCCGAGGGTGAGGTCGCGCGCAGAGAATGTGGGGCAATACCGACCTGGATATCATCGGGAAGTGCCGCGCTGGCCGCTTTGGCCTCGTCTACCAGTCGGAGGAAACGGGTCACGTCGTTGCCGAACCGCTGTTGCCCGGGTTCCAAAGGCACTTCTCCGACCCCGGCATAGGAGTAGAGGACGGGCAGATGCGTCAGGCCGATGCCTGTTTCGACGGCGGCTTCCATGATGCGGTCGGACAGCTCGGCCAGCCGCTCATAGGGCGCGCCGCTGGGTTGATGGTGCAAATAGTGGAACTCTCCGACCGAGGCGAACCCGGCCTCCTGCATCTCCATATAGACAAGCGCGGCGATGGCGTGAATCTGTGCGGGCGTCAATTGTGCAGTGAAGCGATACATCACATTGCGCCACGTCCAGAAGCTGTCCCGCCCGGCGCGCCGATATTCGGTCATCCCCGCCATGGCACGCTGAAAGGCATGGCTGTGAAGGTTGGCGAGCGCAGGCAACAGGGTGTCGACTGTGACATCTGCGTCCAGCGCTTTTGCGCCTGCGACCACAGTGGCGATGTGTCCGTCTTTCAGATCCAGCCTGACATTTTCTGCCCAACCTGTTGGTAGCAATGCGTGCTTCGCGAAGATGGTCATTTGGCCCTCCATTTTATGGATAGACATAAAACATATTGGAATGTACTAGAAAAGAGAGAATTGCATCCACTGCGAGAATCAAATGCCCACAACCCACATCCTGAAGGACCTGAGCGTTGCAACCATGGCGGAGAATGGCGCGCCCTACGGGGTGATCGAGTCGGCGGCGATAGTGATCGAGGGCGATAAAATCGCATGGGTTGGACCGCAGGCCGCATTGCCCGAAACCTATGTCGGGTCGTCTGAGACGTCTTTCGCTGGGCGACTGGTCACGCCCGCTCTGATCGATTGCCACACGCATGTCATCCACGGCGGCCACCGCGCGGTCGAGTTCGAGATGCGTTTGAACGGGGCGAGCTATGAAGAGGTCGCCCGCGCCGGAGGGGGGATCATCTCGACCGTGACCGCCACGCGTGCGGCCAGTCTGGATGACTTGGTTGCGCAAGCGCTGCCTCGAGTGGATGCGATGCTGGCCGAAGGTGTCTCGGTCATCGAAGTGAAATCCGGCTACGGTTTGGATCGCGAGACCGAATTGACCATGCTGCGTGCCGCGCGGGCTTTGCACGACCACCGTCCGGTGCGTGTCAAAACCAGTTTTCTTGGCGCCCATGCCGTGCCGGTGGAGTTCAAGGGCAATCCGGACGCATATATAAGTGAGGTTTGCATTCCGACCCTGCGAGCCGCCCATTCCGAGGGGCTGGTAGATGCGGTGGACGCCTTCTGCGAAGGGATTGCCTTTCTGCCCGACCAGCTCGTGCCGTTGTTTGAAGCGGCGCGTGAGCTTGGCTTGCCGATCAAACTCCACGCCGAACAGCTGTCCAATCTCGGCGGCGCAAAGCTGGCGGCCAGCTATGGCGCACTGTCTGCGGATCATATCGAATACCTCGATGATGAGGGCGCGGTGGCGATGGCGCGCGCGGGCACGGTTGGTTTGATCCTGCCCGGTGCTTTCTATACCCTGCGCGAAACGCAATCTCCGCCTATTGATCTGCTGCGCAAGCACAACGTCCCGATGGCTTTGGCGACGGATTGTAATCCGGGTTCGGCCCCGATGACCTCTCTGCTCTTGGCAATGAACATGGGCTGCACGTTGTTCCGCATGACGCCTGAAGAGGCGCTGAAAGGCGTGACCCTCAACGCGGCCCGCGCGCTGGGTTTGCGCGATTGCGGCCAGATCGCACCCGGCATGCGCGCTGATCTGGCGATCTGGAACGTCGCTCGCCCGGCCGAGCTGTCCTATCGCATCGGCTTCAATTCGCTACACACTCGCATTTTCGGAGGCGCAGTTTGACCACCCTGACCCTTACACCCGGCGCTGTTTCTCTGGCGCAGTTGGAGCAGGTTTTCCGAGACGAATGCGCCGTGCAGCTAAATCCGGTATGCCATCCCGGCATTCTGGCTGCCCACGCGCGCATCGCGGATGCCGCTGCGGGTGAGGCCGCAGTCTACGGTGTCAACACAGGCTTCGGCAAACTAGCCAGTGTCAAGATCGCGGCAGAGGATACGGCGACCTTGCAGCGCAATCTGATCCTGTCGCATTGCTGCGGCGTCGGCCCTGCGATCCTGCGGGCGCATGCACGGTTGATGATGGTCCTGAAGCTACTCAGCCTTGGGCGCGGAGCCTCGGGCGTGCGGCTGGAGTTGATCACGCTTCTCGAGGCTATGCTGGCCAAGGGCGTCACGCCTGTGATCCCAGCACAGGGCTCGGTCGGGGCCTCTGGTGATCTGGCGCCGCTGTCGCATATGGCGGCTGTCATGATGGGCGAGGGTGAGGCCGAATATGGCGGCGAGGTCTTGCCGGGTGCTGAGGCGTTGGCGGCAGCTGGCCTGACGCCGGTGGGGCTTGGCCCGAAAGAGGGTCTGGCGCTGATCAACGGCACCCAGTTTTCGACCGCTTTTGCTTTGGCAGGGCTGTTTGGAGCCTGGCAAGCGGCGCAGAGCGCGCTGGTCACATCGGCACTGACCACGGACGCCATCATGGGATCCACGGCACCGTTGCAGCCTGAAATCCACAGCCTGCGCGGCCATCGCGGCCAGATTGAGGCCGCAGCCACGATGCGCGCCCTGCTGGCCGGATCGGTGATCCGCGAAAGCCACCGCGACGGCGATACACGCGTGCAGGACCCGTATTGTATCCGCTGCCAACCGCAGGTCGTCGGTGCGGCAATGGACGTGATCCGACAAGCCGCTACGACGCTTGAGCTTGAGGCGAACGCCGCCACCGACAACCCTCTGGTCCTGTCCGAGGCCGGGTTGATCGTTTCGGGTGGTAACTTTCATGCCGAACCGGTTGGTTTCGCCGCCGACATGATCGCGCTGGCTTTGGCCGAGATTGGAGCCATCGCCCAACGTCGCATTGCGCTGATCGTCGATCCGGTGCTCAGTTTTGATCTGCCGCCGTTCCTGACGCCCAATCCGGGGCTGAACTCAGGCCTGATGATTGCCGAGGTCACGACGGCGGCTTTGATGAGCGAAAACAAGCATTTGGCCAATCCTTGCGTGACGGATTCGACGCCGACCTCTGCCAACCAGGAGGATCACGTCAGTATGGCCGCCCATGGCGCGCGGCGTTTGGGTCAGATGGTTACCAATCTGGAGCGCATTCTTGGGGTCGAACTGCTCTGCGCCACGCAAGGGATCGAATTCCGCGCGCCGTTGCCCACCAGTGAAACGTTGCAAGGCGTGATGGCCCAGTTGCGCGCTGTGGTGCCGCATTTGGGGGACGACCGCTATACCGCGCCGGATATCGAGGCAGCCTCAATCCTGATTTCTGGTGGCGAGATAGCGCGAAACACAAGTGTTGCCATGCCGGAGCTGGGCGCGTGATGGATCCGTTTGAAGTCACCCGAGGCGACAGCCCCATCGTTCTGGGCCTGCCCCATTCGGGCACCTATGTACCGCCCGAGATTCAGGCCAAGCTGAACGCGCGGGGCAGGGCGCTGACGGATACGGATTGGCATATCCACACGCTCTACGACGGGTTGCTGCCCGGGGTGACGACGGTCCGCGCGAGTTTCCACCGATATGTGATTGATGCCAATCGTGATCCGTCGGGCGTATCGCTCTATCCCGGTCAGAACACGACTACACTGGTTCCGCTGACCGATTTCGATGGGAATGGGATCTGGGATCAGCCGCCATCCGATGCGGAAATCGCCGAACGCCTCGCTGCGTTTCATACGCCCTATCATGCCACGCTGATGGCCGAACTGGAGCGGGTCAGGGCGATCCACGGCATTGCGGTCCTCTATGACTGCCACTCGATCCGCAGCACCATTCCGTACCTCTTTGACGGAGTTTTGCCCGATATGAATCTGGGCACAAATAACGGCACGACCTGCGCGCCTGAAATCGAGGCAGCGGCCCATGAGTTTGCCGCTTCATCACCCTATAGCACCGTCTTGAACGGAAGGTTCAAAGGCGGCTGGACGACGCGCCACTATGGCCGCCCGGCCGAGGGTCTCCACGCCATTCAGATGGAGCTGGCCCAATCCTCCTACCTGAAAACCGAGCGCCCGCCATGGTCCTATGACGACCGTAAAGCCGAACGTTTGCGCCGCTGGCTGTTCGACAATCTGGACGCCGTCCAAGACACAGCATTGGAGCTTGCATCATGACCGACCCTCGCAAGAACACCCGTGATATCTATCCACCCACAGGCCCAGAGTTGAACACCAAAAGCTGGATGACCGAAGCGCCGCTCCGGATGTTGATGAATAACCTACATCCGGACGTGGCCGAAAACCCGCATGAGCTGGTTGTTTATGGCGGGATCGGGCGCGCGGCACGGACGTGGAGCGACTTTGATACGATCGTGGACAGTCTCAAGGATCTGGAAGAAGACGAGACACTGGTTGTGCAATCCGGCAAACCCGTGGCCATTGTGCGAACGCATGATGATGCCCCTCGGGTGCTGATCGCGAATTCTAACCTCGTGCCGCATTGGGCCAACTGGGATCACTTTAACGAGCTCGATAAGAAGGGCCTGATGATGTACGGCCAGATGACCGCTGGCTCGTGGATCTATATCGGCACGCAAGGGATCGTGCAGGGCACCTACGAGACCTTTGCCGAGGCCGGGCGCCAGCACTATGGCGGCGACCTGACCGGCAAATGGATCCTGACCGGCGGCCTGGGGGGAATGGGCGGCGCGCAGCCCTTGGCGGCGGTTTTCGCCGGGGCCTGCTGTCTGGCGGTCGAGTGCAACCCGGACAGCATCGACTTCCGCCTGCGTACCAAATACCTGGACGAAAAGGCCGAAACGCTGGACGAAGCGCTTGAGATGATTGACCGCTGGACCAAGGCGGGTGAGGCGAAATCGGTCGGCCTGCTGGGCAATGCCGCCGATATCTTCCCCGAGATTTACGCCCGGATGCAGGCCGGTGGCATGCGTCCCGATATCGTCACTGACCAGACCAGCGCCCATGACCCGGTCAACGGCTATCTGCCGCTGGGCTGGACTATGGCGCAGTGGAAGGACAAACGCGAAAGCGATCCCAAAGCGGTTGAAACTGCCGCGCGCGACTCAATGAAGCAACATGTCGCTGCGATGGTCGATTTCTGGAACGCGGGCGTGCCAACGCTGGATTATGGCAACAACATTCGCCAGGTGGCGCAGGATGAGGGGCTGGAAAACGCCTTTGCTTTCCCCGGTTTCGTGCCAGCCTATATCCGCCCGCTGTTTTGCCGCGGGGTCGGCCCGTTCCGCTGGTGCGCCCTGTCCGGCGACCCTGAGGATATCTATAAAACTGACGCCAAGATGAAAGAGTTGTTCCCCGAGAACACCCATCTGCACAATTGGCTCGACATGGCGCAGGAGCGTATTGCCTTCCAGGGCCTGCCCGCGCGGATCTGCTGGATCGGTCTCGGGGATCGTCACAAGGCCGGGCTGGCCTTCAACGAAATGGTCCGCACCGGAGAGCTAAAGGCCCCGGTTGTCATTGGTCGGGATCACCTCGACAGCGGGTCTGTTGCGTCACCGAACCGTGAGACCGAGGCGATGAGGGATGGCTCGGACGCTGTTTCCGACTGGCCGTTGCTGAATGCGCTGGTGAATACGGCGTCGGGGGCGACATGGGTGTCTTTGCACCATGGCGGTGGGGTCGGGATGGGCTTTAGCCAGCACGCGGGCGTAGTGATCTGCGCGGATGGCACCGATGCAGCGGCCAAACGGTTGGAGCGGGTTTTGTGGAACGACCCGGCTTCGGGCGTGTGGCGTCACGCGGATGCGGGGTATGAGGATGCTAAGGCTTGTGCCCGCGAACACGGGCTGCGGTTGCCGGGTATTCTGGGATAGGCCTCGGTCAGCGATCAGCGAATTGATGCGTCATATTGAACCTGTGATGCATGCCGGGTTGCGTCGTGACATTTTGTAGATAATAAACTCGACGCAACGCAAGCTGCCGAGAGTTTTATAGATAAAATGATCATCCCTCATTCCGGCTGGACCAAAAAATCCGCGCAAGCTGTTCATGACCTTCCGCTGATGGACCTGCTGTTCCGCGCGCAAACCGTCCACCGTGAGCATTTTGACCCGAACAAAATCCAGACCTCGAAACTGCTGTCGATCAAAACCGGAGGCTGCGCCGAGGATTGCGCCTATTGCTCACAATCTGCCCGCAACGGCTCGACCCTGCCTGCCTCCAAACTGATCGAGGTGCAGCGTGTTCTGGCCGAGGCGAAAAAGGCCAAGGATGGCGGCGCGACGCGGTTCTGCATGGGGGCCGCCTGGCGTGAGCCCAAGGCTCGGGACATGGCGGCTCTGGTCGCGATGGTCGAAGGCGTCAAGGCCATGGGGATGGAGACCTGCATGACGCTGGGCATGCTGGACGACACACAGGTCGTGCAGCTGCGCGACGCAGGGCTGGACTATTACAACCACAATATCGACACGTCCGAACGCTACTACTCCGAGGTCATTACAACCCGCACCTTTGCCGACCGGATCGATACGATGAACCGAGTGCAGGAAGCGGGCATCAAGGTGTGCTCCGGCGGCATTCTGGGCATGGGAGAGCATACGGGCGACCGCATCGATATGCTGCTGACGCTGGCCAACATGCAGCCCGCGCCGGATTCGGTTCCAATTAACATGCTGATGCCGCAGGCCGATACACCTCTGGCCGACGCCGAGCCGATCGACCCGATCGACTTCGTGCGCATCATCGCGACGGCGCGTATCCTGATGCCAACCTCCTACGTTCGCCTGTCCGCAGGCCGCAGCGAGATGAGCGACGAGATGCAGGCGATGTGTTTCTTCGCCGGCGCGAACTCGATCTTCGTGGGCGAAACGCTGCTGACGGCCGAAAACCCCGAAGAGGATTCCGATATGATCCTGTTCGCCAAACTTGGTCTGCAGGCCGAGAAAGCCGGCGATCAGGCGGGCCGGGAAGCCGCTGAATGAAGGCTGCTGCTCGGCTCGAATCCATGCTCGACACCTTGCAGGCCCGGCATCGCCGCCGGGTCCTGACGCCTGCGTCGGGATTGGATTTCGCGTCGAATGACTATCTGGGCCTCGCCGGATCGAAGCTTCTGCAAGAGGCCGCGCAAGAGGCCTTGGCGCGCGGTGTTCCGGTTGGCTCTGGTGGCTCGCGGCTATTGCGCGGCAACCACACCGAGCATGAAGCGCTGGAGGCCGAGGCCGCCGCGTTCTTCGGGGCCGAGGCTGCCTTGTTCATGGGCGGCGGGTTTCAGGCCAATCAGGCGATTTTCGCAACCCTTCCTGCGGCTGAGGATCTGGTTCTCTATGACGCTCTGGTTCACGCCAGCGCGCATGAGGGCATGCGCTCTTGCCGGGCCGATCTGCGGTCGTTTCGGCACAATGATATCGAGGACGCGCGTGAAAAGGCGCAGGAGTGGCGGACCGAGGGCGGTCTGGGTCAAATTTGGATCGCGGTTGAAAGTGTCTATTCGATGGAGGGGGATCTTGCCCCTCTAGCCGATTTGGCGGGTTTGGCGCGGGAACAGGACGCCGTTTTGGTGGTCGACGAAGCCCATGCGACCGGCGTGTTCGGACCTCAGGGACGGGGGCTCGCACATGACCTCGACTGCCATCTGTTGACGCTGCACACCTGCGGCAAAGGTCTGGGCGTGGCCGGAGGGCTGATCTGCGGACCAAAAGTCATGATCGACACGCTGATCAACCGCGCACGCCCCTTCATCTTTGCCACCGCGCCGTCGCCTTTGAATGCCGCTTTGGTTCGCGCTGCTATTAGGGCGCTGGCCACTCAGACAGGTCTGGTCGACGCTGCCCAGCAGCGCATTGGCCATGCCCATGATGCGGCGCGCGCAATTGGAATTGCTGAGGCTGCGCTCAACAGCCAGATCATTCCTATCATTCTGGGCGACGACGCGCGCACGATGACGATGGCTCAGGGCTTGCAGACGCAAGGGTTCGACGTCAGGGGCATCCGCCCGCCAACCGTACCGCTTGGGACATCGCGGTTGCGGATTTCCATCACCGGCAATGTGGATTGCGCCGATATCTCGTCCCTGTTCAAAGCCTTAGCGGCACATCAATCGGAGGCCGCATGAGCGCGCTAATCATCACCGGAACCGACACGGGCGTCGGTAAGACTGTTTTCTCCGCCGGCCTGACCGCCGCCCTTGGAGCTACCTACTGGAAACCGGTGCAATCCGGGCTTGAGGATGCGACCGACACCGACATCGTGCGCGACCTGTCAGGGTCCTTGGTTCTGCCAGAGGCGTATCGCCTGAACATGCCCGCTTCGCCGCATCTGTCCGCCGAGGATATGGGCGTCGATATCGACCTTGCCCAACTGGCACTGCCGCAGGTCGATGGCCCTCTGGTCGTTGAAGGGGCAGGGGGGGTGATGGTCCCTCTGAACCGGCAGGTGTTCTATCTGGACCTCTTCCCGCAATGGAAAGCCCCGGTGGTTCTGGTTGCGCGCACCGCGCTTGGTACGATCAACCACACGGCGCTGTCCCTGATGGCGTTGCGCAATGCGGGGTGCGATGTCGTTGGCGTTGCATTTGTCGGCGACCCCGAGCCAGAGGTCGAACAAACCATCGCGCAGATGTGCAAGGTCCGGCATCTGGGGCGTTTGCCCTATCTCTCGGACCTGACCCGTGAAAACCTGGCCGATGCGTTCCAAAACATCGACCTTGATGCGATCCGGAGGGCTCTATGACCCCGCTGGAATTTGACGCCCGACACCTGTGGCACCCCTACACCCATGTGCTGGATCCGGGCCCGATGCATCTGATCACCGGCTCCGAGGGCGTCTGGTTGACGCGTGAGGACGGTGGGCAGATGATCGACGCCATGTCCTCCTGGTGGTGTACCGTTCACGGCCATCGTCACCCGGCTATTATAGAGGCGATGCAGGCCCAACTGGCGCAACTACCGCATGTCATGTTCGGAGGCCTGACTCACGCACCCGCCGTTGAGCTGGGTCGCAGGCTGATCGGACTGCTACCCGAGGGTCTGGATCGCATCTTCTACAGCGACAGCGGCTCGGTCGCCATCGAAGTCGCGTTGAAAATGGCGGTGCAGTACCAGATCGCAAAAGGCCGAAGCGCGCGGTCAGAGTTCGCCACCATTCGGGGCGGCTATCACGGTGATACGTGGAAAGCGATGAGCGTGTGCGACCCGGTCAATGGGATGCATGGGCTGTTCAAGGGGGCTCTGTCCATCCAGCATTTCCTGCCACGCCCGACCAACCGGTTCGATCAGGACTGGTCGGAGGATGCCGCCGAAAACGGGCTGATGGCACTTGAGCAGTTGTTGGACGAAAAAGGCGACAAGATCGCGGGACTGATCCTGGAGCCTGTCGTGCAAGGTGCGGGAGGGATGTATTTCTACCACCCGAATTGGCTGAAGGGAGCGCGGGCGCTGTGTGACGCGCATGACGTGCTGCTGATTTTCGATGAAATCGCCACCGGGTTTGGCCGCAGCGGAGAACTGTTTGCCATGGATCACGCAGGCGTGGTGCCCGACATACTGTGCCTCGGCAAGGCCCTGACCGGAGGACACATTACACTGGCCGCCACCATCGCGACCGAGGCAGTTGCGCAGGGCATAGGCGAAAGCGAGGCCGGGGTGCTGATGCATGGCCCAACCTATATGGCCAACCCTCTGGCCTGCGCTGCAGGTGTTGCCAGTCTCGATCAATTGGTCCAACGCGACTGGCGGGCGGAAGTCGCAGGGATTGCGCAACAGATGCAGGACGAACTCGCTCCGGCTCGTGAGTTGCCCGGTGTGGCGGATGTACGGGTTCTGGGCGCCATCGGCGTGATTGAGATGAAGGACCGTGTCAACCCTGCCGTGGCCCATGGCCTCGCCCCAAAAACCGGCGTCTGGTTGCGTCCGTTTGGGCATAATATTTACTGCATGCCGCCCTACATCATCTCGCCAGATGAGCTGAGCCGCGTCACCGCCGCCATGGTCGATCTCGCCGGAGGTGCCGGATGAGGCATCGCTGGCTGGCACGCTCGGATAGCACAAACCTGATCCTCGTGTTCGGGGGATGGGCGTTGGGTCCTACGCCGTTTTCCTGCCTCACAGGTGGGGAAAATGTGCTGTTTGTTGAGGGCTATACCCGACTGGATGACCCGCTGCCGGACTTGTCGCGGTTCGATCGCGTAGACTTGCTGGCCTTCTCTTTCGGCGTCGCCTCGGCCGCGCATTGGCTGAACCAAACGGGGATGCGCCCAGATCGCTTGGTTGCCGTCAGCGGCACGCTGAACCCTGCAAGCGCCGAGCATGGGATCGCACCCGATATGATCCGAGCGACTGCAGATCAATTGTCTCAGGCCAGCTTTGCCAAATTCTGCCGCCGTGCGGGCCTCAGCGGTGATGTTGACGAACTGGATATCCCATCTGCTCGGGCCGAGTTACTTGCGGTAATCGATCGTGGCCCAGCTGAAGATCCCGGTTTTGATCGTATTTGGATTCCCACCCGCGACCGCATCGTGCCAACAAACGCGCAACAGGCCGCATGGGCTTCACGCGCTGATAGGGTTCGAAAGATCGAAGGTCCTCATGTCCCGTTCCGCGCGGGTCAAAGCTGGGCGGAGTGGCTGGCATGACAGTGCAACTCTCGGACCGGGTTCAGCGTAGCTTCAGCCGCAGCTTTCAAAGCTATCACGACACCGCCTGCCAACAGGCCTGGGTCGCCGAGAAACTGGTGGAAGAGATGCGCCGACACGGCGCCCCGACCAAGTTTGAACGCGGATTTGAATTGGGGTGCGGAACCGGGCATTTCACACGGCTTCTGCGTCAGGCCCACTGTTTTGACAGCCTCACCCTGAATGATATCGCACCCGAAGCTGGCCAAACGGCAGATGAGTTGGGCGCGCAGTTCATCTGCGGAGATGCGCGGCGGGTGATCTGGCCCGAGAAAACCGATCTTTTTGCCTCGGCGTCGATGATCCAGTGGATGGAAGATCCGCTGGCGCTTTTGGAACGGGCGGCGAGGTCCCTGGCGCCGGGCGGCTGGTTGGTGATTTCGGGCTTCGGGCCGCAACAATACAGGGAACTGAGCCAAATAGGTACCGCGGCCCGCGCACCAGGCTTGTGCGGCCCCGACCAAATGGCCGCTGCAGTTAGGGCGCATCTGGAGGTGCTTTCGACAGGCGAGGCCCTTCGTCCCTCGTACTTCGCCACCCCGCGCCACGTTCTTCGCCATCTGCGTAAGACCGGCGTCAACGGGCGTGCGCAGAGCGTCTGGACCAAATCCACACTCGCCCGGTTCGAGGCAGAGTACACACGCCGGTTTCAGACCGAAAACGGCGTCTCTCTCAGCTATCATCCCGTCTGGATCGTCGCGCGCAAGCCGCAGGTCTGAGACCTCGCGGTTACTACCTCGCGTCCGTCTTTTCAGCGTTTGCAGGCACTCAGGCGCAGATTGTGAAATCTCATACCGAAACGTCGCAATGATCTGTTGCGTTCGCGGCCACAGGTCGCCACGGTAGCATTTGAGATTTTGGCGTTGCTGTGGCCCGCCATCAGGAATTTGAAGGAGGGGGCAGAATGACCGCGACACTTACATTCGAACATCTCAAAACGCAGGTTTCAGCGGGTGAGGTAGACACCGTTCTGGTGTGCTTTGTCGACATGCAGGGCCGTCTGGTGGGCAAGCGCTTTCACGCGGGTCATTTCGTTGCGGGCGCATGGGAAGAAACCCATTGCTGCAACTACTTGCTGGCCACCGATCTTGAGATGGGCACACCGGATGGCTACGCCTCGACCAGTTGGGAGCGGGGGTATGGCGACTACGTTATGAAACCCGATCTTGCGACCCTGCGCCCGGTGCCGTGGCTTGAGGGCACTGTGATGGTGATGTGCGATATTCTCGATCATCACACGCATGAAGAGGTGCCGCATGCGCCTCGGGCGATGTTGAAGGCGCAGGTCAACCGCTTGAAGGCCATGGGCTACGAGGCGATGTGTGCGACGGAGCTGGAATTTTTCCTTTTCGAGAAGAGTTTCGACGAAATCCGCAAAAACGGCTTTCGAGATCTGGAGCCGATTTCCGGTTACAACGAGGATTATCATATCCTCCAAACCACCAAGGAAGAGCATGTGATGCGCCCGATCCGCAACCATTTGTGGGATGCGGGGATACCGGTTGAGAACTCGAAAGGTGAGGCCGAAACTGGGCAGGAAGAGCTGAACATCAAATACGCGCCTGCGATGGACACGGCCGAGTACCACTCGATCGCCAAGAATGCGGTGAAAGAGATTGCCTGGCAGCATGGTCATGCGGCAACGTTCCTGCCGAAATGGCATCACGACAAGGTCGGCAGCTCCAGCCATGTACATCAATCCCTGTGGAAGGACGGCGCACCTGCTTTCTACGATGAGAATGATCCGCTTGGCATGTCCGATGTGATGAAAAGCTATTTGGCTGGCCTGCTGAAATATGCCCCGGATTACACGTATTTCATGGCGCCCTACATCAACAGCTACAAACGGTTCATGAAGGGCACCTTTGCGCCGACACGGATCATCTGGTCGGTGGACAATCGCACGGCTGGCTTCCGCCTGTGTGGAGATGGTACCAAGGCCATTCGGGTGGAATGCCGGATCCCCGGGTCGGACATGAACCCGTATCTTGTGATGGCCGGTATGCTGGCGGCGGGAATTGCCGGCATTGAGGAAGGATTGGAGTTGCAACCTGCGGCAACCGGCGACGTTTACCAGGGCTATACGGGGATGATCCCCGGCAATCTTGGTGCAGCATTGAGCGCTTTGCGTGGTTCGGCCATGTTGCGCGCGGCGATGGGGGATGGGGTGGTGGATCACTACGCTCGGGCCGCTGAGGTGGAGATCGAAGAATTTGCGCGTGTGGTGACCGATTGGGAAGTTGCTCGTGGGTTTGAGCGCGCTTAGAGGGCAGGAGCGAGGGGCCAGCCCTTCGCGCTCCCCGAGGTATTTTTGAACAGAAGAAGCAGGGCTGCTGTTTTTACCGGAAATGGAGTGACTATGGGGCAAATGTTGAAATGTGTCTCGCCGATTGATGGGTCGGTTTATGCGGAGCGGGAGGTGCTATCTCGGGACGCGGGGTTTGAGGTGGCGGCTCGGGCGCGCGCGGCGCAGGCGGCTTGGGCGGCGCGGTCCTTGCAGGAGCGAGTTGATCTGGTAATGGCCGGTGTGGCGGCTGTTGGTGCG
The DNA here is from genome assembly GCF_056535985.1 of Ruegeria sp. AO1. Lineage (NCBI taxonomy): Bacteria > Pseudomonadati > Pseudomonadota > Alphaproteobacteria > Rhodobacterales > Roseobacteraceae > Ruegeria > Ruegeria sp. AO1. The sequence goes on from NZ_JBQFJC010000002.1 coordinate 1,097,771, forward strand.
ATGAATGATGAGATCGTGCCTGAGCTTGCGCATATGATGGGTCGGCCCGTGCGCTATAGTGGTGAGTTTGGTGGGTTCAATGAACGCGCCAGCCATATGGCGGAGATTGCTGAAAGCGCGCTTGCCGATATCGCCGTGGGCGAGGATGAGACGTTTCGGCGGTACATTAGGCGCGTTCCGCATGGGGTGGTCTTTGTGGTGGCACCTTGGAACTATCCCTATATGACCGCGATCAACACGGTGGCTCCGGCGCTGATCGCTGGCAATACCGTAATCCTGAAACATGCCACTCAGACGCTGTTGGTGGGCGAGAGGATGGCGCAGGCGTTCCACGCGGCCGGTGTGCCCGAGGATGTGTTTCAGAATGTCTTCCTCAGCCACAATGTGACCAATGATCTGATTGCCGGAAATGCGTTTGATTTCGTGAACTTCACTGGCTCGGTCGGTGGTGGCCGGACTATGGAACGTGCAGCCGCTGGCACCTTCACAGGCGTCGGGACCGAGCTTGGCGGAAAAGATCCGGGCTATGTGATGGAGGATGCCGACCTGGATGCCGCCGTGGATACTCTGATCGACGGGGCGATGTTCAACTCGGGTCAATGCTGTTGCGGAATTGAGCGGATCTATGTGCATGAAAGCCTTTTCGACGACTTCGTTGCGAAGGCGGTTGAGATCGTGAAGGGCTACAAGCTGGGCAATCCTCTGGACCCTGAGACGACACTGGGCCCGATGGCAAATGTGAGCTTTGCCGATGAAGTGCGCGCTCAGGTTGCCGAGGCTGTGGCGGATGGCGCGGCGGCCCATATCGAGACATTCGCTGAGGATGACGGTGGTGCCTATCTGACGCCTCAGATCCTCACCAATGTCACCCATGATATGCGCGTGATGCGGGATGAGAGTTTTGGGCCTGTCGTGGGGATAATGAAAGTGTCCTCGGACGAAGAGGCAATCGCTCTGATGAATGACAGCGAATTCGGCCTGACCGCCAGTCTGTGGACCCGCGACGTGGACCGGGCTGCGCGTGTGGGTGACCTGATCGAAACCGGCACTGTGTTCATGAACCGGGCCGACTATCTGGACCCGGGTCTGTGCTGGACCGGCTGCAAGAATACAGGGCGGGGTGGTGGCCTGTCGGTCATCGGGTATCATAACCTGACCCGTCCAAAATCCTACCATCTGAAGAAGGTAACATCATGAGCCTTGTTGGAAACTGGTCCTACCCGACCGCGATCAAATTCGGTGCTGGCCGCATCAAGGAACTGCCTGAGGCCTGTGCGGCGGCGGGGATGAAGCGCCCTCTGCTGGTGACGGACAAGGGGTTGGCCGATTTGCCAATCACGACGGCGACGTTGGACATTCTTGAGGCCGCCGGTCTGGGTCGCGGTCTGTTCAGCGATGTGGACCCGAACCCGAATGAAAAGAACCTCGATGCCGGTGTCGCGGCCTTCAATGCCGGCGGGCATGACGGGGTGATTGCCTTCGGCGGCGGCTCGGGACTGGATCTTGGTAAGATGGCTGCCTTCATGGCGGGTCAAACCCGACCCGTTTGGGATTTTGAAGATATCGGGGATTGGTGGACCCGCGCGAATGCGGATGTGATTGCGCCGATCATTGCGGTGCCGACCACGGCCGGGACAGGGTCCGAGGTGGGGCGTGCTAGTGTCATCACCAATTCCGAGACCCACGCCAAGAAGATCATCTTTCACCCGAAGGTGTTGCCGACCGTGGTGATCTGTGACCCGGAACTGACCGTGGGCATGCCGAAATTCATCACCGCAGGCACCGGGCTGGACGCCTTTGCCCATTGTGTCGAGGCTTATTCCAGCCCGCATTACCACCCGATGAGTCAAGGCATCGCGCTTGAGGGCATGAGGTTGGTCAAGGACTATCTGCCGCGCGCCTATGCGGATGGCACTGATCTTGAGGCGCGCGCGCAGATGATGAGCGCGGCGGCGATGGGGGCCACAGCCTTCCAGAAGGGCCTCGGCGCGATCCACGCCATGAGCCATCCGATTGGCGCAGTATTCAACACTCATCACGGTACGACAAACGCGGTCTGCATGCCCGCAGTGCTGGAACTCAACGCACCCGCCATCGCGGATCGGTTCCAACAGGCTGCCGCTTATCTGGGGATTGAGGGCGGCTTCGACGGCTTCCGCGCCTTCGTGCAGGAGTTCAACGATGCGCTTGGGATCCCGCGTCAGCTGTCGGAACTGGGGGTGACCGAGGACCGGATTCCCGAGCTGGTCGAAGGCGCGATCATAGACCCCTCCTGCGGGGGCAATCCGATTGAGCTAACGAAAGAGAACCTTACTCAGCTGTTCCACGCCGCGCTTTAGGCAAGACGGCCCGGCGGGTGTCCTCGCCGGGCCTTCCAGTTGTTACTCAGCCGCCATGGCGCTGATCTCGGCCCGCGCCATCGCGACCCATTCCAAATCCTTGGTGTAGCGCCAGGCCAGATCGCCGTTTTCATCCATGGCGATCAGGTGCAGCCAACGATTGTCGAACAGCTCTTTCACGGTTTCGTTGCGTCTGAGGATGTCATTCATCGCCTCTCGTGGGGCCTCAATGATGACCGACAGGCGCAGCGGGTCGTGCTGGAACGACTCTCCGTCATGTATGGATTGCCAAGGCAAGCCGGGGCGCAGCGCGCCGCCGTTTCCCTCGACCACGCCGATGCCGCCGACCACGTTATGCAGCAGCTTGTTGCCGCCGCCAAACAGGGCGGGCGCGACGGTTGAACCGTAGTACTGCAGGCTGATCCAGCTGGCGACCACCACCGGAGCGGTCATGATCAGTTCCAGAACGCCAAAGTCCTTATCTGCGCGCCAATCATAGCTGTGCAGGAAGGACTGGCCCGCAAGACCCGTGCCATCGGTTCGGGACCGCGGCGCGGCAATGAAGGCGCGGCATCCGGCTAGCCCCCATTCGGGGCGCAGCTCAGCCCAGTCGGTGGCGCGGCGGGCGATGTCATTGGCCCCTTTGGCACGCGGTAGACGCGCGGCGCGCTCGGATCCGGCCAGTTGTCCGGCCGAGGTCAGCCAGGTTTTCAATTGCGCGATCTGCGCGGCCCACTGACCTGTCGCCTGATCCTGATCGAACAGAGAGACCTTGTCGGTCGTAGTGTGGTGCATCGCCGCCAGAAACAGCGTGTCCGCCGGGATGTCGATGCCTTCGGCGCGCAGCCCTTCACGCACCGCATGATCGTTCAACAATCCGGCCAGAAGGCGGGCGCTGACGTCTCCGGCATGACCGCCACATGCGCCACATTGCAGGGCGCTTTCATGGGGGTTGTTGGTCACATCCGCGCCATGACCGGCCAGCATCACGACGCGAGCGAAGTTGTTGGTCAGAGACATCGCCCCAAGGATGGCCTTGGCCGAGGCAACACGTGTCGGCAGGTCGATCCCGTCGTCAAGCTTCGGCGCGGGGTCGAACTTCGCAGATCCGTGGCCCTTGCCCAGAGCATCCCGCAACAGTTTGCCCGCATAGACCGGGCCCGTTGCCTCGACAAAGGCGAATGAGGAGACGGCGGCCAGTTTGAACCGGCCCCAGGCCCGTTTGGCCCGTGCGGTGTAGCGGCGATTCAGGTCGGCCTGCGCGCCCTCAGCCGCATGGGAACACACGTTCGGGTTCAACAGGACCGGTCCCCGCATCTCGGTCACGTCGGAACCGGCAGCCTTGTGGGCACTGGCGAGGCCGAAGAAGCCAGCAAAACCAATGGTCTCAATCCCGCTGTCCTGCGATTCCAGCGCGCGGCGGAAGACTTCAGAGCGGACGTCGATACAGAAGGCCGCTTGCACCTCGGGACGGCCTTCGACCTTGCGCGGTTGACGTGCGCTGAGGGTTTGCGCCAGCTTGCGTTGTTGCGCGCGCTCCGAGGCGTCCTGCAGCACAGCGTCGATCACCAGATCACGGGTCGGCGTGATAGGGGCCTCATGTTGGGCAATGGTTTCAGCCCAGCGATCGGCAATCTGATCGTGGTAGAGACCGAACAGTGCCTCTTCGAACACCATGCGAATGGCCAGTAGTTCGGTTGTGCTAGTGTCCGTCTGCCCTTCCAACTCGGCCTGCCACAGCAGATAGCGGGCATATTGCGCCCAACCGCCCAGTGTCATCAGCCAGCGATGGAAGGCCGTACTGGCCGCCTCAGGGGTGACACCCAGTGCCTCAGAGGCGCGTCCAATCGCCCGCCATTGCGAGCGGTTGGTGCCAGCGACAAAAGCTCCGAACCCTTTCAGACCGTGGATTTCAGGGGTCAGATCGCGTGAGGCGAACTCGCGCCAAGCGCTATAGGCACCGCCTGTGCGGTTGGGTTGCCACAGGGCCTGACCCTGATCGAAATGGCTGGCGGCCCAGGCCCCGATCCGTTCGTCAATCAGACCGGGCCAGTCGATACCGGAGACCTCGGCAGCCAGATCGGCAACCGTGGGCAGCGGGGACAGCTTCGCGGTCTCGGACCCGAGCGCGGCTTGCAGATCTTCAAAACTGGGCGCGTCAAAGCGGCTTTCGACGTTGGCGAGGGCATCCCGCAGATCGACCTCAGAAATCTCTTCGCTTGCCAGTTTCTGCGCAAATACAGCCCGGTTCGGAGTGATCCGCGTGCCCGCAACCCGTGCCAACCGGGCGGACGTCACAGCCAGCGTCTCTTGTGTTTGCCCCAGAAATGGGTTCACCGCGACGTTGGAGGCAAGCGGGAACAGCGGCGGGATTTGACGCACCGCGTCATTGGCCAGTGCGACCAGTTCCAGGAGGGCTGCAGGATAGCTTTCGTGCTTCATATACATTTTGAGAAACCCCTCTTAAACGGTCTGGCGCTTGGACCATCCGTCCAGCAGCCGGTCAAAGATTGCGTTGCCATAGAGCCCGTTTGACAGATGCACCCGAATGCCTGCCGCCGCCGGGTGCGAGGCCCAAAGCGGGAAGGTGGATTGCGCCAGAGCGACCGCGCCAAAGCTGATCAGGGCGAGAATGATCAATGTCCACTCCAACGGCCCGGGTGCAGGCGCTGCGGGCAGGGTGCCCTTGGTCAAGTGCACGGCGATGATCTGCAGGACGAAGTAGCTGATCGAGGTTACGCCAGCATAGACAACAGTGCGGCGGGTCAACGCGCCGGGTGCGGCATCAGCAAAGCCCTGCGCCAGCAGATAGGCGACGCCGAAGATCAGGATCACGCCAAGGGCAATCGCCTGAACGGATTTGCCGTCTACGCCGAACGTCATGGCGACGATGCCGTAGATCAGGATGCCGGTGGCAAAGGCCAGCAGCACGTTCCGCGCACTTGGCACAGCGACTGGGCCGGGCCGGCGAATTGCAGCGACGTTGCGCACGGCCTCGCCCGCGCTGAGAAACGCATGCGCCTTGTAGAGCGAATGAGCCACGATATGCAGCAGCGCCAGCGGGAACAGGGCTAGCCCGCATTGCATGATCATGAAGGCCATCTGCGCAATGGTCGACCAAGCCAGCGAGGTTTTCACCGCAGGTTGTGTCAGCATCACCAGACCGCCGAACAGCGCGGTAAACCCACCCAGCATCACCAGCAGCGCCATGATGCCCGGTGCCGCCAGCATTACATCGGCAAAGCGGATCAGGAGGAACCCTCCGGCGTTGATGACGCCAGCATGCAGAAGGGCCGAGACTGGGGTCGGGGCCTCCATCACCTCGGTCAGCCAGCCGTGGACCGGGAACTGGGCCGAGGCCATGATGGCGGCCAGAGCGATCAGAAGGGCAGCGGCGATGGTCAGTCCGTAGGGTTCAGCCGAAGACAGGATTGAGGCAATGTCCGTGGTGCCATAGGTTGCGATCAACAGGACCACCGCGAGGGCCAGCGCGCCTTCACTGATACGTGCCACAACGGCCTTTTTCCGCGCTGCCCGCTGAGCGGTGGTCCGCTCGGGGTAGAACAGCAGCAGTTGGTGCAACAGCAGGCTGGTCGCAATCCACGCAGCCAGCAATTGGATCAGGTTGCCCGACATCACCAACAAAAGAACCGAGGCGAGTGTTGCCGACATCCAGCCGGTGAACGCACCCTGCCGGGCCTCTCCATCCATATAGGTGGCCGAGTAGCGCAGGACGATCCATCCGATGAAGCAGACTAGAACCAGCATGATGGCGCTGACCGCATCAAGTCGCACGGAGAGGCCAACACCCCAGAACCCGATCAACCCCGAGGTGCCGGGGCCGTGAAGAACCAGCATAAGGGCCGACAGTGCGGCGCCTCCGAAAGCCGCCAATGCAGCCCATTCCGACTGCCTGACGACGTGGTTTGGCCGCAGTCCCGGATTGCGGCTGGCATAGTAGGCCGATGCCAGCAGAATCAGCGGGCTGAGCAGGGGTAGAAACAGGTAGGTCATGATGCGCGTTCCTTGTGAGTCCAGCCTGTTTTGGCCGGTTGAGCAGGACATATTGCGCCTTCGTCAGTATGAAAAATACATTGTTATAGAGATTACGTTCTACTAATTAGAACGATATGCCTCTGAACTATCATCACCTGCGTTACTTCTGGGCGGTCGCCCATGATGGCAACCTGACCCGGACAGCCCAACGGCTGAACCTGTCGCAATCCGCGCTGTCTGTTCAGATCAAAGAGCTCGAGGAGCGGCTGGGTCACCCCCTGTTTGAACGTCGTGGCCGCAAGCTGCATCTAACTGAGGCCGGGCGTATCGCGCTGGACCATGCGGACGCAATTTTTGCGACAGGGCAAGAACTTGTGGCCACTCTGCAGGATGAAGGCAACGCTCGTACTGCGCTACGAGTTGGGGCGCAGGCGACCTTGTCGCGGAACTTTCAGATCGGCTTTCTGCGCTCGATGCTGGCGCGCTCAGATGTCGAGGTGATCCTGCGATCAGGCAATCCCAGCGAGTTGCTTGAGGGGCTGGAGACGCTGAATTTCGACCTGGTTCTCATGAATCATGAGCCCGCCAGTGACAGCCTGACCAGTTTTGAAACGCACCATCTGGCGGAACAACCCGTCAGTATCGTCGGCACGCCGGCGCGATTGGATCCAAAGCGCCCGATCCGGGACCTGTTGGAAGAGCAGCCCTTTATCCTGCCAACTACAAACAACAGCGTCCGCACGGCGTTTGATTCGATGGCCAGCCGCATGTCAGTCCGGCCTCAGATCGCGGCCGAAGTGGATGATATGGCGATGATGCGCCTGCTCGCGCGTGAGGATATCGGGCTTGCGTTGGTGGCCCCGATCGTTGTGCAGGATGAGCTTTCCTCGGGCCGTCTGGTCGAGGCCGAGGAGCACCCCCGCATCAAGGAAAGCTTTCACGCTGTCACCTTCAAACGTCGTTTTCCCAACCCGTTGGTGCGGGAGTTGCTGACCTATAGCCTGCCTCAATAGAAATGGGGCAGATTCTTGGCGCGGGCGACGCGGACCCAATTGGGCACGAAGGGGATGATCTTGTCTTGTGAGGGCACCATCATCTCAATGAAATTCGCACCGGGATTGGCGATGGCGTCGGACAGGATGGGTTCGATATCGACCTCGGAGGTGATCCGGGCGGTTTTGAACCCGAACCCTTCGGCGACTTTGCAATAGTCGACGCGTCCGAAATCGGTGGTCCAAGGTTCATCCACATCGTCGAGCAGGATCGCCTCACCCCTGATCCAGCCGAACGTGTCGTTGCGGGTCAGGATAACGGTGATGTTCTTGCCGCTGCGCTTGAGGGTCTCCATGTCGCCAATGACGAACCCGAACGATCCGTCTCCGGTGAAGGAAATGACCGGGCCGTCATGGGCATAGATCGCGCCGACTCCGGCAGGCACCGAATATCCCAGCGCACCCATCGAGTAGTTGGTGATGTAGCGCCGCCCCGGTTTGCGGAACGTCAGCAGCGCCGAAGGATAGATCGCGCTGACGCCGGGCTCAGAAGTGACAATCGCGTCATCGGGCATGATCTGGTCCAACACCTGAGACAGCTTGACCGGTGAGATCGTGCCTTCGGGCATCGGGATGTTCGAGTTGAAGACCTTGTCCAGCGCGGTTTGTTTTATCGGGTTCAAATCCAATGGCGTCCGTTGAAGGTCGGGATGCTCAGCCTTAAGAATTTCAACCATATATTCGATCGTAGCGCGGGCATCACCAACAAGGCCAACCTTCAGCGGGAAGGTGTTTCCGACATGAGCCTCTGCAATATCAAGGTGCAGGAAGTTTTTGGCATAGGGATCGCCATAGAGTTTCCAGTGATCCGTTCCGGCGCTGTCGGTATTTGAGCCGACGAAGAAGATTGTGTCGGCCTCAAGCAGGTACTGGTTCGAATACTCCATACCTCCGCGGCCACCGATGACGCGCAGGGCCAGCGGGTGATCCTCTGGGATGGTGCCTTTGCCAGGTGTGGTGGTGCCGACCGGGATTTGCAGCCGTTCAGCCAGTTCAAGAATCGCGTCAGAGGCTTTTGAGATCAGCGCGCCCTGACCACAGACAATCGCAGGTTTTTGCGCCGCCAACAGGACGTCGATTGCAGCGCGGATCTTGCTGTGATCCGCGACCGGCCGGTGCGCGGGATAGGTGCTGTAGTCCGGTTCGGCATACAGGTCGGTGATCTCGGCCTCCTCGCCAAAAATGTTGATCGGCACGCGGATATGAACAGGCGCTGGACGGCCCGAGGTTGCCACGCGAAAGGCCCTGCGGATCAGGAACGGGATGTCGCGCGCATTGGTCAGTACGAAACTTTCCTTGCAGATGCTGTCATAGAGCTTGGTCTGATCGACGCCGGTCAGTCCGTGCTTCTTGTCCTGATTGATTGGGATGTCCGAGCTGAAATAGATCACCGGCACCGAGCTGAGGAACGCCTCGGTAATGCCCGGAGTGCAATGGGTCACACCGGGGCTGGGCGCTTCAAGCACGGCAGGGCGGCCTGTGATCTTTGCATAGGCCTCAGCCGCGAAAGCCGCAGTGCGTTCATCGCGGGTCAGCACGAACTCGATCCCGCTATTGGCGCGCCATTCCTTGTACCAACCAATCGTTGTCTCACCGGGCAGACCGAAAACATGGGAAACGCCGTGAAGCTCCAGCATTTTCAGGATGATCTGCGCGCCATTCATGCGCGTCGTATGGGGCTGGTTCATCAGGTGGACCTTCGTTGGTGGCGTGTTTCGGGCAAACCCTTTTGAGGGGGTTTGCGCACATCGCCACCATGTCTAGGCGAGGATCGGAAGTCCAGAATTTGCTTAGCCAACAGCGCCCTTGGTGCTCACGTGAACTGCGTAGACACTGGTGGTTGCAGTGATGAACAGCATATTGCCGCGTGGGCCACCGAAACACAGGTTCGCGACGGTCTCGGGCGTCTTGACCTTGCCGAGCAGCTCGCCGTCGGGCGAGAACACATGCACCCCGTCCGCCGCCGAACACCAGACGTTGTCGTATTGGTCCACACGCAGCCCGTCGGGTAGACCTTGATCAATCGCCGTAAAATCGCTGGGCTCGCCAAGATGGCCGTCCTGCTGGACATCGAAAACCTTCAGAACTGATGGGACGTTCGGATCATGGCTGCTGCCGGATTCGGCGACGTACAGGCGACTTTCATCCTTCGAGAACGCAAGCCCGTTCGGCTGTACGAAATCTCGCGAAACGATGGTGGGTTCCGGACTGTCCGGATCAAGGCGGAAGACAAAGCTGCCCTCCTGTTCGGGCGTGGCTTTGTGACCTTCAAGATCAGAGAGAATGCCGTAAGTCGGATCCGAGAACCAAATCGAACCATCCGAACGGGTGATCACGTCGTTGGGCGAATTCAATCGGCGGCCATCATGATGGTCAGCCATTGTTGTCAGTTGCCCGTCATGTTCGGTCCGGACCACCGAGCGGGTCGCATGCTGGCAGGTCAGCAGCCGCCCCTCGCGATCACGCGTGTTGCCGTTGGAATAGTTCGAGTTTTGGCGGAACAGGCTGGTGCCGCCATGCGGGGTCCAGCGATACATGTGGGCGTTTGGTATGTCCGAGAACAGCAACGTTTCATGCGCGGGGAACCAGACCGGCCCCTCTGTCCAGACATGGCCCGTTGCGATCCGCGCCAGCGTGAGGTTGGAGTGGATCAGGTCCCGAAACACGGGACGGATGACCTCATATGTCTGCGAATGACTCATGCGCTATATCCCTTTCGGCTGGCCAGCGTGACCACGCCCACAATCACAAGCCCGGTCAAAATCAGGCGAATTCCGGCGCCCAGACCGTATGAATTCAGCATCGAGACGATCAGGAACATGAACAGCGCCGCCCCCCAGATGCCGGGTACGTTCGAATTGCCTCCGCCGATGGACGACCCGCCAATGACGACGACTGCAATGGACATCAGCATGTATTCGGTGCCCATGTTCAGATTGGCCCCGCCTGAGAAGCTGGCGAGAAGAAACCCCGCCAAGGCGGCACAAACGGCCGAGTTGACATAGATGCCAAAGCGCACCGCGTTCACCGGAACTCCGCTGAGCCTTGCGGCACGTAGGTTCTGCCCGATGGCCGAGATCCACCGCCCTGCAATCGCGCGTTCGAGCAACAGCCATGCACAGACGGCCAGCGCAATACCGACCCAGGCGACATTCGGAACCCCCAACGTCCCGCCCGAGGCGAACTCGGCCAGGGGTTCCGGCGGCTTGATACGCAGCCCGCGGTTCGACCAGATCGCCAGCGATTGGTAAAGGAACGAGGCGGACAGGGTTGCGATGATGGGCGGGATGCGCAGTACCAGGATCAGCGCAAAGTTCACGATACCACAGCCAATCCCGATCCCGATTGCAATCAGCAAACCTGGCAGGATCAGCGCGGTTTGCGTGTCCATGAACTTTAGCGCAAGCGTGGCGGCTAACGTCATCGTAGCCGGAACAGACAGGTCGATATTGCCGGGTCCAAGAGTGATCACCAGCATCTGCCCGATGCCGACAATGGCCGAGAAGGAGGCAAAAGTCAGCGCTGCATAGAGCAGCGACCCCGCACCGGATCCGGCCAGCAGGCTGGTGGCAACAAAGGTGATCCCCGCAGCCAGATAAGCCCAGAGCCACGGTTTCTGAAGGAGTGCCCGCAAGGGATTGTGTCCGGTCTCAGGAGTGGTTTGGTCGCTCATGCCGAGACCGCCTTGCGGACAAAGAACAGTCGCACGGCCAGAACGAGGATCAGGATCGCGCCCTGTGCTCCGATCTGCCAATCTGGCGAGAGGCGCAGAAAGGACAGGAAACTGGCGGCGAGGGTCAGGGTCAGCGCGCCGATGACGGCCCCGAAGGGCGAGACGCGGCCACCGACAAATTCGCCTCCGCCAAGGATCACGCCAGCAATCGACAACAGCGTATAGCGCAACGCGATATTGGCATCCGCCGCCGTGGTCAGGCCGACGAGGCACATACCGGCCAGCACTCCGAACAGGCCCGCCAACCCGTAAGCAGAGGCCCGCAGGCGGACGACAGACCAGCCAGCGCGCTCCATCGCGCGTTCATTGCCGCCAACGCCTTGAAGAACCACGCCCACCCAGGACCGTTTGATCAACAGATGCACGGCTAAGGCCACGACCAGCGGAGCGATCACCGCAACCGGCACCAGTGGGGTTTTGAAATTCATCAGGGTTTTCAGCCACTCGGGCGACGCTCCGCCGGGTGAGGGCAGGATCAGCACCGCCAGACCGCCCCAAACGAAAGACATGCCGAGGGTTACGACGATTGCGGGCAATCCGCGCAGTTGGATCAAGGCCCCCAGCGCGGCATAGGCCAGAATCGCAGCGGCCAGAATGCCATAGCCCAGCAGAGGCGTGTCATGCACGAATGTGGCTGTGACACAGGCGCAGAAACTGACGAAAGTGCCGATGGACAGGTCGATGTCGTTGACCATGATGATCATCATCTGCGCGATGGTTGCCAGGGCCACAGGGATCGCCAGATTGAACAGGAGGTTCAGGCCAAAATAGCTCATCGCGCGGGGTTGCAGGTAGAAAACGGCCCCCAACAAGACGGCCAGAGACAGAACGGGCAACAAAAGGCGCAAACGGTCGCTGGTCATCTCAGGCCTCCTGCATCTGGAAAGAGGCGTTCAGGATGTTCTCTTCGGTGATCTCGTCCCCTTCCAGCTCGGCGGCAATCTGACCGGCGCGGAACACGAAGACCCGGTCACATTCGAGTATTTCGTCGGTCTCGGTCGAGTACCACAGGAAGCTGCGGCCTCTTGCGGCTTCTGCCTGTATCATTTGATAGACGTCTTTCTTGGTGCCCACATCCACGCCGCGCATCGGGTCATCCATCACCACAATCGGCGCGGAGGAGGCCAGCGCGCGGGCAAACAGAACCTTCTGTTGGTTGCCGCCCGACAAGGACAGGATCGGGTTCATCAGGTTGCCAGTGCGAATGCCGATACGGTCTTTCCAGGTCTGAACCATGTCTGCCTCGCTGCTGCGATCCACCATCACTTTCCGGCTGAACTCGGGCAGGGTGGTCAGCGAGAGGTTTCGCAGGATCGACCAGAGCGGCATCAACCCGTCGCGGGCACGGTCGCCGGCGACAAAGACCACTTCGGGTTGGTGTGCGGATTTCCATTTTGGAGCGTGGTCGAAATAGATCTGCGCCAGTGCTTCGGCCTGTCCGTGACCCGCAAGCCCGGCAAGACCGACAATCTCACCCGCACGGGCGTTCAGCCCATTTGCCGCCCGAACAACCTCGGCCCCAAGGGTCCGATCTGCCCGTCCGGCGCCCGAGGCGTCGTCATCAGGCGCGACATGCCCCATCGCATCCACAATCGAGGCGCGGGTGAACTGCCTGGCAGGTTGGTCATCAACGATCTGGCCATCTTTCATGACGATGATCCGAGTCGAGACTTCGAAAATCTCACCCATCATGTGCGAGATGAACAGCACAGCGCCGCCCTTGGCGCAGAACCTTTTGATATGGTCCAGCAATTGTTGCGCGATGGCGGCGTCAAGGGACGAGGTTGGCTCGTCCAGAATAACAAGGGTGGGTTCTCGGTCGCGGTCGGCAAAGGCGATGGCGATCTCGACCATCTGTCGTTCGGCTATGGTCAGGTTTCCGACCGTTACACGGGCGTGGATGCCATGGCCGGGAAAGACTAGATCCAAAGCGTCGAGCATCTTTTGTCGAGCAACCCGCCGCCAGCCTTTGCGCGGCATGTTGCGATAGGGAATGCGCAGGTTCTCCAACACGGTCAGGTTCGGGCAGAGCGACAGCTCCTGAAACACGCTGCGAATACCTGCATTCTGCGCGTTTTGACTATTGCGCAGGGCGGGATCTGCGTTCCGACGGTGGACGGCGCCCTGAGTTTGCGTCAGGCGGCCGTTTATCACATTCGCCAGCGTGGATTTCCCGGCCCCATTGTGGCCGACCAGTCCAACACATTCTCCTGCACTGATGCTCAACGTTGCATCACGCAGGGCAAGAACAGGCCCATAGGACAGATGGGCCTGCTCCAGAGAGACAACCGGAGCGGTAGTGGCTCCGGGTCCTGTATTCTCGTCAGTCTTCACGCGCTTACTGGGCCGACGCGATGACGTCTTTGGCCTGATCCTGCGTGTATTCCACGTTGGCGACCGAGCCTTTAGGCGTCGTTTTCAGGGCGTCCTTCAAATCTGCCTGATCGATTCTCAGGAAGGGTACGGTCAGGTCCTTCGGAACCTCTTGCCCATCCAGAATCTGCTGGGCGACCCAAAAGGCCAGCGTGCTGACGCCTGGCGCAATCGACAGAGAGGTTGTCTGATATCCGTTTGCGTCCTGCTCATCTGACCACCACTGAAGTTCGTCCTGACGGTTGCCCATCACAATGGTTGGCATCGGGCGATCCGTAGCCCCGATGGCCTGCGCGGCCCCATAACCGTCACCACCCTGGGTTACGACGCCCACGATCTCGGGCAGGCTGGGCAGGATACCGGCGACGGCCTTCTGAGCCACATCCTGCGCCCAATCCCCATGGACCGAGCCCACGATCTCGAAATTGGTGTTCTTCACCTCATCATGAATACCGGCGCTGATTTCGTCATCGACGAACACTCCGGCCAGACCGCGGATTTCCAGCAGGTTGCCGCCATCAGGATAGCGCTCGGCCAGGTATTTCACCTGCTCGCGTCCCATCTGCTGAAAGTCGACCGCAATGCGCCACGCGCAGGGTTCCTGAACGATGCCGTCGAAGGATACAACCGTAATACCCGCATCGCATGCAGCCTTGACCGCGCCATTGATTGCGGTGGGTGAGGCGGCGTTGATCACAATGGCATCATAGCCCTGCAGGATCATGTTCTGGATCTGAGCCGCCTGTTCAGTGGCCTGATTTTCCGAGGTCGTAAAGGCGTCAGCAGCGGCGACAACACCATCCGCGACGGCCTGATCTCCGTTCTTCTGCCAGCTTTCCAGCATGGCTTGTCGCCACGAATTACCTGCATAGTTGTTCGACAGGGCAATGCGTTTGTCGGATGTATCCGCTTCGGCAGCCGGGGCTGTCAGGGTGATGATCCCGGCCGCAGCGCCGAGCAATATGGCCTTTAGTGTCATGTTTTCCTCCCAAAGCGGCCCAAGCGCCGCACGATTTTGGTGCCAGCCTGACGGGGCCGACTTGCCTAAAATTCCTAAAGGACACGCGCAAAGTAAGAGTAGGACGCGCGCATTCCTTGCGGGTTCCCGCAAATAGGCTGCGGCGACCCGCATGACACTCGATCCGCTGGTCGATATACTCGCCCATGCCGGTTGCGGCAGGCTGGCGCTGCGAAAGAGAACACATGGCCGATCTTGCCTATTACTTGCGGATTTCGAACCATCTGGCGGGCAATCTGGATATCAAATCCGCATTGCGGTCGGTCAAATCCGAGATCGTGCGCATTCTGGAAATTGACCATCTGGATGTTTGCCTGATCGACGAGGAAGGGCGGCTTAACACAAGCTATGAGGTCGGCCTGCGCACCAGTTGGAGCCGCACCCGCGCCCCGGTCGAGGTCTCGCCCGTGCGCGATATCCTGCGGGGAGATTGCGACTACATGTTGACCGGAAACGCGCCGGAGGACCCGCGATATGTTTTCGAAGGAGGAGACTATGATCCCATCCTCAAACACAATATGCGCAGCCGGGTGAATGTGGCGATGAAAGTTCTGGGCCGCACGATCGGGTCGTTGAATTGTTCATCCCAAAAGCTTGATTTCTATGATGAACAGGCCGTCGAACAGGTTCGCAATATTGCCGACATACTGGCCCCGTATTTCTATGCTCTGCGTGCGAACGAACAGGCTCGGCGTGAGGCGATCATGCGGACCGAGGTGCAGGCGCGGGAAGAAGGGCTGCGGCTTGGGGCGCTCAGCCTGACAGACGCGCTAGAGCTGGAGCGCCAACGGATCGGGATGGATTTGCACGATCAAACTCTGGCCGACATGACGCGGATTAGCCGGGATTTGGAGCGGTGCGAAACGCCTCAGGATCTGGACGGGCTGCGCAGCAGTATGAGGAACTGCATCCAGGGATTGCGTGAGATCATCGACACCTCAATTCCGTCCCTACTGGAGCTATTCGGCTTTCAACACGCCGTGCGAACCCATCTTGAACGCGCGATTGATCCGGATGAAGGGGTCGAGATTGACGTGCGTGACCTGTCCGGCGGAATGGTCGACCGGCTGCCGCAAACCAAGCGCATCGCCTTGTTCCGTATCGCGCAAGAGGCGATCAACAACGCGGTCCGGCACGCCTCGGGCAGTCGGATTGAGGTCGAGATTGTATGTCAGGACGGGCTGTGCCTTCGCGTGCGGGACAATGGGCGCAGCATGGGAGCGATTGAAATCCGGCAGGCCTCGGGCGGGTTGACGCATATGCGCACCCGCGCCCGGCTGATCGCGGCGCAGTTTGACATCCGCTACAATGGCGGGACCGAGATTACGGTCTGCCTACCGGCTTCTGAATGCCCGAAAACCGAGGTGTTGGCATGAAGGTTCTGCTGGTCGAAGACGATGCAATGCACGCGAACTACCTGCGGGAGCTGGTTCAGGATGCCTTGCCCGAGGTGACCGATCTGAGCCTCGCCTCGAACGGCCGGGAAGGGGAAGAGCAGGCCCGACAGAATGGTGTTGAAGCCATCGTCATGGACTTGCGCATGAAAGAGCGCAACGGGATCGAGGCTGCGCGGACCATTTGGTCTGAACGACCTGCAACCCGCATTCTGTTCTGGTCCAACTACTCGGATGAGGCCTATTTGCGCGGCATTGCACGGATCGTTCCGAAAGAGGCCGCCTACGGCTATGTTTTGAAGACGGCCAGCCCCTCACGAATGCATCTGGCCTTACGCGCCGTTCTGATCGAGGCGCAGATCATGGTGGACCGGGAAATCCACCAGATCCAGCGGGAACAGAGCCGCTCAGGCGAGGCGCTGACGGAGGTTGAGCTGGCAATCCTGTCCGATCTCGCCCTTGGTTTGCCCGACAAGACCATCGCGCTGCGTCGCAAGCTGGCCCTGAGGACGGTGCAGAACCGACTGCTGTCGATCTATGAAAAGCTGGATGTGGGCGATCTGCCGGTGGATGGCAACGATATCGCGATCAACAAACGCGTGCGTGCGGTTTCCAAGGCCATGACCTCTCAGATACTGAACCGTGAGAGCATCTTTTCGGCAGAAAAAGAGTTGGGAAGCTGGCTTGAGCGTCGGCAAAACTTGGGATGACGGCCGTGCTAGTCAGATCGTGAAGATTTGAACAGGTAGAGGAACACGAATAGCGACCCGATCGAGGTTGTAACGATCCCCACCGGCAACTCTTGCGGGGCCAGAAGCAGCCGAGACAGAATGTCTGAAAGCGTCAGCAGGATGGCTCCGACGACGGCGGATGTGATCAAGAGATTGCGGTGGAGCGTTCCGGCAATGCCTCGGGCGATATGCGGAACCATCAGGCCGACAAAGCCGATCACGCCTGCCACCGACACAAAGCTGGCCGTGGCCAAGGCGGCGACCAGAAACATCCGAAACCGCAGGCCTTGCACTGGAATACCCAGTGTTGAGGCCGTAAAATCCCCCGTCAGAAGCGCGTCGAGCCAGCGGCTGCGATAGAGGGAATAGCCCAGGATCAGGGTCAGCCCTAGCACGACAAGGGGGAAGGTCTCCCACCGGGCCAGACCAAGGCCGCCCAGCATCCAGAAAATGACGGAATGCGCGGCGCGGCTGTCGCCTGCGAAAATCAGATAGTTGGTGATGGCCGAAAACAGGAAAGATACAGCCAGGCCTGCAAGGATCAGTTTCTCTGGCGCACTGGTGCGCAGGCTTTGAACCAGGGCCAGAACAATGCCGGACGCGATCAGGCCTCCGCAAAAGGCCGCAAGTGGCAGGGTCCAGATGCCCAGAACATCGCCTGTTACAGTGATGACCAAGACGGCACCCGCAGCGGCCCCGGACGAAAGGCCAAACAGAAACGGGTCAGCCAAGTCATTGCGCGTTGTCGTTTGTAAAACGACCCCGACAACACCCAGCCCGGCCCCAATCACTGCCGCAAACAACGCGCGGGGCAGGCGCAGGTCAAAGACGATCCGGTGCAGAGGGGACATGTCGCCCTCAGATACGCCAGTACCCAGCCCAATCGCGGTGAAAACCTCGGCCAAGGGGATCGGGGTAGTTCCGTAGATCGTCGAAAGCAGCAAAAGGGCGGTCAGAATGACCGCCCCTAACAGGACCGCCCGGCCCGTTTTCGTCATCTTAGCTGTTACCCCGGTGCATTGCCGTTGCCATCTTCTCGATCGCTTCGATGTTTGCCGGTCCCGGTGTCAGCTCTTCGTAACGCAGGCCGATCCAGCGCTCGTTCTTGACTGCATCGGTCTGCGACATCACCGGGTGTTCCTGCAGGAACTTGAAGGTATCCGCCGCGCCGTTGCCGGTTTGATAGTCCAGCAGGACAAGGAATTCGGGGTTCGAGGCGGCGACAGCCTCCCACGAGGTGCGGCCCCAGCTAGTGTCCATGTCATGGGTAACGTTGACGCCGCCAGCCGCTGCGATCATCGCGTCGGGAATGGCATATTTGCCTGCGGTAAAGGGCGCATCGGCCGGGCCGTCCAGCAGGAAGACGCGGGGTTTTTCCAGATCGGCGGTTTTGGCCTCGATCGCGGCCAGTTGGTCTTTCCAGCCCGAGACCAGCGCGTTCGCCTTGTGTTCGACATGCATGACCGTGCCGAGACGCAGAACGTCATCAAACAGCAGGTCCATGCTGGCTTCGGGACGGTCTGTGGTCAGGTGAATGCAGCTTTCAGTCAGCACCATGGTCTTGATGCCAAAGGGCTCCAGCGTGTCGGGGGTGACGTCACCGCCGGGTTTCATGCCGTAGTACCAACCGGCGAAGAACATGTCG
Organism: Ruegeria sp. AO1; assembly: GCF_056535985.1. Lineage (NCBI taxonomy): Bacteria > Pseudomonadati > Pseudomonadota > Alphaproteobacteria > Rhodobacterales > Roseobacteraceae > Ruegeria > Ruegeria sp. AO1. The sequence goes on from NZ_JBQFJC010000002.1 coordinate 1,116,052, forward strand.
GGTTCGACCGCAACGAGGTTCTCGACCGTCGGGTATTTCGGAGCGAGCTCGGGAATGTCACCGCGCTGCGCGTCGAAATCTGGGCTAGTTTTGTACCAGCCGGTGATGCCGGTCAGGCCAACGATGCTGTCTTGAAGACCCAGCGCAAAGGCCATGTCGGTCATGTTCATGTCATGAACCACGATCCGCTCGGGCTTGCTGTCGAACACCAGAGGTTCACCGCAATTGTCGACGGTGATCTCTTGCGCGGCAGCGCCGCCCGCCAGCGCGCTTAGGACCGCAGCGGACAAGAGTTTCAGTTTCATCAATCTCTCCTGTTAAGATGAAAGCTTTCGTTTTCGGATGTCCAGCGCGGGGATCACGCGTCCTTCGTGCTGGAAACACAAATAGTCAACACCAAATGTCTCGCGCACGCGGTCCGGCGTCAGAACCTCGGAGACCGGGCCGAAGGCCGTTAGCTGTGCGTTCTTCATCAGGGCGACGTGGCTGGCGAATTCGGGGATCATGACCAGATCGTGGACGATCATCACAACCGTCACGCCCAACTCGGCGACCAGAGACAGCATGTGCCCCTTGGCATCCGGGTCCAGATGGTTGGTCGGTTCGTCCAAAAACAGCAGCGAGGGGTTCTGCGCCAAAGCCCGTGCGATATGGGCGCGTTGGCGCTCTCCGCCCGACAGTTTTGCCATCTGTTTGTCCGCCAGATGAGACAGTTCGGTGGTGTCGAGAACGCGCTGCAGGTCCGCCTGATGATCCTCGGCGGATTTGTCGGCCCTGATCGGGATCTGTCCCAACGCCACATAGTCCCGCAGTTGCAGCCGCCCATCGGGGGTTTCCTGCTGGCCGACAACGGCAATCCGTCTGGCCCTTTCCAGCGACGACAGTTTCCGCAGGCTTTGGCCCTGAATGCGCACATCCCCCAGAGCCAGCCTTTCGACGCCGCACAAGAGGTTGAGCAGCGTCGTTTTGCCCGCCCCGTTCGGGCCGGCAACGGCCAATATCGCGCCTTCCTCAAGCGTAAACGAGGTGTCGCGCAGCAGAACATCGCCGTTCAGGGCGTAGTATTCCAGATTTTCAGCGACCAGAAAGCTCATGCCGTGCCCTCCGGTGGCAGGCAGGGCATGCGCGACAGGGTTTTGGTGTAGAGCGCCAAAGGACGGGTCGAGGCGCTGGTCCAACCATCCTTGCTGTCCCGAAACTGATGGGCGAACTCGGCCAATGCGCTCAGATCGGCAGGGGATTGAATGTCGCCGAACAGGTATTGTGCCTTGCCCTTGGCCTGCAGCCCGACTGTCATCGGGCGGTCGCACCCGGCCATACAGTCGATCAGACGTGTCGAGAACCCCTCGGGCAGCTGGCCGTCCAGCGCTTCCTTCGCCTCGTGCGGAGGGATCGGCCCTTTGCAGGTGCCGCATATCAGGACGAAATGATCAGCCATGGCACGCGTCGCCGACTTGAACAAAAGCCGATTGAAGGCAAAAGCCATGAGTTGCATCAGCACGCAGATGTGCCATCGAGCCTCCTTCCGGGACACCCCGCCCCGGGTTGGTTAATCTGTGATGGCAGGTCTCCTGACTTGCGGGTCATTGCTCGGCCAACCTTCCCGACCTTAGGGGCCAGTGGTTTTGTGGCGTCGCTCTCCGCTTACAGTTGCGGGGGCAGTCACGGCATTGGCCTTTGGGCCGCACCGTATTCCCATTTTCATCCCTAAGGCACAGGCCGTCGGGAACCATCGAAAGCAGCTAGTCTGCTCACGCTCCTATTGTCAAGCGCAGGAATCGCGCTAAGCGACCACGCGTAAGGTCGGCCTGCGGGCGGGTTGGCCCGGTCCGGCGCCATTTGTTGGGAACTGGCTGGCTAGGGTCAAACCGGCCTGTATCAGGTGCGCGTCCGGGTAGCCTCCGGTCAATTCGTTCAAGGCATCGCGTGCCGCCGGAGTTTCGTCGCGGCGCATGTGATGCAGCATCCGCAACAGGGCGCGTTCGTCACATGTCAGCTCGTGCCGCGTCTCAACACAAAGCGGGTCGTTGAAGGCTAGTCCCCTAGGCCGGATGTATAACGTGGCCTTGATGACTTTGAAGACCATCTGCGCCAGAACCAGCCCCTGATCGCGCCCCCAGCGTTCGGTTGCAACCGTGAAAGCATGTTGCCAAGCCTGCGTTTCCGGCTCGGTGAAGCTAAGGATGAAGTGCCGAATGACAGGCAGCAAACCGCGTTCGAAACCGTCAAAATCGGCGAATGGCAATGTGTGGTCGGATGCCGAGTGTTTCATGCGCGTTCCCTTTTGGGGTCGAGGGCTTTCGCAACCAATGGGTGGACGTTTAACGGAAGTGTGTTGGGATCAACCGGCGTTTAAGGGCGCGGTGATGCGGCGCGAGCTGGAAAAGTGAGATCAGCCTCGATCGCCTGCCTCAGTTTTGGTCTCAATGCGCAGCCATAGCGGCTGGCAACGGCGTCCATGGCCAACAGGTCGGCGAGGGATTTTCGCATGTCAGGTTATCTTTCGGTCGCAAAAATGGGACCGGGCGATGTTTCCAACGGAATCTGACTGGGCCGGCTGTTAATTGACAAAAATAGTCAGAAAAGGCAAGCGTGAAATTCCAAATGAAGTCAGTAATCGGCAACCAACAGGAAATCCGGGGCTGTGTCTTCTTCGATTGTTGCAAAGCGGGGGATCGGGTCTTCAAATACGTTGTCCGTCCGGTCGTCATTCACGGTTGAGACTTCGCCAATCAAACAATCCGCACCTTCCGCCCAAAAGGCGTGCCAGATGCCGGGCATCAAGGTCACGCTCTGGCCTGGCTTCAGGCGAAGATGCTCTCCGGGCTGTATGGATACAGGGCAGGCATCGCTGGGAACGGTGACCGCGTTGTCGCGGTCGATACCGCCATCGGGGTCCGACGCATAGATTTCCATAACTAGATCGCCGCCCCCACGGTTGATGATGTCCTCGGCTTTGACGATATGGCGATGCATCGGCGATAGCTGTTTGTCGCGAGAGATCAGCAGTTTTTCGGCATAGAGCATACCGCGTCCCCGGCTCAGATCGCTGACGTTACCGTTGCGCAGGGTGAACAGAAACAACCCAAGCTCATCAAACTTGCCTTGACCGTAATCGGTGATATCCCAACCTAGCCCATGGGCACGAATACTGTCCGCCTGGGCGCTGCGCATCTGGTCAGGTGTCCAATCTGCGAAAGGTGGCAGAACGGCACCAAATGAACTGATGAATGCCTGGGCTTCGGTCTTGATACGGTTGATTTCGGATCGTTTCATCTCGGACTCTTCGTAGGGCTATATTTCATGCGACCAGGGCGGGTTGGCTCCGGCGCGTGAGACGGTCACAGCAGCCACCTCTGCGCCCAAGGTCAAGGCGTCGCGTAGCGCATCCGCGGACAGTGCTTTTAAGCCCGGCTTTGTCAGCAGGCCAGCCCGTTCCAGCGAGGCCAGAACCCCGGCGTTAAACGTGTCCCCCGCACCAACCGTATCCACAACTTGCACCCTTTTGACAGGGACTGAGACCACAGCACCGTTGGCCAGGTAGCCCGAGGCGCCCTCACTCCCACGGGTGACGATGACCGCGGAGGGGCCTGCTTGAAGCAGCAAAGGGACTTTCTGATCGTGGTTTTCCGGGCCGGGGATGATCCAGTCCAGATCCTCATCCGAGACTTTGACGATATCGGCCTGTTCGATCATCTGGTTCAACCGCGTGCGGTAGCGGGTCTGATCCTGTATGAAACCGGGTCGGATATTGGGGTCCAACATCACAGCACAGTTCGCGCCATGTTGCGCCAGCATCGCGGCATAGGCATCCGCGCAAGGCTCACAGGCAAGGCTGATGCCACCAAAATACAGCGCTGAAACCGCGGGAAGTTGGCGCGGCATATCCTCTGCACGCAGCATCCGACCCGCAGTGTTTTCATCGACAAACGTGTAAGTCGCGTGGCCGTCCTTCAGTTGAACAAACGCCAGCGTGGTCGGCCTGTCCGAGGCAATCACATGTGTCGTGTCTACATGGCTGGCCCGCAGGTCATCGGCCAATTGATGCCCGAACATGTCCGAGGACAGGCCAGTCAGCAGCCCAACGGGCGCGCCCAACCTGCCCAAAGCGATAGAGGTATTGAATATAGCGCCACCGGAATGGGGAACGAAACCGTCCTGCCCGGACAGGGTCGGCTCAGCAATCATGTCGATCAGGGCTTCTCCACAACACAGGATCATCCCACACCCTCTTCCAAAATACGCTCAGTTATCGCTGAAGCGCATTTTTACAGAAGTTGTTAGCGCCAACAATGCCAAATTCGGCCTGTTCCGAGATATAAAGGTTCATCGACTGCCGCAACTCGCTGAAACGCCCGCCTGCATTGAACGCGTCGCAGAAGGTTTCGCCAAACATCCAGCGGTTTTTCTCGGCGACGCCACCAACAAGGAAGACGCCACCGGCAGGCATCACGGTGACGGCCATGTCACCCATCAACGCACCCAGATGGCTGATGAACAATTCTGCAGTGCGACCGGCGATCGGGTCTTTGCCGTCGCGTGCGTCCTGCAGGATATCCCGGGCGGTGCGAACCGGAGGTTGAGCCTGTCCGGCCGCCATGCCTGCGGCCTGATACAAGATTGGCAAGCCAGTTCCGCTGAGGAACATCTCAGCCTCAAGTACGAGGCTGTTGTCGAAAAAGCATTCGGGTGCCAGATGGCGCGCGGCGTCGAAGATATCGACTTCATCCCGCGTGCGCGGAGACAGGCCAACATGGCCGCCTTCGCCTGACACGGTGTGGAAATGCCCTTCGGAGTAGAGCAGCGCACCGACGCCCAAACCGGTTCCAGGCCCCACGACCAATCGCGTGCCCATCGGCGGAGTGGCAGAGCCTTGCAGCACGGATACGTCAGCCTCTGTCACTTCGGCCACAGACCACGCTGCTGCGGTGAAGTCATTGATCACATAGGTGTTAGCGGCCCCTGTCGCATTGGCCAGAGCGTCCTCGGACAGGTCCAAATTCGCGTTCGTCAGTTGGATGCGCCCGTCTCGCACCGGTCCGGCCCCAGCCGCGACAACGGCTTGTGGCGCGGTGCCGATCTCATCCCGAATATCATGCAACGCATTTAGCAGATCAGGCAGGGTCCCCGTTGGGTGCTTGTGCAATGCCGTCAGCCTACCATCAGAGACAACGCCCAGACGCGTATTCGTACCGCCGATATCGGCCACCAATGTCCAATGTGGACGCAAAGACCCGGACGGCTGGCGATAGGCCTGCCGGTCGGCGGCGCCCTCGGAAAGTGCGGCCTTTACGGCAGCGAAGGAGGCTTTGGGTCTGCGGTCCAGCGTTTCAAAATCCACGTCTACCAATCCAAACCGTTTTTCATAGCCATAAGCCCATTCGTAGTTATCCAGCAAAGACCAGATGAAATACCCCTTAACGGGCACATCCGCAGCCAAAGCCTGTTGCACCGCCGTCAAGTGATCGTCCAGATAGGCGATGCGCTCATCATCCTGCTGGCGCTCGGCGCTCGCCATGCCGTTCTCTGTAACATAGATCGGAAGATCACTGGTATAGTCTTCTGCGGTTCTTTTCAGGAAACGGGTCAGGGCGTCGGGGTCGATCTCCCAACCCATCTGGGTCTTGGGCAGAGGGCCGGGTACTTCGGTCAGGCTTGGCCATGCACTGTCTGCCGAGGTGATCAGCTTGCGGGTGTAGTAGTTCAAGCCGCACCAATCGACCGGTGCCCCGATTGTTTCGAAATCATCTTGCCAACCCTCGGGCAAATGAGGCTCCAGTCCCTCCAGCACGTTGTCGGGGTAGGCTTTTTTGAACACGCCGCCCAAAAAGAACCGGTTATAGATCCCGTCATAGAGTGCGGCCGCTTGCTGTGCGGCGGCGCTGTCATCCGCAGGTTCAGCCCATTCAAGGTTGAAGACAGCGCCCAGATTGGACATGCCGAGGCTGCGCATTGTCTGAATGGCGCTGCCATGGGCCAGAAGAACATGATGCATCGCACGTGCAGCCGCGCGAATATCACGCAAACCCGGCGCGTGGTGGCCTTCGAAATGGCTGAGCCAACTGACGCACCACGGCTCGTTGATCGGCGCGACCGAATACATGCGGTCTCCGATCCGGCCCATGATCACTTGGGTGAAATCGGCGAACCACCCGGCGATATCCCGATTGCACCAGCCCCCCAGATCGGCCAGCGCCGAAGGTAGCTCCCAGTGGTAGAGCGTGGCACAAGGGCGGATGCCACGTTCAAGCAGCGCGTCCGCCAGGCGGTCGTAATAGTCGAGCCCAGCTTGGTTGATCGACCCACGACCTTCGGGCAGCACGCGCGCCCAACTGGTTGAAAAGCGGTAGCAATCAAACCCTGCATCCTGAACCAGATCAAAATCTTCCTCGAACCGATTCAGGTGATCGCAGGCGAGTGCGCCATTTTCCCCGCCAACGACATTGCCGGGCGTGGCCGCGAAACTGTCCCAATGCGTCCGACCCGCACCGCCCTGTGCATGGCCTTCAATCTGGTAGGCGGATGTAGCGACGCCGAATAGAAAATCGTCGGGGAAGTCTTTGCGTGTGTATTTCATCATCGAACCCCAGTAGGCGCAGGCCCGGTTGACCGCCCGACGACCAGCTCGGCCTCAAGCAACCTCATTTGCACTGGCGCAGCCGGAGATTTGATCCGCTGGATCAGCATCTCGGCGGCCATTTCGCCAGCGTCCCGAACCGAGGATCGGGTTGCAGTGAAGATCGGCACATCCTGACCATTTTTCAGATAAGAAAGATCATCGTCATGGGCGATGACCGAAATATCTCGCCCCATCTGCAGCCCGGCTTCTTCTAGCGCGCGGCGCACGCCTATGGCTGTGATCATCGACGAGGCCAGAATCGCAGTCGGAGGTTCCTCGATCTGCAGCATCTGATGGGTTTCCCGATGGCCATAGACCTCGGTCATTTCGGCGCTGCGCATTAAGGCGGCATCAGGCGTCAAGCCGGCCTGCTTCAGAGCGTCCAAATATCCGGCGCGACGGCGTTGGGCAAAGTCCATATCCTCCAACCCGTTGATCAGGGCGATGCGACGGTGGCCCAAATCAATCAGAAACTGCGTCGCGCGCTGGAACGAACTTTTGTTGTTCACATCAATCCAGTCATATTCAGCCTGCACACCGGTTGAGCGGCCATGAACGATGAACGGCACTGCCATCCGCGTCAAAACCTCGATCCTTGGCTCGTTGACCTTTGGGCCTTGAAGCACGACGCCATCGACCGCCCCGCGTTGAAACAGGTTGCGATAGGCCGCCTCGATCGATGTGTCATCGGCGTTAGTAAACATCATGTCATAGCCATGCTCGGCATAGGTTTTTGACGCTCCGGCAACGAAATCTCCGAAGATCGGGTTCACCATTTCATGCCTTGATGAGCTGGGGATGACGTGACCGATGACCATGGACTTGCCCGTCGCCAACCCCTTGGCGCGGCTGTTGGGGCGGTAGCCATGTTTGGCCGCTGCAGCCTCGACCCGCAGACGTGTTTCAGCGTTGACCTCAGGATAGCCGTTTAGTGCCCGGCTGACCGTGGTTTGCGAAAGACCCAGTGTTTCAGAGAGCTGCTTGAGGTTCATAGGTAGTCAAAGCGCCTTCAAATCGAAGGCTTTACTGGTGAGGTCCTGTTTTGTGCGCCGGCCAACCTGTTGTGATAACAGACAAGCATGTTTTTCTGACTTATTCGAAAATACGACTCATTGACAGAGTAAAAATGTTAGCGGATAACAATAATCATTCAAAGCGCTTTGAAAAACGTGAAGCGAAGGCGCTGGAGAGTATTGGGAGGAGATTTCATGAAACGCACGCTGTACGCAGGTGTGGCCACGTTTGCCCTGACTGCCGGGGTTGTTCACGCACAGGGTCAAATGATCCACCCCGTTGGAGAGGGCGGCTTTGACTGGGATGGGTTCCAGGCTTTTGCAGACGCTCATGATCTGAGCGGTCAGGACCTGACCATTTTCGGCCCCTGGCTTGCGGGTGAGGGACAATCCTTCGAAAATCTGGTCGCCTATTTCGATGAGGCAACAGGCGCAAGCTCCAGCTATGTCGGCTCGGACTCGCTGGAACAGCAGATTTTGATCGACGCAGCAGCCGGATCAGCGCCAAACCTGACGGTTTTCCCGCAGCCCGGCCTTGCGGCGAACATGGCCAAGAACGGCTATTTGACGCCGCTTGCTGATGGATCGGCGGACTGGATCAAGAACAATTTCGCAGCCGGTCAGTCCTGGGTCGATCTGGGAACTTTTGAGAACGCAGACGGAGCCAAGGATTTCTACGGTTTCTTCTTCAACGTGAACGTCAAGTCTCTGGTTTGGTACATCCCTGAGAACTTCGAGGACTTCGGCTACGAGGTCCCTGAGACCATGGAAGAGTTCAAAGCGCTTATGGATCAGATGGTCGAAGACGGTGAGACCCCGCTCTGCGTCGGCCTAGCATCCGGTGGCGCGACGGGTTGGCCTGCGACGGATTGGGTTGAGGACCTGATGCTGCGCACGCAATCGCCAGAGGTTTACGACCAGTGGGTATCGAATGAGATGAAGTTCGACGACCCGCGCGTGATTGCCGCGATTGAGGAATATGGCAGCTTTACCCGCAATGACGACTATGTGGTTGGGAACGCAGACGACACGGCCGCGATCGATTTTCGCGACAGCCCCAAGGGCTTGTTCGACAGTCCGCCTGCCTGCATGATGCACCGCCAGGCCTCGTTCATACCGGCCTATTTCCCGGAAGGGACAGAGCTGGGCGTGGATGCCGATTTCTTCTATTTCCCGGCCTACGCTGAGAAAGATCTGGGCACACCGGTTCTGGGCGCGGGCACCTTGTTCACTATCACAAACCCAAGCCCGGCGACTGAAGTGTTTATGGAATTCCTCAAAACTCCATTTGCGCATGAGATCATGATGTCTCAGGACGGGTTCCTGACGCCGCATCTGGGGGCAAACCCCGAGAACTATGCCAATGACACGCAACGCGGTCAGGGTGAGATTCTGACCAACGCCACCACGTTCCGCTTTGACGGCTCAGACCTGATGCCGGGTGCGGTCGGCGCGGGGACGTTTTGGACCGGCATGGTCGACTATTCCTCGGGCGCGAAGGACGCGGCCACTGTTGCGGGTGAAATCCAGTCGTCGTGGGATGCCGCGAAGTAACTGACGCTTCGGGGCGGCTATTAGGCTGCCCCGTTTCCAAACCGACGAGGGCATCATGACACCGGCACTTCAGGGCCTGCTGACCATCATCATCGGTGTGTCGGGTTGCGTGGGCTACTTCTACCTCTCGAACCAATTTCTGGACAAAGTCCTGTTCCCGCCGCGCGGGCCGAACGCAGGGCGCAATATCAACCGCGCGAACATGATCCGGCCCTGGCTGTTCCTGTTCCCTGCGCTGGCGGCGCTTGGCCTCTATCTGGCTTATCCGGTTGTTGAGACGCTGCGCCTTTCACTCACGGAGCGCGTGCCTGGCGGCGGGTACAGATGGGTTGGTCTGGACAACTACACCCAGATGGCGGCAGAGCCGAAATTCTGGGAAGCCATGCGCAACAACATGTTCTGGCTAATCGTGGTGCCCGCGATGTCAACGGGTTTTGGTCTGCTCGTAGCGCAGCTGACCGATCGCATCCGCTGGGGCAATTTTGCCAAATCGCTGATCTTCATGCCGATGGCGATTTCCTTCGTGGGGGCCTCGGTGATCTGGAAACTGGTCTATGACGCGCGGCCGGCGGAACAGGATCAGATCGGTATTCTTAACGCCCTGTACATCTTCTTCGGCGGGACTGAACCGCAGACATGGCTGACCGTTCCGTTTTGGAACAGTTTCTTTCTGATGATCGTTTTGGTCTGGATTCAGACCGGATTTGCCATGGTGATCCTGTCGGCGGCCTTACGTGGCATCCCCGAGGAAACGGTCGAGGCCGCTATTCTGGACGGGGCAAACCCGTTCCAGATTTTCTTCAAGATCAAAGTACCTCAGATCAAAACAACCATTCTGGTGGTCTGGACGACGATCACGATCACTGTCCTCAAGGTCTTCGACATCGTCTTTGCCATGACCAATGGCCAATGGGAGACGCAGGTGCTGGCCAACTACATGTACGACAAGCTGTTCCGCGCCAATGATTGGGGGGTGGGGTCGGCCTCGGCCATGGTGATCATGCTGTTGGTCACTCCGATCCTGATCTGGAACGTGCGCAACGCGCGCAAGGAAATGGAGTAGGCCATGAGCGATATTGCAGGAACCAAACCGGCACTGCGCTGGGTTGTCCATGCCTCGGTTGTTTTTCTGGTGGTGCTTTGGGTGATTCCGACCCTCGGTCTGCTGATCTCATCTTTCCGGACTGCGGATCAGATCTCGGGCAGTGGTTGGTGGCGGTCGGTTTTTCCGTCCGAGCAGAACCTGACCCTGCGCAGCGCCGCACCTGAAACGCAGGTGCTGAAGAACGGCCTCTACGTAATCGAAGGTCAGCTTTTCGGGGATGACGAGCAGGTGAAGATCTCGAACTGGGGTATCAGTGCTCGTGAGGTTGACGCCTTTGTTCCCGGCGACACCGCTGAACTGCGTCGAGGCGGCACGATCACCGTTGATGCGGACGGCGCCTACAGGATGGAGAACACTGAGGAGTTCACCGGAAACCGAGGTGTCCGTGTGTTCGTCACGGCCGAATTGCCGCCGGAATTCACGTTGGACAACTACCGAAAAGTCCTGCTGGATCAGAGCAGTTCGGACAGTATGGCCAAAGCGTTCTTCAACACGTTGACGGTGACAATCCCGGCAACAATCATCCCGATCCTCGTCGCGGCCTTCGCAGCCTATGCACTGGCCTGGATGGAGTTTCCAGGCCGTGCGCTGCTGATCGCGGCCGTCGTTGGGCTTTTGGTTGTGCCATTGCAATTGGCGTTGATACCGCTGTTGAAATTCCACCTGAATATCGGGATCGGGAAAGGCTATCTGGGCGTCTGGCTGGCCCATACAGGCTTTGGTATGCCACTGGCGATTTACCTGCTGCGCAACTACATGGCCGGGTTGCCACGGGATCTGATCGAGAATGCTCGCGTCGATGGCGCGACCGAGTTCCAGATCTTCACTAAGCTGATCCTGCCGCTCAGCTTCCCGGCACTCGCATCCTTTGCGATCTTCCAGTTCCTGTGGACATGGAACGACCTTCTGGTCGCCAAGGTATTCCTGATCGATGCGACCGGCCAGACCACCGTTATGACCAACCGCATCGTCGAGCTTTTGGGCACAAGAGGCGGCAACTGGGAAATCCTCGCGACGGCGGCCTTCGTATCGATCTTTGTGCCACTGGTCGTGTTCTTCGCAATGCAAAAATACCTGGTCCGGGGCCTACTGGCCGGATCCGTCAAATAGAGGCGTCTGATGAACGTGCAAAACACCGTAGACCTATCCAACTCAACCAGAGCGCCGTCAGACTGGTGGCGGGGCGGCGTGATCTACCAGATCTATCCGCGCAGCTTTCAGGACAGCAATGGCGACGGGATTGGTGACCTGAAGGGGATCACCCAACGGCTCGACTATATCGCCTCGCTCGGCGTCGATGCGATCTGGATTTCGCCTTTCTTCAAGTCGCCGATGAAGGATTTCGGCTATGACGTGAGCGATTATCGTGATGTCGATCCGATGTTCGGCTCGCTTGAGGATTTCCAAGAACTATTGGATCAGGCCCACGCCAAGGGTTTGAAAGTGATGATTGATCTGGTGCTGTCACACACTTCGGATCAACACCCGTGGTTCACCGAAAGCCGTGCTTCAACGGAAAATCCGAAGTCCGATTGGTACGTCTGGGCTGACCCCAAACCAGATGGGACGCCGCCGAACAACTGGTTGTCGATCTTCGGAGGGTCTGCCTGGCAGTGGGACCCGCGCCGCCTGCAATACTACCTGCACAACTTCCTGACGTCGCAGCCGGACCTGAACTTCCACTGCGTACAGGTACAGGACGCGCTGCTGGACGTGGCCCGGTTCTGGCTGGAGATTGGGGTCGATGGCTTCCGTCTGGACACGATCAACTTCTATTTCCACGACAAGCAGTTGCGCGATAACCCCGCGCTGCCGGTTGAGGAGCGCAATGCCTCGATTGCACCCGCAGTGAATCCATACAACCACCAGAACCATCTCTATTCCAAAAGTCAGCCGGAAAACATCGCCTTCCTGGAGCGGCTGAGGGCGCTGACAAACGAATACGAAGGACGCGCCTGTCTGGGTGAGGTCGGCGACGCGCAGCGCGGGCTTGAGATCATGGGGGAGTACACCTCGGGTGATGCGCGTATGCACATGTGCTATGCGTTCGAGTTCCTGGAAAAACGCGCGTTGACAGCGTCTTACGCGAAGCAGGTGTTTGACCAGCTTCAGGCCAAGGCCGGAGATGCCTGGCCTTGCTGGGCGTTCTCGAACCATGATGTTCAACGCCATGCCTCCCGCTGGAACCTCAGCGATGCGGCAACGCGTCAGCACGCGGTTCTGATGATGTGCCTGCGCGGTTCGGCCTGTTTGTATCAGGGCGAGGAATTGGGCCTACCTGAGGCCGACGTGCCCTTCGAACGCTTGCAAGACCCCTATGGCGTTGAATTCTGGCCTGAGTTCAAAGGCCGTGACGGATGCCGGACGCCAATGGTCTGGGCAACTCAGGATGAACAATCGGGCTTTAGCACCGGCGAGCCATGGTTGCCTGTTAGTGATACGCAGTCCGAACGTGCGGTTGATCGTATGGAGGCGGACGACCAATCCATGCTGCACCACTATCGCCGCGCGATTGCTCTGCGACATGCGCATCCGGCGCTGGCTGCGGGGGCGCAATCAGAGATGGTGCAAGTCGGCCCGATCCTGATGTTCCGCCGCGAAAACGCCAGCGAGGAGGTGTTTTGCGCCTTTAATCTGGGACGAGGGGCGGGGCAGGTCGATCTGCCCTCGGGCAGCTGGCAGGCAATTGGTGAGGACATTGGCAGTGTCACGGGTGAAGGTCGCGTCACGCTGCAACCTGCCGAATTCTGCCTGATGCGCAGGGACAAGGGGTAAGTCATGTCGGAACTCAAACTCACAGATGTGGCGAAATCCTATGGACCAGTTGATGTCCTGAAACACATTGATCTGGATATCGAGCAGGGCGAGTTGATCGTCTTTGTCGGCCCGTCCGGATGCGGAAAATCCACTCTGCTCCGGATGATTGCGGGGCTGGAGAAGATCACCGGCGGCACGCTGGAGATCGAAGGTCAGGTCATGAATGACGTGCCGCCCGCGCAGCGCGGCATCGCGATGGTGTTCCAGTCCTATGCCCTCTATCCGCATTTGACCGTGCGCGAGAATATGTCTTTTGCGCTTAAGATCGCCAAGCGACCCGCCGCAGAGATTGACGCTGCTGTTGAGCGCGCGGCTCAAATTCTGCAATTGGACCCATATCTTGATCGCCTACCCAAAGCCCTTTCTGGTGGTCAACGCCAGCGCGTCGCGATCGGGCGGGCGATTGTGCGGGACCCCAAGGTCTATCTGTTTGATGAGCCGCTCTCGAATCTCGATGCAGCGCTGCGCGTCGCCACGCGGATTGAGATTGCGCGCCTCAAAGAGGCGATGCCCGACAGCACCATGATCTATGTGACCCATGACCAGGTCGAAGCGATGACCTTGGCCAGCCGCATCGTTGTGCTGGCCAACAAAGGCATCGCCCAGGTTGGCACCCCGCTTGAGCTGTATGAAACCCCGGACAATGAGTTCGTTGCCCAGTTCATCGGCTCGCCTTCGATGAACCTGTTACCCGGAACGATCACTGGCACTGGGCAGATGACGACGATAGCCTTGGAGGGCGGAGGCATGGCGATTTCCGCGATCCCGACCGGGCCCGAGGATGAAGGCAAGCAGGTAAACATCGGCGTCCGGCCCGAAGATTTCACTTTGACGGATAGCGACCCGATCCTGAGCGGCGAGGTTGATTTCACCGAAGCGTTGGGTGAAGTGACTCTGCTCTATTTTGCCAAATCCAACGGCGCGGATCAGGTCATCGCCAAACTGCCCGGTATTCAACGGAACCTTCGCGGGCAGCAGGTTTCGGTCACAGCACGGCCGGAAAAAGTGCATCTGTTCCATAACGGCCTGTCCATGCGCAAGTGACTTGGCGCGCGCTGCTTCAAGCCGCTTGACAACTCATACAACCCCGTTCAACCATTATTGAAACGTTTCAATGGTGGCGAATGCGGGTTTCTGCGCAGCTATACACAGTCCGGAATTGTGGTGATCTCGGCGATCAACTGCAATTGGCGGTGGCCTGTGGCTATGGAGATGTCGAAACGATAGGGTTGCACGATCTGACGGCGCCTCAGATGGCCCGGATCGTTGCGCAATCTGGCCTACGGGTGCGTTCGGCGCATTTCGACTGGGAAGAGTACGAGGGGCGTTTACCCGAAATTCAGGACCTTCTGGAACGATTGGAGTGCCCGGTTGCCGTCATGCCTTGGCTGGCACCAGAGGCGCGGCCCGACACCGCCGAGGGATGGAAGGCTGTGTCGGGCCAGTTAACACAATGGGCTGCGCAATTGTCCGGCTCGGGCGTTCGGCTGGCCTATCACAACCACGATTTCGATCTGGTCGGTTATCCCTCGCAGACGCCGTTGGAGATGTTCCTGGAAACAGGGAACGTCTTTTGGCAGCCCGATATCGGTTGGCTGGGGGCGGCGAACTTGGACCCTGCCGAGATAATTGGGCGCTATGCCGACCGTGTGGTCTCGGTCCATGCCAAGGACGTGGACCCCAGCCAAGAGGGCGACGCCCGGTGGCGGGATCTGGGGCAGGGCGATATTGACTGGAACGCAGTTCTTGACGCGCTGCATCGTACCGCGTGTTCGGATCTGTTCGTTGAGCATGACGAGTCGCCGAGTCCGGCGACGACGCTGACAATAGGCAGGCGCTTTCTGACCGACCTTTTGAAAGGTCGCAACTAAATGGCCCGCGCAACGATCAAGTCTATCGCCAAGCAGACAGGCTACCCGTCGGGACCGTTTCCAATGCCTTGCGCGGAGAGGACTCGGTCAAACGCGAAACCCGTGAAGAGATACAGAAAGTGGCCGTGGAGCAGGGTTACAAAGTAAACCTTGCCGGGCTGAAATTGCGCACGAACAAGTCCTACCGGATCGCGGTACTGGTGGGCGTCTCCACCGACGCAACCGAGGAGTGGGAGGGTGTCGAGTTCACCCGAATTGTGGCTGGCATCTCAACCGCCTTGCAGGGGTCACGTTATGAGCTGAGCGTGTGCAGCGTGGCCGATTTGGACGAAGCGATGGCCGCCCTGCGCGCGATCGTACAGGAACGCTCGGCGGATGGGGTGATCTTTTCGGGCACTCGACATAACGACCCGCGTATCGCCTATCTACAAAACCAGAACTTCCCCTTTGTGACCTATGGCATGAGCGACAGTTCTGAACCTCATCCCTATGTCGATTTCGACAGCGAAAGCGCGGCGCACGACGCCACAGAGCGGTTGTTGCGTTTAGGTCATCGGCGGATTGCGCTTATCAACCCACCCGCCGATTTGGTTTACACCGGACAGCGTCAGACTGGTTATGCCGCCGCGCTACAGACGGCGGGCGTGCCCGTTCAACCCGATCTGATCTACAACGGCCCCACAACGGCGCAAAGCGGCCAAGAGGCTTTTCGCAGCCTGATGCAGCGCAAAGACCGCCCGACCGGTATCATTTGCGCCAATGAGGCGATGACATTGGGCGTTTTGTCCGCCGCCGCCGAAGATGGCATCAGGGTCGGGCGCGATGTTGTGGTCATTTCGACCGATGACCTCCAACTCAGCAAGTATTTCGTGCCCGCGCCCAGCGCCTACTACGTGCCGATTGACGAGACCAGCCGGTTGCTGGGCGCGTTCATGTTAAAATCATTGGACGGGGTCGATCCGTCTGAAATTCAAAAGAAGATCAGGGCCACGTTAATCGAGCGGCAACCTGACACACCTCCGCCGAACCCGGCGATTTGACCTGACCCAACAAAGGAGAAACCAAACATGTTCAAACATCTACTTGCCGCTGCAGCCGTTGCCACGATGACGGTCCCGGCCGCTTTTGCCGCCGATTTGGAAGGCCGCGTTCTGAAGATCGGAACAGATGCAACCTATCCGCCAATGGAGACCGTCGATGAGACAACGGGCGAGATCGTGGGCTTTGACGTCGACGTGATGAACGCCATTTGCGAACGCGTGAACTGCGTGCCGAATTTCGTCAACACCGCGTGGGACGGCATCTTCGCAGCCCTTCAGCAAGGTGAGTTCGATCTGGTCATCTCGGGCGTGTCGATCACGCCGGAACGGGAAGAGACCATGGATTTCTCGGAACCGTATATCGTGGTCAGCCAGGCCATCCTGCTGCAAGTCGACAAGGGCGACACGACCTTGGATGACTTCAAGGCCGGAGGTCTGAAACTGGCCGCTCAAACCGGAACAACCAACGCGCAGTTGGCGGAAGAGCTGGTCGGGCGCGAGAATGTCAGCCTCTATGACAACTTCTCTGCCGCCATTCTGGCGTTGCAGAATGCTGACGTCGAAGGCGTGATCATCGACGGAACTTCGGCCACCGCGTATGAGCAGGAGTTCGCGGGCGAGTTAACCGTGGGCATTACCGGCCTGCAATCCGACCCTCTGGGCATCGTGTTTCAGGAAGGTGATCCGACCGTCGATGCGATCAACGAAGGTCTGGCCGCAATTCAGCAAGACGGGACGTTGGATGAGCTGAAAGCCAAATACTGGGGCACCAACTGACCCTTTGAACCCCCTCCAGCCCCGGCGGGTTCTGCCGCCGGGGCTTTGACTTAGCGGAGAACACCATGTCGCGCCTCAGCTCGATCCGCCCGAGCAACCTCGTGTTGCTCGCAGCCGCGCCGTTTATCATCTATCTGTTTGCCACCTCGTCAAAATACCTGCGATCTCTGGTCGCCATTCTTGGGATCGGTAACAATGCAGGGCCGATATTCGTGGGGTTCCTGCTGGTCCTTGCGACTGCGATCCTCGGCTATCTTTGCGCCCGCCACACCCGGTTCGAAGCGCAAGCGCCCGCATGGCTTCGCATTTCCGCTTTGGCGGCGTTTCCGGCGGCGGTTGGCCTATCCATTCTGGCTTTTGTCGCCCCGCATGTCCTGATGCCCTTCGCCGAGTCCGTCTTCTTTCATGCGCTCAGTCAGAACACTTCGACCCTGATTGACCGCTCCAACCAAACGTGGGTTCTGTTTCCCGAAGTGGTTGCACAAGTTCAGAGCGGCCTGCTGATACTACTGGCCGTCTATACTGTGATCATCGCGCTCTGCCTGATCTCGGGCCGTTTGGCCAAACCTTTACGTGGGCGCGTGCAGTTTGGGTTCGAAATTCTGACGGGCGCCGCGCTGTTCTACCTGATGTTTATGGCCCATTGGCAATTCGCAACAGGCGTCGCGATTACGTTCCGCGCGGCGATCTTTGCTTATATCTTCGCAGCGATCCTTGGCCTGATCTGGGTCGGGCTTCAGTCATTCAAGCCAAAGGCCCGGACAACGATGGTCTATGGCGCGATCAGTCTGGCGTTGCTTGCGGTATCCACCTTTTTTTTCATGCAGCCTCAGGTCAGCTATGTCCTTGTCGGCAATGCCGAGGGCCGCATTGCCATTGTGCGCGGCACCCCTCAGGCGCAAGCCGATGTGATCCGCTTCGGTGAATTCGAGGGTGGCGGCGATCAGCAAATCCGCATCCGAAGCGCTCCGGACGCGGCATCAGCGATTGAGCAGATTGAGACCGTAGAAAGCGTCTCAGGCGCATTTGTTCCGGTTGAGGCCCATACACAGGGCTATCCGGTAATCTGGCAGACCAGCTTTCTGCCAGACAAGTTTCGAAATCCGGGGCTCGCTTTTGCCGTTTTCGGTTTCCTTTTGCTGACCCTTACGGTCGGTGGATCCCAGCACAAACTGCACCCACTTGCGGTCGGGGCCGAGTTTTTCGTGGATACGATCCGAGGCATTCCGATGCTGGTGATCATCCTCTATATCGGCCTTCCTCTGGCGGGCGCGGTCAAGGATGCCACTGGTGGCGGGATTGACATGACCAACATGACCCGCGGGATCATCGCCATTTCGGTTGGATATTCCGCCTATATGGCCGAGATCTTCCGATCCGGCATCGAAGCGATACCGAAAGGCCAGCTCGAGGCCGGCAGTTCGCTGGGTCTGTCACGCTGGCAAACAGCACGGCTGATCGTGCTGCCGCAGGCCTTGCGGATCGTCACACCGCCCTTGGGCAACGAATTCATCGCGATGATCAAGGACACCTCGTTGCTGTCGATCCTGTCGGTGCGCGACATGACCCAACGCATGCGCGAGTTTCAGGCTTCCAGTTTCCTGCCATTTGCACCCTTCAACACGGCGGCGATCCTCTATGTAGTGATTACTCTGGGTTGCGCCAGCTTCCTGAAATGGATCGAGCGGCGAACTGCGAAGGACACCAGATGAGCAAACTTGAACTGGGGGTTTGCTACTATCCCGAGCAATGGGGCCCGTCCCAATGGCGAGACGATGCTGCGCGTATGGTCGAAATGGGCCTCGATTGGGTGCGGATTGCAGAGTTCACCTGGGGCCTGATCGAGCCCCGGCGCGGTCACTTCGAGTGGGGTTGGTTGGATGAGGTGATCGGGATATTGGGTGAGGCTGGCCTGCGGGTCATGATGTCTACTCCAACGGCTTCGCCACCCAAATGGCTGATCGACGAGTATCCAGAGATTCTGCCCGTGGGTCCTGACGGTCGCGTGCGCGGCTTTGGATCGCGACGGCACTATTGCTTCTCCAGCGATGTCTATCTGGAGGAGGCCAAACGGATCGCCACCGAATATGCCCGGCGCTATGGGCAAAACCCGCATGTTCACGCGTGGCAGATCGACAATGAATACAATGACCATGACACCGTCCTCAGCTACTCCGACCCGGCTCGCCATGGGTTTCGCCGATGGCTGCAAGAGCGCTATGGCACGATTGAAGAATTGAACCAGAGATGGGGTGCGGTTTTCTGGGGCACGCAGTATTCAAGTTTTGACCAGATCGAGCTACCAAACGGCTTGGTCGCGGCCGCGAACCCGACGCAATCTTTGGATTTTGCGCGTTATTCCTCGGACCGGGTCCGACTGTTCAACAAGGCTCAGGTGGATATTCTTCGGGCACATTCTCCGGGCAGGGACATCACGCATAACTTCATGGCGGGCAGTTTCGAGTATGATCACCACGCGGTGGCCGCCGACTTGGATATCGTTGGCTTCGACAGTTACCCGCTGGGCAATCTGCTGGGATCGTCCCTGTCTGATCAGGACAAGCACCGCTACTTGCGAACCGGGGCACCGGATTATCAGGGGTTTCACTGCGATCTCTATCGTTCGCAGGGACGCGGGCGCATGTGGGTGTTGGAACAACAACCCGGCCCAGTGGATTGGGCGGAAAAGAACCCGTCGCCCGCAGATGGCATGGTTCGGCTATGGACATGGGCAGCCTATGCTCATGGTGCGCAGGCGGTGATGTTCTTTCGCTGGCGGCAGGCGAGGTTTGCTCAGGAACAGTTCCACACCGCGCTTTTACGATCTGACGGCAGCCCGGATCAGGCAGCGGTCGAGCTGGCGCAGGTGGTGAAGGATCGGGCGGTTTTGCCGCCGGCCAATAGGCAGAAGGCCCAAGTTGCAATTCTGATCGACTATACGTCGATCTGGGCGGCGGATATCCTGCCGCATGACGACGCATTTCCTAATGCGAACATCCTACGAGACTGGTACGCGGGATTGCGCGGTTTCGGCGTCGATCTGGATTTTGTCGGGCCGGAGGATGATCTGAATGGCTATGCTTTGATCGTTTTACCGCAGAGCATGATCGTCAGCGACGGGTTGGCCTCAAGACTTAAGACGACCTCAGCGAAACTGTTGATCGGGGCGCGGTCGGGCAGCAAGACGCCAGGTATGCACAGCCCGGATAGCCTAGCGCCGGGGGTGTTGAGCGATTTGACAGGTGTTCGCGTTTTGCGAGTCGAGTCCTTGCCCGACCTTGCGGACGAAGCCGTGCAGTTGGGTGAGCAAAACCCGCTGCCTTTCACAGGTTGGCGCGAAATTGTCGAGACGAGCGCAGAAGTTATCGGCCGTTTCGCCAGCCGATACCAGAATGGCAGCCCGGCGGTCATTCGCTCGGACAGGGCGACCTATCTTGCGATGGTCCCGAGCGGCGCGTTGTTACAAAACATCTTGCGCGACGTGTTGGAATGGGCGGGGCTGGAGGTCACCGAAACGCATCAGGACCTGAGGCTGACCCAACGCGGGGACCTGCGCTTTGCCTTCAATTTCGGCGATCAAGATCAACCATTGCAAGTGAACTCAAAGCGCACGTTTCTGGTCGGAGAAGACCCGGTCGCCCCCCACAGCCTTGCGGTCTGGACGGAATAGTGCGCCCGGATCAGCCCTCCGAGCCCGCACTGTTTTCGAGGATTACAACGCCGCAGCCCGCAATGGTTTGCCCGTTCCACTCAACCGGATCGGCATTGTAGTTGATCAGGAACGTATGCTCGGCCGTTTCCCGAAGCCGCAAGCCCTCGGGCATCGGCTGCAACGTCAGTCCCGTGTGGTGCGCTGCCAGACCGATAAGACGATCCCAGAGCGCCTCGTCGGGGAAACCCGCCAGATACCAAACGCCGTCCCCCGTTTTCACGGCAGGAGTCCCATCAGCAAATTGCAAGAGGTCTGCACCGTCTCCGGACAGGCGATCTATCCAGTGTTGCGCCGCGCCGCCTCCTGCGACCGGGCGTTTGACATTCGGCGGCAGGGTTTCAACCAGATCGACATGGCAATCGACGGTATCAAGGCCCGGGCGACCCGACAGAGGGATTTGGAAATCGCGGGTGATTGCGCCGCTGCGCGGGCCAAGGATGGCAAGCTCGCAGGCCTCAGCCAAACGCGTTTCCAACTCGGCATCGATAGTGGCTAGACCTGGCGCAATGATCACCGCGTATCCCTTCGGCAGGTCCTTTGGTGAAACGATGTCCACCGAAAGCCCGGCGCGACGCAGAGCGCGGTAGGCCGAGAATACCAGCCGGAAATAGTCAAAACCTGCGCCCTGCGGCTGCGTGGTCCACGCCCAATCTGAGGCATAGTCAAACAGGATCGCAACCTGCGCCTGTTTCTGGTGCACCGGACCGATGGCCTTCAATTCCTCCGCCGTCCGGCGTGCCTCGGCCAGACCGGGGGCCGCGCGGCTGTCTGGTGTCAGCAATCCGGCGTGCATCTGTTCCTGCGCAAACGGCGCTTGGCGCCAGCGGAAATAGCTCACCACCTCGGCCCCATGGGCCACGGCCTCAAGTGACCACAGCCGGACCATGCCGGGCAGGGGGGCTGGGTT
Source organism: Ruegeria sp. AO1 (assembly GCF_056535985.1). Classification (NCBI taxonomy): domain Bacteria; kingdom Pseudomonadati; phylum Pseudomonadota; class Alphaproteobacteria; order Rhodobacterales; family Roseobacteraceae; genus Ruegeria; species Ruegeria sp. AO1. The sequence continues at coordinate 1,137,467 of NZ_JBQFJC010000002.1, forward strand.
GTAAGGGGCCCAGTTCACAGGGCCGGGCTGTTGCTCCATCACCCACCAACGACCACGGCCAACTGCGCGATAGAGATCGTGGTGAAAGCCCTGCATATCCGGATCGCCCTGTTGCAGGAATTTGGCCTTGTGTTCGGCATCATCTTCCAATCGGTCGGACAAGAAGCCGATCGGATAGCTATCCCAGGTGGCGATATCGAGGTCCGCACCAACATCGAAATGGTCGAACTCAAGCACGCGCCCCATGTAGTTGTGCGACAGCGGCGCATCGGTCAGCGGGCGCAACACTTCGGCTTGAGCCTTGCTGAACGCCGCCACCTGGTCTGAACTAAAGCGGCGGAAGGCCAGAACATGGGCCGGGTTCGGCTCGGTCACGGTCAAGTTTGGCAGGTCGATCTGGTCAAAGTGGTCGTATTCCATCGACCAGAACACATTGCCCCAAGCCTCGTTCAGGGCGTCGATGCTGCCATATTGATCGGCCAGCCACAGCCGAAACGCTGCGAGCGCCGGTGCGCTGTAGCTGATCGTGGTGTCATGGCAGCCATATTCATTGTCGATTTGCCAAGCAGCGACATGCGGGTTTCGTCCATATCGTTCACCAAAGATCCGGGCGATGCGGACGCACTCGTCGACATAGCCCGCATGGCTGAAGCAATAGTGCCGACGTGACCCGAATTTGCGCGGTTGACCTTGGGCGTCGACGGCCAGCATATCGGGGTGTTTGTCCAGCATCCAGCGTGGAGGCGTCGCTGTGGGTGTCCCCATAACCACCTTCAAACCGGCCGATCCCAGGACCTCGACCGCGCGATCCAGCCAGTCGAATTGCAGATCGCCGGGGGAGGGTTCCAAACGGCTCCAGGCGAATTCGGCGATGCGCACCCAGCTCAGGCCCGTTTCGACCATGCGCGCGGCATCTTCGGCCCAAACAGCCTCGGGCCAGTGTTCGGGGTAGTAGCAAACGCCGAGTTCGGGGTCATAGAAGGACTCTGTGTTCCGGTTGGCCCTGGCCTGCGTTCAGTTCGGCAAAGGTCATTCCGTTCGTGGGTTGGGTTTCAAGCGTTTCCGCGCTCAGCCCTTGGCGGGCAGTTGTGCAGAACAGTGTCGTCAGGTCGTCTCCGCCAAAGGCGGGGCAGGATGTATGGGCGGCGTCAATGGTGACCGCGCGCAGGAACTTGCCCGTCGGATCATAGGCCGCGACCCGGCTCGCGCCCCATTGAGCGATCCAGACGTTCCCGGCGGTATCAACCACCGCGCCATCCGGGTTCAAACCGTCTTCGTTCAGATCCAGAAAGACCGAAGGCTCCCCTTCGGGCCAGCCGGTCTCAGTGTTCAGGCCCCACCGCATTACCTGTCGTGTCGCGGTGTCTGCGTAGTAAGCGGAGGACCGGTCCGGAGCGAAACAGATCGCGTTTGAGATGGAGATACCCGGCACCAAACGGCGCAGCTCGCCCTTGTAGAACCGGTAGATTGAACCAGCACCGAGCTCCGCGCTTTTGCCCATCGTCCCGATCCAGAACCCGCCCCACGGGTCGGCGCGACCGTCATTCGAGCGGGTGACGGGATTTTCAGCCTCTAGCGGGGCAATCAATGATTTCTCGCCCGTGGCCAGCGAAAATCGCCACAACCCGGTTTCTGAGGCCATCAGCAGAGTATCACGGTCCACCCAGCCTGCGGCCGAGACATATTCGTCGAAATCCCAGCTTTTCTGCGCCTCGCCTTCGCGGGTCAGTAGGTGTTTGCCGAGGATATCAAACCAGAACAACTGCTTCCGCTCTGGATGCCAGAGGGGACCTTCGCCGAGCATACACGGGCGGTCGTCGAAAGTGACGCTCATGCAACAGCCTCGTCATAGGCGGCGACGATGCGGATGGCGCGTTCCGAGATTTCCGCGATCTCCATGTCCGGTTTGAACAGGGCCGAACCGATGCCGAAGCCGTCAGCGCTGGCTGCGATCCAATCGTCGAAATTGTCTGTACCCGCGCCGCCAACCGCGAAGACCTGCGTGCCAGCCGGCAAGACGGCCCGTAAGGCAGATACCCGGCGGGGCCTGCCAAGGAGCCGGGGAACAGCTTCAAACCGGTTGCACCCGCTTTGAGGGCCGAAAAGGCCTCGGTCGGGGTGAAGATGCCCGGCCAGGATTGCAGCCCCAGTTCGCGACTGCGCCGGATCACATCAGGATCGGCATTGGGCGAGACGATCAGCTTGCCGCCCACATCCCGAACGGCCTCAACCTGTTCAGGCGTCAGCACCGTACCCGCGCCGATCAGGGCGCGATCGCCGAATGCCTCGACCAGAATGCCAATGCTCTCAAGAGGATCCGGAGAATTCAGCGGCACCTCGATACGGTCGATCCCGGTTTCGATCAGAAGGCGACCGACTTTCTCGGCGTGCGAGGGGGTCAAACCTCGCAGAATGGCAATGATAGGGCGGCTCATACGGTTTCTCTTGTCATATTGCGGGCTTTGTTCAACCCGGCCAGAGTGGATGTGGTGGCGTCGGCCATCTCGACAAACGCGCCTTGCGGTTGCAGCGCTTGCGCGTAGGCGGCCGATAGCCCCTCGGCCCCGATGATCGCGATCTGCTGACCCAGCCAATAGGGGCGTGAGGCCGCAAGTTCGGCCCCAATCAATAGCCCGGACAGACGCGCGCGGGCCGTGCTGCCATCCTGCCCGTGCAGCAGATCTGCAGCACGCAGACTGAACAGGCGGGCGGCAAGCTGTTCGGGTTTGGACAGAGTATCTTCGACAGCCTCAGCAAATGCGGCCTCATCCCAACCTTCGCGTACCGAGTGTCGAAGGACCGATTGACCGCTCAGCAGGTCGAACAGTTCTCCGGTCATGAATGTGCGGAAGCTGACGACCTCGTTCGCGCTGACCTGCACCCATTTTGTGTGAGTGCCGGGCAAGCAGATTACACCATCCCAGTTGGGGTGCGTATCCAGAAATCCCGCGATCTGCGTTTCTTCGCCGCGCATCACATCCGGCGGGGACACCTGTTTCAAACCAGGCACGACAAAAGCACGGATCCTAGGGTCGGTGGCGGGCACGCGGATCGGAACGCCCTGCACAGGCGCGCTTGGAACGGCGGCATAGGGCGCCTCGACCCACCCTTGACGAGCACCGACCATGCCGCAGGCGACGACGTCGACAGGGGCACTGCCCAACCAGCCTTCGATCAATGCCAACAGGGCGTCCTCAAACCCGCCTTTGGAGACGCGCGCCATGCCCATGTCTGACTGGGCGTGGTCAACAGGGGTCGACCCCTCCATCGCCCAGACGCGCAAGTGCGAGGTGCCCCAGTCTGCTGCGATCCATTCTGGTTTCATAACTCTACCCCGTTACCACGACGCCACCATCGGCAACCATGCACTGTCCGGTCATGGCGCGGCTGGCGTCCGAGGCCAGAAACAAGGTGGGTCCGATCATGTCGTCGGGCTTTAGATGTTCTTTCAGGCATTGGCGATCCAAATGTGCCGCCAGGTCTTCGGGCGTGGCCCACATGTCCATCTGCTTTTGCGTCAGAACCCAACCGGGGGCCAGCGCGTTGACGCGGATACCTTTCGGTCCAAGCTCGCGCGCCAGCGAGCGGGTCATGCCGGTGATGCCCGCGTTCGAGGTCGTATAGATCGGATAGCCCGCGTTGCCCATCATGTAGCTGATCGAGCTGAAATTGATGATCGAGCCGCCATTCTCCATCTGCCGCGCCGCTTCCTGACAGGCGAAAAAATAGGCCTTGAGGTTCACCTCGATCATCCAGTCCCAGAATTCAGAGGTTGTCTCTTCCAGAGAGTGGCGCTGATCGTTGGCGGCGTTATTGACCAGCACTTTGATTGGCCCATGGGCCTCGGCGGCCTTTTGCATGGTGGCGTGCAACAGTTCCGTATCGGTCATATCGCCCTGCATGAACAAGGGCGCGCGACCGTGTTTGGCACGCATTTCTTCCACGAAGGCACTTGCGTCCGAGCGGCCGATGAAGGCCACGTTGGCCCCTTGCGCCATGAACCCGTCGGTCAGCGAAGCGCCAACGCCCGAGCCGCCGCCGGTGATATAGACTGAGGCCCCTTTCAGGTCCTGGAATACAGCAGGTTGGTCCATTAGTGGCTCTCTCTTGTAACGAGGCGTGTGTCTTTGCCGACAAGGAAATCAAGGTCAGCGCCCTGATCGGCTTGCAGCACGTGGTCGATGTAAAGTCGGGCGTAACCGCGCGTGTAATGCGGCGCCTCCGGTTGCCAGGCCGCGCGGCGGGTGTCGAGTTCCGCCTGGTCAACCAGCAGCTCAAGCTCTCCCTTACTTGCGGAGACGCGGATGCGGTCGCCGGTCTTGACCAGCGCCAGTGTGCCTCCAGCCTGCGCCTCGGGGCTGATATGCAGAATGACTGTACCGAAGGCTGTGCCGGACATGCGCGCGTCCGAAATGCGGATCATGTCGCGCACGCCTTCTTTCACCAGTTTCGCCGGTATCGGCATGTTACCGACCTCGGGCATGCCGGGATAGCCCCTGGGTCCGCAGCCTTTGAGAACCAGAATGGTCTCGGGCGTCACAGGCAGGTCTTCGCGGTCGATATTGGCCTTCAGGTCTTCGATGCTTTCGAAAACAAAGGCTTCGGCTTCGGTTTCCAGCAACTCACCCGTTGCTGCCGAAGGTTTTACGATCGCCCCGTTCGGCGCCAGGTTACCATGCAGAACACGCAGACCGGCTGCGGACTTCACAGGATCTTCGAAGGGGCGGATCACGTCGCGATTGTAGCACTCTGTCCCGTCGTAGTGGGCCAAGATATCTTTGTTCAGAACCGTTTTGGCAGGGCGCAATAAAGACTTGAGTTCATTCAGCACCGCGGGCACGCCACCGGCATAGCAGAAATCCTCCATCAAGTATTTGCCAGAAGGCATGCAGTTGACCAGCAGGGGAATTTCAGATCCGATCTCAAAGTCTTTTAGCGTCAGATCGACACCAACTCGACCCGCCAGCGCCAGCAGGTGGACTACGGCGTTGGTCGAGCCACCCACAGCGGCATTGGCCAGAATGGCATTCTCAAATGCTTCCTTGGTCAGGATGTCCGAGGGTTTGAGGTCTTCGTCTACCATCTCGACAATCCGTTTGCCGGTCAGGTGTGCCAGTGCCATGCGCCGTGCGTCAACGGCGGGCAGGGCGGCGTTGGTGGGCAGGGACATGCCCATCGCTTCGACCAGCGAGGCCATGGTCGAGGCCGTGCCCATCGTCATGCAAACCCCGGCGCTGCGCGACATTCCGGATTCAGCGTTCATGAAATCCTGCAGGGTCATCTCGCCCGCACGGACCTCTTCCGAGAACTTCCAGACATCGGTGCCCGATCCGATATCCTTGCCCTTGAACTTGCCGTTCAGCATCGGCCCGGAACTGACCACGATTGAGGGCAGATCGACCGAGGCCGCGCCCATCAGCTGCCCCGGCGTGGTCTTGTCACATCCGCCCAGCAGAACTACGCCGTCAATGCCATAGGCGCGGATGGATTCTTCGACATCCATGGCCAGCAGATTGCGGAACAGCATGGCTGTGGGTTTCATTTGGGTCTCGCCCAGCGACATGACCGGGAATTCGACCGGGAAGCCTCCTGCCTCCCACACGCCTCGTTTCACGCCTTCGGCCAGATCACGCAGGCCCGAGTTGCAGGGCGTCAGTTCCGACCAGGTGTTGCAGATGCCAATGATGGGCCGCCCATCAAAGGCATGATCTGGGAAGCCTTGGTTTTTCATCCAGGAACGGTGGATGAACCCGTCTTTGTCGAGTTTTCCGTACCAATGCGATGAGCGGCGTTTCTTTGTCATTCTGGCTTTGGTTCTTTGGCTGGGGCTGGAATTGAGGTTCGTGATAAATTGAAGATCATGCGGCGCGGAGCGGGCGGCACCAGTCGGGCAGCCAGTCCGAATGTGCGGTCAGAAGGTCCGTGACAAGGCTTCGGATTTGGCGCAGGTCCAGTTCCGCAGCAGTGTGCGGGTCCATCATGGCGGCATGGTAGATGTACTCGGCGTTTTGCTCGGTCAGCGCCCGGACGGTTAGCTCTTGCACGTTGATCTGGGTGCGCATCAGCGCCACCAGTTGCGGCGGAATGTCGGCAACGACTGAGGGCTGAAGGCCGTTTGAGTCGACCAAACAGGGGGTTTCCACCGCAGCGCCCAAGGGCAATTGTGGGATCTGACCCGTGTTGGGCAGGTTTCCATAGGCCGTATAGGGCGTGTCCGTGACGACGGCATTCATCAGATCCGCTGCGAATTCGTGGCTGCGAATAACCGAGACATCGCGCCCGTCTGTCAGTGTTTTGGCCTGTTCTTTCCAATCCGCGACCTGCTCGACACAGCGGGTTGGGTATTCATCCAGCGGAATCGAGAACTGTTCGATCAGGTCTTGCCGACCGTCCTTGATGAACCACGGCACATATTCGGCCAGATGTTCCGAACTTTCGGTGCAGAAATAGCCCAGATGGTCCATCACTTCGTACCGAACCTTGTTGGGGCAGCGTGGCATCAACAGAGGTGGTTTCGGCAGAGTACCGTGCGCGTAGCCCCGGCGTAAGGCCGGGTAGAGGTCGCGGCCCTGATGATCCAGCCGCAGGAAGAAGGCCACATGGTTCACGCCTGCGACCTTGTAGCGGATCTCATCCTTGGGCAGGTCCAGATCATGGGCAAGTTCTTCGACTGTATTCTGGACCGAATGGCACAGGCCGACATGTTTCAGGTCCGGGAATTGCTCGGCCAGAGCCCAGGTGTTGATCGCCATCGGGTTCACATATTGCAACAGCGTCGCGTTGGGGCAGAGCTGCATCATATCCTGTGCCACGCCCCACAGTACTGGGACGGTGCGCAGCCCGCGCATTATCCCTCCGATCCCGAGCGTGTCTGCAATTGTCTGGCGCAACCCGTATTGCTTGGGGATCTCGAAATCCGTCACCGTGCAGGGTTCATACCCGCCGACCTGAAAGGCGGTGATGACGAAATCAGCCCCTCCAACGCGCGGCGGTCGGTGTGGGTGGTCACCGTAGCTCCGGTGCCGACTGAACGGATCATGGCTCGCGCTACGGTTTCGCTTTCGGCCAGGCGCTGCGGGTCGATATCCATCAACGCAAAATGGCTGTCGGCCAGCGCCGGTGTCAGCAGCGCATCGCCCACGATATTGCGCATGAAGATCGTGGAACCCGCGCCGATAAAGGTGATTTTGGTCATTTTGCAAAACTCTCGTTTGGCGTTATTTAACAGCTCCAAGGGTCAAACCCGCGATGAAGTGTTTCTGCATCAGGAAAAACATGGCCACAGGCGGCAAGGCGGCAACGAGGGAACCCGCGCTCATCAGTTGATATGCCGCGCGGTACTGAGCGTTGAAGCTGGTGATCCCGGCCGTCACAGGTTGGCTTTCAGCCCCTTGGGTCAGGACCACGGCCCAGAAATAGTCGTTCCAGATGAAGGTGAAGATCAGCACGCTCAGGGCCGCGATGGCGGGTTTCATCAGGGGCAGGACCACGTACCAGAAGATACGGACCTCACTGATGCCCTCAACGCGTGCAGCTTCGATCAGCTCAAAAGGCAGCGCTCGGATGAAGTTGCGCATGAACAGCGTGCAGAACCCGGTCTGGAACGCGATGTGGAACAGGACTAGCCCGGTTTTGGTATTGTAGAGGCCAAGCTCCAAAGTCAGGTCGCGGACCGGAACCATGAGGATCTGGAACGGGACAAAGTTGCCCGCTACGAACATGAAGAAAATCCACAGGTTCGACTTGAATTTGTAGATCCCCAGCGCGAACCCGGTCATACAGCTGAGCGCGACCGCTCCGATCACTGTCGGGATGGTGATCATGAATGAGTTCAGCAGATATCGCGGCATGTCCGAGTTGAAGAAGACCTGCCCGTAATTGACCGCGCCTTCAAACCGGGACGGCAGGCCCCAGTAGTTTGCGTTGGTGAAATCCGCCTCGGGCTTGATTGAGAACAAGGCGACAGCAAGCAAGGGCCGAGCCACAGCAGCAGGGCAATGGGCAGCATGGCCTGATAGGTGATCTGCGCCGCGCGGGGTTGTTTTTCGATGGGTTTGGGAAACATCTCAGTGCCCCCTTTCTTCGCGGTACATCGACCACAGGAAGTAGGCGATGAAGCACAGCATGATGAGGAACAGGATCACAGCGATGGCGGCGCCATATCCCATGCGGAAGCCGTATTCGGACAGGGCGACCTCGAACATGTAGTAGGCCAGCACGGGACGACCCGAACGGCCCACCCTGCGTCATGATGGAGATCAGGTCGAAGGACCGCAGCGCGCCAATGATCGTCACGACAAAGGCGATAAACGTCGCCGGGCGCAGTTGCGGCAGGATGATGTGCCACAGCATCCGCCCGCCTTTTGCGCCGTCCAGACGTCCGGCCTCGATCTGTTCGGGGTCCACGGCGTTCAGGCCGGTCAGATACAGGATCATGCAATAGGCCGTCTGCGGCCACAGGCCGGCGACGATGATGCCGTATGTGACCAGTTTTTCATCCCCCAGCACATTCAGCGGACCAAGACCAAAGAAACCCAGGAATTCGTTCAGCAACCCGAATGTCGGATCGTAGAACCATGTGAAAACCAGCCCGACGACGACCTGAGAGATCACGAACGGAAAGAAAAATAGAGACTTGTAGAGTCGAATGCCCCAGACCGTCTGGTTCAGGAACAGGGCGATGAACAGGCCCGCCGGGATCGCTGCCAAATACAGGATCAACCAGATCAGGTTGTTCTTGAGTGAGATGTAGAACGCGTCGCGGTCAACCCACTCCCAGTACAGGTCCTCGTAGTTGCGGAACCCTATTCTGCGGCGCCAAGCCCATCCCATTCGTATAGTGACAGGTTGAAGGACTGAAAGACCGGGATGATCACATAGACCATGAAGAACAACAGGCCCGGCGCAAGGAAAAGCCAGGGCGCGATGCGTTGTTGGTTGCGATGGAACCAGCTTTCCTGTTCCAGTGTGTCGACGGCTGACATGGGCTATCTCGGATCTGGGGCGAAGGCGAGTTGAAGCTCGCCTTGCATTTGAGGAAGGCGTAGGCCGGGTTTTTACCCGGCCCCTGCCAGATCAGTTGTCGTAGATACGGCTACGAGCGCGTTCCAGCTTGGCCAGAATTTTGTCCAGATTGTCTGGCTTGACCATGAATTCCTGGAAGCCTTCCATCGAGACCTTGGCCATTTCCGCTGGAGCGTCACGATCCCAGAACTGGGCGACACCGCCGGGGCTGTTCGAGGACAGCATGGTGAAACCTTGCTGCAGGAACTTGTCGTCATCAACCGAGGATTGTGCGTTGACCGGAAGCTGGCCCAGGTTGGAACCGTTGTTGATTTCGGTCTGAACGTCCGGAGACACGACGAAGCGCAGGAACTCGCGCGCGGCTTCCTTGTTCGAAGCGTTGGCCGGGATGTGGAACGTATCGGTCGGGGCGTCCTCGGCCAGTTCAACATCAGGGTTGATCGCGACGAACTGGTAGAAGTCAACTGATCGTCGGTCAGACCTGC
>NZ_JBQFJC010000003.1:0-116444 GCF_056535985.1 Ruegeria sp. AO1
ATTCTGACGCGCAGCGCAAGCTGTCCGGCGTGTTTGTCTATGTCACCAACAATGGCGAGATCAAAACATCCCCGGCCTATGTCGCGGCGGAACATGTTCAGGCTGCCATTGAGGCTGGTGTTCTGGCCCCGGTCAAAGAACCGGAGATCAAGGAAGAACCAAAACCAGTTTATTCGCAGAAGTTCATCGACGACATGGTGGCGATCCGGCTGGCAGCGGTTCAAACGGCCCTGCTGGACAAGCCTGATTATGTGTTGAGCCTGTTTGCTTTCTTTGCCACCCCGGCCTCCGGTCTGAGCAGCAATCTGTTTGGGTTTGGCTATGGTGGTGCCGAGCGGAACACACCCGAGATCGATGACCAGTTCATCCTCGACCCGCGTCTTGGCGGAGAACGGGATGAAGCGGCACAGGCAGCCTATGACCAGTTCCACGAGATTGCCGCACAAGGCAGCGTGGAAGCGTTCAAAGCGTTTCGCGATCTGGGCAAGAAGACCCGCAATGGTGAGATCACGGGTTTTTCCCCGGCGGTTTCTGACCCAACGCCCGGAGTTCATGGCGGAGATCGAGGCTGAGATCGAGGCTGACATGCGCGCGATCTGGACCCCTTCGGCTGAAAACTGCTTCAAGCGTCTGAAAGGCTGGCAGCTGGATGATCTCTACAAAGACCTGCTGGACCTGCACATCGACGCCGACATGTTCAAAGCCTTCGCGAAATCCAAAAAGGGTGCCAAGAACGAGGCGCTGCACAAGCTCTTCAATGATCCAGAGCATCAAAAGGCACTGGGCGTGACCGAGGCACAGAAAGCCCGGATCGATGCATGGGTGCCGGATTGCTTCTGAAACTGGCAGGGCAGGCGCAACGCGCCCTGCTTTTCAGCAATGATTTTTGATTTTAGTTCAATGGTATAGGTTGTTTTGACTTGAAAGTTTGTAGCCTGTAGGCTACATATAGGTATGATAGAAATTCGTAAGACGGACCTGTTCGACAAGTGGCTCAAGGGCCTGAAGGACCAAAGGGCGAGAGCCAGGATCTTGGTTCGCATCACGCGGTTGAGCCTGGGCAATCCCGGTGATGTGAAACCGGTTGGTGAAGGTGTGAGTGAACTGCGTATCTCCGAAGGGAAGGGGTATCGCGTTTACTATGTGTCGCGCGGTGACGTTTTGATCGTTTTGCTGTGCGGGGGAGACAAGTCATCCCAGCAAGCCGACATCAAAACCGCCAAGGCGATGGCAAGAGAGTTGGAGTGAAAAACATGGGTGTCAAAACAACGAAGTTTGAAGCGGCTGACTATCTGGACAGCCCGGAAGCCATTCAAGCCTATCTTGAAGCGGCTTTTGAAACCAGCGACACGGCGCTGATCGCGTCGGCACTTGGCGATGTTGCCAAGGCCAAAGGTATGTCGAGTGTGGCCGACAAATCTGGTCTGTCTCGGGAAAGCCTCTACCGCGCACTTAGCGAAAATGGCAATCCCGAGTTTGGCACGGTGCTGAAAGTGCTGAGCGCTGTGGGTGTGACGCTCACCCCGAAAATGCACGTGAATTAACCCACTTTAAAGGCTATCCACCATGTCCACCGATGCAGCTCCGTCTACGGTTGAAAAAGCCGCCCGCCGCGTCTGGAAATCCGCGCAGATGTTCGTCGGGTTTCATACAGACCAGAAGGGCAAGCCGCGCACACAGCCGAAGCTCTGGCCGCCAAAAAACGGGAGCGCGTCGATCCATGGTGATCCCAGCGCGCAGGAGGCCATCGTGGTCGTCAAAGCCGCTGATCCGGACGAGGTACAGGACGTGCAGATCAAGCTGCACCCAAACCGCATTGTTGTGCGCCGCGATGCAGATGCCTGGTGGCAGGTGTCGCTGTAGATGAGCATACCGTGACGGTCCGAATGGCCGACAACACGATCATCGAAATCCGCCATGACGGATCGGTGAAGCGGCGCTCGGCAGAGGACGAAACCCATGTTGAAGCAGATGGCAGCATCTTCAAGTTCACGGAATTTGCCGAGGCGCATATGACGGTGACGGGGTGGAAATGACCCGCCGCACAGAGGATCGCATTGCCACGATCACAGCTGACGGTGTTGTCGATCGCGCGCGCAAGCGTTAGCCTGTAAAGAATACCTCCAGATTTTCCTTTGGTTAAACTCGTGGCCCGCTTCGGTGGGCCTTTTTCTTGGCGTACTCATCACTGTATCTGCCCGTGCGCCGGTCTCGCCCCGCGACAGCGCTTGAGAGAGTTCTTGCGGATTACCGGGGCGTCCTACCGAACCCGCCAATCCAAATTGAGTCCGGCTGTTTACCTGATCCGCACAAGCACGGACCAGGGCCGGACCGTCCGGTCTTTGGCCTCCGCCAGTTGGATAGGGCGGTTTGCACCGTCCGTCATTCTTCATCCTTTGCGACGACGGTCATACCGACCCAGAAGGGCAACCCCCAACTTAGAACTGAGCGCCGCGCCTGTGTCGGATCGAGGTGATGTTGCCGCCATCAAAGACATCGTTTTGTTCAGATGTTCCGCGCGCAGCGATCCCAGAAAGCCTTGCCTTTCACCAGGTCTGACAGTTTCAAGTACGTTGCCGGAGAAGATCCTCGGCTGCGGTGTTTCTGAAGGGATGAACATAAGCGGGCAGTCATCGCGGCGCCCGGCCGGCGCCGCGCTTCAACAAGGAATGTCCCCTGCGCCTGCGGCGCATTCCGCGCGGATCAAATTCCTGCTGACATCCCTTGATGCCCGCTTTTCCCTTGTTCATCGAAACACGCCATAGCGAGGATCAAACAATGGCAACTCAAACTCTGAAACTGAGCGTCAAGACCGGTGAAAAAGAAGGCAAGACATTCTGGGATCGATGCGGGGTGCTCTTCGTCAATACCGATGAGACCGGCACCATCACCTCGATCCAGGTCTGGCACAGCATGTTCCCTGGCGTTGAGATGGTGGCCTTCCCGAAGCGCACCGATGACGATCCCGTCACCGAATGACGGGAGGGCAGGGCGGCGCAAGCCGCCCTTTCTTCTGCTCCGGCCGCAGGCCGGACCACATATGCGCCACAGGTGGCGCGCGGTCTAAGACCGGGCAGGGGTGCCGACCTGCCCCAATGCGGCAGCACGACCCCTGCCACACCCGCCGCGAAAGCGGCGGGACATTGAGCGCGCTGAGGCGCGCGGAAAATGCCATACTGACCTTGAACGTGCCGGTATGTGACGGGCGCTGTTCGGGCAGCTCCCGCTTTGCGTGATTGCCCTGCGCCGGTCCACCGGCACCCACGCCTGCTGGCTGGAAAAGGGGCAGGACCCTTTTCCCGGCGTGGAGATTGCCTCCAAGAGCAAAACTGTTCCGGGGGCAATTTGAGAAAATACGGATTTCTAAAATCACCCCCGGTTTCCTCTTGGAGAGTATGACAGGATAAGGTAGTTGTGTTACAAGTCATAAAAACAACCAGAGGTATACATTGAGCAAGCCCGGCGACACCACTGTCTTTTCCGTTCGATTGCCGTCAGATGCGTTGGTGCGTTTGGAGGAGGCCGTGCAGTCGCTTGGGGCCAAGAGCCGCAACCAGATCATCCAACGACTGATCTATCGTCTGATCGGGTATCTCGATCCTGACCCGGCCGTTGTCGATCTCTGGCAGACGCACTTGCGGCAGGTTCAGGGTGGATACACCAACCTCAATCAGCTCGCAAAATCGGCCAAACGCGGTTCGGTGATCTGGACCGATGACGACCGGCGCGATGTCGAAAACCTCCATCGTGCGATCATCCAGCACCGGCAAGACCTGAAGGCGCTGATCACCGCGGCCCGCCGAAACCGAGAGCCAGACTCCGCCATTCGCCGAATCTTGCGCGACGATGAGAGGACATCTGAAGCATGAACGTCGCGGCTCACAATTTGACGGCAGGGGACTTTCTGGAGCTAGCCTTCCGGGAAGCGCAGAAGGGTATCGATCGGTCCAAGCAGATCAGCCAGCAGCTGCAAACCGCCAAGCGCATGAAGTTCATGATCTCGCGGGCCTCATCCATCAAGGCGCGGCTTGGTGCTGTGGTTGGAAAGCCCGAGGCGGTTGTGAAACACGTCCGCAAAGGTGGGGTGAAAAAAGCGCATGAGCTGCGCCGCCAGATCAATTACCTGACCGTCAGGGCAGAGGGCGTGTTGGACATCCGCGACAATGGTGTGACCCCGCTCGATGCCGATCAGGTGAGTGATCTGATCGAGACCTGGGCCGAGGATTTCAACGGGAAAACCAACTATGGTTATACCCGTCACATGATCGTTTCTTTTCCCGAAGGCACCTATCCGGATGCCGCGCATGAGGCCGGTTTGGACTTCGCGGATCGCCTGTTTGGGAGCGGTGATTTTGGCGATACCTGGGACTATCTGACCGTGTTCCACAACGACACTGACAACCCCCATGTCCACATCGTTGTGAATAACCGAGGCGTGGAACATGGGCAGTGGTTGGCTATGGGTATGAGCAGCGACATGAACATCGACGTTCAGCGCTCTATCCAGGTTGAGGTTGCCGAAGGATACGGAATTGAGCTGACCGCAACGACCCGCCTTGAGCGCGGTTTGCGGCAGGAAGTTGAGACCGACACGTGGAAGGTTCAGGCCGGACTGTCTGTTGTTGAAAGCACTCCGGAGGTTGAAGTTACGGCCCGCGACATGGCCGGTGATGTGATGACACTCTCCATCGCAAGAATGTCGGATCTGTTTGATGAGCGCGCCAACGCTGTCAAAGACCGGATCGAAGAGTTTGCCATCCAACTCGTTGAAAGTGAGGAACCTATGGTATCGAGAATGGAACATCTGCTGGATCAAGCCCATCATTTTGATGATTACGGCGAGCCAGGAGACCCGTCTTATGTGTCGCCCGAAGTCATGAGCAACTTGCGGCGACACATCGAATTAGGCGGTTCTGAGGAAACAATCGCACCCGAGCTGAAGGCTCAGGTTGTTGCCCATATCAGCGACGTTCGGGACAACGAACAGAGCCATCCGTATCTGTCTGCCCTTGCTGATATTGTCGATGACAAGGCGTTCCAGTCGTCCGCTGATTATGCCCCGGCAGCACGCCGGTACGAGGTCTATATACAGGACACCTTGGGCAAGGGGGCCTATGAGGACTTCCAGACTCAGACCAAAGAATTGCTGCAATCCATCGACAAGATGGAAGGGCTGGCCCGTGAGGTTGACGACCCTCATCTGCGTGTCGCTATGGATATTCAAATTGGCGAGTTGAAGGGCGACGTTGCGGACCTGCGCACCAACGATCCGGACCTTCAAGCCTTCATCATCGAGGACCGCCGCTATTCAACGATGATGGGAATGGGCACTGCCGAAATGGATGTCTTGGATTATTCAGAGGCCGGCAAGTGGGCAGCGATCCGCAAAGAAGTCACCGACACGGCCAGCAGCTACGGCCTCGATGGCGAGGCGTTCGTTGCCCGCTTTGGCGATCATCAGAACGTCACCCTGGGTACAACAATGGGATGGCGCAGCGACGACATTTCGACCGCCGCGGCCCACTTCCAGGCGCAAGGATTACCCGACAGCCACGACCGCGCTGAGGCCGTTGTTGACGAGCTGCACCAGCTTGCGTCTTCCAGGATCATCGCAATCTCAGAAGAACTTTCAGACGTTCACGCCCACGCAACGCACCCGCTCTTGCAGGGGCGCGGTGACGATGACGGGCACAGCTTGTAAGGACTTTAACCGGTCTGCCTGATGCGCGCGCCAACGCCCCAGGCAGACCCATCACAGAGTTTTCCATCAACTCGCAAAGGAAAAACTATGGTTTCGCGTACAGACTATCTTTTGAACGAAGTCGAACACTTCGCACCCTATTCCAGATTTGATCAATCCGCCCCGCGTGAAGATCGCGTTTCAGAGCAGATCGACATCATCAGGAAAGAACAGCAGGCGATGGGCTTTGATCGTGCAGCCATCGCCTCAAACAGCTTCGACATCGAGGACCAGGCCAACCGCCGTGTTGACGAACATACTGCGCAACAAGATCTGGTCGAAGAATTCAAAATCGAATTTGAAGCTGCGGAGCGGTCAGGGGAGCCGGTTGATCTGAACGATATGCAGGCTTTGGTTTCTCAGCACATGAGTGATGCTCAGGAATACGATCTGTATCACCCTTACTATTCGTCCCTTGCGGATCTGAGTGGTGACAAGGATTTTCAGGAGTCCGACGACTACCAGTCGCCCGGTGATCGCTATGTTCAGTATATGCAATCCGCTTTGGGGGAGGCCATCTTTGAGAACTACGAGCAGCAGACCAAGGACATCGTGAACTCCATCGAGAACATGGAGGCTCTTGCACGAGAGGTCGAAGATCCACACTTGCGTGCCGCAATGGACGTTCAGATCGGGGAGTTGAAAGGCGATGTTGCCGAACTGCGCCCATATGACACCGACCTGCAGGCATACACTTTGGCTGATGACAGCTACACCACATCCATGAATGCGGCCGAGTTGGACAACCTGGACCCCACGGAAGCCGAAAAATGGCTGGCTGTGCGTGATGACATTGTGGCGACCGCGCACAGCTTCGGTCTCGACGGAAGCAAGTTCCTGGCCCGCTACAACGATCATGACAGCGTTTCAATCGGCACAACGGCGACTTGGAAAGACGCGGACATTTCCACCGCTGCCGCCCATTTCAACAGCCAAGGCGTTCCGGACAGCTACGAGCGCGCGGAGGCCGTTGTTGGTGAGCTGCACCAAGTTTCATCCAGCAAGATTGCCGCCGTGGTGCAAGAGATTGCCCATACCCGCGAACAGGCTACCCACGTCCATGAGTATGATGGACACAGTCTTTAACCACGGAGGACATGATAGATGATTGTTCGCGCCGGTGAATGTGTTGCCGGGAACAGCGAGACCACCGGGTTGGAGTAATGTGGGGTCTGTTCCGATTGGGACGGACTCTTGTCCTTGGACATTCCGGGCATTCGCTGCACCACGTTTGAATAGGCAAGAAGCGGACAAAACAGTCTTTCGCTGGGACTAAAGCAATGTCCGCTCATAGTTTAGTGATCGTGGTGACAGAGTTTATGATCGGCAAGAGACGCGAGCACATAGCAGTTCTCTGACACTCCTTCGTCATCACAGCCCTTCGAAATCCGAACCAGCTCTTTTTCAAGAGCCCGTAGTCGTTTGATCTTTGCTCTTACTTCGGAAAGTTGTGAGACGGCGATGTCCGTTGCGGCTTGGCATGAACGATCCGGGTGGCCTTGAAGCACAATCAATTCGGAGATCGCTTCAATTGAGAAACCAAGATCGCGTGCATGCTTGATGAAACTGAGACGCTCTAGCCCTGCCACATCGTAGCGCCGTTGGTTGCCTTCGGTGCGTTCTGGTGCGGCAAGCAGGCCCATTTCCTCATAGTAGCGGATAGTCGGAACTTTGACCTTCGTGCGCTTGGAAAGCTCCCCGATAGAAAACATGAAAATACCTCTTGAACCTCTAGTAACTAGAGACACTACACTATGGTCACGACAGATACAAAAAGGGCTTCCCAATGTCAGCATGTTGCGGACACAACGCCAAATTCGACGGCGTATCAGACGACTACAAAAGGAGGCTGTGGATTGTCATTGCTCTGAACGCGGTGATGTTCGTCGTCGAGATGACTGCCGGTCACTATGCAAAGTCTCAGGCACTTCAGGCCGACGCTCTAGACTTCCTTGGGGATGCTTTGACCTACGGTATCTCGCTGGCAGTGATCGGGGCTTCAATCCGTGCACGCACCAATGCCGCTCTGGCGAAAGGGGTGAGCTTGCTGCTGATGGGTCTTTGGGTGTTTGGATCGACCGTGTACCGGGTGTTCTATGTCGGAGTGCCGGAGGCCGAGATCATGGGCATCGTTGGCTTTTTCGCTCTTATGACCAATCTCGCAAGTGTTCTCTTGCTCGTCCGTTACAAGGACGGCGATGCAAATGTGCGCTCTGTCTGGCTATGTTCGCGTAATGACGCCATTGGCAATGTGGCCGTTATGTTTGCAGCTTTAGGCGTCTGGGGCACAGCTAGCGGTTGGCCTGACCTGATTGTTGCGGCGGTCATGGCAACGTTGTTTCTTTCCTCTGCTTTCCAGATCGTGCGCCAAGCGCTCGCCGAGCGTCGGGAAGTTGGCGAACATGAGCATGTTTGACGTGGATTATGACCTTTGATCTCGAATGATACGAAATCGGCTCAATTTAGTTGGAAATACCAAGGACTCTCGCCATGAACCTGAAACGCCGCCAAGTACTGACTTACGCCGCTGGCTTTGCCAGCACAGTACCATTTGCCGCGTTTGCGCAAGACACGCCTTCCGTCCGTGTTCTCAAGGATCCGAACTGCGGCTGTTGCCAGGTTTGGATCGACATCCTGCGGCAGGAAGGCTTTCGCATTACCGAGGAGCGCAGCTTTGGAACACAGCTTGTCCGCCACAAATTGGACAACGGCATTCCCGAAGAAATGATGTCCTGCCACACAGGCGAGATCGATGGCTATATGATCGAGGGGCATGTGCCGGTTGCAGACATTCGTCGTCTGCTGGAGGAGCAACCCAGTGCTGTTGGACTTGCTGTTCCTGGCATGCCCTACGGTTCCCCTGGGATGGGGCCGGAAGATCGTCGTGAGGCCTACGACGTGTTTTTGATCCTCAAGGACGGTAGCACCGAGGTGTTCAAGAGTTACGAAGCGGCCTGAGGCGACGTTCATCGAGCGGAAACAGTAAGGAGGAGAAGATGACGAAGCTTGGATTACGCACTCTTACCTTAAGCGTTCTGTCTATCACCATTGCTACAGTGGGTTGCGCACAACAACAACGAGGAGATTGGTGGGGTCACGGGCCAATGGGATCTAACCACATGAGGTCTGAGCACATGCGTGGTTGGGGGCACGGCAATATGGGGCCTGGCCAGCAGCAGCGCATGCAACGACATTGGACGTATATGAACGAGGACGTGCCCGCAGCCTACCGCGGGGCTCGGAGCACCATTCGTGCAACGCCCGAGAATGTTTCGGAGGGCAAGACGCTATATACGGAAAACTGCGCAAGCTGTCATGGAGCTGAGGGTTTGGGCGATGGTGAAGCCGGACGTTCGCTCGCGCCCTCTCCCGCTCTCCTACGATGGTTCGTTCAGATGCCGATGTCGGGGGACGAGTACCTTCTTTGGGCAATTTCCGAGGGCGGCGAACGCTTCGGAACAGACATGCCAGCCTTCAAGGAAGCGCTGAGCGAAGAAGACCTTTGGAAGATCATCGTTTATATGCGTGCGGGGTTCCCTTGATCTGTCGTCAATCTGTTGGTTTTTGATGAGTGTTTTTGCTGTCGATACTATGACGACAATTCTCAGCAGGCATAAAGCTGACAATGCGCCATTCTAGTAAGCTTCACGGAAGCGGACATATATGTAAGTCGCAGCACGAGCAGGTTAGGGCTCTCTCCTGCCGTTCTCTGCATATTGAAGTAAGGTCCGGTTCGGCCGCGTCCTGTTACCCCCGTCAAGTGAAGGCGCTACTTTCAGCCCGTTTGGCTTTCATTTTCTCCATCGCCATATCTTTCGCTGACCGACTTTTCCGCTTTGCGACCGTGCGCTGCGCATCAAATGCCGCCTGAAGTTCCTGGTCTTTTTCAGAAACCTCTTTCACCGGGGCAGGGGCCGGATTCGCATCCGCCAGAGCCTTTGCCGTGTCCCTGGCCTGTTCTTCAGCAAGATCCAGATGTACCTTGATCTTTGGAGCATCACCCCCAAGGAACTGCATGAAATAGGGATCTTCGAAGTATCGGATCTTGTTTGCAATCACCGGCATCTTGCCTTCGCGGATCAGCACAACTTCATTTTCAGGCAATCGGCCAACGTGTCGGGCCGGAGCAGGCGAATGCCTTCTTCACGCTCTGATATGCTGCCCATTTCCATCTTGCCGAGTGCTCGAGACTTCGACTTGCTTATGACCGTTTTGTCCCCGATGGACCTGGACACATGTTCGCGTACTTCGAATCCTCTGAGGCGGCAAACATCTGGGTTCCAGCGTTTGCCAGCATCGCCCGCACACCCTCGTGCCCATAAATGTCCTGTAGGCGCGACAGTGTTTGCGAAATCACCACGAGCCTGCCCCCGAACGATCGCATGGTGTCATAGGCTTCAACAACGCGCTCAAGATGGCCGAGGCGTTGGAACTCATCGAGCAGCATCAAAACCTTGAACGGCTCATCTTCGCCCGGCTCAACAGTTTCGATGGTGTTCACCAGATCGAGGAAGAACAGGCGAATGAGCGTCCGGAACTCTTTGACCTTTTTCCCTGGCACGGAAAAGTAGATCGAGCTGGGGCGCCGACGCAGATCTTCAAAGTTGATGTCATTGCCCTGCGTGGCTCTTGCTACCGACGGGTTGCGCCAGAGCTGCAGGCCGGAGTTCAACATAACCGAAATCGTTGACCGCAGGATTTTGATTCTTCGGCTGCAAGATTCAGAAACTCATCTGCAGCTCGCGCATATCCAACTTCTTCAGCCATTTTCTCATAGTCCTTTTGCTTGGTCGTTTTGACCAGGCGCAGGACTTCGGAAATGTATGGCCGCTTTCTTTTGATCGCCAGCATCGCCATTGCGCAGAACATGCCTTCAACACCACCCATAAAGCCCTGCGCGGACGAGCTGGGCGTGTCGAACATCTGAGTTGCAACCTGAATCACTTCTTCCCATCGCCGGTCCAGATTGTCGGCACGTGCTGCGCGGCGCAGAGGGTTGTAGCTGTGGCTTTTGTCGGGGTTCTCGGGGTCGAACACAAAAACCTCATCGCCCATTGCTGCCCGACGCGCGCCGGTTGTCTGGAAAATCTCGCCCTTGATGTCCAGGACGACGCAAGACCCATTGAAACGCAGGACATTCGGGATCACAAAGCCGCTGGTTTTGCCCGAACCAGACGGGGCAATGAACATCGCGTGCGGCTTTTGGACACCGGGGCCGGGCTTATAGTAGATCGCGTTTTTGTCCTTTGGCTCACCAAATTTGGCAAACACGATTTCACTATCCAATTTGTCTTTGAGCTTCAGAACCGACGCATAGCCTTCCTGGACGAGCTGAGGGGCCTTTGCAAAGGTCGCATCACCGTATTTCGTTGAGGGACCACGCAGCGCAGCCGCCACAAATGCAAAGGTCAAAACACCCACTGCGACCACCGCCACCAGACCCATGATCTGCTGCGTCTCTGCAGGCTGTGCCATGAACCTCTGGGATCGCCCAGATGTCCAGCCCGCGAAAGCCTCTGGTGTTGATGTATTCGAGCGCCAGCCCGACCACCAACACCGCGCAAGCCGAGGTAGCGATAAAGCCCATAGTACCGGCTATCGCGACCTTCTTGCCTTTGGGTAGATCCTGAAACTCAGCCATCGGTCAGCTCGCGTTTGAAGAAGCACACGATGCCAAATTCTGCACGTGCGACACCAACCATTTCCCAACCTTCTTTGCCCAGCTTTGCGAATTTCTCGCTGGCGTCGTCGCATTCCGAAAAAGGCACGTCTCGGTACTCGAATTTCTTCATCTTTGTACTCCTTCAATTCAGTTGTTCAGCAGTCATCAGAGGCGGGAAGATCACGCCGTTGACCTTCCGTTCGTCCCCGATTTTCTTCATGTGAACGATCATGTGAATGGTGGCCCGGATGTCATCGACCACTTCTGACTTTTGAACGGTCGGAGATCCGCGACGCACCATTTTGCTCATCCGTCCAATGGCATCTACGGGCGAGTTCGCGTGCATGGTGCAGACAGATCCATCGTGGCCGGTGTTCACCAGTTCCAAGAACATATTCGCGTCGTCGCCTCGGATTTCACCGCAGACGAGGCGGTCAGGCCGGAGGCGAAGCGCCGATTCCAGCAGCTTTGTTGGTGATCGAGGGCCATCTTCTTCGGAACGGTCGGCAAGCAGATCGACAGAATTGGGTTGCTCGATGTCCAACTCGGCCACTTCTTGAATCGTCACGATCCGTTCGCCCGGATCGACGCGCTTCAGCATTGCATTGAGGACAGTGGTTTTGCCGGACGAGGTGCCCCCGGCAATGATCACGTTCCATTTGCTAAGCATTGCAAGGTCGGCCAGCTCGTCAAAGTTCATTGTTCCGTCAGCGAGAACAGCCCGAGCATTTTCAAGCGCGCTATGATCGTTGTTTTCTGCCAACGCCGCCTCTTTGCTGGCGAAGCTGAACGCGCCCAGATCGACGTTTTTCACGCGCAGGAGACGGATCGCAACGGACCCCACGCCGGTTGTTGCTGGCGGAATCACGACCTGAACCCGCGCTTTACCCTGCTGTGTCGGCACGTTGGCCGTCGCAATCGGCTTCTTTTCTCCGAATGTTACATCGCTGAAACCGGCCACGCAGCGCCCGATGTTTTCTACATCGTCTCTGTTCAGAGTGATGTCTGTCCTGGTCATGTGCGTTGTGCCCATTTCTTCGACCCAGACCGATCCGTCAGGGTTCACAGAAATTTCGCTCAGGCTTTCATCGTGTAACAGATGCTCGATCTTGCCTGTATAGTATTCCAGAAGGCTATTCCCGTTCCGCCCGCTCATGTTCTTGTCCTTGGTAGAGCACTTTTTGGAACACTGGAGGTTGCCTTCGCTGCATCTCGGCTTTGCCTCGAACACGAAGGCATCCACATAAGATTCATTGCTTCCAAAAAGTGCTGAATTTGCTTCAAAAAAGGCCGCTACCGCACTCGATCATGCTGGCAGCGGCCGGAAAGACCGCTGAGGCGGTCGGCTCATTGGCTCGCTCTCAGAAGCTATCGAACACAACGTCGCGCTGCAGGATCGCGTTGATACGACTGCCCTGATCGACAAAGATTGTCGGAGTGATGCGCAGGTATTCATCAAGCGCCGCTGCCGTGGCGTTCTGCAGGTTAGACCCCACTTGGGTTGCCAGATCCGTTCTGACCGAGTTGTTGCTGTCGCTGTCAGACACCAGCGCCACAGGGGCAATACCGATGATGGACAACAACGCAGCCGTGCCGAACCGCTTCCCAAAGTGTGTGTTCACCCTGCCGGTCGCGCCGGTGCGGCCCTGTCCGTCCGTGCCAACTGAGCCGATCTGAGCGGAAAGGCCATCCGGTGTAATGACACGGCTCCAAACAATCATGATGCGCGTTTGCGCCAATGTCGTATCCGCTCGATACTCGCCATAGAGCTTCGATCCACGAGGCAGAAGCAAACGTGTGCCGTCCATCGAGTAGACGCCGCGTGTGATCGTTGCCACGACACTACCGGGCAGTTCCGAGCTGACCGCCCCACCGAATAGCGCCGACAAGACCGTGCCTTGCGTTAAGGTGCGCGACGGATCGTCAATGATCGAGGCCCCGACGATGGGTGGATATTCTTCGACCAGATTGTTTTGCCATGTCGTATTCGGGTTTTCCTGATAGCCGCGCTGTTCTTCAGGTAAGCGGGTGTCGTCTGGCTGGACTTGAACCGGCTGCGGCGCAGCAGGGAAGGGTTGGAAAATGACCGGCTGCGATCCACCATTGATCGGCTGGTAGTTTTGACCGGGTGCTTCCTGTGCCATCGCGCTTGACGCCAAAGCAACCAGGGCGAGGGTGAGTGCTGTTCTGTTCATCGTCAGCTCCATTAGTTTCTGCCGTATGGGTTTTCATCGAACACGATGCCGTCTGACTGGTTCTGGCGCTCGCGCATCCGCTTGAGTTCTTCAAGCCTGCGCCGCTCATCATCAGTCAGACCCGTAGTCTGCAAGTGGCTCATACTGGCGAGCGCCCGGGCCTCTGCATCAGCAACCGCCTGGGCAAGCTCAGTCTGAAACTTTTTCTCGCGCTCATCATATCTGACCTGAAGGCGTTCATTGGTCAGGTTCAGCGTTGCGATTTCACCGTCTTTTTCTGACAGCGAAACTTTGGCGTCCGTCAGCTCGTCTTGCAGATCGGAAATCCGGCCATTCTGTTGCTCGATTGTTTTCAGGGCTTGTTTCAGCCCTTCGGAATCGACCTGCGGCACTGCTACCGGTGTTGCCACCGCAATTTCCTCGGGCAAAGCCTCTTGTTCCGGCTCATCGACCTCTGGTCCCCGTGCGGTCAAAAGCCCGTATCGCTCGCCACCGCCTTGTTGCAAAGCGTCAACGCGGACACCCGTGTTGGTGCTTTTGTTTTCGTCGCCCATGACAAACCATACAAAGCCCAGGAACACCGCCCCTGCGATTGCAACAGTTATCAGCTTCTTTGGGTCGAACTTCTTCCGGACACGTTGCGACGGCTGTTCAGCCGCCGCCCGTGCCGCAATTGTCTGATCGCGGTTCATTACTTGCTGCCCCCCGGTTTAACTGTCTGTGAAGTGACGGGCCGACCGCTCACACTTGCCTGCTGAAACGCGTCGCCATCGTTTCGTACACAGATCGAAGTGTCCTCGATGCGCAGTGTCCAAAGATCTGAAAGGCCTTGCACCTGGATAATGCCGCGCTCTTTGACTGTGGTGTTCACCATCAGCTCGCGGCCATCAGGCAGGACACGGAAGATCCCCGGCAACTCCGCATCCTGCGGGATCTGCATATGGTGTGAACGCCATCGTCCCACACGGCAGTAGGCGCGAAGTCAGCTTTGCCCGAGCGCGAGTAGTTTTGGTTGACGAAGCGGCCTGTTGGTTTCGGTTCGCTGCGCGCTACCGTGCCACGGCGCGTTGTAGTCCCGCCGCTGTTGTTTTTGTTGTAGAACGTGACCCGGAACGGAACACGTTTGCGTTCGGCGGCGCTCTCGGCCGGAACCAGATAGAAGTTGTATGTGCCGCGATTGGTCAGGACAGTCAGGTTTGAATCCGAGTTCAGGATTTCCGGCTTGAACGCAATAACGCGACCTTCCTGAAGGCGAGTGATCTGAAAACTTTCAGTGTCGCCCGCACCAATGCTGCGGACGGTTTCGCCCTGCGGAAAGTGAACATAGGTAATCAGGCGTTCACCCACAGGGATGCGGTACACCTGGTTCTCGACGTAATGGAAATGCGTGATGCGGTGATCCGCGTTCTTTCCGTCCGGTGTCGGTGTGATTTCAGCGAGCAGAGGCGTAGAGAATGCCAAAACTGCTGCGGCGGTGGCGGTGAGTGTTTTGAAAGAACGCTGCATCAGATGTCTCCCATTGCGTCTACGCGATAGTTGGTGACGACGAAGCCGAATGGATTTTCCAAAAGTTCGTCCATCGACGTCACGATTTTTTCCTCAAACCCATAGGTCACTGTGACCACGTAGCGGGCTGAGGCCGTTGCTTGGTTTGGAACGATCAGGGACTTGCGGATCTCGACCTGCACCGTCGCATCGTTGACCGGCGACACGCCCAGAATTTCGGTCTGCACCTTTGTCTTGGGCGTATAGATTTCGTCCGGATGGTTGTCGTTCGACCCGTCCCACAGTTCGCGGTAGGACGTTTCGGCCAGCTCATCAGAACGACGCAGCACCGATTTCAGGCGCTCGTTGTTGTCCTGGACATCATAGGTTTCCCGGTCGCGCACATAATTTGCGACTTCACGGAAGGCCATCGCCTCAGAAGGTTCCAGTTCTTCGACTTTTTCAGTCAGCAGGACCGGCAGTTTCGTGTCCGGATCAATGGAGAATGGCACCGCGCGGATTTCCTTCAAGGGAAGGAGCATCGCCCAACCAATCATAGAGGCCACGCCCATTGCCATGCCGACCATGCCGAATACCTGCCATTTGAAGGCATCGCGGCGTGCACCCAGAAAGAGTTCTTTTTCGTGATCTGTCACGTGTGACATCAGCTCAATACCTCGATTTAGGAAGATTTATTGACGCGAGCTTGTCGAATGCTCTGCCGGTAACGGTCAGCGGCGTAGCTCTGTCGAGCCGCCCCATCCTGATTGCGGGCTCTGTGTGCAATGTCCCGACGCGCTTGCATCGCGCGCGAGGCGCTGTCACGAACACCTGTCCCATCGCGGGCTGCGGAGGCCATCGCGGCGGCGGTTTTCCCACCGGCTACTGCACCCCTTGCGCCGTCGCTTGCAGTGCCCAATGCACTTCTTGCGGCAGCGACGGCACCAGTTGCCACGGCAAGACCCGAGGATGCCGAAACGATTGCACCCGACATTCCGCCCGCGAGCGATGGGATCTGCGTGAGCATCACGATTGACACAATGCAGATCGCCAAAAACCGGCCACTGGCCTCCATATTGTTCACATCCTCAACAGCGGTCAGTTCTGAGCTGAAAAGGGCCTGAATAAGAGAAACAATACCTGTCAGAACGACGATGACCATGATCAGGCCAACAGTCGTTTTCGCCCAGGCTGCGAAGATATTGGCTGTTGCTGAGCTGAGCAGCGTTGCGATGAAAACAGGCGCTAGTCCCAGCAGGACCGCCAGACCGCCTTTTGCGATCAGCGCCATGCCGGTGCCAAAAGCTACGATGACAGCCCCAACAACCCAGAGAATAGCCCCGGTGATGCTCAGGCCCCAGGTCGCGTTTTCAATGGCCTGCTGGCCCATCAAGAAACACTGAAGCGCAATGTCATCGAGTGCTTCCCAGACATTTGTTGTGCCGGTCAATTCTCCGGCAATCGTGTCTGGGAGGCTCGAAATGCCCTGATAAATGGGCTGAAAGAAGCTCCAGCTGGAAGCCATACCAATGATGATCGTCGCCCGAATGATCCAGCCGACATAGCCACCAAACCCGATTTCCCGGATTTGAAGCACACCGTTGATCAGCATTGCCACGAAGATCAGCGCGGCTATTGCCCAGAGGGCGGATGCAAGATCCGCCGCCAGGCTGTTGTATGCTTGCTGCGAGAAGTTATTAAGCGCAGCCTCAATCGAGCTGACGAAATCTTGGATCACGGCCCACAAGCCTCCTCAATTGCAGGGCGCAGAGCTTCCAGACGGGTCCGTTGCTCTTTTTTAAGCGCGGCAAGATTGTCGGACGGTTGGGTCCAAAACTCGTCTTGGTCAGCTCCGACCTTTTGGGCCGCGTCCTCACGGCTCAAACCACCCAGCGGACATTCGGTGCTGTAGGTCTCGCCAGACTTGCGCAGATTACATTGCTCGATGGTGGCCTCGTGCGCTGCTATGACCTGTTCATTCAGGATCACCACCGACCAGTTGGTCACAAGAGGCTGCTTGTCTGCGGATTGGCCCGCTTCGGCCATGCGCGCTTGATCGTCTTTGACGAATTGACGACCGTACTCACTCGCGCCCGAGTACCCAAGGCACTTACGATATTCATCGAACGGCATATCGACCTTGGGTGACGGGCGCAGCTTCACCTGTGCCGATGCAGCACCCGACATAACGACGGCGGCTGCAATGGTCAGGATGAGAGTTGAGCGGAGTTTCATTGTGAGGTTCCTCGTACATAGTTGCTGAGTGTCGAAAGATCAGCAGCGGTTGCAGCCAGATCCGTGCCCGACGCCAGAGCATTAGCCGAGGTTGCGCGCAAGATTTCAATTTCAACTTGCAGGAGTTTCAGGAGAACCGCCGTGTTATAGTCGATTGCATCCTTCAGATCTTCTTGCTGACCGATTTCACCGCGCAGTTTTTCAGCATCTTCGGAGAGCTGACCGGCCATGTCATAGCCATTCTCACCCAACGCCGACGCCATCAGGCCCGCACCACCACGCTCAGACAGGATGCGGCGAGCCTGCACATCCGATCCGCTGAAGTCGGACAAGATGCCATCGTTCAGGCCGAGGTTGATTGATCGACGTTCCATTGCCTGCGCAGCGACATCGGGCAGGCCGGAGATACCGCCCTCCGCTGCATCCAGTGCGTAGCCGAGCGTGTCAGCAGCAGTCGCCAGTTTCAAAAAGCTGCGGCTGTTGAACTCATCCAGATCTGTCAAACCGCTGATGGTTTTGAAGGAGTTTTCGAGCAATGCCCGCTGTTGTTCCAGTTTCTCGTACTGTTCCAGCAATTGCTCGTACTGGCGGACCATTTCAGCGATTTCTTTGGCCGAATTGGCGGCGTCCTGCGTGATGGATGCAGAGTCCACCACCGGAACACCCTGGGCCGATGCCATGACGGGCAGGGCGGCCAGAACTGAAACAGCAATGGTTGTGCGGAATTTCTTTGAAATATTCATCAGACAAGCTCCAAGTTTTCAGGGGGGGTCATGCGCTCAAAGTCGCAGGCGCATTTGCTGCGATAGCCCGAATAGGTGCTGGTGCAGGCTGAGACAGCGGCCAGAACTACAAGGGCGATTACAAGGCGGGTTTTCATGTGATTTCCTTCCAGAAGTTGGGGTTTTTTCGCCAGTCAGGATCAGGGAACGATTTTCCGTCTGATCCGCTCAGAACACGGAGAAGCGGGCCGAGAGCGCCGACATCGACATCGAGCCAAACACTCTCATCACCCTTTTTCATGAGCATTACGCGGTCGCCAAAATGCGCCCTCAGCGCGGCCAGCTCTGAATCGTTCAAGCCGATTGCCCGGTAGTCTGCTTCATTGCCGGATCGAGAGGGGAACAAGAGCTGCGTGCTGGTGTTTTCCAGGATCGACTTACTTGCCGCCGACGACAGGAGGTGATCGGGGATCTGCGTCATCATCATCATCATGACGTTCAGCTTCCGATACGTGGTGTAGGCATTTATGAGAATGCCAGCGCCATAAGGGTTGCCAGCAATTACCCATGCTTCATCAATCACAAAGACAGTGGGTATCTTGGTGGCGCAGCGGCGTTCGATCTGGCGCATGACGTAGCTGATCCATGCCAGCCGCACCAACTCGTCATCCAGAACCTCGGAAATGTCGAAAACAAGATGACGGGCGCCAGCAGCAAACGGATCTGAGCCACCCTCGCCAAACATCCAGGACAAGCGGCCTTCGCCAGCCCATTCACTTGCACGCTTGTACAGGTTCTTGTCATCGTCAAAGGCTCTGAACCGTTCCACCAATGAATCGAAGTTCTGAAGCGCAGGCGGCAAAGTGGCATTCGCTTGGCAAGCCCGCGTGATTTCATCCTTTTGATCGGTGGTCAGTGGTTCGTCATAGCTCAACAGGGCAATGACCCAATTGGCGAGCCAGCTTTGCCCAGCCTCATCCGTCTCGGTCTGAAACGGGTTCATGCCGGTTGGTTCACCAACTCGGACGCGGGTGTACTGTGCGCCGAGCGCACGCATGGGGGCCTCCATCGCCCGGTCTTTGTCAAAAGCGATGATCCGCGCGCCCTGTGCAACCGCCGTTGTCGCCAGCAGCATCGCGGTCACAGTTTTACCCGATCCGTTCGGCCCCAGAACGATTGTGTGGCCGGAGGGCAGGTTTTCAGCGTCTTTGCTGGTCTTGGGAAGGTGCAGCGAAACATCGTAGCTGTCCCCGTGCGTTGTCGGCAAAGTCGCCAATGGCCCCGGCCAGGGCAGCTTTTCCGCATCCAACCCTTTAGGGCGCATGTGGAACGCAACCATGTCCGCAAAGTTCTGGTCCGTGATCAGTTCTTCACGAGGACGGAATGCGAAGTTGCCGGGGTGCTGCGCGAAGTACACCGACCGCGCCGACATCGCTTCGCGTTTGACCGTGCCGCCCGAAATCTGGATTTCACCGATGATGTGTTTTTCGGCGGTTTTCAGATCTTCCTCGTTCCCAAACACACAGATCGACAGGTGGTGCTTGCCGAGTGACATGGTGCCGGAGGCAATGCCGTCCGCCAGAATGGACAAATCTTCTTCAAGCGACTTCGCTTTGTCGCCTGCCGAGCGCATTTGTCCCGACTTGCGGCGTTCCATTTCCTGCGCCTGGGCGCGGCTGATCGGCAGGAAGGATTGCGAAATCACAACATCAACCGGCAGGTCCAGCCCGTCGAAAATGCCGGGGAACGAAGCCATCGGGTAATTCTTCAGGGAATAGACACGGATGGAGCGTTCCTGATCGTCGCCCGTGACCAGTTTGCCGGTCTTGCCCTGAAACAGCACATCCTCTTGCGGCATGTTGAAGGCGATGGGTTCTGCAATGTTCGTGTGAATGATCGGCTGATACCGACCGTTCAACAGCATTCCATAATAGCCGAGCCAACGCCCCTCGCTGAGCTTCAGCCGGCGCACCCGGCTTTCGCCCAGCGTGCCCGCCAGTGTTGTGAAAACACCGTCGAGCTGTTCGATCATTTCGCGGCGTTCCTCGTCTATCGTTCCAGACGACATGCCGAACATCTGTTTTGCCCGCTCATCCTGCCGCTTTTGCAGAATGGCGCTGATGATGATCTTGCGTTCTTTCAGCTCTGCATCGACGGAAGCTGAGCGCATGGCCTGTGCCACTGCACCGGCAAAGCCGGTTGGATCTGTGATGACATGACCCGTCTCAGCCGGGACGGTCAGTCGATGAACGTAGAATGCCACCTCATTGGGTGTTGTGCGCAACACACGCTCAAACCGTTCGGCCAGGAACTCGAACTCGTTTTCGTCCAGCGTGTTTGCATTGATTCCGGTGATTTCTGCAGCGGCGATAAGGCCACCGTTGCGTGTGGAAATAACCTCATCGTCCACGACATAGCCATAAGGCAACATCTGAAAGAGGCTCATTTCATCCTTGCGCCAGCTCGGCTCGATCAACGAGCGGGCAAGGGTCCACAAATCCTGTGCAGCAGGCTTAGGCACTATAGTAATCTCCCCCATGATGCTGGCGGTTTTTGGTGCGCGGAGTTTTGGAAAGGGTTACGGACAGGACGCGGAAGAAAGCCGGTTCCCATTCGTAAAAGAGGCGAAGCCCGGTGTAGAAAACAAAACCCGCAATGATTGCTGGCGCTATCCCGAACATGAAGAACGAAAGCATGGTCATCCCGAGGATCACCAGCAGATAGATCACGGGTAGGCCGCCCCATTCTGCGGGGCGGCTCAGGCCGCGAAAGACCGTATTGCGGCGCGGCATCAATCAGCCTCCGATGAATGTATCAGCGAGGCCGATAACAGCGCCGACGACGATAGCGATTACCGGGCCTTTCAACGAACCCCAGCCGAACACATAGGCGAGACAGCCCCAGATGAAGCCGACAGCGGCAAGGCTGACGCCAACGACCTTCGAGTCGGCCAGTGTTTCGTTGATGAAATCGCCAATGGCATCTTGCAGCCAGCCAGCGGAGGCGGGCGCTGCGGTGATGATGAACGCAGTGATCGCGAAAAACGCCATCTGCTGGTAGAAGTGGGTTCTTTTCATAGGTCTTTACTCACTTTGCTTAGGATGATCCGCACGTAGTTGCGGGTTTCGGTGAAGGGGGGGACGCCGCCGTATTCGACGACGCGGTGAGGCCCGGCGTTGTAGGCGGCAAGCGCCAGCTTCCAGGTTCCGAACTCGCGGTACTGCGCCGCCAAATAGCGGGCACCACCGTCGAGATTTTCTGCAGGGTTCTTTGGGTTCACGCCCAGGTCTTTCGCCGTTCCGGGCATGAGCTGTGCGAAGCCATAGGCACCCTTGGGCGACAGAGCATCAGCGCGATACCGGCTTTCCTGCCAGACCAGTGCCATGAACAACTCGGCCGGAATGTCGTGCCGTTTTGCCGCTGCATGGATTTCTTTGACGATCCGCTCTTGCGACCAGCCGCCCGAGGATCTGCGAGGCCGCGGTGCTTTGCCCGCAATCTCGATCTTTGCCTGCGGTTTGGGGGTTGGTGCTTCCGGCTTTTCATTAAGCGTGTATTCACGCATCCGGATTGGACGAACGACGCCATCAACGATTTCTGCGCGAATGCCGTTTAGATACACGCTTCCATCAGGTTCGTATTCAATGACCTGGGCACAGACATCCGTTCCGAAAGTCGCCGTCAAGAACGCCAACAACGGCCAAACGGCGTTGATCCGACATCTGTTATCGGTGAAGCTTTTGATGGAGCTGGTCACTAATTTGTCCTCCAAATTAGGTCAGTAGTTTTTACATAATTACTATTATGGGGTCGACTTCAGGTCATCTGAGCGGTGGGGAATCGGGTGCTGGGACACAGCACTGAACCTTCAGTGGCGCCGCAAAAGACCAATGTCTGGTTCGGATCTCTTAGTCAGATGTTTTGGCTGGAACGTTCGGATGTCCCGCGCGCCTCAATCGTCAGACAGCGCTAAGGGATCGGAGGTGCAGACGCGTTGTCTAGGTTTGCACCCATTGACTCTGTCGCGGTGCTGCCCAATCTAGGACCGGCATCTCGGACTACTGTTTTTACCATAGTACAGTTCTCTCTTGATGTTGGAGGAATGCCCGGATGGATTAAGGGCGTTTCTTGTCCTGTCGATTGTTGGCGCAATCGGCAGGACTGCTTATTGCTTAGTCGTTTCTCTCTGCTGTCATAAATCGTTGTTTTATCCTTTCTTTCAGCCGCACCAGGACTGGCGCTTGCCACCCGAGTACGGGCGCGCCAGACCTTCAGAAATCAGGATGGCCCCGACGTTCTGTCCAGACACGCGCCCAAGCGCCAAGAAGCGATCGTGGACGTCAAAGTGCAGCTCAATCTCAAGTTCAATTACGCCCGCGAAGTTGATGAGCTCCGTCAGCCGGTCCTTGGCTCGTAGACCCAAAGCTCTCTCAGCATCGCACTGAGCCCGGAATGTCTCAGGCGTATCAAACCCAATAAGCCGGTATCGGTCGTCACCATGGTCGATCGTGTCACCGTCAACGGCAATCACCTCGGATGCGCCGAGAGTCTTTGTTTTCCTAGCTGGTTCAATCCAAACTGCAGCAATGAACAAGGACGCGAGTGCAGCGCTGAGAAACAAGAGCCGTTTCATGCGCCCTGCCCCAGCATTTTGATGAGCCGGGTTCTCGAACGTGACCGATCAGGTTTTGGATTTCGCGTCCAGGGCCTGAGCTGCTTCGAGACCCTCTGGGGTAATCGACTCGATCGTATAGTCTGATTTGACGCAGAGAATGCGCCCATCACCAAATTCCTGATGATGCTTGAAGAGGCCCGGCCAAAGATCGAACTCTCTGGGCTCAGCGCCCGCTCGAGAGATCTTCGACTTGCACAAGGCCCCGACATAGTTCGGCGAGCTGTAAATGCAGTGGTACTTAGGTCGTCCAAGGGAAGCGAGTCCGATAAATTCGTAGCGGCATGTAAAGGGAACCTGATCCTCTTTCAGGCCCCGGACCATCTCGATGGTTACCACAGTGTATTGTCTCTTGTTGTCCGCCATGACGACCCCCTATGGGCCGTCTTCTACATCCAAAAGTTGTGGACTAAAACACAATCTACGTCAATATAAGAAAACCCGCCAATATACGATATTGGATTGTCAGAAATATATTGGCCGGATATTGCTTAGGCGATTCGCAAGCAGGAGAGACCATCTTGAAACACTCAAAATCCGGAAATCGAACTCGCGCGAAGGCCCTTGCAGTTGCACTCGCTGCACTGCCAGCCACGCAGGCTCGTGCCTATCCAATTGACTGTGCCATATTCCTTTGCCTCGCCGGGGGTTGGCCAAGTTCGGCTGATTGCGTCGCAGCCAAGGCGGAGTTCATTCGGCGCATCACACCCTACCCGGTCGAACCGCCGCTTCAACTCTGGCGCTGTCCGATGAATACGTCACACAGCCCCTCGGACTTGGGTCCTATGGAACGGTTGGAAGCCATCAAGCGCACCAGTGCTAGCCCAGTTCCAGAGCTTCCATCGGATGACACCGCTAAGCCAATACTGGTAGACGCAGCGATCTCGATAGGAAGGATCGATGCACATCACGGCCAATACGGTGACGGTTTCCAAGCCACCCCGATCAGCGTCGATCTTTCTTCTTCCGATTTCGACGTTGTGAGATCCATCAGGGTTTGGGATGTGCGCCACTACAGCTATCGCCGTCGTTCAAGGGAGGGAGATTGCGAGCGTTCGCTTGATCTTGTGGTTGGCACCTACGACGATAATACGAATTTTCGCTGGTCCGAGCGCGCTCCTGCCCCAATCCCTTACTGGCTGCCACTGGGCAATCGCTGTGAACCTCCCAGCTACTTCCGCGGCGTTGGCGTCGAGTGGACCGACACATTCGGGTTCAGCGACTACGAACTCATCCGATATTGAGGTGCTGACCTGCGGTACAACGCGTTGCTCCTGGCTATGCCACCAAAAATCGCCAGCTGCATTTTTAAACCAGGCCGATTGGCCCGGAGGAAAAACTTAATCCCAGAAACAAAAACCCCCGCAAGGCGGGGCCTCAGCGGGGATCTTCTTAAGTCACGTTTGATCACCTGATTTATAGGAAACTCCAAAATTACTGACAAGGACAAACGCATCTGTGCGAACGGTTTTTCTGTGTCTTTTTGCTGAGGTTCGAGCCGCCTTGCTTCCCCAATGAGAAGCAGACCATGAGACCGTTGAACCATTCCGAACACCCTGCCCCGCGAAGCCGCGATATCAACACTGACCTTTGCCAAATGAGGCCAAATCCATGAGCTTTCGGCAGATCGCATCCGCCCATCACCACGATAATATTCGCTTTCACAACGGCCTTCCTGAGGGCTGGAACCGTGACAGGTTACGTCAGCTCTGCGTGGGATATGCGCAGATCAGAGGCGCATCAGCCCAGTGTATTCGCACCTTAGAGATCATCATCGATATGATTACGCCATGTGCTTTTCGAGACCCGTCTCAGGAACCCTTTTGCTACGCGCGCCAGGAAACCCTCATTGCCGGGCGAGGCGTGACAGATCGGACAATCCACAATCACGAACGTGAGCTGGAAAGGATTGGTCTGATCGAACGCAGGCTTGGCGCAAATGGCGCGCGCTGTAAGCGCAAGAAGCTTGGACTCTTCCTGACCCCTGCCCTGAACCTCATTCCCGAGATGCGCGACGCGGACGTGCGCAGCAAGGCCGAGAAGAAAGAACAGGACGAGCTGCGCGGGGATCGATCACGGCTTTACCGATATGTGAAACATAGTCTGGCCGTGCTTCTCTTACTCCCCTGCCCTCCTGAAAGTCTGGAAGGCATGAAGGAGGAACTTCGATCCTGGCCGCGCGCCGACAAGTTGAAATACATGACGCTGGAGGCGCTCAAGCTACATGTTCAGGCGGCTTACGACCTTTGGAGCCGGATCGAAGAGCATGTCGCAAAACCCGGTGAAATTTCGGGTGAACCCGAAGCTTGTTTCGGGTGCCATATACAAGACCAAATTGAAGAAACAATTCTGTCCTGTAACGCCGATGGCGAGAGTTCAATGTCCTCGGCAAAAGCCTCGGAACCAGATTGTTCCGGCTCCGGGCCTGACGGCCCTCCGCATTGCTTAGAAAGCAATCATCCGACAGATACGGCATCGCGCAAGGCCCAAAAACTACCGCGGGTGAATAACCGCATCCTATATGAACTGGCCTCACCCGAGCTGCGCATGCATATCGATATCGCGGGTGGCGGAGATCAGAATTCCAGCCCGTCGCTCTACGCGATTGAGACCGGCGTTTGGTCGCGATTGTCGGAGATCGGCGCCAATGCCTCGGCTTGGCGTACGGCGATTGACCGATTGACCGTGATGGGTGCAATCCTGGCCGGGTTGATCACAGACGCGAGGCTGAGCGATCCACGGTTGCCGCCAGTGGTTAATCCGGGCGGATATCTGCGCGGTATGGTGCACGCAGATGAGCGCGGTGAACTGAACCTGATTTCCAGTTTCATGGGGCTTTTGGCGCGTAGAGCCCGAGAGGAGGAAGACGGGCTTCCGCAAGATCACTGCAGCGGGTTTTAGCCGTGCCGGGTTATGAGCCGCCAGCTTCTCCAATTCATGTGTCTCATCGGCAGGTTTTCGCTCCGTTTCCGCCTCCAGAACAGAACTGTATTCAAATGCATGATTGGCTACGGGAATTCCCGAGTGGTTTGTTCAGCTTTAGGTTGCTAAGCGGCCTCGACGGCAACGCGGAACAGAAAGACGATCTATGAAAATCGCGGACATTGGCAATTCTGAACTGGATTTCAGGCAGACCGGGGAGGCGCGCCTTCAGGAAATTTGTTCGAGGTTCGGACTGGAGAATGCGTCCTACGCCCATATCGACAAGCATCACAACGTTGTCCACGGCTGCACCACGTTCCCGGCCGAATGGGTCAGGCACTACGTCGACAACGACATGGTCCTGGTCGATCCCCTCATCCGGTTTGGCGCCGCAATGATCGCACCAATTGATTGGGCTGTGTTTGATGATCAGCGTGAACACGCACCGCTATTCGATGCAGCGAGAAAATTTGGTGTGGGTCAGCACGGACTATCCATTCCGGTTATCAATCCGTTTGGGGAGCGTGGTGTCTTTACGGTTACCTCCAACCTGCGCCGATCCGACTGGGACGCCTTGGTCGGGAGTATGCTCCCTGCCCTTCGCCACGAAGCGCAGGTCCTGCATCTACTCGCGCTCGATGTGATTGATACAGTTTTCAACTTTCCTACGGATGCGTTGTCCGATCAGGAGATGGATGTTCTGAAGATGCTCGCATCAGGATTGATCCCATCCGTAGTTGCTGGCCAGACGGGGCTCTCCTCCAGGATGGTGCATGCTTTGACGTCTTCGATCGTCACAAAACTCAAGTGCCGGACAACGGAACAAGCAGTGGCGAGAGCTGTCAGCACAGGTATTCTTAAATGGACCGATTTCTTTGCCGACCCGGTCGCCGAACTTGCGGATGTTGAAGGACAGACCCTTTGCGGCGGGATCGTGCGTTGGTCTGGAAGATCACACGAGTTGATCACCTTTGAAGATGGTCGAACGGTGCGGAACTTGGATAGCTTTCAGGCGGTTCAGGTCCAGGAAATTGCCAAAGACTTCAATCTGGATGCTGAAAGGATCCTCGAAGAACTTGGACCCAACCGGGATCAATGCGTGTGGATCAGGCATCTCTGAGTTCGGCCCACGTGCACCGCTTGATTTGCAAAATTGTGAGCAGGGGCAAGTTTCACATAATTTCACTTATGCTTCCGCAATCTGTAGCCGCAAAGCTCAAATGTCACCCATGAGCAATTCAGGAATGTCACTCTCGCCTGCGATGAGGACAGGCAGAGAGTTCGGGCATGGGGTGGGTAATGATGAGCGAGCCGGATTTGAGCCGCATTGTAGTCTTTCCGCAAACTGAGTTGGCCAGATTCGATCCTTTCCGGGCGTTGCAATTAGGTGTCGTTTATTTTTTCTTTGGCGATAGGCTCGTTGAGCAACGCCGTTAGCAGGGGGCATGAGGCCGTACCCTCGGTGCAGGTCTGCACAAGTTCTGCCAGTGCTTGCTCCAACCGTTGGAGGGCGGCGATTTTTGACCTGACGTTGTCGAGATGTCTTGTTGCGACGTCTTCGACGTCACGACAAGCTTGCTCGGGCGCTTTGGACAATTCGCGAAGTGCGCATGCACCCTGAATGGTAAAGCCAAGATCGCGGCAGCGTTTGATGAATCTGAGCTCGGAGATTTCCCGTTCCGTGTATGCGCGGCGTCCCGAGGCGGTTCGACCGGCTTTCTCGACTATGCCTTCCCGTTCGTAGTAGCGGATCGTCTCGACCGACAGACCGGTCAATCTCGCCGCTTCGCCAATCGCAATCATGTGATGACCTTTCCCTTGAACCTGTAGCTACTACAGGGTGCATGTTGTCGGTCATGATGTCGAATTTCACATACCGCGCGAAGCAAAAATCGAGGAAGTCGAACCGGCTTCCGCTCGAGTTCGTCAAAGCCGGAGAAAGCTGACCATGAGCAAGTTTGTTGGCGCAAGCTTTCTTGGATCGTTTACCGCACTTGGCGTTGCGACCTGCTGCATCTTGCCGATGGCCTTGATTTTGCTTGGCTTGGGAGGGAGCTGGCTGGCCGTATTCGGCAAGATCGCCGCCGCGAGTTATTACGTGCTCGGCGGTTCGACGGCCCTGCTGTTTCTCTCTGGCATCGTCGCGTATCGCCGTGGTTCGCTCGACCGCTTCAAATGGTGGCTGACAGGCAGTTTTGCGTTGACGGCCATCGCTTGGGTTATCGTGCTCAACGAAATCCGAATAAATGATTTCCTGATAACCTTGATGTGACGCCATGAGTGAAAAGCACCCGAACCTTGTCAGCACGATCATCTGCCCGGAATGTGGACATTCAAGGCCTGAAACGATGCCAACAGACGCGTGCCAGTGGTTCTACGAATGCACATCTTGCGGAAAAGTCCTGAAGCCACTTCCCGGCGATTGCTGCGTCTACTGTTCCTACGGATCGGCCCCATGCCCGCCAATTCAGGCGGGCGACAAATGCTGCGGTTGATACGGCGACCGGGATGTCGGTTTTGTCCGCAAAGCCGGTCATCAGGCTTTGCGGACGCAGGTATTTTTTCACCGTAGGCTGGAACTTGCCCGGTAGGACAAGGCAGGCGTGAAGTCACGGATCAACTGGTTTGCCGTGAAGAATGTCACGTAAACCAGGCAGCAGAAGCGAGCGCCGTGTTTGTCAGGATCTTGCCAGCGCCATCGGGAAATTATGCGGCCGGGTAGCTGGCGAACACCTCTGTGGTTCCATCCTTGCGGATCAGAAAGACGTCGAAGGCTTCGCGTTCACTTTCCGGCCCCATGCCCGGTGAGCCGAAAGGCATTCCCGGAACCGACAGTCCGACAGCATTCGGGCGTTCGCCCAGCAGGCGCCGAATGTCAGCGGATGGGACGTGTCCTTCGATCATGTAGCCCTCCACGCGACCCGTGTGGCATGACATCATGCCCTCCGGAATCCCATTGGCGGTTTTGTAAGCGTTCAAGGCCTCCCAAGCACTGTTTTCCACGCCTACTTCAAAACCTTCCGCCCGCATGATTTTGATCCACGATCCGCAGCACCCACAATTCGGATCCTTCAGGACATGGATTGAGGGACCGGTTTTCGCGAAGGCGGGAAGCGCCGCGCTGCACGCAATTGCCGCGGCTCCTTGCATCAAGCGGCGGCGGCTCAGGTTATTCATTGTCATGTTCCCTCTTGGGTAAACTTGTCTTAAACCGATATAAAATCGCACCGGTAGGATAAAAGCTGGACCGCATTTACAGGGCCGACTTGTCCGTCACCCTCCGACACTCATCAGATATGGCTTTCTGGGCGACGCAGGGATTTCTCACAATGATCTGGCGCAAACTCTGCTCGGAAGCGGAACCCTCGCTCTCCTTTTTTCGCTGCACCTGCCGTTCTGGGTCCTGCTTGGCAATA
Organism: Ruegeria sp. AO1; assembly: GCF_056535985.1. Taxonomy (NCBI): domain Bacteria; kingdom Pseudomonadati; phylum Pseudomonadota; class Alphaproteobacteria; order Rhodobacterales; family Roseobacteraceae; genus Ruegeria; species Ruegeria sp. AO1. Next base: position 29,050 of record NZ_JBQFJC010000003.1, read on the forward strand.
ACCCGGTTCGCAAGCAACGCCGCTACCCTCCGTTCAAGGCCGGAATTGCGCCTATTTCTCACTGCTGCGTTCTATGGCGCCCACGATCGAACAGTTCTGAATTCCACCACGCCCCGGACACGCCGCGATCAGCTCGTCCAGATTGTTCCTCAACCGTGCAAGCCCTTCGATCCGTTCCTGAATTTCGTCCCGCTTTTTGCGCGCTCTGGCCTGCATCGCGACGCACTCGGTATTTGGTGCCGTGCGCAACTCCAAAATTTCCGCGATTTCTGCCAGCGAAAATCCGAGCTTCTTAGCGCCGGATATGAATTTCAGCCGCCAAAGCGTGTCACCACCATAGTCCCGCGCGCCGCCGTCAATTGGGCGCGGCGGCTGAGTGACAAGGCCCTTCTTTTCATAAAATCTGATCGTCTCGACGCCTATCCCGGTCTCGCGCGCGGCCTGGCCGATCTTGAGTGGTTGCATCGCGGTCTCCCTCCGTCACCGTCATCTTGACACCGTATCATGATACGGAGGTTAAAACATTGAGGTCTTGGTAGTTGCGAGGATGTCAAATGCGGACCTTCCTGAAACGGTGGCTGCTGCCGATATTCGGCTCCGCCCTGGCGCTCTATCTGGTGTTTGCGCTCTACGGCAGCCTCGATTTTGCGCTGTTTCTGCAGGGCCTGCGCGGAGCCAACATGTTCTGGATCGCGATTCTTGCCGCCACCATCCTGCTGGAGCAGCTGATGAGCGGCTGGAAGTGGCGGCAGATCCTGTTCGACGTGAAACCCGTCGGCACCCTGCGGCTGACGGGGGCGCTACTGGCAGGTTATGGCGCAAATGTCCTTGTCCCGCTCGGCATCAGCCCGCTGGTCCGGGCCTGGCTGGTTGCCCGGCTCGACCGCTTGAAGATGGCGACCGTGCTTGCAACCGCGATCATCGCCCGGTTCCTCGACGGCGTCGTTTTCGCCCTTTTTGCCGGAGCGGTGGCCGCCGCCGGCCAGATTCCACAGATCGAGGGTGACCTGCGGCTGGGATTGAGCGTTGCGGGCCTGTTGAACCTGATGCTTTTCGGCAGCCTGCTTTGGGTTCTGTTCCGGTTCCGCGCGTCACTTCTGAGCGAGGACCCTCTGGTCTGCCGACTCTTCGACTGGGCTGCCGCCCGCATCGGGGCCGATGGCGCGTATCTGCGCACCGCGCTCGGTGAAGGGATCGTCTGGCCACAGGCACGGGCCCGCCGCGTCGCCGCCATTGCCGCAGCCATTGCGGGTAAGCTGGTGGCGACAACCCATTTCCTGTGGGCCGGGCTGGCGGTTGGCGTGGTGCTGAGCGCGTGGGATTACCTGTTCCTGATGGTGTTTGCCGGGTTCGCCATGGTTCTGGGTCGTTTCGTGCGCATCCCGGCGAGCTTTGTCTTTGGGGCGGGGTTCGCGCTCAAGGTGCTTGGCGTTCCGGACGAAACCGCCCTTCTGATGATCCTGTTCAACTATGTGCTGACGATCCTTCTGGTGGTCGGGATCGGCCTGACGGTGTTGTGGCAGAGCGGCATCGACATCCGCCGCGCCCGGGCGGAGGCAGAGGCGGCGAATGGCAAGGCGTAATCCCGAAGACACGAGATTTTGGCGCATCGCCGGTGCTGGTGCGGTGTTTCAGGGCGGGTCGGCGGCGGTGGACAGCGCGACGGTGGTGGCCAGTCTGGTGCATATGCTGACCGGTAGCGCGCTGGCCGTGGGCTATGCCAGCACGGTCCTGCGTCTTGGTTGGCTGCTGCCCCAGTTCGCGGTGGGCTACCTCGCCGAGCGCACCGATCGGCGGATGCCGTTCTACGCCCTTGGTGCCTATGGGCGGGCGATCACGGTCGCGATGATCGGTATTCTTCTGTGGTGGGGGGCCGACTGGCCTCAGGTCGATTGGCCTCCGGTTCCGCTGGCGCTCGGGATGCTGGGATTGTGGACGGTCTATGCCTTTGTCAGCGGCGTGGTCGCGGTGCCCTACAACGACATCGTCGGCCGGGCGATCCCGTCCGAGCGCCGCAGCCGGATGTTGGCCTGGCGCTTTTTCGGCGGCGGTGTTCTGGCGGTTCTGGTGGCGGGCTTTCTGCGACACGCGCTCGACGTGATGCCGCCGCTCAGGGCCTATGCGCTGATCTTCTGGCTCGGCGCGGTGCTGATGATCGTCTCTGCGACGCTTTTTGTCTCCGCGGGTGAGCCCGCTACCGCTGCAAGGGCGCCACGGGACCGTCCTGCCAATCTGTCTGGATTTCTGCGCGAAGGTTTCTCGACGCTGCGGCAGGACCACCGGTTCCGGCTGTTCCTGATCTTCCAATGGCTTGGTGCAGCGACGCTGATGGCGTTGCCGTTCTATGTCGTTGCCGCCAGCCGCAGCGGCCTCGGGGCGGCGGATGTCGGAACGCTGTTGGCGGCGCAGACTGTCGGCGCGCTGGCCTCGAATCCGCTCTGGGGCCACATCGGAGACCAGGCGGGCAAATTGCGCCTGCTGGGGATAGTGGCACTGGTGCGTCTCGGACCTCCGGTGCTGGTTTTGCTGCTTGTGGTCACGGGTTCGGGGCTGACCGGTTTCGCGGTGCTGTTCTTCCTGATCGGCGCGATGATGAACGGGGTGACCATCGGCTATCTCGGCTATTTGCTGGAGATCTCGCCCGACGACCGCCGCCCGGCCTATTCCGCGTGGTTCAACAGCTTTGCGGCCCCGGCGGCGCTGGCGCCGCTTGTGGGCGGTGTGGTGGTCAGCATGATCGCCATCGAAGCCGTGTTCATCGCTGCGATCCTGGCCGCGCTGGGACAGGTCGCGATCGCCGCGCGGCTGACACGGGGTTGAAATAGCACCTTGTTCAGGACCAAAGCGTTTCCTCTCAACCCGCAATTCAGATGCGATCCTGTCAAAAGGCAAGATGGCATGTCTAAACATGGGCGAAGCAGAAAACGTTGAGCGCAGCGATTAGAATTGTTCCGTTCAGAACATGACGGCGAGGTCTCTTCTCGAAAACTCCAGAAAGCGGGGTACATGTCGAATTCCGCCACATAGCATCGCGGCGCTGATCGAGGGATATTCGAGGACTGACAAACGAACTTGGTGAGGCACGCGCCTCTGAACAAAGTTCACCGCGCCGTCACCCAATTTTGACCCGTGTGTCGGTGACGAACTCGTAAGGGGGCAGATCGAGGTTGCGGGGCGCGGGGCCTTTCCGAATTCTGCCAGACGTGTCGTAATGTGAACCGTGACACGGACAGAACCAACCGTCCCAGTCTCCGGTGGGTTCGCTGCCGCCCTGCCCGAGTGGTATGCATCCCAGATGGGTGCAAACGCCAATAACTACCAGCCATTCCGGTCGCTGTACGCGCTCGGCGTCAGGTTGCGGGTCGATCATTGGTGCATCGTCTTCTGCTATCGCCAGCGCGATCCGCTCTTTAGTCCGGTGGTCGATAAAGATCGGCTTGCCTTTCCATTTAACAGTGATCCTCGTTCCTGGTCCGACACCTTCAAGATCTATGTCGACAACGGCTTGGGCGGAGATGTCTGCACTGGGGTTCATGCTGTTAACAAGTGGCCAGACCGCCGCGCCCGTGGCCACGATGGCGGCACCGCCGGTGACGAAGTATAAGAAATCGCGCCGAGTTTCAGGCTCTGAAGGTGCCTGTCTTTCAGAAAATTCAGACATATTGTTCCTCCTGTGCGTCAGGACGGGTTCATCGAATGATAGGACTCGGACGAGGTGGATCAGTCGCCTTGGTCCTCTTCTTCACCGCGATGCCCCATTCCCTATTCATCAGAGTGATCTTCGTCGGTGTCACCGTGCAATGCCTTTACAGTTAGTGCACCGGCCGTCAGGTGCAGTTCAGTTGCTGCTCTCCGAATTGGATTTGCTAACATGGCAATTTCCCTTCCTTATTGGGTTACAAATTTGTTCTGATCAGTTGGCCGTTGCTGCTCCTTGTTGCGCAGTGTTCTTGCCGCAAAGCCGCCAGCCATACAGGGCGCCGTTCTCAGTGTTTGCCGTGGCCGCGATGCATTAAGAAATGCATGCCCACGCAGACCAGCAAGAACAGCAACGGAGAACTGAGCAAAGGATAGAGTGTCTCGCGGTATTCCCAGCCCAGAACAGCGGCGCCCAACGCGATCGCAATGACAACCGGGAGCCAATTACGCTTGGCACCGTTGGCCGTCTGATCTTCGGTTTTGGGCGCTTCGGCCGTTACGTCAGAGCTGACCCTTTCGGTCGTCTCCTGTGTGGCGCGGGTTTCGTCGAAATTTGATTGGGTCATAGCTGATTTGTCTCCTTTTCGATGATCCATTGTTTGAGAAAGATGCGCTCATAGACGAAGACCAAGCCGATGCCAGCAACGGCATATACTACGATCATCGGGTCGGAGCGCAGCTTGAGTATTGTGAACGCGGTCAGGACTACGCAGTCCAGCGCCAGGGCGGTCAGCAAGACCCATCCACGGGCTTTGATCTGACCGCGCAAGCGTCGCCAGACACCCCAATGCACCGCCATGTCCATCACCAGGTAAAAGAACGCCCCCAACGAGGCGATGCGAGACAGGTCGAACAACACCGCAAGCAGGCCCGCAATCACGACCGTGTAGATCAGCGTGTGAGACTGGATGCTGCCCGTCATGCCGAAATGGCTGTGCGGGATCATCTTCATGTCGGTCAGCATCGCCAGCATCCGGGACACAGCGAAAACGCTGGCGATCAGCCCCGAGGCCGTCGCCACCATCGCCAGCGCCACGGTCAGATAGAACCCGCCCTGCCCCAGCACCGGCCTGGCAGCCTCGGCCAGGGCATAGTCCTGCGCCGCGCGGATTTGCTCGGGCGGCAGGCTGACACCGACGGCAAGGGCGACCAGCAGGTAGACCACCGCGCAGATCGCGATCGAGATCATGATGGTGCGCCCGACATTGCGGTGCGGGTCGACGATCTCGGCCCCGCTGTTGGTGATGGTGGTAAAGCCCTTGAAGGCGAGGATCGACAGGGCTACCGAGGCGACGAACCCCAGCGGCGCGGCCGGTTCCGAGCCCTGAACCTGCCAGGTTCCGCCCGCAGCCCAAAGTGCGGCGATGCCGAATATTGCGATCCCGCCTATCTTGAGCGCCGACATGATGATCGACCACAACCCCACCGACCGGTTGCCCGACCGGTTCACCGCATAGGCAAAGACGATCAGCGCAACAGCGACCAAAGACACCAGCGGTCCGCTCTCGATGTTGAACGGGCGGAGCGCATAGGTCGCGAAAGTACGCGCGACGAGGCTTTCGTTGATCACCATCGACAGTGCCATCAGCAGCGAGGCCGCCGCCGCAACCGCCCCGGGCCCATATGCCTTGGTCAGGATCATGGCGATGCCGCCTGATGAGGGCCAGGCGTTGGACATGGCGATATAGGTATAGGCGCTGAAAACCGTCACCACGGCCCCGACCACGAAGGACAGCGGAAACCATGGCCCCGCCAGCCCGGCGATCTGTCCGGTAAGTGCAAAGATCCCAGCGCCAATCATCACGCCGGTCCCCATGGCGACGGCTCCGGTCAGCGAGATTGATCCGGGCTTCAGCGCGCCACTGGCGCCGTGGGTACTATGCTCGTGCGTGCTCAAATCTTCGCCCCCCGCAATCGCAGCGCATTCAACACCACTGAAATCGATGAAGCACTCATAGCGAAGGCCGCAAACATCGGGCTGATCAGGATGCCGAAAAGCGGGAACAGAAGACCCGCCGCCACCGGAACGCCCGAGGCGTTGTAGATCAGGGCAAAGAATAGGTTTTGCCGGATATTGCGCATGGTAGCGCGGGCCAGCCTACGGGCGCGCACGATGCCATCAAGGCTTCCGTTGACCAGCGTGAAGCCTGCACTTTCGATCGCCACGTCGGCACCGGTCCCCATGGCGATGCCCACATCGGACTGCGCTAACGCGGGTGCGTCGTTCACTCCGTCACCCGCCATGGCGACCTTTGCGCCTTTCTCCTGCAGTTCGCGAATTATGCGGGCCTTGTCCTCGGGCAGTACGTCGGCTCGAATCTCATCGATACCCAGACGTTCGGCCACCGCCTTTGCAGTGCGTTCGTTGTCGCCAGTCGCCATGATGATCCGGAAACCCAGTTCGTGCAGCGCCTTGAGTGCGGCTGGTGTTGTTTCCTTGACCGGGTCGGCGACGCAGACCAACCCCGCCACTGAACCATCAAGCATCACGAACATCACCGTTTCGCCGTCATCCCGACGCGCATTGGCCTTGGCCGTCAGTTCGGCCGCCTCGAGTCCGAGATCGGTGACCAGTTTCAGATTGCCGAGCGCGACGGGGCGGCCATCCACCGTGCCTTTCACGCCTTTACCAGTCACCGCCTCGAAGTCACTGGCGTCGGACAGGGCTACGCCACGTTCCTCGGCTCCTGTGACGATTGCCTCAGCTAACGGGTGCTCCGAGCCCTTCTCCAGCGTTGCGGCCAGCCGCAGCACCTCGACCTCGTCATGGCCAGGTTCGGGTAATACAGCCACAAGCTTTGGCTTGCCCATGGTCAGCGTGCCAGTTTTGTCGACGATCAAAGTATCGATCTTCTCGAACCGCTCCAGCGCTTCGGCATTTTTGATCAGCACTCCGGCCTGCGCCCCGCGCCCCGTGGCCGTCATGATCGACATCGGAGTGGCCAGGCCAAGCGCGCACGGGCAAGCTATGATCAGTACCGACACCGCTGCGATCAAGGCGTAGGAGAGCGCCGGAGCCGGTCCCCAAATTGCCCATGCAATAAAGGCCAGCGCAGCTATACTTATGACCGCCGGTACAAACCAGCCCGCCACTTTGTCAGCGTATTTCTGAATTGGTGCGCGCGAGCGTTGCGCGTTGGCCACCATTTCGACAATCTGGGACAGCATTGTGTCAGAGCCCACTCGGGTTGCTTCGATCACAAGGCTACCGGTGCCGTTGATTGTGGCCCCTGTGACCGGCTCGCCTTGTACCTTTTCGACCGGAACCGGTTCGCCAGAGATCATGCTTTCGTCAACAGATGAGCGCCCTTCGAGTACAATGCCGTCTACTGGCACCTTGTCGCCGGGGCGTACGCGAAGGCGGTCACCTACCTGTACTTCTTCAAGCGGAATTTCCTCTTCACTGCTGTCAGGGCGGATAATGCGGGCGGTCTTTGCGGCCATGTCCAGCAAAGCGCGGATTGCCTTTCCTGTGCCTTCGCGTGCCCGCAGTTCCATCACCTGCCCGAGCAGAACAAGTGTAACGATAACTGCGGCCGCTTCGAAATAGACCCCAACATGGCCTTCTGAATCTCGAAAACCGTCCGGAAATATGTGGGGCATCAATACGGCGACAACGCTGAACAGCCACGCGGCCGAAACCCCCATGGCAATCAACGAGAACATGTTCAGGTTCATGGTGCGAAACGAATTCCACCCTCGTTCCAGAAATGGCCAACCGCACCAAAGAACAACCGGAGTGCCAAGTATCAGTTCAATCCATAGGGTTGTTCGCTCACCAAAAATCTCTCGCACACCAGACAGCCCAACGTAGGGGCCCATCGTGAAAACCAAAAGTGGAAGCGTCAGAATCGCACCTACCCATAGGCGCCGGGTGAAATCCACCAGTTCCGGGTTCGGCCCCTCGTCCACCATCGCCGCGCTTTCCAGCTCCAACCCCATGCCGCAGAGTGGACAGGACCCGGGATGGGTTTGCCGCACCTGCGGATGCATCGGGCAGGTATATACGGGTCCGTCATAGCCTGTCGGAACGATGTCATATTCACCGTTCTCGTCCGTCGCGCCATGATGCGCGGAATGGTGGTGATGCGCATGCGCATCCACCTCGCCCTCGGGCACAAGGTGCATCCCGCATTTGGGACAGTCGCCGGGCCCAGATTGACGCACGTCAGAATGCATGGGGCAGACGTAAGCGACCTCGGTCGGGCCGTTCGCGTGGATTCTGATGTCGTGGTCTTCTGTCATGTTCTGCTCCCTGGTTTAAGCTTTGGTCGTAGAGCCGTTTAATTACGCAATGCCGGGCACAGTCCTTCAGGGCAGAACAACCATCTGGTGGCCCTCACCCAGTATCGGCATTTCGGTAATAGCCGTCAGGCTGACTTGATCGACGATCCAGACCTTCGGTTCGGTTCGGCTTGATACCATCACTTTGCCTGAGTTCGGTATGGTCGTCAGGTGATAAGGTGCCGGTGACAGGTTGGTCGAGCGCTGTTTGCCCGTAGCAAGATCAATCGACAACAACCGGTCGGTGCCTTTGGCGGCCACGAACAGTACGCCCTCGCGGTCGGACAGGCCGATCCCGTGCAACTCGCCTCCAATGTCATAGGTTTCGGTGACAGAACCGCTGGCAAGATCTACGCGGAAGGCCTTGCCACCATCACTGTCGGCTACGAAGGCGGCGCTGCCGGTGGCGTTAAGTACAAGATGCTCAGGGCCTTCGCCGACGGGCATGTTGCGTACGACGAAGCCTTTGACGACATCCACTTCGCTAAGTGTACCATTGCCGGTATTGGTGACATAGACCCTGTCGCCGTCAGGCGCGAATACCGCATAGTTGGGCATTGGCCCGGTTGCTACGAAACCAAGGAAGCTGAGCTTATCGAGATCGACGATCGAAATACCGTCACCGCCCGGATGGGTCGCCACCGCGAACCGCCCGTCGGGCGACACCGCAGTGTGATGCACCGCACCTGGAACCTCGATCTGGCGGACGACCTCGCGTGTTTCCGCATCAAGGATCGTCAGCAGGCTCCGCCCCTTGTCTTTGGGCAACGCAGTGACATCGCGCTTGGCGTGGTGCGCAGCGTGTTCATCCTTGGACATACCTTCGGGTTTTGGTGGCGTTGTGGCCTCGGTTTCTGCGTAGCTGCCCGCGACCAGGTACTTAAAGCCGGGCGCGCCGGCCAGCCCATGGACCGCCACGAGCCTCGGCAGCCGCTCGACGGTCTTGCCGGTTTCGGAGTCGATCACCAGAACCGAGTCCGCGCTGCCTTCGGGAATGAACACGGTTGCCGCCAGCGTGAGCGAAGGCGCAGTCAAAGCTGCGACGGACAGGCCTGCGGCCAGATTGAACAGGGTCATTTAGGTTTCCTTTCGTCAACTGAAACGCGCGCATTGGCGGGCACGTGCAGAAAAATCCGGTAGATGACGGCCATCAGGAAGGGCGTCAAAAGCAGGGTCAGAGCGATGGCCTTCATGGCTTTGTCCTTTCAATCAGTTGAGTTTTGTGCGAGCCGCAAAGACATTGAACAGTCCGCCGAACAGCAACGCGGCGTACCAGCCGTAGAGAAACGCCCATAACAGTCCCAACAGGAATGAGGGCAGGCTGAGCCAAGTCATTCCGGGCATCAGGCCGATCCAAGCCCGGTACATGGCAAAACTTGGAAAGATCAGGTCAAAGGCCACGCACAGCAGGTAGGTTGCGGCCAGAAACAGGCTGAGCGCCCAGCCAAGGGTTGTCACCGGAACACCGGGATGATGTTCTTGTGTCCCCATCACACAGGGGCCACAGGTCAGGCGCAACAGTGCGAATAGCACCACGCCCGTGACGAAAAAGTACAGAATGGTAAGCATGGTAAGTGTCCTGAACTGAGTTGGGCCGCAATCAACGGCTTGGGCAAGACCCCGGAGCGATTCCGGAGCCATTGCCGGTCACGTTCAGGACAGGTTTGGCGGATGTGGTAGTGGTGCGACCGGCAGGCTTGCGCGTGGCCGGAACCGTTCTGGCGCCACGGGCGTAGCAATACGCATCGAGAGCAATTCAGGTGCCGCCATAACTGCCATCGCATAGCAGCCCGGGTGCACTGAGCAGTCTAATTCTTCTGATGGATGAGACGCGGGATACCCACCGCTGTCATCGATCACAAGCTCGGCCTGGGTGGCGGCCTTCGCGATGTCATGCCCGGCATGGGACGGCACAACAGAGATCAGCATCGAAACCACCAACGCACAGATCAACAGGACCTGCAGCCGGCCCATGGCTCGGGCCGTCCGTGTCGCAGTTGATATCCATTGTGCGCGGATCACTTAGGGTTTCCTCCATTCTCCAACAGTTTAGGGCCGCTTGGACCGGTCGCATTGATCTGGCTCAATTCGTGGTCTGAAGAGCCAACAGGCATCTTGCGTTTCCAAGCCAACCAGATAAGTGGCGCCCCCGTCAACAGCCCAAGCCCGATAACCGCAAGGCTGGTGCCGCCTGTCGCGGTTTCGGTAATCTGGCTGCCCAGATGGGCCAGAACGAAACTGGCCGGCAGGAGTCCAGCCAAGGTGGCCAGTGCGAACCGCCAAAATTGAAGTCGGGTCAGACCGGCGGCATAGCTGACCATGTCGAAAGAAACGAAAGGCATCAGGCGGCTGGTGAACACGGTCAACATCAGGGCATTCTGCGATCCAAGCAACCCCAAGTCCAGCTTGTCGCCGAACCACTGGCGCAGCGCGTCGCGCCCCAACCAACGGGCTATCAGGAACGCCAGCAGCGCCCCCAACTCCGCTCCGATAGCAACCAATGCGGTTCCCAGCCCATGCCCATATGCCACCCCGGCAGCGACAGCGATCGGAGCGCTGGGGATTGGGCTGGCAACCACTGCGGCTGTCATGAAGCCGATGATGACAACGGGTCCGAACGGGCCGGCCCAATCCACCCACGCAGTAATGACTTCGCGCGATAGTCCTGCGTCCAACGCGCCAGACAGCCACAACCAGATGGTGGCGATCAGCAACGCGATCAAAACCGCGATGAAAACCAAACGGCTATTGCTGTGCAGGCCCTCCAGCTTTCGTTCCTCCTATGACATAGCCCTCCACCCCTAAACGGGAGTGACGGATTCCGAGGTCACTTAGCGATGTATTTGATCAGCGCTACGATCGCCAGAACGATCAACACTGCGATCAGCAACATCCAGATCATTCCAAACCCCATTCCAGCGCCATAGCCCATCATCGCTTTGTTCCTCAGTGGTTTGTGCCGAGTGCGATGACCCGGCTACACGGTTGCGTTTCAGTTGTTGGTTTCAGAAGCCTTTGTCACAGGTTTCGAGGCCTTCATGCCGTGTTTCGGCGACATCGTCTTTGCGCCTTTCTCGATTTCCCCTGTGGTCACAACGCCATCGCCATTGGCATCAAGATGCTGAAATCGGTCCACCATGGTTTCGCGGATCATCCCGGAATGCAGCGCTTCGAACTCATCAATCGACAGGTTGCCATCTCCATTGACGTCATGCGCCTGCATCCGGGCCTTCAGACCTTCGGCGATCTCAGATTCGCTCGGGCGACCGTCCTCGTCCATGTCCAGAACCGCCAGCCAGTTGCCGCCCATCATCTGGCCATGCATTTTCACCATCATTTGCATCATGCCTGCGTGATCGCCCATCATGCCGCCGGGCGCACCCTGCATCATGCCGCCCTCATGGCCCTGCATCTGCGCGCTGCTGCCATGCTGACCGGCGGCAAGCGCGGGCAGCGCCATCAAAGTCGCGGCAATGGCTCCAGCGGCCAGCGTGAAGGTACGTTTCATGACTTTCACCTCTCGGGTTTTTGTTTCTACACAAAGCATATGGCCGCCCTCGGTCGCGCCACCACCCCCCTGCTCAACCCGGTTTGTATCGTTGTGTCGCAGCCCGCCCAACTGATACAAAGGGATACAAAAAAGCCGGGATTTGTACCGCGCCGGGGCTTATGATTGCGCCATGACTGAAGCACCACATATCTTGATTGTCGACGACCACCGCGAAATCCGTGATGCTGTCAGCCGCTATCTGGAAAAGAATGGGTTGCGCGCCAGTACCGCGCGCGACGCAACCGAGATGGACGCACGACTGGCGGCCGGTCGGATTGATCTTATCGTACTCGACATCATGATGCCGGGCGAAAACGGATTGTCGGTCTGTCGCCGCCTGTCCGCGGCCGGTGGCCCGCCGATCCTGATGCTGACAGCCCTCAGCGATGACACCGACCGTATCGTGGGTTTAGAGATCGGCGCCGATGACTACCTGCCCAAACCATTCAACCCACGTGAATTGCTGGCCCGGATCAAGGCGATCCTGCGGCGTTCCGAAACCACCGTCCCCCCGGCTGGCGATCTGAGCGGCAAACGGATCGCCTTTGGAAGCTGGGTTCTGGATGCCGACAGTCGCACCTTGATATCCGCCGAAGGGGCCGAAGAAAGTCTGACCACCGCCGATGTCCGGCTGCTGGCCGTATTCCTGCAGCGGCCCCGCAAACTCCTGTCGCGAGACGAACTGCTGGATTTGACCGCCGGCCGCAGCCCGCACTTGTTCGACCGTACGATCGACAACCAGGTCAGCCGCTTGCGTCGCAAGATCGAAGCTGACCCAACGCGGCCGAAGCTCATCACCACGATAAGAGGTGGCGGTTATTGCCTGTCGACCGACGTGAGCGAGCTTACGGGATGAAAGCCTTTGCCCAAAGTCTGCGCGGTCAGCTTATCCTTTTGATCATCGCCGCGCTGGCTGCCGCGCAACTGGTCAGCCTGTGGCTGTTCGTCGACGAACGCTCAATGGCAGTGCACATGGCCCTTGGCCTGGAAACCGCCGGACGCGCCGCAAACATCGCGCGGCTGATTGAAGAAGCTCCACCCGAGATGCACGACGCGATCCTGCGGGCGGCAAGTTCTCCACTGGTGCGTTTCAGCCTTACAGATACGCCCGCAGTCGATCACACCGGACATAGCGCTGGTGGGACGGTCGAAAACACAATCCGCAGAATTCTGCCAGGCTATGAAAACCGTCCCATCCGGGTAGAGTTGCATGAGTTCTCTCCCGATATGCTGCCGGTTGAAGGTGTTCCGTCTACAATGGCTGAAATGCACATGGCAATGATGCGTGATCACGTTTCCGCAATTGAAATGCAGCTGTCGATCGCTCTGACGACCGATCAATGGCTCAACGTGGATACCCGGTTCCATAACCCTCCTCTGCAATGGCCTTTGCAGTCCTTCGTCAGCTTCGGTTTCACTGCAACTTTAATTCTTGGAGCAGCCATTTGGTTTCTACTGACACGGCTGACCGGCCCGTTGCGCCGCCTGTCACTGGCTGCAGACCAGTTTGGTCGCGGTGAAGACGTCCAGGAACTGACGGTTTCTGGTCCGACCGAGGTGCGAGATTTGACGCAGGCGTTCAACCATATGCGTGATAGGCTGACTCGCTATGTTGCCGATCGGACCAGACTATTGGGGGCGCTGGGTCACGATTTGCGGTCGCCACTGACGGGATTGCGGGTTCGCGCCGAACTGGTGGAGGAAGAGGAGACCCGTGACCATCTGATCGAGACCATCGAGGAAATGCAGGAGATGGTGGACTCCACCCTGTCATTTGCCAAGGGCGTGGCCACGCGCGAACCTTCCAGTACCGTCCCAATTGGTGAATTCGTAACCAAAACGACCGAAGACATTGTGCAAGCCGGTGACACGGTTGAAGTATCGGTCGCAGACAATCCGGCCGTCACGCTTCGGCCGATGCTGATGAAGCGAGCTCTGCGCAATATCATTGAAAACGCCTGCCGGTATGGTGCCCGGGCCAACGTCTCAGTCATGCAAGAGGGGAATGAGGCAAAAATATTGATCCAGGATCAGGGGCCCGGCATCCCCGAGCATATGCTCGATGCGGTATTCGACCCATTCGTGCGGCTTGAAACATCCCGCTCGCGAGAGACTGGCGGAACCGGCTTGGGGCTGTCGATCGCACGTACGATCATCCAGTCGCACGGTGGCACGATAGAATTGCTAAACGGGGAAACTGGCGGCTTGTGCGCTAAGGTGGTTCTGCCAGTTTTTGAGGGCCAAACGTAACTTGTGAACACAATCGGCATGCCCCGAAAGCTTATTGGAAGCGTACCGCTTTGGGCCAGTTTCAGGTGTGGGCTCAAACGCAGCGGCGGAGAACACTGAACTGGAAAGACTGACTTTCCCCCCAAGAGGTTTGGTGCAGGTGATGGCGATGCGCGACGAGTTCAAAGTGTTCCTCAAAAAGCACGGCGATATCGCTCGGACTATAGCGGGCGACAGGGAGACCACTGCAAGTCTCCGGCCCATCAAGTGCAAACGTAGCAATGATCACATGGCCGCCAATTTTTACCCCTTTCTTCACGCTTTCCAGATAGGCCGCGCGTTGCGATGTATCCACGAGAAAGTGAAAAACCGCCCTATCATGCCAGACGTCATATCTGCGATCGGGGACCCAAGAAGTTATATCTGCAGAAATCCAAGTGACTGTTTCAGCGGCGCGCCCCAACCTTTCCCGGGCCGTGTCCAACGCGACCTGCGATAGATCGAGAACTGTCACGTCATGGAGCCCCTTCGCAAGCAACGCTCCAGCAAGACGAGATGTACCTCCACCAATGTCGATGACGGATGAAGGCTTAGACACTCTGATCAACTCGATGAGTTCAAGCGATATCTCTGGATCATCCTCGTGCCAACTCAATTGGGTGTCAAACTTCTCGCCATAGACATCGTCCCAGTGCTCTCTTGTGTTAGCTGTCATGTCGTATCGTTTTCCCAAGTCGTCGCCCTGGAGATATCCTCATTTTGACCGCTCCGCGCTGCGTTTTCGACTGAAGCAAAAACCAACAAGGCAACGCCCCAGACAATTCGACGCTGGTCCGTTGAATGGCCGCGTGAAGTCATCTCGGCGACAATGTAGTACACACATTCCAATTGTGAAATGTTTTAGGTGGGATTTGCTTGTCGGTCAGATTTCCACTGGGCTGCGCAAGTAGCTCCAGAATTTTGCGCAGTTTAACTGCAGTGGCGCGGGCCGGAGATACCGAAGCGTTGGCAGTTTGTGTACTGCTTGCCTGGATTGCTCTGTTCAATCAGTATAGCCGGAAGATTTTCTGAGCTTTGGAGCTTCAATCAGTCAACGAATTGCTTAAAGCGCCTTTAACCGACAATGGACTGATAACTTATGAGCAGAGCCACAGATCGTTGAAATACGATTTGGTTCTTGAGTGGCTCCTACTCCATTTCTCTTAGTTCATAGAATTTCCTACAGTCGTTGAAACGGCGAACAATCACATCATTGGTGAATAGCTGCCGCATCAACAGACTCAGTTTTTCATGATCGCGCCGATCGCATACATACCATCATCGCTTTTGACCAACATCAGTGTGACTTCGTCACCTGCGCTGATCTCACCCATCATCTGGGCATTCTCAAGAAGCTGCAAATCCATCGTCATCGCGGGCCACCCGATCTCGGGGATCGGATCATGGCTGACGTTAGCGGTTTCGTCGCCAATTGAGTTCACCAAAGCCTTTGCGTGGACCGCACCTTCCATCTGTTCGGAAGACATGGGCATGTTGGAATGGTCCATGCCGTGGTTCGTTTGCGCGATGCCGGATGTTGTAGACACGGCCAATAGGGCCAAAATTGCAGTCAAAGTTTTCATCAGATGCTCCTGTTTCAAGGTTGTGGGTATTATTCTGCCGGAAGCGCAGGGGGCACTTCCTGGATCGTGTGGGAGATCTCTCGGTTCACGCGATTGAGCGCGAGCCGTTTCCAAATCACGAATATTGCGGGAATGACAAAAAGCGTAAGAAGGGTCGCTGTCACCATGCCCCCAATCATCGGCGCAGCGATCCGCTGCATGATTTCAGAGCCTGTACCGGTGCCGTACATGATGGGTATCAGTGCTGCAAAGATCGTGGCTACAGTCATTACCTTCGGCCGAACCCGAAGAACGGCTCCTTCGAACACCGCGTCTTCGATATCGTCACGTGTCAGCTTTCGCTGTTCCGATTGCGCCAGCCCTCGACGTTTCTCCCAAGCAAGATTGAGGTACAACAACATGACAATCGCTGTTTCCACGGCAACTCCCGCCAGCGCGATGAAGCCCACGAGCACAGCAATTGAGATATCGAAGTTAAGATACCATAAGAACCAAACCCCACCTGCCAATGCGACCGGGAGCGCCGCAAGAATTATCCCGACCTCAATCACCCGATTGAACGCCAAGAAAAGCATGAGCGTGATAATTAGCAGGGTTGCAGGAGCAACGATCGTCAACCTGTCCTGCATTCTCTCTATGTACTCATACTGCCCTGACCAAGTCAGCGAGTAACCTGGAGGCAGGTCGACCTTTTCTGTAACCACCTCTTGTGCTTCGGCCACATAGCCGCCCAGGTCGCGCCCCGCGATGTCGATGAACACGAACCCAGTTCGTCGAGCGTTCTCTGATCGTATCATTCCCGGCCCGTCAACTATTCGAATATCGGCGAGAGCGGACAGTGGCACATGAGCACCCGACGGCGTGACGACAGGAAGATTTTCGAGCCGTTCCGGGCTGTCTCGCCATGCCTGAGGGTACCGAAGGTTTATAGGAAACCTCTCCAGCCCCTCCACAGATTCCGACACTTGCATACCGCCAATTGCGGTCTGCACTACGTCCTGAACTTCTCGAACACTCATCATGTATCGGGAGGCGGCATCTCGTTTGACGTCGATTTCGATGAAACGCCCGCCAACAGGTCGCTCTGCGTAGGCGGAAGCCGTTCCATCAATATCAGCGACCGCACGCTCTACTTCGATCCCTATATCTGTAATGACCTCCAAGTCGGTGCCGGATATTTTGACACCGACAGGAGTACGGATACCTGTCGCAAGCATATCGATGCGGTTCTTGATAGGTTGGATCCAAACATTTGTAACGCCCGGAACCTGAACGATACGATCGAGCTCATTCCGGATTTTCTCCATTGTCATGCCGGGGCGCCATTCTTCTTCCGGCTTGAGTTGGATTGTGGTCTCCACCATCGTTAGAGGTGCTGGATCGGTTGCAGTCTCCGCACGCCCAACTTTACCGTGAACAGTTTCGACTTCTGGCACGGTCGCGATCAGGCGGTTGGTCTGCTGCAGTACCTCACGGGCTTTTCCCGTCGAGATCCCGGGGTAGAAGCTCGGCATGTAGAGAAAATCACCTTCGTTCAACTCGGGCATGAATTCAGAGCCAATTCTCTGGTACGGGTACCACATGGACGTCACCAGAACGCCGGCCAACAGTGTTGTTGCCCATGGCCAGGCAATTGCCGCGTCCAGAAATGGGCGGTACACGAACACAACCAAGCGATTTAGCGGATTTTTTCGCTCCGGTAGAATACGCCCCCTTACAAAGTAACCCATCAAGACCGGAACCAGCGTTATCGAAAGGATGGCGGCTGCAGCCATGGCGTAGGTTTTGGTATAAGCGAGTGGCGAGAAGAGCCTACCTTCCTGATTTTCCAGAACGAAAACAGGCAAAAAACTAACCGTGATAATCGCCAGAGAATAAAAAAGGGCTGGTCCCACCTCAGAAGCGCACTCTTGCACAATCCGCCATCGGTTCTCTGCTGTGAGCTTTTCTTTTTCCAACCGCCTGTGCATCGCCTCGATCATCACAATCGATGCGTCGACCATCGCACCAATAGCGATGGCTATGCCGCCGAGCGACATGATGTTTGCGTTTACTCCTTGCGCCTTCATCAGAATAAATGCGGCAAAGATTCCCAGAGGGAGCGACAGAAGAATTACGAGGGATGACCGCAGATGAAGTAGAAAAGCCGCGCACACAAGAACAACGACAATGAATTCCTGCGTCAGTTTCTTCTGGAGGTTATCGATAGCACGCTCGATCACACCAGATCGGTCGTAGGTCGTTATGATTTCGACCCCCTCCGGCAGGTTTGAGCGCAACTCTTCGATGCGCGCCTCCACCGCTTTGATCGTTGCCAACGCATTCCCACCCCATCGCAGAATGACTACTCCACCAACCGCGTCTCCTTGCCCGTCGAGTTCTCCGACACCGCGCCGCATTTCCGGCCCCAGACGGATTTCAGCGACGTCTCCAAGCGTCAGAGCGGCGCCACGGTCGTTGACCATCAACGGCGCGCTTGCAAGGTCTGACAATTCGTCAATGTAGCCCGAGGACCTGACCATGAATTCGGCTTCCCCCATCTCAATGACGCTGCCGCCCGTCTCGCGGTTGGCCGCCTGAATAGCCGTCCTCAATTGTGCAAGTGTTATGTCATAGGCACGTAGTTTGTTTGGGTCGACGACGACCTGGTACTGTTTGACCATTCCGCCGATGGTGGCGACTTCTGAGACGCCTTCCACGGCTTGTAATTCGTATTTCAGAAACCAATCCTGCAGAGTCCTGAGCTGAGCCAGATCATGATTTCCGGTTCTGTCAACCAGCGCATACTGATAAATCCACCCGACCCCAGTCGCATCAGGGCCAAGTTGTGGTGACACGCCCTCAGGTAAGCTGCCGGTAATCTGGCCCAAGTATTCGAGCACACGCGACCGAGCCCAGTAGAGGTCCGTCCCGTCCTCAAAGACAACATATACAAAGCTGTCTCCAAAGAACGAGAACCCGCGAACGTCTTTTGCACCGGGTACGGCCAATAGGGCTGTCGCAAGTGGATATGTGATTTGGTTTTCGACAACTTGAGGCGCTTGCCCGGGATATGGCGTGCGAACAATTACCTGGACATCCGACAGATCCGGGATTGCATCAACCGGCGTCTCACGAATGGCCCAAATACCCGCAACTCCTATCATGAATGCGAGGGCCAAGATGACGAACCTGTTGGCGAGCGAAGAACGAATGATGGCCGTGATCACTGCGTAACACTCCCATCAAGCGCGACCTCTAACAGCGTCATCGAAAAGTCGGGATTGCGGCGAAGGATCAAAGAAACATCAATCCCTACAGGCAAGTTAGAAACCTCAATCCCCTCCGCAACCGGGAAATCCATGGTCATGCCCGGCATGCCGATCTCAGTCATCGGACCGTGTGTTACGTTCGCGGTACGCGCGTTCGGGTCGATACTGTTAATCCGGCCAGAAACCTGAAGTGGCGGTGCAATAGGCGTTGCCGCAGCCAACACCATTGTCATGCCATCTGCACGCGCGAAAGTCAGAGTCATTTCAGAACCGACTTCGAGCATGCTTGTGTCCAATGTAGGTTCTAATGGGAAATCCATGGTCATTCCGGGCATGCCAATCTCAGTCATCGGCCCGTGAGTGATGGTTGCCGTTCCCGCCTCAGCATTAACGAGGTTGATCGTGCCGGTGACTACAATCGGTGGAGCAGAAGGCGTGTCGGTTTCTTCGGGTTCAACGGAATCCGTCGGCGGCGAGCCCTCTTCGCGAATTGCCACAATCGAGAACATCCCCCCTTCTCCCTCAGCCAGATCAAACTCAATTGGCATGTCGATTGGCACGGTAGTGAGATCTACTCCTACAACAGGCAAATCCATTGTCATGGCGGCCCAACCGAGCTCGGGGATCGGTCCGTGCTCAAGCGTCAATTTGCCGTCTGAAGTGACGGCGCGCGCGATTCCGGCACCAGTTCCGGCAATACCATCGTCTGGTGCAAGCTCCATCAGGCTCAGAAGCCCATCCGCACCCCGTGCGATCACGAAAGCGACTGCGTCGCCTGCACTCAAGCTGTCGAGCGAAACACCAGACCTCACCGGAAACTGCGAAGTCATTGCGGGCCAATCGAGGCTTTCGAGAACATCGTGACGAACAGTTGCCATACGATTTTGGGCATCGAGTGAAACCAGGGTGCCTGCCCCGCGTGCTGGTTCGGTATCCGTTGGTGCCATTCGGGTGAAACCGGCGCTCAAAGCACTTTCACTGTCGATTAGAAACTGTGCGGATGCGACAACTTCCTCACCAGGTTCAAGCCCTTGCAGAACTTCTGTTCGACCCCCCTCGCCGAAACTGTCTCGAAGACCTGTAGTCACCAGTCTCGGGCGAAAAGTACCATCGCCTGTTTTTAAGATGACGCGTTCCGCCGAACCGGTACGAATTAACGCCTCTGATGGAACAGTGAGAACATTTCGGCTTTCATCCGGTATAAGGCTAACACTGCCAAACATGCCCGGCCGCAGCACGCCGTCGGTGTTATCGAAACTAAGCCTTACGGGAAGAGTTCGGGTTTGCGGATCAAGCTCAGGGTAAACATAGTCGATGTCGCCTTCGAAGGTGCGACCGGGTAGGTGCTCGAACCTTGCTATCGCGCGCATATCTTCCGACAAACGTGCAATATCTCGTTCAAATACATCAACGATCAGCCATACTTCAGAAAGATCGGTTACCGAAAAAGCAAGCGTGCCTGGCTGCAGGTACATGCCATCGGCGGCATTCAGAGCTATGACGACACCGTTTTGAGGTGCCTCAATTTCCACATTTCGAACCAACTCACCGCCCGCCTCAATCTCAGCAACCTGACGAGCGGACATACCGTGGCTGATCAACTTATTGCGCGCCGCGTCCAAAATCCGCGGGTCACCAGCTTCGACTGCGCGTACAAGATCGCCGGTCGCAGCTGCGATCAGTGGTGAAAAGAGTTCAAATAAAACTTGCCCCTTCTCAACGCGATCACCGACCGCTCGAACTTTCAGTTGCTCAATCCAACCTTCAACACGCGTATGAACGTGATTGGTCAGGTGTTCGTCAAAGCCGACGAAACCCACCGTTTCGATGCGAGGTTCGATATCAGTCATGCGTGCAACCGCAGTTCGCACACCAATTGCGTTGATTTCCGCAGCGCTCAGGGTGACTTCTTCAGGGTCGCCGGTAGGTTCCTGCCCAGAATAAACCGGGATCAAGTCCATACCCATCGGCGATTTTCCAGGTCCAGGCTGCCGAAAATTCGGATCCATCGGTGCTACCCAATAAAGGACCTCTGGTTCGTTCGACTGGCCCTGATCAATTGGATTCAGGTACAGTCTTTCAAGAAAGACACCTCCACCCAGGCCAATCGCCAAGGCAAGTACTGATAGTGCCGCATATCTTCCACGCATAATAATCTCCTGACGGTCGCAGTGCATGCTCGAACCGAAACAACATGAAAACCCGCGCTGACGGGCCTGTGGATGTTAGGAGATTTGTGGAGGACGATCGGGCGTCAGAGGCGCTTGAGAGTTGTGGATGTCGGAATCCATGTTACGGTTTTTCTGGCCAAAAGCTTCAGCCAAAACCGCAAGTCCTACGTGGGTCGGATATTCGCCAACACAACAGATACCGGAATGACATTCTCCGCTGTGATTTACGTGGCTATCCGTGTGGATTTGGCCAGTCGTCGGATGCAAACCGCTATGGTCGTGTTTGAAGTCTGATGACTTTGCAGCCATTGAAACGCCGTGAGGCTCAGAGGTGCTACTGTTTTTGACGTCACTGCTCGCGACCACAACAGTGCCGACGAAGGTCATCGCCAAGCAGACGCATGTCAGAAACGTCATTCGCAACACTGAGAAAAACTTCCACTTCATCCCGTGCAGTTAGGACGAACGTAACGAGTGTTCAAGCCAGTCGGAGGAAAAAACAGGTGAGTTGGTGCGCTGTATCGAAATGAAGCGGATTCCCGCGAATACACGTAACAAACTGCCAAAATAGGAGGCAGTTCATACGATGAGCGCATCTAAGTTTGGCCGAGGTTCTTCAGGATCGGGCAGTCGGGACGGTGGTCTCCGGCACATTCATCGATTAAATGAGACAGTGTAGCATGCATGGCCTTCAGGTCCGCGATCTTGGCATCTATTTCTTTTAGGTTCTGTTTGGCGATATCCTTCACGTCCGCGCTTGCGCGTTCTTTGTCCTCGTACAACGCCAGTAGTGAACGGCAATCCTCAATGGTAAAGCCCAATGAGCGGGCCCGCCCGATGAAGGCCAGTTTGTGCAGTTCCTTTTCGTCGAAATGTCGATACCCGTTCAGACTGCGCCTGGGTTTGATGAATCCGATATCCTCGTAATAACGGATGGTTTTGGCAGGCAGACCCGAACGTTCTGCTACATCTCCGATATTCACAGCGGTTCTCCTATTCTATTCAGCAGGCGCTGATCGCAGCGCCTGCTCTTCATTCTGCGAGATCTGTTCTCGCCCAACTTTGATCGGCTTAACCCAGCGCAACCGCAGCGCGTTGGTCAGGACAAATACACTGGACAGCGCCATGGCACCTGCAGCCAAAACCGGCGACAGCAACGGGCCGCCAAACGGATAGAGCACCCCCGCTGCAACCGGTATGAGCAGCGTGTTGTAGCTGAAAGCCCAGAACAGGTTTTGGCGGATGTTACGCATGGTGCGCTGACTAATATCGAAGGCGTTGACCACGCCTGTCAGGTCGCCTGACATCAGAACGACGTCAGCCGCCTCGATGGCGATGTCAGTGCCTGTCCCGATCGCAATTCCTACGTCAGCCGCCGCCAGAGCGGGGGCATCATTGATGCCATCACCCACAAAGGCCAGTTTTCCGCCATTTGAGCGCAGATCTTGCAACGCGGATACTTTACCCTCTGGCAGAACCTCGGCCACGACATGATCGATGCCAAGCTGCGCCGCGATGGATTTGGCTGTAGCGGTATTGTCGCCGGTAATCATCGCTACTTTCAGCCCCAGTCCGTGCAAAGCTTCAATTGCGTCTGGCGTGGTGGTCTTGATTGGGTCCGCCACGGCGATGACGGCTGCGATAACTCCGTCTACGGAGGCATAAAGTGGAGTCTTTCCGTTGATTGCGAGTTCAGCGCCCCGATCAGACAACGCGCCCATTTCAACCCCTTCGCGACTCATCAGGCGGTCGGCCCCGATCAGGATTGTATGGCCTTCGACTGAGGCGCTTACCCCGTAACCGGTGATCGACGTGAAGTCTTCTGGCTTCGAAAGCTCCAGACCACGGGTTTCAGCCGCGCGCACGATGGCCGTGGCGATCGGATGTTCGGATGTGACCTCAACGGCAGCAACAAGGCGCAGAACCTCATCCTCGGCCAATCCTTCGGCCACAATCAGGTCGGTCAGCTCCGGACGCCCTTCGGTCAAGGTCCCCGTCTTGTCCACCGCAACAACGGTGGTTTCCTGCAGCATTTGCAAGGCGTCGCCCTTTCGAAACAGGACACCCATCTCGGCCGCGCGGCCGGTGCCGACCATGATTGAGGTGGGTGTGGCCAACCCCATGGCGCAGGGGCAAGCAATGATCAGTACCGCAACCCCGGCTACCAACGCCAAGCTGAGCGCAGGATCGGGTCCGAACAACATCCAAACCAGCACAGTCATTACGGCCACAGCGATCACTACCGGCACGAACCACAGCGTGATGCGGTCAACCAAGCCTTGAATCGGAAGCTTGGCACCCTGTGCTTGTTCGACCATTTGAATGATCTGGGCCAACATAGTGTCTGCGCCGATCTTTTCAGCCCGGTACGTCAATGCGCCCGCGCCATTAACTGTTCCGCCGACCACAGTTGCGCCCTCGGTCTTTTCGGCAGGAACCGGCTCGCCGGTGATCATGCTTTCATCGACATATGACGCGCCGGTCACTACGGCACCATCCACCGCGATTTTTTCGCCCGGTCGAACGTGCACAATATCCCCTACAACGATCTGCTCGATCGGTAGCTCGACAACCGATCCGTCGCGCTCAACGCGCGCTGTTTTTGCCTGCAGACCGACCAGTTTTCGGATCGCTTCACCAGTTCGCCCCTTGGCGCGCGCCTCGAGGAACCTCCCCAGCAATATGAGAACCACGATCACCGCTGCGGCCTCGTAGTAGACGTTTGCGGTTCCGGCGGGAAGAACACCCGGCGCAAAGGTGGAAACAAGCGAGAACCCATAAGCCGCCGAAGTGCCCAGAGCCACCAGAGAATTCATGTCCGGCGCGCCTTTGAACAAGGAAGGGAATCCCTTAGTATAGAACTGCAAACCTGGCCCAAAAAGAACGATCGTGGTTAGAAGGAATTGCAGGTAATAGCTGTTCTGGATGCCGATCGTGCTCGCTATCAGGTGGTGCATGCCCGGAATAACATGCGAGCCCATTTCAAGGATAAAGACCGGCAAAGCGAGCAAGGCGGCAAAGCTTGTTCGCCGGGCCAATTGGCGAATCTCTTTGGCTTTGCGGTCTTGTGGTTCGGTCTGCGTCGCGGATCGCAGGCTCGCCGGATAGCCAGCAGATGCCGCAAGCGCCGCGATGGCTTCGGGTGTTGTGACTCCCTCAGCATAACGTACAGTTGCACTTTCGGTGGCCAGATTGACCGACGCGGACAAGACGCCATCATCTGCTTGCAATGCCCGTTCAACGCGCCCCACGCACGATGCGCAGGACATGTTCTGAATATCCAGCGTTACCTCTTCCGTCCGTGCCAGATATCCGGCGCTGTTTAACGCATCAGCAATGGCCGCTTTATCGGCTGGATCGCGGAAATCGACCTGAACGCTTTCGCTGGCGAGATTAACCGAAGCGGCATCTACCCCTGGCACATCTTTCAACGCGCGCTCAACCCGCCCTACGCAGGACGCACAGCTCATACCCTGAACTTGAAACCTTGCATGTGAAATTTCAGTCATATTGTCACCACCAATGTTCTGCTGACGGGAAACATAAGGGTTCCAGCAAGTGGAAGGTCAAGGGATGGGGCTGACTTTCTTTGCCACTAATTTTGACGATCCAATAATCACGACTTGACCTTCCTGTGCTGGAATACTTTAGCCGGGACGACGGAACACAGGAGCAAACATCCATGACGACCCTAAATATCCCGGATATGAGCTGCGGGCACTGCAAGTCAGCTATCGAAAAAGCCGTTGCCACGGTGGATTCCTCCGCACAGTTGGACTTTGACATGGAAAACCGCAGGGTACGTGTCTTAAGCACCAATTCACTTGATCATATCCTTGCAGCGCTGAAGTCCGAGGGATACGAAGCCACGATCGCATGATAAACTTAGGAGCGCACATGCTGTCGCCCCCTTGGTTCTATCTTGCGTCTCTGACTGCCACGATTAACCGGGTCATTTCATCTTCGGTGATCAGACCCGGGGCAAGCGCATCTCCAATCACAAACGAAGGAGTGCCACTGAAGCCAAGCTGTCGGGCCAATTCCATGGAAATCTGAATATGCGCGTCGACTTCCGGCGCTTCCATATCTGCGCGCAATTGATCCTCGTCCAGGCCAAGTTCCCGAACAACTTTCAGTACACTGGCCTCAGTGGCACGACCGTTCAGAGCCATAAGCGCCCAATGAAATTCTTCGTATTTTCCCTGGTTTCGTGAGGCCAGCGCAGCGCGTGCCGCGAAGTCGGAACCTTCTCCAAGTATGGGCCATTCTCGATAAACAATTCGCACATCGGAATCGCCCGCGATTACGTTCTTCACGACCGGGGCAGCGCGTTTGCAATATGGGCAGTTATAGTCGAAAAACTCGACCACGGTTACATCGCCTTCCGGGTTTCCGATTACAGGCGCATTCGGATCCTGTTCCAGCAATTCACGCTGATTTTCCAAGACGCTTCCAATTGCTTCGGCTTTTGCCTGATCCTCGCGCTGTTGAAGCAATTGAATCGCCTGCATGATGATCTCAGGGTTTTCCAAAATGGCTTCGAGAGCCAGCCGTTTTACATCGGAGTCAGACAGCTCGTCGGCGCGTGCCATAGGAATGCCAATCGACATGGCGATAGCGACTAAGCCTGCAAGTATTCGTTTCACATCAGTTTCCTTCCGTTTGTTCTGCTTCGGTGCGTTGCTCTTGCAGCTTGCGTTCCCGATCCGGCCAACTCTCCTTGATGAAGGCGAGGATGTCCCAGATATCCTGATCCGACAGAGTGTCCCCGAAGCCTGGCATGCCGCTTTTGACGTCAGCGACACCCATCTGTTTCAAAGTTTGGTCCCCGCCAAACTTTGTATAGTCGAACAACAGCTTGTCGCCGTGATGCCAGGTATGCCCGGTTCGGTCATGCGGGGGCGCCCGCAAGACGCCATCCGGATCAGGTGTTTGCCAATCCTGCTGACCCTCCAAATTTGCCCCGTGGCATGACGCGCAGTTTTCGGCGTACAAAACTGCACCACGTGCCGAATCCGCTGATGCACTGTTCTGCGCACGCCCACTCAGGCCCCAGCCAGCGACCGCGACAATGATCACTACAGCAGCCAGTGACACCCATTTCGCCGAACTCTTGTTCATCATGCCACGCTCAGCCAGGTCTTCATACCAGCGGCCTGATGCGACAGCATATGGCAATGAAACAGCCAATCCCCCGGGTTATCCGCAACGAACGCAATCTCCCGCTTTTCTATCCGGTCAACCAGGATTGTGTCCCGCAGCGGCCCTAGGTTGCCGTTTGGCAGAACTTCCTGAAAGTGCGTCCCGTGCAAGTGCATAGCGTGCGGAAAGACGGTGTCGTTCTGCATCTGAATCCGGACTATGTCGCCACGCGAAACGGCAGCAAGGGGGTTTTCAGGTAACCCGGCGACACCGTTGAATGTCCAGATCTGCCCTTCCTGAACCAATTCATTGGTGCTCATGACCTGGCCGTTAAAAGTGCCTTGACGCAGTCCGCCCATCGCCCCGCCTTCCATCACTAATGGGATTGTCAAAGCGTCAGAAACATCTTCGAGAAAGGAAACAGGGTTGGGTGGCAGGGCTTCTATTGCACCGCGGTTTGCGGATGCACCGCTTCCCGAAACCGGGATTTCAGCAATGACAAACGATTCATCGCGTTCGTGAAGAGTTATTTGAACGGCTTCGTTCGATTCCGCTGTGACATCAACAATTAAGTCTGCTCGCTGTGCAGGCCCAAAAACAAGGGTTTCAAAATCCTCTGGCTGCCTTACAGGCATGCCATCATAAGCGACCAGTTTCCCGTTTGCGCCACCTACTGAGACATACATGATCCGATCAGTTGCCACGTTGACCATTCGAAGTCGCAAACGCTGGTTTGTCAGAACTTCTGTCATGGGCGATATGTGTGCGTGAACGTAGTTTCCCATTCGGCCTGCATGCGTCCAGTCATGCATCGCGCCGAAATCATCGACGATTTGGGCGTCCTGACCCAACCTCCAGTCATCCAGCAGGATCGTAATGTCATGATCCGTGTCCGGCGGGTCCATTTCGTCGACGATGAACGCGCCGTAAAGGCCCCTGGCCACTTGTTCCGTTGACTGGTTATGAGAGTGGTACCAGAAGGTTCCTGCATCCTTCAGAGGCAAGTCATACTGAAACTCGCCGCTTGTTGGTACAGCCTCCTGTGTAAGACCCGGCACCCCATCCATGTTGTTTGGAACCCGCAGTCCATGCCAATGGATTGCCGTAGGCTGAGGCAGTGAGTTCAGGAGTGTCCGGCGAACCGTTTCGCCCTGCCGGGCACGAATTTCGGGGCCCGGAACACCGCCATCATATCCCCATATCTCGGTTTCAGGATAGCTGTCGGGGGCAACACGTGCCAATCCTGAACGCGCCTCGATTATTCGGGGGGCGGTAGCCGCCCTCCCGATAGTCGGCACTGCGATTAGTGCCGACGTGCCTGCAACGAATTGCCTGCGATTGAGCTTCATGAGGACTTCCCTCCAAAGAAAATTTGATCTCTCACTCGATTACCCCCCGTCGTGCACATCCAGCAGATAGGTCGCCATTGCCTTCCGGTCTTCGTCTGTCAGAAAGCTGGTGCCATAGTTTACGACCTCTCCCATGGCGCCGCCGAAGACATCGCCATCAGGCATGACGCCGGTGCGCAACGCGTAGGCCAAATCATCTACCGTCCAACCACGCTTTTGCAGGGTCTCAAAGTCGATGGCCGGTGCCTTGTCACCGCCCGGCAGAGAGTCACTTCCCTTGAAGTGTTCCGTGTCCGAATTTCTTGCGCCAGCCAGGTTCCTCCCGGTGTGGCAGGCCGCACAATGTGTGGCACCTTCGACCAGTAGCCGGCCCCGGTTCCACACTTCGTCATTGCCCGGCACGGGATCAGTGCGGGGTGGTTCCAGAAAAGCCGCGCGCCACAGCTTCAGGCCCCATCTCTGATTGAAGGGGAACGCCATTTCCTGTTCTTTTGACGGTTCCGCTACCGGTGGAACTGTTTGCCATGCGGCCCAGAGATCGGCGATGTCCTGATCCGTGAAATTGGCATAGAATGGATAAGGAAAGGCCGGGTAATAGGGTTGTCCGCCGGGTGATACGCCTTGACGCACCGCGCGGGCGAACTCCTCGATTGTCCAATCACCGATCCCGTGATCGGGATCTGTGGTCAGGTTCGGCGAAAAGAGCGTGCCGAACGGGGTATCCAACTCCACCCCACCGGCCAAGGCCGCGCCCCCTTTGGCAAAATCTGTGTGGCAAGCGATACAACCACTTGCCCTTGCCAGATACGCCCCGCGGTTAACGTCACCCTGAATGTCGAGAGCTTGTAAGGGCTGGCCAATCGGCCAAGCCATCACAGCAACAAGTCCCGCTGACGCCGCTACGGCGGCAGCAAGGCCCAATCGGAATATCGGTCTCATGACGCATTCCTATTCCGACCGAAATTGCGTGTGACACGCCGAGCATGTCTGGCTCAGCATCATGAACACACCATCTGCCGGCATTTCAGAAAGTTGTGCCTGGTTTGGACTGCCGCCCATCATTCCGGCACCCATCATAGAACCGCCACCCATCATGGATGCGCCGCCCATCATGCCCGAACCATGGCCCGACCCGGACATCATCAACCCGTTGTCCGCCGCAAGCACAAGGCCTTCAGAGTAGGATTCCAACTGCCTGGCTAACTCTGCAAATGAACCCCAATCCTGCCAGATCTCCGATTTGGCCTCCGAGGGTTTGCCATCAGATCCCTCTGGAAACAGCTTTGTCATGCTCTCGCCAGCGTGACGCCCGATTTTCTTGGCCTCGCTTCGTACCGTTTGCGCATTGTAGGGCGTTTTCCCCTGCATCATCGGCGTAAGGATCTTCATGCTGTCCTTCATCGCGGACATACCATCCATGCGTTCTTTGACGATGCCGGTTGCGCCACCATGCGCCAGGGCGGCGGCTGCAAACAGAGAAACCAGGGCAACGCCTGTGGTCATTTTCAGAATGTTCATTGTTTTGTCCTTGTCGTCTGCTTCGACGCGCCCAGGTTGAGCGCAATTCGACTGGTCAGATCAGGACACGCGGCGGTGGTGGGTCAAACGCCGCGATACCGAGAACCCGGTATTGGGCTCGAGGGATCGAGTATCTTTGTTCAGTATCTTGGGGGCCAGGCGGTGGTGGACCCATCGAAAATAGACCAACAGCGTTGCAAATCGTTCCGCCATGACAATGTCCGGGATGACCCTGCTTGACATGCTCAACGTCCGCGGAGTCCGTTTGGTCAATCACGTGCTGAGAACCACTGCCATGTGCATGAGCAGAATCGGCCGTCACAAGCAGCCCGCCAATGGTCAGCACCATTGACAGTATGATGTAACGAATTGCACTGCCCATTCGGCTCGTCACCTTCAGAAAATCCCGTTTTCCTGCTGCAGCTCTCTGATATACGCCACGATGCCCTTCACATCCGCACGGGTCAAGCCATCGACCGGCGGCATATTGCCGAACTTCCAATGGTGTGCCCGAACTCCATTCTGGACTGCCACATAAAATGACTCGTCCGAATGGTGGCTTGGTTCATAGATTTTATGCACCAAAGGTGGTGCAAGGCCTTCCAGACCTGTTGCATTCGCGCCATGGCACGCCGAGCATTTGGCGTCGAATGCCACTTTGCCGACGGCCGCAAATTCGCTTAGCTGGTCCGGCAGAGTGACGTTTTCGATTGGGTCTCCTTGCTCCAGTGCTGACGTATCGGGCGGCGTCATCGAGTGACCTGTTGGTTGCTGATTTAAGTTGTAGACGAACGCGGCGGCGCCTGCGATCACTACTCCGCCGATCAAGAGTGTAAGTTTATCCATCTCTGTTCTTCACATGATTGTCAGTTCTTAGGTTCAACGCGCGCAAAAAAAATCGGCCTGACCAAGGTCAGATCAGTTTTACCTGAGTGCCCACAGTGGCCAGTTCGAACAATTCCGCAATCTGCTCGTTGTACAAGCCAATGCAGCCGTTGGAGGATCTTCTCCCGATCTTGCGCGTGTCGTTGGTGCCGTGGATCCGGTAGTATTGCCAGCTCAAATAAAGTGCATGTGTCCCCAGAGGATTCTCCGGACCCGGGCCCACATAATCGGGCCAAGCGGGGTTGCGCTTTTTCATTGCTGGTGTCGGTCGCCAAGACGGCCCTTCGACCTTGCGAGTAACTGTGGTGTAGCCCAGCCTTGTAAGGTCTTCCGTCAGCGGTACGCTGGTTGGATACATTCGGTAGACGCTTTCGTCTTCCGACCAATATTGCAGGACCTTGGACTGTGTATCGGACAGGATCACACCATTCTTAAGCGTATCAAAGTGGTCCTGCCATTTAGCAACGCGGAATGAGGAAACATTGCGGCGCGTCCCCTCAGTTGCCGTTGATTGGGCCCAAACGGCCGGTGCTGGAAAAAGCGTCGTCGCAGCAAACGCGGCAATCACTCCACGTCGCGTAACAACCTTTCCTTCTTTGCTCCGTTTCATGCCTGCCATCCCAAAGTTTATTCTTTTTTTCCGACTCAAATAACTCGTATGCCCGGTTCCTGCGCTGGAAGGTCAACACGCAAATGACATTTCATATGGGATGTCTCGTCTGAATTGTCGTTGCCGTTGGCGCAGGGATATTTCCTTAGAAGGCGGACCCAAATCATCAAGTCATTGTGGAAAAGCAATTTTTCTTGGACGTAACTCCAGGCTGCTTTAAGCAAAACCTGACTTTCTTGAATCAACCGAACACAAAAAAGCAACGCTAACAATTGCTTAGTTCTTGGTGAATTGATGTGATCACCCGTCGATGCGAGGGTAGCAGGCACTACAAATGACAATCACAGTGGACTAAACACCATGTCCTTCAGGAAAGCTTTCCAAGCACTGGCCGCACTTTTGTTCATCGGCGCTTGTACCGAAACAACGTCAATATCTGCAGATAGCGAGCCCGGAACGCTTTCCCAAGTTCCTGACGCCGTAGCCCAGATTGCTGCTCCGGGCCAGGACCTGAACGCAGTGAAAATCATGCCTGAGGACGGTTGCTATTGGTATCGCTATGTTGGGCCAGTTGAAACAACCTACCTACCACTTAGGACTATTGAAGGGCGCCCAATCTGTACGCGCGCCTGACAAGCGCCTGTCAGCTGGTCGCGGTCAGAAGCCGCTCGGGAGGGTAGAGATGAGCCGTGGACCCTGGCCTGACACGATCATAAAGCCCGATGATATGTGGCATCGCCATCCTTACGCAGCCAGAACTTGCGCGACCTCCGATAGATCTTGGATAAGGCGTTCCGTGAATTC
This sequence comes from Ruegeria sp. AO1, assembly GCF_056535985.1. Classification (NCBI taxonomy): domain Bacteria; kingdom Pseudomonadati; phylum Pseudomonadota; class Alphaproteobacteria; order Rhodobacterales; family Roseobacteraceae; genus Ruegeria; species Ruegeria sp. AO1. The sequence continues at coordinate 60,164 of NZ_JBQFJC010000003.1, forward strand.
GCAGGTATGTGTCGCGACCACCTTCGAACAGATAAAACGCCCTTGATCCCAATGGGTTTGTCGGCCCACCGGGCACACCATCTGCGAATTGCGCATATTCATCAGGGTCGCGCTCAATCATTTCGGCTGTAGGAGTCCAACGCGGCCATTTGGCCTTTCGCTTGATCGTGTAGACTCCGGGCTCGTAAAGATTGCCTCGGGCAATGGCTACGCCGTAACGCATTGCTGTGCCACCGTCTTCGATGAAATACAGATATCGTGCCACCGCGTCGACATGAATGTCACCCGGAGTAAGTGGTCGATTGGTTTGCACACGCTGAGGCAGGAAACGTGGGTGTAAACCCCAGGGATTGGATGTTGCGGGATCAAAATTGGCTGGAGTTACTTGCGCATCCCACTCCGACCATTGCGAGGCCGCCGCCGACGTCACTCCAAAAACCGGCTGAGAGAAAATGGCGAGCGAGGCTGCAACAAAATGTCGTCTGGTCAGCATTGATAGCGCTCCTATTGGCTGGTTGGTGTCTGGAGTTAGTACCCAGGGGATTAGACAATCCGCGACGGGGGAAGATTTGTCCATTCAATTATTCGTTCGATATCGCTTCGACCCACCCGCGAGTTTTCAAGGCTTAAAGTGACCTAGGCAGCTTCGTGTTTAACCTGAAACTTCACCAGGCGTCGGGACGACAATGCCTGCTGTTCATACCCCTAAAAACTTCCCTGTTCCGGCCGTGTCTATGCACCAAGTAAGGCCCAAGCAAATGCTGGACTGGTTTGACAGCGTCAAATTCGCTTCGCGCCAAAACAGCTTGACCTTCCATCGTGGGAAGGCGTTAGCAGAGGTCTCCAATCCAAATTTTGGAGTTGAATGTGAAAGAAAAACAGACTGCAAACGCGCCGCAGGCGTCAGTACCGGTTAGCGGCGGCAAGATAATGAAATGGGGCATGATGGTATGTTGCATTGCCATGATAACGCCGATCGCTCTCTACTTGATCGCCGGCGGGACGGTTGGTGGGCTTTCTGACTCCTTGGGTCTTTTCGCACCGTTGATCCTGTGCCTCGGAGCCCATTTCTTTATGCACAAGGCGATGGAAAAATCCTGTCATTCGAACAAATCTGAATCGGAAAGACCAAAGGCAACAGACGCCGCGGTCGGACCGAACCCAGTACACCGGCAATAATCTTCAATCATGAAGCTTTGGTGCTCAAGGTTGGCCGCCATGTCGCTGGCCGCTCTTTCGCTGGCGGCTTGCGCACCACGCCCTAAACTATGCCCGCTGCAACCGCCGCAGCCTGAATACGCCCTGCCCCAAGGTTGCCGGGTTCAATGGGAGGGCGCGGATGGCGGGGCCTATTTCATCTGCGAAGACGGGCGCGAAGGTTTCGTGAGCTGATCGTGGGGATGTGACATTCCGGCTCGTTGACCCTCCAGCGCTGGAATCTGGCAGAGACGGGTGCAAAACAACCGATGGCAACGCGCAATGGCAAGAACACTCCTAAATTTATGTATTATGATCTTGGGGTTAATCTTTGGCCAGACTTCCGCCGGGACAAGCCTTGCAGCTACATCCCAAGCGTATGAATCAGAGCCCCTGGTCGCACACATAATTACCGCGCAGGACGGGATCGCGCCTGACGTCAAGACGATCACTGCAGGACTGCATCTGAAACTGGGCGAAGATTGGAAAACCTACTGGAAGTCGCCTGGTGAGGTGGGAATTCCGCCCAAGATCACTTGGAACGGCTCGCAAAACGTCAGCGACGTACAGTTTCACTGGCCCGCGCCGATCCGTTTTCGCGCCTTCGGGATCGAGAATTTCGGGTACAAGGACGAAGTGGTCTTTCCGCTGACCGTCACACTCGAGAACCCCGGAGCGCCAGTTGACTTGAAGGCCGCTGTGACAACGCTGATCTGTTCCGATATCTGTGTGCCGGTCGAGTTTTCGCTGGACTTGTCGCTGACTCAGGGAACGGGTCGGGATCAGGACTCGGCCCGGCTTATAAATGCCTTTCTGTCGCGGGTGCCAACCACGGGAAACACAAGCGGAATGAAGTCCGACGCCGCGACCCTGGATACCGAGTCCGAGATGCTGACGCTGAATTTCACCAGCGACCTGCCCTTTGATGCGCCTGATGTCTTTCCCGACATGGGACGTGACACCGCGTTTGGTGCACCCGACATCCGGCTCGCTGGCGACAGGCGTCAGCTATGGGTGCAGTTCCCGGTCCTCGCTCTGGCACAGGACCCCCCCGCCTTGTCCGTCACGGTTACCGACACCAACCGCGTGGCCGAGTTTTCGCCCCGTACCGACGCTCCCCCTACCCCGCCACCATATGAGATCGCGGCCGCCGAAACTTCAGCCAGCGCGCTGGTCTGGATCATTTTGCTGGCGGTGGGCGGCGGGTTGATTCTGAATGTCATGCCCTGCGTACTGCCAGTGCTTTCGATCAAGCTTTCCTCGGCGGTAAAGGCTCGCGACCGCTCTGCGGCTCAGATTCGCGCCGGGTTCCTGGCTTCGGCAGCCGGAATCCTGACATTCATGTGGCTGTTGGCGGCTATCACCATTGCGGCGCGGTCGCTGGGCTATTCCGTCGGCTGGGGCATCCAGTTCCAGAATCCGCTTTTCCTTGCGGTGATGATCGTGGTGCTGGCGGTTTTTGCAACCAGCCTCGCGGGCTTGTTCGAGATCACGCTGCCGCAGTCGCTGAACACCCGGCTTGCCCATGTCGAAAAGGGCCGCGTGTCGCTGGTCGGGGATTTCCTGACCGGAGCCTTCTCAGCAGTTCTGGCGACGCCCTGCTCGGCCCCCTTCCTCGGCACGGCGGTGGCCTTTGCCCTGACCGGCCGACCGGTGGATATCGTGGCGATCTTCACCGCAATGGGGGTCGGGCTGGCCATTCCTTACCTGCTGGTTGCAGTGCACCCGAAACTTACCGCCGCTCTGCCTAAACCGGGGCGTTGGATGGTGGGATTAAAATGGGCCCTGTCGGCGGCACTGCTGACCACGATCGGCTGGTTGGTCTGGGTGATGGTCGGGGTGGCCGGAGACACTGCTGCAACTGCTACCGTGCTGGCTGCAACTGTTCTGGTCCTGTTGATCTGGAAAAGTACGATGATGCCACCCGTTTTGCGCTGGACAGCCCTGTTGCTGACGCTGACCGCAGCGTTTGCCGCACCGGTTGCGATTGCCGGCAAAGACCGGTCCAGGCTGCTTGAACCAGCCGGAGAGATCCCTTGGATTACCTTCAGCCGCCCCGAAATCGCCCGCCTTGTGTCGCGCGGCGAGGTGGTTTTCGTCGATGTCACAGCCGACTGGTGTCTGACCTGCAAGGCCAACAAAGCGCTGGTGCTGGAACGCGGCGAGGTTCTGGCAACACTGCAATCGGACAAAGCAATTCCGATGCAGGCCGACTGGACCCGCCCCGACGATGTGATCGCCCGTTTCCTTGAGGACAATGGACGGTTCGGGATCCCCTTCAACATCGTCTACGGCCCGTCGGCCCCCGAAGGCATCGCCCTGCCAGAGATCTTGACCACGAACGCCATTCTCGACGCGATGGAACAGGCCGCGCCGATTGCGGGCGGAGCCGTGGAAAGCGGATCCTGACCCCGGAGTTCACATATCCCGGACGCGGTTGCTCTGCTGCGCTAAACGCATGGTCTCGTGCTCTTCCATATCCAGTATCGCCTGAAAGAGTTCGCGTGCCTCGGGTATCTCGGCACGCCCGTGCAAATACCGATATAAGTCGATCACCTGATTGTGAAGATCGAAGACCGCTTCGCAGATCTCATCGACGCTCATCTGTGCGAACGGCCTGTCGCAGGCGCGATGTGGGTCGATCGGCTCATTGCCCAAATAGTCATATACCCAGGTGTTGAGCGCTTTGGGATCGGCTCGTTTCACGAAACCATCGACGATTTTCTCCAGAGCAGCCTCATGATCGGCGAGGTAGGTAAGCAACATCCTGGCCAGCTCCTGCTCTGACTGTGTCGAACAGTGGGCCAAACATTCGGCGAGCCAATGATGCATTTCCCGCGTCCAGACAATTAGATCAGAAAACGTTTCAACTTTCATGGTCTCAACCTCCTAAAGATCGGCATGCGATAGCCTAAACCGGAATTTTCCAGATGGCTCACTGGGCATCAGCGCGAAGTCGGCGCCGGCCCGATCCACGCCGGGCTGCGGGAATCAACCCCCCAGTTCCAGCAATGCCCGGTCGATTGCCACCTTGCGCGGATCCCCCTGCGGCAGGTCATCCGCCAGATCCCTTGCCCTGCCATAGGCGTTCCGGGCGCCGTCGGTCTCGCCCAGCACCGAATAGGCGTTGCCCAGCCGCATCCAGCCGTCCAGATCGCCTGGGTTTTCCTGCATCCGGCTCGCAAGCCGTTCGACCATCGAGCGGATGAAGGCCTGCCGGTCTTCGTCTGACATCTCCTCGGCCGCCGCCACCTGATCGGCAGTTGGGCCGGGCATGGAAGGGGCAAAAGCCGCCAGATTCACCGGAGCCCGTCCGATCGACGGGGCGATGCGGTTAAGCTGGGCCACAAAACTCTCCATCCATGGCCGGAACTCCTCTTCGGCGTCCATCCGCGTCTTCAGTAGGTCATAGGCCTTATCAGGCGATCCAGCCTGCTCCAGACCAATGGCTTTGTAGAATGTCGCTGCTGGGTTCGATGGGTCCAGTTCCAAGGCTCGTTCAAACGCCCGATCGGCCTTGGGCGTAACGACACCGTCATCGGCATAGACCAACGCCTCGCCATATTGCGACACCAGCGCTGAATTCGCATTGGGTCGGTCCAGCAACCCCTCGAACGCGTCTGCGGCATCTCCAAAGCGTCCCATACGCATATAGGTCTGAGCCAACAACACCCATCCCTCGGTTGGCCCGCCGGTTTCATCCGCCTCAAGCCGCGACTTCAGGCGCACGGCAAGGTCGGCGATTTCACGGGCTTCGGCCTGCTCCCCCTCGCGTTGGGCAAATGGCTGGCTGGGGATGTAGGGACTACCCAGTTGCCAATAAAGACCGGCTCCGAGCGCTGGAACTACCAGCGCGGCAAGTAAAATCAGCGCACGCCCGGAATGGCCCATTATCGCTTTGTCGTCCGATTGCCGGTCAATCGCCTTCAGGCGACGTTCTATCTCGGCTCTGGCGGCCTTGGCCTCTTCGGCTGAGATAATTCCTCGTTCCAGGTCCTTCTCCACTTCGCCGATCTGGTCGGAAAAGATGGCAGAGGCGCTTTCGCGTCTCGACAAGTCCGAGGTCTTGCGCCCCAGGCCGGAGAGGGCGAGCGTCAGAAACACCGCCACGGCCATGAATGAAAAGATAATCCAGATCATGCGTGCGGCTCCGTGAGTGAATGGTTTTCGGGATTCCGTTCTTCGCTCGCGCCGCGTTCCGTCTCTTGTTTTCGCGACTTCCGATATCGGCGCGCATTTTGGGTCAATACCGCTGCAGTCGCGATACCACCCAGCCCCAGGATGACGATAGGCGCAACCCACAGAATGTAAGTTGATGGCTTCCATGGCGGGTTGAACAGAACATAGTCGCCATAACGCGCAACCAGAAAGTCCATAACCTGCTGGTCCGTGTCGCCTGCCACCAGCCGTTCGCGCACAAGCAGACGAAGGTCGCGCGCCACGCCAGCGTTAGAACTGTCGATGTCTTGGTTCTGGCACACCACGCATCGCACCTGTTTCGAAATCGCCCGGGCCCGCTCTTCCAATACCGGATCTGCAAGTATCTCGTCGGGCTCAACCGCGAATGCCGGCTGCGACACCAGCATCGCCAGAGTGACCGCGGTAATTACAATGCGACGTATCATGACGCCTCTCCTCCGGCCGCCCGCGCCTGATCCAGCGCGGTGCGCATCTTTGAAATTGCCTCGTCGCCCAGCACCGGGCCGACAAAACGGAATACGACCTTGCCCGCGCCATCAATCACAAAGGTCTCCGGCACGCCGGAAATCCCCCATTCGATCCCGGCTCGGCCGTCCAGGTCGGAACCGATGCGCTCATAAGGGTTGCCCAGATCGTCGAGCCATTTCCGCGCGTCCTGCGGCTTGTCTTTGTAGTTAATGCCCATCAGGCGAATGCCCTCATCGCGTACCATACGCGTCAGCACCGCATGTTCGGCCCGGCAGGGCACGCACCAGGACGCAAACACGTTGACCACGATCGGAGCTGACCCGTCATTTTCCACCAGATCGGTACTGGACAGCCCGTGGGTATCCAGCCCTTCGACCGGCGGCAAGTCGAACTCAGGCACCGGCTGCGAGATCAAAACAGACGGGATTTCGTTTGGATCGCGATCGGGATTCAGTCCCCATAGCAGGAAGGCACCCAGGATGCCGGCAATCGTAATTGGGAACAGTGCAAATAGACGTTTCATTGCCCTACTCCGCCGCCACCGCAACGGAGCTCTGCCCAGTCCGTTTTCGTGGTGCACCGACGCGTAGACGCCGATCGGAGAGTGACAAGACACCACCAAATGCTAACAATCCTGAACCTATCCAGATCCAGACCACCAATGGCTCATACAAGATACGCAGGGTCCATTTGCTCTGTTCTGATTCCGCCGCCGGTTCCGATATTGAGGCGTAAAGGTCCCCTGCCAACGTCGTTCGAATTGCTGACTCGGTCGTACTGGTACCCGCCACGAGATAGGCCCTGCGCTCGGGTTGAAGCGTGGTGACATAAGCGCCATCGCGAAATACCGTCAGTGTGGCCGCGCGAGACAGATAGTTCGGACCGCGAAGCTGTTCCACACCGTCAAAACGCACGTCGAACCCTGCTATCTCAATCTGTGTTCCGGGCTCGGCAAAAGTCACGACCTCGGATTTCCAAGCGCTGGACCCGATAAAGCCGATCATACAGACAGCCAACCCCGCATGGGCCACGACCATGCCGTAATGAGAACGCGGTAGGCTGCGGGCCCGACGCAGGGACTCGGCCAACGGTGCCTCACCCAGCTTAATTCGGCTGGCCCACTCTGTCAGCACAGCGCCCAGCAACCAAACCGCAAGGCCGATCGACACTACCGCCAAGGCTGGGCCGCCGGTATCCAGATACCACACAAGCAACGCTACGAGCAGGCTAACCCCGGCCACCCATTTGAGCCGGGACAGAACACCGCGCAAATCCGCCCGCTTCCATGACAACAGCGGCCCAATCCCCATTACAACGACTAGAACCAGCATGATCGGCACGAAACTGGCGTTGTAATAAGGTGGTCCAACCGAAATCTTTTCACCTGTCACAGCCTCAAGCAAAAGCGGATAAAGCGTACCGAATAGAACCGTCGCCGTTGCGGTGGCCAGCAGCAGGTTGTTAATAAGCAAACCGGCCTCGCGGCTGATCGGGGCAAAAAGACCGCCGCCCTCCATCTCCGGTGCGCGTATGGCAAACAGCGTCAATGAACCACCGATCGCGACAGCCAACAGCGCCAAGATGTAAATGCCGCGTTCGGGATCGACCGAAAACGCATGGACCGATGTAAGCAAGCCTGAGCGGACAATGAATGTCCCCAACAAGGACAACGAGAAGGTCAAAACGGCCAGTAGGATCGTCCAACTTTTGAAGCTGCCGCGCTTTTCGGTCACAATGGCCGAATGGAACAGCGCTGTGCCAGCAAGCCAGGGCATAAACGAGACATTCTCGACCGGATCCCAGAACCACCAGCCGCCCCAACCCAGTTCGTAATAGGCCCACCAGCTGCCCAGAACGATACCAAGTGTCAGAAACACCCAGGCCGCCAATGTCCAGGGTCGGACCCACCGCGCCCATGCCGGATCGACCCGCCCCTCAATCAGGGCAGCCACGGCGAAAGAAAATACGATAGAGAAGCCGACGTAACCCAGGTATAGGAACGGCGGGTGCATAGCCAGGCCGACATCCTGCAACAGCGGATTTAAATCCTGACCATCCAGCGGTGCCGGAAACACCCGGTCAAACGGGTTCGAGGTGAACAGCATGAATGACAGGAACCCCGCGCTGATCCAGGCCTGCACTGCCAGAGTGCGCGCCTTGAGTTTCAGTGGGATGTTCCGAGCCAACAGAGACACACCCAGCCCGAAAATCACCAATATCAGAATCCACAACAGCAGCGACCCTTCGTGGCTACCCCAGGTCGCAGCCACCTTGAAAAGCATCGGTTTCAGCGAATGAGAATTGCTGGCCACATTTAGCACAGTGAAATCGCTGACCACGAAGGACCACATCAGAGCGGCGAAGGCGATAGCAACCAGCGCTGTCAGTAGGACCGAGGTCGCAGATGCCGATCGCATCCACATGACATTGTTCCGTGCTGCTCCAATCAAGGGAAATACGCTTTGCACCAAGGACACGGCCAGGGCAAGCGCCAGGGCGAACTGCCCGATTTCCGGTATCATTCCAATCCCTCCGGATTTCCGGTTTTGCGGCCTTGTCCGACAATCCAGCGCTGGAGGGTCAAGCGCATTATTGCCGCACCCCCTTCGGCTGATGCATGCTTGACGAGCGCAAATCTGGCCGGCGGCCTTGACCTTCCAGCGCTGGAGACCCCCACCATTTCGACTTCACCGATGGACGTACCGAACACTTTGTTTTCAGGGCAGGGACTCAGGAAACAAACGAACACGAGGGCATCATGACACGGAGCAACAGCAAGATTACGTGCGTCTGGCAACGCCTCCAGGCTGTAATACTGGCTGGGGGGCTGAGCCTTGGGTCAACTGCCATGGCCCAACCGGAAACCCGTCCGGCTGACAACGTGGCGATGAACCCGCAAGCCTCCAGCAACATGTCAGGTATGGGAAGCATGTCCAGGATGATGCGCCCCGACGCGGTGCCGCCAACGGGTGTCGTTGGCGGTATGCATCCACCCGAGGGTGTTTTGATGCCTGTGTTCTCTTACATGAACATGGAGATGGACGGAAATCGTACCGGAACGCAGTCGCTGTCTACCTCGAACGTTCTGTCGCAGTATCCGATCGCGCCGCTCAGCATGAGCATGAACATGGCGATGGTCGGCCTGATGTACGGTGTGACCGACGAGATCTCGGTGATGGCGATGCTGCCCTATACCCGCAAGACGATGAAGCACCAGACCCGCATGGGCCAGACCTTTAAGACCAGGGCACAGGGGTTTGGCGATCTGAAGATCATCGGCGGATATGATATCTACAAATCCGACGGGCAGGTGCTGGAACTATCTCTTGGCCTCAGTCTGCCGACTGGCTCGATAGACGAGACCGACACCACGCCAGCTGGGCCGGACCAGCTGCTGCCCTACCCCATGCAACTGGGTTCAGGCACCTACGACCTGCTGCCGGGCGTCACCTATACGGGCCAGAACGCGGATTGGTCTTGGGGCGCCCAGCTGGCCGCCGTGATCCGGATGGGTGAGAATGATGCCGGTTACACCTTGGGTGACGTCTATTCAGCAACAGTTTGGGGTGCACGGCGCTGGAATGACCAGTTCAGCTCCTCGTTGCGGGTGGTCGGCGACATCGTGGAAAACATTGACGGGTCGGATGCGCGCCTGAACCCAGGCATGGTGCCCACCGCTGATCCGACCCTGCGCGGCGGCCAGTTTCTGAGTATCGGAATCGGAGTGAATTACCTTGTGCCGGGGTCGGGCGTTTTGGCGGGCACGCGCCTGGGTATCGAGGGCGTGATCCCTGTGTATCAAGATCTGGATGGGCCCCAGCTTGAACGCGATTACGCAGTCTCCTTCGCGATACGCAGGGCGTTCTGACCCTTCAGCCCCAAACCGACTGTAAACGGACAATCAGCGCCGCCGCGGTGGTCAGAACGACCACTGACACCGCCATCAGTAGCAGGGCCAATGTCACAGGTCCGCCGCGCCCAGGTACGCGACGTGCCAGTTGGGCTGCAAATCCAGTACCGTGGGCGATCTGGCTCTGAACGACGGATAGGTATAGCGGCAGCGCTCCGACCAGCGTGGCGTACAGGTAAACGCCTGAGATGTTCTCGAAGTAGGCGGAGCGTACCAGCGTCGGACCGACTACCCGCAACGCCACTACGGGATCACCGCCGAAAGACCCGAACCAGTCTGCCGAAAGCGCGTAGATCAGCGCGTGCAGCGCGATGAACAGGACGGCCCGTAGCAGCAGGTCAATTAGCAGATACCGGGCCGGGATGGCCCCCCTGCCCCGCGCCCTTACCCCAACGGCGAAAAGAAAAAAGCTGAGATAATTTAAAAGGAAAACGACCGGCAACCCATTCGTCACCACCTGACGCAAAAACCGAACAAACGCGGGACCACTGTTCAGGAGGTGCGTCGCAAAGCCCGGCGTGCGCAAAACGAAGATGGCCAACAGCGGAAACAACGCAAGGCAACTGACGATCAGCGTGTTTCTGGCAAACTTCCAGAAAGGCAATTCAGTGGCAAAATATCTGTTCATTTCATTTAGTTTGCCAACGGTTCCAGCGCAATGTCGATGCCAATTGGTTTACAGACCTGCGACAGAACCTCCGATTTTATTATTCCGCAAGCCCTCTACCTACTTTACGCGCAAAATCTGTTACTTTTGCTCGTTACTTTTGTTGCGCTATCAGTTTCAAGTTACACTCGATAAGTATCCCTTATCAAGTATAATTGATTTTGCGGGAAAATGGGCGCAGAGTGGGCCGTATGAGCACCCCTGAGCCCTATCTCCCCGCCCCCTCCCCTGCCCTGTCGCAGTCTGACCAGGACGCCCTGACCGATCTCTATGTCCGCGGCACACCCGCCAACACGCTCAGGGCCTATGAGCGCGATTTGCTCTATGTAACGGCCTGGAAGGCAGCACGGTTCGGAGTGCCGTTGGACTGGCCCGAGAGCGAGGCCACAGCGCTGGCCTTCATTCTCGATCACGCCCGCGATCTGGGAGATGCCGCGCCCGAGGATGTCGCGCGTCAGAGTGCCGAGATGTTGATCGCGCAAGGGCTACGCAAGTCCCTCGCCTGCCCGGCCCCTTCTACGCTGGACCGGCGCATCGCCTCCTGGCTGGCCTTTCATCGAATGAAGAACCTGACCAGCCCTTTTGATGCGCCGCAGGTGAAGCAGGCCCGTGCCAAGGCGCGCCGCGCCGCCGCCCGGCCCCCTGCCCCAAAATCGCAGCAACCGATTACCCGCGATGTGCTCGAGCAGTTGCTGTCCACTTGTCGGGGGTCCCGGCGGGATTGCCGCGACCGCGCCATCTTGATGCTGGGTTGGGCTTCGGGTGGTAGACGGCGCTCGGAGATCACCGGGTTGATGTTTGAAGACGTCTCGCTGAAGGAGTTCGACGAGAAAAGCCTGGTTTGGATTTCACTGCTGGAGACCAAGACGACAACCAAAGGTGAAACGCCGCGGCTGGTGTTGAAAGGCCGCGCAGCCCAAGCGCTGGCCCATTGGATCGAGGTGGGTGAGATTCAGGACGGCCCCTTGTTCCGGCCTGTTTCAAAAGCCGATCGGGTGTTAACCCGCCGCCTCAGCCCGGATGCCATCGCGCAGATCGTCAAGCGTCGGGCGAAACTGGCGGGCCTGCCGGACGGGTTCGCTTCCCCCCATGGGCTGCGCTCGGGCTTCCTGACCCAGGCCGCGCTGGACGGCGCCCCGATCCAGGCCGCGATGCGCCTCTCCCTGCATCGCTCCATGGCCCAGGCGCAGAAATACTACGACGATGTGGACATCGCGGATAACCCGGCGACTGATCTACTGGGGTGAGTAGTTACTGACTATTTAATAATCCCCGCTTGAGGGAAACTCCGGCTGCTGTGCCTATGTCTTGTTTCCTGTCGCATCTGTTAACGTGGCCAGCGCGGAAACATGTCGCGGCAGATCGCAACGGGAATGCAGGATATCAACAATGATCACCGCGTCCGGCTGATCCAGATAAACCAGGAAATGCTCTCCTGCGCGCACATATCTGAGATCCGCCGCCTCTTCGACCAATATAGAACAACTTCGGCTGGCCACCCTGCCCTCTGTGATGGCCTGACAGCGCGCTATTAGTTCTTGTTCATAAAGATCGGCTTGATGCGATCCAAACTTGTCGATGGTCCATCGGGCAATTTCCACCAGGCTGGATTCAGCGCGGCGTGTCAGTCGAAAGGGTCTGGTCACGCCTTGGCTCGTGCCCTTGCAAAGGCACGACGGATCGCATCCGAACCCCTGCCTTCTGCCAAATCTCCGGCCTGAGCCTGCGCTACACCCTCCTGCAAGCCTTGTTTGAGAGACTCCAGCCCCGCTTCTTCCCGCTCCAAAAGCCGAAGGCCGGCGCGCAACGCTTCACTGGCGTTCTGATATCGACCGGACGCAACCAGATTCTGCACCAGTTGATCCTGCGATTCTGTAAGTACAACATTGCGGGTTACCATGGCGTAAGCCTCCTTTTTGGCAATATATGCCAACGAGACCGTCTGTTCAACGATTGAGGAGCCCAAAATCACTAATTCGAGCAAGCTGGTTTTATGGACGCTAATGGGACGTGAACACACGGATCATGTCTGTGATCCCATATGAATCCAATGACGGTAGAGACTTGCGTCAAAAGCCGCGCCGCGCAAGCACAGCTGCACTGGATCGAGGACAGTTCCGTGTTCCGTCGCAACTTACAGGCGCACAATTCCCGAAACCCCGCCCTCACGGTATGCCATTTCTTGGGCAATTGGCGAGCGGCTGACTCTAGCCGGAATGTTCGCGTGTTTTCCTCTGCGCACGGGCTGAGCTCGGTGTATCTGACCCAGATCGCCATGCCATTCTCACCGCATCGTACTCCCGTACTGGCGCAGAAGTATTGTTACGAAGTTGGTATCGCAGAAAACTCGATAACGAAATTGTTGGTGAGAGAATTTGACCAATCAGCTCAACTAGCTCCCTGCCCTTCCCAATTGCGCAATTTGCGCCAAAAGCCGTTCGGCCTTCACTCCAACTCCATGCTAGAGGCGTTCTACTCAAAGCGGAGCATAGGGAGGAGTTTTACAGGAATGCCTTCGCATGCCTACGTTAGAACTTCATCGACTGAAAGAACCCATGATCCCGCTCAACCGAGTTTACAACTGTAAACCACCCTGCTCTGATGCAAAGCGTATGTAGTCCTCCGCGTTGGAAAACCTACAATATAGGCGAAAATCCTTGACTTAGTGCTATGAATCACGGCTGTTTATCTCAAGTGGCGCAAAAATGACCACATTCTTTAATTTGAGGCAACTACATGATTCCCGTGACACCACTTGCGGCAGAAAGACCATCGGCACTCGCCACGGAAATATCTGAGAGATTAAACTCGGCTATCCGGGAACATCTACTTGCTGCATTTGCCCCCGACAACACCAAATCACTGCGAAATTTTGCAGCGCCAGAAGCTGCTGAACTCTTAGGAGTCTCAGGTCAATTCATGCGCAAAGTCCACGCAGAGGGAACGATTCCTGAACCGAATGACGTACGCAGCGGTAGGCGTTACTATACTGCCCAAGAACTTTGGGAGGCTCGCGAAACGCTTGAGAAAACCTCACGCAAAAAAGGGCGCTATGTCCCTCGCCGGACTGAAGGAGAAAAGCTCCAAGTCTGGCAGTTGATGAACTTCAAAGGCGGCAGCAGTAAGAGCACCACAACAATTCACTTGGCTCACTATTTTGCGCTTCGCGGTTACCGTGTGCTGGCTGTTGATCTGGATCCTCAAGGCTCTCTTACATCCATGTGCGGCATAAGCCCCGAAATAGAGTTTGACGGGCTGACGATTTACGATGCTATTCGATATGAAGATCCGGTAGATATGGCGGACGTCGTGCTTCCGACGTACTTCCCCGGTCTCTCTGTGGCTCCGTCACGGCTTGTTCTTTCCGAATTTGAGACAGAATCTGCCGTTCACTCCAACCCAGACCATCCGTTCTTTACAAGAATACGGAATGCCCTGGCCCAGGTGGAAGGAGATTTTGACCTTGTTCTGATTGATAGCCCACCTCAGCTAGGATTCTTGACAATTGCTGGGATGGCGGCCGCCAGTTCATTGCTTGTGCCACTTACACCTTCGATGCTGGACGTGTCTTCGACGGCTCAATTTCTCGAACTCGCTGGTGCTTACATGGCAGTCATTGAAGATGCCGGCGCTACGCTCGAATACGACAACTTCAAATTCCTGATAACGCGTGACGAGCCAACAGACGTACCGTCTCAACAACTGGCTTCGTTCATGCGGGCACTGTTTCAGGATCGCGTTATGTCAGCCACAGCCCTCAAAAGCACCGCGGTCAGTGACGCCACAATGCTCAAACAATCAATTTACGAAGTCGTGCGGTCAGAAATGACACGCGCAACTTATGATCGGGCAAAGAACTCAATGGATGCGATCGGCTCTGAGGTAGAGCAAATGATCCATCAAGCATGGGGACGCAGCTAATGGCTAGAAAGTCGCTTCAGGAGATGTCGGGGATCGCAAACACCATCGCGCGCTCTGGCCCCAAGGCCATCGATAAAACTCCAAAACCCAATGCCCCTGCTCTTGGTGCGCTTCAGGGCTCTCTTGCCGCAATCAGGGAAATTGACCCTGCTCTGATCGACGACTGGGGGCCTGCCGATAGGCTCGGTGAGTTTACAGCTGTAAACATTGACGAAGAAGACGATAGTTTTGAAAGCTTGATGTCGAGTATACAAGACGGTGGCCAACAAGTTCCCATTCTTGTCAGAAGATCGAAATCCGACGGTCGATACGAGGCAATTTATGGACGGAGGAGGCTCAAAGCCTGTCGTGAACTTGGTATTAAAGTCCGCGCCAATGTTCAGGATATCGACGATGCTTCAGCGCTTCTCGCCAAAGGGCTTGAGAATGCTGCGAGGCGCAATCTTTCCTTCTACGAGAAAGCACGTTTCGCCGAGGCGATCCTGACTTCCGGGCATGACACGGCAACGGTGCGGCAAGTATTGAACGTTTCGAAATCAGGGCTGTCTCACCTGACAAAAATTACGCAACATGTTCCTGCAAAGATTGGTGACATGATCGGCGCAGCCCCAAAATCAGGCCGCCCAAAATGGACCGTGCTTGCAGAGCACTTCGTTGCAGGCAAGCTAGCGGAAGATGAAGCTGCAAATCTTCTTGCAACCATTGAGCCATCGATGTCGTCAGATGATCGGCTGGAAATGCTCCTAAAAGCAGCTGCCAAACGCGGTGCAAGACAAAGAGAAGGTGCAGCCGAACTCAACCCAATCGAAGGCGTTACAATCAAATCTACCAACGGATCACTAACTGTTTCGGTCAAAAGGACCGGAGCTAACGCTGGCTTCGCTAGCTGGTTGGACGAAAACATGGCTGAAATCATTAAGCGCTCACACGCTGAGTTTACAGCTGTAAACGCCAAGAAAAAGAACTGAGGACGAGCAGAAAGGAGGAAGGCAAACAAACAAAACCCCCGAAACCGGAGCTTCGAGGGCTGCTGCGCAAAGCGCAATTCTTAGATTAGACACCTAGAATCTAGCAGCACCCGAATCGCCACACAAGAAAAAACGCTCTTGAGCGAACGGGTAATTTTTGTCTGCCGATAGATAATCATGAAAACACTAACAGCATTGGCTCCAATTGGAGCGACCTTGTCGGGAACGGCAGGGCAGGGGAACAGTACGCCCAAAAAATGGATACTTCTTCGCGCCGTTGAAGAGGCCAGAGAACCTCTTGGGTTAAAATCCACAACTCTCAATGTCCTGAGAGCGATGGTTTCCTTTATGGGCGGTGATCAGATTGCTGCGGACCAGGATGATCATCACATCTGTTTCGCGTCCAACGCGGCGATAGCCAAACGAACTCATGTCAGCGTGCAGACAGTTGAGCGTCATATCTCGACGCTGGTGGACCTTGGACTTATCCGCCGCGTCATGAGCGCAAACGGTAAGCGATGGGCGCGCCGGGATCGCCAGGGCAGGGTGGTCACCGCAACTGGGCTCTCCTTGATGCCTTTGTCTGAACGGCACGCTGAGTTCATTCAGGAAGCCCAGAGGCATGCTGATCGCGTTCTCGAGTTCACTGTACTCCGTGACAAAGTTTCCGCCGCTCTGGCGCGCCTTAAGGAACTCGTAGCAAATGACACCGCGATCTCTGATTTGGTGACCACCGTACGCAATGCTCTGCGTCGCAAACCAGATGCGAATGTACTCAGCGAGCTGTTGGCAGAAATCTCTGTGGAAATCTCCGAGATAACACAGACTGATACAGAAAATTTGAGGGCCAGTGACAGTGAAATTGAGGGGCACAAAGAGGACTCTTTGAATCCGGAAGTTAAGAAAGAAAAGCTTTCTCAGATTCAGGTTTCTCCAGACCAAATGGAGCGCAGTTTTCCACGGCTATGCTCAGAACTACGCTTTGCAAAAGATCAGCACCACTGTGATCGGCTTATGGATGATATCGCCGAGTATCTACGGCTTGGCCAAACCTGGTATGCAATGAAATCAACTTTTGGCCCAGCTATTCGCTTCATTGTTCTCGGATACATCTTTCAACGTGCTGAGAACATACAATCTCCAGGGGCTTACCTGATTTCGTTGCTGGCCAAGATCGAAAAGGGCGAATTGTCTCCAAAGGCAATGCTCTCGCGGACATCCAATGCTACGTAAATTTGGGGAAACAGGATGAAATTTACCGTTTTCAGATTACACCTCCAAGTGATGACTGGATCGAAGGGTCTGAAAAAGGTGAGCTATAGGATTGACCTCTATAAATCACGCAACCATAAATAGTGAGTTATAGAAAGGAAGCTTATACCTCACGATGTGGAACTGGCAGAACCCTGACTGGCCTACCTTTCGTTACGACGCCGCAAGACTCGAACCATACGAGCAACAGTTCCTGTTGTCCTCAGGGGAAGTTCTTGGAGCGGTTCATCATGTGAACACATCGGATCGAGATCAATTGCGTATCGACCTGCTAAGCGAAGAAGCAATGAAGACCAGCGCGATCGAAGGTGAGATGCTGGATCGTCTCAGCGTGCAATCTTCCTTGCGCCGACATCTTGGACTGGCTCCCGACAGCTATCCATCCAAACCGCGCGAGCAGGGCGTTTCTGAAATGATGGTGGATGTTTATTCCAACTATTCGGAACCACTGTCACACGACACCCTGTTTCGGTGGCATGACATGCTTCTGTCCCATGACAGGCATCTGGAAACGATTGGATCATACCGGAGCCATGAGGATGCGATGCAAATCGTCTCAGGCAGGCTCGACCGCCCAACGGTGCATTTCGAAGCTCCACCTTCACATCAGGTTCCGGCTGAAATGGACCAGTTCGTAGCCTGGTTCAACCGGACCGCACCGGATGGTCCCGAACCATTGCGCGCACTGATCCGGGCCGGTTTGAGCCATCTGTATTTCGAGAGCATTCATCCCTTTGAGGACGGCAATGGCCGGTTGGGTAGGGCGCTGGCTGAAAAGTCCTTGGCCCAGAATATCGGTCAGCCAAGTCTGATTGCCCTTGCTTTCACGATCGAGCGAGAGCGGAAGGCTTACTACGACCAACTCGAACGCCATCAAAAGACGCTGGAAGTCACACCGTGGCTCGTCTGGTTTGCCGAAACTGTCCTTACAGCACAGCAGGTGACGCTTGAGCGGGTTGGTTTCTTTATTTCCAAGACGCACTTCTATGATCGGTACCGTGATCAGTTCAACACTCGCCAAAGCAAGGTAATCGCCCGTTTGTTCAAGGCTGGGCCGGATGGGTTCACAGGGGGATTGAGCGCTGAGAACTATATCTCGATCACGGGAACATCGCGCGCCACAGCAACGCGGGATCTCCAGAACCTGGTAGAGAAGGGCGCTTTGATCCGAACGGGTGAACTCCGGTACACGCGATATTGGTTAAAGCTAGATCGGGACGGGTAGGGGGCTGAAGTACGGCACGAAGCGCGGGAAGTGGAAGTTCGCTGCAGTCGCTACGCATGCTCGCAGGAAATGCGGAAGCTGACGTTTAGATAGCTTCCCAAGCGAGCATCTTTCTGTCCCGCCGCAAGGCGGCTCCGAGTTCGTACTTCATATGAATGGTCCATGCCGAAACTGGCGCAATGGGCGGGAAACGAACCTTCGTCGTGTCAATCCCGAACTCCGCTATGCGGCCTAAGCCGAGCTAGAGCTTGTCCACGCCGGTCATATTGATTGAATTCCGAAAGTGTGGAAACGTTCATATGGTAGACGCGTTAACGGCGATATTTCACATGAAGCGTATCCTGTTCTCAGTTGTGTTTTGTTTTCTGCCTGCGATGGTGCTGGCGGACAAAGTTGCCTTGGTAATTGGCAATGCGAACTACCAACATGTCAGCAATCTCAAAAACCCGTCGAATGATGCGATCGACATTGCAGAGGCATTGCGCAGGATCGGGTTTGAGGTCACAACAGGTCTTGATCTGGATTACCGCGACATGCGCCTTGCCATACGTGACTTTGGAGAAAAGGCAAAAAACGCCGAGTCGGTCATCGTATACTTCGCCGGCCACGGCATCGAGTTGGACAACACGAACTTCCTGATCCCTGTCAGTGCGGAACTGCGGAGCGACCGTGACATCGAACTCGAGGCAATCCGCCTCAACACATTGATTAGCTCCATCGCGGGCGCACCCGGCTTGAAGATCGTGTTGGTTGACGCCTGCCGCAACAATCCATTCCTCGCGACTATGGAGCGCACAAACAGCACCCGCTCAATTGGACGCGGACTTGCACGTATCGATCCGGGAGGTGTGTTGGTTGGATATGCTGCAAGGAGCGGAACGCTGGCGCTTGACGGCGATGGCCGCAACAGCCCCTATGCTCAGGCTCTGCTCAACCACATCGAGGAACCCGGACTTGAGATTGGCAAGTTGTTTCGGCGAGTCCGCGACAGGGTTTACACTCTGACAGAAGGCTATCAGGAGCCATTTACTTATGGCTCGCTTCCCGCCAGAGACATTTTTCTTGTTCCAGATGCGGCTGCAGGCTCGACGCCAGAGGAAGAAATTGAGCGTGTCGAAGACCAGATTTATGCGGACTTTGAACTTGCGCGTTCGCTCGGAAGGCTTGATGCGATCGAGATGTTTCTGGAGCGATACGAAGGCGAAAGGGATCATTTTGCAGTCGCGCTCGCCCTTTCGTTGCGGGACGACTTGCTTGCTGAGCACCAGAAGGACGAAGTGCCGGGCAACAGTAGTACTGCGCGAGACAAAGTAGCAGCTCTTGTGCCGACATCGCCTCAAAGCGCGAAGGATGATACAGAGACGCGCAGCCTGATCCGTGATATACAAACTGAGCTAAATCGCGTTGGCTGCAGCGCTGGCACAGCGGACGGTGTTGCGGGCCCACGCACGAGATCTGCTTTCTCTCGGTATATCAGCGCTAGAGAGAATCTTGGACTGACGCCTGAGAGCCTCGAGACCAGTGAAACTCTTGCCGCACTTCGAGGAGAGCAAGGAAGAGTCTGTAATCAGTTGGTCGCGCCGTCTTTCGCGACTTTTGATGGTGACTACATTGTCTTAATCAGACGCAGATGGGACGATGATTATTGGCAAACAACCAGTCGGCCCGACAAGGCCTATTTCCCCGGAAAAATCGAGCCACTTGCAGCCTTGCGCATCAATCGCAATGGAGACAAGCTGACCTTGCTATCTGCCCAAGGCTTTGCGGCCGAAGGGCCTTGGTTTAGGGACTTCACTGGCAAATTCGATGACTCCGGTCAGTTGAAATTGCGCTTCACATTGAGTTCGCATTTCGGGCAGGCGACACCCTATAAGGTCAATATAAGCGTCAAACTGCCCGAAGGACTTTCGCCAGGAAGAAGGCTTGTCTACGAGCCGCGCAGGATTGACGGGCAGTTTTTTCTGAATTTTCTAATACGCCGTGTCAGTTGAAACTTTAAAGCGATGTCCTTGCCTGCTCCGCAAGAAGACCGTCGCTCTGGGCTCCTCGTCGCTGTTCGCCGCAGATTTCGCCAAGGTCTTGTTTGGGCCGTCCGCGAAGACGGCCCAAGTTGTTAGATTTCAATGGCCTCTGCGATCGCAAGCGCATCTTCCAGCTCAACACCGAGATACCGGACGGTGCTGTCCATCTTGGTGTGCCCAAGTAGCAGCTGGACCGCCCGCAGGTTGCCGGTCTTCTTGTAGATCTGTGTGACTTTTGTCCTCCGCATCGAATGCGTTCCGTATGCACTGGCCTCCAGACCGATCGACGTGACCCAATCCCGGACGATCCGGGCGTACTGGCGTGTCGAGATGTGCAAGCGTTCATGGAAACGACCCGGCCATAGGTACTCCGAGCCGACCATGAGCTCATCTTCCATCCACTTTTCAACCGAGGCGCGTGTGCCTTCGGAGATTTCAAAACGAACCGGCTTCTGCGTTTTGCTTTGCAACACCGAAGCTCGTTCCTTGATCTGGCCGGACGCCATCACGTCGACGACTTTCATCTTCACGAGATCGCAGCCACGCAGTTTGCTGTCGATTGCCATATTGAACAGCGCCAGGTCCCGATGGTTCTCGGCGAGTTCAAGTCGAACACGGATTGCCCAGACGTGTTTTGGTTTCAGTGGCCGTTTTTGCCCAACGATGCGCCCTTTGTTCCAAGCCGGGCGAAGCGCACGAATGGCCGGTAAGTTTGGTGTTTCCATGACTGATCCTCCGATCCGCCATGCCCTCCCACAACGACAACCTGACGTTGACGATGCCTCCATATCACGGGATGCTGCGTCGCATCCGAGGTCGGGGCTGAGCCCAAATTGACCAATTCTGTCGTCAGGATCAATTGGCGCATACTGTCAAGAAGCTGCCACTCAAATTCGCGGATCAACGCAAAGCGAGTGAGAGTTTGCGGTCCGCACGTTCCACCAAATGCTTCAATCGGTGGCAGTTAACTTCGGGTCAGACGAAGATCGCTTCAGACGCCATATGTGCAAGATCGAACCCAGATGAATGCTGCACCAATGCGCGAATTGCGAGATTTTCCAGGCTCTGATGCTCAGGAAACGGGAGTGTGAATCCTACGGGGCAAAAGAATCCTTGACCAATTCCAACATCAGCTCTAGTAAAACTGAAATGACGTTTTGCTAGATGAAACGATTGCGAATGATTATGTGGAGCCGCGCATGTCGCGAAGCCACAAACCAACCAACAGTTCGGGAGGAGCCTGACATGATGAAAGATAACCAAAAACTGAAGCTCACCACGGCGCTAGTGGCAGGTGGCCTGGCCATTGCTTCGCCTGCCTTTGCCGAGGGAGAGGTCGTGTTTGCGTCCTGGGGAGGCTCGTTTCAGGATGCCTTGCGCTCAGCCATGCTGGAACCTGCCGCTGGTGCGCTGAATATCACTGTCAAGGAAGATACGACAAACGGCATTCAGGACGTGCGCGCGCAGATCACGGCGGGTGCCGTTGCATGGGACGTTACAGAACAGGATTTGCCTTCGTGTGAAACCCTGAGCCGGGAAGGCAGCCTTGAGCCGATCGACTATTCGATTGTTGACACCACAGGCATTCCGAAAGAGCTGATCCATGACAATTACATCGGCTTCATCAACTTCACCAAGGTGATTGCCTATCGCAAGGATGCATTTGGCGACAATGGCCCGTCCAATTGGGCAGAGTTCTGGGATCTGGAAAACTTCCCCGGCAAGCGCGGTATGCACGGCAAGGTGAACTATAACCTCGAAGCCGCGCTCATGGCGGATGGTGTGCCGATGGCCGAGATCTATGACACGTTGGCCACGAATGAGGGCAAGGCGCGCGCATGGGACAAGCTGGGTGAGATTGCCCCCGAAGTTACCGTTTGGTATCGCGGCGGGTCGCAATCGGCGCAGTTGCTGCGTGACGGCGAAGTGGACGTGATCCATATGGGCCATAACCGCGTAGAAAGCGTGATCGCGTCGGGCATTGATGTGGCCTATGCCTTTGATGGCGGCACGATGGACGTGGACTGCTTGTTGGTTCCCAAGGGGGCTCCGAATAAAGACAACGCGATGCGCCTTATCAACGAATTGCTGAGCGCCGAAGCACAGGCGAGGCTGGCGGTGACCATGCCGTTGGGTCCGGTGAATTCGGGTGCCTTCGGCACCGGGATAATCTCGGATGAGATGGCAGTGAAGGTCAACACACATCCCGACAACTATGGCAAGCAGCTTCTGGTCGATCCGAACTTTTACATCGGCCAGCTGGGCGAGTTGACCGAAGAGTTTGACACGCTGATCCAACAGTAAAAAATATCTGGGCGCGGCACATCTTGTGCTGCGCCCATTTTTGTCAGGTTAGGAGCCCCCATGTCACCTGCAGCCCACTCCCTTCCCATCGATATATCCAACCTGTGCAAGGCCTACGGATCGGTCAAAGCGCTGAATGACGTGTCTTTGAACATCGCCGCGGGCGAGTTCCTGACATTGCTGGGGCCATCAGGCTCCGGCAAGACGACGCTTTTGATGGCGCTGGCCGGATTTGTGCGTCCTGATGGCGGGTCGATCCGGTTTGGCGAACAGGAAATGATTGCAACGCCGCCCCACAAGCGCGGCCTTGGCATGGTGTTCCAAAGCTATGCGTTGTTTCCGTTCATGACGGTCGCAGAAAACGTGGCTTATCCGTTGAAAATTCGCGGGGTGTCCAAAAGCGATCAGAAGGCCCGCGCCGAGCGCGCGCTGGAGACCGTGCAGCTGGGCGGTTATGGCGACCGGCGCATCACGCAATTATCCGGGGGACAAAGACAGCGCGTGGCCCTTGCCCGCGCCATGGTTTTTGAGCCGCAGATCATTCTGATGGATGAGCCGTTGTCAGCGCTCGACAAGAAGTTGCGCGAACATATGCAAATCGAATTGAAGGCGCTGCATGAAAAGCTGGATGCAACTGTCGTTTACGTGACCCATGACCAGCGCGAAGCCCTGACGATGTCGGACCGGATTGCAGTGGTCAATCATGGGCGGATCGAACAGATCGCGACGCCTGAGCGGCTCTATCGCCAGCCGCATAGTTTCTTTGTGGCGGATTTTATCGGGGAATCCATTTCCCTGCCGGTTAGTGTAGCGAATGACACGGCGCAGCTTGGCGAGCGCGTTCTGAAATCCAATACGCCTATTGCGCTGGGCAGCGGAGGCCATCGTCTGATCATCCGGCCCGAGTTGCTGGAAGTCACAGCAGGCGCGGTGCCAGACGCCGCCAATGACCTGTCCGGCCAAGTGCATGACATCATTTATCAGGGCGACAGCGTTCTAGTGATCGTTCAGCACGACAGCGCTGGTCAGATCAATGTGCGTGTGCCTGCCAATCGCGCGGGCCAAACCGGGTTGCCGTCGAAGGGAGAGCAAATCGGCCTTGCCCTGCATCCCGAAGATACGATCATCGTACCGGAACATGTGGCATGAGTATCGCCGAGACGTATGAAGGTGCTGGGACTCTTCAGAATGCCAGCACGCTCAAATCCGAAGAACGCCGCGAAAAACTGACGTTTCTTGGGCTTTCGATGCCTGCGGTTTTGACGATCTTGATCGTCGTCTTCCTGCCGATTTTCTGGCTGTCTTCGCTGTCGTTTTTCAATGCGGCAGGCGAACTGAGCACGGAAAATTACACGCGCATCTTTAGTAGTGCTCTCTATCGGCGAACCTTTGTCGTCACGTTTCAGATCAGCATTGCCGTGACGGTGATTTGCGTCCTTCTCGGCTACCCGCTGTGCTACTGGCTGACAAAGATGCCGAACAAAACAGCGGCCATTCTGATGGTGTTTGTGCTGGTCCCCTTCTGGACCTCGGTTCTGGTGCGGACCTATGCGTGGCTGGTGCTTTTGCAGCGCAATGGGATCATCAATTCGTCGCTGATGTCACTTGGCATTATCGAAGAACCGCTGCAACTGGCGCACAATCTGACCGGCTCCATCATTGGCATGGTGCATATCATGCTGCCTTTTTTGGTTCTGCCGCTCTACGCCACTATGCGCAATATTGACGGCGACCTGGTCCGAGCCGCCGTGGGCCTTGGTTCCAGCCCGCGCGGGGCCTTTTGGCGGGTATTTTTCCCAATGTCCCTGCCGGGCCTTTTTGCCGGCATCGTGCTGGTTTTCATCCTGTCGCTTGGGTTCTTTGTCACACCGGCTTTGCTGGGCGGTGGCCGGGTTCAGATGCTGGCGCAGCGTATCGAAAGCACCATCACAGTCTATTCGAACTGGGGGGCCGCATCAGCCCTGGGCGTGGTCCTGCTGTTGCTGGCGCTGGCGATGATCTGGCTGATGAACCGTGTCTTCGGGCTCGACAAACTGTTTATGCGCTGAGGATCTGAAAATGGAACAAGTCGGACAACGTAAAATCGACGGCCTGTGGCTGACAGTGGTCGGCATTGCTGTGCTGTTCTTTCTCATCCTGCCCACGCTGATCGTTATCCCGATGTCGTTTTCGGGGGCATCCTATCTGGAATTCCCGCCGACATCGCTCTCGTTTCGCTGGTACGTGGCCTATGTCACGTCGCCGGAATGGATGAGCGCAACAAAGACCTCGCTGATCGCGGCGGCGCTGACCACGGCAATCGCGACGCCCCTGGGCTCACTTTGTGCCTATGGTCTGCATTGCTCTGCGCCTCGTATCAGGAGCGCGGCTCAAATCCTTGTGATCATGCCGATTGTCGTGCCAGTGATCCTGATCGCTGTTGGAGTGTTCAGCCTCTATGCCAAGCTGGGGCTCAATTACACACTGACCGGGATCGTGATCGCCCATACTGCGCTGGCGCTGCCATTCGTGATCGTGACGGTGATGTCGGGATTGCAGAATTATGATTTCGATCAGGAGCTTGCAGCGCGCAGCTTAGGGGCGTCCCGTGCATACGCATTGTGGACAATCACCGTACCGCAGGTGAAATTCTCGATCCAGACAGGGGCTTTTCTGGCATTTATCACGTCGCTGGACGAGGTTGTGATCTCGATGCTGGTCTCGGGCGGGGAAAACGCCACAATCACCCGGCGCATGTTCAATTCACTGCGTGATCAGCTTGATCCGACAATCGCGGCGATCTCGACCTGTCTGATTGTCGTGTCCATCACGGCGCTTATCGGTGTGCAGATGATCGGGCGTCGGAAAGACAAGGCACAATGATGCGGGTCTTATTTTTCGCCAAACTCCACCCGAATCTGGCGGGCGGCATCAAGGACCGCCGCGCGATACTTTTCGACGGCTGTGTCATTGAAGCGGACGCGCAGGCCGGACAAGCTGATCGCGCCCAGCAATTCATCTTCGAACCCAAGAACAGGAACCGACAGTCCGGCGACGTCAGGATCGCGTTCACCAAGGCTGAGATAATACCCGGCCTTTCGGATGCTGGCCGCCTGTTTTCCCTGCCGGATGGAATAAGCATCCAGCACCTGACCCGAAGAGCCCATGCTCAGCGGAATGATCTCGCCCTCCTGAACGTGATCCCGCGCAAGCCTTGGCGAATTGACCCGGTAGAGGCACACGCCAGAGTTGCCGCGTTGCACATAAAACGACGCACTTTCGCCGGTCGCATTCACCAAATTCGCAAGCACCGGTCGCACAATTGGCCCCATCCGCAGGTTTTGGCGAAACACGGATCCAAGACGCCACAAAGACGGCCCGAGGTGAAACAGACCCTCGGCGTCTCGCGTAATATGACCAAACTTTTCAAGCGACACGCTCAGACGCAGAATTGTCGCCTTGTTGACCCCGCTGCGGTCCGCAACCTCCTTCAAAGAGAGGCCTGCATCGCCCGGCTCAAAGATGTCCAGCACACGCAATGCGCGCTCTACCGCTTCGACACCACCATTGGCGTCAGGGGATCGGGGCTTGTCGGGCATAGGCAGACCTTTCGACGCAAATCCGTCGCTTTTTATAGCCGGTTTGAGCGCAATTGGAAATCGCAAATAACGAAGGCGTCTGGCAATGAATAGCGCGCGGAAACAAATGATAACAGCTGGTTATGCGGACCTTCCTTTTGGCATTCATTCGCAATGTAAGGCTGATTGTGTTGGGGTTATGGGCGTTCCGAGCGAAGTTAACACCGGGCCCCGATCCGGCACCTCTCTGGCACCCGATGCGCTGCGCAAAATGACTGCCCAACTTGGGATCGGACTGCCTGTAGATGGTCGGGATCTTGGCAATCTGGACCTGTCAGGGGATTGGCCTGCCGCGTTGGAACAACTTGTGACGCAAATGGTGGATCACGGTGTTGTACCCGTTGTCTTGGGTGGCGCGTCTGATGTCGCCTCGGGTGTGCTGGGGGCCTTGCCTGATCTGCCAGTTGTCGCGGCCATGCCGTTGGCCCGGCGTGATATCGCGACGCGAACAGCCAACACGATCTGGGTGGGATTGAACGGCGATCAACCTGCTGGTGTCTGGGATCTGATCAGCCAGCGCAAGATGGATTGGCGCACCGCGCGGCAGTTGGATGAAGGGCACGGCGACTATTCTGACACGCCCGAGCGCGCTGTCTTGTGGATCGACATATCGGTCATTGATCTGGGGCATGCAGCTGGCAGCGTCGGCCTAAATCCCGGCGGGATGAAACCTGAAACGCTGGTTTCCGTCATTGGTGCCATGTCCTGTAAATGGCAGGCGATTGTGATCACCGGCCTTGCGCCTGCGCGCGACACCAGGGGAATGTCGGAACTGGCGGCGATCGAAACCCTGAACGCGGCGTTGCACAATGAGTGAAGCGGCGCAAATACAGTTTGACGCGATCCCCAGTTTTCTGGGCGCATCCATTGGCGATCTGGAAGATCTCGTGCCCGGTCAGGTCGCGATTGCAGGCTATTTTTGTGACAATCTCGCCCGGCCATCGGCAGGGCAACGCTATCTCGCGCGCCAGCTTCGGTATGCGTCCTGCCCCACAGTAACACCCGCGAATGCAATTGACCTTGGGGACGTGAACGTCTTTCCGCTAGAACCTGACAAGCATTTTCTCGCAGTTGCCTCGCAATGTGAATCGGTTCTTGAAACCGGTGCCCGCATGGTGTTGGTAGGCGGCGATTCCAGCGGTTTGGAAGCGCTTGACGTCGCCGCAAGACAGGTCACAGGTGCGGATGTTCCCATCATTGGGGTCAATGGCGGCGCAGTGAGCCATTTGCCCCGCACCCAACCGGTCATCCTGTCTGTGGATTTACAAGAGCTTGCGGGCAAATGGGTATCGCACCCGCATCGCCTGACGGGAATGTCACCAGCACAAATGATCGCGCAAATTGACGCCACCCCGGGCGATACCATCGCGGCTGCGGTTTTTGGGCTTGCCCCGGAACTGGACAACCGTGGCAAGGCTGAAACCCGCGCTGCACTGGCGATCCTGCAAGCGGTCACAGCTCGTCTTGAGAAAGGAGCAGGCTGATGCCTCTACGTTCGGCCCCGTTGCCGCGCATGGCAGGGCATCTGTCGTTCATGCGCTCTCAGACCAAAGCAATCGGCGACGTCCGGTCTGGAGATCTGGCCGTACTGGGCATCCCGTTTGAAGATACAAACGCACCTCATGCAGGGCAATCTCTGGCGCCGCGTGCATTACGCGAAACCTCGGTCTATTTCGGTTGGCACGCAAATCCACAATTCAGTCACCCCGTAGATATCGATGCGCGTCAGGATATCAGTACCGATGGCCTGCACGAGCGGCTTTGTGATCTCGGAGATATTGCACCGGGGTCCGAAGATGCGATCCACGCGGCCTTGAAGGCGGCCATGCGTCAGATCAGCGACAATGGCGCCTGTGCAATCTTTTTGGGCGGATCAGATCGCATGTCCGAGACGGCGCGGAGCGCGCTCCCTCATTGTCAGACAGTGCAGCTTGGCGGTACACCAGCCGATGCGCGCGATTTTCATATTGCGCCCTTGCCGAACGGAACGACCACGCCGGTAAATAGAGATACTGCCGCGCAGCGTGCCGCGTTTTCAGAGTGGCGGGATCCATCAAAGCCGTTGTTTGTTCGGTTTGATCTCTCGGTGTTTGAAACATCGCTCAGTGCGCTTTGTGATCGGCCCCGTTTGGGGGGCTGCGATCTTGCGACGGTGGTGCAATGGCTTGAGCTTTTGGGACGGCACGAGGTCAGCGCCATTATGTTGACCGGTCTGAATCCGAACCGTCCCGGAATGGGTGTCGTGAAGGTTGGCCAACGCCTGATGGTCACGGCTCTTCTGGCGTTTATCTATGCGCGCCTCGGCTTTGGGATTGATTTTCCGCGCCGCCAAACTTCCAAGGAAAAAGTACTGACATGACTGCAGCGATAACGACATTTCTCCCGCCTCTGGCACAACCGGGGTATCGGCTGTTTGATGGGCCTCTGCTCGATGCCGCCGACGTCCGTCCGGGCCAAATCGGTGTGGTGGGTATGCCCAGCGATTGGACACATTCAAGCCGGCTCGGAACCAGGTTTGGTCCCGAGGCGCTGCGTAAGGCAACGACGGTATTGCAATCCATGCGACCGCAGGGGGTCAGTTTTGATCCAGATACGGGCCAAAGAAGCGCAACGGCCAGCGACTGGCTCGTGGATTGCGGGGATGCAGTGATCACCCCTGAGGATGTAGACGCAACCACCGAGGCCATTGCCGCAATGACCGAGGCGCTGAGCGTTGGAGGGGCGATCCCTCTGGCACTGGGCGGTGATCACTATAATAGCTTCCCGGCCTGCCTTGGCTATTCCCGTGGGTTGGCCAAACGCGCACCAAATGCACGTTTTGGGTATATCCAGATCGACGGTCATCTGGATTTCTCTGACCGGCTTGGCGCGTGGGGCAGCCATAACCACGCAACCAATGCCCGTCGGATTTCCGAACTGCCCAATGTCGACGTGTCCAATATGGTTTGGGTCGGGATCACCGGTTGGGTCGACAGCGGTGAACTCGCCTTGATCGAAGAGCAGGGCGGTCGGGTGTTTTCGGCTGGCGACGTACATAAATTGGGGACGGCAGAGGCAATTCGTCAGGCGTTGGAGCATGCCATGAAGGGATGTGACGAACTGTATCTGTCAATCGACATCGATGCGATGGACGCTGGCTACCTCCCCGGCACCGGCTCAATCGTTCATAGCGGTATTACACCGCGTCAGTATTACGATCTGCTGGATGGGCTGGCCGAGGCCCCGTTGGGTGGACTGGATATTGTTGAGGTGTCCCCTCCTCTTGATCCGTCGGAGCGTACCGAATTTCTGGCTGCAGAAATGTTGTTCCGGATCCTGCGTCGCTTCCGCACACAACCTGTGACCGGGGCGGTGACAGAGCAATGATGGACTACAAAGGAACAGAGCAGCTGGGTGGGTTTTCCCATGCAGGAAAAACACTTGCGCCCGCGACACGGCCCTGGATCACAGACCTGTCAGCGCTTTGCCCTTACGAGGGCCTGCAACCCGGGAACCTACCGGAATTTGAACGCGACCCGAATTGGGACAACTGGGCGCTCACCGACAGTCCCAAAGACCCGAACCTGCGCCTGAACTGGCATCTATTTGAGGACGGTGGAAGAAGATTGATGGTCGCCGACCGGATGCTTATGAGCCGCGTCAGCTGGCAGGATCTGGATGATGCGGGGTATGTCCATGGCACAGAGCTGTCGATTGATGGACGCCTGTTTCGCTGCCGGTTGCTTACGGGGGGGGATACGCCCTGTAGTGACCCTTTTCAGGGGGCGACGCGCCCCAATGAATGGGATGCGCTGGTGGGGGGCAGCGGGGCGTTGAACGCTCCGCAACCGGACCCGGCCAATAGTACAGCACCGCTTTGCCCGGATCATCTGACCTCGCCTCATAACCGTTTGTGGAACTGGTTCGGCGCGGTCAGCTGGACCGCCGAACCGGTTGCCAGACGGGCCGATGGGCGGGTGTGCAGGGGCTATCATGGCCCGACCTATTTTTACGTGAATACTGTGGACCACCGGCATGAAGATATCGGGTGGCGACCAGTTCTTGAGGAAGCGCTATGACTGCAAACCCCTTTGCCAACTTTATCGCCGGATCATGGGTTGCTAGCAGCGACGCGGCCCCCAATGTCAACCCGTCCGACCTGAACGACACGATCGGCGAGTATGCCCGGGCAAGCGCCGATCAAACGGTTGACGCAATCGAGGCCGCGGCCGCGGCCCTGCCGAATTGGCGCAAGACATCGCCTCTGGTCCGGTTCGAAGCGCTCGACCGGATCGGGTCGGAAATCCTCGCCCGTGTAGACGAGCTGGGCGATATGCTGGCCCGCGAAGAGGGCAAAACCTTGCCCGAAGCCAAGGCCGAAGCGCATCGCGCCGGGCATTTGTTCAAATATTTCGCGGCTGAGGCGTATCGTGCGACCGGCGACACCTACCAATCTCTGCGCGAAGGTGTGTCGCTAAATGTTGTACGCGAGCCAATCGGCGTTGTGGGCGTAATCACGCCCTGGAATTTCCCACTGGCGATCCCCGCATGGAAAATCGCACCCGCTCTGGCCTATGGCAATACGGTTGTGTTCAAACCTGCCGAACTGGTGCCCGGATCGGCATGGATGTTGTCCGATATTATTGCCCGTGCGGGCGTGCCTGAGGGGGTGTTCAACCTTGTGATGGGAAAAGGCCGTGAGGTTGGGGAGGCAATCGTTACGCACCCCAAGGTGTCCGGGGTCACATTCACCGGTTCCACACCCGTCGGTCGCCATATGGGGGCGGCGCTGTTTGCGCGAGGAGCGAAAATGCAGCTGGAGATGGGGGGGAAGAACCCCTTGATCGTGCTGGATGACGCCGATCTGGATCTGGCGGTGCACTGCGCCGTTCAGGGCAGCTTTTTCTCAACCGGACAACGCTGCACAGCGTCTTCCCGCCTGATTGTGACCGAGGGCATTCACGACGCATTTGTTGACCGTCTTTGCGCGGCAATGAAAGACCTTCGGATCGGTGATGCGCGCGCTCCGGAAACCCAGATTGGTCCGGTCGCCAGTGAAGCGCAGCTCGCCATCGACAAACGATACGTGTCTCAGGCTGTGGATGACGGTGCAACGCTTGCCGCAGGTGGTGGCGAGGTCAAATCCAAAACAACCGGCCATTACTTTGCGCCTGCGTTGTTTACGGATGTGTCACCCGACGCAGCCGTGGCACGAGACGAAATCTTTGGGCCCATCGCCGCCGTGTTACGCGTGCCGGATTACGACGCCGCCCTGGCCACGTCCAACGACTGCGAATTTGGATTGTCCGCAGGAATTGTCACGCGGGATCCCGCCAAAATCGATCACTTCTCGCAGAACGCCGAAGCAGGCATGATACAAGTCAATCTGCCCACCGCCGGCATGGATTTCCACGCACCCTTTACGGGCCGAAAGGGATCCTCTTATGGTGCACCGGAAAAAGGCAGCTATTGCCGCGAGTTTTTCACGGCGGCCAAGGTTGTACACGCGGGGCGCGGATAATGTCGCAGACACCTTTGAAGGGCATTCGTGTTCTTGATCTGACCAATGTCCTTGCCGGTCCGTTCTGTTGTCATCATCTGGCGCATCTGGGCGGCGAGGTTATCAAGGTCGAAGCCGTCGGTCGGGGCGATCTCGCCCGCCAACTGGGGGCCGACCCAGAGCTGAACAAAGTCAACATGGGCGTGTCCTTTCTCGCCCAGAACGCGGGCAAGAAATCGGTCACGGTCAACCTCAAGAACCCACGGGGTCGAGAGATTTTTCTGAAACTGGTCGAAACTGCAGATGTCGTGGTTGAAAACTTCCGGCCCGGCGTCATGACGCGCCTCGGCGTGGGCTACCAGACCCTGAAAGAGGCCAATCCGACCCTCATCTATTGTGCTATCTCCGGCTTTGGCCAAGAGGGCCCGTGGATACGCCGCCCGGCTTATGACCAGATCATACAGGGAACCTCGGGTGTGATGTCGATCACCGGGGATAGCGACAGCGCGCCGCTGCGCGTTGGATATCCGGTGGCAGACACTGTGGGGGGCATCACCGCAGCCTTTGCGATTTCATCTGCTCTGAACGCCAATCCGCGCGGCACCTTTATTGATGTGTCGATGCTGGAATCGGTGCTGGCGACAATGGGCTGGGTGGTGTCGAACTATCTGATCGCCGGCGTCAATCCGACTGCCAATGGCAATGAAAACCCCACTTCGGCGCCTTCCGGTGCGTTTGAAGCGAAGGGCGGGTTGATCAACATTGCCGCAAACAAAGACCAGCAATGGGAGCTACTGACGGACCACCTGGGATTGGCCGCGCTGCGCGAGCGGCCTGAATATGCCACGCGCGAGGATCGCAAACGCAATAGGCTGGCTCTGAAAACTGAGCTGGAGACCGTGTTGAAGACCCGGTCACCGCGCGACTGGGCCAAGGAACTCAATAGCATTGGTGTGCCATCAGGAGCGGTTTTGACAGTGCCGGAAGTATTGGAAATGCCGCAGGTTGCAGACCGCGGTTTCCTCGACCAGTTTGAAAACGTCCCCGGCGTCGGACGCGACATTCAGGTTGCCACGACCGGGATCAAATTGGACGGCAGCGCGCCCACCGTCGATGCACCACCGCCCACATTGGGGCAGCACAACTCTCAAATCTGGAGCGAGTTAGGTCTTTCACCGGAAGACATTGAAAAACTGGCAAAGGATGGCGCGATATGACGGACCCCGCAGGACGCAATGACGCCGATGCCATTTGCCACTGGTGGCGCACCGAAATTATCGACATGGCTCCGGGGCGGATCGCCTTTCGCGGCCACCCGATCCAGGACCTGATCGGAAACGTCAGCTTTGCTCAGATGATCTGGCTCATGGTGCGCGGCAATTTGCCCACGCCAGAACAGGCGGCGCTTTTTGAATGCGCGCTGGTGGCGGGCGTGGATCATGGTCCGCAGGCGCCATCGATAGCCGCAGCGCGTATGGCCGCGACCTGTGGGCTGGGGCTCAACAACGTCATGGCCACCGGGGTCAACATGTTGGGTGACGTGCATGGCGGCGCCGGTGAACAATGCGCCGAGCTTTATTTCGACGTCGCCAAACGGATGGATGACGGCGCTGAACAGGAAGTTGCCGTCCGCGACGGTATCGCCGCCTGGTGTGAGGAAAATGGCAAGATCGTCTCGGGTTTTGGCCACCGTTTCCACAAGCCCGTCGATCCCCGCGCACCGCGATTGATGGCGTTGGTACGCGAGGCCGCGATGTCAGGCACTGTAGAAGGGCGATTTGCCGATATCGGTGAAGCTATACAGACGGAAATCGGACGTAAGCGCGGTGCCGATATCGCGATGAATATCGATGGGGCCACGGCTGTTATCTTTTGCGAATTGGGGTTCCCGGCACCGCTTTCCCGGGGATTGTTCTGTCTTTCCCGCTCGGTTGGCGTCTTGTCTCATGGCTGGGAACAGATTCAACAGGGCGGGCGGAACAAGGGGCCAATGCCGCCGCGTTATCTGCCGGAATATATTGGTGTCAAATCGGAGCGCTAACCCGATGACCATTGATGGTGCGAACGCCTAAATTCACACCGAACTTGGCATTGAAGCGCCACTGGCGTGTGGACTGTTTTGCCGGTCTCGGTCATTGGGCATCCCCCCCTAGAAGCAGACCCAACATGTTAGTCTGAACAAAGATTCACTTCTTTGGTGTTGTCTTTGAAGGTATTTCAATCCAGGCGAGAATCGATACATTTTCACGCTTGTTCTGACGTCAGCGAAGCGCACCGAGCTGCCATCGCGACAAGCGCGGCGAATTCACACTTGGTCCGCGATGCGTGAGTTTGTCGATCGCTGGATTTCGCAGTCGCAGCTAAAGTCCGGTCTGGTGGGCCGCACCGCAGCGATGCGCGCCCTCGGTCAACGGCAGCAAAGGGCCGATCTCCTAACAAGTTGTGGAAAGAAATTACGGGATCACCTTAGATCTCAGCGTTATCGCTCAGATTGAACCAAGTTGGCTATGCTAGTTCGCTGATCATCGATTTCAGATGGCGCATGTCGGTACCGCAGCATCCTCCAAATACTTGGATCGACGGATTCTGCCTCGCAATCGCGGCAATCTGTTTACCAAGTTCAGCTGGATCGCCTTCGTCCAGCTCATCTGCTTCGTCAAGTTCCGCATGCGAGCAACTCGAAGCGTTCGCCACAAGGCCTCTCAGCCGGGGGTGGTTGCCAAGCGCTCCGGCGAAATGGGTAGGGTGAGCGCAGTTGACCATAAAAAACAGCGCCGCCGAGTCGGTTGCTGCGTCG
The DNA here is from genome assembly GCF_056535985.1 of Ruegeria sp. AO1. Taxonomy (NCBI): domain Bacteria; kingdom Pseudomonadati; phylum Pseudomonadota; class Alphaproteobacteria; order Rhodobacterales; family Roseobacteraceae; genus Ruegeria; species Ruegeria sp. AO1. The sequence continues at coordinate 94,210 of NZ_JBQFJC010000003.1, forward strand.
ATCTGGTCAATTCCGTCCACAAGTTTGGTCCCGTCTGCCAGGCACCCGTCTGTCTCAACAACCAGAGACATGATGATCGGCAGTTCAGCGTCCCGGGCGGCGAGGATGCATCCCGCTGCCTCGCTTGGGCGGTTGAATGTATAAGCGGTGACCAGATCGAGGCTTGTGTCTTTCAGGCTGTGCATTTGAGCGGCGTGGTATTGACGTGCATCTTCGACGGGTACCGGCGGGATGTCGGCGTAAGGATCATGGCGCGGGCCGATGCAGGCCGACACCAGTACATCATCGCGAGCGGCAGCTTGGCGCACGTCTTCCATTAGACTGACCGCATCTTTGTTTACTTCGGCGAGCCGCTCTGCATCGTACCCCAAGGGCGCTGCCCGGTCGGCGTTCGCCATCCATGTGGGCGCATCAAGGATGCATCCGACATTCATTTCACGGGCCAGATCGACAAGAGCCTGCATTTGACCGGCCAGTATCACCCTGGTGCCAGGTTCTTCCAGCAATGGAAACGACGCGAAACCGGGAAGCTCAATTCCATGATTGAAAATCAGGTCGGTGCCAGTGCCGGCGTAAACCAGAAAGGGCTTGTTACCTTCGAGTGGGAGCTGTCGCGCCATTCTGATCCACGCCTATTGCCGTTACCTCTGCACAAGAAACCTACTTTGTCTCGGGCCTCCTGTGAACCTTAGGACTGCGACAGGGTGTATTCCGTCACTCTGATCCCCACGCCAGGCCAAACACCAGGTCATGTCTCGGTCGAAATCACCAGTGGCGACCGGCGCGCTCTGATTACAGGTGATGCAATCCATACAACCGCCCAGTGCTGGCATCCCGAGTGGCATTTTATGTTTGATTCCGATGCTGAGATGGCCGTGACATCCCGTCGGAAACTGTTGGAAAGCGCCTCGGAAACGGGATGTATTGTGCTGGGAAACCACTTCGCTTTGCCGTCTATTGGTCGGGTGAAGGCGGACAACGACGCGTTTCGCTGGGAGGACTAGCCCAGGTTGTATTTTGATGTGCGCGGGTCTGTTGTGGGATGGCGGCTGACGTGAAAGTTCGACGCGCCGCGCAGCTTACAGGCAATGATCGGCGAAACTAAATCTCGAACCCATTGGGCTATGTCACATTCCCTTGAATTCTTGTTTCACAAGCTTTCTCTCTTCACCATTTTGTGAAAGCCTGAAGCAGTTATGAGTGACAGAGTGTGCAATTTTCAGAAAACAGTGGTTCTTTCTGAACTCCAATCAGCTCTCTTGGACGGAATTTGTGATCACTGCGAGGTGACAAGTTCGGAACTGGCCAAGAGTGGAGAGGTGCTGGAAATATGTGGACAAGAGTACTGTTTCGATTATGAAACCGGTGTGTCCACGGAGACTGAAATTTTGTTGTGCCCCAGCTGTCACGAGGCAAACCATCTGGACGCGCAGCGACAGCATAACCCTTGCCACATCTCTGCAAGACGCAGCCGGGAAAACATGGGTTAGTCGATGGGTTCAGGAGGCGAAGCTTTGGAACGGTTTTTGCAAGAACCATCGCTGGTCCAATTTCGGTAGTCTGACAGACCAAGCTCGTCCCACATCCAGCCGAAATCATACTCAGCCACCGGAGAGCCGGTCTGGCGCGCGCTGCGGTTTTCGATTGTCTTCAGCCAGTCTATGACTTTCTTCCTGCCCGCCGTGCTGCGAACGGCCTGGCGCGGGGTCTTGCCATCCAGGGCAGGAATCGGCTGGTCAAGCGTATCGCGGTAATGCTGTTCGAGATATTCGTGGGCCATCTGACGGGCAAGGGCACGGGGGATGTCCTCTTCTTCTGCCACTCCGTTACTCGTGCTGTCATCCGCCATCATCTGTTCGGCGGTCTGGATTGATGTCAGCGGAGATTTCACCAGGTCGCCCAGGAGGTCCCGGACCAGGGCTTCGCCGCGTTCAGCGCGCGCTGTAGAGCTCACAGAAAGTGTGAGTGTCCGACCTTTCAGATCTAGGGACCCAAGCACGGAGGCCCCTGACATTGATTTGTCCAACACGAGGCCGGTGCCGTGCTTGGTGCCGGACGGGGTGTCGAGGTCAAGCCAGGTCCAATCCTTCTGGCCTGAGATCACGAGTTCTGCGGACTGTGTTAGCTTTTCAGATACCTGGCTTTGCGTCACTTTGCTGGCGAGGGGGAAGCGCATGTCGTGAAAGAGCAGGTTGTCGCCATCGCTGTTGCTGATTTGTGGTGGTTCCGGATCCAGTAGGTTCGGCAGATGTGCGAAGAGCCAGGCATTGGTGAAGAGGGGTGCGGAACGGTGTAGCTGATCCTGTGTCAGCCTCAGTTCAACGTCGGGGTTCAATTTCAACACGGAGCGGAGCCCGTCTTCAAAAAACGCGACGGTGTCGGGGTCGAATGGGAGCAGCGCCCCCGAGATCACGTTATAATCCCCCTGTGCGACAACCCGAGCTGCGATGCGATCCCATCGCTGCAGCATCTGCGTCGCGCTGTGTTCCCGGACGGTAACCGGCTCTGCGTCCGAAAGCATGTTGCGCAAGACCATGGATCTGCCGGGGTCTACCTCGCTCACCTCATAAAGGCTGACCGACGCGTCCCGCAATCCTTTGATATAGGCGCGGGTCTGCGCACTCTCCTTGGAACCGCTCCCTTTCAGATAAGCATCCGCAGCGTTTTCGGCGTCCGCTCCGAATGTCCTGCCCAGCAAATCTTCCAGGCCACCACCCCACAGGACCATCGGCCAATCCTCGCCCAGCAAGTCGCCCAGATCCTCGAACTCAAGATCGAAGGCCTCGAGCGCTGGCAGAAAATGCTCGTCCAACACATCAGCGAGCCGCTCATGCCAAATCTCGTCACGGGTGATAAACCCGATGAGCCCACCAAGATCGTTCCCCGTTGTCATCTTCAGCTTCTCCCTGTTTGCCGGACAGGGGCGATTTAGCGCAGATTGCAACCGCCAGCCAGCCCACACGCGTATGCAGACCTGCGTTACATGGAGGGACTTGTCATGGCGAATGCTATGTCTTTGGCTCCCGCCCAAAAAGCTCTGTGAAAAGCTTTTCGGAGCGGCGCAGGCCTTCATCGGTCAGTACCACCGATTTTGCCTTTCCAACCGGGTCCAGGATCAATCCGTTACGGTGCAGGCGATCAAGCGCTCCCCAGTCAAAGCCTTAGGGCCGTCCTGAACCCAGCGAATTCGGGGATGTTGCGAGCCGCTTCGACGACGGGTGTGAGCCCAACTAGTGGATTCGTCAGGGCGTTTCCGCCGGTATTCTATGATTGCTAAAAGATGGTGGTGCTGATCGCTGTCGTATTAGATTTTCCGCAAATATGCCCAAGAGACGTATCCCTTAAGCTTGCGCGCGCGCTCCAAAGAGACGCGGCACCAACGGGTGCCACCGGTCTGCTCACAGCCGTGAACTCGTAGTGCGGTTCCATTTGGAAGACCAACGATCACATTGAACCCTGTTCCAGGCCCACTGCGCATTTTTAGCATGTCACCGTCTTCGACGCCAAAAACCTCATATGTTCCGAGTGACGCGGCCGCCGCCGGTTTAACGTCCATGACGACCCCCAGGAACAAAGCCATTAGGGGTAAAAAGATTGCATTGCGCATCGCGATGTCCTGCTTATTGCCTCAACGACAATCGTAGCAACTCGGGTCACCAAGAGGAACAACTCCAAGACAGAAATGTAGGTGATACCAAAGCTTCAAACGCTACATTTCTTCCAAATGGTGGGGAACCCTGGCCCAGTTGGGGGCATCTTTCACAAAAACCTTGCTCGTTGGCTTGAAGTTGTTTGGCTCATCCAATGTCCCAGCCGCAATGCTCGTCAATCCGAAGGCTGTCACGCCCCACAGGCCTGATCCGCAGGTGCCACAAAAATGCTTGATGACAGGTCGACCTTCCTTTGAGGTCTTCTCAAAGGTCCGTGGTTTGCCTTTCAGCAGCTGCAGGTCTTCCGACTTTATCATGTACCCGGCATAACCGTCCGTTCCGGTCATCGATAGGCAATCACTGCAAAAACACATGAGTTGCATTACTGCGCTGCCAGTGACCTGGTATCGAACCTCACCGCAAAAACATCCGCCTTCCAAGATTTCAGCCACGTTGCCTTCATCCTTCTATTTCGTTTTGCAAGATATGAGAAAACCGTACCTACTCTGGCCAGTGGTCACAACGGTTCCAGCAGCGGAATGTGGAATGGTGCCAATATGAGCTCCTGTACCTGGATGGGTACGAGGCAAGCATCAGACAGATTGAGTTGTCGAATGTTTTCATCACGGTTCTGAATCCTTGCCAATTGACTGTTCCAGCAAAGTCATTGGACAGACGAGCTTTATTGATCGACAATCGCGTCATGGAGCTGACAGACACCACACCTGTGCACCTGATCCATGTGGACCCTGAGATCAACATGGCGCGGTTCTATGGCATCGAGTTGCAGCCGACGTTGTTTGGGGAGGTTTCAGTGCTTCGTACCTGGGGGCGTATTGGCACGAACGGGCAAGCCATGATGGTGACGTATGATGACGAAGCCCTGGCTAGTGAAGCGCTCCACAATCTCGAAAAGCAAAAGCTCCGTCGAGGGTATGTTCCGGTCGGTGAGTGACTTCGGGCTGCAGTCTGTTTCTGTGGCAAATCCCGAGCCTTTCGGCTCGTGAGCAGGCTCTAGGTTTCAGCCGACGTATCGGCTTCCACCCAGAACACCCCAGAATGATCTCCCTGTCCCAGTAGCCCCTGACCCGTCTCTTGCGAGCCGGGGCAGGGGCTTTGGGTCATGGTCGGTCCATGCCGTGGTGATCTGCCCATTCGGGTGACGGTCCCTTTTGCGCTCACGCAGGATCAGAGATCCTTTGTCCTTTCCTTGTGGGTCAGGCGGGATTTGGACAAGCCAAACGCTACCTTCCGTAAGGGGGAAGGCGCGGCCTCCCCCCTCGGACAAGACAAATAGACAATACCGTGTCCTCGCGCGCCTGCGCTGCGGGCCGCACCACTCTTGTCGATTGGTCCTGTCTCGCCCCTCTCCGCGTTCGCCACGGGGCAGGTTTTAGAGACGACGCCCTTTCAGGGCTCGGCTCAAAACCAGCACCAAAGGGGATCAACCCCAGAGGTCGCACCACAAAAGGAGAGACGGTTTTGGACATTGAAAAGACAAAAGACATCGACACTGACACCAGCCTGCAGGCGGCAGAGATTGCGACCCAGAATGACCTATTTCGGAAAGCGCTGATCGATCCGACTGCGGCAATCGAGATGCATTCTAAGGGAATTCAGGGTCAGGTATTTGTCACGCCCGGCGTGTCAGGTGAAGGGATGGAGTTCCAGACTGCAGCTTTGGCAGCGGTGGCGTCGGATGACCAGTTTGACGAGGGCAATGACCCCTATGGCGATCACACCTTTGGGGCGGTGACAGTCCGTGACCAGAAGCTGTTCTGGAAGATCGATCTTTACGACACGGACTACACGTATGGGTCCGACCGGCCGTTTGACACGTCAGTGACGCGCCGCGTTCTGACCATCATGTGCCCCAGCGAATACTGATCTCAATCCCAAACCGGAAAGGAGGTGAACACCATGAGCAATGAAATCTTGCAGCAACGTATCGCAGAAGCGTGGGCGCTAATCAGGAAGGGCGACAATTTCCACATCGCGCGCCGCTTCCTGATCCAACACGCAGCCATCTAAACGGCTCCGCTCTACCCCGGAAGGGGTAGGGCACCCTTAACACGATCTCAAACACTCAAACAAGGATTTGCCCCATGAGCAAAGTCGAAACATTCACCGCACCGGAAACCATCGAAACCGTATCCCTGTCCGATCTCTACCTGTCTGACATCAACCCACGACAGGAGGTTGGTGAGGAAGGTATTGCACTTCTGGCCGACAGTTTGGTTATGTGTGGCTTGATCCAGAACCTCAGCGGGTTGCGCGATACCGATGGCAAAGTCGCAATCGTTGCCGGTGGTCGCCGCCTACGGGCTCTGAACATCGCCGTGACTGAGCGCGCTGATCTGGCACAGGTTCCCGTTAAGGTCACGGACAATCCCTTCGTGGCTGAGCAATGGGCCAATGCGGAGAACACCGCCCGTGAAGAACTGGACCCTGTGGACGAGGTCCGTGCTTATGGCAAAATGGCCGAGAAATCTCTGTCTATTGCCAAGATCAGCAATGCGTTTGGCGTGACCGAATCCCATGTGCGCCGCCGCCTCGCGCTTGCCAGTCTGCCCGCCGCCGTTCTGGATGCGCTCAAAGCCGGTGAGATCAGCATGGGGCTGGCCAAGGCCATGACCGTCAGCACCGAAGAAGAGAAAATTCTGGAGGTTCTGGAACGGGCCAAAGAATGTCGGTGGTTCAGTGAGCATGATGTCAAACAGGCACTGACGTCGGAGGCTGTTAGCAGCACTAGCCGCAAGGCCGTATTTGTCGGGCAGAAGGCTTATGTTGAGGCGGGCGGCACCGTCACCGCTGATCTGTTTGCCGATGAAACCCTATTCAATGAAGGCGCGTTACTGGATCGTCTGTTTGCCGAGAAACTGGCGGTAGAAGCGGAAAAACTGCGCGACGCGGAAGGCTGGGACTGGGTGGACACCCATGAGGAAAGCTACATTCCCTATGGGTTCTCGGGTACGAAAGACATGCACCGTTTGGACATGGTGAGCCGGGACTTCACCGAAGGACAGGCCGAACGGTATGACGAACTTGCCGAACTCTATGAGGGTGAGGCTCTGGACGCGGATGGTGAAAAGGAGCTGGCCGCGCTTGAGGACTATACGGCGCCGTTCTATTCTGACGCGCAGCGCAAGCTGTCCGGCGTGTTTGTCTATGTCACCAACAATGGCGAGATCAAAACATCCCCGGCCTATGTCGCGGCGGAACATGTTCAGGCTGCCATTGAGGCTGGTGTTCTGGCCCCGGTCAAAGAACCGGAGATCAAGGAAGAACCAAAACCAGTTTATTCGCAGAAGTTCATCGACGACATGGTGGCGATCCGGCTGGCAGCGGTTCAAACGGCCCTGCTGGACAAGCCTGATTATGTGTTGAGCCTGTTTGCTTTCTTTGCCACCCCGGCCTCCGGTCTGAGCAGCAATCTGTTTGGGTTTGGCTATGGTGGTGCCGAGCGGAACACACCCGAGATCGATGACCAGTTCATCCTCGACCCGCGTCTTGGCGGAGAACGGGATGAAGCGGCACAGGCAGCCTATGACCAGTTCCACGAGATTGCCGCACAAGGCAGCGTGGAAGCGTTCAAAGCGTTTCGCGATCTGGGCAAGAAGACCCGCAATGGTGAGATCACGGGTTTTCTGGCCCGGCGGTTTCTGACCCAACGCCCGGAGTTCATGGCGGAGATCGAGGCTGAGATCGAGGCTGACATGCGCGCGATCTGGACCCCTTCGGCTGAAAACTGCTTCAAGCGTCTGAAAGGCTGGCAGCTGGATGATCTCTACAAAGACCTGCTGGACCTGCACATCGACGCCGACATGTTCAAAGCCTTCGCGAAATCCAAAAAGGGTGCCAAGAACGAGGCGCTGCACAAGCTCTTCAATGATCCAGAGCATCAAAAGGCACTGGGCGTGACCGAGGCACAGAAAGCCCGGATCGATGCATGGGTGCCGGATTGCTTCTGAAACTGGCAGGGCAGGGCGCAACGCGCCCTGCTTTTCAGCAATGATTTTTGATTTTAGTTCAATGGTATAGGTTGTTTTGACTTGAAAGTTTGTAGCCTGTAGGCTACATATAGGTATGATAGAAATTCGTAAGACGGACCTGTTCGACAAGTGGCTCAAGGGCCTGAAGGACCAAAGGGCGAGAGCCAGGATCTTGGTTCGCATCACGCGGTTGAGCCTGGGCAATCCCGGTGATGTGAAACCGGTTGGTGAAGGTGTGAGTGAACTGCGTATCTCCGAAGGAAGGGGTATCGCGTTTACTATGTGTCGCGCGGTGACGTTTTGATCGTTTTGCTGTGCGGGGGAGACAAGTCATCCCAGCAAGCCGACATCAAAACCGCCAAGGCGATGGCAAGAGAGTTGGAGTGAAAAACATGGGTGTCAAAACAACGAAGTTTGAAGCGGCTGACTATCTGGACAGCCCGGAAGCCATTCAAGCCTATCTTGAAGCGGCTTTTGAAACCAGCGACACGGCGCTGATCGCGTCGGCACTTGGCGATGTTGCCAAGGCCAAAGGTATGTCGAGTGTGGCCGACAAATCTGGTCTGTCTCGGGAAAGCCTCTACCGCGCACTTAGCGAAAATGGCAATCCCGAGTTTGGCACGGTGCTGAAAGTGCTGAGCGCTGTGGGTGTGACGCTCACCCCGAAAATGCACGTGAATTAACCCACTTTAAAGGCTATCCACCATGTCCACCGATGCAGCTCCGTCTACGGTTGAAAAAGCCGCCCGCCGCGTCTGGAAATCCGCGCAGATGTTCGTCGGGTTTCATACAGACCAGAAGGGCAAGCCGCGCACACAGCCGAAGCTCTGGCCGCCAAAAAACGGGAGCGCGTCGATCCATGGTGATCCCAGCGCGCAGGAGGCCATCGTGGTCGTCAAAGCCGCTGATCCGGACGAGGTACAGGACGTGCAGATCAAGCTGCACCCAAACCGCATTGTTGTGCGCCGCGATGCAGATGCCTGGTGGCAGGGTGTCGCTGTAGATGAGCATACCGTGACGGTCCGAATGGCCGACAACACGATCATCGAAATCCGCCATGACGGATCGGTGAAGCGGCGCTCGGCAGAGGACGAAACCCATGTTGAAGCAGATGGCAGCATCTTCAAGTTCACGGAATTTGCCGAGGCGCATATGACGGGTGACGGGGTGGAAATGACCCGCCGCACAGAGGATCGCATTGCCACGATCACAGCTGACGGTGTTGTCGATCGCGCGCGCAAGCGTTAGCCTGTAAAGAATACCTCCAGATTTTCCTTTGGTTAAACTCGTGGCCCGCTTCGGTGGGCCTTTTTCTTGGCGTACTCATCACTGTATCTGCCCGTGCGCCGGTCTCGCCCCGCGACAGCGCTTGAGAGAGTTCTTGCGGATTACCGGGGCGTCCTACCGAACCCGCCAATCCAAATTGAGTCCGGCTGTTTACCTGATCCGCACAAGCACGGACCAGGGCCGGACCGTCCGGTCTTTGGCCTCCGCCAGTTGGATAGGGCGGTTTGCACCGTCCGTCATTCTTCATCCTTTGCGACGACGGTCATACCGACCCAGAAGGGCAACCCCCAACTTAGAACTGAGCGCCGCGCCTGTGTCGGATCGAGGTGATGTTGCCGCCATCAAAGACATCGTTTTGTTCAGATGTTCCGCGCGCAGCGATCCCAGAAAGCCTTGCCTTTCACCAGGTCTGACAGTTTCAAGTACGTTGCCGGAGAAGATCCTCGGCTGCGGTGTTTCTGAAGGGATGAACATAAGCGGGCAGTCGGGGAAGACGCGCGGCGCCCGGGCCGGGCGCCGCGCTTCAACAAGGAATGTCCCCTGCGCCTGCGGCGCATTCCGCGCGGATCAAATTCCCTGCTGACATCCCCTTGATGCCCGCTTTTCCCTTGTTCATCGAAACACGCCATAGCGAGGATCAAACAATGGCAACTCAAACTCTGAAACTGAGCGTCAAGACCGGTGAAAAAGAAGGCAAGACATTCTGGGATCGATGCGGGGTGCTCTTCGTCAATACCGATGAGACCGGCACCATCACCTCGATCCAGGTCAAGCACAGCATGTTCCCTGGCGTTGAGATGGTGGCCTTCCCGAAGCGCACCGATGACGATCCCGTCACCGAATGACGGGAGGGCAGGGCGGCGCAAGCCGCCCTTTCTTCTGCTCCGGCCGCAGGCCGGACCACATATGCGCCACAGGTGGCGCGCGGTCCTAAGACCGGGCAGGGGTGCCGACCTGCCCCAATGCGGCAGCAGACAACCCTGCCACACCCGCCGCGAAAGCGGCGGGACATTGAGCGCGCTGAGGCGCGCGGAAAATGCCATACTGACCTTGAACGTGCCGGTATGTGACGGGCGCTGTTCGGGCAGCTCCCGCTTTGCGTGATTGCCCTGCGCCGGTCCACCGGCACCCACGCCTGCTGGCTGGAAAAGGGGCAGGACCCTTTTCCCGGCGTGGAGATTGCCTCCAAGAGCAAAACTGTTCCGGGGGCAATTTGAGAAAATACGGATTTCTAAAATCACCCCGGTTTCCTCTTGGAGAGTATGACAGGATAAGGTAGTTGTGTTACAAGTCATAAAAACAACCAGAGGTATACATTGAGCAAGCCCGGCGACACCACTGTCTTTTCCGTTCGATTGCCGTCAGATGCGTTGGTGCGTTTGGAGGAGGCCGTGCAGTCGCTTGGGGCCAAGAGCCGCAACCAGATCATCCAACGACTGATCTATCGTCTGATCGGGTATCTCGATCCTGACCCGGCCGTTGTCGATCTCTGGCAGACGCACTTGCGGCAGGTTCAGGGTGGATACACCAACCTCAATCAGCTCGCAAAATCGGCCAAACGCGGTTCGGTGATCTGGACCGATGACGACCGGCGCGATGTCGAAAACCTCCATCGTGCGATCATCCAGCACCGGCAAGACCTGAAGGCGCTGATCACCGCGGCCCGCCGAAACCGAGAGCCAGACTCCGCCATTCGCCGAATCTTGCGCGACGATGAGAGGACATCTGAAGCATGAACGTCGCGGCTCACAATTTGACGGCAGGGGACTTTCTGGAGCTAGCCTTCCGGGAAGCGCAGAAGGGTATCGATCGGTCCAAGCAGATCAGCCAGCAGCTGCAAACCGCCAAGCGCATGAAGTTCATGATCTCGCGGGCCTCATCCATCAAGGCGCGGCTTGGTGCTGTGGTTGGAAAGCCCGAGGCGGTTGTGAAACACGTCCGCAAAGGTGGGGTGAAAAAAGCGCATGAGCTGCGCCGCCAGATCAATTACCTGACCGTCAGGGCAGAGGGCGTGTTGGACATCCGCGACAATGGTGTGACCCCGCTCGATGCCGATCAGGTGAGTGATCTGATCGAGACCTGGGCCGAGGATTTCAACGGGAAAACCAACTATGGTTATACCCGTCACATGATCGTTTCTTTTCCCGAAGGCACCTATCCGGATGCCGCGCATGAGGCCGGTTTGGACTTCGCGGATCGCCTGTTTGGGAGCGGTGATTTTGGCGATACCTGGGACTATCTGACCGTGTTCCACAACGACACTGACAACCCCCATGTCCACATCGTTGTGAATAACCGAGGCGTGGAACATGGGCAGTGGTTGGCTATGGGTATGAGCAGCGACATGAACATCGACGTTCAGCGCTCTATCCAGGTTGAGGTTGCCGAAGGATACGGAATTGAGCTGACCGCAACGACCCGCCTTGAGCGCGGTTTGCGGCAGGAAGTTGAGACCGACACGTGGAAGGTTCAGGCCGGACTGTCTGTTGTTGAAAGCACTCCGGAGGTTGAAGTTACGGCCCGCGACATGGCCGGTGATGTGATGACACTCTCCATCGCAAGAATGTCGGATCTGTTTGATGAGCGCGCCAACGCTGTCAAAGACCGGATCGAAGAGTTTGCCATCCAACTCGTTGAAAGTGAGGAACCTATGGTATCGAGAATGGAACATCTGCTGGATCAAGCCCATCATTTTGATGATTACGGCGAGCCAGGAGACCCGTCTTATGTGTCGCCCGAAGTCATGAGCAACTTGCGGCGACACATCGAATTAGGCGGTTCTGAGGAAACAATCGCACCCGAGCTGAAGGCTCAGGTTGTTGCCCATATCAGCGACGTTCGGGACAACGAACAGAGCCATCCGTATCTGTCTGCCCTTGCTGATATTGTCGATGACAAGGCGTTCCAGTCGTCCGCTGATTATGCCCCGGCAGCACGCCGGTACGAGGTCTATATACAGGACACCTTGGGCAAGGGGGCCTATGAGGACTTCCAGACTCAGACCAAAGAATTGCTGCAATCCATCGACAAGATGGAAGGGCTGGCCCGTGAGGTTGACGACCCTCATCTGCGTGTCGCTATGGATATTCAAATTGGCGAGTTGAAGGGCGACGTTGCGGACCTGCGCACCAACGATCCGGACCTTCAAGCCTTCATCATCGAGGACCGCCGCTATTCAACGATGATGGGAATGGGCACTGCCGAAATGGATGTCTTGGATTATTCAGAGGCCGGCAAGTGGGCAGCGATCCGCAAAGAAGTCACCGACACGGCCAGCAGCTACGGCCTCGATGGCGAGGCGTTCGTTGCCCGCTTTGGCGATCATCAGAACGTCACCCTGGGTACAACAATGGGATGGCGCAGCGACGACATTTCGACCGCCGCGGCCCACTTCCAGGCGCAAGGATTACCGACAGCCACGACCGCGCTGAGGCCGTTGTTGACGAGCTGCACCAGCTTGCGTCTTCCAGGATCATCGCAATCTCAGAAGAACTTTCAGACGTTCACGCCCACGCAACGCACCCGCTCTTGCAGGGGCGCGGTGACGATGACGGGCACAGCTTGTAAGGACTTTAACCGGTCTGCCTGATGCGCGCGCCAACGCCCCAGGCAGACCCATCACAGAGTTTTCCATCAACTCGCAAAGGAAAAACTATGGTTTCGCGTACAGACTATCTTTTGAACGAAGTCGAACACTTCGCACCCTATTCCAGATTTGATCAATCCGCCCCGCGTGAAGATCGCGTTTCAGAGCAGATCGACATCATCAGGAAAGAACAGCAGGCGATGGGCTTTGATCGTGCAGCCATCGCCTCAAACAGCTTCGACATCGAGGACCAGGCCAACCGCCGTGTTGACGAACATACTGCGCAACAAGATCTGGTCGAAGAATTCAAAATCGAATTTGAAGCTGCGGAGCGGTCAGGGGAGCCGGTTGATCTGAACGATATGCAGGCTTTGGTTTCTCAGCACATGAGTGATGCTCAGGAATACGATCTGTATCACCCTTACTATTCGTCCCTTGCGGATCTGAGTGGTGACAAGGATTTTCAGGAGTCCGACGACTACCAGTCGCCCGGTGATCGCTATGTTCAGTATATGCAATCCGCTTTGGGGGAGGCCATCTTTGAGAACTACGAGCAGCAGACCAAGGACATCGTGAACTCCATCGAGAACATGGAGGCTCTTGCACGAGAGGTCGAAGATCCACACTTGCGTGCCGCAATGGACGTTCAGATCGGGGAGTTGAAAGGCGATGTTGCCGAACTGCGCCCATATGACACCGACCTGCAGGCATACACTTTGGCTGATGACAGCTACACCACATCCATGAATGCGGCCGAGTTGGACAACCTGGACCCCGGAAGCCGAAAAATGGCTGGCTGTGCGTGATGACATTGTGGCGACCGCGCACAGCTTCGGTCTCGACGGAAGCAAGTTCCTGGCCCGCTACAACGATCATGACAGCGTTTCAATCGGCACAACGGCGACTTGGAAAGACGCGGACATTTCCACCGCTGCCGCCCATTTCAACAGCCAAGGCGTTCCGGACAGCTACGAGCGCGCGGAGGCCGTTGTTGGTGAGCTGCACCAAGTTTCATCCAGCAAGATTGCCGCCGTGGTGCAAGAGATTGCCCATACCCGCGAACAGGCTACCCACGTCCATGAGTATGATGGACACAGTCTTTAACCACGGAGGACATGATAGATGATTGTTCGCGCCGGTGAATGTGTTGCCGGGAACAGCGAGACCACCGGGTTGGAGTAATGTGGGGTCTGTTCCGATTGGGACGGACTCTTGTCCTTGGACATTCCGGGCATTCGCTGCACCACGTTTGAATAGGCAAGAAGCGGACAAAACAGTCTTTCGCTGGGACTAAAGCAATGTCCGCTCATAGTTTAGTGATCGTGGTGACAGAGTTTATGATCGGCAAGAGACGCGAGCACATAGCAGTTCTCTGACACTCCTTCGTCATCACAGCCCTCGAAATCCGAACCAGCTCTTTTCAAGAGCCCGTAGTCGTTTGATCTTTGCTCTTACTTCGGAAAGTTGTGAGACGGCGATGTCCGTTGCGGCTTGGCATGAACGATCCGGGTGGCCTTGAAGCACAATCAATTCGGAGATCGCTTCAATTGAGAAACCAAGATCGCGTGCATGCTTGATGAAACTGAGACGCTCTAGCCCTGCCACATCGTAGCGCCGTTGGTTGCCTTCGGTGCGTTCTGGTGCGGCAAGCAGGCCCATTTCCTCATAGTAGCGGATAGTCGGAACTTTGACCTTCGTGCGCTGGAAAGCTCCCCGATAGAAAACATGAAAATACCTCTTGAACCTCTAGTAACTAGAGACACTACACTATGGTCACGACAGATACAAAAGGGCTTCCCAATGTCAGCATGTTGCGGACACAACGCCAAATTCGACGGCGTATCAGACGACTACAAAAGGAGGCTGTGGATTGTCATTGCTCTGAACGCGGTGATGTTCGTCGTCGAGATGACTGCCGGTCACTATGCAAAGTCTCAGGCACTTCAGGCCGACGCTCTAGACTTCCTTGGGGATGCTTTGACCTACGGTATCTCGCTGGCAGTGATCGGGGCTTCAATCCGTGCACGCACCAATGCCGCTCTGGCGAAAGGGGTGAGCTTGCTGCTGATGGGTCTTTGGGTGTTTGGATCGACCGTGTACCGGGTGTTCTATGTCCAGGTGCCGGAATGAGATCATGGGCATCGTTGGCTTTTTCGCTCTTATGACCAATCTCGCAAGTGTTCTCTTGCTCGTCCGTTACAAGGACGGCGATGCAAATGTGCGCTCTGTCTGGCTATGTTCGCGTAATGACGCCATTGGCAATGTGGCCGTTATGTTTGCAGCTTTAGGCGTCTGGGGCACAGCTAGCGGTTGGCCTGACCTGATTGTTGCGGCGGTCATGGCAACGTTGTTTCTTTCCTCTGCTTTCCAGATCGTGCGCCAAGCGCTCGCCGAGCGTCGGGAAGTTGGCGAACATGAGCATGTTTGACGTGGATTATGACCTTTGATCTCGAATGATACGAAATCGGCTCAATTTAGTTGGAAATACAAGGGACTCTCGCCATGAACCTGAAACGCCGCCAAGTACTGACTTACGCCGCTGGCTTTGCCAGCACAGTACCATTTGCCGCGTTTGCGCAAGACACGCCTTCCGTCCGTGTTCTCAAGGATCCGAACTGCGGCTGTTGCCAGGTTTGGATCGACATCCTGCGGCAGGAAGGCTTTCGCATTACCGAGGAGCGCAGCTTTGGAACACAGCTTGTCCGCCACAAATTGGACAACGGCATTCCCGAAGAAATGATGTCCTGCCACACAGGCGAGATCGATGGCTATATGATCGAGGGGCATGTGCCGGTTGCAGACATTCGTCGTCTGCTGGAGGAGCAACCCAGTGCTGTTGGACTTGCTGTTCCTGGCATGCCCTACGGTTCCCCTGGGATGGGGCCGGAAGATCGTCGTGAGGCCTACGACGTGTTTTTGATCCTCAAGGACGGTAGCACCGAGGTGTTCAAGAGTTACGAAGCGGCCTGAGGCGACGTTCATCGAGCGAAACAGTAAGGAGGAGAAGATGACGAAGCTTGGATTACGCACTCTTACCTTAAGCGTTCTGTCTATCACCATTGCTACAGTGGGTTGCGCACAACAACAACGAGGAGATTGGTGGGGTCACGGGCCAATGGGATCTAACCACATGAGGTCTGAGCACATGCGTGGTTGGGGGCACGGCAATATGGGGCCTGGCCAGCAGCAGCGCATGCAACGACATTGGACGTATATGAACGAGGACGTGCCCGCAGCTACCGCGGGGCTCGGAGCACCATTCGTGCAACGCCCGAGAATGTTTCGGAGGGCAAGACGCTATATACGGAAAACTGCGCAAGCTGTCATGGAGCTGAGGGTTTGGGCGATGGTGAAGCCGGACGTTCGCTCGCGCCCTCTCCCGCTCTCCTACGATGGTTCGTTCAGATGCCGATGTCGGGGGACGAGTACCTTCTTTGGGCAATTTCCGAGGGCGGCGAACGCTTCGAACAGACATGCCAGCCTTCAAGGAAGCGCTGAGCGAAGAAGACCTTTGGAAGATCATCGTTTATATGCGTGCGGGGTTCCCTTGATCTGTCGTCAATCTGTTGGTTTTTGATGAGTGTTTTTGCTGTCGATACTATGACGACAATTCTCAGCAGGCATAAAGCTGACAATGCGCCATTCTAGTAAGCTTCACGGAAGCGGACATATATGTAAGTCGCAGCACGAGCAGGTTAGGGCTCTCTCCTGCCGTTCTCTGCATATTGAAGTAAGGTCCGGTTCGGCCGCGTCCTGTTACCCCCGTCAAGTGAAGGCGCTACTTTCAGCCCGTTTGGCTTTCATTTTCTCCATCGCCATATCTTTCGCTGACCGACTTTTCCGCTTTGCGACCGTGCGCTGCGCATCAAATGCCGCCTGAAGTTCCTGGTCTTTTTCAGAAACCTCTTTCACCGGGGCAGGGGCCGGATTCGCATCCGCCAGAGCCTTTGCCGTGTCCCTGGCCTGTTCTTCAGCAAGATCCAGATGTGTACCTTTGATCTTTGGAGCATCACCCCCAAGGAACTGCATGAAATAGGGATCTTCGAAGTATCGGATCTTGTTTGCAATCACCGGCATCTTGCCTTCGCGGATCAGCACAACTTCATTTTCAGGCAATCGGCCAACGTGTTCGGGCCGGAGCAGGCGAATGCCTTCTTCACGCTCTGATATGCTGCCCATTTCCATCTTGCCGAGTGCTCGAGACTTCGACTTGCTTATGACCGTTTTGTCCCCGATGGACCTGGACACATGTTCGCGTACTTCGGAATCCTCTGAGGCGGCAAACATCTGGGTTCCAGCGTTTGCCAGCATCGCCCGCACACCCTCGTGCCCATAAATGTCCTGTAGGCGCGACAGTGTTTGCGAAATCACCACGAGCCTGCCCCCGAACGATCGCATGGTGTCATAGGCTTCAACAACGCGCTCAAGATGGCCGAGGCGTTGGAACTCATCGAGCAGCATCAAAACCTTGAACGGCTCATCTTCGCCCGGCTCAACAGTTTCGATGGTGTTCACCAGATCGAGGAAGAACAGGCGAATGAGCGTCCGGAACTCTTTGACCTTTTTCCCTGGCACGGAAAAGTAGATCGAGCTGGGGCGCCGACGCAGATCTTCAAAGTTGATGTCATTGCCCTGCGTGGCTCTTGCTACCGACGGGTTGCGCCAGAGCTGCAGGCCGGAGTTCAACATAACCGAAATCGTTGACCGCAGGATTTTGGATTCTTCGGCTGCAAGATTCAGAAACTCATCTGCAGCTCGCGCATATCCAACTTCTTCAGCCATTTTCTCATAGTCCTTTTGCTTGGTCGTTTTGACCAGGCGCAGGACTTCGGAAATGTATGGCCGCTTTCTTTTGATCGCCAGCATCGCCATTGCGCAGAACATGCCTTCAACACCACCCATAAAGCCCTGCGCGGACGAGCTGGGCGTGTCGAACATCTGAGTTGCAACCTGAATCACTTCTTCCCATCGCCGGTCCAGATTGTCGGCACGTGCTGCGCGGCGCAGAGGGTTGTAGCTGTGGCTTTTGTCGGGGTTCTCGGGGTCGAACACAAAAACCTCATCGCCCATTGCTGCCCGACGCGCGCCGGTTGTCTGGAAAATCTCGCCCTTGATGTCCAGGACGACGCAAGACCCATTGAAACGCAGGACATTCGGGATCACAAAGCCGCTGGTTTTGCCCGAACCAGACGGGGCAATGAACATCGCGTGCGGCTTTTGGACACCGGGGCCGGGCTTATAGTAGATCGCGTTTTTGTCCTTTGGCTCACCAAATTTGGCAAACACGATTTCACTATCCAATTTGTCTTTGAGCTTCAGAACCGACGCATAGCCTTCCTGGACGAGCTGAGGGGCCTTTGCAAAGGTCGCATCACCGTATTTCGTTGAGGGACCACGCAGCGCAGCCGCCACAAATGCAAAGGTCAAAACACCCACTGCGACCACCGCCACCAGACCCATGATCTGCTGCGTCTCTGCAGGCTGTGCCATGAACTTCTCTGGGATCGCCCAGATGTCCAGCCCGCGAAAGCCTCTGGTGTTGATGTATTCGAGCGCCAGCCCGACCACCAACACCGCGCAAGCCGAGGTAGCGATAAAGCCCATAGTACCGGCTATCGCGACCTTCTTGCCTTTGGGTAGATCCTGAAACTCAGCCATCGGTCAGCTCGCGTTTGAAGAAGCACACGATGCCAAATTCTGCACGTGCGACACCAACCATTTCCCAACCTTCTTTGCCCAGCTTTGCGAATTTCTCGCTGGCGTCGTCGCATTCCGAAAAAGGCACGTCTCGGTACTCGAATTTCTTCATCTTTGTACTCCTTCAATTCAGTTGTTCAGCAGTCATCAGAGGCGGGAAGATCACGCCGTTGACCTTCCGTTCGTCCCCGATTTTCTTCATGTGAACGATCATGTGAATGGTGGCCCGGATGTCATCGACCACTTCTGACTTTTGAACGGTCGGAGATCCGCGACGCACCATTTTGCTCATCCGTCCAATGGCATCTACGGGCGAGTTCGCGTGCATGGTGCAGACAGATCCATCGTGGCCGGTGTTCACCAGTTCCAAGAACATATTCGCGTCGTCGCCTCGGATTTCACCGCAGACGAGGCGGTCAGGCCGGAGGCGAAGCGCCGATTCCAGCAGCTTTGTTGGTGATCGAGGGCCATCTTCTTCGGAACGGTCGGCAAGCAGATCGACAGAATTGGGTTGCTCGATGTCCAACTCGGCCACTTCTTGAATCGTCACGATCCGTTCGCCCGGATCGACGCGCTTCAGCATTGCATTGAGGACAGTGGTTTGCCGGACGAGGTGCCCCGGCAATGATCACGTTCCATTTGCTAAGCATTGCAAGGTCGGCCAGCTCGTCAAAGTTCATTGTTCCGTCAGCGAGAACAGCCCGAGCATTTTCAAGCGCGCTATGATCGTTGTTTTCTGCCAACGCCGCCTCTTTGCTGGCGAAGCTGAACGCGCCCAGATCGACGTTTTTCACGCGCAGGAGACGGATCGCAACGGACCCCACGCCGGTTGTTGCTGGCGGAATCACGACCTGAACCCGCGCTTTACCCTGCTGTGTCGGCACGTTGGCCGTCGCAATCGGCTTCTTCCGAATGTTACATCGCTGAAACCGGCCACGCAGCGCCCGATGTTTTCTACATCGTCTCTGTTCAGAAGTGTCTGTCCTGGTCATGTGCGTTGTGCCCATTTCTTCGACCCAGACCGATCCGTCAGGGTTCACAAATTTCGCTCAGGCTTTCATCGTGTAACAGATGCTCGATCTTGCCTGTATAGTATTCCAGAAGGCTATTTCCCGTTCCGCCCGCTCATGTTCTTGTCTCCTTGAGAGCACTTTTGGAACACTGGAGGTTGCCTTCGCTGCATCTCGGCTTTGCCTCGAACACGAAGGCATCCACATAAGATCATTGCTTCCAAAAAGTGCTGAATTTGCTTCAAAAAGGCCGCTACCGCACTCGATCATGCTGGCAGCGGCCGGAAAGACCGCTGAGGCGGTCGGCTCATTGGCTCGCTCTCAGAAGCTATCGAACACAACGTCGCGCTGCAGGATCGCGTTGATACGACTGCCCTGATCGACAAAGATTGTCGGAGTGATGCGCAGGTATTCATCAAGCGCCGCTGCCGTGGCGTTCTGCAGGTTAGACCCACTTGGGTTGCCAGATCCGTTCTGACCGAGTTGTTGCTGTCGCTGTCAGACACCAGCGCCACAGGGCAATACGATGATGGACAACAACGCAGCCGTGCCGAACCGCTTCCCAAAGTGTGTGTTCACCCTGCCGGTCGCGCCGGTGCGGCCCTGTCCGTCCGTGCCAACTGAGCCGATCTGAGCGGAAAGGCCATCCGGTGTAATGACACGGCTCCAAACAATCATGATGCGCGTTTGCGCCAATGTCGTATCCGCTCGATACTCGCCATGAGCTTCGATCCACGAGGCAGAAGCAAACGTGTGCCGTCCATCGAGTAGACGCCGCGTGTGATCGTTGCCACGACACTACCGGGCAGTTCCGAGCTGACCGCCCCACCGAATAGCGCCGACAAGACCGTGCCTTGCGTTAAGGTGCGCGACGGATCGTCAATGATCGAGGCCCCGACGATGGGTGGATATTCTTCGACCAGATTGTTTTGCCATGTCGTATTCGGGTTTTCCTGATAGCCGCGCTGTTCTTCAGGTAAGCGGGTGTCGTCTGGCTGGACTTGAACCGGCTGCGGCGCAGCGGGGAAGGGTTGGAAAATGACCGGCTGCGATCCACCATTGATCGGCTGGTAGTTTTGACCGGGTGCTTCCTGTGCCATCGCGCTTGACGCCAAAGCAACCAGGGCGAGGGTGAGTGCTGTTCTGTTCATCGTCAGCTCCATTAGTTTCTGCCGTATGGGTTTTCATCGAACACGATGCCGTCTGACTGGTTCTGGCGCTCGCGCATCCGCTTGAGTTCTTCAAGCCTGCGCCGCTCATCATCAGTCAGACCCGTAGTCTGCAAGTGGCTCATACTGGCGAGCGCCCGGGCCTCTGCATCAGCAACCGCCTGGGCAAGCTCAGTCTGAAACTTTTTCTCGCGCTCATCATATCTGACCTGAAGGCGTTCATTGGTCAGGTTCAGCGTTGCGATTTCACCGGACAGCGAAACTTTGGCGTCCGTCAGCTCGTCTTGCAGATCGGAAATCCGGCCATTCTGTTGCTCGATTGTTTTCAGGGCTTGTTTCAGCCCTTCGGAATCGACCTGCGGCACTGCTACCGGTGTTGCCACCGCAATTTCCTCGGGCAAAGCCTCTTGTTCCGGCTCATCGACCTCTGGTCCCCGTGCGGTCAAAAGCCCGTATCGCTCGCCACCGCCTTGTTGCAAAGCGTCAACGCGGACACCCGTGTTGGTGCTTTTGTTTTCGTCGCCCATGACAAACCATACAAAGCCCAGGAACACCGCCCCTGCGATTGCAACAGTTATCAGCTTCTTTGGGTCGAACTTCTTCCGGACACGTTGCGACGGCTGTTCAGCCGCCGCCCGTGCCGGTGTCTGATCGCGGTTCATTACTTGCTGCCCCCCGGTTTAACTGTCTGTGAAGTGACGGGCCGACCGCTCACACTTGCCTGCTGAAACGCGTCGCCATCGTTTCGTACACAGATCGAAGTGTCCTCGATGCGCAGTGTCCAAAGATCTGAAAGGCCTTGCACCTGGATAATGCCGCGCTCTTTGACTGTGGTGTTCACCATCAGCTCGCGGCCATCAGGCAGGACACGGAAGATCCCCGGCAACTCCGCATCCTGCGGGATCTGCATATAGGTGTGAACGCCATCGTCCCACACGGCAGTAGGCGCGAAGTCAGCTTTGCCCGAGCGCGAGTAGTTTTGGTTGACGAAGCGGCCTGTTGGTTTCGGTTCGCTGCGCGCTACCGTGCCACGGCGCGTTGTAGTCCCGCCGCTGTTGTTTTTGTTGTAGAACGTGACCCGGAACGGAACACGTTTGCGTTCGGCGGCGCTCTCGGCCGGAACCAGATAGAAGTTGTATGTGCCGCGATTGGTCAGGACAGTCAGGTTTGAATCCGAGTTCAGGATTTCCGGCTTGAACGCAATAACGCGACCTTCCTGAAGGCGAGTGATCTGAAAACTTTCAGTGTCGCCCGCACCAATGCTGCGGACGGTTTCGCCCTGCGGAAAGTGAACATAGGTAATCAGGCGTTCACCCACAGGGATGCGGTACACCTGGTTCTCGACGTAATGGAAATGCGTGATGCGGTGATCCGCGTTCTTTCCGTCCGGTGTCGGTGTGATTTCAGCGAGCAGAGGCGTAGAGAATGCCAAAACTGCTGCGGCGGTGGCGGTGAGTGTTTTGAAAGAACGCTGCATCAGATGTCTCCCATTGCGTCTACGCGATAGTTGGTGACGACGAAGCCGAATGGATTTTCCAAAAGTTCGTCCATCGACGTCACGATTTTTTCCTCAAACCCATAGGTCACTGTGACCACGTAGCGGGCTGAGGCCGTTGCTTGGTTTGGAACGATCAGGGACTTGCGGATCTCGACCTGCACCGTCGCATCGTTGACCGGCGACACGCCCAGAATTTCGGTCTGCACCTTTGTCTTGGGCGTATAGATTTCGTCCGGATGGTTGTCGTTCGACCCGTCCCACAGTTCGCGGTAGGACGTTTCGGCCAGCTCATCAGAACGACGCAGCACCGATTTCAGGCGCTCGTTGTTGTCCTGGACATCATAGG
>NZ_JBQFJC010000004.1:0-1240 GCF_056535985.1 Ruegeria sp. AO1
CGGCTCAAAACCTGTGACTGAGGGCAAACCCGATGTAGGGATTGGGGTCACCGCCTTGTGCGCGATATCCGGCGTTAAACAGAATTTCCGGTCCGGGCGCCTCTGAAGCAAGCTGATAGGTCAGGCCAATATCTATCGGCCGCACTGAAGATGTAATCTGCACAGTTTGAGAGCTTCTTGTCACGCCCGTGCTCTTGACCGGCCACTGCTGCAACCCTGTCCCGGGGAGGTCGATTGAAATCTCACCAGAGGAGATCTGGAGCGGACTGGATATCGACAAGCGCATCGTGCCTGGGCTGCCGAGAAAGCGTTTCTTGCTGATTGAGACGCTGCCGGCACGCCCCGTCAGGTTTTGCCGCCAGTGACCAGGCCTGCCTGTTTGAAATCTGTCCTGCTTTGCGTGCCCGATACCGTCAGGAGCGTGCCCTGCCCGACCGCAACAGATCCGGATATTTCCAAGAATGAGGTAGAGCTGCGTCCGTCCTGACCCGCGGCTCCCATGAAACGGGATCCAAGGACTGTGCCGTTTTCTTCTATGAGGCCGAACTGGGCAGAAAGGCCTGACCCATCTTTGTCTTTTGCTTCAAGCCCTATGCTGGTCCTTGAGAAGGCCCCGTGGATGATCCGACCGCATGGTCGTCGTCAGCGCCAGCGCGTCTGTCAGCTGGACGTCATGCCCGAATGCGTAATCTTCTGTCAGAAGCTGTCCAAATGGATCTGCGTCTGGATCTATGTCGCCGAAGTTATCTCATAGGAGGACACATCCCCATCAAAACGGAGACCTGTTCCGTGATCTGAACGCATGAGTGTCAGGCTGTCGCTGGCCTTTGTTTCCCGTACGAAGGTGGGGCGGGGTCTTGGCGCCTTGAGTTCGGAGACCAGGGCACTGGCAGCAAGCTCAAATCCGCGCGTATACGCATCTGCAACCATCAGGGTCTGCCCTGCGAGGGCCTGGTTGAGGGCTGGCGCCAGGCGCCGCTGGCGACGATGCCCGTTTCGGCAGAGGCATGGCGGCGCCCTCGATGGTGTTCCCCTGGTAGACGACAAGCTCACCCACAGGGAGCATGGCGCGTTCCAGATTGAGGAGGCCCTGCCCGTAGATCGGGTCAACACCCGGCTCACCGAGATCTTCAGCTGCCGCGAACATAATCTCAGCGATTACGGGGGCTGTCAGGTCTGGCCACTGGCTCTTCAATACGGCATAGGCTCCAGTGATGTATGGGGCGGCGAAGGACGTTCC
>NZ_JBQFJC010000005.1:0-1177 GCF_056535985.1 Ruegeria sp. AO1
AGCCCCAATTCTATGGGCCAGTTTTGAGCAAGGTTTCTGGAACGGGCGGTCGCATGTTTAGAGCCTGATGGGGTCTGACACGATTGTACTGTCTAAGCCAGGTATTGATGACGATCTGAGCCTGTTTGGTGGTGTGGAACCATTCTGCGTTGAGGACTTCCCGGCGCAGAGTGCCATTGAAGCGCTCGTTGTATCCATTCTCCCAAGGTGATCCCGGGTAGATTTGGATCGGCTTAATGCCCACCTTTCTTAACCAGGTCTGCAGGGCCGTTGCGATGAACTCCGCGCCGTTGTCGGAACGGATGTGTTCGGGCTTCCCGTGCCGCAATAAGAGTGGGTAGAGCGCATCCAGCACGTCTGCGCTGTTCATCTTCGGCTTGACCGCTACGCAGAGCGCCTCACGGGTATACTCATCCAGCACCGTCAGCATCTTGTAGCTCTGTCCGTTGCTCAGCTTGTCGTGGACAAAGTCAATGCTCCAGATGTGATTGGGATGTTGCGGTCGGAGCCGGATGATCGAGCTGTCCTTGTGGTACAGCCGTTTGCGTTTCTTGTGCCGTTGTGGGAGCTGCAAGCCTTCTTCGCGCCATAGTCGTTCGATCTTTTTATGATTGACTGCCCAGCCTTCGACACGCAGCAGCTCGGCGACCTTGCGGTAGCCGTAGCGCCCATACCGTTTGGCCAATCGGATCATCGCCAGACGTAACGCCTCATCATCCTTTGGCGCTGCGCGGTATTGCAGCGTGCTCCGCGCCAATCCAATCACGCGACAGGTGCGCCGTTCAGAGGTTGCCAGCTTTTGTCGGGTGTGGACCACGGCCTGACGAAGCTGGTCTGCCGTCAGGCCTTTGGCTTTAGATAATCAAGGCTCTCCTTGAGAATGAGTTTGTCCAGTTCAAGCTCAGCCACGATTTTCTTGAGCCGATCATTCTCTTTCTGCAGCGCCTTCAGATTGGCCATCTCAGATCGTCCCATCCCACCAAACCGCTTGCGCCATGTGTAATAGGTCGCATCACTGACACCAGCCGTTCTGCACGCCGTCGCGACATCCGAACCAGATGCCAGGCCCAGCTCAATCTCGCGCAAAAGCCGCAGAATATCTTCGTCCGAATACCGTTTCCGCGCCATCAATCCCGTCTCCAAAACTAAGCCAACTGTGGCACAGTTTTAGGGGGCC